>NZ_QMDI01000013.1 GCF_003336755.1 Elioraea thermophila (ex Habib et al. 2022) | reverse complement strand
TCAAAGCGCATCGCTCGGCGGCGAGCCTGCGCAAAAGGGGGAACCTCGCGCTGCCTCGGCCGCACCACACGAAACTGCATGCCGTCTGCGATGGGCAGGGGTTACCGCTGATCCTGCTGCTGACTGAAGGATAGAGGAGCAACCACTGCGGCGCCACGCTGATCCTGCCTCACCTTGCTGGCGGCAGCCGAGCTGATCGCCCATCCCGGCGACGATAGCGCTTCGCTCCGCGCCGCCCCCGTGATCGCGGCATCGCCGCCTGTCCCCTTCGCGGCGCTCGCGCAAAACGCCCATCCCCCACGACACCGCCCTCTATCGCCAGCGCTACCGCATCGAACTGATGTTCGCCCGCCTCAAGGACTGGCGCCGTGTCGCCAGCCGATACGATCGATGCGCCCACCCCTTCCTCGCTGCCATCACCCTCGCCGCAGCCGTCATCTTCTGGCTCACACAGTGAGTCCTGAGCCAAGAGGCCTCTCAGTGAACATCCTAATTCCAAAGTTGCTCTACAGGTCGCCGAGCGCGCGCGGCAGGGCGAGGGCGAGGTCCGGAATGAACAGCACGAGGGCGAGCGCCCCGAGCATGGCGAGCACGAACCAGATGACCCAGGGGATCGTCTCCTCGATCGAGCAGCCGGCGACCTTGCAGGTGACCATCAGGTTCACCGCCATCGGCGGGGTGAAGGAGCCGATCGCCACGTTCATCGTCAGCACGATGCCGAACCAAGTGAGATCCCAGCCGAAGGTCCGCGCGATCGGCAGCAGGATGGGCAGGAAGACAAGGAAGATCGAGATCGCATCGATCAGCATTCCCGCCACCAGCACGAGCAGCATGATCAGGAGCTTCATCGCCCAATCCGACGAGGTGACGGCGAGGAGCCCCCGCGCGAGGCTGTCGAAGGCGCCGACCGTCGCACCCGCGTAGGCGAAGATCGAGGCAAGTGCGACGATGATCAGCACGACGGCGGAGATCTCGGCCGAATCGCGCAGGCACTCGTAGATCTCGCGCACACCGAGCGTGCGATAGATCACACTGCCGACGAACAGCCCGTAGAAGACGGCGACCACCGCCGCCTCGGTCGGCGTGAACATCCCGGTGCGCAGGCCCCCGAGGATCACCACCGGGGCCGCGAGGCCCCAGGCGGCATCGACGAGACTGCGACCGATCGGCGGACGCGGCTGCCCGGGCTCGGGCGCGCCGAAGCCGCGGAGCCTGGCGAGCACGATGGCCGGGATCATCAGCGCTGCCCCAACCAGCAGGCCGGGGATCAGCCCGCCAACGAACAGAGCGGGCACCGAGACGCCCGGTACCAGCACCGCATAGACGATGAACGGGATCGACGGCGGAATGAGCACGGCGGTCGATCCGGCGGCCGCGATCAGCGAAGCGATGTAGGGGCGCGGGTAGTTCTGCCGCAGCATCGAGGGCAGCATCACCGCCGACACCGCGGCCGCATCCGCCGCCCCCGACCCCGATATTCCGCCCAGGATCATGCAGACGAGGACGGCGACCACGGCGAGCCCGCCGCGCTTCTGCCCGACGAGCGAGGAGGCGAACCGCACGAGACGCTCGGCCACCCCCGACCGCTCGAACATCATCCCGGCCAGCACGAACATCGGCAGCGCGAGCAACGGGTATTTGGCGATGCCGGTCCAGATGTTGGTCGGCAGCGCCATCACGCCGAGCCCGTGCACACCAATGACCGCGAAACCCGACAGCCCGAGCGCCACGCCGACGGGAACGCCGAGAAACAACAGGAGGAAGAACGCGCCCAGCAGGAGGGCCGAGCCTTCGATCACCATCGGCCCTCAGCCCCTCGCGCGGGCCACCCGCCGCATGCGGCCGAGGATGCGGAGACAGATCAGCATGGCGAGCACTGGCAGCCAGACGGTGAAAAGCCACTGCGGCACGCCGAGGCCCGGCGAGAGCACCTCGAAGCGATACTCGTCCCACACGTAGAAGGCACCGAGCCAAGCGATCGCGCCGAAGACGAACAGGGCGGAGAGGAGGACGAGCTGTTCGAGCAGGCGGGCGACGCGTTTGGGCAGCTTCTCGGTGAAGAAGGTGAGGCGGATATGCCGGTCGGCGGCGAAGGCGGCGGCCGAGCCGACCAGGGTGAGGATCACCATCAGCGTGACCGAGTATTCCTCGGTGAAGGCGATGGAGACGTTGCTGAACCAGCGTGCGAGCACGTTGGCGAGCGTGATGAGGGCGAGTGCGGCCATGATCGCGGCTGCGATCGCGCCTTCGAGCGAGATGGGCACGCGGGGAGGGGTCTCCCCCAGTTTCAGCCCGGGCGAGTGCGAGGGGGCCTCGGTTTCCATCGGTCAGTGTCGGGCCGCGGCCCGGAAAGCCCCGGCCCGTTCCGCCATCGCGCCGTTACGATACCGCCTTGATCGCGGCCTCGGCCTTGCGCACGAGCTCGGCTCCCGTCCGCTGCGCCCAGGTGTCGAACACACCCCGCGTGGCACGGGCGAAGGCCTGCTTCTCGGCGTCCGAGAGCTCGACCACCGCGACCCCGCGGCGCGCCAGCTCCTCGAAGGAGGAGCGGTCCTCGCGCGTGATGCCCTTGCGCGACGCGGCCATCTGGCGCCGCGCCGCCTCGCGCGCGCTTTCCGTGACGATCTCCCGATCCTGCGCCGAGAACGTGTCCCACACGCTCTTCGCCACGTGGAAGATCCCGGCATCCGCGCAGTAGTTCCAAACCGTGAGGTGACGCTGCGCGAGCTGGTCCATGCGGAAGGCGAGGAAGAGGTTGATCGGGTTCTCCTGCCCGTCCACCGCGCCGGTGGAGAGCGCGGGTTGCAGGTCGGCGAAGCTCATCTGCACCGGATTGGCGCCGAGGGCGGTGTAGATGTCGGAGAAGATCGCACCGGCGGCAAAGCGGATCTTCAGCCCGCGCAGGTCCTCGGGCGTGCGGATGGGACGGCGCGAGTTGGAGAGTTCGCGGAAGCCGTTCTCGCCCCAGGCGAGCGGCACCACGTCGCGCGTCGCCATCACGCGGAACAGGTCCTGGCCGACCTCGCCGCCGATCAGCGCGTCGAACGCGCGGTGCGACGGCATCAGGAACGGCAGCGAAAACAGGTTCATCTCGCGGATCTGCGGGGAGAGGTTGATGGTCGAGGAGACGCAGAAGTCGATCACACCCTGGCGCATGGCGAGGAGTTCTCGCGTCTGGTCGCCGCCGACGAGTTGGCTGCCGGGATAGACCTTGACGTTGATGCGTCCGCCCGTCCGTTCGGTCACGAGGTCGGCCCACTGGAAGGCGCCTTCGGAAAGGGGGATCGGCCGGTTGCCGACGACCGAGAGCTTGTACTCGCTCTTCAGGCTCTGGGCGCGCGAGACCCACGGCATGGCGAGAGCGGCGGCAGTGGCGGCGACGAGGCCGCGCCGCGTGAGGGCGATGGGCATGGGCGTCTCCTCCTTCGCTCCGTTCCCCCGAACGGACACAACGCGCAGCATGGCGAGAGGTCCGCCGTTCCTGCAAGGGGGCATTCCGGTGCGGGCGCTTCGGCGGCATGCTTCGCGAAAAGGAGGGAGGAGGACGCGCATGGAACGCGGTATCGTCGCCGTCACCGGAGGCGCCTCGGGGATCGGGCTCGCCATCGCCAAGGCGGCTGCGGCGGAAGGGTGGCACGTCGCGGTCGCCGACCGCGACCGCGAGGCGATCGCCGCGGTGCGCGAGCTCTTTCCCGATGCGACACGGTTCGCCGTGCTCGACGTCACCGACGAGGGCGCCGTCGAAGGCTGGATCGCGGGTCTCGCCGCGGCGGGCCGGCTCGCCGGTCTGGTGACCGCGGCCGGGATCGCCGCCGACGTGCCCGTCCTTGACACCTCGGCCGAGCAATTCCGGCGAATCCTCGAGGTGAACGTCACGGGAACGTTTCTCTGTGCCCGTGCCGCGGCACGCTGGATGAAGGACACCGGCGGCGGCTCGATCGTCACCATCGCGTCGGTCGCGGGGCTGCGGGGCTCGAAGGGGCGGGCGGCCTACGGGTCGTCGAAGGCGGCGGTGATCAACCTCACCCAGGTGCTGGCGGTCGATCTTGCGCGGTGGGGCATCCGCGCCAATGCGATCTGCCCCGGGCCGATCGAGACACCGCTGGTGGCGCGCGTCCATACGCCCGCCACGCGCGCGCACTGGATCGCGCACGTGCCGCAGCGCCGCTACGCCCGGCCGGACGAGGTGGCCGGGGCTGCCCTCTTCCTAATCGACCCCGCGCAATCGAGTTTCGTCACCGGCGTGGCCCTGCCCGTCGATGGCGGCTTCGCGGGGGCGGGCCTCACCGCGCTCGACGCCTAGGCGGCAAGCAGCGACTTCGCCGCTGCGAGGATCTTCGCCTCCGTTACCCGCATCGCATCCTCGAGCGGGGGGCTGAAAGGCACGGGCAGGCGCGGCGCGCCGAGCCGCCGCGCGGCCTTCAGCGCGCCGGGGCCTAGGCGTTCGACGACGCGTGCGAGGATCTCGCCGCCGAAGCCGCCCGCCCGCACCGCCTCGTGCACGACGAGAAGCCGCCGCGTGCGCGCGGCGGAGGCGAGGACCGCCGCCTCGTCCCACGGCCAGAGCGTGCGCAGGTCGATCAGATCGACGCCGACGCCGTCGCGCGCCAGCGCCTCGGCTGCCCGTACGCAGTCCGGAACGATCGACGACCAGCAGACGAGGGTGAGATCATCGCCCCACTGCTCGTGTCGCGCCACACCGAAGGGCAGGGGGTCGATCGCCGACGGCACGGGGCCGGTGGCGGCGAACAGCGCCTTAGGGTCGAAGAACAGCACAGGGTCGTCCGAGCGGATCGCGGCGACGAGAAGCCCCGCGGCGTCGGCCGGCGTCGCGGGAACGGCGACCACCACCCCGGGCAGGTGGGCAAACCAGGTCTCGAGGGACTGGCTGTGCTGCGCGGCCGAGCTTCGCCACAGCCCGTGCGGGGCGCGGATCACGACCGCGGGCTTGGCTTGGCCACCGAACATGTAGCGGATCTTCGCGATCTGGTTGACGAGTTCGTCCATCGCGCAGAGCGCGAAGTCGAAGATCCGCATCTCGATGATGGGGCGCGTGCCGACGAGTGCGGCCCCGAGCCCGGCCCCCATGATGGTGGCCTCCGAGATCGGGGTCGAAACGATCCGCTCGGGCCCGAATTCCTCGATCAAGCCCCGGTACTGGCCGAAGATGCCGCCGCGCGCGACATCCTCGCCGAGCACCCAGACGGACGCATCGCGTCGCATCTCCTGGGCCACCGCACGGCGAGTGGCCTCGACGAGAGTGATGGGTTCCACCGCTGCCGGCGGCGGGGCGAGGGCGGCGTCCATCACGCCTGCTCCATGGTCTCGGCGCCAATGTCCTGCACGTCCTCCCACGCCTCGGCCGCATCGGGCCAGGGCGCGGCGAGGGCATCGGCGCGGGCAGCCTCCATCTCGGCGCGCGCTTCGGCGAGGATGGCATCGAGAACCGTCTCGGCCACGCCCGCGGCGAGCAGACGCTGGCGTGCCCGCGCAATCGGATCTCGGCCCTTGGCCGCCGCGACCTCGGCCGGGTCGCGCCAGGCTGCCTGATCGGTCGAGGTGTGGCCGAGCAGCCGATAGGTCCGGGCGTGCAACAGGTGCGGCCCGTCGCCGCGGCGAACACGAGCGACCAGCCGCGCCGCCGCCTCCGCCACCGCTTCGACGTCGTTGCCGTCCACGCTCTCGGCTGCGACGCCGCAACTTTCCGCTCGCGCCACCGCCCCTGGCCCCGCCGTGACGGAACAGGCGGCGGTGAAGGCGGCGACCGCGTTGTCCTCGCAGACGAAGAGGACGGGCAGGCGATACAAGGCGGCCCAGTTCAGCCCCTCGAGGAAGGGACCCCGGTTGATCGCGCCGTCGCCGAAGAAGCAGGCGACGATGGCGTCGCAGCCGAGGAGGCGCAGGCCTTGCGCGGCGCCGACGGCGATCGGGATCCCGCCGGCGACGACGCCGTTGGCGCCGAGCATGCCGACGGAGAAGTCGGCGATGTGCATCGAGCCCCCCTTGCCGCGACAGACCCCGCCCGCGCGGCCGAACAGCTCGCGCATCATTCCCCGCACCGCGGCGCCCTTGGCGAGCGCATGGCCGTGGCCGCGATGGGTGGAGGTGATGCGGTCGTCGCGGCGCAGCACGGAACAGACGCCGGCCGCAACCGCCTCCTGGCCGATGGAGGGGTGCAGGTAGCCGGGCAGTTCGCCCGCGGCGTGCGCGGCGAGCGCCACCTCCTCGAAGGCGCGGATCCGCGCCATCAGCCGATAGAGCTCGGTCAGCCGCGCGATCGCGTGCTCCGTTGAGGCCTCCATGCGTCTCCCCCCCACCCGGTTCGGCGAGCCGCGCATCCTGGCGCCGGACCGCGGAACATCAAGCCCCCCTCCCGGCCCGTGGACAGCGGGGCCCAAGCGAGGCACAAGGGCGGTCGCGAGGGGAACGGGAGGAGGCTGCCATGCGGGTCGCGATCGTCGGGTGGGCGCATTCCGCCTTCGGCAAGCGTGAGGAGCCGGACGTCGAGGCCCTGATCGCCTCCGTCGCGGCAGAGGCGCTGGCGCATGCCGGAGTCGAACCGCGCGACGTAGGCGCGGTGCACGTGGGCGTGTTCAACGCCGGCTTCTCCCGGCAGGATTTCTTCTCCTCGATGGTGCTGCAGGCGGTCCCCGAACTCCGTTTCGTGCCCGCGACACGGCACGAGAATGCCTGCGCGACGGGCTCGGCCGCGATCCATGCCGCGATCGGCGACATCGCCGCCGGGCGGGCGCGGATCGCGCTCGTCGTGGGCGCGGAGAAGATGACCCACGCGAGCCCAGTGCAGATCGCCGACAGTCTGCTCGCCGCCTCCTACCGCAAGGAGGAAGGAGACATCGAGGCCGGCTTCGCCGGCATCTTCGGCCGCATCGCGCAGCTCTACTTCCAGCGCTACGGCGACGCCTCCGACGCGCTCGCCGCGATCGCGGCGAAGAACCATCGCCACGGGGTTGCCAACCCTTACGCGCAGATGCGCAAGGATCTGGGTTTCGCATTCTGCCGGCATCCGTCGGAGAAGAACCCTCTCGTGGCCGGTCCGCTGAAGCGCACGGACTGTTCGCTCGTCTCGGACGGGGCGGCGGCGGTGGTGCTGGCGGACGAGGAGACGGCGCGCACGATGCCGCGCGCCATCGCCTTCCGCGCGGCGGTGCAGGCGAACGACTTCCTGCCGATGTCGAAACGGGATCCGCTCGCCTTCGAGGGCTGTGCGCGCGCCTGGGCCAAGGCGCATGAGGTCGCCGGAACCTCGCTCGACGATCTTTCCTTCGTCGAGACGCACGACTGCTTCACCATCGCCGAACTCATCGAATACGAGGCGATGGGGCTCGCACCCCGCGGGCAGGGAGCGCGCGTGGCGCTCGACGGGACGACCGCGATGGGGGGGAGGCTTCCCGTCAACCCCTCGGGCGGGCTGAAGGCGAAGGGTCACCCGATCGGGGCGACGGGGGTGTCGATGCACGCGCTCGCCGCCATGCAGCTCATGGGCGAGGCGGGCGAGATGCAGGTGCCGAACGCGACGCTCGCGGGCGTCTTCAACATGGGCGGCGTGGCGGTCGCCAATTACGTCTCGATTCTGGAACGGGTTCGCTGACGCGGCTCACGGTTTCCACGGCAGCGTGCCGGGCGGCAGGCGCCGCGCGGCCAGTGTCGCCGCCGCCATCAGCCCGCTCATCAACAGGAGGGCGAGCACGCTGACCGCGGCCGCCTGGGCCGATTGTCCGCTCTCCTGCAAGGTGAAGACGAGCACGCCCAAAGTCTGCGAGCCCGGGCCGTAGAGCAGCGAGGAGACCGTCACCTCGTTCACCGCGGTCAGTGCGACCAGGATCGCGCCCGCGGCCATCGCCGGCGCAAGCAAAGGTGCCTGCACGCGGGTGAGCCGCCGCAGCGGGCCCGCACCGAGGCTCCGCGCCGCCGCGTCCAGCATGGGATCGAGACGTGCCGAGGCGGCGGCGACGGGGCGCAAGGCCAGCGCCTGGAAGCGGGCGAGATAGGCGAGCAGGATGGCGGCAAGAGAGCCGTAAAGCACGATGCCGCCGGGGACGGAGAGCACGACCAGGATGACGGCGATCGCGGTGCACGTGCCGGGCAGGGCGTAGGTGAGATCGGAGGCGGAGGAGGCAAGGCGCACCGGCGGCCGGCGCAAGGCGAGCGCGATCGGCAACGCGGCGAGGGCGAGCAAGCCGGCGGCGGTCAGCGCGAGCCCGACCGAGTTGCGGATCGCCTGCGCTGTGTGCGCGCCCGGAGCGAGTGCGGCGGCGTAGTTCCGCAGCGTCGCCGTCGCGGCCGAGATCTCCACCCCCACCGCCGGCACCAGCGAGGCGGCGAGCAGCGCGGCGAACGGGATGGCGAGGACGACGAGCAGATAGAGGCCGACGGCGAGGCTCGACGCCGGTCCACCGCCGCCTGGAACGGGGCGGAACGGCGTGCCGCCAGGTGTCGGGCTGCGTCGCGCCGCCCACCACTGCACGGCCAGCGCAGGAAACGCCATCACCGCGAGCACGAGGGAGAGCGCGGCCGCCTGACCGAGCGCAGCGGGACCGCCGAGCGAGAGGCGGCGCCAGATCAGCACCGTCATGACGATGCGCCGCGCCGGGATGCCGATCAGCACGCCGACACCGAAATTGCCGAGCGCGGCGATCCAGGCAAGCGCGGCGCCGGCGGCGACGGCGGGAGCGAGCAGCGGCACCAGGATGCGGCCCAGCACCTGGGCAGGGCGGGCGCCGAGCGCCTCGGCCGCCCGCACCACCTCGCCCGGCAGCCGGCGCAGCGTACCGGCGATGCTGAGGAGAACGAGCGGCGCCCCCTGCACGCCGAGCAGCGCGATCATCCCGCCCAAGCCATAGACGGGATTGGGCGTGCCGAGCGGCGGCGCCAGCCCGAGCGCGAGCAGCAGCGGCGAGGCGGGCCCCGAGGCCTGGATCCAGCCCAGCGCCATCACCTGCGGCGGCACCAGCACCGGAAGGACGGAGAGGAAGACGAGGACACCGCGGCCGGGTGGCGGCCCGCGCAGGTAGAGCGCGTAGGCGAGGCAAGAGCCGATGAGGGCAGCGACAGCGGACGCGCCGGCCGCGACCGCGAGCGACGTGAACGCCGCCCGCGCCACCGCCGGCTCGTCCAGCACGGCGAGCGGGGAGGCGGCGAACCCCTCGGCCAGAAGGCGTCCGAGGGGGAGCGCGCCGATCAGCAGCAACCAGAGGAGGGCGAAGCCGGCCGGCCCCCGCCCCACCGAAAGCGTCACGCCCGGCTCAGGCGCCCGTCAGCTGCGCGAAGCGACGCAGCGTCTCCTCCTGCTCGCGCAAGGCGCGCGCCGCGTCGAAGGGCATGACCTTGATCGTCTTCGGGTCGGGGAAGCCCGCGGGCGGCGCCACCGCCGGATCCACCGGCAGGAACCCCTGGGCGGCGGCGAGCTCCTGGCCGGGGCGCGAGAGCAGGAACTCGACGAAGGCGATCGCCGCCGGAACGTTCCGCGCCGTCGCGAGAATGCCTGCGGGCTCGGTGATGGCGGACACCCCGTCCTCGGGGAAGACGAAGCGCACGGGCGCTCCCTTCGCCGCCTCGCGGATCGGCAGGTAGTCGATGACGATGCCGAAGGCGCGCTCGGCGCCGGCGACCGCCTGCATCACCGGCCCGTTGCCGCCACGCGCCTGCACGCCGTTGGCGACGAGGCGCTCGAGATAGGCCCAGCCGAGGGAGGGCTGCTGCACGGTGGCGAGAACGTGGATCGCCGCTGCCCCCGAGACCGACGGCGACGGCATCGCCACTTGGTTGCGCGCCCGCGAATCGAGCAGATCCTCCCAGCGCCGCGGCACGAAGGGGGCCCGCAGGTGGTGCATGATCCCGGTGGTGATCAGTTTGGTGCCGAAATAGGTGCGGTCCTTGTCGAGATGCTCGGCAGGCACCGCGCCCGTCTTCGCCTCGGGCACGGCGCGCAGCCGCCCTTCCGCCTTCAGTCCCTCGAAGGTCAGGCTGTCCGCGACCAGAAGCACGTCGGGGCGCGGGTTGCCAGCGGCGATCTCGGCGCGCAGACGGGTCATGATCTGCCCCGTGCCGCCGCGGATCCACTCCACCTTCACTCCCGGATGCAGGCGCTCGAAGGCCTGAGCGGTGCCGGCGGCGTCGGGCTCGAGCTGGCTGGTATAGAGGACGAGGGTGCCTTCCACCCTGGCCCGCGCGACGTGCGGGGCGGCGAGGGCGGCGGCAGCGGCGAGTCCGCCGAGGCGGCGACGGGTGAGACGCATCGCGTGGTTCTCCCAGAGGTTTGGCGCAGCCTCGATCTACGGTGCGCGCCGCGACGCGGGGAGGGGAAGGCGCGTGAAACTCCTGTGACACCGTCCCACTGGACAGGGGCGCGGGCTTGCGTCAGCGAACGGGCGGAGGAGGAAGGAACGGATGGGACCGGCGACGGCGATGAACCTCGGGCGCCTGCTCACCTGGACGGCGCGGCGCCTGCCTGATCGGCTTGCCCTCGTGCAGCGCGATGTGCGCCTCACCTGGGCTGAGCTCGACCGGTTGGTGGATCGGTTCGCCGCCGTGCTGCGCGCGCACGGGGTGACGAAGGGCGAGCGGCTGCTGGTGCATTCGCGCAACACGGTCGCGATGTTCGCCAGCCTCTGGGCGGCGCTGAAGGTGGGCGCCGTGTGGGTGCCGACCAATGTCCGACTCACCGCGCCCGAGGTCGCCTATCTCGGCCAGGCGAGCCGGGCGAAGGCGATGCTGCGCGATCGGGGCTTTGCCGACCATGCAGCCGCGGTGCGCGCCGCCCATCCCGGTCTCGCGGCCGTCTTCGCGTCGGGCGATGCCCGCGACGGCGAGATCGACCTCGATGCCGCGCTCGCTGCGGCCGACGCCCCGCCGCCCGATCACGAGGCGGATGTCGCCTATGGCGACCCGTGCTGGTTCTTCTTTACCTCCGGCACCACCGGGCGGCCGAAGGCAGCGGTGCTGACGCACGGGCAGATGAGTTTCGTCGTCGCCAACCACCTTGCCGACCTGATGCCGGGCCTGGATGAGCACCATTGCGCCCTGGTCTGCGCGCCCTTGAGCCATGCAGCGGGGATCCACGCGCTTGCCACGGTGGCGCGCGGCTGCCCAACGGTCATGACGGCATCGGAACGGTTCGATCCGGCGGAGGTCTGGGGCCTGGTGGCGAAACACCGGGTGACCACCATGTTCGTCGTGCCGACCATGCTGACCATGCTCATCGAGCATCCTGCCGTGGATCGGCATGACCATTCCTCGCTCCGGCATCTGTTGTACGCCGGCGCGCCGATGTACCGCGCCGACCAGAAGCGCGCCCTCGCCAAGCTCGGCCTCGGCTGCCTGACCCAGTACTTCGGCCTCGGCGAGGTGACGGCGAACATCACCGTGCTCCGTCCTGACCAGCACAGCCTAGAGGATGACCAGTCCTTTCCGCTCGGCTCCTGCGGCATGCCGCGAACGGGGATGGACATCGCCATCCTGGACGAGGCGGGCAACCGCCTGCCGCCTGGGCGGACGGGAGAGATCTGCGTGCGCGGCCCGGCCGTGTTCGCCGGCTACTTCGAGAACGAGGAAGCCAATCGCAAGGCCTTCGCTGGGGGCTGGTTTCACACCGGCGACCTCGGCCACCTCGACGCGCGGGGGTTCCTGTACATCACCGGCCGGGCGTCGGACATGTACATTTCCGGCGGTTCGAACGTGTACCCGCGCGAGGTCGAGGAGGCGATCCTCACCCACCCAGCGGTGGCCGAGGTGGCGGTGGTCGGCCTGCCCCATCCCAAGTGGGGCGAGGCGGGCGTGGCCGCGGTGGTGCCACGCGCCGGAATGACGGTGACGCCCGATGACGTACTCGAGCATTTGCAGGACAAGATTGCGCGCTACAAGCAGCCGCTGCGGGTGGTGGTGTGGGACGGACTGCCCAAGTCCGGCTATGGCAAGGTGCCGAAGGCGCTGGTGCGGCAGCGTCTGGAAGCTGAAGGCGTGACGTTCTCATGATGACGGAGCGTTCGGCGCACGCGGCGGTTGACCGCGTGCTCGTTTCCACTATGTTCCAGTCAAGTTGGAACGGGCGCCGGCGACGGAGCGCCGCGCCGTGAGGATATGACCATGCCCCTGCCTCTGATGCCGAAGGCGACGGCCGTCTGGCTGATCGAAAACACGTCGCTCACCTTCGAGCAGATCGCCGAGTTCTGCGGCATGCACCCGCTCGAGGTGCAGGCGATCGCGGATGGGGACTCGGCGGTCGGCATCGTCGGTCTCGATCCCGTCGCGAACGGCCAGCTCACGCGCGAGGAGATTGCGCGCTGCGAAAAGGATCCGACTGCGCGCTTGCAGCTCGCGCCGACGACGGTCGTGCTGCCGAAATCGAAGACCAAGGGCAAGGGCGGACGCTACACGCCGGTGGCGAAGCGCCAGGACAAGCCCGATGCCATCGCCTTCCTGCTGCGCCATCATCCCGTCTTGTCGGACGCGCAGATCTGCGCCCTCTTGGGCACCACCAAGGAGACGGTGCAGAAGGTACGCGACAAGACGCACTGGAACAGCGCCAACATCAAGCCGCGCGACCCGGTGCTGCTCGGCCTCTGCACGCAGACGGATCTCAACCGCGCGATCGAGGAGGCGATGGAGCGGGCGCGCCGTGAGGGTCGCGCCGTACCCGAGCCCACGGAGGCCGCGCCACAGCGCTGAAGCCCCGCGGCGCGCCTCGGGCGCGTCCACCCTTTGGCCATGTTCCGTGCTAGCGTATCGGCCGCAGGCACGCAGTCATGGCTGAGACCGACCTCCTTTCCCTGGTTCCGCAATCGGGCCTTCAGTTCGTCGTCCGCCCGTTCGATGAGGCGCGTCTGCCGCGCCTCACCCGCGCCTTCTGGGAGGAAGTCGAGGATCAGGGGCCTGGGGCTCAGCCGCACGTGATCCTACGTCCCCTCGCGACCGACGAGGCGGACGGATCGTATCACGACCCGTTGACGGGAGCGTGCCCGCCCGAGGACCGGGTCTATCAGATCAACACGGCGCGCGCACTCGAGCCCTTTCTCGAGCGCTGGACGCCGCTGCCGGTGTTCGAGGTCCGCGATGGCCGGATCGAACGGGGGCCGACGAACTGGGTGCGCGTCCGCCTCGTTCGTCTTCCGGCGCCCGACTCCGCGGGCAACACGCATGCCGTTGTACTCGCCTTCGACACTGGCCTCGTGCCTCGGCGCTCCGATGCGCCCTATGTCGGGCTCGCGCCGGCGCGCGAGGAGCAGGTCTTCGCTCTCGTCGCGGAGCCGGAATGGAACGCCTGGTTCCTGCGTCAGGCCTGGGTGGACAAGTGGCTGGAGGCGAACTTCCGGGAGGCGCGCGCGGCCGCGCGCGGCGGCAAGCTGAGACCCGAGGATCTTCCGTGGCGGGCCGAGCACTGGGCCCGCTATCTCACCTTCCTCGCTGTGCTCGATGAGGCTCGGCTGGTGCCGAGGATCCGCACCCTCGACATTGCCTCGCCCACCGCTGCCGCACGACCGATCGCGGTCGACCTCGTGCTCGATCTCGGCAATTCGCGCACATGCGGCATCCTGGTCGAGGATCATCCGGACCGCCCGCTCGACTTCACCAACGGCGCGCTGCTCACGTTGCGCGAACTCTCCGCCCCCGAGCGGACCTGGTCGATCCCGTTCGAGAGCCGGGTCGAGTTCCACCGCGCCTCCTTCGGCCGCGACGCCCTCTCCAACACCTCGGGCCGCATGCTCGCCTTCCACTGGGGAAGTCCCGTGCGCGTCGGGCCAGAGGCGGTGCGGCTCGCCGCCCTCCGCCGCGGCGACGAGGGGGCGACCGGTCTGTCCTCGCCGAAGCGCTACCTCTGGGACGAGCGGCCGACCGCGGTGCCGTGGCGCTTCAACGGCCCGTCGGCGGACGGCACCGCGATCAACCCGCCGGTCTCGGGGGCCTTCATGGAGTTCGTCTCCGAAGAAGGTGACGTCCTCGAAACGATCCGCCACCGCAAGCGCCCGGGCATGCGCGCGCTCTTCTCGCGCTCCGCCCTCACCACCTTCCTCCTCTGCGAGCTGCTCATGCAGGCCGCGGTGCAGATCAATTCACCCGACCACCGGGCCGCGCGCGGCTCGCTCAACGTGCCGCGCCGGCTGCGCCGCCTCGTGCTCACGCTCCCCCCCGCGATGCCGCTGATCGAGCAGGAAATCCTCAAACGTCGCGCGCGCGAGGCAATCGACCTCGCCTGGAGCCTGCTCGGCTGGTCGAGCGCCGGCGACGGCCTGCCGGATCCGCCGCCGAAGCCGGAACTGGTCGCCAGCCTCGACGAGGCGACCGCGACCCAGCTCGTCTGGCTGTACAACGAGTGTCGCTGGCGGCTGAAATCCGATGCGGCGTCGCTGTTCGCCATCGCCGGGCGCGTGCGCAAGGGTTATGGCGAGGAGCCCGCGCTCAGGATCGCTTCGATCGACATCGGCGGCGGCACGACGGATCTGATGGTGGCCACCTACGTCGCGGAGGCAGGACAGGCGATCGTGCCGAAGCAGAATTTCCGCGAGGGTTTTCGCATCGCCGGGGACGACGTGCTGCAGGCGCTGATCGAGATCGCGATCCTGCCCTGCATCGAGCGTGCGCTGGGCGAGGCCGGAGTGAGTGGCGCGAAAGCCTTTCTGCGTGAACTGCTCGCCGGTTCGGCTGCGGGCCAGAGCGAGCAGGAGCGGCATCTGCGCCGCCAGTTCGTCTCCCTGGTGCTCGAGCCGCTCGGGCTCGCCGTCCTTCGTGCCTATGAGGGGCTGGTGGGACGGGAGAGCGGAGAGATCCTGCGCGCGAAGTTGTCCACCCTGCTCGCGGGCCTGCCCGCCGTCGAGCGCGCGATCGCCCATGTCGAGGCCGGGGCGGCGCGGCGCGGCGGCGAGGGGTTCTCGCTCGGTGACGTCGAGCTCGTCGTCACCGCCGAGGAGGTGGAGAAGGCGGCCGGCCCGGTGCTCGCGCCGGTGTTGGCCGAACTGCTCGAGGTCGTGCATGCCTTCGACGTCGACGTGCTGCTGCTCTCCGGGCGTCTGTCCCGGCTGCGCATCGTGCGTGACCTCGTCGTCGCCCGCCTCGCTGTGCCGCCGCATCGCGTGATCGCGATGGACCAGTACCCGGTCGAGGCGTGGTATCCGTTCCGCAACGCGGCCGGGCGCATCGCCGATCCGAAGACCACTGCCGCCGTCGGCGCGATGATCTCCGCCACCGCCGAAGGCCGGCTCGAAGGGTTCCTGCTGCGCGCCTCCCGGCTCGGCGTGTGCTCCACCGCCCGCTACGTCGGGCTGATGGACAACTCCGGACAGATCCGCGCCCAGAACGTGCTGTTCCGCGACGATGCGCGCGAGGCCGGCGGCGGCGCGCGCGAGGCCTCGTTCCGCGTCACTTTCACTGCCCCGTGCTTCATCGGTTTCCGCCAGCTCGACCTCGAACGCTGGACCGCGACCCGGCTCTATCGGCTCGAATTCGGCGACGCGTCCGCCGTCCGCCGCCTTGCCCTACCACTCACCGTCACGCTCGCCCGCCGCGACATCGACCCCGACCAGCCGGATGCCGAGGTGGCGCGCGAGAGGTTCGTCGTCGAGGAGGTGGTCGACGCCGAAGGCATCACGCTGCATCCCCGCCAGATCGTCGCGCGATTGCAGACGGAGGCCGAGGAAGCGGGTTACTGGCGAGATTCCGGTGCGCTGAGGGTGCCCTGAGATGATGCTCGACGCGCGCTCGGCCGAGGACCGCGTGCTCGCCGAACGCTGCGCGGCGGCGGCGGAGGCGATCGCCGACGGCATCGCCTGGATCAGCCGGCATCCCGAGGTCGCGCGCGAGGCGGGAGCGGCGGTGGTGCGCGACCTGCGCCGCTTCGCCACGCGAGCCCGCCGGCTCGCCGCGGCGGCCGCCCGGCCGATGTGCGTGGCAGTGTTCGGCCCATCCCAGGCCGGCAAGAGCTACCTGATCTCTGCCTTGGCCCGGAAGGGCACCGAGCCCGTGCGCGTGATGCTCGGCGAGCGCGCGATCGACTTCGTCGCCGAGATCAACCCGGAGGGCGGAAAGGAGGCGACGGGGCTCGTCACCCGCTTCACCGTCCGTCCCACACCCTCACTGCCCGGTAGTCCGGTCTCGGTTCGCCTGCTCACCCAGGCCGACGTGGTGAAGATCCTCGGCAACTCCTTCCTCGAGGACTTCAACCGCGACGCCGTCCAGCCGATACCGGCCGAGAAGGTCTCCGCCCTCATCGACGAGGCGCGCGGCCGCGCCGGCGGGTCGGCAGCGACGGCGTTCGGCGAGGACGTGGTGTTCGACCTCGCGGAGTATTTCGACCGCTACTTCCGCGGCCACCCCGTCATTCTCTCGCTCGGACAGGGGTTCTGGCGCGAGGCGGCGGCGCTGGCGCCGAGGCTGTCTGCCGCCGACCGCGCCCGTCTGTTCGCGCCGCTGTGGAATGCGATCCCGACCTACACCGAAACCTGCCGTCGCTTGTGCCAGGCGCTCGACGCGTTGGGCGATCCGGACGATGCCTTCCTTGGCCTCGAGGCTTTGTTGCCGCGGGAGACGAGCATCATCGACGTCGAAACGCTGGCGGGCCTCGGCACGCCCGATCGCGTCGGCCAGCTCGAGGTCGCCACGCGCGATGGCCGTCGTGTCACCCTGCCGCGCCCGATCGTCGCCGCCCTGACGGCGGAACTCCGCCTCACGCTCGCCGATCAACCCTGGGAATTCTTCTCTTCGACCGATCTGCTCGACTTCCCCGGTGCGCGGTCGCGCGAGGTGCTTTCGGACGCGGAAGGTTACCTCGCCGATCCGGCTCGGATCGCCCCCCTCTATCTGCGCGGCAAGGTCGCCTACCTCTACCAGCGCTACGTGGCCGAGCAGGAACTCACCTCCATGCTGCTCTGCATCGGGCCCTTGAACCAGGAGGTGCGCACGCTGCCCGGCATGGTGAAGGAATGGGTTGATGCCACTCACGGGCCGACACCGGAGGAGCGCGCGAAGCAGCCGACTGCGCTCTTCATCGTGCTGACCAAGTTCGACATGGAATTCGAGGAGAAGCGCGGCCGGCGCGAGGATCAGGCCGCGGCGAGCCGCTGGGCGACGCGGATCGAGGCCTCGATCACGCGCTTCCTCGGGCTCGAGCACGCCTGGCCCACGGAGTGGACCCCCGGCAAGCCCTTCGCCAACACGTTCTGGCTGCGCAATCCGAACGTGCTCGCCAAGGCGATCCTCGATTACGATGCCGCGGGCCGCGAGGTGGCGGTGCGGGAACCCGAGCGTCTGGCGCGCCTGAAGGCCGAATTCCTCGCCACACCCGAGGTGCAGCGGCACTTCGCCGATCCGGCCCGCGCCTGGGACGAGGCGATGCGGCTGAACGACGGTGGCATTACCTACCTCGCGGAAAGCCTGACCCCCGTGTGCAACCCGGCGCTGAAGCGCGGCCAAGTCGCCGCACGTCTGGCGCGGCTCGCGCGCGATGCCGCAGCACGGCTCGATCCGTTCCACGTCTCGGACGATCGTGAGGCGGAACGGAAGAAGCGTCGTGCCGAGGGGGCGACGCTGGCGAGGCATCTCGCCTTGTGCATTGCGAAGCAGCGTTTCGGTCTCCTCCTGCGCGCGCTGATGGTGGATGCCGAGGCGCTGCAGGTCGCCTTCACCCGCCTGATGCTGCATTCTCCGGCGGATGATCCGCGTGAGGCCCCCGTGTTCGGGGCGGCAGCGAAGGCGTCCGACCTCGCCGACGAGCTCGCTGCGCTGTTCGGCGAGGAGCCGGCTGCGCCAGCAGCCGCCTCGGGGTCCTGCGCGACGATTGATCTCGCCGACCAATTCGCCGAGGCGGCCTTGGCCGAATGGCAGGAGCGGCTGCGCGCCTTCGCCGCCGACCCGGTCACACCGTCCTTCCTGCTGATCCCGCGCGAGCAGGCCGCCTTCCTCGCGGCACAGCTCGCCGCCGGGGCCGCCTGGCAGGATCTGCGCGGGCGCATCGCGGCGGCGATCCGGGCGAAGGCGGCCTATCGCGAGCGTTTCGCCGAGGCGCTCGTCAAGCCCGTGATGATCGCGGAACGAATGATCAACGATTACGTCGCCGCCCTGGGCTTCGATCGCATGCCGGAGGCGGAACGCCCGCGAAACCCGCGCGATGGCCGAATCGTGTTCCGACAGCGCGAGGCGGCGGAGGACTGGCCCGCGCTCGGCGAACAGCCGACCCCGTTCGAGCGCGACTACGCCGGCGACTGGACCCTCGCGCTGGTCGCGCTGATCGACCGCAACGTCGATCATGCCTTCGGCGGGATTGTCGATTCGGAGTCGAACGCGCGGCTCGGGCGCATCCTCTCCCGTCTCGCCGAGGCCGCGTGATGGCTGCGCCCTCGGTGCCGACCGCGCGCGTCGAACCGGACCCGAATCGACCGCTCGGACATGCGCGGATTTCGCTCGAAGGCCTGGGCCAGCCGCTGACCGACGGGCGGTTCTCGATCATCAGACCGCAGATGCCGGCTGCCCATCTTGGCCCCTCCGGATGGCAAATCGGCGAAGCGGTTCTGACGGCGCTCGCCGTCGAATCGGCGCCCAGTGCCGGTGCGCTGATCCTCGGGCCTGACGTCTGCCGCCATCTCGAGCCCGGCCCGCTCACGCTGAGACTGCCCTCGCTTGGCCTTGAGCTGCCGCTGTTCTGGCCCGCCTCGATCGCGGTGTTCGATGAGGGCGAGGTGGGGATCGGACTCGGCCGTGCCGTTGCCGCCCGCGAACCGTCGCCGGCGCCCGCCTCGCCACCACCGCCTGCACCGCCGCCGCGGCCTGCTCCGACCGCGAAACCGCCTGCGCGCACCGTGCGGCGACTGCCGCTCATCCTCGCTTTCGCGGTCACGGTGGCGGCTGCCGCCGCGGCCGCTTTCTGGTGGCTTGCGCGCGAGGGTCCGTCCCGGCCTTCGCCGCTGCAGGCCCAGCCGCCCGTCGCCGCTCCCGTCTGGCCCGACGGCACCGACGGGCTGACGGTTGCGGAGGTGGTGGCACGGGCGCCCGACACGCGCGGCATCTTCGCGGTGGCCCTGCGCCGCCAGGCGGCCGGCCGCCACGACGATGCGCTCGTGCTGTTCGAGGTCGCGGCCGAAGCGGGGCTCGCCGAAGCGCACACCGCGCTCGGCCGTCTCTACGACCCGAACGGCTTCGTCCCCGGCCGTCCGTTCCGCTCGCCCGACGTGCGGCAGGCCGCCAGGCACTACCGCGAAGCCGAACGGGGGGGCGATCCGGAGGCCGCTGCGCGCCGGGCCACCTTGCGCGCGCACCTCGAACGCGAGGCCGCCGCCGGATCCGGTACGGCACGCGACGCGTTGCGGGAGTTCTGGCCATGAAACGATGCATTGGCGTGCTGAAGATCCCCCTCGTCGTGCTCGCTCTCCTCCTCGCGCCGGCGCTCGTCGCTCCCCCTGCCGAGGCGCAGTCCGCCCGCCGCCCCCTCTTGATTGAGGGCACGACCTCGCTCTGGCAGCGCGTGATCACCCGCCCCGGCGCGGTGCTTGCGCCGCGACCGGGCGAGACCGGGGTGACCCGGCCGGTTCCAGCCTTCTCCGTCCTCTATGTTTACGACCGCCGCGAAGGCTGGCTCGAGGTCGGCGAGACGGCGAACGGCCGCACCCTGGGCTGGATCGCGGAGGAACGCGCCATCCCTTGGCGTCACACCATGATTCTCGCCTTCACCAATCCGGCGGGACGGGAGCGTGCGATGTTCTTCCGCGACGCCGAGACGGTGCGCCAGGCCTGGGCGGCGCGCGATCGCGCCGCGCGCGCCGACGCCTTCCGCGCGGCAGGCGCCAACGGTCCGGTGATCGCGCTGGAACCCGAGGTGCACGTCGACATCACGCGCAACTTCTACCTCCTGCCCGTGCTTTCGGCCGAGATCATGGAGCCGGAGCATGGCGCGCCGGCGCGGCTGCTCGAGGTGCTGTCCGCCCCGGCCCGCACCGCTGCTCCCCCACCGGGTGCCGAGGCGCTGCGCGACTTCCGCGCCGCGGTGGTGTTCGTCATCGACACCACGATTTCGATGCAGCCCTACATCGAGCGCACGCGCGAGGCGATCCGCCGCGTCGTCTCGCGCATCGGCGACACTGTGGTGCGCGACAACTTCCGCTTCGGCATGGTCGCCTATCGCGATTCGCTCGAGGGTCGGCCGCGGGTCGAATACCTCGCCCGTCTCTTCGCGCTTCCCGACTTCCAGGCCGCACCGGATGCGATCCTGCCGCGCATCGCGGAGGTGCGGGAAGCCACCGCCTCGACGGAAGGCTGGCAGGAGGATGCGGGGGCGGGGATCAAACTCGCCCTCGATGAGGTGAAGTGGAACGAGTTCGGCGGCCGCTTCCTCGTGCTGATCACCGACGCCTCGATGCGCGAACCGCCCGACCCGCGCGCCTCGACCGGACTGACGGCGGCCGACCTCAATGCGCTCGCCCGCTCCGAGGCGAAGCAGGTCGCGATCTACGTGCTCCACCTGCGCACGCCAGAGGGAGGGCGGGCCGATCACGCGCGGGCGGAGCGGCAGTATCGCCAGCTCTCCGCCTTCGGCGCCGCAGGGCCTCTCTACTATCCGGTGCCCGACGGCGACGTGAGCGCCTTCGGCGCGATGGTCGATGTGCTCGCGGATTCGATCCTCGCCCACGTGGCCGCGACGGTGGGCCGACCGATTGCCGGCATCGCGCCGCCGCAAGCGGAAGCGACGCGGCGCATCGCCGAGCAGACGGAGGTCGTCGCGCACGCCATGCGGCTTGCCTATCTTGGCCGCCTCGAGAGGGCGGGCGTGCCAGACCTCGTGCGCAGCTTCACCGTCGATGAGGACTGGGCGGACCCGACGCCCTCACGGCGGCCGATGGAGGTGCGCGTGCTGCTGACGCGCAACCAACTCTCCGATCTTGCGGCGACGCTGAGAGGGATCATCGAGGCGGGCAATGCCGGCCGTCTCGCACCCGAAACGTTCTTCGGCCGCTTGCGCGGGCTGGCGGCGGCCATGGCGCGCGACCCGCGCCGGGTGGCCGAGCTGCAACGCGTGGGCGGGGTGTTCGCCGAGTTTCTCGACGGGCTGCCCTACCGCTCCCGGATCATGGACATCACGGAAGACGAGTGGGTGGCGATGGGCGCGGGCGCGCGACGCGAAATCATCAACGCGTTGGAGGCCCGTCTTCGCCTGTACGAGGAATACGCACGCCAGCCGGAACTGTGGGTGAACCTCGATCGCGCGCGCGATCCGGGCGAGGCGATGTACCCGGTGCCGCTCGCGCACCTGCCGTGAGCGTGCTCGCGCTCGAGGGCGTGCGACGCACGCTGGTCTCCGGTGCGGCGCGGTTCATGCTCGAGGTTCCCTCGCTCGTGCTCGGTGCAGGCCAAGGGCTCGCCCTGATCGGCCCGTCGGGGGCGGGCAAAAGCACGACGCTCGATCTCGCCGCGCTCGCGCTCGCCCCCGATCGGGCCGAGCGTCTCGTCGTCGCCGGGGTAGACGCGGCGGCATTGTGGGCCCGGGGCGCGCATGATGCGCTCGCCGCGCTGCGCGCGCGGGCCATCGGTTACGTGCTGCAGACCGGAGGCTTGCTTCCCTTCCTCACCGTCGCCGACAACATCGCCTTGCCGCAGCGGCTGGCGCGACGGCGCGATCGGCGTCGAATCGTCGACCTCGCCGAGCGTCTTGGCATTGCCGCCGAACTCGGCAAGTGGCCCGCGGCCCTCTCCGTCGGCCAGCGGCAGCGTGCGGCGATCGCGCGGGCGCTCGCCCATCGCCCTGCCGTCGTTATTGCCGACGAACCGACCTCCGCCCTTCATCCGGAATTGGCGTCGGGGGTGTTCACCATGCTGGTCGCCGCCTGCGCCGAGGATGGTGCGGCGCTCCTCGTCGCCACCCATGACGCGGATGAGGCGCGCCGTGCCGGGCTCGAGCTCCGTCGGGTGGTCCCGATCCCGGGCGAGGCGCGCTCGATCGTCGAGGCGGAACCGCTGCCATGCCCGGCGTGAGGCTTGCCGCCCGGCTCGCGCTGGCCGACGCCGCCGCCGAGGCCCGTCTTGCGCTCGCCACCCTGTCGGGCATCGCCGCCGTACTCGCCCCGCTCATCGTCCTGTTCGGCCTCAAGGCCGGCGTGATCGATTCCTTGCGCGAGGCGCTGGTGCAGAACCCGCGCGCGCGGGAGATCGTCAATCAGACCAACCGCACCTTCGATGCGGCCTTCTTCGCCCGTTTGGCGGCGCGGCCGGACGTCGCCTTCATCGTGCCTCGCACGCGCTCGCTCGCCGCCTCCGGCGCCTTCGCCCGTTCGGCGGACTCGCTCAGTGCATTCCGCGGCGAGCTTCTCGCCACCGCGGCGGGAGATCCCCTGCTGGCCGGTCGGCCGCCGCCCGTGGGACGTGCCGCCGCCCTGTCCGCCACCCTCGCCGAACGTCTCGGCGTCGGCGAAGGCGCGACGATCCGCCTGCGGGTCGATCGCATCGTCGAGGGCCGGCGCGAGACCCTCGCCCTGGACCTTGCGGTCGCCGCCGTTCTGCCGCGCGAGGTCTTCGCGCGCGACGCTGCCTTCGTGCCGCTGCCGCTTTTGCTGCTGATCGAGGACTTCCAGGAGGGGACGATCGCCCTGCCCGTGGCCGAGATCGACGCGCCGCCGGATCCGGCTAGGCTCTACGCCGGCTTTCGGCTGCATGCGCGCCGTCTCGAGGACGTGGTGGTGCTCGATCGCGTGTTGCGGGCGGAGGGTATCGAAGTGGTCTCGCAGGCCGAGGAGGTGGCGGGGCTCCTCGCCCTCGATCGGTCGCTCGGGCTGCTCTTCGTCGCGCTCGCGGCCTTGGGAGGGGCGGGTTACTCGGTTTCGCTCGGCGTGACGATGCAGGCTTCCGTCGAACGGAAGCGGCGCGCGCTCGCCCTGTTACGTCTCATGGGCATGCCCGCGCGCGGGCTCCTCGCCTTCCCGCTCACCCAGGCCGTTGCGCTGGCGTCGGCAGCGGCGGTCTTCGCCGGCGCCATCGCGCTTGGCGTTGCCGCCGTCATCAATCGTCTGGGTGTGGCCGTGGGCGAAGGGCCGATCGCACGCATTACACCGGAGCATCTCGCCATCGCCGCCGTGCTGACCGTGCTCGGGGCCGTACTCGCCTCCCTCTTCGCCGCCGCACGCGCGGCGGCGATCGAACCGGCGGAGGGCTTGCGCGATGCGTAGGCTGGCGAGGCTGATCCTCGTCCTCCTCTGTATCCAGCCTGCCCGCGGCTCTGAGGCTTGGCCACAGGCGTCGTGGAACCCGACCCCGCTCGCCGATGATCTCGTGCTGCCGATGCCGTGCGGGGCGCGCATCGCGTTTCGCCCGGTCCCGGTTCCCGCCGGCCCGAGCCCGCTCGATGATCGCCCCATCGTCGTCGGCGAGGCCGACCCCGCCACCGACCACAGCGAGTTCCCCCGTCGCACCCATCTCGCGGGCGCCTTTCGGCACGGCAACGAACGCGTGATGTGGGTCGGCAAGTACGAGGTCACGCGCGACCAGTTCGCCGCCGTGATGAACGAGAGCTGCCCCGCTCCATCTCCCGCCGGTCGTGTCCCCGCCGCCGAGGTCTCCTGGTTCGAGGCGATCGCGTTCACGGCGCGCCTCTCTGCCTGGCTGGCGGCGAACGCTCCCGACGCGTTGCCGACGCGCGGCCAGGCGCGCGCCTATGTGCGGCTGCCGACGGAGGAGGAGTGGGAGTACGCCGCACGCGGCGGCGCGGCGGTGGGCGAGGCGGAATTCACCGCCCGCACGCCGCCCATGCCGGAGGGGATGGCGGCCTATGTCTGGTTCGCCGGACCGGACTCGGCCTCCGGCCGCGCTCGCCCCGTCGGTTCGCTCAAGCCGAACCCTCTGGGCCTGCACGACATGCTGGGGAATGTCGCTGAGTGGGTGCTCGAGCCCTATCGGCTCAACCGGGTCGGCCGCCCGCACGGCCTCGTCGGTGGCGTGGTGGCGCGCGGCGGGCATTACCTGACCGACCGCGAGTCGATCCGCTCCGCCCTACGCGAGGAGTATCCCCCCTTCAACCCGCGCGACGGATCGCCCTTGCGCCTGCGGACGGTCGGGTTCCGGGTCGTGCTCGGCCTCGTGGTGACGGTCGATGACGCAGCGCCAGAGACGTTCCGCCGTGCCTTCGCCGAAGCCGCCGCCTCGCGCGAGCGGCTGGCCGAGGACCCGCGCGCCCTCCTCGCCCAAATTCGCCGCGAGACCACCGATCCTGCGCTTGCGCGCGGGCTCGCCGCTGTCGATGCCGCGATGCGGGCCGAGGCGCGGCTGCGGGCGGATCGCGAGCGGGCGGCGTTGCGAGCGGGACTCGAGGCGGCCGCGGCACTCGCGCGCCTAGTCGCGGTCGCGCACGGCAACGCGACGGTGCTCGAGGCGGTGGCTCGCCTGCTCGACGGTGTGGGCCCTGTCCTGCCCGAGGCGTCACGCCCGCCTATCACCGCAGCGCGCGAGGGGCTCGCGGCCAGGGTGGCGGAAACCCCGGCCGGAATCACGCAGGTCTTGGATGCTTACCTGCGCACGGTGCGCGAGGCCGCGGCTGAGGACGAGGCGACGATCGCGGCGGAGGCCCGCATCGTGGCGGAGGAGCTGCGCGCGCGCGGGTTCAGACTGGGGCCGGAGCTGGTTGCGCTTGCCGCCCGGCACATGATGGAGGCGCGGCGCGGGCGCTTGCCATCGGCGGCGGAAGCCGAGGCAGCCATTCTCGCCGCGGTCGGCATCCCTCACAGACGACGATAGGCGTCGAGCGCGCGGGAAAGGTCGTCGGCCCCCTGTTCGAGGCGGCGGACGGCCTCTGGGTCGGGCGCGCGGACGGCAGCGGCGCGGTCGCGCTCGAGACGGTCGAGATCCCGCGCGAGCGATGCCCCCCGTCCGCCATCCGGCTCCAGGCGGGAGGCCCGCGCCGCTTCGAGATCGCGCCGCAGGGCGGCGAGCCTCGCTTCGAGCCTTGCGAGACGCAGTTCGGCGTCGCGGAGCTGGGCGGTGGTGCGCTCCCTCTCGCGCTCCGCCCTCAGCGCCTGGGCGCGGGCCTCGAGCGCGCGCGCTTCGGCGGATTGTGCTTCACGCTCCATCCTGGCTGCGCGGGCCTCGTCCTCGCCGCTGATCGCCGCCGCCCAGCCGCCGAAGAAGCCCCGCTCCGCCGCCGGCCCGGCGGGTGCACAGGCGGACACCGCGAGCGCCAGGAGAAGGGCGGCGCGCCGGATCATGCCGCCGGCACCCGGGCGAGGGCTTCGCGCAACTCACGCGCGCTCTCCTCCATCCGCTGACGCGAGGCGGCGACCCGGTCCGCCTCGCGGGTCGCGCCGTCCGCCCGCATCGCGGCCTCGACCCGGCGGTTGTTCTCGATCGCGGTGTCGATGGCGGCGAGATCCTCCTCGGCTGCCCGGCGGCTGCGCGCAAGCTGGGCAGCGTTCGCTTCGCCAGCGCGGATGCGCGCCTCGAGGCGGGCGAGTTTGGCGCGGTTTTCCGCCGCGACGGCCTGGGCGGCCTGGGCGGCCGCCTCCTGTTCCGCCGCCTCCTCCTTCGCTGCGGCGATGCGCGCGGCGGCCGCCTCCTCGCGCGAGGCGAAGCGCTGGTTGCGCTTCGCGATGTAGTGGCCGGCAGCGGCACCGAGGGCGGCGCCGGCGGCGGCACCGACCAGCGCGCCTTCGCCGCGGTTGTTCGGCCCCGCGGCAAGCGCCCCGATCAGCCCGAGCAGGACGGCTCCTGCAATGGCTCCGGTGGCCACCGTCTCGGTGAAGCGTTCATTCTGCTCGCGCAACTGTCGCTGCGCGGGCGAAAGGGGTTCGCCATCAGCGCCATGCGTGCTCGCACACGCGGAGAGCGCGACGGCGAGTGCGGCGGCGAGGGCGAGCGGTCGGGCACGGGCGAGGGCGGCGAGCATGGCGGGTCACTCGGGGGGCGGGATGGCGAACACCTCGACCCGGCGGTTCGCTGGATCGCGCGGGTTGGCGGGATCGAGCGGCTGCAAGGGGCCGAACCCTTGGGCGCGCATCCGATCGCGCGGCACGCCCTTGGCGGCGAGATAGTCCACCACCGCCGCGGCGCGCAGTTCCGAGAGGGCAAGGTTGCGCGCAAGACGCCCGGTCGAATCCGTGTGCCCGTTGATCTCGTAGCGGTGACGCGACAGGCGCGGGTCGGTCATCGCATCCGCCAGCGTGTCGAGCAGCGGCCGGGCATCGGGGCGGATGGCGTAGGAGTTGAGGTCGAAGTTCACCGTCAGCACGATGCCCCGGGTCTCAAGCCCGGCAATCTGCCGCGTAGTCGGGCTGGCGCAGGCGGCGAGTGCGCCGAGACCGAGCAGGACGAGGCGGCGTTCAGCGGCCGGCGAGCGCATCGACGATCTCCGCCCGGGTCGGCGTGCGGTCGGTCATCCGTACCACCGGCGCGTCGGGATGGCGGGTGAGGCCGAGGCGGTCCATCACCGCCTCGCGGTCGGGGGGCACGGTGTTCTCGCGATCCCGCAGGTCCGGCGGCAGCGGGTAGGTGCGTTCCAGTGCATCGAGCGCGCTCGCGCGTGCCTTGGGGTCGGTACCCATCACGGCGCCGGGTATTGGCGCAACGCCAGCGCGGCGGAGGATCTCCGCCACGGCGCCGTCCGCCTGCGCCCAGACGGGCCCGACGTTCACCGCGACGACGAGGACCGCGAGTAGCCAGGATCGATCCATGCGCCCTCTCCCGTTGCAGGCGATCTTCTACCAAGCCCGCGTGGCGATGCGGTGGCGCACGCACGACCACGTGAGGGCAGGAGAGACGCCCCACGTCCGATCCTGACGCACTCGATCAGCGCGGGCAGCCGAGCGTGTAACGCCAGCGCGTGGAGAGCCCGAAACCGGTGACGATGACCTCGACGGTATGCGCCTCCGGCCCCGTCCCGCTGGGCCGCCAGTCGAAGGAAAGGGTCCCCCGCCCCGAGACCGGGATCCAGGTCGTGGCGAGCTGTCGGCCGCGATACAGCACCTCGATGTGGTCGGGCTCGATCAGCGTGTCGTAGCGCAGCGTTACGCGCCCCGGGTTCGGTCCGAGATAGTGGCGGGTGCGGGTGATGCCCCGTCCGCCTGACTGCGTCTCCTCGTCGCAGGGTTTGGCGTCGGGCGGGCGCTGCGGCGGGGGGGGCGGGGGCGCGCGCGCCTCGCGCGGCGGCTGGGGCGGGGGCGGCGGCGGGATCCGTGCGATCGGGCAGGCGAGGCGCTTGCGGGCGAGTTCGGTCTCCAAAGCCGAGAGGTCGGCGGCGAGGCCTTGTTCCCGGCCTTCCTCGGCGAGCAGCGCGGAGAGGGCGGCGATCTGGGCGGGGTCGGCGCGGCAGGCCACGCTGGCATCGAGGTACGGCGCGAAACGGGGGGTGAGCCAGACGGCGGCAAGGGCAAGGAGCGCAAGGGCCGCGAGGGTGGCGAGGACTGGGGCGAGTGGAACGAACGGCGCGGGCCGCGCGGGACGGCCATCGTCGAGCGCGGTGATCGGGCCTTGCCCAGGCGCTCGCGCCTCGGGGCGCAGCCCCCAGGGGGCGAGGACCGGCACCCCGTCCACCACGTGAACGGCATCCCAACTGGGAATCTCCAAGGCGGCGGCGAGGAGGGGCAGGAGGGGCGGAACGTCGCGTTCCGCCGCTCGGCGCAGCGCGGACACCGCCCGGCCGAGCGAGGCGCGGACGGCGGCCCTCTCGCCGGCGGGAAGCCCGAGGTAAGGCGAGGATCGTTCGCCCTCGACCGACCAGAGGGTGACTCCGCCCTCGTCGTGCGGGGCGGCGAACAGCCGCTCCCACCCGGGGCCGAGGACGCCGGCGGCAAAGTGGGCGAGCTGGGCGTGCGCCTCGGCCGCGGTCATGCCACCGGGCAGGGTGCCGATCAGCTCCGGAGGCCGGGCCGGCGTGCGGGCGAGGGTGAGGCTCATGGCAGCCGCACCGTGCCGACCACGACGGTCTGGCCTGCCCCGGCCTCGCCGCGCAGTACCCTGTCGGGCTGGCCGGGCCGGCGGATGGTGACGCGGAAGGGCGAGACCTGCGGCCCACCCGGATTGCGCCCGTAATGCGTCACCTCGATGCGGTAGTTGCCCGGCGCAGGTTCGGCGGCCCAGGTCACGTTCTCGACGGGGGCGCGAGAGATCGGCCGGGTGCCGCCTGCAACATTCATGTCGACGTCGAGCTCAGCCCCGCAAGCCCTTCGATTTTCGAAATAGATCCTGGTGCCGTCGGGGCAGATGATGGCCAGGTCGAGATCGTTCACGTCGTCCCAGGCAAGGATGATCTGCGTGTTGCCCTCGCGTGCGCCTTCGCGGCGGGCGCGCTCGGCATCCGGGTTCGGCCTTGGCGGTTCGGGCGGTCGCACCTCCGCGCGGGGAGACAGACCGGCAGCCGGGATCGGCGGGCAGGCAAGCCGGGCCTCGCCGACCTGGCGTGCCAGACGGGCGAGGTCCGCGCGCAGGGCGAGGGTCCGGTCCTCCTCCTGCCGACGCTCCTCGAGCGCGATCAGCCCCCGCGGGTCGGGCAGGCAGACCGGGGCGGGCAGGGCGAACCAGCGCCACGGGTCCCACCACAGAATGAGCAGAAGCAGGAGGAGGAGGGCAGCGAGCAATAAACCGAGCGCGAGCCAGAACCGACGCCACCAGCCGGCACGGTCCGCCACGGCAGGGAACAGGATCGGCATGCGGCCGGGTGCGCGCTCGATCGGACGGCGCAGCGCCTCGGGGCCGATCGAGCGCCCGTTCTCCTCGTGCGCCCAGCCCACCAGCACCGGGCGACCGTCGACGACACGGACGAAGCTTCGGTCCGGAACGCGCAAGGCGGTGGCGAGGGCCTGGCCCAGAAGGCGATCGCTCTCGGTTGCGGAGGCCTGCAGCGCGGCGGCTTCGGCCTCGACCTCGGCAACCAGCCGGTCGAGCCGGGCTTGTGCGGTTGCGCGGGCGTCCGCCGGCAGATCGTCGAGCCGCATCGCCGCGCCTTCGCCGGAGGCGTACCAATCGACGACGCCGCGGTCGCGATCGGCCATCGGTTCGGCGAACAAGGCGGCGTGATCGGCCCCGCGCGCGCGCCGCAGATGTGCCGCGATCTGGGGAAAGGCCTCGATGGCGGGCCGCCCTCCGACGGACAGCGGATGCAGCCGCTCGGCCGGAAAGGTGGCGATGGCGCGCGGGGTCGGCATCGCGCGCGGTCAGCGGCCGGACGGCGGGGACGGGTCGGGCGCGGGAACCGCTTCGCCCTCCGCCGGAGACCCGCCTTCGCGGGGCGGCTCGAGGCTCGGCAGCGTCCCCTCTGCCCGACAGACATCGCCGGCCAACACGGCCCGCAGGGCGGCAATCCGCCGCTCGAGCTCAAGGTTTGCCGCCCGCGCCTGCTCGAGGGCGGTGCGGTGCGGCGTCTCCTCCGCCACCACCGCGAGGAGCTCCCGCCCCGCCCACTCGCCGACCGCCGCCCGCCAGCCCAGCCAGAACCCGAGAAGGAGGAAAATGATCGCGACCGTCACGCCGGCCGGCAGCAGCCACCAACCGCCCCAGGCGGTGGCGGCAGTGGACGGTGACACTGGGGCGGTGACCGCCGGTGGGCGCGAAGGGGGCAAGGGCGACACCGGCGCTGCGACAGTCGGCCGAGGCGGCGGCCGATTTTCGGGCGACGGGCCGTGCGGCTCGGCAAGCGACGGCAGGTAGCGCCCAATCCCTTGGGCCAGCAGCGTGGCAAGGCGGGAGGGGTCGTCGCCCGTGCCTTTCGGGGCAAGTCCCCAGCCGGTCAGAACGATGCCGCGGTCGAGGACGAGAATCCCGTCGAGATCGGCGAGCACGAGAGCCCGGCGCAGGAGCGCCCCGTCCTCAGCATCGTCGAAGGCGGGGCGCAGGGCGGCCAGGGCCTCGCGCAGCCGCGCCTCGGCCTCGGCCCGACGGGCTGGCGAGAGCGATGACAGGGGACGCGGCTCGCCTTCGCCCTCGCCGTACCAGGCGACCGCGGTGGGGGTCCCGCCCGCGCCGCGTGTGAGGACTGGTTCGGCAAAAAGAGTGGGTTCGGCGCCCAGCGCGGCGAGGCGCGCGGCAAGACGCGGAAAGGCGTCGAGCACCACCCGCCCCTCCAACGTGATCGGTTCGAGCCCGGAGAGGTCGGTGCGGGCGAGAAGGCGCGGCGCGCTCATCGGTCTGCGGTTCCCGAGCGGTTATCGAAGAAGGGTAGCGCGCGCGCCGAGGCAGTGGCATGGCAGAAGGACGGCGACGGGACCTCGACACGGAGCCACCGATGCCACTTCGCCCTTGGCTCGCCGCCGCGCCGATCCTCCTCGTGCTCCTGCTGATGGCGGGATTCGGCCGCTCGGCGGCGTTCGCCGGGGCGGCAGGGCTCGCGCTGGCGGTGGCGCTCGTGTTCGGGCCCTTCGCGCTCGATGGAGCGACGGGGGTGGGGATCGCGCATGCCTTGCTCGGCGTGACCCTGGAGGGGTTGTTTCTCGCCGCCACCGTGCTCGCCATCGTCTGGCCCGCCCTCGCACTCCACCGCTGGCAGACGGAGACGGGAGCGGCGGAGCGGATCCGCGACGCGCTCGCCGGGCTGGCCCCCGATGCGGCAGCGCGGACCCTTCTCGTCGGCTGGTTCTTCGCCCTGTTCATCGAAGGCGCGGCCGGGTTCGGCACGCCGGTCGCCCTCGCCGCCCCCCTGTTGGTGGGGTTCGGGCTCGAGCCCGCGCGGGCGGTGGCGGTTGCGTTGATCGGGCATTCGGTCGGGGTCTCCTTCGGCGCCGTCGGCACCCCGGTGCTTGCCCAGGCGGAGCTCGTCTCGGTCGCCGAGGGGGAGCTTTCGGGCCCGACCGCGCTGATCCACGGCCTGCTCGGCCCTATCCTGGCCATCGCCGCCGTCGTTTGGGCGGGCACCATGCGCGAGGCAGCGGGACGGGGCTTCGCGCTCGCCATCCTCGCCGCGGTGCTGTTCCTTACGCCGTCGGTGCTGATCGCGCATGCAGTCGGGCCGGAGTTGCCCACCCTGGTGGGCGCGCTCGCCGGCGGGGCGGCGTTCGTCCTCGTCATCACACGCTTCCGACCGCCGCCGGTCATGGGCTTCCGTCTCGGCTCCGCGCTCGCGCCCTACCTCGTGCTGATCGGGCTCGTCCTCGTCACGCGCCTCGTGCCGCCGGTGCGCGCGCTCGCCGAGGCCCCGGTTCTTTCCTGGCAGCTTTGGGGGCGGTTCGGCGGCTCGGTCCGCCCGTTGTTCCATCCCGGCACGCTGCTCGCGGCGGCGTACTTCGCCGGCGGGCTGTGGCGCGGGGCGCGGCTCGGCGTGCTCGCGCGCGCGCTCGCCCGCACCGCGCTCGGCCTCGGCCGCGTCGCCGCCGCCCTGATTGCGATGCTCGTGCTCGCGCGGCTGATGCTGCATGCGGGGATGATCGCGGCGTTGGCCGAGGCGGCGATCGGCGGCATCGGGCCGCTCTACCCTTTGCTCGCGCCGGCGGTGGGCGCCCTCGGCTCCTTCGTCACTGGCTCGGCCACCGCCTCGAACATCCTCTTCTCGGCGCTCCAGGAAGCGACCGCCGAAGGCCTTGGCCTGCCGCCCGTGCTGCTGCTCGCCGCCCAGGGCGTGGGGGCAGGGGTGGGGAACATCATCTGCCCGCACAACATCGTGGCCGGTGCGGCGACGGTCGGCATCGCGGGGGCGGAGGGGGCGATCCTGCGCGCCACTCTGCTCCCGTGCCTGATCTACCTCGCGGCTGCGGGCTCGCTCATCCTCTCCTTCGCCTCCTGAGCAGCTTCCGCTTCGGCCACACGGCGCACCGCGGCGACGAACCCGTCCGGGTTGAGCGAGATCGAATCGATACCCTGTTCAACCAGGAACGCGGCGAAGTCCGGGTAATTGGAGGGCGCCTCGCCGCAGATGCCGACCGGGCGGTGGGCCGCGTGCGCGCGGCGGATGACGTCGGCGATCATGCGGCGGACGGCCTCGTTGCGCTCATCGAACAGCTCGCGCAGCTCGGCGTTGTCGCGATCGACGCCGAGCACGAGCTGGGTGAGGTCATTCGAGCCGATGGAGAAGCCGTCGAAACGTTCCGCGAAGGCCTCGGCGAGGATCACGTTCGAGGGAATCTCGCACATCACGTAGACCTGAAGCCCTCCTTCGCCGCGTTTGAGCCCGTGTTCGCTCATCAGCGCGAGCACGCGATCCGCCTCCTCGGGGGTGCGGCAGAACGGGATCATCACCACGATGTTGTCCGCCCCGATCACCTCGCGCGCCATCTTCACCGCGCGGCATTCGAGGGCGAAGGCCTCGCGGTAGCGCGGCGAGGCGTAGCGTGAGGCGCCCCTGAGCCCGAGCATCGGGTTCTCCTCCGCGGGCTCGAAGGCCGCCCCGCCGATGAGGTGGGCATATTCGTTCGACTTGAAGTCGGACAATCGCACGATGACCGGATTCGGGTGATAGGGAGCGGCGATCAGCGCGATGCCGCGCGCCAGCGTCTCGACGAAGTAGGAGGGCTTGTCGGGGAAGCCGCGTGTGAGCCGCTCGATCTCCTGGCGGGCGGCACGATCCGTCACCTGATCGAAGCGCACCAGCGCCATCGGATGCGCCTTGATCACCGCATTGATGATGAACTCCATGCGCGCAAGCCCCACGCCCTTGGCCGGCAGGCGCCACCAGCGCAGCGCGGCGGCCGGAGAGGCGATGTTCAGCATCATCCGCGTGCGCGTGGCGGGAATGGCGGCGAGATCGACGTCGGTGGCGGCGAACGGCACCCGCCCGTCATAGACGCGACCCTCCGGGCCCTCGGCGCAGCTCACCGTCACCTCCTGCCCGTCGCGCAAGGTGCGGGTAGCGAGCTGCGTGCCGACGACCGCCGGCAGGCCCAACTCGCGCGAGACGATGGCGGCGTGGCTCGTGGTGCCGCCGTGGTCGGTGACGATCGCCGCCGCGCGCTTCATCAGCGGCACCCAATCGGGGTCGGTCTGTTCCGTCACGAGAACGGCGCCCTCAGGAAAGTCGGCGATCGCTTCCGGCGAGTGGACGACGCGCACCGGGCCGGCGGCGATCCTGTCGCCGACGGCCGCACCCGTCAGCAGCGGCGGGCGCGGCTTGCCGGTGAGCCGCCAGGTGCGCAGGACCGCGCCCTGGCGGGTGGCGTGCACCGTCTCGGGCCTCGCCTGCACGATCCAGATCAGCCCTGTCGCCCCGTCCTTCGCCCATTCCATGTCCATCGGCCGGCCGTAGTGGCGTTCGATGGTGCAGGCGGCGCGGGCGAGTTCGAGGATTTCGGCATCGGAAAGAACGAAGGCGTCGCGTTCGCGGCGGGTGGTTTCGACGAGTGCCGTGCGGGCCGACCCACCTTCGGCATAGACCATCTTCACCGCCTTCGCCCCGCGCGTCTTCTCGAGGATCGGTACCTTGGCCGGGTCGGAGAGCGGGGCCTTGAACACGAGGTAGCGATCGGGATCGACCGCGCCCTGCACGATCGGCTCGCCGAGCCCCCAGGCCGCGTTGATCAGCACCACGCCGGGAAAGCCGCTTTCGGTGTCGATGGAGAACATGATCCCCGCCGCGCCGAGATCGGCCCGCACCATCGCCTGCACGCAGACGGAGAGGGCGACCGCGAGATGGTCGAAGCCCTGCAGGTCGCGGTAGGCGATGGCGCGGTCGGTGAAGAGCGAGGCGAAGCAGGCGCGGCAGGCATCGAGCAGGGCACGCGCCCCGCGCACGTTGAGGAAGGTTTCCTGCTGGCCGGCGAAGGAGGCGTCCGGCAGGTCCTCGGCGGTGGCGGAGGAGCGGACGGCAACCGCGGGGTCGGCCTCGCCGAGGCGGCGGCCGAGCTCGGCGTAGGCGGAGCGGATCGCGTCCGCGAGGTCGGGGGCGAATTCCGTCTCCAGGATCAGGCGACGGATCGCCGCTCCGGTGTCGGCAAGGCTCGCGCGCCCGGCATGGTAGGCGTCGAGCAGGGCGCGGATCCGCTCGGGCAGGCCGTGCGCGGCGAGGTGGGCACGGTACGCGGCGGCGGTGGTGGCGAAGCCGGGCGGCACGCGCACGCCGGCGTGCCCGAGCGCGCGAATCATCTCGCCGAGCGAGGCGTTCTTGCCCCCCACCCGGGCAACATCCTCGCGCCCGACCTCCTCCAGCCAAACGACCGGCCGTTCCATTGTGCCCTCCCGCTCTTCTTCGATCCCAGGTGCAGGCGATCATGCGCGGTGCCCCGCCCGCCTTGATGGAGCGCAAGGGGAGTTCTGGATCAGGCCACCTCGCGCACGGTGCGGGACCGCCAAGTGAGGGCCTCGGCGACGTGGACGCGGCGGACGAACTCGGAGCCCGCAAGGTCGGCGAGCGTACGTGCGACGCGCAGCGTACGGGCGAAGCCCCGGGTGGAGAGGCGAAGCCGGGCCGCCGCGGTCTCGGCGAAGGCGAGGGCTTCGGCATCGGCGGCGAGCGTCTCGCGCAGCACCGCCCCGTCGGCCTCGGCGTTGCAACGCGGGCCGTCCGCCCCGTAGCGATGGCGCTGGCGGGCGCGCGCCTCCGCCACCCGGGCGGCGACGGTGGCGGAGGATTCGCCCGGGCGCACCCGCGTCAGTTCCGCCGGCGGAATGGGCATGACCTCGACGAAGAGGTCGATGCGATCGAGCAACGGCCCGGATAGCCTGCCCTGATACTCCTCACCGCAGCGCGGTGCCTTGGCGCACTCGCGCGAGGGATCGCCCAGGTGGCCGCAGCGGCAGGGGTTCATCGCCGCCACGAGCTGGAACCGGGCGGGATAGGTGACGTGGGCGGAAGCGCGGGCGACGGTGGTGCGCCCCGTTTCCAAAGGCTGGCGCAGCGCCTCGAGGGTGAGGCGGGGAAACTCGGGCAGTTCGTCGAGGAACAGCACGCCGCGGTGGGCGAGGCTGATCTCGCCCGGCTTGGCGCGGTGCCCGCCGCCGGCGAGCGCGGCCTGCGAGGCGGTGTGATGCGGTTCGCGGAAGGGTGGGCGGGTGATGAGCCTGCCCTCGCGCAACAGGCCGGCGACGGAGTGGATCATGCTCACTTCCAGCGCCTCGGCCGGCGTGAGGTCGGGCAAGAGGCCGGGCAAACGGGCGGCGAGCATCGACTTGCCCGCACCGGGTGGGCCGATCAGCAACAGGTTGTGTCCACCTGCCGCCGCCACCTCGAGCGCGCGTTTGGCGGTCTCCTGCCCCTTCACGTCGATCAGGTCCGGCTCGGGTGGGGACGGCGGTGGGGCGGGACGGGAAGGCGGCAGGATGGCGGCGTCGCCGCGGAAATGGGCGACGAGCTGGAGCAAGGACTCGGCGGGCAAGATGGGCGCGTGGCCGGACCACGCGGCCTCCGCCCCCTGCGGGGCGGGGCAGACGAGACCGAGGCCCCGCGCCGCCGCGCCGATCGCCGCCGGGAGCACGCCCGCGACAGGGGCGAGCTTCCCGTCCAGCCCGAGCTCGCCGAGTGCGGCGTGTGTGGTGGCCGCCTCGCGTGGGATGATGTCCATCGCGGCGAGAAGCCCGAGCGCGATGGGAAGGTCGAAGTGGCTGCCTTCCTTGCCGAGATCGGCCGGAGCGAGGTTGACCAGGATGCGTTTCGGGGGCAGCGAGAGCCCCATCGAGGTGAGAGCGGCCCGCACACGCTCGCGGCTTTCCGCCACCGCCTTGTCGGGCAGGCCGACGAGGGCGAAGGCCGGGAGCCCGGGTGCGATCTGCACCTGCGTCTCAACCGGTACGGTATCGATGCCGTGGAAGGCGAAGGTCGGGACGCGGGCGAGCATGTTTGCGCCATGGTAGGAGCGAGCCGGGGGAAGTCTCAACAGAGACGAGAGTCGCCGGGAACGATTCCCGGTGGCAGGGCGCAAATCGCGTCGTGGATGGCGCCCGCCGTGGTGAACCAGATGCGGTCGCGTCGTGCCGCGATGTGCGCAAGCGCGGAGCGCAGATGGCGCAGCCGATGCGGCCGGCCAACGATGTAGGGGTGGAGCGCGATCCCCATCACCAGCGGTTGGCGGGCGGACTGTTCGAGCATCTCATCGAAGGTATCGACGATGATCGCCGCGAATTCGGCGGCGCCGTCCTTGCGCGCCACGATGGAGGGAATGTCGTTCGCCTCCTGCGGGAAGGGAATGGCAAGGAGCGGGCCGGCGCGGGTCCGCAGCCACACCGGCTGGTCGTCCATGCACCAGTTCAGCGTGTAGGCGTAGCCGGCCTCCTTGAGCAGATCAGGTGTTACTCGGCTCTCCGCGATCCAGGGGCTGAGCCAGCCGCGCGGGGGTGCACCTTCGTGCGCGGCGATGGTGGCGGTCGCCTCAGCGATCAGATCCCGCTCGGCCGCTTCGTCGAGCACCGACTGACGCTCCGCGTTCGTCCGCCCGTGGCCGACGATCTCGTCCCCGCGTGCGCGGTGCGCGGCGAGGAGGGAAGGCGCGTACTGATACATCGCCGAATTGACGAGGACGGAGGCCGGCAGGCGGAGGGAGTCGAGAAGCTCGATCATCCGCCAGGCGCCGACGCGGTTGCCCCAGTCGCGCCACGCGTAGTTCAGCACGTCGGGCTGCGGCCCGCCGGGAGCGAGTTCCGCCCCCAACCCTTCACCGAAGGCGAAATGCTCGAGGTTGAACCCGATAGAGACGGCGAGCCTCGCACCGATCGGCCAAACGTAGTCGGCGCGTTCGGTGATCGCGGCGTAGTCGTAGCGTTCGTGCGTTGGCAGGTTCATCCCTCGCTCCCGAAGCAATCGGGAGCGAGGGTGCCGCGGTCGGAACGGGGAGGAAAGGCTGGGATCAGCCGGTGGACTTGATCGCGATCCGCGAGGAGGGCTTGGCGGGCTCGGGCGGGCGGGGGATGGTGATGGTCAGCACGCCCTTGGCGAACTCGGCCGTCACCTCCTCGGGCTTGGGCGTGAAAGGGAGCTGCAGGGTGCGGACGAAAGCGCCGTAGGAGCGCTCCTGCACGTGCCAGCCCTTATCCTCCTTGGAGGATTCGCTCTTCTTCTCGCCCTTGATGGTAAGCAAGTCATCCTCCACGGAGAGCTCGACATCCTGCTCGCTCATCCCCGGCAATTCGGCGGTGACGACGAGCCCGGTGTCGGTCTCCTTGACGTCGATCGCCGGTCGCCAGTCGGTGCGGAACACCGGCATCGGTGCGAGCGAGCCGAAACTCTTCTCCAGCCCTTCCTGCAGGCGGCGCATTTCCTCGATCATGCGGTCGAGCCCGCCCGGGCCGAACAGCGACGGAAGCATGGCCATGGCTTCGTCTCCTCCGGTTGCGGTGAATTCGGTCAGGAAAGTCGGGCCACACCGCGCCTAGAGCTGCCGGTGCGACCCGCCGGTGATTACGCCGGAGAACTGGGAACCGCGTTGATCGCGATCAAGGCCCGATGCGCCGGTAGTGCCAGACGGAGGCGGGCGGAATGTTGAGGGGGGTCCAGGCGATCCGCCGGCCCTCGAGGCGGTGAGCGTGGATCGGCAGCGGCGAGGTGACGCAGTAGGTGTAGTGCAGGAAGCCGCGGCCAGGAGCGACCGCCTCGATGGCCGCGATCAGCGACGCCTGCTTCTCGCGCGGCAGAAGCACAAGGGGTATCCCACAGACGACCGACCCGATCGTGCCGGGCAGGGCGGGATCGAGGATGTCGGAGAGTTGCCAAGCGTCGCCGCAAATCACCGTCACGCCGGGGAAGCTCTGGCGCAGCACCTCCGCCATCTCCGGCACGATCTCGATCACGGTCAGGCGCGAGGGGGCGATCCCGCCATCGAGCAGGGCACGGGTGATGGCCCCTGTTCCGGCGCCGAGCTCGAGGATCGGACCCGGCGGCCCGGTGCGTACCGCCTCGGCGATCTTGCGCCCCAGCACGGGCGAGGACGGCACGATGGAGCCCATCTCGAGGGGATTGGCGAGCCAGCGTCGGAAGAACAGCCAGCCGCGCGCGGCGGCGGAGAGGGCAGGGTGAGCGCCGGTTGCGCCCTCGGCGTGAGCCTGAGTCATGCGGGAAAACGCCTGGTCGGAGGGTTGCGCAGGATGGACGCCCTGTGAAGCATCGGGACGATTGCAGGACTATCGCAGTTCGATGACAGCGTCGACCATGGCGGGGCGGAACATCGTGCACTCGGCGGGGGGCCGTGGCATGATGCAAGGACCTGGGCGGCCAAGGCTGACCGCCCGCGGGTGCCGACAGGGCCCATGAGCGCGCGAATCCTCGTCGTCGACGACGTTCCCTCCAACGTGAAGCTCCTCGAAGCCCGGCTTGCCGCCGAGTATTACGAAGTGCGCACGGCCCAATCGGGGCCCGCCGCGCTGGAACTGGCCCCCGTCTGGGCGCCCGATCTCATCCTGCTCGACGTGATGATGCCGGGGATGGACGGGTTCGAGGTGTGCGAACGGCTGAAGGCCGACCCGGCGACCGAGCACATCCCGATCGTCATGGTGACCGCGCTCGGCGAGAGCGCCGAACGCATCCGCGGCCTCGAGGCAGGGGCGGATGACTTCCTGACCAAGCCGGTCGACGACGAAACCCTGTTCGCCCGCGTCCGATCGCTCGTGCGGCTGAAACGGTTGCTCGACGAGTGGCGGCTTCGGGCGGAGACGACGAGCCAGCTCGGCGTCCGCGCCGGTCCCGAGACCGCGCCCTCGGTGCGGGGCAGCCGGGCGCTCGCCCTCGTCGTCGACGCGATCGAGTGGGAGCGGATCGGCGCCGCGTTAGCGGCGGAGGGGATCGCCTGCGACCGGGTCGCGGGAGGGCTCGAGGCGATGGCGCGGCTGGCGGCTGCCCCCTACGACCTGGTGCTTCTCGATTTGAGACTCGCTTCGGAGGATCCGTTGCGCCTCGCCTCTCGCCTACGGGCAGAGGAGGCAACACGCGAGATGCCCGTGCTGCTGCTCGCCGAACCGGACCACCGCCAGCTGCTGTTCCGCGGCTTCGACTTGGGGGCGAACGACTACATCGTCCGCCCGCTCGATGCGAACGAGCTGCGCGTGCGCGCCCGCAACCAGATCCGGCGCAAGCTCTATCAGGATCGGATGCGGGCTGACTTGGCCTATTCAATCTCGCTGGCGCTCACCGATCCGCTGACGGGTCTTCACAACCAGCGTTACTTGCGCGGCCACCTCAGGTCGTTGATCGCGTCCTTGCGCGGCACGGGTGGGTCGCTCGCGGCGATGATGCTCGACGTCGACCATTTCAAGGCGATCAACGATCGGTTCGGCCATGCAGCGGGTGACGCCGCGCTGCAGGCGGTCGCCACCTGCATCCGCAATCACGTGCGGCTGTTCGATACCGTGGCCCGCTACGGTGGCGAGGAGTTCGCCGTCATCATGCCCGGCGCGTCGGTGGCCGATGCCGCAGTGGCGGCGGAGCGCCTTCGGCGCGAGATTGCCGGCTTGCGTTTCGAGCCCGTCGACGGGGTCGTGCATCCTCTGACCATCAGCATCGGCGTGGCGGGGCTGACGGCGGCGGCGGCCAGCGACGAGACGAGTGCTGTCGAACACATCCTGCGTCGCGCCGACGAGGCGCTCTATCGGGCAAAGCGCCAAGGCAGGAACCGCGTCGTCGTGGTGGAGGGCGAGGGCGAAGTGGTTCCTGCCCTTTGACCAGAAGCCGAACCTGCGACCCTTCGCCGCTCGCTGCTCAAGAAGCCCGTCTACTTGATCTTCGCTTCCTTGAAGATCACGTGCTTGCGCACGACCGGATCGTACTTGCGGAATTCAAGCTTGTTGGTCTTCGTGCGGGCATTCTTCTTGGTGACGTAGAAGTAGCCCGTATCGGCAGTGCTGACCAGCTTGATCAGTACGGTATTGGCCTTCGCCATCGCGCTTGCTCCGTGCGGACGGACCGGGGCTTCGCCACGCCCGGCCGGAGCCGCAAACTCTCACCTGATCGATCGCCCCCACGCGTGCCGCTGCCCCAGCTACGGGACGCCGTGCGTTGCGAGAGGACGGGTTCGGTCTCCTTCGGGGCGCTGCAAGAGCCATAGGGCCGCCGTGATGTCAAGCTCGCCGCCCGCAGCAGGTGGGCAGGCGTCGCGCAGCCGTGCCAACTCCGCCGGAGCCGCTGTCCAGTCCCGCACCGTGCGCCAGGCGCGCGCGGCGTCGGGTCGACGGCCGGCGGCGAACAGCCGCAGCGCCTGTTCCGTCGCCTCAGGCCCGAGGCTGGTGCAGACATCCGGCAGCACGCCGAGACCCTGGATGGGGTACCCAGTGGGGGCGTGCAGGGCGGACCAGGTGAGATGGAGTTCGCTCTCATCCGGCAGCGCCACCACGGTCTGAATCAGCCCCTTGCCGGTGGTGACGGAGCCGACGAGGACGGCGCGGCCATTGTCCTGCAGCGCGGCGGCCAGCACTTCGGCCGAGGAGGCGGATGCGCCGTCCACCAGGATGACGAGCGGCAGTCCCGCGGAGAGATCGGGGCCCGCGGCGCGATGGATGCGGGAGGCCTCCGGGTGGCGGCCGCGTGCTTCGGCAATCACTCCTTCGGTCAGGAAAAGATCGGCGGCAGCGATGGCTTGGCGGAGCAGGCCGCCGCGGTTGCCGCGCAGATCGAGCACCAGACCGGGCGGCGTGGGATCGCGATGGGCGACCTCGACCACGGCGCGGGCCAGACGGCGGTCGGTCAGGCGGTTGAAGCCCGAGATCCGGAGGATCGGCACCGTGCCGTGCCAGACCACGAACACCGTCTCCGCCGCGACCATCGCCCGCACCAGCACCACGGTCTCGGGCCGGCTGCCGCGGCGGGCGATCGTGAGCGAAAGCGGCTCGTTCTCCTCGCCGCGCAGCAGCCGGTCCAGCGACCCCGTATCCAGCCCCCGCGTCGGTCGCCCGTCGATGGCGAGCACCCTGTCGCCCGGTCTGAGCCCGGCGGCCCAGGCGGGCGAGTCGTCGACCACGCGCACCACCACCGCCGCGTTGCCGTCCGGAGCGAGATCGAGCCCCAGTCCCGCTTCACCGAAGCGCCGTGCCCGTGCGGCACGGGCCTCGGACCGCGGCACGTAGCGCGAGTAGGGATCGAGGTCGGCCAGCGCCTCGTCGAGGAAGAGACGGAGCAACGTCTCGTTGCTCTGCGCGCGCAGGGCGGACGACGCGGCGAGAGCGGCCGCGATCGTCTGCAGCGCGGCCTGCGACGCCTCGGGCGCGCCGCCCATCGCGCGGGGGTCCAGGCGCGCGAGCACACCGGAGTTTCCACGCAGTACGAGCCGCTCACGCTCCCGCTCCAGGGCAAGCCCGCGGTCAACGGCGATGAGGCCGCGCAAACCCGCAGCGGTGAAGCCAGGAAAATCGGGCGGGTTGAGATGACGCTCCGCCACCGCCGCGTACGCGCTGCGCAGCACGGGGGCGAGCCCCCCTGCATCAGCGGCAACCGCCGGAGCGACCGCACGGCAGAGGGCCAGACAGACGACGCCGACCCCACAGAGCCAGCACGTCAGCTGCCACGGCCAGCGAAGGCGAAGGCGAAGGCCGGAGAGGATGGTTGGGCGAAGGATGGCCGATCGAATCCGAAACGGTTCGGTGCGCCACGATTATGCGGCAGCTTGCCGCGTCGGCGAAGTCGCGCCGCCGTGCGCGACTGACCTCCGCTCAGCCGCCTGCGGTTGCCCGCTTGCCGCGCCCCTTGCCGGCCGCCGTTCCTTTCCCGGCGCCACGGGGCGGTGCCAGCGCCTTGCCCTTCTCCGCGAGAAGCCGCACCGCGTCCTCGAGAGTGACGCTCTCCATCGCCGCACCCTTGGGTAGCGAGGCGACGCGCGTTCCGTGCTGCACGTAGGGCCCGAAGCGTCCGCGGCGCACCGTCACCTCCCCGCCGTCGGGGTGTTGGCCGAGGCTGCGGACCGAATCGAGCTTCTTCGCCAACAACACCACGGCGCGGTTGAGGCCGATGCTCAGAACGTCGTCGTCCTTGTCGAGCGAGGCGTAGACGTTGCCGACCTTCACGTAGGGTCCGAACTGACCGAGGCCGGCATAAATCGGCTCACCGCGTTCGGGGTGGATGCCAACCAATCGGGGCAGCGACAGCCAAGCGAGCGCCTGTTCGAGGGTGACGGAAGCGGGGTCGATGCCCTTCGGCACCGAGGCACGCTTCGGCTTGGGCGCTCTCTCGGCCGCCTTGCCCTTGCCCCTTTTCCGCTTGGCCCCGGCTTCCTCCGCCGCCGGCGCCTCCGTGTTCTCACCGAGCTGGACGTAGAAGCCGTAGGGCCCCTTTTTCAGGTGAACGGGCTCGCCCGTTTCCGGGTGGTGGCCGAGCAGCCTCTCCTCGCCCTCGGCGTCGCTCGAGGTGAGGTTCCGGGTGTAGCGGCACTCGGGATAGTTCGAGCAACCGATGAAGGCGCCGGTGTTGCCGCCGATGCGCAGGCCCAATCGCCCGGTGCCGCAGCGCGGGCACGCGCGCGGGTCGGTGCCATCGCCCTTGTCCGGGAAGAAGTGGGGCCCCAGCTCGCGATCGAGCGCGGCAGCGACATCCGCGATGCGGAGCTCTTTGGTCTCCTCGACCGCGCGCACGAAGTCGCGCCAGAACTCGCGCATCACCTCGCGCCAGCGCGCCCGTCCGCCCGAGATGTCGTCGAGCTTCTCCTCGAGCGAGGCGGTGAAGTCGTAGGCGACGTAGTGCTCGAAGAAGTTCTCGAGGAAGGCGGTGACGATCCGCCCGCGGTCCTCCGGCACGAAGCGCCGGTTTTCAAGCCGCACGTAGGCGCGATCCTGCAGCACCTGCAGGATGGAGGCGTAAGTGGAGGGGCGGCCGATGCCGAGCTCCTCCAGCTTCTTCACCAGGCTTGCTTCGGTGTAGCGCGGCGGCGGCTGCGTGAAGTGCTGCTCCGGCTTCGCCTCCGTGAGTGAAGGACGTTCGCCCTCGCGCATCGCCGGCAGCGAGCGGCTCTCCTCGTCCTCCGCCGGCTCGTCGCGGTCTTCGCGATAGAGCTTGAGGAAACCGTCGAAGACGAGGACCGAACCGGAGGCGCGAAAGACGATCCGGCCATCCTCGGAGGCGATTTCGACCGAGGTCTGGTCGAACTCGGCCGATGCCATCTGGCTCGCCGCCGCCCGCTTCCAGATCAGTTCGTAAAGGCGGCGCTGATCCTCGGTGAGCGCGTGGGCGATGTCTTCGGGGCGGCGGGCGATGTCGGTCGGGCGGATCGCCTCGTGCGCTTCCTGGGCGTTCTTCGCCTTGGTGGCGTAGCGGCGCGGGGCGGGCGGGAGGTAGTCCTGGCCGAAGGTGCGGCCGAGATGGCCGCGGATGGCAGCGATCGCCTCCTCGGCCATCTGCACCCCATCCGTCCGCATGTAGGTGATGAGACCGACGGTTTCGCCACCGATCTCGACGCCTTCATAGAGCTGTTGGGCGACGCGCATGGTGCGCGTGGCGGAAAAGCCGAGCTTGCGCGAGGCCTCCTGCTGCAGGGTGGAGGTGGTGAAGGGAGGGGGCGGGTTGCGCCTGATCCGCTTGCGCTCGATCGCGCTCACCCGATAGCGCGCGGCTTCCGCCGCCCGCTTCGCCGCCTCTGCCGCCTGCGCGTCGGCGAGGTCGAACTGCTCGAGCTTCTTCCCGTCGAGCACGGTAAGACGGGCGGAGAACGGCGCCCCCGCCTCGGTCAGGAAGAGGCCTTCGACGGTCCAGTATTCGCGCGGACGGAAGGCCTCGATCTCGGCCTCGCGCTCGCAAATGAGGCGAAGGGCGACACTCTGCACCCGCCCGGCGCTGCGGCTGCCGGGCAGCTTGCGCCAGAGCACGGGGGAGAGGGTGAAGCCGAACAGGTAGTCCAGCGCGCGGCGCGCGAGATAGGCGTCGATCAGGTCGGGGTCGAGGTCGCGCGGGTTCTCGAGCGCCCGCTTCACCGCACTCTTGGTGATCTCGTTGAAGACGATGCGCTTGACGTCGATCCCCTTCAGCGCCCGGCGTTCCGCCAACATTTCCTTCACATGCCAGGAGATCGCCTCCCCCTCGCGGTCGGGGTCGGTGGCGAGATAGAGGGTCTTCGCCCCCTTCAGAGCCTGGGCGATGGCGCGGACCTGCTTCTCGCCTCGTGCGTCCGCCTCCCAGTCCATGGCGAAATCCTCGTCGGGGCGGACGGAGCCGTCCTTCGCGGGCAGGTCACGCACGTGGCCATAGGAGGCGACGACGGTGTAGTTGCGGCCCAGATAGCCGTTGATGGTCTTCGCCTTGGCGGGGGATTCGACGACGACGACGTCCATGCCTTGCGTCCAGGGCCCTCTTCGTGCAGGGCCAGCGGCCTACCGCGTGCACAACGCCACACGGTTCCCGGGCAGCCGTTCGATCCGGCCCTCAAGATCGAGTTCGAGCAGGGCGGCCGCGACGGCGGCGGGGGAACATGGGCAGCGGCGCACCAGCTCGTCAACCGTGACCGGGGTGGGCGAGAGCAAGGCGTTGAGGGCGGAGAGGGCCACCCCCACCTCGTCGGTGCGCGGAGCGGCGGCCGGAAGCGCGGCAGTCGCTGCCGGTGCCGATCGGTTTTCCTGCAGGCGCAAGGGCATCAGGCCCGGGGCTGAGAGGGGGACGGCAGGAAGCGCAGCCAGGACGTCCTCCACCGTCTCGACGAGGTGGGCACCCTGGCGGATCAGCCCGTTGGGTCCCTTCGCCCTGGGTTCGAGCGGAGAGCCGGGAACCGCGAAGACCTCCCGCCCCTCCTCGACCGCAAGGCGGGCGGTGATCAGCGACCCGGAGCGCTCGGCGGCCTCGACCACCACCACGCCGAGGGACAGCCCCGCGATGATGCGGTTGCGGCGCGGAAAGAGCGTGCGATGCGGCGCCGTGCCGGGCGGCGCCTCGGTCACCACGGCCCCCGACGCCGCGATCCGGTCCTGCAGCCCGGCGTGCTCGGGCGGATAGGGGCAATCAAGTCCCGTGGCAATGGCGGCGACCGTGAGACCACCACTCGCGAGGGCGGCCTCGTGCGCCGCGGCGTCGATCCCCCGCGCCAGCCCCGAGACGACGACGACCCCAGCCTCGACCAGGCCGTGCGCGAGATCGGCCGCGATCCGCCGCCCGGCGGCGGAGGCGTTGCGCGCCCCCACGATGGCCACCGCACGGGCGGAGAGGGCGGCCACGTCGCCCGCGACCGCCAGAGCCAGCGGCGCATCCGACAGCGCGGCGAGCGCGGGCGGGTAGTCCGGATCGCCGAGCACGACCAGCCGCGCACCGAGCCGGGCAAGGGCGGCGACCTCCGCCTGGACGGCGCCCACCGGCGGAACGACGAACGTCCGCCCGCGGCGCGTGCGCGGCAGCATCTCGAGTGCGGCCTGCGCCGACCCCTCGCGCGCGATCAGCGCGCGCGCGGTCGCCTCTCCGAGGCCGCTGGTACGCGCGAGCCTGAGCCGCGCGAGCCGTTCCTCCTCCGTCACTCGTCCTTCTTCGTCTGCCCGATCTTCGGCTCCGACCCGTCGATCAGGCGGCGGATGTTCGCCCAGTGGCGAAGCCAGACGAAGCCGCAGATGGCAAGCGCCAGCACGATCTCCGGTTTGCCCGCGAACCAGGCGGCGAGAGCGGGCGCGGCGGCGAAGGCGAAAAGGGCGGAGAGCGAGGAGATCCGTGTCAGCAGCGCGGTGCCGATCCAGACCGCGCAGGCCGCCACACCGACCGGCCAGGCGGCGCCGATCAGCGTGCCGAGCCCGGTCGCGACACCTTTGCCCCCGGCGAAACCGAGCCAGGGCGTGAACATGTGCCCCATGACCGCGGCGAAGCCGGCGAGCAGGCCGGCGGTATGCCCGCCCCCGAACTCGGCACCCAGCACGACCGCGAGCGCGCCCTTGCCGCCGTCGAGCAGCAGCGTGGCGGCGGCGAGATCCTTCCGCCCGGTGCGCAGGACGTTGGTCGCCCCGATGTTGCCCGAGCCGATGCGCCGCACGTCGCCCGCCCCGGCGAGCCGGGTGAGGATCAGGCCGAAGGGGATCGAGCCGAGCAGGAAGCCGAGGACGAGGGGACCCAGCGTGTTCATCCGAACACCCTCACCCCGCCCTTCCAGGTGCCGACGACGCGGCCCTGCACCGCGCGCCCGTCGAACGGCGTGTTGCGGCTCGGCCCGATCAGGTCGTCGGCACGGATCTGCCAGGCGCGATCGAGGTCGAAGAGGCAGAGGTCGGCAGGTGCCCCGGGCGCGAGCCTCCCGGCGTCGATGCCGAGCAGGGCGGCGGGGCGGCTGGTCAGCAGCGCGATCGCGTCAAGCAAAGAAAGGCTGCCGTTGTGCACGGCAGTCAGCGTCACCGCGAGCAGGGTCTCCACGCCGACCCCACCCGGTTCGGCGAGCGCGAAGGGGAGGCGCTTCGCGTCCGTGTCCTGCGGCTGATGGTCGGAAACGATGGCGTCGATGGTGCCGTCGGCAAGCGCAGCGAGCACGGCGAGGCGATCGGCCTCCGACCGCAGCGGCGGCGAGAGGCGGGCATAGGTGCGCCACTCGCCGATCGCGGTCTCGTTGAGGTCGAAGTAGGGCGGGGCGGTGTCGCAGGTGACGCGCACGCCGCGCGCCTTGGCCGCACGGATCAGGCTGAGCGCCTCGCCGGTGCTGACGGGGGAGAAATGGACATGCCCGCCGGTCAATTCTGCCAGCCTGATGTCACGGGCGACGAGGATCGCCTCCGCCGCGGCCGGGCTGGCGGGCAGACCGAGCGAGGACGCGAGCAGACCCTCGGTGGCCACCGCGCCCGCGGTGAGCGAAGGCTCCTCCGGGTGCTGCACCACCATCGCGCCGAAGGTGGCGGCGTAGGCAAGAGCAAGCCGCATGGTGCGGGCGTCCGCTATGGCGCGACGGCCGTCGGAGAAGGCGACCGCGCCTGCCTCCCGCAACAGCCCCATTTCGGCGAGTTCCTGGCCGGCGCAGCCCTTCGTCGCCGCCCCCATGGGCAGCACGGTGACGAAGCCGAAGGAGGCGGCGCGGCGGGAGACGAATTCGACCAGGGCGGGCTGATCGAGCGGCGGGGTTGTGTCCGGCAGTGCTACCAGGGTTGTGACACCGCCGGCGGCGGCACGTGCGGCGAGGGTGGCGAGGCTCTCCTTGTGCTCCTCGCCGGGCTCGCGCAGCCCGACCCGCAGATCGATCAGGCCGGGGCAGAGGCAGAGCCCGTTTCCCGCGATCACCGCGGCATCCGAAGGCGCCTCCGCCGGGTCGAGGGCGGCGATCCGGCCCTCGACGACGAGCAGGGAGCCGGGCGAGTCGCGGCCCGAGACGGGGTCGAGGAGGCGGACGTCGCGGAAGAGGGTCTTCATGCGTTGCGCCGGGCGTCGCGCACCAGCAGGTCGAGCACCGCCATGCGGACGGCGACTCCCATCTCCACCTGCTCCTCGATCACGCTGTGCGCGAGATCGTCGGCGACCGAGCTGTCGATCTCCACACCGCGGTTCATCGGCCCCGGGTGCATGACGAGCGCGTCGGGCTTGGCGAGCGCGAGTTTTTCCGGATCGAGGCCGTAGAAGCGGAAGTACTCGCGTGACGAGGGGACGAAGGCACGGCTCATCCGCTCGCGCTGCAGGCGCAGCATCATCACCACGTCGGCCTCGCGCAACGCGGCGCGCAGGTCGGTGAACACCTCCACCCCCCACTCGGCCGCACCGGCGGGCAGCAAGGTGGGCGGCCCGCAGAGCCGGACCCGGCTGCCCATCATGGTCAGCAGCCGGACGTTGGAGCGGGCGACGCGCGAATGCAGCACGTCGCCGCAGATCGCGACCGTCAGCCCAGCGAGCGTGCCGCGGTGGCGACGGATGGTCAGCGCATCCAGCAGGGCCTGGGTCGGGTGCTCATGCGCGCCGTCGCCGGCGTTGATGACGCAAGCCTCGACCTTCTGCGCGAGCAGGGCCGCCGTGCCCGCTTGGTCGTGGCGGACGACGAGGACGTCGATCGCCATCGCGTTCAGGGTGGTGGCGGTGTCGAGCAGGCTCTCGCCCTTCGCCATGGCCGAACCCGAAGGCGACATGTTGATCACATCAGCCCCGAGCCGCTTGCCGGCGAGTTCGAAACTCGTGCGGGTGCGGGTCGAGGTCTCGAAGAAGAGGTTGAGCACGGTGCGCCCGCGCAGCACGTCGCGGGCGCCCCCCTTGCGGGCGAGGCTGATGTAGGTCTCGGCGAGGTCGAGCACGGAGGCGACGGCGCGCGGGTCAAGGCCTGCGATGCCGAGGAGGTGCCGCTTGCGCCCGATCAGCCGCCCGAACCCGCCGTCCGCCACGATCCTCCTCCCGCCGCGCGGGGGCGAGGGAACGCGGGTGGGGACGGCACGTCAAGCGGGGGACGGAGGGGACGCCGCAAGCTCCTGCCACAGGGCGCGATGGGCGTCCGCGATGGTGCGGATCGCATAGAGGCGTTCCACCCGCTCCCGCCCCGCTTGGCCCATGGCGCGGCGGCGAGCGGGGTCGGCGGCGAGGGTCGTGATCGCGTCGGCCAGCGCGGCCGCGTCGCCCGGCGGCACCACGAGACCGGCCCCGACCACCACGCGGGCGGAGTCGCCGACATCGGTCGTCACGCACGGCACGCCGCACGCCATCGCCTCGCCCAGCACATTGGGGAACCCCTCGCCGAAGCGCGAGGAGAGACAGAGGATGTCGAGGCCCGGCAGAAGGGCGGCGATGTCACGGCGCTGGCCGAGGGCGGCGAGGCGGGGGCGGAGAGCGAGCGGAATGGCGAGGGCCTCCGTGCCGCGGCCGATGAGAACCGCGCGGATCGGTTCGGCCGTGCGCGCGAGGGCGGCGAGGAAGGTCGCGTGGTCCTTCATCGGATCGACGCGCGCGATCAGCCCGACCAGCACGGTCTGCTCGGGCCACCCGAGCGCGGTGAGGAGACGCGCGCGGGCCGTGGGGTCAGGCCGGAAGGTGCCGAGATCGAAACCATTGGGGATCACCCGGGTCCGGCGCGGGCGATAGCCGCGGGCGAGATGCCAGGCGAGCCCCGCTTCGCTGTTGGCGACCACCGCGTCCGGAATGGCGGAGAGGCGGGCGAGGGCCGCGACCACCAGCCGTGTCGTCGGCCGATAGCGCGCGAGGTCCATGTCGGAACAGCGGATCGACCAGACGAGCGGTGGCCGGGGGCGCAGTGTGGCGCGCGCGACCGTCGCGGCAAGGTCGGCGTGCCAGAGCCAGGACTGGATCAGGTCTGGGCGAAAGCCGCGCATGGTGCGGGTCAGCCGCGGGATGGCGGCCAGAAAGGCGGTGGGAGACGAGAGGCCAAGCACCGTGACGGAGGCGCCGGCCGCGCGCAGGGCCGCTACCGTATCCGTCCGGTGGTCGAGCGAGACGACGGCGTGGGTCACCTCGGGGGTGGCGGCGACGAGCTTGGCCAGCATCGCCTCGGCGCCGCCGGGTCCGAGGGTGGTGATGACGTGCAGGACACGAAGGGGCCGCGTCACCCGAGCCAGTGCCGGCGCCAGGCCTGGTCCATCAGCACCGTCCACAGCCGGTACTGCTCGTCCGCCCGGCCGGCGAGGTGGGCCTGCCAGCGGTCGCGGATCGGAGCCGGGTCGAGGCCCGCGGCGTCGAGGGCGGAGGGCGAAAGCAGCTCCTCCGCCCATTCCCGCAGCGGCCCCTTGAGCCAGGCTCCCGTCGGCGGCGAGAACCCCTGCTTGGGCCGCTCGATCAGCGCCCGCGGCACGTGCCGATACAGCACGCGACGGAGCAGACGCTTGCCTCCCCCCTCGGCCGGGTTCCAGGCGGGGGGCAGCGACCAGGCGAACTCGACCACGCGGTGATCGAGCAGCGGCACGCGCACCTCGAGCCCCACCGCCATCGAGGCGCGATCGACCTTGGTCAGGATGTCCTCCGGCAGGTAGGTCAGCTGGTCGAACAGCCGCATGTGCTCGAGGGGTGAGAGGCCGGGTGGGAGGTCGGCCGGGTCGGGCGGCGTGAAGGGGTGGCGCAGTGGGGGCTCGCGCCACATGGCGACGATCTGGACGTAGAGGTGAGGGAACGAGCCGTCGCCAAGGACTTGGCCGATGGCCCGCAAGCGATCGCCGAAGGCCTTCACCGGCGCCCCGCCCGGCAGGGCGCGGCCCAGCGCGTCGGCAAGGCGCAAGGGCACGCGGCTCAGCACCGCCCCGCCCAGCGCGCGCAGGGGGCGAGGAAAGCGCCGGACGCGGCGCCAGAGGTCGAGCCCGACCACGTAACGCCGATAGCCGGAGAAGAGCTCGTCTCCCCCGTCGCCGGACAGCGCCACGGTGGCCTGGGTGCGGGCGAGCCGACAGACGACCGCCGTCGGCACGCCAGAGGTGTCGGCGAACGGCTCGTCGTAGAGTTCGGGCAGGCGCGGCACCACCTCCAGCGCCTCGCGTTCGGTGACGGTCAGAGTGGTGTGGTCCGTGCCCAGGTGGCGGGCCACGGCCTCGGCGAAGGGCGCTTCGTTCAGCCCAGGATCGTCGAAGCCGATGGTGAACGTCTTCGGCACCGTGCCGTCCGCGCCCATCAGCGCGACCACGGTGGAGGAATCGACCCCTCCGGAGAGGAAGGCGCCGAGCGGCACGTCCGCCACGCGTTGGCGGCGCACCGCGTCCTCGAGCAGGGCGGCGAGCCTCTCCTCGGCCTCCGCTTCGGCGCCGGCGAAGGGTTCGGCGAGGCCGCGGGCGGCGATCTCACGCAGGTCCCAATAGCGCGTGATTCGCGGCTCTTCGCCGGCGCGGACAGAGAGGATGGTGCCGGGTTCGAGCTTGGCCACGCCGCGCCAGATGGCGTGGGGGGCGGGGATGTAACCGAGCCGGTAGTGGAGGGCGCGGGCGGCGGGGTCGACCTCGCGGGGGATGAGCGGTGTTGCGCACAACGCCTTGAGTTCGCTGCCGAACAGGAACGAATCCCCGAAGCGCCCCCAGTAGAGGGGTTTGACGCCGATTCGGTCCCGCACCAGCCACAGCCGGCGTTCCGTGCGGTCCCACACGGCAAGCGCGGCGATGGCGTTCATCCGCCGTGCCGTCTCCTCCACGCCGAGGTGGGCGATGGCTTCCAGGATCACCTCGGTGTCGGAATGGCCGCGCCAGTTGTGGGGAGGGAGGGCGGCGCGGAGCTCCTCGGTATTGTAGGTTTCGCCGTTGTAGGCGATGACGAAGCGGCCCGAGGCGGACACCATGGGCTGATGCCCGGCGGGGGAGAGGTCGAGGATGGCAAGCCGGGTGTGGGCGAAGGCAAGGCCCGCTTCGGCGTCCGTCCAGATGCCGCGGGAGTCGGGGCCGCGATGGGCGAGGGCATCCGCCATCGCCGCCGCGTGGCGGGCGAGGGTTTCGGGCGCGTGGGAAGGGGCGAGGAGGCCGGCGATGCCGCACATGGCGGGCGCCTCTTAGGGCCTTCGCGGCGAGCGGGCCAGGGGCGCGGTTGCCGCCGCGGCGGCGGGCGGCTATCGCCGCGGCTCGCAGAGGCCCCGGCATGAACGACTCGAACCCGTCCACCCCAGCCCCGCTCGTCTCCGTCATCATCCCGACCGCGACGGCACCGGAACGGTTCCCGCTCTCCCTCGCCTCGGTGTTGAACCAGACGCTGCGGGATTTCGAGGTGATCGTCGTCGACGACGATTCGGGGGCGGACGTTCAGGCGGTGCTCGACCGCTTCGGCGACCCGCGGGTGCGGCTGATCCGCCACGAGGTGCGGCGCGGGCGTGCGGCGGCGTGCAACACGGGCATTCGCGCAGCACGCGGGCGGTGGATCGCCTTCAACGATGACGACGACGAATGGTTGCCCAACCACCTGGAGGTGCATCTCGCCGCGCTGCGGGAGAGCGGGGCGGAGGCGTCCATATCGCGTCTGTTCATGGAAAAACTGTTCCCTGCCTTAGATGGGGAACTCTGTTGGCCGCCGCGCCTTGAGGAAGTCATCGTCTTTGCGAATGGGGCGAGCACGCAATGTGCCGTTTTTTCAAAGCAAACCCTCCAAAACCTTGGCTTGTTCGACGATGCCCCGGAGTGGTGGCGTGGCGAAGACAGGGATTTGGTTGCCCGAGCAGTCATGTCACGAACTTCGGTCACCTTTCTCGATCGAAAAACAGTCGATTACTGGTACTCGAACGATCGCGTCGTCGCGAGGCGCGTGCGCAGTGGAACTATGCTCGAACGATTGCTCTTCGTTGCTATTCGAGATTGGTACGGTACCGTCCTGGGAGGGCTCCGGCGCGCGAGGCGCACCAGGTTGCTCGCAAAGATGTTGATCGAGCGGGCATCTGGCGAATTCGACTTTGGGTCCCGGGTTTCGGCTTTCGGGCTGCTGGCGCGGGCTTTCTTGACGTCTCCATTCTTCACCCTGCGATGGATGATGCGGAGGCGTGACGTCATAACCCGCATGTTGGCGCGTGGCCCTTTGCGCAAGCGAGCGGAAGCTGTTTCCTACCATGCTCCTTCCGGTGCGGCTGAGCGGCAGGTGGCGCCACCCGATGTCCGGCCTCTGCCCGTGACGTTCCGCGAGCGCGCGCTGGCTGCGGCGCTCAAGGCGGCGCGCAAGGTCACGGTGCAGATGCATCGGGTGCGCGGCCTCGCCGGGCTGGCCGACACGCTGCGCCGTGCCATCGGGCCCATCCCCCTCAGGGTCGTGGTGCACGACTTCGACGGCACGCTGACGACGGATCTCGATCTCTCGAGCGAGCTCGACAGTCGCAGCTTCTGGAGCGGCTACTACGAGCGGTGGGAAATCGCCGTGCTCAAGACGCTTCTTCGTCCCGGCGACGTGTTCATCGAGTGTGGCGCCAACACCGGGGAGTTCACGCTGGTCGCTGCCAAGGCGGTGGGGCCGGAAGGGCGTGTGTTGGCCTTCGAGCCGCAGCGGCAGCTCGCCGAGCGCCTGCGCCGCATCGCCGCCCGCAACGGGTTGCGCAATGTCGCGGTGGAGGAACGAGGCTTGGCCGACGTGGAGGCTGAGGCCACGCTCGCCATTCCGGTGGGCGCATCGGCCGAGGGGTTCTCCAACCGAGGGATGGCCGGCATCGTAACGGCCGAGCATTCCCCCTTTCCCCCCGGCTTTGCAGCCCGGTTCGAGATCGTGCGCACCACTGCGCTGGACGATGTGCTGGCCGAGCATTGGCTTGACGCCATTCACGTCATGAAAATCGGCGTTGAGGGTGCGGAACTGTCACTGCTGCGCGGGGCCGAGCGCACCATCACGACGCACCGTCCGGCCCTCATCCTCGAACTCAACAACGCCACGACCCAGGCGGCCGGCTACGCCGTAACCGACCTCGTCGCGTGGCTCGAGGGGCGGGGGTACCGCCTCTTCACCATCGGCTGGCGCGCGCGGTTGGCCCCGTTCCGCATCGAGGATTTCGAGCGTTCCGTCGCGCGCGAACCGAGGCATTGCGAAAACGTCCTCTGTCTTCATCACGCCGACGGTCGGCGGAACACGCTCGGCCTCGCCTGAAGCGCTGACCCGAGGCAGGTGCGACATGGCGCGGCACATCGCCATCGTCTCCCGTTCGCTCGGCCTCGGCGGGGCGGAGCAGGTGACCGTGTTCCTCTGCCGCAGCTTCGCCGAGGCCGGCTGGAGGACGACGCTGGTGACCCTGCACGACGAGCCCGATTTCTACCCTTTGCCCCAGGGGGTGGGGCGGGTGCGCCTCGCCCTCGAGCGGCCGTCCCCCAACCGCTTGGCGGGCTTGGTGGCGAAGCTGGGGCGCGAGTACGATTCACGGAAAAGGATTCGACGAGTTTTTGCTAGGAAAGGAAAGGCAAGTGGTCGGCTCACGTCACGTCCTGATCGTGTCCGAGAGCCTACGTCTCGGCGGAGCGGAGAAAGTCGCGATTTTCATCGCACGAACGTTTGTTGAGGCGGCGTGGCGAACTACATTGTTAACGCTCCATAACTTTGATGACTTTTATGCCGCTCCTCAAGGAGTAAAGAGAATTCGTCTCCAACTTGAAGGAAATTCATCAAATAAGTTAAATGGCCTCGTCACAAACCTTGGACGAGCAAAAATAATAAGAGGTGTTTTGAAATCAGAGTCTCCTGATTTAATCATCTCTCTTTTGATATCTGCGAATTGCTTGACTATCTTGGCGGCGCGTGGGCTAGGTATTCCCATCATCATTTCAGATCATAATGCACCTTCACGAGATCCAAATGAGCCACCCCAGTGGCATTTGGTGGTTCGTTTTCTCTATCCACTTGCCTCAAGACTGGTTTGTGTCAGCAATGGCATTGCTGACGAGCGGTCATGGGTGTCGTCTCGAAAAGTCGTCGTCATTCCAAATGCTGTTCAGGTGGCCGACGCTGACGATCCTGAAAGTCCAATCGTCTTGCAAGAGGGCTGGAAGCATATCTTTACCTTTGGACGTCTCGTCTCACAGAAGGGATTCGATGTCTTGCTCAAGAGCTTCCGAATGTTAACATCATATTTTCCCGATTGGGATCTGACCATTGTAGGTGATGGGCCGGAACGCGCCTCCCTCGAGGCACAGGCGCGTGAGCTCGCCATTTCCCACCTTGTCCACCTTCCAGGCGCTTCTCGTCATCCGGGCGCACTCCTGCGCGCGGCCGCAGAGGCGGGCGGCGTGTTCGCCTTTCCCTCGCGCTATGAGGGGTTCGGGCAAACCCTCGTCGAGGCGATGGCCTGTGGGCTTCCCGTCGTCGCCGCTGACTGCCCGCACGGCCCGCGCGAGATCCTGGAAGGCGGCAAGCACGGCATCCTCGTGCCACCCGAGAACCCGGAGGCCTTGGCCGAGGCCCTCGCCCGGCTGATGGCCGACCCGGCGCTCCGCGCAGACTACGCCGCCCGCGCCCGGGCCCGAGCGGCGGACTTCGCGCCGGAGAAGATCGCGCCCCGCTGGCTTGCGCTGGCCGAGGAGGTGCTGGCGGAACGACGCCACTCAGCCTGAGGGGCGCACGAACAGCCGGTTTCGCCCCGACCCGCGGCCGCGGAACGACTCGTCCTCCACCAGCCCGGCCTCGCGCAGGGGGCGGCAGATGGCTTCTGCCCCCTCCGCATGGTGTCGCACGTGCACGTCCTCGACCTCGACGAGCACGGAGCGGACGCGGTGCAGCACGTCGCGGGCACCGGCGAGGATCAGCGGTTCGATGCCGTCCACGTCCAGCTTGATGTGGTCGGGCCAGGGGACGGCGAGCCGGGAACAGAGCTCGTCGGCCGAGCACGCCACCACCGCGTAACGCGCCGCCTCGCGCCCGTACCACATCGGCGGGGCGCCTGCGACCTCAAGCTGATTTCCCGCCCAGCCCTGCATGAGGGTGTAGAGACGGAACGTCTCGACCCGCATCGGCGCATCGCTCAGCGCCAGGGGCAGGGCCTGCACGCGATCCGCCACGCCATTGCCAATCACATGCCGAACCAGCACGGGATAAGTCAGCGCGTTCGGCTCGAACGCGACCACGCGGCACCCCGGGTGCCGCTTGGCGCACCACAGCGCATACAGGCCGACATTCGCCCCGATGCCCCAGAGCACATCCCCGTCGCGCACATGCGTCTCGAGCCAGCCGATCGTTTCCGGCTCCAGCCAGCGCAGCGGTTGCCCGGTGATCAGCGCTCCCCACTCGAGCCGAAGCGTCTGCCCGAAGAGGTCGACATCCTGCAGGGCCGTCGTTACCTCCTGATCGCGACGCGACGGACATGCTCCCGCCCGTTCTTCGGCAGCAGCGCGGTACCGGCGACGAGCACGCCGCGCATGACGGCGGCGAAGACGTGGCCGAGCCGGTCGGCCAGACGGTGCTTGGCGTCGAGCGACAGCATGGACGGTGCGTTGCTCCGGGCGAGACGGGACAGGAAGGCCGTTGCCGCACAGGGCGCCAGCCGGTAGGGCCGGCTCATGCCACGCCGCGCCCTCCTCGTCACCTACTCGCTGGAACTCGGTGGCACGCAACGCGCCACCGTTTTCCTCGCCGAAACCCTCGCCCGGGCCGGCTGGCGGGTGGATGTGTTCCTTTGTGCCGATCGGCCGCGCCACTTCACGCTCCCACCCGCCATCGCGGTGATCGAGGGCTGGCGGGCCAAGGGGCGCGCGAACGGGTTGGGGCTTGCCGGCCGTTCCGTCGCGCAAGCCCTCGCGCTCCGCTCCGTCCTCCGCGCGCACCGGCCCGACGTCATCGTCGGCCTGGGCAACACGCCATCCCTGCTCGCCCTCGCCGCCAGCCGCGGCCTCGGCCTGCCCGTGGTCGTCTCCGACCGCGTCGCCCCATCGCAGGACGGGATGGAACGCGGCCTCTGGCGGGTCGCCGTGCGGCTCCTCTATCCGCGCGCCGCGCGCCTGGTCGCAATCACGCAGGGCATCGCCACCGAGCGCGCCTGGCTGCCCGAGGGCAAGGTCGTCGTCATTCCCAACGCCGTGCAGGTCGATGGTCAAGCTGGTCCGCACGACCCCCGTCTCGTGCCTGCCGGTTCGCCACACCTCATCGCCCTCGGCCGACTCCATCCCCAGAAAGGCTTCGACCTGCTGCTCGAGGCCTTCGCCCGTCTCGCGCCGCAGTTTCCCGCTTGGCACCTCACCATTCTCGGCGAGGGGCCCGAGCGCGCGGCCCTGGAAAGGCTGGTTGCGCGCTTCGGGCTCGACGGCCGCGTTCAACTGCCCGGAGCGGTGCGCAGCCCGGCACCGCCCCTGCGGGCCGCCGCCGAAGCGGGCGGCGTGTTCGCCTTCCCCTCCCGCTATGAGGGTTTTCCCAACGCCCTGATCGAAGCCATGGCCTGCGGGCTGCCCGTCGTCGCCGCCGACTGCCCGCACGGCCCGCGCGAGATCCTGGAAGGCGGCAAGCACGGCCTCCTCGTCCCGCCCGAGAACCCGGAGGCCTTGGCCGAGGCGCTGGCCAGGCTGATGGCCGACCCGGCGCTGCGCGCCGACCATGCCGCCCGTGCCCGGGCCCGAGCGGCTGACTTCGCGCCCGAGAGGATCGCCCCCCTCTGGTTGAACCTCCTCGAGGAGGTCATGCGCGAGCATCACATCGCAGACTGACCCCCGCCGCCCGCGGTTGCGGCCGGCCCTCACCCCCTGAGCCGCGCGATGGTCGCCGTGGTCGAGTTGCCCGGCAGAAGCTCTGCAAGTAGCACCCGGCCGCCCCAGGACCGGACGAGATCGGCCCCCACCACTTGGTCAAGCGTGTAATCCGCCCCCTTCACCAGCACGTCGGGCCGCAACAGCCGAATGAGCTCGATGGGGGTGTCCTCCTCGAAGATCGTGACGAGGTCGACATCGGCGAGCGAGGCGAGCACCGCGGCGCGGGCGGCCTCCTGCTGAACTGGCCGGCCTGGCCCTTTCAGACGGCGAACGGACGCGTCCGAATTGAGCCCCACCACCAGCCGATCGCAGGCGGCGCGCGCCTGCTCGAGCAGATGGACATGGCCCGGATGCAGCAGATCGAAGCAGCCGTTGGTGAAGCCGATGCGCCAGCCCTTGCGCCGCCAGCGTTCCACCTGCTCGGCCGCCGCCTCGCGCGACACCACCTTGCGCAGCGCCCCCGTGGCCGGGGCGATCGCCTCCAGGAGTTCCGCCTCGCGCGCGACCGCAGTGCCGATCTTGCCGACCACGATGCCGGCCGCGATGTTGGCAAGCCGCGCCGCCACCGCGAGCTTCAGTCCGGCGGCGAGGCCGAGCGCGACGGTCGCCACCACCGTGTCACCGGCTCCGGAGACGTCATAGACCTCTTTCGCCTCGGCCGCGAAATGGCTGACGAAGGCGCCTTCGGGGCCTTCGACCAGTGTCATCCCGTCCTCCGAACGGGTGCACAGCACGGCCCGGATGCCGTGCGCGCGCATCAAGGCCCGGGCGGCATCCACCACCTGCTCGGCGGTCTCGGTCGGCAGGCCCGTGCCCTCGGCGAGTTCGCGCCGATTCGGCGTCACCAGGTCGGCTCCGGCGTAGCGCCCGTAGTCGCGCCCCTTCGGATCCACCACCACCAGCCGGCGCCGCTCCTGCGCCGCCGCGATCAGCCGTGCGGCCGTATCGTTCGCCACCACGCCCTTCTGGTAGTCGCTGATCACCACCACCCGACAGGCCGCCATGGCATCCGCTGCGATGCTGATCAGGCGATCGGCCAGTTTCGGGTGGATGGGCTCGACCGTCTCGCGATCCGCCCGCAGCAGCTGCTGCCCGGCGGCGATGTAGCGCGTCTTCACCGTGGTCAGCCGCCCGCCCTGAACGAGCAGCCAGGGCTCGACGTTTGGCTGGCCGCCGATCAGGGCGGTGAGATCGGCCCCCGCCTCGTCGTCGCCGACCACCGTGAGGAAAGCCGCAGAACCGCCCAACGCCGTGATGTTGCGAACGACGTTCCCGGCCCCTCCCGGCATCGCCACCTCACGCTCGACCGTGACGACGGGGATCGGCGCCTCCGGGCTCACCCGCTCGACCGTGCCGTACACGTAGCGGTCGAGCATCGCGTCACCGACCACCAGCACCGACCCTCGCCTCAGGCTGCGGACGGCGGAGGCGAGGTCGGGCTGGTCGGGCTCGTTCATGACAGTTCGATTAGCGGCAGCGTTTCGGACCGGCAAGGTCGCAGGTCAGACATGAAGGAAGCGCATACGATCCGCCCACAGCACGAGGGCCGTGAGCTTGCCGCCGTAGACCGCGCCGGTGTCGATGCCGATGCGGTTCGGCCGCACCACGGGCTCGCGCGTCGGCGTATGACCGTGGACGATCACCGCACCATGGTCGTCCGGTGACGACAGGAACGGCTCGCGGATCCAGAGCAGATCCTCCTCATCCTGCGCCTCGAGCGGCACGCCGGGCCGGATGCCGGCATGCGCGAAAAGATATCCTCCTGCCCTGTGGCATCGCGCGAGCCGACGCAGGAAGCCGACATGCGGCTCGCCCACCCGGTCGGCCCAGCGCGCGGCCGGCAGCGTATCATCCACGCCGTAGGAGGCGAGCGTCGCCGCCGCCCCGTTGGCGAGCCAGAGCGAGACCGTCTCCTCGTTCGGCCGTTCGAGGGCGGCCAGCATCATCGCCTCGTGGTTGCCCATCAGCGGCACCGTCTCGGCGGCGAAGGGGAGGGGGGCCAGCACCCGCTCGATCGCCCCCCGGCTGTCGGGGCCGCGATCGACGTAGTCGCCGAGGAAGACGATGCGGCGTTCCGCCTGTGGCGCCGCTGCCGCGTCCTCGGCGATCAGGTCGAGCAGACGGGCAAGGCGATCCGCACAACCATGCACGTCGCCGATGGCGTAAACGCGGAGCCCCTCGGGCAGGCGGGCCGGCGCCGCACCTTCCTCCGTCCGTTCCACGCGCACGGCGCGGACGGGGCGGGGCTTAGCGCTCCCGGCCCGCGTCGTTGGCGGGCGCGGGCTCTGGCTGCTCCTTCGACGGCGCCGCCGGCTTCGCGTCCTTCGCCGCCGCCTCGCCTTCCTCGCGCAACACGGAACTGATCGTGTTCTTCACCACGGTCACCCGCACCTGCGGGTTCTTGGCGATCTCCAGGATCACCTCATCGCTGTCGGGTGCCACGCGCACCACGGTCGCGATCACCCCGCCACCGGTGACCACGCGGTCGCCCTTCTTCAGCGCTGCCAGCATCTCCCGATGCTCCTTCGCCTTCTTCTGCTGTGGGCGGATCAGGATGAAGTAGAAGACGACGAAGATCAGGACGAGCGGCAGGAGGGACATCAGCCCCCCCGTGGGGTCCGCACTCTGCGCATAGGCCGGGGAAATCAGCATCGTGGTCTCGGCGACGAGGGGTTGCGAAGGCGGCGGACCATATCAGCGGGGGGAGAGCGGTGAAACCCCGCCGGGTAGGCGCCGGCCGAAGGGGGCCTTGCGCCGGGCCGTAGGGCTCCGATGCTGCGGGGCATGGACATCGCCATCAGGGCCGAGGGCCTGACCAAGCGCTACGGCGAAGTGCTCGCGGTGGCGGACCTCTCCTTCACCCTCCGCCGCGGCGAGACCCTGGGCCTCTTGGGCGGCAACGGTGCGGGCAAGACCACCACCATCGCCATGCTGCTCGGCCTGCTGATCCCCGATGCCGGGCGGATCGAGGTGCTCGGCCACGACATGGCGACCGACCGCTTCGCCGCGCTCGCACGCATGAACTTCTCCTCGCCTTACGTTGCGCTTCCCCACCGTCTCACCGTGCGCGAGAACCTGCGCGTCTATGGTCATCTCTACGGGGTGCCGAGGCTCGAGGCGCGGATCGAACGGCTGGCGGAGGAACTCGATCTCGCGGGCCTGCTGGATCGGCCGGGCGGCGAGCTCTCCGCCGGGCAGAAGACGCGCGCCGCCCTTGCCAAGGCACTGATCAACGCCCCCGAGGTGCTGCTGCTCGACGAACCGACCGCTTCGCTCGACCCCGACACCGCCGATCGCATGCGCAGCTGGCTCGAACGCTATCGCGCCGAAACGGGGGCCGCCATTGTGCTTGCTTCGCACAACATGGCGGAGGTGGAACGGATGTGCCACCGGGTGCTGATGCTGAAGCGCGGGCGCGTGGTCGATCAGGGCGCGCCGGCTGAGCTGATCGCGCGCTACGGGCGGGAGGACCTGGAGGAGGTGTTCCTCGACATCGCCCGCGGTCGCGGTGCCGCGGCCGCGGCGGCGCAGGCGGCGGAGTAGGGAAGGCCGCCGCGATCCCTGGGATCGAGGAGGAAACTTCGGGGGAAAGGGCCGATGGGCCCTTTCCCCCGCGACCCCCTATCCCATCGCCCCAGGCGAATCGGCGAGCGCGCGGTGCAAAGCCACCAGGACCGCCGCATCCTCCTCCCACGCCAGCGCCCCGAGACACGCCCGCCGCGCGAGCTCGCCCATCACCAGCCGATGGAGCGGGCGAAAGAAGAGATCCGTCATCGCGCCCCCGAGGGCGCCATCGCGCTCGGCGTCGACCGCGACCCCGCAGCCGATGTCCGCGACGAGTGCGGCCGCATCGGCTCGCGGCAGTGCGAGGGTCTCGGCCCGCCGCACCGTGTGCGCACGATTACGACGGGCGGCGCACGCCGCGGCAGCGGAAACACCGCCGCCCGCGCGGCCGAAATGCCGAGGATTCCGTCCGAGACGCGGGCGAAGGCGCGGAAGATGAGCTCCAAAGCCCGCGCGGCGAGCCGACGCAGCGGTCGCGGTACGGCGGCAAGACGACGCACGTCGAGGTAATCCTCGTGTGCGTCGAACACCACGCGGCAGCGGAGGAGAGCCTTGAGGAGCAGCGCGATGGCCCGCCTGCACCACCTGGGGCCGCTGCCGCGCCGCGACGAGGCCGATCGGCACGAGGAACAAAAGCCGCCGCAGCGCCCCCGGGGCCCGGCGCAGGGCAAGGCTCGCCACCCTCGGCGGCGGTGTCCCGCCGGCGACGCAGACATGAACCACCTCCAGCCCCGCCTCGGCAAGGCTCACCGCCTCGAGCCAGGCAAGCCGCCGGTCGTCCGCACGATGCGTCGAGGAGAGGAGGAGGATCATGCCCAGCCCGTCCTTTCCCTCACTCCACAAGGAGACAAGGAGAAGGAGGCCCACGGCGCCAGGCCGCAGATGACGGCATTCTGCCGACAGCTCGGGGTCGGCCTTGCCCGCGCTGCCCGCCTCCGCCACACCCTGCCCGCCATGCTCGACCTCGCCCGCGCCTTCTCCCGCGTGCGCTTCGGCGAAACCGCCCCGCGCGATGAGCCGCACCGCGACGCCTTCCAGCGCGACCAGGACCGCATCACCTACGCCCGGCCCTTCCGACGCCTGCAGGCGAAGACGCAGGTGCATCCCCTCCCGCACGACAGCCATGTGCGCAACCGCCTCGTGCACACCCTCGAGGTCGCCTCGGTCGGCCGCTCGCTCGGCGTGCTCGCCGCCGGGCGCATCGAACACCTGCTCGAACCCGCCGGCATCACGCCGCAGGAGGTGGGGGCGGTGGTACGCGCCGCGTGCATGGTGCACGACATCGGCAACCCCACCTTCGGCCACGCCGGCGAGGAGGCGATCGCCGCCGCGCTCGCCCGCCTGATCCCCGAACACCGCGTCAACGACGCCCCCGCCGACCTCGCCCATTTCGACGGCAACGCGCAGGGCTTCCGCATCGTCACCAAGATCGACATGCACCGGATGGACCGGGGCCTCCGCCTCACCTACGCCACGCTGGGGGCGATGCTGAAATACCCCTGGGGGGCACTCGATGAGCGCTCTCGCCGGGGCACCAAGTTCTGCGTCTTCGCCACCGAAGCCCAGGCCTTCGCCGACGTCGTCCGCCATCTCTACGGGCTCGACGACCCCGCCCTCGCGCCCCGCCACCCGGCGACGTGGCTGATGGAGGCTGCCGACGACATCGCCTACACCATCGCCGACCTCGAGGACGCGGTCGATCTCGGCATCGTTTCCGCCCGCGAGTTCGTCGAACTCGTCGGGCCGATCGCCGGCCGGCGCGACGGCTCTGTCGCCTCCCTGCGCGGCCAGGCGATCGGACGACTGATCGACGCCGCGGCCGAACTCTTCGCCGCCCGCATCGACGAGATCCTCGCCGGAGAGCCCTATCGCGGGGGGGCCCTGCTCGATGATCTCGCCGCGCTCGACGCGACGCTGGGTGAGGCCTTCCACGCCGCCCGCCGCACCAACGAGACCCGCGTCTACGGTCACGACCGCAAGGTCGGCTTCGAGTTGGCCGCCGACGAGATCATCGACACCGTGCTCGATCTCCTTTTCCCCGCCGCGCTCGCCTTCGCCGAAACGCGCGACGCCGAGAAACTGCCTCGGCGCTACCGCCAGGCCTTGGCGATCTTCGGCGACTACCGCCCCGACCCCGCCTGGCCGCGCGAGGAGATCCTGCGCTCCGCCATCGATGCCACCGCCGGCATGACCGACCCCTACGCCACCTTCATCGCCGCCCGGCTCCGCGGCATCGACGTTCCGCTCTGAGCCGGCGAAAACGGGGCGCGATCAAAAAACCGGACCAGCAGTGGGGCTCATCCCCCCGCCACCCGTCTTTTCGCTTGAAACCGCCCCCTCGCGTCGCGATCTCCTGAGCATGCGACGCCAGCGCCAAACGGACCAGGACCACGACCACGAGACGGTCTGGGCGGTCGAGATCCTCCCCGCCGAGCCGAATTCGCGGTCCGGCCCCGCCACGCCGCCCGGCTCGAGCCTGATGCGCAGCGTGATCTCCATCGCGGTGGTCGCCGGCGTGATTGGCCTCTTGGCGCTCATGCTCGCCTTCGCCGCCACCGTCGCTCTGATCGCGGTCCCCGTGGCCATCGGTGCCGGGCTGATCGCCTGGCTCGGCATGAAGTGGCGCGCCGCGCGCGGCCGCTGACCGCCCGGGGGTTTCCCCCGCTCCCAGGCGGGGTATGATCGCCAATCATCCGCAAGCGTCTGGAGGGCCGAATGCCTGCTCGCCCGACTTGGTTCGTGATCGCCGATGCCGCCCGTGCCGAGGCGCTCATCAAGCGCCGCGGCGAGACGGGCTACGACACCGTGCGGACCTGGGAGAACCCCGATGCGCACCGTCGCGACGCCGAACTCGGTGAGGACAAGCCCGGCCGTGCCTTCGACAGCCTCGGCCCGCAGCGCAGTGCGATGGAACCGCGCGAGACACCGAAGGAGGCGGCGAAAAAGGACTTCGCCCGCGATCTGGTGGCTGATCTCGAGGCAGCGGTTGCGTCCGGCGAGGCGGAGGCGGTGGTGCTGGTCGCCCCCCCGAAGTTCCTCGGCGAACTGCGCGCCGTGATGCCCTCTTCGCTCGCCCAGAAGGTGCGCGAGGAGGTGGCGAAGGACTACACCCAGCTCCCCCGCGCGGAGCTGTTCGCACGGCTCGACGAGCTTCGCCCCGTCGGCGCGGTTTGAGCCTTCGGCCCAGTCAGGGGCCGATCCAAAACCCGAACTCAAGGAAAGCGGCGCTTTTCCACCAGACATCCGTGAAGTAGCGGAGGTTTCGGCGACCCGCTTGCGATTGCAGCGGGCTGAGCTCGCTTCGGCCTTTCCGAACCGCTGAGCGTTCCGGCGTTTCAGGAACGACAAGGCTGATGTGACCCGGCGCGTTTCCTCTCGCCTGTGCGCAGATGACAGCGATTCGCCCTTGGTTCGCCGCGTCCTGCAGGACCCCAGTCTCGAAGACGCGCTGCCAACCATAGTCCTTCCCATATGCATTCAACCAGTCGAAAAGACCATTCGCCCGTAATTCTGAAACCGTTTGATTGTATTCGACCCGAGGAACACTCCCGTTTGAAATTTGCTGTAATGCACTTGGCTTCCACCAGACACGAGGCAGATAGGCACCTGCAAGATAACAGACGTCGTAGGCGTAGATATTGCAGAATGTTGCTCCGTTGGGGATGGGCTTCCAGCGCAGATGGGCGTCGTTTTCAACGTCAAGCCACTCGATGATACGGGTCAAATCCCCCGCGGGATCCGTCGTGCCGACACGCCGCCTCGGCATGCTCACCTCGTTCAGCGGATGGGCACGCCGCTCATTCCTGCGAGTGACCTCAACGCCGGGGCTGTGAGGGAGGTGAACCTCTGGCGGAACCCGACCGCTCATCGCCTGGGCGCCCGATGCGACTGCTTTGAGGAACTCAGCGGTGACAAAGCCTTCGAGCGGCTGTCCCGCCACCTCGGTCGACACGCGCCACCATCCGGGCGCCTCGGTCGCTTCTAGAAAGCGAACGCCGTGTCCCTGCGGCAGGAGCGTGATCGCGTTGTCCTCAAGCCTTGCGGGGGAGCCCCGCAAATAGAGGCCGTCCGAATCGACGATGTGCGTAACCATGACACCCCCCTCCGTCGCCGTGTCTTGGTCCTCGAGGCGTCCTCGAGGCGCGTAGCACCGTCCACTTCAGCCTGGCAGGCTGGGGAACTTGGCGGTGTGACCCGTGTCACACCGGCACGCGGCCGAACAGGGCGGAGAGGACCGCGTACAGCATCGCTCCGACCGCGGCGCCCAGGATGGTGCCGTTGAGTCGGATCATCTGCAGCTCGCGCCCCACCTTCAGCTCGATGCGCTCCACCAGGTCCTGGTCCGACCAGCCAGCGACCTTGGCGGCGACGAAGCCCTCGATGCGCGCCTGCGCCGCGGGTGCGAGGCCTGCGACGATCTCCTCGATCAACCGATTGAGCCCGTGCCGGGCACTCTCGTCGGCGTTGAGCGTGGCGCCGAGATTGGCGATGAATCCGGCGAGCGCGTCGACGATCCGGCTCTCCTCATGCTCGATGTCGAACCGCGCCATCTGGGAGAGACGAAGCAAGGAGTCCTCGAGCCAAGCCACCACCGAAGGGTGGCCGAAGACGTTGCTCAGCGCCTCGGCGATGCCGGCCGCACGAGACGGATCGCGTTCGAGACGGCGCACCTCGTGCTCGATCCAGGCATCGAAGGCGGCGCGAAGGTCGGAGTCGTCGGGCTCGATCCGCGCCAGTTCGGCATTGATCGCGGCGAGAATGCGGCGCGCGATCCACGCCCCGGCGACGATGCCCACCACCTGGCCGCCTTCCTCCCGCACGCGGGCCTCGATCGCCGCCTTCAGCCTCTTCTCGTTGCGGGCGAGGGCCTCCTTGGTGCGGGCAAGGGCGAAGCCGAACACCTTCTGGTGCTCGTTGCCGTCGAGCAGCGTGCGCAACAGCCGCCCGAGCAGCCGCCCCGTGCCCGGTCCCTCGACCACGCGGGGCAGCAGCTGCTGCAGGGTCGCGCGTGCCCGCCCGTCGGCGATACTCTCGATCAGTCGCGGCACGAAGGGGGCGAGCGCGGTCGCCGCCCGCCGCGCTGAGGCGGGGTCGGAGAGCCAGCGCGCCATGGCAGAGGCGACGTCCACCCCCTCCACCGCCTTCCGGATCGCATCCGGGGTGAAGAACTGGCGGGCGACGAAGCGGCCCATGCCGCCGGCGAGTCTCTGCTTCTCGCGGGGGATCAGCCCGCCGATGCCGGTCCAGCGGCCGAAGGGGTAGCGGAAGAGGGCGTTGACCGCGAACCAGTCGGCGACCGCGCCGACGAAGCCCGCCTTGGCGGCGGCGTGGGCGAGGTCGATCCACCACGGCCGCGGGGGTTCGACCGCGTAGAGACCGACCGTGGCGGCAAGGGTCGCCGCCATTGCCGCCCCCGCATAGAGCCGCCAGCGGGCGAGCCGGGCGCGATCCTCCGCCCGGTCATCCGGCAGGACCTCAAGCGGCGTGTTCGGGTCGCGCATGGGCGGAGGGGTAGGGGGTGGGCCGCCGGGCCGGCAAGGGGGCGGAGCCCGCGCGCAGCCATGTGATTGAAGCCCCCCGCGCGTCCCGCCATCCTCCCTTGCCATGGCCGACTCCCCGGTCGCCGAGCGCGAACTCCTTTCCCTGCCGCATGGGCCTGCCCCCGTGGTGTGGCGGCGCAGCGCGCGCGCCCGACGCGTGACCTTGCGCATCGACCCTGCGCGGGGGGCGGTCGTCGTCACCCTGCCGCCGCGCGCGGGGCGCCGGCAGGGCATGGCGCTGTTGCAAGCGCACAGCCGTTGGGTGGCGGATCGGCTCGGCGCGCTCGCCCCGCGCGTTCTGTTCGAGGAGGGGGCTATGGTGCCGATCCTCGGCGTGCCGCACCCGATCCGGCATCAGCCCGAAGGGTTCGGCGGCGTTTGGCGCGAGGACGGCGAGATCCGGGTCGCGGGCGAGCGGGCTTTTCTCGCCCGCCGCGTGGCGGACTGGTTGCGGGCGGAGGCGCGGCGGGAGATCACCCCCCGCGCGCTCGATCACGCCGCGCGGGTTGGGCGAACCGTGAAACGCATCGCGATCAAGGACCCGCGCACGCGCTGGGCCTCCTGCGCGCCCGACGGCACGCTCGCCTTCTCCTGGCGGCTCGTGCTCGCACCCCCTTGGGTGCTCGACTACGTGGTGGCGCACGAGGTGGCGCATCTCGTCGAGATGAACCACTCGCCGCGCTTCTGGGCCGTGGTGCGCGCCCTCACCCCGCACACCGACGCCGCGAAGGCTTGGCTTGCCGCCAACGGCGCGCGGCTCTTGCGCTACGGCTGAGGAGGGGCGGTCAGCGACCGGGTGGCGAAGGCCTGTCAGCGCCAGCACTCGAGGAGCAAGGTGGAGGGGTGCGCGATCTCGCCGACTTCGGCGGGCGGCAGCGTCTGGGCTGTTACGGCAAGGCGGGGCGTGACGCCGTTGCGACGGAGGAATTCAACGGCAACAGGGCCTTGGATCGCGAAATTGACGTTCTGCGGCAGGTCGCCTCCGGTGCGTTCGGCCACCCGAAGCGCGGCGAGCTTCGCCACCACCACCCCGACCACGTGCCCGCCGCGATCGAGCAGCGGGCCGCCCGAATTGCCGGACTGCACCGGGGCCGAGGTGATCAGCATGTTCGGATCGCCCCTCAGCCCGGCGAGCGCCGACACCTCGCCGGTGGTCAGGCTCGGGCTGGTGCCGAGGATCCCGACCAGCGGGAAGCCGTAGGTCACCACCTCGTCGCCGCGGCGTGGCGGGGTGGAGCGGAAAGCGAGGGCGGGCCCGAGGTCACGAGGGCCGGCGAGCAGGGCGAGGTCGCGCGAGGCGTCGCGTGCCGTGATCGCGAGGTCGACCCGACGCCCGCCCGGCAGCACGCCGACCATGCGGGCGCAGCCCTGGGTGACGTGCTCGTTGGTCAGCACCCGGCCTTCGGCGACGATGAACCCGGTGCCGGTGGCGGCGCGGCGCTGCGGCGCTTGCGCGGGTATCGGCGGGCGGGGGGAAGCAGCGCTGTCGCCGGGGATCGGCTGCGGCCGGTCCGTCCCCGCGGGCGGTTTGCCGGCGACGTTCGGCAACGGCGGTCGCGAGGGCGCCTCGGCCAGGCGCAGGGCGGCAAGGGTGGGGCCATCCAGGATCCCCGTCGGCGGCAGGCCCTGATCGCGCTGGAAGGCGGCGAGCGCTTGGCGCGTGCGCGGGCCGGCGACGCCATCCGCCGGGCCCGGATCATAACCGAGCGCGGCCAGCGTACGTTGGGCGGCGGCGACCAAGCTCGCCTCCGACACGGCGGGCGCAGCGACCTCCGGCGTGCGGCCGGGGCCGGTCACCTCGGCGGGGCGGCCGGGAGCGCCGCGGGTGAAGAACACCTCCGGCGCGGCGCAGAGATCGACCCCGCGCCAGTCGAGCACCGCACCCGAAGCGAGCACGAGGCGAAGATCGGCCCGGCAACCCGGCGGCACAGGCAGCACCACCGAGCCGCCCGCGCCGAGGGTGCGGCCGGCGATCAGGTTGCGTCCGCCGTCCACGGTGAGACCGATCGCGGTTTCGCCTGTGCGGTTGACGATGCGCACGCTCCGTTCCTGCGCCTCGACGGCGAGGGCGGGCAGGGCGAGGGCGGCAGCCAGCGCGAGCGGAACCAGGCGCATGGGCGTTTCATGCCCGGTCGCGGCGGCGGCGTAAACGCGCAGTCGGGTGAGGGGCGCATGCCGGCCCCCCGCGAACCGCACGCGGCTCTGCCTTGGCAGTCCGTCTTCGTGGCTCATTTTCCCGGCGCATGAGGCTCGCCGACGCCATCCTCCCCACCATCCCGCGTACCGCCCTGGTCACCGGCGGGGCGAAGCGCCTCGGGCGCGCCATCGTGCTCGCGCTCGCCGAGGCGGGCTTCGACGTTGCGGTGCATTTCCATACCTCCGCCGCCGATGCCTCCGAGGTGGTGCGTGCCATCGCCGGCCACGGCCGTCGGGCGGTGGCGCTCGCCGCCGACCTCGCGCGCGAGGAGGAGGTGGTACGCCTCGCCGATGCGGCCCGCGACGCGATCGGGCCGATCGGCGTTCTGGTCAACAACGCCTCGGTGTTCGAACGCGACGAGTGGCACGACGTGACTCGCGCCAGTTGGGACCGTCATCTGGAGCCCAACTTGCGCGCTCCGTTCGTGCTGACCCAGGCGATGGCGCGCGCCCTGCCGGCCGACCGGGAAGGGGTGGTGATCAACCTCCTCGATCAGCGCGTGTGGAGTCTCACCCCGCACTTCGTCTCCTACACGCTGAGCAAGGCCGGGCTGTGGGCGCTGACGCAATCGCTTGCGCTCGCGCTTGCGCCGCGCATCCGGGTCAACGGCATCGGGCCGGGCCCGGCCCTGCCGAGCCCCCGCCAGACCGCCGAGCAGTTTGCCCGCCAGGCCGCCTCGGTGCCGCTCGCGCGACCGACCTCGCCCGAGGAGGTGGCCCGCGCCGTGCTCGCCATCCTTGCCCTGCCGTCGATGACCGGCCAGATGATCGCGCTCGATGGTGGGCAACATCTGCAGTGGGCGGCTCCGTCCGGCGCGACACCCGAAGAGTGACATGGCTCGGCGCCGGCCATGCGGTCGGTGCAAATCTCGGTTGTGGGGTCGCGACGGTTGTCCACCGCTGCAAGGGCGCACGCGTGCATCCGAAACTGTCAAGGACTTGACAGCCGAGGCGAGGTTTTTGTTTCGTGGCCGCACGGCGAGTTCGTTCAAAAACAAAGGTTTGACGTTAGATGCCGAAAACTTGGGCAAACTCGTCAGATCACGCTTAGAGGCCGATTTCGGCGCCGCGGCACGGAAATGCCCCCAGGGTTATCCACAGGCTTCGTGGATCGTGACACCGGGCCTCCGAGTAGTGACGAGATGACGGGCAGCCACCCTTGAGCGAGAGAACCGAGGGTCAGCACACGCGACTTGTCGGCGCGGCGGCCATCGAGGCCGCCCTGCCCACCCTGCCGCTCGCCCCGGGCGTCTATCGCATGCTCGATGCGGGGGGGAACGCGCTCTACGTCGGCAAGGCGAAGAGCCTACGCAAACGCGTTGCTGCCTACACCCAGCCGGCGCGTCTTCCCGAACGCCTGCGGCGGATGGTGAACGAAACCGTCGCGGTCGAAGTGGTCACCACCCACACCGAGGCCGAGGCGCTCCTTCTCGAGAGCAACCTGATCAAGCGGCTGAAGCCGCGCTTCAACATCGTCCTGCGCGACGACAAGTCCTACCCCTGGCTGCTGCTCACCGCCGACCACCCGTTCCCGCAGCTCACCAAGCACCGCGGCAGCCAGAGCCGAAAGGGGCACTATTACGGCCCCTATGCCTCGGCCTGGGCGGTGAACCAGGCGATCACCGCCCTGCAGCGCGCCTTCCTCCTGCGCACCTGCAGCGACACGGTATTCGCCAACCGCACCCGACCGTGCCTGTTGCATCAGATCAAGCGCTGCGCCGCACCCTGCGTGGGGCGGATCGATCAGGCGGCCTACGCCGCCCTGGTCGCCCAGGCGCGACGCTTCCTCGAGGGCGATACCACTGCGCTGCAGGCGGAACTCGCGCGCGAGATGGAGGCCGCGGCCGAGGCCCTCGACTTCGAACGGGCGGCGGTGATCCGCGACCGCATCCGCGGCCTCACCCATGTCCAGTCCACCGACGTGGTCAACCCAGCGGACCTGGGCGATGCCGACGTCATCGCCTGCCACACCGCCGGCGGGCAGTCCTGCGTGCAGGTGTTCTTCGTCCGCGGCGGGCGCAACAACGGCAACCGCGCCCATTTCCCGGCCCACGCCAAGGGCGATGACGAGGGGGCGGTGCTCGCCGCCTTTCTCGGCCAGTTCTACGACGACAAGCCGCCGCCGCGGCTGATCCTGCTCTCGCACCCGATCCCGGAACTGGATCTCATTGCCGAGGCCCTCTCCCTGCGGGCGGGGCGCAAGGTGGAGATCACCGTGCCACAGCGGGGATCGAAACGTGCGGTGGTCGAACACGCGCTCAGCAACGCCCGCGAGGCGCTCGAGCGCAGGCTCGCCGAGAGCACCGCCCAGGCGGCCCTGCTCGAGGGGGTGGCCCGCGTGTTCGGCCTGCCCGCCCCGCCGGAGCGGATCGAGGTCTACGACAACTCCCACACCATGGGGCGCGAGCCCTACGGCGTGATGATCGTCGCCGGCCCGCAAGGCTTCGTGAAGGCGCAATACCGCAAGTTCGCGATCAAGGGCCCCGTCGCGCCGGGCGACGATTTCGCCATGCTGCGCGAGGTGTTCACCCGCCGCTTCGGCCGGGCCCTGCGCGAGAACCCCGCGCGCGAGGCGGGGGTATGGCCCGATCTGGTGCTGATCGACGGCGGTGCCGGTCAGCTCTCCGCCGCCCGGGCCGTCCTCGAGGAGCTCGGCATCGACGACCTGCCCCTCGTCGCCATCGCCAAGGGCCCCGATCGCGACGCCGGGCGGGAACGGTTCTTCCAGGAGGGGCGAGAGCCGCTCCAGCTGCCGCCGCGCGACCCGGTGCTCTATTACCTGCAGCGCCTGCGGGACGAGGCGCATCGCTTCGCCATCGCCGCCCACCGCGCAGGCCGGCAGAGGGCGCTCGGCCGTTCGGGCCTCGACGCTATCGAGGGGGTTGGACCGGCGCGGCGGCGGGCTCTGCTCAACCACTTCGGCTCGGTGCGCGGCGTGGCCCAGGCGGGGCTCGCCGCGCTCGAGGCCTGCCCCGGCATCGACAAGGCGCTGGCGCGGCGGATCTATGAGCATTTCCATCCCGGTGCGGCGCCGGATACACTCGGCGCACGCGGCTGAGCCCGAGGAGCCCGTGCCGAGCGATCTGCCCAACCTGCTCACCCTCTCGCGCATCGCCGCGATCCCGCTGATCGTGCTGTTCGGCCTGCTCCGCCTCCCCGCCGGCGATCTTGCCGCCTGCGTGGTGTTCGTGCTCGCCGCGGTCACGGACTGGCTCGACGGCCACTTGGCGCGCAGCCGCCAGCAGACCTCCGAATTCGGCCGCATGCTCGACCCGATCGCCGACAAGCTGCTGGTCGGGGCGACCCTCGTCCTGCTCGCCGGGTTGGGGCGGCTGTCCGATCTTGGGCTGATCGCCGCCGTCGTCATCCTCTCGCGCGAGATCCTGGTCTCTGGCCTGCGCGAGTATCTGGCCGGGCTCGCGCATGGGCTGCCCGTCACGCGGCTCGCCAAGTGGAAGACCGGGGTGCAGATGACCGCCTTGGGCATGCTGCTGGCGGGCGATGCTTCGGCGGCGCTGCTCGGCTTGGGATGGTTGCCGGTGCAGCTTGCCGGCGAGGGGCTGCTGCTGGTGGCGGCCGCCCTGACCCTGATCACCGGCTGGGACTATCTGGCGGCGGGGCTGAAGCACGTGCGCAGTGCGCCGGCGGCGGAGTAGGCTTGCGCCACCGGCCGCAAACGCGCAGATCGGAATGGGGCGGAGAGAGGGACGTGTCATGCGCGGCGTGGGGCTGATGGCCCTGTTGGTGGGTGGGTCGCTGCTGGCCGGGTGTGCTGGCTTCGCCGGCTCCGGTGAGGGGTTTGGCGGATTCGGCGCCTCGTCTCGCCCCTCCGTCCCGCCTGACAGCTACACCGGGCGCCGTCTCGTCGGCGCCGATGACGGGGTGAGCCCCCTGGTTGCCGACCCGGCCGTCGCCTGGCCGCGCATGACGTTGGAACGGCGTCCGCTGTTCGAGACGGAGGAGGAGCGTGCCGCGCGCGAGCGGCGCGAGCGCGCCCCGCGTGGCTCCTCCACCCGGCCCGGCACCGAAACCATCACCGGTCAGGACCCGGCCGAGCTGCAGGCGCGCGTGCCGCCGCGCGAGCTCGCGCCCCCGTCGGTGGTCCGCCGCGGCCAGGCGATCCCCGGCACCGAGCCGGGCACGGTGACGACGGGCGGAACGGGACGCATCGGCACCTTCGGCGGCCCGGCCGGCAGCGGCACCACCCTGCAGGACGGCGGCACGATGACCCTGATGGGGGCGGACGGGCGCATCCGCACCGTGCCGGCGCCGCGATGAAAATCCTTTATTTCGCGTGGCTTCGCGAGAAGGCCGGAACAGCGGCGGAGGAGGTCGAGCCGCCCGCCGGCGTGCGCACGGTCGCTGACCTGATCGCTTGGCTTTCCGCCCGTTCGCCGGGGCACGCCGCAGCCTTCGCCGACCTCGCGACCGTGCGCTGCGCCGTCAATCAGGATTTCGCCGGGCCCGAGACGCCCATCGCGCCGGGCGATGAGGTCGCATTCTTCCCGCCGGTGACCGGCGGTTGAACGGAGGAAGGGCCATGGCGCGGATCGTCGTGCAGGAGGCGCCGTTCGACACCGCGGCGGAGATCGCGCGTCTGACCGCGGGCCGGACGGATATCGGCGGGATCGGCCTGTTCCTCGGCGTGGTGCGCGACACCGCGGGCGGGCGGCCGATCGTGGCGATGACGCTGGAGCATTATCCGGGGATGACGGAACGGGCGCTCGGCGCGATCGCGGCCGAGGCCGAGACGCGCTGGCCGCTCCTCGGCTGCACGGTGATCCACCGCGTGGGCAGACTGATGCCGGGTGACCCGATCGTGCTGGTGGCGACGGCCTCGGCGCATCGTCAGGCCGCACTCGACGCTTGCGCCTTCCTGATAGACTGGCTGAAGACCAAGGCGCCGTTCTGGAAGCGTGAGGAGTTCCGCGACGGGAGTTCTGCCTGGGTGGCGGCGCGGGCCGAGGACGACGCCGCCGCAGCACGCTGGCTCACGCCGCGGCGGGCAGCGGCGGAGTAGGAGCCGAAGACGCGGAACGCCCGCGGAGGTGGGCCACGCGGGCGTTTTCATGCTCCACCGGTCGGGATCGCTCAGGCTCAGGCCTGCGCCGTCTTGCGCGGCTGGTATTCGTACCAGAGCGCCGCGGCGGCGGAGATCGCCATCAGGGCGCCGGCCGCCACATGGCTCCACATCGCCGCCGTCTGGGCGGAGAAGGTGAGCAGCCAGGGGGCGACGATCGACCATACGCCGGCCACCAGCGCCACCCAGGAGGCGGCGAAGGCGAACCAGGCGAGGGCGGCGACCCCGCTCAAGGCCATCACCGCGCCGGTGGCCCAGGCAGTCCAGGCCGGCACGGTCTCGCCAACGAAACCGAACAGCCAAGGGGTGACGGCGAGCGCCAGACCGACGAGGATCTGGCCGCCGAACAGGGCTTTCCTCCAGTCCATCATGGCGTGCGTCTCCTCTGTTCCGGTCCGCCCCGCCCGCAGGCGAGCGCACCCAAGGACGGGGCGTAGCCGGTTGATGCTGTGGGAAATGCGTCGCGAGCCTTCAAGAGGGGGCGAGGGCGCGCGTCAGTCGCGGTAGCCCCGGAAACCGTCCAGGCGCCACAGCGTGTAGCGCAGCGCGGCGTCGCGGTGGGTGGGCACGACGAGGCGGGCGAGGCGTTCCGCGCGGTCGAAGCGGGACACCACGTCGGTCGGATCCTCGCGGCGCGTCACGTACAGGAAGGGGCCGCGATCCTCGGGCCTGAGTGGAGCCGTCTGCTCGAAGGTGTTGCGCGCCACGCCGTCCGGTTCCCACATCCGCGCGTCGAACGGGTGCGGCCGGATGTAATAGGTCAAGCTCGCCATGTCGCGCCGCTGGTCGAACAGGAACCGCGCGCCCGCATGGGGGGCGGCTTCGCGCGCAATCGCCTGGCCGAGCACGTCGTAGCCGCGCTGGCGCATCCAGGGGTCGAAGCGGCGAGGGAGGTCCACCCCCGCGGCGGCGAGGGCAGGGGGCCCGGCGAAAATCGCCAGGGCGGCCGCGACGTGCAAAGCGACCGAAGCCCGCAGCAGCAGGGTGCGGGCCCGCGCCACCGCCCAGGCGGCGACCAGGATCGTGCCCGCTGCATAGATCGGCGCCGCCCAGTTCGCGTTCGCCCGCGAGAGGAAGGATTGGCCGAGGATCAGCGCGCCCAAGGGCACGACGAACAGGGCAAGGAGGCGCGTGCGCGCCTCGCGCCAAGTGTCGCGGCGGGACAGGATCCAGAGCAGGAGCGCGAAGGTGAGGGGGCCGAACACGCCGAACTGCGCGCCGAAGAACTCCGCCGCCTCGCCAAGGTTGAACGAGGCGCCGCGGGCGAGATTGGTGTTCTCGCCGACATGGCGGATGGTGGCGAAGCCGTGCAGCGCGTTCCACACGAGGTTGGGCGTCAGCACGAGGAGGGCGAGGCCGAGCGCGAGCCAGGGCCCCGGTCCTGTCAACGCCGGTTTGGGCCCGCGCTCGACGAGCCACCACAGGGCCAGGGACAGCAAAAACCCGGCCATCGTGTACTTGGCGAGCATGCCCACCCCCACCGCGAGGCCGACCACCGCCCACCACGCGAGGGAGGGGGCCTCGCGCAGGCGCACAAGGGCGTAGAGCCCTGCCGCCCAAGCCGGCAGGAGCAGCGCGTCCGTCGAGGCGATGGCGGAGGAGACGGAGACGGCGGGCAGGGTGGCGTAGAGCAGCGCCGTCCAGAACCCGGTTGGGCGATCGAACAGCCGGTTCGCGGTGGCGGCAAGGAGCAGTGCGGTCGCCGCGTGGGCGAGCGGGGAGAAGAGGCGGATGCAGCCCTCCGTCTCGCCGCAGAGGGCGGTGAAGCCGGCGATGGTCCAGGCGATCAGGGGGGGCTTGGAGTAGTAGCCGCCGGCGATGGTCTGCGCCCAGATCCAGTACTGCGCTTCGTCGGCGTAGAGGTTGGGCTCGTTGAGCCCGAGCCAGAGGACGCGGGCGAGGGTGAGGACGAGGACGACGAGGAGGGCGGGCACGGTAGGGTGTGTGGCAGAGCGGGCGACGGGCGCCAACGGCAGCGGCGTCTCAACAACGCGGGCGCCGCCGACGCCTCACTTCCTCAGACAGCAACACACCGGACCGGCCCCGCCGCCGCCGGACTCCGGATTCGCCTGGACGGCACTGGCGGCGTTCCGCGATGCGCAGACGCCGCCCCGGTCAGGCCGCGAGACGCTCGACCTCCTCGGGCGGCAGCCGCACCAGCCGCTCATAGTCCTGCAGCAGCGTCTCGGTGATCCGGCCCGGGGTGAAGCGATGGCCGTCGATCTCCGCCACCGGCGTCACCTCGGCGGCGGTGCCGGTCAGGAACACCTCGGTCGCCTTGGCGAGCTCCTCCGGCCAGATCGCGCGCTCCACCACCTTCATTTGCCGCTTGCGCGCGAGCGCCATCACCGTGCGGCGGGTGATGCCGTCGAGGAAGCAGTCGGGGGTCGGTGTGTGCAGCTCGCCGTCGATGACGAGGAAGATGTTGGCGCCCGTGGCTTCCGCGATCTGGCCGCGCCAGTCCAGCATCAGCGCGTCGTTGTACCCCTTCGCCTCGGCGGCGTGCTTGTTCAGGGTGGCGATCATGTAGAGCCCGGCCGCCTTCGCCGCCGTCGGCGCCGTCTGCGGATGGGGGCGGCGCCATTCCCCGGTGGTCAGCCTGATGCCCTTCATGCGGTCGTCGCCGAAATAGGCCCCCCAGGACCAGACCGCGATCGCGAGATGAATGGTGTTCTTCTGCCCCGACACCCCCATCATCTCCGATCCGCGCCAGGCGATCGGGCGGACATAGGCGTCCGAAAGCCCTGAGGCGGCGAGGGTGGCCTTGGTCGCCTCGTCGATCTGCTCCACCGTCCAGGGCAGGGCCATGTCCATCAGGCGGGCGGAGTCGACGAGGCGCTGGCTGTGCTCGCGCAGCTTGAAGACGTGGCCGTTGTAGGCGCGCTCCCCCTCGAACACGGCTGAGGCGTAATGCAGGCCGTGGCTCAGCACGTGCAGCTTGACCTCGCGCCACGGCCGCAGCACGCCGTCGTACCAGATCAGCCCGTCGCGATCGTCATAGGGAACGAGAGCCATGGAGGCGGGTCCTCGCAAGAGTGTTGCGTGCCGGGTGCGTTTCGCGCAACGCCACGCGACGCTAGGCGGGGTGGGTTGATATGTCAACGATACTGACGTAATCCCGCGCGGGACCCAGAGGAGACGAGTCCGCATGGACGGGCGGGGCACGGCGGGGCTTCTCTACCTGCGCGAGGAGGAGATCCGCCTCGCCATGGAACTGCTGTTTTACGGCTATCGCGACTTCACGGCTGGCCCGGATGCCATCCTGGCCGAACTCGACATGGGGCGGGCGCATCACCGGGTCCTCTACTTCGTCGGCCGCCATCCCGGCATCACGGTCTCCGAGCTGCTCGGAATCCTACGCATCACCAAGCAGTCGCTCGGGCGCGTGCTGCAGCCGCTGATCGCGGGGGGCTATGTGGTGCAGTCGCGCGGGCGGTCGGATCGCCGCCAGCGGCTGCTCTCGCTCACCCCGGCCGGCGAGGCGCTGGAGCGGCGCCTGTTCGAAAGCCAGCGCGCGCTGCTCGCGCGCGCCTTCCGCGATGCGGGCGGGCCGGCGGTGGAGGGCTTCCGCAAGGTGATGCTCGGTCTGCTCGGACCCGAGGCGCGGGCGCGGCTCGGGCTGCGCGTCGCCGCGGCCGGGGCACCGGTCGCCGGCAAGGTCGCCTGAGGGGAACGGCCGGGGGCGGGGCATGGCGCCGCCGATGCGCGAAGCCGCACCGCCGCCCGATGCGCCGCACATCCTGGTGGTGGATGACGACACGCGGCTGCGCGACCTCCTGCGCCGCTTCCTGCAGGGGGAGGGGTTCCGCGTGACCGTGGCGGCGGATGCCACCGAGGCGCGGGCCAAGCTTTCGGGGCTCGCCTTCGACCTCATCGTGCTCGACGTGATGATGCCGGGCGAGAGCGGCTTCGACCTCACCGCCTGGGTCGCCCGCACGCACGACATTCCGGTGGTGCTGCTCACCGCGCGCGGCGCGCCGGAGGACCGCATTGCCGGCTTCGAGCACGGGGCGGAGGACTATCTCGCCAAGCCCTTCGAGCCGCGCGAGCTTGCGTTGCGCATCCGCGCCATCCTGCGCCGCCGGGCCGCGCGCCCGGCCGCCGCCGCGGATGCCCCCGTCATCCTCGGCGATGCGGTGTTCGATCCCGCCCGCGGCACGCTGACCCGCGGCGCGGAGACGATCCGCCTCACCGGCGGCGAAGCCGCTCTCCTCGCGGCGCTTGCCCGCCGCGCCGGCGAGATTCTCACCCGCGAGGACCTCGCTGCCGCGCTCGGCCAGGAGGAGGCCGGCGAGCGCGCGATCGACGTGCAGGTGACGCGGCTTCGCCGCAAGATCGAGCCCGATCCGCGCGAACCGATCTTCCTGCAGACGGTGCGCGGGCGGGGCTACGTGTTGAAGCCCTCGTGACGGCACTGAAACGCTTCCTGCCGCGGACGCTGTTCGGGCGCAGCGTTCTCATCATCGTCACGCCCCTCGTGGTGCTGCAGGCGATCGCCCTGCAGATGTTCTACGGCACGCACTGGGAGGTGGTGTCGCGGCGGCTTGCGCATGCGGTGGCGGGCGACGTCGCACTCGCCGTCGCCACGCTCGAGCGCTTCCCCACGGAGGCCGACCGCGAGTGGCTCACACGGCAATTCCTCGCCCGCACCGATCTCGCCATCCGCTTCGCCCCGGGCGAGACGCTGCCCGCCTCTCCACCCGACGTGCTGGAGGGACCGACGGAGGCGGAGCTGCGCACGGCGCTGGCCGAGCGGCTCGGCCTGCCGTTTCGCATCGACTGGTCGAGCCGGACCGATCGCGAGGTGCAGATCCAGGTGCAGTTGCCGGACGGGGTTCTGCACGTCGAGGCGCCGGCGAAACGGCTCTTCACCGGAACGGTCACCGTGTTCGTGCTGTGGCTGATCGGTTCGGCGCTGATCCTGTTCGCGATCGCCGCGCTCTTCATGCGCAACCAAGTCAAGCCCGTGCGGCGGCTGGCGGCGGCGGCGGAAGCCTTCGGCAAGGGGGCGGATCCGGGCCCGATCAAGCCGGAGGGTGCGACCGAGATTCGCCAGGCGGCGGCCGCCTTCAACCGGATGCAGGAGCGCATCCGCCGTTTCCTCGCCCAGCGCACCGAGATGCTGGCCGGGGTGAGTCATGATCTCCGCACGCCGCTCACGCGGATGCGGCTTGCTCTCGCGGTGCTCGCACGCCGCAACCCGGAGGAGGCGGAGGAGATCGCCGCCCTGGAGGAGGACGTCGCCGAGATGGAGCGGATGATCGAGGGCTACCTCGCCTTCGCCCGCGGCGAGGCGGCGGAGCAGGCGCAGCCGACCGACATCGTCGCCCTGCTCGGCGAGGCGGCGGCGAAGGCCCGTGCCTCGGGCGCCGTGGTCGAGGTGGAGGGGGAGGGCGGGGCGCCGATCGTGCTGCTGCTTCGGCCGGACTCCATGCGCCGGTGCCTGACCAACCTGATCGACAACGCGCGTCGTCACGCCAAGAAGGTGTGGCTGGCGGCGCGGCGGGTGGCGCGACCGGGCGGCGAGGCGGTGGAAATCACCATCGACGATGACGGGCCGGGCATCCCGCCCGAACGGCGGGAGGAGGCATTCCGACCGTTCGTCCGCCTCGGCGACAGCGCGGGCCCAGGGCACACGGGGCTCGGGCTCACCATCGCGCGCGACATCGTGCGCGCGCATGGCGGCGAGATCCTGCTCGAGGACAGTCCCCAAGGAGGCCTGAGGGCGCGGATCAGGCTTCCCGCCTGAACCCGCAAACAGGAAGGGCGCCCGCGGGCGCCCTTGCCGACCGACGGGAGGGGCAGGCGCCGCTCAGGCCTTCGCCTTCTCCATCATCGCCTTCACCTCGTCGAGTGCTTCGGCGATGCGCTTGTTCAACACGTTCATCGCCTCGCCGGACATCTTCTGGATCATGTCCTGCAGCTCACGGATGTGCTGCATGGCCTTCTCGTAGGTCTGCTTCATCAGCTCGGCCTGCTTGGCGGCCTTCGCCTGCGGGGCCTCGGCGGCGGCGAGCGCCTTCATCGCCTCCGTCAGGTCGGCGAGTGTCGCCTGCATGATCTCCATGTTGCGCTTGGCCACTGCCTGCATGCCCTCAAGGGCGAGGCGGTTCGCGGTGGACAGGCTCTCGATGTTCTTGCGCTGGGCGGCGACCAGGGCTTCGACGTCGACCTGAGGCAGCTTGAACTCGGCCATGATCTTGGTGAAGTCCATGTCGAACAGGCTCTCTGGCTTCTTGGTCATCGGCGCGGGCTCCTCGCTGGCGGATCGGGTGGGCGGGCCGGGCCGAGCATGGGAAGGGCACCGGCTGCCGCGGCGCGTCTAGCGGGCGCCGCCGCCGCCGTCAAACGTTCTTGTGCAGCGCAACAACGAAACGGACGGCGCGCTTCGAAGGTCTAGACGCCGGAGGGTTCCGAGGCGGCACCCAGCGGGGCCCGCGGCGTCTCGGGCGGCGGCGGTGGGGAGAAGGCGCGTCCGCCGAGCCAAGGCTCCACCGTCTCGGCCAGGCTCTCGGCCCGCGTCAGCCCCTTGTCGAGCGCGGCCATGGTCGGCGCCATGTCGGGCGTCTCGTCCGTCTCCCAGGCGCGGAAGGCGGCGAGCCAGACCGCGAACAGCGCGTGCGCGCGGAGGAGCCCCGTCGGCCCTGACGAGGGCACGCCGGCCGCTTCCAGCATCCACCGCATCGACAGGATGGTCGGCGGCACGCGGGCGGCGGCGAAGAGGGGATCGCGCCGCATCGCCCGCCACACCTCGAGCACGCCCGCCCGGTGCGGGGCGAGGGCGTCGAACCGGCGCATCAGGATGTCGAACAGACGGTCCTTCACCGTGTCCGCCTCGTTGAGCGGCGGGGTGCCGGCGAGCACGGTGGCGTCGATCACCATGCCGAAGCGGTCGAGCACGTCGGCCCGATCGCGGAAGCGTGGCCGAAGGGCGGCGAGCGTGGTTCCGGCCTCGCGCGCGACCTCGGCGAGCGTGGTGTTCGTCCAGCCCTCGCGGGCGGCGACCCGCATCAGCGCGGCGGTGACGTCCCGGTCGAAAGCGTCGATCGCGTCCATGCCGCTCACATAGCCCCGGCCAGCTCAGCCTGCCAGTTCGCGGGAACGCCGGGCGGCGGCGGCGATCGCCTCAGCCACCGCTTTCGGCCAGGCGTCCTCGGCCATCAGCACCGCAAGCGCGGCCGCCGTCGTGCCGCCCGGGCTGGTCACGGCACGGCGCAGATCGGCGGCATCCTCGCTCGAGGCGGCGAGCAGCGCGCCAGCCCCGGCGACCGTCTCGCGCGCCAGCAGCCGGGCGAGATCGGGCGGCAGGCCTTGCGCGCGGCCAGCGGCCTCCATCAGTTCGGCGAGCAGGAAGACGTAAGCCGGGCCTGAGCCGGACACCGCGGTCACCGCATCCATCAGCCCCTCCTCCTCGACCCAGCCGACGGTCCCGATGGCACGAAGGAGCGCGTCGCTCAGCGCGCGCTCGGCCTCGCCCACGCCGGGCCCGGCGCAGGCGACGGTCACACCGCGCCGGATCGAGGCCGGCAGGTTCGGCATGGCCCGCACCACCGCCGCCCGCTCGCCGAGGAGCGCGCGCATGCCGGCGATGGTTCGCCCGGCCATGATGGAGAGGAACACGGCTGCGCCCGCGAACCGGGCATAGGCCGGCAAAACCTTCGCGGCATCCTGCGGCTTGACCGCAAACACCACGGCGGCTGGCGCCAGGTCCGGCGGAAGCGCCTCGGGGGATGACACGGCACCGTCGGGAGCGTGGGGCCCCGGCTCGACCACCACGACCGCACGCCCGGCCTCCAGCCACCCGGCGCGCATGGCCCCGCCCATCTTGCCGCAGCCGACGAGGAGGATCGGGCGGTCCTTTGCCGTCACGCCGAGGCTCTCCCGCTCAGGCCTCGCCGGCACACTCCAGCATCGCGGCAGAGAGCGCCTCGGCGGGCGACTTGCCGCCCCACAGCACGTATTGGAAGGCCGGGTAGAAGCGCTCGCACTCCGTTACCGCGATGTCGACCATGTCCTCGAGCGCCTCGACGGAGAGCCCGCCCGCCCCGCGCAGCAGCACCGAGTGCCGGAACACGGGGGTATTTTCCTCCGACCACACGCCGAAATGCCCGAACCAGAGCTTCTCGTTGGCGAGCGCGAGCAGCTCATGCACCGCCGCGCGCCGCGGTGGCGGCACCTTCAGCTCGAAGGCGCAGAAAAAATGCAGCGCGCTGATCTCCTCGCACCACGAGAAATAAAGCGTGTAGTCGCACCACTTGCCGGGCACCTCGACCGCCATCGCGTCCTCGCCGCGGCGGTCGAAGGTCCAGTCGTTGGCGGCGACGATCTGTTCGAGGAGGTCGAGCGGGTTCGGGGTGACATCCGGGTCGCGCAGGGCGAGACGGTCGGCCATGGCCTTGGGCTCCCTGTCCTGAGGGGGCGAGGCGGCGTCGCAGCGGCGAGATGTTGGGGAACGCCCCGCCGCGCACCACCACCCTTAGGCTACGGACCCGACTCGCGTCGGCGCAAGAAAGTGCTTCCACCGGCGATGAGACTTCACGCGGCCGTCACGCGGCGGGGCTCAGGGGGCGGTGCCCTCCACCTCGTCCCGCGGCGGCGGCGCATGGCCCTCGAGGGCGGCGACGCGGGCCGCCAGCCGCTCGTTCTCCTCGCGCGCCCGCTGCGCCATCTCACGCACCACCTCGAACTCCTCGCGGGTGACGAGATCGAGGCGACGGATCACCGCCTCCGCCGCCGCGCGCGCCATCGCCTCCATCTCCCGCCGCAGGCCGACAAGGAGCGACACCGCTCCCCCGGCCACGCCCGCCGCATCGTCGAGCATCGTTCGCCCGCGCATTGGACCCCTCCTTGCCGCGCCGTTGTTTCCGGCCGGCGGCGGACCGTATAAGCGCGACGCCGCGGCGGCAACCGGCCCGAGTCCCCCCGTCCTTCCCAGCATGCTCGCCCCATGATCCTCGTCACCGGCGGTGCCGGCTTCATCGGCTCGAACATCGCCGCCGCCCTCGCGGGACGCGGCGAAGAGGTGGTCGTTTGCGACCGGCTGCGGGCGGGGCCGAAGTGGCGGAACCTGGCGCGCACGCTCGTTGCCGAGTTCGTCCTGCCCGACGATCTCGACGCCTGGCTCGGGCGGTCGCCGCCTCTGTCCGCCATCGTGCACATGGGGGCCGTCTCGTCCACCACGGAGACGGACGGCGACCGTGCCGTACACACCAACGTCTCGCTCTCGCTGCGGCTATGGGAATGGGCGGCGCGCAAGGACGTGCCGCTGATCTACGCCTCCTCCGCTGCGACCTACGGCGACGGCTCTGCCGGCTTCGACGACGACTCCTCGCCGGATCATCTCGCTCGGCTGCGGCCCCTCAACCTTTACGGCTGGTCGAAGCATGCCTTCGACCGGCGCGTCGCCGACCTCATCGCGCGCGGCCGTCCCCGCCCGCCGCAGTGGGCGGGGCTGAAGTTCTTCAACGTCTACGGGCCGGGCGAGGACCACAAGGGCGCGATGATCTCCGTGGTGAAGGTGAAGACGGACGAGATCCTCTCGGGCCGCCCCGCCACCCTGTTCCGCAGCCACCGCCCCGACATCGCGGACGGACACCAGGCGCGCGACTTCGTCTGGGTCGGGGATTGCGTCGACGTCGTGCTCTGGCTGCTCGATCACCCCGAGGTCTCGGGCCTGTTCAACGTCGGCACCGGCCGCGCACGGACCTATCTCGACCTCGTGCACGCGATTTTCGCCGCGCTGGGGCGGGAACCGGCCATTTCGTTCATCGACACGCCCGCGCATTTGCGCGCGCAGTACCAATACTTCACCGAGGCCCGCCTCGAGCGGCTGCGGGCGGCGGGCTACACGCGACCCTTCACCCCGCTCGAGGACGGCGTGGCCCGTTACGTGCGCGAGCATTTGCTGCCGGCCCATCAGGGACGCGCGCCGTGATCCCCTACCCGGCGATCGACCCGGTCCTGGTCTCCATCGGGCCGTTCGCCATCCGCTGGTACGCGCTCGCCTACATCGCCGGCATCGTGCTCGGCTGGCGCCTGGTGCGCCGCCTGGTGGAGCAGGAGCCTCGCGCGGCGAGCAGGGAGCAGGTCGACGACTTTCTGACCTGGGCCGTGCTCGGCGTGATTCTCGGCGGCCGCCTCGGCTACGTCCTCTTCTATCGCCCCTCGTACTACCTCGCGAACCCGCTCGAGGCGCTGATGGTGTGGAAGGGGGGCATGGCCTTCCACGGCGGCCTCATCGGCGTGATCCTCGCCACGCTCCTGTTCTGCCGCGCGCGGGGGATCGACTTCTACGCCTTCATCGACCGGGTGGCGGTGGCGACCCCGATCGGGCTCGGGCTCGGGCGCATCGCCAACTTCATCAACGGCGAGCTCTGGGGCCGGCCCTGGGACGGGCCGTGGTCGATGGTCTTCCCGGCCGATCCCCTGCAGCTGGCGCGGCACCCGAGCCAGCTCTACCAGGCCGTGCTCGAGGGGCTGGTGCTGTTCGCGGTCATGGCTCTGTTGTCGCGGAACGGCCGGCTGCGCGCCCGGCGGGGGTTTCTCGGCGGCGCGTTTCTCGCGGGCTACGGCATCGCCCGCATCGTCGGCGAACTGTTTCGCGAACCGGACGATTTCATGGGATTCCTGGCGGGTGGGCTGACCATGGGCCAGGTACTGTCCGTCCCGATGCTCCTCGTCGGCGCATGGGCGATCGCGACCAGCCGGACGCGCGCGCGGTGATCGCGGCCGAGATCGCCGCGCGAGGCCCGATGCGGCTCGATCGCTTCATGGCGCTGGCCAACGCCGCATATTACGGCACGCGCGACCCGCTCGGGCGGGGGGGCGACTTCATCACCGCCCCCGAAACCACCCAGGCCTATGGCGAACTCATCGGCGCCTGGATGGTGGAGGTGTGGCGGACGCAAGGGGCGCCCACGCCCGCCGTGTTCGCCGAGGCGGGGCCGGGGCGCGGCACGCTGATGGCCGATGCGCTGCGGCTGATCGATCGGCTTGCGCCGGATTTCGCCGCCGCCTGTTCGGTGCACCTGATCGAGACGAGCCCCACCCTGCGCGCCCTGCAGGCAGCGCGTCTCGGCGACCGCGTCGCTGCCTGGCACGAGAGCCTCGCCACTCTGCCTGAGGCCCCACTTTTCTTGATCGCCAGCGAGTTCCTCGATGCGCTGCCCGTGCGGCAGTTCCGCCGCCGCGGTGAGGCGTGGGCGGAGCGGGCGGTCGCGCTCGACGGCGACAACTTGGTTTGGACCGAGATCCCCGCCACGCCGCCGCCGGGCAGGGCAGGGGAGGTCAGCGAGGCGGTGGAGGCATGGATCGCCGAAGCGGCACAGCGGGTGGTACGCTTCGGCGGGGCGGTGCTCGTGCTCGACTACGGTCACCTCGGCGGGGCGGAGGACACGCTGCAGGCGGTGCGCGCTCATCAGCCGGTCGATCCGCTCGCCGCACCGGGTGAGGCCGACCTCTCCGCCCAGGTCGACTTCGCCGCTCTGGCCCGCGCGGCGCGCGGGGCGGGGGCATCGGTGTTCGGCCCCGTTCCGCAGGGCGCCTTCCTGCGCGCGCTCGGCTTGCCGGAGCGGACGGCGATCCTTTGCCGCAACGCTCCGCCGGCGACGGCCCGCCAGCTGCAGGCCGCGGCGCGCCGGCTGATGGACCCGGACGCGATGGGGCTCCTGTTCAAGGCGCTCGCGGTGCTGCCGCCCGGCGCCGCGACCCCGCCGGGCTTCACGCCGTGACCCCGCCGCTGCTCACCGCCGGGCTTCCCGTCCTGCATGGCTTCTTCACCCGGCAGGGCGGCGTGTCCTCAGGCCCCTTCGCCTCCCTGAACTGTTCGCTTTCGGGCAAGGACGACCCGGCCGCGGTGGCCGAGAACCGACGCCGGGCCGCCGCCGCCCTCGGGGTCGATCGCCTGATCGGGCTGTTTCAGGTGCACGGGGCTGAGGTGGCGGTGCTCGAGACGCCATGGGGCGAGGCGGATCGTCCGCGGGCGGATGCCGCCGTGACCCGGCTCGGGGGCGTGGGGCTCGCCATCGTCACCGCCGATTGCGCCCCCGTGCTGTTCGCGGACGCCGAAGCCCGTGTGGTCGGGGCGGCGCATGCGGGCTGGCGGGGCGCGATCGCCGGCGTGCTCGAGGCGACGGTGGCGGCGATGGAGCGGCTCGGTGCGCGGCGGGAGCGGGTTCTCGCCGCGATCGGCCCCTGCATACGCCAACCCTTCTACGAGGTCGGCGAGGACGTCATCGTCGCACTCGGGCCGACCGGAGCCCCGTTCCTCGCGCCCGCAGCTCGACCCGACCGCCGCCTGTTCGATCTGCCCGGCTACTGCGCCGCGCGTCTGGTCACCGCCGGGGTGCCGCGGGTGTTCGACCTGGGCCTCGACACCTACACCGACGAAGCGCGGTTCTTCAGCCATCGCCGCGCCATGCACGGGGGCGGCGGCCCGATCGGGCACCAGCTTTCGGCGATCGCGCTGCCGGGTTGAGGGGCCAGGCTCAGCCGCGGCCGGGCGGGCCGCCGGGACCTCTCGGGCCGGGAGACTGGTTGGGTGCCGGACCACGCTGCTCTTGGCGGCGGCGCTGCTCCTCGATCTGCCGCTGCCGGCGCAGTTGCTCCTGCTGCTGTTGTTGCCGTTGTTGCTGCTGCCGCTGGGGCTGGCGCTGCGCCTGACGCTGCTGTTGCCGCGGGGGCTGTTGCTGCGGCCGCTGTTGCGCCCGCGGCTGGCCCTGCCCCGGCCCCCGGCCCTGGCCCGCTTGCCCGCCGCCGCGGCCCTGGCCCGGCTGGCGCGGCTGTGCGAGGGCGGCGGCAGAGGGCAGGGCGAGCAGCAGGGCAAGGAGGCCCCGGCGCATGTGCGTGGTCATCAGGTTTCCTCGAGCGGGCTGTGCGATCCTCCCCGGCACGACCAGGATACGGCGGCGTGTGGCACGGGCCTAGCCGCCCGGTCTCCGCTCACGCTCCTGCCTGTGCTAAGGCGCGCGCCGTGCCCTACCTCGTCTGGTTTCTGCTCCTTCTCCTCCTTGCCTTGCTCGCGACCTGCGTGCTGACGTGATGCGTATCCTGGCCGTGTTGGTCTTGCTCGCGGCCGCCGCCTGCGGGCGGTTGCCGATGCCGTTCGAGCGCACGCCCGAGAGCGGTTCGCCGGCGGAACTGACGCGCAGTCCGCCCGCGCGCATCGTCGTTCCCCCCTCGACCAGCCTGGGCTTGACCGAGGATGCCGCCCGGCGTTTCGCCGTTTTCCTCGCCGAGGCGCTGCAGGAGCGCGAGGTGCCGGCAACCGCGGCCGGCATTGCCCGTCCGCGCTACCGCCTGCTTGCCGCCGCCGAACCCGCCGCCGGCGTGGTCCGTCTGACCTACACGCTGGTCGATGCCGAAGGCGCGGTGCTCGGGGCGGCGGGCGGCCCGCGGCCGCTGCCCGCCGGGCCCTGGGCCGGCGGGGAGGAGGGCGTGCTGCGGCGAGCCGCAGCGGAAGCTGCCCCAGCGGTCGCCGACTTGCTTGCCCGGGTCGACGCCTCGACGCGCGCGGCAGGCGCCGAGGCGGCGGAGGCGCGGGCGCCGACCCTTCGTTTTGCCGGCGTGCGCGGCGCACCGGGCGACGGCAACGTTTCGCTCGCCCGCGCCTTGCGCAACGCCTTGGCCCGCGAGGGCCTGGTGGTGCAGGAGGGCGCCCAGGCCGAATTCGACCTCGAGGGCCGCGTCTCGATCACTGACCTGCCGCGACGGCAACAACGGGTGGAGATCATCTGGACTGTCACGCGGGCGGACGGCACCGAGCTCGGCACGGTGACGCAGCTGAACGAGGTGCCACGCGGCACGCTGGATGGGCTGTGGGCCGACGTCGCGTCGGTGGTCGCCGAGCAGGCGGCCGGTGGAGTGGCCGAGGTGATCCGCCGCGCGCGCGCCGGCGGCTGAGCCCTGCCGTGCGGCGCGCGCGCCTTTACGCGCCAAGCCCCCGTTGCTAACCCCTCGGCCACCCTGCCCTCAGCCCACGCCGCGACGGAGCGCGCGATGAAGATCGTCGCCTGCAACTCCAACCGCCCCCTCGCCGAGGCGGTAGCCACGGCGCTCAACCTGCCGCTGACCAAGGCCTCCGTGCGGCGCTTCGCCGACATGGAGATCTTCGTCGAGATCCACGAGAACGTGCGCGGCGAGGACGTGTTCGTCGTGCAGTCCACCTCCTATCCGGCGAACGACAACCTGATGGAGCTCTTGATCACCATGGATGCGCTGCGCCGTGGTTCCGCGCGCCGCATCACCGCGGTGATCCCCTACTACGGCTACGCGCGGCAGGATCGGAAGTCGGGCCCCCGCACGCCGATCAGCGCCAAGCTCGTCGCCAACCTGATCACCGAAGCCGGAGCCGACCGCGTGCTGACGCTCGACCTGCACGCTGGCCAGATCCAGGGCTTCTTCGACATCCCGGTCGACAACCTCTTCGCCGCGCCGATGTTCGCCGCCGACATCCGCCAGCGCTACGAGGGCCGCGACATCATGGTGGTGAGCCCGGATGTCGGTGGCGTCGTGCGCGCGCGCCAGATCGCGACCCGGCTCAACTGCGACCTCGCCATCATCGACAAGCGCCGCGAACGCGCCGGCGTGTCCGAGGTGATGAACGTGATCGGCGACGTCGCCGGCCGGCACTGCATCCTGATCGACGACATCGTCGACTCCGCCGGCACGTTGTGCAACGCGGCCGAGGCGCTGATGCGTTCGGGCGCGACGTCGGTCTCGGCCTACGTCACGCACGGCGTGTTCTCGGGAGGGGCGGTGGCGCGCGTGGCATCGTCCCCGATCGAGATGATGACGACGACGGACTCCATCCTCGCCACCGAGGCGGTGCGCGTCTGCCACAACATCCGCCAGATCACGGTCGCCCCCCTGCTCGCCGAGGCGATCAGGCGCATCAGCGAGGAGAGTTCCGTCTCCTCGCTGTTCTGCTGAGCGGGGATCCATCACGCCGTGGCGCTGATTCGCACCCGCTTCATCTTCCTTCGTCACGGCGAGACGGAGTGGAACGCGCGCGGGGTGAGCCAGGGCAATGTGGACGTGCCGCTGAACGCCCGCGGCTGGGCCCAGGCCCGCGCCGCTGCCGCCGCCCTGCGCGGCCAGGGCATCGCCACCATCGTCCACTCTCCCCTCTCGCGCGCCCGCGACACGGCGGCGGTGATCGCCGAGGCGCTCGATCTGCCGCTGCACGAGGACCCTGACCTTCGCGAGGCGGCGTTCGGCGTGCAGGAGGGCCAGCCGAACGGCGAGTGGTTCGGGCACTGGGTGAGGGGGGCGTTCACGCCGGTGGGGGGAGAGTCCTTCGCTGTCCTCTCGGCCCGTGCGCTGGGCGCCATGAACCGCGCGCTCGCCCGCGACCCGATCGTGCTCGTCGTGGGGCACGGTGCTTTCTTCCGGGCCGTGCGTGCCGCCATGGGGCTTCCGATCGACGTCAAGACCCCGAACGCCGAGCCGTTGCTGCTCGAGCCGCCGGAGGAGCAAGGGGGCGTCTGGCGGCTGACCCCGCTTGCGGTCCCCGCCCTCGAAGTGTAATCACCTCTGTGCGCGGGCACCCCTGGAGGCCCGCGTTTTCTGTTGCATGGAAATGGAGCGAGCGATGGTCGAGATCGTCACGATCGAGGCCGTGTCGCGCGAGCGGGCCGGCAAGGGGGCGGCGCGCGCGACCCGGCGGGAAGGCAGGATCCCCGGCGTCATCTACGGCGCCAAGCGAGAGCCGCGGCTGATTGCGGTCGAGCCCCGCGCCATCCTGCGCGAGATCAACCGCCACGGCTGGCGGTCGCGCCTCTATGAGGTGAAGGTTGGCGAGGAGAGCGAGCGCGCGCTGTTGCGCGACGTGCAGTTCCACCCGGTCACCGACCGGCCGGAGCATGTCGATTTCCAGCGCCTCGCTCCCGGCCAGGAGGTGCGGTTCGCGGTCGAGGTGGTGTTCCTCAACGAGGCCACCTGTCCGGGGCTGAAGGCAGGGGGCGTGCTGAACGTCGTGCGCCACGAGGTCGAGGTCTATTGCACCCCGGAGAACGTGCCCGACAAGTTCGAGGTCGATCTCGCGGGCCTGACCATCGGCGACACCATCCACTGGAGCGCGATCAAGGCGCCGCCGGGCGTGCGGCCGGTGATCGCGGATCGCGACTTCACCATCGCCACCATCGCGCCGCCGACCAAGGGCGCGGAGGCCGCGCCGGCTGCCGCCGAGGCCGCGCCGGCCGCGCCGGCCAAGGGTGCCGCGCCTGCGAAGGGCGCGCAGCCGGCGGCAGGCAAGGCGGCCGCTCCGGCCAAGGCGCCCGCCAAGAAGTGACGCTGCCCGCGCTCTGGGTCGGGCTCGGCAACCCCGGCCCGGAGCATGCGCGCAACCGCCACAACATCGGCTTCATGGCGATCGAGCGCATCGCCGCCCGCCACGGCTTCGCGCCGTGGCGGGCGCGGTTTCGCGGCCTGTTCGCGGAAGGCACGATTGCGGCGCGCAAGGTGCTCGCCCTCGAGCCGCAGACCTACATGAACGCCTCCGGAGAGAGCGTGCGGGCGGCGATGGCCTTCTACAAGCTGCCCCTCGAGCATGTGGTCGTCTTCCACGACGAGCTCGACCTCGCGCCGGGCCGGGTGCGAGTGAAGAAGGGTGGCGGCAATGCCGGCCACAACGGGCTGCGCTCCATCACCCAGCTCTGCGGCGGCCCTGAGTTCTGGCGCGTGCGCCTCGGCATCGGCCATCCGGGGCAGAAGGAGAAGGTGGTCGGCCACGTGCTCGGCAACTTCCACGCCTCGGATTCGGTATGGCTCGAGCCGCTGCTCGATCGCCTCGCCGAAGCCGCCCCGCTGCTCGTCGAGGGCCGGATCGAGCCGTTCCTCAACGCGGTGAACATGGCGGCCGAGCGGCCCGCGCGCGCGCCCTCGGTCTGACCCGCGCTCCCCACGTCTTCACCCCGCCTTCACCCCGCCGGAGACCACGCGATGGGCTTCAACTGCGGCATCGTCGGCCTGCCCAACGTCGGCAAATCCACCTTGTTCAATGCGCTGACCGAGACGGCGGCCGCCCAAGCGGCGAACTATCCCTTCTGCACCATCGAACCGAATGTCGGCCGGGTGGCGGTGCCGGACCCGCGGCTGGACACGCTCGCCCGCATCGCGAAGTCGGCCAAGGTGGTGCCGACGAGCCTGGAGTTCGTCGACATCGCGGGCTTGGTGCGCGGCGCTTCGAAGGGGGAAGGTTTGGGCAACCAGTTCCTCGCCAACATCCGCGAGGTCGATGCGATCGTCCATGTGCTGCGCTGCTTCGAGGGCACGGACGTCACCCATGTCGAGGGGTCGGTCGACCCGCTGCGCGATGCCGAGACGGTGGAGACCGAACTCATGCTCGCCGACCTCGAGAGCCTGGAGAAACGCCTGCCCGCCCTGCAGAAGAAGGCGCGCGGAGGCGATCGCGACGCGGCGGCGCACGTTTCGCTGATCGAGCCGATCATGGCCGCCCTCGCCCGTGGTCAACCGGCCCGCGTTGCCATCCCGCCGGGTGAGGAAGGGCGGGCGCGGGCGCTCAATCTGCTCACCACCAAGCCCGTCCTCTACGTCGCCAACGTGGATGAGGCTTCTGCCGCCACCGGCAATGCCTGGAGCGCGAAGGTGGCGGAGATGGCGCGCGCGAAGGGGGCGGCCTCGGTCGTCGTTTCGGCTGCGATCGAGGCCGAGATCGCGCAACTGCCGGCGGAGGAGAAGAAGGCCTTCCTCGACAGCCTCGGCCTTGCCGACTCCGGGCTCGATCGCGTCATTCGCGCGGGCTACGGGCTGTTGGGCCTGATCACCTTCTTCACCGCGGGGCCGAAGGAGACGCGGGCCTGGACCATCGTGCGCGGCACCAAGGCGCCGCAGGCGGCGGGGGTGATCCATGGCGATTTCGAGCGTGGCTTCATCGCCGCCGAAACGATCGCCTACGACGACTACGTCGCCTGCGGCGGCGAAGCGGGCGCGCGCGAGGCGGGCAAGCTACGCATCGAGGGGCGGGACTACGTGGTGCAGGACGGCGACGTGATGCTGTTTCGCTTCAACGTCTGACGTCGGGTGGACCGCGCCGCCTCAGGCCTCGTTAGGCTCACGCATCCGTGAGACTCGCGGGCAGTCGCCCATCCGCCCCGCGCCGCCCGCACGCCGGCCAGACACTGCGGCGCTTGCTTTTTGCCGCTCGCCGCGTCATCTAGCGCGCGTTCCGAGAGCGCGGCGCGATCGCGGCGGTGCCCTGGTCACCGCCCCCGGTCGCGCCCGCCCTTTGCTTGAGGCCCCGGCCATGCTTGGGGCGAGACCGAGGAGGCCACCGTGCCGCGCAACGTTCCCCTCTCGCGCATCCGCAACATCGGCATCACCGCGCACATCGACGCCGGCAAGACGACGACGACCGAGCGCATCCTCTACTACACCGGTCGCAGCCACAAGATCGGCGAGGTGCACGAGGGCTCCACCACCACCGACTACATGGAGCAGGAGCGCGAGCGCGGCATCACCATCACCTCGGCCGCCGTCACCTGCGAGTGGAAGGGGCACCGCATCAACATCATCGATACGCCGGGCCACATCGACTTCAACATCGAGGTGAACCGCAGCCTTCGCGTGCTCGACGGCGCGATCTTCATCATCGAGGGGGTGGCGGGGGTCCAGCCGCAGAGCGAGACGAACTGGCGTCTGGCCGACCGCTACAACGTCCCGCGCATCGTCTACATCAACAAGATGGACCGCACGGGGGCCGATTTCTACAAGGCGGTGCAGTCGCTGATCGACAAGCTCGGTATCGTTCCGCTGGAGATCCAACTGCCGATCGGCGCCGAGGACCAGTTCGTCGGCATCGTCGATCTGGTCGAGATGAAGGCCGTGGTGTGGGACGGGTCCGAGCTCGGTGCTTCCTTCCGCGACGCCCCCATCCCGCCCGAGCTCGAGGAGAAGGCGAAGGAGTATCGCCAGAAGCTGCTCGACACCGCGCTCTCCGTCGATGACGCGGCGATGGAGGAGTACTTCGACAAGGGTGACGTCTCTGTCGAGACTCTGAAGCGCTGCATCAAGAAGGGCACCATCGCCGGAACGTTCCGCCCCGTGCTGTGCGGCACCTCGTTCAAGAACAAGGGCGTGCAGCCGTTGCTGGACGCCGTTCTAGACTATCTGCCGGCGCCGAACGAGATCCCCGGCATCAAGACCGTCCCGCCCGAGGGTTCGTCCGAAGAGCCGCGCGAGATCGTCATCAGCGAGGACGCGCCGTTCTCGGGGCTCGCCTTCAAGATCATCAACGACAAGTACGGCACGCTCACCTTCGTGCGCGTCTATTCGGGCGTCCTGCGCTCAGGTGATCAGGTGCTGAACAGCACCAAGGGCCACAAGGAGCGCATCGGGCGGATGTTCCAGATGCACGCCGACAAGCGCGACGAGATCAAGGAAGTCTACGCCGGCGACATCGCGGCCTTCATCGGGCTGAAGGACACGCAGACCGGCGACACGCTCTGCGACCCCTCCTACCCGGTGGTGCTCGAGCGCATGGCCTTCCCGGTGCCGGTGATCGACATCTCGGTCGAGCCGAAGACAAAGGACGCGATCGAGAAGATGACGCTCGGTCTGCAGAAGCTCGCCGCCGAGGATCCGTCCTTGCGTCTGCGCACCGACCAGGAGACCGGGCAGACCATCCTCTCCGGCATGGGTGAGTTGCACCTGGAGATCGTCATTGATCGCCTGAAGCGCGAATATGGCGTGGAGGCCAACATCGGCGCCCCACAGGTGGCCTATCGCGAGACGATCACCCGCACCCATGTCGAGACCTACACGCACAAGAAGCAGACGGGCGGTGCCGGCCAGTTCGCCGAGGTGAAGATCCAGTTCGAGCCGCTCGAGCGCAACGCGGGGATCGTGTTCGAGAACGCGGTGGTCGGCGGCGCGGTGCCGAAGGAGTACATCCCGGCGGTGGAGAAGGGCATCCGCAACCAGGCCGAAACCGGCGTGCTCGCGGGCTTCCCGACCGTCGACTTCAAGGCCACGTTGCTCGACGGCAAGTACCACGACGTGGACAGCTCCGCGCTCGCCTTCGAGATCGCGGCCAAGGCCTGCTTCCGCGAAGGGATGAAGAAGGCGGGGCCGATCATCCTCGAGCCGATCATGGACGTGGAGGTGACCACGCCGCCCGACCATGTCGGCGACGTGGTGGGCGACCTCAACCGACGCCGCGGCATGATCCAGAGCCAGGACATCCTCGGCACGTCGGTGATCGTGCGGGCGCACGTGCCGCTCTCCGAAATGTTCGGCTACATCTCGGATCTGCGCTCGATGTCGAAGGGGCGAGCCTCCTTCACCATGCAGTTCCACCACTACGACCCGGTGCCGCGGAACATCGCCGAACAGATCATGGCGAAGTCCGCCTGACGGGTCGCGACCGGGCAGGTTCGCGGCGGGGCGCCGGAGGACCACTTCCGGCGCCCTTTGCGCGTTTCAGGTCCTCTTGCCTCGGCGCGTTGGCCGGCTCACCCTTGCCGCGATGACGGGAGGAACGATGGTCGAGGACGCGCTGGTCCGCGAAGTCCGGCACGGCGAGGTGGTCGTGCTTCGTCTCGCCAACCCGCCGGTGAACACGCTCAAGCACGCACTGCGCGCTCAGCTGGTTGCGGCGATCGAGCGGGCGAAGAGCGAGGGGGCGAAGGCGCTCGTCCTGATCGGCGAGGGGCGGATGTTCTCGGCCGGCGCGGAGATGACGGAATTCGGCAAGCCGCGCCTCTCGCCTACGCTGACCGAGGTGATCGACGCGCTCGATGCCTTCCCCGGGCTCACGGTCGCTGCGATCCATGGCCATGCCCTCGGCGGTGGACTCGAACTCGCGCTCGGCTGTCGCGCACGGGTGGCTTCGCCCGGCGCCATGGTCGGCCTGCCGGAGGTGAAGCGCGGCATCCTGCCCGGTGCGGGCGGCACGCAGCGCTTGCCGCGTCTGATCGGCGCCGAACCCGCGCTGGCGCTGATCTCCACCGGTGATGCGGTGCCGGCGGAACGCGCGCTGACGCTCGGCATCATCGACCGGCTGATCGAGGGCGATCTCGAAGCCGGCGCGATCGCTTTCGCGCGCGAGGTGCTCGCTTCGGGGCGAGAAATCCCGCGCGTGCGCGACCGTCGCACCGCCGGGGAACTCACGAGCTACGACCGGGCTGCGGAGGCGGTGGTCCGTCGCGCGCGCGGCATGGAGGCCCCGCCGGCGACGGCGGAGGCCGTGCGCGCCGCGCTCACCGTGCCGTTCGAGGAGGGGATGCGCACCGAGCGCGCCCTGTTCGACCGCCTGGTGGCGGGAGACCAGAGCCGGGCGCTGCGCCACGTCTTCTTCGCCGAACGCGAGGCGCAGAAGGTGCCGGGCCTGGAGGGTGTCGAGCCCGCGGCGGTCGAGCGCGTCGGCGTCGTCGGCGCCGGCACCATGGGTACCGGCATCGCGATGGCGTTCGCCGCCGCGGGGCTGCCGGTCGTCGTCGTCGAACGCGCCGCCGACGCGCTCGCACGCGGCCTCGGCCGCATCGAGTCCACCTGGCGGCGCAGCGTCGAGGGCGGCAAGTTGACGGAAGCCGAGTTGAGCGAGCGGCTCGGGCGCATCCGCGGCAGCACCGACCTCGCCGACCTCCGCGACGCCGATCTCGTGGTCGAAGCCGTGTTCGAGGACATGGGGGTCAAGCAAGGCGTCTTCCGCGAGCTCGATCGCCTCGCGCGTCCCGGCGCGATCCTCGCCACCAACACCTCCTATCTCGACGTCGATGCGATCGCGGCCGCGACGTCTCGCCCGGGCCATGTTCTCGGCCTGCACTTCTTCAGCCCCGCGCATGTGATGCGGCTCCTTGAGATCGTGCGCGGCAAGGCGACCGAACCCGGCACGCTCGCGACCGCGCTCGCGGTGGCGAAACGGATCGGCAAGGTTGCGGTCGTCGTCGGCAACGGGTTCGGCTTCGTCGGCAACCGGGTCGCCTTCGCGCGCTCCCGTCAGGGCGAATTGATGCTGCAGGAGGGGGCGCTGCCGTGGGAGATCGACCGCGTGCTGACGGCCTTCGGCATGGCGATGGGCCCCTTCGCGGTGGCCGATCTCGCCGGGCTCGACATCGGCGCCTCGGCCCGACGCGCCTTCGGCATCTCCTTCCCGATCGCGGACGCGATGGTCGCCGCCGGACGGCTCGGCCAGAAGACCGGGGCTGGCTGGTACCGCTACGGTGCGGACGGACGGACCGGCGAGCCCGATCCGGAAGCGGAACGGATCATCCGCGAGACGGCGGCCAAGCTCGGCCGGACGCCGCGCGCCATTCCGCCCGAGGAGATCCTCGATCGCATGGTGCTTGCCATGGTGAACGAGGGAGCGCGCGTGCTGGAGGAGGGGATCGCCGCCCGCGCCTCCGACATCGACGTCGTGTTCGTCCACGGCTACGGCTGGCCCGCCTGGCGCGGCGGGCCGATGTGGTATGCGGAGAACCGGGGCCTCGCCGCAGTGCGCGATCGCCTCGCCGAACTCGCCGCCCTCACCGGCGACGAGACCCTTCGCCCGGCCCCCTTGCTGGAACGCCTCGCCGCCGCCGGCGAAGGGTTCGCCCGCGCGGCGTGAGGCGGCGATGGACCTGCGCCTGAGCGAGGAGGAGCGCCGCTTCCGCGAGGAGGTGTGCGCCTTCATCGACGCCGCGCTCGATCCCGCGACGCGCGCGCGGATGGAGAGTGGACGCCTGCCGACCAAGGAGCAGTGGGTGGCCTGGCACCGCACCCTCGCCGCGCGCGGTTGGTCGGTGCCGGATTGGCCCAAGGAGGCTGGCGGTCCCGGCTGGGATCCGGTGCGGCGTTACCTGTTCCGCGAAGCCCTGCAGGCGGCACCCGCACCGCAGCCGCAACAGTTCGGCACCCAAATGGTCGGCCCGGTGCTGATCGCCTTCGGCACCGAGGCGCAGAAGCGCCGCTTCCTGCCCCGCATCGTCACGCTCGAGGACTGGTGGTGCCAGGGCTTCAGCGAACCGGAGGCGGGGTCCGATCTCGCGAGCCTGCGCACAACGGCCCGCCTCGAGGGAGAGCACTGGATCGTCACCGGGCAGAAGACCTGGACCACGCTCGCGCACTGGGCGGACTGGATGTTCGCCCTGGTGCGCACGGATCCGAGCGCGGCGAAACCCCAGGAAGGCATCGGCTTCCTGCTGATCGACATGAGGAGCCCTGGCATCACCGTCCGGCCCATCCTCACCATCGACGGCGAGCACGAGGTGAACGAGGTCTTCCTCGACGAGGTGCGGGTGCCGGCGGAGAACATGGTGGGCGACCCGAGGCGCGGGTGGGACTGCGCCAAGTTCCTGCTGTCGCACGAACGGGCGGGCCAGGCGCGGGTCGGCATCGCGAAGGAGCGGATCAGGCGCCTCAAGCGGATCGCCGCCGAAACCCGCTCCCCCCGGGGGCGGCTGATCGACGATCCCTCGTTCCGCGACCGTCTCGCCGCCATCGAGGTCGAGGTGAAGGCGCTGGAGATCACTTGCCTGAGGGTGGTGGCGGCGGAGGCGACGCGCGCCGGCGACCGTGCCCCGGATCCTGCGTCGTCGCTTCTCAAGATCCGCGGATCGGAGATCCTGCAGGCGATCGCCACGCTGACCTTGGAGGCGGCGGGGGAGGGGGCGCTCGCCGCACCCGAGGCGGAGCCGGACCGGCCGAGCAACGAAGTGCCATCCGTGCCGGACTGGGCGGCGATGAGCGCGCCCCTGTGGATGAACTGGCGCAAGTTCTCGATCTACGGAGGCACCAACGAGATCCAGCGCAACATCATGGCCAAGGCTTTCCTGGGGCTCTGAGGCGATGGAGTTCGAGCTTTCCGAGGAACAGCGTCTGCTCGAGGCGAGCCTTCGCCGCCTGCTCGCCGACCGCTACGGGTTCGATCGGCGCAAGGCCCACGCGCGTACGCCCGAGGGCTGGAGCCGCGAGGTCTGGCGCGCGTTCGCAGAGCTCGGCGTCCTCGCGCTGCCGTTCGCCGAGGAGGAAGGGGGTCTCGGCGGAAGCGCGGTGGAGACCATGTTGGTCGCGCAGGCCTTGGGCGAGGCGCTGGTGCTCGAGCCGTGGCTGGCGACGGTGGTGTTGGGCGGCGGCTTTCTGCGCCACGGTGCTTCGGCCGAACTGCGCGCGGCGATCGTGCCGCGCCTCGCCGCCGGGGAGGTCCTGCTCGCCTTCGCGCACACCGAGCGCGGGGCAACGGCCGATCCTGCCGACGTCGTGACGACGGCGCGACGGGAGGATGGCGGGTGGCGCCTCAACGGTCGCAAGACGCTCGTCCTGCACGGCGATGTCGCCGACCATCTGGTGGTCACGGCGCGGGTGACGGGTGCGCCGGGAGAGGAGCGGGGGCTTGCCGCCTTCCTGGTGCCGGCGACGGCGTCGGGTCTTGCGCGCCGCACGCTGCGCACCAACGACGGTCGCCGCGCGGCGGAGATCGTGCTTGACGACGTCGCGGTCGCCGACGACTGCGTGCTCGGCGAACCGGGGGAGGCCTTTCCCCTCATCGAGCGCGTGGTGCAGGAGGCGATCGCCGCCCTCGCCGCCGAGGCGGTCGGCGTGATGACGCTCGCGCATCGCCTCACCATCGACTACCTGAAGACGCGTCGGCAGTTCGGGCGCCCGATCGGCTCGTTTCAAGTGTTACAACATCGCGCGACCGACATGCTGATCGCGATCGAGGAGGCGCGGTCGATGGCGATCTGGGCCGCGATGAGCCTCGATGAGCCGGATGCGGCGGAGCGGCGGCGGGCGCTTTCGGCGGTGAAGGCCTTGATCGGCCGGCGCGGCCGTTTCGTCGCCGAGATGGCCGTGCAGCTGCACGGCGGCATCGGCCTGACCATGGACTACGCGGTCGGGCACTGCATGGCGCGGCTGCTCGCGATCGACGCGCTGTTCGGCAATGCCGCCCATCATCTTGCGCGGCTCGCCGATGGCGGCGGGCTGATCCGCGCCGCGTGAGGTGGGTCGTGGTGGGCAGGAGACGATGATGCAAGGGCCGCTCTACCCCTTCGCGGGCAAGCTGCCGGAGGTCGACCCCACCGCCTGGATCGCGCCCACCGCGGCGGTGATCGGCGACGTGGTTGTCGGGCCAGCGAGCTCGATCTGGTTCCACTGCGTGGTGCGCGGCGACGTCAACCGCGTGCGCATCGGTGCGCGCACCAACGTGCAGGACGGCACCATCATCCACGTCAACCGCGAAACCCACCCGTGCCTGATCGGCGACGAGGTGACGATCGGCCACATGGCGATCGTGCATGCCTGCACGCTGGAGGACAGGGCGTTCGTCGGCATGGGGGCGATCGTGCTGGATGGCGCGGTGATCGAGGAAGGCGGGATGCTCGCCGCCGGCGGCGTGCTGCCGCCCGGCAAGGTGATCCCCAAGGGCGAGCTGTGGGCCGGGGCGCCGGCGCAGTTCATGCGCAAGCTGGATCGGCCGACCGACGCCTTCTTCGCGAAAACGGCGCCTCACTACGCCGATCTGGCTTCCCGCTACCGGATGGAGTATCGCGCGCGCGCCCTGAGTAAGGCGGCGGAATGATCCGGCGGCGGGTCGTTCTTGTCGCACCGGCGCTCGCCGCCCTCGCCGCCTGCGGAGGGGAGCCCGTGGAAAGCATCGTCATCCCGCCCGGCGTGTTCCAGGGCGCAGCCGATCCCCTGTTCCAGGCGGCGGAGAATGCGTTCCACCTGCTCGTCGCCCGCCCGCACGCGTTGATCGACCGGCCGGCGAACGCGGCCTATGCGCTCCTGATGTACGAGATCGCCACCGTCGAGGCGTCGTCCGGCCGGATGGCCGATCGCTGGCCGGGGCGGCTGTTGCGCGAGGCACGGCCAAATCTGCGCGCGGCGGCGGCGATCGCGTCGGAAGCGACTGCGCAGGCGGTGGTCGATGCGTTGTGGGCCGCCACCCAAGCCTTGCGGCGCGGCGACGAGGCGGCGGCGCGCGCCGCCTTCGCTCCTCCCGTCTCGCCGGACCCGACCGCGACGCGCGAGCGCTTGCAGCGCTTCGAGGTTCCCCGCCAGGTCGTGCGGCCGCTGCGCGAACTCCGGCTCGCTCTCGAGCGCGAGGCGGGTCCGCCGCGCTGAGGTCTCGCTTCGAGCGCGGCCTACTGTGCGGTGACGCGCACGTAACTGCCGGGCGCGGGTTCCAGTACCGGCAGTTCGCCCTCACCGGGCGTGCGCGCCTTCACCTTGGCGCGCGACAACCCGGCCACCCAACGCTGCCAATCCGGCCACCAGGAGCCGGCGAGTTCGGTCGCGCCAGCGAGCCAGGCTTCAGGGTCGGGCGGCAAGTCCGTGTTCACCCAGTGGCTGTACTTGCCGGCCTCTGGCGGATTGACCACGCCGGCGATGTGGCCCGAGGCGGCGAGCACGAAGCGCTTCTTGCCGGAATAGATCTGTGTCGCCTTGTAACAGGCCTTCCACGGCGCGATGTGGTCCTCGCGCGTGGCCAGGATGTAGGTCGGCACGGCGATCCTGCGCAGGTCGATCGGCGTGCCGGCAAGCGTGATGCCGCCCGGTTCGACCAGCTTGTTCTCCTGGTACATCTTGCGCAGGTAGAACGAATGCATCGCCGCCGGCATGCGGGTCGAGTCGGAATTCCAATAGAGCAGGTCGAACGGGAACGGCTCCTGCCCGAGCAGATAGTTGTTCACCACGAACGACCAGATCAGGTCGTTGGCGCGCAGCATGTTGAAGGTCACCGCCATCTCGTGCCCGTCGAGATAGCCGCGCTTGTTCATCGTCTCCTCGAGCGCCTTCAGCTGCTCCTCGTCGATGAACACCAAGAGTTCGCCCGCTTCCGAGAAATCGACCAGCGTGGTGAAAAAGGTGGCGGAGCGGATTCGCGCATCCTCCTTCGCCGCCATGTGCGCGAGCGTGCAGGCGAGCAGCGTGCCGCCCAGGCAATAGCCGATGGCGTTGACGTCCGTCTCGCCGGTCGCCTTGCGGATGGCCTCCAGCGCGGCGAGCGGCCCTTCCAGCATGTAGTCCTCGAAGGTCTTCTGCGCGAGCCGCTCGTCCGGGTTCACCCAGGAAATGCAGAACACCGTGTGGCCTTGCGAGACCGCCCAGCGGATGAAGCTGTTCTTCGGCCGCAGGTCGAGGATGTAGTACTTGTTGATCCAGGGCGGGATGATGAGGAGGGGGCGCTTGAGGACCTCCTCCGTGGCGGGGGCGTACTGGATGAGCTCGATCAGGTCGTTGCGGTAGATCACCGAACCGGGCGTGGTGGCGATGTTCTCGCCCACCTTGAACGCCTCGTAATCGGTCATCTTGATCTGCAGCCGGCCCTTGCCGCGTTCGAGGTCGGCGAGCAGGTTGTTGAGGCCGCGCACCAGATTTTCCCCGCCCGTCTCGATCGTGCGGCGCAAAACCTCCGGGTTGGTCAGGACGAAATTGGTCGGGGCCATCGCATCGACGAACTGGCGCGTGTAGAAGTCGATTTTCTGCGCCGTCTTCTCGTCCAGCCCCTCCACTTGCTTCACCAGCGACTGGATGTAGCGGGCGGAGAGGAGGTAGGACTGCTTGATGAAGTCGAAGATCTCGTTCTCGTGCCAGTCCTCGTGGCGGAAGCGACGGTCGCCGGGCGGCGGCGTGACGACGGGCTCGGCTTCGGCGCCGAGCAGCCGGCGCGCCGTGTTCTGCCACAGCAGCATGTAGTCCTGCCAGAACGCGACCTGCGCCTGCATCAGCGCCACCGGGTTGGCCATCAGCCGGGCGGTCATTTCCAGGAAGGCGCCGCCGATGTTGAGCGGATCGAATCCCGGCAAAGTCCCGTTGCCCTGGCGCTTGAGGAACTCCATCACGATGCGCTGGCTACGGCGCGCGATGTCCGCCATGTTGCGCGTCAGCAGGGCGGGGTCGGGCATCTTGAAGGCCTGGGCGGCCTTGTCCTCTGCCATCGCGTTGAGCGTCCTTGTCCCGGATCGGCCGCGGAGATGAGGAATGTCGAAGGACCCTAGTGCCGCGCGGAGGTGCGATCAAGCAAGGGGGCGCGGGCGTTGCCGGCGCGCGCCCATCGCATGGCTCGTCCTTCTGCTGACCACCGGCTGCGGCCCGCGGCTCGATCCGATCGAGCAGGTGCGCGTGCTCGGCGGGCGTCCGTCGCTTGCCGGCCTGCCGGAGGTGCCGGGTGCGGATCGTCCGTTCCCCAATCTCGGCACGGTGCCGGCCCGCCCGGTGCCGCCGTCGGCGGAGGAGCGGCGGCGGGTGGCCGAAGCGCTGGTGGCGGATCGGGAAAATGCACGGCACACCGGGGCACCGCGCCGCCCGCCCGGCGCGACGCCGCTCCCCGCCGCGGCCGAAACGGCGGGGCCGCTCGGCTTCCGCGCCGAGCCCGAGGGCATCGTCGGTCCTGTCGTGCCTGACCCGTTGGTTGTCGCCCCGCCCTCTCCGCCGCCGATCGCCGGCGCGCCGTCGGCTGCCGTCGCTGCTTCAGCGCGCGAGGCTGCCGCGCCACCCGTTACCGTAGCACCGACGGTGACCTCGCCTCCGCCCGTGCCGGACATTCCGCCCGCCCCGCCGCCGCCGGCCCGGCTCGAGGCGGATCCCGCCCCCCTCGCGCCCCCGTCGCCTGTCCAGCCCTCGCCAGCATCCGCAAGGCCGGCACCGCCCATGGCCCCGTCCCCTGTGCCCCCGCCGCCGGCGGACCTGTCACCCCGCGCGGCCGCTGCCACGCCCACGCCCGATCCTTCCGTCATCGTCGACCGCTCCGTCCTGCCGCCGGCAGCGACGCCGGTCGCGGTGCGGCCGAGCGCCACCGGTTCCGGCGCGGCCATCGCCTTCGCCCGCGGCTCCGCCGTCCTGCCGCCCGGCGAGCGCGACACGCTGCTGGCCATCGCCCGCACGCGCGGGGCGGCGGGGCTGCGCGTCATCGGCTTTCTCGACGCGGCCGGCGAGGATCACGGGCTTGCGCTGGCGCGCGCTCAGGCCGTCGCCCAGGCGTTGCGGGCGGCCGGCGTTCCGGCGGAGGCGGTGGAGATCGCGGCCGAATCCCGCCCGGGTCCTGCCGGTCGCGGCGCCGAGGTCCGGCTGATATACTGAAGGTCCAGGTTGACGAGTCGGGTCCGGCTGTGGCCCTCCGACCCGAGAGAGCCCCGGAACCGAAGCGCATGCCCTCCGCCCAGAGCGAATTCCACCGCATCCGTCGCCTTCCCCCGTACGTCTTCGCCGAGGTGAACCGGCTGAAGGCGGAGGCGCGCGCTCGCGGCGAGGACGTGATCGATCTCGGCATGGGCAACCCGGACAGCGCCGCACCGCCGCATGTGGTCGCCAAGCTCGTCGAGACGGTGGCCGACCCGCGCGCGCACCGCTATTCGGTCTCCCGCGGCATCCCGGGACTGCGCCGCGCGCTCGCCGGCTACTACGCCCGCCGCTTCGGCGTCGCCCTCGACCCCGAGACGGAGGTCTGCGTCACCCTCGGCTCGAAGGAAGGGCTCGCCAACCTCGCGCAGGCCATCACCTCACCGGGCGACGTCATTCTCGTCCCCAACCCCTCCTATCCCATCCACCAGTTCGGCTTCGTCATCGCCGGTGCTGCGGTGCGCTCCATCCCGCACGAGCCCGGCGAGGAGATGCTGCGTGCGCTGGATCGCGCGGTGATCCACTCCGTGCCGAAGCCGACCGCGCTGATCGTCAATTTCCCCTCCAACCCGACCGCGCTCACCGCCTCGCTCGACTTCTACCGCGAGGTCGTTGCCTTCGCCCGCCGGCACGAGGTGTTCGTCATCTCCGATCTCGCCTACGCCGAGATCTATTTCGAGGGCGAACCGCCACCCTCCATCCTCGCCGTGCCGGGGGCGAAGGACATCGCCGTCGAGTTCACTTCGATGTCGAAGACCTACTCGATGGCGGGCTGGCGCATCGGTTTCGCCGCCGGCAACCCGCGGCTGATCGCCGCTCTCGCCCGGGTGAAGTCCTATCTCGACTACGGCGCCTTCACCCCGATTCAGGTCGCCGCCGTCGCCGCCCTGAACGGGCCGCAGGACTGCGTGGAGCAGATGCGCGCGCTTTATCGCGAACGGCGCGATGTGCTGATCCGCGGCCTTGCCGCTGCCGGCTGGGAAGTTCCCGCCCCCGCCGCTTCGATGTTCGCCTGGGCGCCGATCCCGCCGCGCTTCCGCCATCTGGGCAGTCTCGAATTCGCCAAGCTCCTGCTCGATCGCGCCAAGGTTGCGGTCAGCCCCGGTGTCGGTTTCGGCGAGCATGGCGATGGGCACGTGCGCATCGCGCTCGTCGAGAACACGCAGCGCATCCGCCAGGCCTGCCGGGCCATCCGCGCCTTCCTGCAGGGCACGAACGCGCCGGCCATGTCCTCCGAGGTCGAGACGGCGGCATGAGCGGGGCTCCCCTGCGCGTCGGCCTCGCCGGACTCGGCACGGTGGGGGCAGCGACCCTCGGCCTGTTGCGCGCGAACGCGGAACTGATCGCGGCGCGGGCGGGCCGGCCGATCGTGCCGGTCGCCGTCTCCGCGCGCGATCGCGGCAAGGATCGCGGCGTGGCGCTTGACGGGCTCGCCTGGTTCCAGGATCCGGTGGCGCTCGCCCGCGACGCCTCGGTCGAGGTCCTGGTCGAAGTGATCGGCGGGGCGGATGGTCCGGCGCGCGCGGCGGTCGAGGCCGCGCTCGACGCCGGCAAGCCGGTGGTGACGGCGAACAAGGCGATGCTCGCCCTGCACGGCGCCGACCTCGCTGCGCGGGCGGAACGAACAGGGGCGGCGCTCGCCTTCGAGGCGGCGGTCGCCGGCGGCATTCCGGCCATCAAGGCGTTGCGCGAAGGCCTCGCCGCCAACCGCGTGCTGCGCATCGCCGGCATCCTGAACGGCACCTCCAACTACATTCTCACTGCCATGCGCGACACGGGCCGCGCCTTCGCCGAGGTGCTGGCCGAGGCGCAGGCGCTCGGCTACGCCGAGGCCGATCCCTCTTTCGACATCGACGGGGTGGATGCCGCACACAAGCTCGCCATTCTCGCTGGCCTCGCTTTCGGCCGCCCGCTCGACTTCGCCTCGCTCTCCGTCGAGGGGATCCGACGGATTACCGATCTCGACATCCGTTTCGCCCGCGACCTCGGCTACGTCATCCGTCTGGTCGGCATCGCGGAGGAAACCAACGAGGGGGTGGCGGCGCGCGTCCATCCCGCCCTCGTGCCCGAAGCCTCGCCCTTCGCGCATGTCGACGGCGTGTTCAATGCGGTGATGATCGAAGGCGATCATGCCGGCCGCGTCATCCTGGAAGGTCGTGGCGCCGGCGGGGGGCCGACGGCGTCGGCGGTGGTCGCCGATCTGATCGACATCGCGCGCGGCCGGCGTACGCCGACCTGGGGACGCAGTGCGGTGGGCCTCGAGCCCGCGGCCGCCGTTCCCATCGCGCATCGCCGCGGGGCGGCGTACCTGCGTCTGATGGTGGTGGACCGCCCGGGCGTGATCGCAGAGGTCTCGGCCGTGCTGCGCGACCATGCGGTGAGCCTGGAGAGCATGCTGCAGCGTGGTCGCTCGCCCGGCGAGACGGTTCCCGTTGTGCTGACGACGCATCCGTGCGAGGAGGCGGCGTTCGCCGCGGCGGTGGCCCGCATCGCCTCGCTGGAGGCGGTGGTCGAGCCGCCGACCGTGATCAGGATCGAAACCCTCTGAACGGGGTGGATCACAAGGTTCGGGAAGGAAACGATCTCATGAGCGACACGGCCACTTCCGCGCGCGTCTTCGCCGCCGGCGGCAACGCGCCCGATGCCCGCCACATCGACCGCAACCTCGCCCTCGAACTGGTCCGCGTCACCGAGGCCGCGGCCCTCGCCGCCTCGCGCCTGATGGGGCGGGGCGACGAGAAGGCGGCCGATCAGGCGGCGGTGGACGCGATGCGGCGGGCCTTCGACACGGTGGCGATCGACGGCACGGTGGTGATCGGCGAGGGCGAGCGCGACGAGGCGCCGATGCTCTACATCGGCGAGAAGGTCGGCTGCGGCGGCATGAAGGCCGACATCGCGCTCGACCCGCTCGAGGGAACGACGATCACCGCCAAGGGCGGCAACAATGCGCTCGCCGTGGTCGCACTCGCCGAGGCCGGCAACTTCCTCAATGCGCCTGACGTCTACATGGAAAAGATCGCCGTCGGCGGCGGTCTGCCGGAGGGCATCGTCGATCTCGACGAAACCCCGGAGCGCAACCTGAAGGAGGTGGCGAAGGCGAAGGGCATGGAAGTGTCCGACCTCGTCGTCTGCATCCTCGATCGGCCGCGGCATGCGGAACTGATCAAGGCGGTGCGCGCCGCCGGAGCACGCATCATGCTGATCAGCGACGGCGACGTTTCGGGCGTGATCGCGACGAGCCAGCCCGAGAGCGGCATCGACGTCTACATGGGCACGGGCGGCGCGCCGGAAGGCGTGCTCGCCGCCGCCGCGCTTCGCTGCATCGGCGGCCAGATCCAGGGCCGGCTCGTCTTCCGCAACGAGGAGGAGAAGGCCCGCGCGCGGCGGATGGGCATCACCGACCTCTCGCGCAAGTACACGACGGAGGAGATGGCCCGCGGCGACGTGATGTTCGCCGCGACGGGCGTGACCAACGGCACCATGCTGCGCGGCGTGCGCCGCTTCGGCGGTGGCGCGATCACTCATTCGCTGGTGATGCGCTCCAAGTCCGGCACGGTGCGCTACATCGAGGCGCACCACAACTTCAACCGCAAGCTGTGGATGGGCGGCTGAGGCGATCGTGCGCGGCGGTCAGGCGGGGAGCGACGTCCGATCCTTCTCCGGGCGACCCTGGCAGGACTGCACCGCCGATCCCGACACCACTCTGCGCTTCGCGCAGCGTCACGGCCTGCCGGAGCTGCTCGCCGGTGTGATCGTCGCGCGCGGCGTGGCGGAGGCCGACCTCGCGCGTCATCTCGCGCCGCGGCTGAAGGACTGGCTGCCCGACCCGTCCTCCTTGCCCGGCATGGACGCGCTCGCCGATCGTCTCGCCTGGGCGGCGCGGCGCGAAGAGACCATCGCCCTGTTCGGCGACTACGACGTCGACGGTCAGGCGGCCGTCGCCCTTCTTGCGCGGTTCCTCGCCGGCCTCGGCGTCCGCGTGCTGCACGCCGTGCCGCATCGTCTGCGCGACGGCTACGGGCCGAACGAGCGCGCCTTCCGTGAGCTGGTCGCCGCCGGGGCGAGGGCGATCGTCTGTCTCGACTGCGGATCGAACGCGCCGGGACCGATCGCCGCGATCGCGCCCGAGGCGGACGTGCTGGTGCTCGATCACCACCGCTGCGATGGACCGCCGCCGGGCGTTTTCGCCCACGTCAATCCGAATGCGCCGCCACGCGACCCAGCCCTCGGCACGCTGTGCGCGAGCGGGCTCGCCTTTCTTGCCGCCGTCGCGATCAACCGGGCGCTCCGGCAAGCGGGCTCGTCGCGCGCGGTCGGCAACGAGCTTGTGCTTGATCTCGTCGATCTCGTGGCACTCGCCACCGTGGCCGACGTGATGCCGCTCGTCGGCCTCAACCGGGCCTTCGTCGCGCGCGGGGTGGAGGCGATGCGGCGCAGCCCTCGGGCCGGCCTCGCGGCGCTGGCGGCCGTCGCCGGCGTCGGCATCGAGACGATCGATACGGAAGCGATCGGCTACGCCTTGGCGCCGCGGCTGAACGCCGCCGGGCGGCTCGATGACGCGGGGCTCGGTGTCGCCCTCTTGCTTGCGGATGACGCGCGCGAGGCGCAGGCGCTGGCGCAACGGCTCGATCGGCTAAACCGCGACCGGCAGGCGATCGAGGCGGCGGTGGTGGAGGCTGCCTTTGCCGAGGCTGAACGCCAAGTGGAGGCGGGCCGATCGGTGCTGGTGGTGGCCGGAGCTGGCTGGCACCCCGGCGTGGTCGGCATCGTCGCCGGCAGGGTGCGCGAACGCTTCGGCCGCCCTGCGCTCGCCCTGGCGTTGGAGGGCGAGAGGGCGGTGGGCTCGGGGCGGTCCGTGCCGGGCTTCGATCTCGGGGCGGCCATTGCGGCGCTGGTGCGCGAGGGCATCGCGCTGAAGGGCGGCGGCCACGCCGCGGCCGCCGGGGTGACGCTGCCGGCCTCGCGGCTCCAATGCTTGGCCGAGGCGCTCGACGCTGCCTGGGGAGCCGAGGGCGAGGTGCGGGAGCCCGTGGTGATCGAAGGCCGCTGCCGGGTTGAGGGTGCGACGTCGGAGGCGGTGCAGGCTCTGGCGAGGCTTGGGCCCTTCGGCCTCGGCAACGCGGAGCCGCTGGTCGAGGTGGCTGGGCGGGTCGCGGCGGTCAGCGCGGTCGGCGGGTCGGGGGCGCATCTGCGCGTCGTGCTGGAAGGCGAGAGCGGGCGCCGCGTCGAGGCGATCGCCTTCCGCTGCGGTGGTACGGCGCTGGCGCAGGGGCTTGCGGCGGCCCGCGGCGGCTTGGTCCGCGCTGTCGGGGCGTTGCGGCCGGACCGTTTCCGCGGCGGCGAGGCGGTCGGCTTGCGCCTCGTTGATGCCGCGTTGCCTTGACCGCGCTTGCATCCCCGGCGCGGCCGCGCTAGGCGGCGGTGCCGAGCAGCGTCCCGTTCGTCTAGAGGCCTAGGACTCGGCCCTTTCAAGGCCGCAACACGGGTTCGAATCCCGTACGGGACGCCACCTCAGGACGACCGGCCGGCCCTCCTGGCGGCTCTGCGTCGGCCGGCTATCCTCTCGACCGACGCACGCGCGAGAACGCGCAGCAGGGAACAGGGGACGGTGCGAACCGACGTCTGCATCATCGGCGCCGGGCCGGCGGGGCTCATATCGGCAGCCCTGCTCGCCGAAGCCGGAATCGAGACCATCATCGTCGAACACCGCGCGCGCGATTACGTGCTGCAGCGCGTGCGGGCCGGCGTGCTCGAGCAGTCGACCGTCGAGACCCTGCGCCGGCTTGGCGCCGCGGCGCGTCTCGACCGCGAGGGCCTCGTGCACGAGGGCTTCGTGCTTGCCTTCGGCGAGACGATGGTGCGGATCGCCTTCCCCGATCTCGTCCCCGGCCGTCATGTGACCGTGTACGGGCAGACGGAGGTGGTGCGTGACTTGATCGCGCATCGGGAGGCGGCCGGTCTGCCGCTCCTGTTCGAGACGGAGGCGGTGGCGATCGAGAACCTGGATGCGGCGCCCCGCGTCGTCTGTCGCCGCGCGGGCGAGACGATCGTCCTCTCCTGCCGCCTCGTGCTGGGCTGCGACGGCTTCCATGGCCTCGCTCGGCGGGCCCTGCCGGCCGAGGCGATCAGGACCTACGAGATCGCCTATCCGTTCGGCTGGCTCGGCCTGCTGGCCGACGTCCCTCCGGCGCACGGGGAGCTCGTCTACGCCGCTTCCGACCGGGGCTTCGCCCTCTGTTCCCTGCGCTCGCCCACGCGAAGCCGCTACTACGTCCAGGTCGCCGCCGGTGAGCGTCTCGAGGACTGGACCGAGGAGCGGTTCTGGGCCGAGCTTCGCCGTCGCTTGCCGGCCGAGATCGCGGCGCGCGTCACGGCAGGGCCGGCGATCGAGCGTTCGATCGCGCCGTTGCGAAGTTTCGTCGCCGAACCGATGCGCGTGGGCCGCCTCCTTTTGCTCGGCGATGCGGCGCACGTCGTGCCGCCGACGGGGGCGAAGGGCCTCAATCTCGCCGCCGCCGATGCCTGGTACGCCGCGCGTGCCGCCATCCGCTTCCTGCGCGAGGGCGACGAGACCGCGCTCGACGCGTACTCGGCCATAGCGCTGGCGCGGGTCTGGCGAACCGAGCGCTTCTCGTGGATGATGACGCGGCTCATGCACAGCTTCCCTGACCTCGCGCCGTTCGAGGCGAAGATGCAGGAGGCGGAACGCGCCTACGTCGCCGCCTCGCGCGCCGCCCGCACCGTGATCGCCGAGAACTATGTCGGACTCCCGCTCGACTGACGCCGGCCTCCCCCCGCTTGCTCCGCGCGATCGCGCCGCCAATCCGGCCTGGATCGACCCCGGATACCGCTCGACGGCGCGGCGCGGCCCGCGCGAGCCGCTCGTTGCGGTTCCTCCGCTCGCCGCGCTCGTGCCGGCACCGGATCTTTCCGACGTCGTGGTCACCGAGATCGATGCCGATCTGACGCGCAACGGCCGCATCAATGGCGAGCCGGTGGGCGAGCGCATCATCGTCGCGGGGCGCGTGCTCGACGAGGAGGGGCGCGCGGTTGCGGACACCATCGTCGAGCTCTGGCAGGCGAACGCGGCGGGCCGCTACCGCCACCCGGTGGACGATCATGACGCGCCGCTCGATCCCAACTTCCTCGGCGTGGGTCGCTGCCGGACCGATGCCGAGGGGCGCTACCGTTTCGTCACCATCCGGCCGGGGGCCTATCCGTGGCGCAACCACCCCAACGCCTGGCGGCCGGCGCATCTGCATTTCGCCCTGTTCGGGCGGCATTTCGCCGACCGTCTCGTCACCCAGATGTATTTTCCGGGCGACCCGCTGCTTGCCTTCGACCCGATCTTCCGCAGCGTGCCGGAGCATGCCCGCGAACGGCTGATCGCGCGGTTCGATCTCAGCCTCACCGTCGAGGGCTACGCCCTCGGCTTCGCCTTCGACTTCGTCCTGCGCGGGCCGGCCGCCACCCCGTGGGAGACCACGTGATGGCGCGCGCCAACCGGCTCGGGCAGACGCCGACGCAGACGGTCGGCCCCTATTTCGCGATCGGGCTGGCGCCGCACCGCATCGGCCTGCCCTTCCTTCCCCTCGCCACGGAGGAGATCGCGACCGACGAGGCCGAAGGCGAACCCCTGGTGCTCATGGGCCGGGTGCTCGACGGCGATGGCGCCCCCGTCTCCGACGCCCTGATCGAGGCGCGCCAACGCGATGCCCGCGGTGGCTGGGAGCCGGGACGAGGCTTCCGCGGCTACGGCCGGGCGGCGACGGACAGGGATGGGTGTTTCCGCTTCCGCACCGTTCGTCCCGGCGTTGCCGCCGGCGACGAGGCGCCGCATCTCTGGCTGATCGTGCAGGCGCGGGGCTTGCTCGGCCCGCTGGTGACCCGCGTCCATTTCGCGGACGAGGCGGAACGGAACGCGCGCGATCCGATCTTGCTCGCCGTGCCGCCCGCGCGACGCGCAACCCTCCTCGCAGACAAGCTCGCCCCCGGACGCTACCGCTTCGACATCCGGCTGCAGGGCGAGAACGAGACGGTGTTCTTCGACCTCTGAGCGCGAGGCCGAGCGGTCGGAAACGCGACAAGAAAGGCGCCGATGGCAGAAGCGACACCTTGCATCATCACGGTGGCGATCACCGGGTCGCTGCCGCAGAAATCCGACAATCCCGCGGTGCCGATCTCGATCGCCGAGCAGATCGAGTCCACCCACGAGGCGTTCGAGGCGGGTGCGACGCTGGTGCACGCCCATGTGCGCGACGATCAGGGCCGCCCGACCTCGGACCCCGAGCGCTTTGCGCGGCTGATGGAGGGGATCCGCAAGCACTGCCCGGGCATGATCATCCAGCTCTCCACCGGCGGGCGCTCCGGGACGGGGCGCGAGCGCGGCGGCATGATCCCCCTCCGCCCCGACATGTGCTCGCTGGCGACGGGCTCCTGCAACTTCCCCACGCGCGTGTACGAGAACGACCCCGAGCTGATCGACTGGCTCGCCGCCGAGATGCTGCGATACGGCGTCAAGCCCGAGATCGAGGTGTTCGACCTCGCCATGCTGTTCAACGCGGTGGCGATGGCGGAGGCAGGCAAGATCGTTCGGCCGCTGCACGTGCAGTTCGTCATGGGGGTGAAGAACGCGCTGCCGGCGGACCGCGAGACCTTCGAGTTCCTCGTCCGCACGCTGGCGCGGCTCGCTCCCGACGCCACCTGGACCGGCGCGGGGATCGGGCGCAACCAGATCGTGCTGAACCGCTGGTCGCTCGAGCTCGGCGGGCACTGCCGGACGGGGCTCGAGGACAACGTCCGGCTCGATCGCGAGACGCTCGCACCCTCCAACGCCGCTCTGGTGCGCCGCGTGGTCGCGCTCTGCGGCGAATATGGCCGGCGGCCGGCGACGGTGGCCGAGGCGCGGGCCATCCTTCGCCTGCCAGCCGCGCCGGTCGCCTGAGCCGCAGAGCCCTCTGCCGCGCGTGATCGGGGACTCCCTCCTCAACGCCGTCGTCGTCGAGCCGCGGATGGCGGCGATCTGGTCAGATCGCTCGCTTCTCGCTGCCATGCTCGAGGTGGAGGCAGCGCTGGCGGAGGCGCAGGCCGCGTTCGGCCTCGCCCCGATGGGGCTCGCCGATGCGATCCGGGCCGTGCCGGCGGAGGCGTTCGATCTCGCCGCCATCGCCGAGGGTGCACGGCGCTCCGCCGTGCCGACCATCGCCTTCCTCGCCCAACTCGAGGCCCGACTGCCGTCGGATCTCGCCTGGGCTCTGCATCGCGGCGCCACCAGCCAGGATCTGCTCGACACCGCTCTCTCGCTGCTGATCCGCCGATCGTTCCGCCTGCTTGCCGAAGACCTTTCTGCCGCGCTCGACGGTTTCGCTGCGCTGGCGGAACGCTACGCCCATCTCCTCTGTCTCGGGCGCACCTACGGCCAGGCGGCAGCGCCGATCACCTTCGGCGCCCGTGTCGGGCAGTGGGCGGCGGGGCTTGCCGAGCCGGCGTCGGAGCTGCCCGAGCTGCTCCGCCTTGTGACCGCGGTGTCGCTCGGCGGGCCGGTCGGCATCGCCGCGGCCTACGGCGACGCCGCGCCCGACCTGACCGCCCGGTTCGCCGCTCTCCTCGGCCTCGCTGCCGAGCCGCTTGCCTGGCACGCGCGGCGCTGGCGCATCGCGCGCACGGGCACTTGGCTCGCTGGCCTCATCGGCACGGCGGCAAAGATCGCGCGCGACCTCGCCGAGCTTCGTTCCGATGCCGTCGGCGAGGTGATCGTGCGCACCGGCGAGGGCCGCGGCGGCTCCTCGGCGATGCCGCACAAGCGCAACCCTGCCGGCGAGAGCGCAATCCTGGCCGCTCATCATCTCGCGCCCGGTCTCGCCTCCGCCCTGATCGCGGCGACGGCCGTGGCGGAGGAGCGCGGCGGCGGCGGTTGGCAGGCGGAGTGGCAGGCCCTGCCGGCCTTGTTTTCGCTTGCGGCGCGCGCGAGTGCCGAGCTCGCCCGGCTCGCCGCCGCAGGAGAGCCCGACGGGGAGCGTATGCGTGCCAACCTCGCTGCCGCTCGCGGCCTCGTCTTCGCCGACCGGGCGGCGGAGGCGCTCGCCCCTCGGCTCGGGCGCAAGAGGGCGGCGGAGGCGGTGGCGCGGGCGGCGGACATGGTACGCTCGGGCGCGGCCGGCACGCTCGAAGACGCCCTGCGCGCGGCCGGCCATGCCGAGGCGGCGGAGGCCTGCACGCCGGACGCGGCATCGGCAGCGGGTGCCCGCAGCGCAATCGCGGCGGCGCGCCGGGTGAGGGATGTCGCCTCGGCGTTGCGCCGAGTCGCGGGGGAGGGGAGGGAGGAATGACCACCGACACGTCGCTCGTTCTCCATCACCGTCTGGACGGACCGGACGATGCGCCGCTGGCCGTCTTCGCCAACTCCCTCGGCGCCGACCTGCACATGTGGCGGGAGGTGATCGGCCGGGCTTCCATGCGGTTCCGCTGCCTTCGCTTCGACAAGCCGGGGCACGGCGCATCTCCGCCGGCGCCCGGGCTGACCCTCGAGGCGATCGCAGACCGCGTGGCGGAACTGATCGCGGAGAACGGAGGGCGAGCCTTTTTCGTCGGTTTGTCCATCGGTGGCCTCATCGGCCAACTGCTGCTGCGGCGCGCGCCCGAGCGTCTGATCGCGGTGGTGCTGATCGCCACCGCTGCGCACATCCCCTCGCCCGAGACGTGGGAGGAGAGGGCACGCGTGGTGGAGCGCGACGGGCTCGGCGCGATCGTGGATGCCGTGATGGGGCGCTGGTTCACGCCCGGCTTCGCCGCGCGCGAGCCCGAACGCGTGGCAGAGGTGCGCGAGGCGTTCCTGCGCGTCGATCCCGCCAGCTACGCCGCCTGTTGCCGCGCCATCGGCCGCTTCGACCTGCGCGGCACGCGTCCGCCGCGCCATGTGCCGACGCTGGTCGTCTCGGCGTCCGAGGATCCGGCGACGCCACCGGCGCTGGGCGAGGCGCTGGCGGCCGATCTCGGTGCCGACTTCATGCTGCTGCGCCGCGCTGCCCACCTCGTGCCGATCGAGCGGGACGCGCCGGTGGCGAGCCTGCTCACTTGGATGGAGGAAGGGGGCATGCGCGCCTGACGGTAAGGCGTTGCGGACGCTCCCGGAGCATGGTTTAGAGCCGGCAAGAAACGAAGCAGGAGACGGACCATGACGAAAGGCGTGGGCCTTGCACGGCGCGGACTGATTGCCGGTGCCCTGGCCGCACCGGCGCTCCTGCGCCCCACCGCTGCGCGCGCCCAGGAAGTCACGCTGCGGCTGCATCACTTCCTCGGCCCCGTCAGCAACGTGCACCGCAACTTCCTCGTCCCCTGGGCGCAGAAGATCCAGGCCGAGAGCGGCGGGCGTCTGCGCGTGCAGATCTTCCCCGCCATGCAACTGGGCGGGGCCCCGCCGCAGCTCTACGACCAGGCGCGCGACGGGGTGGTGGACATCGTCTGGACCCTGCCCGGCAACACGCCCGGGCGCTTCCCGCGCATCGAGGTGTTCGAACTGCCCTTCGTGCCGCACCGCCAGTCCTACGTGAACGCGCTCGCCGTGCAGCGCTTCTTCGAACGCCGCCTGCGCGAGGAGTTCGCCGACACCCACATCCTGTGCGCCTGGGGCCACGACCATGGCGTGATCCACGCGCGCAAGCCGGTGCGCACGATGGAGGATCTGCGGGGCCTCAAGCTGCGCTTTCCGACCCGCCAGGCGGGCGAGGCCCTGCGCGCGCTCGGCGCCTCCCCGGTCGGCATGCCGATCCCGCAGGTGCCCGAAGCCCTCTCCCAAGGCGTGATCGACGGCGCGGTGGTGCCGTGGGAGGTGGTGCCCGCCATTCGTCTGCACGAGATGGTTCGCCACCACACCGAAATTCCGGGCAGCCCCACGCTCTACATCGCCACCTTCGTGCTGGCGATGAACCGTGCGCGCTACGACTCCCTGCCCGCCGACCTGCGCGCGGTGCTGGATCGCAACTCCGGCGAGGCCGCGGCCGAGATGGCCTCCAAGGTGTGGGACGAGCAGGGTCCCGTGGTGGTGGAACAGGTGCGCCGGCGCGGCAACGAGATCGTCAGCATCACCGAGGAGGAGCGCCTCCGTTGGCAGCGCGCGACCGAGCCGGTGATCGACGCCTGGGTGCGCGCGATGCGCGAGCGCAACATCGACGGCGGGGCGCTGCTCGAGGAGGCGCGCGCGCTGATCAGCGAGATCGGCCGCGGGCGGGCGTGACGACCTTCGGCTGAGCGCGGTCGGGTCGGCGAAGCGGGAAGCGGCGTGCGCAAGGGAGTGCGGACGCCCGGTGCAGCAAGCCTGCCCGGCTTGGTCGCGCGCCATGTCGCGGTGGCGGGCGGGGTCGTCCTGGTCGCCGCCGCATTGCTCACTTGCGCAAGCGTGCTCCGTCGCTGGCTCGATGGCCGCGCCATCCGCGGCGACTTCGAACTCGTCTCGCTCGCTTCCGCCATCGCGCTCTTCGTCGCCTTCGCCTTCGCCGCCTCGCGCGGCGCCAATGTCGCGGTGACGAGCTTCACCGTCTGGCTTCCCGAACGGCTGCAGCGCGCGATCGACACGGTGTGGCTGCTGGTCTGGGCTGGCGTGTGCTTCCTGCTCGCCGAGCGCCTGTTCGTCACGGCCACCGAACTCCATCGCACCGGCACGGTGACGATGGCGCTCGGCATGTCGACCTGGTGGGTGGCCGGCATCGGCTCGGCCGCCTTCGCGCTGGCGGGTCTTGCCGCCCTCGTCCGCCCCTTCGTCGCTTCGCACGATCCCCGCCATTGACCGGCGTGCCGCCTGAGATCCTGGCCGCGCTCGAGGGCTTCGCCGCCCTCCTGGTCTTGATCGTGCTGCGCTGTCCGATCGCGCTCGCCATGCTGCTCGTCGGCGGTGTGGGCTACGCGCAGATCGCGGGCTGGCCGATCCTGCTCAATTACCTCAAGGGCACGCCGTACCACCTGTTCGCTAACTACACCCTCTCCGTCATCCCCCTCTTCGTCCTGATGGGCGCGATCGCCGAGCGGGCAGGTCTCGCCGGTGATCTGTTCGCTGCCGCCGAATCCCTGTTCGGGCGTAGGCGCGGCGGGCCGGCGATCGCGGTCATCGTCGCCTGCGGGGCCTTCGGTGCCGTCTGCGGCTCTTCCGTCGCCACCACGGCGACCTTCGCGCGCGCCGCGCTGCCGGAACTGCGCCGTCTCGGCTACGCGCCGGGCTTCGCCACCGGCCTCGTTTCGGCGGGCGGAACCCTGGGCATCCTGATTCCGCCGTCGGTAATCCTCGTCATCTACGCGATCGTCACGGAACAGAACATCGCCCGCCTCTTCCTCGCCGCGCTCCTGCCCGGCCTGCTCGCGGTGCTTCTCTACGCTCTCGCGGTTTCGCTGACGGTGCGGCTGCGGCCGGAACTCGCGGGAGAGGGCGAGGGCAGGGGGGACCGCGCGGCCCTGCGCCGCGTTCTGCCCGTGCTCGGGGTCGGCGTCATCGTCCTGGGCGGCATCTACGGCGGCGTGTTTACGCCGACCGAAGGCGCGTCCGTCGGCGCGGTCGCGGTCCTGCTGGTGGCCCTCGCACGGCGCGGCTTCGGGCTCTGGGGCTTGGCCGAAGCCTTGCGCGCCACCGCCGAGACCTCGGGGATGATCTTCGCCATCCTGCTCGGCGCCAACGTGTTCAACGCATTCCTCGCGCTCACCCAGGCGCCGGACGTGCTGCAGTTCTGGCTGGAGGGGCTCGACGTTTCGCCCGTTGCCGTGCTGGTCGCGATCCTTGCCCTCTACATCCTGCTCGGCGCGGTGATGGACGAGCTGGCGATGATCCTGCTCACGCTGCCGGTGTTCTTTCCGCTCGTTGTTGCGCTCGACTTCGGGCTGACGCGGGATGAGGTCGCGATCTGGTTCGGTGTGCTGGTGCTGATCGTGGTCGGCATGGGGCTGATTTCGCCGCCCGTGGGTCTGAACGTGTTCGTGGCCGGTGGCATCGCGCGCGACGTGGCGCTGCCGCGGATCTTCGCCGGCGTGTTGCCGTTCCTGGCTGCGGATGCGCTGAAGCTCGCGCTCTGCGTCGCGCTGCCGTCGCTGTCGCTTGGCCTGGTCCGCGCCGTCGGCGGAGGCTGAATGCCCGCTCAGCCGCCGCCGATCAGGATCCCCGCCGCCAGCACCAGGCTGCCGCCGAGCACGACCTGGAACACCGCCCTTCGCCAGGGCGTTTCCATGTAGCGATTCTGGATCCAGGCGATCGCCCAGAGCTCGACGAAGACGATGGCGAGCGCAATGACGGTGGCGGTCCAGAAATGCGGGATCAGGTAGGGCAGGGCGTGGCCCAGCCCGCCGATCGTCGTCATCACGCCGCAGGAAAGCCCGCGCTTCACCGGTGAGCCCCGGCCCGACAGCTTGCCGTCGTCGTGCGCGGCCTCGGTGAAGCCCATGGAGATGCCGGCGCCGACCGAAGCCGAGAGCCCGACCAGGAACGTCGTCCACGGGTCCTGGGTGGCGAAGGCGGTGGCGAAGATGGGGGCGAGGGTGGAGACCGAGCCGTCCATCAGCCCCGCCAGGCCCGGTTGCACCCAGGTCAGGATGAACTGCCGGCGCGCGGCGAGGTCCTCCTCGGAAGCGGCCCCGCTCGCCCGCAGCTCCTCCGTCATCGCCTCGACGTCGCGCTCGTGCCGGGCTTCCTCGGCGGCGAGGTCGCCGAGCAGGGCGCGCACCTCGGCATCCGTCGTCCGCGCTGCCGCTTGGCGATAGAAGCGCTCGGCCTCGCGCTCCATCGCCGCCGCCTCGGCGCGGATGCGATCGAGCGGCAGGTTCTCCACCAGCCAGACGGGGCGGCGGTCGTAAAAGTCGGCGACGTGCTCCCGCCGGATGGGCAGGATCAGGTCGCCGAAGCGGGCGCGATAGAGGTCGATCAGCCGCCGCCGGTGCGCGTCCTCCTCTGCCGCCATCGCCTCGAACATCCCGGCGGTGGCGGGGTAGGAGTCGCGAAGACGCTTGGCGTAGAGCGCGTAGATGCGGGAGTCCTCCTCCTCGGCGGAGATGGCGAGAGCGAGGATCTCTTCTGCCGAAAGGGTATCGAACCGTCGGCGGCCGGAGAACGGCCAGGAGAACACGCCGCGCATCTTGGCTCCTTCGCTCGATCGCTCCGTCTTGCTGTGCTTACGAAATCGTGTCCGGCGTGGCGACCTCCAGATAGGCCGGACTGAGCCGCCTTGGACGAAGGACGCAACGCTATCGGCGCGGCGGCTCGAACTGCTGGCGTCCCGTCAGTCCGTCCGAGCGCGTCGGATGCTGCCGGCCTGCGATGCACGGGCTGGCGGCGGCCGCATGTTCCCTGCATGAGACCATCCAGCCTTCAAGCCCTTCCAGCACGCTTCCCGACCCGGGCCGACCTCGTCGCGGTGATCCTCGTCTTCGCTGCCCTGGTGGTAGTGGCCGAAGCAAGCCGCGAGGCCCTGCAGCCCCTGCCGGAAGCGGGTCTCGCGGCGATCCGGCTCTCCGCCACCTCCCTGCCGGCCTACGCGGTGCAGACGGTGGTGCGCAGGCTCGCCGCGCCTGCGCTCTCCCTCCTGTTCACCTTCACCTAGGCGCCGCTGGCGGCGAAGAGCGCCTTCGCCGAGCGCCTCCTGACCCCCTTGCTCGACATCCTGCAGTCGGTGCCGATCCTCGGCTTCATCTCGGTCACCGTGACGTTCTTCCTCTCCCTCACGCCCGGCCGCATGGCGGGGGCGGAGTTCGCCGCGATCTTCGCCATCTTCACCAGTCAGGCCTGGAACATGGTGTTCGGCTTCCACCAGTCGCTGCGCACCGTGCCGGAGGAACTGGCGGAGGCGGCGCGGAGCTTCCGGCTGTCGGCCTGGGCGCGGTTCTGGCGCCTCGAGGTGCCGTTCGCCGTGCCGCAACTGGTCGCCAACATGATGATGTCGATGTCGGGCGGCTGATTCTTCGTCGTCGCATCGGAGGCGATCACCGTCGGCGAAACCACGATCACCCTGCCGGGCATCGGCTCCTTCATCGCGGCGGCGATCGCCGCGCGCGACCTTGCCGCCATCCTCTGGGCGCTGGCGGCTATGCTGGTGGTCATCCTCCTGTACGATCAGCGCCTGTTTCGCCCCCTCGTCGCTTGGTCGGAACGGTTTCGCCTCGACACGACGGCCGGCGCGCCAACGCCGCGATCGACCTGATCGGGCTTGACGGCTTCGACTCCGCCTATCCGCGCGAACTCTCGTGCGGCATGCGCCAGCGGGTCGGCTTCGCGCGCGCGTTCGTCGTCCATCCGGCCGTGCTGCTGATGGACGAGCCGTTCTCCGCCCTCGACGTGTTGACGGCGGAGACGTTGCGCGGCGACTTCCTCGACCTGTGGTCGGATGGAAGGCTGCCGATCCGCGGGGTGGTGCTGGTCACGCACGACATCGAGGAGGCGGTGCTGACGTGCGACCGCGTTCTCGTCTTCGGCAGTCACCCGGGGCGGATCGTCGACGAGGTCGCGATCGTGCTGCCTCGTCCGCGCGATCGGCTCGATCCTGCGTTCCGCGAGGTGGTGGAGCGGCTCTACGTCGCGCTCACCGAACAGGAGGTGCCCGGCCGAACGGGCCGTGCCGCGACCGATCACTTGCCGGGCTCCGGCATCGGGATCGTGCTGCCGCGGGTGTCGTCGAACCTGCTCGCCGGCCTTGCCGAGACGCTGGCCCGGCCCCCTATGGCGGCGAGGCCGACCTGCCGGTGCTGGCATCGGCGCTGCACCTTACGATCGACGACCTCTTCCCGATCGCCGAGACGCTGCAAATGCTGCGTTGCCGAGGTGGCCGGCGGCGACGTGCGGCTCACCGAAGCCGGGCGGCAGTTCGCCCCCGCCGGCACGGAGGAGCGCAAACGGCTCTTCCGCCGCCACTTGCTCGCCTACGTGCCGCTTGCCGGCCATATCCGCCGCGTCCTCGACGAACGCCCGAATCATGGGGCGCCGTGGACACGCTTCGCCGACGAACTGGAGGATCACATGTCGCCACAAGCGGCAGCGGAGAGCCTGCGCGCCGTCATCGGCTGGGGACGCTTTGCCGAGGCGTTCGCCTACGACGACCAAACTCGCCAGTTCAGCCTGGATGACCCCGGGGCGAAGGACGCGGGGGCCGAAGGCTAAGCGGCGTGCGCCGCACACGACCGCCCTGGGTGATCGGAATCCAATCCCCTCGGCGCCGTCGGTTCGGGCTGAACGGTAGGACGGAGTGGCGGAGGGGATGGGATTCGAACCCACGGTACGGGCTTACACCCGTACAACGGTTTAGCAAACCGCCGCCTTCAGCCACTCGGCCACCCCTCCGCCGTGAGTGGCACGCCCACGGCGTATGCGACAACCGCTTGTAGAGACCGCCGGCCGGAGCGTCAACGAACCGCCGCCGCCCCCGGCACGCCAACGCCGTGAGATCGGGAAGGACGCTCGCGGCCCGCTTCCCTCGAACGAGCCCCCAAGCTCGGCCGACCATCGCCGCTCCCGACCGTCGGCGGGTCTCGCTCCTCTGATGGGAGGGACGGCGAGGCTCAGCCGAGTGCGCGCTTCAGCACCTCGTTCACGAGCGCCGGATTGCCCTTGCCACCCATCGCCTTCATCACCTGACCGACGAAGAAGCCGAACAGCTTCTCCTTGCCGGCCTTGTACTCCGCAACCTTGTCGGCGTTGGCGGCGAGCACCTGAGCGACCGCCGCCTCGATCGCGCCCGTATCCTTCACCTGGCGCAGCCCCTTGGCGTCGACGATGGCGGCGGGGTCGGCCCCCGTCTCGACCATGTCCTCGAACACCTGCTTGGCGATCCGGCCCGAAATCGTCTCGTCTGCGATCAGATCAAGCAGACGCCCCAAGGCCTCGGCGGAGACGGGCGAGGTCTCGATCGTCCGCCCCGTTCGGTTCAGCGCCGCGAACAGGTCGCCCATCACCCAGTTGGCGGCGAGCTTGGGGTCGCGCCCTCGTGCCACCGCCTCGAAGAAGTCGGCCGTCGCGCGCTCAGCCACCAGAACCCGGGCATCGTAGGCGGAAAGCCCGTACTCGCGCTGGAAGCGCTCGGCCTTCGCGTCCGGCAGTTCGGGCAAAGTGCGGCGGAGCTCTTCCACCCACGCGGCGTCGAGTTCGAGCGGCAAGAGGTCGGGGTCGGGGAAGTAGCGGTAGTCGTGGGCGTGCTCCTTCGACCGCATCGGTCGGGTGACGCCGCGCGCCGGGTCGAAGAGGCGCGTCTCCTGCGCCACTTCGCCGCCCGACTCCCACACCTCGACCTGGCGCCGCGCCTCCGCCTCCACCGCCTGCATGACGAAGCGGATGGAGTTGACGTTCTTCACCTCGCAGCGCGTGCGGTAGCCCTCGCCCGGCCGGCGGACGGAGACGTTCACGTCCGCCCGCAGCGAGCCCTCCTCCATGTTGCCGTCGCAGGTGCCGAGATAGCGCAGGATCTGGCGCAGCTTCGTCAGATATGCCCCGGCCTCCTCGGGGCTGCGGATGTCGGGTTCGGAAACGATCTCCATCAGCGCCACGCCGGCGCGGTTGAGGTCGATGTAGGACTTCGTCGGGTGCTGGTCGTGCAGCGACTTGCCTGCGTCCTGTTCCAGATGAAGGCGCGTGATGCCGATGCGGCGCGTCCTGCCGTCCGCAAGCTCGATGGTGATCTCGCCGCGACCGACGATCGGGTGCTGGTACTGGCTGATCTGATAGCCGGCCGGCAGATCGGCGTAGAAGTAGTTCTTGCGGTCGAAGCGCGACCAGAGATTGATCTGCGCGTTCAGCCCCAGCCCGGTGCGGATCGCCTGCGCGATGCACTCGCGGTTCGGCACCGGCAGCATCCCCGGAAAGGCGGCATCGACGAAGCTGACCTGGGTGTTCGGCGCCGCGCCGAAGGCCGTCGCCGCCCCCGAGAACAGTTTCGATTTCGAGATCACCTGCGCATGCACCTCAAGCCCGCAGACGATCTCCCATGGACCCGTCCGCCCTTCGATCACGTAGCCCATCGTCACGCCCTCACCGCCGGCAGCGCATCGAAACCGGCCGCACGCTCGATCGCGCCCGCCACCGCGAACACCGTCTCCTCATCGAACGGCCGGCCGATCACCTGCAAGCCGAGGGGAAGGCCGCCCTCGTCGACCCCGGCCGGCACGCTGATTCCCGGCAGGCCGGCGAGATTGGCCGTCACCGTGAACACGTCGTTCAGGTACATCGTCACCGGGTCGTCCTGCTTCTCGCCGATGGCGAAGGCCGAGGTCGGCGTGGCGGGGGTGAGGATGGCGTCGACCTCCGCCCAGGCGGTCTCGAAATCGCGCGCGATCAGCGCCCGGACCTTCTGCGCTTTGAGGTAGTAGGCGTCGTAGTAGCCCGCGCTCAGCACGTAGGTGCCGATCAGGATCCGCCGCCGCACTTCGGCGCCGAAACCGGCGGCGCGCGTCGCGGCGTAGAGATCATCGAGATCGCCACCCGGATCGACCCGCATGCCGAACCTGACGCCATCGTAACGGGCGAGATTCGACGACGCCTCCGCCGGGGCGACGATGTAGTAGCAAGGGAGCGCGTATTTCGTGTGCGGCAGCGAGATCTCGCGGATCTCCGCCCCCGCCTCGCGCAGCCACGCCGCCCCCCGTTCCCAGAGCGAGACGATGTCCGCGCTCATCCCCGGCAGGCGATACTCCTTCGGCACGCCGATCCTCAGCCCCTTCACGCCGCGGCCGACCGCGGCCTCGAAATCCGGCACCGGCACATCGGCACTTGTGCTGTCCTTCGGATCGAAACCGGACATCGCGCGCAACAGGATCGCGGCGTCGCGCACCGTGCGCGCGATCGGCCCGGCCTGATCGAGCGAGGAGGCGAAGGCGACGATGCCCCAGCGCGAACAGCGCCCGTAGGTCGGCTTGATGCCGACCGTGCCGGTGAAGGCTGCGGGCTGGCGAATCGAACCCCCGGTGTCGGTTGCGGTCGCGCCGAGGCAGAGCCTGGCCGCCACCGCCGCCGCCGATCCGCCCGAGGATCCGCCCGGGACGAGATCGCGATTGTCGCCGCGACGGCGCCACGGGTTCACCACGTGGCCGAAGGCGGAGGTGGTGTTCGACGAGCCCATGGCGAACTCGTCGAGGTTGGTCTTGCCCAGGCACACCGCCCCCGCCTCCCACAGCTTGCGGGTGACCGTGCTCTCGTAAGGTGGGGTGAAACCGTCGAGGATCCGGCTCGCCGCGGTGGTCCTGATCCCCTCGGTGCAAAACAGGTCCTTGATGCCGAGCGGGATCCCCTCAAGGGGGCGCGCTTCGCCGCGGGCGAGACGATCATCCGCCCGCGCGGCATCGGCGAGAGCCCGCTCGGCGGTGACGGTGATGTAGGCGTTGAGCGAAGCGAGACGCTCGATCGCCGCGATGTGGGCTTCGGCGAGTTCGCGCGCCGACAGCGCGCGCCGGGCGAGCATCTCGCGCGCCTCGGCGATGGTGAGATCGGTCGGCTTGCTCATTCCACCACCTTCGGCACGGCGAAGAACGAGCCCATGGCGTTGTCCGCGCGGTCGGGCGCGTTGGCGAGGATTGCCTCGTGCTGGTCGCCCTCCGTCACCATGTCCTCGCGCAGGCGAAGCCGCATGCGCACCGCGCCGGTCAGCGGCTCCACCCCCTCTGTCGCCACCTCGTTCAGTTGCTCGATCCAGGCGAGGATGCCGTTGAGTTCGCCCTGCAGGCGGGCGACCTCCTGGTCGGTGACGGCGATGCGGGCGAGATCGGCGATTCGTCTGACGGTTGCGGCGTCGAGCGACACGATGACTGACCTTGTTCCGTTCGGCGGGGGCTCGATAGCACTCGGCGCGCCGGCGGGCCAGAACGGGCCCCGGGCCTTTCGCGGCTGCCGACCGCTCTGCTAGAGGAGGCGCGAGCGTCCTCCCTCCGCCCGGCGATCCCTGGGAAAATCGTGACCGTGCCTTCTGCCCGACTTCCGGCTCAGCCCGTCGCCCTGGCCCTCGTCGCCCTGCTCGCGGTCGCCTGTCAGAGCCGGGTGCCCGAGGAAGCGTCGCCGCGCTTCGAGCTTGGCGCGGCCTCGGAGGACTCCTCGATCCTCGGCGCCGGGCCGGCCAGGCTGGTGCCCACGGGCACGGTGGTCGATCAGCGCGTGCAGGGTCTCGCCTCCGAACTCTCCGGCTTGCGCAGTTCGGTGATGGCGAACGCCCAGGAGTTCCGCGCCGTGCGGGCCGCGATCGCCGACATCACCGGCCGCTATCAGACGCTCGTCGGCACGATGACCGCGCGGCTGCAGGTCGGCACCACGCCGGGCAATCCCGAGCTCATCGCGGCCTGGAACGAAGCGCAGGGGCTGCTCGGTGAGCTCGACCGCAACGTCGGGCGTCTTTCCGCCCTCTCCACCCGTGTGGCTGCCAATGCCGCGACCGCCAACTTCCTGCACAGCGCCATCCGCTCGGCCTATCGCCTGTCGGGCGGCGTGGATCAGGATCACCGCAATCTCGACCTGCTCGAGGACGACCTGAACCGAACCATCGTCACCATCGAGCGGCTTCTGAACGAGATCACCGACGACATCAGCCGCCAATCCGCCACCGTGGCCGCCGAGCGGCGCACGCTGGGCAGCCTGGGCTTGGCGATCAATTCGGGACGGATGTTCGGCGCTCCCCTCTCGGCCCGTGTCGCCACGGGGCCGCAGGCCGCACCACCCCGCCCCGTGCCGGCGGCGGCGCAGCGACGCCCGCTCGTCACCATCCGCTTCGACCGCCCCGAAGTCGCCTACCGGCAGCCGCTCTACGACGCCGTCTCCGCCGCGCTCGACCGCAACCCGGCCGTCCAGTTCGAGGTGCAGGGGGTGGCACCGGCGCGCGGCGAGCCCGCCGAACAGGCGCGGGCGGCGAACGAGGCACGCCGGCAGGCGGAGGGCGTGCTGCGCGCGCTGGTCGAGATGGGCATGCCGTCGGAGCGGCTGTCGCTGTCGGCGGCGACCGCGCGCGAGGCGACGGTCACCGAGGTGCGGGTGTTCGTGCGCTGAGCGCCCTGTCGGCGGCGCGCGCCGTCGCAGCGCACCGCGACCCTCGCCCCGTCCCGCGGGCGTCAGCCGGAACCGGCGGCGATCTCCTCCAACGCCGCGCGATCGCTCACCCGCACGTGGGTGGTGTCGTCGAGCGCGATCAGCCCGCGCCGCTTGAGAAGCGAGAAGGTGCGGCTCACCGTCTCGATGGTCAGCCCGAGATAGTCGGCGATGTCGCTGCGCGTCATCGGCAGCCGGATCGGCTCGAGCGGCTCGCCCCGCCGGACCTGGCCGTTGGCGAGCAGGAGCAGGAAGGAGACGACCTTCTCCTCCGCCGTCTTGCGCCCGAGCAGGACGAGTTGCTCCTGTGTCGCCGCCAGTTCCTCCATGGAGAGTTCGAGCAGCCGCTTGTCGATCCGCTTGAAGCTCTCGCGCAAGGCTTCCATGCGCTTGCGCGGGAAACGGCAGACTCGGGTGTCCTCCAGCGCCTCCGCCGTGTAGGTGTATTCGCGTCCTGCGGTCAGCCCGATGAAGTCGCCCGCGAAGCGGAAGCCGAGGATTTGCCGGCGGCCGTCGGCGAGCAGCTTGTACAGCTTCACCGCCCCGGAGGTGATGTTCATGACGGTCTCGGCCGGCTCGCCCTCCCGGAACAGCGTGGCGTGCGGGGCGAACCTCGCCTCCGTCATGATCTTGGTCAGCGCCAGCACCTCCTCCGGCTCGAGCGCGGCGCAAAAGTTGCGTTCACGCACGTCGCAGTGGGCGCAGGGGGCGGGCAGCGCGCCGAGACGCTGCGAGACGACGCGAAGGGGTTCGTGCTGAACCATGGCTGCGCTCAACTCCCCTTTGAGGCGATCCGCGATGTCGCTCACCTCGCCCGCTCGCTCGAGGGTTACCCGAGTTTTTCGGTCGGAAACAACGGGGGTTGACGGCCCGCCGCTCCCTGCAGGCCCGCCGGAGTTCGCCGCGAATGTCCGACAATCCCGATCATCCGACACGCCTTGATCGCCCTCTTCTTCGGCTTCTGCCCGGGCATGACCGACGGCTCCGCGCGGGTCATCCATGGGCGTTCTCGAACGAGCTCGAGTGGAGCCCGGGCTTGCGCGCGTTGCCTGCCGGCGGGCTCGTGCGCCTCGAGAGCGCCTCGGGACGTGCGTTCGGCACCTTCATGTTCAATCCCCATAGCCTCATCGCCGCCCGGCGTCTCTCCCCCGACCCGGAGGCGGTGATCGATTCCCGGTTCCTTGCCGCCCGTCTGACCGCCGCATCCTGCCTGCGCGCGCGGTTTTTCGCATCCCCCTGGTATCGGTTGTGCCACGCCGAGGCCGACGGCCTGCCGGGCCTCGTGATCGATCGCTACGGCGAGGTCTTCGTCGTCTCCGCCGGCGCGGCCGGGGCGGCGCGGCTGGAGGCGGAGCTCCTGGATGCGCTCGACGATCTCTTCGCCCCACTCGCCGTGGTCGCGCGCGACGAAGGACCAGCGCGCGCCCTCGAGGGTCTGCCGGAGCGCGCGGCCGTCCTCGCCGGCCGCCTGCCGCAGCGGCTCGAGCTGGAGGAGGGCGGCGTCGTCTTTCCGATCGACGTGCTGAAGGGGCAGAAGACCGGCTGGTTCTACGACCAGCGGTTCAACCGCGACGCCGTCGCAGCCCTCGCCGCAGGGGCGCGCGTGCTCGATCTTTACTGCCACACCGGCGCCTTCGGGCTGCGCTGCGCCGCCGCCGGGGCGGCACGCGTATCGCTCGCCGACCGCTCGGAACCGGCCTTGGCAATCGCGGCCGAGACGGCGCGGACGAACGGGCTTGCCGAGCGGGTCGAGATCGTGCGGGCGGAGGCCTTCGGCCTGCTCGAGCACCTTGCCGCCGAAGGCGCCCGCTTCGACCTCGTGATCGCCGACCCGCCGGCCTTCGCGAAGTCACGCAAGGACCACGGCCCGGCGCTGAAGGGCTACGAGAAGCTCGCGCGCCTCGCCGCTTCGGTGGTCGCGCCGGGCGGCTTCCTGTTCCTCGCCTCCTGCAGCCACCACGTCTCGGCGGAGGAGTTCGCTGCCTGCGCAGCCAAGGGCCTCGCAAAGGCTGAACGGGAAGGGCGCATCCTGCGCGCTGCCGGGGCAGGGCCCGACCACCCCGTACACCCGCAACTGCCCGAGAGCGCTTACCTCAAGAGCCTCCTCTTGCAGCTCGACTGACCGCCGCCTCCGCCTTCGCCCCGGCGGCGGAGCGGCTCAGGCCGCCTTCGCCATGCCGCGCAACACGTAGGGCAGGATGCCGCCGTGGCGGAAATACTCAACCTCATCGGCGGTATCGACGCGACAGAGCACCGGCACGCGATCGACGCGCCCGTCGGCACGTCGGATGACGAGCTCGAGCTCCATCCGCGGGCGGAGATCGGCAACCCCCAGCACGTCGAAGGTCTCGTCGCCGACGAGGCCGAGCGTCTTGCGGTCCGTCCCCTCGCGGAAGACGAGCGGCAGCACCCCCATGCCGACCAGGTTGGAGCGATGGATGCGCTCGAAGCTTTCGGCGATCACCGCGCGCACGCCAAGGAGCCGCGTGCCCTTCGCCGCCCAGTCGCGCGAGGAGCCGGTGCCGTACTCCTTGCCGGCGACGACCACGAGCGGCACGCCCTCCGCCGCGTAGCGCATGGCGGCGTCGTAGATCGTCATCACCTCGCCCGAGGGCTGATGCCGCGTCACCCCGCCTTCCACGCCCGGCACCATCTCGTTGCGCAGCCGGATGTTGGCGAAGGTGCCGCGCATCATCACCTCGTGGTTGCCGCGGCGCGCGCCGTAGCTGTTGAAGTCCTCCGGCCGCACCTGGCGTTCGAGCAGGTACTGGCCGGCGGGCGAGGTCTTCCTGATCGACCCCGCCGGGCTGATGTGGTCGGTGGTGATGGAGTCACCGAGGAGCGCCAAGAGCCGCGCGCCGACGATGTCGGCGATCGGCGCCGGGGTCGGCGTGATGCCCTCGAAGTAGGGTGGGTTCTTCACGTAGGTCGACGCGTCGTTCCAGCGATAGGTCTCGCCGCCTTCGACCGCGATCGCCTGCCACTCGGGCGGGCCCTTGAAGACGTCGGCGTAACGGGTACGGAACATCTCCCGCGTGACGTTACCCTCGACGACGCGCGCGATCTCGGCGTTCGACGGCCAGATCTCACGCAGGAAGACCGGCTTGCCGTCCGGGTCGTGGCCGATCGGGTCGGCGGCGAGATCGACCCGCATCGAGCCCGCCAGCGCATAGGCGACGACGAGGGGCGGGGAGGCGAGGTAGTTCGCCCGCACGTTGGGGTGCACCCGACCCTCGAAGTTGCGGTTGCCCGACAGCACGGCGGCGACGACGAGCTTGTTGCCTTCGATCGCCTCGACGATGCGCTCATCGAGCGGGCCCGAGTTGCCGATGCAGGTGGTGCAGCCATAGCCGACGAGGTTGAACCCGAGCGCGTCGAGATCGGCCTGCAGCCCGGACTTCTCCAGATACTCCGTCACCACCTGCGACCCTGGCGCCAGCGAGGTCTTCACCCATGGCCTGGTGGTGAGCCCGCGCCGGCGGGCGTTGCGGGCGAGCAGCCCGGCCGCGATCATCACCGAGGGGTTGGAGGTGTTGGTGCAGGAGGTTATGGCGGCGATCACCACGTCGCCGTGGCCGAGCTCGTAGTTCGTGCCTTCGACGGGCACGCGCTTCGTCGCCTCTTGCGGCGACACCCCGAGGCTCTTCGTCAGCTCCTCCTCGAAGGCGCGCGCGACGTTCACCAGCGGCACGCGGTCTTGCGGCCGCTTCGGGCCGGCGAGCGAGGGCTGCACGGTGGAGAGATCGAGCTCGAGCACGTCCGAGAAGCGCGGCTCGGGCGTGGTCGCATCGCGGAACAGGCCTTGCGCGCGCGCGTAGGCCTCGACGAGGCGGATCCGGTGCGCATCGCGCCCCGTCAGTTCGAGGTAGCGCAAGGTCGCGGCATCAATGGGGAAGAAGCCGCAGGTCGCGCCGTACTCGGGGGCCATGTTGGCGATGGTGGCACGATCGGCGAGCGGAAGGTCGTCAAGCCCCGGCCCGAAGAACTCGACGAATTTCCCCACCACCCCCTTCTTGCGCAGCATCTGGGTGACGGTGAGCACGAGGTCGGTCGCCGTCGCTCCGTCGGGCAGCCTGCCCGTCAGGCGGAACCCGACCACGTCGGGGATGAGCATCGCGATCGGCTGGCCGAGCATCGCGGCCTCGGCCTCGATGCCGCCCACCCCCCAGCCGAGCACGCCGAGCCCGTTCACCATCGTGGTGTGGCTGTCCGTGCCGTAGCAGGTGTCGGGGTAGGCGTAGGTCGTGCCGTCCACCTCGTCGGTCCAGACCACCTGGGCGAGATACTCGACGTTGACCTGGTGACAGATGCCGGTGCCCGGTGGGACGACGCGGAAACGGTTGAAGCTCTCCTGCCCCCACCGGAGGAAGGTGTAACGTTCGCGGTTGCGCGCGAACTCGACCTCCACGTTGCGACGAAAGGCGTCGGGGCGGCCGAAGTGATCGACCATCACGGAGTGATCGATGACGAGGTCGACCGGCACCAGCGGGTTGACCTTCTGCGGATCGCCCCCGAGGCGGATCATGCCGTCGCGCATGGCGGCGAGGTCGACCACCGCCGGCACGCCGGTGAAGTCCTGCATCAGGATGCGCGCGGGGCGGAACGGCACCTCGCGTTCGGAGTGACCGGCCTCCAGCCAAGCGGCGATCGCGCGCGCATCCTCCACCGTGTAGCTCCGCCCGTCCTCGAAGCGCAGCACGTTCTCGAGCAGGATCTTCAGGCTCATCGGCAGGCGGGAGAGATCCACGCCGAGGGCGCGCCCCGCCTCCGGCAGCGAGAAATACACGTATTCCTTGCCGTCCACCGCGAGCCGGCGGCGGGTGTTCAGGCTGTCCTGCCCGATCATGCGCATGGCGGTCGCTCTCCTTTCGCCCCAGATGGCACACAGCGCCTGGGCGTGTTGGCGGAAGGGCTCGTTACACCATAGGGTGCGACCCGTCCATCGAGCGGGAGTCGGGGGCAGCGGTGTTGGAGGCGCGGGACTTGGCCGGCGAGCGCGGGGGGCGGCTGGTGTTCGCCGGCGTTTCGTTTTGCCTTGCGCGCGGCGAGGCGCTGGTGCTGCTCGGCGCGAACGGGGCGGGCAAGACCTCGCTCCTGCGCGTGCTCGCCGGTCTCGGTCGTGTCGCCGACGGAACGCTCGCCTGGGAGGGCGAAAACGTCCGCGAAGATCCGCTCGCCCATGCCGCCCGCGTCGCTCTCCTCGGTCATCTCGATGCGCTGAAGCCGCAACTGACCGTGTTCGAGACCCTCCATCATGAGGCGCGCCTTCGCGGCGGGTCGGCGGAGGAGGCGATCGTGGCGGTCGGGCTCGAGCCGCTCGCCGAGGCGCCGGTGCGAATCCTTTCGGCGGGGCAACGACGCCGCGTGGCTCTCGCGCGCCTGCTGCTCGGCGACCGTCCGCTCTGGCTGCTCGATGAGCCGACGGTGGCGTTGGACGCCGCCGGGGTTGCGACCTTGGGGCGTCTCGTTGCGGCGCACCGCGCGCGCGGCGGCATCGTGGTCGCCTCGTCGCATCTCGATCTGCCGATCGCCGATGCCCGCACGCTGAGGCTCGCGGCGTGAAGGCCTGGTTCGGTCTGGTGGCGCGCGACCTTGCGCTTGCGCGCCGCAATGCCGGCGACACGCTCGCCGCCGTCGCCTTCTTCCTGCTCGCCTGCGGGCTCTTTCCGTTCGGGGTGGGGCCGGACCCGATGGTGCTGGCGCGGATCGCGGCGGGCGTGGTGTGGGTCGCCGCCCTGCTTGCCGCGCTGTTGCCGCTCGATCGCCTGGTCGGTGCCGATTACGAGGACGGAACGCTCGATCAGCTGCTCGTCTCGGGGCTGCATCCGGCGGCGATCGCGGCGGCGAAGGGGGCCGTGCACTGGCTTGCCACCGGCGTGCCGCTGCTGCTTGCCGCCCCGTTCGGGGGCGTGATGCTGGCGCTGCCGCTGCGCGCCATCCCCGCGCTGGTTGCCGCCCTCGCGCTTGGCACGGCGGTGCTCTCCCTGCTCGGCATCGCGGGGGCCGCGCTCACGCTCGGTGCGCGTCGCGGCGGCGTGCTGCTTCCCCTGCTGGTCCTGCCGCTGACGATCCCGGTGCTGATCTTCGGGGCGGCGGCGGTGGAGGCCGCTTCGGTGGGTCTTCCCGTCTCCCCCCATCTCGCCATGCTCGGCGCCCTGCTCGCCGCCGCCCTGCCGCTGGCGCCGCTCGCCGCCGGCGTGGCGCTGCGTTCGGCGGCGGAATAACTCACTCGTCCCGCGGCGGGCGGCCAAGAAGGCGCTCGGCCAGGTCCGACGGGGAGGCGCGGCCGGCCAGCAGGTCGGCCACCGCCTCCGCGATCGGCAGTTCGATACCCCGCATGCGCGCGCGGGCGACCAGGGCGGGTGCAGTCGCGACCCCCTCCGTCACCCCGCGGCGGGCGGCGAGGATCGCGTCCAGCGGCTCGCCCCGCCCGAGGGCGACGCCGAGGCTGTGGTTGCGGCTTGCCGCCCCGGTGCAGGTGAGGATCAAATCGCCGAGCCCGGCGAGCCCCGACGCCGTCTCAGCCCGCCCGCCCTCCGCGAGGATCAGCCGCGCGAGTTCGGCAAGCCCCCTGGTGATCAGCGCCGCCCGGGCGTTCTCGCCGAAACCCCCACCTTCGACCACGCCGGCGGCGATCGCGATCACGTTCTTCGCCGCTCCCCCGAGTTGCGCGCCGATCACGTCGGGCGAGCCGTACAGGCGAATGCGGTCGATGGCGAGACGCTGGCGGAGGTCGGCCCGCACGGCTTCGTCCGGACACGCGAGGACGAGGGCGGCGGGCAGGCCCCGCGCCACCTCGTGCGCGAAGGAAGGACCCGTCAGCACGGCAAGGGGTGCTCCCGGCAACACCGCGTCGAGGATTTCGCTCGGCAGCCGGAGCGTGCCGGCCTCGATGCCCTTGGCGCAGATCACCACCGGCATGCCGGAGGGCCAAAGGGCGGCGAAACGCTCCGCCACCGCCCGCAGATGCTGCGTGGGGATGACAACGAGCACCGCCTCCGCACCGGCGATCGCCTCGGCCGGATCGGCCGTCACCACGACGGCCTCAGGCAGGGAGATCCCCGGCAGGTAGCGCTCGTTGCGTCGCGCGCTGGCGATCGCCTTTGCTCGCGTGGGGTCGCGGGCCCAGAGCGTCACACGGTTCCGTTCCGCCAGCCGAACGGCGAGCGCAGTGCCCCACGCACCGGCACCGAGCACGGTGAGCCGGCTCATGCCGCGGCGAGGTGGACCGCCGCCCCCGCCTCGTCGGCGAGGCGGCCGCGCAGCGCCTCAACGATCGCCTGCGCTTCCTCGGCGTAGCCCCAGGGCGCGTTGACGACGATTAGCCCCGACCCGTTCAGGCGCGTCGGATCGAGCGGCGGGCGCAGGTAGAGCGCGGCATCGACCAGCTTGGGCAGGCCGGCGAGCGAGTCGCGCAAGGCCCGCACCGGCGCCAGATGCTTGACCGGATACCAAGCGGCGAGGACGAAGGTGGGGGCGAGGCGATGGGCCTCCCGCAAGGCAGCAGCGAGGCGCGCGTGCTCGCCTTCCGCTTCATAGGGCGGGTCGAACAGGACGAGGCCGCGCCGATAGCCCGCCGGCGGAACGATCCCCTTCAGCGCCCACGCGTCGCCCTGACGAAGCACGATGCGGGCATCTCCCTCCGCCCAGGCGCGCAGGGCGGCGAACTCCTCGGGTTGCTTCTCGTTCAGCACGAGGCGATCGGTCGGGCGAAGAAGAGCCTGCGCAAGGGCGGGGCTGCCGGGATAGAGGCCGAGTGCCTGCACGAGCCCGACATAGCGGGCGAGCGGTGCGGGCGGCTGGTCGAGCAGGCGGCCGATTCCGTCGCGCCACTCGCCGGTGCGGCTCGCCTCCGGGCCGCCGAGGTCGTAGCGGCCGCGACCCGCGTGCAGATCGACCACCGCGAGCGGCGCGTCCTTGCGCAGGAGCCGATCGAGCAAGGCGACGAGGAGGGCGTGCTTGAGGCAGTCGCCGTGGTTGCCGGCGTGGAAGGCGTGGCGATAGTTCATCGCGCGCGGGCGAGCTCCGCCCTGATGGCGGCCAGTGACCGCTTCCGCTGCCCGTCCTCGTCGAAATTGGCGTCATCGAGCCAGGCGGCGAGGGCATCGCGCACCAGCAGCCATTCGGCATCGATGATCGAATACCACGCCGTGTCGCGCGATCGTCCCTTCACGATGCGGTGGTTGCGGTGGATGCCCTCGAAGGTGAAGCCGAGGCGTTCGGCGGCGCGGCGCGAGGCGGCATTCAGCGCGTCGCACTTCCAGGTCAGGCGGCGGTAGCCGAGGTCATCCAGCGCGTGGCGCATCAGGATGGCGATCGCCTCCGTCGCCGCACGGCTGCGGGCGAGGACAGGCGGAAACCAGATGTGGCCGATCTCGATGTCGGCATCGTCGGGCCGCATCTCCATGAAGGAGATCCAGCCCGCGGCACCGCCCCTCGCCGTGGGCAGGACGGCGAAGAACAGGGGATCGTGCCGGGCGGCGAGGCGGGCGAGGTGCCTGCGCAGGGCGGTCTCGCTCTCGAAAGGGCCGTAGGAGAGGTATGTCCAGCTCGCCTCGGCTCCCGCCGCCGCCAGCCAGAGGTCGGCGGCATGGCTCGGCCCGAGCGGCTCGAGGCGCACGCTGCGTCCCGCGTGCGCGATGCGGGCGGGCAATGGCCGCGGCGTGTCGTCGACCGCGGGGCCGAGGGGAAGCGCGGTCACACCACGCGCTCGGGCATCCGTTCCGCCGGTGGGGTGTTGCGGCTTCGCGTCACCCGGATCACGCCGTCCGTGATGACCATGCCGATCCCCGGCAGGTCGCCGACCGAGAGCGCCTCGAGCACATTGGTGCTGTCCGAGCCCTGCGGACGGTCGCAGAGCACGAGGTCGGCAGGGCGGCCGACGGCGAGCACGCCCTGCTCAAGCCTACGCACGCGCGCGACGTTGCCGGTTGCCCAGCAGATCGCGCGTTCCGGCGCCGCACCCCCGACCGAACAGAGCAGCGAGATGGTGCGCAGCATGCCCAGGGGTTGGACGCCCGAGCCGGCCGGCGCATCGGTGCCCAAGGTGAGCTGCGCCTCCTTGCCCAGTTCGAGCATGGTGCGCATGGCGAACAGGGCGACGCGCGGGTTGCCGTTGTGGATGATCTCCACCGCGCGTGTGGTTTCCTCGCAGATGCGCCGGATCTGGCGCTGATCGAGCGCGGTGGGGCCGCCGTTGATGTGCGAACAGACATCCGAATCGGCCGCCAGCACCACGTCGGCGCCGATGTAGGAGGAGCCCGGCACGGACGGCCCGCCGACATGGGTGACGGTGGAAAGCCCGTGCCGTCGCGCCATCGCCACCATCTCGCGCGCCTCCTCGGCCTGCGTGACCGAGCCGAGGCCGATCTCGCCCATCAGTTTCACCCCTGCCGCCGCCATCTCGGCGAAATCAGGCTCGGTGAGGCCGCGTTCGGGGATCACCGCGCCCGCGAGCACGCGTACGCCGTTCGGCATGATGTCGCCGAAGGACTTGCGGGCGACGATGGCCAAGGCCTTCGCGCCGACGGGGTCGCGCGGCCGGCCCGGCAGGTGCACTTCGCCGGCGGAGATCATGCTGGTCACGCCGCCATGCAGGCAGGACTCGATCCAGCCCAGCTGGTTCTGCCGCGGCGTCCAGTCGCCGAACACGGTGTGCACGTGGTTGTCGATCAAGCCCGGAATGGCCGCGCAGCCCTTGGCGTCGATCACCACGCGCGCGCCGTCCGTGTCGCAGTCGGCCTGCCGCCCGATGGCGACGATCCGGCCGCCTTCGGCGACGATGGTGTCGGCGTCCAGCAAGGGTTGGTCGAGGTCGCCGGAGACGACCAGACCGAGGTTGCGGATGACGAGTTTGCCGACCTGCTTCTCAGCACCAGCTGCGATCGCCATGCGAACCGATCCCTCCTCAACCGAACCGTTCGAGCGGAAGTGGGAACGCCCTCAGCGCTCGCCGCGCAACAGCTTCGCCGCGAAGGGCGCGAAGTAGGTGAGGATGCCGTCCGCCCCCGCGCGCTTGAAGGCGAGGAGGGACTCCATCATCGCCCGTTCGCGATCGAGCCAGCCCCGCTCCGCCGCCGCCGCGATCATCGCGTACTCGCCCGAGACCTGGTAGGCGAAGGTCGGCATGCCGAAGCCGTCCTTCACGCGGCGGACGATGTCGAGATAGGGCAGGCCGGGCTTCACCATCACCATGTCCGCCCCTTCCGCGATGTCCATTGCCACTTCGCGCAGCGCCTCATCCGTGTTGGCCGGGTCCATCTGGTAGGTCTTCTTGTCGCCCTTCAGCGCCGTGGCGGATCCGACCGCGTCGCGGAACGGACCGTAGAAGGCCGAGGCGTATTTCGCCGCGTAGGACATGATGCGGGTGTGGATCAATCCGGCCTGGTCGAGCGCGGCCCGGATCGCGCCGACGCGGCCGTCCATCATGTCGGACGGCGCGATGACGTCGATCCCGGCTTCGGCCTGGACCACCGCCTGGCGGCAGAGGATCGCCACCGTCTCGTCATTCGCCACGTAGCCGTCGCGGATCACCCCGTCGTGGCCGTGGCTGGTGTAGGGGTCGAGGGCGACATCGCCGATCAGCCCGATCGCGTCGCCCACCGCCGACTTGATCGCGCGCGCCGCCCGGCACATCAGGTTCTGCGGGTTGGTCGCCTCCGTTCCCTCCTCGTCCTTGAGTTCGGGCGGGGTGACGGGGAACAGCGCGATCGCGGGTATGCCCAGGCGCGCCGCCTCCTCCGCCGCGCGCACCGCGCGATCGATGGAGAGCCGTTCCACCCCCGGCATGGATGAGACGGGTTCGGACGAATCCACCCCCTCCTTGACGAAGATCGGCCAGATCAGGTCGTCGACGGTGAGGACGTGTTCGGCGACGAGACGGCGCGTCCAGCCGTCGCGGCGGTTGCGTCGCGCGCGGGTGGCGGGGAAGCGGCCTGCGAAGCGGTGCGGCACGCTCACCTCACTCCGCGGCCTTGGCGATGCCGCCCGTGGCGGCGGCGAGCGCCTGATCGATGTCGGCGATGATGTCGTCCACGTGCTCGATGCCGATGGAGAGGCGCACGTAGCCGGGCGTCACGCCCGATGCCGCCTGCTCGTCGGCATCGAGCTGGCTGTGCGTGGTGGAGGCGGGGTGGATGGCGAGGCTGCGCGCATCGCCGATGTTGGCGACGTGATAGAGGAGCTTGAGGTTGTCGATGAAGCGACGCCCGGCCTCGACTCCGCCCGCGAGTTCGAAGCCGATCAGCGAGCCGTAGCCGCCCTTGAGGTAAGCATCGGCCCGGCGCCTCTGTTCGCCCGCGAACAGCGAGGGGTGGATGACGCGCGTCACCGCCTTGTGGGATGCGAGATACTGCGCGACCTTCAGTGTGTTCTCGCAATGGCGCTGCATGCGCAGAGGCAGCGTCTCCAACCCCTGCAGGAACAGGAAGGCGTTGAACGGGCTCATCGCCGCGCCGAGGTCGCGCAAGAGCGTGACGCGCATGCGGATGATGTAGGCGATGGGGCCGAGCGGCTTCACCGCCTGGGTCCAGATCGCGCCGTGGTAGGAGGGGTCGGGTTCGTTCAGCAGCGGGAAGCGCTTGGCGTTCGCCTCCCAGTCGAAATTGCCGCCATCGACCACGATGCCGCCGATCGAGGTGCCGTGCCCGCCGATCCATTTCGTGGTCGAGTGCATCACCACCGCCGCCCCGTGTTCGAGCGGGCGGCAGATCACTGGTGCTGCGGTGTTGTCCATGATCAGCGGCACGCCGAGCTTGCGCCCGATCTCGGCCACCTCGCGGATGGGGAAGACGTGCAGCTTCGGGTTGGGCAGCGTCTCGGCGTAGTAGGCGCGGGTGCGATCGTCCGTCGCGGCGGCGAAGTTCGAGGGCTCCTGCGGATCGACGAAGCGCACCTCGATGCCGAGCTGCTTGAAGGTGTTGGCGAACAGGTTCCAGGTGCCGCCGTAGAGGTCGGTGGAGGAGACGATGTTGTCGCCGGCCTGGGCGAGGTTGAGGATGGCAAAGGTGGTGGCCGCCTGGCCGGAAGAGAGGGCGAGGGCGGCGACCCCGCCTTCGAGGGCGGCGACGCGCTTCTCCAGCACGTCGACGGTCGGGTTCATGATGCGGGTGTAGATGTTGCCGAGCTCCTTCAGCGCGAACAGGTTGGCCGCGTGCTCGGTGCTGTCGAATTGGTAAGAGGTGGTCTGGTAGATCGGCACGGCGACGGCGCCGGTTGCGGGGTCGCGCCGGTAGCCTGCGTGCAGGACGAGGGTTTCGGGACGATGCGTGGTCATCGGCGGCGCCTCCCCGGTGGATATTCGGTGTGACCGGCGGCGACGATAGGCGAGCCCCGTCCCGCGTGCCAGACGGGGCGTGCGGGCGGCCGTGGGGGACCGGCGGCGAGGTGCTGTTCGAGCATCGTCGCCTCGGTGCCTGGTTGCGCGTGGCGGCGGTCGACCCCTGCACCGGCGAGGAGGCGGTGGCGACGGGTCCGGCGGATTCGCCGGCGATGGTGGAGCGTTTGGCGGCAGCGAAACTCGCGCGGCGATTGAGGCGAGACTGACACCGTGAGCGGGCTAAGGGCCGGGTGGGGGCGAGCGTAGGGGCGTCGGGTACGAGCACGCGTTTTCAGGGCGGAGCCGGCAAGCCCACCACCTCACGATTCGGCCGAGGCAACCCCCGCAGCAGAGCACCGCAGCGAAGGCGTGGGCGGCGAGGGTCGAGCCGAGGCCGGCGAAGGCGAGGTAGGCGGCGAAGACGCGCGGGCGAACGAGAGCCCACACCGCGACGGCCGCCGGCAGCGACGTCGCGCCGCCCGCCAGCAGGAAGGCGAGGCCGACGGCAGGGCTCATGCCGAGCTCGATCAGACCGCTGACGAGGGGGATGGCGGCTAAACCGTTCAATCAGGCGGGAACGCCGAGCGCCACGGCAAGCGGGATGGCGAAGGTATTGCCCTCCCCGAGGTGGCGCGCCACGGCATCGGCCGGCAGGAAGGTCAGCATCAGGCTTTCGAGCAGGAGTGCGAGGGCGAGGATGCGGACGAGGAACCACGCCTCACGCCCGCCTCGCTCCGGCTCCTGCCAAAAGCGCCAGACCGGCGGCAGCGGGTTCAGTGCGCGCTTCTTCGCGCAACAGGTCGGCCGGGCGATGGACGGGCGGAGTACTTCGGTGAAGCCACCGGCGCAGGCGATCGCAAGCGTTCCGAAGCCGCCCAGAAGGCCGATGCCGATGGCAGCCAGCGTCTTGGCGATCGTGAAGTCGGCACCAATGGCCCCGACCAAGAGGAAAAACTGGTTCGGGTCCATCAACGGGCTCGCAAGCCAAAACGCCATCACCGGCGCAAGCGGCACGCCTGCGCCGAGAAGGCCCGCGATCAGCGGCACCACGCCACAGGAACAGAAAGGCGACAGGGCGCCGAACATCGCAGCAGCGAGGATCGCGACCGATTCCCGTCCCTGCAGCACGCGCGAGACCTGCTGGTCGGCTCCCGTCGCTTTTGCCCCCGCGGCGAGCAGAACGGACAGGGCGAGGAACGGCGCAATCGCGGCCAGGGCGCACACGGCGAACATGAAGCTCGCCCAAGCCTGGGTGGGATCGACGATGAGAAGGGCGAGGAGGATCGCCCCGATTGCGGCCACCACGCGGTCTGCGCGGCCAAGCCTCGTGGTGAAGACGTGGCGCCAGGGCGCGCGAGGGGAGGGGGCACCCGGGGTCAGGGCCTCGGTGATCATCGCGCGCCTCCGCAGCTGGGGAAGCGCGGGGAGGGCTCAGGCGGCATCGCGGGTGGAGGCATCCGTGGCTGACGCCGCGCCGTCGCAGCGGCATTCCGCCTTCAGGAACGCGGCCACCTGGTCGAGAGCGGCGAAACAGGGGCGGCAGAGCACCGTGCGCCCTTCCCGCGTCTGCGCAATGAGGCCGACCGAAACGAGACCGCGCAGGTGGAAGGCAAGCGTGGACGGCGGCAGGGCGAGCCGCTCGCCGATCTCGCCGACGGTCAGCCCTTCCGGCGCGGCACGGACCAGCAGCCGCAGGATCTCGAGCCGCGAGCGGTTGCCGAGTTGGGCGAGCACCGCGGCCGCCTCGTCGAGCGTCATGTCTTCAGCTTAGCCGCGCGCCTGCGGCCAAACAACTGGTTTTCTGGTTTTGTCGAAGCGACACACCCCTGCCACCCCTTGTGGCGACGGTTTCGACCCTGCCCCGCCCGTGGTAACAGACAGCCGGCGCTCCACTGACGCGGCGCAAGGACACCCGAATGACGGACACCGAAGCCAAATCCGCCGTCGCCATCGGCGCAGACCACGCGGGTTACCCCCTGAAGGCGACCCTCGCCGCGGCGCTGGCCGAGTGGGGCCACCCGGTGATCGACTGCGGCACCGACGGCACCGCCTCCGTCGACTATCCGGATTTCGCGCATGCCGTCTGCCGCGCCGTGCTCGAGGGCAGGGCGCGCTTCGGCGTGCTCGTCTGCGGCACGGGCATCGGAATGTCGATGACGGCGAACCGCCATCCGGGCATCCGCTGCGCCCTGATCCACGACGTCACGGGGGCACGCCTCACCCGCGCCCACAACGACGCCAACGTCATCGCCTTCGGCGCCCGCACCACGGGGGTCGAGCCGGCGCTGGATGCGCTGAAGACCTTCCTTGCCACGCCCTTCGAGGGTGGGCGGCACGAGCGTCGTGTCGCCAAGATCGAACTGACCGGAGACCCCGTGCGATGAACGTCGCCGCCGCTGCCCTCAGCCCCGCCCGCTTCTTCACCGCCCCCTTGGCCGAGGTCGACCCGGCGGTCGCGGCGGCGATCGCGGGCGAACTCGCCCGCCAGCAGGACGGGATCGAGCTCATCGCCTCCGAGAACCTCGTCTCCCGCGCCGTGCTCGAGGCACAAGGCTCGGTGATGACCAACAAGTATGCCGAAGGCTACCCGGGCCGGCGCTACTACGGCGGCTGCGGAGAGGTGGACAAGGTCGAGGCGCTCGCCATCGACCGCGCCAAGGCGCTGTTCGGCTGCGCCTTCGCCAACGTCCAGCCGCACTCGGGGGCGCAGGCGAACCAGGCGGTGATGCTCGCCCTGCTGCAACCCGGCGACGTCATCCTCGGCCAGGACCTTGCCGCGGGCGGGCACCTCACGCACGGTGCCCCGGTCAATCTTTCCGGCAAGTGGTTCAAGGCCGTCACCTACGGCGTGCGGCGGGATGATCATCGTGTGGACATGGACGAGGTGCGCGACCTCGCCCGCCAGCACCGGCCGAAGATGATCATCGCCGGCGGCAGCGCCATCCCGCGCGCGCTCGATTTCAAGGCCTTCCGGGAGATCGCCGACGAGGTCGGCGCCTGGCTCATGGCCGACGTCGCCCACTTCGCCGGGCTGATCGCGGCCGGGCTCTACCCTTCGCCCTTTCCGCACGCCCACGTGGTCACCACGACCACGCACAAGACGCTGCGCGGGCCCCGCGGCGGCATGATCCTCTCGAACGACGCCGAGCTCGGCAAACGGATCAACTCCGCCGTCTTCCCCGGCCTGCAGGGGGGGCCGCTGATGCACGTCATCGCCGCCAAGGCGGTGGCGTTCGGCGAGGCGCTGACCCCCGAGTTCCGCGCCTACCAGAAGCGGGTGATCGACAACGCGCGCGCGATGGCGGAGGAACTCCTCGCCCAGGGCTTCGGGCTCGTCGCGGGCGGCACCGACTGCCACCTCGTGCTGGTCGATCTCCGGCCCAAGAACCTGACCGGCAAGGCGGCCGAGGCCTCGCTCGAGCGCGCCCACATCACCTGCAACAAGAACGCGATCCCGTTCGACCCGCAGAAGCCGATGGTCACCTCGGGCATCCGCCTCGGCTCTCCGGCCGCCACCACGCGCGGTTTCGGAGTGGAGGAGTTCCGCGAGGTCGCGCGCATGATCGGCGAGGTGCTGGAGGGGCTCGCGCGCTCCAACGACGGCACGAACGAAGCAGCCGAGCGCCGCGTGGCCGAGCGGGTGAAGGCGCTCTGCGCCCGCTTCCCCGTCTATCGCGCCTGAGGGAGGCCTGATGCGCTGTCCGTTCTGCGGACACGAGGACACCCAGGTGAAGGACAGCCGCCCCACCGAGGACGGGGCAGCGATCCGCCGTCGCCGCTTCTGCCCCTCCTGCGGCCAGCGCTTCACCACGGTCGAGCGCACCGTCCTGCGCGAACTCACCGTGATCAAGTCGGACGGGCGGCGGGTGCCGTTCGATCGCGAAAAGCTCGCCCGTTCCATCCGCATCGCGCTGCGCAAGCGCCCCGTCACCGACGAGCAGATCGAGCGCATCGTCAACGGCATCCAGCGCCAGCTCGAGACCTCCGGCGAGAGCGAGATTCCCTCCAAGATGATCGGCGAGATGGTGATGGAGGTGCTGAAGGACCTCGACCCGGTGGGCTACGTGCGCTTCGCCTCCGTCTACCGCGACTTCCGCGAGGCGAAGGACTTCGAGCGCTTCGTCGGCACGCTCGGCAACGGGCGTGGAAGCTGACGCCGCACCGGCGGCGGGGGCGGACGACCTCGCCTTCATGCGCGCGGCCCTTGCCCTCGCCCGGCGGGGGTTGGGCAACGTCGCGCCCAACCCGGCGGTGGGCTGCCTCATCGTGCGCGATCGTCGCATCGTCGGCCGCGGCTGGACCCAGCCTGGAGGGCGTCCGCATGCGGAGACGGAGGCGCTGCGGCGCGCCGGGGAAGCCGCGCGCGGGGCGACCGCTTACGTCACCCTCGAGCCCTGCTGCCATTGGGGCAGGACGCCGCCCTGCACGGACGCGATGATCGCCGCCGGATTGGCCCGTGCCGTGATCGCCGCCCGCGACCCGGACCCGCGGGTGAACGGGGAGGGCATCGCTCGGCTGCGCGACGCCGGGATCGCGGTGACGGAGGGCGTGCTCGAGGCCGAGGCGGCCGCGCTCAACGCCGGGTTCATCCTGCGCGTCCGCGCCGGCCGCCCGCTCGTCACCCTGAAGCTCGCCACCACCCTCGATGGGCGAATCGCCACCGCCGGCGGAGAAAGCCGCTGGATCACCGGCGAGGCGGCGCGGCGGCTCGCGCACGGCCTGCGGGCGCGGCATGACGCGATCCTGATCGGCTCCGGCACCGCGCTCGCCGACGACCCCGAGCTCACCGTCCGCGTCCCGGGCCTGGTGCCGCGCGGCCACCCTGGGCCCGTGCGCATCGTCGCCGACGGACGGGCGAGGCTGCCGCTCACCGCCCGCCTGGTCGCCACCGCCCGCGCCGTCCCCACCTGGGTGCTGACCACGCCGGGGGCGGATCGGCACCGGGTCGCCGCCCTGGCCGATTGCGGGGTGACGGTGATCGCCGTTCCGCCCGATCCGAACGGGCAGCCGGAGCCGCTCGCCGCCTTGCGCGCTCTCGCCCAGCGCGGCATCACCCGCGTGCTGGTCGAGGGTGGGTCCCGGCTCGCCGCCTCGCTCCTGCGTGCAGGCCTCGTCGATCGCCTCGCCTGGTTCCATGCCCCCTCCGTGCTGGGGGGCGATGCGACCCCTGCCATCGGCGCGCTCTCCCTTCCGCATCTGTCCGCCATGCCGACATGGCGGGTGGTGGAGGAGGAGCGGGTGGGCCCGGATCGGCTGCTCGTCCTCGGTACGGAGGCTTAGATGTTCACCGGCATCGTGACCGATCTCGGCGAGGTGCGGGCGATCGAACCGGCGGGCGAAGCGCGGGACCTCAAGCTCGTCATCGCCACCGGCTGGAACACGGACAAAATCCCCCTCGGTGCCTCCGTCGCCTGCAACGGCTGCTGCCTGACGGTGGTGGAGAAGGGGCCGGGCACGCTCGCCTTCACCGCCTCGGCCGAGACGCTGGACAAGACCACCATCGGGCGCTGGCGGCCGGGCACTCCCGTGAACCTGGAGCGTGCGCTCAGGGTGGGCGACGAGTTGGGCGGCCATCTCGTCACCGGCCACATCGACGGGGTGGGGCGCGTCGCCGCCGCCAGCCCCGAGGGCGGAAGCCTTCGCCTCACCATTCGCCCACCCCCGCACCTGATGCCTTATCTCGCGCCGAAGGGATCGGTCGCCGTGGATGGGGTCAGCCTCACGGTGAACGACGTTGACGCCGATGCCTTCGGGGTCAACATCATCCCGCACACCGCCGAGGTCACCACCCTCGGCCGGCTCAAGCCCGGAGATCCCGTGAACATCGAGGTCGATCTCGTCGCGCGTTACCTCGCGCGCCTCCTTGAAGCGAGGGGGCGATGAGCGCGCCGGCGCGCGATGTCGGCCTTACCTCGGCGCTTGCCAGCGCGGAGGAGATCATCGCCGAGGCGAAGGCCGGGCGGATGGTCGTGCTTGTCGACGACGAGGATCGCGAGAACGAGGGCGATCTCGTCATTCCCGCCCAGTTCGCCGACGCATCCGCGATCAATTTCATGGCGAAGTACGGCCGCGGCCTGATCTGCCTCGCACTCACCCGCGAGCGCGTCGAACGTCTGGGCCTGCCCTTGATGGCGCAGTCGAACGCCTCGCGACACCAGACGGCCTTCACCGTCTCGATCGAGGCGCGCGAGGGCATCACCACCGGCATCTCGGCGGCGGACCGCGCGCGCACGATCGCGGTCGCGATCGATCCGACCAAGGGCCCGGCCGACATCTGCACGCCTGGCCACGTCTTTCCGCTGATGGCGCGCGAGGGTGGTGTGCTCGTGCGCGCGGGCCACACCGAGGCGGCGGTGGACATCGCCCGCCTCGCCGGGCTCACCCCGGCCGGCGTGATCTGCGAGATCATGAACGACGACGGCACGATGGCGCGCCTGCCCGACCTCGTCGCCTTCGCGCAACGGCATGGGCTGAAGATCGGCACCATCGCCGACCTGATCGCCTATCGCCGCCGCACGGAGAAGCTCGTCGAACGCCGCGCCGAGACGATGATCGACAGCATCCATGGCGGTGCGTTCCGCGCCATCGTCTACGTCAACACGGTCGAATACGCCGAGCATGTCGCGCTGGTGAAGGGCGACCTCTCCGCTGCGGGGCCCGTGCTCGTGCGCATGCACGCGCTCAATGTGTTGACCGACGTGCTGGGCGATCGCGGCGGGTCCGATCTCGCGCCCGCCATGCGGCTGATCGCGCGCGAGGGCCGCGGCGTGGTGGTGCTGATCCGCGAACCGCGCGCCACTGCCCTCTCCGAACGCATCCTCGGTGCCGCCTCGGGGCGCAAGCCGCAGCTGCGCGACTACGGCGTCGGTGCGCAGATCCTGCGCGATCTCGGCGTGCGCGAAATGATCCTGCTCACCAACAATCCGCGTCCCATCATCGGTCTCGAGGGGCATGGCTTGACCGTGGTCGCGCATCGGCCCATTCCCCGCGCGGAGGACGGAGCGCGATGACGGCAGGAGAGGGGGATGCACCGGCGGCGAAACCGCCGCATGTGCTGATCGTCGAGGCGCCCTACTACGCCGAGGTGGCGGCGGGGCTGCTCGCCGGCGCCCGGCGCATTCTCGACGATGCGGGGGCGACGCACGAGCTCGTGCAGGTCGCCGGTGCCTTCGAACTCCCCGGGGCGATCCGGATGGCGATCCGCGCCATGGCGAGGGCGGGCGGGCCGCATTGGGACGGGTTTCTGGCGCTCGGCTGCGTGGTGCGCGGCGAGACCGACCATTACGACCACATCGCCCGCGAGGCGGCGCGCGGACTGATGGACCTCTCCGTGCAGTTCGGCGTTCCGGTCGCCTTCGGCGTGCTCACCGTGCACGACGAGGCGCAGGCGCTCGCCCGCGCGCGCGACGATGAGACGAACAAGGGAGCGGAAGCGGCGCGGGCTTTGCTCGCGCAGATTGCGCTCGCGCGGCGTTGGGGGCTCTGATGGCGAGGCCGCGCAGCCAGGGCGGGCGCGGCCGGCCGCGCACCGCCGCCCGTCTCGCCGCCGTGCAGGCCCTCTACCAGGCCGAGCAGGCCGGAGTGAGCCCGGAGACGGTGCTCGACGAATTCGTCCGCCACCGCGTCGTCGCCGACGGCCCGGCCGATTTCGCCGAAGCCGCACTGGAGGAAGGGCGGATCCCGGGCGCCGACGTGCCATTGCTCGCCGCCATCGTGCGTGGGTGGGCGCGCAACGCCGAGGTGCTCGATCGCGCCATCGCCGCCACGCTCGCGGAGGACTGGCCGATGGAGCGGCTCGACCCCGTGTTGCGCGCCGTGCTGCGCGCGGCGGCCGGCGAGTTGTTCGACGCCACCGGCGCGCCCGCCAAGGTGATCATCAACGAGTATCTCGACATCGCGCACGGTTTCTTCTCCGGCGATGAGCCGCGCTTCGCCAACGGCGTGCTCGATCGCCTCGCCCGCACCTTGCGGGCGGCCGAATTCGCCGCCGCCCCCGCCTCGCAATGAGCCTCGCCCGCGAGTTTGCGCTGATCGCCCGGCACTTCCGCCCGCTCGCCGCCGCCGTGCCGGGGGCGCTCTCGCTCACCGACGACGCCGCCCTGCTCGATCCGCCGGAGGGCCGCACCCTCGTGCTTGCCGCCGACGCCATGGTGGAGGGCGTGCACTTCCTGCCCGACGACCCGCCGGAGACGATCGGGCGCAAGCTCCTGCGCGTGAACCTTTCCGACCTCGCCGCGATGGGCGCGGCCCCGCTCGGCTACCTGCTCACCACCGCCCTGCCGCAGTCGGTCGACGAGGCCTGGCTTGCGGCCTTCGCGCGCGGCCTCGCCGCCGACCAGAAGGTGTTCGAGTGCGGGCTGTTCGGCGGCGATACGGTCGCGACACCGGGCCCACTCACCCTCTCCCTCACCATCCTCGGCTCGGTCGGCCCAAGCCGGGCGCTGACGCGGGCGGGCGGGCGCGTCGGCGACGAGGTTTGGGTCAGCGGCACCATCGGCGACGGCGCGCTCGGCCTGCTCGCCCTCAGCGGTCGCCTGCCCGACCTCGCCGAGGCCGACCGCGAATTCCTCGCCGAACGCTACCGACTGCCGCGGCCGCGGGTGATCCTCGGCCAGAGGCTCGCCGGGATCGCCACCGCTTGCCTCGACGTCTCGGACGGGCTGGTGCAGGACCTCGGCCATCTCGCGCGCGCCTCCGGCTGTGCGGCCGAGATCGAGGCCGCCGCCCTGCCGCTCTCCTCCTCCGCCGCGGCCGTACTCGCGCGCGACCCGGCCCTGCTCGCCACCTGCCTCGCCGGCGGGGACGACTACGAGCTCGTCTTCTCCGCCCCGGCGGACGCGGCCGAGCGGGTGGAGAAGGCCGGCTTGATCGCGGGCGTGCCGGTGACGCGGATCGGGCGACTGGTCGCGGGTGAGGGGGTGCGCGTTCTCGCGCCGGACGGGGGCGTGATCCCGCTCGAGCGTGCAGGGTGGAGCCATTTCGCATGACGTCGCTCGCGCGCGAGCCGAAACGCACCGTCGCCTTGCTCTTCTGCGCCCAGGCGCTCGCCCAGGCGGCGCAGAGCGGGCAGGTCGCGATGGCGGCGCTGATCGGCTATGCGCTCGCCGAGGCCAAGGTGCTCGCCACCCTGCCGCTCGCGGTGCAGATGCTGGCCACCATGGCGGTGTCGATCCCTGGCGCGGTGATCTTCGCCCGGCTTGGCCGCCATGCCGGCTTCCTGATGGGGGCGGCGTCGTACCTGGTGGCGACGGCGATCTTCTTCGCCGCCCTCTGGATCGGCTCGTTCCGCCTGTTCCTGGTAGGCTGCGTGTTCTCGGGTGCGGCCTTCGGCATCGCGCAGTACTATCGCTTCGCCGCCGCCGAGGTGGCGGATGCTGCTTATCGGCCGAAGGCGATCAGCACCGTGATGGCGGGCGGTGTCATCGGCGCCTTCCTCGGCCCGGCGGTGGTGAAGGTGACGAAGGACTGGTTCACCCCGGTCCTGTTCGCGGGCTCCTACCTCGCCTTTGCCGCCCTGCCGTTCGCCACCGCCGCCCTCGTGTCCGCCATGCGTCTGCCGCCGCCACCCGACCCGCGCGGCACGGCCAAGGTGCCCTTGGGCCCGATCCTGCGCCGGCCGCGCTTCATCGTCGCCGTGCTGTCCGCCGTGGTGGGGTGGGACACGATGAACATCCTGATGGCGGCCACCCCGCTCGAGATGATGCTGTGCGGCTTCTCGGTGAGCGACTCCTCGACCGTGATTCAGTGGCACGCGGCGGCGATGTTCGCGCCCTCCTTCGTCACCGGCCATCTGATCGCGCGCTTCGGCGTGCTGCGCGTCATCGCCGCCGGGGCGGCACTGACGGCGGCCTGCGCGGCGGTGGCGCTGTCGGGCCAGAGCTTCGCGCATTTCTGGGTCGCCCTCGTCGCCCTCGGGGTGGGCTGGAACTTCATGTTCGTCGGCGGCACGGCGCTGCTCACTTCCTCCTACCGGCCGGAGGAGCGCTCGAAGGCCCAGGCCGCGAACGACGTGATCGTCTTTGGCTCGGTGGCCGTCACCTCGGTGCTGTCGGGGGCGCTGCACCACTGGCTCGGCTGGCAGGCGCTGAACCTGCTGGTCTTTCCCGCCCTGGTGGTGGCCGTGGTCGGTCTCGTTCGCCTCGCCCGCATCGAGGCGGCACCGGTGCCGCGCGCGGCCTGAACCTCGCGCGCGATGCGCCCTCGCCCGATTGCGCCTCGGCGGGGGGTTTGGCATACCCGAGGGGCCTCGCGGACGCGTGAGCTCCCGCGGGCCGTGGCGGACGCGCCGCCCGCGCCAGTCGACGTCGAAACGGACCGGAAGCGACCATGATCACGCTGCAATACGTGCTCGTCCTGCTCTGCGGCGCCCTCGCCGTCGGCTTCGGCGCCTACGCGACGCGCGTGGTGCTTGCGGCTCCGGCGGGCACGGCGCGCATGCAGGAGATCGCCGCCGCCGTGCAGAAGGGTGCGAGCGCCTACCTGTTCCGCCAGTACACCACCATCGCGCTCGTCGGCGTGATCGTCGCCGCCGCGCTATGGTTCCTGCTCTCGCCCTGGGCGGCGATCGGCTTCGTGATCGGCGCGACACTCTCCGGTGCGGCCGGCTTCATCGGCATGAACGTCTCGGTGCGGGCCAACGTGCGCACGGCGGAAGCCGCCCGGCAGGGGCTGCAGCCGGCACTCGATCTCTCGTTCCGCGCCGGCGCCATCACCGGGCTTCTCGTGGTTGGCCTGGGGCTCCTCGGCATCGCGGTCTACTGGCTCGCGCTGCAATCCGCCGGGGTGGATCAGCGCACCGTGCTCGAGGCGCTGATCGCGCTCTCCTTCGGCGGGTCGCTGATCTCCATCTTCGCTCGTCTCGGCGGCGGAATCTTCACCAAGGGTGCGGATGTGGGGGCGGATCTCGTCGGCAAGGTCGAGGCCGGGATCCCCGAGGACGATCCGCGCAACCCGGCGGTGATCGCCGACAATGTGGGCGACAACGTCGGTGACTGCGCGGGCATGGCCGCCGACCTGTTCGAGACCTACGTGGTGGCGATGGTCGCCACCATGCTCTTGGGCGCGATCTTCTTCGAGGGCGAAGCGGCGACCACGCTGATGCTGCTGCCCCTCGTCATCGGTGCGGCCTGCATCGCCGCCTCGGTGGGGGGGACCTACTTCGTCAAGCTCGACGGCTCGAACGACATCATGCGCGCCCTCTACAAGGGCTTCATCGCCACGGGCGTGATCGCGGCGGGCCTGATCTTCCTCGTCCTTTTGCCCACCGTCGGCCTGACCACCACCTACACGCCGACCTCCGGCCCCTCCTTCACCGGTGTGGGGCTCTTCGTCTGCGCCCTCGTCGGGCTTCTCGTCACCGCGGCCATCGTGTGGCTGACGGAATATTACACCGGCACGCAGTTCCGCCCCGTGAAGTCGATCGCCGCCGCCTCCACCACAGGCCACGGCACGAACGTGATCCAGGGGCTCGCCGTCAGCATGGAGGCGACGGCCGCCCCGGTGCTCGTCATCTGCCTCGGCATCCTGGCGAGCTACCTGGTCGCCGGCGTGTACGGCATTTCGATCTCGGTCACCACCATGCTCGCGCTCGCCGGCATCGTGGTCGCGCTCGACGCTTACGGCCCGGTGACGGACAACGCCGGCGGCATTGCCGAGATGGCCGATCTGCCGAAGGACGTGCGCACCATCACGGATGCGCTCGATGCCGTGGGCAACACCACCAAGGCGGTCACCAAGGGCTATGCCATCGGCTCGGCAGGTCTCGCGGCGGTGGTGCTGTTCGCCGCCTACATCCAGGATCTTTCGCACTACTTCCCGAACGTGACGGTGGATTTCTCGCTCGCCGACCCGTTCGTGGTCGTCGGTCTCTTCGCCGGTGGGCTGCTGCCCTACCTGTTCGGCGGGCTGTCGATGACGGCGGTCGGCCGCGCCGCGGGGTCGGTGGTGATCGAGGTGCGCCGCCAGTTCAAGGAGATCCCGGGAATCATGGAGGGCACGGCGAAGCCCGACTACGGCAAGGCGGTGGACATGCTCACCCGGGCTGCCATCCGCGAGATGATCGTGCCCTCTCTGCTGCCCGTGCTCGCCCCCATCGTGCTGTGGGTGGTGATCTATTTCGTCGCCGGCACGGCGGCGGCCTTCACCAGCCTCGGGGCGATGCTGCTCGGCACCATCGTCACCGGCATCTTCGTCGCGATCTCGATGACCGCCGGTGGCGGGGCCTGGGACAACGCGAAGAAGCTGATCGAAACGGGGCTGTACGGCGGCAAGGGGTCGGACGCGCACAAGGCTGCGGTGACGGGCGATACGGTGGGCGACCCCTACAAGGACACGGCGGGGCCGGCGGTGAACCCGATGATCAAGATCATCAACATCGTCGCCCTGTTGCTGCTCGCCATCCTCGCCAAGCTGCTCGAGGCCTGAACCCGCCGCGCGGCGGCGCGGCCACCCTCGGCATGCGGCCACGGCGACCGAGCGCTTGGGCGGGATGGCGCATGAAGGGCATCACTGCAGGCTGACCAGAACGCTCTTCACGCTGAGCAGGATGACCAGCGTGCCGACGATGCCCATCAGCGGTCGCGCGGGGACGCGCTTGGCGACGAACGCGGCGATCGGCGCGGCGATGACGCCGCCGATAATGAGGCCGACGATGACGGGCCAGAGTTCGAGGCCGATTGTCGCAAGAAAGGTCGCGGTGACGACGGAGGTGACGAAGAACTCGGCGAGATTGACCGAGCCGATGGCATAGCGCGGCACCGTGCCGCCGCCGATCAGCGTGGAGGCGACGATCGGCCCCCAACCCCCACCCCCTGCCGCATCGAGGAACCCGCCGACGAGGCCGAGCACCGGCACGAAGGGCGGGTTGTCGACGACGGGCGGGCTCGGCCGGAACGCCTTCCACAGGATCACGCCTCCCATCGCGCAGAGATACAGACTGACCCAGGGACGGATCGTCTCCGCCGGAAACGCCGTCAGGACGAGCGCGCCGGCGGCGCCGCCGATCATGCCGGGGATGGCGAGGCGGACCACGAGGTGGCGCCGCACATTGCCGACCAAGAGGTGGGAGAGGCCGGAGGCGCCGGTGGTGAACACCTCCGCCGCATGCACGGCCGCCGAAGCCGTGGCCGGGGCAACCCCGAAACTCAGCAGCACGGTGGTGGCGGAAACGCCATAGGCCATGCCGGCCGCGCCGTCGATCAGTTGGGCGAGGAAGCCGACCGCGACGAACAGCAGCAGCTTCGGGCTCAGCACGTCGGGCGGCATGCGGCCGTCGCGCTCAGTCGGTCGGGGGCCGGCTCAAGGGGATCGGCGGGGATGAAGGCGGCGGGCCCGCGTCAGAAGCCGGAGCCCGGCATGCGGGTCGGCGCGCCGCCGCCGAAGCGGCCGATGTTGCCGAGCAGGAGCTGGAGGAAGCTGCGTTCCGTCCCAGGGGTCGGCGTGACGCGATCGACGGGGTCGATCTCGGCCGCATCTTCGAGCCCCAAAGTCTTGACCTCGCGCACCACGCCCCGCTCGTCGAAGCGCACCGCGACCACGGTCTGTTGCTCGACCGACGGCACGCGACCGACCCGGTTGCGCGTCACCGAGGAGACGTAGAACCAAGCGTCGTCTCCGAACGGCGCGGTGGCGGAGGGCGTGCCGAGCAGGGCGGCGACGTCCGAGCGGGTTTGCACCCCGGGCACGATCTCGGCGACCTGCTGCGGGTCGAGCCGGGCGCCGCGGATGTCCCGCGTCGGTTCCGCGATGCCGCAGCCGACGAGCGCCGGCAGCACGGCGAGCACGGCCGCAATACGGCCCGAACCGGCAGGACGGAGCGGAGCCGCCTCCGGGTTTTGCGATTTGAATGGCGCGTTCGACATGCCATCTCCTCGCTGTCACATCGCGAACGATCCTGTCAACGGACCTGCCACGGCCATGCTCCGCCGCCTCTTCGCTCCGCGCGCCTTCGAGCGCGAGGGCTACCTGCTGTACGGTGCCGCCGTCGCTGCCGCACGCGATCCCCTCTGGTACACGCGCCTCGCCGTGCCCGACACGCTCGAGGGGCGGTTCGACATGGTCTGCCTGTTCACCTTCCTCGTGCTCGATCGGATGACGGAGGAGCCTGGGGAGGAGCCGCGGCGTCTCGCCCAAGCCGTGACGGACGCGATGTTCGCCGATCTCGACCAGACCCTGCGTCAGATGGGGGCGGCGGACACCGGGCTCGCGCGTCGCGTGCGCCGCCTCTACGAGGCCTTCCATGGCCGGTCGGCCGCCTATGCGCGGGCCCTCGCTTCGGCCGATGACGAGCCGCTGGCTGAGGCGCTGTCGCGCAATGTGTGGCGGAGCGAGAGCATGGTCGAGGGGGCGAAGCCGCTCGCCGTCGCCGTGCGTCGCGCGCGTGCCCACCTCGGCGCGCAAGGGTTCGACGCGCTCCGCCGTGGTGAGGTCACGCTCCTTGCGGCCGAGGAGGCGCTGGCATGAGCGGGCCGGAGTTCCCCCGCCCCATCAGCGTCGCCCGCCTGAAGCCGGAGGGGGATGCGATCGCGATCGAGGCCGGGCCGGCAGAGCGGGAGGCGGTGCGGGCCCGGCTCGGGCTTGAGGGGCTCGATCGCCTCTCCGCCGAGCTCACCCTGCAGCCGCTCGGTGCGGGGCTCGTCGCGGCGCGGGGATCGCTGCGGGCCGAGGTGCGGCAGGTCTGCGTCATCACGCTCGAACCGTTCGCCGCCACGCTGACCGCTCCCGTCCGCCTCGTCTTCCGTCCCGTCCAACCCGGCGAGGAGGCCGCGGAGGTGGAGCTCGATCCCGAGGCGGAGGACGAGGTGCTCTACGCCGGGCCGGACATCGATCTCGGCGAGGCGGTGGTGGAGACGCTCGCGCTTGCCCTCGACCCCTGGCCGCGGCGACCGGGGGCGACCTTCACGTGGTCGGAGCAGGACGGGGAACAGGATGAGCGGCAGAACCCGTTCGCCGTGCTGAAGCGGCGGCGCGACCCTGCGGGCGAACCGTAATGCGTTGAGCCGCTCGCGCGGCTGCACTGCCCGATCGCGTCAGACTTGTAACTTTACGGCCTCGCGCCCCTTTGCTAGTCACCGCCGGCCCAGCGTGTTTCGAAACTGTGACAAGGCGAGGCCCGTACCATGGCGGTCCCGAAGAAGAAAGTGTCTCCGTCCCGGCGCAACATGCGCCGCTCGCACGAGGCCTTGCGCGCGGAAGCTCACGCCGAGTGCCCCAACTGCGGGGAACTCAAGCGCCCGCACCACGTCTGCCCCTCCTGCGGCTACTATGACGGACGCGAGGTTGCGCCGGCCGGCAAGCGCCTGAAGGTGGTCGTCCGCACCTGAGGGCTGTCGTTCCCGGCAACCCGCCGTCCGCCGAGAGTTCGCGCGAGGAGCCGTGAACGCCGAAGCCGTGCTCGCCATCGATGCGATGGGCGGGGATCGCGCCCCCGACATCGTGGTGCGCGGGCTCGAAATCTCCGCCGAACGCCATCCGCAGGCGCGGTTCATCCTGTTCGGCGACGAGGGGCGGGTGGCGCCTCTGCTGAAGCGGGCGAAGCGTCTCGCCCAGGTGGCGAGCCTGCGGCACGCGCCGGAAGCGGTGCCGAACGAGATGAAGCCGACGGCGGCGTTGAGGCTGCGCAACTCCTCGATGCGGCTCGCGATCGATTGCGTGGCGGCGGGCGAGGCGGCGGGCGTCGTTTCCGCCGGCAACACCGGTGCGCTGATGGCGCTCGCCAAGATCGTGCTGAAGACCCTCCCCGGGATCGATCGCCCGGCGATGGCCGGCATCGGACCCTCGGCCCGTGGCGATTTCGTCATGCTCGATCTCGGCGCCAACGTGCAGTGCGACGCCCGCAACCTCGTCGACTTCGCGGTGATGGGCGAGGTGTTCGCCCGCACCGTGCTTGGTCTCAACCAGCCCTCGATCGGACTCCTCAACGTGGGGTCCGAGGAACTCAAGGGCGACGATCGGGTGCGCGAGGCGGCCGAGGTGTTGCGGGCGAGCCATCTCGCGCCGCTCTTTCATGGCTTCGTCGAGGGGCACGACATTGCCGCCGGCACCACCGACGTGGTGGTGACGGACGGCTTCACCGGCAACGTCGCGCTCAAGACGGGCGAGGGCACGCTGAAGCTCGTGCGCGACCTTCTGCGGGAGGTGTTCACCTCCTCGATCGCGGCGAAGATCGGCTACATCCTGGCCCGCCCCGCGCTCGAGCGGCTGCGCGAATGGCTGGACCCGCGCCGCTACAACGGCGCCGTCCTCGTCGGCCTCAACGGCGTGGTGGTGAAGAGCCACGGCGGCACGGACGGGCTCGGTTTCGCGCACGCCATGGATCTCGCGGTGGACATGGTGAGCCACCGCTTCAACGACCGGATCCGCGACGAGTTGTTGCGCATCCGCCCCGGCGAAGGAGCCGTCCTTGCACCTGCCGCTGTCGCCGGTTGAACCGGCCGCTGTCCCGTTGCCGCGCATGAGGGGGGAGGGTGCGGTGCGCTCCGTGCTCGCCGGCGTCGGTGGCTATTTGCCGCCTGCCGTGGTGACCAACGACGACCTCGCCGCCCGGCTCGACACTTCCGACGCATGGATCGTGGAGCGGACGGGGATCCGCGAGCGGCGGATCGCCGCCGAGGGCGTGCTCGCCTCCGACCTCGGCGCGGAGGCCGCCCGCGCCGCGCTGGCCGATGCCGGGCTTGGGCCGGAGGCGGTGGACGGGATCGTGCTCGCGACCTCCACCCCGGATCAGACCTACCCGGCGACCGCCGTCCGCATCCAAGCGAAGCTCGGCATTCGGCGGGGCTTCGCCTTCGACGTCGCCGCCGTGTGCACGGGCTTCATCTACGCGCTGGCGGTGGCGGACGCGATGATCCGCACCGGCCACGGCTCGACCGTGCTGGTGGTGGGGGCGGAGGTCAACAGCCGTATCCTCGACTGGACCGATCGCGCCACCTGCGTGCTGTTCGGCGACGGTGCCGGTGCGGTGGTGCTGCGGGCGGGGGAGGCGGGCCCCGGGGGGAGCGGGCCTGGACTGCTCTCCACCCATCTCCATGCCGACGGCAGTTACGCCGACCTTCTCTATGTCGACGGTGGACCGGGCGTATCAGGCACGTCGGGCCATGTGCGCATGAACGGCCGCGAGGTGTTCCGCCACGCGGTGGCCAAGCTCTCCGCCGTGGTGGACGAGGCGCTCGCCGCCAACGGGCTCGATCACGCGGCGGTCGACTGGCTGGTGCCGCACCAGGCCAATCTCCGCATCATCGAGGCGGTGGCGAAGAAGCTTCGGCTGCCGATGGAGCGCGTGGTGGTCACGGTCGATCGCCATGCCAACACCTCCGGGGCCTCGATCCCGCTCGCGCTCGCCGAGGCCAAGGCCGATGGCCGGCTCAAGCCCGGCCAGCTCGTGCTGATGGAGGCGATCGGCGGCGGCTTGACCTGGGGGGCGGCGCTGCTTCGTCTTTGAGGCCTTCCCTGCGGGCCTCGCTTGATCGCGATTCGGGATACGCCTCGTAACCGGTTGACTTTGAGCCATTCGTTGACGCGCCAAGCAGGCGGCTGTTACGGTCGGGAACAGGTCGTGAGGGGGGCGGAGCTTGGGACGAACGCTAACGCGGGCTGACCTTGCCGAAGCGGTGTATCGCCAGGTCGGACTGTCTCGCAACGAATCCGCCGCTCTGGTGGAGAGCGTGCTCGATTTGATGGTGGAGGCGCTGGAGCGTGGCGAATCGGTGAAAATCGGTGCTTTCGGTACCTTTGCCGTGCGCCAGAAGGGGCGTCGCGTGGGGCGCAACCCGAAGACCGGGGTGGAAGTGCCCATCCTGCCGCGCAAGGTGCTGGTGTTCCGGCCGAGCCAGGTGCTGAAGGCGCGGATCAACGGTGAACCTGCCGCCGCCGTCGGTGATGAGGCATGAGCGGGCCGAACGAGGACGAGACGCCGGAGCGCCGCCGCGCGCGCAAGGCCCCCACCGCGTTTCGCACCATCAGCGAGGTGGCCGACGAGCTGCACATTCCCCAGCACGTGCTGCGGTTCTGGGAGACCAAGTTCCCGCAGCTCGCCCCCCTCAAGCGCGGCGGTGGTCGACGCTACTACCGTCCCGAAGACGTCGAGCTTCTGCGCCGGATCAGCGATCTGCTTTACATTCAAGGCTATACGATCAAAGGCGTGCAGCGACTGTTGCGCGACGGCACGGCCGGCGAGGGGGAACCGGCGGCGACCGAACGGGCGGAGAATGAGGGGCCGCGCCCGCAATTGCCGTTGCCCGGGTTGCCGCAGCCGCCGGTCGAAACGGCCGTGCCGGCCGTCAAACCGGTGGTGCGGGTGCGCGCCGAGGCGGCGCGCCCGTCACCCGCCGGCCCGCCGGCGTCTTCTGTCACCGCCGGCGGCAGCGGGGATCGGCTGGCTGCGCTCCGCGCCGCGCTGAGCGAGGCGGTCAGCGAATTGCGGGCGATCCGAGCCCTGTTGGGCGAGGCGGCCGAGCGAGGGCGCGTCCGGGCACGCGATTGACTTGGCGAGGCTGCCGCGCCAAGAGGGGGGAGGTCGGAGCGTAGCGCAGCCTGGTAGCGCATCAGTCTGGGGGACTGGGGGTCGTGGGTTCAAATCCCGCCGCTCCGACCAGTCGCTCCATCGCCGTTCCCGCTTCATGCCGGCAGTGGAGGCCCGACATGGGTCGTCCTGCCCGGCGTCGGTGTCCGAAACTCTCGTGGGCGTCATCGGCTCGCCGACAGCGATTGTTGTCATAGAACCTTCATTTTTCTGAAATCTGGGTTTCTTCGTGTCCGCCTAGGGTGCGGTGCGCATTGGCGCGCGATGGTCTGCATCGGGCGCTCTTGCCGGGCTCAATGTGTCAGGAGGGAGTTGCTGTGAAGCACGTGCTTTTCGCGACCGCGGCCGCGGTCGCCATCACTGTCGCGTTGACGCCGACGCAGGCCAACGCGCAGGCCCGCGACCAGATCCGCATCGTCGGCTCGTCCACCGTCTTCCCCTTCACCACCGCGGTGGCCGAGCAGTTCGGGCGTGCCGGCCGCTTCAAGACGCCCGTCGTCGAGTCGACCGGCACCGGAGGTGGGATGCGCATCTTTTGCGCCGGCATCGGGCCCGCCCATCCGGACGTGACGAACGCCTCTCGCCGGATGACGGCGGCGGAGTTCGACACCTGCCAGCGCAACGGGGTGACCGACATTATCGAGATCCCGATCGGCTTCGACGGCATCGTGCTCGCGGTGCGCAAGGGTGCGCCGAATTTCGAGGTGACGCGCGAGCAGATCTGGAAGGCGCTCGCCCGCCAGGTGCCGGTGAACGGCCAGCTGGTGAACAACCCCTACCAGCGCTGGAACGAAATCGACCCGCGCCTGCCCAACTTGGCGATCGAGGTGATCGGCCCGCCGCCCACCTCCGGCACGCGTGACAGCTTCGTCGAGCTGGTGATGGAGGCTGGTTGCCGCAACGTGCCCGAAATCCGCGCGATGCAGGATGCGCGGGCCCGCCAGCAGGCCTGCCAGGCCATCCGTGAGGACGGCAAGTTCGTCGAGGGCGGCGAGAACGACAACCTGATCGTGCAGCGCGTCGCTGCCGACCGCACGGGCGCCCTGATCGGCGTCTTCGGCTACAGCTTCCTCGACCAGAACCTGGACAAGATCGAGGGCAAGGTGATCGAGGGCGTGCCGCCCACCTACGAGAACATCGCCACCGGCAAGTATCCGGTGGCGCGGTCGATGTACATCTACGTCAAGCGGGCCCATGTCGACGTCATCCCGGGCCTGCGCGAATTCATGGCTGAGTACACGAGCGAGCGTGCCATGGGTGACACCGGGTATCTGCCGGCGAAGGGTCTCATCACGCATCCGCCGCAGCGCCGTCAGGAGATCCGCGAGCGGACGATGAACCTGACTCTGATGCAGCGCCCGTCCTGAAACGCGGCGGCGGGCGTGGCCTTGCGGCAGCGCCCGCCGCATACCCTCTCAGGCCGAGAAGGCTGTCATGATCGCCGGTAGCCCTGCCAGCCGAGGCGCGTCCGGCGCGGAGCGCTTGCGAGAATGAGCCTCACCCTCTTCTTCGTCCTGCTGGGACTGACCGTCGCCAGTTTCTGGGTCGGGCGCCAGCATGCCGTCTCCTTGCGCAACGGTGGGGCGAGGCTGCACAGCCTGCCGAGCTACCACGGCACCTATGTCGCGCTTGTCTGCGGGCTCCCCGCCGCCTTGCTGCTTCTGGCCTGGATCTCGGCGGAAGGGTGGATGATTCGGCAGTTCGTCATCGCCGGCCTGCCGGACGAGTTCAAGCAGTTGCCGGACGGCGAGCTCGCTCTTCTGATGACGGATGTGCGCAACATGGCCTACGGCGCGGTGCCTCTGGACACGTCGCGCCCGCACATCGTCTCCGCGGTCGAACACTATAACCGCCTGCGCGGCCTCTCGAAGGTGCTGTCCTGGCTGGTGATCCTGGCGGTGGCGATCGCAGGCTTTGTGCTCGCGCGTCGGATGATCGCGCCCGAGTTCCGCGCCCGCAACGCCGTCGAGCGCATCCTGAACGTGGTGCTGATCATCAGCTCGTCTCTTGCCGTGCTGACCACGATCGGCATCGTGCTCTCACTCGTGTTCGAGGCGTTGCGTTTCTTCGCCCGCGTCCCCGTCACCGAGTTCCTGTTCGGCCTGACCTGGAGCCCGCAGACGGCGATCCGCGCCGAACAGGTGGGCGCTTCGGGTGCGTTCGGTGCGGTGCCGCTGATCGTCGGCACGCTCGTGATCAGCGTCATCGCCATGCTGGTCGCGGTGCCGGTCGGACTGATGGCGGCGGTGTACATGAGCGAGTTCATGCCGGGGCGCATCCGTGCCGTAGTGAAGCCGATCCTCGAGATCCTCGCCGGTATTCCGACCGTCGTCTACGGCTTCTTCGCCGCACTCACTGTGGCGCCGTTGGTGCAATCGATCGGCATGTCGCTTGGGCTCAACGTCGCCTCGCAATCGGCGCTCGCCGCCGGCGTCGTGATGGGGATCATGATCATCCCCTTCGTCTCCTCGCTCTCCGACGACGTGATCAACGCCGTGCCCCAGTCCCTCCGCGAGGGAAGTTACGGCCTTGGGGCGACGCAGGCTGAGACGATCCGCCTCGTTCTGTTGCCCGCCGCCCTGCCCGGCATCGTCGCCTCGGTGATCCTCGCCTTCAGCCGGGCGTTGGGCGAGACGATGATCGTGGTCATGGCGGCCGGGCTGGCGGCCAACCTGACCATCAACCCCTTGGAATCCGTCACCACCGTCACCGTGCATATTGCGATGCTGCTGGTCGGCGACCAGGAGTTCGACAGCGCAAAGACCCTCTCCGCCTTCGCGCTGGGCCTTCTGCTGTTCGTCGTCACCTTGGGGCTCAACATCATCGCGCAGCGCGTGGTGAAGAAGTATCGGGAGCAGTATGAGTAACCAGCCAGCCAAGGATGGAATTCCGCTCCGCTCACCGCAGGACGCCGCAGGGGCGGCGGCTGCGGCGGTCGCGCTGCCGCGGGAGGCGGTGGACGAGGCGGTGGTGGCGAACCGTTCGGCCTCGCGCCACACGACGGCCGAGGCCGAGAAGCGGCTCCGTCGCCGCTACGCCGCTCAGCGTCGGTTCAAGGCCTACGGGATCACCGCCATCGCGATTGCGGTCGGCGCGCTGCTGTGGCTACTGATCACGCTGCTCGCGAACGGGCTCTCCGCCTTCCAGCAGACCTACATCCGGCTTGAGGTCACGCTCGACCCCGCGTTGGTCGACCCGCGCGGGGATCGTTCCGAGGAATCCATCCGCACCGGAGACTTCGGCGGCGCGATCCGCCAAGCGTTGCGGGAACGCTTCCCGGATGTCGTGGGTCGGGAGCGACTGCGCAACCTCTTCGGCCTGCTGTCGTCGGGGGCCGAGTTCGACGTGCGCGACAAGGTGCTCGCCGACCCCTCGCTGATCGGCACCAAACAGACCTTCTGGGTCCTCGCGTCCACCGATGTCGACATGCTCCGCAAGGGTTTCTTCGAGCGCCAGCCCGATGGCGGTGCAGGCGGACGGCTCAACGCGGAGCAGGTCGCCTGGTTCGACCAGTTAAAGGCGGCGGGAGATCTCGATCTTCGCTTCAACAAGCGGTTCTTCACCAACGCGGATTCGCGCGAACCCGAAATGGTCGGCATCCTCGGTGGTGTGGTCGGCTCCTTTCTGACGCTCTCCGTCTGCCTCGTGCTCTGCTTCCCCTTCGGCGTGGCGGCGGCGATCTATCTCGAGGAGTTCGCGCCGAAGAACTGGTTCACCGACCTGATCGAGGTGAACATCAACAATCTCGCTGCGGTGCCGTCGATCATCTTCGGCCTCTTGGGCCTCGCGGTGTTCCTCAACTTCTTCGGCATGCCGCGCTCGGCCCCGCTGGTGGGAGGCATCGTGCTCGCGCTGATGAGCCTGCCCACCATCATCATCGCTTCGCGTGCCGCATTGCGTGCCGTGCCGCCCTCGATCCGCGAGGCCGCCTATGGGCTCGGGGCATCGAAGATGCAGGTGGTGCTGCACCACGTGCTGCCGCTCGGCCTGCCGGGGATGATGACCGGCTCGATCATCGCCATGGCGCAGGCCCTTGGCGAGACCGCGCCGCTGCTGATGATCGGCATGGTTGCCTTCATCGTCGGCATTCCGAAGGGGCTGACCGATTCCGCGACGGTGCTGCCGGTGCAGATCTTCATGTGGGCGGACAACCCGGAACGCGGCTTCGTCGAGAAGACCTCGGCCGCCATCCTGGTGCTGCTCGCCTTCCTGCTGACGATGAACGCGATCGCCATCTTCCTGCGCAAGAAGTTCGAACGCCGGTGGTGACCATGGAAACGCCCTTTTCTTCCGCTCAGCCCGGAACGGCGCCGCCGCCGGCGGTTCCCCTGCCCAACGAGCCGCCTTCGATCGTGGCGCGCAACGTCAACGTCTGGTACGGTGACAAGCACGCGATCAAGAACGTCTCGATCGACATCTATCGCCGCCAGGTCACGGCCTTCATCGGGCCCTCCGGCTGCGGCAAGTCGACCTTCCTGCGCGTGCTGAATCGGATGAACGACATCATCGAGGGCTGCCGTGTGACCGGCAAGATCACCCTCGATGGCGACGACATCTACGACCCGCGTCTGGACGTGGTTCAGCTTCGTGCACGGGTGGGCATGGTCTTCCAGAAGCCCAATCCGTTCCCGAAGTCGATCTACGATAACGTCGCCTACGGTCCGCGCATCCACGGGCTGACGCGCTCGAAGAAGGAGCTCGACGAGATCGTCGAGAAGAGCCTTCGCCGGGCTGCCCTTTGGGACGAGGTGAAGGACCGGCTCGACGAGCCGGGCACGGCGTTGTCGGGCGGGCAGCAGCAGCGCCTTTGCATCGCGCGCGCGATCGCGGTCAGCCCCGACGTCATCCTGATGGATGAGCCCTGTTCCGCCCTCGATCCGATCGCCACCGCCAAGATCGAGGAGCTGATGGACGAGCTCCGCCAGGACTACACCATCATCATCGTCACCCACTCGATGCAGCAGGCTGCGCGCGTCTCGCAGCGCACGGCGTTCTTTCACCTCGGCGATCTCGTCGAGGTCGGCTCCACGGAACAGATCTTCACGCGTCCGCAGGACAGGCGGACCCAGGACTACATCACCGGGCGCTTCGGCTGACCGAGGGGAGAACAACGATGGCCGACCACACGGTGAGGTCGTTCGACGAGGCGCTCGAGCGGCTTCGCGACACGCTGCTGAGGCTGGGCGGCATCGCGGAAAAAGCGTTGACCGAGGCGATCGCGGCCCTGGCCAAGCGGGACGCCGACATGGCAGCGCACATCGTGCAGCGCGATGCCGAGCTCGACGGGCTGTGCCGTTTGGCCGAGGACCAGGCGGTCAAGCTGCTCGCCTTGCGCCAGCCGATGGCGTCCGATCTCAGGCTGGTGGTCGGCGCGATCCGCATGGCGCTCGATCTCGAGCGAGTCGGCGATTACGCCGCCAACATCGCCAAGCGCACCATCGTTCTTGCCCAGCTGCCGCCGGCGATCAGCGTGGGCCCCATCCAGCGCATGAGCCGGATCGTGCAGGAGATGCTGAAGGACACGCTGGACGCCTTCGCGGCGCACGATGTGGAGAAGGCGCAGTCGGTCTGGGAACGCGATGAGCAGGTGGACGAGGCCTACAACGCCGTCTTCCGCAGCCTTCTCACCTACATGATGGAGGATCCGCGCAACATCACGCCCTGCGCGCATCTGTTGTTCATCGCCAAGAACGTGGAGCGTATCGGCGATCACGCCACGAACCTGGCGGAGACGATCCGCTTCATTGAGCTCGGCGAGGAGATGCTGAAGGATCGGCCGAAGCGCGACGACAGTCCGTTCGCGATCGTCGAGCCGCCCGCCGGAGTTTGAGCGCGATCCGGGAGGCATCTGAGGATGCTGAAGCCGCTGATCCTGATCGTCGAGGACGAGGCGCCGCTCGTCACCATGCTGCGCTACAACCTGGAGCGGCAGGGGTTCCGCGTCGATGAGGCGTCGGACGGGCAGGAGGCGATCACCAAGATCGCCGAGACCCGGCCCGATCTGGTGCTGTTGGATTGGATGCTGCCGGCGATGTCGGGGATCGAGGTGTGCCGTCAGATCCGCCGCCGTCCCGGCACACGCGACCTGCCGGTGATCATGGTCACCGCGCGGGCGGAGGAGACGGATTCGGTCCGCGCCCTCAACACCGGTGCGGATGACTACATCACCAAGCCCTTCAGCATCGACAACTTGGTGGCGCGCATCCGGGCGCTGCTGCGCCGTTCCGGTGCCACGCCCTCGAAGGGCACGCTGAAGTTCCACGACATCGTGCTCGACCTCGCGGCGCACCGCGTCACGCGCAACGGGCGCAACGTCCATCTCGGCCCCACCGAGTTCCGTCTGCTTGAGTTCTTCATGCAGCATCCCGGGCGCGTGTTCTCGCGCGAGGAGCTGCTGGACGCGGTGTGGGGCCCGGACATTCATGTCGAGCCGCGGACCGTGGACGTGCACATCCGCCGCCTGCGCAAGAGCCTGAACGGGCCGGACGAGGCGGATGTCGTCCGCACGGTGCGCGCGGCGGGCTACGCGCTCGACATCGAAACCAGCAACTGAGCTCGGGTCGCGCCTCGCCTCCTGTCGCGCTACGGTCGCGGCGCGAGGGAGATGGCGAGCGAAGCCCACATCCGGTTTGATGAAAGCACGGCGGCGCTGACGCGAGGGGCGGCGCGGCTGTTCGCGGCCCTCGGCCAGCACGTGCTGCGCGAGGTGCCGTTGCCGAATGGGCGACGCGCCGACCTGCTTGCCTTGTCGTCGGACGACCGGTTGACCATCGTCGAAGTGAAGTCGGGCGTGGCCGACTTCCGCCGTGATCGCAAATGGCCGGAGTACCGGAGCTTTTGCGACGGCTTGGTGTTCGCGATTCCGGCCGACTTTCCGCTGGCGCTGATCCCCGACCAGGTCGGGGTGGCGGTGGTCGATCGCGAGGGCGGGGCACTGCTGCGTGCGCCGATCCTGCAGCCGCTGCCGGCGGCCCGACGAAAGGCCCTGATCGGTCGGTTCGCCCGTTTGGCGGCTGCGCGGCTGGAAGCGCTGCTGGATCCCCGGCACGCCACGCCTTTGCGGGTGGCGTGAGGGGCGCCGCAGCGCTGGCACGGTTCATGCCTCTCAAGAACTGCTCGCGACGGTTCGGCCGTCGCAGCAGCTAAGCCTTCCTCAACCAAAACTTGGGGTCGTGCCGAAGGGCTCGGCCCCTTTTTTTGATTTGCGTTGCAAAATGCGATGCATCTTGTGTCTGCTTGTGCGACGTGTCTCGGCTGGGCCAAGCGACCCGGCAACTCCCCTGCCGCCGCAACCGTGCCCAAATTCCACGGTGCACTCGGCCGTCGTCTCGCGAGCCCGACGGATGATGACCTGGCCGCCAAAGGTACCCGCTTGCGCAGGAGAAAGAGCCGGAGAATGAGCCGACGGCTCGGCTTGGCCATGGTCGTTCTTGCCGGGTTGACCGGGTGCGCGCCCACGCCGCTGGCCTGGCAGCGGCCGGACACGGGTGCCTTGGCCTCGGCGGCCGAGATCGCCGAGTGCCGCGACGCCGCCGTGCTGGAGGCGAACCGGCGTTGGCCGATGTTCTGGTACGGGCCCGGGCCTTGGGCCTTCCCCTGGCGGCGGGATCCCTTCTGGCCGGGCTTCGGCCCGCGTGCCTATGCCTTTTCCGATCTCTCCCGTCTGGAACTGATCCAGGACCTGACGGCCTTCTGTCTCCGCTCGAAAGGCTATCGTCTGCTTCCTGCGCCGCCTGCCGAGCCCGAAACCGTGCCGGACCCGCCACCCGCACCCGCACGAGACACCGACGAAACGTCCCGGCCTGCGCCCGTCACCCCGTTGTGAAACCCGAGCACGAGCGTCAGACGCTATCGCACCCCTAGTTCTCGGCGGATCGCGGAAGGAGGCTTCGGATGCGGCCGATCAGGCGTCGCGGCTGGGAGATCACGGGCGAGCGGTTGACGCCGGAACGGGTGGTGCTCGGCCGGCGTCGCCTGCTCGCCGGCCTCGCCGGAGCCCTCGCCGCCGCACCGCCGTCCGCGTTTGCCCAGGGGCGCGACCCCATGGCTTGGTGGGAAGCGCAGCTCGCCGCCGACCCGACGCGCGGCCTCTATCCCGCGCCGCGCTCGTCCGCCTACCCGCTGGACCGGCCGCTGACCGAACCGCGCCACGCCATCGCCTACAACAACTTTTACGAATTCGGCGCGCAGAAGGACATCTGGCGCACCGCGCAGCGCCTCGAAACCCGCCCCTGGACCGTCACCATCGACGGGCTCGTGCCCTCGCCGCGCACGGTCGACATCGACGACCTCATCCGCCGCTTCCCGCTCGAGGAGCGTACCTACCGCTTCCGCTGCGTCGAGGGCTGGGCGATGGCCGTGCCCTGGGTGGGCTTCCCGCTCGCCGATCTCATCCGCTGGGTCGAGCCGCTCGGCTCGGCCCGGTACGTGGTGTTCGAAAGCTTCCAGAACCCGCGCATCGCCCCCGGCTTCCGCCAGACTTGGTATCCCTGGCCCTATCTCGAGGGTTTCACCTTGGCCGAGGCGATGAACGAGCTTTCCCTCATCGTCGTCGGCATCTACGGCCGGCCGCTGCCGCCGCAGCTGGGTGCGCCCATCCGTGTGATCACGCCCTGGAAGTACGGCTTCAAGCAGCCGAAGAGCGTGGTGCGCATCACCTTCACCGACCGCCGGCCGGTCGGGTTCTGGGAGCGGTTGCAACCGCACGAGTACGGGTTCTGGGCCAACGTGAACCCGGCCGTTCCGCACCCGCGCTGGAGCCAGGCGACGGAACGGATGCTGGGCACCGACGAGCGTCGGCCGACCCTGATCTGGAACGGCTACGGCGAGTGGGTGGCGGGCCTTTACGAAGGGCTGCGCCACGAACGGCTTTTCGCCTGAACCGGGGGGACGCCCCGTCCACCACGCCCGCCGGCGCGTGTCTCGGCGCGCCCCCGCACCGCTGCTTGCCGCGCGCCCGGCGTGAGGCCACATCTCGCAGGGCGACCCGGGCAAGACGCCCCGGCCGCGATCCGGTCGCGGCGTCGACCGAGGGGAGGGCTCTCGTGCCGGCCGATCAGGCCACCGTCCTGCTGATCGAGGATACCCGCTCGCTCGCCGAGCTCTACCGCGCCTATTTGCGGGATGCGCCGTGGCGCTTCGTCCATGTCGGCACGGCGGCCGAAGCGCGCGCCTTTCTGGCCAGGGAGCCCGTCGAGGCGGTTCTGCTCGACCTGCAGCTCCCCGATGCGCAGGGGCTTGACGTCCTGCGCGAGCTCCGCGCCCGCCGCCCTGCGCCGGAGGTGATCGTCATCACCGCGCACGGCTCGGTCGCCACCGCCGTCGCCGCCATGCAGGCCGGCGCGTCCGATTTCCTGGTCAAGCCCTTCCCGCGCGAACGGCTGGTGGTGACGATCGCCAATGCGCTCGAGCGTCGCCGCCTCGCCCGCGAGCTCGCGGAACTGCGGCGGGCGGCCGATCGCACCACCTTCGCCGGCTTCATCGGCGCCGCCCCGGCGATGCAGGCGGTCTACCGCATCATCGAGAACGCGGCGGCGAGCCGTGCCACCGTCTTCATCACCGGCGAATCGGGCACGGGCAAGGAGCTCGCCGCCGAGGCGATCCACCGCCTCAGCCCACGCCGCGACAAGCCCTTCGTCGCCATCAATTGCGCGGCGATCCCGCGCGACCTGATGGAGTCCGAGATGTTCGGCCACGTGCGCGGCGCCTTCACCGGGGCGGTGGCCGACCGGGCGGGGGCGGCGAGCCAGGCCGACGGCGGCACGCTCTTCCTCGACGAGGTGTGCGAACTCGACCTCGCGCTGCAGGGCAAGCTGCTGCGCTTCATCCAGACCGGGACCTTCCAGCGTGTGGGTTCGACGAAGACGGAGCAGGTCGATGTCCGTTTCGTCTGCGCCACCAACAAGGATCCGCTCGAGGAGGTGCGGGCGGGGCGTTTCCGCGAAGACCTCTACTACCGGCTGCACGTGATCCCCATCACCATGCCGCCGTTGCGCGAGCGTGCGGAGGACATCCTGCTGATCGCGGAAGCCTTCCTCGCCCGCTTCGCCGCCGAGGAGAAGAAGGCCTTCCGCGGCTTCAGCGCCGAGGCGAAGGCGGCACTGCTGTCCTATCCGTGGCCCGGCAACGTGCGCGAACTCGAGAACGCCATCCGCACCGCCGTGGTGTTGCATGACGGTGATCTGCTCGAGGCGTCGATGCTGCCGGCGCAGGTCATCCGGCCGGGTCGGACGCGAACGACGGCCCTGCCGCCCCGCGCCCCCGCCGGCGAAGACCTCGCCACCCTGATCAGGCCCCTCGCCGAAGTCGAACGGGAAGCGATCGAACGAGCGATCGCGCTCTGCGGCGGCAACATCGCCAAGGCAGCCGCCCACCTCGGCGTCAGCCCCTCCACCATCTATCGCAAGCGCGCGGCCTGGACGGGCGAGGCGCCATCGCTGCCGGACGTCGCCGAGTAGTCGTCCCTCCGGCCTCAGATCCGCCGGCGCAGGGCCAACAGCGCCTCGTGCACCGCCTCGGCCAGAGCGCCGGTGGCGGCGGCGACGATGCGCGCATCTTCCGTCTTCACCGCCTGTTCGGCCGACAGCGCACGCTCGGCGAGCGAATCGAGACCGATCGCGCGCGCATCACCGGCGAGCGCATGCGCCTCGCTGGCGAGGTCCTGATAGGCGCCGGTCGCCGAGGCGCGGGTGATGGCGGCGAGGCGACGATGCAGCTCGTTGCGGAACATCACGAGCAGGGCATCGGTGCCCTCCTCGCCCATGCTCTCGGTGAGGCCGGACAGGCGAGGCGTCTCGGCCGCCTCATTTGGCGATGTGTCGCGGGGCATTTGAATGGGGAGATCGATTGCAACCTTTGTGGTGACGTACGAAAGAGTTTGCAAATCGCGTGCTAGCATCCCTGTGTTGCGCGCGAGAGCGGTCTCACCTTTCCGAGAATATCCCGAGCGCGCCTGCAGCCTTGGCGATCACCGCGCGGGTCGGCGGCCAGATCCCCGCTTGCGGGAGGTCGGCGAGCGGAACCCAGGCCACCTCGGCGGTGTCGCCACCGGCTTGCGCCTCGCCCTCGGCGGCGTGCGCGGCGAAGTCGATCAGCGTGTAGTGCCGCACGACCCGCCCTTCCGGCGTGCGCTCGATGCTGTCGACGACGTCGACGAGGACGAGCTCCCCCGCGGGTGCGAGGCCCGTCTCCTCGAACAGTTCCCGCCGCGCCGCCTGCGCCACCGTCTCGCCCAGTTCCTGTTTGCCGCCGGGGATCGACCACGCGCCGGCGCGCGGCGGCTTGCCGCGACGGACGAGCAGCACGCTTGCTCCGCGGAACAGCACCACGCCGACGCCGACGCGCGGCGCCGTCCACGCCACGTCGTCGCTCAGGAGGGGTTCTCCTGCCGCGCGGCGACGTCCTCAAGGCGATAGGTCAGCACGTCGGCCTTCCAGTCCGGCAGGCGGAAGGCCCAACCGCGCACGCGGGCGGTGACCGCCTCGGCCTCGGCCTTCGCCGCCTCGGGGCGGAGCAAGGGCTCGGGCGCGTCCTCGGCGATCGGCGATTTGGGAGCGGACCAGGAGACGGCGATCGTCGCCCAGCGCTGCTCCTCATGCGTGACCAGGCGCAAGGTGACCGTCAGCCCGTCGAACGTCGCCACGTGCGCCTCGCCCGCGGCCGGCGCGTCGGCCAACGCAGCAGCGGGCATGACGTCGGTGAAGGAGAGGAACTCCAGCGCCCGCGGCAGGTCGTCCAGCCGGATCCGGTCGGCGTTGAACCCCTCGGGGCCGTCAACCAGCGTGAACTCCTCTCCCGGAGCCGCGCGCCGGAGGGTGAGTGGATCCGCGCCCACGCGCCGTGTCGTCACGCTCGCGACCCGATCGCGGCGGATGTCGAGGAGGTCGCGCTCGAGCCACAGCAGCGGGTCGGTGTCCGGACGCAGCGTGCCCTCGGCAAGCCAAGCGCGCGTTTCGCCCGGGCGGCGGACGTGCACCGCCTCCGGCAGATTGGCAGCGGTGCGCACCCGCCGGCGCCCGACGATGAGGGACGCGAGCTCCCGCCCGGCCTGATCCTTCACCGTGACGAGCACGCTCGTCGCCCCGGGCGTATCCGGATCCTCGACGCCGAGCCGGGAGAAGAGATCGGGGTTCGCCGTCCGCTCCTCGACCAGGCGCAGCTCGGCCAGCCCGACGAACAGCTCGCGCACCCGGCCCGGCACGGCGGGAAAGCCGTGCTTTTCGGCCACCACCCAGGTGTCGCCCTCGCGCCTCAGCGTCACCGCCCCGTCGTGCCGGCGGAGTTCCACCGTGGCGGCCACAGCCAGCCGTTCGGCAAGACCCGGGAAGACCGGCTGGTCGAGCAGGCTCGCCTCGCGCTTCGGTGCCTCCTGCCGCAGCGCGACGAGGGCGGCGCCTGCGCCGGAGACGATCGCGAGCGCGAGCAGTGCGAGGATGCCGCGCTTCATCACTTCCCTCCAATCCGCCTTGCAGAACGCAACGCAATCTGCGTCATGCGTGCGCCTGGCGCGGTTCCTCGGCGCGTCGCGCGCGCCGCCTGATCCGCCACACCCCAAGGCCGATCGCGACCAGACTGACCACCGCCGGCACAGCGACGATATTGGCGAGCCGGAGCGTCGTCTGCAGGTTCTCGATGTCGCGGCGGAGGTCGCGCTGCACGTCGCGCAGCTCCCGCCGCGTGGCGAGAATGTCGGCCCGCGCGCGCTCGATCGCCTCGCGCTGGTCCGCCGTCAGGATGGCCTCGGCGCGCGCCCCTTCACCCGCACCACGGCGGATGTCGCGGATGGTCTTCTCCAGCTCCTCGAGCCGCTTGAGCAGGGCCTGTTCCCGCGCGCGATACTCGCGCTCCGCCTCCCGCCGCATGCGGTCGACGAGCTCGAACGGCCGGCGGCTCTCGCCCCGCGAACGCAGCCCGATCAGCGCCTCCGATCCCGACAACGTGTCGAGCAGGTTGACGATCAGCGCGCCGTTGTCGGCGACAGGTGTGGCGACCTGCTGGCCGAAGAAGTCCTGCACGCGCACCCAGAACCGGTCCTCGAGCACGTCCGAATCCGCGATCACCACTACGGTCGAGGTGCCGTTCGAGCGGGCGAGATGCGGCGCGCTGCGTGCGGGCTCGGCCTCGCCCTCCGCCTTCGGGGGACCATCGGGAAAGGCGGTCTCGAAGGTGCCGCGGACCCGGGCGGCGAGCACGCGGGGGGTTCCTTCGGGGCGGAACTCGGCGAGGATCCGCGTCGGATCGGGCTCGACTCGGACGCGCGCGGCATCGATCACCCCGGCCTCCGGGCTGGTCGTAATCAGGGGCTCGAACGAACCGGGCGCCCCTTCGCGCGGGGTGAGGAAGCCGGCAGAGGCGAAGGCGATCTGGTTGAGCTCGCCCGTGGCCGGGTCGGCGCGGTTGATCTGGCCGGGGCCGGAGGCGGTGAACCAGGCGACGTAATCCACCGCCTGGACCCGGTCACGTTCGCCTGCGCGCACCCGCATCGCCCCGCGCAAGTCGCCCACCACCTTGTCGCGGTCGAAGGCGATGCCCCAGGCCGCGAGCAGTCGCGGCAGGTCGGAGGCGGTGTCGCGCGGCGGCACGCCACCGGGGCCGGGGCGGGAGGCCTGCGCCTCGGAATGGGGATCGAGCAGCAGCAGCAGCCGGCCGCCGCGCAGCACGAACTGATCCAGTGCGTACTGCGTGCGTTCGGCGAGGTTCTGCGGGTGCGCCAGCATCAGCACGTCGATGTCGGCAGGAATTTCTGCGGCATCGAGCGGCACTTCGCGCACGCTGAGGAACTGGCGCATCTGGGTCACCACCGTCCACGGCGGGGTGGGCCGGCCGAAGGGCCCCCGCATCTCGCCGTTCACCGGCAGGCCCGTCATGAGCCCGACCACCGGCTTCTTCGGGTTGGAGAGTTCGTAGATCAGCCGCGTGAGGTCGAACTCGAGGAAGCGCTCGCGCTCGGGCTGGAAGAAGGGGATGACGCGCTCCTCATCGAGCAGGTTGGAAGCGGCGAGCCCGAAGAACACCTGCTCGCCCGACTGATCCACGGGCACACCCTGCAGGCCGTAGCCGATGGCACGATCCTCGAGGTCGCTGAAGGGTTCGGGTTCGTAGAACTCGAGCCGGAGCTTGCCGCCGGCGAGTGCGGCGTACTCGGCCAAAAGTTCGCGCACCCGCGTGTGGTAGGAGGCGTAGAGCGGAATGTCGCGCCCGAGCCTGGGCGAGTAGAACAGGCGGAGCGTGATCGGCTCCGGGATCTGGCGCAGGACGGTCTTCGTGCCCTCGGAGAGGGTGTAGAGGCGGTTCTCGGTCAGGTCGAGACGATACCGGCCAAGGAACGTTTCGGAGAGGATGTTGATGCCGACGACGAGCACCAGGGCGGCCGCGAGCCCGGCGGCGGAGAGAAGACGCCGCCGCGGCCGCCGCCCGGGAGCCGGTTCGGCGGGCGGGCTGGAACGCGTCAGGATGGCGGCCGATCCTTCCATCGCTCAGGCGGCCTTCTTCCACTCGACGATGACGGCGTTGGCGTAGAGCCAGAAGCCGATGAAGGTGACGAAGAACACGAGATCCCTCAGCGCCACCACGCCACGCGTGATGCCGTCGTAGCGACCGATCAGGCTCACCCGACGCGCCGCCTCGAGCACGCCCGAGGGCAGCGCCTCGGCGAGGAAACCGGCCACCACCGGGCTGCCGAACACGGTGAAGACGAAGCACGCGGCGACCGCGAGCACGAAGGCGATCACCTGGTTGCGCGTCAGCGCCGACATCGCCGCCCCGATCGCGAGATAGCACCCGGCGAGCAAGAGCGCGCCCGCGTATCCCGCGAGAATGACGCCGTTGTCCGGCGTGCCGAGCACGTTGACCGTGATCACCATCGGGAAGGTCAGCACGAGCGCGATGGCGGCGAAGGCCCAAGCGGCGAGGAACTTGCCCAGTACGGCCTGCCAGAGCGCCACGGGCAGGGTGAGCAGGAGTTCGATCGTGCCCGACCGTCTCTCCTCCGCCCAGAGCCGCATGGTGATGGCGGGAATGAGCAGCAGGAACAACCAGGGCAGGAAGGAGAAGAGAGGGGCGAGATCGGCCTGGCCGCGGTCGAAGAAGTTGCCGACCGAGAAGGTGAGGGCACCGAGCAGGACGAGGAAGATGACGATGAAGACGTAGGCGACGGGGGTCGCGAAGTAGGCGGCGAGTTCGCGCCGGGCGATGACGAGGAGCGTACGCATCGCTCAGGCGGCCTCCTTCAGGGTGAGATCGCGGAACACCTCATCGAGACGCCCCCGCTCGACGAACAGCTCGCGCGGTGCAACACCGGCCGCGGCCAGCGCGTCGCGCACGGCACCCTCGATGGGGTGCCCGTCGCGCGGCAGGGCGGAGAGGGCGACGAACCCCGTGCCGACGCGCGCCGAGCGTTCCACCGCAGCGACGGACGGCACGGCGCGCAACGCGGCCTCGGCGGCGTCGGCCTCCGTCTCGTGCACCACTACGGTGGTCGCGTTGTGCCAGCGGTTGCGGGCGGCGAGTTCGGCCGGTGTGGCGTCGGCGACGATGCGCCCGCGCGCGATCACCACCGCCCGCGTGCAGATCGCCTCCACCTCCTCGAGGATGTGGGTGGAGATGATGATCGCCTTCTCGGGCGCCATGGTGGTGATGAGCCGCCGAACCTCGGCCTTCTGGTTCGGGTCGAGCCCGTCGGTCGGCTCATCCAGGATCAGCACCTCGGGGTCGTGCAGCAGCGCCTGGGCGAGCCCGACGCGGCGCTTGAAACCCTTGGAGAGCGCCTCGATCGGATAGAACAGCACGTCGCCCAGGGTGGCGAGCCGCACCGCGCGCTCGACGCGGGCCCGCCGTTCCCGCCCGTCGAAGCCGCGCACGGCGGCGATCCAGTCGAGGAAGGCGGCGACCGTCATGTCGGGGTAGGTCGGCGCCCCCTCCGGCAGGTAGCCGAGCACGCGCTTCACGGCGAGCGGCTCCTCCAGCACGTCGTGGCCGCAGAGCCGGGCGGTGCCGCGGGTGGGGAGCAGATAACCCGCGAGCATCTTCATCGTGGTCGATTTGCCCGCGCCGTTCGGGCCGAGGAAGCCGAGCACCTCGCCGCGCGCGACGGCAAGCGACACCTGATCCACCGCCGTGACGGGGCCGAAGCGTTTGACGAGCCCCAGAGCCTCGATCATCGCCGCCATCGTCCCGCCATCCTCGCGCGTGCGGCGCGGGATGTAGCGGAAATGCTTCGCCGATCAAGGCATCGCTTCCGCGAGGTCTGCCCCGCGCTGCTCACGCCTGCGCCAGGGCTCAGCCGGCGCGGAAGGTGGGAATCGCCGCCTCGCGTTCGAACAGATGCAAAAGGAGCCGCACCGCCCGCCCGCGCGGCGAGGCGAGTTCGGGGTCGCGCGCGAGCAGCAGCGCGGCGTCGTCGCGGGCGAGGGGGATCAGGTCGGCATGGGCGGGGAGTTCGGCCAGGCGGAATTGCGGAAGCCCCGACTGGCGCACACCGAGCGGGTCGCCACCGCCGCGCAACTCGAGGTCGGCCTCGGCGATGGCGAAACCGTCGTCCGTCTCGCACAGTGTGGCGATGCGCCGGCGCGCCATCTCGCTCGCGCCATCGTCATAGACCAGGATGGCGTAGGAGGCTTCGCGCCCGCGCCCGACCCGGCCACGCAACTGATGGAGCTGGGCGAGGCCGAAGCGCTCGGCCTGCTCGATGACGATCACGCTCGCCTCCGGCACGTCGACGCCGACCTCGATCACCGTGGTGGCGACGAGGAGGCCGATGCGGCCAGCGGCGAAGTCGGCCATCGCGGCGTCGCGCGCCTTGGCGCCCAGCTTGCCGTGGACGAGGCCGACCCGCCCGGGAAACCGCTTCGCCAGCGCCGCGGCGCGGGCTTCGGCGGCGGCGAGGTCGGCCGACTCGCTCTCCGACACGAGGGGGCAGACCCAATAGACGCGCGCCCCGGCGGCGAGCTTGCGGCCGACCGCCGCCACCACCTCGTCCAGCTTGGAGGCGGGCTTGGCCAGCGTGGTGACGGGGCGGCGGCCGGGCGGGCGACCGGCGAGGCGGCTCACGTCCATGTCGCCCCAGGCGGTGAGCAGCAGGGTGCGCGGGATCGGGGTCGCGGTCATCACCAGCACGTCGACCTCGCCCCCTTTGGCCTGCAGCAGGAGGCGCTGATGGACGCCGAAGCGATGCTGCTCGTCGATCACCGCGAGCGCGAGGTCGCGGAAGCGCACGTCCTCCTGGAACAGCGCATGGGTACCGATGGCGATCCCCGCCGTGCCGGAGGCGAGGGCGGCGAGGGCGGCCTGTCGCGCCTTGCCGGTCTCGCGGCCTGTCAGCAGGACGGTCGTCACCCCGGCGGCGGCGGCGAGCCGCCCGATGGTGGCCGCGTGTTGGCGGGCGAGCAGGTCGGTCGGCGCCATCAGGCAGGCCTGCGCCCCCGCCTCCACCGCGCGCAGCATGGCGAGCGTGGCGACGATGGTCTTGCCGGCGCCGACGTCGCCCTGCAGCAGGCGGAGCATCCGGTTCGGCGCGGCGAGGTCGGCGTCGATCTCGGCCAGCGCCTTTTCCTGGGAGGGGGTGAGGGGGTGGCCGAAGGCGGCCAGGGCCTTGGCGCGCAAGGCATCGTCTCCGCCGAGGGGGCGGCCGCGCAGGGTGCGGAACCGCCGGCGCGACAGGGCGAGCGCCACCTGTTGGGCGAGGAGTTCGTCGTAGGCGAGGCGCTGGCGTGCGGCGGCGAGGGGGGCAAGGTCGGCCTCGTTTGCCGGGGCGTGCGCCGCCGCGATCGCCTCCCGCCAGGAGGGCCAGCCGCGGCGGGAAAGAAGTGCGGGGTCGACCCATTCCGGCAGCTCCGGCACCCGTGCCAGCGCGGCGGCGACGGCGCGTCGCACCTCCCACGGCGCCAGCCCCGCCGTCAGGCGATAGACCGGCTCGACCTCGGGGAGCTCCGCTTCCCGCTCGGGCGGCAGGATGAAGTCCGGGTGCGGCATGACGAGTCGCCCGCGATCGAGCCGGATTTCGCCCGAAAGGAGCCGGCGCGCGCCGAGCGGCAGCAGCCCCGCCCTGGCGGCCCCTTTGCCGAACAGGAGCACGTCGAGCTCCCCCGTCCCGTCGCTCACCGTGATCACCCAAGGTGCGGCCGGGCTGCGCGGCTCCCGCCGCCGCTCCACCGTCACCTCGAGGGTCGCCACTTGGCTGGGCGTGCAGGCGGCGATGGGAGGGCGCAGCCGGCGGTCGATCAGCCGATCGGGGAGGTGGAAGAGGAGGTCGAGCACCCGCGCCCCGCCCGCCGCCCGGGCGAGCAGGGTCTCGCGCCGCGCCCCGACCCCCGGCAGGGACGAGAGGGCGGCGAACAGGGGCAGGAGCGTGTCGGGGCGGCTCACGGGCTGACAGGACCGACGGCCGGTGTATATGACAGCGCGAGGGGAGGGGCCGAAAGCCCGCTCCCCCGCTCGTCGTTGCCTCGGACCGCGCGCTTGCCCGATGGATCCAAGACGCAAACGCCTGCTCTTTCGCGCCCGCCACCGCGGCACGCGCGAGACGGATGCGCTGATCGGCGGTTTCGTCGCCGAGACGATCGCGACGATGGACGAGGCGGCGCTCGAGGAGCTGGAGACCGTGCTCGACCTTCCCGACCCCGACCTGTTCGACTGGCTGACGGGCCGCCGCCCGCCGCCCGCCGAGCACGACGGCCCGGTGCTGCGGGCCATGCTCGCCTGGGCGGAGGCACGACGGATGGGCGCGCATGGCTGAGCGACGCATCGTTCTCGCAGGCGCACCGGATGGTTTCGACGCCGCACTGATCGCGCGGGCACGGGCGGAGCACGCCGGGAGCCTGCTGCACGTGTGCCGCGACGATGCGCGGATGAGCCGGCTCGCCGAGGCCTTGGCCTTCTTCGCGCCCGAGGCGGAGGTGCTGCAGTTCCCGGCCTGGGACTGTCTGCCCTATGACCGGGTAGGGCCGAACCCGGAAATCACCGCGCGGCGGATCGATACGCTGACCCGGCTGCTCGTTCCACCCGCCGCGCCGCGCATCGTGCTGACCACGGTGAACGCGCTCGTGCAGCGCGTGCCGGCACCCGAAGTGTTCCGCGACGCGGTGCTGACGGTGACGAAGGGCGCGCGCCTTCCGCTCGACCGCATCGTCGCCTTCCTCGAGGCGAACGGCTATGGCCGCGCCAACACCGTGATCGAGCCCGGCGAATACGCCGTGCGCGGCGGCCTGATCGACCTTTTCCCCGCCGGGCGCGAGGAGCCGGTTCGCATCGACCTCTTCGGCGACGAGGTGGAGGAGATCCGCAGTTTCGACCCGCTCTCGCAACGCTCCACGGGCGTACTTCCCCGGGTCGATCTCAAGCCCGTCTCCGAAGTCTTCCTCGACGACGCCTCGGTCGCCCGCTTCCGCACCGCCTATCGCGAGCTGTTCGGTGCGGCGGCGGACGACCCGCTCTACGAGGCGGTCTCGGCCCGGCGGCGCTTCCAGGGCATGGAGCATTGGTTGCCCATCTTTCATGAGCACCTTGCCACCTTGCTCGATTATTTGCCCGATTGCCGGGTCGGGCTCGACCACGAGGCGGAGGCGGTGCTCGAGACGCGGCTCGAGATGATCGCGGATCATTACGCCGCGCGCCGAAACCCCGACCTGCGCCGCCTCAGCGAAGGGGAGCTTCCCTACAACCCGCTGCCGCCCGAGCGTCTTTATCTCGATCGCGCCGGGTGGGAGGCGATGCTGGAGAGGGCGCAGGTGGTGCAGTTCGCGCCCTTCGCCAAGCCGGAAGGATCCGGGCCCGAGGTGGTGGAGGGCGGAGGCCGGCCGGGGCGCCAATTTGCGGAGGTTCGGGCGCGGGGCGAGAACGTGTTCGATGCGCTGGCCGAACATGCCGATGCGCTGATCGGGCAGGGGCACCGGGTGATCGTCGCCGCCTGGACCCCCGGGTCGCGCGAGCGGCTGCGCGCCCTGCTCGCCGAACACGGCGCGGCGACGGCGGAGCCGGTGGAGACGTTCGCGCAGGCGCAGGCCCTGCCGCGGGGCGTGATCGCGCTCGCGGTGCTCGGCCTCGAACGCGGCTTCCTCGCGCCGGGGCTCGCCGTCATCGCCGAACAGGACATCCTCGGCGAGCGGATCTCGCGCCCGCCGAAGCGACGCAAGCGGGCGGATCAGTTCATCGCCGAAGCGACCGAGCTCGCGGAGGGCGATCTCGTCGTGCACGCCGATCACGGCATCGGTCGCTACGAGGGCCTCGTGACGCTCGAGGTGCAGGGCGCGGCGCACGACTGCCTGAAGATCGTCTACGACGGCGGCGACAAACTGTTCGTTCCCGTCGAGAACATCGAAGTGCTGTCGCGCTACGGCGAGGGCGAGGGGGTCGCGCTCGACAAGCTCGGCAGCACGTCGTGGCAGAACCGCAAGGCGCGGATGAAGGCGCGCATCCGCGACATGGCGGCGGAGCTGCTGAAAGTGGCCGCCGCGCGCCGCCTGAAGGATGCACCCACGCTGCTTCCGCCCGAGGGGCTGTGGGACGAGTTCTGCGCCCGCTTCCCGTATGCCGAGACCGAAGACCAGGCGCGCGCCATCGCCGACGTGCTGGAGGACTTCGCCTCCGGCCGGCCGATGGATCGCCTGATTTGCGGCGATGTCGGCTTCGGCAAGACGGAGGTCGCGCTGCGCGCCGCCTTCGTCGCCGCGATGTCGGGCGTGCAGGTCGCCGTCGTCGTTCCCACCACGCTGCTCGCGCGCCAGCACTACCGCACCTTCGCCGACCGCTTCCGCGGCTTCCCCGTGCGGGTCGCGCAACTCTCGCGTCTCGTCTCCGCCAAGGAGGCGTCGGAGGTGAAGCGCGGCCTGGCGGACGGGTCGGTGAACATCGTCGTCGGCACGCACGCCCTGCTCGCCAAGGGGATCGAATTCGCCGACCTCGGCCTGTTGATCATCGACGAGGAGCAGCACTTCGGTGTGGCGCACAAGGAGCGGCTGAAGCAGCTGCGCGCCGAGGTGCACGTGCTCACCCTCACCGCGACCCCGATCCCGCGCACGCTCCAACTCGCGCTGACGGGCGTGCGCGAGATGAGCCTGATCGCCACCCCGCCCGTCGATCGCCTTGCCGTACGCACCTTCATCCTCCCCTTCGACCCGGTGGTGCTGCGCGAGGCTTTGATGCGCGAGCGGTTCCGTGGTGGGCAGGTGTTCTGGGTGGTGCCGCGCATCGAGGACCTGCCGAAGGTGCGCGAGCGCATCGCCGAATTGGCACCCGAACTGAAGGTGGTGGAGGCACACGGCCGGCTTGCGGCCTCCGAGCTCGAACGCGTCATGACCGCGTTCCAGGACGGGCAGTATGACGTGCTCCTCTCCACCAACATCATCGAATCGGGGCTTGATCTGCCGGCGGTGAACACGATCGTCATTCATCGTGCCGACATGTTCGGCCTCGCCCAACTCTATCAGCTGCGCGGTCGTGTCGGGCGCGGAAAGTTGCGCGGCTATGCCTATCTCACCATCCCGGCCGACCGCAAGCTCACCCCCACCGCGCAGAAGCGGCTCGAGGTGATGCAGGCGCTCGACACGCTGGGGGCTGGTTTCACGCTCGCCTCGCATGATCTCGACCTGCGCGGGGCGGGCAATCTGCTCGGTGAGGAGCAGTCGGGCCACATCCGCGAGGTCGGCATCGAGCTCTACCAGCAGATGCTGGAGGAGGCGGTGGCCGAGCTGAAGTCGGGCGAGGGCAGGGCGGCCGAGAGCGACCGCGACTGGACGCCGCAGATCAACCTCGGCCTGCCGGTGCTGATCCCCGAGAGCTATGTGCGCGACCTGCCCGTCCGCCTTGGGCTCTACCGCCGCATCGGCGCGCTCGCCTCCGATGCGGAGAGCGAGGCGCTCGCGGCCGAACTCGTCGATCGTTTCGGCCCGCTGCCGGTCGAAGTGGAGAACCTTCTGGCCGTGATGGGCATCAAGCGCCTCTGCCGCGAGGCGGGCGTTGAGAAGCTGGATGCCGGGCCGAAGGGCCTGGTGATCCAGTTCCGCGGCAACACGTTCCGCGACCCCGTGGGCCTCGTCGGCTGGATCCAGAAGCAAGCCGGCCTCGCCAAGCTACGCCCCGATCATCGGCTGTTCGTCGCGCGCGACCTGACGGACGTTTCTGCCCGGGTCCGGCTTGCCCGCGAGGTGCTGGGGGCGCTCGCGGCGATGGGCGTGCGGGCGAAGGCAGCGTGAAACGAGTCCGGCCCCGACCGACGGGGTGGTCGGCGAGGCGGTCTGCCAGTGCTGTCGGCACGGGACGAGACACGTGTGCTTGCAACCGCTGGTCTCCGCTTCGCCGATCCTGTCCGACCCGGAGTGGTCAGCGCAAAATCACCTCTCCTGAAGATGAGCGGAAGGAAAGCTCTTCGCCTGCATGATGGGGCTGGCCACCCCTCACCGTGCTTTGGGGTCAGGCGGGGCCGTCGTCCCGTCGGGCATGAGCGGGCGCGTCGCCAGGTTCGCGGTCCGCACCTCGCGCGTCGGTCGAAGGTCGACAAGGAGGCTTGGGTTTGAACCGCTCCTGTTCATCGACCTTGAGCATGATGATCCGCCCGGACGCTGACTTGCCGAGCGCGACCCTCGGCGCCTTGTCACCCCACCCATGCCACTGAGAACCGGAGCGCCAAGCTGCGCTGCGGCGTCGCGGCCCGCGGCCCGGTACGCAACGGCAGGACCGCAACCAGGCGCCTGTTCCTGGCCAGGGCGGCGACCACGGGGCCACAGGAGGGGGCCACGCGCGGAGACCGGTTCGCCAACCTCATCGTCGAACGCTTCACAGGGGCCCTGGCCTTGCGACAACATGCCCGATCGGAAACGACATGCAGGACGGTCCGAACGGATTTCGGCCTCCAAGACCACCGCGAGGAGCGCATATTCGATGATCCGCCGCTGCTCCGGGCCGGCAGCGGAGGACGTGCCCTTCGACCGCTTCGGACTGCGCGGCTCGACCGAGCCGATGCGGGGCCGGCCTCCTGCTTCCGAAACGTTCGCGAACGACAATTTTCCCTTCGATCACCGCGTGCGGTCGCAGGTCAGGACGCGGGATCGTTCGACACCCCATCCCCTGCAGCGGATCAGCGGGACGACCGCGCAGAGCCGAAGACCCGTCCGACCGAGAGACCCCTTCGCCTCACTTCACCCGATGCCACTGCCGGAGACGCCGGTTGAAACGGTCGGAAGCGAAAGCTCTCTGCGCCGCGCAAGGCTCGCCCTGATCGGACTGCGCGTCGGGTTCACCATTCCTTTGCTCGACTTGCGACGCAAGCCATGGAGACGTGGGTCATGGGGTGCTTCCGCGCATGCGCGGGGGAGACGGCTGGTGCGCCAGCGTGCGGCGGCTCAAACGCCGATCCAGCCCTTCACGCGTTCGGACTCCGCCTTCAGCTCTGCGGCAGTGCCTGACCACACCGTGCGCCCCTTCTCGAGCACGAAGTGGCGGTCGGCCAATTTCATCAGCGCCGGAAGATTCTTGTCGATCACCAGGATGGCCTGCCCGCGCTCCTTCAGAGTCCTGAGCGTCGCCCAGATCTCGGCGCGGACGACCGGGGCGAGACCTTCCGTCGCCTCGTCGAGGATGAGGAGACGCGGATTGGTCATCAGCGCCCGACCGATCGCGAGCATCTGCTGTTCGCCTCCCGAGAGGGTGCGGGCGAGCTGATCGGCGCGCTCGCGCAGGCGCGGAAACAGCGCGAAGACATCGGCCAGGCGCCACGGTCGGGCGCTGCCCGAGCGATTGGCTGCGGTCGCCTCGAGGTTCTCCCGCACGGTCAGGGTGGGAAACACCTGCCGTCCCTCGGGAACGAGACCGACGCCAAGGCGTGCGATGGCTTCCGGTGGGAGGCCTGCGACATCGCGACCGAGGAACCGCACCCTGCCACCGCGCGGTGGGTTGAGGCCCATGATCGCCCTGACGGTGGTGGTCTTGCCCATACCGTTGCGACCAAGCAACGTGACCACCTCACCCTCGGCGACGGCGAGGTTCACGTCGAACAGCACCTCGCTTCGCCCGTAACCCGCGTGCAGCGAGGATACCTCGAGCATCAGGCCTCCTCCTCGGCCAGATAGGCCTCACGCACGACGGGATCGGCGCGGATCGCCTCCGGCAGCCCCGAAGCGATGCAGCGGCCGGACACCAGCACCGATACCCGATCAGCCAGCGCGAACACCGCGTCCATGTCGTGTTCGACGAGCAGCATGGGAATGCGGCCCTTCAGCCCGCGGAGCACCTCCGTCATGCGCAGGGACTCCGCCGCGCCGAGACCGGCCATCGGCTCGTCGAGCAGCAGCAGCTTGGGGTTGCGCGCGAGCGCGATCGCGAGTTCCAGCTGCTTCCGCTCGCCATGGCTGAGGTCGGAAGCGCGCACGCGCCAACGCTCCTGCGGCAAGCCGACCTCGCCCAGCAGGGCCCGCGCCCGGTCGGTGCGCCGCCGGTCGAGCCGCGCATCGGTCCAGAACCGGAACGAATGCCCCTGCGCCGCCTGCACGGCGAGCGCGACGTTCTCCAGGGTCGTGTCGTCGTCGAGGAGCTGGACGATCTGGAAGGTGCGCGCCAGGCCGCGGCGGACGCGCTCGGCGAAGCTCAGCGCCGTGATGTCGGCGCCGGCGAAGAGGATCCGTCCGGAATCCGGGGTGATCTCGCCGCAGATCTGGCCGATCACCGTGGTCTTGCCGGCACCGTTCGGGCCGATCAGGGCGTGGATTTCGCCCGGCCGCACCTCGAGGTTGAGATCGTCCGTGGCAACAACGCCGCCGAATCGCTTGTGCAGCCCCTGCAGTGCCAGCACCGGCTCAGCCATGACGGAGCCGACCCCGGGCGGGCAGCAGGCTGATCAGCCCCTTGCGTGCGAAGAGCACGATCAGCACCAGGATCGGCCCGAGCACGAACTGCCAGTGTTCGGTCAGGCCCGAGAGCAGGTACTCGAGCCCGACCAGGGCGGCCGAGCCGAGCACGGGCCCGAGGAGCGTGCCCATGCCGCCGAGGATCACCATGATCATCAGTTCGCCCGATTTCGTCCAATGCATCATGTCGGGGCTGACGAAGCGCGCGTAGTTGGCCCACAACGCTCCGGCCGCGGCGCAGCCCATGCCCGAGATGGTGAAGGCGGCGAGCTTGTAGGGATAGGTCGAGATGCCGATCGCCGCCATGCGCCGTTCACTCTGTCGCACCCCTTCGACCACCCTGCCGAAGCGGGAGCGGACGATGCGCCCGAGCAGCCAGAGCCAGACCACCAGGACGCCGAGCGACAGCCAGTACATCGTCGCCGGGTCGCGCAGGTTGAGCCCGAGGAAGGCGTTGGTGCGACGGATCATCAACCCGTCGTCGCCGCCGTAGACCGCGAGCGAGACGAACAGGAAGTACACCATCTGTGCGAAGGCCAGCGTGATCATGATGAACTGCACGCCGGAGGTTCGCAGGGAGAGCGCGCCGATGGCGGCTGCGGCAAGCCCTCCGACGAGGAGTGCGGAGGGAAAGGTGACGAGGAGATCCGCACTGCCCGGAATGATCCCGAGGAAGGGCTCGCCGAGGCGAAAATGCTCCCACAGGATGCCGACGGTGTAGCCGCCAAGCCCGAAATATGCGGCATGCCCGAAGGAGACGAGACCGCCGAACCCGAGAACGAGGTTCAGCGAGGCGGCGGCGATCGCATAGATCGCGATGCGCGTGGCAAGGCCGACGGTAGCCGGCGTGCCGAACGCCTCGGCGACCCAGGGCACCGCCACTGCCACCGCGAGCAGGAGCGGCAGGAGCAGGCGGTCACGCATGTGCGGGGAAGAGGCCGCGCGGCTTCAGAAGCAGCACCAGCGCCATCAGCAGATAGACGCCCATCGACGCGAGGCCCGCGCCGAGCATGTCCGCCTGCGAGGCGTCCATCATCGTCCGCAAAAGGCCCGGCACGTAAGCGCGGAGCATGGTGTCCACGATGCCGACCAGCAGCGCTCCGAACATCGCTCCCCGGATCGAGCCCACCCCGCCGATCACCACCACGACGAAGGTGAGGATGAGGATCTGCTCGCCCATGCCGACGTTCACGGAGTAGACCGGCCCCGCCATGACGCCGGCGAAGCCGGCAAGCAGTGCACCGAGGCCGAAGACGAGCGTGTACAGCAGGCGAATGTCGACCCCGAGCGCGCGCACCATCTCACGATGCGTCGCTCCCGCCCGCACCAGCGCGCCGATGCGCGTCTTCTGGATCAGGAACCACAGGCCGAGCGCAACCAGGAGCCCGAGCACGATGATCAGCAGGCGATACACCGGATAGGGAACGCCAGGGAGGATCTCGACGGCGCCGGCGAGGAACGGCGGCAGGGCGACGAAGATCGGCTGACGGCCGAACAGGATCACCATGCCCTGGTTGAAGAAAAGGATAAGGCCGAAGGTCGCCAGCACCTGGTCGAGATGGTCGCGGGCGTAGAGCCGCCGCAGGACCACGAACTCGATCGCCATGCCGGTGAGCCCGGCTGCGACCAGGCCGCCGAGCAGGGCGAGCAGCACGCTGCCGGTCTCGGCCGCGACGAACGCGGCCGCGAAGGCACCGATCATGTACAGCGAGCCATGGGCGAGATTGATCACGCCCATGATGCCGAAGACGAGCGTCAGCCCGGCCGCCAGAAGGAAGAGGGTGACGCCGAGTTGGATGCCGTTCAGCAGCTGCTCGACCAGCAGCGCCACGCCGTCCCCTCCGGCAACCGGCTCAGATGCGGCACTGGGCCGCGTACGCGTCGCTGTGGTTCTCGAGGATCTTGCGCTTGGTGACGAGGGCGAGCTGGCCCCCGACGCGCTCCACCTTCAGCGCGTACCAGTCCTGGATCGGGTGCTGGTTCGGGCCGAAGCGGAAATTGCCGCGCGTGGAGGGGAAATCGGCTCGCAGCATGGCCGTGCGAAAGGCCTCGGGGTCGCTCACGGAGCCGCCGGTACCGCGCAAGGCGGCACCGATGGCGAGCGCCGTGTCGTAGGCCTGCTGGGCATAGTAGGTCGGCATGCGATTGTATCGACGCCGGAACGCATCGACGAAGCGGCGGCTCTCGGCATTGTCGAAGTCGCTGTTCCAATGGCTCGAAACGTCGACACCTTCCGCCGCATCACCGACCGCCGCCAAGGTCACGACGTCCATCGACGGGGCGGGCAGAACCTGCGGGATCGTGCCGAGAAGCCCGGCCTGAGCGTATTGCCGGATGAAGGCGATGCCGAGGCCCCCCGGGTGGAAATGGTACACCGCATCGGGTCGCGCGGCGCGAATCTGCGCCATCTCTGCGGCGTAGTCGGTCTGATCCAGGCGCGTGTACACCTCGTTGGTGATCGTGCCTCGGAACAGGCGCTTGAATCCGGTGAGGGCGTCGCGCCCGGCCTGGTAGTTCGGCGCCAGGATGAACACCCGCTGATAGCCCATGATGTTGGCCAGCGCGCCGGCCGACTCGTGGAGGTTGTCGTTCTGCCAGGAGACGACGAAGTAGTTGCGTCGGCACTCGCGCCCGGCGAAGTTGGAGGGGCCGGCGTTGCAGGAGACATAGATGCCGTCGGCATCGAGGATGTCAGGCACCACCGCCCCCAGAACGTTCGAGAAGATCACGCCGGTGAAGAGGCGGATCCGCTCGTTGCGGAGGAAGCGCTCGGCGATCTGCTTGCCCTGGGCCGGTCGCAGCGCATCGTCCTCGACCACGAACTGCACCGGCACGTCACCGAGCCGTCCGCCGTTCATTTCCGCCGCCAGTTGCAGCGCGTCGCGCGCATCGGCGCCGAGATAGCCGCCCGGCCCCGACAGGGTGGTGATCACGCCAATCCGCAGCGGCGCACCCTGCGCGATGGCCGGCTTCGGCAAGGGCGAGGCCGCCAGGGCGAGCCCTGCGGCCAGAACCGCACGACGACTGGCAGATATTCTCATCGGTCCGTCTCCCTTCTCCCCGTCGGGCTCGCCACCGGCCCGTCCATAGTGCGTAGCGCACCTCGGCGCTTGGTGAAAAGCCCGGCCGCGCCTTGGTTGGCCGAACGGAGCGCCGCCACGGCGGCGCCGGGCGATCGCGCGGCGAGACCATCGCGCCGGTGCCGCCGACCAGGTCGGCTTGGACCCGCTCGCTTCTCGCGAACCCAGCGCGTCGGCCTCACAGCGTGACCCAGCCCTGAGGTGGTTCCTTGCCCGGGTGCACGGTGCCGCAACGGCGACAGGTCCGCGCCTCGACGCTGGCGTAGAACGCTTCGTAGAGCGGTGGCAGGTCGGCGACGATGTCCTTCAGTTCGACCTCGACGCGATGCACGAGGGCGCCGCAGTTGAAGCAGAACCATTCGAAACCGTCCTTGTCGCCCGGGCGACGCGCGCCTTCCACCACCAGTCCGACGGAACCGGGAACCGGCCGTTGCGGCGAGTGGCGCACATGCGGCGGCAGCAGGAAGACGTCGCCTTCGCGGATGCGGATGTCCTCGATCCTTCCGCGATCGTGCACCTTCAGCACCATGTCGCCCTTGAGCTGGTAGAAGAACTCCTCCGCCGGATCGTCATGGAAATCGACGCGTCGGTTCGGACCGCCAACGACCTGGATCACCATGCCCGATCCCGGAAAGAGCTGCCTGTTGCCGACGGGCGGCTTCAGCAACTCGCGGTTCTCCTCGATCCAGCGGGCGAAGTTGAACGGCGGGATCATGGCGGTCCTCCTCATGATGCGGCGACGTGGACGGCCGGTTTCAGGCCGGAGGCGTCGAAGGCGCGACGCACCGAGTCCCGTTCCGCTGCCGTGAGATCAAGCATGGGCGGGCGAACCGGACCGCCCACCTGGCCCAGCAGCTCCATCCAGCATTTCTGGTGGGCATGGGGCTTGCCGGGAGGGCGAGAGGACTTCAGCGCCCGCCGCACGGGCTCGAGGCTCGCCGAGATCCGCTGCGCCTCGTCGATCCGGCCGGCGAAGGCGGCATCGGTGTAGTCGCGCATGCGCCGATCCTCGGCCGTCTGCAGCAGGAAGGGCGGAGCCGAGCAGAGGTAGAGCCGCCAGCCGAGCTCGATGATGTTGTCGAGCCACTCCTCCTCGCTCGCGGTCGAGACGATCAACGCATCGCCGGCCAGCCGAGTGAGTTCGACGTACATCGCCCGCGGCACGGAGTACTTGATCGCCACCACCGACGGGATCTCGCGCGCGAGGCGGGCGCAGAGCTCCGGTTTCATGAGGTAGCCCGAGTCCGGGTGGGACCACAGGGCGATGCCGATACCCGTGGCATCCGCGATGCGGCGATAATAGGCGCGCAGCGTCTCGTCCTGGTCCTGCACGAAGTGCAGGACGGGAGCGTGAACCACCACCCAGTCCGCTCCCGCCGCCTCGGCATGGCGCGCAAGCTCGATCACCGTGTCCATGTTCTGGTCGGAGGCGGAAAAGATCACCCGCGTGCCCGCCCGCCGGGCCTCCGCGACCGCGATGTCGCACAGGCGCTTCCGTTCCGCGAGCGAAAGGGCGTAGTACTCGCCCTGCTTGCCGGCGACGAACACGCCGTCGATGCCGAGATCGCGGAACCAGTGGCGGAGATTGCGCCGGAACCCCTCCTCGTCGATCGACAGGTCGGCACGGAAGGGGGTCATTGCCGCCGCCCAGATGCCGCGCAGGTGTTCGCGCGCGTAGTCCTTGGCCGTGGCGGGCGTGTAGGGAAGCGTCATGCGCGCGGTCCCTCCCGTGCGAGGCGCCAGATCGTCTCCGGCGTCAGGGGGAGGACGATCTCCTCCGGCAAGTCGCCCAGGGCATCGGCGATGGCGTTCAGCAGCGCGGCCGGCACGCCGATGGTGCCGGCTTCGCCGATACCCTTGGCGCCGAGCGGTGTGTTCGCCGCGCGGCAGGGTTGGCTCGGGCGCGCGAAACCCGCCCTCTCGGGCATATCGAGCGCCCTCGGCAGAAAGTAGTCGAGGAGACTGCCCGTCAGCAGCGTGCCCGCCCCGTCGGTGACGATGCGCTCGCCGAGAACCTCGCCGATGCCCTGCGCGAGCCCGCCCCACATCTGGCCTTCCGCCAGCAGCGGATTGACGATGGTACCCGCATCCTCCGCCCAGGCGAGCTCCTCGATGGTCACGACGCCGGTCTCCCGGTCGATCGCGACGCGGGCGATGACGCAGCCGGCCGACCAGGACTCCGCCGTCGCCGTGTGGCGCGCCTCCGCCTCGAGCGGACCCAGCCTCTCCCAACCGATCCGGCGCTCCGCATCGACGGCGTGCCGGAAGCCGCCGGGAGCAGGCAGGACCTCCTCGCGGGCGGCGTTCAGCAGCCGGGCCGCCACCGAACGGGCCTCGTCCTCGAGGAACGCCACCGCCTGCAGCAGGGCGGCGCCGCCGAGCCCGGTGGAGCGGGAGGCGAGGGCGCCGATCCCTTCCGGCGTCGTATCGGTGTCGTGCAGCAGGACCTCGACCTCGGCAGGGTCCGCGAGCCGCATGGCGTCGGCCACGATCTGCGCCACGGCCGTGGCCCGGCCCTGTCCCTGACTCGTCGAGCCGGTCGCGACGCGGATCCGGCCGTCTGCGGTGATCGCGACGCGGGCGGATTCCCAGCCTCGGCCGCAGGGTTCGACGTAGCAGCCGACGCCGAGACCGACGCACTCGCCGCGGGCCCGCCGCGCTTCGCGTTCGGCGGCGAGGTCCTCCCACGCGCCGCCCGCCACGCTGAGGGCACTGTCGAGCAGGGCGGGATAGTCGCCGCTGTCCAGCACCTCTCCGGTCGGAGTGGAGTGCGGAAGGGCATCGGGGGGAAACAGGTTGCGGCGTCGGATCTCGACCGGGGACAGACCGAGGCGGCGGGCGGCGCGATCCATCAGCCGCTCGAGCAGGATCGCCGCCTCCGGCCGCCCGGCCCCGCGATAGATGCCGATCGCCGGTTCCGGCGTGAAACGCCCCTCGAGGCGCGCCGCAACGCGTGGCACGACGTACGGGCCGGGCAGACAGCGCGCCGCGTTGCGTGCCGGCACGGCCGCCGAGGAGGTGAGGCGTGCCCCCAGCGGGGCGGAGATCGTCGCCGAGAGGAAGCGGGCCCGGCCGTCGGCGGCGAAGCCCAGGCGGCCGAAGACGGAAAGCCCGCGCCCGCGCGGGGCGGAGAGGAACTCCTCGCTGCGCGACGCTACCCAGCGGACGGGTCGCGCGAGACGCCACGCCGCCATCGCCACCGCGGCCTCTTCCGGCGTGATCGAGGCTTTGGCCCCGAAGGAGCCTCCGACATCGCCGCCCGCCACGTGGATCGCGCCGGGATCGAGGCCGAGGACCGCGGCGAGATCCGTCCGGGCGCGATGCGGCGTCTGCGACGAGAGGTGCACGCGCAGCCGCCCGCCGTCCGGGACCGCGAGCACGGCACGCGGTTCGAGCGCCGCCGGGGCGAGCCTCGCGTGGCGGATCGTTGCGGTGACGACGACCGGCGTCGCTTCCGCCACGTCCTCGGCACCGAAGGTCCAGGCGAAGGCGGGGTCGGCGGCCGTCTCCTGCAGCGGTTCGAGATCGAGCTCGATGGCCTCCGCGGCGTCGTCGGCGATCGCCTCCGTCTCTGCCACGATCAGCGCCACCGCGGCACCGCAAAAAGGCACCTCCGGCCCGGCGAGCGGCGCGAAGCGCGCCGACGGCAGTCCGGCGAGGACGGCGTTCACGGCCGGCTGCGCTGCGGGCGGACAATCCCCGGCAGTGAACACCGCCGCCACCCGCGGCATGGCCCGCGCCGCCGACACCTCCAGTCTGCGGATGCGTGCCGGCCCTGCGGGGGCGCGCAGGAAGCGGGCGAAGAGGGTTCCGGGCGGCGGCGGAACATCGGCGGCGAAGCGTCCGCGGCCGGTGAGCAGAACGGCGTCCTCACGCCGCCGCAGCGGGCGGCCGACGAATCGTGCTTCCAAGAGGATCGCGCTGCTGGTGCCTTCCGGCATCCCCCTGCTCCCTCGCGCCATTCCAGCGCCGATCGCTCCATCGCACAATCGGCGACGTCTCGATCCCCCGCTGGGCGTTGGCCCTGGACCTTGCCACCTGCCACCAGGCGATGGTCTTCGCGGTGATGAAGGCGGGCTGCTCCGGTCAGACGGCCCGCAGGCTCGGCGGCGGTCCAAGCCCGCGTGGCGGTGCCCTTGCAGGTATGCGCAGCGATTGTCCGCATGTTCCGCCGAACCCCCCGCTGCGGCGGCGTCACGCCGGCGGGCACCACGATGCGTTCCCGGGCGCCGAAGCATTTCGCCGCTCGGCGAAGGGGGCGGGCGAACTGGGGAGGGGCAGGATCAGGGGCGCACGCAGGGGCCACCATTCGTGCCACGGGGACGAGCCGAACCGGCGCCTCGCCGCGCACGAACCCCCGGCCTCGGCCGAACCGACCCGTCAGGACGCGAGCACGGCCGTCGCCTCGATCTCGACCAGCGCCGCCGGCTCGACGAGGGCTGTCACGCCGACCACGGCCATGGTCGGGAAGTGCTTGCCCATCACCCGACGGTAGGCAGGGCCGAGCTCCGGCAGCGATCGCCGATAGAGATCGATGTCCACCACGTACCAGACGAGACGGGCGATGTCCTCGACCGAGCCGCCCGCGCTGCGCACGACGGTGACGACGTTCAGCAGGGCCCGCTCCGTCTGGGCGATGAACCCGTCGGCGAAACGGCCATTCTCGTCCCATCCGACCTGGCCACCGACGAACAGCACGCGCCCGGCGCCGACCATGCCGTTCGCGTAGCCCTTCGGGCGCGGCCAGCCCGCGGGCAGGATGGTCTCGAGGGTCATTGGCCGCACGCCTCCTGGTAGCGGGACAGGGCGGAACGCAAGTCGTCGGGCAGGGGGATCGCACGACCGGTCTCGAGATCCGTGGTTGCGCTGACCAGGGCGAGCCGCACGAGCTCCTTCGCCTCGCGATGCACATGCACGACGAGACGGTAGGATCCGCCGCCCACGCGCGCGACCAGCGGTGTCACCGCCACGGTCTCGCCGAACCGGCCGGGTGCGAAGTAGTCGGCGGCGGCGTGGGCAAGGCCGGTGCCGATGCGCCGCGGACCGTTGAGGGCGGCGAACGGCACGCCGATGTGGTCGAGGAACTCCTCGACGATGCCGTGCGCGATGGCGAACCAGGCGGCGAAGAACACGATCCCCGCCGGGTCGCAGTCGTGAAAGCGGATGCGATAGGGGCGACGGAACGCGCCCGCCGGCAAGGCATCGGGCGGGATCGGCTGCGGCCGGCTCATCGGGCTGCGTCGGACGCTTCCTGCCGGGACGCCAGCGCACGCAGCGCATGACGTTGCAGCTTGCCGGAAGCCGTCTTCGGCAGCGCGCCGAGAAAGACGATGCGCCTCGGATACTTGTAGGGAGCGATCGTGCGCTTGACATGGTCCTGCAGGGCTTCAGCGAGCGCGTCGGAGGGTGCGACGCCCTCGCGCAGCACGACGAAAGCCGTCACGATCTGCCCGCGCTCCGGGTCGGGGGCCCCGACCACCCCGCACTCGCGAACCGCCTCGTGGGTGAGCAGGGCCGCTTCGACCTCCGGCCCCGCGATGTTGTACCCGGCGGAAATGATCATGTCGTCGCTGCGGGCGCGGAAGCGGAACCAACCGTCCTCGGTCCGTTCGAAGGTGTCGCCGGTGATGTTCCAGCCCCAGCGCACGTAGCGATGCTGACGCTCATCCGCGAGGTAGCGGCACCCCGTCGGCCCCTTGACCGCGAGCAGTCCCGCCGTGCCGTCGGGAAGGGGACGACCAGCGTCGTCCAGCACGGCCGCGCGATATCCCGGCACCACCTTGCCGAGAAGGCCCGGCCGGGCCTCGTCCACGCCCGTGGCGATGAAGATGTGCAGCATCTCCGTCGCCCCGATCCCGTCCATCAGCCACAGTCCCGTGGCGTCACGCCAAGCCTCGAGCACGGGCACCGGCAGCGGTTCGCCGGCCGAGACGCAGCGTCGGAGCGTGTGCGGTCGACACTCGGCAGCGAGGCGGGCCATCACGCGATAGGCCGTGGGGGCGGTGAAGCAGACACTCGCGCCGTGCCGGACGATGGCGGCGAACAGCTCTTCCGGTCCGGGCCTCTCCTGCAGCACGACCGCGGCACCGATGCGGAAGGGAAACAACAGCAGCCCGCCGAGCCCGAAGGTGAAGGCGAGGGGAGGCGTGCCGATGAAACGGTCCGCCGCATCCGCACGCAGCACGTGACGCGCATAAGTGTCGCAGATCGCGACGAGGTCGCGATGGAAGTGCACGCAGCCTTTCGGTTCGCCGGTCGTGCCCGAGGTGAAGGCGATGAGGGCGACGTCCTCAGCCGCCGTGTCGCAGGCGGGCATGTCGGGGTCGGCCTCGGCGCAGAGCGTCTCGAGTTGGCCCTCGCCCCACATCGCCACTTCCCGCAGACAGGCGGCATCGGCGGCCAAAAGCTCCGCCGCCAGCCGGGAATCGCACAGGGCGTGGCTGATCTCGGCCTTGCGTAGGATCTGGCCCAGCTCCGTCGCCCGCAAGAGCGGCATGGTCCCCACGGCGATGCCGCCGGCACGCCAGACCGCGAGGTATGCGGCGACCATCCATGGGTCGTTGTAGCCACGCAACAGGACCCGGTTGCCGGGAACGAGGCCGAGACGGTGGACGAGAACGGATGCCAGGCGGTTCACCCGCTCGGCAAGCGCGCCGTAGCTCAACGTAGCCCGGTCGGTGATGATGGCCGTGTGCTCGCGCTTTCCGGCGACGAGAGCCGAATCGAGAAGCGCCCGCGCGACGTTCAGTCGCGCCGGGTAGGCCAGCTCGGGCAGTTCGAACAGGAGCTCCGGCCACGCGGCGCGCGGCGGCAGATTGTCGCGCGCGAAGCGGTCGCGATGGGCGGACGGCTCGTCCGTCTGGCCGGCGAGCCCGGTCATGCGGCGGCAACCCGGGCGGATGGAGCAGCCGCGCGATCGCGCTCCGCCCGCGCGATGACCAGCTTCTGGATTTCGCTCGCGCCTTCGTACACCCTCAATGCGCGCACCTCGCGCCACAGCACCTCGGGCGGGCTCCCTGACACCACGCCCAAACCGCCGTGGAGTTGCACGCAGCGGTCGGCGGCGCGCTGCGCCGCTTCTGTGGCGAAGAGTTTCGCCATGCTCGCCTCGCGGGAGATGCGCTCGGCGCCGCCATCCTTGAGCCAGGCGGCGCGGTAGACAAGCAGGGCTGCGGCGTCGATCTCGGTCGCCATCGAGGCCACCGCGTCCTGCGTCATCTGCTGGTCGAAGAGCGTGCTGCCGAACAGTCGGCGCGACGTCGCCCGCGCCAGCGACAGCGCAAGCGCGCGGCGCGCGAATCCGACGGCGGCGGCACCGACGGTGGGCCGAAAGTGGTCGAGCACCGTCATCGCGATCCGGAACCCTTCGCCGGGCGCGCCGAGGCAGTGATCGCCCGGCACGCGAACATCCTCGAACCGCAGTCGCGCCAGCGGATGGGGGGCGGCGACGGCGATGCGCTCGGCAACGGTCATCCCGGGAGCGGAGCCGGGAACGACGAAGGCCGACAGGCCGCGAGTGCCGGGTCCTTCGCCGGTCCGCGCGACCACGACGTACACGGCGGCGAGCCCGCCATTGCTGATCCAGGTCTTCTCGCCGTTGATCCGCCAGCTGCCATCGCGGTCCCGGCTCGCCGCCGTCGTGATCGCGGCGACATCGGAGCCCGCCTCCGGTTCCGACAGGGCGAAGGCGGCGAGCGCCTCTCCCCGGCGCACGGCGGGCAGGTAGCGCGACTTGAGCGCCGGCGTGCCGAACAGGGTGATCGCGCCCGTACCTAGACCGGCCATGGCGAAGGCGAAGTCGGCAAGTCCGTCGTGGCGGGCGAGAATGTCGCGTGCGAGACAGAGATGGCGCACCGACAATCGCCCGTCCTCCGGTACTGCCGCCCGCAGCAGGCCCGCCTCGCCAAGGGCGCGCGTGAGCTCGATGGTCGCCCGATCGACGTCCTCGTCGTGCGCGGGAAGCTGCCGCACGAAGGCGTCCACCTCGGCCGCCCAGACACGATGCTCGGGGGCGAAAAAGGGCCAGGCGAGGACGTCGCGATCGGCCATCACTCGCCCTCGAAGACGGGCTTGCGCTTCTCGACGAACGCCTCGTACGCGCGCCGAAAGTCGCCCGTCGTCATGCAAAGGGCCTGCGCGACCGCCTCCGCCTCGACCGCCTCCTCCACCCCCATGGCCCACTCCATGCCGAGCATGCGCTTCGTCAGCGCATGCGCGAAGCGCGGCCCGCGGGCGAGGCTGCGCGCCAGCGCCGTCGCTTCCGCGAGAAGCTCCTCCGCCGCGACGAGCCGATTGTGGAAGCCCCAGGCGAGTCCCTCTTCGGCGGTCATGGCGCGACCCGTGAGCAGGAGTTCCGTTGCCCTGCCGTGTCCGATCAGCCTGGGCAGCATGGCGCAGGCGCCCATGTCGCAGCCGGCGAGGCCGACCCGCGTGAACAGGAAGGCGACGGACGCCCGCGGCGTGGCGAGCCTGAGGTCGGAGGCCATGGCGATGATCGCGCCCGCGCCGGCGGCCACACCGTCGATCGCGGCGACGATGGGCTGGCCGCAGCCCCGCATCGCCTTCACGAGCTCCCCCGTCATCGACGTGAAATCGAGAAGGCCGCGGCTGTTGCGACGAAGGAGAGGGCCGATGATCTCGTGGACGTCGCCGCCGGAGCAGAAGTTTCCCCCCGCCCCGGTGATGACGAAGGCGTGGACGCTGTCGTCGGTCGCGGCAAGGCGGAACAGCCGGGCGAGCTCGCGATAGCTCGCGAAGGTGAGGGGATTCTTGCGTTCCGCGCGATCGAGGGTGACGATGCCGACCCCGTCCGAGACCTCGAAACGGAAGTGGCTCGCCCGATACTCGGCGAGTGCGCCTTCGATCACGTCTCTCCCCCGTCGATCGCGATGGCCTTGCCGTTCACCGCCGATGCCTCCTCGGAGCAGAGCCAGAGCACCGCCGCCGCCACCTCCTCGGGGCGGACGAGACGCTTCTGCGGATTGTACGACACGAAGCTTCGTCGCACCTCGTCCGCCGTTTTCCCCGTCGCGACGACGATCCGTTCGATCGATGCCGCCAACAGCGGCGTGTCGGTGAAGCCCGGGCAGATCGCGTTCGCGGTGACGCCGCTTCCGGCGACTTCGACGGCCAAGGCGCGGGCAAGCCCGAGCACGGCGTGTTTGGCTGCGACGTAAGCCGAGACGTAGGGATAGCCCTTCAGCGCAGCGGTCGAGGCGACGAACACGATGCGGCCCTGTCGCGCGGCGAGCATCGGCGGCAGGACCGCACGTGCCACGGCAAACGCGGTGAGGAGGTTTGCCGCCAGCATCCGCTCGACGAGAGCGCGGTCCGTCGCGGCGAAGGGTGCGCTCTCCGCCGCACCGGCGGCGTGCACGACGATGCCGAAGGGCCCTGCCGCGACGATCGTCTCCTCGTCCTGCGCATCGGCGACGAGGCACGCATGCGCCGCGCCCTCTGCCACCGCACGCTGCAACGGTTCAGCGCGACGCCCGAGCACCGTCACCTCCGCCCCGTCGGCGGCGAGCGCCCGCGCACACGCCAGACCGATGCCGCTTCCCCCACCGGTCACCAACGCGCGTGTCCCGGAAAATCTCCCCATACTCACGGAAACTGTAGCCAAGCGCTCGCCGGCCGTGCAACAGTCGGTCGGCGCTGGAGAGGGAAGGATGCGGGTCAGGATCATCGGAGGTGGCCCGGCGGGGCTCTACTTCGCCATCCTGTTCAAGCGCGATTGGCCGAACGCTGACGTGCTGGTCGTCGAGCGCAACGCGCCCGACGACACCTTCGGATTCGGTGTCGTCTTCTCGGATCAGACGCTCGAGACGATCGAGGACGCCGACCCTGAGACTTTCGCCGCGATCGCCCAGGAATTCGCCTGGTGGGACGACATCGCGATCCATTTCAAGGGTGAGGTGTTCAGGATCGGGGGGAACGGCTTCTGCGGCCTGTCCCGTGTTCGCCTCCTGCAAATCCTGCAGCAGCGTGCGAGGCGCCTCGGCGTTCGGCTCGAGTTCAGGCGGGAGGCAAGCCCCGAGGATTTCCCGGATGCCGATCTGATCGTCGCCTCGGACGGGATCAACAGCGCCGTCCGAACCCGGTTTGCGGACCATTTCGAACCGGAAGTCGATCTGCGGCCGAATCGTTTCGCCTGGATGGGGTCGACCCGCAGCTTGGATGCGTTCCACTTCTTCTTCCGCGAAACCGAGTACGGGATCTTCATCGCCCACTGCTACCAGTATGAGGCGAACGCAAGCACCTGGGTGCTGGAGACCGACCCCGAGACCTTCGCGCGTGCCGGCCTGGCGGAGAGCGACGAGGCCGAGAGCGCGAGATTCCTTGAGGGCGTCTTCGCGTTCGAACTCGCTGGTCACCGTCTGCGCACGAACCGTTCGATCTGGCGCCGCTTTCCGATGATCCGCTGCGCGCGCTGGGTGAAGGACAATGTGGTCCTGCTCGGCGACGCGAAGGCGTCGGCGCACTTCTCGATCGGCAGCGGGACCAAGCTCGCCATGGAGGATGCGATCGCACTGCATCGCGCCTTCGCGGCAGGTGGTGGTGTGGCCGCCGCCCTCGCCCGTTTCGAGGAGACGCGACGCGAGGAGGTCGAGAAGACGCAGCACGCAGCCGACGTGTCGCTCGTTTGGTTCGAGCACGTGCGGCGGTTCTGGGGCTTCCGCCCGATCCAGTTCGCGTTCGGATTGATGACGCGGTCGAAGGCGATCACCTATGACAATCTCGAGTTGCGCGCGCCGGATTTCGTACGGCGGGTGCGGGAGGATTTCGGTCGTGCGGCAGGTGGTGACCCGTCGCTTCCGCCGGCGTTCCAGCCCTTCCGGCTGCGCGGGCTGACCCTCGCCAACCGTCTGGTCGTGTCGCCGATGTGCCAATATTCGGCGGTCGATGGCGTGCCCGGGGACTGGCATCTGGTCCACTACGGCGCGCGCGGGATGGGTGGGGCGGGCCTCCTGTTCACCGAGATGACCTGCGTCGCCCCGGACGCCCGCATCACACCCGGCTGTACCGGATTGTGGAATGACGCGCAGGTTGCGGCGTGGCGGCGCATCGTCGCGTTCGTGCACGCGAACGGGACGGCGAAGGTCGCGCTGCAACTCGGGCATGCCGGCCGCAAGGGAGCGACTCGCCTCATGTGGGAGGGCATGGACCGGCCTCTGCCCGAGGGCGGTTGGCCGATCATCGCGCCCTCACCCTTGCCGTACTATCCGGACAGCCAAGTGCCGCGCGAGATGACGCGCGACGACATGGAGCGGGTTCGCGATCAGTTCGTCGCCGCAACACGACGGGCGATCGAGTGTGGCTTCGACCTGCTCGAACTGCACTGCGCACACGGCTACCTGCTCGCCTCCTTCCTCTCGCCGCTCACCAATCGCCGGCGGGACGAGTATGGCGGACCGATCGAGAACCGTGCCCGCTTTCCCCTCGAGGTGTTTCGGGCGATGCGCGCGGTTTGGCCCGAGGAGAAGCCGATGAGCGTACGGATCTCGGCGACCGACTGGGTCGAGGGAGGGATCAGCGATCACGACGTGATCGCCATCGCGCGGCTCTTCGCCGAGGCGGGCTGCGACCTGATCGACGTCTCGACAGGTCAGACGGTACCGGAGGCAAGGCCGAAGTACGGGCGGATGTTCCAGGTGCCGTGGGCGGACATGATCCGCAACGAGGTGGGGCTTGCCACAATGTGCGTCGGCTCCATCACCAGCGTCGATCAGGCCAACACCATCCTCGGTGCGGGGCGGGCGGATCTCGTCGCCTTCGGTCGCCCGCATCTCGCCGAGCCCTCCTTCGTGCTGCGCGGTGCCGCCCAATATGGGCTGATTCTCGATGGTCCGGTTCAGTACGCCCCGGGGCGTGAGGCGCTTGTGCGGAGCCTTGCCCGCGAGATGGAGGAGATCCGGGAACTGCGCCGCCGGGCCAAGCCGAAGCCGCGCGGCCGTGGCTTGGTGTTGCCGCGTACGGCGCCGGAGGCAGCCGAGTAGGCTTCCGAGTCGCTGCGACGCCGGCCGGCCGGCGATCGTCGCCGCAAGCGACGGTGGCGGCGCGGGGTGGGCTCGGGGTCCGACCCGAGCCATGGAGAAGAGGTCTTGCCGAACCGAGAAGCGAAACGGCGATCAGGGCGAAGGGAGAGCGCGGTACCACAAGGCTACACCGAGCCATTCGAAGCGTTGGAAACGCGGCCTACGGCCGCGTGATACGCCTGAAGTCATCGCGTCCAGCCCTCGGGGTGCCCGGCCGTGCCGCTGCGGCGGCGCTGCGGATGCGGCCTCGTCGATTATGGCGGTCAGCGTCTCGTCGAAGGCGCGGCGCCACGCCCGGCCCTTCGCCTCGAGCGCTCGGCGAGTGGCGTTGCAGAGCACCGCTGCCTCCGGCACGCCCCGCGGCACGAGGGCGGTATGTGCGGGGCCGAGATGCTCGCCGCCGAGCATGGGCGAGACAGGGGTCTCCCGCGCCAGCTGGGCGTAGGGGCGCGGGTCGAGGTCGGCGGCGATCCCGATGCACGCCTGCCTCGCGCGACCGTCGCGCCATTCCGCGCGCCACACCGAGAAGTGTCGGCCCCTGGTCTTCCGGTCGTCCATTGCGCCCGCCTTCGCAGGAAGGCATTGGCCGTCGCTGCGCCGGGGCGTCAGCTGGATGTGGCCATGAAGGTTGCGTCGATCGCCCTCCCGCCCCGGCAGGTGAAGCGACCGGTCGGCGGCGCAGCCGTGGCTGCGGGCGATCCATTCCGCCCAATCGCGGAAAAGCACCGCGGCACGCTTGGGCGGCGGTGCGTGGGGAACGGCGATCATACTCGGTGCGCAAAGGGCTGGCTCTTGGGGTTGAGCCGACGCGGTTGGCCGTGATTCATCGTCGGGCATGGCTTCG
>NZ_QMDI01000012.1 GCF_003336755.1 Elioraea thermophila (ex Habib et al. 2022) | reverse complement strand
GCGGAGGCGGCGGAGGCGGCGCGGGCGGCGGCGGGGTGGGCGCCGGCTCAGGCGGAGAGGGCTGCGGCGGCGGGGGCGGAGGAGGCGGCGGAGGCGGCGGCGGAGGGGCCGGCGTCGGCGGCGCGGGCTCCGGAATGGGGCTCGGCGCGGGCGAGGGCTCGGGCTCGGCGGGAGCAGCCGGCGTTTCCGCCGGCGAAGCCGGCCCCAGCGCGATCAGCAGCTCGACGGGGATGCCTTCCTCGCGCGGCTCCTCGAAGCGCTTCGTGGGCGAGACGCCGAGCAGGAGCGCGAAAAGGACAAGCGCATGCAGGCCGGCCGAGAGGAGAAGGGACCGACGCACCGCCGCCCACGCGCGCCCTCAGCGCGTCCCCGCCCGCGCAGGCTCTCGGCCCGCCGGCTGTTCGGCGAGCAGGGCGACCCGCGTGAAGCCGGCCTGCGCGATCAGCCCCATCACCTCCATCACCCGCCCATAGGCGATCGCCCGATCGCCGCGGACGAAAATGCGCGCCTCGTTGCCGCCCCGGGCTTCCGCGATCGTGCGCAGCCGCGGCACCAGGTCGCCGATCGCCACCTCCGTCTCCTGGATGAACACGCGCCCCTCGGCGGTGATGCTGACCGAAATCGGCTCATCGGGCGACGAGACCGGGTTGGCCGAGGTCCGCGGCAGGTCGACGTTCACGCCGACGGTGAGCAGCGGGGCCGAAACCATGAAAATGATCAGCAGCACCAGCATCACGTCGATCAGCGGGATCATGTTGATCTCCGCCATCGGCCGGTACCGACGCTTGCCGCTTCCCCCCCGCGGGGGGTCGAGCATCGCCCCCGCCATCAGGTCCGCCTCTCCTCCATCTGCCGCGACAGGATGGCGCCGAACTCGGCGGCGAAGGCCTCCAGCCGCGCGGCGTAGCGCGCGAGATCGGTGCTGATCTTGTTGTAGGCGAGCACGGCGGGAATGGCGGCGGCGAGCCCGATCGCGGTGGCGAACAGGGCTTCCGCGATGCCCGGCGCCACCACCGCGAGGTTGGTGTTGCGCATCTGCGCGATCGCGGCGAACGAATTCATGATCCCCCACACCGTGCCGAACAGGCCGATGAAGGGTGCCGCCGAACCGACCGAGGCGAGGAACACCATCCAGCGTTCGAGCCGCTCCATCTCGCGCTGGATGGTGATGCCCATGGCGCGTTCGATCCGTTCCTTCATCGACGCCCGCACGCTCTCCGAGGCGTGCGCAATTCGCGGTGCGCTCTTCTGCCACTCGCGCATCGCGGCGGCGAACACCGCCTCCATCGGATGGCGCGGTTCGTCGCGCACCCGCTCGAACAGGTCGCCCAAGTCGCGGCCCGACCAGAAATCGTCCTCGAAGCCGTCCGCGCGCGCATTCAGGCGGCGGATGGTCGTCACCTTCTCGAAGATCACCGCCCAGACGACGACGGAGGCGAGGAGGAGCCCCACCATCACCGCCTTGACCACGATGTCGGCCTGCAGGAACAGGCCCCAGAGCGAGAGATCGTGCGCCCCCGCCGCGAGCCCCGCCGCTTCGACTGCCCGGTCCATTCCCCTCACACCCCAGATTGCGCACGGATGAGCCCGCGCAGCCCCTCCGGCATCGCTTCCGGCCTGCCCGTGGCGAGGCGCACGCAGGCGAGCACCACCTCGAGCGCAGCGACCGTCGCCTCCGCGCGCCGCACGGTCTGCGCCAAGGTGACGGAGGCGCGACCGAGGCCCGCCAGACGCGTCTCGACGACGAGCGACTCGTCGAGCCGTGCCGGGCGGACATAGTCGATCGCGAGCCGCTTGACGACGAAGATCAGCCCCTCGCGCGCGATCAACTGCGAGTGGGCAAGGCCCAGGTCGCGCAGCCATTCCGTGCGCGCGCGCTCGGCGAAACGCAGGTATGCGGCGTGGTAGACGACACCGCCCGCATCCGTGTCCTCGAAATAGACGCGGACGGGAAAGCGATGGGCGGGGGCGTCAGGCATCGGGCTCGTCGCGCAGCGCGAGCAGATCCGGTTGCACCCCGCGCGGCGGGGCGAGGCCCAAGTGGCGCCACCCCGCCTCGCCGAGCACACGCCCGCGCGGCGTGCGCAGCACGAAGCCCTCCTGGATCAGGTAGGGCTCGATCACGTCCTCGATCGCGTCGCGCGATTCGGCGAGCGCGGCGGCGATGGTCTCCACGCCCACCGGGCCGCCGCCGTGGCGCTCGGCGATCAGCGAGAGGTAGCGCCGGTCCATCGCATCGAGCCCGCGCCGATCCACCTCCAGTCGCGTGAGGGCCGCATCGGCGGCGGCGCGATCGACCACCGCCACCCCTTCGACGGCGGCGAAGTCGCGCACGCGCCGCAAGAGGCGGCCGGCGATGCGCGGCGTGCCGCGCGAGCGGCGCGCGATCTCCTCCGCCCCGTCGGGCGCGAGGGCGAGGTCGAGCAGCGCCGCCGCCCGGCGCACGATGGCAACGAGTTCCTCCGGCGCGTAGAAGGTGAGGCGAAGCGGGATGCCGAAGCGATCGCGCAACGGGGTGGCGATCAGCCCCGAGCGCGTGGTCGCACCGATCAGGGTGAAGGGCGGGAGGTCGATGCGCACCGTGCGCGCGGCCGGGCCCTCGCCGATGATGAGGTCGAGCCGGAAATCCTCCATCGCCGGGTAGAGGATCTCCTCGATCGCCGGCTGCAGGCGGTGGATCTCGTCGATGAACAGCACGTCGCGCGGCGCGAGGTTGGTGAGGATGGCGGCGAGATCCCCCGCGCGCTGGATCACCGGCCCGGAGGTGGCGCGGAAGCCCACGCCCAATTCGCGCGCGACGATCTGGGCGAGCGTGGTCTTGCCCAGGCCCGGGGGCCCATGCAGCAGGACGTGATCGAGCGCCTCGCCGCGGGCACGGGCGGCCTCGACGAACACGGCGAGGTTGGCCTTGGCCTGGGCCTGGCCGATGAACTCGGCGAGCCGGGTCGGGCGGAGGGCGGCTTCGCCGAGATCATCCCCGCGCGCGGCGGGGTCGGTGAGCCGGTCGGGGCGGCCAGGGCGATCGGGGCCTGTCATCGCGGGGCGAGCGCCCTCAGCGCGTCACGGATCAGCGCCTCGACCGTCGCCCCAGCCCCGAGGCGGGCGCGTGCCTCGGCGAGTGCGGGTTCCGCCTCGCTGCGGCGGTAGCCGAGATGGGCGAGGGCGGAGAGGGCGTCGGCAAGGGCGGGGTCGCCGGGCAGGGAGGGCACGGGTGCTTCGGCCGCGGGTGCGGCGCTGTCGATCGCGGCCTCGAGGAAGCCGGGCTTGCCGGCGAGTTCCGTCACCAGCCGGGCGGCGAGGCGCGGCCCCACCCCGGCGGCGCGGGTCAGTGCCTTGGCGTCCTTCGCCGCCACCGCGCGGGCGATGTCCGCCGGCGAGAAGGCGGAGAGCAATGCGAGCGCCACCTTCGCCCCCACCCCCTGCACGCCGAGCAGCGTGCGGAACGCCGCCCGCTCGGCCGCCTCGAGGAAGCCGTAAAGGGTGATCGCGTCCTCCCGCACCAGGGTCGCGATGGCGAGGGTGACGGGAGCGCCGAGCGGAGGGAGGCCGGCGCGGGTGCGGGTGGAGACGCCGACCTCGTAGCCGACGCCGCCGACGTCGATCAGCACCGTCTCGGCTTCGGCCGAGACGAGGGTGCCGGAGAGCCTGCCGATCATCCGCGGGCGAACCGAGCGAGGGTGGTGCGGGTGTGGGCGTGGCAGATGGCGACAGCGAGCGCATCCGCCGCATCCGCCCGGCCGGGGGCGGCGCCGGGCAGAAGGTGCCGCACCATCGCCTGCACCTGCTCCTTCGCCGCGTGGCCCTGGCCGGTGACCGCCCGCTTCACCGCCGTCGCCTGGTATTCCGCCACCGGGATCCCGGCCAGCGCCGGCGCAAGCAGCACCACCCCCCGCGCCTGGCCCAGCTTGAGCGTGGAGCGCGGGTTGCGGTTGACGAAGGTCTCCTCCACCGCCGCCGCGTCCGGGCGGTAGCGGTCGATGATGGCGGCAAGCGCGGCGTGCAGCGCGGCAAGCCGGGGGGCGAGGTCGAGGGCGGCGTCCGTCTCCACCACCCCGTCGGCGACGTGGCGCAAGGACGAGCCCCAGGCGTCGATCACCCCCCAGCCGGTGGCCCCGAGCCCGGGGTCGAGGCCCAGCACGCGGAACGGTCGCGGATCCCCGTCAGGCACCGAGCCGGGCCAGCACGTCGTCGGAGACCTCGAAATTGGCGAACACCGCCTGCACGTCGTCGAGGTCCTCGAGCGCGTCGATCAGTTTCAGGACGGCCTGGGCCTGCTCCTCGTCGATCGGCGCGGTGGTCTTCGGGCGCCAATCGAGCTTCGCCTCCTCCGGGTCGCCGAAGCGGGCGGCGAGCGCGTCGCGCACGGCAAAGAGATCCTCCGGCGCGCAGAGCACCTCGTGCCCCCCCTCCCCGCTCTGCACGTCCTCCGCCCCGGCCTCGATCGCCGCCTCCAGCATCGCCTCGGCCGAGGCCGTGGCGGCGGGGTAACGGATCACGCCCAGGCGGTCGAACAGGAAGGCGACGGAATTGGTTTCGCCGAGCGCGCCGCCGTGCTTGGAGAAGAGCGAGCGGATGTCGGAGGCGGTGCGGTTGAGGTTGTCGGTCAGCGCCTCGACGATGATCGCCACCCCGCCGGGCCCGTAGCCCTCGTAGCGGCGGGAGACGTAATCGTCCGCCCCGCCTTCGCCGGCCGCCTTCTTGATCGCGCGTTCCACCGTGTCCTTCGGCATGTTGGCCTGGCGGGCGGCGGCGACGGCGGCGCGCAGCCTGGGGTTGGCGGCGGGGTCAGGCAGGCCCTGGCGGGCCGCGACCGTGATCTCGCGGATGAGCTTGGCGAACAGCCGGGCGCGCTTGGCATCCTGCGCGCCCTTGCGGTGCATGATGTTCTTGAACTGCGAATGGCCTGCCATGGCCGCGACTCGTCGGGGGTGGATGCTCGATCGGGGCGCGGGTTTAGCAGCGAAGGCAAAAAGGGGGAAAGGGATAGGGGTGTGGGGGAAGGGCCGATCGGCCCTTCCCCCGCTAGGCCGCCCACTCACCCTCACCGCCAGGCAGCGCGTGTGGGGGAAGGGCCGATCGGCCCTTCCCCCGCTAGCCCCCATCCCAGGACGGTGCGAGCACCCCGCCGACGCGAACGGGCGCGAGGCGCCGCGCAAGCCCCGTCGCGTCGTCGGTCTCGACGAACAGGCCGCACACCGTCGCTTCGCCCTCCGCCGGCGCAAGACGCTCCGCCGGCAGGCGACGGACGAAGCGGGCGGCGGAGCCCTCCTTCTGCATCCCGATCACGCTGTCGTAGTCACCGCACATGCCGGCATCCGACTGGAATGCCGTCCCCCCCGGCAGGATTCGCCAATCCGCCGTCGGCACATGCGTATGGGTGCCGACGACGAGGGAAACCCGACCGTCGAACAGGTGCGCGAAGGCCGCCTTTTCGCTCGTCGCCTCGGCATGGAGGTCGATCACGATCGCATCGACGGTGCGCCCGAGCCCGTGGCTCTCCAGCAGCGCCTCGACGGCACGGAACGGGCAGTCGAGCGGCTCCATGAACAGGCGCCCCATCGCGTTGACGACGAGCACGCGCCGCTGCCCGACGCCGAACACCCCCGCCCCACGCCCCGGCGTGCCGGGCGGATAGTTGAGAGGGCGCAACAGCCGCGGCTCGCCCTCGATGTAGGGGATGATCTCGCGCCGGTCCCAGGCATGGTTGCCCAAGGTGAGCACATCCGCCCCGGCGGCGAACAACGCGCGCGCGATTTCCGGCGTCAGCCCGAAGCCGTGCGCCGCGTTCTCGGCGTTGACGACGACGAGATCGGGGGCGAGGCGCGCGCGGAGATCGGGCAGGTAGCGCGCAACCGCCTCCCGCCCCGAGCGGCCGACGACGTCGCCGAGAAAGAGGATCCTCACCCGAACCGTTCCCTCGCCGCGGCGGCAACGGCCGAAGCCCGCGCCGCGCTCAGGCTCGGGTGCCCTCGTCCGGCCCGCCTTTCGGCGCGGCGCGACGGAGCCGAAGCCGCTCCCTCCAGCTCACGCGCAGCCGCGCGAAAGCCTCCGCCAAATCCGCCGCGTCGTAGCCGTAGCGCTCCATGTGCGAGGGGTCGCGCGAGAATTCCTCCCACCACTGGCTGTAGCCCTCGTCGAGATGCCATCGCGCGATCGCCTGGGCGGCGAGGTCCGCGTCCGCGTTGCCCTCCCACAGGGCGAGGATCGCCTCCTCGTCCGGGTCGCCCTCGCCGAAGACGAAGGCCTCGGCGATCGTGTCCAGCACCTCGTCGCGGATGGCTTTGCGATCCTGGCGTGATCCCATGGTCGAACCCGTTCCGCCCCGGCATCAGCATGGCTGGGCGCCCGCCCGTCATGGTACGATCACTCCCGCTTCGGTGGCGACCGCGTCGAGCCGCTCGTCGCGGTCATCGGTCGGCACCCGCTCCACTTCCTGGGCGGCGAAGGCGATGCCGAGGGCGAACACCCGCCGCCGTGCGCGCAACGCCGCGAGCGTGGCGTCGTAATACCCGGCCCCGTGCCCGAGCCGATTCCCCGCCCGGTCGAAGGCGAGCAAGGGGACGAGGAGCCAATCGGGCTCCAGGGTCGGGGCCTGCGCTGCCGGTTCCCGCGTGCCGAAGGGGCCGGCAATGAGGGGGTCGCCGAAGCGGAACAGGCGGAACGACAGGGCCGTGCCGCGCCCACTCGTGACAGGAAGGGCGAGCGCGTGGCCGCGCCCGGCGAGGGCGAGCAGCAAGGGGCGTGGATCGATCTCGCCCGGCAGCGGCCAGAAGCCGGCCACCACTGCCCCGCGCGGCGGGCGAAGCAGGTCCAACACATGGCCGGCGAGGAGGAGCCCCGCGCGGGGATCGAGACCCGCCCGGCGTTCCCGGCAGGCCGCCCGCAGCGCCCGCTTCGCGGCCGCAACATCGGCGTGCGCGCCCGTCGAGCGCGGAGCCGCCCTGGCCGTTGGCGTTGCATCCTCCCAAGGCCCGCTCATCGCAGGTGGGCGCCATATGACGCGGCCACGACCGCGCCAGGGACAGCTCCCGTTGGGAAGATCACTGGCCCCGGGGATGAAAGACCTGACGCACCGGGCAGCCCCGCCCACCGAACCTAGGCGCGGGCGAGGCGTCGCGCAACGCCATCCAGCCGGGCGGCGACCTGGGCCAAGCGACGGCCCACCTCGGCGCTGTCCGCCGGCGCGGGGGCGGGGCGAGCCGACGCCTCGGCCTTGAGGTCCTTCACCTCATCGAGCAGGGAGAGTGCGACCAGCACCAGCAGCATCGCCTCGCCGCGGTTGCCGACGGCCGCTCGCGTTTCCGCCACCCGCCGATCGAGCTCCTCCCCGAGCGCGCGCAGCTGCGCCTCCTCGCCGTCGGCGCAACCGACGAGGTAGGAGAAGCCGCCGATCTTCAGGCTGACCTGCCCCACGCGCTCAGCCCTGCTCGAGGACGGCGGCGAGCCGCGCGATCACCGCATCGAGGCGCTCAGCCGCCTCCGCCATGGTGGCGGCGAGCGCCTCGGCCGAGGGCTCCTTCGCGCGTTCCTCCTCGCGGCGCGCAATCGCCTCCGCCACCTGCTCGAGCCGCGCGACCGCGGTTTCGAGCATCGCGCAGGCGGCCTCCAGGGTGGGCGCGTCGTCCGGCATGAAGAGTGCGTGTCCTCGGCTGGGTTCGGCCGACCCTAGACAGGCGTTTCCGTCGCGGTCAACACGAGCGCATGGGCCAGGCAGTGGTGGTGCACGGCCTCGACCAGGCGCGCGCCGCGCTGGCGGCGGCGGAACGGCTGGGCGTCATGCTCGATCTGCTCTCCGGGCCCGGGGCGGCTTGCTATGCGGGGGCAGGCTGGTGGCAGGCGCTGACCGGCACGGCGCGGGCAGCCCATCCGTCGGTTGCGGGCCGAGACATCCTCGATTGCGCCGACGAGGCGGGTTTGGCCTTGGAGGCGTTGCGCGGGGGCATTCGGGCCGTGGTGTTCGAAGGCGCGGAGGCGCAGGCGGAGCGTCTCGCCGCGATCGCGCGGGCGCTGGGCGCCGAGGTGCTGACGAGCCGCCCCCCCGCGCTCGATCTCGGAGAGGCCGGGGCGGCGCGCCGCCTCGCGGCCTGGCTCGCCGGCAAGTGACAGGGGCGCCGCCCTGCCCTAAACCGCCGGCCGATCAGCCAGGAGAGGAGTGCCCATCATGCGGATCACCCGGCGGGTGAAGGACATCCTCGCCAACTACGAAAGCGACAATCCGGGCACCAAGGCCAACCTCGCCCGCATCCTGATGGCGGGACGGCTGGGTGGAACCGGCAAGCTCGTCATCCTCCCCGTCGATCAGGGGTTCGAGCACGGTCCTGCCCGCTCCTTCGCGCCCAACCCACCGGCCTACGACCCGCACTACCATTTCCAGCTCGCGATCGAGGCGGGGCTTTCGGCCTATGCGGCACCCCTCGGCATGCTGGAGGCCGGCGCCGACAGCTTCGCCGGCGCCATCCCGCTGATCCTGAAGGTGAACTCGTCGAACAGCCTGTCCACCGTGAAGGACCAGGCGGTGACCGGGTCGGTCGGCGATGCGCTGCGGCTCGGCTGCAGCGCGATCGGCTTCACCATCTACCCGGGCTCCGAGGACCAGTTCGAGATGATGGAGGAGCTGCGCGAGCTCGCCGAGGAAGCGAAGTCGGTGGGGCTCGCGGTGGTGGTGTGGTCCTATCCGCGCGGGCCGATGCTGGACAAGGCCGGCGAGACGGCGGTCGACATCTGCGCCTATGCCGCGCACATGGCGGCCCTTCTCGGCGCCCACATCATCAAGGTGAAGCCGCCGACGGAGCACGTGGCGCTGGAGGCGGCGAAAAAGGTCTACGAGAAGGAGGCGATCGACATCGCGACCCTCGCCAAGCGGATCGAGCACGTGGTGCAGGCGGCGTTCGCCGGCCGGCGTCTCGTCGTGTTCTCGGGCGGCGAGGCGAAGGACGAGGAAGGGATCTACGCCGAGTGCCGCGCCATTCGCGACGGCGGCGGCGCGGGCTCCATCATCGGCCGCAACACCTTCCAAAGGCCGAAGGAGAAGGCGCTCGCCATGCTGGGGCGGATCATCGAGATCTATCAGGGCAAGGCGTGAGCGGCGCCGGGCCAGCGAGAGCGGGCGGAGGGCCGCGGGAAGAGGGCGCGGCATCCGAACCGCGATGTCGGCTTTACCTGATCACCCCGCCCGCGTTCGATCCGATCCGGTTTCGTGACGACCTCGCGCGCACCCTCGACGCCGGCGACGTCGCCGCCGTGCAGCTGCGGCTCAAGGGGGTGGATGACGACGCGATCCGCCGTGCCGCCGACCTTCTCCGTCCGGTGGTGCAGGACCGCGGCGTCGCCTTCCTGATGAACGACCGCGCCGATCTGGCGGTGGCCTGCGGCATGGACGGGGCGCATCTGGGCCGCGAGGACGGGGATCTGCGGGCGGCGCGGCGTCTGTTGGGGCCCGATCTGACGCTCGGCGCCACCTGCCACGACTCCCGCCACCTCGCCATGGAGGCCGCCGAGGCGGGGGCGGACTACGTCGCCTTCGGCGCCTTCTTCCCCACCGGCACGAAGGAGACCAAGCATCGGCCCGACCCGGAAATCCTCACCATCTGGTCGGAGACGACGGAGATCCCCTCTGTCGCGATCGGCGGCATCACGCCGGAGAACTGCGCGGTGCTGGTGCGGGCGGGGGCGGATTTCCTCGCCGTGATCTCGGCGGTATGGAACCACCCCCAGGGGCCGGCAGCAGGGGTGCGGGCGATGAACCGGGCGATCGCGGCGGCACTGGCGGAGGCGTGACGCGACGACCGGGACAGGAACGAAGAAGGGACGGGTTGCCCCGCCCCTTCGTCGCATCCCGATCCTTCGTTCATCAGCCGCCGGCGCGGCGACGGGCGGCGACACCGAGGCCGAGCAGGCCGGCACCCAGCAGGGCGAGCGCAGTCGGCTCGGGCACGACCTCGACCCGGAGTTCGACCAGGGTGTAGGTGTAGTCGGACTGGTTGGTGCACGCCGCATCGCCATTCGGGCCGCAGATGTCGGCCGAGATGCCGGTCGCGGCGGTGAAGCTGATGGCCTTGATGGCGAGGCCGCCGAACGGGTTGTCGACGCGGCGCCTGGCCAGACGGTCGCCACCCCGCCGACTGACGCCGCGCCGAGCCGACGGCACAACGCCACGGGCAGCACGGTTCGCCCTGCTCGCCTTCGCAGGCCCTTGGCCAACACGGCGGGCGCGCCGTGCCGCACGGCATGGTCGACTGGGCGACCGACCCGGCTGGCGGCTCGTCCGCCCCGGCACGGGGGACGCCCTGCCGGCGCGGGCTTCCGCCCAGCCTCGCACGAGACCGAACCCGTCTCGCCCCATGAACAACGACACCCCCGGTGCCGCGACGGGGACGACCGGGCGGCTGGGGCGACCGCGACACCGACGGCGAGAAACCGCCGCAAACGCGTCAGCGAGCCATCCCCGTTCGGCGACGGCGCCCGGTACGTGTCGGGAAGGCTCGCGGATGGTGCGCGCGTGGGTACGCCGGGCCCTACCGCCGGCGCCTTCACCCCCGCCCCTGTCAGGCCGCGATGCGCACCCGGGCGTGGAAGGAGTCGACCCCGGCCCGCAGCGCCTCGCCGTTGCGGGCGAGCTCAGCCGCCGCGGCACGCAAGGATTTCACCGCCTCGTCGGCCTCCCGTGCCGCGTCCTGCACGCCGGAGACCGCCTCCGAGGCCAGCGACGTCCCCCGCACCGCCTCCTGCACGCTGCGCGCGATCTCCTTCGTCGCCGCCCCTTGCTCCTCGACCGAGGCGGCGATCGCCGCCGCGGCGCGCTCCGATTCCGCGACGATCGCGCCGATGCCGCGGATCGCCTCCACCGCGCGCGTCGTCTCCGCCTGGATGGCCGCCACCTGAGCCGCGATGTCCTCCGTCGCCTTCGCGGTCTGGCTCGCCAGGTTCTTCACCTCCGAGGCGACCACGGCGAAGCCCTTGCCCGCCTCGCCGGCCCGCGCCGCCTCGATGGTCGCGTTCAGCGCGAGCAGGTTCGTCTGCCCGGCGATGTCGTTGATCAGCCGCACGATGTCGCCGATCTTGCCCGCCGTCTCGGCGAGCGAGGCGATCGTCCGGTCGGTGGCCCGCGCCTCGCCCGCCGCCCGCGCGGCCACGCGCGCGCTCTCGCTCACCTGACGCGTGATCTCGGCGATCGAGGCGGACAACTCTTCCGCCGCCGAAGCGATGGTCGCGATGTTGGTCGAAGCCTGCTCGGTCGCGGCCGCCGCGGACACGGACCGTTCCGCCACCCGGCCGGACACCGAGGCGAGCGTGTCCGCGTTCGCGGAAAGCTCGGTCCCGGCCGAGGCGACCCCGGCGATCAGCACGCCCATCTCCCGCTCGAACTCGGCGGCGAGACGGCTCCGAGCCGCCTCAGCCTCCTTTCGCGCGGCCTCGAAATACACGTCGAGAGCGAGCCCCATGTCGAGGAAGACCGCCTCCGTCACCGCCGCCGTCAGTTCGGCCACGCGCCGGCCGTTCCAGCGGTTCGCCGCGCCGAACACCCGCGCGATCTCGGCCAGCGCCATCGCATAGCCGCCGAGATACCAGCGCGGATCGAGCCCGATCCGCGCATGCGCCTCGCCGATCCGCCGCACGCCGGCGGCGTAGTCGTCGTCGAACCGGCCGGAGAACAGCCTTGCCCAGTGGCGCTTCTGCGCCTCCTTCAGCCTCTCGACCCCGCCGCGCGCGTGCGCCGAGATGAGCGCTGCCATCTCCGGTGTGGCCTGCAGGTGGCGATAGAAGGCCTCGAGAACCGGGCCGAGCCTGGGTTCGAGAACCTGCCAGGCCTCCGTCAACGTCGCGCATGCGGCGGGGTCCAGCCGATGGAAGGCGCGGCGTTCGGCGATGGTCGCATCCTGCCTCTTCGTGTCGTTGGCGTTCTTCATGGCGTTGCCTTCCCACAGCTTGCCCGACCCCGATCCTGGCAAAAGATGGTGAACGGGGGGTTTCGCGCGACGCACACGCTCTGACGGCGAGGTCGGCGGTCGGTTGCCGCTCAGAACCGGGAGCCGGACACCACCGAACCCGCCGGGATCCGCGTCCCGGCGCCGACCGTCACGCCGGGCAGGATCACCGCGCCAGCCCCGACGAAGGCGCCCTCGCCGAGGCGCACGCCGCCGCAGAGCCGCACGCCGGGAGCGACGAACGCACCTTCCTCCAGCACGCAGTCATGATCCACGCTCGCCGCGGTGTTGACGATGCAGAACCTACCGACGCGCGCCCCCACCCCGAGGATCGCCCCGGCGCCGACCATCGTTGCGGCGCCGATCACGGCGTCGCCTGCCACCACCGCGCTCGGTTGGATCGCGGTGGCCAGCGCCACGCCGCGATCGAGGAGGGCCCGGGAGATCAAGGCCCGCTTTCCGTTGTCGCCGAGCGCGACGATCGCCGCCCGCCCGTCCAGGAAGCCGGCCTCGAAGGCGCGCGCCAAGGGCCCGAGCACGGGAAGCCCCGCCACGAGCCCGTCCTTCGCGTCGGCGAGGAAACCGTCCACCCTCCAGCCGGAGAGGGTAAAGATGTCGGCGACCCCGCGGCCGTGGCCACCGGCGCCGAGGATGACGATTCGACGCTCTCGCAAGCTCATGACTTCGCCTCGTCCCCAACGCCGACCCGTCGGCCCGCCCCCGCTGGCCCAAAAGCGCCCCCCGGCATGACCGTGCTGAACCGCACGCCGTCGGGACGGGCCGGTCGGAAGAGCGGGAAATCCGCATGCGACATCGAAGGGAAGGTGGTGAGACGCTCGACGACGTCGGCCGCGGTGTCGCAAGCGACAGAGGCCGCGAGCGCGAAACGTCCGAGCTCCCCCGCACCCCTATCCGCCCGCCCTGACAAACCAAGCGCCCGCTGCGCCGGGCGCCGTGCGCAGGCGAGGCACCACGGGTTCGGCAGCGAGCACCTCGTGCACGGCCCGCGCACACCCCTCCCAGGCGTAATAATCGTCGATGATCACCACGCCTCCCACGCGCACCAGGGGAAGAAGCGTGCGCAGGGCGGTGAGGGTGCTCTCGTACCAGTCGCCGTCCAGCCGCAGGAGCGCGATGCCGCCGCCCGCGCGCAGCGCCGCGACCGATTGGGGCAGAGTCTGGTCAAACCAGCCCGGCACGATCGGCGCATCGCTCTCGCCGAAGCCGAGGGCGTCGCGCAGAGCCCGCACCGTATCGACCGGGACCGCAAGCGGGCGGGGTTGACGCTCCATCAGCCGGAACGCCGCCTCCCCGTCCCTCGCGTCCGGCTGCGGCAGCCCCTTGAAACTGTCGAACATCCATACGGGAGCGCGCACCCGGCCGAATCGCCTGCGCTGGGCGAGCGCCATCGCGAAGCTCGTCCCCCCCATCCAGGCGCCGCACTCGACGATCTGCCCGCCCCCCTCCGCCGCCTTCGCTGCCTCTTGCGCGGCGAAGGCAACCCCAATCGGCGGCACCATGGTGTAGGGCGCGACCCGGCGCAGGATCCGAAACAAGGCCAGCGGAGACAGCGGGCCCGACACCGTCATCACCGCCGCGACCGCCTTGCGCAGGAAAGAGAACGAGGCTGGGTCGCGCACGAGGGCGCAGGATCCGGCCGCTTCCCGCGCCGCGTGGGCAAGCGTCGTGGCCTTGTCGGTCACGGCGCGGCTCGCTCCGCTTCGGTCGGACGCGCCGCGGCACGGGCCTCGATTGCCGCGACCAGGCGCTCGCGCGCAGGCGGCGGTGGCCGGTGTGCGGCGCCGAACACGTCGCGGGCGAGGAAGTGCCCCGTGAGGCGCAAGCCGGCGGCGAGATCCCCTGGCGACGACGGCGCCGCCGCGTCGACCAGGAAGGCGGGCAGCGGCAGCAGCCGCTCCCGCCATGGCCCCGCCGCCGCCGCCGTCACCGCCCGCCCCGTGCGCGGCGAGACGAAGGCCAGGCCCTCGCGCGCCCCCGTGAGCGCGCAGGCCGAGAGGTCGAGCCCGTAGCCGAGTTCCGCCAGGAGAACGATCTCCCAGCGCACGTAATCCGCCACGAGCTCCTCGCCCGCGTCGAGACGGCCGAACAGCGCGACCAGCGCCGCGTACGCCCTCGGGTGCGGCTCGGCCTCGGGCAAGCCGGCTTCGGCCACCGCACAGGCGGAGGCGACGACGGCAAGCGCGAGCGGATCCCCCAGTGCGGCGGCGGAAGCGGCGCACAGCGCTTCGCCCTCGAGACGACCCAGCTGGTCGGCAAGCCGCGCCTGCCAGCGCGCTGCGAGCACGTTGCCCGACTGCCAGGTCGCGCGCCCGCGCCGGCCCGCACCGCCGTAGACGAGGCCACGCCGCACGCCCTGGGTCGGCGTGAACACCGTGGCGATCGCATGGCCCTCGCCATGGAGCCTTGCGGACAGCACCACCGCCTCGTCTTCCCAAGTTTCCATCGCCGTCGCTCAGGGCTCGAGCCCCATGGCGCGCAAACGAGCCTTCTCCTCGTCCCAGCCCTCGCGCACCAGCACGTGCAGGAAGAGGTGCACGCGCCGGCCCAACTCGCGCTCGAGCTCCATCCGTGCCCGCGACCCGATCGCTTTCAGCCTCTGCCCTCCCTTGCCGATCAGGATGCCCTTCTGCCCTTCCTTGGCGCAGACGATGGCGCAACGGATCGCGACCGACCCATCCTCGCGCTCCTGCCATTCTTCGGTTTCCACCGTGGTGTCGTAGGGCACCTCCTCGCGCGTCTGATGGTAGATCTGCTCGCGCACGATCTCGGCGGCGAGCAGGCGGTCCGGCAGGTCGGACAGGTCGTCCTCGGGAAAGAGCCAGGGCCCCTCGGGAAGGGCGTCGGCCAGACGATCGAGCAGCCGCTCCAGCCCATCGCCCTCGGTGGCGGAGATCATGAACGTCTCCTGGAAAGGGGCGATCGCATTCAGCGCTTCGGCGAGCGGGAGCAGAGACGGTTTCTCGACCAGGTCGATCTTGTTCAAGGCGAGCCAGAGCGGTCGATGCGTATCCTTCAGACGCTCGGCGATGGCGCGCACCTCTTCGGTCAGCCCCGTCTTCGCATCCACGAGGAGGAGCGCGATGTCGGCATCCTGCGCCCCCGTCCAGGCGGCCTTGACCATCGCGCGGTCGAGCAGGCGACGGGGCGAGAAGATGCCGGGCGTGTCGACGAAGACGATCTGGGACGCCCCGCGGATGACGATGCCGCGCACGCGGAAGCGCGTGGTTTGCGGCTTGGGCGATACGGCGGCGAGCTTGGCGCCGACCAGACGGTTGAGGAGGGTCGATTTGCCGGCGTTCGGCGCGCCGAGAATGGCGACGAAGCCGCAGCGGCTCGGCGACGGGGTCGCCGAAAATGGCGGGGCGTCTGTCTCGCTCATCGCCGTGCCTCGAGTTGGGCGAGCAGGCGGGCGGCGGCGCGCTTCTCCGCCTCGCGCTTGGTCGTGCCTTGCGCTTCCGCGGCGCTGTCGCCGAGGCTCACCGCGACGGTGAAGCGTGGCCGGTGCGACGGTCCCTCGGTGGCCACCGTGCGGTAGGCGGGAAGCGGCAGCCCGCGCGCCTGCGCCCATTCCTGCAGCGCCGTCTTCGGGTCGCGCGGGGCCTCGGCCATGCGCTCGAGGAGCCCCGCCCAGTGCCGGCGCACGAAACGTCGCGCCGCCTCCAAGCCACCATCGAGGTAGAGCGCGCCGATCAACGCCTCGCAGGCATCCGCCAGCACCGAGTCGCGCTCGCGCACGCCGGCCGCTTCCTCCGAGGGCGGGATCGCCAGCGCGGCCCCGAGGCCGATGGCGCGCGCGACTGCGGCGAGGGTGTCGCGATCGACGAGCCGCGCCAGCCGCCGCCCGAGCCCCCCCTCGCGCTCCTCCGGGAACCGCTCGACCAGCCACTCGGCGATGAGAAGCCCGAGCACGCGATCGCCGACGAACTCGAGGCGCTCGTTCGATTCGAGCCCGCCCTTGCGCCCCTTGACGTGGCTGCGGTGGGTCAGTGCACGCGCAAGCAGGCCCGGATCCTGAAAACGATGATCGAGCGCGTCGGCGAAGGCGGGCGTCACCGGATGCGGTTGAAGAAGCGGGAGAAGCGCCAGTTCCACACCTGCCAGAACGGCCCTTCGTGGCTGAAGAAGATGATCTCGGCCCGACCGATCAGGTTCTCGAGCGGAACGAAGCCGACCCCGCCGGGCCCGAAGTCTCGCGAATCCGAGGAGTTGTCGCGATTGTCGCCGATCGCGAAGACGTGGCCGGCGGGAACGAGGAATTCGGGGGTGTTGTCGAAGCGCTCCTGGTCGCTGAACTCGCAGATGGCGTGCCGCCGTCCGTTCGGCAAGGTCTCGATGTAGCGGCGCGAGCGGATGCGCACGCCCGTACCGTCCGTCTCGCAGAACCCGGCCGGTTCGCGCCGCGCCGCCTCGCCGTTGATGTAGAGCACGCCGCCGATCATCTGCACGCGATCGCCCGGCAGGCCGACGATGCGCTTGATGTAATCCGTGCTCTCGTCGCGCGGCCAGCGGAACACCGCGACGTCGCCGCGTTCGGGCAGGGAAGCGAAGATTCGCCCCTCCCACAGCCTCGGCGAGAACGGCATGGAGAAGCGCGAATAGCCGTAGGAGAACTTGGAGACGAACAGGTAGTCGCCGACGAGCAGGGTGGGCACCATCGAGGCGGAGGGGATGTTGAACGGCTCGAAGGCGATGGTGCGGATCGCGATCGCGATCAGGCCGGCATAGACGACGGTCTTCACCGTCTCGAGCCAGCCGCTCGGTTTGCGTTTCGCCATGGCTCCGGGGGCGGGGACGGGGGTGGCGGGGTCGCCCTGCCGCTTGGGAGACGGATTGTCAAGCAAGGTGGGGTTCCGCGCTGATCACCACCACCGCCTGGGCGATGGGAGGCTCGTCGGTCATGGTCAGGCTGATCCGCGCCACCATCCCGGGAGGCGTGATGGCGGCGAGCCGGGCGGCGGCGCCGTTGTGCAGGCGAAGCGTGGGCTGGCCGGACGGAAGGTTCACCACCTCCATGTCGCGCCAATGGACGCCCATGCGAAGCCCCGTGCCCAAAGCCTTGGCGCAGGCCTCCTTGGCGGCGAAGCGCCGGGCGTAGGTGGCGGCACGCGCCGCCCGCGCGTCCGCCTTGGCCCGCTCGAGAGGGGTGAAGACGCGCGCGACGAAGCGTTCGCCCCAGCGCTCGAGGGCCGCCTCGATGCGGCGGATGTCGCAGAGGTCGGAACCGAGGCCGATGATCATCGCCCGAGGGGTAGCACGACCGGGGCGTGGTCCCAAACGGGCGGGTATGGGGGGAGAAGGCTGATGCCCCCTCCCCCGGCGTGCGTCACTCGGCCGCGGGCACCGCCAGTTCGGCGCGGAGGATGCGCGCCGCCTCGACCATGTTCGCCATCGCCGGCCGCACCTCCTCCCAAGCCCGGGTCTTCAGCCCGCAATCGGGGTTCACCCAGAGCCGTTCGGGAGGGATGCGATTGGCGGCGCGTCGCAGGAGCCCGGCCATCCGTTCCGCAGTCGGCACGATGGGCGAGTGGATGTCCCACACCCCGGGCCCGATCTCGTTCGGGTAGGCGAAGTCGAGGAAGGCCTCGAGCAGCTCCATGTCGCTGCGCGCCGTCTCGATCGAGATCACGTCCGCGTCCAGCGCCGCGATCTCGGCCATGATGTCGTTGAACTCCGAATAGCACATGTGGGTGTGGATCTGCGTCTCGTCGCGCACGCCCGAGGAGGCGAGGCGAAAGCACGCCACCGCCCAGCGCAGGTAATCGGCCCGGTCGGCCCGGCGCAGCGGCAGGCCCTCGCGGAAGGCCGGCTCGTCGATCTGGATGATGGCGATGCCGGCCCGCTCGAGATCCTGCACCTCGTCGCGGAGCGCGAGCGCGATCTGGCGGCAGATCGTCTCGCGTGGGATGTCGGTGCGCGCGAAGGACCATTGCAGCATCGTCACGGGGCCGGTGAGCATGCCCTTCATCGGCCGCCGCGTCAGCGACTGCGCGTAGGCCGACCAGCGCACGGTGATCGGGGCGGGGCGGGAGACGTCGGCCCAGATGATGGGCGGGGCGACGCAGCGCGATCCGTAGGACTGCACCCAACCGTGCCTGGTGAAGGCGAAGCCCGAGAGATGCTCGGCGAAGTACTTCACCATGTCGTTGCGTTCGAACTCGCCGTGCACCGGCACGTCGACGCCGATCTCGTCCTGCCAGCGCACCACTTCGGCGATCAGCCGTTCGATCTCGGCCTCGTACTGCGCTTGCGTGATCTCGCTCCTGGCGAGGCGGCTGCGCAACGCGCGCACCTCCGCCGTCTGCGGGAAGGAGCCGATCGCGGTGACGGGCAGCGGCGGCAGGCGGAGACGCTCGGCCTGCTTCCTCGCCCGCTCGCGATAGGGGCTCGCGCGGCGCTCCATCTCGGGGGTGATCGCGGCGAGCCGCGCGGCGACGGCAGGGTCGTTGAGCCTCGGGTCGGCCTTCGCTTCGGCGAGGACGGCGTCGCTTTCCGCAAGCCTCGCCGCGATCGCGCCCTCGCCCTCGTCGAGCCCGCGCGCAAGTGTGGCCACCTCCTCGAGCTTCTCCACCGCGAAGGCGAGCCGGCGCTTGAGCGCAGGGTCCAGCGCGTCCTCCATGGCCACGGTGTGCGGTACATGGAGGAGGGAGCACGAGGGCGCGATCATCAGCCGCTCGCCGAAACCCGCCTCGCGCGCGCGGCGAGCGACGGCGAGGGCGGCGCGAAGGTCGGTGCGCCAGACGTTCCGCCCATCGACGAGGCCCAGGGAGAGCCAGCGGTCCTTCGGCCAGGCGGCGAGCACGGCGTCGAGCTGATCGGGCGCGCGGACGAGATCGACGTGCAGCCCCGCAACCGGCAGGGCGCAGGCGGTGGCGAGATTGTCGCGCAGGCCCTCGAAATAGGTGGCGACCAGCAGCTTGAGCCCGGGTGCTGCGTCAGCCAGCCCGCGGTAGGCGAGCGCGTAGGCCTCGTGCGCGCCGGGCGGAAGGTCGGTCACCAGAGCGGGTTCGTCGACCTGCACCCACACCGCACCCGCCTCGGCCAGGTTGCGCAGGATCGCGCCATAGGCGGGCAGGAGGGAGGGCAGCAGCGCCAGCGGATCGCCTTGGTCTTCCCGTTTCGACAGAAGAAGGAAGGTGACGGGGCCGATGAGGACGGGCCGCGTCTGCACTCCCTCGCTGCGCGCCTCCGCGTAGGCCTCGGTCCAGCGGTCGTGCGCCAGGCCGAAGCGCGTCTCGCCCGAAAGCCGCGGCACCAGATAGTGGTAGTTGGTGTCGAACCACTTGGTCAGCTCGAGAGCGGGGGCGGGCTCGGGACCGAAACGACCGGCCGGGGCGCCGCGGGCCAGCGCGAAGAGTGTGGCGAGTGGCACGGGCCCCTCGCCGGACCAGCCGTAGCCGGCGGGGATCGCGCCCAGGCTGCAGGCCGTCTCCAGAACGTGGTCGTAGAGCGCGAAGTCGCCGCACGGGATGTGCGAGATGCCCCGCCCGCGCTGCACGGCGCGGGCGGCGACGCGCAAGGCGCGCGCATCGGCGAGCAGGTCGTCCTCGCTCTTCTTGCCCGACCAGAACGATTCGAGGGCGGTCTTGAGTTCTCGCCTCGGGCCGATCCGAGGCCAGCCGAGATTGGCGGCTATGGTCATCGCAGACGGTCTCCTCGGCCCGGTGCACCCAGCCCGGGCGGATGGGGTTGCGCGCTCCCGGGGCTCGCCCCGGGCTGCACGGTGCCGGCAGGTCTCCTGGCTTGCGGGTCGGGAGGGAGGACCCTGCCTCCGTCCCACCGCCGATCCTGCCTTCCCGCGGCATTGCCCGCAGTGGCGCGCCCCTCGCCGGGACACACGGACCGGCGGCCCACCCGCCGACAGTTGCTGGGGCAGCCGCCGACTTGGCCGGCCGCGCCGATCGGAGTGACACGCCGCTCACCCCAGACCGGCTCGGACCGCCGCACGGCGTTCCCTCTTTCGCCCGCTCGCGCGGGACCGACACGGCGTGCCACTTGGCGAAGGCCATGCCGCGGGTCAAGCGCGCGCTGTTGACGGCGCCCCGCCTCCCGCCTAGCTCAGGGCAGCGCGCGGCCTACCGCCGTGCCCACCCAAGGCGTCATCCAGCGCTATCCACGCCGAAACGGAACCGACACGGGGAGCAACCGATCATGGCGTTCACCCTGCCGCCTCTGCCCTACCCGCACTCGGCGCTCGCCGCCTCCGGCATGTGCCAAGAGACGCTCGAGCTGCATCACGGCAAGCACCACCAAGCCTACGTCACCGCGCTGAACGGCTTCGTCGAGAAGATGCCGGAACTGCAGGGCAAGACGCTGGAGGAGATCGTGACGATGTCCTTCGGCAAGCCGGAGATGGCGGGCGTGTTCAACAACGCCGGCCAGCACTGGAACCACAACCTGTTCTGGCAGTGCATGAAGCCGAATGGCGGCGGGGCGATGCCGGGGCGGCTCGAGAAGAAGATCATCGAGGACTTCGGCTCGATCGACGCCTTCAAGGAGGCGTTCAAGCAGGCCGGCGTCACCCAGTTCGGCTCCGGCTGGTGCTGGCTCGTGGTGGCCAAGGACGGCAAGCTCGCCTGCACCAAGACGCCCAACGGCTCCAACCCGCTCGCCGAGGGCCAGGGCACGGCGATCCTCGGCTGCGACGTCTGGGAGCACTCCTACTATCTCGACTTCCGCAACCGCCGCCCCGACTACATCAGCAACTTCCTCGAGCGGCTGGTGAACTGGGAGTTCGTCGACAGCCTGCTCGCTAAGGCCTGAGCGATCGTTTCACGCCCGCACGGAGGGATTCCTTCCCCTCCGTGCGCGGCGCTTCAGAGCCCGGCGCGGGCGTTGTCGATGCGCCGGCGCATCTCGCGGATCACCGTGCCGAGGCCGAGGAAGATCGCCTCGCCGATCATGAAATGCCCGATCGAGACCTCCTCGACCTCGGGCAGGGCGACGACGGGCCCGACCGTGTCGAACCCGAGCCCGTGGCCCGCATGCACGGCAAGCCCGATCGCGGCCGCATGGCGCGCCGCCGCCGCGATCCGCGCCAGCTCCTCCTCCCGCGCCTCGCCCGACAGATCGCAGTAGCGGCCCGTGTGCAGTTCGACCACCGGCGCGCCGACAGCGCGGGCGGCATCGAGCTGGGCCGGGTCGGGCTCGACGAAGAGCGCGACCCGGATGCCGGCCTCGGTCAGCGCGGCGACGGCATCCGTCAGCAGCGCGCGGTTGGCGATCACGTCGAGCCCGCCTTCGGTGGTGCGCTCCTCGCGACGCTCCGGCACCAGGCAGGCGGAGTGGGGAGCGAGGCGGCGCGCGATCGCGACCATCTCTTCCGTCGCCGCCATCTCGAAATTGAGCGGCAGCGCGATCTGTTCCTTGAGCCGCCACATGTCGTCGTCGCGCACATGGCGGCGATCCTCGCGCAGATGGGCGGTGATCTGATCGGCGCCGGCTTCGCGCGCGATGCGCGCCGCCCGCACCGGATCGGGATGGTCGCCGCCGCGGGCGTTGCGCAGCGTGGCGACGTGGTCGATGTTGACGCCGAGGCGCACGCGGTCGGTCATCGGTCCTCCGGGCCGGGAAAGGGGGAACGGCAGGGGTGAGGCGCGTCAGGCGCGCGCCCGTTCCACACTGCGGATGTGCGGGCTTGCGCGCAAGGCGGCGATGATGTCGCCGAGGTGGGAGAGGTCGCGCACCTCGAGATCGACCAGCATCTCGAAGAACTCCGGGCTGCGGCCGACGATCTTCAGGTTCGAGATGTTGCCCTCGCGCTTGGCGATCACGGTGGTGAGCGTCGAGAGCGCGCCCGGCTGGTTGGCGGTGACGACGGCGAGCCGCCCCGTGTGCTTGGCCTCGGCCAACGTGTCGGTGTCCCAGGAGACGTCGATGAACCGTTCCGGCGTGGCGGCGAAGCTCTCCAGGGTCGGGCAGTCGGCGGTGTGGATGGTCACGCCCTTGCCGGTGGTGATGATGCCGACGATGCGATCGCCCGGCAGGGGGTGGCAGCAGCCCGCGTAGTGCACGGCCATGCCCGAAACGAGGCCGGCGATCGGCACGGCGCGACGCGCCTCCTCCTCGCGGCCGGATGGCTGCGGGCGGGCCGAACGCGGGCTCATCGCGGGAAGCAAGGGCGTCGGGCGCGGACGCGGGCGAAGTTCGGGGTAGGCGGCGAACACCACCTCGCGCGGCCCGATCGCGCCAGAGCCCACGGCAGCGTAGAGATCCTCGAGCGAGGCTTGCTTCAGCGTCTTCAGCACGCCCTCGAGCACCTTCTCTCCACCCTCCACCCCCTCCTGACGGAAGGCCTTCACCAGCATCGCCCGCCCCTGTTCGATGCTGCGCGCCTTGGCCTGGGCGTGGACGAAGCGGCGGATTCGCGCCCGCGCCTTGCCGGTGACGACGAAGCGCTCCCACTCCGGGTTCGGCGTGTGCCCGCGGGCGGTGATGATCTCGACCTGATCGCCGTTCGCGAGCTCGGTGCGCAGCGGCATGATCCGGCCGTTGATCTTCGCGCCCACGCAGGTATCGCCCACTTCCGAGTGCACGGCGTAGGCGAAATCGACCGGGGTGGCGCCGCGCGGCAGCGTGATCAGATCGCCCTTCGGGGTGAAGCAGAACACCTGGTCCCGGAACATTTCGAGCTTGGTATGTTCCAGGAACTCCTCCGGTCCCGAGGCCTGCTCGAGGATCTCGAGCAGGCTGCGGAGCCAGCGGTACTGGTGCGGATCGGGAGCGGGGATCGAGCCCTTGTCCTTGTAGTGCCAGTGCGCCGCCACACCGTACTCGGCGATCTCGTGCATCTCGCGGGTGCGGATCTGCACCTCGATCTTCTGCCCCTCGGGCAGCATCACCCCCGTGTGCAGGGAGCGGTAGCCGTTCGGTTTCGGCGTCGAGATGTAGTCCTTGAACCGGCCGGGCACGACCCGATAGGCGGAGTGGACGATGCCCAAGGCCCGGTAGCACTCGTCGATCGAGCCGACGATGACGCGGAAGGCCATGATGTCTGAGAGCTGCTCGAAGGCGACGTTGCGCCGATGCATCTTCAGCCAGATCGAATAGGGGCTCTTCTCCCGCCCCGTCACCTCGGCGGCGATGCCGGCCTCCGTCATCAGCTTGCGCAGTTCCTCGGTCACGCGCTCGATCAGGTCCGCCCCTTCGCCGCGCAGGAAGGCGATGCGGTTCATGATCGAGGCGTAGGCGTCGGGCTGCAGTTCGCGGAAGGCCAGCGTCTCGAGCTCGGTCTTGATCTGGTCCATGCCGATGCGCTCGGCGAGCGGCGCATAGATCTCCAGCGTCTCGGCGGCGATGCGGCGGCGTCGGTTCTCGTCGCGCACGAAACGCAGCGTGCGCATGTTGTGCAGCCGATCCGCAAGCTTGACGAGCAGGACCCGGATGTCCTCGCTCATCGCCAGCACGAGCTTGCGGAAGTTCTCCGCCTGCTTGGAGCGTTCCGAGGTGAGCTCGAGCCGGTTGAGCTTGGTCACGCCGTCGACGAGGCGGGCGACATCGCGGCCGAAGCCCCGTTCGACGTCGGCAAGCGTGGTGCCCGTGTCCTCGACGACGTCGTGCAGCAGCGCGGTGACGATCGAGCTGGTGTCCACCCGGAAGTCGGTGAGGATGGTGGCGACCTCGACCGGGTGGGTGATGTAGGGATCGCCGTTGTCGCGCGTCTGGCCGGCGTGGGCGGCGGCGGCGAAATCGAGAGCGCGGAAGATGAGGGGAAGGTCGGCGCGCGGGTCGTAGGCCCGGACCCGCTCGATCAGGCCTTGGGCGAAACCGAGCGCCCCGTCCGGCATCGTCCCGTCACGCGCGACGGGCGAGGCGAGCTTCGTGCGCGTTTCCCCCGCCCGTCATCGTCGCCCTCAGCCGCCGAGTTCGCGGGCGATGGCGGCCTCGATATCCTCCTCGGCGGCGCCCTGCTCCTCCGCCGCCTGCTCCTCGGGCGTGATGTCGAGGCCGGCGAAGATGTTGCTCTCCGTCGGCAGCAGATCCTGCACCTCCTCGGAGACAGGCTCCGGTTCGGGCAGCCGCTGCAGGCTCTTGATCAGGTCGTTGCGCACCGCTTCAAGGTCGATCGTGCCTTCGGCGATCTCGCGCAGCGCGACCACAGGGTTCTTGTCGTTGTCGCGATCGACCGTCGGCGCCTCGCCGCGGTGCAGGTTGCGCGCCCGTTGCGCGGCGAGCATCACCAGCTCGAACCGGTTCGGCACCTTCAGGATGCAGTCTTCAACCGTCACGCGCGCCATGCGCCGCCCCTCGTCACGTCTTGCGAACTTTTCTTATTAGACGCCGGTCCGGCCTCAGGCAAGCGGCCGAGATCCCGCTCGCCATGCGATCGTCCTGCGTAAGACCAGTCCGGGACACAACCCAGGACCGATGTCATTTCATTGTCAAAGGCTTTCCGTCGGGATCGGACGGGTCTAGGCTTCGCCTCCTCATCGCTCGAGGCAGGCTGAGCAAGATCCGATCGTAGGGAGCAACAGTCATATGTTCGAAAAATCAGAACGCCTTGCCGTATTCATCGACGGCGCAAACCTCTATGCCGCCTCACGCTCGCTTGGTTTCGATGTCGATTACAAATCGCTGCATGCGTTCTTCCGGCTACGTGCTTATGTCGTGCGCATGTTTTACTACACGGCAGTCCTGGAGACGGAAGACTACACGCCACTGAAGCCGTTGGTCGACTGGCTCGGCTACAATGGTTACACGGTCGTCACCAAGCCCGCGAAGGAGTTCACCGACTCGACAGGGCGGCGCCGCGTGAAGGGCAACATGGACATCGAGCTCGCCATCGACATGCTGGAGATGGCGCCGCACGTGAACCACATCGTGCTGTTCTCCGGCGATGGCGATTTCCGTCGGCTCATCGAGGCGGTGCAGCGCAAGGGTGTCCGCGTCTCGGTCGTCAGCACGATCAAGACCCAGCCGGTGCTGATCGCCGATGAACTCCGCCGCCAGGCCGATCAGTTCATCGAACTCGCCGACATCATGGGCGAGTTCACCCGCCGCATCGTGCCACCCCGCGAGCCAGGCGCCCCGCGCGAGGGCGAGCGGGCCGCGGCATCGGCGCGGCCCTTCGTGGTCGAGACAGTCGGCGCCGGCCGCGCCGCGGTCGCCACCGCCGAAGTGGCCGCCAAGCCTCCTGGGGAGAACGGCCACAGCCAGTGAACGCGCCGGTCACGCCGGCGCGCGACTGCCCGCTCTGTCCGAGGCTCGCCTCCTTTCGGGCCGAAAATCGCTCCCGCGAGCCCGATTGGTACAACGCGCCGGTCCCGTCCTTCGGACCGCTCGACGCCCCTCTCCTCGTCGTCGGCCTCGCCCCGGGTCTGCGCGGCGCCAACCGAACGGGGCGTCCGTTTACGGGTGATTACGCCGGAGACCTCCTCTATCGCACGCTGCTTCGCTTCGGCCTCGCGCGCGGAACCTATGCCGCGCGGCCGGACGACGGGCTCGAGTTGACGGAGGCACGCATCTGCAACGCGGTGCGATGCGTGCCCCCCGAGAACAAGCCCACCCCGGCGGAGATCGCCGCCTGCAACCCCTTCCTCACCGCCGAACTCGCCGCCATGCCGCGGCTGCGCGCCGTGCTGGCCCTCGGCGCGATCGCCCACCAAGCGGTGCTGCGGGCGCGGGGTCTGCGCGCCTCGGCGCTTCCCTTTTCGCACGGCGCTCAGCACGATCTCGGCGGAATCGTCCTCGCCGACAGCTACCATTGCAGCCGCTACAACACGAACACCGGCCGGCTCACGGAAGCGATGTTCGCCGCGGTGGTCGAACGCCTGCTGCCGCTGCTCGCCCAGCGTTGACTGCGGGCACCGCCCCGTGACTCCGCCGATCTGGCTGCTCGCGGCACTCGTCTCCCTCGGCCCGCTCTCCACCGATCTCTACCTGCCCGCCCTGCCCGCGATCGCCACCGCCTTCGCCACCGACACCGCGGGCGTGCAGTGGACGCTCTCGGGGTATCTGCTCGGCTTCGCGCCCGCCCAGCTCCTGTACGGGCCGTTCTCCGATCGCTTCGGCCGGCGCCCCGCGGTGGCGGCGGGGCTCGTGGTCTATCTCGCCGCAACCGTGGCCTGCGCCCTCGCCCCCTCCCTCGGGGCGCTGATCGCGGCGCGGGTGGTGCAAGCGATCGGCTCCTGCGGCGGCCCGGTCGTCGCCCGCGCGGTGGTGCGCGACACCACCGACCCGCCGCGCGCCGCCGCCGTCTATGCCACGATCGCCGGGCTGATGGCGTTCGCCCCGGCGATCGGCCCCGTCCTAGGCGGCGTCGTCGTCGATCTCGCTGGCTGGCGCGCCGCCTTCTGGCTGCTCGCGCTGGCAGCACTCGGCATCGGCCTCGCCGCCGCGTTCCTGCTGCCGGAGACCATTCCGATGCGGGATCGCACTGCGCTCGATCCCGCCCGCCTCCTCTCGGCCTATGCACACCTCCTGCGCCATCGCAGCTTTCTCGGCTATGCCCTTGTTTCTGCGTTTACGTATACGGGGCTTTTTTGCTTCATCTCCGGCTCGTCCCATGTGGCGCAGATGGGGCTCGGGCTCGGTCCGCGCGGTTACGGTTTCCTGTTCGCCGCCGCGGTCTGCGGCTACATCGCGGGCAGCTCCATCGCGCGCCGCGTCTCACCTCGGCTCGGCGTCGACCGCACGCTTCGGCTCGGGGTTGGGCTCTGTGTGCTGTTCGGCTGGTCGGGCCCTGCCGCCCTCGCCCTGCTCGGCCCGAGTGTGGTCACGGTCACCGCGCCGATGGTGCTCTACATGATCGCCTTCGCGCTTGCACAAGCGAATGCGCAGTCGGGGGCGGTCGCCCCGTTCCCCGAGATGGCCGGCCGAGCCTCGGCCCTGCTCGGCTTCCTGCAGTGGGGCATCGCGGCCTTCGGCGGCCTCGCCGTCGCCCTCGTGCTTGACCCGCAGGGTTGGGCGATGGCAGTCGGGATCGCGGTTTCCGCGAGCCTCGCCGCCCTGGCCTGGCTCTGGCTTGCCCCCGGCTCAGGCGGCGGGCGCTGAGCGGTCGAGCGCGGCCTCGATGGCGCGGATCACCTCGGCTGAATCCGGCCGCGTCGATGCCCCCCAAGACCCGACAAGCTTTCCTTCGCGATCAATCAGATACTTGTGGAAATTCCAGCGCGGCGGCGAGGATGCGGCAGCCGCCCAACGATAGAACGGGTGCGCCTCGCGACCCGTCACCCGGCTGATCGCGGCAAGCGGGAAGTCGACCCCGAAGGTGACCTCGCAGAACCGCTTCACCGCCTCGTTGCTGTCCTTCTCCTGGCGGAAGTCGTTCGACGGCACGCCGATCACCACGAGGCCCCGCTCGCGGTACCGCGCGTAGAGGTTCTGCAGCGCGGCGTACTGGTTGGTGAAGCCGCAGAACGAGGCGGTGTTGACGACGAGCAGCACCTTGCCGCGCCACTGCGCGAGCGGCATCGGGTCGCCATCGATCGACTGGAAGGTGAAGTCCCAGGCCCGGTGCTCGCGGGCAAGCGCGGGGTCCGGGCGGAACGGGGCGAGGGCGACGCCGAGCGCGCCGACCACACCGAGCACACGACGGACGGGGTCGATCATCTCTGGGGCCTCCTCGCGGCCGGCCGAGCGGCCGAATGGGGTGTCAGCCATAGCGTTCCTCGCGCCACGGGTCGCCGTGGTTGTGGTAGCCGCGCACCTCCCAGAAGCCGGGCTTGTCCTCGGCCGAAAAGGTGATGCGGCGCAGCCATTTTGCGCTCTTCCAGAAGTAGAGCTTGGGGATGACGACGCGAAGCGGGCCCCCGTGGCGACGGTCGAGCGGCGCGCCCTCCCAAGTGTGGGCGAGCATGACGTCATCGTCCTCAAAGGCTTCGCGTGGCACGTTGGTGGTGTAGCCGTCGGAGGACTGGAACAGCACGAACCGCGCCTCCGCGCGCGGGCGCACCTGCGCGATCAGGTCCTTCGCCTTCACGCCCCCCCAGCGGTTGTCGAGGCGGCTCCACGCCGTCACGCAGTGGATGTCGGAGACGTTCTCCGACTGCGGCAGCGCCATCACGCCGGCCCAATCCAGCACCACCGGGTTTTCCACCAAGCCATCCACGATGAGCCGGAACCGCTCGCGCGGGATCGCCGGCTGCACGCCGAGGTCGAGCACCGGCCAGTCACGCACCAGGCGCTGGCCGGGCGGCAGCCGATCGACCTCGCGCACCCCCGCCCGCCCCGTGATCAGACGCTTCTCCTCGGCCCAAGCCTGCTTGCGGGCGATCAGCTTGTCGCGAATCGCACCCAGGAGCCCACTCGACGACTCTCCCTCCGCCATGACTCCGAGATGGCCTTCCGGCACGGTCGGACAAGGGCCAGGGGAATCTTTCACGCTGAGAGCCTTCGGCTTCGGCCGGCCGAACTTGCCAGGGGAGGATGGCACGGCTAGCGATGCGTCGGCGACTTGGGGCGCCGGGGCCCCCTCCCGGCTGAGACGCACCCATCGAACCTGATCGGGGTCATGCCCGCGGAGGGAATGTCGCCGCGATGGGGCGCCGTTCGCCCTCTCGGTCCCTCCGCGCCCCGGCGTGGAGGAGAACGAGATGAAGGTCGAGATCGCGCTCGAGTGGTTCCTCAACCCGGACCACCTTCCCTTCCTGGTCGCCGACGAGGAGGGGCTCTTTGCACGTGCGGGGCTTGCGGTGGCGTTGATCCCGCCCGAGGGCCACTACGACGGGCTCGCCGAAGTGGAAGCCTGCCGCATCGCTTTCGCCTGCAACGAACCCCTGCACATGCTGGACGCGAAACGTCCAGGGCTGCGGGCCCTGGGCTGCTTCTTCGAAACCGAAGGTGGGGTGATGCTCACCCCGGACGGCGAACGCCGCCTGCTGGCTGGAGAGCCGATCCGCATCGCGTCCCCCGTTTCCGCCGAACCGACCAACGCGATCGCGCGCGAGATCCTGCGCCGGCACGTCGAGACGAAGGCGGGCCGCTTCGACCCCGACGGCGTTGCCATCGTCGAGGCGGGCTTCCGGCACCTCGAGAATCTCAAGGCGGGGTTCGACGGGGCGTGGCTCTGTTTCCACAACTTCGAAGTGGTGGGGGCGATGGTCGAGGGCCTGCCGCACGTGTTCGTCTCCACCGCCGCGGTGGGCTTGCCGAACTTCTCCGGCCTCGAACTCTTCACCTCGCAGGGCTTCGCCGTCCGCGAACCCGGCGCCGTCGCCGCCCTGCAGGAGGCGCTGACGGAAGCGATCGCGCTGATCCGCCGCGACCCCGACCGCGCGGGCGCGATCTGGCGCAAGCGGTCGGGCGAGGAGGACGGCCCGCTGCTCCGCGCCATCCTCGCCGACACCCTGCCCCGCTTCGTCGCTCCCGTCCGCCCCGACCGCGAACGCTGGCGGCCCTTGTTCGAGACGTTCTCCCGCATGGGTTTCGCCGCGATCTCCGCGGGCGACTACCAGGGCCTGTACGCTTAACTGCCCCTCACCCGTCGGTCCCCTTCTCGCGCGCATGGGAGTTCTTCGCCGCATGCACGTGTCATCGAAGCTTCACGTGTCGCTCCCGCCCGGCCCGATATACCCGCACCATCTTCTGGGAGGCCTGGGGTGACGGACGGCGAAAGCGCGGATGGCGTTCGCCTGACGGGAATTGCGAAGTCGTTCGGCGGAACTCGCGTGCTCGCGGGGCTCGATCTCGCGGTGCGGGCGGGCGAGTTTCTGACGCTGCTCGGCCCCTCGGGCTGCGGCAAGTCAACACTTCTGCGCATCATTGCCGGTCTGGAACGGCAGGATTGCGGAACGGTGTCGATCGCCGGCCGGCCGGTGGACCACCTACCGCCCGCCGAACGCGACGTGGCGATGGTGTTCCAGTCCTACGCCCTCTATCCGCACATGACGGTGGCGGGAAACCTCGCCACCCCGCTCGAGATGCGCCGCCTCACCTTGCTCGAGCGCCTGCCCCTCATCAAGCACCTCTCGCCGCGGCGAGCGCGCGTGATGCGCGGCATCATGGCGGAGGTGCGCGCCGTCGCCGAGGCCCTGCGCATCGAGGCCTTGCTCGATCGCAAGCCGGCGCAACTGTCGGGAGGTCAGCGGCAGCGCGTCGCCCTCGGCCGCGCCATGGTCCGGCATCCTGCGGTGTTCTTGATGGACGAGCCGCTCTCCAACCTCGACGCCGCGCTGCGCGTCGAGGTGCGGCACGAGCTTGCCGATCTCCACGCCCGTCTCGGCACCACCTTCATCTACGTCACGCACGACCAGGTCGAGGCGATGACGATGTCGAGCCGGATCGCGCTGATGGACCAGGGCCGAATCCTGCAGCTCGGCACGCCCGACGACCTCTACGACCGCCCGGCTTCGCTCGCAGTCGCCCGCTTCATCGGCTCGCCCTCGCTTACCGTCCTGGAGACGGTGGCGGACGGGGTGGGCGGCATCCGGCTCGGTGCGGTCCGCCTACCCTTCGGCCATCGTTTCGCCGCCGGCACACGCCTGTCGTTGGGCATCCGCCCGGAGGCCTTCGCCCTGCCGCTCGGCCCCGAAGCGGACGGGCCTGCCCTCGCCGCGCGCCTTGTGCGGGCGGAGAACCTGGGCGCCGAGTGGCACCTGCACGTCCGGCTCGACCTGCCCGGAGAGCCCCCCGCCATCGTGCGCCTCACCGCGGCCGAGCACGAGGCGGCACGCGCCTCGGGCTTGCTTGAGGACCCCCTCACCCTCGTCCTGCGCGCGCGAGGCGTGCACCTGTTCGGGCCGGACGGCGCACGCGTCGAGCCCGACCCTGCCCACACCGCCGTCGTGGAGTGAGCGATGGCCGTCTCGTCCGTTCCCTTCGCTTCGCCCGCGCCTCAGCTCGCCGCCCGCGAACGACGCCTTGCTCTCGCCGGTGCTGCCTTCGCCGCCCCGGCCGCACTGCTGCTGGTCGCGATCCTGCTTGCGCCCCTGATCGTGCTCGTTCTCCTGTCGGTGACGGATTATCGCCTCGGCGCAGTGGCGGTGCGCTTCGTTGGGCTTGCCAACTACGCCGAGATGTTCAGCGACCCCGTGTTCCGCCGCGCCATCCGCAACACCTTCCTCTACGTCGCCTTCGTGCTGCCGGCCGGCGTGTTCGGCGGTCTCGCTCTCGCCGCCCTCGTGCATGCGCGCAAGCGAACGCGTTCGCTCTACGAAGTGATCTATTTCCTGCCGGTCACCTCGACCCTGGTCGCGATGGCGACCGTCTGGCAGTTCCTGCTCCACCCCTCCCTCGGTCCGGTCACGCCCCTTCTCGCCGCACTCGGCTTCGGCCGGCTCGACCTGCTGAACGACCCCGATCTCGCTCTCGCCACCCTCGCGCTGATCGGGCTGTGGCAGCTGCTCGGCTTCAACATGGTGCTGTTCCTGGCCGGGCTTTCCGCCGTTCCGCGCGACCTTTACGAGGCGGCCGCGCTCGATGGTGCGGCCGGCGCGGTCGACCGTTTCCTGCGCGTCACCTGGCCGATGCTCGGCCCCACCACGATGTTCGTCACCATCACCACCACCATCTCGGCCTTCAAGGTGTTCGACACCGTAGTGGTGCTGACACGCGGCGGGCCGCTCGGTGCCACCGACACGCTGCTCTACGTCCTCTACCTCGAGGGCTTCCACTACTTCCGCACGGGCTATGCGGCGGCGATGACGGTGGTGCTGCTCGCCTTCCTCTGCCTCCTGTCGCTCCTGCAGGCGCGGCTGATCGAGCGTCGGGTGCACTACGCATGAGGTCGCGCGCCTTTCTCGCCTCCGTCCTGTCGCACCTCGTGCTGCTCATCGGGGCGGTGCTGATGCTCGCGCCCTTCGTCTGGATGCTGCTCACCTCCATCCGGCCGGCGGAGGAGGTGTTCGGGGCGGTATTCGACCCGATCCCCTCGCGCTTCGCCGGCTTCGAGAACTACGCCCAGGCGTTGTTCGCGAGCAACGTTCCGCGTGCGATGCTGAACGGGGCGGTGGTCTGTCTCGGCATCCTCGCCGTGCAGCTCGCCACTGCCCTGCCCGCGGCCTACGCGCTGGCGCGGCTTCGCTTTCCCGGCCGCGGCGTGCTGTTCGGCCTTGTCCTGTTCGGCCTCACCGTGCCGATCCAGGTGCCGGCCCTGCCGCTCTACCTCGCCCTCGCCAAGGCAGGGCTGCTCGACACCTTCTTCGCCCTGATGTTCCCGTTCTTCCTCACCGTGTTCGGCCTGTTCCTGTTCCGCCAGTTCTTCCGCACCTATCCGGAAGAGATCCTGCAGGCCGCCCGGCTCGACGGCATGGGCGAGTTCGAGATCGTCTGGCGCCTTGCGGTACCCGCCGCCCTGCCCGCGATCGGCGCCTTCTCGGTGTTCTCCATCGTCGCCCACTGGAACGACCTCTATTGGCCGCTGATCGTCGTCACCTCGAGGGAGCGCGCCACGCCGCCGTTGGGCATCCTCGCCTTCCGCGACGCAGAGACAGGCGGCAACTACGGCGCCCTGATGGCAGGGGCGGCCCTGATCACCGCGCCCCTGGTGCTCGCCTTCCTGGTCGCCCGCCGAGGCTTCGTGCGCGGCCTGACCATGACGGGACTCAAATGATTCGGGTCGGTATCGGGCCGGCCCGCATCGCTCGAGAGGAGAGAGAACGATGCTGACACGCAAGGAGTTCCTGCTCGGCACGGCGGCCGCCGCCGGAGCGCTCGCCGCACCCGCGGTGCGCGCGCAAGCCACCGTCACGCTCGACGTGCTGCACGCCTACCCCTCCTTCGCCCGCTTCTTCACCCCGGTGGCGGAGGAGTTCATGAAGGCGAACCCGGGGATCCGGATCAGCTTCCGCCAGATCCTGCCGAACTACGATGAGCTCCATCAGGCGCTGTTGCGCGGGGCGCTGACCAACCAGCTGCCAGACGTCGCCTTCTCCGGCTTCAACCGGTTGCCCGAGCTCGCCCGCACCCTCAGCGCGCGCAACCAGATCCTCGCACTCGATATGCTCATCGCCGCGGAGGGAGCGAATTGGGCGGCGGAGAATTTCAGCCCGCGCATGCTCGCCCTCGGCAAGGTGGACGGGCGGCAGTACGGCATGCCGTTCAACGCCTCCTCGCCGATCGCCTACTACAACCCTGAACTGGTGGCGCGGGCAGGCGGCAACCCCGACCAGTTCCCCGACTCGTGGGAGGGCGTGATCGCACTCGCTGCCGCGATCAAGCGCGCGGTGCCGCAGGCGATGGGACTTTCCTACTACATCAACAGTTTCGACTCCGACTGGCTCTGGCAGGCGCTGGTGCAGCAAGGCGGCGGCCGCATGTTGTCGGCGGACGGCAAGTCGGTCGCCTTCGCCGGCGAAGCCGGGCTTGCTGCGGTCCGGCTCGCCCGTCGCTTCGTCACCGAATGCGGCATGGAGCTGATCGGGGCGGATCAGAACCGCCAGCAATTCGCCACCGGCGGCATCGGCATCATCTTCGACAGCCCCGCCCGCCTCGCGGTCATCAGCAACCTGGTCGGCGGCCGCTTCCCGCTCCGCACGGCTCCTTTCCCGATCACCGACAAGACGAATGGCGGGGTGCCGACCGGCGGCAATGCGGCGGTGATCATGGCGACCGATCCCGCCAAGCTGCGCGCGGCGTGGGAGTACGTGAAGTTCTCAGCCGGCCCGCTTGCCCAGAAGATCGCGGTCGAGATGACGGGTTACCTCCCCGTCAACCTCAAGGCGCTCGCCCCCGAGTTCCTCGGCCGCTTCTACGAGCAGAACCCGAATGCCCGTTCGGCCGCCCTGCAGATGGACCGCTCCCTGCCATGGGAGGATTACGGCGCGAACGGGCCCCGCATCCATCGCGTGCAGCAGGAGCTGCTCACCGCCATCATGCGCGGCGATCTCGCCCCCGAGGCGGGGCTCGCACGCATGGTGCGCGAGACCGAGGCACTGATGCGCGCCGTCTGAGCGGGCAGCGGTCCTCTCCTTGGTGCGGAACGGCCGGGGCATCCCGGCCGTTCTTGCGTTTCCCCTCCCGGCACCGCAGCCTCGCGCGATGGACGAGGACGAGGCGCTCGCCGCGCTTGCGCGCGCGCGCGGCATCGAGACGGAGTGGTGGGATTGGCAGGGCCGGCAGCGCCTGGTCTCGCCCGACACGCTGCGGGCGCTTCTCACCGCGCTCGGCACCGATCCCTCGCGTCCCGACGAGGCGCTCGCAGCCCGGCCCGCGTCGTGGTCGCCGCCGCCGTTGCTGACCGCCGAAGCGGGCGAGGTGCGGCGGCTTGCCGTTCCGGCTGACGCGAACGGAACGGTCGCCTGGCGGATCGTTCTCGACTCGGGGGAATGCGCCGCCGGTGTTGCCGAGGTGACGCGGGAAGCCGAAGAGCGCTCCATCGCGATCACCCTGCCGAGGACGATCGGCGAGGGCGTGATCGAGCTCTCCGGCGCGGTCCGGGCCGCGACACGGATCGCCGTCTGCCCTCGCGCCTGCTTCCTCGGCCGCCTGGAGCGCGAACGCCTCTGGGGCCTCGCGGTGCAGGTCTACGGGCTGCGGGCTGCCGAGGACGGCGGCTTGGGCCACTACGGCGCGCTCGCTGAGGCCGCGCGGGCGGCCGCGCGGGCGGGGGCGGATGCACTGATGCTGAGCCCGACGCACGCTCTGTTCGCCGCCGACCCCGCGCATGCCAGCCCCTACTCGCCGTCCTCGCGCGCGCAGGCCGACGGGCGGCTCGTCGACCCGGGTGCTCTCCCCGAGGTGGCTCATCTCGCCGACCTGATCGGCGCGACGGGCCTTGCGGAGGAGCTCGCCGCACTCGAAGCGCTGCCGCTGGTGGACTACGCGCGGGCGGTACCGGCACGGCTCGCTCTGCTGCGCGCCCTGTTCGAACGGTTCGCCGCCGCTTGCCCGGTGGGTTCGCCGCTCGCCGAAGCGTTTGCGGCCTTCGTGCGCGAGGGCGGCGACTCGCTCCGTCGTCACGCCGTGTTCGAGGCCCTTCACGCCGCCCGCTATCGGGTTGATCCGGCACAGTGGGACTGGCGCGCTTGGCCTGCTCCGTTGCGGGATCCCACCCATCCGGCGGTGGAGCGTTTCGCGCGCGAACACGCCTCCGAGGTCTCGTTTCACCTTTTCCTGCAGTGGCTGGCCGAACGCGGCCTGTCCGCCGCCCAGCGTACCGCGCAACGGGCGGGGATGCGCATCGGGCTGATCGCGGATCTCGCCGTCGGCCAGCACCCGGGCGGGTCGCGTGCCTGGGCACGCGCAGGCGCCCTGCTCGAGGGGGTGGGCATCGGCGCTCCGCCCGATGCGCTCAATCATCTCGGTCAGGGCTGGGGGCTCACCACCTTCGCCCCCACCGCGCTCGTCGAAGCCGGCTTCGCCCCCTTCCGCGAGGAGCTTCGCGCGGCGATGCGGCACGCGGGCGGAATCAGGCTCGACCACGTGATGGGGCTCTCGCGCATCTGGTGCATTCCCGACGGCGCACGGCCGGACGAGGGCGCCTACCTGCGTTTTCCGAAACGCGATCTGCTCAATCTTCTCGCGCTCGAATCGGTCAGGGCAGGCGCGATCGTCATCGGCGAGGACCTCGGCACGGTGGAAGCGGGCCTGCGCGAGGAACTGGCGCGACGCGGCGTGCTGGGCCTGCGCGTGCTGTTCTTCCAGCGCGATCGCACGGGCGCGTTCCTTCCCCCTGACCGGTACGACACGCGCGCGATCGCGATGACGACGACGCACGACCTCGCCACCCTCGCCGGCTGGTGGCGGGGAGTGGACATCGACGTGCGCGCTCCGCTGGGCTTGCTCGGCGACGAGCGCGACGAGGCAACGGCCCGAGCCGAGCGCGAGACCGAGCGCGCGGCGCTGTGGCAGGTCCTGCGCGAACACGGCGCCGCGGCGGGCGAGCCGCCGGCGCCGACGTCGGAGCTGAGCCGTCTCGGCATCGCCGCCGCGCGCTTCCTCGGCCGCACCGCCTCGGCGCTTGTCCTGCTGCCGATCGAGGACGCGATCCTGTCGCCGGACCAAGTGAACCTGCCGGGCACCGTCGCGGAGCACCCGAACTGGCGGCGCCGCCTGCCCGCTCCGCTCGGCGATCTCCTCGCGCGCGATCCGGCCGCCTCCTTGCTCGCCGCCTTGGCCGCAGAACGCGCGGGATGAACGAAAGGCCTGGAGGGCCGGGTGGGGATCGAACCCACGACCCACGGATTAAAAGTCCGCGGCTCTACCGCTGAGCTACCGGCCCCTGTGGCCGCCTTCTAGGCCAGAACGAGGCGCAGGGGAACGCGCGCGGCGTGACCCCTGCCCCGTCTCCGACCCGCAGCTGCCGCCTCAGCGCACGTCGGCCGCGACCCGCATGCGCACGATGCGGTCGGGTTCGCCCATCACCATGCCGCCGCGATTGGGGTCGCCGCGCTTGATGCGATCGACGTGCTCCATGCCTTCGATCACCCGCCCCCAGATGGTGTACTGCCCATCGAGGTGCGGGGCGGGGGCGAACATGATGAAGAACTGGCTGTTCGCGCTGTTCGGATCGTTCGTGCGCGCCATGCCGACGGTGCCGCGCAGGAAGCGCGCCTCGCGGGTGAATTCGGCCGGCAGGTTCGGCAGGTCGGAGCCACCGGTGCCGCGGCCCGTCGGATCCCCGCCCTGCGCCATGAAGCCCTCGATGACGCGGTGGAACGGCGTGCCGTCGTAGAAGCCGCGCCGGGCCAGCGTCTTGATCCGCTCGACATGCTTCGGTGCGAGATCGGGCCGCAGTTCGATCACCACCCGCCCCGAGGCGAGGTCCATGAACAGCAGGTTCTCCGGGTCGCGCGCCGGTGCCTGCGCCTCCGCCCCGGCGGCGGCGAACACCGCGAGCGCGCCGATCAGCGCGCGCCTCAGTCCGGTCATGTCGGGTCTCCTCCCTCGCTCGCGTCGTCGGTTCAGTCGTGCGCCGAACCCGCCCCCATGGCAAGCCTTGCGCGGTCGCCTTCCGACGCCACTCGAGCGGTGATGCGGGCGAGCACGGCGGGCGAGACGAAGGCGCTGACGTCGCCCCCCAGCCGCGCGATCTCCTTGACGAAGCGGCTGGAGATGAAGTGCACGCCCTCGGAGGCCATCAGGAACACGGTGTCGATCCCCGGATCCAGGCGCGCGTTCATCCCCGCCATCTGAAACTCGTACTCGAAGTCGGAGACGGCGCGCAGCCCGCGGATGATCATCCGCGCGCCCACCTCGCGCGCGAAACGAATGAGCAGGCAGTCGAAGGGGCGGACGACGATCTCGGTGCCATTGCGGGCGGCGATCGGCGCGATCTCCTCCTCCAGCATCGCCACCCGCTCGGCGAGCGGAAAGAGCGGGCCCTTGCCCGCGTTCGCCGCCACGCCGACGACGAGCACGTCAACGAGGCGCGCCGCACGGCCGATGATGTCGACGTGACCGCGCGTCGGCGGGTCGAAGGTGCCGGGATAGAGCCCGACATGGCGCGCGCCCATCAGTCGCTCTCCTCCTCCGCCTCCTCGATCACCGGGAAGACGGAGACGACGTGCTCGTCCTCCTCGATGCGGAACAGCGTCACCCCTTGGGTGGCGCGGCCGGCGATGCGGATCTCGTCGACGGGGATGCGGATGGTGCGGCCCTTGTCGGTGGCGAGCATGAGCTGGTCGCCCGCCCGCACCGGGAAGGCGGCGACCGCGGCCCGGCCGTTCTTCGCCGTCAGCGCGATGCCGATGATGCCCTGCCCGCCACGGCCGGAGATGCGGTATTCGTAGGCCGAGCTTCGCTTGCCGTAGCCGCCCGCGGTGACGGTGAGCACGAACTCCTCGGCCCGTTCGAGTTCCGCGTAGCGTTCCGGCGACAGCACGATCTCCGCCGCCGCCTCGGCCTCCTCTTCCGCGGCCGCCGCCTCTTCCGTCTCGGCGCCGCGACGTTTGGCGTTGGCGATCCTGAGGTAGGCGGCGCGCTCCTCCGCCGAGGCCTCGACGTGGCGCAGCACGGAAAGGCTGATCACCTCGTCGCCCTCGGCGAGCCTGATCCCCCGCACCCCCGTGGAGGTGCGTCCGGCGAAGACGCGGAGCTCCTCGGCGACGGGGAAACGAATGGCGCGGCCCTGGCGTGTTGCGAGCAGCACGTCGTCGTCCTCGCGCACGGCCTGCACGCCGATCAGACGCTCCTCGCCCTCGAGCTTCATCGCGATCAGGCCCGAAGCGCGGACGTTGCGGAAATCCGACAGACGATTGCGCCGCACATTGCCGGCGGAGGTGGCGAACACCGCGTAGAGGCTGTCCCACAGCGTCTCGTCCGCCGGCAGCGGCAGCACGGCGGTGATGGTCTCGTCCGTCGCGAGCCCGTCGAGCAGTTGGCGGATGTTGCGCCCCTTCGCCTGCGGTGCGGCCTCCGGCAGGCGCCAGACCTTCAGCCGATAGGCCATGCCGCGCGAGGTGAAGAACAGCACCTCGTCGTGCGTGTTGGCGACGAAGATGCGCGTGACCGCATCCTCCTCGCGGGTCGCCATCCCGCTTCGGCCCTTGCCGCCGCGGCGCTGTTCGCGGAAGGCGGAGAGCGGCACGCGCTTGATGAACCCCTCGCGGGTGAGGGTGACCACCATCTGCGCTGGCTCGATCAGGCTCTCGTCGTCGAGCTCCGCTTCCGCCTCCTCGATCGTGGTGCGGCGGGGCGAGGCGTGCGCGGCGCGGATGGCGAGGAGGTCCTCGCGGATGGCGGCGAGACGCGCGGCGCGCGAGGAGAGGAGGCCGAGGAGGCGCTCGATGTCGGCGCCGAGGCCCCGCAGTTCCTCGGCGATCTTCTCGCGCTCAAGCCCCGTCAGCCGCTGCAGGCGAAGATCGAGGATGGCGCGGGCCTGCGCCTCGGTGAGGCGAATGGTGCCGTCCGGGCCGAGCGCGTTGGCGGGATCGTCGACGAGGGCGAGAAGCGGCGCGAGATCGGCGCCGGGCCAGGCGCGGCCCATCAGCGCCTCGCGCGCCTCCTGCGCATCCTTGGCGGACCGGATCAGGGCGATGACGTCATCGATGTTGGCAACCGCGACGGCGAGCCCGATCAGGGCATGCGCACGTTCGCGCGCCTTGGCCAGCCGATACCGGCTGCGCCGGATCAATACCTCGTCACGGAAGGCGAGGAAGGCTTCCAGGATCGCCTTCAGCCCCATCTGCTCGGGCCGGCCGCCGGCGAGTGCCAGCATCTGCACCGGGAACGAGGTCTGCAGCCGGGTGAAGCGGTAGAGCTGGTTGAGGACGATCTCGGCGTTCGCCTCGCGCCGCAGCTCGATCACCACGCGCACGCCCTCGCGGTCGGATTCGTCGCGGATGTCGCTGATGCCCTCGATCCGCTTCTCGCGCACGAGGTCGGCGATCTGGCCGAGAAGGTCGGCCTTATTCACCTGATAGGGAATCTCGGTGACGACGATCGCCTCGCGCTCGCGCTTCAGTTCCTCGATGTGCGCGCGGGCGCGCACGGTGATGGAGCCGCGCCCCGTCGCGTAAGCCGAGCGGATGGCACCGCGGCCGAGGATGATGCCGCCCGTGGGAAAGTCTGGCCCCGGCAGTCGTTCCATCAGCGCATCGAGCGACGCGGCCGGGTCGTCGATCAGAACCAGCGCAGCGTCGATCACCTCGGCGAGGTTGTGGGTGGGGATCGAGGTCGCCATGCCGACCGCGATGCCGTTCGCCCCGTTGACGAGCAGGTTGGGGAAGGCGGCCGGCAGCACGCGCGGCTCTTCGGCACTCTCGTCGTAGTTGGGCTGGAAATCGACCGTGTCCTCGTCGATGCCGTCGAGCAGCAGCAGGGCGGCGGGAGCCAGGCGCACCTCGGTGTAGCGCATGGCGGCGGGGGGGTCGCCGTCCATCGAGCCGAAGTTGCCCTGCCCGTCGAGCAAAGGCAGGCGCATGGCGAAGGGCTGCGCCATCCGGACCATGGCGTCGTAGATCGCGGCGTCGCCGTGCGGGTGGTACTTGCCCATCACGTCGCCCACCACGCGGGCGGACTTGCGATGCGGTTTGTCCGGTCCGTAGCCCGCCTCGTGCATCGCGAACAGGATGCGGCGATGGACAGGCTTGAGCCCGTCGCGCACGTCGGGCAGGGCGCGCGCGACGATGACGCTCATCGCGTAGTCGAGGTAGGAGCGGCGCATCTCCTCCTCGAGGAGGACGGGCTCGATGTCGTCCCGACCCTCGGGCTTGGTCTCGTCGGTCACCTGGCGTTCCCCGTTTCCGCGCGGAGGGAGGCTAGCCGATCGTTATGGTGCGCTGCAACAAAGGTCGGGTTCAGGTTTCGGGGATGCCCGCCTCGCGCAGGCCGCGGGCGTAACGCTCGCGGTCCTCGTCCCGCACGAAGGGAGCCGAGGCGAGGAACCGTTCGACCGTGAAGCCGGGTTCGATGGCGAGCAGGCGCTGGGCCGCCGCTTCGGCCTCCGCCGTGCGACCGGCGAGGGCGAGTGCCGCCACATAGGGCTTCCAGGCCGCGGACAGGCCCGGATGGACCTCGGTCAACTGTCGGCCGAGCTCGATCGCCTCGTCGTAGCGTCCGGAGAGGAGGTAGGCGATCTCGAGGGCGACGTCGAAGAAGAAGGCGTGCGGATCGAGCGGTGAGAGGCGACGGTAGCGGAGGATCCGGCGCAGCGCCTCCTCGTGGTCACCGGCATAGGCGTGGGCGACGCCGGAAAGCACCCAGGCCATCGGAAGATTGGGGTTCAGGCTGATCGCGCGCTCGTGAAGGACCATGGCTTCATCGAGCCGGCGGTGCAGATAGGCCCGCACGTGGCCGGCAATGGCGAAGGCGCGGGCGTCCTGCGGATCAAGCAGGATGGCGCGTTCCGCCAGGCGGCCGGCGCGTGCCATCGCCTCCGCTTGGTCCGGCGCCCAGCCCTGACCGACGTAGAAGATGTGCCAGTATGCATACCAGGCATGCGCTGTGGCGTCGTCCGGCTCGCGGGCGATCGCCTCCTCCAGCATCTGCCCGGCCTTGAGAAAACTTTCCTTCTCCAGGCGGTAGATGGCCGGAATGGCGGACAGGACGAGGGCATGCGCCGAGGCATCGCGGCCCGGTGCCACGGCGGCACGACGGGCCTCGATCAGCAGGATCTCGGGGTCGATGCGGGCGACCACGGCGGCGGCGATCTCGTCCTGCAGGGCGAGGAGGTCGGCGGCCGGCTGGTCGAAGCGCTGCGCCCAGACGACCTCGCCGCCGGCATGGAGGTCGAGAAGGCGCAACGAGACCCGCACCCGTGCCTCGTCACGCTGCACGGTGCCGGCGAGCAGGAAGTCGAGGTCCAGGGCGGCCCGCAGCGCCTCGGGGTCGGAGGCGGTTTCGCCCAGCCGGGCGAGGGAGCCGGAGGAGACGACGGCGATCCAGCGAAAGCGCGCGAGGGCGGTGGTGATTTCCTCGGCCAGCCCGATGGCGAAGTCGGCCTCATCGGCGTTGCCGAGCGCGCGCAGGGGAGCGACGCCGAGCCGCGCCCCGCGGGCAACGGATCGCTTCGGGGCGACCTTGATCTCGCTCGGTGGCGGCGGGCGAACTTCGGGTTCACCACCGGCACGCAGGCTTTCCGCAAGCGCCAGGGTTTCCGGCGAGGGCGTGGCCTTCAGCAGCCGGGCAAGAGCGCTGCGGCAGGATTCGAACGCCTCGAGGGCACGGCTTCGTTCGCCGCGGGCGGCATGCGCCTCGATCAGCGCCCGCCAGGCGACCTCATGCGCCTCGTCGAGGGCAAGCAGACGCTGGGCGACCTCGATTCGCCCTTCAAAATCGGTGGTTGCCTCGAGCAACCGTTCGATCGCTCCGCGCGCCTGGTCACGGAAGCTGCGTCGCTGCGTGACCAGCCAGGCGTCCATGGCCGGGTCGAGCCCCTCGAACCCCTCGAGCAGCGTTCCGTCGAGGAGATCGAGCAGGGCGGGCGAAACCGGTTCGACTCGAACGACCTGAAGGGCGTCGACCCACACGGCGTCGGCGTCGAGCCACACCTGATCCCGGTCGGCATGCAGCAGGGGCGGCCCACAGGGGGCGAGGGTCAGCGACAGTTCGTGCAGCGCCTGGCGCAGCGAGGCGCGCGCCTGCTCGCGGTCACGCGTTGACCACAGCAGGCCGGAGAGTTTCTGCCGGCTGACGGGCTTGGGCGCCGCCAAGGCCAGAATCGCGAGCACGGCGCGCGTTTTTCGGACGCGCGGCAGGACGCGCTCGCTCGACACGCTCCAGGCGTCCATGGCGCCGATCAGCTTCAGGCGCAGGCGCGGGGCCGGCGAGGTGGGCAGCTCACCCACACGTATGTCTGGCATTGACGGAGAGAGCGTGTTCATGATGCGCCACGAACTGACGTTAACCTAGCTTGAAGGATTTGCACCATCTCATCACGCGCATGGAGACGAGAACCTACGCGCGATGGTGGAAGGAGCAGGGGATGGACGTGGCTGATCGCCCGACGTGCCGCCGGCTTTCCCTCGCGGCCGGAATGATAGGATCCCGTTCCGACGGCGTAGGAGAAAACTCTTGCCATAGGCTCTCTCTCCTATTACCGTTTCGACACCCGGCGGGAAGGACTGCCCCGCCGGCCTGCCGCCTCCGCCCCCGCCAACAGCGGTCTGCGCCGCCGGCGGCTGGAACAAAGCAGGAACACGCAGTCGAGAGACGAACGCAGGAGATTGCCATGACCACCATCCTCACCGCCTCTCCGACGCAGGACTCCCGCACGGTCCGCCTCGGCGGCATGGCCCCGGCGCTGAAGCCCATCGCCGATGCCGGCACCGTCCGCCTCGGCGGCATGGCCCCGGCG
>NZ_QMDI01000011.1 GCF_003336755.1 Elioraea thermophila (ex Habib et al. 2022) | reverse complement strand
CCGCCTCGGCGGCATGGCCCCGGCGCTGAAGCCCATCGCCGACGCCGGCACCGTCCGCCTCGGCGGCATGGCCCCGGCGCTCCGTCGCGCCGCCTGATCCGCCCCGTTCCGATCGTTGCCTTCGACGAGCGCCCCCGTCCGCATGATCGGCGGGGGCGCTCCTACCGTTCGGGTCTGCCTCGGCAGCGCGTCTTCTCAGACGGGAACGATGCCTTGGTCGCCCACTCCTCCGCTGTTCGAAGGCGGGGCGAGTCGCCATCCGCCCAAATCCCGTTAGTTCAGCGGTACCGCCCGCAGCACGTCCCGCTTCACGGCGATGTCCTCGGCCAAGCGCGCCGCGAAAGCGGCACGCGGCAGGAAATAGTTCGGCGGTTGCGAGCCGCGGCGTACCGCCTCACGGTAAAGTTCGCTTCGCGCTGCCGCTTCGCACACGGTCTCGAGCCGAGCGAGGATCGGCTCCGGCGTGCCGTGCAGGCTGAACAGGCCACCGAACGACGCGGGAGCGACGTCGAACCCCTGTTCCACCGCCGTCGGGGCATCGGGAAAATCCGGATGCCGCTCGCGATCGAACACGGCGAGGATCCGCAGGTCCGTGCGACCGGCTGCCGAACCCAGGACGATCGATCCGACATCGAGACGTCCCGCGAGTACTTCGGTGATCACCGGCGCATCGGCCCGGAACGGCACATGTTCGAGTTCGACACCGGCGGCCAGCATCCACTGCACCATGGCCAGATGCGGAATCGAGGTGACGCCGAGCGTGCCGTAGGTCAGCCGCCCAGGTGCGGCGCGCGCCCGCGCCTGGAGATCCCTCAGATCCCGGATCGGGCTGTCCGGCCGCACGATGAGGGCCATGGCGTGGTTGAACACCTGGCAGATCGGAACGAAGGTGTCCGCCCGCAAACCCGAGGCAGGCTGGGTGATCGGCAACACCGACGCCACCAGGGCGGGCATGAACAACAGCGTGTAACCATCGGCCGGCTGCCGCGACACGAAGACGGAGCCGACCACGCCGGCAGCACCGTCGCGATTGATCACCACCACGGGCTGCCCGAGCAGCGGCGACATCGCCTGGGCGAGAGAACGCACGAGCAGGTCGATCGCGTTGCCCGGCGGATAGGGCAACACGATCTGTACCGGGCGATTCGGGTAGCCGTCCTGCGCCACCGCGGCCTGGCCAGGCAGTGCCGCGAGGGCGGCGGCGACAGCCAGGACCGAGCGTCGTTGCAGCATGGTTGTTTCCTCCCCTTGCTTGTTGGTGCTGCGTGGGTGCGGGCTCAGCGCATGGCGGTGATGGTCTGCGGATCCGCCCCCACCCGCCCGGCCCCCGTCACCCGCGCCGGATCGGCTCCGACCCGCCCGGCCGCCTGGTCGCGCGCGCGCGACAGTACGATGTCAAAACGCACCGAGGGCAGGCCTGGCAGGGGCGCGTTTGCATCGTCGTGACGCTCGCGGACGAGAAGCGCTGCCGACACGCCGAACACGGTGTCGCTGTCGATGTGCGGGTCGTCGGCGAAATAGAGGGCGGTGACGAGCTCGCGATAGCCCGTCGCGCCGACCATCATGTGGATGTGGGCGGGGCGGAAGCCGTGCCGCTTCTGCGCCCGGATCAGATCGCCGACCGGCCCGTCCATCGGGATCGAGTAGCCGAGCGGCTTCACCGTGCGGAGGTGATAACGCCCCTCGGCATCGGTCACGAAACGACCCCGCAGATCCATCTCCTCGGGGCTCTGTCGCTGCAGGTCGTAGAGCCCGTGCTCGTCCGTCTGCCACACGTCGAGGGTTGCGCCGGCGATCGGCCGCCCCTCGGAGTCGCGGACCGTGCCGTAGAGCACGATTTCGGCCTGCGACGGCGTACGCGCGATCGAGCTGCCGAGCGGCAGCACGGGCGCGTTTTCCCGGAAGAACGGGCCGAGCAGGCTGGTTTCGGTGGCGACCTCCTCGCGGCCTTCGGCATCGTGCATCAGGTTGACGAGGCGGGACAGGCCGAGGACATCGGAGAGCAGGATGAACTCCTGCCGATGCGGTGTGCAGGTCTGCCCGACCGCGGTGAGGAAGGCGATGCCGCGCAGCCATTCCTCGGGTGTCAGGCGCACCTCGCGCGCGAAGGCGTGCAGGTGGCGGACGAGGGAGTCCATGATCTCGCGCAGCCGCGCATCGGGCGTCGTCGCCATCTGCGCGATGACGGTGTCGGTCACGGTTTCAATCGTGCAGTCCTGCATCCGTTTCCCTCCCCTCGGTCCTTGCCGCGGCTGTCGCGCGCGACGCCGCGCGATCGGAGCGCCATCGGCCGCATGTCGACGCTGGGCGGGCGCGCCAGCACATCGGAGATCTGCGACGCGCGGTCACGGCGGCGCTCCGTTCTGCAGACGGAATGGCTCGAACTGGGGCGTGGGTTTTCCGTGCCGCATCAGCACCACCGAAGCGGGAAACTGCTGCGTGAAGGATGCGCCCGCATCGGCCAGACGACCGAGAAAGCCGTCGAGGCGGCGCATCGCGGGTACGGAGATGTCGTGCAGGACGAGCACGGGGCGTTGCTCGGCGAGGCAGCCCGCCAAGGCACGGTCCTGCCAGCCTTCCGGGTCACGCCAATCCCCCGGCACCTGCGTCCAGGTGACGACCGTGTAGCCGCCGGCGGTGAGATGCTCGATCGCCTCGGCGCTGAAGAGGTGCCGGCCGAGCCGCCCACCGCCACCGACGGGGCGGAACAGACGGTCCGGATCGGCGAGCGCACCCAGTGCAGCCTGGGTCCGGCCGATCTCCGCCTCCGCATGGCCAGGATCGTTCCGCTCACCGAGCGGCCCGGCGTGGCTCCAGGTGTGATTGCCGATGCGATGGCCCTCGGCCCGTGCACGCTCGACGAGAGCCCGCCCGCGAGCATCGGCGAGGCGGCTGCCAACGACGAAGAACCACGCCGGCACGCCACGCCGCGCCAGCACCTCGAGAACGAGCGGCGTCGCCTCCGCGTCCGGCCCGTTGTCGAAGGTGAGCGTGACGCAGGGGAGAGACATCACGGCTCGGCTGCGATCGGGTTGCGCAACCGGCCGATCCCCTCGATCTCGACCTCGATCACGTCGCCGGGCGCGAGGAAGCGCGGTGGCGTGCGGGCATAGCCGACACCCGCCGGCGTGCCGGTGGCGATCACGTCTCCCGGCTCGAGCGTCATCACCTCGGACAGGAGCGACACCAGGCGAGCGACGGGGAAAATCATGTCCGACGTGTCCCCGTCCTGCATCACCTCGCCGTTGAGCAGGGCCCTGATCGACAGCCCGGCCGCGCCGGGCGGAAGCGCATCGGCCGTCACGATCCAGGGCCCGAAGGCGCCGGTGGCATCGAAGTTCTTGCCCGCCCCCCACTGGCTGGAGCGGCGCTGATAGTCGCGCACCGAACCGTCGTTGAAACAGGCGTAGCCGGCGACGTGGGCGAGCGCCTCCTCCTCGCGCACATGGCGCGCGCGCCGGCCGATCACCACGGCGAGCTCCGCCTCCCAATCGAGCCGTTCGCTCACCCGCGGCCGCAGCATCGGTTCATCGGGCCCGATGAGGGACGAGGCGGCGCGGAGAAAGAGCGCCGGATAGTCCGGGATCGGGTTGCCGCCTTCCGCGGCGTGGCGGGCGTAGTTGAGCCCGATGCAAATGATCTTCCCCGGACACGGAACCGGCGGCTGCAGCCGCACCTGTCGCAACGGAATGGCTGCGGCGCGTTCCGCCCGTTCGGCCAAGTGGGATGGCGGCATTTCAAGGAGGCCGCGCATCGCCCCCGTTCCCTCGGCGAGCGGTGCGACCACGCCGTCGATCAAGGCTCCGGCCATCGGCCGTCCGTCGGCGAGGAAGCTCACCAGCCGCATCGTTCCCTCCAAGTGGCACTTTAATCGATAAAATCGTTTCTGCAAGTCATTTATCGATAGGCGTTCGACCCGATCGCCGGCATATTGCCGGCATGCCGCGCCCCTCCCTCTCGGATGCCGCCGAGGCGGTGACCCTCGCCACGGTCGCCTATCGACGGCTGCGCGATGACATCCTGGACTGCCGTTTGCCGCCGGGGGCGAAACTGAAGGTGCAGCACCTCGCGGACCACTACGGGATCGGCCCGGCGCCGTTACGGGAGGCGCTTTCCCGACTGGTCTCCGAAGGGCTGGTGGAACGCGTCGAGCAGCGCGGGTTTCGGGTGGCGGCGGCCGATCCGCAGGATCTCGCCGGGCTGGTCCGCACGCGCTGTCTGGTCGAGCCCCTTGCCTTGAAGGAATCCGTCCGGCGCGGGGCGGCCGATTGGGAGGACCGCGTCACCGCTGCGGCGGGTCGGCTGGCTCGTCTGCCCCGCTTTCTCGATCCCACCGCGCGCACGGCGAACCCGGCCTGGGAGGAGGCGCATCGGGCGTTCCATCACGCCCTGATCTCGGCGTGCGACGCGCCGCCGCTCCTCGAACTCTGCACGCGGCTGCGCGAAGCGGCGGACCGCTACCGCGCCCTCGCCACCACCGTCTCCTACCCCGGGCGGGATGTCGCGGCGGAACATGCCGCGATCGCGGAGGCGGCACTCGCCCGCGACGCCGATCGCGCCGCCGCCCTGCTCGCCGAGCATCTGGCCGCCACCGGGCGCTTCGTCACGCTGGCCTTGGCGCGCCGTATCGAGCCCGGCGAGGCGGCGGTGCGCCGGACCCGTTCTGCCGCGTCATCCCTCGGAAGATCCGTTGCCGCGCCGCGACGGCGTCCACGCGACGGCCTAGCCTGAGCCGCACGCCGCCGCGCCGACGCGAAGCCGGTCATCCTGGGCAGGCTCGGCGTAGAGCGACCGTACGGCCCGCCGCCTCGGGACGGCGGCGAAGCAGCGTCGAGGCCGGTGCCGCGTTGGGGAGTGGCGCGCCCGAGAGGATTCGAACCCCTAACCCTCAGATCCGTAGTCTGATGCTCTATCCAGTTGAGCTACGGGCGCGCGCGAGGGCGCCGAGATAGCGGAAGGGGCAGCGGGGGGCAAGAGGTGCAGGAGCAAACCTGCCGCCGCCCCTTCCGGCGCTCGCAATCGGGACGCTGCCGGCTCCCGCGCTCAGGCCCCCAGCTTGTCGAGCTCGCGCACCACCGCCTCGCCCATCACCTGCGTCGAGACGCGCGCAAGCCCTGGCTGCATGATGTCCGCCGTGCGCAGCCCCGAGCCGAGCACGTTGCCGCAGGCACGCTCAACCAGGCGCGCCTCCTCCTCGAGGCCGAAAGAATGGCGCAACAGCATGGCGAAGGAGAGGATCATCGCCATCGGGTTCGCGATCCCCTTGCCCGCGATGTCCGGTGCGGAGCCATGGATCGGCTCATAGAGCGCGTGGCGCCGGCCACCGGGCCCGACCGCGCCGAGTGTGGCCGACGGCAACATGCCGAGAGAACCCGTCAGCATCGAAGCAAGATCGGAGAGGAGGTCGCCGAACAGGTTGGTGGTGACGATGACGTCGAACTGGCGCGGATTGCGCACGAGCTGCATGGCGCAGTTGTCGGCGTACATGTGGGTCAGCGCGACATCCGGGAACTCGCGCTGCTGCAGGGCGGTGACGGTCTCGCGCCACAGGAGCCCGCTCTCCATCACGTTCGCCTTCTCGACCGAACAGACGCGGCCCTGCCGCTTGCGGGCGAGCTCGAACGCGACGCGCGCCACGCGCTCGATCTCGGGCGTGGTGTAGACCTCGGTGTTGATGCCGCGCTTCGTGCCGTCGGGCAGGGTTTCGATGCCGCGCGGTTCGCCGAAATAGATGCCGCCCGTCGATTCGCGCACGATCATGATGTCGAGCCCCCGCACCACCTCGGGCTTCAGCGTGGAGGCGTCGACGAGCGCGTCCATCACGATGGCGGGCCGAAGGTTGGCGAACAGGCCGAGCTCGCGCCTGAGCGACAGGATCGCGATCTCCGGCCGCCTGTCGAAGCCGAGCCCGTCCCATTTCGGCCCGCCCACCGCGCCGAACAGCACGGCGTCGACCTCCTTCGCCCTGGCGATGGTTTCGGGCAGGATCGGCACGCCGTGGGCGTCGATCGCCGCCCCGCCGACGAGCCCCTCCTCGATCGCGAAGCTGAGCCCGCGCCGGCGCTCGAACCACTCGATCACCCGGCGCGCCTCGCGCATCACCTCGGGCCCGATCCCGTCTCCGGGCAGGATGAGCAGGGACTTGTTGGCGCTCATGCGTGTCCTCGTCGCGATCATCGCGCGCTTCCTCGCGCGCGTTCGGGGCGGAAACTCGGCTGTGGCGAATTGGCGGGAAGCGGCGGACCGTCAGCCGACCGCCCAGGGCTCGGCGGCGCGGCGGCGCGCCTCGTAGGCGGCGATCTTGTCCGCGTGCGCGAGCGTCAGCGCGATGTCGTCCAGCCCCTCGAGCAGGCAGCGCTTGCGGAAGGGATCGATCTCGAAGCGGATCTCCTCGCCGTTCGGCCGCACAACCACCTGCCGTTCGAGATCGACGGTGAGCCGCGCATTCGCCCCCAGCCTGGCGTCCTCGGCGAGCGCATCGCACACCGCCTGCGGCAGCTTGATCGGCAGAATGCCGTTCTTGAAGCAGTTGTTGTAGAAGATGTCGGCGAACTCGGGCGCGATGATGCAGCGGATGCCGAAATCGAGCAGCGCCCAAGGCGCGTGCTCGCGCGAGGAGCCGCAGCCGAAATTGGGGCCGGCGATCAGGATCTGCGCCCGCCGCCACGGTTCCTTGTTCAGGACGAAATCGGGGTCCTCGCTGCCGTCCGGGCGGTAGCGCATGGCATGGAACAGGGCCGAGCCGAGCCCCGTGCGCTTGATCGTCTTCAGGAAGCGGGCCGGGATGATTTTGTCGGTGTCGATGTTCGGGATCGGCAACGCGGCGGCGATCCCCGTCAGCGTGGTGAAGGGCTGCATCGCGACCTCCCGGTTCAGTGCGCGACGAGCTCGCGCACATCCGCAAGCCGGCCGGTGACGGCGGCGGCCGCGGCCATGGCGGGGCTCATCAGGTGCGTCCGCCCACCCGGGCCCTGGCGTCCCTCGAAGTTGCGGTTCGAGGTCGAGGCACAGCGCTGCCCGGGTTTGAGCTGGTCGGGGTTCATGCCGAGGCACATCGAGCAGCCCGCCTCGCGCCACTCGAACCCGGCCTCCTTGAAGATCCGATCAAGCCCCTCGCGTTCGGCCTGCTGCTTCACCAGGCCCGACCCGGGCACCACCATCGCCCGCACGCCGTCCGCCACCTTGCGGCCGTTCACCACCGCGGCGGCGGCGCGCAGGTCCTCGATGCGGCTGTTGGTGCAGGAGCCGATGAAGACGACGTCGACGCGGATATCCTGCATCCGCGTTCCCGGCGTGAGGCCCATGTACTCGAGCATGCGACGCTTCGCCGCCCGCCGGGCTTCCGTCGGTTCGTCGTCCGGATCGGGGACCGCACCGGTGATCGGCACCACGTCTTCGGGGCTCGTGCCCCAGGTGACGAGGGGAGCGATGTCGCTGGCGTCGAGAACGACACGCGTGTCGTACTGCGCGCCGGCATCGGACGGGAGGGTCCGCCACTGGGCCACCGCGCGGTCCCACGCCTCCCCCTTCGGCGCATAGGGCCTGTCCTTCAGCCAGGCGAAGGTCGTCTCGTCCGGGGCGATCAGCCCGGCACGGGCGCCGGCCTCGATCGACATGTTGCAGATCGTCATCCGTCCCGCCATGTCAAGGCCGCGAATGACGTCGCCCGCGTATTCGATCACGTGGCCGGTGCCGCCCGCGGTGCCGATGCGCCCGATGATGGCGAGCACGACGTCCTTCGCCGTGCAGCCGAAGCCGAGCCGCCCGTTCACCTCGATCAGCATGTTCTTCGCCGGCTTCTGCAGCAGCGTCTGCGTCGCCAGGACGTGCTCCACCTCGGAGGTGCCGATGCCGAAGGCGAGCGCGCCGAACGCACCATGGGTCGAGGTATGGGAGTCGCCGCAGACGATGGTGAGCCCGGGCAAGGTGAGCCCCTGCTCGGGTCCGACCACGTGCACGATGCCCTGGCGGGCGTCGTTCAGCGGGAAATAGGTGATGCCGAACTCGGCGACGTTGCGCTCGAGGGTCTCGACCTGCAGGCGGCTTTCCGGTTCCTCGATGCCGACGGAACGATCCGATGTCGGCACGTTGTGGTCGGCGACCGCGAAGGTGAGATCGGGGCGGCGCGGGCGGCGGCCGGCAAGGCGAAGCCCTTCGAAGGCCTGCGGGCTCGTCACCTCGTGCACGAGATGGCGGTCGATGTAGAGGATCGCGGTGCCGTCGGGCAGGCGTTCGACGACGTGCGCATCCCAGATCTTGTCGAACAGCGTGCGCGGCCGGGCTGCTTCCGCCATGCTTGCCGCCCTCCCCTCGTCCTTCCGCCGCGTCTCAGCCCTGCGCGTTCTCGGCCGGCGAGGCCGCCTCGGCCACCGGCGCCTCCGCCCCGCCCGTGAGGCCGAGCTTCTCCGCGATGCGCGCGGCCTTACCCGTGCGTCCGCGCAGGTAGTAGAGCTTGGCGCGGCGAACGTCGCCGCGACGCACCACCTTGATCTCGGCGATGCTCGGCGAATGGAGCGGGAAGATGCGCTCCACCCCCTCGCCGTAGGAGATCTTGCGCACGGTGAAGGAGCTGTTGATGCCGGCGTTCTTGCGCGCGATGCATACGCCCTCGAAGGCCTGAAGGCGGGTGCGCTCGCCCTCGATCACCTTCACCATCACGCGCAGCGTATCGCCGGGCCCGAACTCGGGGACGGGGCGTTCGGCGAGGCGCTTCGCCAGCTGCTCGGCCTCGATCTGCTGCAAGAGGTTCATCGCTCCACTCCTTCGTCGTTCCGTGTCCGGCCCGTTCCGGGCCGCGATTGTTCCGTCATGCCGTGGGGGCGGCTTCGGCGAGCGCGCGGTAGGCTTCCCACAGGTCGGGGCGGCGGTCGCGCGTGTCCGCCTCGGCCTGGGCGCGGCGCCAGGCGGCGACGGCGGCATGGTCGCCGCTGCGCAGGACCTCCGGCACCGTCATGTCCTTCCACGTCGCCGGCCGCGTGTACTGCGGGTATTCGAGCAAGCCGTGGGCGAAACTTTCCTCCGCCGCACTCGCCGCCTCGCCCATCACCCCCGGCAGAAGCCGCACGCACGCATCCATCAGCACGATCGCTGCCGGCTCTCCCCCCGACAGCACGTAGTCCCCGATGGAGATCTCCTCCATCCGGCGATGGCGAATCACCCGCTCGTCGATGCCCTCGTAGCGGCCGCAGAGCAGGATCGCGCCCGGGCCCTCGGCAAGGGCGCGCACGCGGCGCTGGGTCAGCAGACGCCCGCGCGGCGTGAAGACGATCAGCGGCAGATCGGGGGCGCGCTCGAGTGCGGCGGACACCGCATCGTCCACCACGTCGGGCCGCATCACCATCCCCGGGCCCCCGCCGAACGGCGTGTCGTCCACGCTGCGGTGGCGGTCGGTGGCGAAATCGCGGATGTCGATCGTCTCCAGCGCCCAATCCCCGCGCGCGAGCGCCTTGCCGGCGAGCGAATGCCCGAGCGGACCCGGGAACATCTCCGGAAACAGGGTGAGCACGACGGCGCGCCAGGTCATGCCGCCGCCTCCCGCTCGCCCGCGGCCGAAGGCGGCACGACCACCTCGGCAGGCGGGATGACGACCAGGCGACCGCGGGCGAGATCGACGAGCGGCACGCTGGTACGGGTGAACGGCACGGTGAGCAGGCCGTCGTCCGCCGCGATCTCGAGGAAGGTGCCGGCCCCGTAATCCTCGACCGCGGTTACGCGCCCGAGCACGCGCCCCTCGGCATCCTCCGCCGCGAGCCCGATCAAGTCGGCGCGGTAGAACTCGTCCGGATCCTCGAGGGCAGGAAGCTGCGCGCGTTCGGCGTAGAGGCGCGTGCCGGTCAGGCGCGCGGCAGCGTCGCGATCGGCCACACCGTCGATGGCGCAGACCGGCATCGCGCCCCGCATCACCACGCGGAGGGCGAAGCGACGACCCGCCTCGTCGGCAAGCGGGCCGTAGTCGGCGATCGCGCACGGGTCGGCGGTGAAGGACTGCACGCGCACGAGGCCTTTCACCCCGTGCGGGCGTCCGATCACGCCGAGCAGGATGCGCTCCTGGGCCACGCGCGAACCCCTCGCTCGTCAGCCTTCGTCCGCCCGTCAGCCGGCAGCCGCCGCGGCGCGCTCCTGCGCCTTCTTCTTCGGCAGGTGCTGCTTGGTCTGGGTCGGGCGCGGCGGCGGCGGGATCAGCCCGGCCTTGGCGAGGAAGCGCGCGACGCGATCCGTCACCTGGGCACCCCGCTCGAGCCAGGCCTTGATCTTCTCCGGCTGCAAACGCACGCGGTCGGCGTGGTCCTGCGGCAGCATCGGGTTGTAGGTACCGAGCTTCTCGATGAAGCGCCCGTCGCGCGGGGCGCGGCTGTCGGCAGCGACGATGTGGTAGTAGGGACGCTTCTTCGCCCCCGCCCTGGCAAGCCTGATCTTCACGGCCATTCGCGTTCGTTCTCCGTCCTGATCGTTCCGTTGAGTGTTTGATCCCGCTCAGAAGGGCCGCCGGCCCCCGCCCGGCAGCCCCGCCCCGGGCGGCAACAGCGCGCCGAGCCCGCCGCGCATCAGCCCGGTTGTGCCGAGCTTCTGCATCCGCTTCATCATCGTCTGCATGTCGTCGAACTGCTTGAGCAACCGGTTCACGTCCTCGACCTTGGTGCCCGAGCCCGCGGCGATGCGGCGCTTGCGCGAGGCCTTGATGATCTCGGGCCTGCGCCGTTCCTCGCGCGTCATGCTGTCGATGATCGCGATCTGACGCTTGACCAGCTTGTCGTCGAGCTTGGCCTCCGCCAGCTTGCCCTGCAGCTTGCCGAGCCCGGGGATCATGTTCAGCAGCGACGACAGGCTGCCCATCTTGGTGATCTGGGCGAGCTGCTTGCGATAATCCTCGAGGTCGAAGCCCCCCTTGGCGATCTTGGCGGCAAGCTTCTCCGCTTCCTCGGCCTCGATGGTGGCGGCGGCACGCTCGACGAGCGAGACGATGTCGCCCATGCCGAGGATGCGGCCGGCGATGCGGTCGGGGTGGAAATCCTCGAGCGCATCCAGCTTCTCGCCGACACCGATCAGGCGAATGGGTGCGCCGGTGATCGCGCGCATCGACAGCGCCGCACCGCCGCGCGCATCACCATCCATGCGCGTCATCACGATGCCCGTCACCCCCACCTTCTCGTGGAAGGACTTGGCCACCGTGACCGCGTCCTGACCCGTCATCGCATCGACGACGAGCAGCTTCTCGTGCGGCCGCGCGACGGCGGCGACCTCGGCCACCTCGGCCATCAGCGCCTCGTCGATGGCGAGCCGGCCCGCGGTGTCGAGGATCAGCACATCGAAGCCGCCGCGGCGCGCCTCATCGAGCGCCCGGCGCGCGATCTCGACGGGGGTCTGCCCGCGCACGATGGGCAGGCTGATGACCCCCGCCCGGTCGGCCAAGGTGGCGAGCTGCTCCATCGCGGCCGGGCGCGAGACGTCGAGCGAGGCGACGAGCACGCGCTTGCGCTCGCGCTCCTTCAGGCGAAGGGCGATCTTGCCGGCGGTGGTGGTCTTGCCCGAGCCCTGCAGGCCGAGCATCAGCACCACGAAAGGCGGAGAGCCGCGAAGGTCGAGCCCGGGAGCCGCAGGGCCCAGCATGTCGACCAGCGCGTCGTGCACGATCTTGACGACCTGCTGGGCGGGGGTGACGGACTTCAGCACCGCCTCGCCCACCGCCTTCGCCCGCACGCTCTCGATGAACTGCTTGACGACCGGGAGGGCGACGTCGGCCTCGAGCAGCGCGATGCGCACCTCGCGCAAGGCTCCGTTGACGTCGGCCTCGGTCAGCGCGCCGCGTTTCTTCAGCCGATCGAAAATGCCTGTCAGGCGGCCCGACAGGGAGTCGAACATGGCCCTGCTCCAACCCGGCCCCTAGCCCCAAAGCCCAGCGCGCCGCTGCGCGAGCCTTCGCGGAGCGGCGTCGCCCCCTGCCGGAGGGGGCGTGTCAGGGCCCGGGTGTGCCGGAGCCCCTCCTTCTGGGCCAGAAGCCCCGCGCGGTCAAGGCGTACCCTGCCGCGCCCGCAGCATGGCCTCGCGGCGGGCGATGTAGGCGACCGAGACCGCCATCAGGGCCACCCCGGCGGCGAGCGGCCAGCCGGGGCGCTCGCCGAACAGCACCGCGCCGAACAGGGCGCCGATCGGCACCTGGGCGAACTCGACGGGCGCAAGCAGCGAGGCTTCGGCGCGCCGCGCCGCATGGCTCGCACACAGATCGCCCAGCACGGCGAGGCCGGCCGCACCCACCATCAGCCCCCACTCGACAAGCCCGGGGGTGCGCCAGAACCAGAGGCTCGGCGGCAGCCAGGCGACGAAGCCGGTGATGCCGTACCAGAACACCACCCGCACCGGCGGCTCGCCTGCACGCGCCATCACCCGGATGAAGGCCGACACGCAGGCGCCGCAGAACGCGGCGGCGAGCGCGAACCCAGCCCCACGGCTGACGGCGAAGGGGGCCGCGACCCCACTCTCGCCGAACAGGATCACCATGACCCCAAGGAAGCCGATGGCGGCGGCGAGCGGACGTCGCCAGCCCACGCGCTCCCCCAGCACGGCGACCGCGATGACGAGCAGCCACAAGGGGCGGGACTGGCCGAGCGCGATCACCTCGGCGAGCGGGATCAAGGACAGGGCAGAGAGGGAAAAGGCCATCGCCCCCACCCCGGCCAGGCCACGGCCGAGATGCAGGCCCAAGCGGCGCGTGGCGAGAGACGGCGCCCGCCGCCCCAGCAGCCACGGCGCGAGCAGCAGCATGGTGAAGGCCGCGCGCGAGAGGTTGAGCAGAGGCAGCGGCGTGCCGCGGGCGAGCAAAACCTTGTTGCAGGCCGCCATGCCGGCGAACAGCGTCGTCGCCGCCACCATGAAGGCGAGCCCCTGCAGGGGCGCAGGAAGGCGGCTCATCGCCGCCCACCGCCGCCCGCACCGAGCCAGAGCCCGGCCAGGATGAGGGCGAAGCCCAGGCCGTGAAAGGGTTCGGGCCGCTCGCCGAGCAGCAGCATGGCGAGACCCACCCCGAAGGCGGGCTGCAGGTGCAGGAACGGCCCTGCCGCCGCCGGGCCGATCAGCGCCACGCCGCGGTTCCAGCAGAGATAGGCGCCGATCGAGGCGAACAGCGCCGTGTACAGCACCGCCCCCGCCGTCGCCGCATCGGCCCGCGGCAGCGCCCCCGTCAGCGCGACCTCGAGAAGCCAGGAGGGCACCAGCACGGCGAGGCCGAACAGCGTGGTGATGGCGAGCAGCACGAGCGGGGGGAAGGCACCGGCCGGCAGACGGCGGAGAAGCACCGTATACATCCCCCAGCCGAACACGGCGACCAGCATCACCCCATCCCACGGGTTGAGGCGGAGCGCCCCGAGCGCGGCGGGGTCACCACGCGCGGCGATGACCGCCACCCCGGCGAGCGAGATCGCCACGCCCGCGAGCCGCCGGGGCGATGGCCGCTCGCCGTCGATGAGGAAGGCAGCGAGCACGATCATCAACGGCGTCAGACTCACCACCAGCGAGCCGTTCAGCGCCTCGGTGCCGGTGAGCGCGATGTAGGAGAGGGTGTTGAAGCTGCCCATGCCGGTGAGGCCGAGCCCCACCAGCACCCCGGCGTGGCGGCGGATCAGCCGCGCCCGGGACGCGACGTCGCGCCAGACGACGGGCAGCAGGATGAGGGCGGCGAGAAGCCAGCGCAGGAGGGCAAGGGCCACCGGTGGCACCACGCCGCGCACCGCCCGCCCAAGCACGAAATTTCCCGACCAGAACAGGGCGGCGAGCGCGAGCAGGGCGGCCGCTTGCGCCAGCGCCTGCCTCGGCGGGCGGGCCGGTTCGACGGGCGCGCGGTCGGACGGAAAGGCCTTGTTCAGGACCAGGGCTCCTCCCGCTTCCCGATAGCCCGGCCCTGGCGAGGCCGCCATGCCGCCTTGCCCGCGCGCCGTGCAGGGCCGATCCTCCCTTCCCTCCCTTCGATCACGGATGCCGCCCCGTGCTCCCTTGTTTCGCACCACCCGACACGCCCGCCCTGCCTCTCTTTCCGCTCACGCCCGAGCGCCTGCCCGCCTGGCGCACGGCGCACCCCGCCGGACCCTTCGTCGCCGCGACCGGGTTCGCCGCCAAGCCCGGCGAGACCTTGCTGATCCCGGGCGAGAGCGGCCTCGGCGGCGCCCTCGTTGGGCTCGGCGAGGGGCGCGAGAGTGCCTGGAGCTTCGGCGGCCTGCCTTTCGCCCTGCCTCCCGACACGGTGTGGCGTCTCGAGCTCGACGGCGCACCGGAACCGGCCGCCCTGCGCGCGAAGGCCGTGCTCGGCTGGGGTCTCGGCGCCTACCGCTATGCCCGCTTCAAGGCCCCGCCGCGGGCCGCGGCGCGTCTGGTCGTCTCGGCGGCCGACGATCCCGTGCTCGCCGAGGTCGAGGTCACCCACCGTGTACGCGACCTGATCAACCACCCGGCGAACCACCTCGGCCCCGATGAGCTCGCCGAAACCGCGATCGCGCTCGCCGGGCGCCATGGCGCGAGCGTCCGCGTCGTCCGCGGCCAGGCGCTCGCGGAGGGCTACCCGGCCGTCGCCGCCGTCGGTGCGGGCAGCGCGCGGCCCCCCTGCGTCGTCCGCCTCGACTGGAGCGGCCCAGCCGGGCCCGAGGCCCCTCTGATCGCGCTCTGCGGCAAGGGCGTGGTGTTCGACACCGGCGGCTACGACCTCAAGCCCGCCCAGGCGATGTTGCAGATGAAGAAGGACATGGGCGGGGCGGCGGTCGCTTTCGGCGTGGCCGAACTCGTCATGCGCGCTGGCCTGCCGGTGCGGCTCCTTCTGCTGATCGGCGCGGTGGAGAACGCCATCGGGGCGCATGCGATGCGCCCGCGCGACGTGATCCGCACCCGCAAGGGGCTGACGGTGGAGATCGGCAACACGGATGCCGAAGGCCGGCTCGTGCTCGCCGACCTCTTGGCGGAGGCCGATGCGGAGTCGCCCGACCTCCTGCTCGATTTCGCCACGCTCACGGGTGCGGCGCGCATCGCCCTCGGGCCCGACCTCGTCGCCCTGTTCGCGCGCCGCGATGCCACCGCCGAGGCGCTGGTCAAGAGCGGAGACGCGGCGGAAGACCCGCTCTGGCGGCTGCCGATTTGGTCAGGCTACGCGTCGTGGCTCGACTCGGAGGTCGCCGATCTCGGCAACGTCTCGTCGCGGCCGCATGCCGGGGCGATCGTGGCGGCCTCGTTCCTCGATCGTTTCGTCTCCGCCGACCGCGACTGGGCCCATCTCGACCTCTATGCCTGGAACGATTCCGCGCGCCCCGGCCGGCCGGAGGGCGGCGAGGCGACGGGGATGCGCGCGGTGTGGCACGGCCTCGTTGCGCGGTACGATCATGGCCGCCCGATCCCGCCGAGTCGCAGCCCCGTCGACCCGGCCGTCACGCCGAGATGATGGGCCGCCGGCAACCGTTTCGGTGCCAGGGGTTTGCTTTGCGCACCCGTTTCATTACATCTCCCGTCGGAAGACCGGTCGCCGGGGCCGGTCATCTCGACGGAAGGTGACAGCCATGGCAGCAAGCAGTGCGAGCGAACAGCTCCTCGGTGTGCTGCGCGACACGGTGGTCGCGCTGGTGCGCCGCGACGGGCCCGACCTTTCGGCCCGCCAGCTCGGGGTGTTCCTCACCGTGTATCTGACCGAGGGCCCGCACACCGTGCGTGGTCTCGCCGCCGAACTGAACGTGTCCAAACCCGCCATCACCCGCGCGCTCGATCGGCTCGGCGAGCTCGATCTCGCGCGCCGCAAGGTCGATCCCGCCGACCGGCGCAGCGTGATCGTGCAGCAGACGACGAAGGGAGCGGCCTTCCTGCGCGAACTCCGCAAGATCATGGGCGAGGCCGGGTCGGGCAAGGAGACCAAGTCGTCCTCGGGAGGCCGGCGCGCCGCCAGCGCCTGACACCCCCAAGGCCCTCGGGCACGACGGGGTTCGCGCGAAGCGGGTCGCGGTCCGACGGTGCTCACGACCGGGGGACGCGAGGACTCCCTCGCGCCCCTCTTTTCGTCGGCGCGGCGCGGTCAGTAGCCCGCGACCGGATCGACGGTGTTGAGAAGGGGTTCGCCCGCGGCGAGCCGCCGCAGGTTCTCGATCACCTGCGGGGCGCAGGAGCGGGGCACGGTGGCGGATGCGATGTGCGGCGTGAGGATGATCTTGGGGTGGCCCCAGAACGGGTGCTCGCCGGGCAGCGGCTCCGTTTCGAACACGTCGAGGGTGGCGCCCGAGAGGTGGCCGGAGTCGAGGGCATCCAGCAGGTCGTCCTCGACCAGGTGGCCGCCGCGCGCGACGTTGATGACGTAGGCGCCCTTCGGCAACCGCGCGAAAGTGTCGCGGTTCAGGATGCCCCGCGTCTCGGAGGTCAGGGGCAGCAGGCAGACCAGGATGTCGGTGCGCGCCAGGAACGGCGTGAGCCCCTCACGACCGACGAAGCTTTCGACCCCCTCGACGCTCTTCGGCCGGCGCGACCAGCCCGCCACCTGAAACCCGAGCGTGGCAAGCTTGCGTGCGGCATCCGTGCCCAGCACGCCGAGGCCCATGATGCCGATTCGCGTGCGCTCCGTGTCAGGCGGCGGCAGTTCGTGCCAGATCCGCGTCCTCTGCTGTGCGCGGTAGATCTCGGCCTGGCGATGGTGGCGAAGCACGGCGAGCAGCACGTACTCGCTCATCGCCGAGGTGAGCAGGCGATCGACCAGGCGGACGATCGCCACGCCCGGCGGCGGCCCGGGCGGGCGGAACAGGTGATCGACCCCCGCCCCCATGCTGATCAGCACCTTCAGATTCGGGTAGCGGAACAGATCCTCCGGCGGGTGGTTCCAGGTGAGGGCGGCGACGATGTCCTCGGCCGCCCCCGTTTCGGGATAAAGACGAAGGTCGAGATCGGGGGCCAGGGCGAGCAGTTCCCGCCGCCACGTCGCCATCGACTTCGGCGAGGACGAGAGGAGAAGCGCGCCGCTCATTCCAGGGTCTCCATCTCCTCCTCGCGCGTCTTCGTCTCGCGCACGAAGCGTTGCCAGTCGCCCTCGGGCGGGCGGCACTCGCGCTCGCCCGCGCGCAACGTCACCGCCCCCGCTTGCCAGACCTGCGCGAAGGCCTCCGGCGCGGAGAGCACATAGGCGAGCGTGCGGTCGTAGACCTGATCCTTGATCCGCGGCAGCAGGAACAGGAACCAGACGACGATGCCGAGGGTGAGGGCCAGGATGCCGAGCCACACACCGCCGAACACGGTGGCGGCGATCACGCCGAACATGCCGAGGCCCAAGGGCAACGCGGTCTCGATGCGGCGGAACACCGGCGAACCCGGGCGCGACATCAGCCCGATGTTGACGCCGAGGATGAGGCGCTTCTGCATGATCAGGCGCTTGAGGCGCGCGTGCGATTCGGCAAGTGCGGGATCAGTCGTCATGGCTGCCCCATAGCACGACGCCCCGTCCCTGCCGCCCTCCCCCGCCGGCTCGCGCTCATCGCCGCACCACGCCGCTCTCGTCCGCCTTCAGTTCGAACGCCGCCGCCATCAGCGCCCGCGTGTAGGGTTCGCGCGGCGAGTCGAGCACCTCCCGGGCCGGACCCTGCTCCACCACCCGGCCGTCCTTCAGCACCACCACTTGGTGCGCGAGTGCGCGCACCACCTTCAGGTCGTGGCTGATGAAGAGGTAGGCCAGCCGATGCCGCGCCTGCAACTCGCGCAGGAGTTCGACGATCTGCGCCTGCACGCTCATGTCCAGCGCCGAGGTCGGTTCGTCGAGCACGACGAAGCGCGGCTTGAGCACGAGCGCACGGGCGATCGCGATGCGCTGGCGCTGACCGCCCGAGAACTCGTGCGGGTAGCGGTCGATCCAGGCCGGATCGAGGCCGACCTCCTCGAGCGCGCGGGCGACGATCGCGTCCCGTTCGCGCCTGGACAGCCCGGGTTCGTGCACCGCGAGGCCTTCGGCGACGATCTCGCCAAGGCTCATGCGCGGGCTGAGCGACCCGAAGGGATCCTGGAAGACGATCTGCATCCGCCGGCGGAGCGGCCTGAGCGCGCGGCGATCGAGCCCCGAGATGTCGCGCCCCTCGAAGCGCACGATGCCGACCGCTTCGGGAACGAGACGAAGCAGGGCGAGCCCCATGGTGGATTTGCCGGAGCCCGATTCGCCGACGAGCCCGACCGTCTCGCCCTCGCGCACGGCCACACTCACCCCGTCGCACGCCTTCACGTAGCCCACGGTGCGGCGAAGGAAGCCGCGCCGGATGGGGAAATGCACCTTGACGTCGCGCGCCTCCATCACCGGGGGTGCCTCGGCGGCGATCGGCGCCGGGGCCCCCTTCGGTTCGGCGGCGAGCAGCATCCGCGTGTACTCGGCCTTCGGTGCGGCGAACACCTCCGCCACGGCGCCTTGCTCGACGATTCGCCCGCGGTGCATCACGCACACGCGGTCGGCATAGCGGCGCACGATCGCGAGATCGTGGGTGATGAGCAGAAGCCCCATGCGCAGCCGCGCCTTGAGGTCGGCGAGCAGGGTGAGGATCTGCGCCTGGATGGTGACGTCGAGGGCGGTGGTGGGCTCGTCGGCGATCAGCAGTTTCGGCTGGTTGGCGAGCGCCATCGCAATCATCACGCGCTGGCGCTGCCCGCCCGAGAGCTGGTGCGGATAGGCGTTGAGCCGATTCGCGGCGTCGGCGAAGCCCGCCATGGCGAGGCATTCGACAGCGCGCGCCCGCGCCGCCTCGCGCGAGACGGGCTGATGCAGCTGCACCGCCTCGACGATCTGCTTCTCGATCGTGTGCAGCGGGTTGAGGCTGGTCATCGGCTCCTGGAACACCATCCCCGCCACCCCGCCGCGCGCCTGGCGCAAGGTTTCGGCGTCCGCCCCGATCATCTGCCGGCCATCAAGCAGGATCGAGCTTCCCGGCGGGTGGCTCGCCGCCGGGTACGGCAGCAGCTGGAGGATGGAGAGGGCGGTGACCGACTTGCCCGAGCCCGACTCGCCGACCAGGGCCAGCGTCTCGCCGGGATCGAGCGAGAACGACGCCCCCTCGACCGCCACCACCTCCCTCGCACCGGCGCGGAACACCACACCGAGGTCGCGCACCTCGAGCAGGCTCATCGCGCGCCTGCCCCGCCCGGCAGCTTGCGCGGGTCGAAGGCGTCGCGCACCGCCTCACCGACGAAGATCAGCAGCGTGAGGATGGTGGCGAGCACGACGAAAGCGGTGATGCCGAGCCACGGCGCCTGCAGGTTGTTCTTGCCCTGCTGCACGAGCTCGCCGAGCGAGGGCGAACCGGGTGGCAGGCCGAAGCCCAGGAAGTCGAGCGAGGCGAGCACGGTGACCGAGCCCGAGAGGATGAAGGGGAGGAAGGTCAGCGTCGCCACCATCGCATTGGGCAGGATGTGACGGAACATCACCACCGCATCCGATACGCCCAGCGCCTTCGCCGCGCGTACGTAGTCGAAGTTGCGCCCGCGCAGGAACTCCGCCCGCACCACGCCGACGAGGCTCATCCAGGAGAACAGGAGGAGGAAGACGAGCAGCACCCAGAACGTGGGCTCGATCACGGAAGCGAGGATGATCAGCAGGAAAAGCTGCGGCATGCCCGACCAGATCTCGATGAAGCGCTGAAAGAGGAGATCGACCAGACCGCCGTAGTAGCCCTGCACCGCGCCCGCAACGACCCCGATGATGGAGGAGATGATGGTCAGCGTGAAGCCGAACAGCACCGCGATGCGGAAGCCGTAGAGCACGCGGGCGAACACGTCGCGCGCCTGATCGTCGGTGCCGAGCAGGTTGAAGGGCGTGTCGGGGCCGATCGCGTCGGCCGGCAGCAGCCAGGTGGGCGGCGAAGGCGCGGGCTGGGGAAGGTTGCGCACAACCGTCTGGTACGAATACGGAACGGGCGGCCAGAGCGCCCAGCCACGCGCGGCGATCTTCTCCTTGAGGAAAGGATCGTGGTAGTCGGCCGCGGTCGGGAAATCGCCGCCGAAATCGGTCTCCGCGTAGTCGAACAGGACGGGGAAGAACCACTGCCCGTCGTAGCGGATGACGAGCGGCCGGTCGTTGGCGACGAACTCGGCGAAGAGCGCGACCGAGAAGAGGGCGAGGAAGATCCACATCGACCACCAGCCGCGCCGATTGGCGCGGAAGTTGGCGAGGCGGCGTCGGGTGATCGGAGAGAGCGCCATCGTGGATCGTTTCGGATCATCCGACCGGAGAGCACCCGCCCGGAGGAACGGCAAGGCTCATCGCGCAAGGAACGAACGCGGCGAGGAAGTCACTGCCGCGCCTCGAAGTCGATGCGCGGATCGACCACCGTATACATCAGGTCGCCGATGATCTGCAGGATGAGACCGAGCAGGGTGAAGATGTAAAGCGTGCCGAACATCACCGGATAGTCACGCCGGATCGCCGCCTCGAAGCCCAAGAGACCCAGGCCGTCGAGCGAGAAGATGATCTCGACGAGCAGCGCGCCGGTGAACAGAATGCCGATGAAGGCCGAGGGAAAGCCGGCGATGATCAGCAGCATGGCGTTGCGGAAGACGTGGCCGTAGAGGACGCGCCGTTCGGAGCAGCCCTTGGCGCGCGCCGTCATCACGTACTGCTTGCCGATCTCGTCGAGGAACGAGTTCTTCGTCAGCATGGTGAGGCCGGCGAAGCCACCGATCACCATCGCGGTGATGGGGAGGCACAGGTGCCAGAAGTAGTCGAGCACCTTGCCCGCGAGAGAAAGCTCCGCCCAGTTGGGGCTGGTGAGCCCACGCAGCGGGAAGATCTGCAGGAAGGAGCCCCCCGCGAACAGCACGACCAGCAGGATGGCGAACAGGAACCCGGGCACCGCGTAGCCGACGAGGACGATGGCCGAGGTGACGACGTCGAAGCGCGAGCCGTCCTTCACCGCCTTGCGGATCCCCAAGGGGATCGAGATCAGGTAGACGAGCAGCGTGGTCCACAGCCCGAGGCTGATCGAGACCGGCATCTTGTCGATGAGGAGTTCGACCACGGAACGGTCCTGGAAGAAGGAACGGCCGAAGTCGAAGGTGAGGTAGGAGACCATCATCTTGACGAAGCGCTCATGCGCCGGCCGATCGAAGCCGAACATGCGCTCGATCTCGGCGACGATCTCGGGGTCGAGGCCGCGGGCGCCGCGGTAGCGCGAGGTCGCTTCACCCGCACTCGCCTGGTCGAGCGGGCGCACGGTGCCGGTCGGGGCTGCGGTTTCCATGCCGCCGCCGGTGATCCGTTCCAGCGGCGCGCCGGGCCCGCCCTGACCGCGCAGTTCGGCGAGCATCTGCTCGACCGGGCCACCGGGGGCGAACTGCACGACGACGAAGTTGATCACCATGATCCCGAACAGCGTCGGGATCACCAGCAGCAGCCGGCGCAGGATGTAGGCGGTCATCGCCCGCTTCAGGTCGGGTTGGCGCGCCGTCGTTCCTCGTTCAGGCGTTGCGCACGCTCGGCGTCGATCCACCAGGTGTCGAAGGCAAGCCCGTAGCGCGGGGTGCGCTCGGGGCGGACGAACTTGTCCCAGTAGGCGACGCGGAAGGTGCGGCTGTGCCAGTGCGGCACGACGAAATGGTTCCACAACAGCACGCGATCGAGCGCGCGCGTGCGGTGGATCAGGGCGTCGCGGTCGGGGGCGGCGATGACGAGCTCGACGAGCTCGTCGATCACCGGGTCGCAGACGCCGATCGAGTTGCGGCTGCCGGGCTCGCGCGCCTTCGCGCAGGTCCAGAAGTCGCGCTGCTCGTTGCCGGGCGAGAGGGATTGCGGGAAGACATCGACCGTCATGTCGAAGTCGTAATTGTCGATGCGCGCCTGGTACTGCGCCGTGTCCACCGTGCGCACGCGCATCTCGATGCCGAGCCGCTGCAGGGCCTGGGCGTAAGGAAGGGCAACGCGTTCGAAGGAGGGCGAGGAGAGCAGCATCTCGAAGGAGAAGGGGCGGCCCTGCGCATCGACGAGGCGACGGCGGTTGTCGATCCGCCAGCCGGCGGCCTGCAGGAGTTCGAGCGCGCGGCGGAGATTCTCGCGATTGTTGCCCGACCCGTCGGTCACTGGCAGGCGGAACTCCTGGGTGAACACCTCCTCGGGGATGCGGCCGCGGTAGCGCTCGAGGATGGCCAGTTCCTCGGGCGAAGGTAGGCCGGAGGAGGCGAGTTCGGAGTTCGAGAAGTAGGACGTCGTGCGCGCATAGGCGCCGAAGAACAGGTTGGCGTTCGACCACTCGAAGTCGAAGGCGAGCACGAGCGCCTCGCGCACCCGCCGGTCGCGGAAGATCTCGCGTCGGATGTTGAAGACGAAGGCCTGCATGCCGGTGGGGAGTTCGTGCGGGATCTCCTCCAGCCTGACGAGGCCGCGTCGGCGGGCGGGAAAGTCGTAGCCTGTCGCCCATTCGCGGGCGATGTTCTCCACCCGGAAGTCGATCTGCCCGGCCTTGAAGGCCTCGAAGGCGACGGTGGCGTCGCGGAAGTACTCGTAGCGCATGATGTCGAAATTGTCGGTGCCGCGCTCGGTTGGCAGGTTCTCGCCCCACCAGTTGGCCACACGGCGATAGGTCACGGTGCGGCCCGGCTGGAAGCTCTCCACCCGGTAGGGGCCGGAGCCGAGCGGCGGCTCAAGCAGGGGGCGGGAGAAGTCCCTCCCCTCCCACCAATGCTTCGGCAGCACGGCGAGCTGGCCGAGGATGAGCGGAAGCTCGCGATTCTCCCCGTTGCGGAAGCGAAACACCACGCGCCGGTCGTTCTCGATCAGCACGTCGGTCACGTCGCCCCAGTAGGCCCGGTAGAACGGGCGGCCCTGGCTGCGCAGGGTCTCGAAGGTCCATTTCACGTCGGCGGCCGTGATCGGTACGCCATCGTGCCAGCGCGCCTCGCGGCGAAGCTCGAAGGCGACCCAATCCCGCCCGGGTCCCACCTCCACCCACTCGGCGAGATGCGCGTATTCGGTGGAGGCCTCGTCCTGGCTGCCCTTCATCAGCGTCATCCAGATCTGCGTGATGCCGGCGGCGGCTACGCCGCGCACGATGAAGGGGTTGAAGCTGTCGAAGGTGCCGATGGCGGCGAGCGCCACCTCGCCCCCTTTCGGCGCGTTCGGGTTGACATAGGGAAAATGGGTGAAGCCCGGCGGCAGCTTCGGCTCGCCGAGCAGGCTCAAGGCGTGGCTGCGGCCGGTGGTGACGGCGCGCGGCGCGGAGCGGGGCATGGCGAGGCCGAGGGCGGCCGCCCCGGTTCCGACCAACAGGTCGCGTCTCAGCATCGCGGTCTCCCTCGCATCATGCTCATGCTGCAGTAGATCACGACCGGCCCGGCCAGGGGCAAGCCGAGGCGGCGTCACGCCTCGTTCAGCCGCCCCGCAAAACCGCCAGCGCCGCGGCGTGCAGCCGGGCGTCGCCGGCGGCAAGCACGGTGCCGTCCGCGCCGGGGCGAAGCGGCCGCCCGGCCCAGTCGGTGATCATGCCCCCCGCCCCCTCGATGATCGGCACCAGCGCCGCCCAATCCCAGATCTTGTAGGTCGCCTCCGCGATCAGGTCGATGAAGCCCAGGGCGAGCAGGCCGTGCGCGTAGGCATCTCCACCCCAGGTGATCTGCCCGACGCGGGCGGCGAGCCCCTCCCAGCGCGGGCGTTCCTCGGGGGTGAACAGGTCGAGGGTGGTGAGCGAGAGCTGGGCCTCGGCGAGATCGTTGCAAGCGCGGCAGCGCGCGACCGCCGGACCGCCCACGGGCGAGAAGAACCGCGTCGGCTCGCCGGAGAGGCCGATCCAGCGCTCGCCGAGCGAGGGCTGGGAAAGAAGACCGAGCACCGGCACGCCGTCGTCGAGCAGGGCGATCAGCGAGGCGTAAGTGGGGCGGCCGGTGACGAAGCTCTTCGTGCCGTCGATCGGATCGAGCACCCAGAGGAAGCGCGCCCCTCCCCGCTCCTCGCCCTCCTCCTCGCCGAGAATCCCGTGCTCTGGGAAGGCCTCGCGCAGCACCTGGCGCATCGCGTGCTCGGCCGCCCGGTCGGCCTCCGTCACCGGGCTCGCGTCGCCTTTGCGCTCGACGGCGAGCGGGCGGCGGAAATGCGGGCGGATGGCGGACGCGGCCGCATCCGCGGCGGCTTCGGCCACACGGCGGGCGAGACGGAGGTCGAGGTCGGGCATCGCGGGAGGGATCGGACCGGGGTGAAGGGCTTGACCGGGGCAGGCGCGGGCAGCATGAGGCCAGGGCGCTGACGCCATCAACCTCCCTCGCCACCTCCGTGCCGCTCTCCCCGATCGTGCTGATCCCTGCCCGCATGCAGGCGACGCGCCTGCCGGGCAAGCCGCTCGCGACGATCGCCGGGCTGCCGATGATCGTGCACGTGCTGCGTCGGGCCGAGGAGGCAGGGGTCGGACCGGTCGCGGTGGCCTGCGCCGAGGCCGAGATCGCCGACGCGGTGCGCGCGGCGGGCGGCAGCGCCGTGCTCACCGACCCTGCCCTGCCCTCGGGGTCGGATCGCTGTTTCGCCGCCCTCTCCGCCCTCGATCCGGAGGGCCGGCACGACGTCGTGGTCAACCTGCAGGGGGACCTGCCCACCCTCGATCCGACCGCGATCCGTGCCGTGCTGGAGCCGCTGCGTGACCCTGCCTGCGACATCGGCACGCTGGTGGTGCCGATCCGCGACCGGGCGGAGGCCGAGGCGAGCCACGTGGTCAAGGCGGCCGTCGTGTTCCGCGAGGGCGAGCGCATCGCGCCGGCTCCCTACTTCTCGCGTCTTCCCGTGCCGTTCGGCGAGGGGCCGCTGTGGCACCACGTCGGCATCTATGCGTGGCGACGGGCGGCGTTGGCGCGCTTCGTCTCGCTGCCGCCCTCCCCGCTCGAACAGCGGGAGCGGCTCGAGCAGTTGCGGGCGATCGAGGCGGGCATGCGGATCCTTTGCATCCGGATGGAGGGGGCTCCGTTCGGCGTCGATACGCCGGAGGACTTGGCGCGTGCCCGCGCCATCCTCGAAGGGAGGGGGTCGGCATGAGCGGAGAGGCGATCGCCTTCCAGGGGCTGCCCGGCGCCTATTCCGACCTTGCCTGCCGCAGCGCCTACCCTGGCATGCCGACCTTGCCCTGCGTCACCTTCGAGGATGCGATCGCTGCCGTGCGCGAAGGGCGGGCGCGGCTCGCCATGCTGCCCTGCGAGAACAGCCTCGCGGGGCGCGTGCCCGATATTCACCGGCTGTTGCCGGACAGCGGCCTGCACATCGTCGCCGAACACTTCCAGCGCGTCGAACACTGCCTGCTCGCGCCGAAGGGGGCCACCCTCGCCACCATCAAGCGCGCGCATTCGCACGCCGTCGCATTGGGCCAGGTGCGGGGAGTCCTGCGCGAATTGGGCCTCGAGCCGGTGGTGCAGGCGGATACCGCAGGGTCGGCGGCGCTGGTGGCCCGCCTCGGGGGCGTGGAGGATGCCGCCATCGCCTCCGAACTCGCCGCCGAGATCTACGGGCTCGAGATCCTCCGCCGCAATGTGGAGGACGCGGCCCACAACACGACGCGCTTCTACGTGATGGCGCGCGAGGCGGTGGTTCCGCCGCCGGACCGGCCGGGCCTGATGACCACCTTCGTCTTCCGGGTCCGCAACGTTCCCGCCGCCCTGTACAAGGCGCTCGGCGGTTTCGCCACCAACGGGGTGAACCTGACCAAACTGGAGAGCTACATGGTGGGTGGTGCCTTCACCGCCACCCAGTTCCTCTGTGACGTCGAGGGCCACCCGGAGCAGGGGCCGGTGCGGCGGGCGCTTGAGGAACTGCAGTTCTTTTCGCGCGAGACGCGGATCCTCGGCGTCTATCCCGCCCATCCCTATCGACGCACCGTTTCCGCGGCGGGCGACTGAGAGCGACTGACGCGGGCGCTGCGGCACTGGCGCGTGGCGGAAGGGACTCCGCTGCAGATCGACGGGCAGCCGAGAGCGGGCACGGCACGGACCGTCGCGTCACCAACGGCGATTGTCGCACGGCGCGCGGCGAGACCGGTCTCCCGCAAACCGTCCTTCCGTCCCGGCGACCGCGCCGGGGGCCGCTTCGCCGATGGGGGGTCGGAATCTCCTCAGACCGCCGCAGCCTCCACGCGCGCCGAGGCGCCGCGGCTAGAACCATTCGCCTGCTGCTGCGGCTCGCGCAGGACGTAGCCGCGGCCCCAGACGGTGCCGATCAGCTGTTCGCCGGTCGCCTCGGCCAGCTTCTTGCGCAACTTGCAGACGAACACGTCGATGATCTTGATCTCGGGCTCGTCCATCCCGCCGTAGAGATGGTTGAGGAAGGCTTCCTTGCTCAACACCATGCCGCGGCGGAGCATGAGGAGTTCGAGGATCGAGAATTCCTTGCCGGTCAGGTGAATGGGCTTGCCGTTGACCAGCACTTCGCGCGCGCCGAGGCGGAGCTCGATCGGACCAACCCGGAGCGTCGGTTCGGCGAAGCCCTTGGCGCGACGGACAATGGCGCGCAGCCGCGCCAGCAGCTCCTCGCGATCGAACGGCTTCACCAGGTAGTCGTCCGCTCCCGTCTCGAACGAGCGCACCTTGGTCTGCTGGTCGGAAAGGCCGGACAGCACCAGCACGGGGGTGGCGTTCTTCATCCGCCGCATCTCGCGGATCACGTCCGCCCCCTTCATGTCGGGCAGCAGGAAATCGAGGATCACGATGTCGTAATCATAGGTGCGCAGGAGGTCGATGGCCTCCTCGCCGGTCGCGGCGTGATCAGCGACGATCTGGGCCGATTTCAGCATCAGGCCGATCGTGCGTGCGGAAACCGGATCGTCTTCAACCAGGAGAACCCGCATGGCACCACCCTTCCCGTTTGACGTGGGAAGGCTACTACCTACGGCTGTATCGCGCAAGAGAAAAAAGCGAGACACGCCCACATACAATTGCGTCAATCGGCATCGTGGAGCCCACCACGGCACCGACGGCGTTTCAAAAATATGACGTAACGCATTGAGTGCGATGGTATTCCAGCAATCAGTGCGATTGCATTCAAGCTCAGCGCAGCAATCTATGAAAAAAAGAGACGATCGGAGCGACGCGCAACGGCGCTCAATAGCCGACCGACCGCGGCGAGCCGAGCGGCAGACCGCCCACGACACCCGGGGACGGACGCTCGCTCGGGCCACGCCAACGATCGATCGGCACGGACGGGACAGCGACCCCGCCACGTCGGATCAGGCCTTCGCGCTCGAGGCAACGAAGGAAGGCCGCGCGACGGGTGGCCTCCAGTTCGAGGCGGAACGCGTCCGCCGAGGCCGCGGGCGGTGACGATGCGGCCAGGGCCCTGACCTCGGGATCGACCTCCGCTTCGGTCCGACAGGCGACAAGCCGAGGATCGCCCTCCGCCACGCCGGGCGGGGCGGGAAGACCGCTCGGCGGGCCGCACGCGGCCAGCAGGCAGAGGACCAACAGCCGTTTCAACGCTGCACCTGCTCCACCCAGTCGAGAATCAACCGCCTTGCGATGCTGTCGGGCCGGGGCAGCCGGATGCCGACCCGTTCCGGCTCGCGGAGGTCGTCGCGCGAGAACCATCGCGCCTCCGCGATCTCCTCCGCATCGAGCATCAGGGTCGGGTCGGCCGCCTCGGCGACGAACCCCAGCATGATCGAGGAGGGAAACGGCCAGGGCTGCGAAGAGTGGTAGCGCACGGCACCTACGCGCACGCCCGCCTCCTCGCGCACCTCACGCGCCACGGCCTCCTCCAGGCTTTCGCCCGGCTCGACGAAGCCCGCCAGCGTCGAAAACATCCGCGCCACCGGGAAACGACGATTGTGCGCGAGCAACGCCCGCTCCTCCCCCTCCACGCGGCAAGTCACCAGCATGATCACCGCCGGATCGGTGCGCGGAAAGTGCGACGCGCCGCAGCCGGTGCAGAGCATGACGTGACCGGCGCTGCGAGGTTCGCACGCCGCACCGCACGCGCCGCAGAACCGCTGGCGCGACCGCCAGTGCATCAGCGCGCGGGCATGGGCAAGGATGGCCGCCTCCGGTGCGGGCAGAAGCCCCGCTGCCTCGCGCAGGTCGGCGAAGGCCGCCCCCTCCAGCCCGTCCATCGACGCGAGGGGGTCGTCTTCGGCCGAGAGGTCGACCGCGAACACCGCCCTGCCACGATCCAGGCCCAACAGCGCCCAGGGTCGTTCGGCCACCCCCAGCAGCGTGGCCATCGAGGCCGAGAGCAGGACGGCCTCGGCCCCGTCCGGGCCGAGCCGCATCAGGTTGCGCGAGCGCCACACGGGAACGAACAGCGTGCCGGGATCACGCAGGTGACCGGCGACGAACGCCGGATCGTCGCGACGATCGGAGGCGCGATCGAGCGGGCTGCCACTGTAGGGATTGCCACGAAACGGAAGGCTCATCGGAGGGCAGGACCCTGCCACGCGCCCGGCACCTCGTCCATCCGAGGTTCCCGCCCGGTCGGGGTTGGCGCGAGACCATCCCCACGTGCTATGAGCCATTCGGGAGATCGGCGACGGACGGGCTCCTCGCCAACCCGGCCAGGTCCGGAAGGAAGCAGCCGTAACGAGTTCTTGCCCGGGTCGTGCTGCCGGTCTCCCACCCCCGAACGAGCCCGGTCCAGGGAGCGCCTCGCCCGCGCATGTCCGACCTGTTCGGCACGCCCGCCGACCCGCCCCAGACCGACCCCGCCGCGCCGAGCCTGTTCGGCGACTCCGCCCCCTCGGCGGCGCCCGAAGGGAGGCTGCCCGACGCCCCGGCGCACTACCGGGTGCTGGCCCGGAAATACCGGCCGCAGAGCTTCGAGGCGCTGATCGGCCAGGAGGCGCTGGTGCGCACCCTCACCAACGCCTTCGCCTCGGGCCGCATCGCGCACGCCTACATGCTCACCGGCGTGCGCGGCGTGGGCAAGACGACCACCGCCCGCATCATCGCCCGCGCGCTCAACTGCACCGGGCCCGATGGGCTGCGCACCACGCCCACCATCTCGCCCTGCGGCGTCTGCGAGGCCTGCCGCGCCATCGCCGAGGATCGTCACCCCGACGTGCTGGAGATCGACGCCGCCTCCAACACCGGCGTGCAGAACGTGCGCGAGACGGTGATCGAGGGCGCGCGCTACGCCCCCCTCTCCGCGCGCTACAAGGTCTACATCGTCGACGAGGTGCACATGCTCTCGACGGCGGCCTTCAACGCGCTGCTGAAGACGCTGGAGGAGCCGCCGCCGCGCGTCGTCTTCATCTTCGCCACCACCGAGATCCGCAAGGTTCCCGTCACCGTCCTCTCGCGCTGCCAGCGTTTCGACCTCCGCCGCATCCCCGCCAGCACGCTCGCCGCCCACTACGCCGAGATCGCCGCCCGCGAAGGGGTGGCCGCCGAGCCCGAGGCGCTCGCCCTCATCGCCCGCGCGGCTGACGGGTCGGTGCGCGACGGGCTCTCCCTGCTCGACCAGGCGATCGCGCTCGCCGGCGACGGCCCGGTCACGGCGGAAGCGGTGCGCGGCATGCTCGGCCTCGCCGACCGCGCGCAAGTGTGGGACCTGTTCGAGGCGCTGATGGGCGGCCGGCTTGCCGAGGCGCTCGATCTGCTCGCTCAGGCTCATGCCGCGGGCGCCGACCCCGGCGTGGTGCTGCAGGACCTGCTCGCGGTGACGCACGCTGTCACCCGCGCCAAGGCGGTCGGCAGCGCGGCGCAGGAGGGGGGAGCGACCGAGGAGGAGCGGCTGCGCGCGCCTCGGCTCGCCGAGCGCCTGTCGTTGCCCGTGCTCGGCCGGGCCTGGCAGATGCTTCTCAAGGGGCTTGCCGAGACGAACGAAGCGACGGACCGCCTGGCCGCAGCCGAGATGGTGCTGATCCGGCTCGCCCACGTGGCTGACCTTCCTACGCCTGGCGATCTCGTGCGTCGGCTGGTCGGCGAGAGCTCGCCCGCCGTCGCGGCCCCCGCCCCGACACCCCCCGCCCCGCCTCGGGCGCCCGTGGCGGGCCTGCCGCGCGCCGGCGGGCGGGCAGCCGCGGCGGTGGCGGTG
>NZ_KZ851832.1 GCF_003336755.1 Elioraea thermophila (ex Habib et al. 2022) | reverse complement strand
GAGCCCGCCCCGGCGCGCCCCCCGACGCCGCCTTCTCCCCCGCCGCCGCCCGCGCCGCCGCGGCCTCCCGCGCCGCCGCCCCCGGTGCAGACGCCCCCGGTGCAGCGGCCTCAGGAGGGCTCGACGGCGCTGCAGAACACGCTGGAGCGGCTTCGCCAGCAACAGGCGCAGCGTCCGCCGCAACCGCAGAGGCCCACCGGGGGAGGGGCGCCGGCCGCCGGCGCGCCGGGCGGAACCGCGCCCAGCCCGGGACTTTCCCGCGGCGAGATCGAAGGCCTCTCCAACCGGATCTCCGAGTGCTGGTCGGTCGATCCCGGCATGCTTGGGCTCGAGCAGATCGTGGTCGAGGTGCAGGCGCGCTTCCGCCCCTCGGGCACTGGCGTGGCGGTGGTCGCGGTGCAGCCGGCACCGGGGACCAATCTCAACGATCCCCGCGTGCGCGCGGTGTTCGAAAGCGCGCAGCGGGCGTTGCGCAACCCGCGCTGCGAGCCGCTGCCGGTGCCGCCCGAGAAGATCGCCACACTCGAAAGCGCAATCTTCCGCTTCAACCCACGCGGGCTGATCCGCTGATCGGCTCGCCCTCACGACGGTTCCATCGCGCCCGGCATCGACCCCGCGGCCCGTGTGCGCTAGGAAGCGCGCGACCTCAGACGATGGCTGTTGCGATGACGAAGCGACTTCTGTCCCCCGCGCTGCTCGATGCGCTCGAGCGGATCAGCCTCTCGCGCCGCGCGCTGCTCGCCGCCGCGCCGGTGGTCTCGACCGTGCTTGCGCTCGATGCGCGCGCCCAGGCGCAGCGGCCGGTGATCGACATCACCCGCGCCCGCACCGACCCCCTGCCGATCGCCATCCCCGATTTCGCCGGCGCGCAGCCCTGGGGCGCGCAGATCGCCCAGGTGATCACCGCCAACCTGGCGCGCTCGGGCCTCTTCCGCCCGATCGACCGCCGCGCCTTCCTGCAGGAGAGCCCCGAGGCCACGCCCCGCTTCGCCGAATGGCGGGTGATCGGTGCGCAGGCGCTGGTGACGGGCCGGGTCGACCAGCAGGGCGATCGGCTGCGCGTCGAGTTCCGGCTGTGGGACGTGCTGCCCGGCACGCAGATCCAGGGCACCGCCTACACGACGCAAATCCCCAACTGGCGGCGCATCGCGCACATCTGTTCGGACGCGATCTACGAACGGCTCCTCGGCGAGAAGGGCTACTTCGACACCCGCATCGTCTACGTCTCCGAATCGGGGCCGCGCGACCGGCGCATTCGCCGCCTCGCCATCATGGACCAGGACGGCGAGAACCACCGTTTCCTGACGGACGGCGCGTGGGCCGCACTCACCCCCCGCTTCCACCCCAACACGCGCGAGATCGCCTACATGTCCTATGCGCGGAACGAACCGCGCGTCTACCTGATGGACGTGGATACGCGGCGCGAGACCCTGCTCGGCAATTTCCCCGGCATGACGCTCTCCCCCCGCTTCAGCCCCGACGGCAACAGCGTCATCCTCTCCGCCATCCGCGGCGGGGATGCCAACATCTTCGTCGTCGACCTGCGCACGCGGCGGGAACGTCAGCTCACTTCGGGGCCTTCGCTCGACGTCTCGCCCTGCTTCTCCCCCGACGGGCAGAAGGTGGTGTTCAACTCCGACCGCGGCGGCGATCAGCAGCTCTATGTGATGGACGCGGATGGCGGCAACGTGCGCCGCATCAGCTTCGGCCAGGGGCGCTACGCCACCCCGGTGTGGTCGCCGCGCGGCGACCTGATCGCCTTCACCCGCCTCACGCGCGGCACCTTCGCCATCGGCGTGATGCGCCCCGACGGGTCCGGCGAGCGCATCCTCTCCGAAGGCTGGCAGATGGAGGGGCCGACCTTCGCGCCCAACGGCCGCGTGCTCGCCTTCTGGCGCGAAACCAGGGCGCAGGACGCGCGCGGCGGCGGCTACTCCGCGCGGCTCGCCTCCATCGACATCACGGGGTTCAACGAGCGCGCCCTGCCCACGCCGGCCGACGCCTCCGACCCCGCCTGGTCGCCCCTGATCCCGGGTTAGGCGCGGAATCGTCACAGTTCCGCCCGACCTTGATCGGAGTGAACGCAGCCCGCATATGCGCCCGCATCGGTTGCGGAATCGTCGGCAGAGGCGGACAAGAGTTGCCACACCGAAAGGAGTTGACCTGACGATGAAGACGAAGCTGCTTGCCCCCATCGCCGCCCTCGCGCTGGTGGCGGCTTGTGCCCAGGCCCCCGATCAGGGTGGGGCCGTGACGGGCGCCGGCCAAGCCACCGGGCCTCGCCCCGGCACGCAGGAGGATCTCGTCGCCAATGTCGGCGATCGCGTCTTCTTCGACTTCGACCGCTCCGACATCCGCCCCGATCAGGCGCCGACCCTGGATCGCCAGGCCGCCTGGCTGCAGACGCACCGGCAGGTTCGCGTGATCATCGAGGGCCATGCCGACGAGCGCGGCACGCGCGAATACAACCTCGCGCTCGGCCAGCGCCGGGCCGATTCGGCGCGCAACTATCTCATCGCCCGCGGCGTCGATGGGGCGCGCATCAGCACCATCTCCTATGGCAAGGACCGTCCGGCCGTGCTCGGCTCGAACGAGGAGGCTTGGGCGCAGAACCGGCGCGCCGTCACCGTCGTGCAGTGAACGGGCGGCCGAGCCGCTGATCCCGCGCGGGCGGCCCCGAGGCCGCCCGTCGCGTTTCGGCCTCGCCGCCAACGAGGAGGATGGACCGATGCGCAGCAGACTTGCGGTCGTCACCTTGATCGGGCTCAGCCTCGCCGCTCCGGCCGCGGCACAACTCGAAAGCCGCGAGGCGATCGCGTTGCAGAACCAGATCCTCGAATTGCGGCGTGACCTGCAGGCGCTGCAGGGCCGGCTCGGCACGGGGGGCGGTGCCGTCGCTCCTCCGGTCGCGGTCGCCCCACCCGTCGGCGCGGGGGGAGCCATGCCCGGCAGCCAGCAGGAATTGCTCACGCGGCTGCTCGAACGCGTGCAGGCGTTGGAGACGGAGGTGCGCCTGTTGCGCGGCCGCAGCGACGAGACGCAGAACGCGCTGCGCGAACTCTCGGCGACGGTGGAGAAGAACCGCGAGGACCTGGAGTTCCGCATCGGTGCCCTGGAAGCCGGGCGCGGTGGAGCGGCACCGCAACGACCGGCGGCTGGCGGCGCGCAGCCGACCCCTCAGGCGCCGGCGCAGCAACAGGCGGCCCTGCCCACCCCGCCGGCGGCGCCGGCCCAGCCCGCCCGCCCGCGCACCCAGGAGCAGATCCTGCGCGCCGCCCAGGAGGCGTTGCGCCGGCAGGATTGGGCGACGGCCGAGCGGGAGGCGCAGGCCTTCATCGCCACCTACCCGCGCGACCCCCGCGTCGGCGAGGCCTACCTGATCCGCGCCGAGGCGCTCTACGGCCGGCGGGAGTTCACCCAAGCGGCTCTGGCCTATGACGACGCCCGTTCGCGCGTGACCGACCGCTCCCGTCGCCAGGACGTGCTGCTCGGGCTCGGCCGCTCGCTTGCCGCCATCAACGAGCGTGACAGCGCGTGCGAGGTGTTCCGCCAGCTCGCCTCGGATTTCGCCACCGACATGCGGGCGGACATCCGAGAGGCGCTGACCCGCGAGCGATCCCGGCTGCGCTGCTGACCGAGCTCGAGACCCGCTTCAGCGCCGCACTCGAGCGGCTCGGGCCGTTCGAGCCTTCCCCCTTGCTTGCGGTCGCCGTCTCGGGGGGCCCGGACAGTCTCGCCCTTGCCCTGCTCGCTGAGCCTTGGGCGCGGGCGAGGGGAGGGCGGGCGATCGGGCTCGTCGTCGATCATGGCGTGCGTGCGGCCGCCGCGCTGGAGGCGCGCCTTGCCGCGGCGTGGCTCGCGGCGCGGAGCATCGAGGCGCGGATCATCACGCTGGCGCGTGCCGGCACCGACGCCCAGGCGCTGCGCCGTGCCCGCCTGGCTGCTCTGGCCGAGGCGGCGGCCGAGGTGGGGGCACTCCATCTCCTCCTTGCCCACCATGCCCTCGACCAGGCGGAGACGGTGCTGATCCGGCTCGGGCGTGGCTCGGGCGAGGGGGGGCTCGCGGGCATGCCGGTGGTTCGGCCGCTCGGCCCCGTGCGCCTGCTGAGGCCGCTGCTCGGCGCCCCTCCCGTGGCCCTCAAGGCCTTCCTGCGCGGCCTTGGCCAGCCGTGGATCGAGGACCCGTCCAACACGGGGCGGACGACGCGGGCGGTGTTGCGCGCCGCCTTGCGCGACGGCGACGGCCAAGGGGTGGGGGTGCAGGCTGCCGCGCAGGTCGCGGCGGCCGCTTCCCGCCGCCGCGCCGCAGCCGAGGCAGTCCTCGCGCGGGCGCTCGCGCAGGCCGTCACCCTCTCCCCCCTCGGCTTCGCCCAGCTCGACGCCGCTTCCTTCGCGGCCTGGGACGAGACGATGCGACAGGCGGCGCTCGCCGCGCTGTTGCGCTGCATCGGCGGCCATCAACATCCCGTGCGCCAAGACCGCCTAGCCCCTCTTCTCCATCGCATGGCGAGAGGGGGCGGCGGCACGGCTGCCGGTTGCCTCGTCGCGCGTCGGGGGACGACATGGCTGGTGGCACGCGAGCCGGCGGCGGTCGCGGCCGAGGTCGAGATGGCCGGAGCGTCGCCGGTGCCGTGGGACGGGCGCTGGCGCGTCACCGCCGTACCGGGCAGCACCGTCGGGCCGTTGGGCGCGGCGGAGGCGGCGCTGCTCCGTCGCACCCATACTCCGGCGCGCGATGTTCCCGCCGCGGTCCTGGCCACCCTGCCGGCGATCCGGCATGGCGGCGTGCTGGTTGCAGTGCCGCCGATCCTGTATCATTCGGGCAGGTGGTTGCCGGTGCCGCAGGCTCGGTTTCGCCCGCCGGTGGCGCTTGTCGAGCTTTGGGCCGGCGGTGGGGAGCTGGGGGCCATTGGAAGCTTGGTAACGAGACCCATGTTGAGATGGCCGGCGGTTCGCGCCGACACAGATCGAGGATGATCGCCGCGTGAGCAACTTCGGACGGAACCTCGCCCTTTGGGTCATCATCGCGCTGCTGCTGGTGGCGCTGTTCAATCTGTTCCAGCCTTCCTCGCCGCGCCACTACGCGAGCCAGATCGCCTATTCCGACTTCCTCAACGAGGTCGGCAACGGCCAGGTGCGGGACGTCACCATCCAGGGCCGCGTGGTCACCGGCCAACTGCTGGATGGGCGCATGTTCACCACCTACCTCCCGCCCGATGCGGGCACGGTGACCATCCAGAAGCTCACCGAGCGCGGCGTGCGCGTCGTCGCCCGGCCGGAGGAGAGCGAGGTCAACCCGATCTTCCACTACCTCCTCTCCTGGTTCCCCATGCTGCTGCTCATCGGCGTGTGGATCTTCTTCATGCGCCAGATGCAGTCGGGGGGCGGGCGTGCCATGGGCTTCGGCAAGTCGCGCGCCAAGCTGCTCACCGAAAAGCAGGGGCGCGTGACCTTCGACGACGTCGCCGGCATCGACGAGGCGAAGGCCGAGCTGCAGGAGATCGTCGACTTCCTGCGCGACCCGCAGAAGTTCCAGCGCTTGGGCGGGCGTATTCCGAAGGGCGTGCTGCTGGTCGGGCCGCCCGGCACCGGCAAGACGCTGCTCGCCCGCTCCATTGCCGGCGAGGCGAACGTGCCGTTCTTCACCATCTCGGGTTCGGATTTCGTCGAGATGTTCGTCGGCGTCGGCGCATCGCGCGTGCGCGACATGTTCGAGCAGGGCAAGAAGAACGCGCCCTGCATCATCTTCATCGACGAGATCGACGCCGTGGGGCGGCATCGCGGCGCGGGCTTGGGCGGTGGCAACGACGAGCGCGAGCAGACCCTGAACCAGCTACTCGTCGAGATGGACGGCTTCGAGTCGAACGAGGGGGTGATCCTGATCGCCGCCACCAACCGCCCCGACGTTCTGGATCCCGCCTTGCTTCGCCCGGGGCGGTTCGACCGTCAGATCGTGGTGCCGAACCCGGACGTGAACGGGCGGGAAAAGATCCTGCGCGTGCACATGCGGAAAGTACCGCTTGCCGCCGACGTCGACCCGAAGGTGCTCGCCCGCGGCACCCCCGGCTTCTCGGGGGCCGATCTCGCCAACCTGGTGAACGAGGCCGCCCTGCTCGCCGCCCGGCTCGGCAAGCGGGTGGTCGGCATGGCCGAGTTCGAGGCGGCGAAGGACAAGGTCCTGATGGGGGTGGAGCGCAAGTCCCTCGTGATGAGCGAGGAGGAGAAGCGCATGACCGCCTACCATGAGGCCGGGCACGCGCTGGTCGCGATGTCGCTGCCCGAGTGCGATCCGGTACACAAGGCCACCATCATTCCGCGTGGCCGCGCGCTCGGCCTCGTCATGTCGCTGCCGGAGGGCGATCGCTACTCCAAGCACAAGTCGAAGCTCCTGCAGGAGCTCGCGATGGCGATGGGCGGGCGCGCGGCCGAGGAGATCGTGTTCGGCCCCGACCGCGTGTCCAACGGGGCGGCCGGCGACATCAAGATGGCGACCGAGCAGGCGCGCCGCATGGTCACCGAGTGGGGCATGAGCGAGAAGCTCGGCATGGTCGCCTACGCCGACAACTCGCAGGAGGTCTTCCTCGGCCACGCCATCACCCAGACCAAGAACGTCTCCGAGGCGACGGCGCAGGAGATCGACCGCGAGATCCGCCGCATCATCGATGAGGCCTACGCGACGGCGAAGCGCATCCTCACCGAACGCCGCGCCGACCTTGATCGGCTCGCCCAGGGCCTGCTCGAGTACGAGACGCTGTCCGGCGAGGAGATCAAGGCGCTGCTCGCCGGCGAGCCGATCATCCGCAAGCAGGAGCAGGAGCAGCCGCAGGCGGACCAGCGCCGCTCCTCGGTGCCGACCTCGGGGCGCGTGCCGAAGACGGGCGCCGCACCCGCCGGCGGCTTCGGAGCGCAGCCGCAGCCGAACGTCTGACGTTTCCGCCTGCGTTCGCTGCATCCCCGGTCGGTCAATCGTTCGACCCGCGGTGGCAGGGCGCGGCGCGACCACGACCGGCGGAACAGTCGCGGCCCTTGGCGGAGCATCCCCGGGCAGGGATAAAGCGATCGTCAAGCTAGGGGTGCTAAACCTCGCAGGGCGTGCCGGAGCGGCCGTTCTGCCGGCCGGCGCGCCTCTTTTCGGGTCAGCGGGAGCCTTCGCCGATGGCGTCCGATCGTCGTCGTCTGTTCGGAACGGACGGGGTCCGTGGCCGGGCCAACGCCCCGCCGATGCGGGCGGAAACCGCCCTCCGCCTGGGCCAAGCCGCCGGGGCGTTGTTCCGGCGCAACACGGCCGGGCACCGGCCACGCGTCGTCATCGGCAAGGACACCCGCCTCTCCGGCTACATGATCGAAAACGCGCTCGCCGCCGGCTTCATCTCGGTTGGCATGGACGTGAACTTCGTGGGTCCGTTGCCCACGCCGGCGATCGCCTGGCTCACGCGTTCCATGCGGGCCGACCTCGGGGTGATGATCTCGGCCTCGCACAATCCGTTCGAGGACAACGGCATCAAGCTCTTCGGTCCCGACGGCTGGAAGCTCTCGGACGCGATGGAGGCCGAGATCGAGCGGCTCATGGAGGATGCCGCCCTGGAGGATCACCTCGCTGCTCCGGGCGAATTCGGCCGCGCCGTACGGCTTGAGGATGCGCGCGGCCGCTACATCGAGGCGGCGAAATCGTCCTTTCCCCGCAACCTTCGCCTCGATGGGCTGCGCATCGTCATCGACTGCGCGAACGGTGCCGCCTATCGCGTGGCTCCGCTCGTGCTCGCCGAACTCGGCGCGGAGGTGATCCCGCTCGGCGTCGCGCCCGATGGGGTGAACATCAATCGCGGCTGCGGCTCCACGGTGCCCGAACACATGAAGAGCGAGGTGGTGGCCAACGGCGCCGATCTCGGCCTCGCCCTGGATGGCGACGCCGACCGCCTCATCCTCGCCGACGAGACGGGCCGGGTGATCGACGGCGACCAGGTGCTGGCCCTGATCGCTGATGCGTGGTCGCGCACCGGGCGGCTGGCCGGGGGCGGCGTGGCGGCCACCGTGATGAGCAACATGGGGCTCGAGCGCTTCCTTGCCGAACGGGGCCTCGTGCTCGAGCGCACGGCGGTAGGCGACCGTTACGTCGCCGAACGCATGCGCGAGAAGGGCATGAACGTCGGCGGCGAGCAGTCGGGGCACATGATCCTCACCGACTATGCGACGACCGGAGACGGGCTGATTGCCGCCCTGCAGGTGCTCGCCGTCATCGTCGAGACCGGCAGGCCCGCCTCCGAGGTGTGCCGCCAGTTCGACCCCCTACCGCAACGGTTGTGCAACGTCCGCCACGACGGGCGGCTCGATCTCTCCCACCCGCGCATCGCGGCCGCCATCGCCGAGGCCGAGGCGCGGCTCGCCGGGCGGGGGCGCTTGCTGATCCGCCGGTCGGGCACCGAGCCGGTGGTCCGCGTGATGGCCGAGGCGGTCGAGGAGAGCCTCGTTGCGGAGGTGGTCGATTTCGTCGCGGAGTCGATCCGTTCCGTCGTGGCCGAGGTGGTGGCGTGATGAAGGGCAGAGTGCTGATCGTCGCCGGTTCCGATTCCGGGGGCGGGGCGGGGATCCAGGCCGACATCAAGGCCGTCACCTGTCTCGGCGCTTTCGCCATGACCGCCGTCACCGCCCTCACGGCGCAGAACACGCAAGGCGTGGCCAACGTGCTGCCCGTGCCACCCGGTTTCATCCGCGAACAGATCGACGTCGTCGTCTCCGACCTCGGTGTGGATGCGGTGAAGACCGGCATGCTGCACGACGTGCCGGTGATCGAGGCGGTGGCGGAGGAGATCACCGCCCTCGACCCGCCGGTGCCGGTGGTGGTCGACCCCGTGATGGTGGCCAAGGGCGGGCATCGGCTCCTGGAGGAGAACGCCGTCTCGGCGCTGATGCGGCTGATGATCCCGCGCGCGACGGTGATCACCCCCAATGTTCCGGAGGCGGAAGTGCTGGCGGGCTCGGCTATCCTTTCGCTCGACGACATGAAGCGGGTGGCCGAGCGTCTCCTCTCCCTCGGCTGTGGGGCGGTGCTGATGAAGGGCGGGCACCTGCCGGGGGAGCGGGTGACCGACCTTCTCGTGACGGCTGAGGGGATGGAAGCCTTCTCCGGCCCGCGCATCGTCACCCGCCACACGCACGGCACCGGCTGCACGCTCGCTTCCGCCATCGCCGCCGGGCTCGCCCAGGGCCTGGCTCTGCGCGAGGCCGTCATTCGCGCCCGCCACTACGTCGCCCTCGCCCTCGCCTCGGCCCCCGGCTACGGCCAGGGGCACGGGCCACTCGATCACGCGGTGACGGTCGACCCGGTTCGCTTGGCCGCACTGTCTCGCGCTTAGGCCGCCCAGCGCCGCGCCGCCCGCGGGGGAGGGGGGCCAGCGCGGCACCATGCGCGGGGCGAGATCCTGCTGCCCGTTTGAGGCAGCGCGGCACGATTGCGGCGCCGCAGGCGCGGGTCTATAGCCCGCCCCGGGTCACGCCCCCCCACCGGGGCGCATCGCTTCTGCAAGGGAGCTCGCCATGGCGCACACCGCCTCGCCGCCCGCGCGGCCAACCGCCCGTCCCAACAACCCGCGCTTTTCGTCCGGGCCCACCGCCAAGCGACCCGGCTGGTCGCTTGCCGCGCTTGAAGGCGCGCTGCTCGGCCGTTCGCACCGCGCGAAGGAGCCGAAAGCCCGCCTCGCCGAGGTGATCACGCGCTCGAAACGGCTGCTCGGCCTGCCCGAGGATTGGCGTCTCGGCATCGTTCCCGCCTCCGACACGGGCGCGATCGAGATGGCGATGTGGACGTTGCTCGGCCCTCGCCCCGTCGACGTGATCGCCTTCGAATCCTTCGGCGAAGCCTGGGCGACCGATGTCGCGAAGCAGCTCAAGGTCGAGCACCGCATTCTCTCGGCTCCCTACGGTCGCTTGCCTGACCTGACCGCCGTCGACTGGTCGCACGATGTCGTCTTCTGCTGGAACGGAACGACTTCCGGCGTGCGCATCCCGGATGGCGCGTGGATCGCGCCCGACCGCGTGGGGCTCGCGATCTGCGATGCCACCTCGGCCGTGTTCGCGATGGACCTTCCCTACGACCGGCTCGATGTCGTCACCTGGTCCTGGCAGAAGGTGCTCGGCGGCGAAGCGGCGCACGGCATGCTCGCGCTGTCTCCCCGTGCGGTGGAGCGGCTCCTCACGCACAAGCCCGCTTGGCCACTGCCGAAGATCTTCCGCTTGGTTTCCGGCGGCAAGCTGATCGAGGGCATCTTCAAGGGCGAGACCATCAACACCCCCTCCATGCTCTGCGTGGAGGATGCGTTGGACGGGCTTGCCTGGGCGGAGTCGATCGGGGGGCTTCCCGAGCTCATCCGTCGTTCCGAGGCCAATCTCGCCGCGGTGGCGCGTTGGGTTGAGAAGACGCCGAACTATGCCTTCCTCGCCGAGGATCCGCGCACGCGCTCCTCGACCTCGATCTGCCTCTCCATCGTCGCCCCCTGGTTCACCGCCCTCTCCGCCGAGAGGCAGGCCGAGGCGGCGAAGGCCATCGCCGCCCTCCTCGAGGCTGAAGGTGTGGCGCTCGATGCCGGCGGCTATCGCGACGCGCCGCCGGGGCTCAGGCTCTGGGGCGGGGCTACGGTGGAGACGGCCGACATCGAGGCCGTGCTGCCTTGGCTCGATTGGGCAGCCGAGACGGTGGCACAACGTTTCGCCACCGTGCCGGCCGGGGAATGACGCCGATGCCGAAGGTCCTCATTTCCGACAAGCTCTCTCCCGCCGCGGTCGAGATCTTCCGTGCGCGCGGCATCGAGGTCGACGTCAGGACCGGCCTCTCGCCCGCCGAGCTCCGCGCCATCATCGCCGACTACGATGGGCTCGCCGTCCGCTCCTCGACGAAGGTGACGGCGGAGCTTCTCGCCGCGGCGAAGAACCTGAAGGTGGTCGGCCGCGCCGGCATCGGCGTCGACAACGTCGACGTCAAGGCCGCCACCGCCCGCGGCGTGGTGGTGATGAACACGCCGCACGGCAACGCCATCACCACCGCCGAGCACGCCATCGCCCTCATGTTCGCCCTCGCCCGCCAGATCCCCGAGGCCTCCGCCTCGACCAAGGCGGGCAAGTGGGAGAAGAACCGGTTCATGGGCGTCGAGCTCTACGGCAAGACGCTCGGCATCATCGGTTGCGGCAACATCGGCTCCATCGTCGCCGACCGTGCGCTCGGGCTGAAGATGAAGGTGATCGCCTACGACCCGTTCCTCTCCGAGGCGCGGGCGGTCGCGCTCGGGGTGGAGAAGGTCGACCTGCATGACCTGTTCGCGCGCGCCGACTTCATCACGCTGCACACGCCGCTGACGGAGGGCACGCGCCACATCATCGACGCGCGCGCCATCGCGAAGATGAAGCCCGGCGTGCGCATCATCAACTGCGCCCGCGGCGGACTGATCGTGGAGAAGGATCTCTACGACGCGCTCGTCTCCGGTCACGTCGCCGGCGCCGCGCTCGACGTGTTCGAGACCGAACCCGCGACCGACAGCCCTTTGTTCGGTCTGGAGAACGTCGTCTGCACGCCGCATCTCGGCGCCTCGACCATGGAGGCGCAGGAAAACGTCGCGCTGCAGATCGCAGAGCAGATGAGCGACTTCCTGCTGACCGGGGCGGTGACGAACGCGATCAACATGCCCTCCGTCTCGGCCGAGGATGCGCCGCGGCTGAAGCCGTACATGGAGCTTGCGCGCCTGCTCGGTGCCTTCGCCGGCCAATTGTCGGTGGCGCGCGACGGCGGTTTTCGCTCCGTCGCCATCGAATACGAGGGGCATGTCGCCACACTGAACCACACCCCTCTCACTGCGGCCGCTCTCGCCGGCCTGCTCGGGCCACTGATGGAGGGGGTGAACATGGTCAACGCGCCGGTGATGGCGCGCGAGCGCGGCATCGACATCACCGAGACCGTGCACGACCGGCCTTCCGAGTATCAAACGCTGATTCGCATCGCGGTGACGACGGATCGCGACACCCGCACGGTCGCCGGCACGCTCATCGCAGGCTCTCGGCCCCGCCTGGTCGAGATCAAGGGGATCCCGGTGGAGGCGGATTTCTCGCGCTACATGCTGTACGTGACGAATGAGGACAAGCCAGGGTTCATCGGCCGTTTCGGCACCACCCTTGCCGAAGCGGGCGTGAATATCGCGACCATGCATCTCGGCCGCAACGCGCCGGGGGGCGATGCGATCTGTCTTGTTTCCGTCGACGAGCCGGTGCCGGCGGAGGTTCTGGACCGCGTGCGCGGTTTGCCCCTGGTGAAGCAGGCGACCCTGCTGTCGTTCTAGGGACGTCGAGCCAAGGGGGCCGCCGAACTGAGTCGGCGGCGCGGGCGAGAGCGCGCCGCGCACCGGGTGCCGAGTCCACTCGGCTGGGCGAAAGCCGCCGGTCGCTCTGCTGCCGAGGGGGGCGCCGGCGGGGTCGGACTGCTGTGCTCTCCGGCCCGCCGCCTCACTGTCTCACTGTAGCGGTGTCACCTCCATGCGAGCGCGCTGGGCGATGCGCTGGGCCTCGTCGAGCAAGGCCGCAGCGGACAGGACGTAGACCTCGTCGCTGAGCGCGACCCGAGAGCCGGAACCGTCCGTCCGGCCAGCGGCGGGAAGGCGACGGATGGCGATGATCATGCCGACGAGACGCCCAGCACCATCGACCACGGGGCCGCCCGAGAAGCCGGGGACCGTGCCGGGCAGCGAGGCCACGAGGCCCGGCCCGAGGCCTGGCACGTTCACCGCCCGTCCGGTCGCCACCCCCTCGACGCGCCGCGGCAGGGCAAGCTGCGGGTCGCGCAGAGGGACGGACCCGAAGGCAGCCAGACGATCACCCGCAGCCACCGGGGCGGTCAGCGCCACTGGCCGAGCCCCGACCGGCGACCGTGCATCGCTGTCGATCTGCTGGAGGAAACCCTGCGGTATCTCGAGAACGGCGAGGTCCATCGCCGGGCTGAGGCCAAGCAACCGCCCTGTCGTCATCGGGCCGCCGGCGGGACCGCGGCGCAAGGTCACACGGGCGCCCGGGGCCAAGCCATCGACGACGTGCGCCGCCGTCACCGCGAGACCGGGTGCGATCTGGAACGCCGAGCCGACCAGTCGGGGCGTGATGACCACGGCGTGGGCGTGGAGAGGATCGATCCTTCGCTCCGCCGTCCGCTCGGCCGGCTGGCTTGCCGGCGCTGCGCCCGCTCCCTCTCCTGCCCGCGCGGAGCCGGCCGCCGCGGTCGCCAAGTCGCCCGCCAGGAGCGCGAGCGCCGTGAGCAGACCGCCGATCGCCTGCGAAATGCCGCAGCGGCAACGACTGCGCCGCATGGGTCAGCTCCCTGGCCTGTCCAAACCGGCCGGCCGGGCTGCCGCCGCGCGGGCAGCCGAGCCACCGCCGCAACGATGACCAGGGGCCCCTCAATGAACGGTAAACAAGAAACGGAGTCGCAAACCGTCACGAGTCGCATCGCTCGATTGGCCGCACGCCTGACGCAACGCGGTTACCATCGGCCATCGCCTGTTGCCAGCGGCCGAAGCCTGTCCCATGAAGGTGTTTGGGACGGGCCGTTGAAGGCCCACGGCTGCAAACCAGGGAGGAACACCATGACCCTCGGTCGTCGTGCACTCGTCGCCGGAGCGGCCGGCGCCGGCATGCTGGTGGCGGCGCCGTCGTTGCGCGCGCAAGGCGGCAACGAGATCCGCATCAGCCACCAGTGGCGCCAGCAGACCGACGCGCGCGATCGCGGCGCGCGCCTCTTCGTCGAGGAGGTGCGCAAGCGCGCGCCCGAACTCCGCTTCCGCATCTACCCGAACCGGTCGCTGATCTCGAACCCCGTCGCACAGTTCGACGCCATGCTCTCGGGCTCGCTCGAGATGGCGGTGTTCCCGATCACCTACGGTGTCGGCAAGGTGCCCGAGTTCTCCATCGGCATCATGCCCGGAACGATCCGCAGCGTTGACCAGGCGATGCGGCTGAAGGGCACCCCCTTTCACCGCCGCTTCCAGGAGATCGCGATGGAAGGCGGCATCCGCCTCGTCACCTGGTGGTGGACGCCTGGCGGCTTCGCCTCGCGCGACCGCGCCATCGGCGGGCCGGAGACGGTGGCCGGGTTGCGCATGCGTGCGGCCGACCCGACCTTCGAACTGATGCTGAAGGAGGCCGGCGCCTCGGTCGTCTCCATGCCCTCGACCGAGATCTATCCCGCCATGCAGTCGGGCGTGCTGAATGCGACGCTGACGTCGGCGGAGACCTTCGTCTCGATGCGGCTCTACGAACAGACGCGGCACGCCACCATCGGCGGGCCGAACACGCTGTGGATGCTCTACCAGCCGCTCGTGATGGCGACCCCGGTGTGGAATCGGTTGACCCCGGACCAGCAGCGCGCGATCGACGAGGCGGCGAATGTCGCCGATGAGTGGTTCGCCCGCGAACAGAACGACGCGGCCGAAAAGGCGGTTGAGGCGTTCACGCGCGCCGGCAACCAGGTCCGCGGCCTGACGGATGCCGAGTACGCGGCCTGGGTGGCGCTCGCCCGGCGCACCGCCTGGGAGGAGTTCGCGCGCTCGACCCGGCACGGGCGGGAGCTGCTCGATCTGCTGACCAGGGCGCTCGCCTGAGCCGAGCGGCGCGTCCGTCCCACTCGATCACGCCGGGGGAGGCCTCGGGGCTGCGCGATGTCGCTTGCGCCTGTTCGCTCGGATGACTTGCCGCGCGCAGCACCGTTTTGGGTGCGCGCGATTGACGCCCTGGGTCTCCTCTGCGCCGTCGCCGCGGCGCTCATGCTCACCGTGGCTGTGCTCGTCGTCAGTTTCATGGTGGTGCATCGCTCGCTCGGCGCCTCGGCGTTCTGGGAGATCGAGCTCGCGGTCTATCTGATGGTGGGGGCGATCTTCCTCGCCTCTCCCTACACGCTGCGCACCAAGGGTCACGTCAATGTCGACCTGCTCGATATTCTGCTTGGGGGCCGGGCGAAGCGCGCGGTGGCGTACGGGACGGCGGCGGTCGGCTGCGCGGTCTGTCTCTACCTCGCCTGGCACGGGTGGAAGCTGTTCCACGAGGCGTGGGTGACGGGCGAGACCTCGGAGAGCATGTGGAAACCGGTGCGCTGGCCGCTCTATCTGGCGATGCCGGTCGGGCTCGCGCTGACCGCCCTGCAATACGCGGCGGAGGTGTGGAAGATCGGCGCGCGGGGGCAGCGGTGAGCGAACTTCAGATCGGCGGCCTGATCCTCGTCGTCACCCTCGCCGTGCTGTTCTCGGGGCTCCCCATCGCGTGGGGGCTCGCGCTCGTCGCGGTCGGCTTTCTCGCCGTGTTCGGCTCCGCCGGTGCGTTGAACACGCTCGCCATCACCATGATGAGCGAGCTCTCCTCCTTCGCCCTGCTCACCATTCCGCTGTTCATCCTGCTCGGCTCCTCGGTGGGGGTGAGCCGCGCAGGGGCCGACATTTTCGAGAGCCTGCACCGCTGGCTCGCCCGCGTGCCGGGTGGGCTCGTCATCGCCAACATCTATGCTTGCGGCCTCTTTTCCGCGATCTGCGGCTCCTCCCCCGCCACCGCCGCCGCGATCGGCAAGATCGGCGTGCCGGAGATGATGAAGCGCGGCGTGAAGCCTCGCCTCGCCACCGGCGCGATCTGCGCCGGTGGCACCTTGGGCATCCTGATCCCGCCTTCGGTGACGCTGATCCTCTATGGTATCGCGACCGAGACCTCGATCGGGCGGCTGTTCCTCGCCGGGGTGATCCCGGGCATCCTGCTCACCACCATCTTCGCCATCTATGCCTGGGCGGCCTCCATCCGCGACGTGCGCCGCAACCCGCAGCCCGTGGAGCGCTACACGATGGCGCAGAAGATGGAGGGGCTCGCTCGGGTGGCGCCCTTCCTCGGCATCATCGTCGCGGTCGCCGTGTTCATGTACGGCGGCTTCGCCACCCCCTCCGAGGTCGCGGCCATCGCCGCCTTCCTCGCGCTCATGCTGGTGATCGCCATCTACCGTACCTGGCGGCTCCGCGAGCTCTGGGCGATCTACCGCGATACGGTGCGCGAAAGCACGATGATCATGATGATCATCGGCTCCGCCGCCCTGTTCGGCTACATGATGAGCTACCTCTACGTGACCCAGACGGTGGCGGACGCGCTCGTTTCGCTCTCGCTCAACCGCTGGGTGCTGATGGCGGTCATCCAGGCGCTGCTCCTCCTCGCCGGCTGCTTCCTCCCACCCGTGGCCATCATTTTGATGCTGATGCCGATCCTGCAACCGGTGCTGGAGGCGAACGATTTCGACCTGATCTGGTTCGGCATCCTGCTCACCATCAATCTCGAGATCGGGCTGATCACGCCGCCCGTCGGCCTGAACCTCTATGTCCTGCGCGGGGTCGCCCCGCAGGTGCCGCTGTCCGAAATCCTCTGGGGCAGTTTGCCCTTCGTGCTGCTGATGCTCGGGTTCATGGTGCTGCTCTGCATCTTCCCGGGGATCGCGACTTGGCTGCCGAACGCGCTGATGGGTCGGGGGTTCTGAGCGCGAAGGGGCGGCACTGGTCGGCCTTGCTGCTGGTGCCCTCGCTGGTCGGAGGCGTGGCCTTTCTCGGCGCCTTCGTGGTCATCATGGCCACCGGAACGAACCGGACATGGATCGATTTCATTCTCGGCATCTCGGGTTGGTCGCGGTGCCGGTCGCGATCCTGAGCGAGGCGGTGCGGGCGATCTGGCTTTGGCGTTCCGGGCGCCCGCGTGTGCCGCTTGTCGCTTTCGCCTTCGGCCGTGTTGCCGCCTTGCTGGCCTCGGCCGCCGCGTGGTTCGCCGCCCACCTCGTCTGAGCGTCGGATGAGGAGCGTGCATGCGTTGAACCTGCCGCGTCCGGCGGTTCACGGGTTTCGCGGTCGTTCTCGGCGGCCTGCGGCCGTCCGACCACGCCGGCGGCGCTCCACTCAGCGGCCGACCAGGCCCGGCAGGTGCCCCGGCTTGCCGAACAGGTGGCCCTGACCGTGCGTGGCGCCGAGTTCGCGGACGAGCCGTGCGTCCTCCTCGGTCTCGATGCGCTCCGCGATCACCGCCGCCCCGGTCTGTCGACAGAGGTCGATGGTCTGGGCGAGCACGTCGCGGTCACGTTCAGCCGTGACGGCTGCGCGGATCAGCGCGCCGTCAATCTTGGCGAAGTCGAAGCGAACCGCGCGCAACCAACGCAGACTGGCGGCTGCCGAGCCCACATCGTCCAGCGCGACCAGGAAGCCGCGCGTTCGCAACAGGTCGACCGCGGCGCGCAGCACCTCGGCGTCGGCGATCTCGGCGGGTTCCGCGATCTCGAACATCAGGCGTTGCTGAAGTTCCGGTACCGCATCGAGCGTGGCGGCGAGCGAAGAGCGGAAGGATGCATCGCCGAGGGAGAGGGCAGAGACCTTGACCGCGACCAGGGAGGCGCGAGAGGCGGTCACACTGTCGCGCGCAAGGGCCGCGACGGCGAGGTCGAGTTCGGCGGAGAGGCCGGCGGCCTCGACCAGGGTGACGAAGGTCTGCGGAGCCTCCGGCTGGCCGTCGGCAGCTGGCGTCGGGCGGATCAGCGCCTCGAAGTGGTGCGTTTGTCGGCCAGCGAGCTCGACCACCGGCTGGAACAGGAGACGGAAGCCGCGGCGCCGGATCCTGGCCCGCAGCCCTTCCGCCCGTTCGGACAAGGTGTGCAGGAACCCCTCGAGGCCGCGGCCGAAGCCCGAAGTGTCGAGGCCGCGCTTGCCGCCGGCGGCGAAGGCGTCGAGAGCGAGCCGCAGCGCTCGCACCTGTTGCGCCGTGGAGAACCCCGGGGCGGCCAGCACGAGGTCGGAGCCCCGCACGCGCGGGGCTGCCGCTGCCGGCGCCCGCTCCCGCACCGCGGCCTCGACGGCGCGCGCCATGGCCGCCGCGTCCGCCTTGCCGGCGTGCAGCACGGCCCAGCGTCCGCCGCCGAACTCGGCCGCCGCGCCAGCGGGTGCCTGCTCGCCCAGCGTTCGGCTGATCGAATCGAGCAAACCCTCCCGCGCGTCGCGCCCGAGCATGGCGGTCGCTTCCGCCAGGCCTTCGACCTCGAAAAGAGCGAGTTTCGCCGCCTCGCCACCGGAGCTGCGCAGGCGCGCCTCGGCCATGCGGAGAAACCCTCCCTCCGCCTCGGCCCCTGCACTGCGCTGGGGCGCAAGCGGAACCGGTCCGAACACGAGGCAGAAGCGGCCCGCCATCTCCGCGATGGCGAGCCCGGCGCAGCTCACCGCCGAACGTTCAGCATCGTTCAGACGGAGTACCGTCGGCTTCAGGCGGCCGCGAGCGGCGAGCGCAGAAAGCCCGGCCTCGAGCGCGAGATGGTCCTCAGCCGCGATGAAGTGGGCGATCGGGCGCCCCAGCGCCTCTGTCGGGCTGCAGCCGAAGCGCGACGGAAAGGCACCTGCGGCGAAGGTGATGACGCCGGCGGCGTCGACCTCGACCAGCAGGTCGGCGGCAGCGAAGGCGAAGGCGGCAAGGCGGTCGCGCCCCGACAACCCGAACCGAGCCTGCTCTCCATTGCCCGCGCCGTCGGCCACGCCTTGCACCCGCTCGAGTCCCATCGCGCCCTCGGCGGTGATCGTGCCGGGCCCCTCTGAAGGAAGGCTTAACCGGGCGCGAACGGCCCAAAGGCGATTGATTGGACCAGCTGCAGCCGGCAAGTCTCGCCACGCGCGTCGGCGCTGACGGGGAGATGGCCATGGACACGAATCGCCTCTTGGGCGCTCTGCTCGGTGGGGTCCTCACCCCGCCGAGGCGTCGCACCACGCGCCGTCGCACGCCAGCCCCGCTGATCGATGTGCGCATCGGTGGGTCTCGCCGCACCGCCTCCGCTCTCGCCGCACTGGCCGGGCTTGCGGTGGAGGCGTTGACCAAGGCGGGCCGGCCCGTGCCGACCCAGCCGGCGCCGCTGCCTCGACCAGTACCGCCGCCTCCCTCGGATCGGCCAACGCCTGCCCCTGGGCCCGCCTCCGCTGCGCCCAACCCTTGGGAGTCCGCCCCTGCCGCACCCTCTCCGCCCGCCGAACCGGTCGGAGCCGAGGACAGAGAGGCCTTGCTGACCATTCGGGCCATGATCTCCGCCGCCCGCGCGGACGGCACGCTGGACGCCGCTGAGCGTGAAGCGATCGCTGGTCAGCTCGACCGGGTCGATCTCGAGGCGGAGGCGCGCGATCTCGTGCTCAGGGAGTTCGCCCAGCCTGCGTCCGTCGAGGCGATCGCGCGCGAGGTGACGGATCCCGTGCTGGCGGCGCAGATCTATGCGGCGTGCGTCCTGGCGGTCGGTGAGGCTTCGGCCGCCGAACGCGCTTGGCTTGATCGCTTCGCCGCGCTGACGGGGCTGTCCGCCGCCGCCCGACGCGCGATCGAGGAGCGCCTCGCCGGAGGCTGACCCGCGGGATACACTCCGGCGCATGCAGAGGACCGCGGGAGCAGGTGATGCCGTTCGACCTTGGGCCAGCTGAGACCGCGCTCCGTGCCCGCGCCCGCCGTCTGGCCGAGGAGCGGATCGCGCCGCGCGCTGCCGCGATCGACACGTCCGAGGCCTACCCATGGGATCATGTCGCGGATCTGAAGGAGGCGGGCTTCCTCGGCATGACGATCCCCCGCGAATGGGGCGGCGGGGGAGCCTCGTATTTCGACGCCGTGCTGGTGATCGAGGAAATGGCGGCAGCCTGTGCCGCCGCGGGGCGGATCACGGTCGAGGCCAACATGGGTGCGATCGGGGCGATCATGGCCTACGGCACGGCGGAGCAGAAGCGCCTCGCCGCCGACCAGGTGCTCGTGCATGGCGACAAGCCCGCGATCTGCATCACCGAACCCGAAGCGGGGTCGGCGGCGACCGCGATGACGACGCGGGCGGAGCGACGCGGCGACCGGTGGATCCTGAACGGTCGCAAGCATTGGATCACCGGTGGTGGCGTCTCGCGCTTGCATCTCGTCTTTGCCCGCGCCATCGAGGACGGGGCCGACCAGGGTATTGCCGGCTTCATCGTCGTCCGCCGCGGCGACGGCGACCCGCCGGGGCTGATCGTCGGCGAACGCCAGTACGCGATGGGCGTGCGCGGCATTCCGGAAACCGTGCTCGAATTCCGTGACCTGACGGTGCCGGACGCCATGGTGCTTCGCCCGCCGGGCGGCTTCCGCAAGGGGTTCGCCGCGCTGATGGACGCCTACAACGCGCAGCGTGTCGGTGCGGCGACGGTTGCGCTCGGCATCGCCCGCGCCGCCTTTGCGCAGGCCGTCGCGTACGCGAAGCGTCGCGAGCAATTCGGCCGCCCGATCGCCGAGTTTCAGGGGCTGCAGTGGCTGCTCGCGGACATGGCGGTTGGCATCGAGGCGGCACGGCTGTTGATCTGGCGCGCCGCACGCTGCGCCGGCCCTGCCGGCTTCCCCGATCCCGCGCTGGCGGCGCAGGCGAAGATCTTCGCCGCCGAAACGGCAGTGAAGGTGACCAACGATGCGCTGCAGATCTGGGGGGCCGCCGGCTACGCCCGCGCCAACCCCATGGAACGGCACGTGCGGGATGCCCGGATGTTCACCATTGCCGGCGGTACGGCGCAGATCCTGCGCAACATGGTGGCGGGCGATGTGTTGGGCATGCGCCTGCCGCAGACGCGGGACGGTTGGCTGAGGGAGGCAGAGCGCCGCCGCGCAGCGGAGTGACGCGGGGCACGCCAAAGGTTTCAACCCTCCTTCATTCTTCCGCCGGTAGAGACATCTGGCATGATCGCGCGCAATCTGAGGCTGCTCTCGGCCGGCACGGCCCTGTTCCTGATCGAACTGGTGCTGCTTGTCGCCGCGTGGCCGCTTGCTGCCGCCCTGGCCCTCAGCCCGCTGCCGCCGGAGCGTCGGGCCGGCGTCCTGCCGCTCGCGCTGTTCGTCGCCTCCTATCTGCTCTTCGCCTACGCGAGCGGTCTGTATCGCCGCGAGGCGCTGCTCGAGACGCGCCGGTCCCTCGGCCGGGTGCCGATCGCCGCCGGCCTCGGCGCCCTGGTCGCCGCTGCGCCGGCGGCCTTCCTGCCTTCACCCTTCGCCGCCGAGGGTTCGGCGACGCTGTTCGCGGTCGCCCTGATCCTGTTCACCCTCGTCGGCTGGGCGGGGCGGGTGGTCATGTTCGCGCTGATCGACCGCGGGGCCTTCCGCCGCCGGATCCTCGTCATCGGCACCGGCAAACGGGCCTGGGAACTCGCCTTCCTGCTGCGACGCGAAGGCCGGGCGGTCGGCATGGAGATCACCTTCGTCCATCACCCTGCCCTCGGCCGGATCGACCCCCGTCTCGCCGAGGATCCCGAGGCGCGTGTGGTGACCACCGAGGACGGTTTCGTCGCCATCGCCCGCGAGATCGACGCCGACCAGGTGGTGGTCGCCCCCGACGAGCGGCGGGGGATGCCGATGGAGGCGCTGCTCGCCTGCCGGACGGGGGGCTTCCCGGTCTACGAGTTCCAACGCTTCCTCGAGAAGGAGATCGGCCGCGTCGACATGAAGCGGCTCGACTATTCCTGGCTGCTTTATGCGGACGGCTTCACCTTCACGGCCGTCGACCTCTTCCTCAAACGCACGCTCGACATCGTGGTGAGCACGATCCTGCTCTTCCTCACCCTGCCGATCCTCGCCGGCGCGGCGATCGCCATCAAACTCGAGGACGGGGGGCCGATCCTCTACCGCCAGGCGCGCGTGACCAAGGGCGGCCGCGTGTTCAGGATCCTCAAGCTGCGCACGATGCGGCAGGATGCCGAGCGGGCGGGGGCGATGTGGGCGCAGAAGGGCGACCCGCGGGTGACGCGGATCGGCCGCTTCCTGCGGCGGATGCGCATCGACGAACTTCCCCAACTGGTGAACATTCTCAAGGGGGACATGTCCTTCGTCGGGCCGCGGCCGGAACGGCCCGAATTCGTCAAGGACCTGGCCGAGAAACTCCCGCTCTACAACGAACGCCATCTGGTGCGCGCGGGGCTCACGGGGTGGGCGCAGATCAACTACCCCTACGGCGCCTCGCTCGACGACGCACGGTCGAAGCTCTCCTACGACCTTTTTTACGTGAAGAACTTCTCCGTCCTGTTCGATGTCCTGATCATCATCCAGACCCTCCGCGTCGTCCTTTGGCCGGGCGGCAACGTGCGCTGAAGCCCGAAGGCCGGCCGCTACCACCCGTTAACGCCGCGCCAACCTCCGTCTGCGATATGGCTGGCTGGAGGCGCGCACGATGTTGGCTGGCATGGCATCCGTCCGGTCCTGGTTCGGCCTGGGTGAAGGACGGGCCGACAAGGGGGCGGCCACGCCACCGCCCCTGTTCGCGCCGCTGCCGGCGGCGGGCGAGAACACGGAGAAACGGTCGCAGGCGGGTCTGCGACACGAGCCGAGCCTCGAGCCGACGGCTCCGAGCGAAGCCCCGGCCGAACCGCGCTGGCCGGAGGCGAAGCTCCGCATCCTCGCCAGCCTCTGGGGTGAGGGCTTCCTCGGGCCTGGCGGAGCGGAGGAGGTGCTCGCGCTCGCCAAGCCCCTCGGCCTGAACGGCGCCCACTCCGTGCTTCAGTTCGGTGCCGGCCTCGGTGGTGCGGCGCGGGCTCTCGCCGCGCAGTGGGGCTGCTACGTCACCGGATACGAGTGTGACCCCGACCTCGCCGCCCTCGGCGCTGCCCTCTCCGCCAAGCTCAAGCTCGAGCGCAAGGCGGAGCTGCGGCACCTCGATCCGGCCTCCCCCGCCATTCGCCGCAATTTCTTCCATCACGCCCTCGCCCTCGAGGCGTTCTGGCGCCACGCCGACAAGCTCAGCCTGCTCGGCGCCTTGGTCGCGGGCGTGAAACCATCCGGGCAACTCGTGCTCACCGATCTGGTCATTGGCGACGTCACCCCGTCCGCCACCAAGGCCTTCGCCCTGTGGGCAGCCTGCGAGAGGACGGAGCCGCATCTCGCCGGCGAACGGGCGATGACCGCGCTCATGGCACGCCAAGGCCTCGATGTGCGCATCGTGGAGGACATCACCGGCCGCCACATGAGCCAAACACTGACCGCTTGGTCGTCTTTCGTGCAGGATCTCGCACGCGATCGCCCGGCACCCGCCTACGCCGCCAGGATCGTCGAGGAGGCGGAACGCTGTCTTCGCCGTCTCGACCTCATGCGGGCCGGGCGCCTGCGCCTGTTGCGCTGGCACGCCATCCGCCGCTGACGCTCTCTCCGCCCGCAAGGGCCCGGGGCAGCTGGTGCGGTTGACAGCGCGCGCTTGAGCCTCTATGCGCCGGCGCTCGATCGAAGGAATACTCCGATGCGGATCCGCAACTCCCTGAAGTCGGCCAAGGTGCGCGACAAGAACAACCGCCTCGTGCGCCGCAAGGGCCGCGTCTACGTGATCAACAAGAAAAACCCCCGCATGAAGACCCGGCAGGGCTGACGCCCGCCGCGTTCAGCGGGGACCGCGCGGTCCCCGGGTGCTTGCGTCCTCTCCCCGCCGCCCATAGATCACGCCTGCGCGCCGCTGCGCGTCATGGTCCCCGGGAGGAGACGATGATTGCCCTGCCCACGCCCGACCCGTCCGTGCTCGCGCGGCGCGAGGCCATCGTCGCCGACCTCACCCGGCTGGTGGGCGCGGCCAACGTCATTGCCGAGCCCGCTCGCCTCAAGCCGTACGAGACCGACGGCTTCACCGCCTACAAGCGTGTGCCGCTCGCAGTCTGCCTCCCGGACTCGACCGAGGGGGTGGCCGCCGTTCTGCGCTACTGCACGCGCAACGGCATCCGCGTGGTGCCGCGCGCGGCTGGCACCAGCCTTTCGGGCGGGGCGCTCCCCCTCGAGGATGCGGTGGTGATCGGTGTGGCGCGCCTCAACCGCATCCTCGAGGTGAGTGTCGAGGACCGTCTGATCCGGGTCGAGGCGGGCGTCACCAACATCGGTGTCACGCGGGCGGTCGAAGGCGAGGGGTTCTTCTACGCGCCCGACCCGTCGAGCCAACTCGCCTGCATGATCGCCGGCAACATCGCCATGAACTCCGGCGGCGCACATTGCCTGAAATACGGTGTCACGGCGAACAACCTGCTCGGCGTCACGCTCGTCACGCCGGACGGTGAGATCGTGGAGCTCGGCGGTGGTCATCTCGACACGCCGGGCTACGACTGGCTCGGCCTGATCTGCGGTTCCGAGGGGCAGCTCGGCATCGTCACCGAAGCCACCCTGCGCATCCTCCGCGCCGCCGAGGGTGCACGCGCCATGTTGGTGGGTTTCCGCGCCACCGACGTCGCGGCCGCCGCGGTCGCCGACATCATCGGCTCGGGCATCATCCCCGTCGCGCTCGAGTTCATGGACAAGCCGTGCATCAGGGCCTGCGAGGATTTCGCGCACGCTGGCTATCCGCTTGAGGCGGAGGCGCTGCTGATCATCGAGGTGGAGGGCAACGAGGCGGAGCAGGACGCGCTCCTCGCACGGCTCGAAACGATCTGCCGCCGGCACGATCCGCTCACGGTGCGGATCGCGCGCACGGCGGAGGAGAGTGCGGCGATTTGGAAAGGACGGAAAGGCGCGTTCGGGGCGATCGGGCGGATCAGCCCGGATTACCTGTGCATGGATGGGACGATCCCGCCGGCCAGGCTGCCGGAGGCGATGCGTCGTATCGAGGCGCTGTCGCGCCAGTACGGGCTCATGGTGGCGAACGTCTTCCACGCCGGCGACGGCAACCTGCACCCCCTGATCCTGTTCGACGCCAACGACAACGAGAGTTTCGCCCGTGCCGAGGCGCTCGGCGCCGACATCCTGCGCCTGTGTGTGGAGCTCGGTGGCTGCCTCACGGGCGAGCACGGGGTGGGGATCGAGAAGCGCGACTTGATGCGCGAACAGTTTTCGCCGGCCGATCTGGCGCAGCAGGCTCGCGTCAAGCGCGCCTTCGACCCGGGCTGGCTGCTCAACCCGCACAAGGTGTTCCCCCCCGAATTCGCCCAGGCGGCGTGAGGCGATGGCGCTTGCGACGCCGATCGCGCCCGAGAACGAAGGGGCACTCGCGCGCGCGATCGCCGAGGCGTACGAGGCGGGCGTTCCACTCGCGATCCGCGGCAACGGCACCAAGGAAAGTCTCGGCCGCCCCGTCCAGGCGGCAGCGGTGCTGACGACGCGCGCACTCACCGGGATCACGCTTCATTCGCCCTCGGAACTCGTCGTTGCCGCGCGTGCCGGCACGCCGGTGGCGGAGATCGAGGCAAGCCTCGCCACCAAGGGCCAGCACCTGATCGCGGAGCCACCCGACCTGAGCGCGCTGACCGGCCCCGGTGAGGGGCCGCAGACCATCGGCGGCGTGATCGCCTGCAACCTCTCGGGCCCGCGGCGGATCGCGCTCGGCGCGATGCGCGACCATGTGCTGGGCGTGCGGGCGGTGAACGGCATGGGCGAGGTGATCCGCTCGGGTGGGCGCGTGTTGAAGAACGTCACCGGGCTCGATCTCGCCAAGCTGGTCGCGGGGTCGCGCGGCACGCTCGCCGTGATGAGCGAGATCACGCTCAAGGTCCTGCCGAAGCCGGAACGAACCGCGACCGTGATGCTGCGCGGCCTCGACGCCGCGCGCGGCATCGCCGCCCTCTCGGCCGGGCTCGGCAGTCCCTTCGGGGTGACGGGGGCGGCGCACCTGCCGGCGGAGGCGGCATCGCGGGCGGGTCTCGGCGAACGTACGGCGACCCTCCTTCGCCTCGAGGACTTCGCCGACTTCATCCCCCGCCGCACGCAGGCCCTCGCTGCCGCGCTCGGCGAGTTCGGGCCTGCCGAGATCCTCGACGAGGGCCCGAGTCTCCCACTTTGGCGAAGCGTTCGCGACGCCGTACCACTCGGTGTCGGTGACGGCGAGGCAGTGTGGCGCGCGTCCCTCCGCCCCTCGCGCGGGGCGGCCTTCGCCGAAGCGGTGTCGCGCGCCTTTCCGGCGAGGTTCCTGTTCGACTGGGGTGGCGGCCTCGTCTGGGTGGTCGGTCCGGCCACGGAGCCAGCGCACCGCTCCGTGACGGAAGCGGTCCGTTCCGCTCAAGGCACGTTCTGGCTGGTGCGCGCGCCTCCCGCCCTCCGCGCCGCCGTGCCGGGGCTGCCCGAAGAGCCAGCCCCGCTCGCCGCCCTGACCCGCCGGGTCAAGCACGCCTTCGATCCGAAAGGCATCCTCAATCCGGGGCGGATCTTCGCCGGCGTCTGATCATTTCCACAGCCACCTCAGGGGACCCGCATGACCACGCTCGTTCTCATCCTTCTCCTTCCGGTGCTCGCGCTCGGCTTCACCGGCCTCACCATGCTGTTCGCCGACTCGGTGCGCGGCGAGGGCGGGCGGTCGCTCGCGAGCTGGGCAAGCCAGGGGCTCGGCTATCTCATCGGCGCGATCGCGCTCCTCGGCATCGTCGCCGATCTGGTGACGGGGACGATCTGGCGCGCTGCCTCGGTGCAGGGCTTTCTCGGCAGCTACGGCATGAACCTTGCCCTCCTGGGCCTCGCCTTCGTGCTCGCCGGCCACGGGCGCCGGGCGGAGGGCTGACGCCGCCTCGCCATGCAGACGCTGTTCAGCGAGGACCAGCTTAAGGATCCGCGCATCGCGGAGGCCAACGGAATCCTCCGCACCTGCGTGCATTGCGGGATGTGTACCGCGACCTGCCCGACCTTCGTGCTGCTCGGCGACGAGCTCGACTCGCCGCGCGGCCGCATCTACCTGATCAAGGACATGCTGGAGAGCGGGCGGCCGGCTTCGCCCGAGGTGGTGACGCACATCGATCGCTGCCTCACCTGCCTCTCCTGCATGACGACGTGCCCGTCGGGCGTGGATTACATGCACCTCGTCGACCACGCCCGCGCCCGGATCGCAGAGACCTATCGGCGCCCCTGGCCGGAGCGCGCCCTGCGCGCCGTGCTCGCCGCGATCCTTCCGCGCGTTGGGCTGTTCCGCCTCGCCCTGCTGGGCGCCTGGTTCGCCCGACCATTCGCCCGTCTGGTTCCGGGAAGCAATGCGACGGCCAGGCGGCTGCGCGCGATGCTGTCGCTGGCGCCGGCGCACATCCCATCACCCTCCCATGTCGAACGCCCGCGCGTCCATCCCGCGATCGGGCCGCGCAAGGCCCGCGTGGCCCTGCTCGCGGGCTGTGCGCAGCAGGTGCTTGCCCCCGAGATCAACGAGGCGACCATCCGCCTGCTCACCCGCCTCGGCGTCGAGGTGGTCGTCCACCCCGATGCCGGGTGCTGCGGGGCGCTCGTGCATCATCTCGGCGACGAGGAGGCGTCGCGGCGGGCCGCCAAACGCAATGTGGCGGCCTGGATGGGCGAGATCACCGCGCATGGGCTCGATGCGATCGTGATCAATGCCTCGGGCTGCGGCACCCAGGTGAAGGACTACGCGCACCTGCTGCGGCACGACGCGGCCTGGGCGGAGGCGGCGGCGAAGGTCTCCTCGCTCGCGCGCGACATCACCGAGTTCCTGGGCGCGTTCGGCTACGAGCCGACGCGGCCGGCGATCCCGCTTCGTGTCGCCTACCACTCGGCCTGCTCGATGCAGCACGGCCAGAAGATCACCACCCTGCCGAAGACGCTGCTGAAGCGCGCGGGCTTCACCGTGCTCGATGTGCCGGAAGGCCATCTCTGCTGCGGTTCCGCCGGCACCTACAACCTGCTGCAGCCGGAGATCGCGGCGCGGCTGAAGGCGCGCAAGCTCGACAACATCCGCCGCACCCGCCCCGACCTCGTCGCCACCGGCAACATCGGCTGCCTCACCCAGCTCTCGGGCGAGGGGATCCCCGTCGTGCACACCGTGGCCTTGCTTGATTGGATGGCGGGCGGGCCGATGCCCGAGGCGATCGCGCGCGGACTTGATCGCGCAAGGCTTGCGCTGGCGACCGAGCCGGCCTGACCATGCCACCCATGCGGCGGCGGCTTCTCCTGCCCGGTCTCCTGCTCGCGCTTGCGGCTCCGGCATCCTTCGCCCAGGAGCGTCGCCCGCGCCTCACTCTGGATCAGCTCTTCGAGGGACTGAAGCTCGCCCCGGACGAGGACACCGCGCGCGCGATCGAGGCGGAGATCTGGGCGACTTGGCAAAGCCAGGGCTCACCCACCGTGCAGCTTTTGATGCGGCGGGGGCTGCGCAACCTGCAGGCCGAGGCCTATGACGACGCGCTCGAGGATTTCGACGCCGTGATCGCGCTCGCCCCCGAGCTCGCGGAAGGGTGGAACAAGCGGGCCACGGTGTATTTCCGGCGCGGCGAGCTCGAGAACGCGGCGCGCGACATCGCCGAGGCGCTGGCGCGCGAGCCGCGGCATTTCGGCGCCCTGGTCGGGCTCTCCTACATCCACGAACGACGCGGCGACCACATCGCGGCGCTTCGCGCCTTCGAGGCCGCACTCGCCATCCATCCCAAGCTCGCTGGGGCGGAGACCCGACTGAGGGAGCTCCGTCGCAAGGCCTTCGGCGAGGGCATTTGAGCGATCTTGCCCAAATGCCCGCCGAGGCCGATCGCGCCTTCCTCGCCGAGGCGGTCCGGCTTGCGGTGGCGAACGTCGCCGAGGGCGGCGGGCCCTTCGGCGCCCTGGTGGTGAAGGACGGCGCGATCGTCGGTCGCGGCGGCAACCGCGTCACACGCGACAACGACCCCACCGCGCATGCCGAGGTGGTGGCGATCCGCGACGCCTGCGCCCGCCTCGGCTCGTTCCAGCTCACGGGCTGCACGGTCTACGCCTCGTGCGAGCCCTGCCCGATGTGCCTCGCCGCCCTCTACTGGGCGCGGCCCGCGCGTGTCGTGTACGCGGCCACGGCGGAGGATGCCGCCGCCGCCGGCTTCGATGATCGCTTCATCGTCGAGGAGTTCCGCCGCCCCCCCCAGGCGCGGAGCCTGCGGTTGCTTCGCCTCGTTTGCGAGGACGCCGGTGCACCCTTCCGCGCCTGGGCGGAGAAGGCCGACCGCATCCCCTACTGACCCGGAACGATCCGCCCCGCCATTGTCCTCCGCCTCCGATCCGGCAAGCGCGCTTCAGATGATGGCGTGGCGCACCCGCGCCGACACCCATTCCGAGACGATCACGGTGGCGAGGATGAGCAGCAGGATCATCGACACCTGCTCCCACGCCAGCCGCCCGATCGAGGCCTGCAGCTGCAGCCCGATGCCGCCCGCCCCGACCAGGCCCAACACCGTCGCCTCACGAATGTTGATGTCCCAGCGGAAGACGGAGATGCCGGCGAAGGCGGGCGCGATCTGCGGCACGATGCCCCAGGCCAGCACCTGCGCGCCCGAGGCGCCCGTCGCGCGGATCGCCTCCACCTGGGTCGGGTCGATCTCCTCGATCGCCTCGTAGAGCAGCTTGCCGATGAAGCCGATGGAGCGCAGCCCGATGGCGAGGATGCCGGCGAACATGCCGGGGCCGAAGATGATGACGAGGATGAGCGCCCAGATCAGCGAGTTCACCGACCGCGAGGCGACGATCACGAAGAGGGCGATCGGGCGAACGAGCGCGCGCGAGGGGGTGGTGTTGTGCGCGGCGAGGAAGGCCGTCGGCACGGCGATCAGGATCGCGAGCAGCGTGCCGAGGGTCGCGATGTTGATCGTGTCCCACATCGGCTTCCAGAGCTGGTTCGCGTAGTCCCAGCGCGGCGGCACGGAGCGCTCGAGCAGGTCGGCCGCCTGGCGCGGCGCGTCCCAGACGAAGGCCCAGATCGTGTGCTCGGAGATGAACTGGAAGCAGACGACGGTGAGCGCCACGCCAAGGAGCCAGCCGAACCAGGTGGCGAGATCGCCCGCCGTGGTGCGGCGCGCCCAGAGCCGCGTTCCGTCCGCCTTGGTGATCACCGGCATCGTGCGGCCCTCCTCACTGCACCGCCCGGCGGATCCAGCCCGAGGCGTATTCGCAGGCGAGCACGATCGCGATGATGATGAGCAGGATCGCCGCCGAGGTGCCGAACTCGTAGCGGTCGAGCGAGGAGTTGAGCGTATCGCCGATGCCGCCCGCGCCGACCAGGCCCAGCACGGCGCTCTCGCGGAAGTTGATGTCGAAGCGATACGCCGTGAGGCCGATGAAGCGCGGCAACACCTGCGGCTGAATTCCCCAGGCGAGCAGCTGGAACCACGACGCCCCCGTCGCGCGCACGGCTTCGGCCTGGGACGCGTCGATGTCCTCGATGTCCTCGGCGAGCAGCTTGCCGAGGAAGCCGATGGTCGCGAAGGCCAGCGTGATCATGCCGGCGAGCGGCCCGAACCCGAACATGGCGACGAACAGGATGGCGATCAGCACCTCCTGGAAGGTGCGGCTGGCCGCGATCACGCCGCGGCAGAAGAGGTAGACGGGCAGCGGCGCAATGTTGCGCGCCGCGCCCAGCGCGAAGGGCACGGAGAGGATGACGCCGAACACCGTCGCGACGACGGTCATCGTCAGGCTTTCCAGGATCCCTTCCTCGATTTCGTACCAGTGGGTGACGAAGTCGGGCGGGAAGAAGGCGGCGAGGAACTGCGCCCCGCGCTCCAGCCCCTCCGCCGCGCGGACCCAGTTCACCTCGACCGAACCGAGGCCCGCGACCAGATAAAGGAGGGCACCGAGATAGACGGCGTAGCGCAGCCAGGCGCTTTCGATGAGCGGTGGGGGGCGCCAAGCGCGGGCGGCGGCGCGGGCGTCGAAGGGAAGGGTGGCGGTCGTCATCGGCCGGGTATGGGCTGCGCGGCGGGAACCGTCACTGCGCGGCGACCACCTTCAGCGCATCGGTCGCCGCGGCAGGCCCGCCGTCCTCGCTCTCGTCGTCCTCGTCGCGGCGGATCGTCTTCGACCAGTCCTCCTCGCCGTAGATGCGGGTCAGAACCTCGGGCGTCATCTCGTCCGGCGCGCCGTCGAACACGATGCGCCCCGCCCGCAGGCCGACGATGCGTTCGGCGAACTGTTGCGCGAGCAGCACGTCGTGGATGTTGATGATGGCGGAGAGCCCCCGCTCCTTCGCCAGTTCGACGATCAGCCGCATGATCTGGCGCGAGGTCTTGGGGTCGAGGCTCGCGGTCGGTTCGTCGACCAGCAGCAGCTCGGGGTTCTGCATCAGGGCGCGCACGATGCCCACGCGCTGGCGCTGCCCGCCGGAGAGCGCGTCCGCCCGCTTGTCCACCATGTGGTCGAGCCCGACGCGATGGAGCAGCCGGAACGCCTCCTCGATGTCGGCGAGCGGAAAGCGGCGGAACCAGGAACGCCAGAAGCCCACGTAGCCGAGACGCCCCGAGAGCACGTTCTCCATCACGGTCAGCCGCTCGATCAGCGCGTATTCCTGGAAGATCATGCCCATACGCCGCCGGGCACGGCGCAGCGCGAGATCGCCGAGGCGGGTGAGCTCGGTCTCGCCCAGCACGATGCGGCCCGAACTCGGTTCGACGAGACGGTTGACGCAGCGGATCAGGGTCGACTTGCCCGCGCCCGAGGGCCCGATCAGCGCCATCACCTGCCCCTTCGGCACGGTGAGCGAGACGTTGTCGAGGGCGAGATCGCCCGTGGGATAGCGCTTGGTCAGGCCCTCGATCGTCAGCATGCTTCGGCTCCGGCAAAGATGTCGGGGCAGCGGATCGTGGCCGCCGCCCCGACCGAGTCACGTCACGCTCGCCCTCAGCGGCAGGTGTAGGTGACGCCGGACGCACGGTCGACGTCGCGGATCACCGCCCAGTGCTCCTTGTAGGTGATCGGGATGAAGGAGTTCTGCGGCGGCTGCGCGTTGCCGAACTCCTGCAGGAGGGCCGTGCCCTCCCAGTTGAACGAGAAGAACGCCTCGCGCACCTTCGCCGCCAGATCCGGGTGCAGGTTGAACACGTGTCCGTAGGCGGTGGTGGGGAAGCGCTCGCTCTTGTAGATGGAGCGGAACTGGTCGCGCCGCACCACGTTGCGCTCGATCATGCGGTTGAGCACGGAGTTGGCGATCGGTGCTGCGTCGTAGTCGCGGTTGGCCACACCGATGATCGAGTTGTCGTGCCGGCCCGAGAAGGCGGTGCGGAAGTCCTGGCCCTCGCGCAGGCCGAACTTCTCGGCGAGCAGCCAGGAGGGGTACTTGTAGCCGGAGTTGGAGGTCTGCGCCGTGAAGGCGACGTTGCGCCCGCGCAAATCCTCCACGCGCTGGATCGGGGAATCGGCGCGGACGATGATCTCCATCTCGTAGCCGTAGGCCCCGTCCTCCTTCGAGGCCATCATGGCGAAGGGCACGAAGCCCGCGCAGTTGACGGCGAGCGGGGTGGAGCCGGTGTTGAAGCCGGCAACGTGCAGCCGGCCCGCCCGCATCGCCTCGATCTGCGCGGCGTTGGACTGCACGGGGAAGAACTGCACCTGGCGCCCGGTGACGCGCGCGAGATGGTCGAGGAACTCGGCCCACACGCGGCGATAGACGGCAGGATCTTCGACCGGCGTGTAGGCGAAGATCAGGACGCGGGGATCGACGAGTTCGCGCGGGTTGGTCGGCGTGTCGGCCACCATGTCGCCGTCGCGGTCGCAGAAGCGGGCATCGAGCGCGCCGCGCGGGCAATCCTGCGCCTGCGCGGAAGCGGTGTGGGGCGCAAGGAACGCGCCGGCGAAAAGGGCCGCGGCGAGGGCGGCGCGGCGGGTCGGTCCGGTCATCGTCGTCTCCTGGCAAGTTCCCCGGCGGGGGGTTGGACAACGCCCGCCTCATATGGAGGGCGCGAGGATGAGACAAATGACGGGACGATGACAATACGAAGCCGGAAAGGTGCCCCGCCGCCCGGGGCCAGGTCTCAGCCCGCCAGCGCCTCGGCCAGCATCCGCGTGTTGTGGCGGATCATCGCCTCGTAGGTGGGGGCAGGCCCGTCGGGCGGCGACAGGGCATCGGAATAGAGGGTGCCGCCGACGCGCACCCCGGCCTCGCGCGCCACCTGCTCGATCAGGCGCGGGTTCGCCATGTCCTCGAGGAAGATGGCGCGGATGCGCTCGCGCCGGATCTGCTGCACGAGTTGCGCCACCTCGCGGGCGGAGGGTTCGGCGCGGGTGGTGACGCCCTGCGGCGCGAGGAACGTCACGCCGTAGCGCTCACCGTAGTAGGCGAAGGCGTCGTGGCTGGTGACCACGCGGCGGGCCTCGCGCGGGATGCTCCGGAACTGCGCCTCGACCCAGGCGTGCAGGGCTTCCAGGCGTTCGTTGTAGCGCGCGGCGTTCGCCTCGTAGGTGGCGCGCCCGGCCGGGTCGGCGGCGGAGAGGCCCGCGGCGATGCGCCGCACCATCACCTGGGCCCGCTTCGGGTCCTGCCAGATGTGCGGATCGGCGTCGCCGTGATGGTGGTGATGATGGCCGTGGTCGTGCCCATGGTGATGGTGGTGACGGGCCTTCAGCGTGCGGATGCCCTCGGAGGCGACGATCCGCGTGCCGCGGAAATTTGCCGCCCGAGCCAGCCGATCCATCCAGGCGTCGAAGCCGAGCCCGTTGACGACGATCACGCGCGCTCGGGCCACGCGCTGCGCCTCGCCCGGCGCCGGATTGAAGGTGTGGGCGTCCTGCCCCGGTCCGACCAGCGCCTCGACCCGGATCCGATCACCGCCGACCTCGCGCGCGAAATCGGCGAGGATGGAGAAGGTGGCGAGGACCGGCAGGGGGTCGGCACTGCGCGCGGGGAAGGCGAGCAGGGCGGGGGCGGCGAAGAGAAGCGAACGTCGAGCGAGCATGGGCGTGTCTCCGTGCGACATCAGCGGGCGAGATGCGGGCGGCGCAGGCTGCGCGCGAGGACCGAGGCCTCGGGCCCGGCGAGCAGCAGGGCGAGCCAGAGCGCGCCGGCGCAGAGCACGATGGCGGGGCCGGTCGGCACGTCGGCCCGGACGGAAACGATCAGCCCCCCGAGCACGGCGAGCACCGCGATGCCGACCGAGGCCACGACTTGGCCGGACAGCGTGGGCGAGACGAAGCGGGCGGCGACGGCGGGCAGCATCATCAGCCCGACCGCCATCAGGGTCCCCAAGGCCTGGAAGGCGGCGACCAGGTTCAGCACGACCAGGGCGAGGAACCAGAGATGCCAGAGCGCGCCGCGTCCGCCTTGGGCGCGCAGGAAGCCCGCATCGAAGGTCTCGATCACCAGCGGCCGCCAGATCATGGCGAGCGAAACGAGCGTGACCGTGGCGGTACCCGCCATCAGCAAGAGGGCGGCGTCGTCCACCGCCAGCACCGAGCCGAACAGCAGCTCGAGCAGGTCGAGCTGGGCCGGGCCCCAGGAGACGATCGCGACGCCGAGGGCGAGGGAGACGAGGTAGAAGCCGGCGAGCGAGGCGTCCTCACGCAGCGCGCCCCCGCGTGCGGCGAGCCCGGCGGCGAGCATGACGACAAGCCCCGCAAGCAGCCCGCCTCCACTCATCGCGGCCAGCGAGAGGCCGAACAGCGCGGCCCCCAGCGCGACGCCGGGCAGGATGGCATGGCCCAGCGCATCGCCGATCAGGCTCAGCCGACGCTGCACAAGGAACACACCCAGGGGCGGGGCGGAGAGGGCGAGGGCGATCCCCCCGGCGAGGGCGCGGCGGAGGAAGGAGAACTCGAGAAAGGGCTCGATCAGGCCCATCATCATCGCGCCGGCATCCGTTGGCCGCTGTCGGTCCGCCTCACGCCGCGCGGCGCCGCGGGGCCTCGTCCTGGCGACAGGGCTCGGCCGTCTCGTCCCAGGCCTCCGCCATCAGTCGCGCGCGGAACAGGTTCTCCGCCGTCAGCGCCTCCGGCGTCCGACCCCAGGCGATCACCTCGCGCGCAAGCAGGAGCGTGTCCGGGAACTCGGCGCGCACGAGCTCGAGGTCGTGCAGCACGGCGACGATCGTGCGGCCCTCGCCGTGCCAGCGCCGGAGCACCCGCAGGAGGTCGGCGGTGGTGCGGCTGTCGATCGCGGTGAAGGGCTCATCCAGCAGCAGGACCGGCGCGTCCTGCAGGAGCAGCCGCGCGAACAGCAGGCGCTGGAACTGACCGGCGGAGAGGGTGGCGATCGGGCGGGCGGCGAAGCCGCGCAGGCCGACGGCGGAGAGCGCCTCCTCGATGCGCGCGCGTTCCGCGGGCGACAGGGCACGGAACGGGCCCGCCGCCGCCCACATCCCCATCGCCGCCACCTCGGCGCAAGGAAGGGGGAAGGAGCGGTCGAGGGCGGCCGCCTGGGGCAGGTAGCCGATCGCGCCGGGAGCGAGCCCGCCGCGGTCGATCCGGCCGCTCTCGGGTTGCAGCTCCCCGACGAGCGTCCGCAAGAACGTCGTCTTGCCCGCACCGTTCGGCCCCACCACGGCCGTCATGCTGCCGGGCGCGAACCGGCCGGACAGGTGATGCACCGCCGGGTGGCGCGCGTAGGCGACGGTGACGTTGTCGAGCACGAGCGGCGGCGGGGTCATGCCAAGGCCCAGGCAACCAGGGCCCAGAGCAGGGCCAACAGGGGGAGGAGGGCGACGAGCCGGGCGAGCACGCCGGCGGAGAGGGACAGCGGCGACATGATGTTACTTTATAACATCGCATACCGACCGGGTCCACGCCCGGTCGCGGCCGTGGCAGGAAGAGGTCCATCACGCTGCGCGGAGGTCTTCGGTGGCCAAACTCCTGCTCGCCCTCGCCATCCTGTCCGAGGTCCTGGCGACGTCGGCCCTGAAGGCATCGCAAGGGTTTTCCCGCCCCGGCTTCGCCCTGGCCGCTCTCGTCGGCTACGGCCTCAGCTTCTGGGCGTTGGCGGTGGTGCTGAAGACGATCCCTGTCGGCGTCGCCTACGCCATCTGGTCGGGGGTGGGGATCGTCGCCATCACGCTGATCGGGCGCTTCGTGTTCGGCCAAGTGCTGGACGGAGCGGCGCTGGCCGGGATCGGGCTGATCGTCGCCGGCGTGCTGGTGATCAACCTGTTCTCGCGCGCGATGGGCTGAACGCGCTCGAGCGCCTCAGGCTGCGGCGGCGAGTTCGCGCAGTCCCGCGGCGTCGAAGGCGGCGAACAGCCGGGCGCGGTCGGCCGCGCCGAGCGGGGTGAGGGGGGGGCGAAGCCGTTCCCACGCCTCATCGCCCGTCTCGCGCGCAACGAGGGCTTTCAGGCCGGCGATCAACGGCACGGTGGTGCAGGCGCGCCGGGCGGCGGTGAGCACGGCCTGCGCCCGTTCCGCTGCCGAGTCGTCGCCGGCTCGGAAGCCGCCCAGCACCCGCGCCGAGGCGGCGGAGGCGACGTTGGCGCAGGCGGTGATGCAGCCCGCGCCACCCTCGCGCAGGATCGCGAGCAGGAACTCGTCCGACCCGGAGTAGACCTCGAACCCCTCCGCCCCGAAGGCCGCGATCATCGCCCGCATGTTGGCGAAATCGCCCGAAGAGTCCTTGATCCCGCGCACCACGCCGGGAAAGGCGCGCAACAGACGCTCGATCAGCGGGAGCGACAGCGGCAGGCCCGTCATCTGCGGGAAGTTGTAGAGGTAGATCGCGACCTCGCCCTTCGTCTGCTCGATCAGCGCGGCGTAGGCAGCGAACAGGCCGTCATCCGGGACATTCTTGTAATAGAACGGCGGCAGCACGAGCACGCCCGGAATGCCGAGCGTGCGCGCCGCCTTGGTGAGCGCGACCGTGTCGGTCAATGCCGCACAGCCGGTGCCGGGCAGCAGCCGTTCGGGCGGGATGCCGGCGGCGACTAGGCCTTCCATCACCGCAAGGCGCTCGGCGACGGAGAAGCTCGTCGCCTCCCCGGTGGTGCCGAGCACGCCAAGCCCGTCGCAGCCCGCGGCGAGCAGGTGGCGGCAGCGCGCGACGAGGCGCGGGATGTCGGGGGCGAGGTCGTCGCACAGCGGGGTGAGGGTGGCGGCATTGACGCCGGCGTAGAGCGGTTTCATCGGCATGGCGGTCTTCCTCCACCGATGGGAGCGGAAGGACGGCGCTTCGGCAAGGGAGGGCTGGTCGAGACGCCAGTCAGACCGAGCTGGCGCGGCGTCGGAGGACCACCCGTGCCGCACCCTCCGTCCGCTTCGCCGCCTTCGGCCAGCGGCCGGGCCAGGCGACGACGTGGTCCTCGAGCGCCTCGGCCTCGCGTTCGGGAACGATCCGGCCACGGACCGAAACCCCCGCCCTGACGACGGACGCCGGATCGCCCGAGACCAGCGGATGCCACCACGGCAGGGCCTTGCCCTCGGCGCGCAGCCGGTAGGCGCAGGTGGGGGGAAGCCAGTCGGCCTCGCGCACCACCTGCGGCGTGAGCCGCACGCAGTCGGGCACGCGCGCGTGGCGGCGGGCATAGTCGCGGCAGCGGATCGTTTCGGAATCGAGCAGGCGGCAGGCGACCGCGGTGAAGGCCAAGGAGCCGTCGTCCGGGTCGCGCAACTTGTGCAGACAACAGCGCCCGCAGCCGTCGCAGAGCAGCTCCCATTCCTCGGGCGAGAGCGCCTCGAGCGGTTTGGCGTTCCACCAGGGTATGGCCTCGTCGCTCACGCCGCCTACTCGGTGCTCCAGCGGATCAGCGCGGCGCGCAGGTTATCGGCGCCCGGGTTGTGCGCCTCCATCGTCAGCACGATCTGCTCGGCGCTGACCGGGCGGCCGTAATAGGCCTCGTTGTCGTCGTTGCGGCGGGCGAGGATCGAGCCCTCGAGCGAGATGCCGGCATAGAGGCCGCGGGCGCGGGAGATCGCCACGAAGTCGGCGTTCATCGCGGCGGTGGTGCCGCCGGCGATGCCGGCGCCGATGGTGGCCACCGCGAGCGAGGCGTCGGCGCCGAACTTGAATTGGCTCTGCAGCACCGCGCGCAAGGCGCGGTCGCTCATGATGAAGACGATCACCTGCGCATCCTGGATGCCGATCTGCAGGCCGAAGGAGGCGCCGCCCAGGCCGTAGAAGGCGGGGCTCGACCAGGACCCCGCGGCGTCGCGCGCGAGCAGCACGCCCGAGCCCCCTTCGCCGCCGATGATGAAGCCGCCGCGGAAGACGCGCGGGAAGATCAGCACCGCGCGGGCGCGGCGCAGCACACGGCGCGAATCCTCGCCGTGCTGGCCGCCGAGCAGTTCATTGACGGTGAGCGTGGCGCGATCGACCAGCGCCTGCTGGTCGGCCTGGGCGCGCGCGGCCCCGGCGAGGGCGAAGGGGGAGCTGAGCACGAGTACGGCAAGGGAACGGCGCGAGAGGGCTTGGCGCATCGGGTCGGTCCTCCGAACGGCGCGGCGAGAATCGCGGCGCAACCCTAGCACAGGCGCCCAGGGGTGCCGTCACTCGCCGACGTTGAGCAGCAATCCCCGTCGCCGCGCGACCCGGAATACGGCCGCGAACAAGGCGGCCGCCGCCGCCAGCCAGAGGGCATTCAGCGCCATGGCGGCCAGCAGGTGGCCGACATCAAAGCGCTGCTCGAGCAGGCTCGCCCGCATCCCCTCAAAGACGTGGGTGGCGGGAATGGCGAGCGAGACCGGTTGCAACCAGGCGGGCAGGGTGGAGACCGGGTAGAACACGGCCGAGAGGGGTGCGAGCCCGAACAGGACCGACCAAGCGAGCGCCTCTGCCCCTGCCCCGTAGCGCAGCACCATCGCCGTCACCCCCAGCGCCACCGCCCAGCCCATCGCCATCAGGTTGGCGAAGAAGAGCGGGAGTGCTGGACCGATGGTGAGGATGTCGAACCGATAGAAAAGGAAAGCGAGCAGGATGGCCGGCCCGACACCGGCCAGCATGCGCAGCATGCTCATCGCGACCAGGGCAGCGACGAGCTCGTGTGGACGAATGGGCGAGACGAACAGGTTGCCCAGGTTGCGCGACCACACCTCCTCGAGGAAGGAAATGGCGAAGCCCATCTGGGAACGGAGGCACACCTCCCACAACAGCACGGCGCCGATCAGCACGCCCGCTGCCGCCGCCGCCCAGCCGGCCGCCGAGGCGAGGTGGACGGAGACGAACCCCCAGATCGCCATCTGCAGGATCGGCCAATAGGCGAGCTCGACCAGCCTCGGCCAGGAGCGGCGATAGAGGGCGAGGTGGCGATAGACGATCGCCCAAATGCGACGGAGGGCTGGCGGCATGGCGCGCTTCTAGGGTGCTGCTCGAGGAAGGGAAAGCGGCGACGAACGCCAGTGACGTTGGTGCGAACGGCGCCCGTTCCCGGGCAGGCCCCGCCGGCCGGCCTGCACCCGCCGCAAACGGCTCTCGCGCCGCGTGCGCGATTGCGTCATGATGCGCACGAGCGGCCAAGGAGCCGCGAAGGGGAGAAACGTCTGGGTCGAGACCGCGCGATCATGGCGTCCGTCGACATTCGGGAGGTGCGCAAACGGTTCGGCTCGACCGAGGTGCTGCACGGCGTCTCCATCGAGATCCCGGATGGTGCCTTCGTCGTCCTGGTCGGGCCCTCTGGCTGCGGCAAATCCACGCTGCTGCGTATGATCGCGGGGCTCGAGAACATCACCTCCGGCGAGATCCTGATCGGTGGGCGTGCGGTGAACACGGTGGCGCCGAAGGATCGCGATGTTGCGATGGTGTTCCAGAACTACGCGCTCTACCCGCACATGACCGTGTTCGACAACATGGCCTTCTCGCTCAAGCTCGCGAAGGCGCCGCGCGCGGTGATCGAGGAGGAGGTGCGGCGGGCGGCGCGCATCCTCGGCCTCGAGGCGCTGCTTCACCGCTACCCGCGCCAGCTCTCCGGCGGGCAGCGCCAGCGTGTGGCGATGGGACGGGCCATCGTGCGCAATCCGCAGGTGTTCCTGTTCGATGAGCCGCTGTCGAACCTCGACGCCAAGCTGCGCGTGCAGATGCGCACCGAGATCAAGGACCTGCATCAGCGGCTCGGCACCACCACGGTCTACGTCACGCACGACCAGATCGAGGCGATGACGATGGCGGACAAGATCGTGGTGATGAACCATGGTCATGTCGAACAGGCGGGACCGCCGCTCGAANTCATCGGCTCGCCGGCGATGAACCTGATCGAAGGGCGGATGGAGGAGAGCGGGTTCCGTGCCGGGGACGGCACGCTGTGGCCGGCGCCGGCGAACGGTGCCGCGCGCCACCGCGGCGAGGCCATCTACGGCATTCGGCCGGAACATCTCCGCCTCGATCCCGACGGGATCCGGGCCGCGGTGCAGGTGGTCGAGCCGACGGGATCGGAGACCCAGGTGGTGCTGCGCGTCGGCGCCACGCCGCTGATCGGCGCCTTCCGCGAACGGATCGCGGCGCGGCCCGGCGACATCCTGCCCGTGGCCCCCGACCCGGCGCTGATCCACCTGTTCGACCGCTCCACGGGGCGGCGACTGCACTGACGGCACCCCATGGGAAGGGCCGCAGAAGACTACGCCAACGAAACAGGGAGAAACGTCCGATGACCACGCTCATCACACGCCGCGGCACGCTGAAGCTCGGTGCCGCCGCCACTGCCGCCGCCTGGGGCCTGATCGAGGAAGCGCGCGCGCAGGCCATTCCGACGCGGCCGGCGCAGCGTCCGAACTGGCCGATCGAATCCGGCGCGTCCTTGCGCGTCATCCGCCCCGTGCGTTTCGTCGAGCCCGATGAGGTCCTGTTCCGCGAGAACGCCGAGAAATTCTCCCGCACCTTCAATGTGCCGGTGCGCGTGGATTTCGTCGGCTGGGAGGACATTCGCCCGCAGACCGCCGTGCTCGCCAACACCGGCGCCGGGCCTGAAGTCGTGCTCGGCTGGTCCGACGACCCTCACATCTACGCCGACAAGCTGATCGATCTTTCCGACGTCGCCGAGTATCTCGGGACGAAGTACGGCGGCTGGCTCTTCCTGGCCGAGAAGTACGGCAAGCGTCACGGCTCGAACAGCTGGATCTCCATCCCGTTCGGTGGCTCGACCGGCCCAGTCGTGTACCGCATCTCCGCCGTGCGCGAGGCGGGGTTCAGCGAGATCCCGAACGATCTCGAGCAGTTCCTCACCTTGTGCCGACGGTTGCGCGAGATCAACAAGCCGGCGGGCTTCGCGCTCGGCAACGCGGTGGGCGACGGCAACGCCACCGCCAACTGGCTCACCTGGTCGCACAACTCGTTCCTCACCGACGAGGAGGGGCGCGTCGCCATCAACCAGCCGGCGACGCTTGCCGCGCTCGAATATCTGCGTCGCCTCTATCCCACATTCGTTCCGGGAACGCTGTCCTGGCTCGACCCGTCCAACAACCGCGCCTATGCGGCGGAGGAGTGCTGGCTCACCTCGAACGGCGTCTCGCTCTACTACGCGCTGAAGAACGACCCGCGCACGCGCGCCATTGCGGAGGACACCGATCACGCCGAACTGCCCCGTGGGCTTGCACCGCACGCGCCGCAGTCGGCGTTGATCATCAATGCGATGATCTTCCGCTCCTGTCGCTTCCCGAATGCGGCGAAGGCCTTCCTCGCGTTCATGATGGAGGCGGAACAGTACAACCCCTGGCTGACGGGGTGTCTCGGCTACTGGTCGCACCCGCTCGCCGCCTACGACGCCTCCGCCGTCTGGGACAGCGACCCGAAGCTGAAGGTGTACCGGACCGGGCTCAACCACCGTTACTGGTCCGGCTACAAGGGCCCGATCACGGCGGCGACCGGCACGGCGGCGTCGGAATACGTGCTCGTGCAGATGTACGCCTCCGTCGCCTCGGGTCAGGCGACGCCGGAAGCCGCCGTGCGCGAGGCGGAGCGCCGGGCGCGTCGGATCTTCCGCTGAAAGCCGAGAGGGCGGCGGGATACCGTTCCTGCCGCCTGTCCTTGCTGCGGGTGAGGCGATGGACGCGACGACGACGGCCGCTCATTGGACCCGGGCCCGGCTCGAACCCTCGTGGCTTGCGAAGCTGTTCGATTCGAAACCGTTCCTGATCGTCGTCTGCCTCCTGCCCGCGGTGGGCCTGCTGACCGTCTTCCTCACCTATCCCCTCGGGCTTGGCGTGTGGCTGGCTTTTACCGACGCCACCATCGGCCGCCCGGGGCGGTGGGTGGGGTTCGAGAACTTCGAGTGGTTGTTCGAGGACCCGATCTTCTGGAATGCGGTGTTCTTCTCCGTCTTCTTCACTGCGTTGGCCACGGTGGGCAAGTTCGGCCTCGGTCTCTGGCTTGCGCTGCTGCTCAATCAGCACCTGCCGATGAAACGCATCATCCGGGCGGTGATTCTCTTGCCCTGGATCGTGCCGACCGTTCTTTCCGCCATCGCCTTCTGGTGGATCTTCGACACCCAGTTCTCGATCATCTCGTATCTGTGGGTGGACATCCTCGGCCTGCGCGACCGCTACTTCGACTTTCTCGGCGATCCGTGGGCAGCGCGGTTTTCGCTGATCGCGGCGAACATCTGGCGCGGGATTCCCTTCGTCGCGATCACGCTGCTCGCCGGCCTGCAGACCATCTCACCGTCGCTCTACGAGGCGGCGCTGATCGACGGCGCGACCGCCTGGCAGCGCTTCCGCTACATCACGGTGCCGCTGCTGATGCCGATCCTCGCCATCGTGATGACGTTCTCGATCATCTTCACCTTCACCGATTTCCAGCTCGTCTACGCGATCACGCGCGGCGGGCCGGTGAACGCCACCCACCTGATGGCCACGCTTGCATTTCAGCGCGGCATTCCCGGCGGGCAGCTGGCTGAAGGGGCGGCGATCGCGGTGTCGATGATTCCATTCCTCGTCTTCGCCACCCTTTTTTCCTACTTCGCGCTCGCGCGCCGGAAATGGCAGCAGGGGGAGAGCAACGACTGATGCTGTCTGTGTCGCGCAAACGTCTTGGATGGTCCGCCCATGATGCATGCTGAGCCGCGCCCCGAGACGAACGTGCCAGAAGCGCTCGCCTGGGAGACGCGGACGCGCCGGCTCGTTCTCCTCTATCTCCCGCTCGCCTGCTTCATCGTCATCCTGCTCTTTCCCTTCTACTGGATGACGCTGACCGCGTTCAAACCGAACGCCGAGCTCTACAACATGCAGGAGTACAACCCGCTCTGGATCGCCTCGCCCACGCTGGAGCACATCCGCCACCTGCTGTTCAACACGGCCTATCCGTCGTGGCTGATGACGACGATGGGCGTCGCGGTGGGGGCGACCTTCCTGTCGCTCTTCGCTTCCACGCTCGCGGCTTACGCCATCCAGCGGCTGCGCTTCCGCGGCAGCCAGTACGTTGGGCTTGCCATCTACCTCGCCTATCTCGTTCCGCCGTCGATCCTGTTTATCCCCCTCGCGACGATGGTGTTCAGGCTCGGGCTGTTCGACTCCCCCTTCGCCCTCATCCTCACCTATCCGACCTTCCTGGTGCCGTTCTGCACTTGGCTGCTCATCGGCTATTTCAAGTCGATCCCGTACGAGCTCGAGGAGTGCGCGCTGATCGACGGCGCGACCCGGCTGCAGATCCTGACCAAGATCACCCTGCCGCTCGCCCTGCCGGGCCTGATCAGCGCCGGCATCTTCTCGTTCACCCTGTCCTGGAACGAGTTCATCTACGCTCTCGCCTTCATCAACTCGTCCGAAAAGAAGACCGTGCCGGTCGCCATCCTGACCGAGCTTGTCACCGGCGACGTCTACCAGTGGGGCGCGCTGATGGCCGGGGCTCTGCTCGGCTCGCTCCCCGTCGCGGTGTTCTACTCCTTCTTCGTCGACTACTACGTCTCCTCGCTCACGGGAGCGGTGAAGGAGTAGCCCCTCTTGCGGCGACGCTGGGGGCGGGCCAAGGTCCGCCCCTGTGCTGCGGCTACCGCTGCGCAAAAGGAACGAACCGTTTGGGAGAGGATCTCTCGTGGCCCGCTTCACCGTGCTCACCCCCGCCGCCGCCTCCTTCACCACCCAGGGCGGGGGCTACGACTACGAAATGGAGGCCCTGCGCGACCTCGATGTCGCGATCGTCGAGGTCGAGCCGACCGAGGAAGCCTTCATCGCGCGTGCCCCGGAGGCGGATGCCGTCTACGCCAAGGGGATGCGCTTCACCCGCCGCATGATCGAGGCGCTGACGAAGTGTCGCATCATCGCGCTGGGTTCGGTGGGGGTGGATCAGGTCGACGTCGCGGCGGCGACCGAGAAGGGCATTCCGGTCACCAACTGCCCGGACACCTTCATCGAGGAGGTGGCGGATCATGCGATGATGCTGCTGCTGGCCACCCATCGCCGCTGCATCGAGCAGGACCGCATGGTGCGCGAAGGCCGTTGGGCCGAGGGCAGGCCGGCGCTGTTGAAGATCCCGCGCCTGATGGGTCTCACCTTGGGCTTCATCTCCTTCGGCCGTGTGGCGCGCCAGGTGGCGAAGCGCGCAGCACCCTTCGGCCTGCGCATGATGGCCTACGATCCCTTCGTCGAGGAGCTCGTGATGTCGGACTACGGCGTGTTGCCGGCGACCCTCGAGGAGGTGTTGTCGCAGTCCGATTTCGTTTCCATGCATGCGCCGGACACGCCGTACACGCGCAAGATGCTGACGGATCGGCACTTCGCGCTGATGAAGCCCACCGCGATCTTCCTCAACACCGGCCGGGGCCCCACCGTCGACGAGGCGGCGCTGATCCGCGCGCTCGAGGAGGGCCGCATCGCCGGTGCGGGGCTGGATGTGCTGGAGGTCGAACCGCCGCGGCCGGACAATCCGCTTTTGAAGATGACCAATGTCATCCTCTCGCCGCACAACGCCTCCGCCTCCTCCCGCTTCGACCCCGCGCGCAAGCGCCGGGTCGGGCAGGAGATCGCGCTCGTGCTGACGGGGCGCTGGCCGATGTCCTGCGTCAACCCGACCGTGCTGCCGGCCTCGGGGCTGAAGCGCTGGCAGCCCTTCGCGATGGACCGTGGGCCCAACAGCTGAAGGGGCGCGCCAGGTCGCGCACGCAGGCGAAACCCCTTGTTAACGGCGGGTGATGGAGCATGGCGTGTCGGGAGGACCGTCACGCCGTGCTTCGTCCCCTCCTGCGCGCCCTTGAGCGTGCCCGTCTCGCCCTTGCCGTCCTGCGCTGTCGCGACGGGCGGGTGGTCTTCGCGAATGCGGCCTTGGCTGACGTGGTCGGCGAGCGGAGGGCTGCCCTCGGCGAAAGGACGATCGGGGACCTGATCGCCGCCGAGGCACCCTCGCCAGCCCGGAGCGCGCTCCTCGCTGCCGTCGCCGCCGGCGGCGACTGGCACGGGACCGTGCCGCTGGCGCGGGCAGGCGGGGGGACGGTCGTGCTCGCCCTCTCCGTCGTCCCGCTCGGCGACGAGTTCGGCGGGCCCGCGGTGCTGCTCCTCGGTCGCGACGTGACCGAGGAGGAGCGCCACGCCCGCGAGGAGGCACGGCTCAACCGCGTGCTCGCCGACGTGTTCCGCCGGCTCGACGTCGCCGCCGCCGTGGTCGGGCCCGATGACCGGATCCTCGTCGCCAACCGCGCCTATGCCGCGCTCACCGGCTACACGCAGGCCGACCTCGCCGGTCTCGCGGTCGATCGCCTCACGGCACCCGAGAACCGGAAGGACGCGGCGATACGCCGCGCCGCCCAGCGCGCCACCGGCGAGGCCTACGCCATGCCGCTCACCCTGCTCCGCCGCGACGGCACAAGGCTTCCCGTCCTGCTCCGCTCGGTGGCGATCGAGGACGACGGCACGCGGCTTCGGCTCGTCACCCTGCGCGAAGATCACGCCCTGCACACCCCGGCCCTGCCACCCGAATTCACGTCCGGTGACCTGCGCTTCCTCCGCCTCGATGCCCTTCGCCGGGCTTTCGGCCCCACCTGGGCCGAGCAGGCCCCCCGCCTGCTCCTGCGCGCTGAGTGCGTGCTCAGGCGGCGGCTTTCCCCGCACGACGTGTTCGCGCGCACGGCGGAAGGCGACTTCGCGATCTGGTTCGAAAGCGCCGACCCCTTCCTGAATGCCGAGAAACTGTCGCGCCTCGCGCGCGAGGTGCGGGTCGAACTCGCCGGCGAACTCGACGCCGCGCTCGCCGAGGCCGGCGCCGCGGAGACCGTCCCCGTCGCCGCCCCCGCCCCCTGAGACGCCGCTGCCCCCGGCCTGACCGTCGCGCCCGGGCGGAGTATCATTCCTTCATGCGACGTCTCGGCCCCGTTTTCGCCGCCGCCCTCGCCGCCTGCGCGCCCGGCGCGACCGTCTCGCAACCGGCCGCGCCGCCCTCCGCGCCGGCCACCGTCCTCGCTCAGGCCGCTCCCGCGCCCGCCCGCGCCGCACCCGCCACGCAGGCCGCCCTCGTCGCCTCCTATGCCGAGGTGGTGCGCCGCGCCGCCCCGGCGGTGGTCAACATCTACACCCGCCGCACGGTGCGCACCGCCCCGCCGCTGCTCGCCGACCCGTTCTTCCGCCGCTTCTTCGGCCTCGACGACGGGCCCTTCGCGCCGCGCGAACAGGTGCAGACCTCGCTCGGCTCCGGCGTCATCGTCGATCCCTCGGGCGTGATCGTCACCAACGACCACGTCATCGGCGAGGCCGACGAGATCACCGTGGTGCTCGCCGACCGCCGCGAGTTCCCCGCCCGCATCCTCGGGCGGGATCCGCGCACGGATCTCGCCGTGCTGCGCATCGAGGTGGCGGGAGAGCGCCTGCCCGCGCTCGCCTTCCGCGATTCGGACGAGGTCGAGGTCGGCGACGTCGTGCTCGCCATCGGCAACCCGTTCGGCGTTGGCCAGACCGTCACACAGGGCATCGTCTCCGCCCTTGCCCGCACCGGGGTCGGCATCACCGACTACAAGTTCTTCATCCAGACCGATGCCGCGATCAATCCGGGCAATTCGGGCGGCGCGCTCGTCACCACCGACGGGCGGCTGATCGGCATCAACACCGCGATCTTCTCCCGCACGGGGGGCTCCATCGGCATCGGCTTCGCCATCCCCTCCAACATGGTCCGCCGCGTGGTCGCGGGCTTCACCGGGGCGGGGCTGGCGCGGCCCTGGATCGGCGCGCGGATGGAGAGTGTCACCGCCGAGATCGCGCAGGCGGTGGGGCTGCCGCGGCCACTCGGCGCCATCGTCTCCGAGGTCGCGCCGAATTCGCCGGGCGCGCGCGCGGGGCTTCGCCGTGGCGACGTGATCGTCTCCTTCGACGGGCGGCCGGTGGAGGATGCCGAGGCGCTGCGCTTCCGGCTCGCCACGCGTGAACCGCGCGGGTCGGCCAGGCTCGGCGTGTTCCGGCAGGGACGGGAGGTCGTGCTCACTCTGCCGCTCGAAGCCCCTCCCGAAACGCCGCCGCGCAACGCCACCCTGATCCGCGGCAACCATGCGCTGGCCGGAGCGGTGGTGGGCAACCTTTCGCCCGCTCTGGCCGACGAGTTGGGCCTCGGTCTGCTCGACACCGGGGTGGTGGTGATCGAGGTGCGCGAGGGCTCGCCGGCCGCGCGCGTCGGCTTCAGGCCGGGCGACGTCATCCTGCGCGTCGCCGGGCGCGAGGTGCGCGATGTCGCCTCCCTGCTGGCGGCGCTGCAGAACCGCGCGGCCGGGCCGATGCGGGTGGCGATCCGTCGCGAGGGCCGCGTCCTGGAGGCCACCCTTGCCGGCTGAGGCCGACCTCTTCGGCCCACCCCCCACCGTCCCCGCCCGCAAGGGCCACGCCCCGCCAGCCCCGCTCGCCGAACGGCTGCGGCCGACGAAGCTCGCCGAGGTCGTCGGCCAGGACCACCTCCTCGGCGCCGAGGGCGCGATCACGCGCATGCTCGCGCACTGCGCGCTCGCCTCGCTCATCCTCTGGGGCCCGCCCGGGTCGGGCAAGACCACCATCGCCCGGCTTCTTGCCGAGGCCTCGGGGATGGCCTTCGTCACCCTCTCCGCGGTCTTTTCGGGGGTGGCCGACCTCAAGCGCGCCTTCGACGAGGCCCGCCGCCGTCGCGCGGCCGGAGGTCGCACCCTCCTCTTCGTCGACGAGATCCACCGCTTCAACCGCGCCCAGCAGGACGGGTTCCTGCCCGTGGTCGAGGACGGCACGGTGACCCTGATCGGCGCCACCACCGAGAACCCCTCCTTCGCGCTGAACGCGGCGTTGCTCTCGCGCTGCCGCGTGCTGGTCCTGCATCGCCTCGACGATGCGGCCCTGGAGACGGTGCTGGCGCGGGCCGAGGCCGCGCTCGGCCGTGCCCTGCCGCTCGACGCCGAGGCCCGCGCCTGTCTGCGCGCGATGGCGGACGGCGATGCGCGGGCGTTGCTCAATCTCGCCGAGCAGCTCTTCGCCTTGCCCGAAGCGACGGCGCCGCTCGATCCCCAGGCCCTCGCGCGCCTGCTCGAGCGCCGCGCCCCCCTCTACGACCGCGATCGCGAGGAGCACTTCAACCTCATCTCCGCCCTGCACAAGGCGATGCGCGGCTCGGACCCCGACGCCGCGCTCTATTGGCTCGCGCGGATGATCGTGGGTGGGGAGGACCCGCGCTACATCGCCCGCCGCGTGGTGCGCTTCGCCTCCGAGGATGTGGGCCTCGCCGACCCCTCGGCGCTCTCGGCCGCGCTGGCCGCCTGGGAGGCTTATGAGCGCCTCGGCTCGCCGGAAGGCGAGCTCGCCATCGCCCAGGCCGTGCTCCATTGCGCCACCGCGCCGAAATCGAACGCCGCCTACCGGGCCTGGGGGGCGGCGCTGCGGGCGGCACGCGAGACCGGTTCGCTGCCGCCGCCGCTGCACATCCGCAACGCGCCGACGCGGCTGATGGCGGAGCTCGGCTACGGGGCGGGCTACGAGTACGACCACGACACGGCGGAGGCCTTTTCGGGCCAGGACTACTGGCCGGAGGGGATGGAGGCTCAGGCGTTCTATCGGCCCGCCGGGCGTGGTCGCGAGGAAGAGATCGCCGCCCGTCTGGCGCACTGGCGGGCGCTGAGGCAGAAGCGCGGGCGATCATGATGCCCGTTTCGGCCGCCGCCCTCGCCGCCGTCGCCGCCGGCGGCGCGGTCGGCTCCCTCGCGCGCTTCCTCGCCGGCCTTGCCGTCACTTCCTGGCTCGGGCTGCACATCGCCTGGGCCACCCTTGGCGTGAACGTGGTGGGCGGATTCTTGATCGGCGTGATCGCGGAATCCCTCGCCCGCAGCGGGCTGGATGGCCTCCTCCGCCCTCTCCTCATCACCGGCTTTCTCGGCGGCTTCACCACCTTCTCCGCCTTCTCGCTCGAGGTCGTCACCCTCTCGCGCAGCGAGCCGCTGATCGCGCTCGGCTATGCGCTCGTCTCCGTGCTCGCCTGCGTCTTCGCCTGCGCGGGCGGCATCGCGCTCGTCCGCACCCTGGCATGAGCGGAGTCACCACCCGCACCGTCGCCCCCGACGAGGCCGATCTGCGGCTCGATCGCTGGTTCCGCCGCCACTTCCCGCATGTTCCGCATGGCGCGCTCGCCAAGCTTTTGCGCACCGGTCAGATCCGAGTCGACGGAAAGAGGGCCGAGACCGGAACCCGGCTCGTGCCGGGCCAGACCATCCGCATTCCGCCGCTGCCCGACCCCGAGGCGGGGCCGCCGAAACAGGTGCGGCTGCTCGACGAGCGGGCGGCGAAGGAGCTGCAGGGCCGCGTGCTGTATCGCGATGCGAGCGTGCTCGCGCTCGACAAGCCCTTCGGCCTGCCGGTGCAGGGCGGACCGGGGATCGGCCGCAGTGTGGATCACCTGCTGGATGCGCTCCGCTTCGGCTCGGACGAGCGGCCGCGCCTCGTCCATCGACTCGATCGCGACACCACGGGCGTGCTCGTGCTCGCCCGCACGATGGCGGCCGCCTCGCGGCTCGCCGCCGCCTTCCGTGCGCGCGACGCCGAGAAGACCTACTGGGCGGTGACGGTAGGGGTGCCCACGCCGCGTGAGGGCAGGGTCGATGCGCCGCTCGCCAAGCGGCCGGGGCCGCGCGGCGAGCGTGTGACCCTGGTTGAGGACGAGGGCGAGGAGGCAGGCAAGGTGGCGCGCGCCGTCACCGACTACCGGGTGGTCGATCACGCCGGCAAGCGTGCGGCCTGGCTCGAACTCTCGCCACTGACGGGGCGCACGCACCAGCTCCGCGTCCACTGCGTCGCCTTGGGCTGCCCGATCTTGGGCGACGCGAAATACGGCGGGCCGGCGGCGATGCTGGCCGGGTTTCCCGAGATGCTGCATCTGCATGCGCGGCGTCTCTCCATCGCCCACCCCGAAGGCGGGCGGCTGGTGGTGGAGGCGCCGCTGCCGGCGCATATGAAGGAAACCTTCGCGGCCCTCGGCTTCGAAGCCCCGCGCCCGATCAAACCGGCGCGTGCGCCATGACGGCACCACTGCCCTCGGGCTAGGGTGCGGCGCGGCAAGGGAGTGCGCCGGATGAAGATCCTTCGCTGGCTGCTGTTGGGGCTCGCCGCCTTTGTGCTGATCGCGGCGGCGGGGCTCGCCGTCGTCATCGCCACCTTCGATGTCGAGGCGCAGAAGCCCCGCATCGCCCAGGCCGTACGCGACGCGACGGGGCGCGAGCTCGCGCTGCGCGGCCCGATCCGGCTCAAGCCCTCGCTGCAGCCCACCCTGGTCGCGGAGGATGTCGGTTTCGCCAACGCTCCCTGGGGAAGTCGGCCCGAAATGGCGCGGCTCGCTTCGCTCGAGGTGAAACTCGCCCTCCTGCCGCTCGTGCGCGGCGAGGTGGCGATCGAGCGCATCGTGTTGATCGAGCCCGACATCCTGCTCGAGACGGACCGCGAAGGTCGCGGCAATTGGGAACTGCGCCCTGCGCCTGCCGCGGACGCTTCGCCCGCGCCGCCCGGGAGGGACGAGCGGGGCGAGGCGCCGGCCATGGTGCCCGCCATCGCGGTCGAGCGGCTGCGCATCGAGCGGGGCACGATCACCGTCCGCGACGGGGCGACGGGGCGGACCACGACGCTCGCCATCCCCCGCCTCGAGGCTTCGCTGCCCGTGGACCGACCGAGCCGGCTCGATCTCGAGGCCACGCTCGACGGCATCGCCATCGGGCTGGTCGGCGGCACCGGGCCGGTCGGGCAACTCCTCGCCCCCACCGCAGGCGCGCCGTTTCCGATCGATCTGACCCTTCGAGTGGCCGAGGCCCGGCTTGCGGTGAAGGGAACGATCGTCGAGCCACGGGCGGCCAAGGGTTACGACTTCGCGGTGACGGCCAGCGTGCCCGACCTCGCCCGGCTTGCCGCCGGCGTGCCCGCCATTCCCGACCTTCCGCCCCTGCGCGGTGTCGAGGCCTCTCTGCAGGCCCGCGACGGCGGGCGGGGCCTGCCGGAGATCCGCAGCCTGAGCCTGAAGGCCGGGGCGTCCGATCTCTCCGCCGTCATTCCTGGGCTCGCGCTGCGGGCCTTCGAGGTGTCGGCGCCGGATGCCGCTTCGCCGCTGCGGCTCTCCGCCGAGCTCTTGCGCAACGGCATGCCGGCCTCCGTTTTGGGCGAGTTCGGCCCGCTCGGCGCGTTGCTTCCGGGGGCGGAGGCGAAGCCCTGGCCGGTCGCGCTGAGGCTTGCGGCCGGCGCCGCGCACCTCGCGCTGACGGGCGCCCTGCACGACCTCCCTTCCGCCCCGCGCGCGGACCTTCGGGTGGAGGCGCGGGCGCCCGATCTCGCCGCCCTTTCGCCGCTCGCCGGCACCGCTCTGCCGGCGATCAAGGAGGCGAGCCTCGCCGCCGCGATCGTCGGGCCGGACCGGGCGAAGCGCGTGGCGGTGCGCGACCTCGCGCTCCGCCTCGGCGAGAGCGAGCTCACCGGGACGCTGGCTGTGCAGGTCGAGGGCAGGCCCGCCGTCTCCGGGGCGTTGGCGAGCCGGCTGCTCGACCTCGATGCGCTGCTCGCCGCCCTGCCGCGGGATGAGGCGGATGCTCAGGGCCGCCCCTCCGCTCCGGCGCCGCGGCCCACCACCCCCGCGCCGCGACCGGCCCGCCTGATCCCCGACGAGCCTTTGCCGCTCGCGGCGCTGCGCGCGGCGGATGCCGACCTCCGTTTGGCCTTCGCCGATCTCCGCCTCGCCGGCAAGGCCTATCGCGACGTCGCCGGCACGATCCGTCTGCGGAATGGTGATCTCGCGGTCGACCCGCTGCGGGCGACGCTGCCGGGGGGCCCGGTGACGGCGCGGCTCGTCGTCGGCGGCTCGCAGCCCGAGCCCGAGGTCGCGCTCCGCCTCTCGGGGCCCTCGCTCGCGCTGCGCGACCTGCTCTCGGCTTACGCGCGCAGCTACCGCATCGGCGGCGACATCGAGCTCGACATCGACCTGCGCGGCCGCGGCGCCACGCCGCACCGCATCGCCGCCACGCTCGACGGCCATGTCGGGCTTGCGGGCGTGAACATCGACATCGACAACCGGCTGATCGACCTGCTGGCGGGAGAGCTGTGGCGGGCGCTGGTGCCGAACGCGCCGCGCGACGGCGTGTCCAACATCCGCTGTGTGGCGCTGCGCTTCGAGGCGGCCGCCGGCAATGCCCAGGCGCGCGCCTTCCTGATCGATTCCAACCTGGTGCGGGTTTCCGGCACGGGGTCGGTCGCGCTTGGGCCGGAGACGCTCGCGCTTCGCCTGTCGCCGACGCTGAAACTTGCGGGCGGGGGTATCGGCGTGCCCGTGAACGTCGGCGGAACATTCCTCAACCCGAGCGTGCGCGTCGATCCGCGCGGCGCGATCGGCGCCCTGGGCCAGATCGGCGCCGGGGCGGCGGCCGGGGCGACCGCGGGTGCGGCGGCGGGGCCGCTCGGCGCCATCGTCGGCGGCGTGGTGGGCGCGGCGCGTGGCGGAGCGGCCGGTGCGGGG
>NZ_KZ851831.1 GCF_003336755.1 Elioraea thermophila (ex Habib et al. 2022) | reverse complement strand
CGTCTTGCCATGGTCGACATGACCAATCGTCCCGATGTTGCAGTGCGGCTTCGTCCGCTCAAACTTCGCCTTCGCCATGGCGAGACCTCGTCTGGTTGTTCCGTTCGCGACTGGGTGGGTTCAGGGGCGGGGACGGGGCAGGGAGAGGACGGGTGGAGCGGGTGACGGGAATCGAACCCGCACAACCAGCTTGGAAGGCTGGGGCTCTACCATTGAGCTACACCCGCGGTGCCGTCGTGCGCAGTCCCTCGTTCCGGTGTGGCGATGTCGACCCCTCGGCGGCCGGCACTCGGTGCGGTGGCTGGGGCGGTGGCTGGTGGAGGGGGCTGGATTCGAACCAGCGTAGGCGTGCGCCAACGGATTTACAGTCCGTCCCCTTTAGCCACTCGGGCACCCCTCCCAACGCGACGCCGCACCGCGGCTGCCCGCGAGGTGGTCGCCCCGCGCGGGACCGCGCGGGCCGCGGTGAGGTGGGACATTTCCCGCCCTCTGTCAACGTTGGCCCGCTCTTCCGTTCGCGGAAGGAACCTCCCATGCTGGAAGCGATGATCAGGGGCGGACGAGGGCAGCGGGGGGAGCGCCCGGCAGGGGGTCAGGCACGGATGGCCGGCCGGCCATCGGTGCCGCGCGATCGGTCTGCCCCCTTTTGGCTCTACGGCCGGCATCCGGTCGTCGCCGCGCTCGGCAACCCCGCCCGTCGCCACCGCCGCCTGGTGGCGACCGCCGCGGCCATCGCCCAGCTGAACGGGGCCTTCCCCGGCGGCCTGCCGCTCGACCCGGAGCTGACGACGGCGGAAGCGATCGCCCGCCTCCTTCCCCCCGGCGCGGTGCACCAGGGGCTCGCCCTGCTCGTCGACCCGCTGTCTCCACCACCGCTCGCCGCAGCGCTCGCCGCCTCGGCGGGTCCCGTCGTGGTGCTCGATCAGGTGACCGATCCGCGCAATGTCGGCGCCGTGCTGCGCTCGGCGGCCGCGTTCGGGGCGGCGGCGGTGATCGTGCAGGACCGCCATGCGCCGGGCGAAAGCGGGGCGATGGCGCGGGCCGCCGCCGGCGCGCTCGACCGCGTCCCGCTCCTGCGCGCGGTCAACCTCGCCCGCACGCTCGGCGCGCTGAAGGAGGCCGGCCTCTGGGTGGTCGGACTGGAGGCGACGGCCGAGCGCACCCTTGCCGCCGCCGGGCTCGAAGGGCGCCGCCTCGCCCTCGTGCTGGGGGCGGAGGATGAGGGCATGCGTCGGCTGACGCGGGAGGGCTGCGATGTGCTCGTGCGCCTGCCGCAGACCCGGGCGGTGGAGAGCCTCAACGTCTCGGTCGCCGCCGCGGTGGCCCTCTACGCGGTGCAGGCGGCGCGATTGGAGGCGCTCGCGGCATGATGGCGGGCAGCGACGGTCGGGCGGCGGCGGCGGCGGAGGCGATCGCCGCCCAGCGCGCGGCGGATGGCTGGGTGCGGCCGCTCGAGCCGGCCCTCGCCCCGGGCGACGCCGCCGAAGGCTACGCCATTCAGGCCGCCCAGGCGCACAGGGCCGGCTGCTGGCCGCCGGCCGGCTTCAAGGTCGGCGCCACCGCTGCCACCATGCAGCTTCATCTCGGCATTCGCACCCCGGCCGCCGGCTATCTCGACCCGGCGAGCCTCCGCTCCTCCGGCTACGCGAGCGCATTGGGGCAATGGCGCAATCCCGGCGTGGAGGCGGAGATCGCGCTGCGGCTCGGCGCCGATCTGCCGCCCGGCGAGCATTCGCCCGAACGCCTCGCCGAAGCGGTGGCCGAGGTGTTGCCGGCGATCGAGATCGTCGAGAACCGCTACGAGGGCGGGGTGGCCATCGGCACCCCGATGCTGATCGCGGACCGCTTTTTTCACGCCGCCGCCGTGCTCGGGCCGCCCGCCCCGGGCTGGCCTCCCTCCCGCCTCGCCGGCCGGGATCTCGCCCAGGTGCGGGGGCGTCTGCTGTTGGACGGGGCGGTGTTCGCCGAAGGCACGGGGGCTGATCTGCTCGGCCATCCGCTCGCCGTGCTGCGCTGGCTCGCCGCCTCGCCGGCGGCGGCCGTCTTCGACGGTCTGCGCGCCGGCCAGATCGTGCTGTGCGGCTCGGTGACCGTACCCGCCTGGCTCTCCGGTCCAGCCGAGGTCGAGGTCGCCTTCGACGGCCTGGGCTCGGTCAGCGCACGGTTCCTGCCATGAGCGAGGGCGCGGACGACAGGGCCCTGCCGGAGCCGGAGCCGGGGCTCGCCGCGCCCCCTTCGCCCTTCGCCGACGAACCCTCCTTCCGCCTCGCCTTCCAGGACCCCGACTTCCTGCTGCGCGACGAACTCCGCGGCGTGCGGCTGATGCTCGAGCTGATGAAGGCCGACATCGCGCAGGACGAGGCCGGGATCCGCTCCACCGTGGTGCTGTTCGGCTCCGCCCGCGTGGTCGATCGCGCCACCGCCGAGGCCCGCCTCGCCGCCGCCCGCACCGAGGCGGACCGCGCGCTCGCCGAACGGGCGCTGCGCCAGTCCGCCTGGTACGAGGAGGCGCGGCGCTTCGCGAGGCTCGTCACCCTGGGGGGCCAGAAGCGCGGCATCTGCGACTTCGCCGTCATCACCGGCGGTGGGCCGGGGATCATGGCGGCCGGCAACCGCGGGGCGGCGGAAGCCGGCGGCAAGTCGATCGGGCTCTCCATCGTGCTGCCGCGCGAGCAGGCGCCGAACCGCTGGATCACGCCCGAGCTCTCCTTCCGCTTCCACTACTTCGGCATCCGCAAGATGCACTTCCTCTTGCGGGCGCGGGCACTCGCCGTGTTCCCGGGCGGCTTCGGCACGCTCGATGAGCTGTTCGAAACACTCACCCTGGTGCAGACGGGCAAGATCCGCCGCCTGCCCATCCTGCTGTTCGACCGAGCCTTCTGGGACCGCGTCATCCGCTTCGAGGCGCTGGCCGAGGAGGGGTTGATCGACCGCGCCGATTTCGACCTGATCACCTTCGTCGAGACGGCCGAGGAGGGGGTGGAGGCGATCCGCGCCTTCTACGACCTGCCGGCGCTGGCGCCGCCGGGCTGAACGGCGGCTGTCATCGAGGGTTCATCCTCGCGTCACGCTCGTTTCATTCGTTGGGCGAGCCGAACGTCACGGTCGCGTCATCGAAGCGTGACGGAACTCGGCCACCTTCTGACCTACGGGTGTAGGCGAGCCGGCGGGTGCCACTCGGGGGCGAGTGCGCCTGGAGCCGGTCAGCTCATCCGCTCAGGGGGACGGAATGCTCTCCAGACGCTTCGTGCTCGGCGCGGTGTCCGCGTCGGCGTTGATGGTCGGTGCGGCCGAGGCCGAGGCCGCGCACGCCAAGAACGTGATCCTGTTCATCACCGACGGCTGCTCCTGGGGCTGCTACGACATGGCGAGCCACTGGGAGTTCGGCGCGGCGCGGCGTGAGGCCTACGCCGACTTCCCGGTCAAGCTCGGCATGACGACCTATCCCTTGAACCTGTCGACGCGGCCGACGGGCGGCAACACGCCGGAAGTGTCGTACGACCCGGCGCGGGCCTGGGACACCACGCCCAACACCGGCAGCTTCGGCGGGCGCCCGAGCTACTTCAACGGTTACGACTACATCAAGCGCAGCTTCACCGACTCCGCTGCCGCCGGCACCGCTCTCGCCACCGGGCAGAAGAGCTACAACAATTCGATCTCGTGGTCGAACGACCCGGCCGTCACGGGCTCGCCGCTCACGCCGCTGATCACCGACATCGCCAAGCAGTGGGGCCGCGCCACCGGCGTCGTCTCTTCGGTGCCCTTCACCCATGCCACGCCGGCGGTGTTCGGCGCGCAGAACGTCAACCGCGACGCGTACGCGCAGATCGCAGAGCAGATGCTGCGCAACCCCAACCTCGACCTGATCATGGGGGGTGGCGATCCGCGCTACAACTCGAACGGCGAACTGCGCGCCACACCGAACGAGCGCTACATGACGATGATGCAGCTCAACGCGCTGCTCGCCAACCCTGACGGGTCGAACACCTACGGTCGCTATTTCATCTCCTCGAAGGAGGACTTCGAGAAGCTCGCCGACGGCACGCTGGTGCCGGCGTCGGGTCGCCTGATCGGCCTCGCCCAGACCGGCGACACGCTGCAGGCGAACCGCAACCGCCCGGCCGATCCGACGAACGTTTCGGTCGAGAACGGCAACGCCTCCGGCGTACCCTTCAATACCAACGTGCCGTCCCTGCTCACCATGACCCAGGGCGCGATCAATTTCCTGTCGCGCGACCCCGACGGGTTCTTCCTCATGGTCGAGGGCGGCGCGGTGGACTGGATGGCACACGCCAACAACACCGCCCGCATCATCGAGGAGCAGGTCGACTTCAACCGCTCCGTCGCCTGGGCGATCGAGTGGGTGGAAACGTACTCGTCCTGGGACGAGACGCTGATGATCGTGCTCACCGACCACGGCAACGGCATGCCGATGGGCCCGAACTCGGACCGGATCCCGTTCGAGCCGATCGAGGGCCGCGGCCAGGGCGTGCTGCCCGGCGTGAGGTGGCACTACGGCACCCACACCAACGAGAACACGATGTTCTTCGCCAAGGGTGCGGGGGCCGAGCTGTTCTACCAGTACGTTCGCGGCACCGATCCGGGCCTCGTCACCTTCCTCAACTTCGGCGACGGCCGCTACATCGACAACGTCGACGTCTTCGCCGTGATGCGGGACGTGATGGTGCCCGAGCCGGCCTCCGCCGCGCTCATGCTGTTCGGCCTCGGCGCGCTCGGTCTTGCCGCTCGCCGCCGGCGGGAGACCGTCGACGCCTGATCGTTCCCGTCCGGGCTCGGTCCACGAGGGGGTGGCCGTGCGCCACCCCCTTCGCTTTTCAGCGTCCCGCGATCGCCGCGTTCAGCCGCTCCGCCAGCCGCGTGCACGCCGCGCGGGCCTCTGCGGTCGCCGCGAACGGACCGAACAGGAGCGATCGATCGCGGCGCACGTCGATCCGGATCGCGACCTCGCGCCCCGAGCTGCCGTCACGCTCCACCACCTGCGTCCCCTCGACCTCGGCGAACGGCACGCACCGACGCCGCACGTTCCGCCGTGATGCCGGTCGCGGCAGGTCACGCAGCTCGCGCGCCGCGAAGTCGATCGCCACTTCGCGCCATTCGAGGGAGGCGATCAGGATGATGCCGGCGAACGCGCAGCCGAGGGCGATCAGCACCGGGTAGGGCGTGCCGTCGGAACCCTCCGCCACCACGCCGGCGAAGATCGGCTGATAGAGGCCGAGCAGGCCCACCAGCACCAGCACCACGCCGACTGCCGCCGCGATCCAGGCGCGCGGCGACGGCCGCAGGCGATGCACCACCACTTCCGCTTCCGGGTCGAACGGAACCGTCATCGTTGCCTCTCCCCTGCCAGGCGAGGCCCGATCCGTAGCGCAGACGCCCCTCAGGGCGCGAGCGCGGCGGCGAGAAGCTGCGCCGGGTGCAACGCGGCGCGACCCGCGAGGTCGGCGATCTGATGGCGGCAGGAGAACCCGTTGGCGACGATCGCGGCGTGCGGATCGGCCGCCCGCACGGCGGGAAGCAAGGCAAGCTCCGCCATCGCGCGCGACACCGACGCCGTCTCCGCCTGATAGCCGAAGGCGCCCGCCATGCCGCAGCAGGAGGACTCGATCGCCTGCACGGCGAGACCCGGCACGAGGCGCAGCGCCTGCTGCACCGCGCCGAACGCGCCGAACGCCTTCGCATGGCAATGCCCGTGCACGAGCGCTCGCCGCGGCGGGCCCTCATGCAGCGCTGCGGCGATGCGACGCGGATGGGCAGCGACGAACTCCTCGAAGGTGACCGCCACCGCGGCCACCAGCCGCGCCTCCTCGCCGAGGCCCAGCACCAGCGCCTCGTCACGGAAGGTGAACAGGCAGGAGGGCTCGACGCCCACGATCGGCACCCCTTCGCGCGCGTAGGGCGCGAGCACGGCGAGCGTGCGGCGCAGTTCCGCCCGCGCGTGATCCACGACACCAGCGGCGAGGAAGGTTCGCCCGCAGCAGAGCGGTCGCCCCTCGCCTGAGGCCGCGCGCGGCCGAAACCCGCCCGCCTGCAGCACGCGCGTCGCCGCCCGCAGCGTTTCGGGCTCGAACCAACGGTTGAAGGTGTCGGCGAACAGCACGACCTCAGGGTTGCGGCCCGCCGCCTCCGCGTCGCGCCACGGTGCGCGCGCGAAGCGCGGCAGCGGGCGGTCGGCGGCAAGGCCGAAGAGGCGTTCGCTCCAGCGCGCGACGGCCGGGATCGCCTCCCGCGCTGCCGCCAGCCGGCCGAAGCGCGCCACCCACGGCGCGTAGCGCGGCAGGAAGGCGATCAACCGGTCGCGCAACGAAAGCCCGCGTTCGGCGACTTGGGCCGCGCGCACCTCGATCTTCATCCGCGCCATGTCGACCGCGGTCGGGCACTCGCGGCGGCACGCCTTGCAGGACACGCAGAGGGCGAGCGCCTCCGCCACCGCCTCGGAAGCAAGCCCACCCGGGAGCTGGCCCGACAGCGCGAGCCGCAGCGTGTTCGCCCGCCCGCGCACCACGTCCGTTTCGTCCCGGGTGGCGCGGTAGGAGGGGCACATCACGCCGCCCGCGAGCGCACGGCAGGCGCCGTTGTTGTTGCACATCTCGACCGCGGCCTGGAACGACGCGGCGGGACTCGCGCGCGGGTAGTCGGACCAATCGAGCACGGGCCGGTGCGTCGCCTCGGCGTAGTCGGGCCCGTAGCGGAACAGCGTGCGGTCGTCCATGCGCGGAGGACGCACGATGCGGTTGGGGTTGAGGATGCCGCGCGGGTCGAAACGGTCCTTCACCCGTTCGAAGGCGGCGACGAGGCGCGGCCCGAACATCGCCGCGTGGAACTCGGAGCGCACGATGCCGTCGCCATGCTCACCGGAATGGCTGCCCTTGTACGCGCGCACCAACGCGAACGCCTCCTCGGCGATCGCGCGCATCGCGGCCGCGTCCTTGTCCAGCTTGAGGTTGAGCACCGGCCGCACGTGCAGGCAGCCCGACCCGGCATGCGCGTACCAGGTGCCGCGCGTGCCGTGGCGGGCGAAGAGCTCGCTCAGCCGCTCCGTGTAGTCGGCAAGGTGTTCGAGCGGCACCGCGCAGTCCTCGACGAAGGAGACGGGTTTGCCTTCCTCCTTCATGCTCATCATCACGTTGAGCCCCGCCGTGCGCAGCTCTGTGATCGCCGCCTGCAACGCGGGGTCGACGACCTCGATCACGCCGCCGAACCGCGCGCCCGCCTTGTCCCAGGCGAAGCCGAGATCGCCCATCAGGGTCGCAAGCTCGGCAAGCCGCGCGCGGTTCGTCGCGGCTTCCGCCTCGGCGAACTCGACGAGGAGAAGCGCGTCCGGCTCACCGCGCACCATGGCGGCGAGGGTGGCGTGGAACATCGGTATGCCGCGCGCAAGCTCGAGCATGGTGCGATCGACGAGCTCGACCGCGACGGGGTCGAGCCCGACGATCGCCCGTGTCGCCTCCATCGCCGCCCGGAACGAGCCGAAGTGACAGACGCCGAGGGTTCGGTGCTTCGGCAGGGCGGGGGCGAGCTTGAGCTCGATCGCGGTGAACAGGGCGAGCGTGCCTTCCGAGCCGACCAGGAGCTCGGCGAGATTCGGCTGCGCGACCGAGGGCAGCAGGGCATCGAGATTGTAGCCCCCGACACGGCGCTGCAGCTTCGGAAAGCGGGCCGCGATCTCCTCCGCTTCGGTGGCGGCGATGGCACGCAGGTCGGCGGCGAGCGGAGCGAGCGGAGAGGTCTGGGCGAAGGCGTTGTCGTCGAACCGCGCGTGCGTTCCGTCCACGAGCAGGGCGTCGATCGCGGCCACGTTGTCCCGCATGATGCCGAACCGCAACGAGCGCGCTCCGGCCGAGTTGTTCGCCGCCATGCCGCCCAAGGTGGCGCGCGAGGCGGTGGAGACGTCGACCGGGAACCACAGTCCGTGGCGCGCCAACAGCCGGTTCAGCCGATCGAGCACCACGCCGGGCTCGACCAGGGCGCGACGGCGTTCCGGATCGATGACGCGGATGCGGTTCAGATGCCGCGAGCAGTCGACCACGATGCCGCGATTGATGGTCTGCCCCGCCTGGCTCGTGCCGCCGCCGCGCGCGGTGACGGGGATGCCGTCTTCTCGTGCAACCTCCAGCACCGCCGCGAGGTCGTCCACGCTGCGGGGAAACAGCACGGCCGCCGGCCAGACCTGGTAGTGCGAGGCGTCGGTGGCATAGCGGCCGCGCGTAGCCGCGTCGGTGCGCACCTCGCCGCGCATCCGCGCACGCAGCCGGCGCTCGATCGACGGGGCAAGGCCAGGAGGCATTGACGGGGTTCTCCTCGGACGCGAAGAGGTGGCCGCAACGAGTATAGGGGTATCACGGCAGGGAGGAACGGCATGTCCCCAGGCAAGCGCGATCGACGCTGCGGCTGGCGGATCAGGAGGGCAGGATGATCGGCGCCGGCGCGCTCTCCGGCAAACGCGCCCTGGTCACCGGTGGTGCGTCGGGCATCGGCCTCGCCACCGTGGAACGCCTCGCCCGGTTCGGCGCCGCGGTCGCGCTCAACCACCTGCCGGACGATCCCGCCGGTCCGCGCGAGGTGGCGAGGCTCAGCGCGGAGGGGTTCGCGGTCCATGCCGCTTCCGGCGACGTGTCCGTGGCCGGTGCGGCGGAGGCGATGGTGACGGCAGCGATCGACGCGCTGGGTGGGCTCGACATCCTGATCAACAACGCCGGCACGCCGGCGACGCGCGCCCCGCTCGACGTGCGCGATCTCGATGCCATGGACGAAACGTTCTGGCACCGTATCCTGGATACCAACCTCGTCTCCGTCTGGCGCTGCACCCGGGCCGCCGCGGCCGCTCTGCGGGCGGCCCGCGGCGCGGTGGTCAACACCGCCTCGGTGGCGGGCCTCACCTTCTACGGCAGTTCCATGGCCTACGGCGCCTCCAAGGCGGGCGTGATCAACCTGACGATGAATCTCGCCCGTGCGCTGGCGCCGGAGGTGCGGGTGAACGCCGTCGCGCCCGGCAGCGTGGCCACGCCGTGGCAGGCGGAGTGGCCCGAGGAGCGGCGGCGTAAGGCGGCGGAGAAGGCGCTGCTGAAGCGGCACTGCACGGCGGAGGAGATCGCGGAGGCGATCGTCTTCCTCGCCACCACCGCCGCCCCCATCACCGGCCAGACGCTGGTGGTCGATGCCGGGCTGATGCTCGGGTGAAGAACCTCAACCGCGCGCGTGCGCGGCCGCCGCGCGGCCCGCCATGCGACCGAGCACGATGGCGGTGAGAAGCCCGTTGCCGGACAGGTAGCCCGCAGCATCGGGGCCGGAGACGCCGACCGCCGCACCACCGGCGGCGAACAGGTTGGGGAAGGCGCCGCCGCCGCGGCGCAGGACCCGCGCCTCAGGGTCGATGGCGAGCCCTCCTTGGGTGTGGAACAGCGCGCCGGTGACGCGGACCGCGCGGTAGGGCGAAGCGAGAGGGGGTGTCGTGCTCCAGTCGCGGCCGAAACGATCCCGTCCGCGGCAGGCGGCGAGCGTGGCAGACAGCCGCCCCGCCGGCAGGCGGAGCGTGTCCTCCAGCGCCTCCATCGTGTCGGCGCGCAGGATCGCGCCCGCCGCTTCGGCGGCACGGAAATCGGCGAAGGCGCGCGCCGCTTCGGCGATGCGGTCGTCGAACACGGTCCAGGCGAAGCCGCCGGGCTGGGCGAGGACGCGCGCGGCCTGCTCGGAGTAGCCTTCCGTCTCGTCGCTGAACCGTTCGCCTGCGGCATTGATCTGGATGCCGCCCAGCATGATCGTGGTCCAGGTGATCAGGATGCCGTGCGGGTGCGCCACGTTGCCGTGGCCCTGGTGGCCCGAGAGGTGGCGCAGCTCCGCCCCCAGCGCCTCGCCCCAAAGCACTGCTTCGCCGCGATTGCCGTCGTGGCCGAACCAGAGGGCGTCGGCGAGTGCGGGGATGTGGCGGCGCACGAGGTCGCGGTTACCGCCATAGCTGTTGCAGGCAAGCACCAAGGCGCGGCAGGCGATCCGCTCTTCCGCCCCGTTCGGCCGAACGAGGCCCACACCCGCGATGCCGAGGCCATCCTCGGCGAGGAACAGCGTGCGCGCCGCCGCTTTGGTGAGGATCGGCACGTCCGCCGCCTCCGCCGCCGCGCGCAGCCGATCGACAAGCTCGGCGCCCGAGCGGCTGGGCAGGCCGTGCATGCGGCGCACCGTGTGGCCGGGGTAAACGACATCCTCCGCGAAGCCGAAGGGCAGGCCATGGCGGTCGGCGAGCCAGTGCAGGGCCTCGGCCGCGCCCGCCGTCGCCACGGCGAGCACGGTCGGATCCGCCCGGCCCCTGGTCTTGCGCAGGATGTCGGCAGCGCACCGTTCCGGTTCGTCATCGACGCCCGCTTCCCGCTGCCAGCGCGTGCCGGCGGCGGGAACCAAGCCGGCGGATAGGGCGGTCGAACCTCGCGGCACCGCATCGCGCTCCACCACCACCGGCTCGGCCCCGGCCTCGCGGGCGGCAAGCGCGGCGACCAGCCCCGCTGCACCGGCGCCGATGATCACCACCTCGGCCTCGGCGCCAAACGACACCCCTGAGGCGGACCGGACGGAGACCTCGCTCACGGCAGGGCGGCGAGCGCCTCGGCAACCGTCGCGATCCGCGCGACCGGACGCAGCGCCTCGATCGCCACCGCGTGCGCGCTTGGGTCGAAGGCGGCGCAACCGTCTTCCAGCACGATGCAGGCGAACTCGCGCACCGCCGCGTCGCGGACGGTGGAGGCAACCCCGGCGCCGGTAACAATGCCCGCGACGAGAAGCCGCTCGATGCCGGCCTTGCGCAGCACGCACTCGAGGCGACTCATGTAGAAGGCGCTGTAGGCGACCTTCTCCACCGCAAGGTCGACCGGCGAGAGGTCATCCACCACCGCCTGGCCCCAGGAGCCCGGCGCGAAGTCGCCGCGGCCGAGAAACGGACGCAGCGCCTTGAGGTGCGGCGAGATGAAGGGCTCGCCGTCCTTGCCGGGGACGAGGGTGAAAAGCGTGGCCACCGTCCAGCCGCCGGCGGCGCGCAATCGTTGCGCGAGCGGCGCGAGCCGACCGGGCAGGGCGGCGATGGCAGGCGAAGAGAGGCCGGCACGCCCGTAGGCGCCCGCGGGGTGGAGGAAATCGTTCTGCAGGTCGCACAGCAGCAGCGCGGTGCGCGACGGATCAGGGATCAGGGCGCTCATCTCCGGGTCATGATCAGGTTGCCGAGCCGATCGACGCGCGCGACCAGGCCGGGGTCGACGACCACGGTCGCGTCCGCCTGCTCGAGGATGGCCGGACCGGCGATCTCCGCATCGACCGGAAGGGCGAGCCGGTCGTAGATCGGCGTGTCGTGCCAGGCGCCATCGAACCGCACGCGGCGGCTGCCGAGGCGGGCCGCGGCGAGGGTCGCACCGGCGGCTGGCGCGAGGACGGCAAGGTCGAAAGCGGGCCGACGGCCGATCGCCGCCATGCGCAGCGTGGCGAGCCGCACCGGGATGCCGGGCAGCAGGCGCGAGAAGCCCGACCGGTAGGCGGCCTCGAAGGCGGCGCGGACGGACGCCTCATCGAGCGGCGGTCCGTCAGGACGAAACGGCAGGGGAACGACCACCGCGTGCGTCTGGCCCTGGTAGTGCATGTCGGCCTCGGCGTGGAGAACGATCTCCGTCAGTGGCAGCCCAGCGGCAGCGACGACACCGCGCACCTCCTCCGCCATCGCGGCGAGCCGCGCCGTCAGCGCCGCACCGTCGAGCCGATCCAGAGCGAGGTTCACCGTCCGCACCGCATCGTGCCGGACGTCGGCGAGCAGACAGCCCAAGGCGGAGGTGACGCCCGGCAACCGCGGCACGATGGTGGCGGCAAGCCCGACCTCGCGCATCAGCGCGCCCGCGTGCATCGCGCCGCCGCCGCCGAAGGGCATGAAGGCGAAGCGCGCGGGGTCATGGCCGCGCTCGATGGAGAGAAGGCGTATCGCACCCGCCATCCTGGCGTTCGCCACGCGCACGATCGCCTCCGCCGCCTCCGCCGCCTCAAGGCCCAAGGGCGCACCGACATGGCGAGCGATCGCCTCGCGTGCCGCGTCAACGTCGAGCCGAGCGAGCGTCCCGCCGATCGGTCGTTCGGGGTTGATCCGCCCAAGCAGGAGATTGGCGTCGGTGAGCGTCGGGCGGTCGTTGCCCTGGCCATAGCAGACCGGGCCCGGCACCGACCCCGCGCTTTCGGGCCCTACCTGCAGCAAGCCCCCCGCGTCGACGCGCGCGATCGAGCCCCCTCCCGCGCCGATGGTGGTGATTTCCACCATCGGCGTGCGCACGATGAGGCCGAAATCGATCGCGCTCTGCGCTGCAAACGACGGTTCTCCCCCCGCAATCAACGCGACATCGAAGCTCGTGCCGCCGAGATCGCCTGTGATCAGGTCGGGAAAGCCGGCGGCGCGGCCGATGGCGGCGGCGGCGATCACGCCGGCAGCGGGGCCCGACAGCGCGGTCCGCACCGGAAGCCGGCGCGCGGTGGCCGTGCTCATCACGCCGCCATTCGATTGCACGATGTGGAAGCGGCCGGCGAAATCGGCGCGCGCCAGCGCTGCTTCCAGCCGGGCGAGATAGGCGCCGACCACGGGCTGCAGATAGGCATTGAGCGCAGCGGTGGAGGTGCGCTCGAACTCGCGGATCTCGGGCAGGATGTCGGAAGAGCAGCAGAGATGCTCGTTCGGCCAGATGCGCGCAAGCGCGGCAAGCGCGGCGCGCTCGTTCGCCGGATTGGCGTAGGCGTTGATGAAGGCGATGCACACCGCCTCCGCCCCCTTGGCAAGGAGGTATCTTCCCGCCGCCGTGACCTCGGCCGCGTCGACCGCGGTCGCGATGGTGCCGTCGGCGAGCGTGCGTTCGTCGACCTCGACCCTGAGGTCGCGATCGATGACGGGGACGAAATCACCGGCAAGCCCCCACGCGCGGGGACGGTCACGCCGGCGCATCTCCAGCACGTCGCGGAAGCCGCGCGTGGCGATCAGCCCGGTGCGCGCGCCCTTCCGTTCCAGGAGCGCATTGGTGCCGACGGTGGTGCCGTGCACGATGGCGGAACAGCCCACCACCCCGCCGATCGCCTCCAGCCCGGCGAGGAAGCCAGCCGCCTCGTCGCCGCGCCGGGAGGAGACCTTGGCGATGCGGAACGATCCCGACTCGGGATCGAGCGCGAAGAGGTCGGTGAACGTGCCACCGACATCCACCCCCACGAGCAGGCTCATGCCGCCCGCCCCCGGCGCAGCGCCGCGGTGGCTTCGGCATCCACCGACCCGTCTTCCAGGACCACGACACCATAGGCATCGCGCGCGGCCTTGGCACTGACGTAGCCCAGGCGCACGTCGCGTGCCACACGGGCAGGGTCGCGCGCGAACGGGTCGCCCCAGCCGCCGCCACCCGGCGTCTCCAGCCGAATCCGTTGCCCGCGCGCGAGGCTCAGCCCGAACGCCTTGGAGACCATGGGCGAGGAACGCCAGCCATCGTCCGTCTGCCAAGCGAAACGGTTCGGCGACGCCGCACCACCACCCGCGACACCGAAGGGCGGAAAGAGCCCCCGCTCGCCGAGCAGGAAGGCGTCGGCACCGCCTGCATCGTCGATCGCGATCTCGTAGATCGCTCCGAGCCCGCCGCGATGCATGCCCGGCCCCGCACTGTCGGGGCGCAGCGCCCATTGCGTGAAACGAATCGGATAGGAGGCCTCGAGAATCTCGAGCGGCGGCATGGTGGCGGTGCTGATCGGGTTGTTGCCGTGATTGAGACCATCCGACTGTGGCGTGCCGCCGAGGCCGCCGCCGAAGAAGCAGAACATCACCCAGCGCGACGCGTCGGCGCGGCGGCCGGAGATGGAGAGGGCGTTGATGGTGGCGAAGGGCCCGGCGATGGCGCGGTCGGGGGAGGCTTCGGCAAAGGCGCGGAAGATGACGTCGATCACCCGTAGGATCGTCTCGGTGTAGCCGGCGATGGGGCGCGGCGCCTCGGCGGCGAGGATCGAGCCGTCGGGAATGGTGATGGCGATCGGCGCGAGGCAACCGCCGTTCGCCGGCACTTCGGGGAAGAGGTGCTTGAGGGCGACGTAGCAGGCGGCGATGGCGGTCGCGCGGCTGATGTTCAGCGGCCCCGCACAGGCGGCGGCCGTGCCCGAGAAGTCGAGGCTTGCGCGCTCACCCGCGATAGTGAGGCGAAGCCGGATGGGCAGGGCTGCCTGGTCGATGCCGTCGTTGTCGAGGAAGTCCTCCGCCGCGTAGACGCCGTCCGGCAGGCGCGCGAGCGCATCGCGCATCATCGCCTCGGCGCGCGCGGTGAGTGCCGCGAGCGCGGCGACGGTCTCCTCGCCCGCCTCGTCGAGCAGGGCGCAAAGCCGCCGTTCGCCGAGATCGAGCGCGTTGAGCTGGCCGTTGAGGTCGCCCCAGTTGGCGTGCGGCGTGCGCGTGTTCGCCTGCAGGATGGCGAGCACGGTCTCGTCGAGCACGCCCTCGCGCGCCAGCACCACGGGCGGGATGCGCACGCCTTCCTGGTGCGCTTCCGTCGCGCGCGGGTTGTAGCCGCCCGGCACCGCGCCGCCGAAATCGAGCCAGTGCGCGACGGAGGCAAGCCAGCAGAACACGCGCCCCCGCCGGAACACGGGGCGGACGAGGCGCATGTCGTTCAGGTGCGTGCCGCCGAGATAGGGGTCGTTGAAGGCCCAGGTCTCGCCCGGCCGCGCCCCGCCGCGTGCGGCGGCGTGGTCGATCACCGCGCGCACGGCGAAGGCGGTTGCGCCGACGAAGATCGGCAGGCCCGACGAGCCCTGCACCAGGGTCTCTCCCGTTTCGGCGTGGTAGAGGCCGTGCGAGAGGTCGCGCGCCTCGGCGATGATCGGGTTGAAGGCGGAACGAGCAAGCGTGGCGTCCATCTCGTCCGCGATCTGTTCGAGCCTGCCCTTGAGCACGGCGAGCGTGACGGGATCGAGCGTGGTCATGTGTCAAAGGCCAAGATAGGCGGTGGCGAGAGCCGGGTCGGTGGCGAGCCGATCGGCCGGGCCTTGCATCACCACCGTGCCGTTCTCCAGCACGTGGATCAGGCCGCGGCGCACGATGTCGGGCGGGGCAAGGCGGTCGATGCGTTCGCCGAGGAAGCGGATCGTTCCGCTCGATGCGCGCACGAGCCCGGAGAGGGTGCGGTTGAGCGTCGTCTTGCCCACCCCGTTCGCGCCGAGCACGGCGACGATCTCGCCCTCCGCCACGCCGAGCGAGACGCCCCGCAGCACCGGCGCCCCGCCGTAGCCGGCGACGAGATTCTCGACCGCGAGCAGAGGCTCAGGCATGGCCGGAGGCGCCCGAAGCCAGCCGCTGCGCCGCACCTTGGCCGAGATAGGCCTCGATCACGCGCGGATCGCGCGCGATCTCGGCCGGTGTTCCGTGTGCGATCAGTCGCCCCTGCGCCAGCACGTGCACGCGCTCGCAGAGGCTCATCACCGCCTGCATCACGTGCTCGACCATCAGGATCGTCACCCCGTCGTCGCGGATGGCACGGATGACGGGCACGACGTCGCGGATTTCCGACGGGTTGAGGCCGGCCAGCACCTCGTCGAGCAGGAGAAGGCGGGGGGCCGTGGCCAGCGCACGCGCAAGCTCGAGCCGCTTGCGGCCAGCGACGGTGAGCGCGGCAGCGGGGAGTTGGAGCAGGCGATCGAGCCCGACCCGACGCGCGACGCGATCGGCTTCCGCCAGCGCATCGGCGCGATCCCGCCGGCGCAGATAGGCGCCGACCGCGATGTTCTCGCGCACGGCGACGAGCCAAGCGCCGAAACGGGCCCGCTCGATCGCGAGGACGAGAAGCAAGGCGGAGACGAGGAAGCCGAGCGCGACCCGGTAGAAGACGCGCCGATCGGCGAACTGGAAGTGCCAGGGGTCGATGCGCAGACGGATCAGAATCCCCGCTGCGCCGCCGGTGATCGGCAGCACATTGGCGACGATGCGCAACACCTCGGCGAAGGCGAGGGTGACCAGGGCGAAGTAGGAACCGCGCAGGCGTGCGCGGAACGCGAGCGCGCCGATGATGGCGCCGACGGGGCCCCACGGCGATGGCGAGCGGCAAGGCGACCCAGGCGTTCAGCCCCGCCCGCTCCGGCAGGATCGCCATCCCGTAGGCGCCGGTGCCGAAGAAGGCCGCGCGGCCGAAGCTGAACTGCCCGCCATAGCCGCCGAGCAGGTTCCAGCCCGTCGCCGCCACGGCGACGATCAGCATGAAGACGAGGAAGTTGCGAAGGACGTTGGACTCAGTGGCAAGCGGAAGTGCGGCAAGCCCCGCACCCACCGCGAGCACCGAACCGTAGGCCCGAGAGCGGCTCACGCCTTCGCTCCGAACAGGCCCGTCGGGCGGACGAGCAGGACCAGGATGAAGATCAGGAAGATGCCGATCTGGCCGAGGCTCTCGCCCATGAACAGACCCGAAAGACTTTCCACCACGCCGATGAAGAGCCCACCCAGCAGGGCGCCCGGGATCGAGCCCATGCCGCCCAGCACGACGATGGTGAAGGCGACGAGGACGAAGGCATTGCCCACGCGCGGATTGACCAGGTAGGTCGGCATCAGCAGCGAGGCCGCGACGGCGAGGCAGGCCGCGCCGAGGCCGAAGGTGACGGCATAGATGCGCGCGACGTCGATGCCGCAGAGCTGCGCGCCCACCTTCTCCTTCGCCACCGCGCGGATCGCCGCCCCGGTGCGCGAGCGCGCAAGAAAGAGCCACAGCACCAGGGCGACCGCGACCACCACAGCCACCGCAATCACATGCGGCAGCGAGAGGAAGAAGCCGCCGACCTCGATGACGGAGAAGGCGTAAGGCACGTCGATCGAACGCGTGTCGGAGCGGAACCAGGCGAGCAGCGCGTTCTCGATGATGATGGCGAGCCCCAGGGTGACGAGCAGGATGTTGCCGTCATCGCCGTGGCTCGCCGGGCCGATGACGAAGCGCTGCACCGCGTAGCCCAGGGCGAAGAAGCCGACGGTGAGGGGCAGCAGGGCGAGGTACGGGTCGACACCCCAGGCGGCGTGCAGCACGTAGACCGCGAACATCGCCGCGGTGAGGATCGCCCCATGCGCGAAGTTGATGATGTGCAGCACGCCGTAGACGAGGGTGAGGCCGAGCGCGATCAGCGCATAGATCGCCCCCGTCATCAGCCCGTTCAGCACGGCGGTGAGGAGGATCTCGGGCGCGTACATCGCAAGCGAGGGGAGCGGGCGTTTTCACCCGCTCCCCGGCGAAGGCCGCGTCAGACGGCGGGGAAGATCGGCGTCGCGTTGGCGAATTCGCGCGGGAAGATCACCTTGATGTCGCGATCCTGCACCTGGGTGTTCACGGGCCCCGCACCCTGGTTCTGGCCGTTGACGAAGCGTGTCGGCCCGTACGGCATGATGTGGTCCTCGAAGGTCGAGGCGGCGAGCGCCTCGATGATGCGGTTGCGGTCCGTGCTGCCGGCGCGTTCGATCGCATCCGCCACCAGACGGACGCAGGAGTAATTGAGCGGGATGTTGTAGAGCCAGAAGCGGCCCGTCGCTTCGGCCTTGGCGCGCACCTCGGCGGTCTTGGGCTTGCGCGGATCGGCCCAGTGGTTGCAGTCCATGATCAGGTTGGCGGCCTCGGGGAACTCGCGCACGAAGCGGAAGTTCGACGCCGCCCCGTTGAGCACGGCGTAGATCGCCTTCGGCCTGATTCTCTGCTGCTGCATGGTGCGGGCGAGCAGAACGAACTCGGAATAGTACGATGAGGGGATGAGGACGTCGGGGTTGAGGGCGCGGATGCGCAGCGCGACGTTCGACATGTCACGCGACGGCGTGGGGTGCGCAATCGTCTCCAGCACCTGGAAGCCGCGCTCGGGCAGCTGGGCGTTGAGCAGCCGTGCGAGGCCCGACCCGAACAGCCCGTCCTCGTGCACGATCACCACCGAGCGGGCGGGCCGCCCGGCCGCCTCGTTGATCGCGACGAGGTTGTCGAGCGCCGCCTTCGTCACGGTGCCGAAACCGGGACCGAAGCGGAACGTGTTGCGCAGGCCGCGCTGCACGATCTGATCCGACACGCCGACATCGACCACGTAGGGGATGTCGTAGCGCGCCGCCGCCTGGCTCGCGGCCAGCGCGATCGGCGAGGCGAAGCCGCCGACGATCGCCGCCACCCCTTCCGCCTGCATGCGCTCGACCTCGGCCACGCCGCCCTCCGGGTTCGAGCGCGCATCGCCGAACACCATCTGCAGCCGTGCGCCTGCCGAGGCGAGCGGTTCTGGTCATCGGTCCTGTCTCCCTCCGTGTTGGGGGTGAGCTACGCCCGGGCGGCATCGGCCGGAAGCCGCCTCAGAGCCAGTTCCGCCGCCACGAGATCGAGCGCGGCGAAACCCACCGACTTGAAGACGGTGATGTCCGCCGCGGTGCGCGCCGGCGGGGCGGCGGCAAGCCCGGCGAGGTCGGTCTCGATCGCCGCGGGTGCGATCAGCCCGGCGGCGATGGCCTGCACCACCTCGCCACCCTTGGCCAGCACGGCGTCGCGATCGTCGGCGAACAGCCGCGCGCGGGCGAGGAGGGCGGGTTCGGCCTCGCTCATGCCGGGGGTGAAGGCGCCGATCAGGCCGAGATGTATCCCCGGGCGGACGGCCGAGGCGCGGAGGAAGGGTTTGGTCGCCGTGGTGGCGGCGGCGACGAGGTCGGCCTGCGCCAGGGCCGCGTCGAGGTCGGCGACCGGTTCGGCGGCGAGCCCCTCGGCGGCGAGGGTGGTGGCGAGCGCGCGCGCCTTCGTCTCGTTCCGGCCCCAGATCAGGATGCGCGCCAGGGCGGGGATCAGGGCGGCGTGCGCGCGGGCGAGCTCAGGGGCGAGCGCGCCGGTGCCGCAGACGAGCAAGGATCGGGCGTCGGGGCGCGCGAGCAGCCGGGCGGCGAGGGCGGTGGCGGCGGCAGTGCGGCGGAGCGTCAGCACCGTACCGTCGAGAAGGGCAAGCAGTCGACCGTCCGCGTGGGCGAAGGCGGCGTAGGCGGCGGCGACCGCGGGCGCGCCGCGGGCGGCGTTGCCGGGATAGACGGTGACGAGCTTCACCCCGATGAGGCCCCCCTCGCGCCACGCCGGCATCAGCAGCAGCGCGTCGCCGCGCCCCGTGGGGTCGAGATGGGTGCGCGGCGGCGAGACGACCCCGCGCAGGCGGTGGCGAAGAGCGTCGGCGAGCAGCGGATAGGGGGTCAGGCGGGCGAGTTCGGCACCGTCGATCACGCGCATGGGCCGATCCTCGGCCCGGCCTTCCGCCCCGTCCAGCCCCGGGCCAGCATCGCCGCATGAGCGAACGGGTCGACATCGTGATCGTCGGCGGGGCGGCGGTGGGCGCCTCCACCGCCTGGCACCTCGCCTGCTGGTACGGAGCGGAGACGCGCATCGTCGTCATCGAGAAGGATCCGTCGTATGCCCGCGCCGCCACCGCCCTCTCCGCCTCCTCGATCCGCCGCCAGTTCTCGGCCGCGATCAACGTGCGCGTCTCGGGTTACGGCGTGGCGCTGCTGCGTGCCGCCCCGCGTCTCTTCGGCTTCGACCCCACCTTCCGCGAAGGCGGCTACCTTTTCCTCGCCACCGAGGCGGGTCGCGCCGCCCTCACCGCCAACCATGCGACGGCCCTCGCCGAGGGGGCTGACATCGCCTGGCTGGAGACGGCGGACCTCGCTGCGCGCTTCCCGTGGCTGAACACGGAAGGGATCGCTGCCGGAACGTTCGGCCGAAGCGGCGAAGGCTGGTTCGATGGCTTCGGCCTGGCGCAGGCGATGCGGGCGCGAAGCCGCGAGGCAGGTGTCGCGTGGCGGACGGGCGAGGTGGCGGCGATCGACACGGAAGGCGAGCGCGTGCGCGGCGTGGTGCTCGCCGACGGCGAGCGCATCGCCGCCGCCCGGGTGATCGTCTGCGCCGGCTGCGACACCCCCGCCCTGCTCGCCCCCTTCCTCGCGGTTCCCGTGCGGCGGCGCAAGCGGATGATCTTCTTCCTCCGCTGCCCCGACCCCCTGGCCGGCCTGCCGCTGCTGATCGACCCTTCGGGCGCCTATCTCCGCCCTGAAGGCGAGGGCTTCATCTGCGGCGCCTCGCCACCGCCCGACGAGGATCCCGACGTCGCGGCGGAGGATTTCGACCTGATCGACGGCTTCTTCGAGGAGCGGGTCTGGGCACCGATCGCGGCACGGGTTCCCGCCCTCGAGCGGATCAGGCTCGAACGCGCCTGGGCCGGCCATTACGATTTCAACACGTTCGACCACAACGCGCTCATCGGCCCCATTCCCGGTGTGTCGGGGCTGTTCGCCGCCTGCGGCTTCTCGGGCCACGGCCTGCAGCAGGCGCCCAGCACGGGGCGGGGGCTCGCCGAGCTCGCGCTGTGGGGGCGGTATGTCGCGATGGACCTCTCGCCCTTGGGCTTCGATCGGCTGGCGGACGGGCGGCGGGTGGAGGAGCGTGCCGTCGTCTGATCCGGCGCGTCAGACGATCTGGTTGATCAGCGTCTCGCCGCGGCGAAGGCGCGCGATGTTGTCGACCAGCAGGTCGATAACCCCGTCCTCGTAGCCGCGGAATTCGCCGGCGCAGTGGGGTGTGATCAGCACGTTCGGCATCGCCCACAGCGGATGCTCCGCCGGCAGCGGCTCCTCGGCGAAGACGTCGAGCGCGGCCCAAGCGAGCCGCCCCGAACGGAGCGCATCGAGAAGTGCCGTTTCGTCCACCACCCGGCCGCGCGCGAGGTTGACGAGGCCCGCACCCGGTTTGAGAGCCCGAAACGCCGCCTCGTCGACGAGCCCCGTCGTTTCGGACGTGAGCGCGCAGGTGAGCGCGACGATGTCCGCCCTGCCCCAGAGTGCGGGCAAGGCGGAGAAGCCGTGCAGCTCGTCCGCACCCGCCCCGCCCGCTCCCGGGTCGCGGCGCACCCCGATCACCCGCAGGCCGAAGGCGCGCGCGAGCGCACCCAGGCGCGAACCGATGCGCCCATAGCCGACGACGAGCAGGGTCCGGCCGGCGAGCGTGTCCTCGCGCAGGGCGGGGTCGGGGCTCATGCCGCGCCAGTGGCGACGGTCCTGGTTGCGGATCGCCTCGGGCAGGCGGCGGGCGATGGCGAGCAGCAGCGCCATGCCGTGCTGCGCGACGGCCTCCGCATTCGCTCCTTGCGCCGAGGCGAGACGGATGCCCCGCGCGGCGAGCGTTGCTTGATCGAACTGTTCCGTACCGGCGCTGATCGACTGGATGAGGACGAGGCGCGGGGCGCGGGCGGCGAGGTCGTTGCGCCAGAAGCCCGACACCACCAGTACGTCGAGCTCGGGCAGGAGCCGCTCGAGCTCCTCGCGCGTGCGCGCCTCGACGAAGCGCAGCCCCGTGCCGCGGGCGGCGAAGCGCTCGCCGAAGCGGTAAGCGGCATGGGCGAAGCCGATCAGCGGATCGTCGGGAAGCGACACGGGCGTGATCTCCGGGGCAAAAAGGGGAAAGGGTCAGCCGACGGTTTCCGGGGCGCGCAGCGCGGCGAGGCTCGCGCGGGCGAGGGCCGCGACCCGCTCGGCGAGACGAGCCGCTTCGGGGCCGCGCCCCGCCCGCGCCTCCTCCTCGAGCGCCGTCACCGCGCGGGCGAGCGCGGCCGCGCCGAAGGCGCCGGCGGAACTCTTCAGCGTGTGCGCGACGCGTGCGACCTCACCGAGATCCTTCCGCGCCATCGCTTCCGCGAGGCGCGCGAGCCGCGTCTCCGTCTCCTCGGCGAACAGGGCGAGGAGCTGCGGCAGTCGGCCCGGCTGGACCGACTCGCGAAGGTCGGCGAGCACGGCGCGGTCGAGCAGCGGCTCCTCGCGTCCCGCCTCGTCGCCGAACGACGGAGGCGGCGCAGACGGCGGCGGCGGCGATGGCTGGGGCGTGCGGCGTTCGGCGAGCACGGCCTCCACCGCGTCGAGCAGGGTGGTACGGTCGATCGGCTTGGGCAGGAAGCCGTTCATGCCGGCCTCCGCGCAAGCCCGGCGATCGGCCTCCGTGGTCGCACCGCTGACGGCGAGGATGGGCACCTGGCCGCGCGGCCCAGGCAGGGCGCGGATGCGGCGGCTCGCCGCCAGTCCGTCGAGCTCGGGCATCTGCACGTCCATCAGGATCAGCGCGTAGTCCGTCTCCGCGGCGCGACGGACGGCCTCGCGCCCGTCCGAGACCACGTCCACCGTCCACCCCGCACGGCGCAGCATGGCCGCGGCGACCAGCTGGTTGGTGCGGCTGTCCTCGGCGATCAGCACCCGCCCGCGTGCCGCCGGCGGTTTCGGCGGCGAGGGGTCGGGCAGCACGCGCTCCGGGGCGGAGCCCGCCCCCTCGGCGGCGGGCAGAGGCAGCACGAAGCGGAAGGTCGTGCCGCGACCGGGCTGCGATTCGAGCCCGATCTCGCCGCCCATCAGCGAGACCAGGCGGCGGCAGATGGTGAGCCCGAGCCCCGAGCCGCCGAAGCGACGCGTGATCGAGGGGTCGGCCTGGGCGAAGCGGGAGAAAAGGCGCTTCTGGACCGAGGGGGGGATGCCGATGCCGGTGTCGATGACCGCGAAGGCAAGCCCCGTCCCCTCCCCCTCCGGCACGCGGTCGATGGTGACGGTCACACCGCCGACGGCGGTGAACTTCACCGCGTTGTCGACCAGATTGGTCAACACCTGCTTCAGCCGCAGAGGATCGCCGATCACCGTGTCCGGCACGTCGGGCGCGATGCGGGCCTCGAGCTTCAGCCCCTTCTCGGCGGCCGCGGCGGCGGCGAGGTCGAGCACCGCGCGCACCACCTCGGCCAGCCGGAACGGCACGGACTCGATCGCGAGCTTGCCCGCTTCGATGCGGCTGATGTCGAGGATGTCGTTGATGATGGCGAGCAGATCCTTGCCGCATTGCCGCGCCGTTTCGGCATAGGCGCGCTGCTCGGCGTCGAGTTCGGTCTCGAGCAGCAGTGCCAAGGTGCCCATCACGCCGTTCATCGGCGTGCGGATCTCGTGGCTCATCGCGGCCAGGAAATCGGACTTGGTGCGATTGGCGCGCTCGGCCAGCCGGCGGGCTCGCTCGCGCCCCGCTTCGGCCTTCTTGCGCGCGGTGATGTCGTGCTGGATGCCGATGAAGGCCTTCAGCGCCCCGGCCGCATCGAAGACGGGGGCGACATGCAGTTCGTTCCAGAACCGGCTGCCGTCCTTGCGGTAATTCAGGAGCTCGACGGTGATGGGGGTGCGCCGCGCGATCGCCTCGCGCACCCGTGCCACCGCCGCCGCATCGGTGCGCGCGCCCTGCAGGAAGCGGCAGTTCCGCCCGAGCACCTCGTCCGGCAGATAGCCGGTCATGCGGGTGAAGGCGTCGTTGACGTACACGATGGGGCAGTCGGGCAGGGCGGGGTCGGCGATGGTCACACCCGTCGGCACGGCGGCGATCGCGGCCTCGAGGAGCCCCGCCACACCGAGCGCGTCGAAGGCCGGCGAGGCGATCGCGCGCGCGCCGGCGGAAGCGGCGTCAGGAGTCGTAGGCGACGAGGCAGTCGAACGGGACATCGAGCTTCTCGCGCCCGCGCAGGAAGGTGAGTTCGATCAGCGCGGCGGCGGCCGGCACGACGGCGCCGACCTGGCGGAGCAGTTCGATGCCGGCCCGCATCGTTCCGCCAGTGGCCAGAAGATCATCCACCACCACCACGCGCTGGCCGGGCTTCACCGCGTCGGCCTGCACCTCGATGCGGTCGGTGCCGTATTCGAGCGCGTAGTCGTAGCCGATGGTGGGGCCGGGGAGCTTGCCCTTCTTACGCAGCATGATGAAGCCGCAGCCGAGCTTCAGCGCGAGCGGGGCCGCGATCAGGAAGCCGCGGCTCTCCACCCCGGCAAGCAGGTCGGGCTGATGGCGGCGCACCAGGTTCGCCATCCGCCCCATCGCCACCTGCCAGGCGTCGGCGTGCCGAAGCAGGGTGGAGATGTCGTAGAACAGGATGCCCGGCTTGGGAAAATCCGGGATGGCGCGGATGTGCTCCTTGATGTCCATGCTGGGCCCTGCATCCGTGGCGGCGGATCGTCATCACGCCTTGGTGAGCAAGTCTAACGACAGGATCCGCCGCGCGGCAATGCGGCATCGGGCAGAGACGTTGCGGTGGGGAGAGTGAAGTGGGGCAGGAGGGATCGCAGAGCACGAGCAATCGGAAGGCGATCGCGCTCGCCGTGGCGTTGGTCGGCGCTGCGCTCTACGTCTGGCTGGTCGTCACGTTGGCGGACTGGGTGGTGGAGCTGCACTGGGCGGTGGAGCTGCTCTACTTCGCGCTGGTCGGCGTGGCCTGGGCTTGGCCGGCGGCGCGGCTGTTGCGCTGGGCCTTCGCGGCGCCGCCGGCGGGGAAGGCGACCGGCGGCTGACACGGAAGCTTCATCGTGCTGTCACCGCGGCGTAACATCCGGGGCCTAAAGGCGGAACGCCACCACAACGGGAGGTTCTCGATGCATCGCAGGTCGCTTCTGGCCGGCGCCGCGTTCGCTCTGGCGATCGGTGCCGCCCCCGCCGGCGCGCAGCAGCGCACGGAGGTGACGTTCTGGTACGGGCTCGGCGGCGCGCTCGGCGAGCGCGTGCAGGAGCAGGTGGATCGGTTCAACCGGAGCCAGGATCGCTATCGCGTCAACGCCACCTTCCGCGGCTCCTACGTCGAGGTGATGACGGGCGCGATCGCCGCCTGGCGGGCCGGCAACCCGCCGCACATCGCCCAGGTGTTCGAGGTCGGCACCGCGACCATGATGGCGGCCGGCCCCGCCATCAAGCCGGTGCACGAACTGTTCCGCGAGGCGGGGGTGGAGATCGACCCCAAGCGCTACCTCGCCGGCGTGCGCGGCTACTACAGCGACACCCAGGGCCGCCTGGTGTCGATGCCGCACAACTCCTCCTCGGCGCTGATGTGGGTGAACCTCGACGCGTTCGAGAAGGCGGGCATCCGCGACATTCCCCGCACCTGGCGCGAGGTGCGCGAGGTGGCGCAGAAGCTGAAAGCCGCCAACGCCACGCCGTGCGTGATGACCACCACCTGGCCGACCTGGGTGCTGTTCGAGCAACAGTCGGCCATCCATGACGTCGGCCTCGCCACCAAGGCGAACGGCTTCGAGGGCATGGATGCCGAGCTTCAGCTCACCCATCCGTTCTTCCTCAAGCACATCCAGTTCATCGCCGACCTGCAGCGCGAAGGGCTGTTCCGCTACGGCGGGCGCGACAATGCGGCGGGCAACCTGTTCCCCTCCGGCGAGTGCGCGATCAGCTTCGGCTCCTCCGCCGCGCGGGCGCAGATCGAGCGGGATGCCAAGTTCCGCTGGGCGTCCGTTCCGCTACCGTATCATGACGACTTCATCCAGAGCCCGCGCAACGGCGTCATCGGGGGCGCCTCGCTCTGGGTGCTGACCGCGCGCAACCGCACGCCGGCGGAATACGCCGCGGTCGCCGCCTTTTTCGAGTTCATCTCGCGCCCGGACGAGGACGCCTGGTGGCACCAAGTGACCGGCTACGTGCCGCTCACCACCGCCGCCTACGAGAAGTCGAAGGCGGAAGGCTTCTACGAGCGCAACCCGGGCGCGGATGCGGCCATCATCCAGCTCTCGCGCGCCGAGCCGACCCCGAACTCCCAGGGCTTCCGTCTGGGCGGCATGGTCGAGATCCGCAACATCATCCAGGAGGAGCTGGAGAAGGTGTTCCAGGGTCAGCAGACCGTGGCGCAGGCCCTGGAGGCCGCCAACCGCCGCGGCAACCAGGTGCTGCGCAACTTCGAGCGCGCCAACCGCTCGTGAGGCGCAGGACCCTCTGAAGACCGATCGGCCGGGCCGCTCCGCCACGGGGCGGCCCGATCCCGTTTCGAGCGACGGCGATGCGCAAGAAGGTGATCTTCCCCCAGCTCGGGCTGCCCTACCTCCTGCTTCTGCCGCAGCTCGCCATCACCGTCGTCTTCTTCTTCCTGCCGGCGGGACAGGCGATCTGGTTCAGCTTCCTCCGCCAGGACGCCTTCGGCATCCGCACCGAGTTCGTTTGGTTCGAGAACTTCGTCGAGCTGTTCCAGGATCCGCTCTATCTGGACTCGATGTGGGTCACCCTCGTCTTCTCGTTCTGGGTGACGTTGCTTTCGATGTCGGTCGCCCTCGGGCTTGCCGTGCTGGCCGATCGGCACATCCGGGGTGCGACCGCCTACAAGACGCTGCTGATCTGGCCCTACGCGATCGCGCCCGCCGTCGCCGCCGTGCTCTGGATCTTCATCTTCCACCCGCAGATCGGGCTCCTGGGCAAGTTCCTCAACGGCATCGGCATCAAGTGGGACTACAAGCTGAACGGAACGCAGGCGCTGATCACCGTCATCGTCGCCTCGGCCTGGAAGCAGGTGTCCTACAACTTCCTCTTCTTCCTGGCCGGGCTGCAGTCGATCCCCAGGAGCGTGCTGGAGGCGGCGGCGATCGATGGCGCTTCGCCCGCCCGGCGGTTCTGGACGGTGGTGTTTCCCCTCCTCTCTCCCACCACCTTTTTCCTCTTGGTGATCAACCTCACCTATGCCTTCTTCGACACCTTCGGCGTGATCGATGCGCTGACGAAAGGCGGTCCCGCCAAGGCGACGACCACCTTGATCTACCGCGCCTACATCGACGGGCGGGTGAATCTCGACCTCGGCTCGTCCTCGGCGCAGTCGGTCGTGCTGATGCTGGCGGTGATCGCGCTGACGGCGGTGCAGTTCCGCTTCATCGAGCGCAAGGTTCATTACTGAGGAGGGCGGCATGATGCACGGCCCCGTCTCGACCACCGCTGCGGAGGCGATCGCGCGGGCGGAGGCCGCAGCGACGCGGGCCGATGCCTCCCGCCGCCGCGCCGATTGGCTGACCCATGCGATCCTGATCCTCGGGGTTGCCCTGTTCGCGCTGCCGATCTGGATCGTGCTGATGGGCTCGACGCACGACGTCGCCACCATCAGCCGCGGCGAGGTGCCGCTCCTGCCTGGGCCCTATGCGGTGGAGAACTATACCGCCGCCTGGGCCGAAGGCTCGGCCCGCACCACACGCGTGCCGGTGAGCGCGATGATGCTCAACAGCTTCGTGATGGCGATGCTGATCGCGGTGGGCAAGATCGCGATCTCCATCCTCTCCGCCTATGCGGTGGTGTTCTTCTCCTTCCCCGGCCGCATGCTCGCCTTCTGGGCGATCTTCATCACGCTGATGCTGCCCGTCGAGGTGCGCATCTTCCCCACCTTCAAGGTCGTCTCCGACCTCGGCATGATCAACACCTACACCGGGCTGATCGTGCCGCTGATCGCCTCCGCCACCGCCACGCTCTTGTTCCGCCAGTTCTTCCTCACCATCCCGGACGAGCTCGTCGAGGCGGCGAAGATCGATGGTGCTGGGCCGATGCGCTTCTTCAAGGACGTGGTGGTGCCGCTCTCGACGACGAACATGGCCGCCCTGTTCGTCATCCTCTTCGTCTACGGCTGGAACCAGTATCTCTGGCCGCTCCTGATCACCACCACCGGCGACGTGGAGACGATCGTGATCGGCATCGTGCGCATGATCGGCTCCGAGGCGGACACGGACTGGCACCTCGTGATGGCGACCACGGTGCTGGCACTGCTCCCGCCCGTGGCGATCGTGATCCTGATGCAGCGCTGGTTCGTCAAGGGCCTGGTCGAGACCGAGAAGTAGGGGGCGCGCATGGCCACGCTCGAACTGCGGGGAATCCGCAAGTCCTTCGGCGCCGTGCAGGTGCTGCACGGCATCGACCTTCAGGTGGCGGAAGGCGAATTCATCGTCATCGTCGGCGCTTCGGGCTGCGGCAAGTCCACCTTGCTTCGCATCGTCGCCGGGCTCGAGACCGCAACCGAAGGCAGCGTGCTGATCGGCGGGGCGGACGTGACTCGGCTCGAGCCGAAGGATCGCGACATTGCGATGGTGTTCCAGAACTACGCGCTCTACCCGCACATGAGCGTGTTCGACAACATGGCCTACGGCTTGCGCATCCGCGGGCTGCCGCGCGCCGAGATCGAGGGGCGGGTGCGCCGCACCGCCGAGATGCTCGGGCTCGGCGACCTTCTTCGCCGCAAGCCGCGCGAGCTCTCGGGCGGGCAGCGGCAGCGCGTGGCGATGGGGCGGGCGATCGTTCGTGAGCCGAAACTCTTCCTGTTCGATGAACCGCTCTCCAACCTCGATGCCAAGCTCCGCGTGCAGATGCGGGCCGAGATCAAGCGGCTGCAGCGTCGCCTCGGTGTGACCAGCCTGTACGTGACGCACGATCAGGTGGAGGCGATGACGCTCGGCGATCGGCTCGTGGTGATGAACGAGGGCAGGGCCGAGCAGGTGGCGACCCCGATGGAGGTGTGGCGCGAGCCGGCGAACACCTATGTCGCCGGCTTCATCGGCGCCCCCGCGATGAACTTCCTGCACGGCAGGCTGTGCGAGGAAGGTCACGCCGTCGATCTGCGCGCAGGCCCCGCCATCGCACTCGCCGCACCTCCGGCAAGCGCCACGGAAGCCGAGGTGACGGTCGGCATCCGGCCCGAGCACGTGCGGGTCGTCGGCAACGGCGCGGCGGGCGCGATCCCGTTGAAGGTCGATCTCGTCGAGCCGCTGGGGGCGGAGAGCCTGATCCACGGCATCCTGCCCTCGGGCGAGGGGCTGACCGTGCGGGCAAGCGACTGCTCACCGCTCGCCGGCACGACACTGCCGATCGTCCTTCCGGCCGAACACCTTCACCTGTTCGGCGGCGACGGTCGCCGGCTGCGTCTCGCGCACGCTCGCGGCGCCGCCGCCCCGGTCCGCGTCGGCGCCTGACTGGACGGGCGTCGTCCGCACACGGCTCGAACACGGCGATCTCTTGCCGCCGACAGACGCCCACGCGACGGATCATTCCGGGCCCGCTTCCTTTCTTACCCGGAACGTTACGGGATAGTGCTTCGTGCGCGGCCGCTCAGAAACGCCGCAACAGGCGATCGATGTAGTCGAGCTCCGGCTTCGGCCGGTCGCGCTCGCCGGCGCGGCGACGCAGTTCCTCCTGGATGTCGCGCGTGCGCTTGAGTTCCATCTCCTCCGGCACCCGCACGTCGGACCCATCGTTCTGGCCGCCGACCTGATCGCGCCGCGGCCGGCCGAGCGGATCCCGCCCCTGGCCGAGCTGGCGGTCCTGACCGGACTGGTCCTGCCCCATTTCGGTGTTCTCGCCGCCCGGCTCGCCTTCGCCGTCGTCGGGCTCCATCAGCCCCATCCGGCCGGCCATCTGGTTCTGCATCTCCTGCCCGCCCTGCTGCAGGGCCTCGAGCGCGCGCTGCTGGGCGGCTTGGGCGGCGGCGTTGTCGCCGCGCCGCAGCGCTTCGACCGCCTCGCGCATCGCCTGATCGGCCCGGCCGAGCGGTTCCGGCACTTCGCCGGTGAAGTCGCCGAACTGCTCCATCAGCTCGCCGAGTGCGCGGCGCAGCGCCTGCTGCTGGCGCGCGTCGCGCTCGGTGTCGGCCTGCGCCTGGCCGCCCTGCCGACCGGGCTGCTGAGCCTGCCGCCCTTGCTGGCCTTGCTGCTGGCCCGGCCGCGTCTGCGGTTGCTGCTGGCGGCTCTGCTGCCCTTGCCCGCGCTGCTGATGTGTGCGGGCGGCCCGCTCCTGTTCGGCGCGTTCGTGGCTGCGGTCCATCAGCTGACCCTGGCGCTGCAGCATGTCGTTCATCGCGCCCATCATCTGTTGGCCGCGCTCGCGCTGCTCGCGCCGCTCCGGGTTCTCCATCCGCCCGAGGCGCCCGCGCTGCAGCTGGTCGATGGCGCGCTCGAGCTCGGCGAGCTGCTGGCGCATGCGTTCCAGGTCGCCGCGCCGCGCGGCATCCTGCAGGCGATCGGCCATGCGCTGCATGTCGCGCAGGTCCATCGCCCGCGCGTTGCGGTCGAAGGGAAGCGTCTCGACGCCGTCGCGCCGCATCGCCTCCATCAGCGCCTGCAGGTAGCGCTCCATCGCCTCGCGCAGCTGTTCGGCCAAGCGCTCCAGCTCGCGCTGATCGACCGGTTCGCCGCGCTCCGCCCGCTCGATCGCCTCGCGCAACTCCCGCCGCAGCTCGACCAAGTGGCGCCACGTGCGATCCCGCCCCCCTTCCTCGAGATGGAGGGCGAGCGACCACAGGAGCTCCTGCACCTCCTCGATCGCCTCGTCGCGACGGTCGAAGCGAAGCCGGGCCCGCGCGCTGCGAAGCCCTAGGAAGACCGTGAGGTCCTCATCGAAGGCTTCCGGGGCGGCGGAAAGCCGGTCGAGCTCGCGGATGACCGGCGTGCGTTCGGCGGGGGCGACGCTGAGGCGCTTGCGCAGCGCGATCAATTCGCGCGCGATCGGGTGCTCGAAGCGGCGCTCGGGAAGCTCGACCGTTGCGGTCTCCGATCGACCGACCTGCCCCGCGCCATCCTTCGCCTCGAGCTGGATGGTCACCGGAAGCCCCGCCCAAGGGTGGGCGGACAGGTCGGGCTGGCCGAGCCCGCGCACGCTGCGCGCCGAGGCTGCCGGCAGGGGCAGGGGCACGACGAGGGGCGGGGCATCGGGCCGGGCGAGCAACGTCAGCTGCGCCTCGACCGCAACGACGCCGTAGTCGTCGCGCGCCTCGTACTCGATGCGGAGCTGCGGACCGCTAGGGACGGGAGCGGGGCGACTGGCGAAGGTGATGCTCGGCGGCAGATCGGAGAGGAGCCGCACATCCCATGCGGCAAGGGCACGACCATCGCGCAGGATGGCGAGCCGCCCCGGCTCGGTCAGCGTAGCGGAGACACTGAACGAGCGGGCGTCGAGCGCCTTGAACGGCGCCGTCTCACCCGGCAGGGCAAGGGCGGGTGCGCCGCCGCTTCCGCCCGAGAGATGGCCGACGAGCGTGCTGCCCGCCGGCACCGTCAGTTCGCCGCTTGCATCCGCCGTCTCGTGCCGAACGAACAGCGGGGCAAGCCCGGTGTAGGCGGGGGGCGTGATCCAGAGTTCGATCTTCAGCGGCAGCGGCGGAGGCGGCGGGGAGCCGAAGGCGGGATTGATCGCAGCACGCAGGCGGTCGCTTGCCTCGGGTCCGGCGATCACCACCGCCGCGACCAGGGAGAGCCCCAAAGCGGCGCGGAGGGCGATCGGGTCGCGCTTCGGCAGTCCGGGATGCGGCATTCCGACCTTGACCTTGGCGAGCGCACTCGCCGCGCGCTTCTGGTGCGCCGCCCACAGCGCCTCGGCTGCGGGGTCGCCGGCTCCCGAAGCGGGACGATCCGTCAGGCTGGTCAGCGGGCGATGCGCGAGACCCGAGGCGCGCTCGAGGCGGCGTTCACCTTCCGAGACGGCCGGCAGCCTGACCCGCGAGATCGCCCAGGCGACCGCCACGCAGCCGGCACAGGCGAAGAGGGCGAGCACGACGAAGTGCAACCACCCGGGAAGGAGGGGCAGCAGCCCCGACAGGGCGACGATCAGGAACAGGGCGGCGACCCCCAGCACCGGCGCGACGGCCGGCCAGAACCGCTCCCAGAAGATCGCCGCTCGGGCCAGGGACCGTTTCAACCGAAGCCGCCGCGAAGGGCGAGACACCTCAGGCGAAACGGGGCGGTCGGCGGGCGTACGGCTCATGCAACCATGATGACGCGGAAAGAAGCCGGCTTGCCATCACAACCTGCACAGAGGACCGCCCGAGGCGATCAGTCCACGTCGTGAGCGAGCAGCTCGTCGATGGTCTGGCGGCGGCGAACGAGGCGGGCCGTGCCGCCTTCGATCAGCACGGCCGCGGCGCGCGGGCGCAGGTTGTAGGTCGAGCTCATCACCGACCCGTAGGCGCCGGCGTCCAGGATGGCGACCAGATCGCCGAGGGCGAAATCGGGCAGCGGCCGCTGCCGCGCGAAGGTGTCGCCAGTCTCGCAGACCGGGCCGACCACGTCGGCAGGGGCGACCGGCGCATGCAGCCGGCCCGCGGCGACGGGAACGATGCCGTGCCACGCCTCGTACAGCGCCGGCCGCAGCAGATCGTTCATGCCGGCATCGAGCACGACGAAGCGCCGAGCCGCGCCTTGTTTCTGCAGCACGACGCGCGACAGCAGAAGCCCCGCGGGCCCGACCAGCCAGCGCCCCGGCTCCAGGATGAGAGGGAGACGGAACGCCCCGAAGGCTTGCTGAAGCGCGGCGGCGAAGGCGGCCGGCAGCGGGGCTGGTTCCGTGCCGTAAGGGATGCCGAGCCCGCCGCCGACATCGATCCGCTCCACCGGCAAGCCGTGGGCGAGCAGCGTGCGGACGAGGTCGGCGACCCTGCCATAGGCGCGGCGGTAGGGCTCGAGCGTGAGGATCTGGCTGCCGATGTGCACGGCGAGCCCGACCGGGCGGAGCGACGGCGTGCCGGCCGCCTGCTCATACAGGGGCACGATGCGGTCGAACGGGATGCCGAACTTGTTGTCCGCCTTGCCGGTGGTGATCTTGGCGTGGGTGCCGGCATCGACATCCGGGTTGACCCGCAGCGCAACGGGGGCACGAAGCCCCAGTCGGGCGGCGATAGCGGCAACCCGAGCGAGCTCTTCCGCGCTTTCGACGTTGATCTGACCGATGCCGCCCGCGAGCGCCGTCGCGATCTCCGCGTCCGTCTTGCCCACCCCGGAAAAGACGATGGCCTCGGGGGCGAAGCCTGACCGCCGCGCCGCCTCATATTCACCGACCGAGACGACGTCAGCCCCGGCACCGAGGGCGGCGAGTCGGCGGAGCAGGGCAAGCGTGTCGTTCGCCTTCAGCGCGAAGTGAATGCGTGCAGGAAGTTTGGCCGCACCGAGGGCGGTGGCGAGCGCCCGGTAGCGGGCGGTGAGAACAGAGTCGGCGTAGACCCAGAGCGGCGTGCCGTGCTCGCGCGCGAGCGAGGCGAGAGGCACGCCATCCAGCATCAGCCCGACATCGGGCGCCGCAGACAGCCAGGGCCGGGCGGCAAGGAGCTCGGCGAAGCTCGGCTCGCTGGCGCGCGCCTGGGATGGGAGAGCGGCGTCCATGACAGCGTCAGCGCGGCGAGGGAGCAGGGGGGGTGGGCGCAGGCGGGCCGGCAGGGTAGGTGCGCGGCCAGGTGACCGCCTCCGCCGGCCCGGGCGGAGCGGGGTCGCCACGCTTGCCGCAGCCGGCCAGCAGGACGAACGCGACCAGGGCGAGCAGCAGCAGAACGCGGGTACGCGGTCGCAGGGGCAGGAGGCACCCCGCGCCCGAGGTGCCGAAGGCGCCATGGAACATGGCGAAAGTGTCGCTCAGCCGAGCCGTTCGCGCCACGCCGCAATCTGGGCCCGCACGTTGGCGGGCGCGGTGCCGCCGTAGCTGGTGCGCGAGGCGATCGAGGCCTCGACCGAGAGGACGGAATAGACGTCCGCGGTGATCCGGGGCTCGACCGAGCGCAAATCATCGAGGGAGAGATCGGCAAGGCCGCAGCCCTTCGCCTCGGCCAGGGCGACCAGCCGCCCGGTCACGTGGTGGGCGTCGCGGAACGGCAGGCCAAGGGCGCGGACGAGCCAGTCGGCGAGATCGGTCGCGGTGGCGAAGCCTTCCCCCGCCCAGCGGCGCATCGCCGCTTCGTCCGCTTCGAGGTCGCGCACCATGCCCTCGGTGGCGGCAAGACAGAGAGCGAGGGTGTCGGCGGTGTCGAAGACCGGCTCCTTGTCCTCCTGCATGTCCTTCGCATAGGCGAGCGGCAAACCCTTCATCACCGTCAGCAGCGCAAGCAGGTTGCCGTTGATGCGGCCGGTCTTGGCCCGGACCAGCTCGGCGGCGTCAGGATTGCGCTTCTGCGGCATGATCGAGGAGCCGGTGGTGAAGGCGTCCGACAGCCGGATGAAGCGGAACGGGGCGGAGGCCCAGATCACGATCTCCTCGGCCAGCCGTGACAGATGCGCGGCGCAGATCGCGGCCGCCGCCAGGAACTCGAGGGCGAAGTCGCGGGAGGACACGGCATCGAGGCTGTTCGCCATCGGGCGCGCGAAGCCGAGGGCGGCGGCAGTCGCATGGCGGTCGATCGGGAAGGAGGTGCCGGCCAGCGCGGCCGCCCCGAGCGGGGACTCGTTGAGCCGCGCCCTGCAGTCGGCGAAGCGCGCGCGGTCGCGCGCCATCATCTCGACATAGGCGAGCAGGTGGTGGCCGAACGTGATCGGCTGGGCGATCTGCAGGTGGGTGAAACCCGGCATGGGGCTCGCCGCGTAGCGCTCCGCCTGGTCGAGGAGGGCGCGGAGGAGCGCCTGCAGTTGCGCGTCGAGCTGGTCGATCGCGTCACGCACCCAGAGCCTGAGGTCGAGGGCGACTTGATCATTGCGGGAGCGGGCGGTGTGCAGGCGGCGGCCCGCCTCGCCGATCCGCTCGGCGAGTGCGGCCTCGATGTTGAGATGAATATCCTCGCGGGCCTCTGAGAAGGCGAACGCGCCGCGCGCGATCTCGTTGGCGATGTCGTCGAGGCCAGCGAGGATGGCGTCGCGATCCGCCTCGGTGATGATGCCCTGCGCTGCGAGCATGCGAGCGTGCGCTTTGGATCCCTCGATGTCCTGCCGCCAGAGCCTCTTGTCGAAGCCGATCGAAGCGTTGATCTCTTGCATGATGGCGTCGGGGCCGCGGGCGAAGCGTCCGCCCCAGAGGCTGTTGGCTTGCGGCTCGGCTGGGGAGTGAGGCATGGCGATCGGTCCGGAGATGTCGCGGCGGCGAGAGGCGATGCTCGGGCTGGCGTGCTCTGCCATCGCGCTTGCGGCAGGGCAAGCGCAGGCGGGGCGGGGTCAGCTCGAGGTGCGCGCCCGCAGGGCGGCGTTGGCGCCGGCGGAGTTCTTCACCGGGGCGGGCGAACGACGGACGATTGCCGATTTCCGCCGGCGGGGGCTGGTGATCAACCTCTGGGCGACATGGTGTCCGCCCTGTGTGGAGGAGATGCCGGCGCTGGATCGGCTGGCGGGGCTGGTTGCCGGGCACGATATCGAGGTTCTGGCGCTCAGCCAGGATCGCGGGGGGGCGCCGGTGGTCCGGGGGTTCTATGACCGGCACGCCCTGCGGAATCTTGCCATCTGGCTGGACCCTCGCGGGGCGGCGGCCCGGGCGTGGGGGGTGCGCGGATTGCCCACGACGTTGATCGTCGATCGGGTCGGGCTTGAGGCTGCCCGGCTGGAAGGGGTGGCTGCTTGGGACGCGGCGGAAATGGTGGATCAGATCCGACGGCTGGTGGAACCGTTCGAGCCCGCGAGCACGGCGACATGACGGATGGGGCGCCGCTGCTTCGCAGCCCCGACGATCCGCCTCTGTTCTACCGCGTTCACGTCTTCGTCTGCTGCAATCGTCGCCCCGAGGGTCACGCGCGGGGGAGTTGCGCAGCCAAGGGCTCGGAGGACGTCCGCGCCTACATGAAGGCGCGGATCAAGGAGCTGGGCCTGGAGCGGGTTCGCGTGAACCAAGCGGGGTGCCTCGACCGCTGCGAGGCAGGTCCGTGCATCCTGATCTATCCGGAGGGGGTCTGGTACCGAATCGGAAGCCGGGAGGAAGCGGAGCGGGTGATCCAGGAGCATCTGATTGCCGGACGGCGTGCCATTGACCTCATGCTCGATCGGAAGCTGGTCATGTCGTCCGACGCCAGTGGCGACACCGATAGATGAGTCGCTCAGCAACCTGCGCCGCTCTGACGAAGTCCTGTTTCACGTGAAACGCGACGCCTGAAAGGCCGGCAGCGGCTCGGGTCTGTTTCACGTGAAACCGGATCGCCATGACGGCCCTCTGCTCTCGCTCTCCCCCGACCAGCGCCGTCGCCTCGAGGCCTATGCCGACCTTGTCCGCAGCTGGAGCCGCCGCATCAACCTCGTCGCCCCCGGCGACCTCAACCACCTCTGGCACCGGCACATCCTCGACAGCGCCCAGTTGGCCGATCTCCTGCCTCCTTCTGCAACGCGACTCGCCGATCTCGGCAGCGGGGCAGGGTTTCCGGGCCTCGTCCTCGCCCTCCTGACCGACCGCGAGACTCACCTGGTCGAACGCGACCAGCGCAAGGCTGCCTTCCTGCGCGAGGCGACCCGTCTCCTTGGCGCCCCCGCCACCATCCACGCGGAAGACGCCGCCCTCCTGCCGCCCTTGATGGCGGATGTCATCACCGCCCGCGCTTTTGCCCCCCTGCCCGGCCTTCTCCCGCTCATCGTGCGCCATCTGCGACCGCGCGGCGTTGCTTTGCTACCGAAGGGTCGGTCGGTCGACCGCGAATTGACCGAGGTCGCAGGCTCCTGGACAATGCGCCTGGAACGCTTCCCGAGCCGAACGGACCCGTCCGCCACCATCCTTCGCGTGAGCGAGGTCGCGCGTGTCTGACCCCGCCTCTTCCCAGCCCGCTTCGCGCCCGCGCGTCATCGCCATCGCCAACCAGAAGGGTGGTGTGGGCAAGACGACGACCGCCATCAACCTGGCCACGGCGCTCGCCGCCGCCGGCCGGCCCGTGATGCTCATCGACCTCGACCCGCAAGGAAACGCCTCGACCGGACTTGGCCTCCCGGCCGACCAGCGCTCTCCCGGCTCCTATGCCTTGCTGATCGAAGGCCGCCCGCTCTCGGACCTCACCCGCCCGACCGGCATTCCGGACTTCTCCATCGTGCCCGCCGATCAGGATCTGGCCGGGGCCGAAATCGAACTCGTCGCCCTCACCAGACGGGAGTATCGCCTCCGCGACGCCCTCTCCGTGGCCAACCAGGGGGATCTCATCCTGCTGGACTGCCCGCCATCGCTCGGGCTTCTCACGGTGAATGCCCTTGTGGCGGCCGATGCCGTCCTCGTCCCCCTGCAATGCGAGTTCTTCGCCCTCGAGGGCCTGTCCCAACTCATGCGCACCATCGAGGCCGTTCGCCGCGGCTTCAACCCGCGCCTCGCCCTGCACGGCATCGTGCTGACCATGTATGACCGCCGAAACAACCTCTCCGAGCAGGTGGCCGCCGACGTGCGCGCCTTCTTCGGCGACCGCGTGTTCGAGACGATGATCCCCCGCAACATCCGCCTCTCCGAGGCTCCGTCGCACGGCAAGCCCGCTTTGCTCTACGATTTCCGCTCACCCGGCAGCCAAGCCTATGTCCGTCTCGCCGGCGAACTCCTGCGCCGCGAACGCGAGCCGTCCGAGGCCCTGTCATGACGGCACGCGACGGTGCCCCCAAACGGCTCGGCCGCGGTCTCGCCGCCCTGCTGGGCGAGCCAGCGGCAACGGCACCGGTGCGCGCACCGACGGGCGGCGACGGTGACATTCGCACCGTCCCCATCACCGCCCTCGAACCGAGCCCGTTCCAGCCGCGCAGCACCATCCGCCAGGAGAGCCTGGAAGAGCTCATCGCCTCGATCCGGGAGCGAGGAGTCCTGCAACCCCTTCTGGTCCGTCCCCATCCCAGCCTGCCGGATCGCTTCCAGATCGTTGCCGGCGAGCGCCGCTGGCGCGCGGCCCAAGCCGTCCCCCTCCATGAAGTTCCCGTGCTTGTCCGCCGCCTCGACGACCGCGAGGCCGCCGCCGCCGCGCTGGTGGAGAATCTCCAGCGCACCGACCTCGACCCGATCGAGGAGGCCGAGGGACTGCGCCGTCTGATCGAGACCCACAGCATCACGCAGGACGAGGCAGGCCGCATGATCGGCAAGAGCCGGGCCCATGTCGCCAACACTCTTCGCCTCCTTGGCCTGCCGAAGCCGGTGCAGGTTCACCTTCGCGAAGGGCGACTGACGGCGGGGCATGCCCGCGCCCTGCTTGCCGCCGCCGACCCGGTGCCGCTCGCCGAACGCGTCATCGCCGAGGGGCTCTCCGTACGGCAAACCGAGGCCCTCGCCGCCTCCGGCAGCAAGCCCGCCACGTCCACCAGGGCCGAGCCGGCGCGCGACCCGAACCTCGCGAGCCTCGAACAGGATCTGCAGGACCGGCTCGGACTCGCTGTCCGCATCACCTCGGCCGGCAAGGGCGGCGAGGTCAGAATCCGCTACCGCACGCTGGACGAGCTGGACGGCCTCTTAGCCCTGTTGATGCGGGAGCCCTGAGGGCTGCCGGAGGGGGCGGCACGCTGCGCCTGCCCAACGCTCACGGGGTTCGGCGGCCCCCCACCGCACCCCAGTTCGGCCCGCTCGGCGCGACGGTCACAAGAAGCCCACCGCCTTTGCCGCGCCGCTGCGGCCGCACCACCGGCAAGCCCCGGCGGCGCGTCCGTCAGCGCACGCGGTTCGCCACCAAATCCTGCACCACCGTCGGGTCGGCCAGAGTCGAGGTGTCACCGAGATTATCGGTCTCGTTCGCCGCGATCTTGCGCAGGATCCGGCGCATGATCTTGCCCGAGCGGGTCTTCGGCAGCCCCGGCGCCCACTGGATCGCGTCCGGCGTGGCGATCGGCCCGATCTCCTTGCGGACCCAGGCGATCAGTTCCTTGCGCAGCTCCTCCGACGGCTCGACCCCGACCTTCAGCGTGACGTAGCAGTAGATGCCCTGGCCCTTGATGTCGTGCGGCATGCCCACCACGGCCGCCTCCGCCACCGCCGGATGGGCGACGAGCGCGCTTTCGATCTCCGCCGTGCCCATGCGATGGCCGGCGACGTTCAGCACGTCGTCAACCCGACCGGTGATCCAGTAATAGCCATCCGCATCACGCCGCGCCCCGTCCCCGGTGAAGTAGAGCCCCGGGAAGGTCGAGAAGTAGGTCTGCACGAAGCGATCGTGATCGCCATAGACCGTGCGCATCTGCCCAGGCCACGAATCGGCCAAGCACAGATTCCCCTCGGTCGCCCCCTCGAGGATTTTCCCCTCCCCGTCCACCAGCACGGGTTTCACCCCCGGCAGCGGCAGGGTGGCCGAACCCGGCTTCAGCGCTGTCGCCCCTGGCAGCGGGCTGATCAGGATCCCGCCCGTCTCCGTCTGCCACCAGGTGTCCACCACCGGGCAGCGCTCCTCGCCGACCACCCGCCAGTACCACAGCCAAGCCTCCGGGTTGATCGGCTCGCCGACGGAGCCGAGCAGGCGCAGTGAGGCGCGCGAGCACTTCTTCACCGGCGCCTCGCCCTCCCGCATCAGGGCCCGGATCGCGGTGGGCGCGGTGTAGAAGATGTTGACCTTGTGCTTGTCCACCACCTCCCAGAAGCGGGAGACGGTCGGATAATTCGGCACGCCCTCGAACATCAGCGTCGTCGCCCCGTTCGCGAGCGGCCCGTAGACGATGTAGGTGTGCCCGGTCACCCAGCCGACGTCGGCCGTGCACCAGTAGATCTCGCCGTCGTGGTAGTCGAACACGTACTGGTGGGTGAACGAGGCCCAGACCATGTAGCCGCCGGTGGTGTGCAGCACCCCCTTCGGCTTCCCGGTTGAGCCCGAGGTGTAGAGGATGAAGAGCGGGTCCTCCGCCCCCATCGGCTCGGGCGGGCAGTCGGGCGAAGCCGCGGCGACAAGCTCGTGATACCAGTGGTCGCGGCCGGCGACCATCGACACGTCTGCCCCGGTTCGCCGCACCACGATCACATTCTTCACGGTCGGCGCGTTCTGCAGCGCCGCGTCGGCGTTCGCCTTCAGCGGCACCTTCCGCCCGCCGCGCACCCCTTCATCCGCCGTGATCAAGAGCGACGCCTGGCAGTCCTCGATCCGCCCGTGCAGGCTTTCCGGGGAAAATCCGCCGAAGACGACCGAATGGATGGCGCCGATGCGGGCACAGGCGAGCATCGCCACCGCCGCCTCCGGGATCATCGGCAGGTAGATCGTTACCCGATCACCTTTCTTCACCCCGAGTGCCTTCATCGCGTTGGCCAGGCGACAGACGCGCTCGTGCAGGTCGCGGTAGGTGATGTGCGCGCTGTCCTTCGGGTCGTCGCCCTCCCAGATGATGGCGGTCTGATCAGCCCGGGCGGCGAGGTGACGGTCGAGGCAGTTGGCCGAGGCGTTCAGCACGCCGTCCTCGAACCAACGGATGCGCACGGAGCCCCCGTAGTCGACGTCCTTGATCCGGGTCGGGAACGTCATCCACGTGATGCGTTCCGCCTCCTTGCGCCAGAACGCGATGGGGTCCGCCCGCTCCGCCTCCACCATCGCGCGATACTTCGCGGCGTCGATGTGGGCTCGCGCGGCCCATTCCGGCCTGACCGGGATCACCACCTCGGACGATTTCGGCGGCATGGTGTCGGGCATGCTCCGCTCCCTCCCCTGAAACGTTTCGCTGCCGACGTGCTGGATCACAGCCCGCCGGATCGTACCTTGTCCTGGATCAAACTAGCCGAAGCCCGGCCGTGACGGAAACCGGGCCCGAGGCTCTCAGCCGCGTGCCGCCGCCAGCGCCTCGGCTGGGCTGATCCGGCCGTCGTACAGGGCGCGGCCGACGATCACCCCCTCGATGCCGGCCTCGGCCTTCGCGCGCACGGCCGCGATGTCCTCCACCCCCGCCACACCGCCGGAGGCGATCACGGGCGTGGTCAGCGCCCAGGCGAGATCCTCCGTCGCCTCGAGGTTCAGCCCCGCCAGCATGCCATCGCGTGCGATATCGGTGAACACGATCGCCGCCACCCCGGCATCCTCGTAAGCAAGCGCCAGATCGAGCGCGCGCATGGTGCTCGTCTCCGCCCAGCCTTCCGTGGCGACGAAGCCGTCCCGCGCGTCGATGCCGACCACGATCCGCCCCGGAAAGCGCCGGCAGGCCTCGCGCACGAACGCAGGGTCCTTGGCCGCGGCGCTGCCGAGGATCACGCGCGCCACCCCGGCCGCAAGCCAGCGCTCGACCGAGGCGAGGTCGCGGATACCGCCGCCGAGCTGCACCGGGATGCTCACCGCGGCAAGGATCGCCGCCACCGCCTCCGCGTTCACCGACTGCCCGGCGAAGGCGCCGTCGAGATCGACCACGTGTACCCACGCGAACCCCGCATCCTGCCAGGCGCGGGCCTGTGCGGCCGGGTCCTCCGCGTAGACCGTGGCCTCGGCCATCTCGCCGCGACGGAGCCGCACGCAGGCCCCGCCCTTGAGGTCGATGGCAGGGTAGACGGTGATCGGCTTCACGATCCCCGCGCGCGTCGCCCGGTGGGCGACAGCTCCTTGTAATAGAAATGCCCGGCTATCGTCTTGCCGTCGATCAGGGCGTAGGCCGGATGCGTTCCCCAGCGGCGGTAGCCACCGCTCTCAAACAGCTGAATCGCCCCCGTCTGCGTTGCCCGCACGTCCAGGTTCAACACCCGTACCCCGATGGCCGCCGCGTACTCCTCGACCCGGCGCAGGAGAAGCCGCGCGAGGCCGAAGCCCCGCGCGTAGGGAGCGAGGAAGAAGTGCATCAACTGGGCGGAGAAGGCCTGCGCCTCGTTGTTGCGCGGCGGGCGGACGAGCTGGGCGGCGCCGACGATCACGCCGTCCATGCGGGCGACGAACAGGCTTCGCTCGGGAACAAGCAGGACGCCCTGGAAGTAGCGCGCCAGCGTGTCGCGCGGCTGCGGCTTCACCCAGCCGAAGCCGCCGCCCTCGATGATGGCGGCCGCGGTCGCCTCGGCGAGTTCTCCGAGTTCCCGCTCCGTGAGAGCCTGCACGCGATCAACGGCGAGAACCGGCGCCGCGCCCTCGGAGCCGTGCTCCTCTCCGCCCACGCCCGCCTCGTCGGCCGTTCCGTTCCGCTCCATCCAAGACCTCCCCGGCCGTCACGGCCGCCAGGCAAGGAAATTGCCGAGGATCCTGAGCCCCACCGCCTGACTCTTCTCCGGGTGGAACTGCACCCCGGCCACGTTGCCGCGCGCCACCGCCGCCACCACCGGCCCCCCATACCCCGTCGTCGCGATCACGTCCGCCGCATCAGCCGCCGCGAAGGCGTAGGAGTGCACGAAATACACCGCCGACCCTTGCGAAATCCCTGCCAGGAGGGCGTGCCGCGGCTCGACGATGGCAAGCGCGTTCCACCCCATGTGGGGATAGGGCAGCGCCTGCGACGCCTCACGGCCTGGCAGGTCGCGCAGATGCACCACCTCGCCACCGATCCAGCCGAACCCTTCGTGCACGCCGTGCTCGAAGCCCCGCCCGGCCAGCAGCTGCATGCCGACGCAAATGCCGAGGAACGGCACGCCACGACGTCGCACCGCATCGCCGAGCACCTCGAGCATGCCGGGCAGCCGAGCCAGCCCCGCGTAGCAATCGCCGAACGCGCCCTGCCCCGGCAGCACGATCCGCTCGGCCCGCGCCACCTCGCGCGCCTCCGCCGTCACCACCACCCTGACGTCGCGCCCGGCTTCCGCCGCCACGCGCTCGAGCGCCTTGGCGGCGGAGCGCAGGTTGCCCGAGCCGTAATCGACGACGGCGACCGTTCCGCTCACGCTCGCACCGTTCCCCAGGCGAGCAGGTCGCGCCGCGCCGCGAAGAGGCGGGCATAGGCCTCGTCCTCGCCGCCCTGCGCCGCGACCACGCCGAGTTCGCGCCAGCCGCGGCGGGCCAAGGTCCAGCGCTCGAGATCGCGGGCATGAAAGCCGATCAGCAATTGCACGCCGAAACCGATCAGGCCGACGATGGGCTCGGGCAGCGGTTGCAGCACCACGGCGGCGATGGCGCCGAGCGCGAGATAGAGCACGAGCACGAGCCACATCCGCTTGGCCAGGAACCACAACGCCGGAAACAGGAAGGCCAGCCAAGCGAAGCCCTCGCGCACCAGCACGGGCTCCGCCTGGGGTTTGACGTGGACCGACCAGATGCGCATCAGCCGGCGAGGCTCCCCTTCGTCGAGGGCACCGTGCCAGCCGCGCGGGGATCGCGTTCCACCGCCTCGCGCAAGGCCCGCGCCAGCGCCTTGAAGCAGGCCTCGGCGATGTGGTGGCTGTTCACGCCGGCCTTCCGGCGCACGTGCAGGGTCGCGCCGGCGTTGGTCGCGAAGGCGCGAAACCACTCGAGGAAGAGTTCGGTGTCCATCTCGCCGACCTTCTGGGTCGGGAAAGCGACCTCCCAGGCGAGGAACGGCCGTCCCGACAGGTCGATCGCCGCCTCGACCAGCGCCTCGTCCATCGGGATCACCGCCGCGCCGTAACGCCTGATCCCCCGGCGCTCACCCAGGGCCTCCGCCACCGCCCGGCCGAGCACGATCCCCGTGTCCTCTGTGGTGTGGTGGAAGTCGACATGCAGGTCGCCTGCGGCCGTAAGCGCGATGTCGATCGCGCCGTGGCGGGCGAGTGCGGTCAGCATGTGGTCGAGGAAGCCGATCCCCGTCGCGATGCGCGCCTCGCCCGTGCCGTCGAGGTCGATGGTGGCCTCGATCCGGGTCTCGCCGGTCTCGCGGCGGATCGACGCCTTCCGGTGCTCCGTCATGGGCGGGCTTCTAGCCTCGCGCCCTCTTCCCGTCCACGCGGGTTGCCGCCCGGCCCCAGGCGGGCCATGTAGGCCGCGGGCAAGGAAGACCGGATCGTGACAGGGACGAACGAGCAGGCGTGGCACGGCACGACCATCCTGTGCGTGCGCAAGGGCGGCCGTGTCGCCATGGCAGGCGACGGGCAGGTGAGCCTCGGCCAGACGGTGGTGAAGGGCAATGCGCGCAAGGTGCGGCGGATCGGCGGTGGGGCGGTGCTCGCCGGCTTCGCCGGCGCGACCGCCGATGCCTTCACCCTACTCGAGCGGCTGGAAGCGAAGCTCGAGCGCTACCCGGCTCAGCTCGAGCGCGCCTGTGTCGAGCTCGCCAAGGACTGGCGCACCGATCGCTATCTCCGGCGCCTCGAAGCGATGATGGCGGTGGCGGACAAAGACCGCTCCTTCCTGCTCACCGGCATGGGCGACGTGCTCGAGCCGGAGGATGCGATCGTCGCCATCGGTTCAGGCGGCAACTACGCGCTTGCCGCCGCGCGCGCGCTCATCGACCGCGAGGAGATGGACGCCGAGGCGATCGTGCGCCGGGCGATGGCGATCGCGGCGGAGATCTGCGTCTACACCAACGATCGTCTCGTCGTCGAAACCCTATGAAACGCCGGGGGGACGAAGCTCGTCCCCCCGCGCCCCCCTGCGGAGATCTGCGGAGGGGGGTGCGGGGGGACCACCGTGGTCCCCCCGAATGTTTCTTGCGGAGCGGAGCATGACCAACTACTCGCCGCGCGAGATCGTCTCGGAGCTGGATCGGTTCATCGTCGGACAGAACGACGCCAAGCGCGCGGTCGCGATCGCGCTGCGCAATCGTTGGCGCCGCCAGCAGCTGCCCGAGGAGCTGCGCCAGGAGGTGCTGCCGAAGAACATCCTGATGATCGGCCCCACCGGCTGCGGCAAGACCGAGATCGCCCGCCGCCTCGCCCGCCTCGCCCAGGCGCCGTTCCTCAAGGTGGAGGCGACGAAGTACACGGAAGTCGGCTATGTCGGCCGCGACGTCGAGAGCATGATCCGCGACCTCGTCGAGGTCGCGTTGCAGATGACGCGCGACCGGTTGCGCAAGGAGGTCGCCGCGCGGGCCGAGATCGCGGCCGAGGAACGGCTGATCACCGCCCTGGTCGGCGACGGTGCCACGGCGGAGACGCGGATGAAGTTCCGCCGCCTGCTGCGCGAGGGCAAGCTCGAGGACAAGGAGATCGAGATCCAGGTCGCGGACGGCACGGGTGGGCTGCCGATCGGCATGATCGACCTGCCCGGCATGCAGGGCCAGCAGCTCGCCAACCTGCAGGAGATGATGGCGAAGATGTTCGGCGGCCGGCCGAAGCCGCGCCGCACCACGGTCGCCGAGGCGCGGGCCTTGCTGCAGCAGGAGGAGTCCGACCGCCTGCTCGATCAGGATCGCGTGCGGCGCGAGGCGATCGAGGCGGCGGAGAACCAGGGCATCGTGTTCATCGACGAGATCGACAAGGTCTGCGCCCGTTCCGTCGACGGCACGACCTTCCGAGGCGCGGATGTCTCGCGCGAGGGCGTGCAGCGCGACCTGTTGCCGCTGATCGAGGGCACCACGGTCTCCACCAAATACGGCCCGGTGAAGACCGACCACGTGTTGTTCATCTGCTCGGGCGCCTTCCATCTCGCCAAGCCGTCCGACCTGCTGCCGGAACTGCAGGGGCGGCTGCCGATCCGCGTCGAGCTCAAGCCCCTCTCGCGCGACGACCTCAAGCGCATCCTGGTCGAACCCGAAACGAGCCTGATCCGCCAGTACACCGCACTCCTCGCCACCGAACGGGTGGAGCTGAAGTTCGAGGAGGGCGCGATCGACGCGCTGGCCGACCTTGCCGCCGCGATCAACGAGCGGGTGGAGAACATCGGTGCTCGCCGGCTGCACACGGTGATGGAGAAGCTTCTCGAGGAGATCAGCTTCACGGCGGCCGACCGGCCGGGGGAGACCATCGTCATCGACGCCGCTTACGTGAGGGATCGGGTGGCCCCCCTCGCCGCCAACGCGGACCTGTCGCGGTTCATTCTCTGACGCCCCTTCGCCGCCTCGCGCTTGCCATTCCGTGACCGAACCGGTTAGCGTGATGGCCGAGCGAAGGGGGTAGGCGCCGATGTTCAGCTTCGACTCCGCGACGCTCGCGCGGCTGGCGCGCGCCGGCTGCTACGAGCCCGGCGATGCCAAGTGTGTGCTGTTCGCGCTGCGCGGCTGCCTGCCGGCGAATACGGCCGACGTCACCCTCGGGCCCAGCAAGCCCTTGCGTGTCGTCGGCGTGGACCATCGCTCCATGCGCTGCACGCTCGGCGTCTGGTTTCCCGAGGATGGCACCTTGCTCGCCGTGCCTGGCAGCACGGTGCCGCACATCAGGGCGATCGAACGCGCCCGTGCCGCACGGGTGAGCCCGTCCGCGCCGTGCAGTCTGCCCTGGTCAAGCTCGGCCTTCTGCGCAAGAGCGACATCGACGGCGAGTACGGCTGGCTCACCGTGCTCGCCGTGCGCGCCGCGCAAGGGCGGCTCGGCCTGGTGCCGGACGCGACCTGTGGGCTGAACACGGCCGATGCGCTCCGCATCAGCCCCTGGCCGATGGTGTGACCGCGGCCCTCACCGGGCCGAAAAGATCGGGTGCTCGACCCGATCGCCGACCCGGATGCCGAGGCGTTCCACCGTGCCCGCGGCGAGTTCGAGCGTGGCGCGCACCGGGCCGCGGCTCGCGATCGGAGCGAGACTATGCGGGACGGTGCGTTCGGCGATGCGGTGAATGCGCCCGTCCGCCGCGATGAACAGCATGTCGAGCGAAACGAGCGTGTTCTTCATCCACATGCTCGACTCGCGCGGGCTGCCCCAGTCGAACAGCATCCCGCCGTCCTCGGGCACGTGATCACGGAACATCAGCCCGACCGTCTGCTGGTCCGGCGTGCGTGCGACCTCGACCCGGAACACGTGGCGGCGCCCGTCGCGGGTGACGATGACGAGCTCCTCGAGCGGCGTGATGACCGGCTGCGGCCCAGTTTGCGCCCGGACCGCCGTCGCCGCCAACACGCCCGCGAGCAGGACTCCGCGCCGTCTCCACATGGCCTCGCGTTAGCACGGGCCCCTCAGGCTGCGTAGAGCCAGGCGGCGACGCCGTAATAGAGCGGAAGCCCCACCAGCAGGTTGAACGGAAAGGTGATGCCGAGCGAGGCGGTGAGATAGATCCCCGGGCTCGCCTCGGGGAGTGCCGCGCGACAGGCGGCCGGTGCGTCGATGTAGGAGGAGGAGGCGCAGATCGCGCCGAGCACGAAGGCCCCCGCCATCGACAACCCGATCAGGTAGCCGAGCCACACGCCGATGACGCCGAACACCACCGGGGCGGTCAGCGCGAAGCCGGTGAGGAAGACGCCGACCTTGGCGAAGTCGCGGATCTGCCGCGCCGCCGTCATGCCCATCTCGAGCAGGAACAGCATCAGGAAGCCGCGGAACAGCTGCTCGTAGAAGGGAGCGATCTGCCGCCAACCGGTATCGCCGGCGAGCCCACCGATCAGCATGCCGCCCGACAGCAGCAGGATGCCGCGGCCGCGCAAGGTGTTGAGCATCAGCTCGCGCAGATCGAGCGCCCCGCTCTGCCGCCCCATGGAGAATCGGGCGATGAAGAGGGCGACGACGACACCCCACTCCATGAGTGCCACCACCGCGGTGAGAAACCCCTCCGGCTCGCCGCCCGCCGCCCGCGCGAACGCGATGGCGGCGAAGAAGGTGACGGAGGAGACGGACCCGTAATGCGCGGCGACGGCGGCGGCGTTCGCCACGTCGAACCCACCCAAGGCGCGCAATGTGACGAAGGTCGCGATCGGAATGAACAGCGTGAGCCCGACCGTGACCAGGAAGAGGTCGGCCAGTTCGCCGACGCCGGCCTTGGCGATCTCCCGCCCGCCCACCAGCCCGATCGAGAACAGGAGATAGATCGAAATGAGTTTCAGGACGGCATCCGGCAGTTCGAGCTCGCTGCGGATCAAGCCCGCGATCGCGCCCAGCACGAAGGACAGCACGATCGGCGACAGGAGATTGGCGACGAGGATGTCGACCCCGGACATGACTCCCCCGGCAAGGTTTGCAGGGGGCTCCCGTTACCGGGCGCCAAGAGTGGCGAAAACTTCAACGTTCCAAACCGATCGTTCTGTTTCATAGAATGGTGGCGTGGCCCCGCCGAACCTGAACCAGCTGCGCACCTTCCGCACCATCGCGCGTGAGGGCAGCATCGCCGCCGCCGCAAAACGGCTTCACCTTTCACCCTCCGCCCTCTCCATCCAGCTCGCCGCCCTGGAAGCCACCCTCGGCCACGCGCTGTTCCACCGCCAGGGCCGGCGGCTCGTGCTGACGGAAGCGGGACGCATCGCGCTCGAGCACGCGGATGCCATCGTGCGCGGCGCGGAAGATCTCGTGCTGCGCCTGAAGGGCCACGCCGAACCGCTGCGCACGATCCGCATCGGTGCGGTTGCCACCATCTCGCGCAACTTCCAGGTCCGCTTCCTGCGCCCCCTGTTCGCGCGCGGCGACATCGAGGTCGTGCTGCGCGCCGGCAGCCTCGACGAGCTGCTCGCCCAACTGGCTGCGCATACCCTCGACCTGGTGCTGGCGACGACGGAGGTGACCGGCGACGCGGCCCTACCCTGGCGGTCGCTGCTGCTGGCGGAGCAGCCCGTGAGCCTGATCGGGCGCGCGCGCGATCGGCGCAAGCGCCTCGCTTTCCCGACCGATCTCGACGGTCTGCCGATGCTGCTGCCGTCGCGCGCCGCTTCCTATCGCGCCGGCTTCGACCTGCTGATCGAACAGGCCGGGGTCAGGCCCTTGGTGCTTGCCGAGGTGGACGACATGGCCATGCTGCGCCTCCTGTCACGAGAAGTGCGCGCGGTCGCGCTGGTGCCGCCGCTGATCGTCGAGCGGGAACTGGCCGAGGGATCGTTGCGCGAACTCCACCGCATCCCCGGCCTGACGCAGCGCTTCTACGCCATCACGCTCGGGCGGCGGTTTCCCAACCCGCTGGTGGCGGAGCTGCTGGCGGCGGCGTGCCACGCCGCGCCGGCCGCCCCGGCCCCCGGCGACGTCAGAGCACCTCGACGGAGAGCGCTTGGCGGCCCTTCGGCCCGGTGACCACGGTCGCCTTCACGCGTCGACCGGGGGTGAGGCTCTCCGGCGTGACGGCTCCGAGCGCACGGAGGGGCACGAACACGTCCGCCCCGCTTTCCGGCACGATGAAGCCGAACCCTTTGCGCACGTCGAAGAACTTCACGGTGCCGGAAACGATTTCGGATGGCCCCGTTGGCGCGGCAGCGCGCTGCCCGAAGTCGCGACGCGGCGGGCGGTCGCCAAAGGAGCCGCCACCGAACTCGCGACGCGGCGGGCGGTCGCCGAAGCCACCGCCACCGAACTCACGCCGCGGCGGGCGGTCGCCGAAGCCACCACCGCCGAACTCACGCCGCGGCGGGCGGTCGCCGAAGCCACCACCGCCGAACTCACGCCGCGGCGGACGGTCTCCGAACTCCCGTTTCGGCGGTCGCGCCCCACCTTCGCCAGGCTTCACCTCGATCACGCGGGTCACCTGCCGTCCGCGCGGCACGTCGCCGACTTCGCAAACCAGCACGTCGCCCTGTTCGACCGAACTGAGACCCAGGGGCGTGAGGGCCGAGACGTGGAAGAAGATATCGGACCCGTCCGCCATGGTGACGAAGCCGAAACCCTTCGTGCGATTGAAGAACTTCACCGGGGCTTCGATCGAGCCGCCGCCGTCGTTGTCGTCGTCCAAGGGATTGACCTGCAGTCGTGGTGTTGAGAGGAAACGGTCAGGCGAAGACGAGGCGACTCCGCTGGCCCCGTCTCACCGCCCGCCAGCCCGCAGCACCGGCGCGGGCCGTCGTGGGCTGACCGCAACCTTCGCTTCGGCGAGCCGAGGCAGGGCGAAGCGGAAGCGCCGACCACCGCCGCGGTCATCCCGCCCAAGCGAGATGATCGCTGCCCCCGATGCGGCGCTGCCGAAGGTGATGGCGAAGAACAGAGCAAGCATGCCGACGGCCAGCGCCCCGTCCGGAGAGTTGGCGATCAGACTGCGCAGCCCCGCGACATCGAGCGCGAGCAGGGCGGCGAGCAGCGTCCAGCCGGCAGCCGTGCCGACCACGACATGGCCGAGAATGAACCTCACGAGCGGCGGCATGACCCAGACCCCCTGCTGACCTCGCGCAGCATACTGCACCCGAAGGGCCTGTCGAGGGAAGCACGAGAGAGGGGGCTGCGGCAGGGTGACGGTCGGCCGGTCGATCATTCCGCCGCGAGCGCGACGGGATAGCGCTGCCGCCGTGCCGCATGGGCGCGGGCCGCCGCCCCGAACGCCTCGAAGATGGCCCTGCTCGCCCGGTCCGTCTCGAAATCGTACTCAGGGTGCCATTGCACGCCGAGCGCGAACCCTGTCGCGCCCTCGACGGTGACGGCCTCGATCGTGCCGTCCGGTGCCGTCGCCTCCACCCGAAGACCAGGGGCGAGCCGCGCGATGCCCTGGTTGTGCAGGCTGTTCACCGCGAGCTCATGCCCGCCGACGATGGCGGCAAGCGGAGAGCCTTCGCGGATGCGCACGCGGTGCGCCTTGCCCGTCCGCACCGGTCCGAAGCGCTGCTCCGTCGGTGTCGAGTGGTCGAGACGGCCGGGCAGATCCTGGATGCGCTGATCGAGCGTGCCACCGAGGGCGACGTTCAGCTCCTGCATGCCGCGGCAGATGGCGAGCACCGGCACGGCGGCGGCGAGCGCAGCGCGGATCAACGGCAGGGTGACGGCGTCGCGGGCAGGGTCCTCCGGTGTGTCGGCCGGATGCGGCGGCCCACCATAGAACGACGGATGGACGTTGCTGCGCGACCCGGTGAAGACGAACCCGTCGCAGAGTTCCACCCATGCCGCGACATCCCCTCGCTCTCCCATGGCGGGAATGAGACAGGGGAGCCCCCCGACGACGCGATCGACCACGCGGACATAGGTGTCGGACGCCGCGTGATTGGGCGTGCCATACAGGCCGAAGGGTTTCAGGCAGCAGGTGATGCCGATCAGGGGCTTGGGGGGAAGGGCACTCATCACGCGGATCGCATCGCCGGACATGACAGTATCGTTGACCGATTGCGTCAACGTAAAGGCGACGTGACGGCGCTCCCGCCCGACGAGACGCCTTCCGAGCGGCTGTCAGTCCGTCAACACACCGTGCTGGCGCAGGAAGCCGAGCAGCGGCAGGAGCGGCAGGCCGAGGATCGCACCGTGGTCCCCGCTGATCGCGGAGAAGAGCCGGATGCCGAGCCCCTCCACCGCGTAGGCCCCGACGTTGCGCGTCACCGCCTCGCCGGCGGCAGCGAGATAGGCATCGATCGTCGCCGCGCTCAGCGCCCGCATGGTCAGCCGCGGGACGGCGAGGTGATGCCACACGCGCACGCCACCACGAAGACATACCACCGCCGTGACCAGCGCGTGCGTGCGCCCTGCGAGAGCGGCGAGTTGGCGTGCGGCCGCCGCGCGATCCGGCGGCTTGTCGAACCAGGTGCCCTCGCAGACCAGGATCTGGTCGGCCCCGATCACCAGCGCCTCCGGCCACGCCTCGCTCACCCGCCGCGCCTTCAGTTCGGCGAGCAGGAGCGCACAGTCCTCGGCCGACAGCCCGTCCGCCTTGGCGCTCTCCTTCACCCCCGCCTCGTCGACCCCGGGGGCAACCGTCTCGAACGCGAGGCCCGCGGCACGCAGCAGGCCGGCCCGTGTTGCCGAGGTGGAGGCCAGGACCAGCGGCGGGTTCGCCGCCTGCAGCACACCGCTCATGGCGATGGCCCGGACGGTGCCGCCGCCTCGGCACGACGTCGCTCCCAGCTCTCCATCAGCTGCAGCACGGTGGTCGCCGTCTCCTCGATCGAGCGACGCGTCACGTCGACCACCGGCCAGCCGCGCTGCGCGCAGAGCCGCTTCGCCGCGAGCAGTTCCGCCTCCACCGCCTCGGGGTCGGTATAGCTGTTCTCGGAGACATGGTACCCACTCGGGCCGATCATCCGCAGGCGATGCCGCCTGATCTCGATCAGCGCATCTGCAGCAATGGTGAGACCGATCACCGGGCACTTGACCCGATCGAGGACGGCGGGCGGCGGCAGGTTCGGCACCAACGGAACGTTGGCCGCCTTGATGCCGCGATTGGCGAGGTAGAAGCAGGTCGGGGTCTTCGACGACCGCGACACCCCGACCAGCACCACGTCCGCCTCCAGAATCCCCTCCTCACCCTGCCCGTCATCGTGCGCGAGGACGTAGTGGATGGCGTCGATGCGCCGGAAATAGTCCGCATCCAGCACGTACTGCCGGCCAGGTTTGCCGGCGATCCGTCGGCCCGCGTAGTTGGCCAGCATCTCCAGCGTCGGGTCGAGGACCGAGACCGCCGGCAGGCCGAGCCGATCGCAGAACGCCTCGAGTTCGGCACGCAGGCTGCGATCGGTCAGGGTGTAGAGGACCGGCCCCGGTTCCGCCTCGATCCCCGCCAGCACGCGATCGAGCTGGAAGCGGCTCCTGATCAGCGGCCAGCGGTGCTGCACGAAGGTGAGCCCCTCGAACTGGGCGACGCACGCCCTGGCCAGGCTGTGCAGCGTCTCACCCGTCGCGTCCGAAATCAGGTGAAGATCAACCCGGTTGCGCGTCATCAGCCCGAACCCCGGCTCAGCCCCCGCTGTGGATCATGGTGGGAACCGGGGACAAGGGAGCGGACGGACAGCCACCCCGGCAGAGCCTCCTCGCGATCCGCCGATAGCGAGCGACCGAACCGATCATGCACCACCCCTCTCCCATGCCAGGGGACAGAATGAAGGCCACTTCACCCAATCCCTGTTCTTCCAACATTTTTCGGTCGGCCTGGCTGTGGATAACCTTGGGGGCAATGGATCACCTCCGCTGCGTCCCCGTCATCCACAGCACCAACATGCCACCTCCCCTTCTCTTTTCCCTTCGGCGCAGTCACGCTGGCTGTGCATGACGGACAGTGCCAGCCTGACGAAACCCCTGCTCGCCGCCCTGGCCGGCCAGACGATGACCCCACCGCCGGTCTGGTTGATGCGCCAAGCCGGCCGCTATCTGCCCGAATACCGCAAGGTGCGGGCGGAAGCCCCCGATTTCCTCGCCTTCTGTCTTGCCCCCGACCTCGCGACGGAGGTGACGCTGCAGCCGATTCGCCGCTACGGCTTCGACGCCGCGATCCTGTTCAGCGACATTCTCGTCCCTCCCTTCGCGCTCGGTCATCCCGTTCGGTTCGAAGCAGGCGAGGGGCCGGTGTTGGGAAGGGTGACGGGGATGGCCGAGATCGAGGCGCTCGATCTCGGGCGGGCGCGTGCGGTGTGGGCACCGGTGATGGAGACGGTGCGGCGAGTTCGCGCCGCATTGCCGCGGCAGGTCGCGCTGATCGGCTTCGCCGGCGCCCCGTTCACCGTCGCCGCCTACATGGTCGAGGGGGGTGGCTCGCGCGATTTCGCCGCTGCCCGCCGCATGGCCTATGCCGAGCCCGCGCTGTTCGGGGCGCTGATGGGCCGGCTCGAGGAGGCGACCCTGCATTACCTGCTGGAGCAGGCCGAAGCGGGGGCGGAAGCGCTGATGCTGTTCGACTCCTGGGCGGGCGTGCTCAGCCCCTCGCAGTTCCGCAGCTGGGTCATCGAGCCGACGGCCCGTCTCGTGCGCGCCTTGCGTGCCCGCTTGCCGGACGTGCCGGTGATCGGCTTCCCGCGCGGTGCAGGGCCGATGCTCGCCGAATATGCGGCCTGCACCGGGGTGAACGCCGTCGGCGTCGACACCGCCGTGCCGGTGGAATGGGTGGTTCGAACCTTGCCCGAGGATTTCGCCGGGCAGGGCAACATCGATCCGATGGCGCTCGTCGCCGGTGGGGAGGCGTTGCGGCGGGAAGTGCGGGGCCTTCTCGGCCACATCCGGCAGAGGCCCTGGATCGTCAATCTCGGCCACGGCATCGTGCCGGAAACGCCCCCGGATCACGTGGCCGAGCTGCTGGCGATCATTCGCTCGACGGATTGAGAAATCTCTGCGGTGACTGGACGGCACGGCGCCCGATCCTATTTAAGGGGCTCGTGATGATGGAGCTGACGGCAATGGACACGGTGACGGCCCTCGTCGATGTCGACCGGCCGAAGGTTGGGCGTGCGGTACCCCGGGTTGCGATCGTCCTGTTCAACCTGGGCGGCCCGGACAAGATCGAGAACGTCCGCCCCTTCCTCTACAACCTCTTCTCCGACCGCGCGATCATCCGCGCCCCCTCGCCCATCCGTCAGCTGCTCGCCTGGCTGATCACCAAGCGTCGCCTGGGCCCGGCAACCGAGAACTACGAGATCTTGGGCGGCGGGTCGCCGCTCCTGGAACTCACCGAACAGCAGGCGCGGGCCCTCGAACAGGCCCTCAAGCCCGAGATCGAGGCCAAGTGCTTCGTCGCCATGCGCTACTGGCATCCGATGAGCGAGGAAGCGGCGAAAGCGGTGCGGGAGTGGGGTCCCGACGAGGTGATCCTGCTGCCGCTCTATCCGCAGTTCTCCACCACCACCTCGGGCTCATCGCTCGATGCGTGGCGGGAGGCGGCGGCCAAGGTTGGGTTGGTGGCGCCGACCAAGATCGTCTGCTGCTACCACTCCGACCCCGGGTTCGTCGGCGCGACCGCGGCGATCGTGCGCCGCGCCTACGACGAGGCACGGGCGGAGCTCGACCCGTCGATCCCGCTTCGCGTCCTGTTCAGCGCGCACGGACTTCCCGAAAGCATCGTCAAGGCGGGCGACCCCTATCAATGGCAGGTCGAGCAGACCGTCGCTGCCGTGGTGGCGGCGATGGACGTGCCGGAACTCGATCACGTCGTCTGCTACCAGTCCCGGGTGACGCCGCAGAAATGGATCGGTCCTTCGACGGAGGAGGAGATCAAGCGCGCCGGCCAGGACGGGGTGGCAATCCTGGTGGTGCCGATCGCCTTCGTTTCGGAACACAGCGAGACGCTGGTCGAGCTCGACATCGAATATCGCGAGGAGGCGAAGCATTTCGGGGTGCCGGCCTATTTCCGCGCCCCGGCGCACAATTCCGATGCCGGTTTCATCGCCTCGCTCGCCTCCCTCGTGCGCCGCACGCGGGGATCCGAGCGTTCGCTGTGCAGCTTCCGCGGCGGCCGCACCTGCCCGAAGGTGCATGGCGACTGCCCACACGCCACGCGGGCTTACGCGCCGTCCCGACGCGTTCCGGCGGGCTGATCGGGGCGAACCTCCCTTGCGCGGACACCACCGCGCGGTAGCATCCGTCCCGAGGCCTGCACGAGTTGGGCCGCGCAACGGATAGGGAGGGATTCGTCGTGCTCACCTCGACGCGTCGTCACGTCCTTTCGGCAACGGCAGCTCTGGCCGTTCCCGCCTTGCTGCCGCGCTCGGCCATCGCGCAGCGACGTCCGAGCGAACTGAAGGTGGGCATCTCCACCTTCCTCTCCGGCCCCGCCTCCGTGTTTGGCGTACCCGGCCGGAACGCCGCCGACCTCTTGATCGAGCAGATGAACCGCGCGGGGGGAATCGGCGGCGTGCCGGTGCGCAGCATCGTCATCGACGAGGCGCCAGGCGTGGATTTCCTGCTCGGCGAGTGCCGTCGTCTCGTTCAGAACGAGGGGGTGGACGCGATGCTCGCTTCCATCTCCTCGGGCTCCTGTCTCGCGGTCGCACCGCTCGCCGAGCAGTTGCGCATGCCGACCATCCTCTGGGATTGTGGCACGCAGAGGATCTTCGAGGAGGCGTCCTATCGTTACGCGGTGCGCACCCAGGCCAACGCCGTGCCCGAAATCGTCGCCCCGCTTCTCTACCTCGCCAAGGTGCGTCCGGATTTCCGGACCCTCGCCGTGGTCAACCAGGACTACGCCTGGGGTCGTGACTCCTGGGCGATCTGGAAGGCGGCGATGGATGCCGTGAAACCCGGCGTGCGCGTGGTGGCGGAACTCTTTCCCCGCTTCGGCGCGACCGACTTCTCGACCGAGATCACGCGCCTGCTCGCGCTTAGGCCTGACGTGATCTTCTCCACCTCCTGGGGCGGCGAGCTCGATACCTTCATCCGCCAGGCCGCCGAGCGGCGGTTGTTCGAGCGTTCGACCTTCGTGCTGCCGCTCGCCGAATCGAGCCTCGAGCGGGTGGGCAAGACCTTGCCGGAAGGGGTAATCGTCGGCGCGCGCGGCGATCACTGGTTCCTCCACCCGACGGCCAAGGACACGCCGCTGTTGAGGGACTTCGTCCAGTCGTACCGGTCCCGGTTCAATCTCTATCCGATCTATCCCACCTTCCACATGGCGCAGGCGCTGTTCGCCCTGAAGGCGGCCTACGAGAAGGCGATCGCCGCCAATGGCGGGACTTGGCCCTCGCGCGAGCAGCTGATGGACACCTTGCGCGGTCTCGAGTTCGACCACCTGACGGGACGGATGAAGATCCGCGAGGACGGCCAGGGGCTCGAACCGATGCTGATCGGCATGACGAAGCACGTCCCCGAGTATCCCTTCCCGGTCATCGACCGGATGGTGCTGTTCCCACCGGAACTCACCATGAATCCCATCGGCACCAAGGGACTGGATTGGGTTCGGCTGCTCACGCCCGCCGCGGTACAGCGCGCACCGGCCGAGATCCCGTATCGCGCCTGAGCAAGAAAACCCGGCGGGCGGCCGCATTCGGAACGGCCGCCCGCACCCTTCGTCCCGATCATGGCCCTTCTTCTTCTGCTCGCCGTCCTCGACGGCCTCGCCTATGCCGCGCAGGTCTTCATGGTCGCGGTCGGGCTGACGCTGATCTTCGGCGTGCTGCGGGTGCTGAACGTCGCGCACGGGTCGTTCTTCGCCATCGGCGGCTATGTCGCGGCCTCGCTCGGCGCGGCGATCGCCGCCGCCGGGTTCTCTTCTGCGCTTGCGCTGCCCGCGCTGCTTCTTGCCTCGGCCATCGTCGGCGCCCTTCTCGGACCTCTGATCGAGCGGCTGATCCTCGCCCGGATCTACGACAAGGAGCAGGTGCTGCAGCTTCTCGTCACCTTCGCCTTGTTCATGATCCTCGAGGACGTGCAGAAACTGATCTGGGGCGTGCAGCCGATCTTCCAGGACGCGCCGGTGCGGAGCCTGGGCCAGGTCGCGGTCGGCGACATCGTCTACACCGTCTACCAGCTCTATCTCCTGCCCGGCGTCGCGCTTGCGGTCCTGGTCGGACTGATGTGGTTTCTCCGCCGTACGCTGACGGGGCGAGTGATCGTTGCGGTGACGGAAGATCGGGAAGCGGCGACCGCCCTCGGCATCGACGCCGACCGCGTGTACCTGTTCACCTTCACCTTCGGTGTCGCTCTCGCTGCCTTGGGCGGTGCGCTCGCCTCGCCGACGACGAGCCTCGTGCCCGGCATCGGGGTGAACATGATCGTGCTCTCCTTCGCCGTCGTCGCCACGGCAGGCCTCGGTCAGATCGAGGGCGCGGCGCTGACCGCGCTGCTGATCGGGCTCGGCCGTTCGGTCGCGGTCTATTTCGCGCCCGAATTCGAGGTTGTGATCCCATACCTCATCATGGTCGCGGTGCTGCTCGTGCGCCCGCACGGCCTGTTCGGCCGACCGCAGCTTCGGCGGGTCTGATGATGCCGCGTGCGACGATCGTCGCCCTTCTCGGTACGGTCGGCATCCTTGCCGCCGCGGCCCTGGCACCTTGGCTGAAGTTCGTCCTCACCGTCGCCCTCGCCAAGGGCCTCGCGGTGATGGGGATCCTGCTGCTGCTGCGCGCGGGGCAAGTGAGCTTCGGGCATGCGCTCTACCTGTCGATCGGCGCCTACACCGTCGCCTTTCTCCGTCCCGCCGTGCCCGACCTTCTCGTGCTTCTGCCGCTCGCCGCCGCAGTGGCGCTCGGGGTGGGGCTCGTGATCGGGCTCTTCGTCGCGCGCTACCGTGACATCTTCTTCGGCATGCTCAATCTCGCCTTTTCGATGGTGTTCCATTCGCTGCTGGAGAAACTCTACGCGATCACCAAAGGAACGGACGGCATCCGCGTGTTCCGCCCCACGGTCGCCGGGTTTGCGCTCGAGCGCCTGCCCTACGAATGGGCGGTGCTCGGGCTTGCCCTCCTCCTTGCGCTCGGCCTCGGCTGGCTTGCGGCGCGGTTCCTCGTCTCTCCGCTCGGCCAGGCGCTCGTTGCGATCAAGACGCGCGAGACACGGCTTGAGTTCGCCGGCGTCTCGGCGCGCCGCGTCCTGCTCGTCGCCTATGCGGCCTCGGCCGCACTCGGTGGGCTTGCCGGAGCCTTGCTTGCTTGCACCACGCTGCACGTCACCCCGCACCTTGCGTACTGGACGCAGTCGGGAGAGCTTGTCTTCATCGCCATCCTGGGCGGGGGCGGCAGCATCCTCGGGCCCTATCTCGGCTCCGTCGTCTACGAGCTGGTTCGCGTCTATGCTGCGGCCGCTCTGCCGGATGCGTGGCAGATGGTGCTCGGGGCGGTGCTGCTCGGCATCATCCTGTTCGCCTCGCGCGGCCTCTGGGGTCTCTATGAGGATCTCGTCATGCGCGGGTGGCGCCGCGCATGAGCGAGCCCCTGCTGTCAGCGCGCGGGCTCGCCATCGCCTTCGGCGGCGTGCGTGCCGCCGACGGTGTCGATCTCGACGTGGCCGAGGGCGAGATCCTCGCCATCATCGGCCCGAACGGTGCCGGCAAGACCACCTTCATCAACATGACGACCGGCTACCTCAGGCCGCAGGCGGGGCGGATCCTGTTCGGCGGGGAGGACATCACGGGGCTTGCGCCCCGCGCGATCGTCCGGCGCGGCATCGCGCGCAGCTTCCAGATCCCTCAGCTCTTCGCCGAACAGACGGTGATCGAGAACGTCGCGCTCAAGGTCGCGGCGCGACGGGGCTTCTGGCGCGCCTTCACCCCCTTGCTCGACCACACGACCGCCTCGGAAGCGATGCGCCTGCTCGAACAGGTCGGGCTCGCCCAACTCGCCACCGCCCGGGCGACGGAGCTGAACGAAGGGGCGCGCAAGCTCACCGACGTGGCGATGGCGATGGCGCTCGAACCGAGACTTCTGCTGATGGACGAACCGACTTCCGGCGTCGCTTCGGCCGAGAAGTTCGCCGTCATGGACACGCTGGTCGGAGCGCTGCGCGCGCGGCGCACCACTGCCGTCTTCGTCGAGCACGACATGGAGGTTGTGGAGCGTTACGCCGACCGGGTGGCGGTCTGGAGCCAGGGCAAGATCTTGGTCGCCGGCCCGCCGCGCGAGGTTCTCGCCGATCCGGCCGTGCTGCGCGAGGTGATCGGGGTCGAGACCGCGCATGCTGGCGCTTGAACGCCTCGAGGTGGCGATCGCCGGCACGCGCGTGCTGCGCGGCGTCGATCTCGCCGTCGCGGCCGGCACGCGGGTCGCGCTCATCGGCCGCAACGGGGCCGGCAAGACCACCACGCTGCGCGCGATCATGGGACTGGTGCCGCTCGCGGCAGGCAGGCTCCTCTTCGACGACCAGGACCTCGGCACGGTGCCGGCGCATCGGCGCACCGCGCTCGCGATCGGCTATGCCCCGGAGGACCGCCGCCTGTTCGCCGGCTTCACGGTGGAGGAGAACCTGCGGCTGCCGGCGGAGGTGCTCGGTCTCGGCGCGGCCGAGACGAGGCGTCGCCTGGAGAGGGTGTTCGCGATCCTGCCCGAGCTCGTCGAGCTGCGCGGGCGAAAGGCGGGAGGCCTCTCGGGCGGCCAGGGCAAGATGGTTGCGCTCGGGCGCGCGCTGATGACCGGAACGCGGCTCGTGCTGCTGGATGAGCCGTTCCAGGGCCTCGCCCCGGCCCTGGCGAGACGGTACGCCGAGGCGCTCGCGCGGCTGCGCGCCGCGGAGCCCGCCCTCGCCGTCCTGATCACGGAAAGCAACCCGGATCTGCTCAAGCCGATGGTGGACGCGGCGTATCGAATCGAGCGCGGCGAGGTGACCCCGACCGCGCTCTGAGCCGACCCGCGGCGGCAGTCAGGCGAAACGACGGAGGTCGACCGTGCGGGGATGCTCGCGGCTGATGCCGTGGCGCGGGGAAGGCATGGGCCCGGGCGTGTGGCCGAAGGGGAAGAAGCGGGACCGGCGGCGGGCCTCGGCCTCGTTGGCGTTCACCGGGAAGGTCTCGTAGGCCCGCCCGCCGGGATGGGCGACGTGATAGGTGCAGCCGCCGAGCGAACGCCCGCTCCAGCTGTCGTAGACGTCGAACACGAGCGGCACCTGCGCCCCGATGGTGGGATGCAGCGCCGAGGGCGGTTGCCAGGCCTTGAAGCGCACGCCGGCGACGAACTCACCTTCCGTGCCCGTGGGCGAGAGCGGCACGGCCACACCGTTGCAGACGAGCACGAACCGCTCCTCCACCCAGCCCGAGACCTTGGCCTGCACGCGCTCGACCGACGAATCGACGTAGCGGACCGTCCCGCCCGCATACGCCTCCTCGCCGAGCACGTGCCAGGGCTCCAGCGCGCGCCGAAGCTCCAGCGTCATGCCGCGCACGGTGATGGTTCCGATGGTCGGAAAGCGGAACTCGAGATGGGGCGCGAACCAGGCGGGGCTGAGCGGAAAGCCGTGTTCGGCCAGTTCCTCCAGCACGTCGCGGAAGTCCTGCTCGACGAAGTGGGGCAGCATGAAGTCGTCATGCAGCCGCGTGCCCCAGCGGATCAGCCGCCGCTCATAGGGGTTCTCCCAGAAGGCGGCGATGGCGGCGCGCAGGAGGAGCTGCTGCACCAGGCTCATCCGCCAGTGCGGCGGCATCTCGAAGGCGCGAAACTCGACGAGGCCGCGTCGCCCGCCCGCCGAGGCGGGGTCATAGAGCTTGTCGATGCAGAATTCGGTGCGGTGGGTGTTGCCGGTGACGTCGATCAGCAGGTTGCGGAACAGCCGATCGACCAGCCAGGGCGGCGTCTCCACCCCCGGTGCGACCTTGGAGAAGGCGATCTCGAGCTCGTAGAGGCTGTCGCTCCTCGCCTCGTCGACGCGCGGGTGTTGGCTCGTCGGGCCGATGAACTGGCCCGAGAACAGGTAGGAGAGCGAGGGGTGGTTGTGCCAGAACCCGACCAGGCTCTTCAGCAGGTCGGGGCGGCGCAGGAACGGGCTGTCCGCCGGGGTGGCGCCACCGAGCACGACATGGTTGCCCCCACCCGTGCCGACGTGCCGGCCGTCGATGTCGAACTTCTCCGCCGCCAGACCGACGAGACGCGCCTCCTCGTACAGCGTGCGCGTGCGCTCGACGAGCTCCTCCCAGGAGGCGGCCGGGTGCACGTTCACCTCGATCACTCCGGGGTCAGGCGTGATGGAGAAGTGGCGGAGCCCCGGATGGTAGGGGGGCAGGTAGCCTTCGAGGATCAGCTTGCGGCCCATTTCCTCGGCCGTGTCCTCGACGGCGGCGACGAGGTCGAGCCAATCCTCGGCGGTGGCGAGAGGGGGGAGGAACACGTGCAGCAGGCCTCCGCGCGGTTCGACGCAGAGGGCGGTGCGCACCACGTCGGGCTCCTCTCGGCCCGGTTCCGGCAGGCACTGGTCGATCACGGGCTGGATCACGCCATCGCCCGGGCGGCCCAGCCGGGCGCGCGGCGGTAGCGGCGTGGTGGCGAAGGCGTCCTGCGGCGGTTCGGTGTCGATCGCCGCCTCGGAGGCCCAGGGCAAGCTCTCCAGCGGCAGCCGGAAGCCGATCGGCGAGTCGCCCGGAATCAGGAACATCACGCCCGGGCGGAAGAACCATCGCCCGGTCTGCCAACGCCGATCGGGGCCGAGCCCGACGCGCCGCAACGGCAGGACGGTGCCGACCGGCGAACCGAGACCCTGTTCGAACACGCGGGCGAGGCGGGTGCGCTCGAGCGGATCCTTGAGCTTCGAGTCCTCGGCGATCACGTTGGCCGGCAGGCGACGTTCGCGCCAGAGGTAGTAGTGGATGTCCTCGTAGGCCGGGATGGTGCAGGCGGGGTCGACCTGCAGGCGTTCGGCGAGGCGGGCGGCGAAGCGGGCGGCGAGCGCGGCATCGGCATCGTCGCGATCATCGTCGGAGGCGAACAAGGCGGGGTCACGCCAGACCGGTTCGCCGTCGGTGCGCCAGTGCGCGTAGAGGGCCCAGCGCGGCAGCTGTTCGCCCGGATACCACTTGCCCTGGGCGTACTGCAGCGCTCCGCCCGGCGCCCAGGCCGCATGCAGCCGCCGCAAGAGCCGGCCGGCGATCGCACGCTTGGTGGGGCCGAGGGCGTCGGTGATCCACTCCGCCCCGTCGCGGTCGGTCGCCGAGACGAACGTGGGCTCGCCGCCCATGGTGAGGCGGACGGCGGCGCGTTCGAGGCGTGCATCGACCGCGCGCCCTGCCGCCTCGATCGCCGCCCACTCTTCCTCCGTGTACGGCTTGGTGACACGGGGGGTCTCCGCCACCCGCCGCACGCTCATGGCGAAGGAGAAGTCGACCTCGCACTTCTCGACGAGGCCCGAGACCGGGGCGGCGGATACCGGATCGGGCGTGGCGGCGAGCGGGATGTGCCCTTCGCCGGCGAACAGGCCCGAGGTCGGGTCGAGCCCGACCCAACCGGCACCCGGGAGATAGACCTCCGCCCAGGCGTGCAGATCGGTGAAGTCGGCCGGTGGGCCTGCCGGACCTTCCAGCGGCTTCTCGTCGGCGACGAGTTGGATCAGGTAGCCGGAACAGAAGCGGGCGGCGAAGCCGAGGTGGCGTAGGAGCTGCACCAGCAGCCAGCCCGTGTCGCGGCACGACCCTTTGCCCTGGGCGAGCGTCTCTTCCGGCGACCACACGCCGGGCTCCATGCGCACGATGTAGGCGATCTCGCGCGCGAGCTGCCGATTGAGCTCGACCAGGAAGGCGACGGTCGGTTGGCGGTCGCGGGGAATGGAGGAGAGGAGGGCGGAGAACAGCGGGCCCTGCGGCTCGACGCGGCGGAACGGGGCGAGTTCCTGATCGAGCACGTGGTCGTACTCGAACGGAACCGTCTCGGCCTGCGGCTCCAGAAAGAAATCGAACGGGTTGATGGTCGCCATATCGGCGACGAGGTCGACCGTCACCTCGAAGTGGTCGACGCGTTCGGGGAACACGACGCGGGCGAGGAAGTTGCCCTGCGGGTCCTGCACCCAGTTCAGGAAGTGAGGCTTCGGTTCGACCTTCAGCGAATAGGCGAGGATCGGCGTGCGGCAGTGCGGAGCGGGACGTAGGCGAATGGTCTGCGGTCCCAGACTGACCAGACGGTCGTAGCGATAGGAGGTGCGGTGCGTCAGCGCGACATGGATGCTCATCGCCTCTCCCCCGGGACGGCCGGCGGTGGTCGGGCCGGCGCAACCTGCCTAGCAAAAGAAAGGCCGCTTCCGTCGAAGCGGCCCGCGCGCCTCGCGACGACCGGCACGGCAGCAAGGAGCTGAGCGGGGATCGCCCCTGCTGCCGCCGTTCAGTGCAGCTTCTGCGGCAAATCCTCGATCGCGCGCCCGATGAGGGCGGCATGCCGCTCGGGGGTCAGGTGCTCGGCAACCAGCCGCTTGGTGGCCGCGACGGCGAGGTCGGCAGCCTTGGCGCGGATGGAGGCGGCCGCTTCTGCCTCGGCGGCGGCGATGCGATCGAGCGCCATCTTCTCGCGCCGCGCCATCGCGGCCGCCGTCGCCTCGGCGAGCTCCCTCGCCACGCGCTCCGCCTCCTCCCGCGCATGGGCGAGCACGGCCTCGGCCTCTGCCCGAGCCGCCTCGTGCTTGGCCTTGGCGTCGCGCAACAGGGCCTCGGCCTCCGCGCGCAGCCGCTCGGCCTCGGCGATCTCGGCGCGGATGCGCTCCGCCCGCGCATCGAGCAGCCGAACGATGCGCAGGATCAGCGGCTTCCATGCGACGACGAGGAAAAGAAGGAAGGAGACGGCGACCCAAAACTTCGGGTCGTTCAAGGGAAGCGCGCTCATCCTCGGCTCCTCTGCCTCGGGTGCTCAGCCGCGCCCGACTTCGGAAATCGCTGCCTGAACCCGCGCAAGGTCCGGCGTCACGCCGATCAGCCGCGCGGTCGCGGCCTGGGCGGCTTCGACGGCGACCTCGCCGATGGCGGCTTCGGCCTTGGCGCGGGCTTCGGCGATGCGCGCCTCGGCCTCGGCGATCTGCCGGGCGAGTCGGGCCGCCTGTTCGGCTTCCGCCTTCGCCGCTTCGGCCTTGGCCCGCTCGATCGCAGCCCGGATCGCGGCCTGCGCTTCGGCGCGCGCCTTGGCCTGAGCCTTTTCGGCCTCGGCCATCGCGGCGTCGGCCTCCTCCTTCAGCGCTCGTGCGCGGTCGAGCTCGGCGGCGATCTTGGCCGCGCGTTCCTCCAGCACCGAGGCGACGGGCGGCAGCGCGATCTTCGACACGATGACGTAAAGCGCGCCGAAGATCACCAGGAGCCAGAACACCTGGCTCAGGATCAGCGGATTGCCGAACTCGAGCTGCGGCATGGCCCGGGCTCCGAGACCGGGATGGCGGGGCCGAGACCCCGCCCCCGGCCGACGACAATTCAGGCGAAGAGGATGAGGAAGGCGATCAGCAGCGCGAACAGCGCCACCGCTTCCGTCAGCGCGAAGCCCAGGATGCCGATCGGGAACACCGCGTCGCGGGCGGAAGGATTGCGCGCGACCGAGGAGATCAACGAGGAGAAGATGTTGCCGATCCCGAGGCCCACCCCGAACAGGGCGATCACGGCGATGCCGGCACCGAGCGCCTTGGCGGCTTCAACGTCCATGGTGGTGTTCCCTTGCTGTGACGGTTGAGGGGTCTCGCCGCGCCGTGCCCTTTGCTCAATGCAGGTGCACGGCGTCGTGCAGGTAGATGCAGGTCAGGATCGCGAACACGTAGGCCTGCAGGAACGCGACCAGGAACTCGAAGCCGACCAGCGCGACATTGAGCGCGAGCGGTGCGGCCGCGCCAACGAGGCCGAGCGAGCCGAGCCCGCCCAGGAGCACGACGAAGGTCGCGAACACCTTCAGCATCACGTGGCCGGCGACCATGTTGGCGAACAGCCGCACGCTGAGCGACACCACCCGCGAGAGGTAGGAGATGATCTCGACCGGGATGATGATCGGCGCGAGCGCCACCGGCGCGCCTTCGGGGAAGAAGTAGCCGAAGAACTTCGCCCCATGGATCGCAATTGCGACCGCGGTGACCAGGATGAAGACGATCAGCGCAAGTGTGACCGTCACCGCGATGTGGCTGGTGAAGGTGAAGGCGTAGGGCAGCATGCCCAGCATGTTGCCGAACAGGATGAACATGAAGAGGGTGAAGACGAAGGGGAAGTATTTCATCCCCTCCTTGCCCACCTGTTCCTTCACCATGCCGGCAACGAACTCGTAGGCGACCTCGGCGAGGCTCTGCAGGCGCCCGGGCACCATGGCGCGCGGCTTCATGCCGAGGATCATCAGGGCGGAGATCGCGCCTGCCGCGATCAGCATGTAGAGGTTGGAGTTGGTGAAGCCGGCGACGATAGGCGAGAGCGCGAACTGGCTCAGCGCGTCGATCGTCTTGCCTTCGGCGGCCATTCACTTTCCCCGATCAGCGTTCGACCCCCGCGTGCTGCGGCCCAGCATCAGGCGGTGCACGTTGAGGACTCCGGCGGCACCTCCCAGGAACAGGAACAGCACGAGGAAGAGCGGCCGGGTGCCGAGCCACCAGTCGAGAGCGAGCCCGATGCCCACTCCGACCGCGAGGGCGGAGGCCACTTCGAGCCCGGCACGCAAGCCGAGGCCCCAGGGGCTCGCCCCCATTCCCCCAGCCGCCGCGTCCTTGCCGTCGAGACCGGCCCGGTCGCGCGCCGCCCGAAGCCTCTCCTCGAAGCTCTCCGGCCGCCCAGCGCGGGGGGGATCGTCCAACCCGATGCTCCTCCGCTCGCCGTGAACCGCGCCCGGAAGGCGCGAGCCTCCTAGCGGCGGCAACGGGGGGTGTCAAGAAACGCGCGGCGCCGCAGCACGCGGCAAACGTTCGCCGCCGCTACTCCGCCGCGATCGCCTGCGGCACCAGCGCCTCGGCGGCGGCGAGATCGACCGAGACGAGCTGCGAAACGCCGCGCTCCGCCATCGTCACCCCGTACAGGCGGTCCATCCGCGCCATGGTCAGCCGATGGTGGGTGACGATGAGGAAGCGCGTGCCGGTCTCGCGCGCGATCTCCTCGAGCAAGCTGCAGAAACGATCCACGTTCGCATCATCGAGCGGGGCATCCACCTCATCCAGCACGCAGATCGGTGCCGGGTTGGTGAGGAAGACGGCGAAGATCAGCGCGAGCGCGGTCAGCGCCTGCTCGCCGCCCGAAAGCAAGGAAAGGGCGGCGAGCTTCTTGCCGGGGGGTTCGGCCATGATCTCGAGCCCGGCCTCGAGGGGGTCGTCGCTGTCGATCAGCGAAAGATGCGCCCGCCCGCCGCCGAACAGGCGGACGAAGAGTTCGCGGAAGTGGCGATCGACCTCGGCGAAGCGGGCGGTGAGCCGCTCGCGCCCTTCGCGGTTCAGCGCCCCGATCGCGGCCCTGAGCTTGGCGATCGCGGCGGCAAGGTCGGCGCGCTCGGCGTTGAGCGTCGCGATGCGCTGCTCGACCTCCGCCAGTTCGGCCTCGGCGGCGAGGTTGACGGGGCCGATGCCGTCGCGCTCGCGGGTGAGCTTGTCGAGCCGCCGCGCCGCGGCCGCTTCGGTTTCGCCGGGCGGATCGGCGACCGCCACGCGGGCGATGAGGGTCTCGGCGGAGAGGCCGAGGCGCTCCGCCACTTCGCGCGCGAGGTCGGCCGCGGTGGCTCGTAACCCGCCCAGTCGTTCCTCGGCCCGCACCAGGGCCTCGCGCGCCTGGGCAAGCGCCGAATCGGCGGCGCGGGCGGCGCGGGCGGCGTCGGCGGCCTCGGCCTCGGCGCGGGCGAGGGCGTCGGCCGAAGCCCGCCGAGCCTCTTCCGCCCTGGCCAGCGTGTCGAAGGCGCGCGAGCGGGCCTCGGCGGCACGGGCGGGGGTTTCGGCGAGCCGGGCGCGCTCGGCCTCGGCCTCGTCGCGGCGGGCGGTGAGTTCGGCCAGCCGTGCCTCGGCCTCCGCCGTCCGCCCCTGCCAAGCCGCCGTCTCCTGGGCGATGGCGGCGAGCCGCGCGGCGAGCGAGGCGGCCTCGCGGCGCGCCACCTCGAGGGCGGCGCGGGCCTCCGATTCGGCCTTGCGCGCCTCGGCGAGCGCGGCGCGCGCCTCCGAACGCCGCGCCTCCGCTTCGGCCAGTGGAGGAAGATCCGCCGCCTCCGACCGCAGCGCGCGCAGCGTCTCCTCGGCCTCCGCCCGCATGTGGGCGAGGCGTTCCTCCTGAGGGCTGAGGGCGGCAAGCCGGCTCGAGGCGGCGGTGGCGCGGGCGGTGAGGGAAGCGAGCTCCCGCCGCGCGGCCTCGAGGCGGTGTTCGGCGTTGCCGCGCGCCTCGCGGGCGGCCTTCTCGCGCGCGATCGCGCGGGCCTCTTCGGCGGCCGCCCGCTCGTGGTCGGCCTTCGCCCGGCCGGCTTCGGCCTCGGCTTCGGCCAACCGCACGCGCAGGGCGGCAAGCCGATTGCGCTGCGCGAGCCTGGTCGCGGCGGCGGTCGGCGTGCCGGCGCGCACCGCATAGCCGTCCCAGCGCCAGACCGAGCCCTCGCGGCAGACGAGGATCTGGCCGGGCCTGAGCGCGGCGGCGAGACGCTCGCCGGCCGCGGTGTCAGCGACGAGGCCGATCTGCGACAGCGCACGGGAAAGCTCCGGCGGCGCCGTGACGAGGGCGGCAAGGGGGGTGGCGCCGTCGGGCAGGGGCTGGGCGGGAAGCAAGGGCGGCAGGGCGCGCCAGTGCCTTGGCGCGGCCCGATCCGTCGTCGCCTCCAGCGCCTCGCCGAGGGCGGCGCCGAGCGCGGTCTCCAGCCCCTCGGGGACGGTGATGGCATCGACCAGCGGCGGCCAGAGCTCGTCCTCACGCACGGCGAGCGCGTCGCGAAGCCCCCGCGCTTCGGCCGTCAGTCGAGTGCGCTCGGCTTCCGCCGCCTGCGCGCGCTTGAGGGCGTCGACGGCGGCGGCATGGGCGGCGGCGCGGGCAGCCTCGGCGGCCTCCACCTCGGCGCGAGCGGCGGCGAGCGCGGCCTCGGCCTCGCGCACCGTCGCTTCCGCCCCGTCGAGGGCGGCGGCTGCCACCATCTGCGCCTCGAGGGCGGCGCGTTCCGCCGCCAGCCGCTTCGCGTCCTCGGCATGCTTGGCGAGGGCGCGTTCGGCGTCGCGGATGCGGGCGGCGAGTGCCTGGGCCCGGGCAGCGAGAGCGGCGGCGTGCTCGGTCGCCGCCTGGGCCTCCACCTCGCGGGCGTGGACGGTTTCCTGCGCGAGGGCGAGGGCGGCTTCGGCCTCGGCGATCCGGCCCGGTGCGGCGTCGTGCAGCGGCTTGAGCCGGCGTTCCTCGTCGGTGAGCCGAGCGAGGGCGGCAGCGGCGTCCGCCTGCAGGCGCTCGGCATGGGCGAGGTCGCTGGCGAGGCGGGAGACGGCGGCCTCGGCGGCGGCGAGCGCCTCGGCGGCGGTTTTCGCCTCGGCCTCGGCGCGCGCCGCTTCGGCCCGCGCCCGCTCCACCGCGCTGCGGGCCTCGGCGTCCGCCTCGCGCAAGGGGGGAAGGGCCGCTTCGGTCTCGGCCGCACGGGTAGCGGCGGCGGCCGCGGCCTCCGTCGCCGCGGCCAGAGCGCGTTCCGCCTCGCGCAAGGTCGCCTCTGCCGCCGCGAGCTCGGCGGCGGCGCGCGCAAGCCGGGCGGCGTGCAGCATCTCCTCCGCCTCGCGGATCTGGGCGACCAGGTTGCGGTAGCGTGTGGCCTGCCGCGCCTGCTTCTTCAGCTGTGCGAGCTGGGCTTCGAGCGTGCCGAGCACGTCATCGGCGCGGGCGAGGTTCGCCTCCGCCGCGCGCAGCTTCAGTTCCGCCTCGTGGCGGCGGGCGTGTAGGCCGGTGATGCCGGCCGCCTCCTCGAGCAAAGTTCGCCGGTCCTCGGGCCGGGCATTGACCAGCGCGCCGACCTTGCCCTGGCTCACCATGGCCACCGATCGCGCTCCGGTGGCCGCATCGGCGAACAGCAGCTGGACGTCGCGCGCCCGCCACTCCTTGCCGTTGACGCGGTAGGTGGAGCCGCCGCCGCGTTCGATCCGGCGCAAAACGTCGAACTCGAGCGGCTCTCCTGGCTTCGCCTCGGAGCCGAGCGCGTGCGGCGCCTCGCCCGGCGGAGCCTCCAGGGTGAGCGAGACCTCCGCCCATTGCCGGGCGGGGCGGACGGCGGTGCCGGCGAAGATCACGTCCTCCATCTCGCCCCCCCGCAGAGACTTGGCGGAGGTTTCGCCCATCGCCCAGCGCAGCGCCTCGACGATGTTCGACTTGCCGCAGCCGTTGGGCCCGACGATGCCGGTGAGCCCGGGTAGGATCTCGACCGTCGTGGGTTCGACGAAGCTCTTGAAGCCCGCGAGGCGGAGACGGAGGAACCGAAGGCCCAAGGTTGGCGCTTCCCTCAGCCGCCCAAGCCGGTTTCGCGCAGGTAGCGGTCGAAGGCGATCGCGCCCGACACACCCGGCACGCGGCCGGCGAAGATGAAGGTGGGGGTCGAGTTCACCCGGTGTTCCTGTTCGCCGCGCAGCCGGATCTCGAGCACGCCACGCTGGAGTTCGGCGCTGCGCAGGGCGGCCTGGAAGGTGTCGCGGCTCATGCCGGCGAGCGAGGCGAGCTTGGCCAGCTCCTCGAGGAAGTTGCGCGTCGCCCAGCGCGACTGGGAGGAGAGGAGCATGGAGACGAAGGGCTCGTACTGCTCGGCCGGCAGGGCGCGGGCCAGCATGGCGGCGGCGAGCGCGGCCTGGTCGAGCGGGAAGTCGGCGAAGACGTGCCGCACCCGTCCCGTCTCCACCAGCTCCGCCCGGACCCGCGGCCAGGTGTCGCGATGAAAGGCGGCGCAGGCCGGGCAGGTGAGGGAGAAGTACTCGACCACCGTCACCGGGGCGTCCGCCGGGCCGGCGGCACGCTCGGCCAGCATCTCGTCGAGCGGGGGGAGCACCGGGCCTTGGGCGTGGGCCGCCGGAGCGGCAGCCGCGGCGGTGGAGCAGGCCACTAAGGCTAGTAGGGTGCGACGGTCGATCACGCGTCTCTCCACGAGATTTTGTGGTTATAACTCTGGCCGGGACGGCCGGTCGAGGCCTCAGTGTAGGGGATGGTCGAGCGGGGTGCCGTTCACGCCCCGGCCATGGTCCGCCCGAGCCGGGCCAGGGAGTCGCGAAGCGGACCCTCGGGCAGGTCGGAGAGGGTGCGCAGGGACTCGCGCAGGCGGCACGCCTCCACCGGGCGGGATGGTGGGGGAACGGGCGGGGGCGCCTGCTCCTCCGTGAGCCCCCGGGGCGGTCCCTGCACCACCTTCAGCCGCGTCACCCGGCCGGGGCCGAGATGCCGAGCGATGCGTTCGAGGAGTTGCGGCGCGAGATGCTGCACCTCGAGCGCGACGGGGCCGGCGGCACGGATGGTCAGCACCCCACCTGCCTTGCCCTGCGCGGTGAGGCGTTCGGGCGTGGTGACGGCGGCGAGGGCGGGGCCGACCACCTCCGCCCAGTCGAGGGCGAGGCGGGAGAGAGCGCCCTCGGCGCGTCGCAGGAGGGGCCTGGCGGTGGCGGCGACGAGGCGCGCCACGGGGATCGGGCCCATGGCGAGCCGATGCCCCTCTCCTGCCGCCTTGTCGGGTTCCTTCGCCATCGCCACCCTCGCCGTGTGAGGGAGCCTAGCACACCGCCCGCCGAGTCCCTGCTTGCCTGGTATGACCGGCATCGGCGCGACCTGCCCTGGCGGGCCCCGCCCGGCGCGCGGCCTGATCCGTACCGCGTGTGGCTCTCCGAGATCATGTTGCAGCAAACGACGGTGGCGGCGGTGGCCCCTCGTTTCGCGGCCTTCCTCGCCCGCTTCCCGACCGTGGAGGCACTTGCCGCCGCTCCTTGGGAGGAGGTGGCGCGGGCCTGGGCCGGCTTGGGCTACTACGCGCGGGCGCGCAACCTGCACGCGGCGGCCAAGGTGGTGGCGGAGCAGGGGCGATTCCCCGAGGACGCGGCCGGGCTGCGCGCCTTGCCGGGCGTTGGCGACTACACGGCGTCGGCGATCGCCGCCATCGCCTTCGGCCGCCCCGAGGTGCCGGTGGACGGCAATGTCGAGAGGGTGGTGGCGCGCCTGTTCGCGGTGGAGGAGCCGCTGCCCGGGGCGAAGCCGAGGCTGCGGGCTCTGGCGCGGCGGCTCGGCGAAGAGGAGGCGGCGAAGGCGCGGCCGGGGGATTTCGCCCAAGCACTGTTCGACCTGGGGGCGACGGTGTGCACGCCGCGCCGCCCCGCCTGCACCCTCTGCCCGTGCCGGGTGAGTTGCGCGGGCCATCGCGCGGGGGTGGCGGAAAGCCTGCCGCGCAAGGCGGAGAAGGGGCTCAGGCCGCAGCGCTTCGGCGTGGTGTTCTGGCTGGAGGATGCGGCGGGGCGCGTGCTTCTGCGCCGCCGCCCGCCGGCGGGGCTGCTTGGGGGGATGCTGGAGCTGCCCGGCACGCCGTGGCGCGAGGTGCGGTGGGGCGAGGCGGAGGCGCATGAGTACGCGCCCGCGCCGGTGCGCTGGTCCAATGCGGGTGCCGTGCGCCATGTGTTCACCCATTTCGCGCTCGACCTCGCGGTTCGGGTGGGGCGGGTGGAGCGGATCGGCGAGGCGCTCGCTGTGCCCCGCGACGAGGTATTGGGTGCCGGCCTGCCGGGGGTGATGGCGAAGGCGGCGAAGGCGGCGCTCAGCGCCGCCGCGGTGGCGGAGGAGGCGTGGGTGCGCGCTTCAGCCTGAGGCGGGCCTCGCGCCGTACCTCGGCATCGAGCGCTTTCGCCGTGCGTTCGGCTCGCGCGCGCCAGAGCAGGAAGGCGCGTTCGTGCTCAGTCATCGGTGCGGCTTCGCCGCGCGCCACACGCACGAAACGTTCCTGCGCCGGCGTGGTGGGGGCGCGCCGGCCCTCGGCCAGCGCGCGGTAGAAGGCGAGGTGGCGTCGGATGAGTTCGGCGAACCGCGCCTCGTCCATGGTGAGAAAAAACTAACACGGGGAAAGGGCCGGTGGGCCCTTTCCCCGCACCCCTATCCCGGGATGGGGGGGTCGGGGGGGAAGGGCCTATCGGCCCTTCCCCCCAGTTGTTTCCCGCCATACGTGCACGAAGGCCGCCGCAGCCGCGGATCGCCGAGCTGGCCGAAGGCTTTCAGCCACGCCGCGAGCATGGCGCTTGCGCAGGCTTCACGCTAAACGCGCCCCCGTTCCTCCCCTGCACCCGCCGGACCTCCCATGACCGCGACCTTCGAGCTGCTCGGCATCGGCAACGCCATCGTCGACGTGATCGCCCGCTGCGAGGAGACCTTCCTCGCCGAACATCGCCTCGCCAAGGGGTCGATGACGCTGATCGGCTCGGAAGCAGCCGAACGGCTCTACGCTGCCATGGGGCCGGCGGTGGAGATGTCGGGCGGGTCGGCGGCCAACACGCTTGCCGCCTTCGCCTCGCTCGGGGGCAGAGGCGCCTTCATCGGCAAGGTGGCGGACGACCAGTTGGGTGCGGTGTTCCGCCACGACATCCGCGCCGCCGGCGTCGCCTTCGACACCCCGCCCGCGAATGGCGGGGCGCCGACCGCGCGCTGCCTCATCCTCGTCACTCCCGATGCGCAGCGCACGATGAACACGTATCTCGGCGCCTGCGTGACGCTGACCGAGGACGATGTGGACGAGGCCCGGGTTGCGGAGTCGGCCGTGACGTATCTCGAGGGCTATCTGTTCGACCCGCCCGCCGCCCAGGCCGCCTTCCGCAAGGCGGCGCGGGTCGCGCACGAGGCCGGGCGCCAGGTGGCGCTCACCCTCTCCGACCCGTTCTGCGTCGATCGCCACCGCGCGGCGTTCCGGCAGCTGATCCGCGACGCGGTGGACATCCTGTTCGCCAACGAGCGCGAGATCCTCTCCCTCTACGAGGTCGACAGCTTCGACGAGGCGGTGGCGGCGGTGCGCGGCGAGACGACCATCGCCTGCCTGACCCGCAGCGAGAAGGGCAGCGTGATCGTCACGGCGGGCGAGGTGATCGAGGTCGCGGCGGAGCCGACGGAGGTGGTGGACACCACGGGCGCCGGCGACGCCTATGCCGCCGGCTTCCTGTGGGGCTACGTGCGCGGGCGGGCGCTCGCCGAATGCGGGCGGATTGGCGCCATCGCCGCCGCCGAGGCGATCAGCCACGTCGGGGCGCGGCCGATGGTGCGGCTTTCCGACCTCGTCGCCGAGCGCCTGCCCGCCTGACGCGCGATCGTCATTCGCCGCCACGGCCGCGAACCCCTATCTGACGGGCCGAGGCCTCTCACTCTTTGGTGTTTCCCATGTCCGCCCGAACCTTGCGCAACGTCGCCATCATCGCCCATGTCGACCACGGCAAGACCACGCTGGTCGATCAGTTGCTGCGCCAGTCGGGCGCGTTGCGCGAGAACCAGCAGGTGGCGGAGCGCGCGCTCGATCGCAACGATCTCGAGCGCGAACGGGGCATCACCATCCTCGCCAAGTGCACCTCGGTCACCTGGAAGGGGGTCACCATCAACATCGTCGACACGCCGGGGCATGCGGATTTCGGCGGCGAGGTCGAGCGCATTCTGAACATGGTGGACGGCGCCATCCTGCTCGTCGATGCGGCGGAAGGCCCGCTGCCGCAGACCAAGTTCGTGGTGGCCAAGGCGCTCGCACGGGGCCTGCGCCCGATCGTGGTCGTCAACAAGGTGGATCGTTCCGACGCCCGCCCCGACGAGGTGCATGCGGAGGTCTTCGACCTGTTCGCCGCCCTCGGCGCCTCGGACGACCAGCTCGACTTCCCGATGCTCTACGCCTCGGGCCGCCAGGGCTGGGCGGATGCGACGCTCAATGGGCCGAGGCGCGATCTCTCCGCCCTGTTCGACCTGATCCTCAGCCACGTGCCGCCGCCGGCGCTCGACCCCGAGGCGCCCTTCGCCATGGTCGCCACCATCCTCGAGTACGACCAGTTCCTCGGGCGCGTGCTGACGGGGCGAATCGAGCAGGGGCGGGCGCGCACCAACATGGCGGTGAAGGTGCTGCGCGCTGACGGGTCGGTGGCGGAGACGGGGCGGCTGACCAGGCTGCTCGCTTTCCGCGGCCTCGAGCGCGTGCCCGTGGAGGAGGCGGAAGCGGGCGACATCGTCGCCATCGCCGGGCTTGCGAGCGCGACCGTGCCGGACACGATCTGCGCCCCCGAGGTCGTCACTCCGCTGCCCGCGATCCCGGTGGATCCGCCGACGCTGGCGATGACCTTTCGCATCAACGACGGGCCCCTGGGCGGGCGCGAGGGCAAGAAGGTGACCAGCCGGCAAATCCGCGAGCGTCTGTTCCGCGAGGCGGAGGGCAACATCGCGATCCGCGTGCGCGAGGCGGAGGAGACGGACGCCTTCGAGGTGGCGGGTCGCGGCGAACTGCAGTTGGGCGTGCTGATCGAGACCATGCGGCGGGAGGGCTACGAGCTCACCATCGGCCGCCCGCGCGTACTGCTTCGGCGCGACGAGGCGTCCGGCGAACGGCTCGAGCCGATGGAGGAGGTGCTGATCGACCTCGACGAGGCCTACGTCGGCGTGGTGGTGGAGAAGCTCTCCGCCCGCAAGGGCGAGATGATCGACATGCGGCCTTCGGGCGCAGGCAAGACGCGGCTCGTCTTCCGCATCCCCTCGCGGGGCCTGATCGGCTACCACGGCGAGTTCCTCACCGACACGCGCGGGTCGGGGATCATGAACCGCTCCTTCATCGGCTACGGGCCGTGGAAGGGGCCGATCGAGGGGCGACGCAACGGTGCCTTGATCAGCAACGCCGATGGCGAGGCGGTGCATTACGCGCTCTTTTATCTGCAGGAGCGCGGCACGCTGTTCGTCTCGCCGGGCGAGAAGGTGTATGCCGGCATGATCATCGGCGAGAACAGCCGCGCCGAAGACCTCGAGGTCAACCCGATCAAGGAGAAGAAGCTCACCAACATCCGCGCCGCCGGCAAGGACGACGCGATGCTGCTGACCCCGCCGCGCAAGATGAGCCTCGAGCAGGCGATCGCCTGGATCGACGACGACGAGCTCGTCGAGGTGACACCCTCCGCCATCAGGCTCCGCAAGCGGGTGCTCGATCCGCACGAGCGCAAGAGGGCGGAACGGCGGGCCGAGGAGGCGGTCTAGCCGCGGGCGAGGCGGCTGCGGCGCCTCATGCCCGCCGCCCGCGGGCGAGCGCAGCGAGACCGATCACCGCGGAGCCGAAAAGGACGAAGGCCGCCGGCTCCGCAACCATCGCCGGAGGGCGGGGCGGCAGGTAGATCACGTCGGGCTCATGCGGCAGGGCTCCCGGCGTCGGGTTGTTCCCCGGCAGGCCCTGCCCGGAATCCGGCAAGGCGCCGCCGGGGCCCGTCGCGTGATCCGGCACACCGGGCGGAGGGAGGGACGCGCCGGGACCGGACGAACCGGTCGCATCCGCCACTGCCGGGCCGCCGAGGGTTTGGACGACGGGGCGCGATGCGAGAGCGATGGGGAAGGAGAAGGCAGGCGGCGGCGGCGTGCGGGCCTGGTCGCGGCTGGAGCGCGGTCGCCAGCCGGCCGCGTCAGCTGATCCCTCGGCGACCACGGTCGGCCTGCCTTCGCCGCGCGCCGCACTCAGCACGTCGGCGAAAAACTGTGCGAGCGGCCCGGGGCCGAACAGGTCACGCAGCAGGGGATCGGACAGCACGGTCTCCAGCACCGCTGCGCCGAGGTCCTCGGAGCCGAGGGCTTGGTCAGGTCCGAAGCCCAGCTCGTCAGGCAGCAGGGCGGCGGGCCGGCCGGGGCCGAAGCGCTGCGGGTCCGGATCGAGCGCGATCGGCGGCGTCTCGAAGGCCCCGCGAAACGCCGCTCCCCACCCCGTCTCCCCGACGCCGAATGGGAAATCCTCGAACAGGGAGAAGGTTGCGGTACCGGAGGCGACCCGGGCCGAGGCCGGGCGATCGACCGCTGCCAGGGAGGCAACCTCCATGCGCGCACTCGCCGAGGCGCCGGCTGCCTCATGCCACGGCAGCGGTCCGAACGCTCCCCATTCGATCGCAGCGGCGCCCATCGCAACGAGCGCCAAGATCCTCCAGCGCACCCGCCCCCTCGCATCAACTTGCGGGCACGTTCGCAGAATTGCGACGAAGCGGTCAATTCGTTTCCTGCAGACGCATGACAGATCAGCGTCGGATCGCTCCGTTGCCGAGGACGGCCGGGCGGCGACGCTCAGTCGTGGCGCGCTGCGATCAGGAATTCGACGTTGCCCTCGCGGCCCGCGATGGGCGAGGGGATCACGCCCAGCACACGCCACCCTGGCAGTCCTGCCCACCAGCGCGCGATCCGCTCGCACACCTGCCGCCGCACCGCCTCGCTGCGCACCACCCCGCCCTTGCCCACCGCCTCAGGGCCGGCCTCGAACTGCGGCTTGATCAGCGCCACCGCCCAACTGCCCTGCGCACAGAGGGCGAGCGGCGCCGGCAGCACCGTCGCCAGCCCGATGAAGGAGACGTCGCAGACGAGAGCCCCGACCGGCTCGCCGATCTGCGCGAGTGTGAGGAAACGGGCGTTGGTGCGGTCATGCACGACGACGCGCGGGTCCTGACGCAGTTTCCAGGCGAGCTGCCCGTGTCCGACATCGACCGCGTGCACGCGGGCGGCACCGCGCGCGAGCAGCACGTCGGTGAAGCCGCCCGTGGAGGCGCCGATGTCGAGGCAGACCCGGCCCGCGGGCGAGAGCCCGAAGGCGTCGAGCGCGGCGGCGAGCTTCACCCCGCCGCGGCTGACCCAAGAGTGGTCCTGGCCGCGCAGCTCCAGCGGCAGGCCGGCGGGCACCGGCTGGCCCGGCTTGTCGAGGCGTCGGTCGCCGGAAAACACCTGCCCCGCCAGGATCAGCGCCTGGGCGCGGGCGCGGCTCTCGGCGAGCCCGCGCTCGACCAGCGCCTGGTCGAGCCTGAGCCGGCCGCCGCGGCCCGCTCCGCGTTCGGCCGTCCCTGCCCCCGCTCCCCTCCCCGCGCGCTCCCGCCGGCTCACGCGCGGGCGGGTTGCACGGCCGCTTCGCGCCCGAGGGCGGCGAGTGCCGTCGCCACGATGTGGCGCGCGTTCAGCCCCGCCTTCTCGTACTGCGCATAGGGCTTGTCGTGGTCGATGAAGAGATCGGGCAGCACCATCGGCCGCACCTTCAGCCCGTTCTCGAGCAGCCCCGCATGCGCGAGCTCGTGCAGGACGAAAGAGCCGAAGCCGCCGATCGCGCCCTCCTCGATGGTGATCAGCACCTCGTGCTCGCGAGCGAGGCGATGGATCAGCGCGCGATCGAGCGGCTTGGCGAAGCGCGCATCCGCCACCGTGGTGGACAGCCCGCGCGCGGCGAGTTCCTCGGCCGCCTTCAGGCACTCCTGCAGGCGGGCGCCGTAGGAGAGGATGGCGACCGCCGTGCCCTCGCGGATGATCCGCCCCTGGCCGATCGGCAGCACCTGGCCGCGCTCCGGCACGGGCACGCCCACCCCTTCGCCGCGCGGATAGCGAAAGGCGATCGGCCCCGCGTCGTAGGCGGCGGCGGTGGCCACCATGTGGGCGAGCTCGGCCTCGTCGGCCGCCGCCATCAGCACCATGTTCGGCACGCAGCCCAAGTAGGCGATGTCGAACGAGCCGGCATGGGTCGCGCCATCCGCGCCCACCAGCCCGGCGCGATCCATCGCGAAGCGCACCGGCAGGTTCTGCAGCGCGACGTCGTGCACCACCTGGTCGTAGGCGCGCTGCAGGAAGGTGGAGTAGATGGCGACGAAGGGTTTCAGCCCCTCGCAGGCCATGCCGGCGGCGAAGGTGACGGCGTGCTGTTCCGCGATGCCGACGTCGAAGGTGCGGTGCGGGAAACGTTTCTGAAAGAGATCGAGCCCGGTGCCGGCCGGCATCGCGGCGGTGATGGCGACGATCGCCGGATCGGCTTCCGCCTCGGCGATCAGCGCGTTGGCGAACACCTTGGTGTAGGACGGTGGCCCGGCGGCGGGTTTCGCCTGTTCGCCGGTGACGACGTTGAAGGTGGAGACACCGTGGTACTTGTCGGCCGCCTTCTCCGCCGGCGGGTAGCCCTTGCCCTTCTGGGTGACGACGTGCACGAGGATCGGGCCCACCGTGTCCTCCGCCTCGCGCACGTTGCGCAGCACGGGCAGGAGATGGTCGAGATTGTGCCCATCGATCGGGCCCACGTAGTAGAACCCCATCAGCTCGAACAGCGTGCCGCCGGTGAGGATCGACTTCGCGATCTCCTCGGCGCGCTTGGCGGTGCGCTCGAAGGGGCGCGGGAAGCGCTTCGCCATCCGTGCCGCTACCTCGCGCAGCCCGGTGTAGGAACGGCCCGACAGGATGCGCGAGAGATACGCGCTCATCGCGCCGACGGGAGGCGCGATCGACATGTCGTTGTCGTTGAGGATGACGATCAGGCGCGACTTCATCGCGCCCGCATTGTTCATCGCCTCGTAGGCCATGCCCGCGCTCATCGCGCCGTCGCCGATGACGCAGACCACGTGGCGACGATCGCCCTTCAGGTCGCGCGCCACCGCCATGCCGAGCCCGGCCGAGATCGAGGTGGAGGAATGCGCGGTGCCGAAGGCGTCGTACTCGCTTTCGCTGCGGCGCACGAAGCCGGACAGGCCCCCGCCCTGGCGCAGCGTGCGGATTCGGTCGCGCCGACCGGTGAGGATCTTGTGCGGGTAGGTCTGATGGCCGACGTCCCAGATCAGGCGGTCATGCGGGGTGTCGAACACGTAGTGCAGCGCGACGGTGAGCTCGACCACGCCGAGCGAGGCCCCGAGATGTCCCCCCGTGATCGAGACGGCCTCGATGGTCTCGCGCCGCAATTCGTCGGCGAGCTGTTTCAGTTGCGCGGTGGAGAAGTTGCGCAGATCGGCCGGGTAGCGCACCCGGTCCAGCATCGGCTTCGGGGAGCCAGGGGTCATCGTCGTCACATCCTGCGCGAGATCACGAACTCGACGAGTTCGCGCAACAGGTCGGCGCGCTCGTCGAAGCTGTCGAGATGGCCGATCGCTTGGTCGGCGAGAAAGCGCATGTGGGCGCGCGCGCGCTCGAGCCCCATCAGCGAAACGAGCGTCGCCTTGCCGGCGGCCTCGTCCTTGCCCGGCGTCTTGCCGATCTCCTCCCTCGTCCCCGTCGCATCGAGGATGTCGTCAGCGATCTGGAAGGCGAGGCCCAGGTCGCGCCCGTAGTGGGAGAGGGCAAGGAATTGCGGTCGCGGCGCCTTGGCCAGCACCGCCCCTGCCTCGCAGCACCAAGTGATCAGGCGTCCGGTCTTGAGGAGCTGGAGCCGCGTCACCTCATGCTCGTTGAGGGTCTGCTCCTGCGCCAAGAGGTCGAGCATCTGCCCGCCAGCCATGCCGCGCGCCCCGGCGGCCTGGGCGAGCGAATGCACGAGCAGGGCGCGCACCGCCGGGTCGGAGTGGGTGTCGTCGTCGGCCAGCACCTCGAAGGCGAGCGACTGCAGCGCGTCGCCGGCCAGGATGGCGGTCGCCTCGTCGAAGGCGCGATGCGTCGAGGGCTTGCCGCGGCGGAAGTCATCGTCATCCATCGCGGGAAGATCGTCGTGCACGAGGGAGTAGGCGTGCAGCATCTCGACCGCGGCGGCGGCGCGCAGCGCGGCACGGCGGGCGACGTTGAACAGGCGCGCCGTCTCCAAAACGAGGAAGGCACGAATGCGCTTGCCCCCGCCGAGCGTGGCGTAGCGCATCGCCTCATAGAGACGCGCCTGCGCATCCTCGCCCTTCGGCAACAGCCGCTCCAGCGTGGCCTCGACCTGGGCGGCGGCGTCGGCGAGGGCGGCGCCGAGCCTGCCGTGGATGACGGCGAGCCCGCTCATCGCGGCGCGAAGTCTTCGAGCCCGACCGCCTCTCCGGCGCGCTCGACGATGCGGCTGACTTTCGCCTCGGCCTCGGCGAGCTTCGCCGCGCAATGGCGGCGCAGCGCGTCACCCCGCTCGTAGGCGGCGATCGCGGCTTCCAGCGTGCCGCGCCCTTCCTCGAGCTGGCGTACGATCCGTTCCAGCTCCTCGAGGGCCGCTTCGAAACTGAGGCTCGCCACGTCGGCGACCGTCTGCTCGTTGGCCATTCCGTGCTCCGGCGTCCCGGCAGACGACCTTACCGGCCGGCGGGGGTTCTGGCCAGAAGCGCCGCGAGAGGGGGCGAAAGGCCGAGGCTCGGCCGGGGAACGGCTGGGGCGGCAGCAGTGGGGCGGGCGAGACCGAGCGCCACCAGCGCCTCGGCGAGCTTCACGCCCGCCGCGATGCCGTCGACAAGCGGGATGGGCGCGTCGTCGGCGAGACGACGGCCGAGGGCCGCGAAGGCAGCGCCGGCGAGGATCGCGCTCTCCGCCCCGCTCTCGGCCAGCCTTCGTGCCGCATCGCTCACCTTCGCGGCGACCCGTTCGGGCTCGGCGCTGACCTCCGCCGGCGTGGCGTCGATCAGCGCGATCCCGGCGAGCCGCGTGCCGAGGCCGTAGCCTTCGATCAGCTCGCGGTACATCGCGGCCGTGGAGAACGAGATCAGGCCGAACCGCCCGCCGAGGGCGCAGGCGAACAGGCAGGCGGCCCCGGTCATGCCGACCACAGGCACGCGGAGGAGCTCGCGCGCCGCCGCGAGCCCGGTGTCGAAGGAGACGGCAAGCAGCACGGCGTCGCAGGCTTCGGCACGCTCGGCCAGGAGGTCGAGCACGGCGTGCGCGGCGATGGCGTTCTCGGCCCGGTTGGCGATCACGGCGGGGCCGAAGCGGGCGGTGGCGGAAAGAATCTCCGTGCCTGGCGCGGCTACCTGCCGAGCGGCCGCCGCGCAGGCCTCGGTGATCGCGGCGGTGGTGTTGGCGTTGACGAGGAGGAGACGCACCGCCGCTCAATGGCCGTTGGCGGCGTTGCGTCGTGCCTCGAAGCGGGCGCGCTTGGAGGGGGCGGGGCGGCGGGGGATGCCGGCACGCGTGAACAGGTCGGCCAGCCACGCCTCCGCCGGCTCGGCCGGACCGTCATCCTCGAGCTCGAGCTCGACCTCGAGTTCGGTCGTTTCGTCGTCGAAGGCGGTGCGGTCGAGGGCGAGCACGGCGGGAAGTCCCGGCGGCAACCTGAGCGGGATCTCGGCCCGTTCGTTGCGGAACGACCCACGCGGCAACAGCGGCGCGCCGGCCGCGGCCTCCTCGATGGCGCGAGCGAGGGCGAGTGCGATGGCGGGCGGGCTCGCGCGGCGGAGCAGGGGCAACGGGTCGGCGGTGCCGGCCTCCAGGTGGCGGGCGAGATGCGCCGGCACCACGCGCTCGGCCTCCCGCCGCCGCGTTGGGCCGGGGAGGGGCTTCAGGCACGGGCCCTTGGCCGTCAGCGTCCAGCGCCCGCCCTCTTCGCGCAGGCGCAGCGAATGGCCGGCGCGTCCCACCGCGCCGTCGGCCGTGTCGAAGAAAAGATTGCGCTGGCGCAGGCGACGCTTCGGCGGCGGCAGCAGGGCTTCGAGGGCCGCCCGCTCGCGCTCCGAGGTGAGCAGGAGCTTGAATTCGCGTTCGATGCCGTCGGTCGCCATACCTTTCCCCTGAAACATCCACCCTTCGGAGCGGCGGCGTTACAGCACGGTGACGCTTGCCGACACAAGCCTGACGGGGGCGCGCCGCCTTCCGCCGGCCGTTTGACCGACCTCAATGCAAGATCTCGGCCCGCATGGTCGTGTCGCGAGGCTCCTGCCGCCTCGGCTCGCAGGGGCCGGGAGGTCGCCATGGCGAAGCTCGATCACGCCGCGCTCGGCCGTCGCGCTGCCCTCGGGGGCCTGACCGCCGCCGGGGCCGCCGCCGTCCTGCTCGCCGAAGGCTGGGCCGATGCGGCGCAGCTGTTCACCACCGGCATCCCCGATCGCGACACGCTGAACCGCGCCGGCTTCGACCTTCGCCACACCTCCTGCCTCTCCTGCAGCGCGCTCTGCGGCCTCACCGCCCTGGTGCGACTCAACCCCAGGCCAGGCGAGCGCCCCTTCGTCCTGTTCGGCAACCAGGACCCGAACCATCCCCAGCGCGGCATGTGCGGCCGCGGCGCCACCGCCGCGCAGACCTGGGACAGCCCCCTGCGTCTGCGCAAGCCGCTGAAGCGCATCGGTCCGCGAGGCTCGGGGCGGTTCGAGGAGATCTCGTGGGAGCAGGCCTTCGACGAGATCGCCGAGCGGATGCGCGCGCTGATCGCCGCCCACGGCATCCGCGCCCTCTGCTTCACCGGCCACATCGTGATCGACATGGACGAGGGGCAGTGGCTGCCCCTGGGTCTCGGCGCGCCGAACGTGATCGCGCACCACTCCACCTGCAACACGCCGGGCACGGTGGCGCGGCGTTGGGTGCTCGGCGCGCCCTATGCGGGGCCGCCGACGGTCGATCCCGATTTCGAACACGCCCGTTTCATTCTCTTTCCCGGCCGCACCCTGCACGCGCCGATCGGGCACCAGTTCCTGCTCGCCAAGGCGAAGGCGAAGGGGGCGAAGGTCGCCTTCCTCAACCCCGCCCACCCGGAGGCGGCCTTCGCCAACGGCGAGTGGATCCCCTGCCGGCCCGGCACCGACGCCGCCTTCCTGCTCGGGGTGGCGCACGTGCTCGTGCGCGATCGTCTTTACGACGAAACGTTCCTCCGCCGCCACACCAACCTCCCCTTCCTGCTCAAGCCGGACGGGAAGCCGCTGACGGAAGCCGATCTCGAAGAGGGCGGCGAGGCCACGACCTTCATGGTGTTCGACGCCAAGGGGGCCGCGCTCACCGACCACAAGGATCGCGCCGCCGAACCCGCCCTCGCCCACGAGAGCGAGGTCGAACTGAAGGACGGTACGCGCGTCCGCGTCGAGACGGCGTGGAACCGCCTCCTCCGCCACCTCGCCGACTACACGCCAGAACGCGCCGCCGCGATCAGCGACACCAGGCCCGAGGTGATCGAGCGCATCGCGCGCACGCTCGCCGAGTTGCGCGGCGTGGTCGACGACACCTGGTATTCGGCCCGCAACGGCAACGATGCCGACGCCGTGCTCGCCGTGCTGCTGGTGAATGGGCTGCTCGGCAACTTCGACCGTCCCGGCGGGCTCTGCTTCCGCACCGTCCCGGGGTTGCCGCCCGCCATCTCGCGGGCACCGGACGGCACGGTGCGCACCATCCTGGGCGGCGAACTGAAGCTTCCCCCGCCGGGGCGGCGTCTCGACCAGGAGATGTTCCCGGAGACCAACGCCACCTTCGAGGCGGTGGTGAAGAGCGTGGTCGACGGCGATGCGGCTTACGCCATCCGCGGCCTGTTCCTGATCGACGCCACCCTGTTCGCGCGCGACCCCAACACGCGCCGCATCCAGGAGATGCTGGCGAAGCTCGATCTCGTCGTCGTCACCGACATCCTGCACCAGGAGGTGTGCGACTGGGCGGATTACGTCCTACCCTCGGACTGGATCATCGAACGCTCGTCCCTGCACACGATGATCTGGTCGCTCGCCCCGGCCGTCGCCCGCGGCACGGCTGTCACCGACCCGCCGCCCGGGGCCGAGGTTCGGCCCCTCTCCTGGATCTCGTTCCAGATCCTGCGCCGGCTGTACCCTGACCGTGCCGCCGCACTCGGCTGGCAACCGGAGTTCGAGGATGTAAACACCTTCAAGCGCGCGTTCCTCGCTGCGATCGAGGAGCGGCAGATCGCCGCTCTCGCCCAGCGCTGGCGCCTCGACCCGGCGTGGCTGCGCGAGGAGCTCCTGCGCAAGGGCTACCACCGGTTCGGCCCCATCACCTACGGCACGGTGCCCTACGAGCGCGCACCACCCACGCCCTCCGGCAAGGTGGAGCTCTACGCCTTCCACCCCGTCCTGCGCGGGCTGCGCGAGACCGGCTTTCCGCGCCACGTCGAGCCCGATGCCTACACGCTTCCCTCGCGGGCCGACGAGTTCGTGCTGGTGAGCGGCAAGAGCCCCGCCGGCTCCTCCGCCGTCGCCGGGCTCGCCTTCTCCTCGCAGTTCCTCGCCGACAACGCGGTGTGGATGAACCCCGAGGATGCGCGGCGGCTCGGCATCCGCGACGGCGAGACGGTGGAGCTTTCGGGGCTGGATACGGGCTGGCAGGCGCGCACGCGAATCCGCGTCACCGCGCGGGTGCACCGCGGCGTTTTGTTCGCCTACTCCTATGTCGGCGGGCACCGCCAGAAACTGCTTTCCCGCCTCGAGGGGTTCGACCGGCTCGCGCGGGGCGTGAACTCGCATTGGTTCGCCACCGCACGGATCGACCGCACCACGGGGGCGGCCGCCAACAACGCTTCCGTGCGCGTGCGCAAGCTCGCCTGACGCAGGCGCGAGGAGGACCCGAACGATGCGCCTGAAACCCGGAGAACAGCCCACCCGGCGCCTCGCCCACCTCTGGAATGAGGCGGCCTGCATCGGCTGCGCGGCGTGCGTGATCTCCTGCACGGCGACCAACAACCCCGAGATGCTCTACCGCGCGGACGAGGGGCGCGGTGGCGTCGCCTCCAACATCCGTCGTTACGAGGGCGTCACGGCCCAGGGCCGCCCCACCTTGCTCCTCAATCAGTGCGCGCACTGCGACGAGGCGCCCTGCATGAAAACGTGCCCCTTCGGCGCGGTGTACCGCGACGAGAACGGCCTCGTGCGCCTCGATTCGCGCCGCTGTGCGGGGTGCAGGTACTGCGTCACCTCCTGCCCCTACAACGCGCGCTGGGTGCATCCCGACACCGGCTTGCCGATGAAATGCATGGGCCGCGGCTGCCTCGCCCTCGTCGCCGCAGGCCAGAAGCCCGCCTGCGTGCAGGCCTGCCCCGCGAATGCGCGCGACTTCGGCGACCTGAACGACCCGGAAAGTTCCGTCAGCCGCACCCTGCGCACCAAGCGCCACCGCACGCTGCTGCCGAACAGCGGTGCGAAGCCGAAATATTTCATCGTCGAGGAGGTGTGAGCGATGAGCGAGCTGCCTCCCCTCGTCTTCCAGGCCCCGGTCGCGGATTGGGGCTGGCAGATCGCCTGGTTCTTCTGGTTCGTCGCCATCGGCGGCGGGCTTGCCGTCGCCTACTGGCAGGTGCGGCGGGCGGCGGTGGCGTTCACGGTGTTCGTCGCCACCGCCCTCGGCCTTTTGCTGGTCTTCTTCCACCTCGGGCGGTGGTGGAACATGCCGTTGGTGCTGTGGGAGCTGATCCGCGCCGGCGAGTTCAATCTCGGCTCCTGGATGTTCCTCGGCGTGATCATCCTCACCGTGCATCTGCTGCTCGGCGCGCTCGCCGCCTACGCGCACGCCGAAGACGTCGGGATCTACCCGCCGTTCGGCGACCGCGTGCGCGAGATGACCGAAGGCGCCCTCTTCCGCGGCGTGTTCGCGGCGAACGGGGTGCTGTCCGTCGTCTACTCCGGTTTCCTGCTCACCCAGGCGCACGGCATTCCGCTCTGGGGCACGGCGCTGATCCCGATCCTGTGGCTGATCTCGAGCGCGGTCGCCGCGGTCGCGGTGCTCGAGCTCTTCTACGTGCTCGGTCTGGTCGATGAGCGCGTGTCGGTCGCCGGGATGAAGCTCGCGCTCGGGCTCGATGCGCTGAAGCTGATTGCGGTGCTCGCCTTCCTGCACGTGTCGCTGACGGCGATGAGTGCGGCGGCGCGGGCGGGGGCCGAGGAGCTGGTCTCCGGGTCGCTTGCCTGGCTCACCTGGGGCGGCGTGATCGGGCTTGGGCTCGCGGTGCCGATCCTGCTCGCCGCGCTGATGCTCCGCTATGGCAAGAGCAAGGGGCTGATCGCGGTCTCCGCCGTCTCATCGCTCGCCGGGGTGCTGTTCCTGCGCGCGAGCGTGCTGCTCGCCGGGGCGTGGGAGCCGCTGCTCGGCTGAGGGGTGGGGCGGCGGGGGGCGTCACGCCCCTGCCGCGAGGCGGGCGAGGCCTTCGCGATAGGCGGCGTCGCAGGCCACCTCGAGCGACGGGGCGTGGCCGCGGCAGTGGGCGGCGACGCGCGCGGCCAGCCGAAGTATTCGACTTGGCGTCCGTGGTCCCAGTCCGCGGGCGCGTCCTCGATCAGCGCGCGGAGCTGCGCGGTGAGGTCGGCCAGCGTGATCATGCGGGCACCCGCGGTGGTGTCGCGCGCCGAACGGGTGCGGATGTCCTTGCGCAAGGGAAGCGGGATGCGCGGGTTGTCCGTCACCTCCGCCACCATCGCCGCGACTTGCCAGCCGAAGGGATCGCCGAGCTCGCGCGCGCTGACGCGTCGGTTCGCGGTGAGCGCGTTCTCCGCCACCTCGTGCAGCCAGCCGGCGGCGAGCACGGTGTCGTCCGCGCCGGCCGCGCGCAGCAGCGCCACCACCTCCTCGAGATGCGTGACGAAGGCGCGCCCTGCCCGGCCCTGGCGGGCGAAGCCGGCGTGCAGGTCGCGGGCGAAGGCTTCGGCGCAGGCGACGAGATCCATGCGGCGAGGAGAGCGGGGCGGCGGGTGGCGGTCGCCGGGGCTGCGCGCGGCGGTTGATCGTTGCGACGTGCAGACGATAGCGTGTCGCGCGGGGGTGTGCGGCGATGGCGGGCATGGCCGTCTCGGCGAAGGAGCTGCTCGCGGCGGCGAACGAGACGGCGCGGCGCGAGGCCACGCAGTGGTTCTTCTTCGTCACCGTCATGCTGTACCTGACGGTGGCGGTGGGCTCCGTCACGCACCGCAAGCTGTTCTTCGACGAGCCGATTCCCCTGCCGGTGATCAGCGTGGCGGTGCCGCTGACGGGCTTTTTCGTCGTCGCCCCGGCGATCCTGGTCGTCCTGCACTTCTACGTGCTGGCCCAGGCGCGGGTGCTCAGGGAGAAGCTCGCCGCCGCGGTGGCGGCGCTGCGGGCGGAAGGCGGCGCGGCGGCGGGCGCGGCCGGGGAGCGGGACGGGACGAACCGCGCCTGGTTCCAGGTCGACCCCTACCCGGTGGCGCAGGCGGTGGCGGGGGCGATGTTGGGGCAGGGGGCCCTGCCCTTGCGGCTGATGGCGTGGCTGACGCTGATCGCGGCACCGGTGCTGCTGCTCCTGTTCTTCCAGGTGCGGTTCCTGCCCTACCAGGACCCGGCGACCACCTGGTGGCACCGGGTGCTGGTGCTGGTGGATCTCGCGCTGGTGTGGTGGCTGTGGCGGCCGGTGGAAGCAGAACGAAGTCTGTGTGGCCCGCGGCCCGGTAAACTTTGGGTCGCGGTGGCAGGCACGATCAGCGGTGGGGCGTTCGTTTTTACCTTTGGGCTGGCCACGGTTGTTGATGAATGGCTGGACCGCCTCCTTCGCTTTTGGCCTCTTGAAGGGGCTCGGGCGTCGTTGTTCGACGGCGAGGTCGACGAGAAGACGAACCGGCCGACCAGCCTCTTCTCCCGCGCGCTGATGCTGCCGAACGAGCGGCTGATCAGCGACGCGCAGGCGGAGCTGTTGCGCAGGATCGACGCGGGAGAGCTGAAGGTGGCGGAGGGGCAGCCGGACCCCGTTCCGCGGACGATGGTACTCCGCGGTCGATCGTTGCGAAGGGCGGTGCTTACCGCCACCGACCTCCGTCGGGCGGATCTAACGTGGGTTAACTTGAGTGACGCTCGATTGGATATGGCTTGGCTGCATGGTGCGTATTTGGACAACGCGATCCTAACGAGATCTAGCCTCCAGGGGGCTTTTTTGAACAGCACGCGAATGCAGTTCGCGAGTTTTGAAAAGTCCAAGCTTCAAGGGGCTTCATTTGAGCAGGCAGACGCACAATCGGTTAATTTGACTGGCGCTTATCTTCAAGGTGCGTCGCTCGCGAATGCCCACATGAATAGGGCACTCTTAGTTTCCGCTTCTCTGCAAGGAGCATATTTGTTTCAGGCCGATCTGTCGGAAGCAAATCTGAAACAAGCGAATCTTCAGGCTTCAGATCTAAGAAATGCCAAACTTGAAAGAGCGTCTCTAGCGAACGCCGATATCCAGGGTGGCATGCTTGTGAGAGCAAGCCTTGATGGAGCTAAGATTGAGGGTACAGGATTGGAAGCAGCCGACCTACGAGAGGCGAGCCTTCGCGGTGCACAAGGCTTAGCTCGAATGGCGCTTGTGGATAGTCGTGGCACCATTTTTGGCCAACCCCAGCGTCAGTATACATCGGGCCGACCGCTTTCCCCCCCTGGTTCTAGCGTGATAGGGCTGGGTAATAGTCACCGCGATTTGAGCTCGCCACGGAATTTGTCGTCTTCCGGTCCGGCAAAATTTTTGCACCAGCAAAAAGTTCAGGCGCAGCAATCCAATATTGAAGCACAAATCCGCGAGCGGATAGCCCCACCAGGAGAGGTAGCCAAAAAGCTTCAACAGCTTGCCTGCCAGAAAGACGACGCCCCGCACATCGCGCGAGGTGTCTTGCGCCAAATACGGGTGAAACCTGAAAAAGGTGGCCGTGACCTCGGCGACCACCGCGGCCCCCTCGCCCGCGCCCTGCTCGACGAAGCGGCCTGCCCCGGCGCGCGCGGCCTGACCGCGCGCGAACGCGACACCCTGCGCGCGATCGCCGAAGGCCTGCCCTAGGTGTTCATCGCGTCGAAGAAGTCCTGGTTGGTCTTCGAGTACTTCAGCTTGTCGAGCAGGAAATCCATCGCATCCTGCGGGCCCATCGGCATCAGGATCCGCCTCAGCACCCACATCTTGGCGAGCGTGCCGCGATCAACGAGCAGCTCCTCCTTGCGCGTGCCGGACTTGGTGATGTCGATCGCGGGGAAGGTGCGCTTGTCCGAGAGTTTCCGATCGAGAACGATCTCCGAGTTGCCCGTGCCCTTGAACTCCTCGAAGATCACCTCGTCCATCCGACTGCCGGTATCGATCAGGGCGGTGGCGATGATGGTGAGCGAGCCCCCTTCCTCGATGTTGCGCGCCGCCCCGAAGAAACGCTTCGGCCGCTGCAGCGCGTTCGCGTCCACGCCACCCGTCAGCACCTTGCCCGAGGAGGGCACCACCGTGTTGTAGGCGCGGGCGAGCCGGGTGATGGAGTCGAGCAGGATGACGACGTCCTTCTTGTGCTCGACGAGGCGCTTGGCTTTCTCGATCACCATCTCCGCCACCTGCACGTGGCGCTGGGCCGGTTCGTCGAAGGTGGAGGAGATCACCTCGCCGCGCACGGTGCGCGCCATGTCGGTCACCTCCTCGGGCCGTTCGTCGATCAGCAGCACGATCAGGTAGACCTCGGGGTGGTTGTGCGCGATCGAGTTGGCGATGTTCTGCAGCATCACCGTCTTGCCCGTGCGCGGGGGGGCGACGATGAGGCAGCGCTGGCCCTTGCCGATCGGGCAGATGAGGTCGAGCACGCGCGGCGTGTAGTCCTTCTGCACGCCCTTCTGCACGCCCTCCTTCGCCCCGCCCTTGTCCTCGATCTCCATCTTCAGCCGCTTGTCGGGATAAAGAGGGGTGAGGTTGTCGAAGTTGATGCGGTGGCGAACCGCTTCGGGTGGTTCGAAGTTGATGGCGTTGACCTTGGTCAGCGCGAAGTAGCGCTCGCCCTCCTTGGGCGCGCGGATCTGGCCCTCCACCGTGTCGCCGGTGCGCAGGCCGAAGCGGCGCACCTGGGCGGGCGAGACGTAGATGTCGTCCGGCCCGGGCAGGTAGTTCGCCTGCGGCGATCGGAGGAAGCCGAACCCGTCGGGCAGGATCTCGAGCACGCCGTCGCCGTAGATCGCCTGGTCCCTTTCGGCGAGCGTCTTGAGGATGGCGAACATCATGTCCTGCTTGCGCAGGGTGGAGGCGTTCTCGATCTCGAGGGATTCGGCGTAGGCGAGGAGGTCTGCGGGAGACTTGGCCTTCAGTTCGGCGAGGTGCATGGGAGGCCTTCGGTGGTTCGGACGGTGCGGGAAGGACCGCACCGCGGGGCGCCTGGCGCGGGAGGCATGACCCGCGCGACCGGTCGGGGAAGGTGCCGTCGGGGCGCCGCGGCCGATGGCTTCACCGCCCGGCAGGTGCGGCCGCATCGGTGTCAGCCCGGCCGTCGTGATCCCGTGTGCGGTGAGTGCCGGCGCGAAAAAACGCGCCCGAGAGCGAGAGAACGCTAGACAACCACCCCCGCTCCGTCAACGCCCAGGTGGGATGCGGGGCGTTTCCTGTCAAGCGCGGCCGCGGCTGCGGCCCTCGGCCCCGGGCGGTCAGAACGGCTTCACGATCACCATGATGACGATGACGATCATCGCCACCGTCGGCACCTCGTTCAGCACGCGGTAGTACTTCTGCGGCCGGCGATTGCGGTCGTGCAGGAAGTCGCGCCGGCGTGCGGCCAGCACCCCGTGCACCGCCGTCAGCGCGATGATCCCCGCCATCTTCAGGTGCCACCAGCCCGAGCTCCAATCGACCACGCCGGGGGTGAGCACGAGCAGGGTGCCGAAGGTCCAGGAGGCGATCATCGCCGGGGTGGTGATGATCTTGAGCAGCCGCCGCTCCATCACCTTGAAGCGTTCGGACTCCGTCGTGCCGGGGGTGGTCTCGCAGTGATAGACGTAGAGACGCGGCAGGTAGAGCAGCCCCGCCATCCAGGCGATCACCGAGATGACGTGCAGGGCCTTGGTCCAGGGGTAGAGGTCGGCGAGCAGGCTCATCGCGCGAATCCGGCTGCGGTGGCGGCGGGTGGGGGGCGGCGGCGCGCCCCCCGCCCCTTCCCTAGCGTACGAGGACGTTGCGGAACTGCCAGGGGTCCTCGGCGTCGATGTCCTCCGGAAAGAGGCCCGGGCGGCCCGAGAGCGGGGTCCAGTCGGTGTAGGCGCCGATGACGGGGCCGAGATAGGGGCGCTGGATCTCCAGCACGCGCCGCCAGCCGATCTCGTCGGCATCGACCACGCCGGCGCGCGGGTTCTCGATCGCCCACACCATGCCCCCCAGCACCGCCGAGGTGACCTGCAGCGCGGTCGCGTTCTGATACGGCGCGAGCCGGCGGGCTTCCGCGATGGAAAGCTGGCTGCCGTACCAGTAGGCGTTGCGCGCATGCCCGTAGAGCAGCACGCCCAACTCGTCGTGGCCCTCGACGATCTCCTCGTTCATCAGCCGAAGCTTCTTCTGCCGGCGGAAGGCGTTGCCGACGAACTCCTCGAGCGAGAGCACGGTGTCGTCCGAGGGGCGGTAGGCGTAGTGGCAGGTCGGGCGGTATGTGACGTTGCCCGTCTCGTCGCGCAGGGTGAGGTAGTCGGCGATCGAGATCGCCTCGTTGTGGGTGATCAGCCAGGCGAGCTGCGGCCCCGGCGTCGGCGCCCAGGAGCGCACCCGCGTCGCGCAGCCGGGCCGTTCGAGATAGATCGCGGCGTCGCAGCCGTAGGGGTGGCGGCGGGCCTCGGGCGGCATCCAACGCTCATGCGTGCCCCAACCGAGTTCGGCGGGCTGCATGCCTTCGCCGAGGAAGCCCTCGATCGACCAGGTGTTGACGAACTCGCCGAGGCGCTTGGGGATGTTCGCACGCTGGGTGTCGCGTTCGGCGATGTGGATGCCCTTGACACCGAGGTCGCGTGCAAGCCGCGCCCAGCCGGCCTGGCTGCGCGGTTCGTCGACGTCGTGGCCGAGATCCTCGGCCAGGTTGAGCAGCGCCTGCTTGACGAAGTGGCTGACCATGCCGGGGTTGGCGCCGTGGGCGATCAGCGCGGTCGGGTCGGCGATCCCTGGGCGGCGCAGCGCGCGCGCCGCTTCACGCAGCCCGTAATTGGAGCGCTCGGTGGGCGAGAGGGAGGGGTCGGTGTAGCCGCCGGGCCAGGGCTCGACGCAGGTGTCGATGTAGAGCGCGCCCACCTCGCGGCAGAGCTTGATCAGCTCGACCGAGGACACCTCGACCGAGAGGTTGACGCAGAACCCGCCGCCCGCGAGCAGCGGGGAGAGTTCGCGGCGGAGATTGTCCCGCGTCAGCGCCAGGCGGCGGAAGCGCACCCCCTCCCGTTCGGCGAGCTCGCGCGCTGAATCGTCGGGGTCGATCACCACCATCCTCTCGCGCGGGGCGTCGATGTGGCGGAGGATGAGCGGCAGCGTGCCTTTGCCGATCGAGCCGAAGCCGATCATCACGATGGGGCCGGCGAAGCGGGCATGGATGGGCCACTCGGGCATGGCGGGATCCTACGCGACACGAACGCGCGCCGACGGCCCGGCGCGGTGGTGACGGGGCTCGGACGGCCGTTCCGGGGAAGGCCCCGGCGCCCGAGACGGTTTCGCCCCGGCGGCGGGAGACCCACCGGGCCGGGGCGAGGGCGGGGGGGTGTAGCGGAGGAGCGGGCGGGGGAGGGGTCGAATCGGCGCAAGGCCGATCTGTCCCCGGCGGGGCTCAGGCGGCCTGGTCCTCGGCCTCTTCGGCGTCGCGCGGTGGGGCGGCCGGCATGCGGCGGGTGGGGCGGAGGATGAAATCGGGCACGAAGCCGCCGAAGCCGACCACCCGCTCCTCCTCCGCCGGCTCGGCTTGGCGCGGGGCGGGCCGAGCCGCGAGCCGTGCCCTGTCGGCCTGCGTCTCGGTGCCCTTGGCCGCCGTCTTCCGCTCGGGCTGCCCGCGTTTGCCCGTCGCCGCCCGCGGCGCGGCCGCCTCCGTCTTGGCGCTGCGGCCGCCGCGGCCGCGCCGGCGGCGCCCCTCGTCCTTCTCCTTCGGCCGTTCGAGATCGAGGCTCACGGGGTCCAGGCCCTCGATCTGGATGCGCGGGATCGGCTTGCCGATCAGCTTCTCGATCGCGGCGAGCCGATCGTCGTCCTCGACGGTGGCGAGGGTGAAGGCGCGCCCCGATTGCCCCGCCCGGCCGGTGCGCCCGATGCGGTGCACGTAGTCCTCGGGGTGGATCGGCACGTCGAAGTTGAAGACGTGACTGAGGCCGCCGATGTCGATGCCGCGCGCGGCGACGTCGGAGCAGACGAGCAGGCGGACCTGCCCCGCCTTGAACCGCTCGAGCGTCTCCATCCGTTTCGGCTGCGTCATGTCGCCGTGCAGCATGGCGGCATCGAAGCCGTGGCGGAGCAGCGAGCGGCAGAGGATGTCGACGTCGCGCTTGCGGTTGCAGAAGATCAGCGCGTTCTTCACGTCCTCGGCACGAAGGAGGCGGCGCAACGCTTCGCGCTTGTCGTGCTCGCGCACGAGCGCGAGGTGCTGTTCGACGGTGGCGGCCACGGTCGCCGGCGGGGCGACGGTGATCACCTTCGGATTGTGCAGGAAGGCGTCCGCCAGGCGCTTGATCTCCGGCGGCATGGTGGCGCTGAAGAACAGCGTCTGCCGCATGCGGGGCAACAGCGAGACGATGCGCTCGACGTCCGGGATGAAGCCCATGTCGAGCATGCGGTCCGCCTCGTCGATGACGAGGATGCGCACGTCGGTGAGCAGGAGCCCGCCGCGTTCGAACAGGTCGAGCAGCCGGCCCGGGGTGGCGATCAGCACATCGACGCCGCGGGCGAGCCGCGCGGTCTGCTCGCCCATGCTTTCGCCGCCGATGATCAGCGCGTAGTCGAAGCGAAGGTATTTCGCGTACTTGACGAAATTCTCGGCGACCTGGGCGGCGAGTTCGCGCGTGGGCTCGAGGATCAGCGAGCGCGGCATGCGCGCGCGCGACCGCCCAGACGAGAGGATGTCGAGCATCGGCAGGGTGAAGGACGCCGTCTTGCCGGTGCCGGTCTGGGCGCAGCCGAGCACGTCGCGCCCCATCAGGATGACGGGGATCGCCTGCTCCTGGATGGGGGTCGGGTGGAGGTAGCCGGCGTCGGCCACCGCGCGCAGCACGGGTTCGGAAAGCCCGAGATCCGCGAAGGTGGGGCGACGCGGCGCGGGAGCCTGCTCGGCGGTCGGCTGCCGGGGCTCGCCCTCCGCGTCGGCGGGCGGCGTCGCATTCGCTTCGGCTGCGCCCTGAGCGGTCGCCGCCGCGCCCGTGGGAGCGGTGGACGGGCCGGCGTCGCCCTCCGCCGCCATCGGGGTGGCGACGGGCTCGACGGCCGGGGCGAGGCCCGTCGCCGCCGCGGCGCCAACCGTCGCGGCCCCCTCCTCGGCTTGGGGAAGCGGGGCGTCTGGTGCGGTCTCGGCGCCGAGGCTCCTGCCTGGGCGATCAGCCGCGGTTACGCCGCCTTGGGTCTGGTCTGTGTCGGTCACGGATCGTCCGCAGCCGCGTGCGCGGGCAAAGACTGCGCGGCACCGGCCGCGGCCATGCAGCACGGCGCGACCGGGGCGTCAAGCGAAAGGACGATTTGCCGGGCCTTCTCGTCGCGCCTGACCGAGCGCGCCTGTTACGGCCGATGGGTGGGCGCGCGGACGCCTCAGCGCGCGCGGGCGGTGACCCGGACGCGTTTCGCCCAGCCCGCCGCGAAGACGGCCGCGGTGAGAAGCGTGGCCAGCACCGCCGCCTCCACCCCGGCGGCGAAGCCGAGCCAAGCCAGAGCCCCGGCCGCCAGCAGCGGCAGGAGGGCGACGGCCGCAACGGGGGCCGGCACGCCGAGGACGGCGGCGATCAGCACCAACCCGGACGCGACCAGCGGCGCCAACAGCACGACCAGCCAAGCGGACATTGACCCCTCCACCCGTGCGACAACCGCAGGCATGTTGCACCGCCCAAGGTTAACGCCGAGTGAAGGCCGCGCTAGCCTCGCCAGCGAACGCCCTGAAGAGGCCTGCGGAGGAAACGCGATGGTGGCGACGATCGTCTCGCCGAAGGTGATGCTGGTCGGCGGCGGCGCAGTGTCCCGCGTCGCCGAGCTCCTGAAGACCCTCCGTCTCTCCCGCCCCTTGGTGGTCACCGACCCCTTCATGGTCTCCTCGGGCCTCATTCGCCGCGTGCTCGACCCCCTGGCCGCGGCGGGCCTCAACCCGCCCGTGTTCAGCGACACCGTGCCCGACCCGACGGATACGGTGGTGGAGGCCGGGGTGGCTGTGCTGCGCGCGGCGGGCGCGATCGACGGACTGATCGGGTTCGGCGGCGGCTCCTCGCTCGATACCGCGAAGGCGATCGCCATCCTCGCCGCCGGCGGCGGCAAGATGCGCGATTGGAAGGTGCCGCGCACGGCCGATCTCGACGCGTTGCCGATCGTCGCCATCCCGACCACGGCGGGGACGGGAAGCGAGGTGACGCGCTTCACCGTCATCACGGATGCGGAACGGAACGAGAAGATGCTGATCGCGGGCCTCGCCGCCCTGCCGGTCGCCGCGATCGTCGACTACGAGCTGACCTACACCGTTCCCCCGCGCACCACCGCCGACACCGGGATCGACAGCCTCACCCACGCGCTCGAGGCCTACGTGTCGCGCCGCGCCAATCCGGTCTCCGACACCTATGCGCTGCGCGCGATGGCGCTGATCGCGCGCAACCTCCGCACGGCCTACGCGGAACCGCGCAACGCGGTGGCCCGCGAGGCGATGATGCTCGGCGCCACCCTCGCCGGGCTCGCCTTCTCCAACGCCTCGGTCGCGCTGGTGCACGGCATGAGCCGCCCCATCGGCGCCCATTTCCACGTCGCGCACGGGCTCTCCAACGCCATGCTGCTGCCGGCGGTGACGCGCTTCTCGCTGCCGGCCGCCCTTCCCCGCTACGCCGAGGCCGCGCGCGCGATGGGGGTGGCGCACGAGGAGGACACCGACGAGGTGGCCGCACGCAAGCTCCTCGCCGAACTCGAGGCGCTCAATCGCGACCTCGCCGTGCCCTCACCGAAGACCTACGGGCTCGACGAGGCGGCCTGGCGGGCCCTGCTGCCGACGATGGCGGAGCAGGCGCTCGCCTCGGGCAGCCCAGCCAACAACCCGCGCGTGCCGACGAAGGAGGAGATCATCGCCCTCTACGAGGAGGTGTGGGCCGCCTGAAAACCCGGCCTCCCCCTCCCCGCGCGCCCTGCTCAGCGCCCGTACACCTCGCGCGGCAGCCACAGCGCGAGTTCGGGAAACTCGAAGACGAGGAAGACGACGAGGAGCTGGATGGCGACGAAGGGGATGATGCCGAGGTAGATGTCCCGCGTCGTCACCGCGGGCGGCGCCACCCCCTTGAGGTAGAAGAGGGAGAAGCCGACTGGTGGGGTGAGGACCGAGGTCTAAAGCATCACCGCGAAGACGACGACGAACCACACGGGGTCGAAGCCGAGCCCCCGCACCACCGGCGCGACGAGGGGGAGGAAGATCAGGCTGATCTCGAGCCAATCGAGGAAGGGGCCGGCGAGGAAGGCCACACCGAGCACGAACGGCACGATGCCCTCCGGGCCGAAGGGCAGGCTCTTCAGCATGTGCGCGATGAACTCGTCCCCACCCAGGGAGCGCATCACGAGCGCGAAGGCCGAGGCGCCGATGAAGATCGCCATGATGAAGGCGGTGGTGGTCGCCGTCTCCACGCAGACGTCCTTCACCACCGGCGCGGTGAGGCGGCGATTGGCGGCGGCGAGCGGCATCGCGCCCAACGCACCCACGCCGGAGGCCTCGGTCGCGGTGGCGATGCCGAAGAAGATCGAGCCGAGCACGGCGAGGATCAGCACGGCAAGCGGGGTGAGGGCGACGAGCGCCTTGAGGATCAGCCGCGCACGAGCATGAAGGTGTCCCAGTCCATCGCCTCCGCCCCCCACAGCGCGAGCACGACGAATCAGAACGACACCCCCGCCAGCACCCACGCGATCGGGTAGCCGGTGAAGATCAGCAGCATGAAGCTCGCCATCAGCCCGATGACGAGGATCTCGTAGATCTCGAGCATTCCGGGCCTTCCGGGACGGATCAGGCGGGGTGGCGGCGGAACAGGTCGTTGGCGAGGCGCAGCAGCCGCGCGAGCGCGGCCGCGGCGAGCAGGCCGAACCCGATGACGAAAAAAGACTTGATGATCCAGCGTGCGCCCAAACCGCCGGGCGAGGGCGAAATCTCGTTCAGTTGCCAGGAGCGTTCGACGAACGGCACCGCGTAGAGGAGCACGAACACAATGAAAGGGGCGAGGAAGAGGAGCGTGCCGAGGAACTCGATCCAGGCCTTGGCGCGCAACGGGAGCCGTTCCGCCAGCACATCGACCCGCACATGGGCGCCGCGCAACCATGGCGAAGGAGAGCCCGACCAGGAACCCGGCCGCATAGAGGTGCCACTGCAGTTCGGTCAGCGCAGTGCCGGGATTGTTGCCGAAGATCGCCGCCATCGCCGCCGTCACCGGTGGCGCGTAGCGTTCGGCGACGGCGGTGACGGTGACGAGCACGAGCAGGAGCCAGACGAAGGCGAAGACGAGGCCCACCGCATGCACGGCGCGCTCGATCGCGTCGGCGGGCGGGCAGGGCGGCAACCCGGCCAAATGGCCCTTCGCCGCCCCGCCGGGAGAGGCGCCGATCAGGTTGGTCACGGGGTCGGTCGCCGGTGCCGTTCGGCCGTCAGCGCGTCAGCGGCCAGTCGCGCGGCAGGTGGCCGAGCTGCTTCCACGCCGCGTGCTCCTCCTGGACGCGGCGCATGCTCTCGAGCACGGCGCGGAAATCGGCGTCGCGCGTCGCCTGCTCGTCCAGCACCTCCTTGGTCGCCGCCTGCAGCCGCTCCAGCACGCCTTCGGCGGTTGCGCGACCGTCACACCCTGCTCGGCGAAGCGCTTCAGCACCGCGCCCTGCAACGCCTCAGCCCGCGCCATGGCGTCGGCGACACCGGCCTGGCAGGCGGTCTCGATCATCGCCCGCGTGGTGTCCTGCAACCCGTCCCAGACCCGCTTGTTGACGTAGAGATACTGGTTCGTCGTCGGCTGGTGCCAGCCCGGCAGGTGGAGGAAGCGCGCGACGCGGTGGAAGCCGAGTTGTTCGTCCACCCTGGGCAGCGAGAACTCGTGCCGTCCAGCACGCCGCGCTCCAGCGCCTGGTAGAGCTCGGGCCCCGGGATCAGCTGCACGGAGGCGCCGACGCGCTCCCAGATCCGTCCGCCCAGGCCTGCGGCGCGGAAGCGCAGGCCACGCACCTGGTCGAACGAGGTGATCTCCTGGCGGAACCAGCCGGCCCCTTCCGGGCTGATCGCGCGGTCCGCGCGCTTCGCGGCGATTGGTCGCACGGGCACATCCCCCACGACATCAAGGGACGCGCTGCACCGCAAAACCCTGCTCGGTCGGCCGGCGAAAAGCAAGCCTGAAGGCGGGTGCGGCCCTGCGATCACGCCGCGACGCCGGCGCCCCAGGCCGCCGTCCAGGCGGCGACGGCGCCGGCCGGCAGGGGCCTGCCCACCATCCAGCCCTGGGCGAGATCGGCGCCGATCTCCTGCGCCACCGCCCAGGCCTGCGGCGTCTCCACGCCCTCCGCCACCACGGCGAGCCCGAGCCCGTGCGCGCGCCGCACGAGGTCGGACAGCGCGGCGCGGTGGCCGCGGTCGGTGAGCGCGGCAAGCACGAGCGAGCGGTCGAGCTTCATTTCGGTGAACGGCAGGTCGACGAGCCCGGCCTGCGCCTCCGAGGGCGTGAAGTCGTCGATGGAGACGCCGAACTGTCGGGCGCGCAGCCTCAGCGCGGCCTCGCGCACCGCCCCGAGATCGCGCGCGATCTGGCTTTCCGTCAACTCGATCGTCAACGCCGCGGCCGGCACGCCGCCCGCCTCCAGTTCGGTCGCCAAACGATCCGCCAGCCCCGGGTCGAGCAGCACGTCGAGCGGCAGGTTCAGGGCGACCGAGTAGCGCAGTCCGGCCGCCTGCAGGGCGGCGAGATCAGCCACCGCCTGGCGGACGACGCGATCGGCGAGCGCCCGGGAAAGGCCTGTGCGTTCCGCCAAGGGCACGAACTCGGCGGCACCGAGGAGGCCGTGCAGCGGGTGCTCCCACCGCGCCAGGGTCTCGAGCGCGACCGGCGTGCCGTCGTCGAGGCGCACCTGCGGCTGATAGCGGTTGACGATCGCCCCGCCGGCGATCGCCCGGGCCAGATCGTCCGGCCCAAGCGCGGGCGCCTCGGCGCGAGGTCGTCGCCCGAGGTCGGCGAGCAGGGCGGCGAGGTCGCGCGGACCCGAAAGCTCCCGCACGGCGACCGCCGCGAGGCCGAGACCGCGCGCGGCGGCGGCGAGGCGCGGCGCGCGGTGCGGCGGCCCGATGAACACGACGGGCGCGACGAGATCGGGTTCGGCAAGGAGGCGGAGGAAGCGGCCGAGGCCGAAGCGCAGCGCTCCGGCCTGGGCGAGCACGAAGGGCGGCGCACCTGCGGCGCGCGCCAGGCGCGTGACGGCGAGATCCGCCTTTGGCACCAGCAGCACCTCGCCGCTGCCTCCGCTCTCCGCAGCGAGGCCCGCGAGATGCCCGGCGAGCTCGCCGCGCGCCACGACGAGGGGCGGCAGCCTTGCCGCGCCAGTCCACGGGATCGCGGCCGAGCTCTGCCCCGTTGCCGGGTCGGCCGCTGCACGCCCGCCCGCCATGTTCACCGGCCTCCCCCGCTCTGTTAGCGTCCGCCTCGCCTCCGCCGAGCGGAGCCCCTGTTTCAAACCACGCGAGACGGAGTGGCGGAAACGATGCCTCATTCGGCGAGCGGCGTAAACGAAGCGGCGATGACAGGGCGGCGACGGTCGCGTCTCATCCATCGCTCCTTCCGTGCCGATCCGCCGATCGCGGTCCGCGGCGAGGGGCTGTGGCTGATCGATCGCGACGGCCGGCGCTATGCCGATGCCTGCGGGGGGGCGGCCGTCTCCTGCCTCGGCCACGGCCATCCGGCGGTGCTCGCGGCGGTGCGCGACCAGCTCGCCCGTCTCGATTACGTCCACACATCGTTCTTCTCCTGCGCGGCGGCGGAGGAGCTGGCGGACGTGCTCCTCGACGGCGCGCCGGAGGGGCTGTCGCACGCCTACATCGTCTCGGGCGGGTCGGAGGCGATCGAGGCGGCGCTGAAGATCGCCCGCCAATACTTCGTCGAGATCGGCGAGCCGGCGCGAGCGCGCTTCATCGCCCGGCGGCAGAGCTACCACGGCGCCACCCTCGGCGCGCTGGCCGTCGGCGGCAACCTCGCCCGCCGCGCCCTCTACGACCCGATCCTGATCCCCGCGAGCCTGGTCGAGGCTTGCTTCGCCTATCGCTTCCGCCGCGATGATGAGACGGAGGAGGAGTACGGGGCGCGGGCGGCGGCGAGCCTGGAGGCGGAGATCCTGCGCCATCCGCCCGGCACGGTGGCCGCCTTCCTGGCCGAGACGGTGGTGGGTGCGACCGCCGGGTCGGTGCCGCCCGTGCCCGGGTATTTCCGGCGCATCCGCGAAATCTGCGACCGCCACGGCGTGCTGCTCATCCTCGACGAGGTGATGTGCGGCCTCGGTCGCTGCGGCGTCCTGCACGCCTGCCTGGAGGAGGGTGTCGCACCCGACATCCTGGTGGTGGCGAAGGGGTTGGGGGCAGGGGTTCAGCCGGTCGGCGCGATGCTCGTGCATCGCCGCATCGTGGAGGCGATCGCGGCCGGCTCGGGCGCCTTCGCGCACGGCCAGACCTATGTCGCGCACCCGGTCGCCTGCGCGGCGGCCCTCGCCGTGCAACGGGTCATCCGCGACGAGGGGCTGGTCGCACGCTCGGCCGCGATGGGTCGCGCGCTCGAGGCGCGTCTCGTGGAACGATTCGGCAACCACCCCCATGTCGGCGACATCCGGGGGCGGGGCCTGTTCTGGTCGCTCGAGCTGGTGGCCGACCGCGCGCGCAAGGCGCCCTTCGACCCGTCGCTTGCCCTGCACGCGCGAATCAAGCGCGCCGCCTTCGCGCGCGGGCTCCTCGTCTACCCGATGGGAGGCACCATCGACGGCCGTCTTGGCGATCACGTCACGCTCGCGCCCCCGTTCACGGTGACCGAGGACGAGCTCGACCTGATCGTGACGCGGCTCGGCGAGGCGGTGGAGGCGGCGCTGGCCGAGGCGGCGTGATGACCGGGGCAGGGGAACCGGCCCTCGACCGTGAGGCGATGCTTGCCTTCCTCGCCCGCGAGTTTCCCGGCGCGGGGTTCGGCGACGGTCGGCTCGTGTTGGCGGATTACGCGCGCGGGCGCTGCCGGGTGGTGATGCCGTTTGACCCCGCGACGGTGCGTCCCGGCCCCTCGGTGTCGGGCCCGGCCATCATGGCCTTGGGCGACGTTTCGGCCTGGGTGGCGCTCTTGTCCGTGATCGGGTCGGTTCCCCTCGCCGTCACCGCGAATCTCAACGTCTCCTTTCTCCGCCCAGCAGGCCTCAGTGATCTCGCCTGCGACTGCCGGGTGCTGCGCGCGGGCCGCCGGCTCGCGACGATGCTCGCCGACGTGCTGCGCCTGCCTGAGGAGGTTCAGGTCGCGCACCTGACCATCACTTACGCGATCCCGGAGGAGGCGCGCCCCTGACGTACCCGGCTGGCTTCGAGGTCGGTCAGCGCGGCAGGGTGGCCAGGGCGACGGCGGCGGCGAGGCCGAGCGCTGCCACAAGGTAGCCATAGAGGCGATAGGACGGCCGGGACGGCCGGCTGATCGCGCCGGGCAGGCGAAGGAGCGGCTCGTCCGCCGACTCGGTGTCCCGCCGCGCCATGCGAGCGGCGAGACTTCTGCGGGCGGACGGATCCAGCTGCTCCATCTCCCGCCGGTCGATCAACGGCGCGGGACCGGTGCTGCGCAAGATGCGGTCGCGGAACCGCCCGGTCGTGCGGTCGAGGACGGAACGGACCAGGAGGATGACGGCCCGGCGGCTCCGGAACTCGTCGGCAACGGCGAGGAACTGGCGGAGCCCCTCGGTCTCGTCGCGGTGCATGCCGACCAGGAACCACCGACCCACCCGCCCGTTGCGGCGACGGACAGGCACCCAGAGCATCACGTCGAAGCTCGTGCTCTCATCCATGGCGCCCGCGTAGCGCGCGACTGGTGAACGAGGGGTTGATCTGCCGTACCGATGACCGAAACGGGGGAACACGCCAGAAATTGACGCAAGACGCGAGGAACGATCAGTATCGGTCGTATCAAGGCACAATTTCTCTTGATGATCACGGTGACAAATGACAAGCATCGAGAGACAGCTCGTCCATTCTCTTTTGTGGCCCCTGAAGCGTCCCGCATCCGCTCGAGGGCAGAGCGCACCGTGTCGGACCTCATCCCCGCCATCGCCGCGGCGGCGCAGACCCCGATCAACCAATCCTTCCTCGCCGCCATCGGCGGCGCCTTCCTCCTCGCCCTGATCGGCCTTGCCGGACGCGGCGCCTTGCGTCGGTTCGCCGACCAGGCGCCGGCGTTCCTCACCGGCCTTGGCCTGCTTGGTACCTTCGCGGGAATCTTCGTCGCGCTGATCGCCTTCGACGTCTCCTCGGCCGCCTCCATCCAGCGCGGCGTGCCGATGCTGCTCGAGGGCATGAAGACCGCCTTCCTCACCTCCGTGCTTGGGCTCGGCGCTGCGCTCTTCGTGCGACTGTCGGCCATTGTCATCCCGCGCCGGGAGGTCGCCGCCGAAGCTGCGGATCTCGCTGACGTCGTCGCGGCAATCGAACGGGTCGGCCGCAGTCTCGCCGAAGGACAGGATCGGTTTCGGAATGAGCTCGTCGCCGAGACGCGGTCGTTGCGCGGTGCGATCGTCGGCGAGGCCGATACGAGCCTCGTCAATCAGCTCCGCGCCCTGCGCGACGAGAGCCGCGAGCAGGCGGCGCGCACCCTCGCCGCCCTCGACGGCATCGCGAAAAGCCTCGCCGAAAGCGCCACCAAGGCGCTCATCGCCGCTCTCGAGGAGGCGATCAAGGACTTCAACAGCAAGATCAGCGAGCAGTTCGGCCAGAACTTCGCCCGCCTGAACGAGGCGGTGGGCAAGCTGCTGGAATGGCAGGACCGTTACCGTGTCCAGCTCGAGGAGCTCGTTGCCCACTACCGCGCCGCGGCGGACGCCGCCCGCGCTTCCGCCGAATCGCTTGCGCGCACCGCGGAGGAGGCGAAGGCCCTCGTTGCGGCGGCCGAGCGGGTGGAGCAGAGCCTCGGCGCGCTCGAGGCGCTCCGGCGCGAGATCGCCGCCGGCCTCGACGGCTTCGCCGAGACAGGCCGGCGGGCCGGGGAGGCGTTGCCGCAGATCGAGGCGAGCCTGCGCACGATCGTCGAACGGACCGGCAAGGCGGCGGAGCTCGTCGACGCCACCGCCCAGCGCATGGACGACGCGGTGGTAAACGCCGGGCGAAGGATCGAGGAGGCGACGCGCAGCCTTGCCGAGCGGCAGCAGAGCCTGCTCGAAACCTTCGAGACGCAGAGCCGGGAGCTTCTGGGCCGCGCGACGAACCAGATCGAGACCGCCGCGCGCGCCCAGCTCGAGCGGATCAACGCGGAACTCCAAGCCACGCAGCGCGGCGTGAACGACGCCATCAACAAGACGTTCCAGGAACTCGACAAAGCCCTCCAACAGGAGCTCACCCGCGCGCTCGAGGCGCTCGGCGGACGCCTCGCCGCGGTCACCAACGCCTTCGCCCAGGACTTCTCGCAGGCGATTGATGAACTGCGCCGGGCTGCCCAGGCCGCGCAGGGCCGCGCCGGGGCGGCCGTGCGATGAGCGCGTCGCCCACCTCGCGCAAGAGGCGGGAGGAGGACGAGAGCGGGCTCACCATCGCCGACCTGATGTCCGGGCTGATGGTGCTGTTCCTGTTCATCGCCGTCGTCTTCCTCAACCCGCTTCTCGAAGCACGCGAGGAGGCCGAAGCCACCGCGAAACGGGTCGAGACGGAACAGGCGCGCGTGCGGCAGATCGTGGTCGCCTTCCGCGAGGCCGAGGATGCCCTGCTCGATGCGCTGGAGGAGGAGTTCCGCCACGACTGGCGTCGGTGGAACGCCGAGCTCGACCGGCCCATCCTCACCATCCGCTTCCGCGCCCCGGACGTGCTGTTCGCGGCCGGCGCGGCCGAGCTCTCCCCCGAGTTCCGCCGCATCTTGGCCGATTTCCTGCCGCGCTACACCGCCATCCTCTGGCGGTATCGCGACCACATCGAGGAGGTGCGCATCGAGGGACACACCTCTTCCGAATGGGCGGGGGCGACGAGCGCGACCGAGGCCTTCTTCCGCAACATGGCCCTCTCCCAGGAGCGCACGCGCAGCGTGCTGGATTTCTGGCTGAGGCAGGCGCTCGAGCCCGACCGGCGCGAGTGGCTCACGCGCACGGTGACGGCGAATGGGCTCTCCTCCTCGCGGCTGTGGCGTCGGGCGGACGGGGCGGAGGACCGCGACCGGTCGCGCCGTGTGGAGTTCCGCATCGCCACCCGCGCGCGCGAGCGCGTGCTGACGGTGCTCGAGGAGATGGAGCGGGCGGAGGCGGGGCGATGAGGCTGAAGCCCACCTATCGCGAGCTCGATGCGCTGCTCGACCGGCTCGGGCTGAAGCCTGTGCCGTTCTCGCTCGATGTCGCCGCTCGTCCCTGGAGGACGATCGACCGCGAGATCGGCATCGAGGAGCTCGATCCCCCCTCGCGCGACGGTGTCCTTCGGTATCAGGGCGAACCGGTCTTTCTCTACATCCGCGACGTCCCGCTGCGCCACGACAGCGTGGCAGAGGCGGTCGAGGACCCCGAAGCCTATACGCGCTTTCATGTTGCCGATTGCCAGACACTCGAGAACATGCGCCGACAGAAGCGTTTCGAGCGCTATGTCGTCACCAATCGCGCCCGCGGGCCTTTGCGCGTGTTCCTGCGCGACGGTGCGGCGGGGACGATCCACGAGGCCGAGCTCGATCTGCGGGTCTGTCGCCATTGTCTTCAGGCCTTGGACTGGGAAGGCTACACCTCGGGGCGGGCCCGCAAATCGAAGATGGAGATCTGGCGCGGCTTCTCGCGCGAGAAGTTTCTCGAACGGTATTCGCCCACCTTCTCGAGGCAGCCCAAGCGCCGCGACACGGATGGGCCTGACGACTATCCGCCCGATTGGCCGCAAATCCGAGACGCGGCCCTGAAACGTGCCGCCTTTCGTTGTGCCGCCTGCGGCGTACGCGTGCCCGAGGCGCAGAAGCGCCTGCTCGACGTCCACCACGTCAACGGCGTGAAGAGCGACAACCACCCGACCAATCTTCGCGTGCTGTGCAAGCTCTGCCACGCGCGTCAGCCGCAGCACGGCCACTACCGGGTGGAGCCTCAGGATCGCGCCGCCATCGAAGCCCTTCGCCGCGGCCAAGGCATCCGCGTCGGGTCCTAAGATCAGGCCACCGTCGCGCCTGTTGTCGCCCGCAACACGCGCAGCCGTGCGCGCCCGACCCGGCGGTCGTCGAGCGGCGCGAAGCCCTCGAGGAGCACCGCCTCCTCGTCCGCCGTCTCGACCACCAGCACCGTTCCGGGCGCAATCCATCCGGCCGAAGCGAGTGCCGGCACCGCGCGTTCGACGAGCCCCGCTCCGTAGGGCGGGTCGAGGAAGACAAGCCGCGCCGGGCGATCCGCCGCCGGCGGCCGCGTCGCATCCGCCCGCAGCACGCGCGCCCGCGCGGCGAGGCCGCAGGCGGCGAGGTTGCGCCGGATCGCCGCGATCGCGCGCGCATCCGTCTCGAACAGCACCGCCTCCGCCGCCCCGCGCGACAGCGCCTCGATGGCGAGCGCGCCCGTGCCCGCGAAAGCATCGAGCACGCGCGCCCCCTCCAGCAGCGCCCGCCCGCCCCAGGGCGCGTGCAGCAGCACGTCGAACAGGGTCTGGCGCGCGCGATCCGAGGTCGGGCGCGTGGCGAGCCCCTCCGGCGCCACCAGGCGACGGCCGCGCAACGCCCCGCCGATGACCCTCACCCGCCAGCCCCCGTCCCCGCCGGCGCGCGGCGGCGCCGCGATGTGGCAAGCACGTCCGGGCCAAGCTGCTCGCGCATCACCTTGGCCGGCACCTCGGCCACCGCCCCCCTTGGCAGGTCGCCCAGCTGGAACGGACCGAAGGCGACACGAATGAGTCGCAGCACCGGGTAGCCGAGGTGGTCGAGCACGCGCCGCACCTCGCGGTTCTTGCCTTCCCGCAACGACACCGTCAGCCACGCGTTCGCGCCCTTGAGCGCGTCGAGCCCGGCCTCGATCGGACCGTAGCGCATGCCGTCGATCACGATGCCTTCGCGCAAGGTGGCGAGTTTTCGCTCGTCCGGGTGGCCGTGCACGCGCACGCGGTAGCGTCGCACCCAGCCGTTCTCGGGGTGTTCGAGCCGGCGGGCGAGCTCCCCGTCCGTCGTAAGCAGGAGAAGCCCCTCGCTGTCCATGTCGAGCCGCCCGACCGAAACCACGCGCGGCAGTTCGGGCGGCAGACGGTCGAAGATCGTCGGCCGTCCTTGCGGGTCGCGCGCGGTGACGAGGAGGCCGCGCGGCTTGTGGTAGCGAAAGAGGCGCGGCCGTCCCGGCGGAGCGACGGGAACGCCGTCCACCAGCACGACGTCGCCCGGTTCGATCAGCACGGCGGGGTCGGCAAGCCGTCGGCCGTTCACCGCCACCCGCCCTTCCGCGATCAGCCGCTCCGCCTCGCGGCGCGAGGCGACACCCGCATGCGCGAGCCATTTCGCGACCCGCTCGCCCTCGCCTTCCCCCGCCCGCTTCATCGCTTGCGCCTTCGCATTGCGGGAGGGATGTAGCGCGGATGACGCCCGGCTTCTCCCCCATGCAGATTGCCCTTGCGGAGGCGCGGGAAGCCGCCGCGCGCGGCGAGGTGCCGGTGGGCGCGGTGGTGACGGACGCGCAAGGCATGGTGCTCGCCCGTGCCGGCAACCGGGTGGAGGAACTCGCCGACCCGACCGCCCATGCGGAACTCCTGGCGTTGCGCGAAGCGGCGGCGAAGCGAGGAGAACCCCGGCTTGCCGACTGCGACCTCTTCGTCACCCTCGAACCCTGCGCGATGTGCGCGGCAGCGATCGCGCTCTTCCGCATCCGCCGCCTCGTCTTCGGCGCCTACGATCCGAAAGGGGGTGGGGTGGAGCACGGGGCGCGCATCTTCAGCCTCCCCACCACACACCATCGCCCGGAGATCGTCGGCGGGGTGATGGAGCGCGAGGCGGCGGCGCTGCTGCGGGACTTCTTCGCCGCGCGGCGCTAAGCGCAGGCTCAGAGCCTGAGGCCGAGGCGGCGCACCATCGCGCCCTCGCGCTCCACCATGCGCGCGACCTCCGCCGTGTAGGCGGCGTGGTCGAGCGGCATCGGCTCCATGTCGAAGCGCTCGAGGGCGGCGCGATGCGCGGGCTCGTCCATGGCGGCGAGGAAGGCGCGCTCCAGGATCCGCACCACGGCCGGGTCCATGCCGGCAGGCCCCGCGATGCCGTAGGGCGAGATGGAGACGATGTCGTAGCCCTGCTCGCGCAGGGTGGGCACGTCGGGGAAGCGTTTCGCCCTCTGCGCGCCCCAGGTGGCGAGGAGCCTGAGCCGCCCTTCCTGCACGAGCGGTGCCCAGCCCGAACTGTCGGCCGAGACCATCACCGTGCCGGCGAGCAGGGCGGCGGAATTGTCGGCCCAGCCGCGGAAGGGCACGTGCAGGAACTCCACCCCGGCTGCTTCGGCGAGCTGCTCCATGGTGATGTGCAGCGAGGTGCCGGCACCGGGCGTGCCGTAAGTGAGGCGACCCGGGTTTGCCTTCGCCCAGGCGATCATGTCGGCGAGCGTGCGGAAGGGGCTGTCGGCGCGCACCACGATGCCGAACAGGTAGCCGGTGATGTGCGCGATCCAGGTGAAGTCGCGCAGCGGATCCCAGGCCGGGCGCTCCGTCATGAAGGGGAAGCGGAACACCGAGATCGGCATCTGGCTGAGCAGGTAGCCGTCGGGCGGGGCCTGTTTCAGCGCGAGCGCGCCCAGCGTGCCCGAGGCGCCGGGCCTGTTCTCCACCACCACCGGCTGGCCCAGTTCCTTCGCCGCCGCCTCGCACAGCGCGCGCATCTGCAGATCGGTCGTCCCGCCGGCCGGCCAGGGGCAGATCACGCGCACGGGCCGTTCCGGAAAGCGGACTTGCGCGATCGCCGGGGCGGCGAGCGCGCCCGTGGCGAGGGCGAGCAGGGACCGTCTCGTGGGCATGCGACTCCTCCCGTTGGTCGCGGCGCTTCTTCCGCGCGCCGTCGGGCAGCGACTGTGCCAGCGGGATCGGCCGGACGGAAGCCTCAGCGGGAGAGTGCCCGCCAGCCGATGTCGCGGCGGCAGAAGCCTCCCGCCCAGTCGATGCGATCGACCGCGGCGTAGGCGCGGGAGCGCGCTTCGGCGAGATCCGCCCCCGTCGCGCACACGGTCAGCACACGCCCGCCGGCGGCGAGGAGCCGATTGCCCTCGCGCCGCGTGCCGGCGTGGAAGATGGTGACACCCGGCAGGGCGGCGGCCTGCTCGATGCCGCGGATCTCCGTTCCCCCCTCCGGCGTGCCCGGGTAGCCGCGGGCGGCGAGCACCACGCCGAGGGCGGCTTCCGGCCCGAGACGGACGGAGAAGCGATCGAGCATGCCGTCGCAGGCCGCCCGCATCGCCACCAGGAGATCGTCCATCAGCCGCAGCATCAGCACCTGGCATTCGGGGTCGCCGAAGCGGACGTTGAACTCGAGCACCTTCGGCCCTGTGTCGGTCAGCATCAGTCCGCAGAACAGCACGCCGACGAAGGGCGAACCGCGGCGTTTCATCTCGGCGAGCACGGGGGTCACGATCGTCTCGATCGCGCGTCGTTCCGCCTCCCTATCGAAGCGGGGGGTCGGAGAATAGGCCCCCATGCCCCCGGTGTTCGGCCCGGTCTCGCCTTCGCCCACGCGCTTGTGGTCCTGCGCCGAGCCGAAGGCGACCGCATGCGTGCCGTCGCAGAGGGCGAAGAACGAGACCTCCTCGCCGGCGAGACACTCCTCGATGAGGATCCGCGCGCCCGCTTCGCCGTGCACACGCGCGCGCATCGCCGCCTCGACGGCGGCGATTCCTTCCTCCACCGTCGCCGCCACCGTCACCCCCTTGCCGGCGGCGAGTCCGTCGGCCTTGACCACGATCGGCGCGCCCTCGCGCCGCACATGAGCGATCGCCGCCTCGGCGTCGTCGAACACGGAGGCGCGCGCCGTCGGCACCCCGGCGGCGAGGCACACCTCCTTGGCGAAGGCCTTGGAGCCTTCGAGCCGTGCCGCCGGCCCCGAGGGGCCGAAACAGGCGATCCCCTCGCGCGCGCAGGCATCGGCCAATCCCGCCACCAGCGGCGCCTCGGGCCCGGGCACGACGAGATCGACGGCATGATCGCGCGCGAAGCGCACCAGGCCCGCGATGTCGGTGGCGGGGATCGGCACGCAGGTCGCGTGCTCGGCGATCCCCGGGTTGCCCGGCGCGCACCAGAGGGTCTCGAGCAGCGGCGAGGCGGAGATCGCCCAAGCCAGCGCATGTTCGCGCCCGCCGGAACCCACGAGCAGAACCCTCACCGCCCTTGTCCTCCTCCGCGCTTCGCCCTGCCCTCCCCCTCGCCTAGAGTGGGGCGCGATGCAAGACGCCGCCCCGCTCGACACTTCGGAGCCCTCCCTCGGCCGGAACGTGCCGGAATTCACGGTGGGCGAGCTCTCCACCGCGATCCGCCGCACGCTGGAGGGCGCGTTCGGGCGCGTGCGCGTGCGCGGCGAGATCACCGAGCTCAAGCGCCACTCCTCGGGCCACGTCTATCTCGCGCTGAAGGACGAGACGGCGAAGCTCGCGGCGGTGATCTGGCGTTCCGCCGTGCCGCGGCTGGGCTTGGTTCCCGAGAACGGGGTCGAGGTGATCGCCACGGGCCGGCTCACCACCTATGCCGACCGCTCGACCTACCAGCTGGTCATCGAACGGCTCGAGTATGCGGGCGAAGGCGCCCTGCTCGCGCGCATCGAGATGCTGAAGAAGCGTCTCGCCGCGGAAGGGCTGTTCGAGGCCGCGCGCAAGCGCCCACTCCCGCTCATTCCGGAGGTGATCGGCGTCGTCACCTCGGCGGAAGGGGCGGTGATCCGCGACATCCTGCACCGGCTCGAGGACCGCTTCCCGCGCCGCGTGCTCCTCTGGCCGGTCGCCGTGCAGGGGCCCGGGGCGGCAGAGCAGGTGGCGCGCGCGATCCGCGGCTTCAACGCGCTCGCGCCCGACGGCCCGATCCCCCGCCCCGACGTGCTGATCGTCGCCCGCGGTGGGGGTTCGCTCGAGGACCTGATGGCCTTCAACGAGGAGGTGGTGGTGCGGGCGGCGGCGGAGAGCGCGATCCCGCTCATTTCCGCCGTCGGGCACGAGACCGACACCACCTTGATCGACTTCGCGGCCGACCGGCGGGCCCCCACCCCGACGGCGGCGGCCGAGATGGCGGTGCCCGTCCGGCTCGACCTGGTGCGCGATCTCGAACAGAGGCGGGCGCGCCTCGTTTCGGCCTTGGCCCGGCTCCTGAAGGAGAAGCGGCTGAGGCTCGAGCGGGCGGCGGCACGCATCCCCGACCTGCCCGCGCTGGTCGCCGCGGCGCGGCAGCGGCTCGACGATCGCTCCGCCCGGCTCGATCAGGCCTTGCCGGCCTTCGTGCGGGCGAAGGAGGTGGCGCTCGCTCGGCTTGCCGCCCGCCTTCCCCATCCGCGCGAGGCGATCGCCGCCCGCCGTGCCAGGCTCGATCTCGTCGCGCAACGGCTCGCCGCCCGCGTCGAGCGCCTCCTCGAACGGGCGAAGGATCGGCTCGCCGCGCTCTCGCCCCGTCTCGACGCGGTGTCTTACCAGGCGGTGTTGGAGCGCGGCTTCGTGCTGGTGACGGACCGCGCCGGACATGCGGTGACGCGCGCGGTTGAGGTCGCCCCTGGGCAGAAGCTCGCGCTCAGGTTCGCCGACGGTGCCGTGGCGGCGACCGCGGATGCGGCGGGCGCAAAACGATCCCCCGGCGAGATGACCACGCCCCGCCAGGAGCGGCTCTTGTGATGCGTCGCCGCGTCCTGCTCGCTGCCCCCGCCCTTCTTCTTGCTCGCCCCGCGCGCGCGGTGGTGGTGGAAGGAAAGCTCGAACAGGGCGCCTTCCTGCGCGGCCGCGCCGCCCCGGGCACGCGGCTTGCGCTCGATGGGGCACCCGTGCGCGTCTCCCGCGACGGCATCTTCGCCTTCGGCTTCGGGCGCGACGCGAAGGACACCGCCCGGCTCGACATCACCCATCCGTCCGGGGCGCGCGAGACGCGGCTGCTCGCCGTCGCGCGGCGGGCTTGGCTCGAGCAGAGGATCGACGGGCTGCCGCCCGCCCAGGTGACGCCGCCGCCCGAGGTGCTCGAGCGGATCGCGCGCGAACGGGAGATGCTCCGCGCGGCACGGGCGGGGCACGACACGCCCGAGCCCTTTTTCGCCGAAGGCTTCATCTGGCCGGTGACGGGACGGATCTCCGGCGTGTTCGGCTCGCGCCGCATCCTCAACGGCCAGCCCCGCCAGCCGCATCTCGGCCTCGACATCGCCGCCCCGACCGGCACCCCCGTCGCCGCCGCGTGTCCGGGGATCGTGCGGCTCGCCGAACCGGACCTCTATTTCCCCGGCGGGACGATCGTGCTCGACCACGGCCACGGCGTGAGTTCGACCTACATGCACCTCTCGCGCCTCGATGCGCGCGTCGGCCAAAGGGTGGCGCAAGGTGCTTCGATCGGCGCGGTCGGTGCGACGGGGCGGGTCACGGGGCCGCATCTCCATTTCGAGATCGGCTGGCGCGGCACCCCGCTCGACCCCGAAACCGCCCTCCCGCCGCGGCCCGAGACGTAGCGTTACGGGATCGGAATACCGTGCCGCCCCGCCAGGTCCTGCACGAACTGCCAGGCGACCCGGCCCGACCGTGACCCGCGCGTCACCGACCACTCGGCGGCTTCGCGTCTGAGGGTCTCCGCATCGACCGGAATGCCGAAGGCCTGCGCATAGGCCTCGACCATGGCGAAATAGGTCGGCTGGTCGCAGTGGTGGAAGCCGAGCCAGAGCCCGAAACGATCCGACAGCGACACCTTCTCCTCCACCGCGTCGCCCGGATTGAAGGCCGCCGCGCGTTCGTTCTCGATCGCCTCGCGCGCAAGCAGGTGGCGGCGGTTGGAGGTGGCATAGAACAGCACGTTGGCCGGGCGGCCCTCCACGCCCCCTTCGAGCACCGCCTTCAGGCTCTTGTAGTCGGTCTCGCCCGGGTCGAAGGACAGGTCGTCGCAGAACAGGAGGCAACGGCGGGGGGCTTCGCGCAAGGCGCCCATCAGGGTGGGCAGGGTGCGGATGTCCTCGCGATGGATCTCGACCAGCACGAGCCCTCCCGCTTCCCGCGTCTCCGCGTTCACCTGCGCGTGCACGGCCTTCACGAGCGAGGACTTGCCCATGCCGCGCGCCCCCCACAGCAGCGCGTTGTTGGCGGGAAGCCCCCGCGCGAAACGTCGCGTGTTCTCGAGCAACAGGTCGCGCTGGCGTTCGATGCCCTTGAGCAGGGCGAGGGGGACGGTGGCGACCTCAGTGACGGGAGCCAGCCGCCCGCGCTCGGGGTGCCAGACATAGGCATCGGCGCGGGCGAGCTCCGGCACGGGCGGCGGGGGCGGGGCGAGGCGCTCCAGCGCCTCGACCAGGCGAAGGAGGAGGGCGGCGGTGTCCTGGGTCATCTTCCCCGCCCTCTCCCTTCGCCGTGCGCCCCCGTCAAGGCCCCCGGGCGTAGAGCGCCTTGTCGAAGCGGCGGTGCACCCAGAGCCATTCGGCGGGGCGCTCCCGCGCCCAGGCCTCGATCAGGTCGTTCAGCCGCTGCGTCAGCGCGGCCACCGCCGCATGCCGATCCCCTCCCTCGGGCAGGGCGATGGGGGGGAGCACCTCGAGCCGGAACCGGGCGGGGCCGAGCCGCACCGCGCGGGCGGGGACGAGCGGGCAGCGGAAGCGGAGCGCGAGATGGGCGGCGGCCGGGGCGGTCATCGCCGGGCAGCCGAACAGGCGGGCCTCGATGCCGTCGTTCATCTTCTGGTCGACCAGCATGCCGACCACGCCGCCCGCCTTGAGGTGGGCCAAGGTGGCGCGCGCTCCGGCCGGGCCCTTGGGCAGCATCACCGCCCGCCCGCCCATCGCGCGCGTGCGGATCGCTGCGATCAGCGCATCGAGGTGGGGGTTGGCGATGGCGCGATAGACCACACCCGGGATCACGCCGCGCCGCGCCGCCATGGGCAGTTCGATCTCCCAGTTGGCGAAATGGCCGGAGACCAGGATCCATGGCCCGCCCGCGCGCGCCGCGGCGTCGAAATGCTCCACCCCCGCCACCTCGACCGCCGCTGGGTCGGCGACGATCGCCTCCAGGCAGGCGAGTTCCGCCGCCGTCCGGCCGAGATTGTCCCACATCGCGCGCAGCACGCCCGCGCGCCAGGCCTCGTCGCGGTCGGGGAAGGCAAGGCGCAGATTGACCCGCGCCACGTGGCTGACGGGGAGCCAAGGCCCGAGCAGGCGTCCGACCAGCCCGCCGAGGTCGGAGGCGCGGCGGGGCCCAAGCGCCCGCAGGAGGCGGAAAAGGGCACGGACGAGAAGCGCCTCCGCCCGCCAGCGGAGGCGGAGCCACGGCGAGGTGTGGCTCACGCGGGCAGGGGAAGGGGATCGGGCGCTGCCCGCGCGAACAGCGGGTCGAGAAGCCCCGCCAGCGCCGCCTCATCCTCCCAAGCGAGCCCGACGCTCACCACCGCCACGCGATGGCGGAAGGCGGGCGGCACGCGCACGATGTCCTTACGGGTGGTGACGGGGATGGCCTTCAGCGCCTCCGCCTCGGCGAGGATCGCGCGCAGGTCGTCCTCGTCGTACGGATAGTGGTCGGCGAAGGTTTCGCGCCCGACCAGGATCGCGCCGGCTTCCGCGAGGGTGTCGAAGAACTTGCGCGGGTTGGCGATGCCGGCGAAGGCGAGCACGGGGCGGCCGGCGAGCGCCTTCGCCTCCGGCCCGGGAACGAGGCGGGCGCGCAGCACGGGCAGGTCGGGCGGAAGGTCCTCGAGCGCCCCCGTCTCGTCCGGCCCGATCAGCACCGCCGCCTGCACCCGTGCGGCGGCGGCGGAGACCGGCTCGCGCAAGGGCCCGGCCGGGATGATGCGGCCGTTGCCGAAGCCGAAACTGCCGTCGATGACGAGGAAGGAGAGGGTCTTCTCGAGCGTCGGGTTCTGCAGCCCGTCATCCATGACGATCGCCCCCGCCCCGCGCGCCACCGCCTCGCGCGCGCCGGCCGCGCGATCGGCCGACACCCAGGTCGGAGCGACGGAGGCGAGGAGCAGCGCCTCGTCGCCGACGTCGTAGGCGGTGTGGCGGGCGGGATCGACCGGCACCGGGCCCTTCAGCCGCCCGCCATAGCCGCGCAGCAAGCCGTGGGCGGCGATGCCGCGCCGCTGCAGACGGATCAGGAGATCGATGGCGACGGTGGTCTTGCCGGCCCCGCCGGCGGTGACGTTGCCGCAGCAGATCACCGGCACCGGCGCCTTCCAGCCCTCGCGCGCCACACGCCGGCGCGTGGCGCCGGCATAGAGGGCGGAAAACGGCGAGAGGAGGAGGGCGGGCAGACCGCCGCCGCCAGGCCGCCAGAACTCGGGTGCGCGCAGCATCGAGCCTCGGTCTTTCAGGTCAGCCTTTCGTCTCCCGGGGGATGAGGCGTAGCAGGGCCTGCACGGTGCGGTCCAGGACACCCTGGTGCGGTGCAGCGAAGGCCGCGCCGGCCTTGCCCGCCGCCTCGCGCCAGGCGGGGTCGCGGACGAGGCGGACGACCCAGTCGGCGAGCGCGCCGGGGGTGTGCACGCGGCTCGCCGCTCCGGCGGAGACGAGGCCTGCAGCGATCTCGGCGAAATGCTCGGTGTGGGGGCCGAGGGCGACCGGCCGACCGAGGCGGGCTGGCTCGAGCGGGTTCTGCCCGCCCTTCGCCACCAGCGACCCGCCGACGAAGGCGCCGAGCCCGAGCCGGTAGGCGAGGCCGAGTTCGCCCAAAGTGTCGAGGACCCAGACCGAGCCGACAGGGCCTTCGCCGGCCGACCGCCGCGTTGCCGGAAAACCCAGCCGGTGCGCGAGACCGGCCACTCCCGCCCCGCGTTCCGGGTGGCGGGGGGCGAGGATGAGGCGGAGATCCGGCAGCGCCTGGCGCGCCAGCGCATGGGCCTCGAGCACGCGTTCCTCCTCGCCGGGATGGGTCGAGGCGGCGACCCAGACGGGGGCCGAGCCGAGCACGGCGGCAAGTCGGGCGCGTTCCGCCTCGTCGACCGGCAGGGGCGGGGCGGCGAATTTCAGGTTGCCGGCGGGGGCGAGCGGCGGCGCGCCGAGCCCGGCCAGCCGGGCGGCGTCCGCCGCCGACTGCGGCAGGATGATGGAGAAGGTGCCGAGCAAGTGCGTGGCGAGGCTGCCGGCGCGGCGCCAGCGCGCCGCCGAGCGGGGGGAGAGACGGGCGTTGATCAGCGCGGCTGGAATGCGGCGGGCGGCGACGGCGGCAAGCAGGTTCGGCCACAGCTCGCTTTCCACGAAGGCAGCCGCGTCGGGCCGCCAGTGGTCGAGGAAGCGCGCGATCCAGGCCGGGACGTCGAGCGGCGCGAACTGATGGATCAGCCAGGGCGCACCCGGGAAGATGCCCGAGCGGGCGGGGTCGGCGGCGAAGCCAAGGCGAGCCGGGATCAGCCGTGCCGCGGTGACGGTGGCGGTGGTGAGCAGCACGGCAAGGTCGGGACTTCCGTCGCGAAGACGCGGCAGCACCGGCAGGATGGACTGGGTTTCGCCCACCGAGGCGGCGTGGATCCAGAGCAAGGGTCCCGGCGGGCGAGGGAGGGTGCTCCTGCCGCGGCGTTCCCCGAGGCGGGCGGGGAACTCCTTGCCGCGCGCGGCGCGCAGCGCGAGCCAAGCCGGCAGGGCGGGAGCGGCGGCGGCAGCGGCGAGGCGCCAGATCGTGGCGACGGCGGTCATCGCTCGCCTCGGGCGAGTGCCTCGGCGCGGGCGGCGGCGCGATCCATGCCGGCGCTGATCCGTGCGAGGAGCGCCTCTTCGGTTTCGTCCGCGCCAGGGGTGATCGGCTCGCCATAGACCAGCCCGCCGCGTGAGAAGGGGAAGGGCAGTGCCATGCGGTCCCAGGTCCGCAGCATGCGACGGCGAGCGACGGCTGCGCCGAGCGGAACCACCGGCCGTCCCGACAGGAGCGCGAGGCGGGCGACCCCGGGCTGGGCCAGGCGGCGCGGCCCGCGCGGCCCATCGGGGGTGATGGCCACCGTGTGCCCGGCCTCGAGCAGGCGAAGGAGGTCGCGAAAGCCCTCGAGCGCGCCGCGCGTCGAGGAGCCGAAGGTGGCGTCCACGCCGAGACGCCGCGCGATGTCGGCGATCAGCCGCCCGTCGCGGTGGCGGCTGACCAGCACCACGCAGCGCATCGGCCCCGGGTCGGGGTCGCCCGCTTCGCGATGCGTCCAGAGGGCGGGGGCGAGCGGGATCTGCTCGTGCCAGAAGGCGCCGATGGCGGGGCTGCGCGCGGCCCAGACGGCGCGGGCGTGCTCGCGCCCCTCCGTGCGCCAGCGCGTGGTGCGATGGACGAGGCGGAGCCACGCGGCGAGCAGGCGCGCGGCGAGGGCGAGGGTCGCGGGGTGGCGCGCGAGACGCTTCAGCATCGCGGGCGGGCGCGGAGAGTTGAGGGACGTGGATCGGACAAAGGGGGGGACCCGAGGAGAAGGACTGCGTCGGAGCCGATGGGCCGCTACCCAGCACCGCAGGCGAAAGCCCGGCGCCATGGGATCTGGTTCACGGTCGGCCTTTTCCGGGCCGACTCGACAGGCTATGATCCGTTAATCTTGTCAAGACGGCAGCCGGTGAGCGGTTCTAGCTCGCCGAGCCGCGACGGCCGGGAGACCGCCATGCGAAAGAGATCCGACGTCGAGCGGATCGTGAAGGCAGAGTTGAGCAAGGCATTCAAGGGCCGGCAAACCCCTTTCGATCTTGACTGGGACGTGACCGACGACGAGGTCGCGGAACCGGTCCTGAACATCTCGGTTCGGCTGCCGCAGGGCGAAAGACCGGAGATCACGCGGACGATCGCCATGCTCCCCATCACCATCCGGCAGGCGCTGGCGGAGAGTGGCACGGACGTGCTGGTGCACGTCTGGTTCCCCGACGACGAGGTCGCAGAAGCGGCCGATTGAGCCGTGCCGGCCTCTCTCGGTGAGAGCCTGATCGAGACGGCCAAGCGGCTTCTGCCCACAGAGCCCGGTCGCCCGCGGCAAAGCGACCTAAGACGTGCCATCAGCACGGCCTACTACGCGGTCTTCCACACGCTCGCGAAGTCGAATGCCGATCTGCTCGCGCTCAAGTCGGACGGCGTGCTCGAGCGGGCCTGGTCGCAGGTGTACCGCGCGCTGCAGCACGGAACCTTCGCGCAAGACGACCGCACGAAGCGCTTAAAAGAGTTTCCTAAAAAGGTTCAAACCTTCGTCGACATCTTCGATGAATTGCGCCACGCTCGCCACGCGGCGGACTATGATCCGCACCGGAAATTCACGGAGGCCGAAGCCCGGTCGGCTATCGAGCGAGCGGTCAACGCGCTCTTACTCTTCGACGACATCTCGGAAAAGGACAAACGCGCTCTCGCCGTGCTCAGTCTGCTGCCGCTGCCGAAGGCTGTTCGAAGCGCAAACCTTGATCCGGGGCCGCCGGCTGTGGGATCGGGGCGAGGCGTTCGAGCAGAATCTCGGCGCAGCGGCGCCAGCTGAACCCCTCCGCATAGGCGCGACAGGCGGCGCGATCGAGCGCGATCGCCGCCGTCGCCGCCCGGCCTAGGTCCTCATCGAGCACGCCGACCGGGGCGCCGTCGATCACATCCAGCGGGCCCGGCACCGGATAGGCGGCCACGGGCGTGCCGCAGGCCAGGGCCTCGATGAGCACGAGGCCGAAGGTGTCGGTGCGCGAGGGGAAGACGAACACGTCCGCTTCCGCGTAGGCGCGGGCGAGCTCCTCGCCGAACTTGGCCCCCAACCAATGCGCCGCGGGGAACCGCTTCTCCAGCGACGGCCGTGCCGGCCCGTCCCCCACCACCACCTTCGAGCCCGGGAGGTCGAGCGCGAGGAAGGCCTCGATGTTCTTCTCCACCGCCACCCGCCCCACGTAGAGGAACACCGGGCGCGGCAGGCCGAAGCCCGTGCGGTCCTCGCGTGGGCGGAAGAGGGCGAGATCGACCCCGCGCGTCCAGGCGGCGACGTTGCGGAAGCCGCGCGTGGCGAGCTCCCGGTGCAGCGAGGGTGTCGCGACCAGCACGGCGGCGGAAGGGGCGTGGAAGCGGCGCATCAGCCGCCACGTCAGGCTCTCCGGGATGCCGAGGCGGGCGCGCAAGTACTCCGGGAAGCGGGTGTGGAAGGCGGTGGTGAACGGCCACCCCCGCGCGAGGCAGAGGCGGCGGGCGGCAAGGCCGAGCGGGCCTTCGGTCGCGATGTGGATGGCGTCGGGCCGGAAGTCGTCGACGAGGCGGCGCAAACGTCGGCCAGGAAAGAGGGCGAGGCGCACGGAGGGCTCGGTGGGTGCGGGGATGGTGCGGAAGCGATCGGGGCCGATCACCTCGACCGTATGGCCCATGGCGCGCAGTTCGTCGGCGACCGTGGTGAGGGTGCGCACCACGCCGTTCACCTGCGGCGTCCAGGCATCGGACACGATCAGGATCCGCACGGGCCCGTCGGCTTGGAAAAACGGCAAGCCGTCGGCGTCAAGCCACTCAGGCTGCTTCGGGGACCCGCGCGTCTTGCGCCTGAGCCGCGCGCGAACGCTGAGCGCTGCGGTGCGGAGCCTCCCAGAACGAGAGCCGGTTTTCCGCCGCCCAGTCGACGAGTTCGATTCGGCCGTCGAAGTGCTCGACGATGGCGGTGCAGCTCTCAACCCAGTCCCCGTCGTTCAGGTAGGTGACGCCGTCGACCTCGCGGATCGCGGCATGGTGAATATGGCCGCAGACGACGCCATCGCACCCCCGGCGGCGCGCTTCCGCCGCCAGTGCGGTCTCGAAGCGGTCGATCGCCTTCACCGCCTCCTTCACCTGCAGTTTGAGCCAGGCGGAGAGCGACCAATAGGGGTAGCCGAGGCGGCGGCGGATCGCGTTGAACCAGCGGTTCACCACCAAGGCCGTCGTATAGGCCCAATCTCCGAGCAAGGCGAGGAACTTGGCGTAGCGGACGACCGAGTCGAACTCGTCGCCATGCATCACGAGCAGGCGGCGGCCGTCGGCGGTGACGTGCTCGGCCGAGCCGCGCAGGCGGATGCCGGCGAAGTCCATCGGCATCCAGGCGCGAAAGAGCTCGTCATGGTTGCCGGGGATGTAGGTGACCTGGGTGCCCGCGCGCGCCTTGGCGAGGATGGTGCGCAGGATCTCGTCGTGCGTCTCGTCCCAGTACCAGGAGCGACGAAGCCGCCAGCCATCCACGATGTCGCCGACCAGATAGAGGTGTTCGCAGCGGGTGCGGCGAAGGAAGTCGAGCAGGAAGTCGGACCGGCAGCCCCGCGTGCCGAGATGCAGGTCGGAGATGAAGACGGTGCGGTAGGAGCGGATCTGCAGCGGGGCGTTCATGCCCGAGTCGGTCCTTCGCCAGCGTTGGCCTATGGCCCTCTACGCATCTCCCGGTCGAGTTGCCATGAACATTTCATGAAAAGAGCGAACGTCATCGTTTAATCGATTGGCCTTTCCATCGTCATCGGAGTGTCACCCTCCTTGGATATTCTCAGGGCTTCGGCTGCGGTGCCGACCGCACGCGCGCGTCTTCACATCATCTTCAACCCGACCGCTGGGGCGCGCCGCCGCCACCGCCTCGAGGTGGTCCGCCGCGCCTTGGTCGCGAGAGGGGTCGCGGTCACGATCGCGGAAACCGACCGGCGCGGTCACGCCGAGGCGCTCGCCCGCGAGGCCGTGCGGGACGGCGAGCGCCTCGTGGTCGCTGCCGGGGGCGACGGCACCATCGCCGAGGTGGCGAACGGCCTTGCCGGGTCGGGGGCCGCGCTCGGCGTGATCCCGCTCGGCACGGCGAACGTGATCGCGCACGAATGGGGCCTGCCCTTCGGCCCAGAGGCGATCGCCGAGGCGCTCGTCGCCGGCCGCACGCGGCCGCTGCATCCCCTGCTCGCACGCTTCGCCGACGGCTCCGGACGGCTCGCCCTGCAGATGGTCGGGGTCGGGCTCGACTCGGCGGTGGTGGCGGCCCTGGACGCGAGGTTGAAGCGACGCCTCGGCAAGGCCGCCTACGTGCTGGAGACGGTGCGGCAGATCTTCGCCTGGCCCTTCCCGCGCCTTGACCTCCGCCTGGATGGGCAGGCGATGGAGGTCGCGCAGGTCATCGCCACCAAGGGGCGCTTCTACGGCGGGCGGCTCCTGCTCGCCCCGCACGCGCGCGCCGATGCGCCGGGCTTCGTCGCCTGCCTGTTTCCCGGCCGCGGCCGGCTTGCCGCCATCCGGGCCGGGCTCGCGCTGCCGCTGAACCTGCTGCCGCGGTTGGGCGGGGTCGCCTTCCGCCACGCCCATCGGCTCGAGATCGCCGCCCCGGCCGGCTTGCCGGTGCAGGCGGATGGCGACCTGATCGGTCTCACCCCCGTATCGGTCGCGGATGCCGAGACGACCATCCCCCTCGTCGTGCCCGGCTGAGCGCGCGTCAGAGCTGCCCTAGCCAAGCCCACAGCGCCCAAGCGAGCGTACCGAGGACGACCGTAGCGGTGGCGCCCATGCCGGGGGCGCGGCCGAGGGGGTGGATCGCGTAGCCCGCCCAGAACAGGAGGCGCGAGAGAGCGAAGACGAGCCCGAGCGCGACCAGCGTGCCGGCACGCGCAGCCTCGAGGACGGCGAGGGCAAGGAGGGCGGGGGCGAAGAGCAGCGTCTGCTCGACCGTATTGGTGATCACCCTCTGGCCGAGCTTCAGCGCGCGAGGATCCTCGCGCGAGGCGGGGTCGATCGCCCCCGAGACGAACCTCAGCCCCATCTGCGTGAGCACCATCGCGGCGAGCACCACCGCCCCGGGCAGCAGCGCGGCGAAGCCGGCCACGAGCGGGGCGAGGGAAACGTCGGCGAACAGGCGGAAGAGCAGGAACGCCTCGATCGCGGCGAGCGCGGCGCCGAGCGCCGAGAGCAGGAGCGAGGCGAGGCGCGGCCCCACCCGCGCTCAGGCCGAGGCGGGCTGCCGCCCCATGGCGAGGAACTTCTCCTCGCGCGCGGCGACGAGCTCGGCACCCCCCTTGCCGGCGAGGTCGGCGAGGGCGGCGGCGATCGCCTCCCCGGCGGCATCGATCGCGGCCTCGGGGTTGCGATGCGCCCCGCCCAGCGGCTCGGGCACGATGGCGTCGATCAGCCCGAGCGCCTTCAGGTCGGCCGCCGTCATCTTCATCGCCTCCGCCGCCGCCTCGGCCTGGGCGGCATCGCGCCAGAGGATGGAGGCGCAGCCCTCGGGGCTGATCACCGAATAGACCGCGTGTTCGAGCATCAGCACGCGGTCGGCGGCGGCGAGCGCGATCGCCCCCCCGGAGCCCCCTTCGCCGATGATGGTGGCGACGATGGGCACGGGGGCGTTCAGGCAGGCCTCGATGGAGCGCGCGATCGCCTCCGCCTGGCCGCGCGCCTCCGCATCGATGCCCGGATAGGCGCCGGGGGTGTCGACGAAGGTCAGCACCGGTAGCCCGAAGCGGCCGGCGAGCTCGAGCACGCGGCGCGCCTTGCGGTAGCCCTCGGGCCGGCTCATGCCGAAGTTGTGCGCCACGCGCCCTTCCGTGTCGTCGCCCTTCTCCGTCCCCAGCACCGCCACCGCCCGGCCGCGGAAGCGCCCGAGCCCGGCGAGGATGGCGCGATCGTCGGCGAAGGCGCGGTCGCCGGCGAGCGGGAGGAAATCCGCGATCAGGCGGGCGACGAAGTGCTTGGCGTGCGGGCGGGCGGGGTGGCGGGCGACCAGGGTCTTCTGCCACGGGGAGAGCTTGGCGTAGGTGGCCGCAAGCAGCTTCTCCACCTTCTGGGTGAGGGTCGCGATCTCCTCCGCGATGTCCACCTCCGCCGCTTCCGGCAGGCGGCGGAGTTCCTCGATCTTGCCTTCCAGTTCGGCGATCGGGCGTTCGAAGTCGAGGAAGTGACGCATGGGAGGCGCGGGCTAGCACGAGGGGAGGCCGCCCGGAAGGGCGCCCCTGATGGGGCAAGGGCACGGCGGCCTTGCGGCGGAGCGGCGGCAGGGGCTAATCGGCGAAGGATCGAGGCCGGGTTAGCACAGCGGTAGTGCAGCGGTTTTGTAAACCGAAGGCCGGGGGTTCGAATCCCTCACCCGGCACCGCCCTTGCCCCCTTTCCCGCGCCGCGCCGGCTGTGGCAGGAACGCGCGTGCCAACGTTTTGTTGACCGTGGGCGGGTGATCGTCCCGGCGGCGGTCGGCAGAGGCCGACCATCGTCGCCCCGCCTGTCAGGTCCGTTCCGCGCGAGGTGCTTCTCTTGCCCAAGCCCCTGAAGAAGGCCGTCCTGCCGGTCGCCGGTCTCGGCACGCGCTTCCTGCCCGCGACCAAGGCGCTGGCCAAGGAGATGCTGCCCGTCGTCGACAAGCCGCTGATCCAGTACGCGGTGGAGGAGGCGCGGGCGGCCGGCATCGAGCAGTTCTGCTTCGTCACCGGCCGTGGCAAGACCGCGCTCGTCGAGCATTTCGACGTCGCCTACGAACTCGAGGCGACCTTGCGCGAGCGATCGAAGACCGAGGCGCTCGCCCTGCTCGCCACCACCTCGATGCCGCCCGGGTCGGTGATGAGCGTGCGCCAGCAGGTGCCGCTCGGTCTCGGCCATGCTATCTGGTGCGCGCGCGCCTTTGTCGGCGACGACCCCTTCGCCATCCTGCTGCCCGACGACCTCGTGCTGGCCGACGTCTCCTGGGTGAAGCAGCTCGCCGAGGTCTACGAACAGACGGGCGGCAACGTGGTTGCGGTGGAGGAGGTGCCGCGCGAACACACCTCGCGCTACGGTATCCTCAAGGTGGGACACGACGATGGACGCCTCGTCGAGGTCACGGGCCTGGTCGAGAAGCCGAAGCCCGAGGAGGCGCCCTCCACGCTCTCCATCATCGGCCGCTACATCCTGCTGCCCGAGGTGATCGGCGAACTCGCGCGTTTCGAGCGCGGGGCGGGCGGCGAGATCCAGCTGACGGACGCGATGGCCCGGCTGATCGGCCGCCAACCCTTCCACGGCCTGCGCTGTGAGGGGCGGCGGTTCGACTGCGGCGACAAGGCGGGCTTCCTCGAGGCGCAGATCGCCTTCGCCCTGAAGCGGCCCGATCTCGCCGACAAGGTGCGCGCGTTCCTCGGGCGATACGTCTGACCGGCCGGGCGAAGGAGGGACCTCGGTGCACATCGCGATGATCGGCGCGGGCTATGTCGGCCTCGTCTCCGGCGCCTGCTTCGCCGAGTTCGGCATCGACGTCAGCGTCGTCGACAAGGACGAGCGCAAGATCGCGGCACTGAAGCAAGGCCGCATCCCGATCTTCGAACCGGGGCTCGACGAGCTCGTGAAGTCCAACGTCGAGGACGCGCGTCTTCATTTCACCACCGACACGGCAGAGGCGGTGAACAAGGCGGACGCGGTGTTCATCGCCGTCGGCACGCCCTCGCGCCGCGGCGACGGCCATGCCGACCTTTCTTACGTCTTCGCCGCCGCGCGCGAGGTCTGCCAGGCGCTGACGGGGCCGACGGTGCTGGTGACGAAATCGACCGTGCCGGTGGGGACGGGGCGCAAGGTGGCCGCACTCGCGAAGGAGCTTCGCCCCGAACTCGACATCGCGGTCGCCTCCAATCCCGAGTTCCTGCGCGAAGGCTCGGCGATCGGCGACTTCATGCGGCCCGATCGCGTGGTGATCGGCACCGAGAGCGACCGCGCGCGGGCGGTGCTGAAGCGACTCTATCGCCCGCTCTACCTGATCGAGACCCCGATCGTCTTCACCGGCCTCGAGACCGCCGAGCTCATCAAGTACGCCGCCAACGCCTTCCTCGCCACCAAGATCACCTTCATCAACGAGATCGCCGATCTCTGCGAGAAGGTGGGGGCGGACGTGCACGACGTGGCGAAGGGGATCGGGCTCGACGGCCGGATCGGGCGCAAGTTCCTCCACCCTGGCCCTGGCTTCGGCGGTTCCTGCTTCCCGAAGGACACGCTCGCGCTGGTGCGCACCGCACAGGACGCGGGCAGCCCCGTGCGCATCGTCGAGACCGTGGTGGCGGTGAACGATGCGCGCAAGGCGGCGATGAGCGAGCGCGTGATCGCGGCCTGCGGCGGCTCCGTCGCCGGCCTCACGATCGCGGTCCTCGGGCTCACCTTCAAGCCGGAGACGGACGACATGCGCGATTCCCCCTCGCTCGCCATCGTGCCGCGGCTGATCGAGGCGGGGGCGACGATTCGCGCCTATGACCCCGAGGGGATGGAACAGGCGCGACCGCTCCTGCCGCCGGAGGTCGTCTATTGCCGCGACGCCTACGACGCCGCCACGGGGGCCGACGCGCTCGTCGTCATCACCGAGTGGAACGAGTTCCGCGCCATCCCGCCCGCACGGCTCGCGCAGGCCATGCGCGGGCGGGTGGTGGTCGATCTCCGCAACATCTTCGACCCCGCGGCGATGCGCGAGGCGGGGTTCCGTTACACTTCGATCGGCCGGCCGTGAGGCGTGCGGCTCTTGCGGGGGAGATGACATGACGTTCACGCATCGTTTCGATCCCACCACGTTGCGCGAGTACGACATCCGCGGCATCGTCGGCCGTACGTTGGGCGAGGCGGACGCCTATGCCATCGGCCGCGTCTTCGGCTCCATCGTCGCCCGCAAGGGGGGCGCCACCGTCGCCGTCGGGCGCGACGGACGCCTCTCCGGCCCGGCGCTGGAGGGCGCGCTGGTGCAAGGGCTCGTCGCCTCGGGGCTCCGCGTGCTGCGCATGGGGGTGGGGCCCACACCGATGCTCTACTACCTCGATCGGGCCCGCGAGGCCGACGGCGCGATCCAGGTCACGGGCAGCCACAACCCGCCCGACTACAACGGCTTCAAGATGGTGCTCGGGCACAAGCCCTTCTTCGGCCCTGCGATCCAGGAGCTCGGGCGGATGGCGGCCACCGGCGATGTCGTGCCGGAGGCGAAAGGCTCGGTCGAGGAGGTCGACATCGCCGAGGACTATGTCGCACGCATCCTGCGCGACTGGGACGGCGGCGAACGGGCGCTCGCGGTCGTGTGGGACAACGGCAACGGGGCGGCGGGCGAGGTGCTGAAGCGCCTCGTCTCCCGGCTGCCCGGCCGGCACGAGATCCTGTTCCCCGAGATCGACGGCACCTTCCCCAACCACCACCCGGACCCGACGGTGCCGAAGAACCTCACGCACCTGATCGCACGGGTGCGCGAGACCAAGGCCGACCTCGGGGTCGCCTTCGATGGTGACGCCGATCGCATCGGCGTGGTTGACGACGAGGGCGAGGTGCTGTTCGGCGACCAGATCCTGCTCGTGCTGGCGCGCGACGTGCTCGCCACTCACCCCGGGGCAACGATCATTTCGGACGTGAAAGCCTCGCAGGTGCTGTTCGATGCGATCGCCGAAGCCGGCGGGCGGCCCTTGATGTGGAAGACGGGCCACTCCTTGATCAAGGCGAAGATGGCCGAGACCGGCTCCCCGCTCGCCGGCGAGATGTCGGGGCATGTGTTCTTCGCCGACCGCTGGTACGGCTTCGACGATGCACTCTACGCCGCGGTGCGCCTGCTCGGCGTCCTGGCGCGGGCCGGGGTGAAACTGTCCGACGTGCGCAAGGCGCTGCCGCGCGTGCTGAACACGCCCGAACTCCGCTTCGATTGCGACGAGGCGCGCAAGTTCGCCGTGGTGCGCGAGGTGGCGGAGCGGCTGAAGGCCGCCGGCGCGGAGGTGGACGACGTGGACGGCGTGCGGGTGAAGACGGCCGACGGCTGGTGGCTGCTGCGCGCTTCCAACACCCAGGCCGTGCTGGTCGCGCGCGCCGAGTCGGTCGCCGGCGAAGCGGGGCTCGAGCGGCTGAAGGAGGCGCTCGCCGAGCAACTCGCCCTGTCGGGGATTGCCGCACCCGACTTCTCCGGCGCGCACGCCGGGCACTGAGAGAGGGCCGCATGCCTGCGCGTTCCGCACTCGAGCGGAGCCGGCGGGAATGGGCGTGATTCGGTGGAAGGCAAGCGAGGCGACAGGCGCCACGACCCGCACGATGGACGCGTGGTCGCCCGCTGGAACGCCGGCAGGGCGAGCGGCCATGTGGCGTCGCCCTCGACGATCGCCGACAAGGTGAACGCTTGGCGCGGGACAGCCTCGCGATGCGGATCTTCCTCTACGGCACGCTGATGGACCCCGAGGTGGCCCGGCGCGTTGCGGGCGAGGATCGTTTCGTCCGCGAAGCGCGCCCGGCCCTGCTGCCGGGCTGGCGCAAGACGCTGCTGCGCGGCACGCCCTTCCCGACCCTGGTGCCGGAGGAGCGGTCGGTGGTGCATGGCCTGCTCGCCGAGGTTTCCCCCCGCACGCTCGCCGGCCTGCACGTCTACGAAGGCAGTCTTTACCGATTTGTCACGGTGCCTGTGCTCAGCGAAGGGCGGAGGGTGGCGGCCCGGGCCTGGATCGCGCCGCCCTGGCGTGCCCTTCGCTGAGAGGGTTGCGTCGCCGCGCCGGGTGAGCGGTGAGGAGATGTGATCATGCGACTACATTCGGTGGGTGGCGCCGTCACGGCGCCGTTCGCGGTGGCACCATCCGGTTTTCCCTGGCTCGCCACCGCCGGGCTGATGGTGGTCGCCGCCGCGCTGCGCCTTTACGGCCTGACGGCGACCTCGCTCTGGATCGACGAAGGCTTCAGCCTGAAGTTCGCCGAGCCTGGCGCGTCATTTTGGACGCTTTTGTTCGGGGACATCCATCCGCCACTCTACTATGCCCTGCTCGCCGGCTGGCTGGTGCTGTTCGGGGTGAGCGAGTGGACGATCCGCTCCCTCTCCGTCGTGTTCGCCGTGGCGACCATCCCGCTCGTGGTGGCGATCGGCCGCCGCTTCGGCGATGACCGCCGCGCGCTCGTTTCCGGGCTGCTGTTCGCGCTGTTCCCGCTGCACATCCAGTACAGCGGCGAAGGGCGGATGTATGCCCTGCTCGTGTTCATCGCGGCGGTGGCGATGCTGGGGGCGGTCGAGTTCGCCCGGTTTGGCCAGGATCGTCGGCGCGCGACGCGAGGCGCGCTGCTGTTCGCCTTCGCCGCCACGGGGGCGGTGTTCACGCAGATGATGGGCGCCCTGCTGATCCCCTGCTGCGGCCTGTCGATGCTGATCGGCTGGGCCGTCGCCGGCTTTCCGGCCGTCGCCCTCCGCCCGCTGCTGGTCGGCTGCGCGGCGCTCGCCGCGGGGTTGCTGGCTTGGGCGCCGATGGCCTTGCGTTTGGTCGCCAATGCGGCGGTGCACGGGGACTGGTGGTTTCCGCAACCGTCCTTGCGCGTGGTGGCGGAGGTGATCGGCAGCCTGCTCGGCCAGAAGGTGTCGGTGCTGTTCGGCATTCCGGGCGGCGCCGCCGCCGCGGCGGCGGTGGCGGGGGTCGCGATCGTCGGCGTGTGGACCCTGCGCAAGGACCTGCTCGCTCTCGCCTTCCGCGTCTGCTGCCTCGTCCTGCCGTTCCTGCTGTCGCTCACGGCAAGCGTCCTGTTCCGGCCCGTGTTCATTCTGCGCACCCACCTGTGGACGCTGATCCCGCTCGCCATCGTCCTCGCGCACGGCGTGTTCGGCGTCGCGGGCCGGCTCCGCATCCCGGTTGCCGCCGGTTTGGGCGCCGTCCTGCTGGTCGGGCTCTACGGGCACCATGTCGTCTGGCAGCGGCCGGACTGGCGGGGGCTCCGCAGCCACCTGTCGGCGCGCCTTGGCGAGGATGATCTTGTCCTCGCCCCTGCCGCGCTCGGCGTGCCGGAACTGATCCACTTCTATTCGCCCACCGCCGTTCCGCGCGCACGGCTGATTGGCAACGAGGTGGCGCTGCGCGGCGCCGTGGCGGAGGCGACGGGCCGCGCGGTCTGGCTCGTTTCGGCACCGTGGCACGACCGCGTGCCGCGCGCCGAGGTTGTGCGGGCGCTCGGCGCAAGCCATGTCGTGGTCGAGACGGTCCCCTTCCACCGCATCGACCTGCTGCGCTTGCAGCCTGCACCTGGTCCCGCTCAATCGCGCGAAGCGGCTGGCGGCGGCTGAGCGGAGCCCTTGGCCGAAGCGGTGCAGAGGTCGAGGAAGCTTCGCGTTCGGGCACGCCAATCGCGGCTCGATGAAACCGCAAGGGCCCCAGCTGCGAGGCGGGCAGCCAGGGCGTGGTCGGTGAGCACGCGGATCACCGCGGCGGCGATCGCGAAGGTATCCTCGCCATCGACAACGAGCCCGGTCTCGCCGTCCGCGATCGCTTCCGGCGTCCCTCCGGCACGGCCGCCGATCACCGGCCGCCCGCAGGCTTGGGCCTCCAGCACCGTCATCGGGATGCCGTCGACCTCACCTGGCTCCTCCCGATTCGGCAACACGACGACCTCGGCGAGGCGATGAAGGGCGGGCATCCGCTCGGGCGGCACCGCGCCGAGGAAACGCACCGGCAAGCCCTGCACCTGCGCCTCGAGGGCGGGCCTTTGCGGACCCTCGCCGGCGATCAGCAGCGCGGCATTCGGCACTCGGGCGAGAACGGCGGGCAGGGCAGCAATCAGCCGATCCACCCCCTTGCGGGGCACGAGCCTGGTTGCGGCGAGGATCACCCGGCGCCCGACCATGCCGAGGGCCGCGGCGAGCGCGCCGTCCGGCGGGCCGGGGCAAAAGCGGTCGAGATCGACCCCGTTCGGCAACAACACGATGCGGTCGCGCGGCACGCCATAGGCCGCCTCCAGCCGCCGAGCGGCGAAGGCGGAGGCGGCGACGACGGCATGGGCGGCTGCGAGATGCCGGCTTCGGCGAGCGACGGCGCGCGGATCCGTCTGCACCAGGTCGTCGCCGTGGCAGTAGACGAGGGCGCGAAGCCCCATGGCGCGGCGCACGAACGGGACGAGCCAGCCCACCGTCTCGTCATCGCACACGCACACCGCAGAGACCCCGTGCCGCCGCGCCAGCCGCGCAACGCTGGCGGCGAGCAGGGTCGCCCGCGGCGCCCAGGCGAGGGTGGCTGACAGCCGGCCGCCGAGGGGCGGCCGAACGAGGTCGAGCCGATGCACGGCGTAGGGGACCGACCGATCCGCCTCCCGCCAGCCCGGCCGCTCCTCCCCTGTGCGGTGATCGCGCCGCGACGTCAGCACGGCGATGGCGCCGTTCGCATGGCGGGCGAGCGCTTCGTAAACAGCGGCCGATCCGCCGAGCAGCGGAGGGAAGGTGTGCGCGACCAGCAGGCAGAGCGCCCGCCGCCTCGCCTCACCGGCCTTCGGCTCCCCCGCGATCTCGTCGCGCGTCACAGTGCAAGCCGCCGGAGGCACCGGCGTTCCGCCATGCTCAGGAGGGGCCGCGCGGCCCGCGCAGGGCGCGCAGATAGGGGCCACGCTTGCGCCAGAGCGCGCGCACGCCGCCAGCGAGCGTCGGGTCGGCGCCGAGCACGTCGGCGTAGGCTCGCTCGATACCGGAGACCATCGCCTCGACGCTGAAACGGCTGCGCGCGTGCGCCGCCGCGGCTTGGCCAAGGCGCTGCCGCAAGGCGGGATCTGCCAGCAGTGTGCGCATCGCGCGAACAAGTGCTTCCCCGTCCTCTGTTGGCACGACAAAACCGGCTTCGCCGTCGTGCACCACCTCCGCCATGCCGCCGGAGTCGGTCGCGATCAGCGGCTTGCCGAACAGGGACGCCTCGACGAGGACGAGGCCGAACGCCTCCGATCGCGATGCGAGGGCAAAGACGTCGCAGCCGGCGTAGACGGGTGAAGGATCGTCGAGTGAACCCATCAGGTGGACGCGGTCGTTGATGCCGAGCTCGCGCGCCAGGGTTTCGAGGGCGGGTCGTTCCGGGCCCTCTCCCGCGATGACCAGGTGCAGATCGGCGAATTCGCCCGCGAGCCGATGGACGGCGCGGACCAAGAGGTCATGGCCCTTGCGCGGAATCAACGAACCGACGCTGCCGACGATCACGGCATCGGACGGCAGGCCGAGCTGCGTGCGCAAGACGGAGGGGTCGGTGCAGCGGAAGCGGTTCGGATCGATACCGTTGTAGACGACCCGGAGCCGGGCTGGGTCCAGCCCATCCTCCTCGAGATAGGGGCGAGCGACGGCGAAGGAGACGGCAAGCAGCAGGTCGGCGGCATGGGCGAGAAAGCGGTAGCGACCGCGACGGCTTTCTTCGAAATGGATGTGGCCGATCACCGGCACGCCGGCCAGCAGCACCGCCGGATAGACCCATTGCAGGACCGGAAGGTTGTGCGCGTGGACGAGGTCGATGCTCTCCTCGCGCAGGAGCTGCCGAGCTCTCGTGAACTGGCGCCAATATCGCCTCGGATGGAACGGCGCGCCGGGCATGAGGAAGAAGCCGAAGCGATCATGTTCCGCGCGAACGCCGAACGGCCGACAGGCTTCGACGAGGGCGCGCGAATTCGACCACACGGTGAGCCGGTACCGCGCGGGGTCGAGATGGGCGAGCAGGGTGAGAACGACGTGTTCGCTGCCCCGCAGCGCCTCTTCGCCGAGATGCGCGAACAGCACGCGAACCGGCCGTGTCGTTTCCCTCATCGTCGGGCTGTCACCGTCGCGGCTTGCCGGCGCCGGGCGCGCCCCACTGGCTGGACGCTTGGTGACGGAGCCCGGGGCGGCTCGGCCATGAGTGACGAACGCACCGCCAAGAGAGGCTGAGGCTGCTGCCCAGGGTCACGGATCTGAGATCGGATGAAGGCGCGCCGCCTTGTTGAGCGCGACGAGGGCTTGGGGGAGCATCGAGCCAGTCGTGGTCCGGCAGCACAGCCTCATCGACCCACTCTGGCAGCATGGTGACGACGGGGCAGACGGCGTTGGTCGGTGTCATGCTGACTGCCTGAATAGGCGCCGTTGTCTGTCCGTGGCAAAGCCACCTGGAGCGAACTGAGCCGAGAGCCGGCGCAGCGTTGGAACGTTGGAACACACAGACACGATAAATTCAAACGCTAAAGGAACTCCTGATGTCGCGGTAGGTACGCCGAGGGACACCGCGGGAAGCAGTAGAGACGGCGAGGTGCGACTCGGTTGCCGGCGCAGTGTCGTGCGACGGCCACCGCGCGCGGTCGGCCGAGAAGCCGGCCGAGGCACGACGTGAACCGAACGTGCAGGGAGTCACGGAACCGCAACATCCGCCCGCTTGATCTCGAGCAAGGCCAGCTGCGCTCCATGCATCGCAAGTGGCCTCAGCGCAACTGCAAAGTCGCATGCCGGGGTCATTCGGCCGCGTGTGCGGACGTCAATCCGGAGGCGACACGCGCATCCGCCCGGGCGATGCGGCGGCCCGGACAAACAAAGAGGCTGCGGAGCAGAGCGCTGCCCCCCCGGTCGTTGCCACGAGCGAGGCGAGTCCCTGCGGGGGACCGATGCGCGTGCGTTACGGCCCTCGTCAGCCAACCGCTTGGTCACGTACTGCCTGCGTTCGAGTTTGGGCGCGGTGGCGTCTGTCGGCCCTTTGCCCTCTTCGCGTCGGGCTGTTATCGCCTGGGCCGGGCGGCACCTTCGGCGGGCCGCCGTAGCGACGACGGAGAGAGCCATGCTGTATCGGTTGCGCCGGGCCTTCCAGTACTGGCGCTACAATCGTCTGGTCTACGCCATCGAGGACACGCCGCCGCTCACGATCAACGACTCGCCCCTTCGCATCGTTAGCCTAGTGGCCGTCCCTCGAGATCTCCGGATGTACCTTGTCGCGGCGAAAGTCCTGTACCGTAGGCTCGGCCACGGACGTTTCGTCGTCATACCTGATCGTCCGCTTGCCCCGGAGATGCGCGACTTGATCCTCCGTCATCTCGGTGGCGGCGCCGAGTTTCGTGACCTCGCATCCCTTCCGGTCGGCCGATGCCAACGAGGCGGCTGCTGGGAACGCCTCGTCGCCTGCCTCGATCTGTCGGCGGAACACTACGTGATCCAAATGGACTCCGACACCTTGGCCTTGGGAGACATCCCGGAGGTGCGGGAGGCGGTGCGGGCCAATCGCGCGTTCACCCTGTGCGAGGGAATCCCCTTGCAGACCATGGCCGAAGCCGCCGCCTGGGTGCGTGCGCATGTGCGGGAGCCGAGGCACATCGTCGATGTGGCGCAGGCGGCGTTCAGCCGCTTCCCGGGAGCGGATCGCCTCTTCTACTTGCGCGCCTCCGCAGGCTTCACCGGCTTCGCGCGCGGCGGGTTCCGCCGTGCCGACATCGAAACCTTCCACGCGACGATGGAAGACCTGGTCGGGCACGACAAGTGGCGCGAATGGGGAACCGAGCAGGTGGCGTCCAATTTCGCCGTCGCCAACAGCCCCGATCCGGTGGCGCTGCCCCATCCGGATTACGCGAACGTCACGGCCTCGACCAACCTCGCCGATCTGCGGTTCGGTCACTTCATCGGCTCGTATCGATTCCACAAGCAAATTCTCGCCCGCGCCTCTGTGCCCCTCATCGAGGCCCTGCGGACAGGCGCGTCGCTGCCTTGAGGGCCGGCAAGCGGGCGATCGCGTGGCGTCGGCACAAGGAGGCTCAGCCGCCCGTGGGCGACGTTCTTTCGGCGGCCTCTCCACCGCATGCCTTGGCAGGTTCGGTGAGGCAGGGAGCCGCCGGGATCGATCGGCTGGCGGCGGCGAGCCCGATCGCGGTCAGGATCGCAAGGATCGACGGCGCCCGCGCGGTTTGACGGCTGCGCGGGCGCGCCATGCTTTGCGGCTCGGCCTCAGGTGAGCCCGAAGCGGCTCATCATCCAGGACCGCAGCGCCGGCAGAGCGGTTGTCTTGTCGATGAACGCGACGAATACCACGGGCCCGAGGAAGCCGTTCAGGCACCGGTCCTGCGGTCCATTATCGACGTAGTAGCCGATGCGCGCCGCCCCCAACGGGTTCATCGCAGACTGACTGCCGGCCAGCGCAAAGCCTAGATTGTTGTTGTGCAAGGCGCGCACGCGCCAATCCTGCTCGGTGCTGGTGATCGCGCCGAGGAAGTAGGTGGTATTCGTCGCCACCGAGAACACGGCCGCACTTTCGGTGGACTGACGGGCGGCAATGGCTCGGCTGCTGATGAAGGCAAGCCGAAGCGACGTTGCACCGGCCGCATCGTCGGCGTTATCGCCCGCAGAGACGGAAACGATCCGCTCCTGACCCCCGCCCGAGTACGCGGTGGGTCTCGCGATGACGCAAACGCCGAAATCCGTCGCCTGCAGCGTGGCGAAGTTGGTTCGCTTCAGGCCGCGGGCACCCTCGGTGCGAAACACCAGACGGCCGTTCAACGTGTGCGGTACGCCGTTGGCGTCGGTCAGGAACGGGCGGCCATGCGCCGAAGGCGTCAGGAAGTGGTTCTCCAACAGCCCCTGGTCATAAAGCCCGGCCAACTCCACCAACCCGCCATTGGCAAAAGCCTGGACCTCGGCTGGCGTGACGCCGGAGGCACCCGCGCCGAAATCCTGTTCGACGCCATCGCTGACGCGGCGAGCGCGGAACAGGGGACCCGCATATCCCTGACGCAGCCGTGCCGAGACGTCATAGGCGCCGAGCACGACCATGTTGTGCGCGCCCCACGCCCAAGCCATGGGGGTCACGTTCACCGTGACATTCTCTTCCGAAGAGCCCGCGCTGTTCACCGCCCGCACGCGTAAGGTGTAGGACGCAGCATCCGTCCGACGCAGCACCTGCGTCGTCCGGATGCGGTTCGGCGGCACCGTCTCGAAACGGCTTCCCGTATTGCCGGAAACGATGGTCAGCTCGGTGGGGGCGGAGCCGGAGATGCTCAAATCGGGCGTCAGGAACGTGCCAGCCGCTTCGGCCTCCGGCACGCTCAGCGTCTGCCCCGGCGCGATCACCGGCGGGAAAATCTGCCCCGGGATGTTGACGGCGACGACCCGCTCGAACGTGCCACCGGGTGCCGTCACCCGGAAAGTGAGGTTCCGCAACCCGGGCGTTTCGTCGGCGAGGCTGGCGGCGACAGTGACTCGGCCGGTGTTGTCCACCGCGAAGCGCCCCGTCGGGTCCCCGGCGACGATCGTCACCGTGTAGGGCCGCGTGCCGGTGAGCGTCAGTTGCCCGACGAAGGCGCCCACCTGCGCGTTGCTGCCGACGACGAAGGGCGAGGTCACCTCGGCAATGAACGGCGCCTGCACCGTGACGTTCACCGTCACCGTCACCGTCGCACTGCGATGCTCGATCGCCGGGTCGATCACCCGCCACTGCTCGAACGTCCGGCAATAGACGCTTAGTGCATGGTTGCCGGGGGTGAGAGCCGCCAGAGCCGCCTGGTTGGCCACCCGCACCACGCCTCCCGGAGAGACGGAAAATGGATTGCCGGCCGGCTGCGACACCACCACGAAGGCATCCTGCGGCCCCGGCGAAATTCCGGAATTGCGCGGGAACGGCCCACGGACCTGGATGCGTCCAACCAGCGTGCCGGCCTCGGCGTCGAGCGGAACCGACAGCGTCTGGTTCGGCAGGATCGTCGGCGCCGACGCGTAGCTGAGGTGAAGCTCGGGCGGGAACACGCTGTTCGATTGGAAGAAGCTGCCGAAGAACAGATCCTGGCGATAGCGGGGGTTGTTTCCGACCCCGCGCGCCCGCTCCGACCGCAGGAACACGAGGGCGTCCATCGCCTGCGCGCGGATCTCCTCGTCCGGCCCGTAGATCGCGAGCAACCCGAGACCGACCAACACGTTGCGCTGCCAGTCGCCCTCGCCCGTGTTGTTCACCAGATCCTCGTCCGGAAGGCCAATCGCCGCCTGGGTGAACTGCGTCACCTGCGCCCAGGTGGTTGCCCAACCGGTCGCGCCGCGCACATGGATGTCGCGGCCCATGCAGGCGTTCCGCCACGACGAGTCGGGATGCATGATGCTGCCGATGCGAAAGCGCGCCAATTCGCGCACGAACCAGGCCATGTTCGGCCCGCCCAAGCCCTGGCGCAGCGCCGATATGGCGCCGAAGAAAATGAAGGAGTACATGAAGCCGGGCGTGTGATTCGTCGGCTTGTGCAGGATCGGCAGGCCGAGCTCAGTGCCGATGCGCGCGTAAATGTCGTTTCGCGCGACGTAATACGCGTTGACGTGCGCTTCGACGGTCCGGTCGTAGAACAGGCGATTGGGGTAGTTCTCCGGCAGGATCGCCGCCGCATCGACGATGTCGCGCAGGTTCCAGGCGAAGCCGCGCACCTGCATGTCCCACGGGCGCGGCCCCCAGGCGTTGCCCGTGGTGTGATCGGGTTCCAGGTCGCGCCAGAAGGCACTCGGTCCACCGTATTGGACGGGCAACCCGCCGTCCGCACGGTCCTGGTAAGCCACCACCGACCAGCAGACCTTGGCCGCCAACCCGTCGTAACAGAGGCGCCGACCGGCCAGCAGCGCCGGGGTGAAGTAGAATGATCCGTGGTGGTCGAAATCGACCGTGATGTGGTCCGTCACGTTGTGGGTGGGCCGCTGGTTCGATGGCAGCCCGCGCGCGGTTTGTCTGGGCGTGCCGGGCGGGTCCGCGAACGCGCCAGCATACGACAGCTTCGGCCAATCCACCGAGTTCACCCAGCGACCGAGCTCCCAGTCGTAATAATAAATGCCGCGCGTCGAGGCCGCTTCGAATTCCCGGTGCGCCAGGATTTCCGCCTCCCGGCCGCCGTCGCGCAGCCAGGCCGCGCATGCCCAGGTGCGATAGCCGATCTCCGGACGCCCGCCGACGTCGCCGGCCGCCCGCGCAATCGAATAGTTCCAGTAGGGGTCGGCCTGCCTGGGCGCCGCGTTTGCCAGAACACCGGCTGCCCAAGCCGGGATGTTCTGTTCCAACGGCCGAGACCGGTCATAGTTCAGCTGCACGCCGGAGGCGACCAGCACATCCAGGTCAGGCCGGAAGAACGGCCGGTTCGAGGAGCCCCAGCCGGAAAGGAGCGTTCCATCCGCCTTCCGGCCGCGACGCCTGATCCACTGCGAATACATGAGAAGGTCGCGGGCAGCGCCGCTCGCCGGCCGCTGGTCGTAAACGATCTGGCCATCGATCTCGATCGTGTAGCCGAAGCGCGCGATCCCGCCCTGCGCGTGGAATACGCGGTCGTTGGAGAAGCAGACGTCGAGTTCGAGGAACCCGTCCTTGGTCGCGATGACGTCCACGACCAGCCGGACGGACGCGATCTGCCCGGTCTGTCCGCTCGTGTTCTGTACCGCCGTCGCCGGCACCGGCGTCTCGACCCGCGTCGAGACCGCAAGCGGACCGTTGTGCCAACGGTCTTGCGAAGCAAGCGCCGCCTGCACGACGTTGAAGCTCCAGAGCGGGGTCGTGGTGTCGCCAGGCGCCCAGGTCCGCACCACCGCCGTCCGCCCGGAGAGAAGGGTGGCGAGATTGAGACCGGGTCCCGGGTCGGGGTGCGCCTCGCCGGAAACGAGCTCCGCGGTCAGCAGCTGTCCGTCGGCGAGGGCGGGCAGCTCAGCGGCGAACAGGGCGGTCTTCACCGACTGGTCGGGCCAGCGGGTCAACACGTTGATCTGCGTGCGGTGCAAGGTGCTGCTGCCTTGCGTGCGCAGCACGACCGGCGCCCCGGCCGGAATCGCGCCCTCCGGGAAGGCGTGGCCGAACAGGTCGATGGTGCCTGCCGGCAGGCCGGTCCCCTCGAAGCCCAAGGTGGCGACGACGTCCGGGGCGGCCTCCGCGATGGTGATCGGCCCGCTGTCGGCGGTGAGGGCGCCGTTGAGGGTGGCGCGGAGCGTGTAGGTGCCGAGCGCGGCCGGCGTGGTGAGAACCGCACTCCACAGCCCGTTCGCCGCGGTGGCCTCGACCGGTGCGCCGACGGTGTTCTGGCCTTGTCGCCAGACGACGGTGAGGCTGTTCACCGTGCCGCCGTAGGTGCCGGAGACGACCAGCGGGCGGCCGGGCGGCTGCGGCGAGAGCGGCGTGGTGATGCTCAGCGACGGCCCGGCCGGCGGGCTGCCGCGGTGGCGGCGGACGGCGAGGCGGATCGGCAGGGCTGGCAGGAGGGTCATCCTGGGCTCCAGTGTTGAACGCACGAACCGCCCGGTCCGGCCAAACGGATCGGGTCCGACACAGCCTGGGGCGGTGTCATGCGCTTCTTCAGTCTAGGGTGGTCAGGCGAGCGGGGCGAGGCGTGGCCACGTCCGACCGAGCGGCGATCAAAGCCTGGGTGGGGGGCGAGCGACCGCCCCGCGGCGGATACAAGTCGCCCGTGGCCAGGAAATTTATCCCAGAATGGGCACGCGTTGTCAAAGTCAAACCCGGGTTCATCCCGCGTCAACGGCGCGCGCCGGCCGCCCCAGCCGGGCCGTCAGGATCGCGCGGAACCCCCGCCGTGCCCGCGCAAGCAGATGGGCCAGCGACCAGGGACGCACGCGCTCCGTCCAGAGCAGCGATCCCGAATGCGTCGAAAGGCTGCGCTTGTAGCGCGCTTCGCCTGCCAGGAAGTCGTAGGTCGCGGCGCCCTCGGCGGCCGCCTCGCCGATGGCGAGCAGATGCGCCACCAAGCCGGGCTTGAGCCGCCGCAGGTCCTCGTCGAGGGCGATCGCGGATTGATAGGCGGCGACATGCCCGCCGCTGCACAGCAGGTGGAGCCAAGCGGCCGGCCGCCCATCCGGCGCGCGCAGGAGCCTCAGCCGCACCTCGCCCGTGGCCTCGCCGCGCGCGAGCAAGGCGTGATGGAAGCGGCGCATGAAGGGCGAGGCGAAGGCGCCCGGCTGCCCGCGCGCCCGCCACCATGCCTGATGCGCTGCGATCAGCTCATCCAACCCCGTTTCGCCGGAGAGCCGCTCGAGGCGCACGCTCTCTCCCTCGAAGGCACGCCAAGCCCGGCGAAGTTGCGCCCGCGTGTTAGCCGAGACGTGGGCGAGCGCGTCGTCCGCACGCCGAACCGCCGCGAGATCGACCCAGTAGAGGGGTCTGACCAGAGTTTCGCCCGTCACGCCCCCTGCCTTCAGCCCCAACGCCTCGGTCACGCCGGACAGCCGCAGCCGGACCACGCCGGGAACCCGCCACGCCGCCGCGAACAGCGCCTCCACCACCGCCGCCCCTGCCCCGGCGGCGAGAATGGGACCGTTGTGCTCAACGAAGGGTGAATCGCGCACGGGGTCTCCGCTCTCGCCGAGCCACAGCGTGCCGCGGCGACGGTTGAACAGGGCGGCACCGCACAGCCGCCCGCCCTCAGCCGCGGTGACGAGCCAAGGGTCGTCGAAGCGCTCCTCGGCGAGGCAGCCCACCCAGGTCCAGCGACGGAACAAGGGCAGTGGCCCCGCCTGGGCTTCGATCTCCCGCCAGGTTCGGGCAACGGTCGCAAAATCCGTCACCCGAACGATCTCGGTTTCGCTCCGCCCGCTCATGCGGCTTCAGCGAGAGACGCGGACGCAGTCCATTCCGACGCGCGCAACGCCGCCGGCGGCGGCTCGGGCGTGCCGGAATGTGGTGCGGACGATGACGCGAGGCCCCGTGCCACGGTTCGAATCCCCCCCCTTCGCCTGCGTCCGTCTCTCTTCGGCGAGGTTACCCGAGGTTGTCGGGCTCGTCCGCGTGTCGGCGCCAGCCGCAACTGCCGTTGCGCGTGCCGCGCGATCGCTGGGGCCGGCAGACCATCGAGGCGGCACGGCAGCCCTTGCGCGGACGCACCGGCGGCGGCGACACCCTGGGCTTGTCGCGAGACCGTCAGGAGCGCGCCGGCTCCGCCCGGCGCATGGTGCCAAGGAAGCGGAGGCGTAGCCGGCGCAGCCGGCGTTGCAGCCGCAAGGCGAGGGTGGGCGCGCCGTACTCGTCCGGCAGGTCTTCCAGGAAGGGCCGCGCCCAGCGGTGAAACGCCGTGTCCACGCGCCGGACCGTGCCCGGCGTGAGGTCCCAGAGGTAGCGCCGTGCCGCCGACGCCCAGAGGTGATTGGCGTAACTGCTGCGCGGATCATGCCCCGGCCACGGCCCGAAGATCTGGGCCAGCCCCTCCGGCGTATGCAGAGGCCAGTGGAAGGCGTCATGCGGGAGCACGGTGACCTCGTCGGGATGGGTCTCTGCCAGCCGTGCCGGCAGGGAAACCGAGTGTTCAGCCCAGAACTCCTTCCCATCCGAACGGAAACTCCGGTAGCTCTCGTACCATCGGCGAAGGAAGGGCGCGCCCGGTCGGGCGAGGATGACGGCGTTGCAAAGACCCCGGAAGTTGTCACCGTGCCCCTCGCGACCGATGACCACGTCATGGTCGAGCAGGTCATCGAAAGAGCGATGCACGAAGACGTCGCTATCGAGATAGATACCGCCCTGCTCGAGGAGCACCTGTAGGCGCAGGACATCGGCACGGTGCGCGTAGTGCCGCAGCGGCACACCGAAGATCTCGGTCGGTGCCTCGGTCTTGACGACCTCGACCAGCGGTCTGGTCAGCCGCCACCACGGACCGGTCGGCTCCCAGTTGGTGTAGAAGCGAACGCGATCGGGGCGTATCCGCTCGATCGCGCTCCGGACGCAGACATGCGCTGCGAGGTCCCACATGATGTTGGGGTTGCGCGGGGCGAGACCGAAGCAGAGATGCAAGGTTTTCGGGATCTTCGGCATCAGGGGGTGCTCGGCGTTGTGCGGCCGCGGTCCGGTGGGCATGCACTTCGGGGCAGGCCGCACCGCCGCCGCCCCGACCGGGCTCGCCCGATGGCACGGGGCACGGCACTTTTTGCAACATCGTGGAGTCGGTTCGCATGGGCAAGATCACAGACCGCGCCGGGCTTGCGGCCACGCAGTTCGCCGAAACCGCCCGCCTGTTCGCCGCCATGGCGTCCGACACCGAACTGTGCGCGCGGATCGCAGCGGCGGCGGTCGCGATCGCGGATGCCCTGCGCTCGGGCGGCAAGGTGCTGTTCTGCGGCAATGGCGGGTCGGCGGCCGACGCCCAGCACTGGGCGGCAGAACTCGTCGGCCGCTTTCGCAACGACCGGCGGGCGCTTGCCGCCATCGCGCTGACCACCGACGCCTCGGCGCTGACCGCCATCGGCAACGACTATGGCTTCGAGCATATTTTCGCCCGCCAGGTCGAGGGGCTCGGCAGGCCGGGCGATGTGCTGGTGGCGATCTCGACCTCCGGCCGGTCGCCCAATGTCCTCGCCGCCCTTTCCGCCGCGAAAAGATTGGGCCTCGTCACCATCGGCGTGACGGGTGCGTCGGCGGCCACGATGGCGGAGCACTGCGATCACTTGATCGCGGTGCCGGCCGGCGAAACGGCGCGCATCCAGGAGCTGCATGCGGGGGTCGGCCATGCGTTGTGCGCGTTGGTCGAGGCGGAATTGGGGCTCGACGCGGCGGGGACGTCGGGCCCTCAGGCCGTCCGATAGGCCTCCTCCAACCGGTCGATGATCGCCGGCCAGAGGAAACGCTGCGCCCAACCGCGCCCCGCTTCGCCGAGGCGGGTGCGAAGCGCGGCATCGTCGGCGAGCGTGGTCAGCGCGCTGGCGAGGGCCGGCACATCCTCGGGCGGAACGAGGATCCCCGTACCTTCGGGCACCACTTCGGGCACGCCGCCGACCGCCGTGCCGACCACCGCGCAGCCGTAGCGCATCGCCTCGATGTAGGGCATGCCGAAGCCCTCGTAGCGCGAGGGCATGACGAACAGGTCCGCCGCCGCATACGCCTGCTCGAGCCTCTCTTCCGCCACCGGACCGAGCACGCGCACCGCCGTACCGAATTCGGCCTCGAGCGAGGCCTTCGTCTCCTCCGAAATCCGGCCGATCACCGTCAGCCGCCAATTCTCCCGCCGGGCGGCGGCGAACGCGGCACGCAGGAGATCGAAGCCCTTGATGGGGGAATCGACCCGGCCGACGAACAGGATCTCGAACCGCCCATCGGGCGCGCGCGGCGGCAAGGGGCGCGCCGGCTCGACGCCGTTGTGGAGGACGACGAAGCGGCTGCGGTCGGCGCGCGGAAATTCGGCGGCGAAACCCGCGAAGTCGCGGCTCGTCAGGTGGAAGATGCGACGCGCCGTGGCGAGCGGCAGCCGGTTCAGCGCACGCACGATGCTGGCGCTGAACGCGGTCTCTTCCCCCTCGCTCGGGTGCCAGTGTGGCGAATAGAAGAACTTCCGGCCCTTGCGCCAGGCCACCCAGGCGGCGGCGTGGGCCCAGGCCGGTGCCGCGATCTGATGCGCGTGGTAGATGTCGGCGTCCAAGTCTGCGAGAAGGCGGCTCAAGCCGGGAATGATCAGCCCGCCGTTGCTCAGATAGGAGAAACGCCAGTGTGGTTTGCGCACGAGCACCTTCAGCCGATGGATGCGGATCCCCTCGTGCGTCTCCTCGGCGGGAAGACCCTCGAACGCGCCGCGCGGGAACTGCAGGAAGCTCGTCACCACGTGCACCTCGTGCCCGCGCGCGACGAGATGGCGGGCGTGCGACAGCATCACCTTCTCGACACCTTCGCGCTGCGGCCAGAAGAAGGGCCCGACGATGACGATGCGGAACGGTCGCGCTCCCGCGGCGGCGCCGGCATTCACCACGCGCGCGTCCTCCCCGCCGTCGCGATCGGCCGATGACCCGCGCGCGGCTCGACGTCGTCATTCCGGCGCACAACGCCGCGCGTTTCCTTGAGGAGACGTTTGAGGCGCTCGCCCGGCAGACCGTACCGGCGAACACGGTCTGGGTGGTTGACGACCGTTCGACCGACGGTACGCGCGAGGTGGCGGAACGTCTGGCGCGCACACATGGCTCGCGTCTGACCGTGCGCGTGCTGGCGAATGCCGGCCCGCCCGGCCCCTCCGCCGCCCGCAACACGGGCATTCGCGCGAGCGATGCCGATCTCGTCGCCCTGCTCGACGCCGACGACCTCGTCGAGCCCGACCATCACGCCACCTGCCTCGCCATGTTCGAGGCCGCGCCGGAGGCGGTGTTCGCTTTCGGCAACGGCTCCATTTTCGGCCCGGCGGGCATACTGGTCGAGGACCTGCACGTTCGCCACCAGCTGAGGCCGCTGTTCGGCGAAGCGGTCGGGCCGGACATCTGGCGCGCCACGGAGGCGCTGTTCCACGTCGTCCTGCTCGGTGCGCCCTTCGCCACCTCGGCCACCGTTTTCCGGCGCGAGGCGGCGATCGACTGCGGCTTGCTGCAGGAGGATCTTTGGTACTGCGAGGATACCGACTTTTTCATCCGCCTCTTCCTCGCCGGTCCTGTCGTGGTCTCCGGTCGGCGCATCGTGCGCAAGCGTCAGCATGGCAACAACCTCTCGCGCGATCCGCGGATCAGATACCACCCTTGTCTCGTGATCGCGCTCGACCGCTTGCGTGCCCGTGCCGCCGGTCGTCTCGCGCCGCCGCTCGAGGTTCCGCCGGAGCGGCTGCAGGCGATCGAGGACGCGATGCGCAGGACCTTCAAGGACATGGCCTATGATGCTTCGCGCTTCGGTGTCGGCCCGTACCTGTCGGTGCTGCGCTGCGCGCAACGCATGGGTTTCCTTCTCGATCTGATCCGGCCGCGCGATTTCGCCCGCTCGCTGGCGGCGATGATCGGTCTGGTCGAGCCGCCCCGTCCGACCTGAATCGGGCGTGGATGGGGCGTAAGCTCGGTCAACCCCTGCCGTATCAATCCGGCTGTCGCCTTAGCGCTGTGCCGGCGGTCAGCACGGCCACGGTTCGCCTCTGCGGCCATCTGGCCGCGCCGTGCGGTGTCGGACGGCCGCGACGGATCACGCCGAGGAGCCCGGCGCGTCCGAGCGTGCGCGTTGCCCGCCGAGCAGGGTCGATTTCACCGTGCCAAGGGCGAGCAGCCCGCGCGCCAGCGGTTCGCGCAGGACGGCGGGGACGGCCGCGATGCGCGCCTTCAGCCGAGGCCGGCCGCGCACCGCTTCCGCCGGCAACAGGGCGAGGATCTCGCGTAGCCCCGTCCAGTCGCGTCGGGCGAAAGCGAGTTCGAGCGCCTCGAGGCGGCGGCGCACGATGGAGCCACGGATCGCCTCGGCATGTGGGGCCAAGGATGGCCGTGTGGCGAGCAGGTACTCGAGGATGCGGGCATCGCCGAGGTTCATCTTCTGCACATCGGCGGAGAAGTTCCCAGGGTGTTTGCGGATGCCCACCGTCGGCACCAGCACGACGCCGAGCGGCGGGTGCTCGGCGAGGCGAAAGGCGGTCGCCAAGTCCTGGCTCATCCAGCGGTTCACCGCAGCGTCCCAGGCGCCGAGCGCGCGGAAGCGCTCAGCGTGCACGACGAGGGCGGAGGGGAAGAACGGCATGAAGCGGATCAGCCGATCGACGATCGGCTGATCGAACACGCCGGCCTCATTGCCCACTTGCCGCAGCGCCTGCCAATAGCCTTCGGGCGCATCGTCGAACTTCGTCCTTTCCCGCCACGTGCTCACTTGCACGATGCGGAAATTGGCGTACGCCGCCGTCAGACGCGGCTCGGCCTGCCACAGCGCCACCATGCGCGCGAGGTGGTCGACTTCCCAAAGGTCGTCCGAGTCGCAGAAGGCGATCAGTGTGCCGCGAGCAAGTCCGATGCCGTGGTTGCGGGCGGCGATCTCGCCCGAGTTCGGGATCCGCTTCACGCGAATGCGTGCGCCGAAGCGGGCAAGCACGGCCTCGGTGTCGTCGGTCGACCCGTCGTCGACCACGATCACCTCCGCCGGCGGCATGCTCTGGCCAAGGATGCGCTGGAGCGTTTCGCCGATGAGGCCGGCGCGATTGTAGGTCGGCACGACGACGCTGACGGTGAGGTGCATGGGGGCTCACCGTGTCTCGTTGGCACGCGCCGACATCGGCTTCCGGCGCCCGCGCAGACGCCGCGTCCGTCGCGCCACGGACCAGAAGATCATCTTCGCCAGCAGAACGATATTGTCGATGTTGTAGCCGAGCGGATAGACGCTCGGGTGGACGAGGGAGAGCGGGCGCGGGCCCTCGCGTTCCGCCTGCGCGACCCGGTCGGTTTGCGGATGGCCCTGGGTGAGGAACAGCAGGGTGTTCTGCCGATACCAGGGCTCGACGCGCTCGTCCGTCCACACGCGCGGACGGATGACGTCGAAGGGACGGTAGCCGTGATCGGCGAACAGCCGAGCCCACTCGTGCTGCCAGCGCTCGTTGACGTGATTCGTGCCGCCTTGCAGCGGGATGGCGGCGGAGAAGAGCACGGCGGGGGCGAGGCAAACGAGATCGGCAACGAAGCCGGCCGCGCGTTCGGCAGGGAGATGTTCGGCCACTTCGAGCGAGAGGGCGAGATCGAAGCGGCGGTCGAGATTGACGGGCTGTCGCAGGTCATGGGCGAGGAAACGCTCATGGGGAATGCGCAGGACGGATCGCGCGTACTCCCCATCGATGCCGAGCACATCCTCGGCCCCCAACTCGAGCAGCGCCTTCACCCAGGTGCCCGCGCCGCAGCCGACATCGATGGCCGAGGCGAAAGGCAGGATCTCGCGAAGGTGGGCGAGCACGACCCTGGCCGAACGGTAGGATCCATCGGCCTGCGTCGCATAAAAACCCTGGTCATATGTTGCCATGGCAGTGCCTCGCCCTGGGGCCAAACCGCAAGGCCGTTTCTTTATCGTTAAAAAGCAACGGAACCGTTTACGCGGGCGAGTTTAGGCTGCCCTTGGCGCGTCATAGCGCGGTCTCGTGCGTCATCCTCCGCCGCTTCGCGGCTGTGCGCGTGCCACGCAGCGCAGGCGTGGCTGAGGCGTGGCCCGCAGGGCTCTGCGCAATCAAACCTTCCTTAAGCGAAGCGAGGGACGACTGTTGGCGCGCGGGGCGCGTGCGGCTGGTAAGGCGTCGGCTGTCAGCGGGCGGTTCCGTCGCTCGCTCGAGGATGAACGAGACTTGCGCCGGCCGAACGGAGAGCGGAGTAAGGCTTGGCGGTTACCAGCGCATTCAAGCAGGAGATCGGTGGGGTTCGATGCACGAGTTCGGACGGTATGCCATCGTCGTGGCGCACCCCGATGACGAGGTGCTGTGGATGAGCTCGCTCGTCGCCAAGGCGGAGAAGGTGGTCATCTGCTTCGGCGACATTCCCTCTCGGCCGGCCTTGTCCGTCGGGCGTCGCGCCGCCGTCGCCGCCCTGCCCCACCCGGGCATCGATTTCCTCGACCTCTCCGAATCCGAGGTGTTTTCCAGCGCGCAGTGGCCCGAACCGGCGGAGACGCCGTTCGGTCTCGCCACGAAACGGCGTCCCTACTCGATGGCCGGCTACGACGAGGGCCGCTATCGCGACAACTATCGTCGCCTCGTGCAGCACTTCGGGGCCACCCTCAAGGGTTTCGATTCGGTGGTGACGCACAACCCTTGGGGCGAGTACGGGCACGAGGAGCACGTTCAGGTCTTCCGTGCCGTGGAAGCGACCAGCCGCGAGCTCGGCTTCGCCGTCTGGGTGTCATGCTACGTCGGCAACAAGACCCTGCAGCTGATGCGTCGCCACTTGCACCGGCTCGGCACGCAGACCCCCCTTCTCCCCACCGATGCCGACACCTACGCCGCGTTCCGCGACATCTACCACCGCGAGGGGGTTTGGACCTGGTCGCCCACCTATCCGCTGCCGGCCTGCGAGGTGTTCTATCGCCTCCGCGGTCCGCAGGCGCGCGACACGATGGACACGGCCAGACACCTGATCTGCTGTCACTTCCCCTGGGCCGGAAGCGATCCGTCGCAGGCGCAATCCTCCTTGCGGAGCCGGATCGCAGCCCGCGTGCGACGCCTCCTCTCCTGATCGGGGATCGGCCGGCCGCAGGCGTGGTGCGGCGGCCGCCCGTCATCGACTGGCGCGCCCGCCCGGTCGCTCATCCGCTGCGCGCGACGGCGACAGACCCCTGAAATCCTCGCCCGCCGGGTAGAACGCCGGCTGCCGCGTCGCGCATAACGCTGGCGCTGCCGATTGCGGAGGTCGTGCCGTGCCCGACGCCATCCTCGTCCTCAACGCCGGCTCCTCGAGCCTGAAGTTCACTGCCTTCGCACTCGGCGAGGATCTCTCGCCCATCGTCTCGGGCCTGGCCGAGGAGCTCTCCGGCACGGCGCGGTTCCGGGCGAAGAACGCGGCGGGCGAGGTGGTGGGCGAGCACGCGTGGTCGGATGATCCGCCGGGCCATGACGGCGCGCTCGCCTTTCTCTTCGCCTGGCTGCGCGAACACGTCCCCGGCATGACGGTGCGCGCGGTCGGCCACCGCGTGGTGCACGGGGGCGCGACCTACGCTGCCCCGGTGCGGATCGACGCGGACCTGATCGCCGCGCTCGAAGCCCTCGTCCCGCTCGCCCCCCTCCATCAGCCGCACAACCTGCTGCCGATCAGGCTGCTCGCCGAAAAGCGGCCCGACCTCCCTCAGGTCGCCTGCTTCGACACCGCCTTCCATCGCACCGCGCCCGATCTCGCCCAGGCCTTCGCCCTGCCGGCCGAGATCACCGCCCGCGGCGTGCGCCGCTACGGCTTCCACGGCCTCTCCTACGAATACATCGCGCGCACCCTGCCGCAGCTCGACCCGCGCGCCGCGGCGGGCCGCACCATCGTGCTCCATCTCGGCAACGGTGCCTCCGCCTGCGCGCTGCTCGGCGGGCGCAGCATCGCCTCCACCATGGGCTTCACGGCGGTGGACGGGTTGATGATGGGCACGCGCACCGGCGCCCTCGACCCCGGTGTGGTGCTCTACCTGATGGACGAGCTCGGCATGGACGCGCGCGCGATCGAGGACGTGCTGTATCGGCGCTCCGGCCTGCTCGGCGTATCGGGCCTTTCGTCCGACATGCGCGTACTGCTCGCTTCCGAGGACCCCGCTGCCCGTTTCGCAGTCGAGCTGTTCTGTTATCGCATCGTGCGCGAGGTGGGCTCGCTCGTCGCCGCCCTGGAGGGGCTCGATGCGCTCGTCTTCACCGCCGGCATCGGCGAGAACGCCGCCCCCATTCGCGCCAAGGTCTGCGCGCCGCTCGCTTGGCTCGGGGTCGCGCTCGACGAGGCGGCCAACGAGGGGCGTGGACTGCGGCGGATCAGCACGGAGGCGAGCCGGGTCGCGGTCTGGGTGGTGCCGACCGACGAGGAGCGCATGATCGCCCGCCACGTGCGCGAGCTGCTCTCACTCTAGCCGCAGGGCGCCCGCCCCCTGTCGCCCGCGTCGGCCCGGGCCTAGGCTCGGGCGGATGGAGTTTCGTCTCGCGCGCGCGGTCGCCGCCCTCTCCGTCACGCAAATCCTCGCCTGGGGGGCGCAGACCTACGCCATCGCCGTGCTCGCACCGGCGATCGCGCGCGACGAGGGCTGGTCGGTGAGCGCGATCTTCTCCGCCTACTCGGCCGCCCTCGTCCTGCAGGGTCTCGCCTCCTTCCCCGTCGGCGTGCTGGTCGATCGCGCGGGCGGGCGGGCGGTGATGACAGCGGGGGCGGGGCTCTCCGCCGCGGGGCTCGCCCTTGTCTCGCTCGCGCCGAGCCCGGCCTGGTTCCTCGCCGCCTGGTGCCTGGTCGGGGTGGCGATGGCGATGACCCAGTACGAGCCTGCCTTCGCCACGCTCACCGCCGCCGCGCGCACGCGCGAGGAGGCGAGGCGGGCGATCACGCTGCTCACCTTCGCGGGGGGGCTTGCCTCCACCGTCGCTTGGCCGGCGAGTGCCGCCCTGTTGCCGGGCCTCGGTTGGCGCGGCGTCTGCCGCCTCTGGGCCGGCGCCATGCTCCTCCTCGCCGCGCCCCTCCATCTCGCGCTGTTGCCGAAGGCGAGGCAGGCGGCGTCAGCGGGATCGACGAAGCCGCTGCGGGGCGTGCTGCGCCTCGCCGCGTTCTGGGCCGTCGCCGTCGCCCTCACCGCGGGTGCGGTGCTCTTTTCCGCCATGGCGGCGCATGCGATCCCGATGCTCGCGGCGGCGGGGCTCTCAGCGGAAGGCGCCGTCGCCGTCGCCGCGCTCATCGGCCCCGCCCAGGTGGCGGGGCGCATCCTGGAATTCCTCGGCCTTTCGCGCGTGCGGCCCTCGCGCCTCGCCGTCGCCGCTGCCGCCGCCCAGCCCCTCGCCGTGCTCGCTCTGGCGCTCGCGCGCGGCCGCCCGGCGCTCGCCGTCGTTGCGGTGGTCCTCTACGGTGCTTCGGGCGGCATCCTCACCATCGTGCGCGGCACGCTGCCGGCGGAACTGTTCGGGCGCGAACGCTACGGCGCGATCGCCGGTGCCCTCGCCGCCCCTTCCATCGCCGGCCGTGCGGCGGGCCCGCTCCTGGCCGCGTCCCTGTTCGAACGCGTCGGTGGTGTTTGGGCACCGGTCCAGGCCGTGCTGATCGCGCTCGGCATCGTTGCGGTGCTGGCCTTCGCCGCTGCCGCGCGGGCGGCTCGCTCGTCCCGCCACCCGCAGGACGGGTCCGTGTGATCCGCAACACACGCGGAACGGTTTCGCCCCGGTAGCGTCTCCCGCGTCGGCCGCATGGGTGCGGCCGAAGGAAGACGGGAGATGCGACCATGGCACAGGCACCACGCGGGCCCCGCAAGGGCGCCGAGGGACAGGGCGAGTTCGAACCCCCGCCGACCCCGACCGATCAGGCCGAGGGTTTCGCCAGCCCCGATCAGGGCGAGGAGGGCGCGGGCTTCGGCGCCGAGGCGGTCGATGCCGACCTGCTCGCGCTGAAGGAGGAGCTCGAGAAGAAGCTGTTCGCGCGCGACAATGGCGGGCTGAAGACCTACGCCGCCGGCGAGGCCCTGCAGGGGGCGGACAACATCGTCGGTGTGGGCATCGGCCCCGCCATGCGCGACTTCGAGTCCGTCGGCTCCAAGGGCCCCGGCGCGCCGGTGCTCAACGTCTATGTCGCCGAGCCGATGACGATGGACGAGGCGAAAGCGGCACTCGTCGACGAGTTCGGCGCCCGCGCGCTTGCCTCGGATGGCGAGCCGGTGAACGTGATCCGCACCGGCATCATCGACGCCTTCGCCCACCGCCATCGCGAACGCCCCGCCCCGTGCGGCATCTCGGTCGCGCATGTGCGGGTGACGGCCGGCACGCTCGGCATGCTCGCCCGCGGCCGCTCCGGCGACCGCCTCAACCGCCTCTTGATGCTCTCCAACAACCACGTGCTCGCCAACTCGAATGACGCGCGCGTGGGCGACCCCATCATTCAGCCGGGTGGCTTCGATGGCGGGCGCGACCCGGCGGACCGGGTGGCGATCCTGGAACGCTGGGTGCCCCTCGATTTCTCGCCGGCGGGCACGAACTACGTCGACTGCGCCACCGGCTGGTGCTGGCCGGACCGGGTGCGCAAGGAATTCATCTATCGTTCGGGCTCGGGCTTCGCCTATTTCCGGGTCGGTGCCACGCCGGTCGCGGCACATGTCGGCATGATCGTCGGCAAATCGGGGCGCACGACGCAGCTCACCTCCGGCCGGGTGATCGATGTCAACGCCTCGCTGCGGGTGAACTTCGGCGGTGGGCGCTTCGCCAACTTCCGCGACCAGATCGCGATCCACGGCCTCAATGGGCTGTTCAGCCAGCCCGGCGATTCGGGATCGCTCGTCTGGGCCTGGACCCCGGCGCGTCCCCCGGTGGGGCTGTTGTTCGCGGGCGGCGGCAACACTACGTTCGCGAACAAGATCGGTCGCGTGTTCGGCGCCCTCGACATCCAGCCGGTGGTGTGAGCCGGCGGGGATCGCCGGGAGGGCGCGGGGGCGCGGCCGGGCGGGCCGCGTCCCCCGACGCCGCCCGCGAGGAGCGTGCGCCATGGCAACCGAGCCACCTTTCGTCTCGCCAGACCCCTCAGCCGCCGGCATGGGCCCGGTCGAGTACCGCCCGCAGGAAAGCGACGCCGCGCGCGCCGCCGCCGAGGCCGCGCTGTTCGCGATCGAAGGCGTGCGCGGCGTGGGCGAGGGGCGCGACGCGATCGGTGAGCCGGCCTGGATCGCCTACGTGGTCGATCGCGCCACCGCCGCACGCCTGCCCGCGCGGCTCGCGGGGCGGGCGGTGATCGCCGAGGTGACGGGCGAGATCGACGCCCTGCCGCGCTGAGCCGGGCACTGGCTCTCTTCGGCTCGTCGCAGCGGAGGTGAAACGGTTCCGCCTCCGAGCTGCCCGACTTGCCCGCTAGACCTCCCGCCATGTCCTTCCTCCGCCTCTATGCCCGGGTGCTCGGCCTGCTCGCGCCCGAGAAGCGGGTCGCGATCGCGCTTGCGCTCGCCAACGTGCTGCTGGCCGCCCTCACCTTCGCCGAACCGCTGCTGTTCGGGCGCGTGATCGACACGCTTACCCAAGCGGCGGGGCGCGAGGCCTCCGCCGTGTGGTCCGACACGCTCGTTCTGCTCGCGGTGTGGGCCGCGGTCGGGCTGTCGGGCATCGCCTGCGCGATCCTGGTCGCGCTCACCGCCGATCGGCTCGCGCACCGCAACCGGCTCGCCGCCATGCACCGCTTCTTCGAGCATGCGCTGCGCCTGCCCCTCTCCTTCCACGGCGAGGCGCATTCGGGGCGGCTGCTCAAGATCATGCTCGCCGGATCCGACAACATGTTCTGGGTCTGGCTCGGCTTCTTCCGCGACCATCTCGCGACGTTCGTCATCGCGCTCGCGCTGTTGCCGCTCACCCTGTTCCTCAATTGGCGGCTCGCGCTCTTGCTGATCGCGCTCGCGGTGCTGTTCGTCCTCGCCTCGGCCTTCGTCATCCGCCGCACCCAGGAACGCCAGCGCGCGGTGGAGGGCTACCACGCTTCGCTTGCCGGCACGGCATCGGACGCGCTCGCCAACGTCACCGTGGTGCAGTCCTTCGTCCGGCTCGGCGCCGAGGCCGCGTTGTTCCGCGACACGATGCGGCGGCTCCTTGCCGCGCAGTTCCCGGTGCTCAACTGGTGGGCGCTGCTCAACGTCGCCACGCGCGCGGCCTCCACCCTCACCGTGCTCGCGATTTTCGTGCTCGGCACCGCGCTGCATCTTGAGGGCCGCGCCTCCGTCGGCGAGATCGTCACCTTCATGGGCTTCGCCACGCTGCTGATCGGCCGGCTCGAGCAGGCGGTGGGGTTCGTCTCCACGCTCTTCATGCAGATGCCGGCGGTGGCGCAGTACTTCGAGGTGATGGACACGCGCTCCGACGTGCCGGAGCGCGAGGACGCGCTCACCTTGCCGCGCGTCGCGGGGCGCGTGGCGTTCGAGGATGTGCGCTTCGCCTACCCGGGCGGCCCGCCCGTGCTGGACGGCGTCTCCTTCACCGTCGAACCGGGCCGGACGGTCGCGCTCGTCGGCGAGACGGGGGCGGGCAAATCGACCGCCATGGCGCTCCTGCAGCGGTTGTGGGACCCGCAGGCCGGCCGCATCACCATCGACGGCATCGACCTGCGCGACATCGCCCTCGACTCGCTCAGGGCGCAGATCGGCGTCGTCTTCCAAGAGGCGATGCTGTTCAACCGCTCGATCGCCGACAATTTGCGCGTGGGCAAGCCGGATGCGACGGACGCCGAGCTCGAGGACGCCTGCCGCCGCGCCGAGGCGCATGACTTCATCCTGCGTCAGCCGCAGGGCTATGCGACGATGGTGGGCGAGCGCGGCGTCACCCTCTCGGGCGGGCAGAGGCAGCGGCTCGCCATCGCGCGGGCGCTGTTGAAGAACCCCCCCATCCTCATCCTCGACGAGGCGACCTCAGCGCTCGATGCCGCGACCGAAGCGCGGGTGCAGGCGGCGCTGAAGGAACTGATGCGCGGGCGGACGACCTTCGTCATCGCGCATCGGCTGTCCACCGTGCGCGAGGCGGACGAGATCCTGGTGTTCGGGCGCGGCAAGATCCTCGAGCGCGGTACGTATGCGGAGCTCGTCGCACGGGGCGGGCCCTTCGCCGAACTCGTCCGCTCGCAGCTCGCGCCGGTGGCATGAAAGAAATCTTGCGGGGGACATGCATGTCCCCCGCGCCCCCAGCGGAGTGCCGCCCTTGTGGGGTGCGCGAGGGGCCTATCGGCCCCTCGCCTGTCCTTTTCTCTCTACCCCGCCTGCTGGATGGCCGAGAGCAGCCACGGCCCGCCCTGGACGCGCACGAAGGTCCAGTACTCGGTCGCCGTGGTGCGCGGTGCCGTGACGGGCACGGAGGCCGGCGCGCCGGTCGGCACGTCCTCGTCCACCATGCTGTAGCGCATGGCGACGGTGACGTACTCGCGCGCGCCTTCGCGCCAGGCTTCGGCGACGTCGCCCTCCTCGAAGGCGAGGTCGCGCACGCGGTTTCGCACGCCGCGGCGCGCGTCCTCATCCAGCTGCTCCGAGAGGTAGCCGAGCATCTCGGGGGTGACGAGGCGGGCCAGACGGTCGCGATCGGCCTCACTCCACGCCGCCTGCACCTCGTGCAAGGCGCGCTCGAAGGCGGAAAGATCCGCTTCCGTGACGACGATCGGCTCGCGTATCGCGCCCTCCGCCACTCCGGTGCGGGCGAAGGAACCGCCGACATCGGGGATCGGCGAGCGGGCGAAGGCTGAGGTCGCGGGGGCGGCGGCCGTCGCGGCGGCGGGCGCACCGCCGCGCATCGAGCGGAAGAGGCGGAAGGCGAGCCAGACGAGACCGCCGATCAGCAGGAGCTGCAACAGCACGCCGAGGAAGCCCGCGAAGCCCGCGCCGAAGAAGCCGGAGCCCATCATCAGGCCCAGGAGGCCGCCGGCGAGCAGTCCGCCCATCAGCGCCGTGCCGAAACCGGGCCGTGCCGCCTGCGCCATGCCCGGCTGGGCCGGCCCGGGGGCGGTGGCGGGGCGCTGGGTCTGCGTCGGGGCGGGCGCGGGCTGGGTCGAGCGCTGGACCGGTTGGGCGGGCTGCGGAGCCACGCGCGTCGGCGGGGGAGGCGTGTAGGTCTGCGCGCCGCGGCTGCCCATGCTGCCGCCGCGGCCCGCCCGGGCCTCGGCGATGGCGGGGGCGAGGGCGACCGTCAGCGCGGCGGCGAGGGCAGTGTAGAGCGCGAAGCGTCGCATGGCGTCCTTCTCCCGACTTCGGACGATGACAGCCCCTACATGGGCCCGAGGGGCGAAAAAGGCGAGGCCTCGGCGGCGGTTTCGCCAGCCCCCGGCCAACGCCTACCATAGAAATGGCTAGAGAAGCGTCCGCCCCGCCCCCTGCGCCCGGAGCCCGCCGATGGAGATCCCGTCCGGCATCGTCGTCCTCACCGCCGTGCTGGCACTCGGCGTGGTTACCGTGACGCGCGGGCATCGGTTCCTCGCCGCTCTCCTGACGCTCGCGCTTGCCGCTTCGCTCGCCGGGCCGGGCGCGGCGCGCGAGCTTCGCCTCGCCACCTGGAACATCGCGTGGCTGACGTTCAGACCGCCCGGCCACCCGGACCTGCCGCAGGGGTTCCGCCCGCGCACGGAGGATGACCTCCGTCGCCTCCGCGCCTATGCCGAGGAGCTGAACGCCGACGTCATCGCGCTGCAGGAGGTGGACGGGCCGCTCGCCGCCGCGCGGGTGTTCGACTCCCGCGCCTACGACTTCCATTTCGCCGACGAACGGGACGTGCAGCGCGCCGGCTTCGCCATCCGCCGCGGGCTTGCCTGGCGGGCGAACCCCGACCTCGTCGAGCTCGACCTCGTCGCCCACGCGCGCCTCTCCCTCCGCCGCGGAGCCGACATCACCGTGACCGCCGGCAACCGCGAGCTGCGACTCCTCTCCATCCACCTGCGCGGCGGCTGCGTGCGCGACGACCTCGATGCTCCGCAGCGTCCGGCCTGCGTGCAGCTTCGCCAGCAGGCCGAAATCCTCGCCACGTGGGTCGAAGCCCGCGAACGCGAAGGAGCGGCCTACGCCATCCTCGGCGACTTCAACCGACGCCTCGCCGACGACGACGGCTTCTGGCGGATCCTCACCGCCGCAGCACCGCTCGTGCGCGCCACGGAGGGAGCGAATCCCTGTTGGGGGCGCGGCCGACCCTTCATCGACCACATCCTGCTCGGCGGCGCGGCGCAAATGTGGTTTGTGCCGAACAGTCTCTCCGTCCTCGTCTATCGCGAACGCGACGCCGAGGTCTGGGAGAACCGTCTCTCCGACCACTGCCCCATCCGCGCCACGCTCGACCTCGCCCGCCTGCCCGCGCGCGACGGGGTGCCTGACGGCAGGCCGACCCTGCGCTGGCTCTGGCCGTTCGGACCGCGACCGCCAATCACGGCCCCCTGACAGGGAGGAAGCTAAAGGTCAGAAAAGGGCGAGGGGCCGATCGGCCCCTCGCGCACCCCATCAGCACGGCCCTCCCGCTGGTCGGGCCGGAATGATCGTGCTCCGGAACAGATGACGTTCGAAGCTGATGCCGCCGAGCGAGCTCCTCGACGGCCCGCGCTTCGGCCAGGCACGACCGCGGCAGTGAAGATGCCGGGCCTACCACGCCGATGCTGCCATGGACCCTCGTGGAGCCGATCGTGCTCAGCCCGAAGCTCGGGCCGAGGGATCAGCTTCGGCAGGGCGCTGTCCACGAAACGCCGCACCTTCGCGCTCGGCGACGCTCCCGTCGAGGAACGGGCGGAACATCACCGTAGTGCAGTCGGCGGCTCCATCGTCTGGCGAAAGGGCTTGGGCGGCGATAGGCTCGGCGCCAGCGTCGGGGGAGACGTCGATGAACCTCCATCGTCTGTTGCGCCGCCGTGCCGAGAAGGGCCTGCCCGTCGGGGTGGGGCTGATCGGCTGCGGCAAGTTCGCCTCCATGTTCCTCGCCCAGGTGCCGCGCACGCCGGGCCTTGCGGTGCGGGCGATCGCGGATCGCGACTTGGCGCGCGCCGAAGACATGCTCCGCAAGATCGGCTGGGAGCCGGGGCGGGTTGTGCGTTCACCGGCCGACGCCCGCGAGGGGCGCACGCTGCTCACCGAGAACGTCGACACGGTCCTCGCGCATCCCGAAGTGGAGGTGGTGGTTGAGGCGACGGGCGACCCCAAGGCCGGCGCGCTGCACGCGCTCGCCGCGATCGAGGCCGGCAAGCACGTGGTGATGGTCAATGTCGAGGCCGACGTGCTGGTCGGCCCCGTGCTCGCCGAGCGGGCACGAAGCGCGGGCGTCGTCTACTCCCTTGCCTACGGCGACCAGCCGGCGCTGATCTGCGAACTGGTCGATACCGTGCGTGCCTCCGGGTTCAGCGTCGTCGCCGCCGGCAAGGGCACGAAGTATCTGCCGGAGTATCACGCCTCCACGCCGGAGACGGTCTGGCACCATTACGGTATCGATTCCCGAAGGGCGTTGGCGGGCGGGATGAACCCGCGCATGTTCAACTCCTTCCTCGACGGCACGAAGAGCGCGATCGAGATGGCGGCGGTGGCCAACGCGACCGGGCTGGCCGCGCCGGAGGAAGGGCTTCGGTTTCCGCCGTGCGGGGTCGATGATCTTCCGCGCGTGCTGCGCCCGCGCGCGGCGGGTGGCGCACTCGAGCGGTCCGGCATGGTCGAGGTCGTGTCGTCCTTGGAACGGGATGGGCGGGCGGTGTTCCGCGACCTGCGTTGGGGCGTGTATGTCGTGTTCGAGGCTGAGACGGAGTACGTGCGCGCCTGCTTCGCCGAGTATGGCCTCGTCACCGATCCCTCCGGCCGCTACGCCGCGCTCTATCGGCCGTTTCATTTGATCGGGCTCGAGCTCGGCGTCTCCGTTGCCTCCGCCGCCTTGCGCCGGGAACCGACCGGAGCACCGGAGGCTTGGCGCGCCGACGTGGTGGCCGTGGCCAAACGCGACCTCGTACCCGGCGAGGTGCTGGATGGCGAGGGTGGGTTCATGGTCTGGGGCAAGTGCGTGCCGGCGGAGCGATCGCTGCGCGAGGGGGCGCTGCCGATCGGGCTCGCCCACGGGGTCGCGCTGCGCCGGCCGGTACGGGCCGGCGAGACGGTGCGCGGCGGCGACGTGATCCTTGACGAAGCGGATCCGGTGGTGCGGCTGCGCCGGCAAATGGAGGGCGAGAGGGCGCTGGCGGCGGCCTAGCGCGAGCCATCCGGCAGAGCGATCCTTGCGGCTTGCACGCGCGGCGGCTATCGCGCCCGCCATGACCATCCTCGTCACCGGTTGCGCCGGCTTCATCGGCTTCCATCTCGCGCGTGTCCTGCTCGAACGCGGCGAGCGCGTGGTCGGCTTCGACAACCTGAACGCCTATTACGATCCCGCACTGAAGGCGGCGCGGCTCGCCATCCTTGAGCAGCAACCCGGTTTCGCCTTCGTGCGCGGCGATCTCGCCGACCAGGCCGCGGTGCTGGCGCTTGCCGAGATGCATCCTGCGATCGATCGCATCGTCCATCTCGGCGCGCAGGCCGGCGTACGCTATGCCGAGCGCGATCCGTTCGCCTATGCCGAGGCCAACCTGAAGGGCCAGGTGACGGTGCTGGAACTGGCGCGACGCCTGCCGCGGCTGTCGCACGTGCTGTACGCCTCCTCCTCCTCGGTCTACGGCGGCAACGGTAAGGTCCCCTTCGCCGAGACGGACGCGGTGGAGCGGCCGCTCAATCTCTATGCGGCGTCCAAGCGGGGCGCGGAACTGATCGCCCAGGCCTATGCGCACCTGCATGGCCTGCCCTGCACGGGGCTTCGCTTCTTCACCGTCTATGGCCCTTGGGGGCGGCCCGACATGGCCTATTTCTCCTTCGCCGAGGCGATCGCCGCGGGGCGGCCGATCACGGTCTACGCGGACGGCGTGCTCAAGCGCGATTTCACCTGGATCGAGGACATCGTGGCGGGCCTCATCGGCGCGCTCGACGCCGGGCCGGCGGTCGCCGCACGGCCCGAGGAGCCGGGGGGGGCGCCGCACCGGCTCTACAACCTCGGCAACCACCGCGCCGAGCCGGTCGAGCGTCTGGTCTCGCTCCTGGAGCGCGCCTTGGGCAGGGCCGCCATCCGCGAGACCGCACCGAAACCCCGCGCCGATGCCCCCGAAACCTTCGCCGACATCCGTCGGGCGGCGGAGGATTTCGGCTTCGCCCCGACCACCACCCTGGAGGAGGGCATCCCGCGCTTCGTCGCTTGGTTCCGCGCCTGGAAGGGGCTGTGAGGCGTCCCCTTCAGTTGCCGGAGGGAGGAGCGAAGAAACGCGGATCGATGAAGCGGAACAGGTTGGGATCGAACCGACCGCCGATCTCGACGTCGAGCAGCGTGACGCGCACGGTCTGCCGTTGCGCGTCCGTCACCAGCCACTGGCGGAGCGCGAGTGGGGGGTCGGTGAAGACGAGGAGAAGCGAGCCCTCGTGCGCACGGCCGCGGCGGATCAAGGTTGCTTGAATGAGCCCTTCGCCGCGGCTCAGGCGAACGGTCTGCGCCTCCCCATCGTCGAGACGGATCCGCTCGGCGAGCAACAGCGACAGCGGCGTGGAGCCGAGCGGAATGTGGCTCGTCTGCATCACGGAACGATCGTGAAAGATGACGAAGCGTCCGTCGGCGACGAGCAGGATCGGGCTCGGCGGGTCGTACTCGAAGCGCATGCGGCCGGGGCGCGCGAGCCAAAGCCGCCCAGTGGCGGTGCCGCCGCGGGCATCGACCTGCACGAAGCGGGCGGTGAGCGTGCGGATGCCGTCCAAGTAGGCTTCGAGGCGCGCCAGTTCGGCCCGGTCGGCGGCGGAGAGGGGCGCGGGCGCCGTCTCGGGGGGAGGCTCGGTGCGCCGCGGCGGCGTGGCTCCGGGCGGGGCGGGGGCACGGTTCTGCTGCGCGGCGAGCGTGCCGGCGGGAAGCGCGGCGAGGCCGGCGAGAAGGAAACGACGATTCATGGGTCGCGTTGTAGGCGGCCGCGCGTCGGGCCGCACCACAGCGGCGCGTGAGCCGCCACCGCTTGCGGGCCGGCCGCCCGCCGTGTTCCATCCCGCCGCCAGCAAGGAGGCGCCAGGCATGAGCCGTGAGCTTGCGGTCGCGATCCAGATGGATCCGATCGAGACGATCGACATCGACGCCGACTCCACCTTCGTGCTCGGGCTCGAGGCGCAGGCGCGCGGCCACAGCCTCTGGCACTACCTGCCGCGCCATCTCTCGCTGTCGGGCGGACGCGTGGTGGCGCGCGCCCGGCCGCTGACGCTCAGGCGGGAGAAGGGCAACCACTACACCTTCGGGCCCTGGACCGAACTCGACCTCGCGTCGATGGACGTGGTGCTGATGCGCCAGGACCCGCCCTTCGACATGGCCTACATCACCGCCACCCACATCCTCGAGCACATCCACCCCAAGACCCTCGTGGTGAACGATCCGGTCTCGGTTCGGAACGCGCCCGAAAAGCTCTTCGTCACCCATTTCCTCGACCTCATGCCGCCCACCCTGATCTCGGCCGATCGCGATCAGATCCAGGCCTTCCGGCGCGAGCACGGCGACGTCATCCTCAAGCCGCTCTACGGCAACGGCGGCGCGGGCGTGTTTCTCCTCCGCGCCGACGACATGAACTTCAACGCGCTGTTCGAGCTGTTCACCGAACGGTCGCGCGAACCGCTCGTCATCCAGCGCTACGTGCCCGAGGTGCGCGAGGGCGACAAGCGCATCATCCTGGTCGATGGCGAGCCGATGGGGGCGATCAACCGCATTCCACCCGAGGGCGAGGCGCGATCGAACCTGCACGTGGGAGGACGGGCGGAGAAGACGACGCTCACCGACCGCGAGCGCGAGATCTGCGCCCGTCTTGGCCCCGCGCTGCGCGAGCGGGGGCTGATCTTCGTCGGCATCGACGTCATTGGCGGCTATCTCACCGAGATCAACGTCACTTCGCCCACGGGGCTGCAGGAGGTGGCGCGGTTCGACGGCGTGCATCTCGAGCGCGCGATCTGGGACGCGATCGAGGCCCGGCTCGCGGGATAGGGGTTTGGGGAAAGGGCCCATCGGCCCTTTCCCCATCTTGTTGTATTGTTCCGCCCCGCCGTGTCGGACACGATCGGGCCCTACCAGCGCGGCTTCCGCGAGTTCACCGAGGCCTACGAGGCCTTCGGCTTCGCCGACATCCACGCCGACGCCATCCCCTTTCTCCCCGCCCCGCCCGGGCTCGTGCTCGATGTCGGTGCGGGGTCCGGGCGCGATGCCGCCTGGTTCGCCGCGCGCGGCTTCGAGGTGATCGCGGTCGAACCCGCCTCCGCGATGCGCGGCGAGGCGGCGCGCCTCCATCCGCACCCCGCCATCCGCTGGCTCGACGACCGCCTCCCCGCGCTCGCCGTCGTCCATCGCCTCGGCCTTGCGTTCGACCTCGTCTGGCTTTCGGGGGTCTGGATGCATGTCCCGTCCGAGGAGCGTCGGCGGGCCATGCGTCGGCTGGCCACGCTGCTGAAGCCGGGCGGGCGGATGGTGCTCACGCTCCGCCACGGCCCCGCCCCGCCCGACCGTCCGATGTGGCCGGTGGATGCGCACGAGGTGGAGCGGCTCGGGCTCGAGTTCGGGCTCGCGCTGCGGATGGCGACGGAGCGGCGCGAGGACCGTGGCGGCCGCCCCGACGTGCGCTGGCAGACCGTCGTGCTCGACCTGCCGGAGGACGGCTCGGGTGCCTTGCCGCTGTTGCGCGGGGTGATCCTGCGCCAGGAGAAGGCCGCCACCTACAAGCTCGCGCTTCTGCGCGCGATCGCGCGCATCGCCGATGCTTCGGCCAATGTCGCGCGCGAGGCGGGCGACGACGTGGAGCTCCCCTTGGGCCTCGTCGCGCTGAACTGGATCCGCCTGTTCAAGCCGCTGATCGAGCGCGGGCTGCCGCAGATGCCGGAGCGTCTCGGCATGAAGCCCGCCTTCGTCACCGAGGCTTTCGCCGCCCTCGCCCCCCTTGCCCCGTTCGACCTCCGCCTCGGTGCCCAGTTCGCGGCTGAGGCGGGCGAGGCGCTGCGTCAGGCGCTGGGGGATGCGGCGAAGACGATCGCGCAGATGCCCGCGCGTCACCTCACCTACGCCAACGACGTGCCGGTGTTTCCCGCCGTCTATGGCCGGCTCGCGCCCCGGCGCGCGACCTTCGCGCTCACCGAGGAGACGCTCTGGGACTACGGCACGCTGCGCGTGCCGCTTCCTGTCTGGCAGGCGCTGATGCGCATGGGGGCCTGGATCGAGCCGATGCTCATCGCCGAATGGGTGCGGCTGACGCGCGGCTACGCCGAACGCGCCGGGCGCATCGTCGCGGCCGACGAGGTGCTGTCCGCGCTCCGCTGGACGGAGCCCGAGCGCGACACCGCCTTCGTGCGCAGCCTCGCCGAACAGCGCCTCGCGGGCGGCGCGGCCATTCGCTGCGTCTGGAGCGGGCGCCGCCTCGCTCCCGGCGTGCTCGACATCGATCACTGCCTGCCCTTCTCGGCCTGGGCCTGCAACGACCTCTGGAACCTCCTGCCGGCGCACCGCACGCTGAACCAGCGCGAGAAGCGCGAACGCCTCGTTGCCGCCGCCACGCTCGCCGCGGCGAAAGACGCCATCCTCGCCTGGTGGGACGAGGCCTACCTGAACGCCGGCGACGCGATGCGGCTGCGCTTCGCCGAGGAGGCGCGCACCAGCCTACCCATCGCCAAGGACCGCGCGCCCGATCTCGAGGACGTCTTCGCCGGCGTCGAGTTCCGTCGCCTTCGCCTGCGCCAGGAGGCCGACCTCAGGGAGTGGGCCGGCCCGCGCGGCGCGGGCTGAGCGCGTCAAAGTCGGACGCGTCGCCGTCGCGGCCGGGCGGATGCCGCTTCCGCCTCCCATCTTGCGCTTGCCGCGCGAGTCGCGAGCCCCCNCCCGCCCCCCCCCCCCCCCCCCCGCTGAGGCCCCGCTCGAGGCGCGGGTGAGCGCCATCCGCGCGGAGTTGCGCGCGGAATACCTCGAACCCCACGGCTTTCCCTGGATCGTCGGCTTCTCTGGCGGCAAGGACAGCACCCTCGTCGCCCATCTCGTCTTCGATCTCCTCCTCTCGCTCGCGCCCGACGAACGCCGTCGCGCGGTGCACATCGTCGCCAACGACACCCTGGTCGAATCCCCGCTCGTGATGGCGCACATCGCCGCCGTGCAGGCGGAGATGCGCCGCGCCGTCGAGGCCTGGCGGCTGCCGGTGCATGTGGTCACCACCCGGCCCGATCCGGACGCAACCTTCTGGGTGAACCTGATCGGGCGCGGCTACCCCACGCCGAACCGCTCGTTCCGCTGGTGTACGGACCGCATGAAGATTCAGCCCACCTCGCGCTACGTGCGCGACCAGGTGGCGGCCTCGGGCGAGGTGATCCTGCTTCTTGGCGTGCGGCGGGACGAGAGTGCCACGCGCGCGGGCTCCGTCGCGCGCTACGACAACGGGCGGCGGCTCAACCGCCACAACGATCTGAAGGGCTGCCTGGTGTTCCGCCCGATCGTCGAGCTTTCCACCGACGACGTGTGGGAGTTCCTCGCCACCAACCCGCCACCCTGGGGCGGCAGCCACCGCGCCTTGATCCAGCTCTATCGCGACGCCGGCGGCGGCGAGTGCCCGGTCGTCACCTCGCTCGACGATGCGCCCTCCTGCGGCACCACCTCGCCCCGCTTCGGCTGCTGGACCTGCACCGTGGTGGAGAAGGACCGCTCGCTGGAGGGGTTCGTCGAAGCAGGCTTCGCCGAGTTCGCGCCGCTGATCGCGTTCCGCGACTGGCTCGCCTCCATCCGCAACGATCCCACACGGCGGCTGGCGCGGCGGCGCGACGGGCGGATGACGGTGGCGGCGAACGGCACCTTCATTCCGGGCCCGTTCACGCTGGCCACGCGGGCCGAGATCCTCTCCCGCCTGCTCGCCCTGCAGGCGGAAGTGGGGCGGGAACTGATCAGCGCGGACGAGATCGCCCGCATCCGCCGCATCTGGGCGGAGGATGCGCTGCAAACCTTGCAAAGGGCCGCCCATGCATGATCGGGCTGGGAGGAGAGCGAGCTGATGCCGAGACATTCGGTCGTTCTGTTAGGCACCGAGGAGGGGCGCAGGCTCGTCGCCCGAAAGTGCCGCGAGGCCGGGGTCCGCTTCGCTGCTTTTGAGGAGCTGGTCGAAGCCGAACTCGATCAACAGGGGAAGAAAAAGAAGAAGGGGCTTTGGGAGGAGTTCGACCGGATCCTCGAAGAGATCGAGGTCGAGAAGGAGGGCGGCTGATGCATTTGACAGCGGTCGAATTGTTCGACTGGCGATCCTATCGCCACGCCCGCTTCGAATTCCCCGTGCCCGAGGGCAAACGCAACGTCATTTTGATCCGCGCCCCAAACGAACACGGCAAGACGTCGTTTTTCGAGGCGGTCACGCTCGGCCTCTACGGTCGCGACGGCCTACCGCTTTTGCCGCGCGCCAAGGTGGTCGCGGGCGACGGAGCGACGGACAAGCTTGCCTTGACCTACAGCCAGTTCTTGGAAGGGACGCTACACCGACGGGCAATCGCCCAGGGGCGACAGAGCTGCGGCGTCAGCCTCGAGTTCGTGGACGACGATGGTGAGCCGATCGAACTGAAGCGACGCTGGCACTTCACGCCCGAATGAAAACACAAGACTTACAGCGACGAGTTGTTGATCTACGAGGGGGCGAAACGGATCCCTGTCGCGCCGCCCGCCATCGTCAACGATGTGGATCAGTGGTTCCGCGAGTTCATCGCGCAAACATTCATCCCCCCGAGCCTGGCGGAATTCTTTCTGTTCGATGGCGAACAGGTCCAACGATATGCGGCGAAAGCGATGGCGAAGCAGGTTGAGGCGGCGATCAAGGGTCTCCTTGGTTTGCCTGTCTTGGAAAGCCTCAAGGAGTCCCTCGGCAAATACGCCGATGCACGCCGCAAGAGTGCCGCGCTCCCGTCCGATGAGACAGTGCATGCGGTCGAAGCGGAGATCGAAAGGCTTCTCGACGAGATCAGGGTCAAGAAGGAGATCATCCAACACGCGGATACCTTGCTTCCCGCGCTCGAGCGCGAACAGGACCAACTCGTCCAGCAGTTTGGCGGTCGGGAGATTACGGTCGCCATGGTGTCGGACTTGACGAGGGACGAGGAGCGATTTCGTGCGGCGGCAAGCGATGCGACTGAGGCGCTGATCAAGCTCCTCAACGAGGAGATCGCTCTCGCACTCGCGGGCCCCGATTTGCGCGCTAGGACGTTGGCGCGACTGCGTGCCGAGGAGCTGCGCGAAGCTTGGGAGGCGGGGAAGACGCAGGGAAGCGCCAATCTGGAACGCTATCTGGCGCGCCTTCGCGAGGGACTGGACCAATTGACACCTCCGCTCGAGGAGCCGAAGCGAGAAGCCGTGCTGTCGCTGGTGCGCGAGGCGTGGGAAGCACTCTGGCATCCTGCGCCGGAAGGCTGTGCCGACTCCTATCGGTTCGCCGGCCTGATGGGCGCAGTTCGCCAGCAGGCCATCGACCGATTGATCACGGTTGGTGCTCGTTCGGCGGCGGATTTGGAAGAGCTTCTGCTCACCATTCGCACCAACCAGGATGCGGCCGAGGCCAAGAAACGCGAACGCTTGGCCATCGAACCGCACGCCCCCGAGGCACAGAGGGTCAGCGAGCGGCTCAAGGAGATCAGCCAGGAAGTCGGGCGCCTCAGCGCCGAACGTGGAGCGGCGGAGCGCGAACTCGTCTCCCTTGAGGGGAAACTCGCCGCCAAACGCCAGGAACTCGGCCGATACACGGACCGCATCGGGCAGGGAAAGCCGGCGATCCGGCAAGCGGAACGCGCGGAACGGGTCATCGCTCTGATCGAGGCCATCCTGAAGGAGGCCGTTCCGACGCAGGTCGGCACCATCGCCGAGGCCATGACGAAGGCCTGGAAAGCCATGGCGCACATGTCCGATCGCGTGCAGCGCATCGAAATCAGCCCTGACTGCCAAGTGCGCATGCTCTCCGAGACCGGCGAAGATCTCCATGAAATCGAGAAATCCGCTGGCGGCAGCCAGGTGTTCACCCAGGCGTTGATCTACGCGGTAACTCAGGTCAGCGGCTACCGTTTCCCGTTCATCGTCGATACACCGTTGGCGCGCCTGAGCAGGGAGCAACGCCTCGGCGTGCTGAAGACGTTCACCGACCGTCCGGGCCAGGTGATCCTGCTCTCCACCGACGAAGAGGTGGTCGACGACAAGCTTGAGGCGATCCGCGACCGGATCCTCGCCGCCTACGACCTCGAGGTGCTGCAGGACGGTGGCGTTCCGGTCACGACAATCAAGCCGGTGTCTCTTTGATGGGGGAACCCATGGCCATCACCGTCGTCGACGTTTTGGGCGCGCAATACCAGACGACACGGGCGGCCGACGCCAAATGCTCCGAGCTGCTGCGTCGTTTCGGTTACAAGCACCGCTATTTCGCCGCCCGCTTGGCCATCGCGCGCTCCCTCTCGCTCCCTGACTCGCCGCCGCAGGAAGATGGCGAAGACGATCCCGCCACCCCGATCAGGGGCCAGCAACTGTTCCGCGACACTGCCGATGCGGCGGCGTGGCTGGCAATCGTGTCGGAGGCAGCGGGGAAAGACGATCTCACCCTTGCCGACTTCAAGAAATTGATCGCCCGGCATTGGGGGCGTGGTGCCACCCTGCTGATGCAGGATTGGGAAGACGCGAAGGGGGATCTCAGCACCTTCGTCGCCAAGCTCGCTGAGTTGGCGCGTCTTCCTGCGGAAGGATATACTTCCCGAGGCGGCGTTGGGCTCGACAGGACGAGCGTTCCGGCGGCCGTCTCGGTCCCGATCGGTGAGGATGCGGCAACGGGCGAGAGGGTGGTGTGGGCGGTGAACGCCAAGGGCAGCGCCCCTCATTCCGCTCTGATGGGCGCCTCCGGCAAAGGCAAGACGACGACCGCCATCACCCTCCTGCGTGCCCTTCACGAAGCCACGGGCGTGCCGGTCATCGTCTTCGACCTCAAGGCCGACCTCACGCAGCCGGACAAGGCTCTCGACCGCCTGCTCGGTGCCAGTGTCGTGTCGCCGCGAACGGCGCCGATCCCCCTCGATGTCCTGCACCTTTCCGACCGGAGCCAGAACGAGATCACCATTGCCGCCCAGAAGCTCTGCGACATGCTGAGTGCGCTGAAGGGCTCCGGCTTCGGCCCCACTCAGAAAAACCTTTTCGTGGAGGCGGCTGAGCGAGCGCTCCGTGCCCACGTGCCATGCACGCTGGAGCACGTGCGGAATTCATTGCGTGCTCTGTATGATGAGCAAGGCCGTAATCCGGACGGCGCGACGAACACTCTGGACGGACTCTGCCGCTTGCCCTTGTTCGAGCCGAGCCTCTCGCCGGCGGAGTTCTTCCGACGCTCCTGGATCATCCAGTTGCCGGACGCGTTGTCACAGAGCGTTCGCGTCAGCGTGGTCACCCTGATCGCGGAGGCCCTGAACCGGCATCTCAGCGAGCTTGGCGATGCGCCGGCCGACGCCGAGGGCAACCGGGCGCTCAGGGTCATGTTCGTCATCGACGAGGCCCACAACGTTCTCGAAACCCACCTCGGCGCTGTCGGTCACCTTCTCCGTGTCTCCCGCTCACGCGGTGGGGCTGTGATGCTGATCAGCCAGCGGCCGGACGATTTCGATGCCGCCGACGCCGACTTCCTCGCCGACATGGGGCTCATCCTCTCCTTCCAGACCAACGCGAAGGCCAAATCGGTGGAGCGACTGTTCGGGAAAGGGGCGAATGTGGCCACGCTCGGTCGCGGCGAGGCCTGGGTGAAGATGGGGGAAGCCGCGCGTCGCGTCGTCGTGTGGCGTTGAGCCCTGCGTGCGTCCGGTTCCGGTATGCGGGCGGCGTAGCCTCCATGACGCAAGGCCCGAACCGGCGCGGCCGGGCGACGGCCCAAAGCGCCAAAGTGCGAAAGCGCCAAAGGGGTAAGGTGGCAAAGGGGCGAAGCGCCACGGCCCACTCACCCGCCTTCGCCGCGCTTCTCCGTCCACCCCGCCCGGCTCACCGAGGGCTCGAGCGAAATCCGCCCGACCAGCTCCTCAAGCCAGGCCTCGCGCCGCCCCGGCGCGACGATCTCCGCCGTCACCGCCACGCGCTCCGCCGCCCCTTCCGCCGCCGCGCCGAGGTCCTGGCTCTCGAGGCGACGCAGCCGCACATCCGAGGCCGCCACCGCCTGCAACAGCAGCGCGCGGATGTGCGCCTCCTTCGAGGACTTGCAGACGAGTTCGACGACGTAATGGTGGTCGACCTCCGAGCCCGCTTGTGGCTGGCGGTCGATCAGCCGCACGAGCGGGCGAAGGAAGAGGTTGCCGAGCACGACGAGCAGCGTCGCGCCTGCGGCGGGGAGCAGGGCGCCCGCGCCGGCGAACACGCCGACCGCGGCCGAACACCACAGCGTGGCGGCGGTGTTCAACCCCCGCACGTTCAGCCCCTCGCGCAGGATGACGCCGGCGCCGAGGAAGCCGATCCCCGACACGACCTGGGCGGCGACTCGCGTCGGCGATGCATCGCCCGGCGTGACGAGGCCGAACACGGTGAACGACGCCGCGCCGAGGGCGACCAGCGCATTGGTGCGCAGCCCCGCCATGCGCTGCCGCCACTGCCGTTCGGCGCCGATTACCGCACCGAGTGCGAGTGCCACCGTCAGGCGCAGCATCACCTCATGGAGTTCGATCACCGTTCTTCTCCCGGCCCGGCAGCGTGACTTCCGCTCCTTGCCCAAGGCGGGCGGGCGCGCGCAATCGCTTCGGCAGCCCGGCCACGCGGCCGGCGAGGTGCGCAAGCCGCAACCCGCCGACCGGGCCGATCACTCGCCCTTCCAACAGCACGATCGCAAGGTCCAGGATCGCCTCCGCGACGCGGAGCCTGGCGCGGGCGACGGCACGACACGCCGCCTCCCGCCACGCCATCGCCCCATGGTCAGAACCGGCCCGCGACGCCGAAGACGAGCCAGGTGGCGCGCTCGTCGCTCAGGTTGCGCCCGACAACGAGATCGAGGTCGACCCTGTCGTCCCACAGGGTCTGCCTGAGCCCCGCCTGCAGCGCAGCACGACCGCGATCCGTCCCGCTCGCCTCGGCGATCAGCGTCGTCGTGCCGAGCGGCGTCTCCGGCAGCGCGACCCAGGCCGCACCCACACCCCAGAGCGGTTGCGTCCGGCCTTCCGCGCGATCCCGCTCCAACCCCGCGTTGAGGTTCAGCGTGACCCTCTCGACGAGGCGGAACGACGTGATGCCCAGCCCGGAGATGCTCTCGAGGCGGCGGAAACGCGGCACCTCGTCCTCGTCTTCAGTCGGCCCGGGCCTCTGCAGCGAGGCGCGCCACGAGAAGCCCGTCGCGACGGCGAGGCCGATGCGGCCGTGCGCGTCGAGATCGAGCAGGCGAAGCTTCGCCTCGGGGGCGAGGGCCGTTCCCCAGAAGCGACGCTTCGGCCCTTCGTCGCCGCGCGCAAGCCCCTCGCGTGCGAACTCGAGGCTGAGCTGAAGCGGGATCGCTTGCAGCGTGTACGCCGGTGTGGCGGCGAACACGCGTTCACGCGCGCGGTTCACCGAGACGCCGGCGACGAGGTCAAGCGACACTTCGCCCGGCGTGCCAATGGTGGCGTCGTCGACGGCGAAGGCGCCGGCCTGGGCTTGCAGCGGAACGAACAGAAAAACAGGCGTGAGGAGGAGAACGAAAGCGCCGATCGTGGCACGCATGGTCGGATCTCCGTGCAAAGCGGGCGGGCGGCGCACGCCGCGCCGCCCACAGGGTTCAATCGACGAAGAGGTGGCCGAGGAATGCCCAGGCGATGCCGAAGTAGATGAACACGCCGACGAGATCCATCACCGAGGTGATGACCGGCGACGACAACGTGGCCGGGTCCTGCCTGATCGCGCGCGCGGCGAAGGGAAGCAGAATGCCGAACAGGCTGCCCAGCACCGTGCAAGCGAGCATGGAGAGCCCGACCACGGCGACGACGTCCCAGCCGATACCCTTCGTCGTCCACGCCAGCACCGCCTCGAGCACCGCGATGGAGACGCCGAGCGCGACGGCTACCGGCAAGTCCCGCTTCAGCACCGTGAAAAAGTCGCGCCAGCGCAGCGCGACCTGGCCGAGCGCCATGGCCCGGATCACCATGGTCGCGGTCTGGCTGCCGGTGTTGCCGCCCATGTCGATGATGGGGGCGATGAAGGCGGCGAGCACGATCGCCTTGTCGAGCAGTTCCTCCTGCGCGGTGACGAAATGGCTTGTCACCAGGCCGAACACGGTGAGCAACGCGAGCTAGAACAGGCGGGCGCCGTAGATGCGCTTGAACGGCGAGTTCAGCAGGTCGATGTCGGGGCCGCCGAGCGCGATCGTGCCGCCGAACTTCTGCACCCGCTCGAGCTCCTCGCGCTCCGCCACGTCCATCGCGTCGTCGATGGTGACGATGCCGACCATCACGCCGCCGCCGTTGATCACGGGCAGGGCGATCAGGTCGTACTCGCGAATCAGCCGCACCGCCTCCGCGCGGGGTGCCTCCGCCGCCACCTTCACCACCTCGCGCCGCATCACCTCGGCAACCTTCGTCTCGTCCGAGGCCATCAACAGGTCGCGCAGCGACACCACGCCGACCATGCGGCGCGCGTCGTCGACGACATAGGCGTCGTAGATGGTCTCGCGGTTCGGTGCCTCACGGCGAAGGCGCGCGATCGCCTCGCCCACCGTGATGTCTGCGGGCAGGGTGGCGTAGGCCGAGGTCATCACCGACCCCACCGTACCTTCGGGGTAGGCGGCGAGCTTGCGCACGTCCTCGCGCTCGGCCGCGGCGAGCCCGGGCAGGATCGCCTCGCGCACCGCCTCGGGCAGGCGCTTGTAGAGGTCGGCGCGCTCGTCCGGGTCCATGTCGGCGAAAAGGCGGCCAAGGTCCTCGCGCGACAGCGCGCGCACGATGGTCAGCTGTTCCTCGGCGTCGAGGTAGCCGAAGACCTGTGCCTGGCGCTTTGCCGGCAAGGCGAGCAGAACCGCGACCTGGTGGTCGGGCGCGAGCTCCGGGATCAGGTTGGCGATGTCGAAGGGGTGGTAGGGCTTCAGTGCCGCACGCACGGACTCCTCATCCTTGCGCGCGATGAAGTCGGTCAGGACGGACTTCTCGAGCGGGCGGATCATCGTTGCGTCTCCGTCTTCGGGCCGAGCGCACCCGGGCGGAGACGCAAGGGCTCAGCCGCGTTCCGGGCGGTCTCGGCGGGTTGCTGCGTCGGCCAGTGCGATCATGCGGGGGCCGCCCCTGGCCACGCGGGCGGCCCCCGTGCGTCTACTTCCCTCGTCCATGCCGGCCTCCCTCGTTCGTTGCGCGCGCATCGCGATCACCCGACCAGGAGCGCGGAGGCGATCGCGAAATAGATCAGCACCCCCGAGACGTCGGCGATGGTGGTGATCAGTGGGGCGGAGGCGGTCGCGGGGTCGAAGCCGAACCTGGAGAGCAGCACGGGCAGCGAGAGGCCGATGAGCGAACCCACCATCACCGTGCAGACCATGGTGAGTGCGACCACGAGCGCGATCTCGGGCCCCGCCCGCACCAGGCCGATGAGCGACACGACGAGCGCCATGGTGCCGCCGAGCAGGGCGGCGACAGCCATCTCCCGCCCCATCATCCGCGCCCAGTCGGAGAGCTGCGCATCGCCGGTGGCCAGTGCGCGCACCATCAGCGTGGCCGACTGGCTGCCCGCATTGCCGCCCGAATCGATGAGCAGGGGCAGGAAGAAGACGAGGGCGACATTGGCCGCGATCACGTCCTCGAAGGCGGCGATGCCGGCACCGGAGAAGATGTTGGCGAAGACGAGCACGATCAGCCAGGAGATGCGCTTGCGATACAGCAGGCCGATCGAGGCGTCGCGCAGGGAGACGACGAGGCCCGAAGTGCCGCCCGCCTTCTGGATGTCCTCGGTGGCCTCGATCTCGGCGACGTCCATCGCGTCGTCGGCGGTGACGATGCCGACCATCATCTCCCCGCCGTTGATCACCGGAATCGCCGGCAGGTCGTAGCGCGCGATCAGTCGCGCCGCCTCCTCGGCGTCGTCGTCGGCGCGCACGAAGGGCGGGTCGCGCCGCATCAACGCTTCGACGCGTTCCTCGGCGCGGGCGACGACCAAGTCCTCGAGCGCGACGGTGCCGAGCAGGCGGCGTTGCGGCGAGAGCACGTAGGCGACGGCGATCGTCTCCTTGCTCGCCGCCTGGGCGCGCAGCGCCTCGATCGCCTCGCGGGCCGTCATCTCCGGCCGCAGGGTCGCGTACTCGCTCGTCATCACCGCGCCGGCGGTGCCGGGCGGATAGGAGGCGAGGCGGCGGATGTCCTCGCGTTCGGCGGCGGCAAGAGCGGGCGAGAGTTTCTCGCGCAGCCCCTCGTCCAGCGCGGTCCAGAAGTCCGCGCGCTCGTCGGCGTCCATCGCGGCGAGAAGCTCGGCGAGCGCGCGCAGATCGGCCTCGGCCGCGATCGCGACCTGGGTCGCGGCCTCGAGGTAGCCGAAGGTCTCGGCGCGCCGGGCAAGGGGAAGCGCGGCGAGGATGGCCCAGGCTTCCTTCGGCGCGCGGCGTTCGAGCAGCGCGGCGAGATCGGCGGGGTGGAGGGCGGCGGCCGCGTCGGGTGTCAGCGTGGCCGCACCAAGCAGGGTCTTGGTCATGGGCTCGATCCTCCGGGGCTTGGGCGCGCGGCCCGGCCGGAGGATCGACGCCGCGGTCACGTCACGCGGCGGCGGTCATCCGAGGCGGGGGCCGGAGCGCGGTGAGGGGTGCGAAAACTTCCGCTCCCGTCGTCCATCGTGGTCTCCGATCGCCGTGTTGGGTGTGCCGGCAGCCGTCGGCACGCGGGGCGTATGGCAAAGGGCGGTGGTCGCGGTCAACCGCGCACGTGCGCCTCGGCCCCCACGGAGGCGTGACGGGTTTGCCGGGCGGCAGGTTTTGCCGGGTGCGCGGGTGTGGGCTGGGCGGGTTTTGCCGGGCTGTTTCGACCCCTCGCTCGGCACATGCTGCCGCGTGGTGTGCGTTTGGGCCAAGTGCTTGATTCCGAAGCGTTAACCTTCCGTTCAGGGTTGTCTCGCTTCCGTCACGGCCTGGCACGGCGGTTGCCATTCGCCCTTCAGCCGGCCGCCGCCCGTTCTGCGATGGCGTGGGGCGCGCGGGCGGCGGAACGGAACCGTGAAGGCCCCGCCGGGGGCGAGAGAGGAGAGAGGGACGATGTCCTCGATCAACACCAACGTCACCGCGATGGCAGCGATCCGCTCGCTGTCGCTGATCAGCAACCAGATGGCGAAGACCCAGGCCGCGGTGGAGTCGGGCCTGCGCATCAACAAGGCGAACGACGACCCAGCCGTGTTCTCGATCGCGCAGAGCATGCGTGCCGACCTCAACGCGCTGAGTGCGGTGCGCGACAGCCTCGCGTTCGGCAAGGCGACCCTAACCGTGGCACGCGATGCCGCGACCAAGATCTCCGATGAGCTCGGCCGACTGAAGCAGACCATCGTCCAGGGTCAGCAGCAGGGGCTGGACATCAACCAGATCAATGAACAGATCACCAACGCGCTGAACAACATTGACGCTTACGTCCAGGGAGCGACCTTCAATGGGGTCAACCTCCTCGCCGCGGGGCTCGGTCTTGCAGGCGTGAATGACACCAACCTCAACATCATTCGCGACATCCTCGGCAACACGGTTGATATCACCGGCACCAACAGCTCGGCCGCTGGGCTTGGGATCGCTGGGCTGACGGCGGACCAGTCCGGTGGCGGCCGGTTGACGTTTGACTCTTCATTGAACCCCGGCAACGGTGAGCAGGTGGAATTCGAGATCGACGGCACGACGTACATCTTCGAGTTTTCGGATGGCACTTCTGCGGTGACTGCGACCCCGAACGCCACCACGCGAGTATTCGACGTTCAATTCGATAGCGCTGACAGCCCGCTCACACGCATCGCCAATCTCGCCCAGCGCATGCAGGAGGCCGGCATCAACGCCTTCATCAATACCCAGGGCGAGCTCGTGATCCGGGCCAACATCACTGCGGGTAGCCTGAGTACGACCGTAACCGGCGCAACCGCGGTGCCAGACGACAACGCCATCGACGTGGTGCAGGGTGCCATCAACACCATGGGGCAGCGCCTCGCTACTCTCGGTGCTGCGTTGCGCCAAGTGGAGGGGCTACAGGACTTCACGAAGCAGTTGACGGACTCGGTGCGCGAAGGCCTTGGCGCTCTGGTGGACGCCGACCTGGCGGAGGAGAGTGCGCGGCTGACCTCGCTGCAGACCAAGCAGCAGCTCGCCATCCAGTCGCTCTCCATCGCCAACCAGCAGAACCAGGCCCTGCTCGGCCTGTTCCGCTGATCGCCTCACCTCGGGGGCGGCGGGGATGGCCGCTGCCCCCACCCCTTCGCCCTGAGCCGCCGCACGCCCCATGTCCGCCGCACGCTACGCCGCCCAGGCCGCCGCCAGCGAAACCCCGCGCGAACGCGAGGCGCGCGCCTTTCGCCACGTCAACGCCCAGCTCGCCGCCGCGACCGACACCGCCTCCCGCGCCGCCGCCCTGCACCTCGCGCACCGGCTGTGGTCCATCCTGCTCACCGACCTTGCCGACCCCGCCAACGCCCTGCCGCCCGATCTCAAGGCGAGGCTCATCTCGCTCGGCCTGTGGGCGCAGCGCGAGGCGGTGGCGCGCATGTCGGACCAGGGCTCGCTCGAGCCGCTGATGGCCATCCATCGCGACCTGATCGAGGCGCTCACCACCCGCCCGGCGGAAGCCACGGCGCCCGCGGCCGCCGCCAGCCCGCCCGCGCCGGGGCCGGCTTTCGTCGCCGCCGTCGCCTGACATGCTGCCCGGCATCGGCGCGCCCGCCGCCTGGAGCCTGCTGCAGCGCCAGGGCGAGGCGCTGCAGGCACGGTTCGAGGCGCGCCGCGACGTCGCCCGCGACGTCGAACGCTTCCGCGCCCGTGCCGCCGAAATCGGCTCGATCGAGGAATTGTTGCGCGACCGGCGCACCCTCACCTTCGTGCTGGAAGCGTTCCAGCTGGAAAGCGAGGTGGACAAACGCGCCGTCATCCGCCGCCTGCTGACGGAAGACCCGGCGGATCTGCGCAGCTTCGCCAACCGCATGGTCGACCCGCGCTATCGCCAGATCAACCGCGCCTTCGCCGGCCGCGACGGCCCCCCGCTCGCCGACCCGGCTCTGGTGGATCGCATCGTTCGCCTGACCCTCACCAACCGCTTCGAGAAGGCGAACGGCGAAGCCAACCCGGGGCTGCGCGAGGCGCTCTACTTCCGGCGCATGATCGGCGGGGTGGAGAGCGTGGTGCAGCTGATGGGCGACCGGGTGCTGACCGCGGTCGCCCGCACCGCGCTGGGCTTGCCGGCGAAATTCGGCATGCTGGAGTTCGAACAGCAGCGCGCGATTCTCGAGAAGCGGCTCGATCCTGCGAACTTCAAGGACCCGCGCTGGGTCGATCGTTTCGTCAACCGCTACCTGATGCTGAACGAGCAAGGCTCCGCTCCGCCCGCCGACCCGCGCCTTGCGCTGCTCGGTGGCGGGGGGGATGCGACGGCGGGGCTCGGCGCGCTGCTCGGCGCGCGGCTGAACCTGCGCGCCTGAGGCTCGGCGCCGGGCTCAGAACAGCCCCTCGATCGCCCCCGTCTCGTCGAGGCCGATCGCTTCCGCCGCCGGCACGCGCGGCAGGCCAGGCATGGTCATGATGTCGCCGGCCAGCGCCACCACGAACCCAGCACCGGCGGAGAGGCGGACGTCGCGCACCGGAAAGGTGTGTCCCTCCGGCGCGCCGAGCAGCCGCGGGTCGGCCGAGAAACTGTACTGCGTCTTGGCGATGCACACCGGCAGGCGGCCAAACCCCGCCGCCTCGAAGGCGGCGAGGCGCCGTGCGGCGAGGTCGGAGAACGTCACCTCGCCGGCGTGGTAGATTCGTGTTGCCACCGTGACGATCTTCTCCGCCAGCGGCATCTCGTCCGGGTAAAGCAAGGCAAGGTGCGCCGTGCCGGCATCGAGCCGCGCCAGCACCGCCCGCGCGAGCCCCACCGCCCCCTCGCCGCCCTCCGCCCAGTGCGTGCAGAGGATGGCGTCCGCACCCACCGCGGCCACCGCCTCGCGCACCGCCCCGATCTCGGCTTCCGTGTCGGTGTCGAACCGGTTGAGCGCGACCAGCACGGGCAGGCCGAAACCCTGCAGGTTGGCGACATGGCGCAGCAGGTTCGCGGCCCCGCGCGCCACCGCCGCCACATCCTCGCGGCCGAGCTCCGCCTTGGCGAGGCCGGCGTGCATCTTTAGCGCGCGCACGGTGGCGACGACGACGGCGCAGCCCGGCGCGAGGCCGCCGATGCGGCACTTGATGTCGAGGAACTTCTCCGCCCCGAGATCGGCCCCGAAGCCCGCTTCCGTCACCACCACGTCGGCGAGCGCGAGGGCGAGGCGGGTGGCGATCAGCGAGTTGCAGCCATGCGCGATGTTGGCGAACGGCCCGCCATGGATGAAGGCCGGCGTGCCCTCCAGCGTCTGCACCAGGTTCGGCATCAGCGCATCGCGCAGCAGGGTGGCCATGGCACCGTCGGCCTTCAGGTCGGCGGCGGTGACGGGGCTGCCGTCGCGCCGCTGCGCCACGATGATGCGCGCGAGGCGCGCCCGCAGGTCGGCGAGGTCGGAGGCGAGGCAGAGCACCGCCATCACCTCGGAGGCGGCGGTGATGTCGAACCCGTCCTCGCGCACCGGCCCGTTCGGCGGCCCGCCGAGCCCGACCACGATGTCGCGCAGCGCGCGGTCGTTCAGGTCGAGGCAGCGTCGCCAGGCGATTCGGCGCGGGTCGATGCCGAGGGCATTGCCGTGATGGAGGTGGTTGTCGATCAGGGAGGCGAGCAGGTTGTTCGCGGCCGTGACGGCGTGGATGTCGCCGGTGAAATGGAGGTTGATGTCCTCCATCGGCGCCACCTGGGCGTAGCCGCCGCCCGTCGCCCCGCCCTTCACCCCGAAGCAGGGGCCGAGCGAGGGTTCGCGCAGGCAGGCCACGGCGCGCACGCCGATCCGCCGCAGCGCATCCGCGAGCCCGATGGTGGTCGTCGTCTTGCCTTCGCCCGCCGGCGTGGGGTTGATGCCGGTGACGAGGACGAGGCGCCCGCGCTCCGTCCGTTGCGGAACGGCATCGAGCGGGATCTTCGCCTTGTGCCGCCCGTAGGGCAGGATCGTTTCGGCCCCGAGGCCGAGTTCGGCGGCGACGTCGGCGATCGGGCGCAGCGCCGTGGCGCGGGCGATGGCGAGGTCGGACGGTTGCGGCATGGCGTGGCTCAGCGCGCGGTGGGGATGCGATCCGGGGCAAGCCCGACCGAGCGGGCGGTGGCGAGGAGCGAGTCCCAGACCTCCCGCGGCAGCTCGATGCCGGCGCGTTCGCGCGCCTCGCGCTTGCGGCGCTCGGGCTCTCCCGGCATCAGCACCGCCCCGCCTGGCCGGTCGGGGCGGGAAGAGCGGCAGAAGGCGAGGAAACGCCTCGCCCGCCGCGCGAAGGCTTCCGGGTCGTCGATCACGTCGGGGCGCAGGTAGAAGGACAGCATGCCGTTGGTGATGCGCGACCGCGCGCCCTCGCGCGGGCCGGCGGTGCCGTTGCCGGTGAGCGCGCCGGCGAGGATCTCGCACAGCACGGCAAGCCCGGAGCCCTTGTGCAGGCCGAAGGCGCGGATCGCGCCTTCGCCGGCCTCCGGGTTCCGTTCTGCGCGCGAAAGGTCGCCATAGAGCGCGGCGGGATCGCCGGTCAGCCGACCGTCGGGCAGGATCAGCGCATCGGGCGGGATGGGCGGGCCGCCGCGCGAGGCGACCAGCACCTTGCCTTCGGCGACCAGCGAGGTGGCGAAATCGAGGATGATCGGCTCGCCGCCCGCGATCGGCACGCCGATGCAGAAGGGCGCGGTGGAGAGACGACGATCGACCCCGCCGAAGGGGGCGACGAGCAGCGAGCCCTGCACGTTGACGAAGTGGATCGATATCACCCCTCGCTCCGCCGCCAGCTCCGCCCATTCGCCGACGCGACCGATGTGGCCGGCATTCTTCAGTGCGATGGCGGCGAGGCCGGAGGCGAGCGCCTTCTCCACGCCGAGGCGGACGGCGAATGGAGCGACGGTCTGGCCGAAGCCGTACAGGCCGTCGACCACCGCCGTGATGGACGTTGCCCGCTCGATGCGCGGCTCGACGTCGGCGCGAACGAGGCCCTCGCGCAGCCAGGCGACGTAGCGCGGGGTGCGCACCACGCCGTGGCTGTCATGCCCCGTCAGGTTGGCGGAGACGAGCGAGGCGGCGATGCGCGCACTTTCCTCCGCCGAACAGCCGGCGGCGGCGAAGATCGCGGCGACGAACGTGCGCAAAGAGTTGGCATCGAGCACAGGCATCGGTGGGCGGCGTCGGCGTGGCAGGAGCGGAAGAGGAGGACGGACGCTTTCAACCCTGCGCCGCCGCTTCGGCTTCGGCAAGATAGCCGCGATTGGCGGTGGGGCTCAGCAGGATCTCGTTGATGCAGACATGGGGTGGCCGAGTGGCGACGAACAGGATCGCCTGCGCGACGTCTTCGGGCTTCAGCATGCGTGCGCGAACGTCGGCCGGCAGCGGGATTGGCCGACGATCGAGGATCGGCGTATCGACCTCGCCCGGTTCGATGACGCAACTGCGCACGCCGTCGCGGCAGGCCTCGAGGTTGAGGCTGTGCGAGAGGGCGACGAGGCCGTGCTTGGCCGCCGTGTAGGCAGGACCGGGCAGGGCCCCCACGAAGCGGCCCGCCCAGGAGGCGACGTGCACGATGATGCCGCGCGAGGAGCGCAGGTCGGGCAGCACGGCGCGCGCAACCAGGAACGGCGCCTTCAGGTCGGCTTCCATGATCATCGTCACCGTCGCGGCGTCGATCGCGCTCCAGGAGCGGTTCGGCGCATTCGCCCCGGCGTTTGAGACGACGAGATCGAGCCCGCCGAAGGCCGCCAGCACGGCGTCGCGCGCCGCCTCGACCTGGGCTGGGTCGGTGAGGTCGGCGGGAAAGACGAGGGCGGATGGGCCGATCAGCGCGGCCGTCTCCTCGAGGGGAGCGCGCCGGCGACCGGTGAGCGCCACACGGGCCCCCTCGGCGGCGAGCAGGACGGCGGTCGCGCGCCCGATGCCCGACCCCGCACCGGTGACCCAGGCTCGCCGTCCGGCAAGTGCGCCCATGCTCTCCCTCTCCGCCCCGCCCTCCTAGAGCACGCGATCCGTTGCGGGATCGATCAGGTGCATGCGATCCATCTGCACGGCAAGGCGCATCGCCTCGCCCGGCGCGCCCGCCGCCTGGGGGTCGACGCGGGCGCAGACGCTCGTTCGCCCGAGGCGGAAATGCACCAGCGTCTCCATCCCCATCGGCTCGACCACGTCGAGCGTGACGTCGATCGGGGCGAGGTTCGGCTTGTCGGTTCGTGTCGCCTCCGTCACGTGTTCGGGGCGGATGCCGAACAGGAGATCGCGGCCGACATGGGCCGCGTAGCGCGCGGTGCGCTCGGCCGGTACGGGAAGGGTCGGCCCGCCTTCAAGCGCGACCGCGAGTGCGGCGGCGGTGGGGACGAGCCGGGCCGGGATCATGTTCATCGCCGGGCTGCCGATGAAGCCGGCGACGAAGCGCGTGGCCGGGTTGGCGTAGAGTTCGCCGGGCGGGCCAGCCTGCTCGATGCGACCCTGATTCATCACCACCACCCGATCCGCGAGCGTCATCGCCTCCACCTGGTCGTGCGTGACGTAGACGGTGGTGGTCTTCACCGTCTGGTGCACCGCCTTGATCTCGGTGCGCATCTGCACGCGGAGCTGGGCGTCGAGGTTGGAGAGCGGTTCGTCGAACAGGAACACCTTCGGGTCGCGCACGATGGCGCGGCCCATCGCCACGCGCTGGCGCTGCCCCCCCGAGAGCGCCTTCGGCTTGCGATCGAGAAGCTCGCCGAGGCCCAGGATGCGGGCGGCGCGATCGACGCGGCGCGCGATCTCCTCGCGCGGGAAGCCGCGCAGTTTCAGCCCGAAGGCCATGTTCTCGAACACCGTCATGTGCGGGTAGAGGGCGTAGTTCTGGAACACCATGGCGATGTCGCGATCGCGCGGCGGGATGTCGTTCACCACCTCGCCGCCGATGCGGATCTCGCCCGCCGTCACCTCCTCGAGCCCTGCGATCATGCGCAGGGTGGTGGTCTTGCCGCAGCCGGAGGGGCCGACCAGGACGACGAATTCCCGGTCGGCAATCTCGAGATCGATCGCCTTCACCGCCGCCACACCGCCGTCGTAGGTCTTGGTCAGCCGGCGGAGACTCACCTGCGCCATCGCTCCTCCCTCGAGCCGGCCTGCCGCGGCTCAGCCCTTGGTCGCGCCGGCGGTCAGCCCGGCGATGTAGTAGTCCAACAGGAAGACGTAGACGACGACGGGGGGCAGGGCGGCGAGCAGGGCGCCGGCCATGATCTGGCCCCAGGCGAAGGTGTCGCCGCGGACGAGCTGGGAGACGACGCCGATGGTGAGCGGCATCGCCTCCGGCTTGGTGATGAAGGCCGTCGGATAGACGAAGGCCGCCCAGGAGACGGTGAAGGCGAAGATGGTCGCGGCGATGATGCCGGGCAGGGCGACGGGCACGAAGATGCGGAGCAGCATCTGCAGCCAGGACGCGCCGTCGATCAGCGCCGCCTCGTCGAGCTCCTTCGGGATGGAGGCGAAGTAGCCGATCATGATCCAGGTGCAGAACGGCACGGTGAGCGTGGGGTAGACGAGGACGAGGCCCCAGATCGAGTTGAGGAGCCCGAGCGAGCCGACGATCTGGTAGAGGGGAATGAACAGCAGCGTGTCCGGCACGAGATAGGTGAGGAACACGCCCGTCGCCAAAGTCGTGCTGCCCCAGAACCGCATGCGGGAAAGCGCGAAGGCGGCCGGCACGGACACCGCCATCGTGATGGCGACGACGATCAGCGTGACGATGATCGAATTGCGGAAGAAGCCCAGGAACAGCGGGTTGCCGAGGATCGCCGCGTAGTGCTCGAGGGTGGGCTCGCGCACGAACCAGGGGCTGAGCGACTGGTCCGCCATCTCGGCGTTCGTCTTCAGCGAGGTGATCAGCATGTAGACGGGCGGGGCGAGGAAGATCACCGCCGCGAAGCCAAGCGAGGCATAGGCCGCGCGCAGTGCCCAAGCACGTTCGCGCGACAGGCTGCCCGCGCGGCGATAGAGCTTGGGGAAATCGCGGTTGGCGGCGGAGGTCGCGGCGTCCATGCCCTTTCTCTCCGTCACATCATCTCGCGGGCCCGGCGCGACACGCCACGCAGGATGAAGAAGGCCGCGACCGCGAGGATCGGCAGCATGAAGAGCGAGACGGCCGCGCCGCGCGGCAGGTGCCCCGACAGGATGCCGACCTGGAAGGCGTAGGTGGCGAACAGGTGGGTGGTGTCGCGCGGCCCGCCGTTGGTGAGCACGCGCACGATGTCGTAGTTGGCGAAGGTGACGATCAGGCTGAACAGGACGGTGATGGCGATGATGTTCCGCATCATCGGCAGCGTCACGTAGAGGAGCTTCTGCAGACCCGTCGCACCGTCGATCGCCGCCGCCTCGTAGAGCTGTTCGGGGACGGATTTCAGCGCAGCGAGATACATGATCATGAAGAACGGCGCGCCGTACCAGACATTGACGGTGACGACGGCGATGCGCGCCCACCACGGCGTGCCGAGCCAGGGAATGGAGGGAAAGCCGAAGACGTTGAGGATCCAGTTGATCGAGGAGTAGGACGGGTCGAACATCCACCACCAGCCCAAGGTGGAGAGGGCGGGCGGGATGACCCAAGGGATCAGCAGCATGCCGCGCCACTTGCGCTGCCCGCGCGCGGGGATGGTGTGCAGCATGTGGGCGAGCCAGAAGCCGATCAGCGCCTTCAGCAGCACGGCGGTGATGGCGAAGAAGCAGGATTGCCACACCACCATGCGGAAGGTTTCGGACTCGATCAGGAACAGGTAGTTGTCGAGCCCGACCGAAGCCGTCATGCGGCGATTGAGGGTGGAGAGGTAGATCGCCCACGTCGCCGGCCAGGCGACCAGGCCGGCGATGATCAGGATGAGCGGCAGCGCCAGCAGGAAGGCGATGGTCGAGCGGCGGCGGGCGAGACGGGCGAGCGAGCCCGTTCGTCGGCGCGGCACCGTCACGTCCGCCTCACCGCGTGCGATCGTGCCGCTGACCCCGTCAGGCGCCATGCCGGCAGCCCGTTCCGGCGCGCCCGCTCACCGCGCGCCCTGCCGTGTCCTCGCCTCGGCCTCGCTCAGCCGCGGGCGAAGGTGCGCAGCTCGCGCTCGGCCCAGGCCAGAGCCTGGTCGATCGTCTCGCCAGCCTGCGCGATGCGCGCGATCAGCTTGGTGTTCACGCCCTGCGTGTAGGCCTGCACCGCGATCTCCGGCGGGGCGGGGGCGAAGGCGACCGAGGCGCGCGCGTTGTGGTGCGCCTTCAGCGGGTAGTTGAAGACGACGCCGACGGGCGGCCCCTCCGTCTTCCACACGGTGAAGTCGTTCATGCTGAGGAAGGGCGGGATGTCGTAGCCGGCCGAGGTCGCGCTCTGCTTCTCGGCCGATTCGCGCTGGGAGAGGAACTCGAGCAGCGACTTCGCCGCCGACTGGTGGCGGCTGAAGTTCCAGATCCCCCAGAAGTACGGCAGATAGGGCACAAAGCGGCCCTCCGGCCCTGCCGGCATCGGGAAGGTCCAGTGCTGGTCGTGGCCCGGCATGTTGTCGCGCCGCGCCACCGCCCAGGCCGAGGGCGGGTTGAAGATGAGGGCGGAGCGGCCGGCCTGGATGGCGCGGTTGTTCGAAGCATCGTCCCAGGCCCAGACGTCCTGCGGCAGGAAGCGGGCCAGCCGGAGCATGTATTCGACCGCCGCCCGCAGCTTGGCGTTGCCGCGCACGGTGGGGCGGCCCTCCGCATCCAGCATCGAGGCGCCGAAGGAGGCGAACAGGGCGCCCACCCAGTCCACCGCATCGGAGGTGGTGCCCATCGGCAAGCCGAACGGCACGCCCGCGGCATGACACTTCTCCGCCGCGGCCAGGAAGGTGTCCCACGTCCACTGCTCCGCCCCCGGTCCGGCGCGGTCCTCGGCCGGCCACATCTCCCGCACGTCGATTCCGGCATGTTGCTTGAGGAGATCGATCCGCCCAAGAGACGGCTTCATCTGCGTTCCGGAGACGGCGGGGATGGCGACCCAGCGCCCGTCGCGCTTGGCGAGATACTCCGCCGCGTTGTTCACCGGCCCGTATTGCGCGATGAGCCGCCCCATCACGTCATCCACCGGCACCAGCTGATCGGCATAGGCGGCGGGGAACCAGGTCGGGAAAGAGAGAATGTCGTGGCCCGATCGGCTCTGCGCCTGGGCGGCGATGGTCAGTTCGTTCTGCCGCCCGACCGAGGTGATGAAGTCCACCTGCACCTCGACCCGCTCTCGCGCGCCCCAGGCGGCGCAGAGCTCGCGCAGCGCGCCATTGCCGGCCGGCACCCAGTGGTCCCAGAAGCCGCAGCGCAGGGTGACGCGGGGTTGGCCGTGCACCGCCACCAGCGGCAAGGCGCTCGCCGCCGCGCCGCCGGCGACCGAGCCGAGGAACGTCCGACGTGTCGTGCGCATGCCTGCCATGTCCGTCTCCCCAGTCTTCGTGTCGTGCCGCTTCATCGCCGTGAAGCGATGGTGATCCGGCATCTTTTTCGTCTCCCGGGCCGACTGTAGCGGCCTTGCGCATCGGCGCGCAACGCCGATCGCGCCCTTGGCGCAGGGAGCACGATCGGTTGAGATGCCACCGATGGCGGGTCGCGCATCCGCCGGCAGTCAGGCAGGGAACGAAAGGGGAGAGGCGTGCGCCCGAACAGGATTCGCGAGCTCTGGGCCGCAGGGAAGACCGTGGTCAACGGCTGGCTCGGCATCCCGTCGTCGATCGCGGCGGAGGCGATGGCGCAGGCGGGCTGGGACAGCCTGACCATCGACCTGCAGCACGGCATGGTGCATTTCGACACCGCGGTGCCGATGCTGCAGGCGATCTCCACCACGCCCGCCGTGCCCCTCGCCCGCGTGCCGTGGAACGAGCCCGGCATCATCATGAAGATGCTGGATGCCGGCGCCTACGGCATCATCTGCCCGATGGTGAGCTCGCGCGCCGAGTGCGAGCGCTTCGTGCGCGCCTGCCGCTACCCGCCGAACGGCTATCGCAGTTTCGGCCCGCTGCGCGCGGCCTGGTACGCCGGCACGGCCGACTACTGGAAGCACGCCGACGCCACCGTGCTCACCTTCGCCATGATCGAGACCGCGGAGGCGCTGGAGAGGCTCGAGGAGATCGTGACCACGCCGGGGCTCGATGCGGTGTATGTCGGCCCGAACGACCTCGCGCTCGCGATCGGCGAGACGCCGGCGATCGATCCGACCGCAGAACGGACTCTGGCCGAGATCCGCCGCATCGCGGAAGTGGCGACGAAGCATGGCGTGGTGCCCGGCATCCACACGGGGAGTGCGGACGGGGCGAAGCGGATGTTCGGCCTCGGCTACCGCTTCGCAACCATCATGGGCGACTCGGCCCTGCTCACGGCGGCGGCGAAGGCGGCGGTGGCGGCGGCGAAAGGCGCGGAGGCGAAGCCGGGCGGCGGCACCTACTGACGCTCGTGGCGGCGACGTCCCGGTCGCACCGTCGGCGGCCGAACGGACGTCCGCCCCGCCCCGATCAGTGGATCTCGCTCATCCGGGCGAAGGCGGCGCGCAGGTCGGCGATGCCGAATCCCGGCCGGCGCGCCGCCTCCAGGATCACCGCCTCGCGCCGCGCGCACAACGCCGCCGCCTCCGGCACCCGTGCCGCGACCTCGTGCGGAATCACCACGGCGCCATGGCGGTCGGCGTGCACGAGCTCGCCATCATGCACCACCATGCCGTGGATGCTCACCGTCACCCCCACGGCGACCACATGGACGAAGGCGTGCGACGGGGCGAGCATGCCGGCGAGGATGGGGAAGCCTTTCGCCATCATCGGGATGTCGCGGATCGAGCCGTTGGTGATGCAGCCGGCAACACCGAGCGCCTTATGCACGGTCGTCTGCACCTCGCCCCAGAAGGCGCCCGTTCCGGGAACGGAATCGAGATCCTGGATGACGGCGATGTTCGGCCCGGGCGTCGGTTGCGCGACGTGCTCGTAGTAGCGCAGACGAAGCGCGTTGCGCTCCTCGGCCGCCATCGCGGGCGGGCGCTCGGCACGGATGGCGGCGGTGCGCGCGTAGCCGACCAGGATCGCGTCCGGGTGGTCGTTGTGCACGAAGGGGCGGGTGGTGAAACGGATCAGCTCGCGCGGGGAGACGAGCTCCTCCAGCGCGTTGCACACCGTCGGCGTGTCGAGCTTGGCGAGTTCGGCCAGTAGCGCCGGGTCGTGTACGGTCATGCCGGTCCTATCCTCCCTTCGTGATCGCGCGACCCTCCCAAAGGATCGCGGGCGCGTCGAGAGGCTCAGGCGGCGAGGCGTTCGGCGAAGGCGAGCAGGTCACGCAACGGCAGGGCGCCGGACAGGCGGGCCACCTCGCGCCCGCCCCTGAACCCGATCAGGGTGGGGATGGCGCGCACGCCGAAGCGCGCCGCCGCCTCCGCGTGAGCCTCGGTGTCGAGCTTGAGGAAGCGCACCTGCGGCAGACGTGCGGCGGCTTCGGCGAAGGTGGGGGCGAAGGCGCGGCAGGGGCCGCACCACGGCGCCCAGAGATCGAGCACGGCGGGCAGCTGATCCTTCTCGAGGAAGCGCGCGAGGCGTGCGCCGTCGGTCTCGATCGGTGCGGCCGGCAGAAGAGGCGCGCGGCACGACCCGCACACCGGCCTTTCGTTCAGGCGCGCGGCCGGCACGCGATTGAGGGTGCCGCAGGCGGGGCAGACGAGGATGGTGGCGTCACGCTGATCGCTCATGGCGCACCAGCTAGCACGCCGGCGCGGAGGCCGCGACGGGACGGCGCGCATGCCTTCGTTGACCCGAAGATAGCACCGCCCTATCTCTCTTCCGTAACGGAACGGCGAGGAGGAAAGGCGCGCACCATGGCCAAGCCCATCGACCCCGCAACGCTGAAGAAACGGCTCGACGACGGCACCGCCATCGTTCTCGACCTGCGCGACCCCGACGAGTTCGCCCGCGAGCACATTCCCGGTGCGCGGCTGCTGCCCGCCCCGGTGCTCGATGCGCGCGATCTCGCTGCGGAGCCAGGCAAGGCGATCGTGCTGGCCTGCGCTTCGGGGGTTCGCACCGAGGCCTGTCTCGCCCGCCTGCCGCGCGAAGCGACCACCGAGACTTACGTGCTGGAGGGCGGCCTGTCCGCCTGGAAGCGGGCGGGGCTGCCCGTGGTGCAGGGGGCGGCGCCGCCGATTTCGCTCGCCCGGCAGACGATGATCGGCGCGGGGCTGATGGTGCTCCTCTGGCTCGCCCTCGGCGTGTTCGTCTCGCCCTGGTTCCTGCTGATGGTCGCCTTTGTCGGCGTGATGCTGAACGTGGCGGGCTTCACCGGCTTCTGCCCGATGACGCGCATCCTCGCCCGCCTGCCCTGGAACCGCCCCGCCCGCGCATGACGCCAGCCGTCGGCCGCTGAGGCGACCCCACGGCTCCGCTCCGTCTTGCCGACCGGGGTCGGGCGCGCGATAGGGCGCCACACGCTAGTTTCCCGAAGCCCCCGCCCGATGTCGCGCCTCGCCGCCGCCCTGCTCGCCGCCGCGCTGATCACCCCCTCCCTCGCCGCGGCCGATGCGCTGCGCGAGGCGGCGGAGCGCGGCACGCTTCGGCTCGGCGTGCGCGCCGACGCCGCCCCTTTCTCGGCGGCGGACGGAGCGGGCGGCTATGCGGGCTACGCGGTCGATCTCTGCCGTGCGGTGGTGGAGCGGGCCGCGCGCGCCACCGGCCGGCCGATCACCGCCCAGTTCGTCGCCATCGACGCCGGCAACCGCTTCGCCGCCCTCGCCGAGGGACGGATCGACCTCCTCTGCGAGGCGACGAGCCGAACCCTCTCCCGTCTCGACCACGCCGATTTCACGCTGCCCACCTTCGTCACCGGCCCTGGCCTGATGGTGCGCCTCGCGCCCGGGGCGGTGCGGCTTCCCCCGCTCGGCGGCAAGGGCGTGGGCGCACCGGAGCAGGCGCCGCGGCGCATCGGCGTGCTCGCCGGCACCACGGCCGAGCGGCTGCTGCGGGAACGCGTCGCGCGCGGAGAACTCGCCGCCCAGATCATCGAGGCGGCGACGCATCAGGACGGGCTCGCCGCGCTGACCGCGGGGCTGACCGATGCCTACGCCGCCGACCTCGAGATCCTGGTCAGCTTGCGCGGTCAGGCCGCCGACCCCGCCGCGCTCGCCATCGCCGACCGCGTGCTCGGGCTCGAGACCTATGCGCTTGCCGTACGCCCGGGGGCGCGGGAACTGCGCGTGCTGGCCGACCGCGTGATCGCCGAGGCCGCGCGGTCGGGCGAGCTCGTGCGCATCGCCGCCCGCCACTTCCCCGGGCGCGAGCCGGGCGAGGCTTTCCTCGCGCTGATGCTGTTCAACGCCCTGCCCGAGTGAAGCGGGCGGCAACCGTCATCATCCCGCCATGGCAGCGGTGGGGCGGGATGGGCTAGGGACGCGGCTGTCGCAGCGCGGGAGCGATCCCATGAAGCCCGTCCAGGCCATCAACCGCACCTACGACGAGATTGCCGTCGGCGACACCGCCTCCGAGGTCAGGACCATCACCGCCGACGACCTCGTGCTGTTCGCGCACGCCTCCGGCAACCTCAACCCGATCCATCTGCCGGGCAAGCAAGGCGAAGGCGACGACGAGGAGGCGGTGGCGCCCGGCATGCTGGTCGCCTCGCTCTTCTCCTCCGTGCTCGGCAACAAGCTCCCCGGCCCCGGCACGCTCTATCGCCGCCAGACCGTGCACTTCGCCGCCCGCGCCAAGGTCGGCGACACGCTGACGGTGACGATGACGGCGAAGCTCAAGCTCGCCGACAACGTGATCGTCTTCGACGGGCGCGTGGTGAACCAGGATGGCGTCGTCATCGCCGAAGGCGAGGCGGAGGTCATCGCGCCATCGAAGCGGATGACGCTCGATGATGCCGCGTTGCCGATCCTGTCGCTGCGCCGGCAGGTGAAGTTCGACCGTCTGATCGCCGCCTGTTCGGGCCTTCCGCCGCTCGCCACCGCCGTCGTCCATCCCTGCGATCAGGCCTCGCTGGCGGGGCCGATGGAGGCGGCGAAGGCGGGGCTGATCGTGCCCCTCCTGGTCGGCCCCCGCGCGCGGATCGAGAAGGTCGCCCAGGAGCACGGGATCGACATCAGCGGCGTGGAGATCGTGGAAACGCCGCACAGCCACGCCTCGGCCGAACGCGGTGTCGCGCTGGTGCACGAGGGCCGGGTGCGCGCCCTGATGAAGGGGGCGCTCCATTCCGACGAGATCCTGCACGAGGTGGTCAAGCGCGACGGCGGCCTGCGCACCAAGCGCCGCATCAGCCACGCCTTCGTGCTCGATGCACCGGGAATCAACCACCTGCTGATCGTCACCGACGCCGCGATCAACATCTTGCCCGATCTGCTCACCAAGGCCGACATCGTGCAGAACGCGATCGACCTCGCGCGCGCGATCGGCATCGAGAAGCCGAAGGTGGCGGTGATGAGCGCGGTGGAAACGGTGAACCCGGCGATCCCCTCCTCGGTGGAGGCGGCCGCGCTGTCCAAGATGGCCGAGCGCGGGCAGATCACGGGCGGCATCGTGGACGGGCCCCTCGCCATGGACAATGCGATCGACCTCGACGCCGCCCGCACCAAGGGCATCACCTCCCTCGTCGCCGGGCGGGCCGAAGTGCTGGTGGTACCGAACCTCGAGGCCGGCAACATGCTGGCGAAGAACCTCACCTTCGTCGCCCGCGCCGATGCGGCGGGGCTGGTGCTCGGCGCGCGGGTACCGGTGATGCTGACCAGCCGGGCGGACGATGCCCGCGCCCGCATGGCCTCCGCCGCGCTCGCCGTGCTGTACGAGCACTGGCTGACGACGGGCGAGTCGGCGGTGAAGGGAGTCTGAGCGCCGTCGATCGCTGCGGCGGCGGGCTGCCCCGCCGCTCAGCGGTTCATCAGGAGCGTGACATCGGCGTGCTCCAGCACGTGCCGGGTCACGCCGCCGAGGATCAACTGGCGCAGGCGGGAGTGGCTGTAGGCGCCCATGATCAGGAGGTCGGCACCGAACTCGGCGGCGGCGGCGAGCAGCCCCGCGCCGACGGCGCCACCCGCGGAGCCGATCGGCTTGAAGGCGCGGGACTCCGCCGCCACCCCGTGCCAAGCGAGGTAGTCGATCAGCCCCGACACGTCCGGCCCCCGCCGCTGATACTCCTCGGCGTGCAGCACGCGCACGGCCTCCGCCCGCTCGATCCAGGGCAGTCCGGCGGCGACGGCGGCCGAGGACTCCGCCGTGCCGTTCCAGGCGATGGCCACGCGCCGGCCGATCGTTTCGGGGGCGGTGCGGCGTGAGACCATCACCGGCCGTCCCGAGTCGAACAGGACCGCGTGCAGGGCGTCCGAGGTGGAGACGTCGTCGTCGGCCTCCGGGTGGGCGAGCACGACCAGGTCGGCAAGCCGCGCCTGGTGCGCCACCACCTCCTCCTCGCGCCCGACCACGGTGGCGAAGGAGGCGGTGACCGTGCCGGCGGAGAAGGCCTGGGCGGGGTCGGCGACCATCGGCACGCCGTTCTGCTCGACGAAGCGGGAAAAGAGCGCCTCCACCTTGCGCGCGCGCTCGGCCGCCTCGCGTTCGGTGGCACTCATCATCTCCTCGATCATCGCCCCGGACAGGCCCTCGCCGGCAAGGGGTGCGACATCGCGCGGATCGAGCCGCACGTGCAGCCCCTGGACGTGGGCGCGCCAGATCCGGGCGGCGAGGAAGGCGGTGGCGAGCGCGGCCTCGCCGGCGGCGCTGCCGATCACGGGCAACAGGAGCTTGCGGTAGGCCATGCGCGGGTCTCCACAGGGCGTGACGGGCGCCTCTCTAGCACGCTCGCCACGACGCGATCACGGTTTCGGGAGCAAGTGCCGGGCGCGGTCGACGAGATCGGGCGCGGCGGCATCCAGGCTGACCCAGGCGATCGGACCCGGATCATGCTTCAGGGCGGCGCGCAGCACGGCGATGTCGGCATCCGAGGCGTCGCCGACGCGGGCAGCGAGCCGCGCCTCGAGCACCTCGGGGGGCGCGTGCAGCCAGAAGCCGACGAAGGGGGCTTCGCCGCGCGCGGCCTCGATCGCCGCGCGTTCCTCCGGGCGGAGGAAGACCGCATCGGCGATCGCGGCGTGGCCGGCGGCAATCGTCGCGTCGGCGAGGCGGATGAGTTCCCCGTAGACCGCGCGCGAGGCCTCCGCCGTGTAGGCCTCGGCCCCCAGGCGCTCCTCCGGAGCCCGCCCGGCGAGGCGCTTGCGGATCTCGTCCGAGCGCAGGACGAGCGCGCCGGGAGCGGGGCCGAGGTCGGGCGCGAGGGCGCGGGCGAGGGTGGATTTGCCCGTTCCCTGCAGCCCGCCGATCGCGACCAGAAGGGCAGGTGGGGGGGCGAGAAACGCCATCGCCCGATCGAGGTAGTCCCCTGAATCGGCGGCCCGCCCCATCCGCGCGGCGACATGGGCCCTGATCATGGCGCGGGAGGAGAGCCAAAGCGGCAGGCCCCGCACCAGCGCCGCATCGCCCGTGCGCGCCACATAGCGGTTCAGCACGCGGTTGGCCGCCGCCCGGCCCGCCCGCCGCTCGAGATCCATCAGCAGGAAGGCGAGGTCGTAGCCGAGATCGATGGTGGCGAGCTCCTCGTCGAACTCGAGCGCGTCGAACGGCACCACCCGGCCCTGCCAGAGGCAGAGATTGGCGAGATGCAGGTCGCCATGCGCGCGGCGGACGAAGCCCGCGCGGGCTCGGGCCGCGAACCAGGCGGCGAGGCGGCGGTGCCAGGCGAGCGCCCGCTGCTCCCAGGCGGCGACCACCGCGCCGGCGAGGCCCGCCTCGCGCGCCGCCCGCGCGTTGCCGGCGATCACCCGCGCCATCGCGGCGGCGGCATCGACACTCCGCGCCGGCGGGAGGGCGGCGTGCATCGCCGCCACTGCATCGCCGATCGCATCGAGCAAGCCCGCGGTGAGCGCGCCGCGTTCCGCCACCCGGTCGAGGAAGTCCGCCTCCGGCACGCGGGCCATCTCCACCGCCCACTCGACCACCTCGCCCTCGCCGCCGAGCGCAAGCGCGCCGTCGCGGCGGCGGACGATGGGGACGACGCCGCGATAGAGCCCCGGCGCGTGCGGGGCGTTGAGGCCGAGCTCGCGCCGGCAGAAGCGTTCCCGCGCGGCCAAGGCGGAGAAGTCGAGGAAGGAGAGGCGCACCGGGCGCTTCACCTTCCACACCCGATCCTCGCCCACGAAGACGCGCGAGATGTGGGTCTCGATCGGGGGGCGGCCGGCAAGCCGGGTGAGGAAGGCGGTGACCTCGGCCTCGTCGCGCGCCGAGTCGGTCAGGGGTAGAGGAGTTCGGTCCGCCACGGCTCGTCCTCCGAGTCGCGGCGATAGACGAGCCGCTCGTGCAGGCGGAAGGGGCGGTCGCGCCAGAATTCGATCACGCGGGGGGAGAGGCGGAAGCCCGACCAGTGCGGCGGACGGGGAATCTCGCCGGCGCCGAACTTGATGGTCCAGTCGGCGACCGCCTTCTCCAGCGCCCAACGCCCCTCGAGCGGGCGCGATTGTTTCGAGGCCCAGGCGCCGATGCGCGAGCCCCGCGGGCGGGAGGCGAAGTACGCATCCGCCTCCTCGTCGGAGACGCGCGCGACGGGGCCTTCGACGCGGACGGAACGGAGCAGGGATTTCCAGTGAAAGCACAGCGCGGCATGCGGGTTGGCGGCCAGTTCCCGCCCCTTTCGGCTCTCCAGGTTGGTGTAGAAGACGAAGCCCCGCGAATCCGCCCCCTTGAGCAGGACCATGCGCGCCGAAGGCCGGCCATCGGGGGTGGCGGTGGCGAGGCAGCAGGCGTTGGGGTCGTTCGGTTCGCTCTTCTCGGCCTCCGCCAGCCAGGCGGCGAAGCGGGCGAAGGGGTCTTCGACGTCGGACACGCGGATCGGCTCCGTCAGCTCTTGGCGTGTTCGCCGGTGATGGGCCCGCCTCCCGGGCCTGTCCAGCCCCCTTGCCCCGGCGCGCGGTCGCGTGCCACCTAGGCGGCCTGTTTGATGGGGCGGGGCGGGCATGGACGAAGCCGCGACGGTGGAGCGGGCGGTACGCGCGGGCGGGCTGATGAGCGGCCGGCGCGGCCTGATCATGGGTGTGGCGAACGACCGCTCCATCGCCTGGGGTATCGCCGCCGCCTGTGCAGCGCACGGCGCCACCTTGGCCTTCACCTACCAGGGTGAGGCGCTGCAGAAGCGGGTCGAGCCGCTCGCGGCGTCCGTCGGTTCCGACCTCGTTCTGCCCTGCGACGTCACCGATGAGCCCTCGATCGATGCGGTGTTCGAGGCGTTGCGCGAACGCTGGGGCAGGCTCGATTTCCTCGTCCACGCCATCGCCTGGTCGGACAAGGAGCAGCTGAAGGGCCGCTACCTCGACACCACGCGCGAGAACTTCCTCAAGAGCCTCGACATCTCCTGCTGGTCGTTCACCGCGGTGTGCCAGCGCGCGGTGCCGTTGATGGGGGCGGGCGCCTCGATCCTCACCCTCACCTATCTCGGGGCGGAGCGGGTCACGCCGCACTACAACGTCATGGGGGTGGCGAAGGCCGCCCTCGAGGCCTCCGTGCGCTACCTCGCCGCCGACCTCGGCCCGTTGGGGATCCGGGTGAACGCGATCAGCGCGGGGCCGATCAAGACGCTGGCCGCGTCGGGGATCGGCGATTTCCGCTACATCCTGAAATGGAACCAGTACAACAGCCCGCTCAGGCGCAACGTCACCATCGAGGACGTGGGCGGGGCGGGGGTGTATCTCCTCTCCGACCTTTCCTCGGGGGTGACGGGCGAGGTGCACCACGTGGATTGCGGCTATCACGTGGTGGGCATGAAGGCGGTCGACGCGCCGGACATCAGCACCGTCTGACCCTCTCGCGGTGTCGAACACCTTCGGGCGGATCTTCCGCTTCACCTCCTTCGGCGAAAGCCACGGGCCGGCGATCGGCTGCGTGGTCGATGGCGTGCCGCCGCGCCTGCCGCTCAGCGAGGACGACATCCAGCCCTTCCTCGATCGCCGCCGACCGGGCCAGTCCAAATTCGTCACGCAAAGGCAGGAGCCCGATCGGGTGCGGATCCTGTCGGGGACGTATCGGGGGCTGACGACGGGGCATCCGATCGCGCTCGTCATCGAGAACGTCGATGCGCGGTCGAAGGATTACGATGCGATCGCGGATCGTTTCCGCCCCGGTCACGCCGACCTCACCTACTGGCTGAAGTACGGCATCCGCGACCCGCGCGGCGGTGGGCGCAGTTCTGCCCGCGAAACGGCGGTCCGCGTCGCCGCCGGCGCCGTCGCGCGCAGGATCCTCGGCGAGCGCGTCGTCATCCGCGGCGCACTGGTGCAGCTCGGGCCGTGGCCGATCGACCGCGCGCGCTGGGACTGGGCGGAGGTGGAGCGCAACCCGTTCTTCTGCCCCGACGCGGTGGCGGCCGCCGAATGGGAGGAGCGCCTTGCCGAGGTGCGCAAGCGGGGCTCCTCGGTCGGTGCCGTCGTCGAGGTGGTGGCGGAAGGGGTGCCGCCCGGCCTCGGCGACCCGGTCTACGCCAAGCTCGATGCCGATCTCGCCGGGGCGATGATGGGCATCAACGCGGTGAAGGGGGTGGAAATCGGCGCGGGCTTCGCCGCCGCCGCCCTCTCCGGCGAGGAGAACGCGGACGCGATGCGCATGGAAGAGGCGCCCGACGGGTCGCGCCGGGTGGTGTTCGGCTCCAACAATGCGGGCGGCATCCTGGGCGGCATCTCCACCGGCCAGCCCATCGTGGTGCGCTTCGCGGTCAAGCCCACCTCCTCCATCCTCAACCCCGTGCCGGGGGTGACGGCGGAGGGCGAGGAGGTGGAGATCATCACGCGCGGCCGACACGACCCCTGTGTCGGCATCCGCGCGGTGCCGGTGGGGGAGGCGATGATGGCCTGCGTGTTGGCGGACGCCTGGCTGCGTCAACGCGCCCTCACCCCCGACGCGCCGGAGGCGGCGATCCTGCCGCGCCCGTGAGCGAGGCGGCTGCGCTGCAATTCGCCTCGCAATTTGCAGTCACGCCTGTTTGAGTGTCTGTGAACGGGGCGCGCCCGGACACTCGGCACCGAGGAGTTCCGCCAACATGTCGCTCGCACCCCTGCATGGGATGACGTCGCCGGAAGCGGTCCGCCGGGCGGCCGAGGCGTTCATCGCCATGGCCGGGCGCGAATCCTGGCGGCGGCGCATGGCGCAGCTCGCCGACCAGATCAGGTCCCAGCGCATCGCGGGCCGCGTGGCGCGCGAACGCCACGCCCTCGAACTCGGTCTCGATCGCCTGGCGGCGAGCGAGCCCGCCGCGCCGACGGCGGCCGAACGCGCCGTCGCTGCCCTCGCTGCCGAAGCGGTCGCCGTGCGGCGCCGTCTCTCGCCGGCCGGGCAAGCCCGCTTCGACGAACGGCTCGCTGCAGCGCTCGCCGGCGACGGCACGCTGGTGCCCCTGTTCCACCTGCTGCGCACCGCTGCCCGCCAGCGCCTCGCCGGCTTCGAGGTCCGCTTCGCCGGCTTCGAGGACGGGGCGTCGTTCGACCTCCTGCTCGCGCGTGAGGGCCGCGAGGCCGAGGTGGTGTGCGCCGTGTTCTCGGCCGACGAGGGGCGCTGGGTGCACCGGTCGGATTGGTTCGCCCTGGTCGATCGCATCAACCCGGACCTGCAGGCTTGGCTTGCCGGCCACCCGGGTCGCTACCTGCTGAAGGTCACGCTGCCCGAGGGTCTCGACGCGGCGCGCAACCTCGCCGCCGTGCAGGCGCGCATCGGCGCCCTGCTGGCCGAGGAGCGCAAGACCGACCACAGCGAAACCGCCGTGCTCCGCCTCGACCCCCTGCTCGTCGCCCAGGCCGAGGCCGGGCACCGCGCGCTGCTCGAGCGGCTGAAAGCCCAGTTCGGCGAGGAAACCCACTTCGCGGTGGCCGCCGGCGAGGGCTCGCTGTTCGTGGTCGCCGCCCGCGCCTCGCGCCCGAATGAGATCGCCGCCGTGCTGCAGCGGCGGCTCGCCGAACTTCCCGGCCGGCTCTCCGGCACGCGGCCGGGGATCCTCGCCGTGTTCATCGAGGACACCGAGCCGCAGGAGTGGCGCGCGTTGCGCGAGCGTCTCGAGCTCGAGGCCGCGGCGCGCAACTTCCTCACCGCACCCGAGGCGCGGGCGGTGATCGCCGTCTCCTGCGCCTCGCGCTTCGAACTCCTGGGCCAGGGCGAGCCCTTGGCGGCGAAGGCGGGAGAGCTTCGCTTCCGCAACCCTTCGCATCCGAAGGCGAAGGACGCGCCCCTCTTGCCCGCGGTGGAGAGCCGGGTCTGACGGGTTCGAAGCGGGGCCGGGCCCGCCCTGGCCTTTCCGAGCCCGGTTCGTTAGCCTTCCGGGATGGCGGTGGGCGCGGCGGGGCGAGGCAACGGCACGTGGCCGCCCCGCACGGTGGGCGAGGCGCTGACCGGCGCCGAATGGTCGTTCTCCGCCCGCACCGCGCTCGAACGTGCCGCCGCCATGGCGTTCGACCCCGCCACACGCAAGGCCGACGGGCCCGTTCCGACGCTCGGCCTGAGGCATCTCATCGGCGGCGCCTTGCGCGTCGGACTTCGCGAGCGCGGTGGAACCCTGTCGGCCGGACGCCTCGTCGAGGCGATCGAGCGGCGGGTCGGCGCCAACGCCGTGCAGGCCGTCGCCGCGCCGGACGACGGCGATGCCGATGCTGCTCTTCCGCTCTCCGACCACGCGCAGCGCGCCCTCGACGCCGCGCTCCGCCTCTGCCGCGCCACCACCGGCGGCGGCGAGCGCATCAGCGCGCGGCACCTGATTGCCGCTCTCCTCGCCCCGCCGGACGCTCCGACCCTGTCCGCCGCGCTGGGAAGGGTCTGGCAGCGGCTCCTCGCCCTCGATCCCGAGGACCTGCGCGCGGAGTTGCTCGCGGCACTCGAAGCCGATTCCACCATCGCGAACGAGGTCGAAGCGTGGCGCGACCTCCTCGGCACGCTGCGGCTCGGCACCGCGGCCTTCGTCGCCGACCAGCCCGTCGGCGACGACGCCCTGGGCCGCCGCGCCGACGCCCGCCGCCTCGCCGAACTCGCCTGCCTGAGGGCGAACGAGCCCCCGCTCGCCATCGGCATCTTCGGCGACTGGGGCGCGGGCAAGTCCACCTTCATGCGGCTGATGGAGGAGGAGATCGCGGCGATCGAGGCCCGTTGGCGGAACGATCCGAACACGCCGTTCGTCACCCGCGTCGTGCGCGTGCGCTTCAACGCCTGGTCCTTCGCGGATGCCAATCTCTGGGCTTCGCTCGCGGTCGAGATCTTCTCCCAGCTTCGGGATGCCATCGCGCGCTTCGATGGCGGGCGGGCCGGCAAGGCCGATGCGCTGCTGGCCGACATCACCGGTCGGCGGGAGCAGGCGGAGCGGCGCCTCGCCGCGGCGAAGCAGGATGCGGAAGCCATCCGCGCCGCGCGCGACGCGCTCGCGGGGCGGATCCGGGCACTCGAGGGGACGATCGAGCGGCAGCGCGATCCGACTGCCCGCGCGAGGGCCGTTCTCGAGACGCGCGGCCGGGAGATCGTCGCCAGCCTGCGCGCGCTCGGCCTGATTGGTGTGGACGAGGCGAAGGCGGCCGATGCCCTCGCGGAGGAGGTGGCGCGGATCCGTGCGGCGGGCGAACGAAGCTTCGCCCTCTCCCGCCGCCTCCTTCGCGCCTTCCGCCACCGTCTCGCCTGGCCCCTGTTCGCTGCGGTCGCCCTGTTCGCCGCCACTGCGACGCTGTTGCCGCGACTGATGCCGGAAGCCGCAGCCACCGTTGCGGCGCTGCTCTCCGCTCTCGCCCCGCTCGCCTGGCACGCCCAGCGTGCGGCGTCGACTCTCCAACCTTTGCTCGACGCCGTGGAGGCGGACGCCAAGGCCGAGGCCGACCTCCGCGCGGAACGCGAGCGGCTCGCCGCCGAACGCGAGGCGCTCGAGGCACGGCTCGCCGCCCGCGAGGCCGACCTGCGCGCGGCCGAGGCCGAAATCGCCAGCCTCGACCGCGCCGCCGCCACGCCCGCGGCTCTGCTGCGCTTCTTCCTCAACGAGAGTGACGAACTCAAGGCCTACGAGCGCGAGATCGGGCTGATCGGCCGGCTGCGCCGCAGCTTCGAGCGGCTCGACGATCTGATGCGCCGCCAAGCCGACCCGAACGCACCGACCGATCCCGCCCTGCCGACGATCGAACGCATCGTGCTGTTCATCGACGATCTCGATCGGCTGCGCGACGAGCAGGTGGTGCGCGTGCTGGAGGCGATCGCGCTTCTTCTCCAGTTCCGCCTGTTCGTGGTCGTCGTCGCGGTCGATGCGCGCTGGCTCGCGCGTGCGCTGAAGGCGCAGTATCGGGAGCAATTCGACGAGAGCGGGGCGGGGCCCGGCGAGTATCTCGAGAAGATCTTCCAGGTGCCGTTCTGGCTGCAGCGCCTTGCGCCGGGCGACGGTCGTTACGCCGCGTTTGCCGAACGGCTGGTGAGGATACCGCGCGTGGTGAAGTTGGCGGCCCACGCGACACTCCACTTCTCGGCGAGCGCCAGCGCCAGGGTCCTACGTGCGGACGGCACGGTCGACGCGGAACCCGCGATCGATCCGGACGAGCTCCCACAGCCCGGTGACGAGACGCCGCGCGAGACCCGCGCCGCGATCATCCGCCGCGTCGAACTCACGGAGGCTGAGGCGCGCGTGCTCGAGGCTCTCTTTCCCATCGCCGGCTCCACCCCGCGCGCCATCAAGCGCTTCGTCAACCTCTACCGCCTCGCGCGCTCTGCCCGCGACGGCGAAGACCTTCGCCGCTGGCTCGGCGAGACGGGAAAGGCGTCGCAGTTCCCCGCATTCGCGTTCGCCCTGGCGGTTGAGAACGGCTTCGACGCAAGGTTACGCGGCCACTGGCGAGAGGCGCTGTCCAAGACGCATCAAGACGACATTTTCGCCAACACGATCGTCATGCAGGATCTCGGCTTGGAACGCGACGGTTGGGTGCCCCTCCGCACCGCCCTCCGTCGCGCCCGCGACTTCTGGAGCGACGACAGCCTCGGCGGGGCGTTGACCGTCGGCGACATCGCGGCACACCTCGACGAAGCCCGCCGCCTCTCCTTCCACCCGCCCGAGTTCGACCCCACCCCCTTGCCCGAAGAGAGCCGCCCCGATAGCCCCGGGGCGTGAGCCCCATCCTCGTCATCAAGCACGGCGCGCTCGGCGACCTCATCCAGGCCTTCGGGCCCTTCGCCGCCATCCGCGCCCACCACCCGGGTGCCCGCATCGACCTCCTCACCACGCCGCCCTTCGCGGCCCTGATGCGCCGCGCGCCGTGGTTCGACCGCGTGCTGGAAGACCCCCGCGCCCCGGCCTGGAACCTCCCCGCCAGCTTGCGCCTCGCGCGCAGCCTGGCGCGCGAGGGCTACGCCCGCGTCTACGACCTGCAGACCTCCGCCCGCTCCTCGCGCCTGTTCCACCTCATGCGTCTCTTCGGCGCGCGGCCCGAATGGTCCGGCATCGCGCGCGGATGCTCGCACCCGCACGCCAACCCCGACCGCGACCGCATGCACACGCTGGAGCGCCAGCGCGACCAGCTCGCCGCCGCCGGCATCACCACCTTCCCCCCGCCCGACCTCGCCTGGCTGGATGCCGACCTCGCTCGCTTCAGCCTCCCCGCCCGCTTCGCCCTGCTCGTGCCCGGCGCCTCGCCGCAGCGCCCCGAGAAGCGCTGGCCGGCGGAACACTACGCCGCGCTCGCCGCGACAATCGCCGCGCAGGGCGCGACCCCCGTCATCGTCGGCACCGCGGCCGAAGCGCCGCTCGCCGCCGCCATCCGCCAGACGTGCCCCGCGGCCCTCGACCTTACCGGCCGCACCACGCTCGTCGAGCTCGCCGCGCTTGCCCGGCGCGCCCTGTTCGCGGTGGGCAACGACACCGGCCCGATGCACCTGATCGCCGCTCTCGGCCGCCCCGCCGTCGTGCTGTTCTCCGCCGCCTCCGACCCCGCGCTCTGCGCCCCGCGTGGCCAATGCTTGCGCATCCTGCGCGCGGCTGACCTGCGCGATCTCCAGCCTCAGACCGTGCTCGCCGCGCTTGCCGGCCTTGACGCCGTCTCCGCCCCGTCCCCATAGACCGCCGCCAGCGAGGAAGCGAGCGCGCCCATGCCCGCCATCACCCTGCCCGACGGATCCGAGCGTCGTTTCGACGGCGCGGTGACGGGTGCCGAGATCGCCGCCGCCGTCGGGCCGGGCCTCGCCAAGGCCGCGCTCGCGATCGAGGTCGACGGAGAGCTCTGGGACCTCTCGCGCCCGATCACGAAGGACGCGCGGGTGCGCATCATCACGCGCAAGGACCCGGAGGCGCTCGAGCTCATCCGCCACGACTGCGCGCACGTGCTGGCCGAGGCCGTGCAGGCGCTCTTTCCCGGCGCGCAGGTGACCATCGGGCCGCCGATCGAGAACGGCTTCTACTATGACTTCGCCTACGAACGCCCGTTCACGCCGGAGGACTTCCCGGCGATCGAGGCGAAGATGCGCGAGATCATCGCCCGCGGCGCACCCTTCGAGCGCATCGTCACCACGCGCCACGACGCGATCGCCCTCTTCGAATCGAAGGGGGAAAAATACAAGGTCGAACTGATTCAGGATTTGCCGCAGGGCGAGACGATCACGCTCTACCGCCAGGGCGAGTGGGTCGATCTCTGCCGCGGCCCGCACGGCCCCTCCACCGCCGCGATCGGCGACGCCTTCAAGCTGATGAAGGTGGCGGGCGCCTATTGGCGCGGCGATCACCGCAACGCGATGCTGTCGCGCATCTACGGCACCGCCTGGCGCGACCGCAAGGAGCTCGAGGCATACTTGCATCGCCTCGAGGAGGCCGAACGGCGCGACCATCGCCGCATCGGCCGCGAGATGGGCCTCTTCCACCTGCAGGAGGAGGCCGTCGGCTCCGTCTTCTGGCACCCGAAGGGCTGGCGTCTCTATCGCACGGTCGAGGCCTACATGCGGCGCCGCCTCGAGGCCGCGGGCTACGTGGAGGTGCGCACACCGCAGCTCGTCGATCGCAGGCTGTGGGAGGCCTCGGGGCACTGGGAGAAGTTCCGCGAGAACATGTTCCTCGCCAGCGTCGAGGACGAGGCGGAGAAGAACCGCATCCTGGCGCTGAAGCCGATGAACTGCCCCTGCCACGTGCAGATCTTCAACACCACGGTGCGCTCGTATCGCGACCTGCCGTTGCGCATGGCGGAGTTCGGCTCCTGCCACCGCTACGAACCGTCGGGTGCGTTGCACGGCATCATGCGCGTGCGTGCCTTCACCCAGGATGACGCGCATATCTTCTGCACCGAGGAGCAGATCGCCGACGAGACGGTGCGCTTCGTCGAACTCCTCTCGTCGGTCTATCGCGATTTCGGCTTCGAGACGTTCTCGGTGAAGTTCTCCGACCGCCCGGCCAAGCGCGCCGGGTCCGACGCGGTGTGGGACCAGGCGGAAGGCGCGCTGAAGGAGGCCTGCGCCAAGGCCGGGGTGGCCTATACGCTCAATCCGGGCGAGGGCGCCTTCTACGGGCCGAAGCTCGAATTCGTGTTGCGCGACGCGATCGGGCGCGACTGGCAGTGCGGCACGCTGCAGGTCGATTTCGTGCTGCCCGAGCGGCTGGATGCCGTCTACGTCGCGGCGGACGGGGCGCGCCGCCGCCCGGTGATGCTGCACCGCGCGATTCTCGGCTCCTTCGAGCGCTTCCTGGGCATCCTGATCGAGCAGTACGCGGGCCGCTTCCCGCTCTGGCTCGCGCCCACCCAGGTCGTGGTCGCCACCATCGTCTCGGATGCGGACGACTACGCCCGCGCCGTCGCCCGTGCCTTCGCCTCAGCCGGGCTCGCGGTCGAGGCCGACCTCTCGAATGCCAAGATCCAGGCCAAGATTCGTGAGGCGAGCTTGGCCCATGTGCCGGTGATCGCGGTCATCGGACGGAAGGAGGCGGAGACGCGCACGGTGGCGTTGCGCCGCCTCGGCGGCGAGACGCAGACCATCCTGCCGCTCGATGAGGCCGTCGCCCGGCTGGCCGCCGAAGCGACCCCGCCCGACCTGCGCGCGAGGGCCGCGGAACCCGTTGAAGCCGCGGCCTGATCGCCCCATTCTTGCCACGTCGCAACCAGCACGGAGGTTTTCGCCATCCCACCGCGTCCGACCACCCTGGCGCCGCCGACCCGAGAGGGTCCGCGCGTCAACGAAGAGATCCGCATCCCCCAGGTCCGGCTGATCGGACCCGACGGCGAGATGATCGGCGTCGTGCCGACCCGGGAGGCGCTCTGGCGGGCCCGTGAAATGGGCCTTGATCTCGTCGAGATCTCACCGAATGCCGACCCTCCCGTCTGCAAGATCCTCGACTTCGGCAAGTACAAGTACGAACAGCAGAAGAAGAAGAGCGAAGCTCGCAAGAAGCAGAAGATCGTCGAGGTCAAGGAGATCAAGATTCGCCCGAACATCGACGATCACGACTACGACGTGAAGATGCGTCAGGCCAAGGGCTTCATCCAGGAGGGAGACAAGGTCAAGGTCACGCTCCGCTTCCGCGGCCGCGAACTCGCCCATATCGACCTCGGCATGAAGGTGCTCGAGCGGGTGAAGAACGAGCTCGAGCCCATCGCCAAGGTCGAGCAGATGCCGCGGATGGAGAACAAGCAGATGATCATGGTGCTGACGCCGCGCTGATGGCCGGCGTCGGCCCTGGCTTCGCTTTTCCGCAGCGGAAGTGCGCGAAAGGTCCGCGCGGTCAGGCCCAGCGGTCGTCCGACCGATAGCGCGGGCGGAAGTACTTGATGGCGTAGTTGTCGGGCCGGAACGGCCGGCGGAAGACCACCTGGGCAAGGCGCCGCGCGGGCCCCATCGGCTCCCGTCGCGGCTCCGGCAGGCCTCGATTGCGCCCATGCCGGACTTCGACCACGAGGCTCTTTCCGTCGCCGATCACCGCGAGGTCGGGCCCCGCCAGGTGGTGCTCGAAGCTCCCCTGTTCGACCGGCAGCGGCAGGGGCGGATCGGTCCAGAAGGGCGAGGTCGGCGGCTGCAGATAGGCGGCGACCAGCGAGCGCAGGGACCACAGGCAGCTGCCCCGGCCGAGGTAGTTCTCCAACAACTCGGGCGCCGGCCTGTCGCCGCAGCCCTGGGTGACGGTGCCGTGCGCAAGCCCGCCCTCGGCGATGAAGTGCGCCCACACGACGTCGAGGGCGCGGCGCGCGAGCCCCGGCGCCACGGCCTCGGGCGCGATCGCGGCGGCCAGGATGAGCGGGGCGGGGACGGCGAAGCGGTAGCAGAGGCTGCGGCCGAACATCGGCACGCCGCCGTTCGGCGTGAAGAAGGCGGCGAAGCCACGGGCGAAGCGCACCAGGCGCTCGTTCACCCAAGCCGCATCCACCACCTCGCCCATCCGGGCCGCGAGCGGCAGGCCGAAATGCATCTGCCACGCCGTGTAGTGGTCGACCCGCCCGGCGTGGTTTTCCTCGTACCACCCGTCCTCGAGGGCGAGCGACTGCAGGGCCTTCACCCGCTCGCCCAGGCTCGGGTCCGGCGGCGTACCCAGGGCGGCGGCGGCGAGGCCAGCGAGCAGCGGCGCGAGGTGCCAGTTCCCGCCATACACCTGGCATGGCAGCACGGCGGTGAGCCAGCGCGCGAGGTTCCGCCGCGTCGCGCCGTCCAGGCGATCGCGCAACAGCCAGGCGATCAGCGCGATGTCGCCCGCTTCGATGATCCGTTGGTCGAGATCCACCGGCCAGCCCCAGAAGGCGGGCGAGTCCGGATCGCTTCCGGCGGCAACGCCGCGCAGCAGATGATCGGCTGCATGGAAGCGACCGCCATCCGGTGTGGGGACCTCATCGCCCCGCGTGCTGACCCAGGCGGCGAGCAGCAGCCCCGAGCGTGCGAAGCCCTCGACGCCCTCGACACTCCACCCCCGGGTGCCCGGAAGCCCGGGGTAGTGCACGCGCTCGCAGCGGGGGGAACGGTAGGCGGCGACGCCGAGCGCGAAGTAGCCGACCAGGGTATCGTAGTCCTGCCGGGAAAGGGCGCTCTTGCCGCCGATCTCACGACGGATCCGGGGATCGAGCGCCCGGAAGCGCGGATCGGGAGCGACCCGGCGAAACCACCCCTCGACGGGGCGAAGCCGGCGGAGGCCGTCGCACAGCCGTGTCAGCATCGGGGGGAGTTGCCCGATCTCAGGCCGTGCGTCGCGCCCGGCCCTGCTCCATCGCGCGGCGCACCTCCGGGTCCTCGCGCATCAGGGCGGCGAGCCGCTCGCGCCGGTCCCCGTGCGAGGGGTGGGTGGAGAGGAAACTCACCCCGCCGCTGCGCCCGTGCTGCGCCTCCATGCGGTCCCAGAACCGGCTCGCTGCCTGCGGCTCGTAGCCCGCGCGCGCGGCATAGATCAGCCCGAGCCGGTCGGCCTCGTATTCGTGGCTGCGCGAGAACGCTGCGCCGCCGAGCGCCGCGCCGAGCCCCAGGGCGGCGCCGATCGCCGGCGAGTAGGCGCGGGTGCCGCGATTGACCGCCGCCGCCGTGCCCAGCACCGCCACCCCGATGGAGAGGGCGAGCTGCTGGCTCACCCGCTCCTGCGCATGCCGCCCCGTCAAGTGGCCCATCTCGTGGCCCATGATGATCGCCATCTCGTCCTGGCTGCCGCCGACGAAGCCCCACATGCCGTCGAAATAGCCCGAATAGCCGTTCGGCAGGACGAAGGCGTTCACTTGCCGATCGGCCAGGAGTTCGGGACGGAAGCCCCTGCGCGGCTGCGGCGCGCCCTCGACCGAGGAGAGATTGCCCGCCATGCGCTCGAGGCTCCTCTGCCGGGCGGGGTCGCGCAGCGGGCCGCCCGAGCGGCGCCGAATGTCGGCCTCCGCCAGGTCGGACATCCGCTCGAGCTCCTCGTCGTCGATCAGGATGAGCTGCGACCGCCCGAGCTGTTCGTTCTGCGCGCAGCCGCCGACCGGCAGCCCCAAGGCCAGCGCGGTGAGCACGCCGGCACCCGCGCTGAGGATCGCCTGGCGGCGGTGCAGATAGGCCGGGCTCGCCAGAGGTGAGGCGCTCTTGCGCGTCATCGCCGTTCTCCCTCCGCTGTCGTCGTCCGTCTCGGCCGAGACTACCATGGGCGGGCGTGCCGAATCGCCCTCTCCGCCCATCACCCCCGATCAAGCTCTCCCATCCGTGAGCGCGCTCCGCGTCGATCGGCCTCTGGTCGTGCTGCTGCTGCTCGGCTTCTCGGCCGGACTGCCGTTGCCGCTCACCGGGTTCACGCTCCGCCAGTGGTTCGCCGAGGCCGGCGTGTCGCTCGGCGCGATCGGGCTCACCGCACTCATCGGGCTTGCCTACACGCTGAAGTTCCTCTGGGCCCCGCTGCTCGACCACGCCCGACCGCCGCTTTCACGCCTCGGCCGCCGGCGCGGCTGGCTCGCGCCGGTGCAAGTGGCGCTGGCGGCCGCCATCTTCGCCATGGGCTTCACCGACCCTGCACGCGACGCCCAGGCGACGGTGCTGATCGCAGTCGTCGTCGCCTTCCTCTCGGCCACACAGGACATCGCGATCGACGCCCTGCGCATCGAGAGCCTGCCGCCGGAACGCCAAGGGCTGGGGCTTGCCGCCTATGTCTGGGGCTATCGAATCGCCCTTCTGGTGGCGAACGCGGGCGCGCTCGGCATCGTCGAGCTCGCCGGCTGGCGGGCGGCCTTCGCCATCATGGCGGGCCTGATGGGGGTCGGCCTCGCCACCACCCTCCTTCTCGCCCGCGAGCCGTTGCCGCCCGGCACGCCGCCGCCCTCGTCCTGGGGGGCGCGGCTCAGGCTCGCCGTGATCGACCCGTTCCGCGACTTCCTGCGCCGCCCGGGCTGGCCGCTGATCCTCGCCTTCGTCGCCCTGTTCAAGCTCGGCGAGGCGCTGGCGGGGATCATGACCGCGCCGTTCTACCGCGCACTCGGCTTCTCGCGCCTCGACGTCGCGGCGGTATCGGGCGTGTTCGGCATGGCGGCGACGCTGGCCGGCGTCACCTTGGGCGGGATCCTGGTGGCGCGGATCGGGGTCGGGCGGGCGCTGATCGCCACGGGCCTCGGCCAGATGCTCTCCAACTTGATGTACGTGGCGCTGGCCGAGGCCGGCCGCTCCGTTCCCTTGCTTTGGGCCCAGGTGGGCGTGGAGAACGTGACCGACGGGCTCGCCGACGCGGCCTTCGTCGCCTACCTCTCGGGGCTCACCAGCACCGCCTTCACCGCCACCCAGTACGCCCTCCTCTCCTCGCTTGCCGCGGTCCCGCTGCGCACGCTGGGCGCGACGGGCGGCTTCCTCGCCGAGGCGATGGGCTGGACGCGCTTCTTCCTGCTCACCACCGCCGCCGCCCTGCCGGGCATGATCCTGATGCTCGTCCTCTTGTCCCGTTTTCCCCCCAAGCGCGAGGCCGAACCGACATGATCCCCCTCCCCGCCCCCTGGATGGCCTGGGTTTTGCCCCCGGTGCTGCTCGTCTGTTCCAACGTGTTGATGATCTACGCCTGGTATTGGCACCTGAAGAAGCCGGATTGGCCGCTCTGGCTCGCCATCGTCGCCTCCTGGGGCATCGCCTTCTTCGAGTACTGCCTCGCCGTGCCGGCCAACCGCATCGGCTTCGGCCCTTACACCGCGCAGCAGCTGAAGGTGATGCAGGAGGTGATCACCATGACGGTGTTCGCGGGCTTCGCGGTGTGGATGCTGGGGGAGAAGCTGACCTGGAACTATGCCGCCGCTGCCGTGTGCCTGGTGGCGGCGGTGGTGTTCATCTTCCTCCCCGTGCAGAAGTGAGCGGGGCCTGTTCGCTTACGCGGCCGCGGGCTGGGCGACGGCGCGAGGCGCCTCCGCCGGCACCGCCGGCAGCCACGCCGTGAAGGTGGAGCCCTTGCCCTCCTCGCTCTCGATCTCGAGCACGCCCCGGTGCCGGTTCAGCACGTGCTTGACGATCGCGAGCCCGAGCCCCGTGCCGCCGATCGCGCGCGACCGCGCCGCGTCGACCCGGTAGAACCGCTCGGTCAGGCGCGGGATGTGCTGGCGGGGGATGCCCACGCCGTCGTCGGTGACGGCGATGGCGACCCCGGCCGGCCGTCCGCCTTGCGCGGGGGTGGTGAACACCCGCACCCGGATCGAACCGCCATCGCGCCCGTACTTCACCGCGTTGTCGACCAGGTTGGTCACCACCTGGGCGAGCTGGTCCGGGTCGCCGACGATGGGCCGCACCGCGGGGTCGACCGAGAGTTCGACCCGCATCCGGCGTGCCGCGATGCGCGGCTCGAGCGCCTCGATGGTGCGGCGGGCGAGGGTTGGCAGATCCGCCACCCCCTTGGGTGCCGTGTGCTCCATCATCTCGATGCGCGAGAGCGACAGCATGTCGTCGATCAGGCGCGACATGCGCGTGGCTTCCTGCGCCATGATGGCGAGGAAGCGCTGTTGCGCCTCGCGATCCTCCGCCGCCGGGCCGCGCAAGGTCTCGATGAAGCCGAGCAAGCTGGCGAGCGGGGTGCGCAGTTCGTGGTTGGCGTTGGCGATGAAATCGGCCCGCATCTGCTCCACCCGGCGTTCCCGCGTGCGGTCGGAGAGCGTGACCAGCACACGCCCGCCGTTGCGCAACGGGGGGTCGAGCCCGATCGCTTTGGCGATGAGTTCGCGCTCCACCGGCACCGGCAGGGTGACGGAGAACGCGTCGGGCCGCTCGCCGCGCTCCGCCCGCTCCACCGCCGTACGCAGGCCCGGGTGGCGCAGGAGCGCACCGAGATCGGGCCCTTCCGCCGCCGGCGGGGTGAACAGCTCCCGCGCCGCGCCGTTCAGCATGATCGGCTTCGCTTCGCCATCGAGCACGATCAGCGGGTCGGGCAAGCCCTCGACGATGCGCACGGCCGCGCCGGCCAGCCGGTCGACCTCGCTGGTGCGGTCCCTGAGCGAGTCGGCCAGCCGTCCCGCCGCCTCGGCGATTCGCCTGAGCGGCGGCAGCACCGGGAGATGCTCGAGCGGCTGGCCCGCCTCGGCCCGCTTCAGGGTCAGCACGAGGCGGGCGAGGTCGCGATAGACGACGACGCCGGCGAAGGTGCCGCCGACCGCGAAGGCGGCGGCCAGGATGGCGGCGGCGCGTTCGGAGATGATCTCGAAGGCGGCGAAGCCGGCGAGCAGGGCCCCGGGCACGGCGGCGATCGCCGCCGCGGTGCCGGCGACGAGAAGGGTCGGGCTCGCCGGACGGTCGGGCAGTGACGGCGGCATGGCGTTCGCCTCTCCCGGAGGTCGCTCAGAAGATCACGTCGTCGAAGCGTTCCGGCGCGGGTTCGAGCACGCGGAAGCCATCTCGCGTCACCTCCATCAGGGCGAGGGCCCGGCGATTGGTCCCGTCCGGCATCAGCCGCACCAGGCCGAGCACGCCGGCGAAGCCCGCCGGCTGGGTCAGTGCGCCGGACGAAAGATCGGGCGGCGAGGCGTTGGCGAGCGCGCCGACGATCGCCGCCGCATCGAAGGCGACCCCGGCCACGAGAGGAGGGTCGTTGCCGTAGGCCTCGCGGTAGCGCGCGGCGAAGGCTTCGCGCCGCGTCTCGTCGGGGGCGGCGAACCAGGCCCCGACCAGGGCGGGTTCGGTGCCGGCGTCCGCCATGCCGGCGAGCAGCGGCGTGCCGAGTATGCGCACCGGCGGGCTGTCGATGTCGTAGAAGGGCAGGAGCGCGGCCACCGCGCGCAGCCGATCGCCGGAGTCCGCGAGCAGCAGCGCGTCGAAGGGCGGGGGCGGGATGCGCGCCTCGCGCTGCATCTGCGCCGCGCGACGACGCCCCTCCGCCGTGCCTTCGGCGCGGGCCGCCCGGACCTGGGCGTCGATCGGGCCTCGCCGAGTGTCGTAGTCGGACAAGCGCCGCACCGCCGGGGCCGGGTTGTCGCCCGCATAGAGTTCCCGCCGCACCAGGACTCCGCCCGAGTCCGCCACCGCCCGCGCATAGGCCTCGGCAACGAGGCGGCCGAAGGGGGTGTCGGGGGCGAGCAGGGCGAAGCGTTCCGCCCCTGCCGCGCGGGCGGCGGCGACCACGCGCCGCACCGCGGGTTCGGGCAGCTGGCCCAGCACCCAGACCCCGGGACGCGCTTGCGTCGCGTCCGTGGTGAAGGCGAGCACCGGCACCCCCGAGGGGGAGGCGACCGAGGCGACGGCCGCCGTTTCGGAGGCGAACAGGGGGCCGAGGATGGCGCCTGCCCCCTCGGCAAGCGCCTCGCGCGCGGCGGCTGCCGCTCGGGCGGGGTCTCCCCCCGTATCCTTCGGCAGCAGCTCCACCTTGCCCCCACCGTGCTGGAACAGGGCGAGGGTAGCGGCGTTCAGCATCGCCTCGCCCACCTGGGCCTGCGGCCCGGAGAGCGGCAGCAGCAGGGCGGCGCGAAGCTTGCCGTCCGGCCCGAGGGCGGGGCGGGCGGGCGACGGCAAGGCGGAGGGGTCGACCCGAACGGGCGGGGCGGTGGCGACGGGGCGCGCGGGCGGCGGCTGCGGGGCGCAGGCCGTTGCCCCGACCAGCACGCATGCAAGGATGGCGAAGGCCGATGCACGCAAGCGACGAATCACGGGCTGAACCCCCTCCCTCCAGTTCCGACGACGCGGCCGGCCCTCCCGGCACCTTGACCCTCGTCGCCACCCCGATCGGCAACCTCGGCGACCTCTCGCCGCGCGCGGCCGCCGTGCTCGCCGCGGCCGATGCGGTGCTCGCCGAGGATACGCGCGTCACCCGGAAACTGGCGCAGCGCTACGGCCTCGCACCACGCCTCGTTTCCCTACGTGATCATAATGAAGAAACGATGACCGGGCGCGTCCTCGCCCAGCTCGCCGCCGGAGAGCGCATCGCGCTGGTCTCCGATGCCGGCATGCCGCTGATCGCCGATCCCGGCTACCGCCTCGTTCGGGCGGCGATTGCGGCCGGCCATCGCGTCACCTGCGTGCCCGGCCCCTCTGCCGCGACCACCGCCCTCGTCCTCTCCGGCCTGCCGCCCGCGCCGTTCCTCTTTCTCGGCTTTCCGCCGCCGAAGGCGGCAGCCCGGCAGGCGCGCTTCGCCGAACTCGCCGCCCTCGAACGCGCCGGGCTCTCCGCCACCCTCGTGCTCTACGAGGCGCCGCACCGGTTGGCCGAAACCCTGCACGACCTCGCCCACACCCTGGGCGAGGATCGCCCGGCGGCGGTGGCGCGCGAACTGACCAAGCGCTTCGAGGAGGTTGTGCGTGGGCCGCTCGGCGCGCTCGCCGCGCGCTACGCGGGCGCGGAGGTGCTGGGCGAGATCGTCGTCGTCGTCGGTCCCGCCGAGGGCAGGGCGGAGGTGAGCGAGGAGGAGCTTGATGGGCGTCTTCGCGCCGCCCTCGCCGAGGGGCTTTCCGTGCGCGACGCGGCGGAGCGTGTGGCGGCGGAGACGGGTGCTGCCCGCCGCGCGGTCTATGCGCGCGCGCTCGCCCTCAAAGGCTCCGGGCGAGGATGAGCTTCTGGATGTCGGAGGTGCCCTCGTAGATCTGGCAGATGCGCACGTCGCGATACGCCCGCTCCACCGGATAGTCGGCGAGGTAGCCGTAGCCGCCGAGGGTCTGGATCGCCGCCGAACAGATCTCCTCCGCCACCTCGGAGGCATAGAGCTTCGCCATGCAGGCGGCCTCGAGGGCGTTCTCGCCCGCGTCCTTCTTGCGCGCGGCGAGGTGGACGAGTTGACGCGCGGCCTCGAGCTTCGTCTTCGCCTCGACCAGGCGGAAGGCGACCGCCTGATTGTCGATGATCGGCCGGCCGAAGGCGATGCGCTCCTTGGCGTAGGCGATGGCGTAGTCGAGGGCGGCGCGCGCGATGCCGACCGCCTGGGCGCCGATGCCGATCCGCCCCGATTCCAGGGTGGAGAGCGCGATGCGGTAGCCCTCTCCCTCGCCCCCGATCAGGTTCTCCGCCGGCACGCGCATGGACTCGAAGACGAGGGCGCAGGTGTCGGAGGCGTGCTGGCCGAGCTTGTGCTCGACCCGCGCGACCGTGTAGCCCGGCGTGTCGGTCGGCACCGCGAAGCAGGAGATGCCCTTCTTGCCGGCGGCGGGGTCGGTGACGGCGAAGAGAAGGCAGATCTTCGCGATCGACCCGTTGCTGATGAACTGCTTGGTGCCGTCGATGATCCAATCGTCCCCGTCGCGCACCGCCCGCGTGCGCAGGTTCGACGCGTCCGACCCGGCCTGGGGCTCGGTGAGCGCGAAGCAGCTCACCCATTGCCCGGAGGCCATCGGGCGGAGGAAGCGCTCCTTCTGGGCCTCCGTGCCGTAGCGTTCCAGGATGGTGCAGGTCGGCGAGTTGTGCACGGAGACGAGGGTGGAGACCGAAGCGTCACCGGCCGCGATCTCCTCCAGCGCCATCGCGTAGGTGAGCGAATCGAGCCCAGCCCCCCCCCACTCGGGCGAGATGGTGGCGCCGAGGAAGCCGAGTTCGCCGAGTTCGCGAATGATGTCGGGCTCGATGCGGCGTTCGCGTTCGCGCTCCGCCGCACGGGGGGCGAGCTTCTCCTGGGCGAAGGCGCGAGCGGTCTCGACCACGAGGCGTCGCGTCTCCAGGGCCTCCGCGTCGGTGACGTCGAGCATGGGCGTATCCTCCCCGGCGAGAGGTTTACGCCGAAGCGGGCTCGGGCGCCACAACGGGCGTCGCGGCCGCCGAGAGGGCGGCGCGGGCGGCCGCGCGCTCGGCCATCGCCTTGGCGTGGTTGGCACGCTTGATCGGGCCGAAGCCGCGCGCGGCGAAGGGCCAGGAAAGGAGCCGCAGGCAGGCCTCGGCTGTGGCGGGGCGGAGGTGAGCGAGGGCGAAGGCGACGTCCGCCTCGAACAGCCGGATCGCTGCCCGCTCGAGACGGCGATCCTCTTGCCAGTGGAACGGATCGAGCCAGCTGCCGCGCAGCGCCTTCAGGCGCGCGAGCAGGCGAAACACCGGCAGCGCGACGCGGGCGGGGAGCGCGATCTTGCGCCGCCGCCCCGTCGCCGGATCGCGCCCCAGGAAGGGCAGCGGCGGGGAGAGATGGAAGGTGAGCGGGGTGTCGCCGAACTCCGCCTTCAGCCCGGCGAGAAAAGCGGGGTCCGAGAGGTGGCGCGCCACCTCGTACTCGTCCTTGTAGGCCAGCACGCGATGGTAGCCGTCCGCCACGGCGCGCGTCACGGCCCCCGCGCGCCCGAGGCTCGCTTCCTCGATCGCGCGCGCGTGGTCGGCAAGCGTGCGGAAGCGTTGCGCGAGGCGTTCGTTCTGATAGCGCACGAGGTCCGCCGCCCGGTTCGCGATCAGATCGTCGAGGGTCTCGGGGGCGCGGCGTTCTGCGAGGAGTCGGTCGGCGAGTCTGGGCTCGTGCGCGAGCGCCCGGCCCCACAGGAAGGCGCGCTTGTTGGTCGCCACCGCCACCCCGTTGAGCTCGATCGCGCGGAGCAAGGACGCGGCGCGAACCGGGATCAGCCCCTTCTGCCAGGCGGCGCCGAGCAGCAGCGTGTTCATCGTCTGCGCCTCGCCGAACAGCACTTCGGCGAGCCGGGCGGCATCGAGCCAGAGATGGAGGCCGGCGGGCGAGGCGGCTTCGAGAGCCCGGCGATGGCCCTCGCAGTCGAGCACCACGTCGGCGTCGCGCACGAAGGCGGCGACGGAAGCGAGCCGCGCTTGCCCGACCACCGCCCCGTCCGCTTTCAGCCGCGGCAGCACGTCGCGCCCGGCGGCGACCGCCATGTCGGCCGCGATCAGGAGATCGGCCCCGCGCAGCGGCACGCGCGCGACGTCGAGCAAGGCTTCCTCGGCCGCGATCTGCACGTGCCCGACCACCGCGCCGTTCTTCTGCGCCAGCCCGGTGAAGTCGAGGGTGCGCACCGCCCTGCCTTCGAGATGGGCGGCCATGGCGGTGATCGCGCCGGCGGTGACGATGCCGCCACCCCCCACGCCGGCGAACAGTGCCCGCCACGGGCGATCGCCGAGCGGCGGCGGCAGGGGTGTCGGCAACTCGCGCCCCAAGCGCTCCTCCAACGCCGCGATCTCCGGCGAGGGTTCCTTCGGCTTGCGCGCCGCCGCGACGGTGACGAAGGACGGACAGTAGCCCTTGAGGCAGGAGAGGTCGGTGTTGCAGGTGGACGGCGAGACGCGGCGCTTGCGGCCGAACTCGGTCTCGACCGGCTCGATGGCGACGCAGTTCGACTGCACCGTGCAGTCGCCGCAGTTCTCGCACACGCGCTCGTTGATCAGCACGCTCGTCTCGGGCGCAGGCATCGTGCCGCGCTTGCGCTTGCGACGCTTCTCGGTGGCGCAGACCTGGTCGTAGACGATCGCGCTCACGCCCGGAACGGTTCGGAAACGCTCCTGCACCGCGAGCAGGTGTTCGCGCGTGGCGCGCTCCACGCCGGGCGGCAGGTCGGCGGCAGGGGGAAGCCGCGCCGCGTCGTCGGCGACGACGGCGATCCGCGCCACCCCTTCGGCGGCGAGCTGACGCACGATCTGCGCGACGGAAGGCCCGCCGTCCACCGGCTGGCCGCCGGTCATCGCCACCGCGCTGTTGTAGAGGATCTTGTAGGTGACGTTGGCGCCGGCGGCGACCGCCTGGCGGATGGCGAGGATGCCCGAGTGCTGCCAGGTGCCGTCGCCCATGTTGACGAAGGCGTGCGGCACCTCGACGAACGGTGCGAGGCCAACCCAGGTGACGCCTTCGGCGCCCATGTGGGTCACGGTCTTCGCCCGACCCACCGCACCCAGCGCCAGCGTGTGGCAGCCGATGCCGCCCAGGGCGAGCGCGCCCTCGGGCACCACGGTCGAGGTGTTGTGCGGGCAGCCCGCGCAGAAATAGGGCGCGCGGATCAGCGCTGCGGCGGGCGGCGGAAGGTCGGGTTCGGTGAAGGAGACCGCCACACCGAACTCGGGCAGCACACGGGCGAGCGCGCGGGCGATCGCGACGGGATCGAGTTCGCCATGCTCCGGCAGCAGCGGCTCGCCCGACAGCGTGCGCTTGCCGATGATGGCGGGGCGACGGTCGGTGGGGAGGTTGTAGAGGATGTCGCGCGCCTGGCGCTTCACCAGGCTCCGCTTCTCCTCCACCACGATCAGGAGTTTCTTGCCGGAGGCGAAACGCGTCAGGCCCTCGGGCTCGACGGGCCAGGTCAGCGCCACCTTGTAGAGCGCGATCCCCCGCCGTTCCGCCTCACCGCCGCCCAGGCCCAGGAGGTCGAGCGCGCGCACGACGTCGAGATGCGCCTTGCCGCAGGTGACGAGGCCGATCGGCGCATCCGCGTTGCCGAACACGAGGCGATCGAGCGCGTTGGCGCGGGCGAAGGCAGAAGCGGCCGGGAGGCGTTCGGCGATCACGCGCCGTTCGAGTTCCGCCCGCTGTTCCGGCCAGCGCAGGCGCGGGTCGAGGTTGAAGCCCCAGGGCGGGGCTTCGATCTCGGGGCGGACGAATCGTCGCGCGGAGGGAACGACCACCGTCGCCGCCGCCTCCACCGTCTCCGCCACCGTCTTCAGCCCGACCCAGAGCCCCGAGAAGCGGCTCATCGCGATCCCGGCGAGGCCCAGGTCGAGGATGTCCTGCACCGAGGCCGGGTGCAGGAGCGGGATCATCGCCGCCTCGAAGATCTGGTCGGACTGGTGCGGCAGCACGGAGGACTGCGCGGCGTGATCGTCTCCCGCCACCGCAAGCACGCCCCCCTTGGCGTGGGTGCCGAAGGCGTTGGCGTGGCGGAAGGCGTCGCCGGAACGATCCACTCCCGGACCTTTCCCGTACCACAGGCCGAACACGCCCTCGACCCGGCGGCCGGGAAACACCTCGAGCATCTGCGCGCCCCACAGCAGGGTGGCGGCGAGATCCTCGTTGATGCCCGGCTGGAAGCGCACGCCGGCGGCATCCAGGAGCGCGCGCCGGGCCCAGAGCTCCTTGTCGAGCCCGCCCAAGGGAGAGCCGCGATAGCCGGAGACGAGACCGGCGGTGTTCAGCCCAGCGGCGCGATCGAGCCGGGCCTGCTCGAGCAGCACGCGAACGAGGGCCTGGATCCCCGTCAGCAGCACCGGCGAATCGAGGTCGATGAACCGGCTCTCCAACGTGATCGGCGCGGTCCCGCTGAGCGAGTCCATCCGAGCCGTCTCCCTTGCCTCTCCCGGACCCGAAAGGTCAGCAAGGCTAACCCGATTTGCAAGGTCACGTGGTGGCGAAGTGCGCGCGCGGTCAGCACGTTTTGCGACGATTGCTGCGCCGCTTCGGCAAAATCCTGGCGGGGGCGGCCTCAGCGCGGGGGCATGCGCAGCGCGGCATCCAGGCGGATCGTCGCCCCGTTCAGCATCGGGTTCTCGGCGATCGCCGCGACGAGGCGGGCGAACTCCTCCGGCCTGCCGGCACGGCGCGGGAAGGGGATGGTGGCGACGAGGGCCTCGCGCACCGGGTCGGGCAGCCCCGCCACCATCGGGGTGGCGAACACGCCGGGCAGGACGGAGACGACGCGGATCCCCCACTCGGCGAGGTCCCGCGCCGCCGGCAGCGTCATGCCCGCCACGGCGGCTTTGGAGGCGGCGTAAGCCGTCTGGCCGATCTGGCCGTCCTCGGCGGCGATGGAGGCGACGGTGATGATGACGCCGCGCTCGCCGTCCTCGCCCAAGGGTGCGAGTGCCGCCATGTCGGCGGCGGCATGGGCGACGAGCCGCACCGTGCCGAGCAGGTTCACCGCGATCACGCGCTCGAAGAGGGCGAGGTCGTGCGGCACAGGGCGGCCGGAGTCGCGATCGCGCCGCACGAGCTTCTGGGCCGGCGCGATGCCGGCGCAGGCGAGAGCGAGGCGCGCAGGGCCGTGCGCGGCGCGGGCGGAGGCGAGAGCGGAGATCAGGCTTGCCTCGTCGGCCACGTCGCACGGCGCGAAGTGCCCGCCGATCTCGCGCGCGACCTCCGCCCCGCGGTCTGCGTCACGATCGAAGATCGCGACCCGCACGCCACGGGCGGCAAGGAAGCGAGCCGCCGCCTCGCCGAGCCCCGAGGCGCCGCCCGTGATCACCGCCGCGATCGAGCCGTCGAGCACCATCCTCGTCCCTCCTCACCCCTCCGTCTTCGCCGCTTCGCGCGCGAGGGGCGCGATCTCGCCCCGCTCGATCGCCTCCACCGCGGCCTCGGCGCTGTCGAACCACGGCAGGGCGGCGAGCGCGGGCGACCGCTTCAGCCGGTTGCGAAAGCGCGCGTGCCCCCCGCCCAACACCACCCTGAGCCCCGCCGCCTCGGCCGCCGCGACCGCGCGTTCCAGGACCTCGGCCCCGGTGCTGTCCAGCACCGTCATCGCCGAACAGTCGAGCACCAGGAAGCGCGTGCCCGGCTCGGCCTTGGCGATCGCCCGCGGCAGCCGTTCGCCCAGCCGGTCGGCGGCGACGAACACCGGCGAGCCCTGGAACTGCCACACGAGGATCCGGGGGATCGGCTTCGCCTCGGGGTGCAGGTGCAGCTTCCACAGCCCCGGACGGCCCGGAATCCGGCCGAGGCGAGCATCGCGCGGGCGCGAAGCCATGCGCAGGTAGTTGGCGAGGCTGAGCAGGACCCCGAGGCCGACCGTCTTCAGCGCATCGACCGCGACCACGCCAAGTGCGGTGATGAGCGCGATCCAGAACTCGCGCCGGTCGATCTCCCACAGTCGCCGGAACGCGCGAGGATCGATCAGTCCCGCCCCGGTCGCGATCAGGATGGCGGCGAGCACCGCCACCGGCAGGGGCGCGAGCAGAGGCCCGAGGCGGGTGGCGGCGAGGCCGAGGGCGAGGGAGGCGGTCAGCGCCGCGAGCGGTGAGCGCGCGCCCAAGGTGAAGGCAACGGCAGTACGGCTCGAGGTGCCCGTCACCGCGAACCCTCCCGTGAGGCCGGCGGCGAGGTTGGCGAGGCCGAGACCGCGCAGTTCCGCGTTCGGGTCGGAGAGCAGCCCGGCACGGGCATTGAAGGCGCGGGCCGGAATGACGCCGGAGGCGAAGGCGATCACCGCCAGCGCGACCACGCCCTCGCCGAAGGGTTCCGCCGGTACGTCGGCGCGCGGCAGGGCGAGCATCGGCACCGCCGGCGGCACCGGTCCGAGCACGGCGACGCCGAGCCCGGGCAGATCGAGGACCGCAGCAAGGCCGAGCGCGAGGGCGAGCACCACGGGAGCGGCGGGAATGCGCGGCACGAGCCTGGACCAGGCGAGCATCGCCAGCAGGGAGGCGAGCCCGAGGACGAGCGTGGGCAGCCGAACGTCGGAGAGACGGCCGAGCAGAGCGAACACCGGTCCGACCAGACCGGAACCCGGCACATCGAGCCCGACGAGGCGGCCGAGTTGCGAGCCGATCAGCGTGAGCCCGACGCCGGCGACGAAGCCGACCAGCACGGGCCGCGCGAGCAGCACGGCGGCGCGGCCGAAGCCGAAGGCGCCGGCGGCGAGCAAGACCGCGCCCGTGCCGAGCGCGAGGGCGGCCGCCGTCTCCGCCCGCCCCGCCGGCTCGGTGACGGCAAGCCGCGCCAGCACGTCGGCCAGCACGGCGCACAGCGCCGTGTCCGGCCCCACCACCAGCCGCGGCGAGGGGCCGAACAGGGCATAGGCCGCAAGCCCGACGATGGCGGCACTCAGGGCGGTTTCGGGCGGGAGGCCGACCATGGCGGCATAGGCGAGCGCCATCGGCACGCTGACCGCGGCGACGGAGAGCCCGGCCGCGACATCGCCCGCGAGCAACGTCGGGCGATAGCCGCGCAAGGCGGCAAGGCCCGGCAGGATGGTGCCGAGACGGATCATTCCGTTCCCGTTTGCTCCAGCAGCTCGCGATAGACGGCAAGCGTGGCTTCGGTCATGCGCTCCGTGGTGTAGCGGGCGAGCACGGCGTCCCGCGCGCGGGCGCCGAGCGCGGCCCGCGCCTCCGCCGGGCAGGCGAGCAGCCGGTCGAGCGCGCGGGCAAGGGCTGCCGGATCGTTCGGCGGAACGAGCAGCCCGGTCGCCTCGTGTTCCACCGTCTCCGCCGCCCCACCATGCGCGGTGGCGACGACGGGCCGGGCCATCGCCTGCGCCTCGATCACCACCCGGCCGAAGGCCTCCGGTTCGATCGAGGCGTTCACCACCACCTCGGCGGCGAGGCAGGCGGCCGGCATGTCGGCGACGTGGCCGGCGAAGCGGACGCGATCCGACACGCCATGCTTGTGCGCGAGGCGCACGAGGTGCAGGGCATGGCCGCCACTCCCGCCGGCATCGCCCGCCAGCACCGCAACCGCGTCGCGCCGGCCCATCCGGGCCAGTGCCTCGATCAGCACCTGCTGCCCCTTCCAGCGCGACAGCCGCCCGGGCAGCAGCACCACGGGCGTGTCGGGCGCCACGCCCCAGACCGCGCGCATGGCGGCGACGCGCTCGGGCGAGACCCCCTCGGGGTCGAAGCGGCGAGGATCAACCCCGCGCGGAATGATCCGCACGCGGGCCGGATCGGTGCCGTGACGGGAGAGGAGATGATCGGCGACGAAGCGCGAGATCGCGATCACCCGCTCGCCCGAGGCCATCACCGCGTTGTAGAGACGCTTGCCAGGAAACCCCTCGCGATAAACGCCGTGCCACGTGGTGACCCAGCGCGCACCCGTCCGCCGGGCGGCAAGCCGCGCGCTCCAGGCCGGGGCGCGCGAGCGGGCGTGCACGATGGCAACACGCTCCCGCCGGATGAGATCGGCGAGCCGACCCGCGTTGCGCCAGAGCGTCAGCGGGTCCTTGGCGCGCAGGGGGAGGGTGACGTGGCGCCCGCCGAGCGCCTCGAGTTCGGGCACGAGACGCCCGCCCGCCGAGGCGACCAGGGCCCGCCACCCCGCGCGCACCACCGCCTCGGCGACCTCCAGCGTACCGCGCTCCACCCCACCCGAATCGAGGGCGGGCAGCACCTGCAGCACCGTGGGAGGGTCGGCGGCCACGCGGGCTCGTGCTAGCAGCCCGCCCGCCGGACGGCGGAGGGAGAGACGCGATGGAGGAGAGCGGGCGCATCGACGGTCCGAACGGTGCAATCGCCTGGCGCAGGCGCCGGGGCACGCCGCCGTGGGTGGTGTTCCTCGGCGGCTATGCCTCCGACATGACCGGCAGCAAGGCCTCGTTCCTCGATGCGTGGTGCGCCGCGAGAGGCAGAGCCTTCCTCCGCTTCGACTACACCGGCCACGGCGCCTCCGCCGGCCGGTTCGAGGACGGCACGATCGGTGCCTGGGCGGCGGACGCGCTCGCCGTCATCGACCGATTGACCGAGGGCGCGGTGGTGCTGGTCGGTTCCTCGATGGGCGGGTGGATCATGCTCGAGGTGGCGCTTGCCGGGGCCCACCGGGTGGCCGCGCTCGTCGGCATCGCCGCCGCCCCCGACTTCACCGAGGATCTGCTCTGGGCGCGGTGGGACGAGGAAACGCGCGCGCGGCTGCTCGCCGAGGGCCGGGTGGTCGAGCCGTCCGAGTACGACCCTGCAGGCTACGTCTACACCAGCGCTCTGATCGAGGACGGGCGGCGGCGTCTGCGTCTGCGCGGCGGCATTCCCTTCACCGGGCCGGTTCGCCTGTTGCATGGGCAGAACGACTCCGCCGTGCCCTGGCAGACGAGCCTCAGGCTGGCGGAATGTCTCGCTTCGGCCGACGTGCAGGTGACGCTGATCAAGGATGGTGACCATCGCCTGTCACGCCCGGCCGATCTCGCCCTGCTCGCCCGCACCCTCGCGCCCCTCCTCGGCGAGGATGGCGGCAAGCCCCTCGCGGTATGAGGGGTAGCGCGGCGCCCAGCCGGTCGCTGCCTTGGTCAGGGCGTTCGCCACCCGCCGGTTCTCGCTCCAGAAGCCGAGCGCCATCGGGCTCATCGTGCGCGCGGCCTCCGCGAAGGGGATTTCCGGCGGGGCGGGGACGCCGAGCAGGCGCGCGGCTTCCGCGACGACATCCGCTTGGGGGGCGGGTTCGTCGTCCACCCCGTGCAGGACGCGGGCGCGCCCGACCTCGCCGGGGTGGGCGGCGGCGGCGAGCACGAGCCCCGCGATGTCGGCCACATGGATGCGGTTGAAGGCATGACCGGGCTTGACGATGCGCCGCGCCCGCCCGGCACGCAGGTCATCGAACGGGGATCGCCCGGGCCCGTAGATGCCGGCGAGGCGGATCAGGTCGAGGGCGGCACCGCGCCGGGCGGCGAACGCCGCCCACGCCTCCTCGGCGGCGCGGCGGGCCACGCTCTGTGGCTTCGAGGGCGCCGGCGGGTCGGCCTCCGTCACCCAGGCTCCGCCCCGATCACCGTAGACACCGGTGGTGGAGAGATAGCCGATCCAGGTGAGCTTCGGGGCTTCGGCGAGCGCCTTCTCGTGCGCGACGAGCACCGGGTCGCCCGCTTCGGCGGGAGCGGCGGTGAGCACGACATGGGTGGCGTCGGCGAGCGCGGGGGTCGGGTCGGCGAACGGCACGATCGGCACGCCCATCGCGTCGCCCGCACCTCGGCTCACCACGGCCACGGGCCAGCCCGCGGCGCGCGCTGCGGCCGCGATCGCACGACCCGAGTAGCCGAGACCGAACACGACCAGGGCGCGTTGCATCGCAGGCTGCGCTAGCATGGCGTGGCGTTCGTCGCGAGGGTGATTGCCCTGACCACCATCCGCTGGTTTCTGCTTGTCCTGCCGTTCGCCGCCATGGGCGCCGGGGCGCTGTGGTGGCTCGCCCCGCCCGCGGCGGAACCGCCCGCCGCCGGCGAGACCGCCCCGAGGGACGTGGTTTCAGCACCGATGGCGCAGACCGCGGAGCCGATCCCGACCGTCGCCGCGCCGAGGGCGGATGTCGACTACGACCGCTGCCTTGCCCTCGCCATGCTGGCGCCGCGCGAGGCGCTGGTGGAAGCCCGTCGCTGGAGCGCCGAGGGCGGAGGCGATGCCGCGCGGCACTGTGAGGCGGTGGCGCTGATCGAGGCGGGCGAGACCGAGGCGGCGGCGGAGATCCTCGAGGCGTTGGGGGCGCACGCGACGGCACCGGCGGATGCGCGCGCCGCCCTGCTCGCCCAGGCGACCCGGCTTTGGCTCGCCCTCGACCGACCCGACCGTGCCCAGGTCGCCGCCACACGCGGCCTCGCCGCCCGGCCTGACGATCCCGACCTGCTCACCGACCGCGCCATCGCCGCCGCCGCGCTCGGCCGCTTCAGTGAGGCGATCGAGGACCTGTCGCGGCTCATCGCGCGCGAGCCGGACCGCAGCGAGGCCCTGATCCTGCGCGCCTCCGCCTGGCGGCAGGCCGGAGACGCCACGCGCGCGGCGGCCGACCTCACCCGCGTGCTGCTGCGCGAACCGGAGAACGCGCAGGCCCTGCTCGAGCGCGCCCTCCTCTCGCGCGACAGGGGCGACCTCGCCGCGGCCCGGCGCGACCTCGAACGCGTGCTCGCCCTCGCCTCTGACCAGACGGTCGCAGGGTTTGCCCGCGACCATCTCGCCGCGTTGGAGGCCGAGGCCGGGCGACGCTGAGGGGAAGGGCTCAGAAGTCGAGATCGGCGTAGTGGTCGGGCGGGCGCAATCCCGGCACGCGGTCCGTCAGCAGGGGGCGGAAGGAGGGCCGTGACTTGATTCGCGCGTACCATTCCTTCGCCGCCGGCGCGACCGACCAGTCGATCTCGCCCGCGAAATCGAGCACGGAGAGATGCGCGGCGGCGGCGAGATCGGCGAGCGACAGCGCCTCCCCCGCGAGCCACCGTCGGTTCTCGGCAAGCTCCGCCACATAGCCGAGGTGGGTGCGCAGGTTGGCGTAGCCGACGCGGATCGCTCCCGCATCCGGCACGCCGCGGCCGATCAGCCGCTTCACCACCTTCTCGACGAGGAGCTTGTCCGTCACCTCGCGCGCGAACTTGCCGTCGAACCAGGCTACGAGGCGTCGGCACTCCACCCGCTCGGCAGCAGTGGCCCCGAGCAGCGGCACCTCGCGGTAGGTCTCCTCGAGGTATTCCGTGATCACCACGCTGTCCGGGATGACGAGCCCGTTCTCCTCGACCAGCACCGGCACCTGGCCCGCCGGGTTGAGGGCGAGGAACTCGGGCCTCTTCTCCCAGACCTTTTCCTCGCGGAGTTCGAACGGCAGCCGCTTCTCGGCGAGAGCGAGGCGAACCTTGCGCGAGAAGGGCGAGAGCGGGAAGTGATAAAGCACGCGCATGGCGGGGTGCCTATCACGCGGCCCCCGATCGCGGAACCTGAGCCGCCGTCAGGGCAGGGCGATCTCGCGCGCGCGGCAGCTGTCGATCCGCCCCCGCTCCAGCACCGAGTTGTCGTCGAACACCGCGCGGACATCGACTTCGCACCCACTCTCGCGCGGCAGGCGGACGACGGCCGACCCGCCGGCAAGACGCTTTCGCCGAGCCGATCCGCGCCCCAATCGCGCTCCGTCGAGGGCGAGACGAAGAGCTGCCTCATCGTGCGCGCCGCGCGATTGACCACGGTGACGCTCCGCCCGGCCGCCCCCGGCGCACGGTCGGACGCCGCCGCGCCGCGGCTGAAGGAGACCTCGGCCACCGCGCAGACGTTCACCCGCCGTCGCTCTTCCGCCGAACCGTCGGCATAGACGACGCGGATGTCGTACAGACAGCGCCCGTCGCGCGGCGGACGGACGGGAGAGCGCTCGCCGGGCGCCAGCACGTGTTCGCCCAGCCAATCGTGCCCCCACTCGTCGCGATCGACGGGCAAGACGGAGAGGCGGTCGATCCGCAGCGCCGAGCGGTTGGCGACCCAGAAATCCGGGTTGGGCTGGGCGACGACCGCCCCCGGCGCAAGGACGGCGGCCGCGGCGAGGACGACTCCGCGCCGGCGCACCGCCGTTGCCTCAGCGCGGATAGAGGATGGTGACGGAACGGTCGGCCTCGTTCTCGGCCCGATCCACCCTCGCCCCCCAGGCCGCGCCCTGCACCTGCGCGCCGATCAGCGGCCGGGCCACCCCGCCCGCGACGAGGGCATCCGTCACCGCCCGCACACGAGCGGCGGCGAGACGCTCGTTCGCCTGCGGCGATCCGGTCGGCGAGGCGCGGCCGATGAGACAGACGTGGTCCTTGTGCTGGGCGACGATCTGCCCCGCCGCGCGGCGGATCGCGGCGCGCGCGCGGTCGTCGAGTGCGGAGGAGCCGATGGCGAAGAACACCGTGACACTCTCGTAACCTTGCGCCGCCGGCGAGATCGCCGCGCAGCGATCCGCCTGTGCCAGGGCGGGGGCGGCGGCAAGCAGCAGCACGACGGCAAGGACTTCGCGCATTGGCCCGACTCCCGACGGCGTCTTCGACCCGAGCGTCGACAATGAATCCTACACCGACAAGGCTAGTCCGCCCGCCTCCTGCGCGTCTACCGTCGGCCGTGAGGCGAGGGTTTCGGGAGAACGCCGCATGGCACCGGAAGGGCTCGAGGGCAGGCTCGGCACGGCGACGGTGGCGCGCGCCGCCCTGCTCGAGGCGGCGAACGCGGTGCTGGCGCGGCGGCTGCCGCCTGCGCCGGCGGCGGAGGCGCGTGCCTTCCTCGCCCTCTGGGCGGAGGGGGTGGCGGACGATGATCTTCTCGCCCGCGCCCCGGAGGACGTCGCCGGGGCAGCGCTGTCGCTGCTCGAGCACGCCCGCCGGCGCGCCGCGGGCACCGCGAACGTCCGCTGCTTCAAGCCCCGCCCCGATCGCGACGGCTGGCGGTCGGCGCACGCGGTGGCGGAGATCGTCACCGACGACATGCCGTTCCTGGTCGACTCCGCGCTTGCCGCGCTCGCGCGCGCGAACCGCGCCGTGCACCTCGTCGTCCACCCGATCGTGCCGGTGCGGCGCGATGCGGCGGGCAGGCTGCTCGCCTTCGGCCCCGCCGCAGGCGAGGGAGCGGCGCGCGAGAGCATGATGCAGATCGAGTTCGCCGAGCCGGCGGAGGCGAGCGAGCTCGGCCCGATCGCCGACTCGCTCGCCCGGACGATGGCCGATGTGCGTCGCGCGGTGGAGGATTGGCCGGCGATGCGGGCCCGCTTGGCACAGGTGACGGCCCGGCTCGCCGAACGCGACGAGGAGCCCTTCCGCATCGCGCGCGACTTCCTCGCCTGGCTCGACGACGACAACTTCGTCTTCCTCGGCTGGCGCGGCTACGCGCTGGACGAAGCGGGCCGGGTGCATCCCGAGCAGGACGAGGCGCTCGGGCTGTTGCGCGACCCCGCTTTGCCCGTGTTCGACGTGCTGCGCGACCCCCACACCATCCCCGAGCCCGTGCGGGCCTGGGCGCTCGAGCCTGTGCCGCTCACGGTGGCGAAGGCGAACATGCGCTCCACGGTGCATCGGCCGCAGCATTGCGACGCGATCGTGCTCAAGCGAATCGATCGCGCAGGTCGCGTGAGGGGGGCCGACATCGTGCTCGGTCTGTTCGCCGCCTCGGCCTACAACCGCAATCCGCGCTCGATCCCCTATCTGCGCGAGAAGGTCGCCGCCGTGTTGGCCCGCGCAGGGCTCGATCCCGCGACGCATGACGGGCGGCGGCTCTCCAACATCCTCGAGACCTACCCGCGCGACGAACTCTTTCAGGCCGACGTGGCGGAACTCCATCGCACCGCGCAGGGCATCCTCGCGCTGCAGGAGCGCCAGCGCGTCGCGCTGTTCCTTCGCCGCGACCGTTTCGAGCGCTTCGTCTCCGCCCTGGTGTTCGTGCCGCGCGACGTGATGGACACCCGCCTGCGCATCCGGCTCGGCGAGATTCTCGCCCGCGCCTTCGCCGGGCGCCTCTCCGCCACCTACATCCAGATCGGCGACGCCCCGCTTGCCCGCATCCACTACATCGTCGCCACCACGCCGGGCGCGGTGCCCGAGGTCGAGGCGAAGGCGCTCGAGCGCGTGCTCGCCGAGGCCGCGCGCAGCTTCCGCGATCGCCTCGCCGAAGCCTTGGCGGCGGAGGCCGGCGAGGGGGCGGCGCAGGCGACCCTCGCCCGCTGGGGCGAGGCCTTTCCGCCGGGCTACGCCGAGCGGCACGGCGCGCGCGAGGCGGTGGCCGACATCGCACTCGCCGAAGCGGCGCTGGCGCGCGGCGGGCTCGTGCTGGCGCTGGCGAGGCCGCAAGGCGTGCCAGGTTTCGTCCTGCAGCTCCGCCTCGCCCGCCCGGATGAGCCGGTTCCGCTCTCCGACATCCTGCCGCTGATCGAGTGCCTTGGCCTGCGCGCGATCGAGGAGGTGCCCTTCCGCCTCGCACCTGCGGCCGGGCGGGCGGTGGTCTTGCACGAGTTCGCGCTCGAGACGGCGGACCGCGCCGCGATCGAGCCCGAGCGGATTCCGCGCCTCGCCGCCGCGCTCGAGGCCCTCGCGGCGGGGCGGGCGGAGGCGGATGGTTTCAACCGGCTCGTGCTGCGCGCTGGCCTCACTTGGCGCGAGGCGTGGCTTCTGCGCGCGCTCTGGCGCTGGCTGAAGCAGGTGGGCGTGCCGTTCGCGCAAGGCGCGGCCGAGGAGGCCCTGGCCGCCAACGCGGAGGCCGCCGCCGCGCTGATCCGCCTGTTCCGTCTTCGCTTCGACCCGGACCAGGAACGGAACCCTGAGGACGAGGCGGCGGAGGAGGCGCGCTGGCAGGCCATCCTGGATGCGGTCGCCGACCCCGAGCACGACCGCATCCTCGCCCGTCTCCGCGCCGCGCTCGATGCGGTGCTGCGCACCAGCTTCTTCCGCGACGAGGCGGCCGAGGTGCTTGCCCTCAAGCTCGACCCGGCGCGCGCGGGCGACATCCCCCGCCCGGTGCCGTGGCGCGAGATCTTCGTGCATGGGCCCCGCATCGAGGGCGTGCACCTGCGCGCGGGCGCGGTCGCGCGCGGCGGGATCCGCTGGTCGGACCGGCGCGAGGACTTCCGCACCGAGATCCTCGGCCTGATGAAGGCGCAGACCCTGAAGAACACCGTGATCGTGCCGACGGGCGCGAAGGGCGGCTTCGTCGTCCGTCGTCCTCCCGCGCCGAGCGGCGATGCGGCGCGCGACCGCGAGGCGGTCGCCGCTGAGGGCGTCGCCTGCTACCGGCTGTTCATCGGCGCGCTGCTCGATCTCACCGACAATCGCGACGGCGAGCGGATCGCACCACCCGCGCGCGTGGTTTGCCGCGACGGGCCCGACCCCTATCTCGTCGCGGCGGCAGACAAGGGGACGGCCGCCTTCTCCGACATCGCCAATGCGCTCGCGCTCGCGCGCGGCTTCTGGCTCGGCGACGCCTTCGCCTCCGGCGGCTCGAAGGGCTACGACCACAAGAAGCTCGGTGTGACCGCGCGCGGCGCCTTCGTCTGCATCGCCCGCCACTTCCGCGAGGAGGGGATCGACATCGCGCGCGATCCGATCGATGTCGTCGGGGTGGGCGACATGTCGGGCGACGTGTTCGGCAACTTCATGCTGCTCTCACGCGCCTTCCGGCTGCGTGCGGCCTTCGATCACCGCCACATCTTCCTCGACCCTGACCCGGACCCGGAAGTCGCGCACGCCGAGCGCGCGCGCCTCTTCCATCTCCCCCGTTCGGCCTGGGCCGATTACGACCCCGCCAAACTCTCCCCGGGCGGCGGCGTCTTTCCGCGTACGGCGAAGACCATCCCGCTCTCGCCGCAGGCGCGCGCCGTGCTCGGCCTCGACGCTGAGCGCGCCACGCCGGAGGCGGTGATCCGTGCCATCCTCGCCATGCCGTGCGATCTCCTCTACTTCGGCGGCATCGGCACCTTCATCAAGGCAAGCAACGAGGCGCACGCGGCGGCAGGCGATCGCGCCAACGACGCGATCCGGATCGATGCCGCATCGTTGCGCTGCCGTGTGGTGGGCGAAGGGGCGAATCTCGCCCTCACCCAGGCCGCGCGCATCGAGGCGGCGCTGCGGGGCATCAGGGTCGATGCGGACTCCCTGCACAACTCCGCCGGCGTCGATACCTCCGACCACGAGGTGAACCTGAAGATTCTGCTCGATGGTCTGGTGCGCGCGGGCGACCTCACGCCGAAGCAGCGCGACGGGCTTCTGTGCGAGGCGACCGAGGACGTGGTGGCGCAGGTTCTGGCGACGAACCGCCGCCAGTCGCTCGGGCTGTCGCTGGAGATGGGCGAGGGTGTCGCGGCGACGCCCGCGCATGCCGCGCTGATCGCGCGCCTCGAGGCGGAAGCGGGGCTCGACCGTTCGGTCGCTGCCCTGCCCGACCCGGCAACGCTTGCCGCGCGCGGGACCCTCACTCGGCCCGAGCTCGTGGTTCTCCTCGCCCATGCCAAGCTCTGGCTGACCGACGCCATCCTCGCCTCCGACCTGCCGGACGATCGCGCGTTCGGCGAGGACCTCGCGGCCTACTTCCCGTCCGCCGTGCGCACCCGTTTCGCGGACGCGATCGCCGCCTTCCCGCTTCGGCGCGAGCTTCTCGCCATGCTGCTCGCCAACGACCTGCTCGACCGCCTCGGTCTTGCCGCCTTCGCCCGCCTCGCCGACGGCATCGCGCCGGCGGAAGCCGCGCGGGCGGCGCTGATCGCGCGCGCCGCCCTTGGGCTCGACGGGCTTCGCCGCGAGCTGGAGGCGGAGGATGTCGCCGGCGCTTCGCCCGATGCCCTCTATCCCCGTTTGGCCGCGCTGCGCCGGGCCCAGGAGGGTTCGGCGCGCTGGGTGTTGCGGAACGCCCCCTCGGGCGGCGTGGCGGAGGTCGCCGCCCCGTTCCGCGACCGCGCCGAGGCGCTGCTCGATGACCTTCTCGCGCACGACCCCCCCGGCGAGGCGGCCGGGATGGCGCTGCCCATCCTCGCGCTCTCGGCCGAGCTCGGTGCTCCGGTCGAACGCGTGCGCGAGACGTGGTTCGAGGTCGGCGCGGCGTGCGGGCTCGAAGCGGTGCGCAAGGCGGCGGCCGCGATCGTGCCCGCCGATGCCTGGACCGCGCGCGCCCTCGCCGCTCTGGCCGATGACCTGGGCGCTGCGCAGACCCGACTCGTCCGCGCCGCGCTGCAGGGCGGCGGTGTGGATGCGGTGCGCGCCGCCGCCGGTGCGCGCTGGACCGCCGTGCAGGGGGTACTGAGCACGCTCGGCGCCTCACCCTCCCTCGGTCAGATCGTCGTCGCCGCCCGCGCGATCGGGGCGCTCGCGTGAGCCCGCCCTTCGCCGATGCGGACAGCTTGCGCGCGCTCTCGCCGCGCGCGCGGCGGTCCGTGCTCGCCTGGTGTCTCTACGACTTCGCCAATTCGGCCTTTCCCACCGTCATCGGCACCTTCGTCTTTCCGACCTACTTCGTGCAGGCGGTGGCGGCCGACGAAACGAGAGGCACCTCGCAGTGGGGTGTCGCGATGGCGGTGGCGGGGCTGCTGATCGCCCTGCTTTCGCCACCCCTCGGCGCGATCGCCGACGGGGCGGGTCGTCGCAAACCGTGGCTTGCCGCCTTCACCGTGCTGGCGGTCGTCACCTCGGCCGCGCTCTGGTGGGTCCGCCCCGACCCGTCCTTCGTGCCGTTCGCGCTGGTGGTGGTGGTCGTCGCCAGCCTCGGCTTCGAGCTCGGCACCGTGTTTTACAACGCGATGCTGGTCGACGTCGCCCCGCCGCGCATGCGCGGGCGCGTCTCGGGCTGGGGCTGGGGCATCGGCTATTTCGGCGGACTGATCTGTCTGCTCGCCTGTCTCGTCCTGCTGATCGAGCCCGACCCACCGCTCCTGCCGCTCGACCGGGCGGCGGCCGAGCACGTCCGCGCGACGGCTGTCCTCGTCGCGCTTTGGTATGCGCTGTTCTGCTGGCCGCTGTTCCGCTTCGTGCCCGACACGCCGCGTCGGGCGGGCATTGCGCAGGCGGTCCGTTCCGGTCTCGCGGCGATCGCGCGCCTGCTACCGGAACTGCGCCGCCGCCCGGCGGTGGCGCGCTTCCTCCTCTCGCGCCTGCTGTACACCGATGGGCTGAACACGCTGTTCAACTTCGGCGCGATCTACGCCGCCGGCGCTTTCGGCATGGCGACCGACGAGATCATCCTCCTGGGGATCGCGATGAACGTGACGGCCGGCTTCGGCGCCTACGCCTTCGCCTTCATCGATGACCGCATCGGGCCGAAGCGGACGGTGCTGATCTCGCTTGCTTCGCTGGCTGCGATCGGGGTGGTGCTGCTGCTGATCCGCTCCAAGGCCTGGTTCTGGCTGCTCGCGCTGCCCTTGGGCGTGTTCTTCGGCCCCGCCCAGGCGGCGAGCCGCACCTTGATGAGCCGGCTCGCGCCTGCCGCGCAGGCTTCGGAGTACTTCGGCCTGTTCGCGCTGTCGGGGCGGATCACCGCCTTCGCGGGGCCGGCCGCGCTCGCCTGGGCGACGGATGCGTTCGGCTCGCAGCGGGCGGGGATGGCGACGATCCTGGTCTTTTTGGTGGGCGGGGGGGCGATTCTCGCGACCGTGCGCGAACCACCCCCCACCACCGTGCCGCGTCCAGCCGTTGCCGATCAGGAATAGACGTAGAGGGGGCCGATGACCATGTGGTCCTCGACCCGCTTCACGCCGGGCACGCCTTCGGCCAGCACCTTCAGCGCCCGGCGGTACTCGTCGGAGCCGCAGTAGCCGTAGAACTCGACCACGCCGTCTTTCACCACCACCGTGGTGTAGAAGGTCGAGGCCCAGGGCTGCTTCTTCATCTCGTTCATGATCGCGCGGTAGATGCCCTCGTCCGAGGTGTCGTCGGTGGACACGACGGGGGGTGAAACCAGCGCCCGCAGCAGGTCGGCGCGCGAGACGATGCCGACCAGCCGCCCGTCGCGGGTGACGAGGACGCGGCGGATGTTCTCCTTGTCGAGGAGTTCCGCGATCTCGCCGGCCGGGGTGTCCTCGCTCACGGTGATGACGTCGGTGGTCATGATGTCGGCCGCGGTGCGCCCGTGGCTCTTCACGTACTGGGCCGCCATCTTCGCCGGGTCGGCGAACAGCGACTGGAAGAAGCCCGGCGGCTTGTCGTGCCGGCCCGCCACCTGCTTGATGAGGTCGGACTCGGAGACGATGCCGAGCACCTTGCGGTCGGCGTCCGTCACCGGCACGGCGCTGATGTGCCGTTCGGCAAGCAGGCGGGCGACCCCCATCACCGGCGTGTTGGGCGCCACCGTCACCACGTCGGGGGTCATCAGGTCGCGGGCTTTCATGCTGTCCTCTCCGTGTCTGGCCGGCGGCGACCGCGAGACGGTTCGCCGCGCGCGCCTCCCTCTTTGATCACGCCACGCAAGCGGACCTCTGCCTTTGGCGCATGTCAATGCGTTTCGCCGCGGCGCGTGTTCCGTCTTCGCCGTGTCCCGCCGGGGCACCGCAACCGACGCGTGTCAAGTGAAAGAGGTCAGTGAAGGGCTCACGAACTCTTGACATCTTCGAAGATAAGTGGTAATATTCGCCTGTAATCGATCGAGGAAGGAGGCCATCATGGCTATCAATAGCGGGTCGATGCGGCTCGCATTCCTTACCTTTGTCTCGAGCGTTGCTTTGACAGGTGCCGTGCTGTCTCAGGAGCGGGGGGTCAAGATCGATCTGACGCGCCATCCGGTGCCTGACATCGAGAAGCTGGAACCGGGGCCGCTGACGGATCTCATCCGCTATGGCCGGGAGCTCGTCGAACGCACCTACACCCACATCGGCCCCGAGGTGGCCGACCCGGCGATGCGCTTCACCGGCAACAACCTCGCCTGCGCCTCCTGCCACCTGGAGGCGGGTACCAAGCCCTACGCCATGCCCTTCGTCGGGGTGGCCGCCACCTTCCCGCAGTATCGCGCGCGCGAGGACGACATCTCGACGCTGGAGGAGCGGGTGAACGGCTGCATGCAGCGCAGCATGAACGGCCGCGCGCTGCCTTCCGACTCGCGCGAGATGAAGGCCTTCATCGCCTACTTCACCTTCCTCTCGCAGGGCATCCCGATCGGCGCCACCATCGAAGGCGCGGGCGTGCAGATGGTGCGCATGCCGAACCGCCGCGCCGACCCGGAGGCCGGGGCGCGCGTCTATGCCGAGAAGTGTGCCTCCTGCCACGGCGAGGACGGGCGCGGCGTGCGCCTGGGTGAAGCGGGCGACGCCCAGGGCTATGCCATCCCGCCCGTCTGGGGGCCTGACAGCTTCAACACCGGGGCCGGCATGCATCGGCTTGCCATGGCGACCCGCTTCATCCTCGCCAACATGCCCTCGGGCGCAAGCCACGATGCGCCGCAGCTCACCCTGGATGAGGCCTACGACGTCGCCGCCTTCATCAATTCGCACCCGCGCCCCGAGAAGGCGGGGCTCGAGCGCGACTTCCCCGCACGCTGGAACAAGCCGGTGGACGCGCCGTTCCCGCCCTACCTCCTCGGCACGCCCGACCAGCACAAGTACGGGCCGTTCCCGCCGCTCCTCGAGAAGCAGCGGCGGATGAAGGAGGAGCTGATGGAGTATGCGCGGCGCGAGCGCGAAGGGCGGCCGATGAACTGACCGCGTCGCCCCCGGCCCTCAGGCCGGCGGGAGGAGAGCCGGGAAGCGATACCGCGGCGCATCGCGATCCCGGGCTGGCGACGGCGCCCGCCGTCCTCGGCCCGGGATCTCCCCGCGCGGTGCGGTGCCGTCTTTGCTATACGGCGCGTCACACCCCGAGTCGGACCGTCCCACTCGCCATGCACCGCCGCACCCTCCTCGCCACCGCTCTCGCCGCTGCCTTGCCGCTCTCGCCCGCGCGCGCGGGTGCGGGCCACGCCGGCAACGTCTTCGTCCTCGACAGCCGGGATGCGACGGTCAGCGTGATCGACGCCGCCCGCGGCGAGGTGGTCAAACGCATCCCCACCCTGCGCGAACCCCACCACCTCGTCTACACGCCGGATCGTTCCGAGATCGTGCTCGGCGATTCGGTCGGCAACGAGTTCCTCTTCCTCCACCCCGCCCGGGCGGAAACGACGCGCACGCTGCGCATCTCCAACCCCTACCACCTGATGTTCTCGCCCGACGGGGCGTGGCTCACCGTCGCCTCGCTCCGGCGCAACCAGATCGACCTCTATCGCGCGGCGGACTACGGCCTGGTGCACCGCCTCGCCGCCCCGCGCATGCCGAGCCACATCGCTTGGAGCTCCGATTCGCGCGTCACCTTCGTCACCCTGCAGGGCACCAACGACCTGGTCGCGATCGAGGCCGAAACCGGCCGAATCCTCTGGCGCAAGCCGACCGGCGACACCCCGGCCGGCATCCTCCGCGCCGCTTCGGGCGAACTTCTCGTCGCCAACATGGGCGAGGAGACCGTGTCGGTGATCGACCCTGAAACGGGCGAGACGATCCGCCGTATCCGCACCGGGGCGGGGGCGCACAACGTCTTTCCCTCGCCCGACGGTCGCGTGCTGTTCGTCACCAATCGCGTCGCCGGCACGATTTCGATCCTCGACGCGCGGAGCTTCGCCGTGCTCGGCGCGCACCGCGCTCCGGGCGCGCCGGACTGCCTCGACTTCTCGCCCGACGGGCGGCAGATCTGGTTCACCCAGCGCGTGAGCAACCGCGTCGGCGTGCTCGAGGTCGAGAGCGGGGCCTTGCTCGCGCAGATCCGGGTCGGGCGCAGCCCGCACGGCATCCTGTTCCATGCGCTGGCGTAACGCGCTCGCCGCCCTCCTCCTCCTCCTCGCCCCCCTCGCCCCCCTTCCGGCCAGCCCGCGCGAGGGGGGTTGCCGCGGCACGGTGCATCTCACCATCGACACCGGCTGGATGGACCAGGCCGAGCACATCGCCGAGGTGATGCGCCGGCACGGCGTGCGCGCCACCCTGTTCGTCGCCGACGAACGCACGCAGCGCGGCGACACCGCGCTCTCCGATTCCTGGGCGCCGTTCTGGCGCGCGCGTGCCGCCGAGGGCCACACCTTCGCCTCGCACACGCTGAGGCACTGGTACTTCCGCGGCGACGTGGGCACGACGGGCGTGCGCTACGTGCCCTGGGGCGCGCGCGAGGGCGTGGTGCTCGATCGCGAAGGGCTCTGCGCGGAACTGCGCGCGGTCGATGACCGACTGCGCGCGATGACCGGGCGCGGGGTGGAGCCGATCTGGCGCGCCCCCGGCGGGCGCACCACACCAAATGCGCTTGCCTTCGCGGAGTCTTGCGGCTTCGCGCATGTGGGCTGGACGGCGAACGGTTTCTTGGGCGACGAACTCCCCTCCGACCGCTACCCCAACCGCGCTTTGCTCGAGCGCGCGCTGCGCAGCATCCGCGACGGCGAGGTGCTGGTCATGCATTGGGGCATCCGCTCGCGCCGCGAAGCCTTTGCGCTCGTCTTCGAGGACCTGATCGTCGGGCTGAAGGCGCGGGGCTTCTGCTTCGAGCCCCTCTCCGCCCCGCCACCCCGCCTGCTTGCAGAGACGAAACGATGATCGACGCCATCGGCTCGGCTTACGTCGCGGTGAAGGAAGCGATCTTCGACCACGCGCTGCTGCCGACACTCTACGCGCTCGGGCTGATGGCCTTCGAGGAGGCGGCGGAGGAGTGGCTCGACTTCGCCCTCCTCGGCGCGCTCACCGTGTTCGTCTCGGTCGCGGTCTGCCTGCCGCTCGAACGCTGGCGTCCGGTAGAGGAGCACGGGCCCGACCGCGGCCCCATCCGCACCGACGTCACCTACACCCTCCTCTCGCGCCTCGGCCTCGCCCCCCTCTTCGCCTTCGTGCTGCTTCGCCCCGTCGAGGCCGCCTGGGCGGCGGGGCTGGCGCGGCTCGGGCTCATTCCGCCCACGCTGGAGACGCTGATCCCCCCCTTGCGCGACGCCCCCCTCCTCGCCTTCCTCGCCTATGTCGTGGTGATCGACTTCGCCGAGTACTGGCGGCACCGCCTGCAGCACCGGTTCGGCTGGTGGTGGGCGCTCCATTCGCTGCACCACGCGCAGCGGCAGATGACGTTCTGGACCGACGACCGCAACCACTTCATCGACGACCTCGTCGCCGGGCTGTGGTTCGCCCTCGTCGCGACCTTCATCGGCGTGCCGCCCGGGCAGTTCCCCTTGCTCGTCCTCGTGATGCGTGTCGCCGAGAGCCTGAGCCACGCCAATGTCCGGCTCGATTTCGGCCGCATCGGCCGCTACCTGATCGTCAGCCCGCAGTATCACCGCGTGCACCATGCGCTCGACCATGCCGAGGGGCGCTACGCCCGGGTGCATGGCTGCAACTTCGCCGTGCTCCTGCCCCTGTGGGACGTGCTGTTCGGCACCGCCCGCTTCGTGCGCGACTACCCGGCGACGGGCGATCGTTCGGGGTCGGAACGGCTGGCGCGGGGGTCCTGGTGGGGCACGCAGGTGGAAGGCGCCAAACGCTTCGCCCGCGCGCTCATCGGCCGGGGGTAGGCCGGCCGCGGGAAAGGGCATTGCCTGCATCCGCGTGGTGCAACATTATAACATTGCACCCAGAACCCTTCGAGGAACACCGCATGACGTCCACCAGCCGGGCCGCGATCGCGGCCGCCCTCCTTCTCGCTTTCGCCTCGGCGGCGGAGGCCGCGCCGATCACCCGCTCCTTCACCCTCACCGACGGCGCCTCCGAGGTGCTGGTCAGTCCGTCGAACGGGGTGCTCATGTGGCGAACGGACGGCGAGCCGGACAACGCCTTCCTGCTCGCCCACTTCCTGCGCGGCGCGGGCGATGCCCAGGAGCGCACGTTGCGATCCTTCTTCGGCGCTGCCCCGGAGGGCGAGATCGCGCGCAACGCCGCCACCCTCTCCTGGCGGTCGGAGACCCTCGCCGCCGATCTCGAGATCGTGCTGAGAGGCAGCGCGCCCGGGATGGGCCGCTCCAGCCTCGCGCGCACGCTCACCCTGACCAATCTCGCCGACTCGCCGCTCTCGCTCGTGCTGTTCGACTACGTCGACATCGACGGGGTGTTCGACCAGCGGGACCCGAAGGATCGCACGCGGCTTGCTGCGCCGGGCGTGCTCGAGACCGTCAACGCCACACGGCCCGAGCTGATCTTCCGCACCCGCTTCTCGCCGACGCCTGAGGCGTGGGAAATCGGCAACTGGCTTGATCTCTACTTCAAGTTCATCGTCGATCGCGACGGGCCGACCACCCTCTCCTCCTCGCCCGCGATCGGAACGTGGTTCCCGGAAGACAGTGTGGGCGACCAGGCGGCGGCGTTCTCCTGGAGCCTCACCCTCGCTCCGGGGGAGAGCGCGCGCTTCGTGACGGTCTCGGAGCGAATCGTTCCGGAACCGGCCGCGTTGTCGCTGCTCGGCCTCGGCCTGTTCGGCCTCGCCCTCGCTCGGTCCCGCGCTCAGAAGCCCTGCGGGTGGTCGGCGAGCCAGGCGCGCTCGGCCTCCGTGCTCTCGCGCCCGAGCACCGCGTTACGGTGCGGAAACCGGCCGAACCGCTCGATCACCACCAGGTGCCGCACGGCATAATCGAGATAGAGGCCTTCACCGACGCGTTCGCGGAACAGCGCGACCGCGAGGCGCTGATCGTCGAGATCCTCCGCGTGCTCGAACGGCAGGTAGAAGAACGGGCGTTCCCGCACCGGCCGGGCGAGGTCGAAGCCGCGCGCAAGTGCCGCCCGTGCCGCGGCGCGCGCCTCGGCGTCGGTGGCAAAGGCGCGCGGGCTGCCGCGGAAGGCGTTGCGCGGCACCTGGTCGAGCAGAAGGATCAGCGCGAGGGCACCCTCCGCCGAGCCGAGCCAGGAATCGAGCTCCCCGGCCGCAGCCCGCTCATGCGCCGGCAGAAGCGCGCTGCGCACGCGCGCATCGAAGTGCGCATCGCCCGTGAACCAGAGGGGCTCGGTTTCGGGCGCGAACCAGAAACCCAGCACCTCCGCGGCCGTCTCGGCGGGCCTTTCCGTCACGTCTCCTCCTCGGCATAGGGGTTCTTCGGACTGCGCAGCGTGATCCGGATCGGCACGCCCGAGAGGCCGAGCGCCTCGCGCAGCCCGTTTACCAGATAACGCAGGTAGTCCTGCGGCAACGCGGCGGTGCGAGTGCCAAAAATGACAAAGGACGGCGGGCGGGCCGAGACTTGCGTGATGTAGCGCAGCTTCAACCGCCGCCCATCCACCAACGGTGGCGGGTGACGTTCCAGCGCCTGGGCGAACCAGCGGTTCAGCGCCGCCGTCGGCACCCGCCGGTTCCACGCCTCGTACACCCGCCACACCGCGGGCATCAGCTTGTCCACCCCCTCGCCGGTCAGCGCCGAGAGAGGAACGACGGGAACGGAGGCGAGCTGCGCAAGCCCGGTCTCGAGGCGATCGCGCACCAGCTGCCGCACCACGGCGCGACGGCCGCGGGTGATCAGATCCCACTTGTTCAGGGCGAACACCAGCGCCCGCCCCTCGCGCTCGGCGAGAGCCGCGATGGCGACGTCCTGCGCCTCGAGCGGCGCTTCGGCATCCAGCACCAGCACCACCACCTCGGCCTCGCGCAGGGCGGCGATGGTGGCCCCGACGGCGAGTTTTTCCGGGGCGGCGGTGATGCGGGACTTCTTGCGCAATCCCGCCGTGTCGACGAGACGAATGAGCCGGCCCGAGGCATCGCGCCAGGGCAGCGCGATCGCGTCCCGCGTGATCCCCGGTTCTGGCCCGGTGAGTTGCCGCTCCTCGCCCAGCAGGCGGTTGACGAGGGTGGATTTGCCGGCGTTCGGGCGGCCGACGATGGCAAGCCGCAGCGGGCGAGCGGATCCCGCCTCGCCCTCCTCCGCCGGCGCGTCCGCCTCCGCAGCAGGGCCGAGCAGCGCGGCTGCGCGCTCGTGCAATTCGCCAAGCCCCTCGCCATGCTCGGCCGAGACGGGCACGGGCTCGCCGAAGCCCAAGCCGAACGCCTCCAGCACGCCCGCCTCCCCGGCCCTGCCTTCCGCCTTGTTGGCGAGCAGGATGACGGGCTTGCCGAGGCGCCGCAGCCAGTCGGCGAAGGTGCGGTCGGGTTCCGTCGCGCCGGCGCGGGCGTCGATGACGAACAGCACGAGATCGGCCGTCTCAGCCGCGCGCAGCGTGCTGCGGGTCATCCGCGCGGCGAGGCTGTCGGGCGGCGCCTCCTCGAGGCCCGCGGTGTCGATCAGCGTGACGTCCCTGCCCCCGAGCAGGGCCGTGGCCTCCTTGCGGTCGCGCGTCAGCCCCGGCGTGGGGTCGACGAGCGCGAGGCGGCGGCGCACCAGTCGATTGAACAACGAGGACTTGCCGACGTTCGGGCGGCCGACGATGGCGACGACGGGCCGCCCGCGCGCGACGGGGGCTTCCGCGGCCATGGCGATCAGCGCAGGGCCACCAGCGTGGCGTCGTCGGTCAGGAACACCACCGTCCCGTCCGCCGCCACGGGGGGCACGGAACAGCCGCCACCGAGCCGTTGCCGGCCGAGCACCTCACCGGTGTAGGGGGAGAGGGCAAGGGCCTCGCCAAGCGAGCCCGCGACGATCAGCCGATCACCGGCGAGAAGGGGGCCCGTCCAAACGATGGGGTCGCGCCGGCGCTGCGGGTCGCGGAAGCGCGGCAGCTCCGCGGCCCACTTCACCCGCCCGTCGCCGCGGCGAAGCGCGAGCAGCACCTCCTCGGCGGAGAGGAGGAACACCCAGTCCCCGGCCACGCAGGGGCCTTCGCGGGAAGCGATGCTGCGTTCCCAGACCCGTCGGCCGGAGCGCATGTCGATCGCCATCGTCACCCCGCCCGAGGAGGCGAGGAAGCCGCGGCCGCGGTCGATCGCCGGGCGGCCGCGGATGGCAGCAATGTCGGCGATCGAGGGCCGACCGCGCGCGCCCCCCAGCCCCTCGGTCCAGAGCGGGCGGCCGCTGTCGAACCGCAGGGCGGCGGCATCGCCATTCGGGAAGCCGACCAGCACGAACCCGTCGTCCACCGCCGGGGCGGGGGCGCCGAGCAGGGTGGTGATCTCGCTCGGCCCCCGGTACAGCCAGCGCCGTTCGCCGCTGGCGGCGTCGAAACACGCCACCTCGCCCTCGACGGTGAGCACGATGACGCGCCCTTCCGCCACCGTCACCGCCCCGCGCGAGGGCGAAGGCAGGGGCGAGCGCCAGAGTTCCGCCCCGTCCGCCGCCGCCAACGTCACCACTTCGGCCAGCCCCGAGGCAACGTGGACCCGCCCCTCGCTGCAGGCCACGCCGACGCCGAGCAGGTTGCCGCGCGTGCCCGCGGCGCGGACCGAGCGGCGCCAGAACGTGCGCCCGTCGCGCAGATCGACGGCGGCGACGTCGCCGGTGGCGTCGGCGGCGAAGACGCGCCCCTCGGCGATCACCGGCGGCGCGAGCAGGCGGCGGCGGGCGCTTGCCCCCGTGCCGACACTCGTGCGCCAAGCGACGCCGAGCGTGTCGGCGGCGGCGACGTGTCCGGGCACGTTGTTCGGCCGCCCGCCCGGCACGGGCCAGGCGGCGTTCTGCACAGGCGGCGGCAGTTCGACCGCGAGGTCGGCCAGGCTCGGATCGGGTTCGGCCGCGGCCTCGCGCGGCAGCACGGCAAGACGCTCGCCGGGAAGCGGCTGCTTGGTGTCGGCGAACACCCGGTCCCACAGGCCGCAGCCCGCGAGGCCGGGCGCGAGCGCGGCGAGCAGGCTCCGTCGCGCGAGGCGGCGCATGGGCTCCCCTCAGCCCCTGAGGGAAGCGAGGACCTCGGCCGCACGGCGGCGCGCGCCGTCCGGCGCGGTCGCGTCCTCGGCGAGGCGGCGAAGCAAGGCCTCGGCGGCCGCGCGGTCGCCGCGGCGCAGCTCAAGCGCGGCGCGAACCTCCCGCGCCGTGTGGCGGAAGGGCGCGCCCTCGGCGGCGAGCGGCTCGAGACGTGCCGACAGCGCGGCGGCATCGCCGTCGTTGGCCTGGTGCAGCACGGCAAGGAGGACGGCGAGATCGCGATAGAGGGGCGGGAGGGAGGCGTCGGCGGCGAGGCTCTCGTAGATGCCGACGGCGCCGGCGCGGTCGCCCTGCGCGCCGCGCCCGGCCGCCTCCTGCAGCCGGGCGAGCAGCCGGTAGCCCGCCGGCCCGTCGCGGCCGAGGGCGGCGAAGGCGTCGATCGCCGCCCCATGCTCGCCGCGGGCGGCGGTGGCCAGTGCGGCGGCGAAGCGCTCGGCCGCCTTGGCGCGCTGGTCCCGTTCGTACCAGCGCCAGCCCTGCCAGCCGGCAGCCGCGAGGGCGAGAGCGAGCAGGGCGCCGACGACGAAGAGGCCGTAGCGGTCCCACAGGCGCTTCATCCGTTCGCGCCTGAGGTCCTCCTCGATCTCCTGGAAGATGTCGGCCATCGGTCCTTCGCGCCGCTCTGGCTCGGGGCATCCGGCCGTGCGTCCGCCCGCCGGAGCCCGGCTGTTTAGCGGCCGGGGGGCGAAGGCGCAAACCCCCGCACCCGCCAGTCCCCGCGCCTCTCGAAGGCGAGCACACGCCCCGTCTCGTCGAGCACCACCACCACCTCGAGCGATCGCCAGCGCAGGGTGGCGCGGGTTCGCCCCGCATCCTCGCCTTCGCCGCGTTCGACCACGCCGTGCACCCGCCCCGCGCGCAGCTCGACCCGCAACGCGTCGGGGTCGAGCCCCAGCGCCTCGCCCATCTGCGCCGGGGTGAACACGGGCGCGCCGTCCTCGAGCGCAATGGTCGTACCGATCACGGCGCCGCACCCGCCGGGGCGGGGGCGAAGGTGAAGGCGCTGTCGGCCTTCACCGCGGGGTCGAGCACCAGGCGGTGGGCCACGGGCGGGAAGGCACGGCTGCGGCAGTTCGGCCGATCACAGAGCCGGCAGGAGAGGCCGATCTCGGTCACCGCGCGTTCGAGGTCGAGCCCGTCGGCATAGGCCACGTCGCCCGCATGGGCGACGTCGCAGCCGAGCGCGATCACGTGCACCTCCGGCGGTTCGGGCCACGGCCCCGCCGGGCGCGAGAGGGCCTTGGCGAAGCAGAGGAAGGTGGCGCCGTCGGGCAGCCGCGCGACCTGCACCACCACCCGGCCGGGCGAGGCGAAGGCGAGGTGCGGCACCCAGCGCGGGCAGGAGCCGCCGAAGCGGGCGAAGGGGAAGCCTGCCGCGGCGTAGCGCTTGGTGACGTTGCCGGCGGCATCGGCGCGCAGGAAGAAGAACGGGATGCCGCGCGCCCCGTCGCGGTTCAGCGTCGCCAGCCGATGGGCGGCCTGTTCGAAGGAGACGCCGAAGCGGGCGGCGAGGCTGTCGACGTCGTGGCGAAGCCGGCGCGCCGCCTCGAGGAACGGTTGGTAGGGCATGAGCAGGGCGCCGGCGGCGTAGTTGAGCAAGCCCACGCGGAGCAGCGCGGCGGCCTCCGCCGTGGAGGGCGCGATCGCCGCCACCTCCTCCTCCACCGCCTCCGATGCCTCGAGCAGCATCAGCTGGAAGGCCATCTGGAAGCCGCGCGATTCGCGCGGCAAGAGGTCGGACAGCGCGAGAGTGCGGGTCTCGGCGTCGTAGCGGCGGAGTGCGCCGGCGAGGTCGCCCACCGTGATGCGCAGGCCGTGCATGCGGCGAAGCCGTTCGGCGATGGCGTGGTTCATCTCCGCCGGCAGGGCGGCGCCGAGCTCGCGGTGGATGGTCTCGGCGACGGCCTCGAGACGGGGGAAGTGGTTCTGGCGGGCGTGGAACGCGTCACGCACCTCCTCGGTCGGCAAGAGGATTCGCCGCCCCGAGGGCAGGGCAATCCCCGAAGCGTCCTCGCGCGCCGCCCGCCACGCCCGGTAGAGGGCGAGCACGGCGCGGGCCGCGGCCGGCGCGGCGTCGACCAGGGCGGCGATCTCGCTCTCGGGGACGGGGTCGGCGCCGAGCAGGGGGTCGGCGAAGGCCTCGCGCAGGTGGGCCTCGGTCTGGCGTTCCTCCGCCCCGCCCAGGGCAGCGAGATCGACCTGGAAGAACTGCGCGAGCTTGAGCAGGAGCGAGGCGGTGATGCCGCGCTGATCGTGCTCGATCAGGTTCAGGTAGGAGGCCGAGATGCCCAAGGAGGCGGCCAAGGCCTGCTGGGTCAGGCCGCGTTCGGTGCGCAGCCGACGCACGGTGCGGCCGATGCGGGGTTTGCTTGCGATGGTGTCCTCCGGGGTGCAAAACCGGTTTTACTAACTTTACATGGCCGCGCCATTTTCGGCAAATCCGATGACCCATTTGCTAACGATGTTGCGCGTCGCCCCTTCCCTTTCGCGGTCGCAGCGTCAAGCATTGACGAGAGGCCCCGCACGTTTTCCGAGGGCCGTATCGAGGAGCGAGACCGCCGATGTCCACGCAGAACTATCCGCGCTGCTACGCGCCGGAAGGCTCACCCGGCACCTCAGACTGGCTGCGCGAGCGCTTCGAAGGCATTCGCCGCGACTACACCCCGGCCGATGTCGAGCGCCTGTCGGGGTCGGTGCGCATCCGGCACACGCTGGCCGAGATGGGGGCGCGCCGGCTGTGGCACCTCCTGAAGACCGAGCCCTACATCGCCGCCCTCGGCGCGCTCACCGGCAACCAAGCGGTGCAGCAGGTGAAGGCCGGGCTGAAGGCGATCTACCTCTCCGGCTGGCAGGTGGCGGCGGACGCCAACCTCGCCGGCGAGATGTACCCGGACCAGTCGCTCTACCCGGTCAACTCGGTGCCGGCGGTGGTCAAGCGGATCAACAACGCGCTCCGTCGCGCCGACCAGATCGCGAAGATGGAGGGCAAGACCGACACCTACTGGTTCGCCCCCATCGTCGCCGACGCCGAAGCGGGCTTCGGCGGCCAGCTCAACGCCTTCGAGCTGATGAAGGCGATGATCGAGGCTGGGGCGGCCGGCGTGCACTTCGAGGACCAGCTCGCCTCGGAGAAGAAGTGCGGCCACATGGGCGGCAAGGTGCTGATCCCGATCAGCCAGCACATCCGCACCCTGACCGCCGCCCGGCTCGCCGCCGACATCGAGGGCGTGCCGACGGTGCTGATCGCCCGCACCGATGCGCAATCCGCCCAGCTCATCACCTCGGATGTCGATGAGCGCGACCGGCCCTTCCTCACCGGCGAGCGCACCCCCGAGGGCTTCTATCGGATCAAGCCGGGGGTGGGGAACGCCTACGCCATCGCGCGCGGCTTGGCTTACGCGCCCTATGCCGACCTGATCTGGTGGGAGACCTCGGAGCCGAATCTCGAGGAGGCACGGGCCTTCGCGGAAGCCATCCACCGTGAATTCCCGGGCAAGATGCTCGCCTACAACTGCTCGCCCTCGTTCAACTGGGCGAAGAAGCTTCCGCCCGAGAAGATCGCCTCCTTCCAGCGCGAATTGGGCGCGATGGGCTACAAGTTCCAGTTCGTCACCCTGGCGGGCTTCCACAGCCTGAACTACGCGATGTTCGAACTCGCGCGGGGCTACCGCGAGCGCGGCATGGCGGCGTATTCGGAGCTGCAGCAGGCCGAGTTCGCCGCCGAGGCGTACGGCTACACCGCGACCAAGCACCAGCGCGAGGTCGGCACCGGCTATTTCGACGCCGTGGCGATGACGGTCACGGGCGGGCGATCCTCCACCACGGCGCTGAAGGGCTCGACCGAGGACGAGCAGTTCTTCGAGGGCCGGGCGGTGCAGCACACGCCGCACCACGCGATCGCCGCGGAATGACGCAGGATCCGTAACCAACCGATCGGGGAAACGTCCGCGAGCCCCCGCGTGCGGCTTCGGCCGCGCGCGGGGGTTCTCTTTTCGGTTTTGCGGCGGGCGGGAGCTTCCTCGGCGGGCACCACCTCTTGGGCTCATCATTGCAACAGGGGATTGTTTCAGTTGCTTGCCAGTCTACGTCGGAATTGGACGCAGGCGAGTGATTTGGAGGCAAGTGCAACCATTGGATAGTCGCACGCAACGGCACTGCGCAGGCATCCTCGTCGCGCTACAGTCGCAAGAGAGGTGGCCATGAATCGGGAGCTGAGTTTGCGCCTGGTCGCGCCGGGTTTGGTCGCGGCCACGCTCGCTCTGGGGGCAACCGCAGCGGAAGCGGGCTTCCGCACCTTTCTCGACCGACCCGCATTCGCGGGCGCGATCGGTGCCCTGCCCACGCAGGCCGGTGTTCCGGTCGCCGGCCTAGGTCTTCGGGACGGGTTCGGGTCGTTCTCCGACCCGAACGAGGAGATCGCGATCCCCGACACGGACGGGGCAGGCGGCCTCGACGTGCAGTGGGTGCGACGGCGGTACGGCGAAGTGCACGGCTTCCCACCCTTGCGCGATCTTCCCGCTTCATTGGCCGAGGACTCGCTGTTCCTCTACTTCTACTGTCACCCGGCGTACTCACCCTGCCTCGGCACCACCGAGTTCACGGTCGAGTTCGAGGACGGCATTCTGGGTCTTGCGGGAGACCTCGAGTACTACATCGGGTATTCGAGCTACTGGGATCCGCGGAACCCGCCCATCCCCCTCCTTGCCGAGGCCTACCGCAACGTCGATTGGCTGACCGGCGGAGATACGTATCGCGGCTTCTTCGCCGTCGTGTTCGACGAGCCGGTCTATTCCCTGACCCTCTCCTGGTACGAGGGACGGGGCATGGACAACGCGAGCTGGATCGATTGGCGCAACCTGCAGTTCCTGCCCGCGGAGGGAGGGAACGGCGGCGGCGCCGGTGGCTTCGATCAGGCGATCGGCGTGCCCGAACCGGCCTCTCTCGCCCTCCTGGCGCTCGCCCTGCTCGGCCTCGCCGCCACCCGTCTTCCCGTCCCGTTGCGCGCGAGCCTGCGCTCTCCTACCTAGGCGCGGAACCCCGGCCGCGGCCGGGACGAGAGGCCACGTCGCAAGGGAGGTTACGGCACATGCTCCGCCGCCGCACGCTCATTGCCGCCGCCACCGGTGCCCTCGCCGCCCCCGCCATCGCGCGGGCGCAGGCGCAGGCCGCGCGCAGCTACATCCTCGCCACCGCCACCATCGGCGGCACCTACTACCCCGTCGGCGTCGCTCTCGCCACGCTCACCAAGATCCGCCTGCAGGCCTCGCGCGGCATCGACATGTCGGCGATCTCCTCCGCCGGGTCGGGCGAGAACATCCGCCTGATGCGCGAGGGCCAGGCGCAGTTCGCCATCCTGCAGGGGTTGTTCGGCGTCTATGCCCGCGACGGGTCGGGCCCCATCCAGGCCGACGGGCCGCAGCGCAACATCCGCGCCATCTGCGCACTCTGGGCGAACGTGGAGCACTTCACCATCCGCGCCCGTTTCGTGCAGACGGGCACCATCGACGACATCCTCAACCTGCGCGGCCGGCGCTTCTCGATGTCGGCGCGCAACTCGGGCACCGAGTTCTCCAACCGCTTCATCTTCGCCAATCTCGGCATCGACCCCGACCGCACCTTCGAGCTCGTCTTCCAGGGCTTCGGGCCGTCGGCGGAAGCGATGCTCGCGGGGCAGATCGACGGCTTCAACCCGGGTGCGGGGGTGCCGGTCGCCGCCATCACCCAGCTCTTCGCGCGCGGGGGCAACGAGTTCCGCATTCTCGAGTTCACCGACGAGCAGCTGAAGAAGGCCGACGGCGGCACGGGTCTCTTCACCCGCTTCGTCATTCCGGGCGGCACGTATCCGAACCTCGCCCAGCCCATCAACACCATCGCGCAGCCGAACTTCCTCGCCGTGAATGCCAACGTGCCGGCCGACGACGTCTATGAGATCACCAAGGCGATCTTCGAGAACCTGCCCTTCCTCAACGGCATTCACGCGGCCACACGCGAGATCAGCCTCCAGAACGCGCTGAAGGGCATCGTCAACCCCGTCCATCCGGGGGCGGCGCGCTACTACGCCGAGAAGGGTGTGGCCATCCCCGAGGCGATCCGCCCGGTCTGACACTCCCCCCTGGTCGCGGCGGCCGTGGCGCAGCACACTGGCCGCTGACGCGCCGCCGCGCCTGAGGCCGGCCAAGGCGGCCGCGAGGGAGACTGAGGATGGTGAACCGCCGTTCGCTTCTGGCCGGGGCTGCCGCCGCGCTCGCCGCCGCCTCACCGCGTCGCGCCACTGCGCAATCCACCCGGAGCTACATTCTCGCCACCGCCACCATCGGCGGCACCTACTACCCGGTCGGAGTGGCACTCGCCACGCTCACCAAGGTGCGGCTGCAGGCGGCGAAAGGCATCGACCTGTCCGCCATCGCTTCCGCCGGGGCGGTGGAGAACCTGCGCCTGATGCGCGAGAACCGGGCGCAGTTCGCGTTGATGATGGGGCTGTTCGGCCTCTACGCCCGCGACGGGACGGGCCCCCTCGCCCAGGAAGGCCCGCAGCGTAACCTCCGTGCGATCGCCAATCTCTGGCCGCAAGTCGAACAGGTCATCGTGCGCGCCCGCTTCGTCCGCACCGGCACGGTCGACGATCTCGCCGACCTGCGCGGGCGGCGGTTCTCGATGTCGGCGCGCAACTCGGGCACCGAGTTCGCCAACCGGTTCCTGTTCGGCAATCTCGGCATCGACCCCGACCGCACCTTCGACCTCGTCCATCAGGGCTTCGGTCCGACCGCGGAGGCGATGCTGGCGGGCCAGGTCGACGGCTTCAACGCCGGGGCGGGGATTCCGGTGCCGGCGGTGACCCAGTTGTTCGCCCGTGGCGGGGGCGAGTTCGCCTTCCTCGAGTTCACCGACGACGAGGCCCGCCGCGCCGACGGCGGGGCGGGGCTGTTCTACCCCTTCGTCATTCCCGCCGGCACCTATCCCGGCCAGACGCGCCCCGTGCGCACCGTCGCCCAGCCGAACTTCCTCGTCGTCAACGCCGCCGTGCCGGAGGCCGACGTCTACGAGATCACCAAGGCGATGTTCGAGAACCTGCCGTTCCTGCACGGCATCCACGCCGCCACGCGGGAGATCTCGCTCGCCACCGCGCTGAAGGGCGTGGTCAACCCGCTGCATCCGGGGGCGGCGCGCTACTACGCCGAACAGGGGTTGGCGATCCCCGAGGCGATCCGTCCGGTCTGACCCTTGGTCGTGGCGGCGAACGGTCGGCGGCGCGACCTGCGGGGGGAGGACAGCGCCGTCGCACGCGTGGTCTTCCTCGGCGGGGCAGCGCTGTCGCTGTTCCACCTCTGGCTCAACACCTTCGGCGTGCTGTCGGAACTGCGCGCGAGCGTGATCCATTTCGCGGGCTTCGCCGCCCTCGGCGCCCTCGCCTGGCCGGCCTGGCAGGGCGGCGGAGCGCGCGGCGTGGCGGCCCTCATGGTCGACGTCGCGATCGCGCTCTTCGCGCTCGCCCTGCCGTTCTACCTCTTCCTCGGCGAGGACGCGTTCTACGCCCGCTCTTCCCGTTTCCTCTGGTACGATTGGGTGTTCACCGCCGGTGCCTGCCTCGTTGCGCTCGAGCTGATGCGCCGGACCACCGGGATCGTGGTGCCGATCCTCTGCGTACTCGGCTTCACCTACGTCACGCTGTGGGGGGCGTGGCTCGGCGGCCTGTTCCGCTTCCCGGGGCTGTCGCTCGAGATCACCCTCTTTCGCGTGTTCTATTCCGATGACGGAATGCTCGGCAACGTCGCCCAGATCTCCTGGAACCTCGTTTCGATGTTCATCATCTTCGGCGCCTTCCTGCAGGTGTCGGGGGCGGATCGTTTCGTCATCGACATCGGCCGGGCGCTGGCCGCCCGCATGGAAGGGGGGCCGGGCTTCGTCGCGGTCATCGCCTCCGCGCTCTCGGGCACCATTTCGGGGTCGGCTGTGGCCAACGTCACCTCGACCGGGGCGGTGACCATCCCGCTGATGATCCGTGCGGGCTTCAAGCCGCATTTCGCCGCCGGGGTGGAGACGGCGGCCTCGACGGGCGGCGGCATCCTGCCGCCCATCATGGGCGCGGGGGCCTTCATCATGGCCTCCTTCACCGGCATTCCCTACCTCACCATCGCCGCCGTCTCGGCCATTCCGGCACTCGTCTACTTCGCCGGGGTGGCGATGGGCGTGCGCATCCATGCCCGGCGCCACAATCTGCGCTTCATCGACCACGACGCCCCGCCGGTGTGGCAGACCGTGCGGCGGCGGGGCCTCGCCTTCCTCGTCCCCTTCGCGCTCCTGCTCTGGCTGCTGTTCGACGGCATTGGGCCGGCCTACGCCGCCGGCGCCGCCACCGCGGCGGTGGTCGTCGTCTCCTGGGTGACGGACACGCCGATGACGCCGCGCCGCATCGTCGAGGCGCTCGCCCTCGGTGCGCGCTCGATGGCGCCGACGGCGGTGCTGCTGGTCGGCATCGGCATCCTGATCTCGGCGGTGGCCACCACCGGGCTCGGCAACGTGTTCTCGCTGATGGTGGAGAAGTGGGCGGCGGGCAATCTCGCCCTCGCGCTCCTGCTCATCGCCCTCGCCTCGCTCGTGCTCGGCGCCGCACTTCCCGTCACCGCCTCCTATGTCGTTCTCGCCACCCTCTCCGCCCCCGCCCTCTCCGACATGATCCTCGGCGAGGCGGTGCGCGCGGCCTTCGCCGACGGCAAGATCCCCGATCTCGTGCGCGCGCTCGCCATGCTCGTCGCCCCCACCGTCGTCCTGCCCGCCCCGGGGACCGCCTGGAACGCGGCCGATGCCGCCACCCTGTTCGCCGCCATTCCGCCCGAGATGCGCCGCCAGGTGGTGGAGGCGACGCTGAGCCCGCAGGCGGCGACGCTCGCGCTCCTCTCCGCGCACATGATCATCTTCTGGTTGAGCCAGGACTCCAACGTCACGCCTCCCGTCTGCATTCCGGCCTACGCGGCGGCGGCGATCGCTCGGGCCTCGCCGGTCGCCTCCGCCATGGTGGCGTGGCGGCTCGCCAAGTCGCTCTACTTCATCCCGCTGATCTTCGCTTATCAGCCGTTCCTGGCGCAGGACGTACTGATCCAGCTCGCCATCGCCGCCTTCGCGCTGCCGGGGATCTACGCCCTCTCGGCCGCCTTCGAAGGGTACGCCGAGGCGCCGCTCTCCTGGGTCGAGCGGATCGCCTTCGGCGCCGCGGGCTTCGTGCTGATCGTGCCGTTCGGGCAGCTCGCCAACTGGGTGGCGATCGCGGTGTTCGCCCTGATCTTCGGGGTCAATCTTATGCGCGCGCGCCGGTCCGCTGCGGCCTGAGCGCGCCGCGGCGGCGGATCATTCCGCAAGCGGGTCGAGATCGACGCTGACCGAGAGGCTGTGCCGCCCGCCGCCGAGGATGATCCCCCGCACCGGCGAGACGTCCGCGTAGTCCCGCCCCCAGCCGAGCACCACGTGCTCATCGTGCACGACGAGGTCGTTGGTGGGGTCGAGATCGACCCAGCCATGGTCGGGCCCGAGCCAGGCGCCGACCCAAGCGTGGCTCTGGTCCGCCCCGCGCCGCCGTTCTGCCCCGGGCTTGGGGCGGGTTCGGATGTAGCCCGAGACGTAGCGGGCCGGAATGCCCAAGGCCCGCAGCCCGCCGATCATCAGGTGCGCGAAGTCCTGGCACACACCCGCCCGGCTCTGCATCACCTGGGCGATCGGTGTGGCGAGCGTGGTCGCCCCGGGGCGGAAGGCGAAGTCGCGCTTGATTCGTCCGGTGAGTTCGATGAGCCCTTCGAGGATCGGGCGACCCGGCGGGAACGATTCGAGGACGTAGCGGCCGGCCTGGCCGTCGCGCGGGGCCATCGGCGAGGAGACGGCGAATTCCGCCGCCGCCCAGGCCCTCGGCCCGCCCGAGGCGGCGAGGTCGCGCACCACTTCCCAGGGCGGGGTCGCACCCGGTTCGGGTGGAGGCGGGAAGGCGACCTCCACCTCGGCTTCCAGCGTCACCACGAACTCGGCGTGCGGTTCGGTGTGGAACAGCCAGGTGGCGACGTTGCCGAAATGATCCTCTGCCGTGACGGTGCGGGCCGGCGCGGGCTCGCTCCTGATCGTCGCGGCGAGCACTCTTTGCCCCGGCAACGGGCGCGGGGTGAGGTGGAGGAGATGGGCGGCGAGGTCGACCGCCTCGCCGTAGGCGTAGGCCGTGCGGTGGACGACGCGGTACCTCACCCCATCGGCTCCGCGCTTTCGGCACCGAAACCGACAGCGTGCGAGGCGGGCACATGGCTGAAGTAGCGCCGCGCGATCGCCTCCGACAGCGCCGCCGTCCGTTCCGCCACGGCGCGCAGCGGTTCGGGCAGGAAAACCGCTTCGACGGCCGGTTCCGCCGAAGCCGCGACCCGTTCCACCATCGCCTCGACCTCGGCCCGTAGCCCGCGCGCGGCTTGGGCGAGATCCCCCTCCGGCAGGCCCTGCACTTCGGAGAGCCGCTCCACGATCTGGGCGAACTGGAAGGCGATCGCGCGCGGGTTGGTGGGATCCGCCAGCACGAGATCGAGCACCGGGGCGGGCTGGACGGCGGCGAGGTAGCGCGAGCGATAGGTGATCAGCGAGTCGCAGAGCTCAAGGGCGAGGGCGAGCCCGGACTCGATCCGTGCGGGGGGCAGGTCGAGCACGCGGGCGAGGTCGCGCGCCGTGTTCGCCGCGCGCTCGATCCGCCGGCCGAGGTCGAGGAACATCCAGCCGCCGCCGCGGACCATGTTCTCCGCCGCAATGCCCGCCATCCCGGCCGAGAAGCGCAGGCAGGCGGCGGTCGCTTCGGCGAGCAGTTCGAGATCGCGCTCGACCCTCTCGAGCGCGCCGCGGGCCTCCGCCGAGAGATGGGCCAGCGTCGCCCACATGTCGGCGGTGAAACGATCGCGCACCGCGCGGGCGAGGCGGCCGATGCGCTCGAACAGGTCGGGCAGACTGTGGTGCGGCCGGCAGGCGGAGAGGAGGGCGCGCGGCAAGAGCGCCCCGTCGGGCGGGGCGGCCGCCACCTCGGCGCCGATCAGCCCGGCCTCGGCGAGACAGGCCGCGAGCGCGCGCAGTTCGGCGAGATCGCGCGGCAGCAGCGAGCCCCGGCCGAGCCGAACCAGCACGGCGCGGATCAGGCGTGCCGCGTTCTCCAGTCGCTCGACGTAGCGGCCGAGCCAGTAGAGGTCGTCGGCCACGCGCGAGGGGAGTTCGGCCGAGGCGCGGCGGATGGCGAGCGGCGGCGCGGCGAGGGCGGGGGGGCCGATCAGGTCGCTCTCCTCTTCGGCCAGGACCCAGACGTCCTTCGCCACTCCCCGTTCGGGCAGACCGCGCGCCGGGTCGGCACTCGGCTCGAGCACGCGGGCGAGGCCGCCCGGCATCACCCGCCAGGTCCCGCCGGGCTCGCGGATGGCGAACAGCCGCAGCGCAAGCGGCCGCGGCACGAGGCCCGCAGCCTCGAAGGTCGGCGCCACCGAGGGCGTGATCGCTTCGCCGGGGCGAAGCGCGGGCAGGGCCAAGGCTTCGCCGAACAGGTGTTCGGCGAGCCTCGGCAGGGCGGCGGCGATCGCGGGCGAGGCGGCGACATCGCTGCCCGGATCGTTGACGATGCGCACGCCGCCCGTCCGCGCCGCATCGAGCAGACCCGCCACGCCGAGCAGCGAATCGGGCGCAAGTTCGAGCGGATCGACGAGCCTGCCTTCGATGCCGCGCAGGATGACGTCGATCGGCATCAGGCCCTTGAGCGTCTTGAGGAACACCCGCCCGTCGCGGGCGGTGAGGTCGGCTCCCTCCACCAGCACGCAGCCGAGGTCGCGCGCCAGCAGCACGTGCTCGAACCAGGCCTCGTGCGCGGTGCCGGCGGTGAGGAGCGCGATGCGCGGGTTCGCCTCCGCCGCGGCACGCTGCAGCGAATCCGCCCAGGCCTCGAAGAAGGGGCGGAGTTCGCGCACACGGGCGAAGCGGAAGGCTTCCGGGGCGAGGGAGGCGAGCAGGCGACGGTTCTCGCGGGCGAGCCCCGCTCCCGCCGGCACGCCCGGCCGGTCGGCGACCACGCGCCAGACCCCGTCGGCGCCGCGCACGAGGTCGCAGGCGAGCATGGCAAGACGCGGGCCGGGCAGCGGCGGAGCGCGACAGGGGCGCAGGAAGGCGAGGTCGGCGAAGATGGGTGCCGGCGCGATCAGCCCCTCGGCGAGCAGCCGCTGCGGCCCGTAGAGGTCTTCCAGCACCTCGGCGAGCAGCCGGGCGCGCTGCGCGAGGCCTTCGGCGAGGCGGGCGAACTCTGTCGCGCCGAGAACGAGCGGCACCGGGTCGCAGCGCCAGGGCGGCTCGACCCGACCGCTCGCCCGCTCCGACGGCAGCAGGGCCGCGACTCCGTCCTCGGCCAGCGCCCGCTCCAGGCGGAGGGCGCGGGTGGCGAGCCCCCCCTCAGGGAGGGAGGCGAGCAGCGCCGCGACGCCACGCCAGGCGGGCCGCACCCTGCCCTGGCCGTCCACCATCTCGTCCCAGACGGAGGCGGCGGGCGGAGCGGGGGCGGGGGCGTCGGGCGGCATCGGCCTCGGCGGTATAGCGCGCGGGGCTCCCCCCGTCGCGTCCCCGTTCCCCTTTGCCTCGCGCCCCGACGCTCTATAGTCCGCCGAGGACAGGGAGAGACGCGCGATGAACGTGATCAGCCCCCCCGCCAGGACGGCGCCCAAGTTCCTCTGGGAGGACCCGCTCCTGCTCGAGGACCAGCTCACCGAGGAGGAGCGGATGATCCGCGACACCGCGCGCGACTACGCCCAGTCGCGCCTGATGCCGCGCGTGCTCTCCGCCTTCCGCGAGGAGCGGTTCGATCGCGAGATCATGACGGAGTACGGCGAACTCGGCTTCCTCGGCGCCACCCTGGATTCGCACGGCTGCGCCGGCATCTCCCACGTCGCCTACGGGCTGATCGCGCGCGAGATCGAGCGGGTTGATTCCGGTTACCGTTCGGCGTTCTCGGTGCAGTCCTCGCTCGTGATGTACCCGATCTGGGCCTTCGGGTCGGAGGAGCAGAAGGACCGCTGGCTGCCCGGGCTGCGCACGGGGGAGATCGTCGGCTGCTTCGGGCTGACCGAACCCGACGCCGGTTCCGACCCCGGTGCGATGCGCACCCGCGCGCGCAAGGTTCCCGGCGGTTGGGTGCTGTCGGGGTCGAAGACCTGGATCAGCAACTCCCCGATCGCCGACCTCTTCCTCGTCTGGGCGAAGGACGAGGAAGGGAAGGTGCGCGGGTTCCTGATCCCGAAGGGCACGAAGGGCCTCTCCGCGCCGAAGATCGAGGGCAAGTTCAGCCTGCGCGCCTCCTCGACCGGCATGATCATGCTGGAGGACGTCGAGGTGGGGGAGGATGCGCTGCTGCCCGGCGTGGTCGGGCTGAAGGGGCCGTTCTCCTGCCTGAACAAGGCGCGCTACGGCATCGCCTGGGGCGTGATGGGGGCGGCCGAGTTCTGCTGGCACGCGGCGCGCAGCTACACGCTCGAGCGGCAGATGTTCGGCCGTCCGCTCGCCGCCACGCAGTTGATCCAGAAGAAGCTCGCCGACATGCAGACCGAGATCGCGCTCGGGCTGCAGGGGTGTCTCAGGCTCGGGCGGCTGATGGACGAGGGGCGCGCCGCGCCGGAGATGATTTCGCTGCTCAAGCGTAACAACTGCGGCAAGGCGCTGGAGATCGCGCGGGCCTCGCGCGACATGCACGGCGGCAACGGCATCGTCGACGAGTATCACGTCATCCGCCACCTGCTGAACCTGGAGACGGTGAACACCTACGAGGGCACGCACGACATCCACGCCCTCATCCTCGGGCGGGCGCAGACGGGGTTGTCGGCGTTCGGCAACGGCTGACGGCGGGCGGAGAGGCGGTCAGGCCGTCGCGTGGCGGGCGGCGAGGATGAGGCCGCGGGTGAGCAAATCCTCCTCGCTGCGCGCGCGGAACGTTGCGTGCAGCGCCCGCCGCGGGGTCGGGATCGCGGCCCAGGTCTCGCGATGGATCACCTCCGTCGCCAGCCCGGCCTCGGCGAACAGCGCGAGCAGCTCCGAGGGGGCGATGCGGTTGGTGTAGAAGCCCGAACGGGCCGCGAACCAATCCGCCTCCCACAAGCGCGGGGAGAAGCGGAGGTTGTTCAGCGCCCCGCCCAGGTGGTCGGAGAAATCAACGCCGTGCACCATCACGCCATCGGGGTTGAGCAGCCGGGCGAGTTCGGCGAGGGTGGCAGGAAGGTCGGCCAGCCGCACGTGCTCGAGCACCGCATTCGACCAGACGAGATCCACACTCGCCGCGGGCAGGGCGCGAAGATCTTCGACCCCCCGCGTCAAGTAGCGTACGTTCATCGCCGCCAGCGCCTCTTCCGCCGTCGACGCCTGCGCGAGCGGCAGCGGGCGCAGGCCCCGCGCGCGCAGCAAGCCGTCGAGCCCTTTCAGCCCCTCGAGCGTGGTGGTGGCGAACGGCCCGACGTCGCAGGCGAGGATACGTCCCGCCCCGAAGCCCCAGGCGGCGACGGCGGCGAGCAAGGAATCGCCGGGCCCGAGTTCGAGCACGGTGAAGCCAGAGGGAAGTGGCGCGTGCGCCGCGGCGACCGCATGGATGCCGGCGAAGGTCGCCAGCGCACGGTCCGGGCGGTCCATGGTGCCGTGGCGGAACAGGTTGGCGCGCGCCCAAGTTCCGTAGCCGACCGGCAGCCGTGACAGCACCAGCTTCGCCGCGATCTTTCCCCACCAGGGGACGGCAGCCTTCAGGCGATCGGAAATCACGCGCGCCCGCTTCGCACGCGTCCGTCCCGCTGTCCATCGCGGTGACGATCGAGCGCCTCGGCGCAGCCGGCGACGGGGTCGCGCGTCTTCCGGACGGGCGAGTCCTCTACGTCCCGGGCGCCTTGCCGGGCGAGCGCGTCGCGGTGGCGGTCGGGGGCCGGCGCGGCGAGGGGCTGGCCGGGCGGCTGATCGACATCCCGGGTCCGTCGCCGGATCGCGTCCGCGCGCCCTGCCCGCATTTCGGCGTCTGTGGCGGCTGCGCGCTGCAGCACCTCGCGCCGGCCGCCTACGCGGAGTGGAAGCGCGGGCTTCTGGTCGCTGCCTTGCAGCGGGCGGGGTTCCCCGAGGCCGCCGTCTCCCCGCTCGTTCCCGCCGAGCCCGGCACGCGGCGACGGGCGGAGTTTGCTCTGCGCCCCGGTGTGGCCGGCTTCCATGCCCGCGCCAGCGCGGCGGTGGTGGACGTGCCGGGCTGCCTCGTCCTCGCGCCCCCCCTGCTCGCCCTCGCCGAGGCGTTGCGCGCGCTCGACCTCGGCTTGCTCCGCCCCCGGGCGGAAGCGCAGGCCAACCTGGCCGAGACGGGGCTTGATGTCGTGCTCCGCCTCGGGCGGGACCCGGACCGGGTGGCGCGCGAGACCCTCGCCCGCTTCGCCGGCGCCGCCGACCTCGCCCGCCTGTCGGTCGACCTCGGCGACGGTCCTGTTCCCCTCGTGGTTCGCCGCCCGCCGCGCCTGACCTTCGACGGCGTTGCGGTCGAGCCCCCGCCCGGAGCCTTCCTGCAGGCGACGGTGGAGGGCGAACGGGCGATCGTCAGCGCGGTGCTGGCCGAACTCGCCGACCTGCCCGAGCGGGCGCGGGTCGCCGACCTCCATGCCGGCATCGGTACCATCACCTTTCCGCTCGCCGCGCGGTTTCGCGTCGTGGCCATCGACGGGGACGGGCCGGCCACGTCCGCCCTCTCGACCGCCGCGCGGCGGGCCTGGCTTGCCCCGCGCGTCGCAGTCGAGACGCGCGATCTCTCGCTCCGTCCCCTCACCGGCGACGAGCTCACACGCTTCGATGCCGTGGTGCTCGATCCGCCGCGCGAAGGGGCGAAGGTGCAGGCTCAGGCGCTCGCCGCCGCGCCGCCCTCCCTCCGCCGGGTCGTCTATGTCTCCTGCAACCCCGCCGCGCTCGCGCGCGACGGGCGGATCCTCGCCGCCGGCGGCTGGCGCGCCATCCGTGCCGTTCCCATCGACCAGTTCCTGTGGGCACCGCATCTCGAATCCGTCGTCGTGTTTGCGCGCTGAGCCTCGCGCTTGCGCTTGGCGGCTGCGGCGAGGCGGCGCGGCTCTTGTCCGACATCGAGGCGGGGCCTGCGCCCTCCGCCCTCAAGCGCGAAACCCCGGCACCCGTGCTGGAGCCGTGGCCGGTGCCGGGGACGGCGGCGGATCTCTGGCGGCCCGGACCTGGAGCGAAGGCGCACGCGCGTCTCGTCCTCGTGCCGGGCCTCTCCGAGGCCGGACGACGCGATGCCCGGCTGGTGCCGCTGGCGCAGAGCCTCGCCCGCGTGGGGTTCCTCGTCCTCGTGCCCGATCTGCCGGCGGCGCGCCGTCTCGCGGTCTCCGCCTCCGACGCCGAGGCGATCGCCGCCGCCATCCTCGCCCTGCCGGACGGTCCCGGGCCCGCGGGGCTCGCCGCCATCTCCTATGCGGCAGGGCCGGCCTTCCTCGCCGCACTCCGCCCCGAGGTCGGCGGCCGGCTCGATTTCATCGCCACCCTCGGCGCCTATCACGACACGGAGGCCTTCCTCACCTTCCTCGCCACCGGTGCCTACCGCGATGGGGACGTCTGGCGCTTCGGTCGGCCGCGGCCCGAAGCGCTGTGGCTGTTCGTGCTGGCCAACGCCACCAACCTGCCCGATCCGCGCGAGGCGTACTGGCTGCGCGCGGCGGCGGATTCCCGTCTGCGCGGCCTTGCCCTGCCGGGCCCGCCGCCGGGTCCAGCGGCAGCGGCCGTGCTCGCGCTTGCCGAGGAACGCGACCGGGAGGCAATCCCGGCCCGCCTCGCCGCCCTGCCCAGGCCGATCCGCGCCGAACTCGAAGCCCTCTCGCTCGCCCGCGCCGCGCTCGAGCAGCTTGCCGCCTGCGCGATCCTGATCCACGGCGAGGACGATCCCGTGATCCCGTGGACGGAGAGCCGACGCCTCGCCGAACGCCTGCCGCGCGCGCGCCTGCACCTCATCCCGGGGCTCGATCACATCGAGCCTTCGGGTCTCCCTTTGGGCGGGCGGCTCGCGCTGCTGCGGGCGGCGGAAGACCTGCTGGCGGCGCGGGACGGGCGTGACCCCTGCGCGGGGGCCTGACCCTCACGCCCGCGCGAGCGCTTGGTTGACCTCCGAGGTCGGAAACCCAGAGTCACGGGTGCTGGTTCGGGCCCACGTTCGGGGCACCGGGCTTCAGAACGACAAGAACGGACATCCCGCCAACCCAGTGCCGTGAGGTATAGGTCATGAATGTGAAGACCCCTGCTCCGCTCGCCGAGGCCCCGCTCAGCCGCCGCCGCCCGACCCGGGAGGAGGCGGAGGCCGCCGTGCGCACGCTGCTGCTGTGGGCCGGCGACGACCCGGATCGCGAAGGGCTGGTGGACACCCCTGCCCGCGTCGTGCGCGCCTACGAGGAATTCTTCTCCGGCTACGAGATCGACCCGGTCGAGCTCCTCGCCCGCACCTTCGAGGAGACCGACGGCTACGACGAGATGGTCCTGTTGCGCGACATCCGCCTCGAGAGCCACTGCGAGCACCACATGGTGCCGATCATCGGGCGGGCTCACGTCGCCTACCTGCCGCACAAGCGTGTGGTCGGCATCTCCAAGCTCGCCCGCGTCGTCGAGGCCTATGCCAAGCGGCTGCAGATCCAGGAGAAGCTGACCGCGCAGATCGCCAACACGATCAACGACGTGCTGCAGCCGAAGGGGGTGGCGGTGGTGATCGAGGCCGCGCACCAGTGCATGACGACGCGCGGCATCCACAAGCCGGGCGTCTCCATGGTGACCTCGCGCATGCTGGGCGCCTTCCGCGACGACGCCGCGACGCGGCGAGAGTTCCTCGCCATGATCGGCATGCGCGGTACGGCGGCGCGGCTCTCCGAAGAGGGCTGAGACTTCGCTAGGCGGCGGGGGCGGCGGATCCGGCTTCCCGCCCCCCGCACGAGCCGACCATCTCAGCAAGGCACGGCCCGTCTGGCGGGTCTGCCGCCCCCCCAGAGGCGCGCGACCTGACGGGCGACGAGCGCGTCGCTGGCGGTCCGATCAACCGCCGGGATGACCGCCGCGCGCGGCGTTCGGCGGGACGACCTTCGCCCGACTGGCTTCGCTGAGGGGTGAGCGTGGCCCGCCGACGGAGCCTCAGCCTCCGGCCAGCACCCTCACGAACGCGGCTCCGGCCGCCGCACGCTCCTCGCTCTCGATCACGGCGGCGGCGAGCGCGCCGAAGGCGAGCAGGGCGAACAGCACGGGCGTGACCAGGCGGAGCATCGCGATGCTTCCCTAGACCGATCTGCGGCCCAACGCGTGAAGAAAGAGTGAAGGGCTGCCGCGCGAGCCATGTTGCCCGGGCGGCGCCGAACGCGGGTGTGACCCGACGCACGCCGCCGCTGCACTGACGCCTCGCCTCGGGCAGGATCGCGCCATGCGCCCGACCTTCCTCTCCGAGCCACCGCCCGCCTACGGCGTGCCCTTCGAGGTGGCGCCGGGCATTCGTCGCATCGTCGCCCGCAACCCGAGCCCCTACACCTATCACGGCACCAACACCTGGCTCGTCGGCCGCGGCGCGGTGGCGATCATCGACCCTGGCCCCGACGATGCCGACCACCGCGACGCCATCCTCGCCGCCGTCGCCGGCGAGCGCGTCACCCACATCGTCGTCACCCACCACCACCGCGACCACGCGCCTGGGGCCGCCGCGCTCGCCCGCGCTCTCGAGGCTCCCGTCGCCGCGTGGGGCGGTCCGCGCCCGGCGACGGCGACGACGCCGCTTCCTGCCCCCGACCTCCCGCTCGCCGAGGGTGACGCGATCGAGGGGCCGGACTGGCGCCTCCTCGCCCTGCATACTCCTGGCCACGCCTCAGACCACCTCTGCTTCGCGCTCGAGGGCAGGGGGATCTTGTTCTCGGGCGACCACGTGATGGGCTGGTCGAGTTCCGTGGTCATCCCGCCTGATGGCGACATGGCGGCCTACATGGCCAACCTCGCGCGCCTGCTCGCACGCGACGAGACACTCTACCTGTGCGGCCACGGTCCGGTCTTGCCCGAGCCGCACGCCCTCGTGCGCGCCCTCCTCGCCCATCGCGAGGCGCGCGAGGCTCAAATCCTGGAGGCGGTGGCCGCCGGGGCCGACAGGATCGACGTTCTGCTCGACCGGCTCTACCCTGGGCTCGACGACCGTCTTCTCTGGGCGGCGCGGCGGACGCTCGAGGCCCACCTCGCCAAGCTGGAGGCCGAAGGGCGGCTCGCCCCCGGCCGGATCGCGCGCTAGGGCCTCGCCTCGGCCGCGAGGCGTGGCGTGCGCACCAGCCGCTCGCCGATCTCGCGCCACAGCGGCGCCTCGCTCCGGTCCGGCCGCCCGGCGTCGAGCCAGGCCGCGAGTTCCGCCAGCACCACCTGCTGCGGAACGGCGAGATCGAGCCCACGCGCCTGCGTGAGCGGAATCCAGCGCAAGTCGGACAGTTCGCCGCCACCGTTGAGCCGGCCCTGCGCCGCCTCGGCCGGGGCGGCGAAGAAGCGGGCATCGAAGCGAATCGTCATGAAGGTCGGCGTGATCAGCCGACACAGCGGCACCAGGGCGGAGGGGTCCGGCAACAGGCCGCCGGCCCGGAAGGCGGCCCACACGCCGCGGCCGGGCGATCGCGCGCCGGGCGGGGCGGGACCGGCGAGCCGGAGCCCCGTCTCCTCGTAGGTCTCGCGGATGGCGGCGGCGGCGAGCGCAGCGGCGGCGCGGCCGAAGGCGATGCTGAGCCGGGCAGGGAGGGGGGCGGCAAGCCGCACGGTGTGATCCGCCCGATCGACCGCGCCGCCGGGGAAGACGAGCCGGTTCGGCATGAACCGCGCATCCCCCCGCCGCTGGCCCATGAGCACCGCTGGGCCATCGACCGTGTCGCGCACCAGCACGAGCGAGGCTGCCGGGCGGGGCCTGGCGATCCGCTCGGGCTTCGGTCCGTGGGGGGGAAGCGGGATGGAGGCGATGTCCACGGCCGGCTGAGGCTAGGCGCGGGAGCGGGCGGCGTCCACCCCGGGGCTTGCTCGCCTTCGCCCCGTTGGGCATTCAGGGTGGCATGCGCTCCCCTGGTCCGCCTTCGCGCGAGCGTCCGCGCCCCGATCGGCCCGGCCCGCCTCGGCCCGGGGCGGACCGGCGCCACACCGCTCCGGGCGTCGCCCGGCCCTCGCGCGAGGAGGAGCAGGACCTGGTCCGGATCGCGGGGCTCGCCGCCGTCTCGGCCTTGTTTTCGCGCGCCCCGCAAAGGGTTGAGCGCTTGTTCTACGAGGAGGGGCTCCGGGAGCAGGCGGGCCCCTTCTGCAAGGTCCTCGCGCAGGCGCGCCGTCCCTACCGCATGGTGTCGCGCGCTGAGCTCGACCGCATCGCCGGCACCGCGCACCACGGCGGCATCGTCGCGGTGGCGCGGCCGAAGGCGATCCCGGCCTTCGACCCGGCGGCGGTGCTCGCCGCGCGCGACCGCTTCCCGCTCCTGCTCGTGCTGGACGGGATCGGCAACAGCCACAATCTCGGCGCGATTGCGCGCACGGCGGCCTTCTTCGGGCTCGATCGGATGGTGCTCTCCTCCCACCCCAAGCAGTGCGGGCCGTCCGATTCCGCACACCGTGTGGCCGAGGGCGGGCTCGAACACCTCACGCTCTACCGTGCCGCCCCGCTCGCCCCGGCGCTTGCGGCGATCGGCGCGGGCTTTCTGACCGTCGCCGCGGTGGCGTCGGGGGGCGAATCGCCGGACCGGTTGCCGAAGGACCGCCCCGTCACGCTCGTGCTCGGCAACGAGGAGGAGGGGCCGGCGGCGGAGACGATCACCACCTGCGCCGCGCGGGTCACCATTCCGGGGTCGGGGCGGGTGGAGAGCCTCAACGTGTCGGTCGCTGCCGGGATCCTGATCTGGGCCCTGATGCGGCGCTGAGGCGGGCGGGTCGGCGGCCCGCCCCCTCGCCCGGCGTCAGTTGCCCGTGCCGGGCGCGACCAGGATGCGGGTGCCCGGCGCGACCACCGCGGCTCCGCCCGAAGGGTTGGCGATCACCGCCGTGCCGGGGGCCTGGACCACCGCCCCTCCGGCCTGACCGGCGCCGGCGTCGCTGCGGCCGGTCGTGCTCGTGCGGGTCTGGCTCGTGGTGGTGGACGAGGTCGCGGTCGTGCTGCGCGTCGTGCTGCCCTGGGTCGTTTCGCCGCGCACGGTGGCGGACTGGCGGTTGTCGCCCTCGTTCGCGCGCTGGCCGGCCGTGCCGGACGTGGTCTGCTGGCTCGCGCGCTGGCCGGTGGTGGCGTGAGTCGCGCTGCGCGTCTCCGTCCGTTCCTCGCTCCGTTCCCCCGCCACCCTACGCTCGGTCGCCGTGCCCGAGGTGGTGGTCGTGGTCGACCGCGTCGTGGTGGTGGTGGTCGTCGTCGTGGTCGAGGAGGAGGTCGTCGAACGGCTGCCGGCCGCCTCGCGACCCACCTTCACGCCGTGCTGGCCGACGGAGACGTCGTTGCCCACCGTCACCCCACCGGGGCCGACCGAGACCGCTTCGCCGTCGTCGTCGACGACGTCGATCTGCCCGCCGGAGATGGTGACGCCGGGCACGCGGATGTCGACGAAGGCGACGGCCGCGTCGGCGGCGGCAAAGGCGAGGGCGGCGGTGGCCGCGACCAGGGGGCGACGCATGTGACGGCTTCTCCTTTTTGATCTCGTGTCGGACACTGTCTCGGAATTGTGGTTTATTCAAGGAATGAAAGATTGAAGATATCGTGACACGAGACGGGCCTCCGGGCGCTGTGGCGTCGCCGCGGAGGCGCGGCGGCGGGCCGACGTCGGACGGGCATGCTCAGCGGGCTGGCCCGCACCGCAACGGAGGCGGCGCCGCAGCACCGCCCCCCGCAACACGATGCCGCTGGTCGTCAGGCCCGGCGACGCGCGAAGCCCAAGCCCAGAAGGCCGAGGCCGAGGAGGGCGAGCGAGGCGGGCTCGGGCACGCCAACAACAGGCGGCTCGATCGGGGTTGGGTCGATCGGCGTGGGGTCGATCGGGCGCGCCGGCCGGGGGTCGAACAGCAGCGGCGTCATGGTGCCGGTGAAGCGTCCGGCGGCGGTGAAGGTGAGGTCGGTGGGGAAGGCCGTCACGTCGTTCGGATCAAGGCCTGCTTCCGGCTCGATGCCGAGGACGCGGAAGCGATCGACCCCGCCGTCGGGGAACGCGAAGACCACGCCGGCGGCGAGGCCCGCGATCGCCTCCACCCAATCCCCGGCCGTCTCGTCCCAGAGGTAGAGGTCGAACAATCCGTCGCCGATGTCGGGCAGGCTGACGCTGGCGAAGCGCGGGTCACCCGCGCCGATGGCGTAGTCGTAGCCGACGGCGACCTCGGGATCGATGCGGAACGTCGCCCCCGGCGTCACGTCGAAGTCGAAGCGGAAGATCGGGCGGTCGACCTCGGTGCCGTCGGGCAGCGTGACGCGGCCCGGTTCGACGACGGGGAGGAAAACGGGAACCGCCGGCGCGGGATCACCGCCTGGAGGGGTCGGTGACGCCGCGATGGGGGTGAAGGCGACGAAGGTGCGCGAGCGGCTGATCACGTCACCCAACCCGCCTTCAGGCAGCGGCCGACGCTCCTCGAAGTCGACGGAAAAGGCGTAGCGGCCGCCTTCACGGAGCGACAGCCCCGAGGAGAGCACGGCCGGAATGTCGTAATGCCGCGTGTCCGCCGGCAGACGATTGACGGCGTGGATCTGACGCCCGCCGTCGAGGGAGAGGTCCCAGATCCGGATGCCGACGGTGTCGACGCGCGACCCCTCGGGGGCGTCGAAGGTGATGCGCGGCGTGGTGCCGGTACCGCTGATGCCCACGTTGCGCGCGAGCCCGATGGCGTCCACCAGCGTGCCGTCGGCACGGAACAGCGACGGTGTGGCCACCGTCTGCGGGCTGTTCGCGCTACCGGGGTTGCTGATGGTCAGCGTCCAACTGCCGGCGAGCGCGGGGTTGAACCGGGTGACCGCGTTGAACTCGGCCGGAGCGGCAGGGCTGCCGATGTAGGTGAGCGGCAGACCGGCGCCGCCCTGGGTGGCGACGACGGTGGTGCCGCTCCCCTCGTCACCGTCCTGCAGTGGGTTCGGCCGCACGTAGACGCCGAGCGACTGCCAGTCGCCCGAGATGAACCGAGCGTGTTGGGGCTGAGGTTGATTCGGAAGTGGTACGGGTCGCGGAAGCGGATCTCGGCCGTGGCGGGCAGGGCGGCGAAAGCAGCGAAGGCGACGGAGGCCGCGAGGACAGCTCGGAAAGTTCGATGTGACATCGGTGCAATCTCCCCTTGTCGGCGCGTGCCGTGCGTGGCCCTGCTGTCGGGAGATCCCTCTCTCGGGAGAGGTGGCGTTCCGGACCCCCTCGGCCCGCCCACACGCGCGTATGATGCATAACCAATGACGACATCGCAACGAATGAAAGTTTGATGACATTTCGTTGCGCGCGCGCCGACCCGGCCGCCGGCGCAAGTCCTGCGCTCGGGCCGTTCAGGGCTGCAGGCGGCCCCTGTCGGCCCGAGCCAGGGCGTGCCGGGGATCGAGCACCAGCGCCCGGTCGAGATCGGCGAGGGCCCCGGCGCGGTCGCCGAGCGCTTCGCGGGCGAGGGCGCGGCGATAGTGCCGTTCGGCCGTGGGCTCTATGCCGATGGCGCGGTCGAACTGGGCTTCGGCCTCCCTCGCCTCACCGCTGCGCCGCAGGGCTTCGCCGAGGGTGGTGAGCACGGAGGGGTCGTCCGGCAGCAGGGCGGCGGCGCGGCGAGCGAGCGCGACGGCCTCCGCCGGTTCGCCCGCGCCAAGCGCGATGAGCCAGGCGAGATTGTTCAGCGCGATCGGATCCTCCGCATGCCGCTCCAGCGCCCTGCGATAGGCGAGAACCGCGCCCTGGATGTTGCCGGCCCGCTCGAGGGCCATGCCGAGACCGACCCATGGCTGGGGGATGTCGGGGCGTTCGCGCGCCGCCCGGTCGAACTCCGCGATCGCCTCGCCGGTCCTTCCCTGGCTGAGGACGAGGGCGGCGCGGGCGAGGCGGGTCTCGGTGTGATCGGCGCGTCGGGCCAGCGCGCGATCGTAGGCGGCGATCGCCTCCGCCGGTCGGCCGAGCTCGGCGAGGAGCCCGCCGCGCGCGTGATCGGGCAGGGGCGAGGTCGGATCGGCGTCCGCCGCGCGTTCGAGCATGGCGATCGCCTCCGCGGTGCGACCGGCGCGGGCGAGAGCGAGGCCGTAGCGCCAGAGCAGCCAGGCGTCGTCCGGCGTGATGGCGGCCGCCCGTTCATAGTGCGGCAGGGCGCGGTCCGGGCGGCCGAAGCGCTCGTGCCAGAGCTCGGCGGCCTCCAGCGGGTTGGCGCGCTCATCCGGCCGGGCGGCGATGGCGGCGCGGAAGGCCTGGTCCATCGCCTCGGCGTCTCCGGCCAGCGCCTTCAGCCGGCCGAGCGCGCGCCACAGCGCCGTGGCGTCGGGTGCTGCCGCCAGACCCGCCCGGAGTTCGCTCTCTGCGCGCGCCGCGTCGCCCCGGCGAGCGGCGATCTCGGCTGCGGCGAGGGCGAGGGCCGGGTCACGCGGCGCGGCGGCGCGCAGCACGGCGAGACGAAGCTCGGCCTCGCCGAAGCGTCCCTCCTCGATCAGCGCGATGACCTCGGCGAGAGGGCCGGGCAGGGGCGGATCCCCCCGCTCGAGCAGACTGGCCGCTTCGACGCGGAGGGCGAGGACGGCGAGCAGGACAACGGCGACAAGACGCATGGCGGTGACTGTGCCGGGATCGCCCCGAAACGCGAAGGGGCGGCGCCGCAGCACCGCCCCCCGCAACGGGAAGCCCCTGGTGGTCAGGCCCGGCGACGGGCGAAGCCGAGGCCGAGCAGGCCGAGGCCGAGGAGGGCCAGGGAGGCAGGCTCGGGCACGCCGACCTCGCCCGGCGGGGGCGGGGGCGGCGGCGGTGGCACGACGATTTCGCCGCCGACACCGCGGAAGGCGAAGATGAAGGTCGGCAGGTCGTCGCGACGCCTGTCGCCGAGGCTCGACTGGCCGAGGCTGTAGAGCTCGGGCCCGACCAGGGAAAGGAGAGTCAGCGCATCCGTTTCGTTCTCTCCCGCGCCGTAGAAGATCTCGAACTCGGCCTTCTCTCCCGGGTCGAGGTCGCCGAACGTGAACACGAAGAGCGAGCCGTGGTCCCTGGCAGCGGTGCCCTGCAACCCCTCCGTGTTCGGTGGCACCCCGACTCTGCCGGAGTTTGTCGCCGCGGTCATCGGGTTGGCGTTGGCGAAGCCATCGTTCGTGGCGTGAAGCAGGAAGGTGGTGGTCGGCACCCCCTTGTGCGTCACCCACTCGCTGAACTCGGTCGGCGGCACGTCCCAGTCCATCGACCGGGCGTAGCGCACGTCGGTGATCGTCGCCAAGGTCGGGTTCTCGATCGTCACGGCGGCCTTGAACAGGGCCCCCGTCGCGGTCTGCACCGCCTGGGTGAAGGCGTGCGTCACCTTCAGCCCCGAGCCGTCGGCGGTGGTGACGGAGGTGAAGGACGTTCCCGGGACGAAGGACTGCGAGACGAGCGTGATGCCGGCGTTCCCGGTATACTGACCAATTTGGTTCCCGAAACCGTTGCCGGCCACCCCCCAGGCTTCGCAGTCGCATCCCGGTGCGAGGGCATCCTGCCACCCCGTGCGCCCCCCCTGCCCGGAGAAGTTGTAGGCGATGCCGAGCGGTGACAGCGGTGCGTCAGGGTCACTGACGTAGGCGATGAGGTGGCCTTCCGGATTCAATCCGATCGCGACCTTGCCGTTGGTGCTGACCAGGAACCCTTGCGCCATCGCCGGCCCGCTGAGAGCGAGCGCGAACACCGAGCCGAGGAGCAGCGTTCGTTTCGACATTGCAACCCCTTTGCTTCCTCCACCATCCCCTGGATGCGGGGCAATTGTATGTTGACGCTCGCTAAGCAAGTTACGTGCCACTTGTGCTGGCGTCTTGAAAATCAACGGGTTCACGACAGGGACACGGCCCAACGCCGCGCCGGTGTAAAGAATTCCGACAGGGGCATGGGCCTCGGCCTGGGCCGAACGGAGGCGTTCGCCCTGTTGCCGGCACCGGGTGAAGCCGACCAGGCCATTGATTTCCCGGACGAAACCCTGGCCTTTGCGTGCCCGAGGCGCCGCCACCGGGGACGAAGCCGGGCAAGATCCCGTACCGGAGGGCTGTAAAATTCTCCGACAACCCCCGCTTCCTGCCCCCTCGCCGGCCCCGGCGCCTGAGGCTAACGTCGCGGTAACCCCTCATTCAGTCAGCCAACGGACCGCCATGCCCCTCGCCCCCCCGGCCCTGCCGGGCGATGCCGTCGACGCCATCGACACCCCGGCCCTGCTCCTCGACCTCGACGCCTTCGAAGCGAACCTCGATGCGATGGCGGCGCGCGTCGCCGGCACCGGGGTGGCGCTGCGCCCGCACGCGAAGACGCACAAGTCGTCCACCATCGCACGGATGCAGGTCGCGCGCGGCGCGGTCGGCGCCTGTGTGCAGAAGGTGGGCGAGGCCGAGGCCCTCGTCTGGGGCGGCGTGGGCAGCGTGCTCGTCTCCAACGAGGTCTGGGGCGACGCCAAGCTGCGGCGGCTGATGGGGCTCACCCGGCTCGCCGAGGTGATGGTCTGTGTGGACGACGCCGAGCAGGTCTGGGCGCTCGAGCGGGCGGCGGAGGCCTGCGGGGCGCGGATCGAGGTGCTGGTCGAGATCGACGTCGGCCAGGGCCGCTGCGGCATCGCCCCCGGCGCCCCCGCCGCCGCGCTGGCCGAGCGGGTGGCGCACTCCACCCGGCTCGGCTTCGCCGGGCTGCAGGCCTATCACGGCAAGGCGCAGCACCTGCGCAGCGACGCCGAGCGGAAAGCGGCGATCGCACACGCCGCCGCCGCCGTGCGGGAGACCCTCGCCGCCCTCACCGAGCGCGGCCTGCACGCGAGGATCGTCTCCGGCGGGGGGACGGGCGCCTTCGCGCACGAACTCGCCGCCGGGGTGTGGACGGAGCTGCAGGTCGGCTCCTACGCGCTGATGGATGCCGACTACGCCCGCAATCTCGATGCCACCGGCGCGCCGGTGCGCGACTTCGCCCAGGCCCTCTTCGTGCTCGCCACCGTGATCAGCGCGCCCGCCCCGGGCCGGGCGGTGCTCGATGTCGGCCACAAGGGGGTGGCGATCGATTCCGGCCTGCCGCTGGTGGCCGACCTGCCCGGCGTCACGGTGACCGGCGCCTCCGACGAGCACCTCACCCTCGCCTGGGATCCGGCGACCGTCACCGGGCCGAAGCTCGGAGAGAAGCTCCGCCTCATCCCCGGTCACTGCGACCCGACGGTGGATCGGCACGACTGGTTCGTCGCCGTCCGTGCCGGGCGGGTGGAGACCCTGTTCCCGATCGACGCGCGCGGCGCGATGCGCTGACGGGCGGGGCGATCAGCCGCGCGGCGCGGCGGCGGAAGCCTCGGCGGTGCGGCGCGCCCCGGTGGGGGGCGCGGCGGCGGGGCCGGCGGGCCGGATCAGTGCGCATTCCTGCCGGCTCTTGGCGCGCTGGGCGCAGAGCCGGCGGGCGTCGGCTTCCGTCAGGCCGGTCACCCGCGCCCGCCAGACCGTGCGGTTGCCGACCCGAGCCTGCTGCACCGCCACCGTGCCGGCGCCGAGGGTTCGGCGGGCGTTGACGGCCGCGCTGTGGGCTCCGGCGCGGTCGGAGAAGGCGCCGACCTGCACGGCCCAGGTGGCGGGCGGCGCGGCCTGCCGAGGGGGCGGGGCCGGGGGACGGGCCGCGGCCTGGCGCTGCGGCTCCGGGCGCGCGGTCTCGGCGCGGGCGCGGGGAAGGAGGGCGACCGGCGGCCCGGCCTGCGCCACCCGCACCCCACTCGCTCCGAAGCCCTGGTCGAGCAGGTCGGCCATGTGCTCGTCGCGCTCGGCGGAACTCGCTCCGCCCATGACGACACCGACCAGCCGCCGCCCGTCGCGCACGGCGGAGGCGACCAGATTGAACCCCGAGGCGCGGATGAAGCCGGTCTTGATCCCGTCCGCCCCCTCATAGTTGAGCAACATGCGATTGTGATTGTGCAGACGCAGGTTGCGCACCCGGGTCTCGGTGGTGGAGAACAGGCGGTACTCGGTCGGGAAGTCCTGAATCAGGCGCAGCCCCAGCACGGCCATGTCGCGCGCGGTGGTGATCTGCTCAGGATGCGGCAGGCCGGAGGCGTTGCGGAAGGTGGTGCTGGTCATGCCGAGGCTGCGCGCGCGCAGCGTCATCAGCCGGGCGAAGTTCGCCTCCGTGCCGGCGAGCGTCTCGGCGATGGCGGCCGCGGCGTCGTTGGCCGAGCGGGTGATGAGCGCGAGGGCCGCTTCCTCGAGTGTGATCCGCGTGCCCGCCGGCAGGCCGAGCTTGGAGGGCGACTGGGCGGCGGCGTGGGCGGAGAAGACGACGGGGGTCGACCAGGTGACGCGCCGGTTCCGCACCGCCTCGAACACCATGTAGGCGGTCATCATCTTGGTGAGGCTGGCGGGGTGGCGCGGCGCATCCGCGTTGACCGCCGACAGCACGCGCCCCGTGCCGGCGTCGATCACGATCGAGGCGTAGCGGTCGCTGCCGATCTGCGCGTGTACAGGCTTACCAGCGGCCACCGCGACCGCGACTAGGGAGGCTGCGATCAGCCGTCGCATCGGGCGCACGCAGGGGCGGCGAAGGCAAGCATGGCTGGCTCCGGCGTTGGGGCCGAATCGGCAGAGAGCGGAACGGTAGTGGCCGGTTTCTGCCCCTGTCCAGCCGGAATGCGGCAAAGACAAGAGGTTCCGGGCGTTTGCTTCAGCGACTGTGGCCGCAACGCCTCATGCTGCGATGCAACAAAAGCCTTGACAGCGGGCATGAGTTTTGCGAATTCGCTGCCATGCTGCGGTGCAGCAAAGCCCTTCGGTCAGTCAGCAAAGGAGCCCCGCCATGACCACGAAGAACAAGGCGATCGTCGAGACCACCGCCGAGGTGGCCGAGAAGACCATGGACCAGGTGAAGGCCGGCATGGAGCAGGCCCAGGCCGCCTTCAAGACGCAGATGGAGGAGGCGACCAAGCATGTCGCCGCCGCGCAGAAGCAGTTCGAGGCGGTGATGGAGCTCGGCCGCGGCAACCTCGAGGCGCTGCTGAAGTCGACCACCGTGCTGACGGAAGGCATGCAGGAGATCGCGCGCACCCTGCTCGCCGCGCAGCAGACCGCCTTCGACGAGACGATGGCCAACGCCAAGGCGCTCGCCTCCGCGAAGAGCCTGCGCGAGGCGATGGAGCTGCAGATGACCTTCGCCAAGGCGGCGATGGAGAAGATGATCGCCGAGGCCGGCAAGCTCTCGGAGCACGGGGCGAAGCTCGCCGAGAAGGCGATGGCGCCGGTGGCCGAGCGCGTCAACGCCGCCGTCACCACGCTGACCCGCCCCCTCGCCGCCTGATTGGCCTCGGCGGGGCGAGCCTCGACGGTTTCGGCTGCGACACGGGCCCGGCGGACGTCCTCCGCCGGGCCCTTTTCGTGCTCCGGCACCGCGTCCTCTACACGCGATCGTGCGCGCGGGCCGGCTGCGGCGCGACACCCTTTCCGCCCGCGTCCCGCATCCGATATGCTTCACGGCGGGCGCGACGGTGCGCCCGATCGGATTGCCGCATCGGGAGCGATGAGCGAGACCGACAAGCGAAACGGCTCAGGCGAGACGCCGAACACCGGCGTCGTCGTCAAGGCGCGGCCGAAGACGCGCAAGCCGAGCATGTACAAGGTCTTGATGCTGAACGACGACTACACGCCGATGGAGTTCGTCGTCCACGTGCTCGAGCGCTTCTTCAACAAGTCGCGCGAGGAGGCCACCCGCATCATGCTGCACGTCCACCGCCGCGGGGTCGGCGTGTGCGGCGTCTACACCTACGAGGTGGCGGAGACGAAGGTGACGCAGGTGATGGACCTCGCCCGCCAGCACCAGCACCCCCTCCAATGCACCATCGAGAAGGAGTGATGCGGGCGGGGACTGACATTTTTCACCAATCACCCCGCATGATGAGGGGACGCGACGCGACGGTGGCGTCGCGCGCACCCCGGACCGGCCGACGCGCGGCCGGCCTCGGGCGGAGGAGAAGGACCTGATGCTGTCGCGCAACCTCGAGCAGACTCTCCATCGCGCCCTCGCCTACGCCGCCGAACGACGCCACGAATACGCCACCCTCGAACACCTCCTCTTGTCGCTGTCCGAGGACGCCGACGCCGCCGCCGTGCTCAAGGCCTGCGCGGTGGACATCGACAAGCTCCGCCGCGACCTGATCGAGTTCCTCGACAAGGACCTCGCCGGCCTGGTCACTGACCGCCCGGGCGACCCCAAGCCCACGGCGGGTTTCCAGCGCGTCGTCCAGCGCGCCGCCATTCACGTCCAGTCCTCGGGGCGGGATGAGGTGACGGGGGCGAACGTGCTCGTCGCCCTGTTCTCCGAACGCGAGAGCCACGCCGTCTACTACCTGCAGCAGCAGGACATGACGCGGCTCGATGCAGTGAACTTCATCAGCCACGGCATCGCCAAGGTGCCCGGCAAGTCCGAACGCCGCCCGGTCCAAGGCTCGGGGTCGCACGACGACGAAGGCTCGGGCCGCGAGGAGAAGTCCTCCCGCCGCGGCCAGGAAGCCTTGGCCAACTACTGCATCAACCTCAACCGCAAGGCCGCGCAGGGCAAGATCGACCCCCTGATCGGCCGCGAGGCGGAGGTCGAGCGCACCATCCAGATCCTCTGCCGGCGCACCAAAAACAACCCACTCTACGTGGGCGACCCCGGCGTGGGCAAGACCGCGATCGCGGAGGGCCTCGCCAAGCGCATCGTCGAGGGCGACGTGCCGGAGGTGCTGGCCCGCTGCACCATCTACGCCCTCGACATGGGCGCTCTGCTCGCCGGCACCCGCTACCGCGGCGACTTCGAGGAGCGGCTGAAGGCCGTTGTTGCCGAGCTCGAGGCCCAGCCGGGCGCCATCCTGTTCATCGACGAGATCCACACCGTCATCGGCGCCGGCGCCACCTCAGGCGGCGCGATGGACGCCTCCAACCTGCTCAAGCCGGCGCTGGCTTCCGGCACGCTGCGCTGCATCGGCTCCACCACCTACAAGGAGTACCGCAACTACTTCGAGAAGGACCGCGCGCTCGTTCGCCGCTTCCAGAAGATCGACGTCGCCGAACCCTCGATCGACGACACGATCAAGATCCTCAAGGGGCTGAAGGCCAACTACGAGAAGCACCACAAGGTCCGCTACACGGACGAGGCGATCAAGGCCGCGGTCGAGCTCTCCGCCCGCTACATCCACGACCGCAAGCTGCCCGACAAGGCGATCGACGTGATCGACGAGGTGGGAGCGGCGCGCATGCTCCTGCCCGAGAACAAGCGGCGCAAGACCGTCACCGTGAAGGACGTCGAGGACATCGTCGCCAAGATCGCGCGCATCCCGCCGAAGTCGGTCTCGGCCGACGACAAGGAGGTGCTGAAGAACCTCGAGCGCGACCTCAAGGCGATGGTGTTCGGCCAGGACAAGGCGATCGAAGCGCTCTCGGCCGCGATCAAGCTCGCCCGCGCGGGCTTGCGCGACGGCGAGAAGCCGATCGGCTGCTACCTCTTCACCGGCCCCACCGGGGTGGGCAAGACCGAGGTCGCCAAGCAGCTCGCCAAGACCTTGGGGATCCAGCTCATCCGCTTCGACATGTCGGAATACATGGAGCGGCACTCGGTGTCGCGCCTGATCGGTGCCCCGCCGGGCTATGTCGGCTTCGACCAGGGTGGGTTGCTGACGGACGCGATCGACCAGAACCCGCACTGCGTGCTGCTCCTCGATGAGATCGAGAAGGCACACCCCGACCTGTTCAACATCCTTCTGCAGGTGATGGATCACGGCAAGCTCACCGACCACAACGGCAAGCAGGTCGATTTCCGCAACGTGATCCTGATCATGACCTCGAACGCCGGCGCGGCCGACATGGCCAAGCCCGCCATCGGCTTCGAACGCAGCGTGCGCGTGGGCGAGGACGAGGAGGCGGTGAAGCGGATGTTCACCCCCGAGTTCCGCAACCGCCTCGACGCGATCATTCCTTTCGCCAACCTCACGCCCGACATCGTCGCGCGCGTGGTCGACAAGTTCGTCATGCAGCTCGAGGCGCAGTTGGCGGATCGCAACGTCACCATCGAACTGACCGATGCCGCGCGCGCCTGGCTTGCCGAGAAGGGCTACGACCCGCTCTACGGCGCCCGCCCGCTCGCCCGCGTCATCCAGGAGCACATCAAGAAGCCGCTCGCCGAGGAGCTCTTGTTCGGCAAGCTCGCCAAGGGTGGTGCGGTGCGTGTGGGGCTGGATGAGGAGACGAAAACGCTGACCTTCACCTTCATCGAGGTGCCGGTGGCGGCGTTGCCGAAGCCCGAGGGCGATGCCGGCGAGGGCGACGAGGAGCGCGCGCCGGAGGTGGTGGAGTAGTCTCGCCGCCGCCAGCCTTCCGTCCGGTTTGACGGTCGGTTCGCCGCTTTCCATCCTTCCGTGTTCAGACAAGGGGTGGGGTGCCGATCCCGGACTACGAGACGCTGATGCTGCCGGTGCTTCGGTCGGTGGCCGCCGGGCCGAAGCACATCCGCGACATCTCGCGTGAGATGGCGGATCTGTTTCGCCTGACGCCGGAGGAGCGGGCGCAGGAAATCCCGTCCGGCAAGGGCGTGAGGGTGATCCACAGCCGAACCGGCTGGGCGAAGACCTACATGAAGCAGGCCGGGTTGGTGCGACAGCCGCGTCGTGGTGTGGTCGAGATCACCGACCGCGGCCGCGCGCTTTTGGCGGAGAACCCGGAGCGCATCGACACCAATCTCCTGAAGCGTTTTCCGGAATTCCGTTCGTTCCTTGAACGATCCCGCGCCTCGGCCGGTGCGGAGGCTCCGTCGAATGCCCACGTCGGCGCACCGGGTGCCGCGGAGTCTCCGGCTGTCACCGCCACCGCGGAAGAGCGGCTCGACCTCGCGGCGGCGGAACTCGACACCGCGCTGCGCGACGAGATCCTGACCCGGCTGCGTTCCTCGCCGCCCCGCTTCTTCGAACGCGTCGTGCTCGACGTGCTGAAGGCGCTGGGCTACGGCGCGGGCTCCGGCGGCGCCTCCCAGGTGGTCGGCGGCGCGGGCGATGGCGGCATCGACGGCATCATCGAAGAAGACCGGCTGGGGCTCGACCGGATCTACGTGCAGGCGAAACGGTACGGCGACGCTGCCGTCGGTGCCCCGATCATCCAGAACTTCATCGGTGCCCTGCAGATGCGCGGCGCCAACAAGGGCGTGCTGATCACCACCAGCACTTTCACCCGCCAAGCCGAGGAGGCGGCGCGCACCATCCCTTCGCTCCGCATCGTGCTGATCGACGGCGACCGCTTGGCCGACCTGATGATCCGCCACAACGTCGGCGTGCGCACCAAGCGCACCATCGAGATCAAGGATGTCGATCTGGACTACTTCGAGCCCGAGGACGCCTGACCTGCGCTCAGTCCCCGCTGTGCAAACCCTCAGCGCTTGACGCCGCCGCCCCGCCCCCCGACAAGGCGGGCCGCGCAGCACCCGCAACCACACCCCGCAGCCCCCGTGCCCACCATCCTCTTCGACCTCGACGGCACGCTCGTCGACTCCGCCCCCGACCTGCACGCCGCCGCCGACCGCATGGCCGCCTCCTTGGGCCTGCCCCCCTTCACCCGCGCCGAAATCATCTCCTGGATCGGCGACGGTGCCCGCGCCCTGATCGAGAAGGCCCTCGCCTCCCGCAACCACCCCTTCGACGAGGCGGCCTTCCAGGCCTTCCTCGCCGACTACACCGCCAACGCCGCCGTCGCCACCGAGGCCTTCCCCGGCATCGCCGCCACCCTCTCCCGCCTCGCCGATGCCGGCTTCACCCTCGCCGTCTGCACCAACAAGCCGGAGGCCGCGACGCGGGCGCTGCTCGACGCCCTCCACCTCACCCACCACTTCGCCGCCATCGGCGGCGGCGACACCTTCCCCTACCGCAAGCCCGACCCGCGCCACCTCCTCGCCACCCTCGAGGCCGCGGGCGGCGCGCCCGACTCCGCCCTGATGGTGGGCGATCACCGCAACGACGTCGAAGCGGCCAAGGGCGCGAAACTCCCCGTCGTGTTCGCCACCTGGGGCTACGGCACGCGCGCCATGGCCGACGGGGCGGACGCCATCGCCGCCCACCCGGCCGACCTCCTCTCCCTCGCGCCGCGCCTGCTCGCCGCCTGAAATCCGCCGCTCCGCGGCCGACCCGGGCTCAGCCCTTCGCCCGCGCCTTCTCGAGCGAAGCCAGCGCCGCCTTCAGCCGCTCCACCTCCTCGCGCAGCCGCGCGAGCTCGGCCTCGCGATCCTCCTCACCCCCAGTTTGCGCCGAGGGGCGATAGAACGGCGTAAACCAGGCGAAAGCCCGCTCCAGCATCGCCGCGTTCTGCCGCCCCACCTCCTCCATCGTGAAGGGGAAGAACCCCTCCATCGTCTGCTGCATCGCCCGGCGCATCTGCTCCTGCTGGCGCGCGAAGGCCCCCATCGTCATCTCGAGGTAGCGCGGCACCAGCGCCTGCAGGCTGTCGCCGTAGAAGCTGATCAGCTGGCGCAGGAAGCCGATCGGAAGCAAGGCTCGCCCCTTGCCCTCCTCCTCGACGATGATCTGGGTCAGCACCTGGCGGGTGATGTCCTCCCCGCTCTTCGCGTCATAGACGACGAACTCGCGCCCCTCCTTCACCATCTGCGCCAGATGGTCGAGGGTGACGTAGGAGGAGGCCTCGGTGTTGTAGAGGCGGCGATTGGCGTATTTCTTCACCACCACCGGGCCGGGCCCGGCGGGGGCATCGCCCGCGGGCGGTTGGGTCTCGTCCTTGCGACGTGCTTCGGCCATGGCGGACATCTTTCCTCGAGACGTCGTGCTGCGGTGCAGCCTAGCACCCCGCACGGCAGGGCACAGCCCGCAACGCGACCCTGCCCGTCACGGGGGCGAGCGTTCCTTCGCACCCGCGAACGGACTACCATCCGGCCGCGACATGGAAGGCCGGCATGGACGGATCAAGGCCCGAGGATCTCGACAGCCTCGCGCGCGACTGGATCACGCTCTGGCAGAGCGAACTCGCCGCCCTGGCGACGGACCGCGAAGCGCAGGAGACCTGGATCAGGCTCCTTGCGCTGTGGGCCGGTTTCGCCTCCGCCGGGCTGCGCGCCGCCCCGCGTTCGGCGGCCGAGGATGAACCCTTCCTCGCCGGGGCCCCTGAGGCGACGGGGCCCGCGCCCGCTCGTGCTGCACCTGATGCTCGCGGCACTGAGGCGAACGGCCCTGCCGGCAGCCCTGCTGAGCCTCTCCTCGCCGCCATCCTCGAGCGGCTCGACGCCATCGAACGCCGCCTCGCCGCCCTGGAAAGCGCTCCTCGACGCGATCCTACGCCCGGACGACCCGCGCCTCGCCGACCTCGCAAGCCGGCTGCAGCGGAGCGGCCACGACCCGACTGACCTCGCGCTGGCCGCCTTCCGCGCGCTCGCCGAGGACGATCGGGCGCTGATCGCCGGCATCGCCGCCTACCGCCGGCATCCCTGGCAGAGACGGCTCGCGGATCCGCCCGTGCTGTGGACGGAGGGAAACTCCCGCCTGCTCGACTACGGCGCGACTGCGCCCTCGCCGCCCTCGGGAGCCACCATCCTGGTCGTTCCCTCCCTCGTCAACCGGGCGCACGTCCTCGATCTGATGGAGGGCGGGTCGATGCTGCGCTGGCTCGCAGCACGGGGCCTTCGCCCCCTGCTGCTTGATTGGGGCTGGCCAGGGGAGACGGAGCGGGGATTCACCCTCACCGACTACATCGCCGGCCGGCTCGAGCGCGCGCTGGTCGCCGCCTCCAGCCTCGCCGAGGGCCCCGTTGCCCTCGTCGGCTACTGCATGGGCGGCCTGCTCGCCCTCGCCGCCGCGCAGCGGCGGCCGGACCTCGTGCGGGCTCTCGCCCTCCTCGCCACGCCGTGGGACTTCCACGCCGGCGACCCGGACCGCGCCCGTTTCGTCGCCGCCCTCGTCCCCCTGTTCGAGCCGGCTCTCGCCCTGCACGACGCGCTGCCCGTCGATCTCCTGCAGACCCTGTTCGCCCTGCTCGATCCGTTCGGGGTCGCCGCCAAGTACCGCGCCTTCGCCCGGCTCGACCCGACGTCGCCGCGCGCGCGGCTCTTCGTCGCGCTCGAGGACTGGCTGAACGACGGCGTACCGCTCGCCGCGCCGGTGGCGCGCGAATGCCTCACCGGTTGGTACGGACGCAACGACCCCGCCCGCGGCGCGTGGCGCATCGCGGGGCTTGCGGTGGATCCGCGCGCGATCGCCGCCCCCGGCTTCGTCGCCATCCCTGCGCGGGATCGCATCGTGCCGCCCGAGTCCGCCCGGCCTCTCGCCGCCCTCCTGCCGCGCGCCACGGTGCACGAGCCGGCCGCGGGGCACATCGGCATGGCCGCCGGGTCGGGGGCGGAAACGGCGCTGTGGCGCCCGCTCGCCGAATGGCTCGCCACGGTCTGAGGGGCTGGCCTGCCCGTCTTCCCGGTTCCTTTCGGCACTGCACCATGGCAAGAAGGGTCACAACGACACCCTCCGGAGGAGAGCCGTCATGACCGAGGTCGTCATCGCCGCAGCCGCGCGTACGCCCGTGGGCAACTTCAACGGGGCCTTCGCCTCGCTTGCCGCCCATGAGCTCGGCGCGGTGGCGATCAAGGGCGCGCTCGCGCGGGCCAAGGTGGCGCCCGAGGAGGTGGACGAGGTGGTGATGGGCCAGATCCTCACCGCCGGCGCCGGTCAGAACCCCGCCCGCCAAGCGGCGATGGCGGCGGGTATTCCGCACGAGAAGACCGCCTTCGGCATCAACCAGCTCTGCGGGTCGGGGCTGAGGTCGGTCGCCCTTGGCTTCCAGGCCATCCGCCAGGGCGATGCGAAGATCGTCGTCGCCGGCGGGCAGGAGAGCATGACCCAGGCGCCGCACTGCGCCAATTTGCGCGCAGGCCAGAAGATGGGCGAGCTCACGCTCCTCGACACCATGCTGAAGGACGGGCTGTGGGACGCTTTCCACGGCTACCACATGGGTGTGACCGCGGAGAACGTTGCACAGAAGTATCAGATCACCCGCGCCGAGCAGGACGAGTTCGCCTACCACTCGCAGCGCAAGGCCGCCGAGGCGATGGCGGCCGGCCGCTTCAAGGACGAGATCGTCCCCGTCACCGTGAAGGGCCGCAAGGGCGACGTGGTGGTCGAACAGGACGAGTATCCGAAACCCGACACCACGATCGAGGTGCTGGCGAAGCTCCGTCCGGCCTTCAGCAAGGATGGCACGGTCACCGCCGGCAACGCCTCGGGCATCAACGACGGCGCGGCGGCGGTGGTGCTGATGACGGCCGAGGAGGCGGAGAAGCGCGGCATCACGCCGCTCGCGCGCATCGTCGCCTGGGCCACCGCCGGGGTGGATCCGGCGATCATGGGCACGGGGCCCATCCCTGCTTCGCGCGCGGCGCTGGCCAAGGCCGGCTGGAAAGTGGCCGATCTCGACCTGATCGAGGCGAACGAGGCCTTCGCCGCCCAGGCGATTTCGGTGAACAATGAGATGGGCTGGGACACCGCGAAGGTGAACGTGAACGGCGGTGCGATCGCCCTCGGTCACCCGATCGGCGCTTCCGGCGCGCGGGTGCTGACCACGCTTCTCTACGAGATGCAGCGCCGCGGCGCGAAGAAGGGCCTCGCCACGCTGTGCATCGGCGGCGGCATGGGGATCGCGATGTGCGTGGAGCGCGGCTGACCGTTCGCCGCCCGCGGGGTTCCTGGAGAGAAAGAAGGGGGTGCCTGGGCACCCCCTTCGTCCTTCCGCCGGCCGGCTCGGCAACGCCTCACCAGGTGAGGGTTCGGATGTTCGGCCCCATCATCGCCGGCAGGACGACGTCGGGTGCCCCCATCACCACGCCGTCGATGAGGTCGTCCTTCGTCAGGCCGGCCACCCGCGAGCACATCATGCACGCGATCACCTGTCCACCATCGGCGATGAAAGCGCGCAGCATGCTGTGGATGTCCGGCGTCTCCGGGTTGAGCCGGGCCGGGGCGCGCCGCTTGTCGGCGAGATAGACGGCGCGGATGTTCAGCCAGATCGTCACCGGCCGGTAGCCGCCCTTCAGCGCCCGCTGATGGGCGAAGAAGATGGCCTTCGAGGCGGCCCAGACATCATCCGTGGTCAGGTTGACGAAGAGCCCCGGCTTCTCCTCGGCCTGAGCCGAGGCGAACGGTGTGCTGATCGCTGCAGCCGCAATCACGCTGCGGAGCAAACGGCGGCGGTCGAGCATGCCCGGATCTCCCGCCTCAGTGGCGATGGCCATGCCCATGGCCGTGGCCGTGCCCCGTCGCTCCCGGGGCCAGTACGGGCACCTCGATCGTCCGTTCGCCGGCGTTGCGGAAGCGGAGCGTGAGCGGGATCTTCTCGCCGGCCTTCAGGTCGCGCGTGAGATCGATCAGCATCACGTGCAGCCCGCCCGGCCGCAGCACGGCAGGTTCGCCCACGTTCACCTCGATGGCGTTCACCGGCCGCATGCGCATCACGCCGCCGTCCATGATGTGCGTGTGCAGTTCGACCACGCGGGCGACCGGCGAGGAGGCGGCGATGAGCTCGTCCTTCTCCGTCCCGTGGTTGTGGATGGTCATGTAGGCGGCGCTGTTGCGCCCGGAGAGCGAGGCCCTCGCCCAGGGCTCGACGATCTCCACCTTGTCCTGCGCGGCCTCGGCCAGGGGCACGAGGGCAAGCGCGGCGACGGTTGCGAGAAGAAAACGACGTGCGATCATGAGCGTCCTCCTTGTGGTTGCATGGTCGAAACGCGCGGCGCGGCGGCGATGGCGCGGCGCATCGCCTCCGCCATCTGCTCGGGGGTGGTCTGCGGGTTGAACAGGGCGATGAACTCGCCCTGCCGGCCCATCAGATAGATGAAGGCGGAGTGGTCCATCGTGTACTCGTCAGGCCCGGGCCCTGTGCGCACCTTGGCGTAGTAGGCGCGATAGGCGCGCGCCGCGGCGGCGATCTCGGCCTCCGTCCCGGTGAGCCCGACGAGCCGCGGGTGGAACAGGTCCGTGTACTGCGCGAGCGCGGCCGGGGTGTCGCGCTCCGGGTCGACGGTGATCAGGATCGGTACCACCTCCTCGGCCTCCGCGCCCAAGAGGTCGAGGGCAGCCGCCATCTTGGCGAGTTCGGTCGGGCAGACGTCGGGGCAGTAGGTGAAGCCGAAATAGATCAGCATGAACCGGCCGCGGAACGTCTCGTTCGTCACCCGCGCTCCCGTCTCGTCGGTCAGGGCGAAGGGCCCGCCCAGGGTGACTCCCGCCGGCAGCGCGACTTGGACCTGGTGCGTCTTCGGCGGCGAAAGCCACGCAGGAACGACCAGCCATGCCGCTCCGCCCGCCACCGCCGCCGTGACGATGGCCAGCCCGATCCGTTGCCAAGTCGTCACGACGCGTCGCCCTGATTGGCGATGACGAGGATCGTGCCGAACACGACCGGCACGAGGGCGAGTACGGCGTAGAACAGCACCGCCGGCGTCCACAGGATGGCGAGCAGGGCGAGCGCCATCGCGACGTTGAACAGGAACAGCAGGATGTGCCCGGCACTCCAGCCCTCGCCGCGCACTGCCCGGCCGGAGGCGCGCTCGCCCTCCGGCGAGGCGGCCCGCCAGCCGAGGAAGGCGACGGCGGCGACGGCGAGCCCGACGAGCGCGATCGAGATCGCGGGGCGATCGAGCGAGGCCATCCAGAACAGCCCGACGAGGCCGATCAGCACGATCGCCGCCGGCAGCGCGACGGTGAAAAGCCGCGCGAGACGCAGCCGCGACGGCGAGGCGATGCCGTCTCCCATCTCGCGCAGGTTGCGAATCCAGAACAGACCGGCGAGCGGCAGGGACGACAGCAGCAGGACGACGGCCTCCGGGCCGTCGAAGCCCGACTTCACGCCCTGGACGCCGGAAAACCAGAAGCCGGCCCAGAGCAGGAACGGGGTCAGCATGAACCCCGCCACCGCGAAGGGGACGGCGCGTGCCACGTGTTTCATCGTTGTGCGTGCTCCTCGTGTTGCCAGATGGATGGGGTTGCCCCCGCCCGCGCCTCGATGCGGCCGACGAGCCGAGCGAGGCGCGCGGCTTCCTCCGCCCCGAAGCCGGGGTCGCCGATCGCGCAGGCCTCGCGCGCGCGGGCCAGGCTGCGCTCGAGGCGGATCCGCTCCGCCGCGGTCGCGTACGGCAGCACGGCCTCGGCCGCCGGCGCGGTTTCGGCGAGCGCGGCCTCGCAGACCCGGGTGAGCTGCGCGTTGATCTCCTCGGGGTCGCAGGCGAGGGCCGGGGCGACGACCGCCCCGGCCACCCCGGCGCCGAACAGGATCCGACGCCATGCCATCGTCCCCTCCCTCAGCGCCCGGCCAGCACGATCGTGCCCGGCGCCTTGGTCGGCCCCGCCGAGGGGCTCCAGGCCGCGACCCGGTTCGGCTCCGCCGCCACCGCAAGCCGCTTCACCGCGCGACGCGCCGCGAGATCGACCACCGTGACGGAGGCGTCCTGATTGCCGGGGACGAACAGGAACCGCCCGTCGCGGGTGATGGCGGCGTCGCGGTGGCCTGCCGACTTGCCCACCGGGACGGAGGCGACCTGAACGGGCTTGGCGGGATCCGCGAGGTCGAACAGGGCGAGCACCTCGGCCCGGCCGGGCTCGCTCGCGTTCAGCGTGCCGACCGTGACGGCGAGCGTCGCCCCGTCCGGCGTGACGAAGGCATAGGCCGGACGGGCGCCGGCGGCGGAGGCCGGCAGGGCGCCGCAGCCGGCGTCGTACAGGATTGGGACCTGCGCGGCGAGGCGCCTCTCCGTCCCGTCGATCACCGCGAGCTGGCCGATCTGGCAGGGACCGCCGGCGCGCTCACCCTCTCCGCCCGTGCGCGGCGTGTTCTGCGGCCCGTAGGCGAAGCGCCCGCCCGGGTGGACGGCGATCGACGCCCCGCCCGACCCGCCCGTCGTCTGCAGCACGGCGGCGAGCCGCGGTGGGGTCGCCTCGGCCTCGATCAGGATGAACTGTCCCGTGCCGTTGGCGTTGTGCGCGTGCAGGCCCGAGGCGGCGAGGGTCGCCGCGCCATGCGGCCCGGGCCGCCGCCCCTGCCGTCCCGTGGGGTCGCAGGCCGGCCGGCCGTCCTTGCCGTCGAGCCCGAGATCGGCCCCCGTCACCGCCAGCAGGCGGCCCGGCTTCGCCGGGTCGGTGATGTCGTACACACCCACCACCTCGTCGCAGTCGGCGATGTTGGAGGCGGAGAAGCGCAGCCCGTCGCGCGAGAAGGCGAGCTTGTGATGCCCGATGCCGAGCTGCACCTCGCCCGCCACCTTGGGTGCCGCGGGGTCGGTGGCGTCGATGATCAGGGCGGAGTTGTCCGACCGCGTCGGGCGCTGCGCGTTGCCATCGTTGGCGATGACGACGAGGCGGCGCCCATCCGGCCGGTCGGGCGCGAGATAAAGGTGCACGGGGCGCGTGCCGCCGATGCCGGAGGAGGGGATGCGGCCGACCTCGCGCAAGGTCCGGGCGTCCACCAGCACCACCTGGTTGGCGTCGCGATGGTTGAGGACGAGGAGCCCCTCCGGCGTGATCAGCATGTCGGAGGAGAGGCCCGGGGTGGCGAAGCGGGCCTTCTCGTCTCCTGTTGCCGCGTCGTAGGCGACGAGGGCGTCGCGGGCGGAGACGAAGAGGATGGTGTCGGCGGGCGGCGCGGCCGAGGCCGTGCCGGCGAGGAGGGCGGCGGCCAGGGCCGCGCCCGGAAGCGTGCGTGTCATCTGGGGTCTCCCCTCGAAACGGTCTTCTGCAGGGTGATGCGCCGCCGGGACGGCGCGTCTCGTCCGGTCAGGCCGTTTCGGGCGGGGCGGTCGGCGGGTGGTCCTGAGCCGATAGCAGGGGCGGGGCGCGCGGCGAGGAATCGGCGCGCGTCAGGTCACGCCGCACGACGAGCCGATCGAGGCTCGGCACCGCCGGGGCCGGCGGCAGCTCGGCCCCGGGCAGGGCGGCGCAGAGCAGGCAAGGAGCGGAGGCATGGTCCCGATGCTCGGCCGGCTCCACCGGCTGCCCGTCGGGTCCGACCGCGATGGTGACCTTCCCCTCGAGGGTGCAAAGCTCGACCAGCCACGCCTCGCCGCCGGCGGCAGCGGAGGAGGGAGCGCGCAGCGGCACCCCGGCCGCGGTGAGAAACACCACGGCGGCAAGAAGCCTGAGCAAACCGCTCCGCCATGCCATGGCCGGCATGTAGCGACAGGAGCCGGGTCCGTCCAGGGCGGCGGCGGGGCTTGCGGTCGCGCCCCTGGCGGGGCAAGGCTTGCGGCGGGGCGCCGTCCGGCGCGCCGTCCAGCCAACAGCACGAGGGGGGAACGTCATCCATGGCACGTGTGGCTCTCGTCACCGGCGGCACCCGCGGCATCGGCGCCGGCATCTGCAAGGCGCTCATCGCCCAGGGGCGAACGGTCGTCGCTTCTTACGCCGGCAACGATGCGGCCGCCCAGGCTTTCGCCGCCGAGACGGGCTGCAAGGTGTACAAGTTCGACGCCGCCGACTTCGCGGCCTGCGAGGAGGCGGTGAAGCGCATCGAGGCCGAAGTGGGCCCGATCGAGATCCTGGTCAACAACGCCGGCATCACCCGCGACGCCACGCTCCGCCGCATGACGCGCGAGATGTGGGACGCGGTGATCGACACCAATCTCGGCTCCTGCTTCAACCTCTGTAAGCTGACCTGGGACGGGATGAACGCGCGCAAGTTCGGGCGCATCGTCAACATCTCCTCCGTCAACGGGCTCGCCGGGCAGTTCGGCCAGGTCAACTACTCGGCGGCGAAGGCCGGCATGATCGGCTTCACCAAGGCGCTCGCCCAGGAAGGGGCGCGCAACGGCATCACGGTGAACGCGGTGGCCCCCGGCTACACGGACACCGACATGGTGCGGGCCGTGCCGCAGGACGTGCTCGAGAAGATCATCGCCCGCATCCCGGTGGGCAGGCTCGGCACGGTGGAGGACATCGCGCGCTGTGTGGCTTTCCTCACCGCGGACGAGGCCTCGTTCATCACCGGCGCCACCTTGTCGGTGAACGGCGGGCAGTACATGGCGTGAGCGCCTCGAGCCCTCCCTCACCGCCGCTCGTCGCGTACGAGAACGCCTCGGCGGAAGTGCGCGCGGTGTTCGACGACATCAAGCGCACCCGGAACATTCCGGATGTCAACAACTTCTGGAAGGCGCTCGCGCGGCACCCCGACACGCTGCGCCGCACCTGGGCCACGCTGAAGGAGGTGATGGCGCCGGGCGCACTCGATGCGCGCACGAAGGAGATGCTTTACCTCGCCGTCTCGCTCGCCAACGGGTGCGCCTACTGTGTCGCGAGCCACGAGCGGGCGGCGCGCAAGCAGGGCATGACGGAGGAAATGTACGCCGAGCTGCTCGCCGTCGTCGCCCAGGCCTGCGAGACCAATCTGCTGGCCGAGGCCTATCGCGTCCCGCTCGACGAGTGAGGGGCGTGGCCGCCGGCAGGCCGCGGGGTGGGGCGCCAATCGGGGGGTGCGAGTTCGAAGCCCGCGAAGGTGAAGGCGGGGCTCACCGTGCAGCCGACCAGGGTCCACCGTCCCAGGCAGGCGGCCGTCTGCCACCAAAGCGCCGGAACGATCCGCTGCGGCAACTGATGCGCGTCGAGATCGGGCCCGAGCAGATGCGCCTCGGCGTCGTGCCCATCAGGCGAGAGGGTGAGCACGAGCGGAGCACCACCGTACCAGTGCCAGATCTCGGTGGCGTCCACCCGGTGCCAGTGCGAGGTCTCCTCGGCCTTCAAAAGATAGAGGATGGCCGTTCCCGCGCCGCGCGAACCATCGGCCGGCGAATCCCGCCAGGTCTCGCGGAACCACCCGCCCTCGGGGTGCGGAGCGAGGCCGAGGGCTTCGATCACCGCTTCGGCCTCGGTCGCCGGATCGAGGAGGTGGAGGCCGGCGGGCTTCAGCGGAACGAATCCTTCTCGGAACGGAGGCGGGCGAACTCGGCCGCGTCGCGCGCGCGCAGGAACGGGTTGGTCGCCTTCTCGAGGCCGAGCGGCACGGGAAGCGTGGGCCGCCCTTCCGCGCGCAGCCTCCGCACCTCCTCCGCCCGCGCGGCCAGCGCCGCGTTGGCGGGATCGACGTGGCGGGCGAAGCGGGCATTCGCCTCCGTGTACTCGTGGCCGCACAGCACCATCGTGTCGTCGGGCAGGGCGGCGAGCCGACGCAGGCTCTCGAACATCTCCGCCATCGTGCCTTCGAACACCCGTCCGCAGCCGAGCGAGAAGAGCGTGTCGCCGCAGGCCAGTACCCGCGCCTCGCTGAAATGGTAGGCGATGTGGCCCGAGGTGTGGCCGGGGGTGGCGAGCACCGTCGCCGCGCTGTCGCCGACCGAGACGGTGTCGCCGGGGGCGAGTTCGCGATCGAGCGGAGGCAGGCGGTGGCGGTCCGCCGCCGCGCCGACGAGTTCGGCACCGAAACGGGCGCGCAACTCGGCGGCACCGCCGACATGATCGGCATGGTGGTGGGTGAGCAGGATCAGGTCGAGCGGCCACGACTTGGCGGCGAGCGCTCGCTCGACCGGCCCCGCCTCACCGGGATCGACCACCGCCACCGCCCCCGTTTCGCGGTCGCGCAGGAGCCACGCGTAGTTGTCGCTGAGGCAGGGGACGGCGACGATGTCGAGGCCGGGCATCGGCTCTCGCTTAGCATCGCCGCCCGTCCGCGTCACGGTCCCGGGCAGGCTTCCAGGCGGTCGAGGAAGGCCTTCGCCCAGGCCGCCGCCGTCGCCTCGCGCAGCCGCGCCATCATCGCCTCCCATCGCGTGCGACGCTCCTCGAGCGGCATGGCGAGCGCGCGGGCGAGGGCTTCCGCGATCTCCTGCGGGTCGTGCGGGTTGACGATCAGCGCCTCGGTGAGCTCCGCCGCGGCACCGGCGAAGGCGGAGAGGATGAGCACGCCGGGATCGGTCGCGTCCTGGGCGGCGACGAACTCCTTCGCGACCAGGTTCATGCCGTCGCGCATCGGCGTGACCAGCCCCACCCGGGCGATGCGGAAGAAGCCGGCAAGCGTGGTGCGCGGCACCTCGCGCGTGAGGTAGCGCAGGGGCGTCCAGTCGAACTCGGCGTGCTCGCCGTTGATCCGCCCCGCCAGGCGGTCGAGTTCGCGCCTGAGCGCCCGATACTGCGCCACCTCGACGCGCGAGCGGGCGGCGACCTGCAGGTAGGTGACGCGCCGGCGCCAGGACGGCTCGAGATGGAGCAGGGAATCGTAGGCAAGGAAACGGTTGATCAGGCCTTTCGAGTAGTCGAGGCGATCGACGCCGATGACGAGCAACCGCTCGCCGAGGCTTTCGCGCAGCTGGCGCACGGCGCGGCCCTTCGCGGCGCGGGCGGCGGTGCGCGCGAAGCCCTGGGTGTCGATGCCGATCGGGAATGTTGCGACAGCTGTTCGTCGGCCGTCGTGCGTCACCGTGCCGTCCGCCACCGCGGCACCGAGGCAGCGCGCGCAGCAGGCGAGGAAATTGGCGCGATCGCCCTCGGTCTGGAAGCCGACGAGGTCGGCGGCGAGCAGCGACTCGAGAAGGCTTCCGCCCTGCGGCAGGGCGCACCACACGTCGGGCGGTGGGAAGGGCACGTGCAGGAAGAACCCCACACGACCCGCGAAGCCGCGGCTGCGGAGTTCGCGCGGCACCAGCATCAGCTGGTAGTCGTGCACCCAGACGACATCGTCGGCCGAGAGGAGGGGCGCGAGTGCCGCGGCGAAGGCGGCGTTGACGCGGGCATAGGCGGCGAGCGCCGCGCGGTCGAACTCCATCAGCCCGAGCCGGTAGTGCAGCAGCGGCCAGAGCGTGCCGTTGGCGAACCCGGCGTAGAACGGCGCGTGGTCGGCCGAGGCGATGTCGAACCGGGCGTAAGCCACCCCGCCGTGCGCGACGATGTCAGGCTCCGGCGAGGGGGCAGGTGCCGTGCGTCCGCTCCAGCCGAACCAGAGCCCCCGCCGTGCCTTCAGCGCATCGGCGATGCCGACGGCGAGACCGCCGGCCGCCGCGCCGCGCTTCGGTTCGGCGACCCGGTAGGAGACGATCACGAGGCGCGCCACAGCGCCTCCTCCCAGGACCGCGACAGCCGCATCGCGGACAGGATCAGCCCCACCATGGAGTAGGCCTGCGGGAAGTTGCCCCAGAGCTGGCCGGTGCGCGGGTCGCAGTCCTCGCTGAACAGGCCGAGGTGGTTGCGGTGGGCGAGCAGTCGTTCGAACAGCGCGCGCGCCTCCGCAAGCCGCCCTTGGCCTGCCAGCGCATCGACATACCAGAAGCTGCAGACCAGGAAGGCCGTCTCGGGCAGGCCGAAATCGTCCGGCTGGTCGTAGCGCAACAGCAAACCGTCGCGCCGGAGCCGCCTTTCGATGCGCGCGAGCGTGGCCCGAAAGCGCGGATCATCATGCGCGACGAAGCCGAGTTCGGGCAGGAGCAGCAGGGCGGCGTCCGTGCCGTCGGCGCCGAAGGCGTCGACGAAGCAGCCGAGATCCTCCCGCCAGGCCTCGCGCAGGATCGCCTCGCGCAGGCGCGCGGCCGAGGCGGCCCAGCGCGCGCGCGCCTCGGCGAGGCCGAGACGGTCGGCGATCGCGGCGAGGCGCGAGAGGCCCGCCCAGCACATCACCGCCGAGTAGGTGTGCACCCGCATCCGTCCGCGATACTCCCAGAGCGACGCATCGGGGGTGAGGGCGACACGCTCCGCCGTCTCGCCCACGGTTTCGAGCAGGCGGAACAGGGCGAGATCGCCCGGGCGCGGCAGGCGGGCGTCGAAGAAGGCCTGGGCGGCGGCGAGGATCACCTGGCCGTAGCTGTCGTTCTGGACCTGGGTGGCGGCGGCGTTGCCGACGCGCACCGGACCATCGCCGAGGAAGCCGGCGAGCGCGGGCGCGATCCGTTCCTCGCTCGAAACCCCGGGCGCCAGGGGATAGAGCGGAGCGAGCGGCGCGCCGGGGTCGGCCAGCACGATGTCGGTGAGGAAGCGGATGAACGCCTCCATCGTGCGGGTGGCGCCGAGCCGGTTCAGCGCCTGCACGCAGAAATAGGAGTCGCGCAGCCAGCAGAAGCGGTAGTCCCAGGTGCGGCCCGACCCGGGGGCCTCCGGGATGGAGGTGGTGAGCGCCGCCGCGATCGCGCCCGTCTCCTCGAAGGTGCACAGCTTGAGCGTGATCGCGGCGCGGATCACCGCCTCCTGCCACTCGAAGGGGATGGAGAGGTAACGCGTCCATTCGAGCCAATAGGCCGCCGTTTCGGCCTCGAAGCGGACGGCGAGTTCGCCGGGCGCCTCGGGCAGCGGTTCGTCCTCGCCGAGGACGAGGGTCACCGGCCGATCGAGCACGAAGGAGGCCTCGTGGGCGATGAAGCTGACCGGGGCATCGGTGGTGACGCGCAGGCTTGTTTCGCCCTCCGCCCAGCGCAGGTGGTTGCTGCCGCCGCGCCGCTGCGGCGTCGCGCTGCCCCAAGCGGCGCGCGGGCGGATGCGGATGGTCACCCGCGGCCGCCCGGAGATGGGTTCGAGGCGGCGGATCACCTGAGTTGGGCGGAAGGAGCGGCCGAAGCGGACGCAGCGGGGCGCGAAGTCGACGAGGCGCACCGCCGCGCCATCCTTCGCCTCAAGCACGGTCTCCAGGATCGCGGTGTTGCGCCGGTAGGCTTGGCGGGTGGTGACGAGACCCTCGACCAGCACGTCCATGAAGCCGCCAGCCGGGTCAACGCCGTCGATCAGGGCGCAGAACACCGGGTCGCCGTCGAGCCGCGGCAGGCAAAGCCAGGTCATCCGCCCGCGCGGGTCGATCAGGGCGGCGACCTGGCAGTTGCCGATCACGCCGAGGTCGAGCGGCTGATGGCGCGCGCTCATCGGCCGAGCGCCCGCGGCAGGGCGGCAAGCCACGCCCGCACCTCGGCAGGGCCCGCCGGCGTATCGTGGCCGAGCAGGATCCCTTCGCCGCCCAAGGCGCGCGCGGCGGCGATGCCGTCGCGGTCGGTCACGTCGTCGCCGAGGAAGAGAGGGCGGCGGCCGGCGAAGGGCGGAGCCTCCATCAGCGCCCGCACCGCGCGGCCCTTGTCGAAGCCGCGCGGACGGATTTCCCGCACCAGCGCCCCCGGCAGCACCTCGTAGCCCGGCCCGGCGCGGGCGGCAAGGTGGAGGGCGAGGGCATGCGCCGCCGACTCGCGATCCGGGCAGGCGCGGACATGAAGGGCGAGGCCGGTCGCCTTCACCTCGAGATGGAGCCCTTCGGCCTCGGCGAGGGCGACCGCCTCGGCGACCAGGGCAGGGTCGAGCGGTGGGGCGTGCCGGCTGACCACGCAATCCGGGCAGGGGCGGAGCTCGCCGCCGTGGCAGCCGGCGGCGGCAAGGCGGGCGGGGGCGAGCAGGCGGTCGATCGCCGCGATCTCGCGCCCCGAGACGATGGCGAGCGCTCCGCCGAGGGCGGCGGCGGCCTGGAGAAGGGCGGACGGCAGGGTCGCGGGCGCGCGGGCCGCCTCCGGCGTCGCTGCAAAGTCGATCAAGGTTCCGTCGAGATCGAGAAGTAACGCCCAGTCGGACCTCACGGGGGGCAGCAGATTTCCGCCCGTCACCGTCATGCCAGGATCCGTCTCGAAACGCATGAGCATCGCATTCTTGGAAGGGTCTTCTCAAAGCTTTCCGGATCTTCGGCCAGGACTGGCCCAGCTTGCCGAGGAATGCAATCGGAACTCACGGATTTGTTCCTGGTCAAGCGATCCCCGTGCCCGCGCTGGCCTCGGCCTGTGTCGGGCGGCCTTCGCTCCGGCAAGGTCGGGTGGAAGCGGGCTCCGTGCTAAGACGCCGCCATGGCGGAGGACGTCGCCGCACTCGCCCATTTCTACGCCTCATCGCACGGCAGGGTGGTCATCGCCATGCTGCGCGCTCGGCTGCGCGCGCTCTGGCCCGTTCGCCCGGGCGCGCGCACGCTGGGCCTGGGCTACGCGCTGCCCTTCCTGCGCATCTGGCGCACCGAAGCGGGCGACTGCACCGTCGCTTGCCTCCCGGCCCAACTCGGGGTCGCGCGCTGGCCGCGCAAGCGGCCCTCGCTCGCTACCGTCGCGCACGAGGACCGGCTCCCCTTTCCGGATCTGCTGTTCGACCGGGTGTTGCTCGTGCACGGCCTGGAGCACGCCGAGCATGCGCGGCGGATGCTGCGCGAGGTCTGGCGGGTGCTGAAGGACGACGGGCGGCTCATGGTGGTGGTGCCGAACCGCACGGGGTGGTGGGCCTATGCCGAGGCGACCCCCTTCGGCCATGGCCGACCGTTTTCCGCCCCGCAACTGTCCCGGTTGCTCGCCTCCGCCATGTTCCGCGAGGTGCGGCGCGACGGCGCGCTGTTCGTGCCGCCCTTCCCCTGGCGGACGCTCTTGCGCGGCGCGGCGGCGTGGGAGCGGGTCGGCCGGCGAATCGGGCCGCGCTTCGCAGGTGTGGCCATCATCGAAGCGGAGAAGGACCTGTTCGGCGCGATCCCCTTGCCCGTGGCCGAATCGGCCACCGTAAGGCGGCGCCGCGCCGTGGTCGCCGCCGATTCGGGCTGATGCCCCGCCGCAGCCGCAATCCTGCTCCGCCCACCGACGCCGCGCTCGAGCAGGCCGCGCTCGCGCACCTCGCGCGCTATGCCGCGACTCGCGCCGCGCTGCTGCGCGTGCTGGAACGGCGCATCGCGCGCTGGGCGGAAGCGACCGGGGCGGAGGAGACGGAGGTCGCTGCGGCGCGGGCGGCGGCGCGGCGGGTGGTGCAGCGGCTCGCCGCGACCGGGGCGGTGAACGACGCCGCCTTCGCCGAGGCCCGCGCACGGCGACTGGCGCGTTCCGGCCGGTCGGCGGTGGCGATCGCCGCCCACCTGGCGCAACGGGGGGCGGGCGAGGAAGCAGGCGCTGCCATCGAGGCCGCGCTTCCCGACGAGGAGGCGGCGATCGCCGCGGCGCTGATCGCGCTCAGGCGTCGCCGGCTCGGTCCCTTCTGCCCCGACCCGGCGGCGACCCGCGACAAGGCCCTCGCCGTCCTCGCCCGCGCCGGATTCTCCCGCCGCATCGCCGAGGCCGCGCTCGCGACCGCGCCGGAGGAGGCTGAGGCCCTGATCGCCCGCTTCCGCCGCGGCTGAGATGCAGGTGGTGGTGAGCCGGGCCGGGGTGGTGCGCGGGCTTCGCCTCGCCGCTCCCCTGACGGTGGGGCTCGTCCCCTTCGGCCTCGTCGTCGGGGTGCTGGCGCAGGGGCTTTCGGCTCTCGAGCAAGCGCTGATGAGCGCTCTCGTCTTCGCCGGCGCGTCGCAGATCCTGGCCCTCGAGCTCTGGACCGACCCGGCGCCGATCGCCTCCGCCGCCCTGGCGGCGGCTGCGGTGAACCTCCGTTTCGCGCTGATGGGCCCCCACCTTGCCGCTTGGTTGGATGCGCTGAAGGGCTGGCGGCGGTGGCTCTCGCCCTGAGCCCGCTCCTGCCGCAGCCTGCGCTGGCCGTGGTGTGCGGCGCGGTCGCGGGAAGCTTGGTCGGCGCCTGGATCGAAACCTCGGGCGGGCGCGGCACGTGATGGTGGATGCCTTTTCGGCGGCCGCCATCCTGGCGATGGCGGCGGTGACCTTCGCCGCCCGCGCCGCGGGCTATGTCGTGCTGCGCCGGATCAGGCCGGGCCCCTTCCTGCGCGCCTTCCTCGAACACCTGCCGGGCACGCTGTTCGTCGCCTTCGTCGCCCCCGCCCTCGTTCGCGAGGGCTGGGCGGGGATGCTCGGCGGGGCGGCCACCTTGCTCGTCATGCGGGCCTCGGGGTCGACCCCGCTCGCGCTGTTCGGCGGGGTCGCCGCGTTCTGGGCCGCGCGGGCGGGCGGGCTCTGAGGCTTCAGGCCGCGCCGGCGATCGCGGCCGCCCGCTTCGCCTCCTGCGAGGGCGGAGAACCGTCCTCGCTCGCCACCACCACCTTGCGGTAGGGGAAGGGGATCTCGATGCCGGCCTCGTCGAACGCCTTCTTGTAGCGGCGGTTGAACTCGCGCGTCACCGCCCACTGGCTGCCCGCATTGGTGCGGAAGCGGGCGCGGATCACCACCGCGCTGTCGGCGAAGCGATCGACGCCGAGGATCTCCAGGGGCTCGCGGATCACCGCCGCCCACCTCCCCTCGGAGCGCATCTGCTCGGCGGTCTTCTTCAGCACCTCGACCACGCGGTCGGTGTCCTCGTGGTAGGCGACGCCGACGTCGAACACGGCGAAGGCGAAGTCCTTCGTCATGTTCGAGACCATGGTGACGGCGCTGAACGGGATGATGTGCACCGTGCCGTCCAGGCTGCGCAGGCGGATGGAGCGGATGGAGAGCCCCTCCACCACCCCCGATTGGCCGGCAACGGAGACGACGTCGCCGACCGCCAGCGCGTCCTCCATCAGCAGGAACACTCCCGTGATCAGGTCCTGCACCAGGCGCTGCGAGCCGAAGCCGATGGCAAGCCCGATCACGCCGGCCCCGGCGAGCAGGGGCGCGATGTTGACCCCGATCTCGGACAGCGTGATCAGCACCACGACGACGACGATGACGACGGTGAGCAACGTGCGCAGCATGGGCAGGAGCGTGCGCACGCGCGCGCTGCGCGCGGCCTGGGCGTCGCGCGCCACCGCATCGAGCCGGCGCTGGATGGCGGCGTTCACGCTCTCCCACACCAGGATCGCGACCAGCACGGTGATGCCGATGGAGGCGAGCGCGCCGAGCAGGCGGTGCCCGACATTGCCGGGGGTGAACCAGGAGAAGGCGTTGAAGCCCCAGGACTGCAGCAGGATCACCGCCGCCGCGGTCCAGATCGCCGCGCCGAGCAGCGTCTTCAGCGCGGGCAGGTAGCGGTTCACCCGCGCCTCGATGCCCGGATGCTTGCCGGCGACCTTGGGATCGACCGCCATCATCCGCTCCATCGCGCGGTTGAGCCCGAGTTCGGCGAGCTTCGCCCCGGCGACGACGAGGATGGTGGTGACGGTGAAGGCGAGGATGCGGCCGTAACCGTCCTCGATCTCGAGCGCGGTGACCACCCAGGCGGCGAGGAGATAGAGCGTTGCGAGGACGTGCCAGACATCCGCGACGCGATTGCGGATCACGGCGAACGCGCCGCGCGCGCCCTCGGGCGCACGCAACACCTCGCGCACGCCCTCGCGGTTCTGCAGCACGACGATGATGAGCAGCAGCGTGATCAGCAGCCACAGCGCCTTGAACAGCCCCGACGCGGTGGCGGAATCGAGGCCGAAGGTGCGCGCGGTCTCGATCGCGGCGAAGCCTGCGAGGGCGACGATGGTGATGCGGTTGACCCAGATCTGCGCGTAGGCCGCGGTCTCGTCCGACATGCCGGGGATCAGCCGGATCGCGGGCGCATCGGGTGAGAAGACGAAGCGGCCGGCGGCACGGGCAAGACGCACGGCGAGATACGCGTTGGCGGCGACGAGCAGCACGAACTGGCGCGACGGCCAGCGCTCCAGCACCGGGATCAGGCTGTAGGCGACCACCGCGAAGGCGGCGACGGGAAGGAGATCGAGCACGAGATCGCCGATCGCCAGCGGAACCCGCCGCAGGTAGGTCTTCGGCGTGTGCGCGAGCAGGCGGCTGCGGATCGGGCGCAGGGCGAGGATGGCGAGACGTTCGGCGATGATGCCGGCGGCGAGCAGCAGCGCGATCTGCCACAGCGCGCGCAGCACGCCGCTCCGCACGGCGGGGTCGGTGGCCACGCGGCCGAGCCAATCGAGCGCGCGCGGCGCATCGGCCAGCGTGTGCAGGATGCCGACCGTGGTGGCGGCGACGGCCTCCGCCCGCGAGGTCAGCTCCCTCAGGAGCAGCGCGCCGAGGCTGTCGGGGGCGAGCGGCAGCGGGGGCTCGGCCGCGGCCGGCGCAGCGGCGGGCGGTGCGGGCGGGGCGGCGGGCTCGGGGGGCGGTG
>NZ_QMDI01000006.1:670000-685266 GCF_003336755.1 Elioraea thermophila (ex Habib et al. 2022) | reverse complement strand
GGCGGGGTTACGCCATCGGCGGAGGGCGCGGCGCCGGGCTGGGCCGCGGCCGGCGCCGCGAGCCGCGCCAGCGCCTCGAGGGCCGCGATCAGCTCCGCTCGCCGCGCCTCGTCGCGCAACACCTCGGCGAGCCGTGCTGCCTCCGCCGCGCCGAGGGCGGGTGCAAGCGGTGCAAGCGTGGACGCCTGCGGCGCGGCGGACGGTGGGCTGGCCCGCTCGAGACGCTCGGCCGAATCGGCCGGCTCGTCGGCCATCGCGGTGGGCCCAAGGCCGATCTGCGCGATCGCGGGCGCGGCGCACAGCAGCGTGAGGAGCCAGGCGAGGATGGCAAGAAATCGCGACAACAGCGTGCGGGTCCGACTGATGATCGCCCCTCCGTTCGGGGTGCGGGGGACGGAACGCGGCCCGGCCGGGCAAGTCAAGCACGGAGGCGGGGCCGCGTTGCGGCCATGCCGTAGGCGCGCGGCGCCCCGCGTGGCATGAAGGACGGATGCAGACCACCCTCACCGTCCTGATCGCCGCCGCCATGCTCGCCACCCTGGGCGTTCTCGCCGCAGGCGTGATCGGGGTTGCGCGGCAGACCGACCCCCGACGCAGCAACGCGCTGATGCGCTGGCGCGTTCTGCTGCAATTCGCCGCCCTCGCGCTGTTCGCGCTCCTCCTCCTCGTGCTGAGGGGCTGAAGCGGGCCCGCCTTGCCTCGCGCCCTGCCCCCTCCTATCGTCCGCCCGCCGCGGCCGGGGCGGTTCGCACGGCCGGCGTCCGCGCCACAACCAACGCTCGCAGGAGGCGCATGAAGCTCCTCGTCCCCGTCAAGCGCGTCGTCGACTACAACGTGAAGGTCCGGGTGAAGGCGGACGGTTCGGGGGTCGACATCGCGAACGTGAAGATGTCGATGAACCCCTTCGACGAGATCGCGGTCGAGGAGGCGGTGCGGCTGAAGGAGCGCGGGGTTGCGACCGAAATCATCGCGGTTTCCGCCGGCCCCGCCGCCTGCCAGGAGACCATCCGCACCGCCCTCGCCATGGGCGCCGATCGCGGCATCCTGATCGAGACGGAAGTGTCGCTCGAGCCGCTCGCGGTGGCCAAGCTGCTCAAGGCGGTGGTCGAGCGCGAGAAGCCCGATCTCGTCATCCTCGGCAAGCTCGCCATCGACGACGAGATGAACGCCACGGGGCAGATGCTGGCAGCCCTGCTCGATTGGCCGCAAGCGACCTTCGCGAGCAAGGTCGAGGCGAAGGACGGGAGGCTTCTGGTCACGCGCGAGATCGACGGCGGGACGGAGAGGGTGGAGATCGCGCTGCCCGCCGTCGTCACTGCCGATCTCAGGCTGAACGAGCCGCGCTACGCGTCGCTGCCGAACATCATGAAGGCGCGCAAGAAGCCGATCGAGACCCTGACCCCGGCCGCGCTCGGCGTGGATGTCACGCCGCGCCTCACCGTGCTCAAGGTCGAGGAGCCGCCGGCGCGTAAGGCCGGGGTGAAGGTGGCATCGGTCGCCGAGCTGGTGGCCAGGCTCCGCACCGAAGCCAAGGTGATCTGACGGCGCGCCGAGGCGGAGCTGAGCGGGAAGGGGAACGATGCGCAGTCTCGTCCTGATCGATCACGACGGCGGGCAGATCCGCAAGCCCTCGCGCAGCGCGGTTGCGGCCGCGCAACGTCTTGGCGGAGAGGTGGACGTGCTGGTGGCGGGGGAAGGGGTGGCCGCCGTGGCCGAGGCGGCGGCGAAGCTGCCGGGGGTGGCGAAGGTGCTGGTCGCCGACTCGCCTGCGCTGGCCGCCCTGTTCGCCGAACCGCTCGCCGCCCTGCTGCGATCGCTCGCCCCCTCCTACTCGCACCTGCTCGCGCCGGCCACCGCGCTCGGCAAGAACGTCATGCCGCGGCTCGCGGCACTCCTGGATGTGCAGCCGATCGGCGAGGTCGCCGGCATCGTCGCCGCCGACACCTTCGTCCGCCCGATCTACTCAGGCGCGGCACTCGCCACCGTGCGCAGCGCCGACGCCGTGAAGGTGTTGACCATCCGTGCCGCCTCCTTCGACCCGGTGGCGGAGGAGGGCGGCGCGGCGACGATCGAGCCCGTCGCGGCCACGGTCGACGCGCCCGCCTCGGTGCGGTTCGTCGGGCGCGAGGTCGCACGCAGCGAACGGCCCGAGCTCACCGCCGCGCGCGTCGTTGTCGCCGGCGGGCGCGGGCTCGGGGCGGCGGAGAACTTCCGTCTGATCGATGCGGTGGCGGATCGTCTGGGTGCTGCCGTCGGCGCCTCGCGGGCCGCGGTCGACGCCGGCTTCGTGCCGAACGATTACCAGATCGGCCAGACCGGCAAGATCGTCGCCCCCGAACTCTACATCGCGGTCGGCATCTCGGGCGCGATCCAGCATCTGGCCGGGATGAAGGACAGCAAGGTGATCGTCGCCATCAACAAGGACGAGGAGGCGCCGATCTTCCAGGTCGCCGATTACGGCCTGGTCGCCGACCTGTTCCAGGCCTTGCCCGAACTCGCCGCCGAACTCGACAAGCCGGCCTGAGCCGGCCGATGGAGGGGATGATGGATGTGCAGACGGCTTCGGCCGACATCGTCGTGCCGGACATTGCCGAGATCGGCGTCATCGGCGCTGGCCAGATGGGCAGCGGCATCGCGCATGTCTGCGCGCTCGCCGGCTACCGCGTGAAACTGCTCGACGTCTCGGCCGAGGTGCTGGAGAAGGCGCTCGCCACGATCGGGCGCAACATGGATCGCCAGCTGGCGAAGAACCAGATCACGGCGGAGGCGAAGGCGGAGGCGCTGGCGCGCATCGCCACGGGCACCGACTACGCGATCTTCGCGACCTGCGATCTCGTGATCGAGGCGGCGACCGAGCGCGAGGAGATCAAGCGCAAGATCTTCGCCTCCCTCTGCCCGGTGCTGAAGCCCGCCGCGCTGGTGGCGACCAACACCTCCTCGATCAGCATCACGCGCCTCGCCGCCGCCACCGACCGGCCGGCGAAGTTCATCGGCATCCACTTCATGAACCCGGTGCCGGTGATGAAGCTGATCGAGATCATCCGCGGCATCGCCACCGACGAGGCGACCTTCCGCGCGGCGCTGGCGCTCGCCGAACGGCTCGGCAAGACGGTGGCGGTGGCGGAGGATTTCCCGGGCTTCATCGTCAACCGCATCCTGGTGCCGATGATCAACGAGGCGGTCTATGCCCTGCACGAGGGCGTGGGCGACGTGCGGTCGATCGACACCGCGATGAAGCTCGGCGCCAACCACCCGATGGGTCCGCTCGAGCTCGCCGATTTCATCGGCCTCGACACGTGTCTGGCCATCATGCAGGTGCTGCACGAGGGGCTGGCGGATTCGAAGTACCGCCCCTGCCCGTTGCTGGTGAAGTACGTCGAAGCGGGTTGGCTCGGCCGCAAGACCGGCAAGGGGTTCTACGACTACGCGAGCGACCCCCCGAAGCCGACGCGCTGAGCGCGGCCCGTCGGGTTGTTGCGACGCCGCGCCGGCGGTTCCATTCTGCTCTCTTCCACGCGGCCTGATCGGGCCGGAAAGGGGTGAGATCGATGCGGATTCCGAACAGGCTCGCCGCCCTGGCACCCGAGTTCGCCGCCATCCGACGCGACCTGCACGCTCACCCGGAGTTGGGCTTCGAGGAGGTGCGCACCTCGGAGCTCGTCGCGGCCAAGCTCGCCGAGTGGGGTATCGCCGTGCACCGAGGCCTCGCCCGCACCGGCGTGGTGGGCACGCTGAAGGTCGGTTCCTCGCCGCGCGCGATCGGCATCCGCGCCGACATGGACGCGCTGCCGATGGAGGAGGCCAACGACTTCGCGCATCGGTCGCGGAACCCGGGGCGCATGCACGCCTGCGGCCATGACGGCCACACCACCATCCTGCTCGCCGCCGCGCGCTATCTCGCCGAGACGCGCAACTTCGACGGCACGGTGCACTTCATCTTCCAGCCGGCCGAGGAAGGGGGCGGCGGCGGCCGCATCATGGTGGAGGAGGGCCTGTTCCGCCTGTTTCCTTGCGATGCCGTCTACGGCCTGCACAACGACACGGAACTTCCCTTGGGCGAGATCGCGCTGATGGAGGGCCCCGTTTCGGCCGCTTCCGATCGCGTCACCATCACCATTACCGGCCGCGGCGGGCATGCCGCGCGTCCCCATCTGACGATCGATCCGGTGGTGGTGGGCGCCCATCTCGTGCTCGCCCTGCAGAGCATCGTCTCGCGCGGCATCGACCCCGCGCAACCGGCGGTGCTCTCCATCTGCCAGTTCCACGCCGGCTCGGCCGGCAACGTGATCCCCGACTCGGCGCTGCTGCACGGAACGGTGCGCACCCGTGACGAGACGGTGCGGGATCGGATCGAACTCCGCATCCGCGAACTCGCCGAAAGCGTGGCGGCCGGTTTCGGCGCCACCGCCCAGGTCGACTACCAGCGCGGCTACCCGGCGGTGATCAATGCACCCGGGCCAACGGAGGCGGCAGCGAAGGCGGCCGCGCGCGTGCTGGGGGAGGAGAACGTGCACCGCACCGTGCCCGTGCGCATGGGGGGCGAGGACTTCTCCTACATGGCGAACGTGGTGCCGGGCTGCTTCGTGCGGCTCGGCCAGCGCGGGCCGGACGGCGCGGGATCGACCCCCGTGCACCACCCCCGCTACGACTTCAACGACGAGGCGATCGCGGTGGGGGCGGCGTTCTGGGCCGCCCTCGTCGAACAGGAACTGCCGCGCGCCGGCTGAAGCTTCCCCTCGCCGCGACGGCGCCGCGCGCGGGGGGTCACGCCGTCTCGGCGAGCAGGGCCTTCCGCGCTTCCTCGAGCTTCGCCCGCTCCTCCGGCGGCAGCGTCGGGTAGGCGAGGTCGAGATCGTCCATGGTGACGATCAGGGCGGAGGCGACGACCAGGCGCGAGAACCACTTGTGGTCGGCCGGCACCACGTACCACGGTGCGTGCGGGGTTGCGGTGGCGCGGATCGCTTCCTCGTACGCCTTCTGGTAGTCGTGCCAGTGCGCGCGTTCGGCGATGTCGGCGGCGGAGAATTTCCAGTGCTTCTCCGGCTCCTCGATGCGCTCGAGGAAGCGTTTGCGTTGCTCCGCGAAGGAAAGGTGCAGGAACACCTTCAGGATCGCGACACCTTGGTCGGCGAGGTAGCGCTCGAAGGCGGCGATGTGGGCGAGGCGGCGGTCGAAGATGTCGTGCGTCCGTTTCGCCTCCGGCAGCTTCTGCCGATCGAGCAATTCGGGGTGCACGCGCACCACCAGCACCTCCTCGTACCAGGAACGGTTGTGGATGCCGATGTGCCCGCGCGGCGGCAGCCGCTTCACGTGCCGCCAGAGGAAATCGTGGTCGAGCTCCTCGGCATTCGGCGCCTTGAAACTCGCCACTTCCACGCCCTGCGGGTTCACCCCGCTCATCACGTGCTTGATCGTGCCGTCCTTGCCGGCGGCATCCATCGCCTGCAGGATCATCAGCACGGACCAGCGATCCTGCGCGTAGAGCTTCTGCTGTTCGAGAGCAAGCCAAGCGACCCCCTCCTGCAGCAGCCGCTGCGCCTCCTTCTTGTCGAGCGCAAGATCCGCCGTGTCGGCAGGATCGTAGTCGGCGAGGCGGAAGCCCTTGCCTGAGGTGACGCGGTAGCGCGCAAGCAGCGCATCCATCGCCTTGCGGCGTTCGGCGTCGATCCCCCGTGTCGGTGCGCGGCGCTTCGCCATGCCGTCTCCCCGGATCGTCACGAGGACGCTACGGCCTCCGTCATCGGTCCGCAACGGCGTCCGGTCGCAACCCTCGTGTCACTGGTGTCATTCGCGAACGGTTGCGCCGCCGCAAGAGTCCGTGTCAGGGTGGGCTCGGTACGACAGCGAGGGAGCCTCGAGGGAGCCTCATGCACGCCGCTCGTCTCCTGCTGGCCGCCCTCGCGCTGCTCGTCGCGATCCCGGCCGCCGCCCAGGCGCCGCAGCGCCCGGCCCAACCCGGCCAGCCGCCGCGCGATGCCGCCCAGGTGACGGTGAAGAACGACGGCGAGATCACGCTCTACGAACTCTACATCGCGCGCGGTGGTACGGGCGGGCGCAACTGGGGCCCCGATCGGCTCGGCGCTCGCGTGCTGGAGGCGGGGCGCGAGTTCACCGTCCGGCTCGGCCCCAATTTCGGCTGCCTCGCCGACATCCGCCTCGTCTACGAGGACGGCGAGGAGGAGATCCGCGAACGGGTCGACCTCTGCCGCGAGCGCATCCTCGTCGCCGCACGCTTCGTGCCGATGGAGGAGCGGACGTTCACGCTGCGCAACCGGACGGGCCTGATGGTGATCCAGGTCTTCGGCCGCGAGAGCGGCGAGCGGGAGTGGGGGCAGGATCGCCTCGGCAACGACGTGCTCGAGGACGGCGCCGAGATGACCGTGGCGATCCCGGCCCGCGGCTGCGAGATCGACCTGATGGTCGTCTATGTCGACAACCGGGCGGTGGAGGAACGGCGCGGCATCGATGCGTGCGAGCTGGCCGAACTCACGCTGGCGCCGGGCTGGCTCTACGCCGAGAACCCTGCAGCATTGCGCCCCGGGCAGACCGGCGCCGGCCCGCGGATCACTCTCATCAACCGCAGCGGGCGGACGGTGTTCACCGTACATGTCTTTCCGGACGGCGCGGCGAACGAGGGCCCGGACCGTCTCGGCGCCGACACGCTGAGCGACGGTGCCACCCTCGACCTCGCCCTCGAGCCCGCTCCCGACTGCCGCTACACGCTCCGCCTCACCTACCAGGACGGTACGCGCGAGGAGCGAGGGGGGATCGATTTCTGCCGCCTGCGCGAACTCGCGATCGCCCCCGGCTGGCGCGATTCGCCCCTGGGCGGCGTGCGCTTCGTCAACGCGGGCCCCGTGCCGGTGATCGCGCTGCACCTCGACCAGCCGGGCGCGCCAGCGGGGCCTGATGTGCTTGGCGACGGCATCATCGGCCGGGGGGAAGCCGCGACGATCGTCCTTCCCGACCCGCAGGTCTGTTCCTACGAGGTCCGCGCCGTCTTCCGCGACGGCAGGACCGTCGTCGTGCCGGTCACCGATCTCTGTGCCGCCGCCGAAATCGTCCTCTCGCCCTGAAGCAGGGAGACCGCGCGTGCGCCTCCTCCTCGTCTCGCTCACCGCCCTTCTCGCCGCTTCCGCCGCGCCGTCGGCCCGCGCGGCGTTCCCGGCCGAGATCGGCGGCCTCTGGGTCGCCGGCTCCTGCAGCGAGCCGGCGGAACTCCTGTTCGTCACCCGCCGCACCTGGGCGCGTCTTGATCCGCAAGGGATGCAGGTCCTGAAGCACGCCGAACGCTTCGATCGCGCCGGCGCCTTCGGCCTCGCGGTGGCCGATGATGCGGAGGCGACACGACTGCTGTTCCGCACCGCCGCTGACGGCCTCGTCGTGCGCGACCCGCCGGCCAAACTGCCCGACGCCGCGCTTCCCGGCGAGGGTCCGGATCTCGCCTTCCGCCGCTGCCCCTCCATCCCGGTCGCTCTCGCCGCGCTGCACGGCGAAGGCCTCTCCTTCCTCGCTGCGCTCGAGGGCATCGCCGAGGCGTGCGGCGGCGAGGACGGGGCGGGCTGCATCGCGCGCGTCTGGGCCTGGGCCGACGTGTCGGGCGACGGGGGTCTGTCGGTCGCCGAGATCGCGCGGCTGGTGCGCGGCCTCGCCTATGTCGGCGCTCTCTCCGCCGGCGCGACGGCGGAGGAGCTCGGCAAGGCCGTGGGCGCGGCGGGGGTGGGCGCGATCGCCGGGGCCTGGGCGTTGCTCGCCAGCCTGGATTACGACGGGTCCGGAACGGTCAGCCGCGACGAGCTGGCGCGCGACCGCTTTCCGCCTCCGGGTCTTGCCGGACTGCCGGCCGGCGCGGCGAGCGATCCAGCGCGGCCGACGGCGGGTGCGGCCGCGATCTCCTCGGGGCTCGGCGCCTTCGGAACGTTCCTCAAGGACCTTGCTCCGCTCGTCGAACGCGGGCGCCCCTGACGCCGGCCGCCCGCCCGTTCGACCGGACGGGCTGGGTCAGACGCCGATGCGACGGGCGTTGCGACGAAGCAAGGCGGCGGCGACCGAGAGCCGCGCCGGCATCGCCACCACCTCCGGCTTTGCCGACGTCGCCGCTTCAGGCTTCGCTCGCTTCGCGGGGGCGGATGCGGCCTTGGCGGTCTTGCTCGTCTTCGCCGCTGTCTTCGCCGTGGCCTTGACGGCCGCCGCCTTGGACGGTTTCGCCGCCTTGGCCTTCGTCGTGCTGCCCTTGCCCTTGCTCGCGGCCATCGCGCACCTCCCTCGTGCGGAATCGCGTCCTGCCGCGTTTGATGCCAAGGCGAAGCGAGCCTGGCAACGGGGAACGGGCCCGCTCAGTAACTGAGGACGCGCGGCAGCGCCTTCGCCGCCTCGATCAGCTTGGCGCACTGCGCCTCGGAAGGCACCCGGCGCACGAGGTTGCGCTTTTCGTTCGCCGCCTTCAGGGCGGCGGCGAGCGTGTCGGGCCGGCGTCGCTTCAGTTCCGGCACGGTATCGACGCCGGCGACCTCGAGCAGGTCGGCGAGCTCCTCGCCGATTCCCTTCACCCGCATCAGATCGGCCCGGTTCGCCCACTTCAGGATCAAGCTTTCGCTGATCCCGGTCTTCGCCGCCAGATCCGCCCGCCCCTTCGGCCGCGCCGCCGCCTCGAGCAGGTCGTCCGTCGTGCGCAGGCCCGCCTCGGCGAGGCGGCGGGCGTAATGGACCCCGATCCCTTCGATCTTGGTCAACGGATAGGCCATCGGCGTTCCCCTTGCGTAACGGCCCGAGCAAAGCACGGAGGACGAGGCGAGGGGAACGAAAAAACGACCGCGCCGCGGCCCGGCCCCAAGGGTGCGGCCGAACCGCGGCCCCTGGGCGCGCGGTGTTGCGGCGGGTGTCAGCCGCGGCGTTCGACCATCAGCTTCTTCAGTTCGGCGATCGCCTTCGCCGGGTTCAGACCCTTCGGGCAGGTCTTCGTGCAGTTCATGATGGTGTGGCACCGGTAGAGCTTGAACGGGTCCTCGAGCGCATCGAGCCGCTCGCCCGTCGCCTCGTCGCGCGAATCGGCCACCCAGCGATAGGCCTGCAGCAGGATGGCGGGGCCGAGGAAACGGTCGCCGTTCCACCAATAGGACGGGCAGGAGGTGGAGCAGCAGAAGCAGAGGATGCACTCCCAGAGCCCGTCGAGCTTCGCGCGCTCCTCCTTGCTCTGCAGCCGCTCCGAATCGGGCGGAGGCGGGGTGTCGGCCTTCAGCCAGGGCTCGATGGAGCGGAGCTGGGCATAGGCCTGGGAGAGATCGGGGACGAGGTCCTTCACCACCGGCATGTGGGGCAGCGGCGTGATGCGCACCGCGCCCTTCACCTCCTCGATCGGCTTGAGGCAAGCGAGCGTGTTGGTGCCGTCGATGTTCATCGCGCAGGAGCCGCAGATGCCCTCGCGGCAGGAGCGGCGGAAGGTGAGGGTGGGGTCGACCTCGTTCTTGATCTTGATCAGCGCGTCGAGGACCATCGGCCCGCAGGCGTCGAGGTCGATCGCGTAGGTGTCGTAGCGCGGGTTCTCCGGCGCATCCGGGTTCCAGCGGTAGACGCGGAACTCCTTCACCCGGCGAGCCCCCGGGGGAGCGGGGAAGCGCTTGCCCTCGCGGATGCGGGAGTTGGCGGGAAGGGTGAACTTGGCCATCGTCGCTCTCCGTCCGCCTCAGTAGACGCGTGCCTTCGGCGGGAAGCTCTGCACCTCGTTGGTGAGCGGCGTCAGCGTGACCGGGCGGTAATCGAGCCGCACCGTTCCGGTCTCGTCGCACCAGGCGAGCGTGTGCTTGAGCCAGTTCGCGTCGTCGCGCTCGGGGTAGTCCTCGTGGGCGTGCGCACCGCGGCTCTCGTGCCGGGCCTCGGCCGAGACCATGGTCACCATCGCGTTCGCCATCAGGTTCTCGAGTTCGAGCGCTTCGACGAGGTCGGAGTTCCAGATCAGGCTGCGGTCCTCGACGCGGAGATCCTCGAGGCTGCGCCAGTGCCCGCGCATCTTCTCCACGCCTTCCGCCAGCGAGGCGGAGTTGCGGAACACCGCGGCGTGGTTCTGCATGGTGCGCTGCATGGCGAGCCGCAGTTCGCCGGTGGTGGAGCCGCCGGAGGCATGGCGCGTGCGATCGAGCCGATCGAGGGCGCGTTCGCCCGCGCGCGGCGGCAAGGGCGGCTGGCTCTGGCCGGGCTTGACCAGTTCGGCGGCGCGCTGCGCGGCGGCGCGGCCGAACACGACGAGATCGAGCAGCGAGTTCGTGCCCAGGCGGTTGGCGCCGTGCACCGAGACACAGGCCGCCTCGCCGATCGCCATCAGCCCCGGAACGATGCGGTCGCCGTCGGGCCCGCGCGTGATCACCTCGGTGCGCCAGTTCGTCGGGATGCCGCCCATGTTGTAGTGCACGGTCGGCAGCACGGGGATCGGCTCGCGCGTCACGTCCACGCCGGCGAAGATCTTCGCCGTCTCGGCGATCCCCGGCAGGCGTTCGTGGATCAGGTCGGCGCCGAGATGCTCGAGGTGCAGCAGAACATGATCCTTGTGCGGCCCGCAGCCGCGGCCCTCGCGGATCTCGATCGTCATCGCACGGGAGACGACGTCGCGCGAGGCGAGGTCCTTCGCGGTCGGCGCGTAGCGCTCCATGAAGCGCTCGCCTTCCGAGTTGGTGAGGTAGCCGCCCTCGCCGCGCACGCCCTCGGTGATCAGGCAGCCCGCGCCGTAGATCCCGGTCGGGTGGAACTGCACGAACTCGGCGTCCTGGATGGGCAGCCCGGCGCGCAGGACCATCGCATTGCCGTCGCCCGTGCAGGTGTGGGCCGAGGTGCAGGAGAACCACGCCCGCCCGTAGCCGCCGGTGGCGAGGATGGTCAGCGCCGCGCGGAAGCGGTGGATGGTGCCGTCCTCGAGGCACCAGGCGACCACGCCGCGGCAGGCGCCGTCGTCGTCCATGATCAGGTCGAGGGCGAAATATTCGACGAAGAACGGCACGTTGTGCTTCAGGCACTGCTGGTAGAGCGTGTGCAGGATGGCGTGCCCGGTGCGATCCGCCGCCGCGCAGGCGCGATAGGCCGGGGCCTTGCCGTAATGCGTCTGATGCCCGCCGAAGGGCCGCTGATAGAGCCGCCCGTCCTCGGTGCGGCTGAACGGCACGCCGAAGTGCTCGAGTTCGAGCACGGCCGGAATCGCCTCGCGGCACATGTACTCGATCGCGTCCTGATCGCCGAGCCAGTCCGACCCCTTGACGGTGTCGTACATGTGCCAGCGCCAATCGTCCTCGCCCATGTTGCCGAGTGCGGCGCCGATGCCGCCCTGTGCGGCCACGGTGTGGCTGCGGGTGGGGAAGACCTTGCTCACGCAAGCCGCGCGCAGCCCCGCCATGCCGAGGCCCAAGGCGGCGCGCAGCCCCGCCCCGCCCGCACCGACCACCACCACGTCGTAGGTGTGATCGACGATGCGATAGGCCCCGCGCGAGGGGCTGGTGATGACGTTCATGGCTCTCCGTTCCCCGATCCGACCCGCCTCAGAGCGCGACCTTCAGCACCGCGAATGCGGCGAAGAGGCCCATGAGCAGCATCGCCGCCTTCGCCGCGAGCACGCCGGCAAGCCTGATGCCCTCGGGACGGATGTAGTCCTCGATCACCACCTGCAAGCCCAGTGCGGCATGCCAGAACGTGGCCCAGATCAGCGCCAGCATCAGCACGGCATTGTGCGGACGGGAGAGCCAGGCGACGACCTCGCCGTGCGATGCCCCGGTCAGCGCCACCACCGAGGCGACGAACCACAGCGTGAGGGGAACGAGGGCAAGCGCGGTCACCCGCTGCGCCCACCAATGCGCCACGCCCTCCTTCGCCGAACCGAGCCCCCGCGCCCGCCCCAGCGCGGAACGGAGCGAGACGCGCGCGATCTTCTCCGCAGCCATCGTCGTCACCCGAGCAAGGCGGCGTAGCCGAGCACCCAAGCGGCGAGGGTGAGCGCGATCGCCGCCCCCACCGTGAGCCAGCCCGATCTCGCTGCGGTTGCGAGGTCGAAACCATACCCCGCATCCCAGACGAGGTGCCGGATGCCGTTGCAGAAGTGATAGAACAACGCCAAGGTCCAGCCGAACAGCATCAGCCGCCCGAGCGCGGAGGCGAAGAACGCCTGCGCCTCGGCGAAGGCCGCCGGCCCCTCGGCAATGGCGAGCAGCCAGGAGACGAGCAGGCCCGCGCCGACGGCGAGCGCCACGCCCGTCGCGCGGTGCGTGATGGAGAGCACCGAGGTGATCTGCGGCCGATACACCTGCAGGTGCGGGCTGAGGGGGCGGCGCACCGGCTTGCCGGTGCTGTCCGTGCCCACCATGAGGGCATCGCGGGCATCCATGCGCCTCGTATCCTCCGCTGAGAGCAAAAGGGCGCGGGCCGCACACGCCTGGCCGTCGCGCCCTTCCTCGTTGTTGCGGGAATGCTACGCCTGCTGCGCTGCAGCGTCAAACGGGCGTGAGCGCGGCGCGTTGACGGAAGGCTTCGAGGTCGCGAAGGTGAGGCCGATGGAGGGGACGCCGAAGACGATCAGCCTGGCGGGGGCCGCGAGCCCGGCCGTGCCGGCCGTCCCTTTCGCGCTGCTCGCCTCCGTCGCCGGCATCGGCCAGGTGGCGGCGAACATGCCGCTGCCCTCGCTGCCCGCGATCGGCGCGGCCTTCGCCGCCCCGGGGGCCGAGCTGGTGATCGCCATCTTCCTCGCCGCCTTCGCCCCCGCCCAGCTCGTCTGGGGCCCGCTGTCCGATCGCTACGGGCGACGCCCCGTGGTGCTTTGGGCCTTGGGCGTGTTCGCCGCCGGCAGTGTCGTCTGCGCCTTGGCTCCTTCCTTCGCGGTGTTGCTCGTCGGGCGCGCGCTGCAGGCGGTGGGCGGGGCGGCGGGGCTCGTCATCGCACGGGCGTGCCTGAGGGATGGGCGCGAGGAGTCCTCGCTCGGCCGCGGCATGGCCGGGCTGTCGATGGCGATCGCCGCCGTGCCGGCGTTTGCGCCGCTGGTCGGTGCCCTGCTCGAACAGGCCTGGTCGTGGCGGGCGGGCTTCTGGCTGTCCTCGGCCCTCGGCGCGGTGATGGTGGGGTGGGGGATGGCGCGCTTTCCGGAAACGAACCGGATGCGCAATGAGCGGCTCGCGCTCGGGGCGGTGGTCCGCGCCTATCGGGCGCTGTGGGCCGATGCGCGCTTCCGCCCGCCCGCCATGGTGGCGGGCGGGGCGATGGGCGGGCTGTTCGCCTTCGGCGCCGGCAGCCCGATGCTCTACATCGAGGTGTTCGGCCTCACCCCCGTCGCCTACGCGCTCTATCCGCTGATTGCGGTGGCCGGCGTGGTGGCGGGCGGGGCGGCGGCGCGGGCGATGATGAAGCGCGGCACGCCGGCGCGGGCGCTGGCGCTGGGGGTGGCGATGATGCTCGCGGGCGGAGTGGGCATGGCGACCCTCGAGCCCTTGGGCCTGTTGGGCAAGCACGCGGTGAACGTGACCATGCTGGTGTTCGTGCTGGGCTTGGGCTTCGCGCTGCCGGCGGCGTTCGCCGTGGCGCTCGCGCCGTTCCGCGACCGCGCCGGGGCGGCCGCCTCGCTCGCGGGCGCGTTCCAGATCTTCTGCGGCGCGGCGGCGGCCGCCCTGACCGCCGTGCTGCCGATGCCGTGGGTGATGGCGCTGTGCGGGGCGGGGGCGGCGGCGGGCTGGCTCGGCAGCCGGCGGGCGGAGGCCTGAGGCCAGGGCGCGCTCGCCTCAGTCGGCGGCGGCCAGTTCGAGCCGTTCGGCGAGGGCGGCGAGCCGCGCCTCGGTGCGGGCGCGGTGCGCGTTGAAGCGCGCGAGCTCCACCCCCTCGAGGCGCTGGCCGGGCAGGCTTCGGATCGAGCGCGGATCGATCGCCACCCGGTTGCGGTGCACCTCGAAATGAAGGTGCGGGCCGGTGGCGAGCCCGGTGGCCCCGACCCGGCCGATCACCTGGCCCTGGCGCACCCGCGCTCCAGGACGCACGGTGATGGCGGAGAGGTGGGCGTAGAGCGTGTCGAAGCCGCCGGCGTGGCGGATCATTACCGTCCGCCCGTAATCGCCGCGCCAGCCAGCGAAGGTGACGGTGCCGTCGCCGGCGGCGAAGACGGGCGTGCCGGCGGGAGCGGCGAAATCCACCCCGCGGTGGTGGCGGTCGAAGCCGAGGATGGGGTGGGTGCGCATGCCGAAGCCCGACGTGATGCGGGCGCCATCCAGCGGCGTGCGGAGAAGCGCGCGACGGAGCGACTGCCCGCGCTCGTCGTACCAGTCGGTGGTGCCGTCGGCGCGGGTGTGGCGCCAGATGCGCAGGCGGCGGTCGGCGAGCGTGAGGTCGAGGAAGAGGGCGCCACCCTCCTGGAGCAGTGTCCCGTCCGGCGAGCGGAAGCGTTCGTGCAGCACGGTGAAGCGGTCGCCCACGCGGAGGTCGCGCTGCAGGTCCACCTCGTGGGAGAGGGCGCGGATCAGGGACAGGATGGCGGCGGAGGGAAGGCCGGCGGCGCGCAGATCGGCGTAGAGGCTTGCGCGAATCTCGCCGTCCGCGCGGACCAGGTGGCGGACGGCTGGCAAGGTTTCGATGCCGGCACGGAAGGTTCTGTCCTCGCCCCGCTCGAGGCGCAGGCGGCGCAGCGGGTCGAGCGCGATTTCGAGCGAGACGAGGCGGGTGGCGTCGGCCGCGTCGGTCTCGAGCGCGAGCTCCTGGCCGGGGCGGAGCGCGCGCGGCGGCAGGTGCGGGCGCAGGGCGGCGGCGGCGGCGGCGATGTCGGCGGGCGCGATTCCCGCCGCGGCGAGCAGCCCGGCGAGCGTGTCGCCCGCCGCCACGGTGAGCAGGATGCGACCAGCGTCAGGTGCCTCGCCTTCCGCCTGCGTCTGCGCGTCGGCCTCCAGGATCGACACGGACGCGCCATTTTCCGTCACAGGAGGATCATCGGCACGGGCGTCGAGCGCGATGAGCAGAGCGAGTGTGACGGCGAGGGCGATCGTCGGGTGCTGGGGCATGGGCTCCGCGCGCCGGGACCGGCGCGGTTGTGAACGGGGAGGCGGACGCTGCCCGGCCGTCTCGCGTCGTGTCAAGCGAGCGTTGCATGGCCGCCATGCTGACGGTGTCCGAAGGGCAGGTCGGGCGCGGTCGCGGTCCACGCCGCCCCGGAGCATCCCGAGAAAGGCAAGGAATCCGAGGGGGTTGGCTCGTCAGAGGGCGGTCCAGCGGAGGGTGTGCGGCCGCGTGTGAAAGACGTTTGACAAGCCCGGCCCCCCTGCGTA
>NZ_QMDI01000006.1:0-667500 GCF_003336755.1 Elioraea thermophila (ex Habib et al. 2022) | reverse complement strand
GGACGTGGCACGCTGCGAAAAGCCGCGGGGAGATGCGAGCAATCGTTGATCCGCGGATCTCCGAATGGGGAAACCCACCCCTGTTGGGGTATCCCGGCCTGAATGCATAGGGTCGGGAGGCGAACCCGGGGAACTGAAACATCTCAGTACCCGGAGGAAAAGACATCAACCGAGATTCCGTGAGTAGTGGCGAGCGAAAGCGGAGTAGGCCTGTGGTTTCCTGCAGATAACCGGAACGGTCTGGAAAGGCCGGCCAGAGCGGGTGATAGCCCCGTACGGGTAAAGGGCAGGAAATCCTCGAGTAGGGCGGGACACGTGCAATCCTGCCTGAAGATGGGGGGACCACCCTCCAAGCCTAAATACTCCCTGGCGACCGATAGTGTACCAGTACCGTGAGGGAAAGGTGAAAAGCACCCCGACGAGGGGAGTGAAAGAGACCTGAAACCGGATGCCTACAAGCAGTCGGAGCGCTCGGATGGACCTTCGGGTTCGTCCGCGGCGTGACGGCGTACCTTTTGTATAATGGGTCCGCGAGTTAGTGTCGGCAGCGAGCTTAAGCCGTTAGGCGTAGGCGCAGCGAAAGCGAGTCTGAACAGGGCGTTCAGTTGCCGGCACTAGACCCGAAACCGGGTGATCTAGCCATGGCCAGGCTGAAGGTGGGGTAACACCCACTGGAGGGCCGAACCGGTGCCTGTTGAAAAAGTCTCGGATGAGCTGTGGCTAGGGGTGAAAGGCCAATCAAACTCGGAAATAGCTGGTTCTCCGCGAAATCTATTGAGGTAGATCGTCGCGTGCTTCGCCCTCGGGGGTAGAGCACTGGATGGGCTAGGGGGCCCCAAAGGCTTACCAAACCTAACCAAACTCCGAATACCGAGGAGCGTGACCGCGGCAGACAGTCCCAGGGTGCTAAGGTCCTGGGTCGAGAGGGAAACAGCCCAGACCGACAGCTAAGGTCCCCAAATCGTGGCTAAGTGGGAAAGCATGTGGGAAGGCCAAAACAACCAGGAGGTTGGCTTAGAAGCAGCCATCCTTTAAAGAAAGCGTAATAGCTCACTGGTCTAACAGCCGTCCTGCGGCGAAAATGTAACGGGGCTCAAGCCACGTACCGAAGCTTCGGGTGCGCAGCGATGCGCGCGGTAGCGGAGCGTTCCGTAAGCCTGCGAAGGGTGGTCGCGAGGCCGCCTGGAGGTATCGGAAGTGCGTATGCGGACATGAGTAGCGACAAACAGGGCGAGAAACCCTGTCGCCGAAAGCCCAAGGGTTCCTGCGCAAGGTTAATCCGCGCAGGGTCAGCCGGCCCCTAAGACGAGGGCGAAAGCCGTAGTCGATGGGAACCACGTCAACATTCGTGGGCCTGCCAGAAGTGACGGCCCTGAACCGTCGTCATCCCTTACCGGATTGGGGTGGCGGCCGGATGGGTCCAGGAAACAGCTCTGGCGTAAGACCGTACCCGAAACCGACACAGGTGGGCTGGTAGAGCATACCAAGGCGCTTGAGAGAACGGTGCTGAAGGAACTAGGCAAATTGCTCGCGTAACTTCGGGAGAAGCGAGCCCCGCTTGCGGGCAACCGTAAGCGGGGGGCACAGAGCAGGGGGTAGCGACTGTTTAACAAAAACACAGGGCTCTGCGAACTCGAGAGAGGACGTATAGGGTCTGACGCCTGCCCGGTGCCGGAAGGTTAAGGGGAGGGGTGCAAGCTCCGAACCGAAGCCCCGGTAAACGGCGGCCGTAACTATAACGGTCCTAAGGTAGCGAAATTCCTTGTCGGGTAAGTTCCGACCTGCACGAATGGCGTAACGACTTCCCCACTGTCTCCAGCACCGGCTCAGCGAAATTGAATTCCCCGTGAAGATGCGGGGTACCCGTGGTCAGACGGAAAGACCCTATGAACCTTTACTGCAACTTTGCACTGGCGTCAGAAGTGGACTGTGTAGGATAGGCGGGAGGCGATGAAGCGAGGGCGCCAGCTCTCGTGGAGCCACCCTTGAAATACCGCCCTGGCTTCTTTTGACGTCTAACCCAGCCCGGTCAGCCCGGGCGGGGACCGTGCATGGTGGGCAGTTTGACTGGGGCGGTCGCCTCCCAAAAGGTAACGGAGGCGCGCGATGGTGGGCTCAGGCCGGTCGGAAATCGGCTGTCGAGTGCAATGGCATAAGCCCGCCTGACTGTGAGACTGACAGGTCGAGCAGAGACGAAAGTCGGCCATAGTGATCCGGTGGTCCCTCGTGGACGGGCCATCGCTCAACGGATAAAAGGTACTCTAGGGATAACAGGCTGATCTCCCCCAAGAGTCCACATCGACGGGGAGGTTTGGCACCTCGATGTCGGCTCATCGCATCCTGGGGCTGGAGCAGGTCCCAAGGGTTCGGCTGTTCGCCGATTAAAGCGGTACGTGAGCTGGGTTCAGAACGTCGTGAGACAGTTCGGTCCCTATCTGCCATGGGTGTCGGAGACTTGAGGGGATCTGTCCCTAGTACGAGAGGACCGGGATGGACGTACCTCTGGTGGGCCGGTTGTCGCGCCAGCGGCACAGCCGGGTAGCCAAGTACGGACGGGATAAGCGCTGAAAGCATCTAAGCGCGAAACCCACCCCAAGACGAGGTCTCCCCGAAGAGCCGTGGAAGACCACCACGTCGATAGGCCGGATGTGTAAGCGCGGCAACGCGTTCAGCTAACCGGTACTAATCGCTCGTTCGGCTTGTGATCCGACGTCATGACGGGGCTCTCCCGTCATCATGCGCAGCACGAAACGCGCGCACGTCGCCGCACGCGTTCCAGCATCGCACCACGCCCGGATCGGACGACCCGGTGGCTTTGGCGAGGGGCCAACACCCGATCCCATCCCGAACTCGGCCGTGAAAACCCTCAGCGCCAATGGTACTGCGTCTGAAGACGCGGGAGAGTCGGTCGCTGCCGGGTCTTCCGATCCGGGCTTTGCCCACACCATCGCACCAAGCCTCCCCACTCGTCGCGGGGTGGAGCAGCCCGGTAGCTCGTCAGGCTCATAACCTGAAGGTCGCAGGTTCAAATCCTGCCCCCGCAACCAGCCTGTCGCTCCCGCTCAGCACAGCCAGCGCGCCAACGGCAACGAGCAAACGCTCAAGGTTGTGTTCGCGGTCCATGCTTCGCGGGCCGGCGGAGAGGCGCGATCAGGGGTGCCGCGTGGCCGGACCCTAGCTGCGCGCCGCGGCAGCCCCGCGCTCCCGGCCGGCGAAGGCCCAGCGGATCGCCTCCGCCACCGCGTAGGTCGCCCCCTGCACCAGGGGACGGGCTAGCAGCGGGCTCGCGAGCCCATGCAGCCGCCGCGCCCAGGCGGGCAACAGCGCGATCGCCGCCCGGTTGCCCATCGCCTGCACCGCCGCGGTCAGCGGGTCGTCGCTCGCCGTGCGGAGAAGGAGATCGCGCACCGACCGCGTCCGCCCATCGACCCTGAGCTCGGGGCGGAACCGCGCCATCAACAGTTCCGCCTCGCGGCGTGACCGCGGCACCGGGTCGGCCCCGAGTGCCGCCCCGATCCGCGCCATCTCGGCGAAATACCGGTCCTGATCGGCGCGCGACATGCGCGGTTCGCCGTACACACGCCAGCCCTCGAGGAAGCACCAGGTCTCGGTCACGTGGACCCAGGCGAGCAGCCACGGCTCGCTCGCCGCATAGGGCGTGCCATCAGGCAGCACGCCCCGCACCTGGTCGTGGATCCGACGCACGCGCGCGATCGCCGCTTCCGCCTCCTCCCGTCCGCCATACGTCGTCACCGCGATGAAGCGCGCCGTGCGACGAAGCCGCCCGTGCATGTCGGCGCGGAAATTCGAGTGGTCCCACACCCCGGCCAGCACCCGCGGATGCAGCATCTGCAGGAACAGCGAGGCGATGCCGCCCACCATCATCCCCGTCACGTCGGCATGCACCCGCCACGTGACGGAATTCGGCCCGAACAGCCCGTCCGGACGCGGCGTCACCGGCCGCTCGCCGCGGCTCGGGTCGTTGAAGAACGACACCACGCGGGCGGCGATCGCGTCCTTCAGCGGGCGTGCCGGATCGAACGGCAGGGGGAGCGGAAAACTCGACGCCATGCCTCGCAGATAGGGGCGGCGTGCGCGGCTGCGAGATCCCGCCGCTACACGCCCGTGCCGCCGCCTCCCCTTGCCGGGGCCGCGCGAGCGACCTAGCCCCGTCGGCATGAACGTGCGCGCGATCCCCGCCGCCCCTGCCCTGCCGCCGCCCGCCGCATCCCGCCTGGGCGCGTGGCTTGCGGTGCTCGCCGCCCTGCTCTGGATCCCGCAGGCCGCCCTGCTCGCCGCCCTGGTCGCCGACATCGCCGACGGTGCGACGGCCGCGGCCGCCCTGCCGCCCGCGCTCGGCGCTCTCTCTTTGGGTCTTCTTCGCGCCGGGCTCGACGCCGCGGCGGCCCGCTTCGTTTTCGCCGCCGCGCGGGCCGAAACCAGCCGCCTCCGCCGCGAGGCCGTCGCCGCGCTCGCCTGCCGCTCGCCCCTCGACCCTGGCCGGCCGGCCTCGGGGGCCGCCGCCGCGGCGGTGACGGAACAGGCGGAAGCGGTGCTGCCCTACCTCGCCCGCTTCCGCCCCGTGCGGCTGCGCGCCGCCGTCGTTCCGCCCGTCATCCTGGTCGCGGTGCTGACCCAGTCCTGGCTGGCGGCGCTCATCCTGCTGATCGCCGCGCCCCTCATTCCGCTCTTCATGGCGCTGATCGGGCTGCGCGCGAAGGAAGCCTCGGAGGCGCAGATGCTGGAGATCGGGGGGATGAATGCGCTGCTGCTCGACCGGCTGCGCGGGCTTGCCACCATCCGCGCCTTCGATGCCGTGGCGGCAACTGCCGTTCGCCTGCACGCCGCGGCCGACTCGTTGCGCCGGCGCAGCATGGCCGTGCTGCGCATCGCCTTCCTGTCCTCCGCCGTGCTCGAGCTGTTCGCTTCCCTCGGCGTCGCCATGGTAGCGGTCTATGTCGGCTTTCACCTGCTCGGCACGCTCGAGTTCGGCGCCTGGGAGGAGCGGATGGGTCTCGGCCCCGCCCTGTTCGTGCTCCTGCTCGCGCCCGCCTTCTTCGAGCCGCTGCGGGACTTGGCCGCCGCTTGGCATGACAAGGCGGCCGGCGAAGCCGCCCTCGCCGCGCTCCGCGACCTCGCCGCACCGCCGGCGTTCGCGCTGCCCGCTGCCCTCGCTTCGCCCACCCTGCGTACCGCGCCGGCAGCGCTTGCCGTCTCGGTCCGCGGCCTCGTCTTCCGCTACCCGGGAGCCCCTCGCCCCGTGTTCGACGGCTTGGACCTCGCGGTCGCGGCCGGTGAGCGCGTTGCCCTCCTCGCCCCCTCGGGCGGGGGAAAGTCCACCCTGCTCGCCCTGCTCGCCGGGCTTGCCTTGCCCGGGGCGGGCGAGATCCGCATCGGCGACGTGCCTCTCGAGGACGCGACCGCCGCCGACATTCGCGCCCGCATCGCCTGGCTCGGCCAACGCCCCGCCCTGTTCGCCGCCAGCCTGCAGGCCAACATCCTGCTCGGCCGACGCGACCTCGCGCACGAAGCCGAGCTCTGCCGACGGCGCCTGCTGCCGGCTCTGCCGCCGTCGCGCCCGATCGGCGAGGACGGGGCGGGGCTCTCGGGTGGCGAGGCGCTGCGGGTCGGGCTTGCCCGCGCCCTCGTCTCGCCCAGCGTGGGCTTGCTTTTGGCCGACGAACCCACCGCCCATCTCGATCGCGACACCGCTGCTGCGGCGACCGAGGCGCTGCTCGCGGCCGCGGAAGGCCGCACGCTGATTCTCGCCACCCACGACCCTGAGCTCGCCGCGCGCATGGACCGGGTGGTGCGCCTCGCATGAGCCGGTTCGCCCCCCTCGTGCGCGTCTTGCGCCTGTTCCTCGCTGAAAGGCGGGCGGCGATGGCCGCCGGCGTGGCGCTCGCTGCGGTTTCTGCCGCTGCCGGCCTTGCTCTCCTGGGGCTGTCCGGCTGGTTCATCACCGCCACCGCGCTGGCCGGGCTCGTTCCGGCGACCGCGCTGATGTTCGACGTGTTCATGCCGGGGGCGGGGATTCGGTTCCTCGCCATCGCCCGCACCTTCGCCCGCTATGGCGAGCGTGTGGTCACGCACGACGCCACCTTGGGCCTGCTCGCCGCCTTGCGCGCGCGCCTCTTTCGCGGCTTTGCCCGCCCCGACCTTGCGCGGGCCCTCGCCTCGCGCCCTGCCCGCCTGCTGTTCCGGCTCACCGCCGATGTCGATGCGCTGGACACGGTCTATCTCCGTCTCCTGGTGCCGGCGGGGGCGGCTGTGGCGACCGCGCTCGGCCTCGGGGTCGGCCTCGCCTTCCTCTCGCCCGCCCTCGGCTTGGCCGCCGCGGGCTTGCTGCTCGTCTCGGGCCTTGGCCTGCCGCTGTGGCTGGCGCGCGCGGCCGAACGCGAGGCCCGCCGCCGCGCTGCCGCGCTCGAGGCCTTGCGCGTGCGCGTCGCCGAACTCACGGCAGGTCAGGTCGCCTTCGCCATGGCGGGGCGGCTGGCGGCGCAGGTGGACGCCGCGCATGCGGCGGAGGCTCGGCTCACCGCCTCCGACATCGCGCTGAACCGGCTGGAGACGCTCGCCGCGGCGGGGTTCGGCGCGGCAGCCGCGGTGCTGCTCGCCGCAGCCGCCTGGGCTGCCGCCCAGCTCGCCGCAGCGGGAGACATCTCCGCCCCGCAGGCTGCGTTGATCCTGCTGCTCGCTCTCGCCGCGCTCGAGCCCTTCGCCGCGCTCCGACGCGGCGCGGTGGAGTTCGGTCGCAGCGCGCGCGCTGCCGCCCGGCTTTCACCTGCCCTTGACCCGCCACCGCTGCCCGCGCGCCCGGCCCCGCCGCCCGGCCTAGCGCTGCGCATTGCGGGCCTCCGCTACACCCCGCCCGGCGCCGATGCCCCCCTGTTCGACGAGCTCGATCTCGCGATCGCCGACGGCGAGCACGTCGCGCTGATCGGCCCGTCGGGGGCGGGCAAATCCACACTCTTCGCGCTCATCCTCGGGGAGCGCGTTCCCGATGCGGGCACGATCGCCGCGCTGCCGACGGCCGTGCTCGGCCAGCGCGTTGAACTCTTTCGCGACACCATCCGCGGCAACCTCACGCTCGGGCGGGCGGACGTCGACGACGCGGCGCTGTGGCAGGCGCTGGCCGCAGCCGGGCTCGAGGACGTCGTGCGCGCCCTGCCCGGCGGCCTCGATGCCTCGCTCGGCGAAGGCGGCGAGGGCCTGTCCGAGGGCCAGAAGCGCCGCCTCGCCCTCGCTCGGCTGCTCGTGCGCGCGAGCCCGCTCTGGCTGCTCGATGAACCGACGGAAGCCTTGGATGCAGAGACTGCAACCCTCGTCCTGCGGCAGATCAAAACACTCGGGCAAGACCGCACTATCTTCGCAAATGCGCATCTAAGGCGGGAGGCGGAGCTGGCCGATCGGCTGATCCGCCTCGAGGCCGGGCGGATCGTCGCCGATGTGCGGCGAGGCCAACGGGGCTTCGCCGAAATGCTGGCGACGCTGCGCCCTGGCTGAGCCGGATCGCGCCGCACGCCGCTATCCCGCGACGCGCGAACTTCGCTTCGGGGGAGCCGGTTTCGCCGGTTGCTGGCATGGAGCTCGACGTCGTTTCGCTGTCGCGCCTGCAGTTCGCGCTGACCGCGATGTATCACTTCCTCTTTGTCCCGCTCACCCTGGGCCTCTCCATCATCCTCGCGATCATGGAGACGGTCTACGTGATGACGGACCGCCCCATCTGGAAGGAGATGACGAAGTTCTGGGGCACGCTGTTCGGCATCAACTTCGTGCTCGGCGTGGCGACGGGCATCACGATGGAGTTCCAGTTCGGCATGAACTGGAGCTACTACAGCCATTACGTGGGCGATATCTTCGGCGCCCCGCTTGCCATCGAAGGGCTGATGGCCTTCTTCCTCGAGGCCACCTTCGTCGGCCTGTTCTTCTTCGGCTGGGACCGCATGTCGAAGGTCGGCCACCTGATGACGACCTACGCGGTGGCACTCGGCTCCAATCTCTCCGCACTGTGGATCCTGATCGCCAACGGTTGGATGAACAACCCGGTGGGCGCGGTCTTCAACCCGGTGACGATGCGGATGGAGATCGAGTCCTTCTTCGAGGTGCTGTTCAACCCGGTGGCGCAAGCGAAATTCGTGCACACCGCCTCGGCCGGGTACGTGACGGCGGCGGTGTTCGTGCTTGGTGTCTCCGCCTGGTATCTGCTGCAGGGCCGGCACATCGCGCTCGCCAAGCGTTCGATGGCGGTGGCCGCCTCGTTCGGGCTCCTCTCCTCGCTCTCCGTCGTCGTGCTGGGCGACGAGAGCGGCTACCTCGCCAACGAGAACCAGAAGATGAAGCTCGCCGCGATCGAGGGCATGTGGGAGACCGAGCCGGCGCCGGCGGCGTTCACGGTGGTCGGCATCCCGGATACGGAGGCGCGCGAGACGCACTACGCGATCAAGATCCCCGCCGTGCTCGGGCTGATCGCGACCCGCTCGCTGAACACCGAGATCCCAGGGATCGTCGACCTCGTGCAGTCGGGTGAGCAGCACATCCGGCAAGGCATCGTCGCCTACGACGCGCTGCAGCAGATCCGCGCCGCGCGGGGCCTGGAAAACGTTCCGCAAGCGGTGCGCGACGCGTTCGAGGAGAACGGGCGCTGGCTCGGCTATGCCTTCCTGCTCAAGCGCTACGTCGACGACCCGCGCCAGGCGACGGCCGAGCACATCCAGCGCGCGGCCTGGGATCTCGTGCCACCCGTGGGCTGGCTGTTCTGGATGTTTCGCGTGATGGTGGGGTTGGGCTTCTACTTCATCCTGCTGTTCGCCGTCTTCTTCTGGCTCTCCACGCGGCATCGGCTCGACCGCCATCGCTGGCTGCTCTGGGCCGCGGTATGGTCGATCCCGCTGCCCTGGATCGCCGCCGAGGCCGGTTGGTTCGTCGCCGAGGTCGGTCGCCAGCCCTGGATCATCGAGGGCGTGCTGCCGACGGCGGTCGCCGTCTCCACCCTCGGCATCTGGGAGGTGGCGCTCACCCTCGCCGGCTTCGTCCTCTTCTACACCGTGCTGGCGGTGATCGAGGTCAGGCTGATGGTGCGCGCCATTCGCAAGGGTCCGCCCGCCTCGGCCGACGTGGTCGGCCCCGCCCCCATCCCATCCGCCGCGCCCGCGGGCCTGCGCGGCGCGGTCGCAGCGGAGTGACGTGCCATGACGCTCTACACGCTGATCGACTACGAGACCCTGCGCCTCATCTGGTGGGTGCTGCTCGGCGTGCTGCTGATCGGTTTCGCCGCGACGGACGGGTTCGACATGGGGGTGGGCATGCTGCTGCCCTTCGTCGGCCGGACGGACGTCGAGCGACGGGTCGCGATCAACACTGTGGGCCCGGTGTGGGAAGGCAACCAGGTGTGGTTCATCCTCGGCGGGGGCGCGATCTTCGCCGCGTGGCCGCCGCTCTACGCCGTGTCCTTCTCGGGCTTCTACCTCGCGATGTTCGTCGTGCTGGCAGCACTCATCCTGCGCCCGGTCGCGTTCAAGTACCGCAGCAAGCGTGACGAGCCGGCCTGGCGCGAGCGGTGGGACTGGGCGCTCTTCATCGGCGGCTTCGTCCCGGCGCTGATCTTCGGGGTCGCCGTCGGCAACGTGCTGCAGGGCGTGCCGTTCCGGCTCGATGAGGATCTGCGCTCGTTCTACGAGGGGTCGTTCTTCGGCCTGCTCAACCCGTTCGCGCTGATGTGCGGGCTCCTCTCCGTCGCCATGCTCGCCATGCACGGCGGTGCTTGGCTCGCTCTGAAGGCGGACGGCGTGGTGGCGGAGCGCGGGCGTCGCATTGGCGGCCAGGCCGCCCTCGTCACCTTCGTGCTCTACGCCCTGGGCGGTGTGCTGCTGTGGGCCTTCGTCGAGGGCTACCGCATCGTCTCAGAGGTGGTGACGGACGGCCCCTCCAATCCGCTGCTGAAGGAGGTCGAGGTCGTCGCGGGGGCTTGGTTCGACAACTACGCCGCCCGGCCCTGGCTCCTGGTGGCGCCCGCCACTGGGCTGATCGGCGCCCTGCTCGCCTGGGCCACGCTGCGGCTCCGGCTCGAGGGCCTGCCGATCATCGTCTCGGGGCTCTCCATCTTCGGCGTCATCTCGAGCGTGGGCATCGCGATGTTCCCCTTCATCCTGCCCTCCTCGATCGACCCGCGCTCGAGCCTCACGGTGTGGGACAGCTCGTCCTCGCACCAGACGCTGTTCATCATGCTGGTGGTGACGGTGATCTTCCTCCCCATTGTGCTCGCCTACACCGCCTGGGTGTACCGCGTGCTGTGGGGCAAGGTGACGGAAGCCGAGGTTCGCCGCGAGGCGGGCCACTACTACTGAGCGGAGGGGGAGAACGACCGATGTGGTACTTCGCCTGGATCCTCGGCATGCCGCTGGCGGCGGCCTTCGCCGTGCTGAACGCGATGTGGTTCGAGATGATGGAGGATGATCGCGCGCGGGAGGCGGCCACACGGCGCTGACCGCGCGGGGAGGTGCGCCTGCCCCGACGCCTGCGTGATCGCGAGGCCGCCGATTCCCTCAGGTCGGCGGCCTTTCGCTGTCGCCGCTGCGCAGGGCGCCCCGACGCTTGCTCACACGATCACGCTTGGGGAGGCCGGGGTGGTGGAGCCAAGGGGAGTCGAACCCCTGACCTCGTGAATGCCATTCACGCGCTCTCCCAACTGAGCTATGGCCCCAGCCGGCAGGACGGGCTTCTTACCCATGGCAGCCGCCGCTCGCAAGGCCCGGCTTGCGGGGCCTGCCGCGCGCCACGATCATCCCGCCCGCATCAGGGAGGGACGTGCTTCGATGAGCGAGATCCTCTGGCGGCCGAGCCCCGAACGGGTCGCTGCGGCCAATCTCACCGCCTTTCGCGCCTGGCTGCGCACCGTGCGCGGCCTCGATGTGCCGGACACCCCCTCGCTGTGGCGCTGGTCGATCGACGACATGGCAGGGTTCTGGACCGCGCTGTGGGACTTCGCCGGGCTGATCGGCGACAAGGGCGAGCGCGCGCTCGAAAACCCGACCGCAATGCCGGGGGCGCGCTTCTTCCCCGACTCGCGCCTCTGCTACGCCGAGACCATCCTGCGACATGCCGGCGCCCGCGAGGCGATCGTCTTCACCGGCGAGGACGGTCGGCGCATCGCCTGGTCGCGCGACGATCTGCGGGTCGAGACGGCGGGCTTCGCCGCCGGGCTGCGCGGCTTGGGCCTCGCCGTCGGCGATCGCGTGGCGGGGATCCTGCCCAACATCCCGCACGGGGTCGCCGCCTTCCTCGGCACCAACGCCGCCGGCGGCACCTGGTCCTCCTGCAGCCCGGATTTCGGCCCGGCCGGCGTGCTCGACCGTTTCGGCCAGATCGAGCCCGTGGTGCTCGTCGCCGCCGACGGCTACCATTACGGCGGCAAGACGTTTCGGCTGGCCGCCAAGCTGCGCGAGATCCTCGTTTCCCTTCCCACCGTCCGCCGCGTCGTCATCGTTCCCTTCATCGGCGATGAAGAGGCGCTCGCGCTGCCGAACGCCGTGGCGTGGGACGACTTCGTCGACCGCGCCGCGCCCTTGGCGTTCACCCGCCTGCCGGGGAGCCATCCGCTCTACATCCTCTACTCCTCGGGCACGACCGGAAAGCCGAAGTGCATCGTGCACGGCGCGGTGGGTGTGCTGCTCAAGCACGCCTGCGAGCACCTGCTGCACGGCGACCTCAAGCCGGACGATCGCCTGTTCTACTTCACCACGCTCGGGTGGATGATGTGGAACTGGCAGGTCTCGGGGCTGATGGCGGGCGCGACCTTGCTCCAGTTCGACGGCAATCCGTTCCACCCTTCGCCAGCCGCGCTGTTCGACCTCGCGGAAGCCGAGCGGATGACGATGTTCGGCACCTCGGCGAAATACATCGACTCGCTGGCCAAGGCGGGGCTGGAGCCGCGGGCGACGCACGACCTCTCGGCGCTGCACACCATGTTCTCCACGGGAAGCCCGCTCGCCCCCGAATCGTTCGACTACGTCTATCGCGCGATCAAGTCCGACCTCGCGCTGTTCTCCATCTCGGGGGGGACGGACATCGTGGGGTGCTTCGCGCTGGGTGATCCGACGGGCCCGGTGCGGCGGGGCGAGCTTTCCACGCGCGCGCTTGGTTGCGCGGTCGAGGTGTTCGACGAAGCCGGGAAGCCGGTGCGCGGGCGGAAGGGAGAGCTCGTGTGTACCAAGCCCTTCCCCTCGATGCCGGTGATGTTCTGGAACGACCCCGACGGTGCCCGCTACCGTGCGGCGTATTTCGAGCGTTTCCCGGGCGTGTGGCACCACGGGGATTGGTGCGAGCTCGTCGAGCACGAGGATGGCACGGTGGGCCTGATCATCACCGGCCGATCGGACGCCGTGCTCAACCCCGGGGGCGTGCGCATCGGCACGGCGGAGATCTATCGCCAGGTCGAGCGTCTGCCGGAGATCCTGGAGGCCTTGGTGATCGGCCAGGACTGGGACAACGACGTCCGCGTGGTGCTGTTCGTGCGCCTGAAGGAAGGCCTCACGCTCGACGAGGCGTTGCGCGAGCGCATCCGTCGCGTCATCCGCGAGAATGCCTCGCCGCGGCACGTGCCGGCGAAGATCGTTCAGGTGGCGGACATTCCGCGCACGCGGTCGGGCAAGATCACCGAGCTTGCGGTGCGCGACGTGGTGCATGGGCGCCCGGTGAAGAACGTTGAGGCCTTGGCGAATCCGGAGGCGTTGGAGCTGTTCCGGAACATTCCGGATCTCGCCACGTAACGCCGCGACCATCGGGAGCGGCGTGCTCCGCAGGGGGGGAGCGGGGGGACCCGCGGGTCCCCCCGTGGGAGTTTTACGCTCTTCTCCGGGGGGACACGCGTGTCCCCCCGGACCCCCCTGCCTAGCTCGATTCCCGCTCGTAACGGGCGCGCGTTGCCGCGTCCGGCGGGTAAAGCCCCGGCAAGGCCTCGCCGCGCTCCACCTCGCGCATGATCCAGGCCTCGAGCCTCTCCTGCGCCTCGGCCTCGCGCGCGACCTCCGCCACCAGCGCGCTGGGGATCACTACCGCGCCGTCGTCGTCCGCCACCACCACGTCGCCCGGGAACACCGCCACCCCGCCGCAGCCGATGGGCTCCTCCCAGCCGACGAAGGTGAGGGCGGCGACGGAGGGCGGGGCGGCCTCGGCTGCACACCACACCGGCAACCCCGTCGCCCGCACGCCGGCCGCGTCGCGCACGGCCCCTTCGGTGACCAGAGCCGCCACACCGCGTTTGGCCATGCGCGCACAGAGGATGTCGCCGAAAATGCCGGCCTCCCTGATTCCTTCCGTACCCGCAACGGCGATCACGCCCTCCGGCATCGCCTCGATCGCCGCCCGCGTCGACCGCGGCGACGACCAGGATTCCGGCGTGGCCAGGTCCTCGCGCGCAGGGATGAAGCGCAGTGTGAAGGCGGGACCGACCACGCGCCCCTGCCGCGGCCCAAGCGGCCGGGGGCCGCGCATCCAGGTTTTCCGCAAGCCCTTCTTCAGAAGCACCGTGGTCAGCGTCGCCGTGGTGACGGCGGCGAGCGTGGCGCGAAGTTCGGCGGTCAACGTCATTCGTTCGCACTCACTTGAACAGCACGCGCGGCAGCCAGGTGGCGAGGCTCGGGAATTCCCACAGCAGCACCAGCGCCAGGATCTGCAGCCCGACGAAGGGGAGCGCGCCGCGATAGATCGCCCCCGTCGTCACCTCCCGCGGCGCCACCCCGCGCAAATAGAACAGCGCGAAGCCGAAGGGCGGTGTGAGGAAGGATGTCTGCAGGTTCACCCCGATCATCACCCCGAGCCAGAGCGGGTCGACGTCCAGCATGAGCAGGGCGGGCGCGGTGAGCGGGACGACGATGAAGATGATCTCGAAGGTGTCGAGGAAGAAGCCCAAGACGAACATCGTCGACATCGCGGCGAGGATGGCGGCGAAACGCCCGCCGGGCAGGGCGTGCAGCGTCTCCTCGATCAGGAGTTCCCCACCCAGCGTGCGGAAGACGAGCGAGAACAGCGAGGCGCCGAACAGGATGACGAAGACCATGCTCGTGGTCTTCAGCGTGCTCTCCGCCGCCTCCATCAGCCGCCCGAAAGTGAGTTCGCCGCGGGCGGCGGCGAGCAGCACCGCCCCCATCGCACCCACGGAGGCGCTCTCCGTCGGGGTCGCGATGCCGCCGAGGATGGAGCCGAGCACGGCGAGGATGAGGACGAGCGGGGGGATGAGGGAGGAGAGGATGCGCCCCCACAGCCCCGCGCGCTCGGCCTCGGTCATCCGCAGCGCGGGCGCGGCGGTCGGCCGCACATTCGCCACCGCCACGATCCAGAGGATGTAGAGGCCGACGAGCATGAGCCCGGGGATCAGCGCGCCCGCGAACAGGTCGGAGACCGAAACGGGATCGGGCGCGAAATTGCCCTTGCGCATCTGCGCCTCCGCGTTCGCCCCCTGCAGGAAGTCGGCGACGAAGATGAGGATGGTCGAAGGCGGAATGATCTGGCCGAGCGTGCCGGCGGCACAGATGGTGCCCGAGGCGAGGCGCGGGTCATAGCCGGCCCGCAGCATCGCGGGCAGGCTGATCAGCCCCATCGTCACCACCGTCGCCCCCACCACCCCGGTCGAGGCGGCGAGCAGCCCGCCGACGACGACCACCGCGACCGCGAGCCCCCCGCGCAACGGCCCGAAGCACTGGCCCATGGTGGTGAGGAGCGCGACGGCGATGTTGGTGCGCTCCAGGATCGTTCCCATCAGGATGAAGAGCGGCACCGCCACCAGCACCTCGGACTGCATGATGCCGAAGTAGCGGGGTGCGAGGGTGGCGAAGAAACTCGGGTTGAAGGCGCCAACCAGCCAACCGACCCCGGCGAAGATGACGGAGGTGCCGCCCAGCGTGAAGGCGACCGGATAGCCCGCCATCAGCGTGCCGATGGAGACGACGAACAACAGGACGGCGAGGATCTCGCCGAGAACGACCGGATCCATCGCTCAGGCGTGCCCCGCGCCCTTGAGGTGGGGCGCGAACTCGGGCCGCCCGGCGAGCAGCAGCGCCGCCTTCGCCGCCTGGGCGAGGCCCTGCAGGGCAAGCCCCAGGCAGAAGCCGAGCACGCAGCTCTTCAGCAGGTAAAGCGCAGGCAACCCGCCCACGTTCTGACTCCCCTCGCCGAACAGCCAGGAGAGGCGCACCGCCGGCCAAGCCCAGTCCGCGATCACCGCCAGCATCGGCAGCAGGAAGACGAACGTCCCGATGATCTCCACCCACGCCTTGCGCCGCGCCGAGGCCGGCCGGTAGACCACGTCGACCCGCACATGCGCGTCGGCCTTCAGTGCGAAGGCCGCGCCCAGCGTGAAGCCGGCGGCGTTCAGCCAGACGTAGAGGTCCTGCATCCACACGTAGGCGACGCCGAAGCCGTAGCGCAGCACGACGTTGGCGAAGCAGACCGCGGCCGCGACCAGGAGCGCGACGGCGAGCAGACGCCCGACGAGCGAACTCAACCCGTCGATCGCCCGGATGAAGAGGATCAAGAGCGGCATCGGTGTCGCGGACGTGTTCTCCCCCGTCGCGACCTCGCACGGGCCCTGACGGTGGCGCGGACCCTAGGGGCGGGGGCTCGCGATGGCAACCTCGGGCGGTTGCGGCGCGCCGGCGGCCGTGGCAGGCGGAGGATGCGATGCGACGCCGCGCCCTTCTCGCCGCCGCGCTCTTCCTTGCGCTCGTTCCCGACCGGGGGCGGGCGGCGCCCTTCCTCGGCGACCTGCGCGCCGGCCGGGCGGCGCTTCTGATGCGCCACGCGCTCGCTCCTGGTACCGGCGATCCGCCCGGCTTCCGGCTCGATGACTGCGCCACCCAGCGCAACCTGTCGGAGCGCGGCCGGGCGCAGGCACGCGCCTGGGGCGAAGCGCTGCGGACCATGGGGCTCGAGCGCGCCACCGTGCTCTCCTCCGCCTGGTGCCGCTGCCGCGAGACGGCCGAACTGCTCGGCCTCGGCCCGGTCGCGCACCACCCCGCCCTCGACAGTTTCTTCGCCGACCGCGCGCGCGAGGCCGAGCGCACCGCGGCGCTGCGGTCCTTGCTGCGCGACTGGCGCGGGGGCGCGCTCGTCCTCGTCACCCACCAGGTCAACATCACCGCCCTCACCCGCCTCGTTCCGGCGCAAGGGGGGGCGGTCGTCGTCCGCACCGGAGAGCGTGCGGGCGAAGTCGTCGCTACCATCGACCCTCCCCCCGTCTGAACCGGAGACCCGATGGACCTCACGCGCGCGCTCCAGGCGCTCTTGCTTGGCGTGGTCGAGGGGGCGACGGAGTTCATTCCCGTCTCCTCGACGGGGCACCTGATCCTGCTCGTCGATCTGCTCGGCTTCGCGGGCCCGCCGGGGCGGAGCTTCGAGATCGTGATCCAGATGGGGGCGATCCTCGCCGTGATCGCGATCTACCTGCGCAAGCTCCTGGGGCTCGCGGTCGGGCTGTTCACCGATCGGGCGGCGCAGGCCTATGTGCGCAACCTCATCCTAGCCTTCTTGCCCGCCATGGTGCTGGGGGCGACGCTTTACGGGCCGATCACGCGCCTGCTGTTCGACCCCTGGGTCGTTTCGGTGGCGCTGATCCTGGGCGGGGTCGCGATCATCCTGATCGAGCGCTACCGGGGGGAGGCATCCGTGCTGCGGGTGGAGGCGATCCCCCCCCGCACGGCCTTCGCCATCGGCCTCTTCCAGGCGCTGGCCATGATCCCGGGCACCTCGCGGTCGGGGGCGACCATCATCGGCGCCCTCCTGCTCGGCGTGGCGCGGCCGGCGGCGGCGGAATTCTCCTTCGTGCTCGCCATCCCGACCATGACGGCGGCGACGGTGTTCGCCCTGTACAAGGAATGGTCGGCGCTGGATTGGCAGGGCGGGGGGCTGATCGCGATCGGCTTCGTCTCCGCCTTCGTCGTCGCGCTCGGGGTGGTGAAGGCCGTGCTGGCGGTGATCGGGCGGATCGGCTTCGCGCCCTTCGGCTGGTATCGGATCGCGGTGGGGGCGGTGATGCTGGCGGTGCTGGCATCGCGCTGAGGGGGCCTCAGGCGGCGGAGAGGGCGCGGCGGGCGGCGGCGAGGTCGGGCCAGCCCGGGTCCGTCCCGTCCAGGCCGAAGGCGGCGAGCAGGGCGGCGAGCCGCGCGGGCGGGGCGGCGGCGTCGACGAGCGCGCGCAGGGCCCACAGCCCCGCCCCGCGGGCTGCCGCCCGCTCCGCGATCGCCTCCAGGGGTTCCTCGGCCGGCAGGCCGGCGGCACGGCGGGCGAGGCAGGCGAGGCGGGCGATCTCTTCCGAGTAGAGCGCAACGCCGGTGGCGGCGGAAAGCCGCGCGGCCTCGGCGAGCAGGGCCAGCGCCGCATGGGGGCGGCCCTCGGCGAGGCGGGCCTCGGCGGCCAAGGCGAGGCCGTAGGGCACGAGCTGCTGCGCGCCCGTGGCCCGGTAGGCGCCGATCGCCTCCTCGATGGCGTGGGCTCGTTCGGCCGGCGAGGCGGGCCGGGCGGCGGCGGCAATCACCCCGCACCAGGCCGTCCAGTACGGGAAGCCGTGCCGGGCGGCGAGGCGCAGAACCTCCTCCGCCCGCGCCGCCGCACCGGCCGCGTCGCGCGCGATCAGCCGGCGCAGCGAGTCGACCGCCAGCACATGGGCGAGCGTGTGGGGGTGGGCGAGCCGCCGCGCCTGCGCCTCCGCCTCGATCGCACTCTCCTCCGCGGCGGCGAAGCGGCCGGCGATCATCCTCCCCCAGCCGAGATGGGCACGCACCACGGCAGCCGGGTCGGAGCCGTAGACGAAGCGATGGCGCTCGTGGCGGGCCGCGTCGTAGCGGGCGAGCACAGCCCCGTACTCGGCTTCGGCCTGGGCATGGTTGCCGCGGAGCAGGTTGGCGAGGCCGAGCAGGCGATGCACCTGCAGGAGCCGATCCTCGTCGCGCGCGATCGCCCGCATCCGCTCGCCGAGCGCGAGCGCACGGGGGATGTCGCCCTTCACCATGGCATAGGTGTCGAGGCCCCACAGCGCGGAGAACATCGCCTCGCTCTCGTGCTCGCCGAGCGCCTCCAGGATCGACACCGCTTCCGCGTAGGCGGCCTCGAGGTCGTCCGCCGCGTTGCCCTTCACCGCCAGCACCTGGGCGCCGATGCGGATCAGGAGGTCGGCGCGGCGGCGGAAGCGTTCCCCGCCGGGAAGGCGGCGGAGCAGCGTTTCGGCGTGGCGAAACAGGCGGAGCGCGTCGGCATGCGCCGAGGCCTGGGCGGCGCGCTCGCCGGCCTTCGTCCACCAGGCGATCGCCTCGTCGGTCTCGCCCGCCGCCTCCAGGTGCTGGGCGGGCAGTTCCGGCCGCTCAGCGACGAGGGGGCCGAACTCGGCGAGCAGGATGCCGGCGATGCGCGCATGCACGGTGCGCCGCCGTGCGCGCAGCATGGAGGCGTAAGCGGCATCCCGCACCAGGGCGTGGCGGAAGGCGAAGCCCTCGCCTCCTGCCTCGTGCACCAGCCCCGCCGCCATGAGTTGCCCCACCGCGGCCGCCACCGCGCCCGGCTCCACCTCCAGCACGCGGGCGAGGAGGGGGAGGTCGAATTCGCGCCCGATCACCGCCGCCACTTGCGCCACCGGGCGCGCCTCGCCGAGCGCGTCGAGACGGGCGAGCAGGGAGTCGTTCAGCGACGAGGCGCGCGAGAGGATCTCTGCCGCACGCCCTCCGGCCTGCGCCTCGCGCGCGAGCTGCACCAGCTCTTCGGCGAACAGCGGGTTGCCCTCGGCCCGTTCCGCGATGAGCGCGCGCGCCGCAGGGTCGAGGACCCCCTCCGGATCGAGGGCGGCGATCAGCCCCGCCATCGCCGGCCCGGAGAGGGGGGCGAGCCGGATCGCGCCGTCGGTCCCGATCGCCGGCGGCGGTGCGAACCCCTCCTCCCGCGCGGAGAGGGCGAGCAGCACGGGAAGCCCGCGCAACCCCTCGGCGAAAGTCGAGAGCACGGCGCGGGAAGCATCGTCGGCCCAGTGCGCGTCCTCGACGACGAGGGCGACGGGGCGGCCCTGCGCGGCGGCGCGAACCAGGGCGCGCAGCGCGCCGGCGAGGCGACGCAACCGTTCGGCGGCGCCGATCGGCTCGGCGTCCGCTCCCGTTCGCCCCGCAGTGAGGAGATGCCCCAGGAGCCGAAGCCCCTCGCCCTCCTCCCGCCCGCCGGCGGCCATCGCTTCGAGGTGCGATGCGTCGTGCGGGCCGATGAGCGAGCGGGCGAGATCGCGCACCGGCAACAACGGGCTTGCCGCGCTCTCCGGCTGGCAGAAGGCGACGTTCCACAGCCCCCCCATCGCCACCACCGTGCGCCTCAAATGGCCGAGCAGGGCGGACTTGCCGATGCCCGCCTCGCCGATCAGCGCGATCGCCCCTCCGCGCCCCGCGCAGGCCTCGCGCCAGGCGCGATCGAGGCGGGCCTGCTCCTCTTCCCGCCCGTACAGGCGATCGGTGCGCAGGGGCCGCGTCCGCCCCACCCCGGCGACGGGTCCGAGCACGCGGAAGAGGGGAATCCGGCGGCCGAGGGCCGGGTTTTCCGTCTCGCCTGCCGGTTCGAAGGCGAAGCGCGCGCCGGCGAGCGCGCGCACCGCCTCGGTGGTGACGATGCTGTCCGGTTCGGCCGCCTTCTGCAGGTGAGCGGCGAGATTGGGCGCATCGCCGACGATGTCCGCCTCGCCGCGCGGGTCGGCCACGCCGAGCCGACCGACGACGACGATGCCGGTGTCGAGCCCGATGCGCACCGAAACCCGGTGCCCGCCCGCGAGCCCGGCGGCGTTGACCGCCTCCATCGCCTCGAGCACCGCGAGGCAGCCCGAGAGCGCCCGCGCCGCGTCGTCCTCGCGGGCGCGCGGAAAGCCCCAGTAGGCGAGGATGCCGTCGCCCAGCATGCGCGCGATGTAGCCGCCATGCGCCTCGATCGCCGCCCCGGCCGCGCGGCGGTAGGCGACGATGAGCTCGCTCATCTCCTCCGCGCCCAGAAGCGCGGTCAGCCGCGAGGAGCCGACCATGTCGATGAAGGCGACCGTGACTTGGCGCCGCTCGGCCTCGTCCTGCGGCAACCACGCGGTGCCGGCGGTCAGAGCGGACGGGGGGCCGGGCGCGGTCATGGCGCCGGTGTGATCCGCGTCACGCGACGGTCGACCTCCCCCTCTGCATGATGATGGATCGACGCGGCCATGCTGCCCGAGGCGGTTTGGTCGGACCAGAGGGAAGAGGGTGGAGAGCAAGCAGGACGTGCTTCGCCTGGCGGCGCGTGCGGGGCGCGACGGCGCACGGCTCGACCCGCACGTGGTGCACGCAGCACTTCGCCGTCGCGGGCGGGGCCGTTTGCGCTGGGTCGCCGAGGTCGCCGACCCCACCCTGTCCGGCAAGCGCATCCCGGCCCTCGGCGCGCGGCCGCGCGGCGCGCGCCTCTCGGCCGAACTCGACCTCGAGGCGGGCGAGGCGGCGCAAGACCTGACGCGCCTTCTTGCGGAGGCGGGTGCCGAGCTGCGCGCGCTGCGCGCCCCCCGGCCGGTGGCGCCGCCGCGCGAAACCACCATCCTGCCGCCGCCCGTCCTGCCGCCCGACGCCTGGTTTCCGGAGACCGTGCCCGGGCTCGATGGGCGGGGCATCGCGCTCGGGGTGGTCGATTTCGGCTTCCGGTTCGACCATGTCGCGTTGCGGCGGGAGGATGGGGGGTCGCGGATCGCGGCGCTGTGGGACCAGAACGCCCGTGGTGTCGGCCCCGAGCCTTATGACTGCGTCGCCGGGCGCCCGTTCAACGCCGATTACGGCGCCGTCTACGACCGAGCCGCGATCGAGACGTGGCTCGCCGGCGCCGTCTCGCCCTACGACCCGCAAGCCGGCTATCACGACCCGAGCGTGCTGCGCGCAGGGCTGCACGGCACGCACGTCGCCGCGCTCGCCGCCGGCTCGCCCTTTCCGGTGGTCGATGCGCTCGGCACACGCCGCCTGTTGTCCGGCGTGGCGCCGGCGGCGGATCTGCACCTCGTCCAGTTGGGTGTGGCTCCGCATGACTGGCTCGAGTCCTCACCGGCCTCGCCGGGTGCGGCCGCCCCGCCGCCGCCGCGCGCGCTCTCCGACAACGAGCGGCTGCGCGACGCCCTCGCTTGGCTCGTCTGCCGTGCGGTGGCGGAGCGGCGGCCGGGGCTGGTGATCAACCTTTCGCTCGCTACCCATGCCGGGGCGCATGACGGCCGCTCCATGGTCGAGGCCGAGATCGACTCGCTGATCGAGACGCTGGACGCGCAGGGCCCAGGCATGCCGATGATTGCGGTCGTGGTCTGCGCCGGCAATGCGGGGGCGACCGACGCCCATGCCGCGATCCCCCTCGCCCCGGGCGGGGAGGACGGGTTCGGCTGGATCATCGCGCGCGACGACGAGACCCTCTCCGAACTCGAACTCTGGCACGACCCGGCGGCGGCGATCGCGCTCACCCTCCACCCGCCGCCGCATCTGGCGGAGGCCGGGTTCGGGCCCTGGGAGGTGGGGCCCGGCGAAGGTGCCGATTGGCTGCGCGCGCCGGACGGTTCCGCCTTCGGCTGGTGGTCGCACACCCGCCACCCCGCGGGCCGTCGCCCGGCCTGCCTCGGCCTCCGCCTCGACCCCGCCCTCGACGACGCCTGGGACGCCGCGCTCCGGCTCGCCGGCACGTGGCGGATCGTGCTCAGCCACCAGGGCGGGCCGCCCGCCACTGTGCACGCCTGGGTCGAGCGCGAGCAGGCGGGCCAGGCGCGGCTCGCCGCGCCACCCGCCGCCCGGCGCGCCGCCTGGGCGCGTTCCACCCTCGGCTCGCTCTGCTGCGGCCGGCACACGATCGTCGTGGGGGCGGCGCGCCGGGCCTCCCTCGGCGGCGGCGGTTTCGCGCCCTGGCCGCACTCCGGCGCCGGGCCGAGGCCATGGGGGAGCGATCCCATCGACTGGGCGGCGTGGCAGGACGCCGACCGGCCCCATCTCTGCGCGGTCGGCGTCCGGGCCGCCGCGGCGGGCGGCCTTGCTCCGAACGACGCGGTGGTGATGGACGGCACGAGCCAGGCCGCGCCGCAGGTGGCGGGGGCGGCGGCACTGATCATGCAGGACGCCGCCGCGCGCGGGCGGCGACTGAGTGCGGCCGAGATCCGCGCCGCGCTGATCGAGGGCGCGCGCGGACGCCCCGTGCGCGACCCCTTCGGCCTCGACCCGGTCCTCGCCGAGCGCGCGGGGGCAGGCGTGCTCGACCCCCTCGCGGCGGTGGCCGCGGCGCGGCGGCTGTGAGCGGCGAGCCACCGCAGCGGGATCCGTCCGCGGGCGGGCGGCCCTGGCTCGCCCGGCCGCTGAAGTTCACCCTCTGCCTCACTGCGCGATGCCCGCTCGACTGCCGCCCCTGCTACGCCGACTGCGCGGAACGGCAGGGCCGCGGCGAGCTCGATGCCGCGACCTGGCTCCGGCTTCTGGACGAGCTCGCGGAGGCGGGCGTGATCAACGTGTTCGTCGAAGGCGGCGAGCCGCTGGCGAGGCCGGATGCCGAGCTGATCCTGGCGCATGCCGCGCGGCGGATGTTCACCGCCTTGCGCACCCATGCCGTGAGCATCGATCGCGCCGCGGCGCGGCGGCTCGCGCGGCTCGGGCTCGGGAGGGCCTATGTCGACCTGTTCGGCCCCGATGCCGCGACCCACGACGCGCTGGCGGGCGTGCCCGGCGCCTTCGACCGCGCGCTTGCCGGCATCGCCGCCCTGCGCGCGGCCCACATCCCGGTCTCCATCCTCACCATCCTCTGCGCGCCGAACGCGCCCGCCCTCGCGCGCATGGGCGACCTCGCGCTGGCCCTGGGCGCTGACGAGCTCGGCGTGCTGCGTCTTTATCCGCTCGGGCGGGCGAAGCGGGAGTGGGCCTCGCTCGCGCTGTCGCTCACCGATCAGCGCGCCGCGCTCGACTCGCTGATCGCCGCCATGCCCGCGGGGCTTCGCCTGATGCACTCCTGGCATCCGAACGACGCCAATTGCTGCTGGCAGAACGCGGCGATCGACCCTGGGGGCCACGCCATCGGCTGCCCCTACCTGCGCGAGTTCGTCGACTACGGCGATCTCGCGCGGGTGACGTGGGAGGAGAGCTGGGCCCATCCCCTGTACGTGCGGTTGCGCGAGGGGAACGTTCCGGTGCACTGTGCGGACTGTGCAGCAAGGGAGCTCACCGCCGGCGGGTGTCGGGCGACGGCGTTCGCGTTCCATCGCCGCTGGGACGCGCCCGACCCGTACTGCGAAGTGATGAACCAGGGGGTGGATCTCCGTGTCCTGCCCGGTTGACCTCGCGCCCGGGGATCGCCTCGCCCTCGCGCCGGGCGTGGTGCTGCGGGCGGTGCCGGAGTGGGGCGTGGCCTACGCCTACACCCCCGCCCGCCCCGCCTTCCTCGAACTGAACGCCACGTCCTGGGCCATCCTCGCGCTCTGCGACGGCGCGCCGCTCGCCGCGATCGAGGAGGGGTTCGCCGAGCTCGTGCGCGGGCTCGCCGGGGCGAACCGGGCGCGCGACGTGCTCGCCCGCGGGCTCGCCGATCTCCTCGCGCACGGCATCGTGCACCGCATCGACGACGACGGAGGACCCACACCGTGACCGATCTCTCCCGCCAGCGCCTCTACCTCAGGGCCTGGCTGGCTGCCGAAGGCCGGCTTCCTGATCCCTCCGTCGCGCCCGTCCGCCTTTCGGTGCGCACGGCGGGCTCGATCCCGCCGAAGGCCGACATGGCGCGGGCGGGCTACCTCGTCGTCGTTTGGACCTGGCGCGCGCGGGGGGAGGTGACGAGGGCCGACATCGAGGCCTGGGAGGAGGCGCACATCGCGGCGATCCGCGACGATGGAGCGAACCCCGAGGTGCCGATGACGGACGAGGCGGGCAACCCGATCGCCTCCGCCGAAGGCGGCGCGGTGCCGGCGCGGCGCAAGGTGAACTACCACGGCACGGTGCTCGCCCGCACTTCCGTCTTCGCTCCACCCGGCCGCACGCTGCAGTCGCTCTGGGGGGCCTGGGGCGAGGGGCGCCGTCGGCTCGAGCGCATCCTCACCGTCAAGCCCGAGTTCCTCACGGACGACTGGGAACGGGCGGTCGCCGCCACCATCCACGCCATGCGGCTGATGATGGAGGGCGAGCCGCAGGTGACCATCATCGACCCGTCCCTGCCGCTGTGAGGCGAGGGCGTTCAACTGCAGCGGCAGAATGATACGAAAAAAGAACGAAACGTCATCAAAAAGGTGTTGACTCTCTCCCTGCGCCCTCAGCGCGATCGCATGCGCTGCCGGGTTCCCGGGGGGGAGGAGGAGGCCGGCAGACCGAAGGGAAGGGGAGACCCATGCGACGATCATTGCGCTCGGCCGCGCTGGTCGCGGCCATGCTTCTCGCCGGCGGGACGGCGACGGCGAGCCCCATCCTAGGCTACCGGGCGGTGCCGGTGGAGACGCTGCCCGCGACCGCACCCGGGGTCGATCCGCCGTTTCTCATCCTCTCCGCCGCCTTCAACAGCCGCGGCGATATCCTGCTCAACCGCTACATCCCGGCGACCGACGACCAGCGCTTCGACCTCTACCGCCTCGATCGGGCAACCCGCACGACGAGCTTCGTCGGCAGCCTCACGGCGACGAACCTGCCGGCGGGGCGTGAGATCTACGTCGAGCGGGCGGTGATCAACAATCAGGGCGTGGTCGCCGGCGTCGACCAGATCGGCGGCCAAGCGGTGTTCTTCACCCCCTCGGCACCGGACTCGACCACCGGCACCGTCGAGTTCCGCAACCTGCCCACGCGAACGGCGGCGCGGTTCGACGAGGCGGTGGCCAACCTGACCATGGCGGGGCTCGACGATCAAGGCAGGGCGGTGCTGACGGTGACCGGCGCGTCCGGCCGCACCGAGGTGCTGAGCCCGATCTGGGAGGGTGCGGAGTTCCTCGGCGGATGGTTCGTCGCCGATGCGGCAGGGAGTTTCGAGGCCGGCGGGATCAGGGAGAGCACGCTCGCCCCTCGGCGCTTCGACCTCCTGGTCAACCGGAGCGACGGCGACCCCGTCGTCAGCCGCGGCGATCTGACCGAGGAGGCGCTGCCCGGGCTCGGCGGCCGCGCCGTCGGGTTCAACGACCAGGGCCTCGTCGTCTACGAGGGAATGGGCGGGGGCGCCTTGTTCGACCCGGCGGGGGTGAACACCTTCGCCGACCTCCGCCCGCTGCTCATAGGCCCCCCTGTTGCCGGCATCTCGCCGCTCGGCATCAACAACGAGGCCGAGATCCTCGCCGCGATCACCTATCTCGACCGCACGGAGCTCGGCGTGCTGATGCCCATCTTCGCTGGCGGGGGTGGCGGTGGCCCTCCCGGTGGCGGTGGTGGCAGCCCTCCCGGTGGCGGTGGCATGCCGCCGATCGGCGGTGTCGGCGGCGGAATCGGCACCATCGACGAGCCCCTCCTGCCCGTGGTTCCGCAGCCCGAACCGGGCTTGCCGATCGGGTGGGTGTGGGACCTCGAGCCCGACATCTGGCTCATTCCGGCGCCCGTCACAGTCCCCGGCGATCGCCCGCCCGGCTGGGCCTTCGACCCCGAGGTCGCCATCGCCTACGACTACGCGATCGACGGCGAGGCCGCCTTCGGCTGGGTGATGGTGCCCGGAAGCCTCGCCGACCTCGCGCTCGCGGATGGAAAGTTCACGCTCGCCTTCAGCTTCGACGGGCGGGAGTTCCTGGAAGAGCTGGTCGCGGGCATGCCGTACGACTTCCCCTTCGATGCCGAGCGGAACCTCTGGGTGCGTTCGTTCCGCATCGGGGGCATCGATCCCGAGGCGGGTGTGGATCCGCGTGATCCTCTGGCCTTCGTCACCGTGGTCTCGTTCCTCGACACCACGGGCGAGCAGGCGGGCTTCCGCTTCGTCATGGAGCCCGTGGTGGCGCACCTCCCCGCGCCTGGTGCCGAGCCGGTGCCGGAGCCCGGCACCCTGGCCCTCATCGCCGTCGGCCTTCTCGCCCTCGTCGCGGCACGGGGAAGGCCTGCGACAACAGCATAGCTACCCAAACCCTAGCGCAAGGCTTCGGCCGGGAGGAACCACCTCCCGGCCGATGTCGTTTCTGCGGTTTGCCTTGGCCTCGGGATACGATTTCAATCGAGATAAGTCTATCTAAAGTCCTTCTGCATGGTCTGGAAAGTCTCTACAAGTCCGCCACAATCCTGCCACATCCGACAACCATGACGCGAAACTCGAAATCCGGCCGACTTGAGGTCTCGTTTCGAGCTTTTCAGGCCTCGGTCGAGCGGCTACGGCAGGGCCATGAGCAGGGTCCTGCGCAGTGCCGCTGTGGCCGTCATGTTCGTCTCGGTCGGATTTGCCGCGGCGGCGAACACGATCGGCGAACGCAACGAACGCAGCGCGCGCGGCGAACTCGCCGCCCGCTGTCTCGACGCGGCGCGCATGGCGGAGGCGGTCTACGGCCTGCCCGAGGGGCTCCTGGTGGCCGTCGCCATCGTCGAGAGCGCGCTTCACCCTTATGCGCTGGGCACGGAGCGCGCGTCGCGGTTTCCGGGCGATGCGGGCGAAGCACAGCGTGAGGCGGAGACGCTGGCGCGGGGTGCGCGCAGCCTCTCGGCCGGGTGCTTCCAGGTGAACCTGAAGGCGCACGGGCGCGAGGCGCGGGCGTGGGTGTTCGACGCCCATGCCTCCGCCCTGTTCGCCGCCGCCCTGCTCGCCGATGCCCGTCGCCGCGCCGGCTCCTTCGCCGCCGCCCTCGCCCTCTACAACGGTGCCGCACCCGGCTCGGCCACCGGCCTCGCCTATGCCTGCCGGGTGCGCGCCGCGTTGGCCGAAGTGGCGCCCGCGTCCCTCTCCGCCCTGCCGCTTCGCTGCGCCCCGGGCCCGATGCGCGTGGTGACGGCGAAGGCCCGCACGCTGCTCGAGATCGCCGGCTGGAGCCGGACCGACCTGGCCGAGGCCCCAGCGCGCTGAGCGGAGGGGCTATTCGGCCGCCTGCGGCACGGCGGGCTCCGCCGTGGTGTCGGCCTTTCGGGCCGCCTCGGCGGCGCGGATCGCCGCCGCTCGCGCCTCCACGAGCTCGACGATGTGGTCGATCATCCGCTCGGTGTCGACCGTGTGGTCGGTCTTGCCGGCGAGATAAATCATGTGCCGGCCGGCCCCGCCCCCCGTCAGGCCGATGTCGGTGAGCAAAGCCTCGCCCGGCCCGTTCACCACGCAGCCGATGATGGAGAGGGTGATCGGCACCTCGATGTGCTCGAGCCGCTTCTCCAGCGCCTCCACGGTGCGGATGACATCGAAGCCCTGACGGGCGCAGGAGGGGCAGGAGACGATCTTCACTCCGCGATGGCGCAAATGGAGCGCCTTCAGGATCTCCCAGCCGACGCGCACCTCCTCCTCCGGCTCGTCGGACAGCGAGACCCGGATCGTGTCGCCGATGCCGGCCCAGAGCAGCGAGCCCAAGCCGATCGCGCTCTTCACCGTGCCGGTGCGCCGCCCGCCGGCTTCGGTGATGCCGATGTGCAGGGGGTGGTCGCAGGCCTCGGCGAGCTGCTGATAGGCGGCCACCGCGAGGAAGACGTCGGAGGCTTTCACCGAGATCTTGAACTCGTGGAAGTCGAGCTCCTGCAGATGGGCAGCGTGCCAGAGCGCGCTCTCCACCATCGCCTCCGGGCAGGGCTCGCCGTACTTCTCGAGCAGGTGCTTCTCGAGCGAGCCGGCGTTGACGCCGATGCGGATCGAACAGCCGTGGTCGCGCGCCGCCTGCACAACCTCGCGGATGCGCTCCTTGGAGCCGATGTTGCCCGGGTTGATGCGCAGGCAGGCCGCCCCGGCCTCGGCGGCCTCGATGGCGCGGCGGTAGTGGAAGTGGATGTCGGCGACGATCGGCACCCCGACCTCGGGCACGATCTTCGCCAGTGCGGCCGCGCTCTCCTCGTCGGGGACGGAAACGCGGACGATGTCGGCGCCGGCGATCTCGCAGCGTCGGATCTGCGCGATGGTCGCCGCCACATCCGTGGTCGGCGTGTTGGTCATGGTCTGCACGCTGATCGGCGCATCACCGCCCACGGCGACCTTGCCGACCCTGATCTGACGGCTCTTGCGGCGGTGGATCTGTTGGTAGGGGCGGTAGGCCATGGCGTGCTCCTCGGCGCGCCCTCCACTATGGCGACGCGCCCGCCCCTCCGCCAGTCGTGCGAGCGCCCTTCCCGCCGGCTGGGTTCAGCGCGGCAGCGCGGCCACCGCCTGGCGCAAGGCCTCGGGCTCGAGCGGTAGATCCCGCCGCACCACGCCGTTGCCGCCCAGGGCGGGGAGGGGGTCGCCGCCGACCAGGATCTCGAGCCCGCCGGCGTTGCCGGTGGTCAGCAGGAGACCCGGGCGGTCGGGGGCACGGTAGGTCTCGCCGGGACGAAGCACGCGGTTGAACAGCACGGTGCCGGAGCCGCGCTCGCGCACCTGCACCCAGGTGTCGGCGCGGGCGCGCAATAGCACCTTGCCGGCCTCCACGCCATTCGCGCCGTAGGTGGCGGGCGGGTCGGCGGCCGGCGGATCGGCCGGTGGGACGGCGACCGGGGCGGCGTTGGCGGCGGAAGGATCCGGCCGGCGCGCCGGCAGCGCGGTCACCGCCGGTCCCGTCGGCCAAGGGCCTTCCGCCGGCAGCAGCACGGGGGGCGGGGTGAGAGAAGGGGTCTGCGCAGCGACCGTCGCGGGGGCGGCGGGCGCCGGTGCGGCGGGGGGTGGCGCTGGTGGCAGGGGCGGCGGAGCGCTCTCCACCCGCACGCTGCGTTCGGGTGCGGGAGGGATGACCCCTGCCAGTTTCTGACCGGGCTCCGCGAGCCAGTACCAACCGGCATAGAGCCCCGCGGCGAGAACAAGACCGACGAGAACGAGCGCCCCGGCGGGCACGCCGCGCTCCGGCACCGGCGCGGGGAAGGTGAGATCGGGCTTGCGCGCCTGGCCCATGCCGGTCTCGGAGCGGAAGCGGCGCGCGATCTCGTCCTGATCCAGGCCCAGCGCGGCGGCGTAGGAGCGGACGTAGCCCAACGTATACGCCGGCGCTGGCAGGCGTTCGGTGTGCCCGGACTCGATCGCCTCGAGATACTCCTTGCGGATGCGCAACGCCGCCGCCACGTCGGCGATGGAAAGACCGTGGCGCAGCCGCGTGGCACGTAGGAGCCCGCCGGAGGAGCTCGCCATGCCCGGCGTGCGCGCCGCGTCCTCGGCCGCGAGTATCGTCTGCCCGCTCTGATGCACCCGCTCGACCCTCGGTGCGTTCCGTCGGTAGTGGCGGCAGCACCCGCCACGCGCGGCTTCTAGCGCGCCTTCCTTGCCCGGTGCCAGAGGCAAGAGCGAGGAATGCTGCCCTGCATGCAAATGGGGAGCGGGCTCAGTCGATGACGATGCCACGATCGCGCGCATAGGCCGCGATGTCGGCGCGCAGGCTCGCCCCGCCGCGGGCGGAGCGCCTGAGCCCTGCCAGCACCTCGCGGAAGGCGCCGAGGTCGAGGCTGCGCACCATCGCCTTCACCGCCGGCACGGCGGCGGCGGAGACGGAGACCGTGCGGATGCCGACCCCGAACACGGCCAGCGCCTCGAGCGGTCGGCCGGCCGCCTCGCCGCAGAGGCTCAGCGGTACCCCGGCCGCATCGGCCGCGCGCGCGACCTCCTCCAGCAGATCGAGGACGGGTGCCGAGAGGAAGTCATAGCGCGCGCCCACCCGGCGATTGCCGCGGTCGGCGGCGAACAGGAACTGCGTGAGGTCGTTCGAGCCGATGGAGAGGAAATCGACCTCCTCGAGCAGGGCAGGGAGCTGCCAGGCCAGCGCCGGCACCTCCAGCATCGCCCCGGCCAACACCCGGGTCGGAGGGGCGCCACGTGCCGCGGCCGCCTTCTCCTCGGCCGCCAGCAACTCGCGGGCGGCACGGAACTCCTCGACCGTGGTGATCATCGGAAACAGCACGGCGAGCGTCCGCCCGGCGGCCGCAGCCAGCAGGGCACGGAGCTGGCGGCGCAGGAGCGCGGGGCGATCGAGCCCGATCCGGATCGACCGCCAGCCGAGGGCGGGGTTCTCCTCCTCATCGTGGCCGAAACCGGGCATCAGCTTGTCGCCGCCGAGATCGAGCGTGCGGAACAACACCGGCCGCTCGCCCGCCGCCGCCAGCACCTCGCGATAGATCGCCTCCTCGGTCGGGAGATCGGGCAGGCCGCCGCGGGCGAGCCATTCGATCTCGGAGCGGAAGAGGCCGATGCCGTCCGCCCCGGAGGCGTCGAGATCGGCAAGATCGGCAAGCAAGCCCACGTTCAGCATCACGGAGAGGCGAACGCCGTCACGCGTGACGGGCGGCAGCGCGCGCAGCCCCGCCATCTCCGCCACCCGAGCGGCGCGCGCCGCGCACGCGGCATGGAAGGCGGAGACGAGTTCGGCGTCGGGGCGGAGCACCAAGCGGCCGCGATCGGCATCGACGAAGGCCGCTTCGCCGGGCTGCGCCGCCTCCCACACGCCGCGGCAGCCGGCAAGCAGTGGGATCCCCAAGGCGCGCGCGATGATGGTGGCGTGCGCGGTGGGCGAGGCCTCCTCGATCACCAGCCCCGCCACGCCGTGCCGACGGTAGTCGAGCAGCTCGGCGGGGCCGATGCGGCGGGCGATCAGCACGAAGCCCGGCGGCGGGGCGGGTCGGTCGGTGGGGCCCGCCAAGGCGTCGAGGAGGCGACCCACGAGATCCTCGATGTCGGCGACCCGCTCGCGCAGGAGCGGGTCGGCGAGGCCGCGGAAGCGCGCGCGCAGCTCGGCCAGCACGCGCTCCACCGCGGCTTCCGCGGTGAGCCCGCCCGCGATCGCCTCCTCGATGCGCGCGACCCAGCCGGTGTCGGCGGCGATCATGCGGTAGGCGTCCAGCACGGCGGCCGGCTCGTCCGCCGAAGGAAAGCCGGGGGCGGCGATCAGCGCATCGAGTTCCGACCGCATCGCCGCCACCGCCGCGGCAAGACGCGTTCGCTCCGCCACCGGATCGTCGGCCAGGACGGGAGCGGCGTGGGTCGCACGCCCGTGCCGATGCACGGGCCCGAGCGCGAGGCCCGGCGTCAGCCCCACCCCCTCGTAATGGCGGGAGAGGGTGGCGGCAAGGCTGCGTCCCACCTCCTCGTCGGCCCGCCGGGCGCCGTGCAGCACCTCGGCGAGCAGCATCGCCACCGTCTCCACCGCCTCCACCTCGTCGTCGCCGTAGCGGCGGGGCAGTCGGTTCTGCACCGCAATGACGCCGAGCACCTCGGTGCCGCGCAGGATCGGCACCGCGAGCATGGAGGCGAAGCGTTCCTCGCCTGTCTCGGGACGGTAGGCGAAGGCCGGATGGAGCTGCGCATCGGGGAGGTTGAGGATGCGGGCTTCGGCGGCCGCGGTGCCGACGATGCCCTCGCCGAAGCGAAGCCGCGTGCGGCCCACCGCCTCCGCCCGCAGGCCTTCGGTGGCGGCGAGTTCCAGAATCTCGCCCGGCCGCGCGACGTAGATTGACGCGACCTCGGCGACGAGTTCGCCGGCGACGAGGCGCACCACGCCGGCGAGACGGGCGGCGAGCGCGGTATCCGCGCTCATCAGCGCGCGCAGACGCGCGAGCATCGAGCGGGAGAGGGGGGGTGCCTCCCGCCCGCTCACCTCGGTCTCCCTCCTAGTCCGCCGCCGCCGCCACCGCAGCGGTCTCGCGTCGCATGAGGGCGGCGATCGCCTGCTCGACGAGTTCGGCGATGATCTCGGCGGTCGGCTGTTCGCGCGTGACCAGGCCCACACTCTGCCCCGCCATGACCGAGCCCGTCTCGACGTCGCCCTCGATCACGGCGCGCCTGAGCGCCCCGGCCCAGAAGTGCTCGATCGCGAGCTGGGCTTCGTCCTTGGAGAGTTCGCCGGCGCGGAAGCGGCGGATCACCTCCGCCTGGTGCTCGAGGAAGCGGCGCGTGCCCTCGTTGGCGAGAGCCCGCACGGGGATGACGGGAAAGGCCGGGTCGAGCTGGACGGAGGGCACGGCGTCGCGGGCGGCCGCACGGATGAAGGCCTCCTTGAAGCGCGGATGGGCGATCGATTCGGTGGCGCAGACGAACCGGGTGCCGAGCTGCGCCCCGGCGGCACCCATCTCGAGGTAGGACAGGATCGCCTCGCCGCGGCCGAGCCCCCCCGCGACGAAGACGGGGACTTCGCGCAGATGCGGCAGGATTTCCTGCGCAAGCACGGTGAGGCTGACGGGCCCGATGTGTCCGCCCGCCTCCGAGCCCTCGATGACGAGCGCGTCCGCCCCGGAGCGGACCAGCTTGCGCGCGAGCGCGAGTGCGGGGGCGAAGCAGATCACCCTGGCACCGGCGTCCTTGATGCGGCGGATGGCGCCCGTGGGCGGAATGCCGCCCGCGAGCACGATGTGGCCCACACGGTGGCCGAGGCAGACGTCGATCAGCGCCTCGAGCTCGGGGTGCATGGTGATCAGGTTGACGCCGAACGGCTTCGTCGTGCGTTCCTTCGTCGCCGCGATCTCGGCATCGAGCAGGGCGGGCGACATCGAACCGCAGGCGATGACGCCGAAGCCGCCCGCATTGGAGATGGCGGAGACGAGGTTGCGCTCGCTCACCCAGCTCATCGCGCCGCCGAGAATGGCGTAGCGGCAGCCGAGGAACTCGGTGCCGCGGCGCCAGAGTTCGGCGAGGTGGGCTTCGGCCTCTTCCCGCGTCATCACGGCGCCCGATCCAGCCCGTAGGCCGAGTGCAGCGCGCGTACGGCGAGCTCCGTCGCCTCCTCGCGGATCAGCACGCTGATCTTGATCTCCGAGGTGGAGATGACCTCGATGTTGATGCCCCGTTCCGCCAGCGTCTTGAACATCGTGTTGGCCACCCCGGCATGGCTGCGCATGCCGATGCCGACGACCGAGACCTTGGCCACGCCCGGATCGACCACCAGGTCCTCGAAGCCGATGCGCTCGCGGTTCGAATCGAGCACCGCCCGCGCACGGGCGAGATCGGCCCGCCCCACGGTGAAGGTGAGATCGGTCAGCCCGTCGGCGGAGACGTTCTGCACGATCATGTCGACGTTGATGTTGGCCGCTGCCAGCGGCCCGAACACGGAGGCCGCGATGCCGGGCCGGTCGGGCACGCGGCGCAGCGTGAGTTTCGCCTCGTCGCGCGAGTAGGCGACCCCGCTCACCAGTTCCTTTTCCACGATCTCGTCCTCATCGACCACGAGGGTTCCGGGCACGTCCTCGAACGAGGATAGCACTTGGACGCGCACCCTCCGCTTCATCGCGAGCTCGACCGAGCGCGTCTGCAACACCTTGGCGCCGACGGAGGCGAGCTCCAGCATCTCCTCGTAGGAGATGCGCTCGAGCTTGCGCGCGCGGGGCACGATGCGCGGGTCGGTGGTGTAGACCCCGTCGACATCGGTGAAGATGTCGCAGCGATCGGCCTCGAGGGCGGCGGCGAGAGCGACCGCCGAGAGGTCCGAGCCGCCGCGCCCGAGCGTGGTGATCCTCTGGTCGGGGCCGATTCCCTGGAAGCCCGCCACCACCGGTACCTGGCCGAGTTTCATGCGCCGGCGCAACTCGCCCGCCTCGATCGCCTCGATCCGCGCCTTGCCGTGCGCGTCGTCGGTGCGGATCGGGATCTGCCAGCCCTGCCAGGAGCGCGCATCCACCCCTTCCGCCTGCAGGGCGATGGCGGTGAGACCCGTCGTCACCTGCTCGCCGGTCGCGACCACGGTGTCGTATTCGCGCGCATCGTGCAGCGGCGAGAGCTCCTGGCACCACTTGACCAGCTGGTTCGTCACCCCGGCCATGGCGGAGACGACGACCGCCACCTCGTGCCCGGCCAGCACCTCGCGCTTGACGCGCCGGGCGACGGCGCGGATGCGGTCGAGATCGGCGACGGAGGTGCCGCCGAATTTCATCACGAGGCGGGCCATGGATGCTGGCGTCCGGCGGGGCTTGGTTGCGCGGGGCGTGAGCGGCGACACATAACGGTTGGGGTTCTGGTCGGCAACCGGGGGTGGCGGCATGGCGGGCACGGTTCTGGCATCCGAAACAGCGAAGTTCGCCGCCCTTGCCGACCGGTGGTGGGACCCCGAGGGGCCGATGAAACCCTTGCACCGGATGAACCCGCTGCGCGTGGCCTGGATCCTCGCCCGGCTGCGCAAGGCGGGCTTCGCGATCGAGGGTCTTCCGTTGCTGGATGTCGGCTGCGGCGCCGGCATCGCGGCCGAGGCCTTCGCGCGGGCGGGGGCGCGGGTGAGCGCGATCGACGCCGCGGCCGAGACGATCGCCGCCGCCCGTCTGCACGCCGAGCGGGCGGGGCTCGCGATCGACTACCGGGTCGGCGCGCCGGAGGATCTGGTGGCGGAGGGGATGATGTTCGATGCGATCACCGCGCTCGAGGTGGTGGAGCACGTGGCGGACCGGTCGGCCTTCCTCGGCGCGCTCGCCGCACTCTGCCGGCCGGGGGGCATGCTGTTCCTCTCCACCCTCAATCGCACGGCGAAATCTTTCCTGTTCGCCAAGGTGGGCGCGGAGTATCTTCTCAGGCTGCTGCCCGTGGGCACGCATGACTGGCGCGCCTTCGTCCGTCCCGAGGAGCTGGCGCGGGATCTGCGCGCGGCCGGGTTCGCGGTGGTCGACTCAGCCGGTATGGCGATGGATCCCCTGTCGGGGAGGTGGCGGGAGACGCCGGATCTCTCGGTGAACTACCTGGTTGCGGCGCGGCGCGTCTGACGCCGGCCGGCGAGCGAGGGAGGCCCGAGCAGCCGCGCTCGGCAGGGCGGTGATGCGGTTTTCTCTCGACCGCGCGGGGGAAAGGCTGTAGGAATAGGTTCCGAAGCCGGGCGGAGCTCTGCCCGCCCTGCCCCCCTCCCGTTTCCTTCCCGATCCGCTCCAGGAGCCGTCATGGCCGCACTGCCGCGTCGCCTCGATGCGGCCTCGCCCGAGGCCGCGCTCGCCGACATGTCGCTTTCCGCCCAGAGGCTGAACCGCTGGATTGCCCTGTTGCTCGGCGGGCTGATGCTGGCGCCGCTGATCGCGATCCTGGTCGGGGCGGCCTGGCTGAAGGCGATCGCGATGAGCGAGGGGCGAGCCCGGCTCGCCGAGGTGCTCGATCTCGCCGCCTACCACACGCGCACCGTACTGTCGGTCAGCGTCGATGTCGGACGCCGGGTGAACGAGATCGCATCTCTTCGCCCGGCCGCCGAGGTGCGCAGCGACGAGGGGCTGCGGCGGCTTCTCGCAACCATCGCCGATCGCCACGCCCACATCGCCGCGATCGCCATCGTCGATGCGGAGGGGCGGGTCCTCGTCCACTCGCTGCCGCAGGCCTGGGGCGAGGACATGCGCCTGCCGCTGCCCGGGCCCGACGAGATCGGCACGCTGGAGGGCGAACCGGTCGCGGTCGTGCCGCCGCGGCCGCTGCCCGGTGGCGGGGAGTTCGCCTTCGGCGTCGTTGTGCCCTGCGAGACGCCGGGGGCGGTCGACGCCACCGTGGTGCTGATCCCGACCGGCTACCTGCAGCGCGCCTTCGCCGGCATCTCGCCCTTCGTCGATTTCACCGTGGCCTGGATCAGCCGCGACGGTTGGGTGCTGGCCAGCCGTCCGCCGGAGGTGGCCCCCGCGCGCCTCGACACGCGATTGGCCCGTCTGCTGCGCGCCTGGCAGGGCGGGGCCGAGAACGGCGAGATCGAAGAGATGACGGTGGAGGAGGGCCGGCGCCTGATCGCGTGGCGGGCGATCGGCCCGAAACTGGTGGCGGTCTCGGTCACCGGCTCCCGGTCGGGCCTCTCCCGCGCGCACGACAAGGTGGCGATCGGCTTCGGCCTCGTGCTGCTGCTCGCTTCGGTCGCCATCGGCGCGCTCGCCTACGCGCTCTGGCGCGCCGCGCATGCGCATGCCGATCTCGTCGAGTGCGTGATCGATGCCGACGAAGCGAGGCGCAAGGCGGAGGACCAGCTCCATCAGGCGCAGAAGCTCGAGGCGGTGGGGCTGCTCACCGGCGGGGTGGCGCACGACTTCAACAACCTGCTCGCCGTGCTGATGGGCTCTGCGGAGAGCCTGCAGAACCGCTTCCCCGAGGATCAGACGGTGCGGGAGACGACCGACCTGATGATGGCGACGATCGAGCGCGGCGCCCGGCTGACCGCCGATCTCCTCTCCTTCGCGCGCAAGCAGATGCTGTTTCCGGTCGCCTGCGACGTCTCGGCGCAGATCCGCAAGAGCCGCACCCTGCTCGCCAAGGCGGCGGGCGAGCAGAATCAGCTCGTGTTCGATCTCGCACCGCGGCCGCTCCCCGTGCGCGTCGACCCGGCGCATCTCGATGCCTGCCTGATCAACCTGATCTCGAACGCGCACGACGTGATCGAACGCGACGGGCGGATCGTCGTGCGCACGCGCATGCGGCTCATTCGCGCCTCGGAGCGCGACGCGACGGGGCTGGAGCCCGGGCGCTACGCCGTGATCGACGTCGAGGACAACGGGCGTGGCATGCCGCCGGAGGTGGCGGCGCGGGCCTTCGAGCCCTTCTTCACCACGAAGGCGCTCGGCCGCGGCACCGGGCTCGGCCTTGCCATGGTGTACGGCTTCGCCCAGCAATCCGGCGGCACGGCGATCATCGAGAGCAAGCCGGGCCGCGGCACGCGCGTCTCGGTGTTCCTGCCCCTGACCGCGGAGGCGATCCCGCCCGAGCCGCCGCGGCCCGCCACCGTGCCGACGCGGATCGAGGCGCACGTGCTGCTGGTCGATGACGATCCGACCGTGCGCCACGTCATGGCGGAGACTCTGAAGGCCCTCGGCGCGCGGGTGACGGAGGCGCACGATGCGGCCTCCGCCCGCGCGCGGCTCAGCGAGGCCAACCCCGACGTGCTGGTGACCGACGTGATCATGCCGGGCGACATGAACGGCTACGAGCTCGCGCTGTGGGCGCGGCGCGGCGGCAAGGTCCTGCCCACCCTGCTGATCAGTGGCTTCGCCGGCAGCCAGCTGCCCGAGGATCTCGCGCGCCAGGAGGCGATCGCCTTCCTTGCCAAGCCGATCGCGCGGGCCGATCTGGCGGCGGCGATCGCCGCCCTGCTGCAGGCAGGCGCGGCCAAGGGCGCGGGAGCAGGGACCGGACAGGGCACCTGAGGCGGCGGGTCGGGCGGGCGTATCGCTCCAGGTCCTGGGGTGAAAGGGCCAAAGCGCAAACGGCGTAAGGCCCCCACTGAGGCAACGGAGCGGTCAGCCGTCGGTCCGTGGCACCCAGGGAATGGACTGCACCTCGATCCCTTCCTCACGCAGGGCTTCGGCCTCCTCCGGGGTCGCTTCCCCGTAGATGCCGCGCCGTTCCGCCTCGCCTTCGTGGATGCGGCGCGCCTCCTCGGCGAAGGCGGAGCCGACGTACTCGCAGGTGCGCTCGATTTCGGCGCGCAGCCGAGCGAGGGCGGCGTAGAGGGCGGGCGGGATCGGGCCGGCGACGGCCTTCTCCGGCGCCGCGGGCGGTGGCGCGGCGGGCGGTTGAGGGCTCGGCTCGTCGCGGCGGCCGCCGGCGATGGCCGGCGTCATCAGGGCGCGCGTCACCCTGGTCGAGGCGCAGAAGGGGCACTCGAGCAAGCCCTTGGCGGCCGTCTTCTCGAAGGTCGCGCTGTCCTTGAACCACCCGTCGAATTCGTGACCCGCCTCGCAGCGGAGCGCATAGTGGATCATTGCCGTTCGCCCCGGTCCGTTGCCCTTAGTGTCGGGTCGATTGGCAGCCGCGGCAAGAGAGTGCCAGCGGCGGGCCGAGGTCAGGCGGCGGCAGGACCGAGCCCGAGCAGCCGATCCAACTCACCGGCGCGGTCGAGCGCAGACAGGTCGTCGTAACCGCCCAAGGGGCGGCCGTCGATGAAGACCTGCGGCACGGTGGTGCGCCCGCCCGAGCGCCGGATCGCCTCCTCGCGGGCGGGACTTCCCGAAGGCGCGTCGATCTCGCGGAAATCAACTCCCTTCGCGCGCAGCAGTCGCTTGGCGGCCACGCAGTAGGGGCACCAGGCAGTGGTGTAGATCTCGACCTCGGGCATCCCTTCCCTGTCGCGCCGCACCCGCGGGCGGTCAAGCGGCGTCGGCGCTTGGCGGTGGGGTGCGGGCGGCGGCCAGCACGTCGACTGCGGCGGCACCGGCGGCGAGCAGGGCCTCGGCGCAGGCTTCGGCGGTGGCGCCGGAGGTCAGCACGTCGTCGATCAGCACGATGCGCCGGCCGGAGATGCGGCCGCGCCAGCGTGGGCGGACGGCGAAGGCACCGATCAGGCTCGCCTCGCGCTCCTCGCGGCTGAGTTCGGCGAGCGCGGGGGTGGCGCGCGTGCGGCGCAGCGCGTCGACGGCGACGGGGATCCGGGAAACGCGGCTGATGGCGCGGGCGAGCAGCGCTGCTTGGTTGTAGCGTCGCGCGACCAGCCGCCGCAGATGCAGCGGCACCGGCACCAGCAGATCGGCCTCGCGCAGGAGATCGGCGCCTGCCCGGGCCATCAGCCACCCGAGCGGCACCGCCAAGTCCTCTCGGTCGGCGTATTTCAGCCGCAGGATCACGTCCTTCGCCGCTCCGCCATAGAGCCAAACCGCGCGGGCGCGGCCGAACAGCGGGCGTCGGGATGCACAGGCGGGACAGATCGGGGGGGGTGTATCCTCCCCCCTGACGGGCAGGCCGCAAGCGTCGCAGACCGGCGGGGCGATCGGGCGGAAACGCGGAAAGCAGGCATAACAGATCAGGCCAGCCGCCTCGACCGGCGTGTCGCAGACCGGGCAGGTCGGGGGAACCAGGGCATCGAGCGCGAGGCGGGCGAGCCGGACGCCGCGTTGCGCCAGCGCGTGCGCCGGTCGGAGGAGGTCGTCGGCCCTCATGGATGTCTCAGCCGGCTTCGGCACGCGCCGCTGGCCATGCCTGCTCGACCGGCGCCGCGTACTCCTGCCGCGGGGCGCGGTGCGGCGCCAGCCCATGGAGCTGCAGGAGGCGAGCCGGGCCCGGCCCCGGAACGCGGACGGCGTGGATGTCGTCCGGCATCAGCACAACGCCCGCACCCGGCCGCAGGACCACCTCATCGATCACCTCCAGCCCACGTGGACTTTGCCGGTACAGCCGGTGCACCTCCACACCCTCGACGGCGGCGATCGCCGCCCAGGTGCCGTGCGCGTGCGGCTCGGCCGTGAAGCCGGGCGGATGCACGACGAGGGACAGCGCCAGGCCGCCGTCGGCGTCCTCGGCGAGCACGAACCGCGCCGGTCGGTCGCCGCCGGCGAACTCGCCGGTGCCGAACAGCGCGCGCCGGGCGGCCAGCGCCGCTAGCCGCGCGAGCACGGCCTCGAGCGTGTCGCGGTCCACCCGCCCGGACCCCACCATCGCTCGCATGTCCGCGCGGGCGGCACCGACGGCCGCAATCCGTTCGACGAGCCGGAGGGGATCGATCACGCCGCCGTCCCACAAGGCCCTCAATCCTCCTGCACTCTGCGCCCCGTTGGCGTCGCGGCGCAACCGGCCCACATCCAGGGCGTGACAGTCGGACCCGAGCCCGTCTTCGACCGCCGCTCTGTGCGCCTGCACCGCGATCGCGCCGCCGCGCGCATCGACGAGGCGGCGCCGCTCCTGTCCGCCATCGCCGACCGCCTGCTCGATCGCCTGGACGACACCACGCGGCGCTTCAGCCGCGCGCTCGACCTCGGCGGGCGGCATGGCCTGGTGGCCGAGGCCCTGCGGGCGCGGGGCATCCCGTTCGTCGTCTCCGCCGACCTTTCGCCCCGCTTGGCGACGCGCGCTGCCCGCTCGGGACCTGCCATCGCCGCCGACGAGGAGTGGCTGCCCTTCGCCCCGGCCTCGTTCGACCTCATCGTCTCCTGCCTGTCGCTGCACTGGGTGAACGACCTGCCCGGGGCGCTGATCCAGATCCGCCGCGCCCTCGTCCCCGACGGTCTCTTCCTCGCCGTCATGCCCGGCCTCGGCACCCTCGCGCCCTTGCGCGCCGCCCTGCTCGGGGCCGAGGCCGAGACCACCGGCGGGGCAAGCCCGCGCGTCTCGCCCTTCGCCGACCTCGCCGATGCCGCGGCGCTGCTGCAGCGGGCGGGCTTCGCGCTCCCCGTCGCCGACGGCGACACCCTCACCGTCACCTACGACGACCCGGTCGCGCTGATCCGCGATCTCCGCGCCCTCGGCGAAACGAATGCGGTGGCGCAGCGTTCGCGCCGCATCCCGCCGCGCGCGCTCTTCGCTTCCGCCCTCGCCCGCCTGCCGCGCGACGGCGAGGGGAGGATCGCGCTGCCGCTCGTGCTGCTCACCCTCACCGGCTGGGCGCCGGCGGAGAGCCAGCCGAAGCCGCTCCGCCCCGGCAGCGCCGCAGCACGGCTCGCCGATGCGCTCGGCGCGGTGGAACACGCGGCCGGCGAGACACCCCCGCTTGCGCCGTCCGGGGGCGCGCGCTAGGGCCCGCGGAATGGACCGAGACGGCATGACGCAACTCGAGCGAAGCGAGGGCGTGCGCGGGGCGGAGGCGCGCAAGATCACCCTCTACCGCCCGGAGGATTTCGAGGGCATGCGCCGGGCGGGGCGGCTTGCCGCCGAAACCCTCGACATGATCACCGAACACGTGCGCCCGGGCGTGACGACGGAGGAGCTCGACCGGCTCTGCCACGACTTCATCGTCGCGCACGGCGCTGTCCCCGCCCCCCTCGGCTACCGCGGCTTCCCGAAGTCGATCTGCACCTCGGTCAACCACGTCGTCTGCCACGGCATTCCTTCGTCGCGCCGGCTCGAGGAGGGCGACATCCTCAACATCGACGTCACCGTCGTGCTCGATGGCTGGCACGGCGACTCCTCGCGCATGTACGTCGCCGGCAAACCGTCGGTGAAGGCGCAGCGGCTGATGGACGTCACCTACGAGGCGATGATGCGCGGCATCGCCGTCATCCGCCCCGGCGCGACGCTCGGCGATCTCGGCTTCGCCATCCAGTCCTATGTGGAGCGCCAGCGCTTCTCGGTGGTGCGCGAGTTCTGCGGTCACGGCCTCGGGCGGGCCTTCCACGAGCCGCCGAACGTGCTGCATTTCGGCCGCCCCGGCGAAGGCGTGGTGCTGCGGCCGGGGATGTTCTTCACCGTCGAGCCGATGGTGAACGCCGGCCGGCCCGAGGTGAAAATTCTCGACGATGGCTGGACGGCGGTGACGCGCGACCGCTCGCTTTCCGCCCAGTTCGAACACACGGTGGGCGTGACGGAAACGGGGGTGGAGATCTTCACCCTCTCGCCGCGCGGCCTGCACAAGCCGCCCTACGCGCTCTGAGGCGACAGCGCGGACGGCGCGCCAAGCGTCAAGAGGAGGGAGGGGGCAGGCGGCGCAGGGCGTCGAGCGCGCCCTGCAGCATCCACGCCGCCGCCGCCGCGTCCACCACCTGCGCCCGACGTCGGCGCGAGAGGTCCGCCTCGCCGACCAGCATCCGGCTCACCGCCGCGGTGGAGAGGCGCTCGTCCCACAGCGCCGTCGGCAGGCCGGTCGCCTCGGCGAGCGCAGCCGCCCAGTCGCGCGCTGCCTGCGCGGCGGGACCGACGGAGCCGTCGAGCGAGAGCGGCAGGCCGACGACGATGCCCCCCACACCGTGCTGGCGCGCGATGGCGGCGATCTCGGCCGCGTTGGCGGCGAGCTTGCGGCGGGGGATCGCGCCGAACGGTGAGGCGATGCTGCGCCCGACGTCGGACAACGCGAGCCCGATGGTCTTCGCTCCGAGATCGATGCCGAGCAGGCGCGCGCTGGGCCCGAGAACGGCGGCGAGGGCGCGAAGGTCGGAAAGCGGCATGGGGTGAGGATAGCCGAAGGCAGCGTTTCCGCCCGGCCCTTCGCCTTCACCCCCCGGCTTTGCTCAGGACGTCACTTCCGTCCTTTGCACGATCGGGATCGCGCCGGTCGGCAAGTAGGGCAAAAGAAAGCGGAACTCGCCGGTCGCGATGACCCGCACGCGGCGCAGCGCGGTCGGGTCGATCGCCGCACCGCACGCGATTCGCGTCGGTATCTCTGCCCCGTTTGCCGTGGTGAGCAGTTCGCACTCGATCGTCAGGTCCAGTCCATTGGCCACGAACGGTGTGCGGCCGATGGCGATCGCCGCTGCCTCCGCTTCCGTGCGTCCGACCGCCGCGGCGCGTACCGCGATCGCCGCCGCTTCGCGCACCGACACCACGGTGAACGCATACCGCGCCAAGTCGATGATGCCGAACACCAGCGTCAGCAGGACGGGTGCGACGATGGCGAAGCTCACCGCCGCGGTGCCGCTCTCCGCGCCGCGCTGCGCTCCGGTCAGGCCGCGCTGCCGTCGCCGCTCAGCGCACACGCGCGATCGCCTCCCCGCGCAGCGTCTCCGGCAGGACATACCGGCCGAAGCCGATCAGCGGTTGGTAGGGAGCCGCCACGATGACCCGAACGAACACCCGCGACGGCGTCGGCGGCGTGCCGGGGCAGGCAAGCCCGTCGCAGGAGGCTGGCGAGCCGTCGCCGCAGACGCAGTTCGGCCCCTGCACCGTCACCGTCGCCTCGACGCCGCCCAGGGCGGCGCGCACGGCGGCCGCGATCGACGCCGTCTCCTGCGGGAAGCTCATCGCGAAATGCGCCCCCGCCCGTGCCGCGTTCTCGAGCACGATGGTGCGCTGCAGCGCGTGGCCGAGATCGACCAGCCCGCTCAGCACCAACACGAGGAACGGGGCGACGAGGCCGAACTCCAGCGCCGAGAGGCCGCGCCGGCACCGTCGCAGCGAGGTGAGCGCGCGCATCGGTCACTCCACCAGCCGAACGATGCGGATCTGCGGCAACTCGACCGCCGGGTCGACCCCGAGCTCGCCGCAGCCGTCGACGCGGATGGTCTGCGTCGAGGTACCGGTCAGCGTGATCGATTCCGCGATGAACGCCTTGCAGGCGGAGGTCTCGCCGCCGAAGTTGCCGTTGATGGTGAGATCGGAGCGCGGGAAGTAGAACAGGCCGCGCGTGGTGATGTTGGCCCCGCCGTTGAGGTGGAACTGGTAGCCCGGCGCGGCGCGCGGGTCCTGGTACATCAGGATTCCCGGATATTGCGGCGTGCCGCCGATCAGGTCGATGCGCGCCTGGGCGTTGATGTTCTCGGGCCCGCAGATCTGGTTCGGTTCTCCGGTGAAGACGAAGGTGACGCCGTTGCCGGGCGTGCAGGTGGAGCAGGTGAGGTTGGCCGAGCCCTGCACGGTGAGGCCGCCGTTCTGGAAATAGTACACGCCCGGAGCGAAATCATGCGTGCCGCGCAACGTCATCCCGCCGCAATAGACGCCGGGCGTGATGGCGGCGGTGGAGGATTTCGCAGTCGAGAAGTTCGTTCGCGTGCAGGTCTGGTTGTTCGGCGGCAACGGAATGCCCGTCCCCGGCACCTCGGGCGCGAAGGGGTCGCGCAACGGCGGCTGGAAGGCCGCCGCCGGGCGGGAGAGGGTGACGTTGGCCGGGTTGCCGATGCTCACCGTGCCGGCGGCCACCATGGTGTAGGCGGTCACGCGCGAGTTGCCGAACTGGCGGATCGAGGTGTTCGAGGCGAGCGAGCATTGCGGCGCGTTGAGCCGCGTGTTGCCGCCGATCTGCAGGTCGTTCTCCTGCACCACCATGCCCCCGTTCTCGCCGAGGGCGAGCACGCAGGCCCCGCCGCCGCCCGGCAGCGTCATCGCCTGCGCCACCGCCCGGGCGGCGATGCGCACCGTCTCCCCGGTGGTCGCCTGCGCCTGGTTGGCGAAGAGTCTGATCACGCCGCCGAACAGCATCGGCACCTCGCGTTCGACGATCACCTCGACCGCGTCCTCCATCCCGGGGTTCGGGTCGCGGCGGAAGGCGCGTACGCGCACCGTCGTGTCAGGGTTCGCGGGGTCGAAGCCGTTGCGCGCGGCGATGTCGCGCGCCGTGGCGGCAACGTCCTGGCCGCGCAACAGCGCGAGGGTGGCGGCCTGCGCGGCGGCGTCCGCCGCGGTCTGGGCGTTGCGGCGGGCGACGTACCAGGTGCCGCCGTCGGCGACGAGGCCGGCGAAGCCGACGAGCAGGGAGGCCAGCGCGCCGGTCAAGAGGGCGGTGGTGCCGCGCTCGTCGCGGCGAAGGCGTCTTGCTGCCGTGCCGAGTGAGGCGGCGAGGCGCAAGGGTGCCGGGCCGCCACGCGGCGGCTTGCGGCCCGTTCGGTTCGGAGCGGGGGTCTGCGGTCCGTTCGTCATCGCGTCCTTCCACCCTCCCTCTGTCGTGCGGTCCCTCGGCGTAGGCGGCTGGCGCCCGGTGCGAGCGCGCGTCTTGCGGGACCGCATCTCCTCGGTGGAGACGCCTCTTGCTTACCGGTGAAGCGTTAACAGGGCGTTTACTCTTTCTCCGATCAAATCGTTCCGCTCGCTGCTTCGGTGGCTCCGCTCGGATGGCAGGTTCGGGGCGCCGGTGATGAGGGCGGGTGCGGCGCGCAGGAGGCGTGCCGGGGTCGGAACGGGCTCAACGCGGCCCGCTGCTGCGTGGTGGTGTGGCGCGGCCGGAATGGAAGGGAAACGACATGCTCAAGGCCTGGACCTATGTTTCCTCCCGCCTCGCGGCGCTGAAGCGCGACGAGCGGGGTGTGACGGCACTCGAATACGGCGTTATCGCCGGAGTGCTCATCGTTGCCCTCGTCACAGCCTTCAATTTACTCGGTGACAGACTTGTGGGTGTCTTCGAGAGGGTTGGAGGACAGCTCAGCTCGGAGTGAATCACTCGAGATTTGGTAATCGTATCCGGGGTGGGCCATCGGAGGCGGTGGTCCACTCTTGTGCTTCCGCCAGCCTAATCGTTTCCACGAGCACTACTTGGTGCTGTCGTGTATTTCGGTCCTCGCCGTTCTCGCACTGGGCGGGGCGGCGTTATGCGACGTTGCTTTCCGTCGGATCCCTGATGCATTCTGCGCGCTTCTCGCGATCGCGTCCATCGCCGCGCGGCTGACCGAGGGCCTCGCCGCCGCCGCCGCCTCCCTCGCTGCCGCCGCCATCCTGTTCGCCGTCCTGTTCGCCCTCTTCCTGCGCGGCGTGCTCGGCGGCGGCGACGTGAAGCTCGCCACCGCCGCCGCCCTCGGCCTGCCTCCGCTCGCGGTATGGGACTTCGTCGTCGCCACCGCGCTCTCGGGCGGCGCGCTCTCCCTCCTCTACCTCGCCGGGCCCCATCTCCCGCTGCGCAAGCCGCGCCCCGCCGGCCGCGGCAAACCGCTCCTCGCCCGCATCGCCGCCGCCGAAACCTGGCGGCTGAAGCGCCGCGGGCCGCTGCCCTACGGGGTCGCCATCGCCGCCGGGTTTTTGCTTTCGGGAAACCTTCCTGCCGTAGCGTGACGCGCCATGCTGGTGCGCGTCCTCCTCATCGGCGTCCTGGTGCTCGCCTCGGGCGTGCTGGTCGCCATCGGCCTGCAGGCGTTGAGCCCGCCGCGCCCCGCTTCCCCGCCCCCCGCCCCGGTCGCCGCACCGGAACCGCCACGCCCCGTCACCGCCCGCGTCCTCGTCGCCGCACGCCCCCTCCCACCGGGCCTCCTCCTGCGCAACGAGGATCTCGCCGCGCGCGACCTCCCGCTCGAACTCATCCCCGAAGGCGCGGTGCGCGACGCGCCCGAAGCGCGGGCCGAACTCGGCGGTGCGCTGGTGCGCCGCTGGCTCGACCCCGGCGAGGTTCTGACGGGGAATGACGTGCTCCGCCCGCGCGACCGCGGCTTCCTCGCCGCCGTGCTGCAACCCAACCGGCGCGCCATCACCGTCGGCGTCGATGCCGTCACCGGTGCGGCCGGCCTGATCTGGCCCGGCGACCGGGTTGATCTCCTCCTCACCCAGAAGCTTGACGATTCGGTCGCGCAACTTTCCCGCCGTGTCGTCGGCGAAACGGTATTGACGGATGTTCGCGTCATCGCCGTCGACCAGCACCTGACGCAAGGCGCCATGGGCGCCACCCCGTCGCCGGATGGCCGCATCGCCCGCACCGTTACTTTGGAAGTTACGCCGGAGGAGGCGGAGCGGGTGGCGGTGGCGAGCCAGCTCGGCCGCCTCTCCCTCACCATCCGCGCCATGGCCGACGAGGAGCGCGCCAACGGCGAAGCCCGCCGTTCGGTGTTCGGCGGCGACGTCTCGCCCGCACTGGCGCAGACCGACCCGACGGATCGCCCGGTCGGCCAACGCCTGCAGATCATCCGCGGCACCGAGCGGCAGGAGGTGATCTTCCGATGATCCGCCGCCTGGCCCGCGTCCTCGTTCTCCTCTCCGTCCTCGCCTGCACGGCCCTCGCGGCGCCCCCCGCGCATGCGCAGCAGCGCGCCACCCTCACCCTCGAGGTTGGCGGCGGCCAGCTCGTGACCCTGCCGCAGCCGGCAAGCACGGTGTTCGCCGCCGACCCGCGTATCGCGAATGTCCAGGCCGCCTCGCCCACCACCCTGTTCGTTTCCGGCGTCGCCCGCGGCCGGACGGTGGTCGTCGCCGCCGCGGCGGACGGACGGGAGATCGCCACCTACGAGGTGGTTGTTGGCAGCCAGCGCCCTGCTGGTCCCGGTGGTGGTGGGGCGCCCCCCGGAGCGCTGCCGGCCGTCGAGGCGGCGATCCGTGCCGCCGTGCCGGCCATCGCCAATCTCAGCCTGCGTCGCGTGCCGGGCGGCGTCATCGTTGCCGGCGAAGTGCCGACCGCCGCCGACGCCCAGCGTGTGCTGACCATCGTCCGCGCGGGTCTGCCGGAGAACGACCGCGTCATCGACGACTTGAAGACGCGGGGGCCGTTGCAGGTGAACCTCCGCGTCCGCGTCGCCGAAATCAGCCGCGAGGTGACGCGCCAGCTCGGCATCTCGTGGGACGTGGTCGGGCGGCCAGGCGGAAGTTTCACGTTCCGCCTCCTCAACAACACGATCCTCGGCGGCTCGGTCGCTCCCGTCGTTGGCGCGGGCCTTGCCTCGCCATCCTTCGCCGCCGATGCGCTGATCGACGCCCTGGCGCAGGATCGGCTGATCACCATCCTCGCCGAGCCCAACCTCACAGCGCAATCCGGCGAAACCGCCTCCTTCCTCGCCGGTGGCGAATTCCCCGTTCCCGTCGGCGCCTCCTTCGATCGCATCACCATCGAGTTCAAGCAGTTCGGCGTCTCGCTCGCCTTCGTGCCGACGGTGTTGAGCGACGATCGGATCAACCTGCGCGTCCGCCCCGAGGTGAGCGAATTGTCGGAGGAAGGGGCGATCAGCCTGCCGCTCGCCGGCGGTGTCGTGAGTGTGCCGGCGCTGCGCGTCCGCCGCGCCGAAACCACGGTCGAGCTCGGCTCCGGCCAGTCCTTCGCCATCGCCGGTCTGTTCCAAGACGGTGCTCGAATCGCCGCCTCCGGGTTGCCCTTCCTCGGCGAGGTGCCGGTGCTTGGTGCGTTGTTCCGGTCTGACCGTTTTCGGCGCAACGAGAGCGAACTCGTCATCATCGTCACGCCCTACATCGTTCGCCCCGTGTCCGAACCGCGGGCACTCGCGCTGCCGACGGATGGCCTGAGGCCAGCGAACGACATCGAACGCCTCTTGCTGCTACGCCAGGTCTCGCGCGACGGTGCCCCGCGCCGCGTGCCGGGCCGTGCCGGCTTCATCCTGGACTGATCGCCATGCCGCCCGCCGCCGCCATCCTGCTCCTCCTCGCTCTCGCGGGCTGTACCGCCGCGATCGATCCGTTTCAGCGGGAAGGAACCTGGCGCGCACGCCACGTCAACGACGCCAATCTGCGCGCCATGATCGCCAATCCTGCTCATCTCGACCGCGGGGTGGGGGATGATCGCGGGAGGTCGCGTCAGGCGGCGGATGCCATCCAGCGTCTGGAGGATGACGCGCTGAAACCGCTACCGGAGGTTCGCACTTCACCGGTCGGTGCCTCTGCCGGAGGGCGCAGTGGACGGTAACGCTCTGCTCGATGAGACGACCGAGGCGGCAGAGGGCCCGGGCTTCGCCCTCTCCCGTCCGCTTCTCGTCGCCTATGTCGCGGACGCCGACTCGGAAGGCACTCTGCGTGCGGCTTTGTCGGATCTCGGCGAAGGGCTCGCCATCCTGCGTGGCGGCATCGCCTACGCGATCCGCGATCTCGCGCGCAAACCGACCCCCCAAGTGCTGATCGTCGACGTCAGTGGTGTCGACAATCCCATCGAGGCGCTCGATGAGCTCGCCAATGTCTGCGAGCCGGACGTGAAGGTTCTGGTCATCGGCGAGCAGACCGATTTGGACTTTTACCGCGAGATCACCCGCGGCCTTGGCGTGGTGGAGTATCTCGAAAAGCCTCTCACACGCGACGCAGTCGTTCGCCTCTTCCTGCCTGTCGTGCAGGGCCGTGCAGCGTTCCCGCACGAGATCATCGGCGGCCGCGTCGTGGGGGTGGTCGGCGCGCATGGCGGTGTGGGCACCACGACGGTTGCCGCCAATCTCGCCGTCCTGCTGGCGGAGCACACCCGGGGCTACGTCGCGCTCGTCGACCTCAACCTGCAGACTGGCGCAGCCGCCATGCTGTTGGGCGTCAAACCGTCGGCAGGGCTGCGTGTCGCCCTCGAGCAGCCCGACCGTGTCGATGCGCTCTTCCTCGACCGCTCCGCGGTGGCGGTGTCCGATCGGCTTCGCCTGATCGCCGCCGAGGAACCGTTCGAGGAAGCCCCGCGCCCGACGGCGACCGGCGTGGCGCGGCTGATGAGCCTGCTGCGCAAGAGGTTCAACTGGATCGTGGTTGACATGCCGACAACGGCTGATCCCGCGCTGCTCGCCGTCTATCCGATGGCGCAGACGCGGCTGCTGGTGCTGACACCCGACATCGTCGCGGTGCGCGACACCGCCCGCCTGCGCGCCATGTTGACCGCTCTTGCCGGCAATGACCGCGCGCTGACGGTGCTCAACCGCTTCGGTATTCGCGGGGGGCTACCCCTCGAGATGGTGGAAAAGGGGCTCGGCGGAAGGATCGACATCCGCCTGCCGGAGACCGACAAGGCCGTCCTCGCCGCCCTCAACTTGGGCGTTCCGGCGTGCGCCCGCAGCAAGCCGTTCCGTCAGGCGATGCTTGCCCTGACCCGTGAGGTTTCGGGCGCGCGCGTCGCGAAGCCGACCAGCCTGTGGCGGAGGCTTCTCGGGCGATGAGCGGGTTCGGACGCCGGCTCGAGCGTCTGGCGGGCGAGCCCGCTCCATCTGCCGCCGCGGTGGTCCCCCCTCCGCGGCTCGCTGCGCCCCCTTCATCCGTCTTCGCCTCCCGCACTGGCGGTGCGAACGCGGGGCCCGCCTCGCCGCGGGAACGCCTGTGGTCGCTGGTCATCGAGCAGGTCGACCCCACCGTCGCCGCGGAGCTTCCCCCGGAGCGCCTGCGGGAGGAGATCGAGCGCCTGATTCACCAGCTCGCCGACAAACACCGCATCGAGCTCTCGGCGCGCGAGCAGTCCGCCCTTGCGCGCGACATCGCGCACGACATGGTCGGCCTTGGGCCGCTCGAGCCGCTGCTTGCGGACGAGCGGATCACCGACATCATGGTGAATGGTCCGAACAACATCTACGTCGAGATCGGCGGCAAGCTGGAGAAGAGCGCGGTACGCTTCCGCGACGACCAGCACGCGATCGCCGTGGCGCAGAAGATCGCCGCGGCGGTCGGTCGCCGGGTCGACGAATCCTCGCCGATGGTCGATGCGCGGCTCGCCGACGGCTCGCGCGTCAACATCGTCCTCCCCCCGCTCGCCCTCGACGGCGCCTGCATCTCCATCCGCAAGTTCGCCCGCAAGCGCATCGACTTCGCCCGCATGGTGGAGCTCGGGTCGCTGACGGAGAACGTCGCCAAACTGCTGGAGATTGCCGCCCGCTGCCGCCTGAACGTCCTCATTTCGGGCGGCACCGGGTCGGGCAAGACCACGCTCCTCAACGCGATGAGCCGGATGATCGATCACGGGGAGCGGATCGTCACCATCGAGGATGCGGCGGAACTCCAGCTGCAGCAGCCGCACGTGGTTCGGCTCGAGACGCGGCCTGCCAATCTGGAAGGCAAGGGTGAGATCACCCAACGCGACCTCGTGCGCAACGCGCTGCGGATGCGCCCCGATCGCATCATCCTCGGCGAGGTGCGCGGTCCCGAAGCGTTCGATCTCCTGCAGGCGATGAACACGGGCCACGACGGCTCGCTCGGCACCCTGCACGCCAACAGCGCCCGCGACGCCCTCATCCGGCTCGAGAACATGGTGCAGATGGGCAATTTCGGGCTGCCGGTGAAGGCGATCCGCACCCAGGTCGCCTCCGCCGTCGACCTGATCGTGCAGATCGAACGGATGCGCGACGGCACGCGGCGCGTGATCCAGATCGCCGAAGTGCGCGGCCTGGAAGGCGACGTCGTGACGATGAATGATCTGGTGACCTTCCAATACGAAGGCGAGGATGGGCGGGGCAAGATCCGCGGCCGCTATCGTGCCACCCCGATCCGCCCCGGTTTCATCGCGCGGCTCGAATATTTCGGGCTCGATCGTGCCTGGATGGCGGCGATCGAGGCGATCTGAGGCGTCGCTGTGCTCTCCTTTTCGCCTGCGACACTCGCTGCCGTTGCCGCCATCACGATGATCGTCGCGGCCGCTCTGTTGCTGTGGGAGCACAACCGCCGACGGCGGATGGAAGCGCGTCTCGGCACGGCCCGGCGGCAGCCGTCGCACCCGGCGGTCGAGCCGAGACAGCAGAGCCTTGTCCTGGTCGGTCGCGACCGGACGTCGACCTTGCAGAAGCTGACGGCACTCATCGCGCTCGATCCCGCGCGGCCGGAGCAGCACCCGGCGCCCTGGCCGGTGGTCCTCGGCCTCGCCGCAGTGGTCGGCCTTGGCGCGGCGCTGCTCGCCGCCGCGATGATGGGAACGGCGCTTACTGTGCCGGCGGGCGTCGCGGCGACGATGCTCGTCGCCCGCCTTGCCTTCACCTTCGGGCGGACCAGCTACCGCGAGAAGCTGCTGACCCAGCTGCCGGACGCGATGAGCATGATCGTGCGCTCGCTGAAGGCCGGCATTCCGGTGAACGAGGCGATCCGCGCCATCGCCCGCGAAAGCCCGGAGCCCACCCGACGCGAGTTCGGCCAGGTCGCGGCGGAACAGGCGATCGGTGTCGCACTGGAGACGAGCCTGCTCAACCTGCACAAGCGCACCGGACTGCGCGAGTATGGGTTCTTCGCCGTCACCATCACCCTGCAGCAGCAGACCGGCGGTAGCCTGACGGAGACGCTGGAGAACCTCGCGGATGTCGTGCGCAAGCGCGTGCAGACGGCAGCGCGAGGGCGGGCCCTCGCCGGTCAGGCCCGCGCCTCGGCGATGATTCTCACCGCCATCCCCTTCGTCGCGCTGGCCGCCCTCGCGGTGCTGAACCCCGACTACCTGCGTTTCTATGTCGAGAACGAAAAGGGCCCCACGGTTGCCGCCATCGCCTTCACCCTGCTCGGCCTCGGTATCCTGACGATGCGGATGATGATCCGCCGGAGCCTTGCGGTGACATGACGGCGGAGGTTGACGTGAGCGATCCGGCGCAAGTGGCGCGTCTCGCGGCACTGGCCCTCGCCGTCGTTATCTTGGTTGTGCTGGCGGCCTGGCTCGCCGAGCGGGCGGAGACGGAGCGCAGGCTCGCCGGGCGGATCGCGTCGCTCGGCCGGGCTGGACCTGCGGTCGCGGCCCGTCGCAAGCCCGCACTCACGGCGAGCGGCGTTCTGCGGGCGATCGGGGAGGCCATTTCGGGCACCGCGCTCATTTCGGAAAAGGACCGGCGTGATCTCGAGCGCGCCGTGGCCGCGGCCGGTTACAGGCCGCAGACCGTCGTTCCCGTCGTGCTCGGGCTGAAAGTCGTGCTCCTGCTGGCTTTGCCCGCTGCCGCCTACGCCGTCACGGTGTGGCGCGGAACCGACGGCATGCACCAGATCCTGTTGCTCAGCCTCGCCATCGCGGCCGCCATCCTCGGTCCCAACATGGTGCTGAGCCATTTGCACCGGCGCTACGTCAAGCAGCTCCAGACCGGCCTCGCCGACACGCTCGATCTGATGGTGATCTGCTCCGAGGCCGGGCTCGGGCTCGAGAGCATGGTCGACCGCGTGGCGGTCGAAATGGCGCCGTCCAATGGCGCGATCGCTGCCGAATTCTCGACGCTTGCGAGCGAGCTTCGCCTTCTGTCCGATCGTCGCCAGGCGCTGCTCAATCTCGGCGAACGCACTGGTGTCGATGGACTGAGACGACTCGGCACCACGCTGGCGCAGACGCTGCAATACGGCACGCCGCTCGGGCAGGCGCTGCGTACGCTCGCCGCGGAGATGCGGCACGAACGGCTCACTGCGTTCGAGGAGCGGGCGGCACGGCTGCCTGCGCTCCTGGTGCTGCCGCTGACGATGTTCATCCTGCCGTGCCTGATCGTGCTGCTCGCGGGGCCATCCTTCGTCCAGCTGATCGGCACGCTCGGCCGAATGGGGTCATGACGATGTCCGGAACTCCGCTCTCTCGCCTCTGCATCCTCTGGATCGTCGCGCCGATCGTTCTTGCCGCATGCGCGCGAACCGACCGGCCGGATCCGCGCGCCCTCTCGGTGGCAGAGCGCCTGCGTCTTGCTGCGATCGCCGAGTCGCACGGCAACCACGACGTCGCACTGTCGATCTACCGCAACGCCGCTGCGGCGGCGCCGGACCATGTCGAGACCCAACTCCGCTTCGCCCAGGCGCTGGCCGAGCGCGGCGCAACCGGCGAGGCCATCGGTGTGTTGCAGGGCGTGCTGGCACGCCGCCCCGGTGATCGCGCCGTGCTGAAGGCGCTCGGGCGCCTGCACCTGCGCGAGGGGGCCGTGGCCGAGGCCGAGGCCGCATTTCGGCGTGCGGCGGAGGCCGATCCGCAGGATGCCGAGGCGCTGAACGGGCTCGGTGTCGCCGCCGACCTCGGGGGCAACCACGCGCGGGCACAGGGTTTTTACCGGCGCGCGCTTCAGGTCGCACCATCTCAGGTTGCGGCGCGGAACAATCTTGCCCTCTCCCTCGCGCTGGCCGGCAACGCCGCCGAGGCGGAGCGCCTGTTCGAGGAGCTCGGCACCGCCGCCCGCACGGACGTTCGCGTAAGGCACACGCAAGGCCTGATCGCGGCCATGCAGGGACGGATGGCCGAGGCGCGGCGTCTCGTCGCGCCCGAACTCGATGGCGAGGCCTTCACCGAGTTCGCCTCCGCTGCGAGCATGCTCGCCGCCGCCGCCTCGCCGTGATGGTCATTGGCCCAACGTATGGCCAACGCCCGTCAGAGGAACATGCGGTCGACGTCGGTCGAGGAGCGCACGCCGAGATCGTCGAAATGGGCGGCGAGGAAAGCGTTCGCCTTGGTGCGGCCGAGCTCGAACAGCCAAGCGAGGAAGCGCGGTGTGGCGTTCAGTTTCGAGCGCGCATCGATCCGCGCCAGCTCCTCCTCCGCCCCGATGGCATGGATGTAGAGCCGCAGGAAGCGATCGCGCGAAAGCTCGCCGCGGTCGAGCAGGTCGGTGACGAAACGGATCATTCGCATCTCCCGCGTCGGCGAAGTGTTGAAGGAGAGCGTGTTGACGCGGTCGATGATGTCGGCGATGGCGCGCGGCACTTCGGGAATGTTGATCGCGTTGAGCTGGACGATCAGGATGCAGGGCCGTCGCCCATGGAGATGAGGGGGAAGATCGGTGGGTTGCCGGAATAGCCGCCGTCCCAGACATACTCCCCACCGACCTCCACCGCCTGGAACAGCATCGGCAGGCAGGCCGAGGCCATCACGCAGTCCGCCGTCATCTCGTGCTTCTCGAACACGCGCAGGCGCCCCGTGAGCGCGTTGGTGGCGCAGACGAAAAGCGGCGGCCCGCCGCCCGCGCAGCCGGGCGAAGTCCACCATCGAATCGATCAGATCACGCAACGGATTGAGGTTGCGCGGGTTCAGGTCGTAGGGCGAGACCTGGCGCGTCATCAGATCGGCGAGCTTCCAGGCCCGGGAATGGGCAGGTTGCCCGGGCTCAGCATGAGATCGAGCGGCGCGGGCTGCAGCGGCAGGAGGGAGGCGAGCCGGCCGATCTCCAGCCGGAAGCGGCGCAGGGCAGCGCGCGCCGCCGCGTTGCCGCCGAGTGCCGGGCCGTGCGCGACGAGTGCCGCGTTCACCGCGCCGGCCGAGGTGCCGCAGAGCGCCTCGACCTCGATCCCCGCCGCCTCGAGCAGGCGATCCGGCACGCCCCAAGTGAAAGCGCCGTGTGCCCCACCACCCTGCAGGGCAAGCTTCACCCTCTTCCGGACGGGCGGCTCTGCTTCCGCCATGCCTCCTTCACTTGGCATCGAAGCGGACCACGGGCGACCGGCCGGGGGGTGGTGCGCGATCGGCGAGAACGGCAAGGCGGTGGCGATAGGTGCGGACGAGCGGATCCTCGTCAGGGGGACCCGCGAGGCGTCGCGGGCGGCGAGGGCAGCGAGGCAGGCCCGGTTCGCATGCAGGGCATCAGGCCGCGGCGCGTTCCAGTACGCCATGACGGAATCGCCGATGAACGTGTCGATCGTGCCCCCCGTGACGCTGCAGGGCATCCGAGAGGTCAGCGAGGTAGAGCGAAGCAAGCCGCATCAGCGTTTCCGGCACGAGATGTTCCGCCTGACGCGTGAACCCCTCGATGTCGGTGAACAGCACGGTGATCGGCCGCCGTTCCGCCGCGAGCCGGCCATCGGGCCCGGCTTCGATCAGGCGCCGCACGACATCCTTCGGCACCTAGGAACCGAAGAGGCGGGTCGCGTCCTTCATCCGGTCCATGGCGATGGCAAGGCGTTCGATCTCGACCACGCGCGACTGCACGACGACGGGTCCGGCGAGATCGAGGGCGCGGATGCGGTCGGCCTCGCGTGCGAGCGCGCGTAGCGGCCGGGCGATGCGCGACGCGACGAACGCGATGCCGGCAAGCCCGAGGGCGAGGGCGGCGACACTCGGCGTGGTACCGGAACGGATCGCCCCCAGCACGGCGGCGGTGAAATCCCCGGCCGGCGCGACGAGGGCGATGAGGAGCGGGGGCTCGGTCTCGGCGGCGACGCCCTCGATCACGCCGAGCCCGCTCGTCTGGGCGGGTGCCGAGCCGGATCACGCGCCCGTGGTGTCGCAGCCCGCGACCCGCTCGCGGGCCAGCGCGCGCGACAGGGTAAGGCCCAGGTGCGGCAGGGTGCTGCCAAAGCGGTCCGCCTCGCGGGCCAGGTGGTGCAGGAGCGGCAGGTCGGGCGCGGCGGCCGGTGCGGGGTCGGCGGTGGCGCGGATCAGGTCCGCGAGTGCCGCGCACCAGGCGGGCGGCGGCCCCGCCTCGCCGGCGATGGCGACCGCCTGCTGGGCCGATTCCGCCTCCAGAGCGCCGGGGGGTCGCCACCGTCGCCGGGGTGGACGAGATCGTGCGCCAGCATGCCGGCGACACCGATCAGGACATTCTCGGCGTCCAGCATCGCGTGGCTGCGGGCGAGGCCGCACAGCCGGCCCATGGCCGAGGTCGCCTCGGCCTGGTGGTGGCGATCGTGGTAGGCGGGCTCGGCTCCCGGCGCGTAGGCTTGGCCGTGCCGGTCGACGGTGCGGGCGAGGGCACGGGCGGCGGCCACATCGGGCGAGGCGGCCGGCGGCGCACCGAGTGCCGCCACCAGCGCCGTCTCGAGCGCTCCCGCCACGTCGGCCGCGCGCTCGCGTCGGGCGAGCAGGATCCGCTCGCAGGGGGCAAGCGCCTCGGCGACCGACCCGTCGGGGATCGCCGAGGCCGGCGCCCAGCGCAGCATCGTTAGTCGGGGGCCGCCTCCGCCGGCTCGGCCAGCGCGCCGTTGGGGACGGGCGCGCTCGGCGACGCCGCTGCCTCCGTCCCGGCGGGGCGAAGCACGGCGCGCAGCCGGTTCAGCATGGCGAGAGCCTTTTCACCCAGTTCGGCATCCGGCCCCGCCACCTACTCCACCTTGGCCAGCGCCCGCTCGCGATCCTCCACCGTCGGCAGCAGGCGCGGCAGGGCAGCGATCGCCGCCTCGCGATAGAGTCGGCGATCCAGCGCAGAGCCTGGCCCGGGGGCGTGACGTTGTCGCCGGCCGAGGCGAAGACGATGATCGGCGCCTTGACGTTGCGGATGTTGAAGGTGTGGCCGCGACCGGCGGCGAGCTAGCCGGCCGAGAAGCGGTTGCCGATGAACAGTTTGCCGACGATCCAGCGGATCTCCTCCCGGTTCCTCAGGAAGAAGCCGCCCGACCAGCGTTCGAATTCGAGGAAGCGTTCCGCCTCCGTATCGGCCTCGAGATAGACGTCGGCGTATTTGCGGAACCAGGTGTTGCCCGGCGAGAGGCTCTCGGAGTTCATCACCAGGTTCGCGCCGTCGAACTTGCCGTTGCCGAGATCGGCGAGGAGAAGGGCGGGCCAGGAGCCGCCCGCCAGCCCGCCCAGGTAGCGCATCGGGTTCTTGCCGCGCTCGCCGGCCCAGTAGGAGAGGGGGGCGCCATTGAGGACAAGGGCCCCCACGCGGTCAGGCGCGGCGGAGGCGAGCATCATCGTCGCCCACCCACCTTGGCAGTTGCCGATCACCACCGGCTTCGGCGCCCGCGGGTGCCGCTCCAGCACCGTCTGCAGGAACACGGCTTCGGCGGCGGTGACGTCGAGGATGGTCTGCCCCGCGACGGGATCGCGCGAGAAGACGACGAAATAGACCGGGTGGCCGCGCCGCAGCGCCACGCCGACCTGGCTGTCGGACTTGAAGCCGCCGATGCCGGCACCGTGCCCGGCGCAGGCGTCGATGATGACGAAGGGGGAAGCGCGGGATCGGTGGGTGGCATTCCCTCTCCCGGCACGATGCGCACCAGCGCGTAGTTGACGGGGCGCGGCAGGGAGCGGCCGTCGAGCACGGTCTCGTACTCGAACACGAGAACCGGCGGGCAGCCGGCCCGCTCATGCACGACAAAGGTGTTGCCGGCGCGGCGGGCGGCTGCAGGCGGGCCAGCGTGTCCGGGATCACGCGAGCGGGATGGCGCTGCGCCACCTCGCCCAGCACCCGGCCCTGTTCGAGGGCGCGTGCGAACGCGTCGTTGCCGCGTTCGAGCAGTTCCTGCGCCGGGGTCATCCGGCTTTCGGGCGCTGCGGTGGGCGACGGGGGGGAAACGACGGTCATGGCGCGCGCTCCTCGGCCAACCGGCACGCAGCTCGGCTGCGATCGCCAACGATCGCAGCCTGCCAAGGCCGACCCCGCTGACCTAGGCGAGGGCGGCGACGGCAGCGCGACGATCGCATGAAGACTGGATGACGCGAGGCAGTCGTCGGCGTCAGGTGACGACGGCGACGGCGAGCAGGGCGAGGGTGATCAGCCGAAAGCGCCGCGCCCGCGCCGGATCGGTCACTTCCCGCCCGACGCTGCGCCAGATGCCGACCCCGATCAGCAGGTTGTAGGCGTTGGAGAGGCCGTAGCCGATGATGTAGGCGGGCACGACCCGGTCCTCGGTGAGCAGCAGCCAGAAGGCGAAGCTGGTCGACATGTTGACCAGGAGCCCGCCGAGGATGCCCCAGTCCCAGAAGGCGCGGGCGAGCGGTTCCTCACCCCGCCAGAGGCGAAGCACGGCCCACCCGCCGCGACGCGGCGCGGGCTTCGCACCGGTCGCGGGGGCGGCCGGTGCGTCGGCGGGAGGGGGCGTCTCTGCCATGCCCGGCACTTTCGGCATCCCGCCTCGTCGTGCAAAGGGGGCCCGTGCAGGAGGAGGACGCAGATGGCCGTGCAGGGCGTGATCGTTCCGGTGACCCCGTTCGCGCAGAACTGCACGCTGTTGTGGGAGGAGCGTGAACGGCGTGCCACCGTGATCGATCCCGGCGGGGACATCCCCGCGATCCGGGCCGCGCTGGACGAGGCCGGGGTTTCGGCCGAGCGGATCCTGCTCACCCACGGCCACATCGATCACGCGGGCGGGGCGGCGGAGCTCGCCGCGGCGTTGGGGGTGGAAGTGTGGGGGCCGGATGCGCGCGATGCCTTCCTGCTCGCCGGGCTCGAACAGCAGGGGCGACAGTTCGGCATCGCCGGCGCGCGGGCGGTGACGCCCGATCGTTGGCTTGCCGAGGGCGATGCGGTGTCGATCGCCGGCGAGCGTTTCACCGTCCTGCACTGCCCCGGCCACACGCCGGGACACATCGTGTTCGTCTCCACCGAGGCGCGGCTCGCGGTGGTCGGCGACGTGCTGTTCCGCGGCTCGATCGGGCGGACGGATTTCCCCTACGGCGACGCCGACGCCCTGGTGCGGTCGATCCGCGACAAGCTGTTCCCGCTCGGCGACGACATCCGCTTCCTGTGCGGGCACGGACCGGGCGGGACGTTCGGTGAGGAGAGGCTGACCAATCCCTTCGTCGGTGAGCGGGGGTGAGGGGCGGGCTTGCGCGGCGTTCGGCGGGTTGCCCGACGGGACGATGACGCCCTGTTCGCCCGCCACCTCGCCGTGCTATGCGCGGTGCGGGTCCCCGTAGCTCAGCAGGATAGAGCACAGGATTCCTAATCCTGGGGCCGTGGGTTCGAATCCCGCCGGGGACACCAGCCCCTCGCTTCACGACAACCGGCCCCGCGGCCCGTGGGAGACGGCCTGGCCCCCCCGGTGCCATGGACGGTTCGGGCTCGTGGGCGACCGTCGGCCCCTGGAGCGGATCGGGGCGAACTCCCAAAACGGGCGACAGGCGGAAACGCAGGACGCCACCGATGCGCTCTACGACCCTCTTCCGGCCTGGTTTCGTTTCCCTCCGCGCCCCGATGGCAGTCCGCTCAGCAGGCGGCTGGCCGCCCGCCGACCCCGCAACCGCCACTCGGTGTTGAGACCGTCTTGCTCGTGTCTTCGGGACGATTCGAGAACGGGCCTCGGGAAGGCCGCACTTGCGCTACTCGTGCTATGTCCGTGCGGTGCTGCGCCCTCGGTTTCGCCTTGTCGCGGGGTCGGGTCTTGCTGCCGGGTCCGCAGCGAGTTCCCTCACCAGCCAGCCGCGGAACCGCAACACCGGTTCCGCGGGGTTTGGGCGGAAGACGAGGGCGTGGTTGACGATGCGGGGATCGTCGGTCCGCCAGCGGAACGGATGGACCAGCCGTCCTTCCGCGAGTTCGCGTTCGGCGAAGCGCGTCGAGTCGAGCGCCACACCCACCCCGTCCACGGCGGCAGCGATGGCGAGGAAGGAACGGTCGAACCGGGGGCCGTCGCGCCCGATCGCGGGATCGAGCCCGTTGCGCGCGAGCCAGTCGCTCCAGCGGATCGTGTTGTAGGAGGAATGAATCAGTACCGCGGATGCGAGGTCGGCCGGGGTGCGCAGCCTCCGGGCGAGTGCGGGGGCGCAGAGGGGCGCGATCCGCTCCTCGCCCAGGGCAACTGCGGCAAGATCCTGCGGCGGCGGGTGGCGCGGCAGATAGACGATGTCGCAGGCGGCCTCGCCGCGCGCGAGGTCGGCAGGCTCGGGCGAGGCGGACAGCACGACGTCGAGATCGGGGTTCGCGGCGATGAACGCCGCCAGCCGTGGCGCAAGCCACGTCGCGGCGAAGGAGGGAGCGGAGTGGATGCGAAGTCGCTTGCGCTCGCGCACGCCGAAGGCGAGGAGGGCCTCGGCGAGCCCGTCGAACGCGCCAGCGGTGGCGCACGCGAGACGTTCGCCCGCTTCAGTCAGCGCCACCCGCCGCGGCCCGCGCACGAACAGTGCGACCCCGATGCGGCGTTCGAGTGCCCTGATCTGGTGACTCACCGCACTGGGCGTCAGCGCGAGCATCTCCGCCGCCGCGCGGAAACTGCCGAGGCGGGCGGCGGCGTCGAAGGCACGGAGCGCGGTCAGCGGCAGATGAGTCGGCACGCCCCTTCTCCGTTGAATTCGATTCAACAGTGCGGCGAGAAATCGTCGTTTGCAAGTTGCCGCTGCCAGTCCTTCGCTGTCGTCAAGGCGAAGGGGAGGAATGACGCATGGGGCTGCTCGCGGGACGGGTCGCCATCATTTCCGGTGCGGCGAGCAAGAGAGGCATCGGACGCGCCACCGCCCGTCTCTTCGCCGAAGAGGGCGCCCAGGTCGCGATCCTCGACCTGCGCGCCGACGAGGCCGAAGCCGCCGCCGTCGATCTTCCGGGGGAAGGTCATCTCGGGCTTGCCTGCGACGTCACCGACAAGGCCGCTTGCGACCGCGCGGTCGCCGCGGTGCTCGACCGCCATGGCCGCGTCGACATCCTGGTCAACAACGCCGGCATCACCCAGCCGCTTCGCATCATGGACATCACGCCCGCCGACTACGACGCGGTGCTCGACGTCAACCTGCGTGGCACGCTCTACCTCAGTCAGGCAGTGATTCCGCACATGCGGCAGAGGCGGCAGGGGGCCATCGCCTGCATGTCCTCGGTCTCCGCCCAACGTGGGGGCGGCATCTTCGGCGGGCCGCACTACTCGGCGGCGAAGGCAGGCGTGCTCGGCCTCGCGAAGGCGATGGCGCGCGAACTCGCCCCCGACGGCATCCGCGTCAACTGCGTCACCCCCGGCCTGATCGCCACCGACATCACCGGCGGCAAGCTCACCGACGAGATGAAGGCGAAGATCCTCGAGGGCATCCCGCTCGGGCGGCTCGGCGAGGCGATCGACGTCGCGCGCTGCTTCCTCTTCCTCTGCTCCGACCTCTCCTCCTACGTCACCGGCGCCGTGATCGACGTCAACGGCGGCATGCTCATTCACGGCTGAAGGGAGACGACGATGCCGGCACGACCGCGCAGGAATGTCGACAACGCGCTGCTCGCCGATAAGGCGAAGATGATCCGTCGCGAGACGGTGAAGCTCACCGACATCTGCGGCTCCGGCCACTATGGCTCGGCCTTCTCGATGGCGGAACTCGTCGCCGCCCTCTACTACGAGTTCCTGCACGTCGACCCGCGCAATCCGGACTGGCCAGATCGCGACCGCTTCACCATGGGCAAGGGGCACGCGGCGATCGGCCACTACCCGGTGCTGGCCGACCTCGGCTTCTTCTCCTGGGACGAGCTCTACACCTACACCCGCCTCGGCTCGCCCTTCGGCGATCACCCGGACATGCGCAAGGTGAAGGGGGCGGATTTCTCCTCCGGCTCGATCGGCCACAACCTCTCCGTCTCGGTCGGCATGGCCTTGGGGCTTCGCCTGCGCGGCTCGCCCGCTCGTGTCGTCTGCCTGATGGGCGATGGCGAGCAGGCGGAGGGCCAAGTATGGGAAGCGGCGATGAGCGGCGCGCATTACCGCCTCGCCAACCTGGTCGGCATCGTCGACATCAACAAGGTGGGCTCCGACGGCGTGGTCGCCGAGACGATGGACAACGAACCTCTCGACGCGAAGTGGGCCGCGTTCGGCTGGCGCGTGCGGCGGATCGACGGTCACGACCTCGATCAGGTCTGCGAGGCGCTGGATTGGGCCCTGAACCGCCCAGAGGATCGCCCGAGCGTCATCCTCGCCGACACCGTGGCGGGCAAGGGCGTTTCGTTCATGGAAGGAACCTGGCAGTGGCACCTCGGTTTCCTTGGCCCGGCCGACCGCGACCGCGCCCTTGCCGAGATCGAGAAGGGGATCGGCTGACATGCCGACCGCGACCACGCCCCCGGCTTCCGGCCGCGCCGCCTACACCGCCATCCGCAACCCGGCCGTGGACATGAGCGAGTCCACGGTGCGCCCGGGCTTCGACGAGGCCTCCTGGGACATGGTGGGAAGCCTCAACCTCTCGCTTCAGCTTCCCACAGGGTCCGTGCTGATCGAGCTCGCCGAGAAGGGGCGCGACGACATCGTCGTGCTGACGGCCGATCTCGGCCGCCCCACGCAGGTGATCAACTTCGGCAAGCGCTTCCCACACCGCTACTTCAACTTCGGCATCGCCGAGCGGAACATGATCGGCGCCGCGGCCGGCCTCGCCACCACCGGCTTCACCCCCTTCATCTCGAACTACTCCTTCTTCCTTGCGCTCATGGGGGCGGAGAACATCCGCAACGACCTCGCCTACACCAACCTCAAGGTGCGCATGGTGGGGACGCACTCGGGCATCGCGATGGGCTTCTACGGCACCTCGCACCACTGCCTGGAGGACATCGGCCTATTGCGCGCCATCGCCAATCTGACCGTGATGGCGCCGTGCGATGCGAACGCGATTCGCGCCGCGCTGCCCGCTATGCTCGATCATCCGGGGCCGGTCTATTTCCGGGTCGGCCGCGGCCGGGAAGCGCCGGTGTACGACGCACCGCCCGCTTGGCAGGTGGGAGGGTCGCACGTGCTGCGCGACGGCCGCCACGCCACGGTCTTCGCCATCGGCAACCTGGTCAAGGCTTCGCTCGACGCCCACGACATTCTCGCCCGCGAGGGCATCGGGATACGGGTGGTCGATCTCTACTCGATCAAACCGATCGACCGCGATGTGATCCTGGCTTCAGCGCGCGAGCACGGGATCGTGTTCTCCGCCGAGGAGCACAACATCGTCTCTGGGCTCGGCTCGGCGGTGGCGGAGGTGCTGGCCGAGGCCGGTGCGGGCGCGCGGCTCGTTCGCATCGGCATTGAGGATCAGTACTCGATCCTCGGCCCGCCCACCCATCTCTATCGCCACTACGGGCTTGATGGCGAGGGGGTGGCGGCCAAGGTGAGACAAGCGCTCGGCAAGACCGGCTGAACCGGCAGGGCGCGCGAGGAAACGAAATCCGAACGAAGAAGGGAGACACGCCCATGACGCTGCGAACAACCCGCCGTGCCGCAATCGCCGGCACCGCCGCCCTCCTCGCCACACCGGCCATCGTCCGCGGCCAGGGCCAGCTTCGCCTCACCCTCGGCCACGGCGCGGCACGCGGCAACCCGCGTTGGCTCGCCGCCGAGCACTTCGCGGAGTTGGTGCGCGCCCGCAGCAACGGCAGGATCGAGATCCGCGTCGCTGGCGCAGCCCAGCTCGGCGATGACGTCGCGATGCTGACGTCGCTGCGAACGGGCACCCTCGACATGTCGATCAACAGCCAGGGGCCCGCCTCCGGCCTGGTCCCCGAGATGGCCGCGCTCGGTTTGCCGTTCCTTTTCGCCGCCAACCCGGCCGCCTACCGCCTGGTCGACGGTCCGATCGGGCAGGAGCTGGCGCGACGCTTCGAACCCTTGGGCCTGCTGCTGATCAGCTACTGGGACAACGGCATCCGCCATGTCACCAACTCGCGCCGTCCGATCCGCGTCCCGGACGACCTGCGCGGGCTCAGGATCCGCACGCCGGCTGACCCCGCGACCATCGACACCTTTCAGGCGCTCGGTGCGGCCACGCAACAGATCGCCTTCAGCGAACTCTACGTCGCCTTGCAGCAGGGCGTGGTGGATGGGCAGGAGAACCCGCTCGCCAATATCCACTCCTCAAAGCTCTACGAGGTGAACCGCTTCATCTCGCTTACCGCGCACAAGTGGGAATGCACGCCCGTGCTTGTCAGCCGCATCGCCCGCGCCAGGATTCCGGATGCCGACTGGCGACTCATCCTGGATGCGATGAAGGAGGCGGAAGCGTATCAGCGGCGCCTGATGCAGGAGAGCGACGTCACCCTTCTTGCCGAATTCCGCGCCAATCCCAACGTCGCCGTGAACGAGGCGGACCAGGCGGCGTTCCGGGCCGCGACGGCGGTGGTGCTCGACAACTGGGAGAAGAAGCCGTTCGGCGCCTTCGTCCGCCAGGTTCGTAACGCGGCGACGGCCTGAGCGGTGGCGCGCGCGTCGGGCCTCGCCCGCGGGCTGCTCGCCGTTGCGGAGGGGGCCGACCGCGTTGCCGGCCTCCTCTGCCGCATCGTCGTGGTGGTGACGGGCACGGTGATGCTCGCCGTGCTCGCCGCCAACGTGATCGCACGCTACGTCCTCGCCCAGGGCGGCTTCCGCTGGGTGCAAGAGATTCCCGAACAGCTCTTCCCTTGGTTCATCGCCGCCGGGGTGGCCATCGCCGCGCGCGATGGGGCGCACATCTCGGTCGATCTGTTGCCGCGCGCGCTCGCGAAAGGGCCACGCCGCGTCCTCCTCGCGCTGGTGCATGGGCTGATCGTGCTCGCCTATGTCTGGCTTGGCGTGCTCGCGCTCGAGGTGGCGGAGATCGCGGCGTTGCAGCGCAGCACCATCCTCAGGCTCTCCGGCAGTTATGGCTACTGGGCGCTGGCGGTTGCCGCCTTCCTGACCGCGCTCGCCTCGCTCACGGTGGCGCTGCGCGTGGTGCTCCTTGGATCCGATCGTGCCTTTCCGCCGGCGACCCGGGGGCATCCGTCATGAGCGGCGTGCTTGCTTTCGTCTTCTTCGCCCTGCTCGCCCTCTCCGTGCCGGTCGCGCACAGCCTTGTCATTGCTTCCGGGGCGGCGTTGCTCGCGGATGGGACGCTGCCGCTGTTCATCGTCGTGCAGCAGATGTTCGCGCAGACGCAGTCCTTTCCGCTTCTCGCGCTGCCGTTCTTCATGCTGGCCGGCAACCTGATGATGGCGGGCAGGCTGGGCGAGGCGCTGATCGGCTTCGCCTCCGCCCTGGTCGGGCGCTATCCGGGCGGGCTCGCCTCCACCACCGTGGTCGGCTCCGTCGTATTCGGCGGCGTGTCCGGCTCGGCTGTCTCGGACGCCTCGGCACTCGGCTCCGTACTGATCCCCTGGCAGGTTCGCGAGGGCTATCCGGCTGGCTTCGCAGCGGCGAACAACGCGGCCGCGGCGACGATCGCGATCCTCATTCCGCCCTCGATCCCGATGATCCTCTACGCGCTCGTCTCCAACGTCTCGGTGGGCGCGCTCTTCCTCGCGGGTGTGCTGCCTGGGCTGATGCTCGCCGCCGGGTTCCTGCTCGTCTGCTGGCTCTCGGCCAGGCTGCGCGGCTTTCCGCTCGCCGCCGACCCGCCCGGACGGCGCGGTCTCGCGCGGCTCGCGTTCACCGCCTCTCCCGCGCTCGCGATGCCCGTGCTCGTCCTCATCGTGCTGCGCTTCGGCATCGCCACTCCGACCGAGGTTTCGGTGATGGCGGTGCTCTATGCCCTCGGCGCCGGCCTCTTCCTCTATCGCGATCTGACGCCGCGGCGGATCTGGGCCGCGATGGTCGCTGCCGGTTCGGCGACGGGTGTGGTGATGCTCGTCATCATGGCTTCGGCGGCAGTCGGCTGGATTATGACCTTCGTGCAGGCGCCGCAGGCCTTCGCCGCCTGGGCGCTCTCCACCTTGCGCGAACCGTGGGCGATCATTCTGGCGATGAACGGGATCATGCTGATCGCCGGCATGTTCATCGACCTGCCGGCGGCGATCCTGCTGCTGGGCCCGATCTTCGTGCCGCTTGCGCAAGCGATCGGGCTCGATCTCGTCCAGCTCGGCGTCATCATGGTGCTCAACCTCGCGATCGGCCTCTACACCCCGCCCGTCGGCACCACGCTGTTCATCTCCTCGACCATCGCACGCGCCTCCATCGTGACGACGGCGCGCGAGCTCTGGCCGTTCTGGCTGGTCGGCCTCAGCGTGCTCCTATTGTTCAGCTACGTGCCGGCACTCACCGTCCACGCTTGAGAAGGCGCCGATGAAGGTTGCGGTGATTGGTCTCGGCTCCATGGAATCGGGGGCCGCGCGGACGCTGCTCCAGGGGGGCTTGCCGTGACGGGGGCCGATGCGCGCGCCCCGTTCGAGGCCGCGGGCGGGGTGGTCGTCGCATCCACCGGCGAGATCGCGAAGGCACGGAGGCGGCGGTCGTGCTGGTCGTCGACGACCGACAGGCCGTGGCCGCCCTGTTCGGCAGCGAAGGTGCGGCTCAGCGTCTCGCCCCCGGGGCGGTGATCATCGCCTCCGCCGCCGTGCCGCCCGCCTTTGCCCGCCGTGTCGCCGCCGAGGGCACCTCGCGGATGATGATGCGCTGCACGTTGGTGGGCGTGCCCGACTTCCAGTCGGCGAAGCGCTCGAGGATGGTCTCCTGGCCCGGCCGCCACGCGACCACGCGGAACGCCCCGCCGCCCGCGGCATTGGCGCGCGCGAACTCGACCGCCCAGGGGGCGGCCGCCGTCGCGCGTTCGCGCAACAGCTTCGAGTCATAGATGCAGGGGATGGCGACCGCGAGATTGGGCAGCAGAAGCTTGTCCGGCCGCACCCAGTGCACGCGGACGCGCCGCGCATCCACCACCTCGATCTGACCGGGTTCGATCAGGCTTCCCGCCGCCATCTGGTTGCGCGGGAAACCCGGAAGGGCGATCGCGCGGTCGAGCGACCACTTCACGTCCTCGGCGGTCATCGGGTTGCCGGAGTGGAACGTCGCCCCCTCGCGCAGGGTGAACAGCACGCTCTTGCCGTCGGGGGCGACCTCGAAAGTCTCGACGAGTTGCGGCACCAGGCGATCGTAGTCGTCATGGGTGTGCCCCTCGGGCATCGGTCGGTCGCCGAAGCCGAGCGGCCGGTCTTAGATCGCCATTACGATCGCCTGGGTGGGCCTGTTCGCCCCGGGGGCGTGGAGATCGAGGCTGTTCGGCCCCGCCCCCTGCAGGACCAGGAGGGTTTGCGCGCGCGCCTGGGCGAGCGCCCGGCGCAGCCCCGTCACCGGCATCAGCCCGGCTCCCGCCAGGGCAAGCACGGACGTCATCATGCGTCGACGACGCAGCACCATGGTCTCCCCTCCGTTGCCTCATGATCGGCGTGAGCGCCGCCCTCGGCCAAGGCGCGCCCGGTCTTCGTTGTTCTAGCGTACAAGCGTGATGCCGCCGGCAGTCGGACGTCTATCGCCTCATTCGATGCTTGGTCTGTGCGCGACTGCCCAACGCATGGGCAGAGTGGGCAGCCGATTGCCAATCGGCCCGGTGCGACTAGCCTTGTCAGGTGCAGGAGGCGCCGCATGCCCGCACCACGATCGCTTGCCGAACTCGAGCGCGACGTCGCCCATGATCTCGACCTGATCGCGCATCCGCGCGCGCCCTGGCTCGAGCGGAAGTATTGTCGCGGTGAGCCGGTGCTGGACGTGCTGCTGATCGGCGCCGGCCAGAGCGCGCTCGCCGTCGCCTTCGCGCTGCTGCGCGACAAGGTGACGAACATCCTCTGCATCGACCGCGCCGAGGAGGGGCTGGAAGGCCCGTGGCTGACCTACGCGCGGATGCACACGCTGCGGAGCTGGAAGGACCAGACGGGGCCTGATCTCCAGGTGCCGTCGCTCACCTACCAGGCGTGGCACGAGGCGCAGTGGGGGGCGGAGGACTTCGCCGCCATGCGCTACATCCCGAAGGAGAAGTGGGCCGCCTACCTGATGTGGTTCAGGCGGGTGACCGGCATCCCCGTCCGCAATCGCGTCGAGGCGGGCGAGATCGTGCCGGACCGCACCGACGACGGCCTGCCCTGCCTCGCCGTTTCGACCTCGGCCGGAACGATCCGTGCCCGCAAGGTCGTTCTCGCCACCGGCCAGGAGGGGGTGGGCAGCTGGTGGATGCCCGACTTCCTGGCGCGCCTGCCCGGGCATCTGCGCGCGCACACTGCGGACGCCATCGACTTCGCGGCGCTGCGCGGCAAGGTGGTGGCGGTGCTCGGTGCCGGCGCCTCCGCCTTCGACAATGCCGCGACCGCACTCGAGGCCGGGGCGCGCGAGGTTCATCTGTTCTGCCGTCGCGCGGAGCCGATGGTCATTCAGCCCTGGCGAGTTCCCCTATCTCTCGCCCGAGAGCGCCTTCGTCGAGAAGGAGCCGGGCAGGACGCCCTGGATCGCGGACATCCACCTGTTCGGCATCGGCACCACGATGAGCTTCGGACCGGCCGGCTCCTCGATCAATGCGATGAGCATCGCCGCGCCGCGCTTGGCCGCCGGCGTGACCAAGGGCCTGTTCGCCGCCGACCTGCCCAGGCTCTATCGCGAGCTGCGCGCCTACGCCGTCCCACAGGTGGAGCTCGATCGCTCTCGGCTGGCGGCGGAATGACTGAAATTCGACAGGCCGGCCTTCGCTCGGCCGCGCGACAGGGGGCGCTCAAGCCACAAGGGCTCGCACTGGCGGCAGGGGCCACACCGAAGACGGGGTGGACGCTCAGCGCAGGGTCATCCGCCACAAGCAGGGCAGGCGATCGATCCTGCTTGCCATCGCAAGCGCCGCGAGCGATCCGCGGGTGGGAAGCGGGTCACCCCCCACCTGCCGCCGGACGAGCCGATGACCGGCCCAATCGACGCTGCCGAGGGCTTGCGCGTTGCGCTCGACACGTCGCGGCATTTCTCCACCGCTGCCACAGCCGCTCCCGCAAGGCAGCCATCGCGGACGATCCTCTGATCCGTCGCCGACGCGCCCGCATCGGGAGCATGCGCGGAGAAAGCCGGGGCTCGCGCCGCGTCGTTCCCCAATGAGGCCCATGCCGACGCCCGTCTCTCAACACCCTCGTCCTCGGCAAATCCTCGCCCTGCTGCTTCGAAGCGGAACAAAACCTGCCGATAGGAGGAGCCACATCAGTGCTCTCCAAAGTACTTGCGCTTCAGGTGACGCAATTTCCGACGGATGCGGAACAGGGGATAGGGGAGACCGAAATCGTCGGGAAGGTCAGCGAGATAGGGCGAGGCCCAACGCGCGAAGGCGCTGTCCTTGCGCCGAACCTTGCCCGGGGTCAGGTCGTAGGCATGCGGCTTCGCCAAACTCTGCCAAAGATGGTTGGCATGAGTGCTGCGCGGGTCGTAGCCCGGCCAGGGGCCATAGAGCAAAGTGAGACCCTCGCCGTCGGCGAGCGGCCAATGGAACGTGTTGTAGGGGACGATGGTGATCTCGTCCGGGTGTTCACGCGCAAGCTTCAGCGGCAGTCTCACCGAGTGCTCGGCCCAGAATTCGTCCTTTCCGCGCGAGCGGAACCAGCGGTACTCGTCAAACCAGCGGCGTAGGAATGGTGCATTCGGTTCGGCGAGGATGACGCCGTTGCAGAGCCCGTAAGCCTGACCTGGCCCGGGCCCTTCCTCGCCCAGGACCACGCTGTGGGCGAGAAGGTCATCGAAATCGCGATGCACGAAGACGTCGCTGTCGAGGTAGATCCCGCCGTGCTCCAGCAAGACCTGGAGGCGGACGACGTCGGCCTTGTGGGCGTAGTGCAGCAGCTTGTTGCCGAACACCTCCGCTGGCGGCTTGATGCGAACCACTTCGACGTGAGGACGCGTCAAGCGCCACCATGGCCCGAGCGGTTCCGATCCACAATGGAACAGCACCCGGTCCGGCTTCAGGCGATCGACCGCGCTCATGACGCAGACGTGGTTCAAGAGCGTCCAGAAGCGATAGATGAAGTCGTCGGCCATGCCGAACACGAAGTGGACGGTCTTCGGGATCATCCGGCCTCTCCTTGAGGTAGGCTGGTGAAAAGTCGGGGCCCGCCAACGGACCTGATCCACACGCGGAGGGAGGTAAATCGATCGTAATGCCCGATATCCTTTCCGCAACTCGGTCGAAGCGGCTGGTGACACGGCTGTTTCTGGGGCGCTCGACGAAGCGCTCCAGGCGGCCGCCCTGCGTACGGCAGGTCGGCGGACGCGGTCCTGGACGCGTCCGCGTCACCTCCCCGGGATTTTCGGCAGAGCGCCGCGATGCCGCAGGCGCTGACCGATGCGGCCATTTTCTTTCCTGCACGACGTTCAGTAAGCAGGACGGCAGGGCCGCCGCGGCGTTCGACAGGCTTCGCGTCGTCCGGGGTCGATGAGCGTTCATCTTGCGTGCGGACCGCCTTCGGGCGTTCTCCGGCGGGCGGCGAAAGGGGCGGGGCGTGCGCGTCGGCCGAGAGGGGAGATCGGTCGTCAGCTGCCGGGCAAGCAGCCGAGGGCTTGGCGGCGGGTCCAACGTCCACCGCCAGTACAGTGGTCAACCTACACGTTGGTGCTGCGGCCACTTGTGTGATTGACCTCAGGTCTCCCCATCTTCTGGAGTAGCTCGGCATGGCCGTTGCCGTCTGCCAAACCCTCGAGGATCATACCGCATTGCCCCGGTGCGGTTCAGCGCCGGCAGTGGTGGAACACGCGTTCCGCTCCCTGAGCTCGGCGGGCGCATTCTGTCAGCCCCAGTGCGAGCGATCCGTGACACGCCATCTCAGAGTCTCAATACTCGTTTCGCGCCGGGCCGCGTCCCCAGGCCCCGTTGCGATCCCCAGACGGTTCAGTCGAACAGCGCCCACCCTTCGTTCAGTGGACGACGCCGGTTGACGCGTGATCTCGGATGGGGAATTCCGCCCTGGCTCATACCAAACCCCCGTCACCGAGGGGCCCGAGAAAACGTGCTTCCTTGCCCCGGGACGAACATCGGCCTCCTCAGCACGCGCGGCTCAACCATGCGCGGCCTGACGCGTGAGCACGGAAAGAACGGACACAGCCGAGCCATCCGCCGAGCCGAGAGCGGGAGCGGAACCTCCATCAAGTATCTCCGCCCTCTGCCAGAAAGGGCGAACCTCCGTTTCGCCCGACCCCTCCGTGGCATGGCGTTCCGTTAGGCAACGATGGGGGTCGGCGCAGGCACGCGGCATTGATGATCGCGACCTGGGGCGACACCGTCGCGCCACCGAAGCGGCCTCCTTGCGGAGGCGGTGACGCCGCGGAGGATTTGCGGCGGGGCACTCCGACGCCGCATGGCATGAAGGCCGGCACGAAGCCGATCGATCAAAACGGAACAGTTTTCGCAGCGCAACAGAGGACTGCGGGTCGCACACCGCGCCGCCACGCGACGCTGAGCTCGCCGACCGGCTTCGCTAGCGCGATCGACGGCCGCCCTCCCAGGCGCGGCGGCGTACCCCAGGCGCGTCCCCGGCGCCCGCGCGGGCTTTCGCTCGAGCGATCGCGTCGACAATCGCACATGCAAGCGACCGAGGAGCCCTCATTCTTTGGTTTCTTTGGTCGGGGCTCGAACCCGCCGCGAACGTCACGCTCACCGTCGCGCCTGGCTGCCGAGAGAACGCTGTCGCCTGATCACTCCACTCCTGATCGCGGCGAAGGCTGCTTCCAGGCGAGGCGACGCTGCTGCCGAACCCCCACCGAAGCGCCGCCTCGCCGCCACGGCCATCCCTCGCTCCGCCCCGGCAAATCTCCCTTCACCATTCGCGAGCGATGGTGCCGGCGATGTCGGAGCGATCCTAGGCCGAACGTGCTGTTCATCCACCGCTACGGGCTTGGCCAGTTTGCGCCGATCGCCCTTGCGCTGCATCATCAGCGGTCCGGTGGTGTCGCGCTGATCGCTGCCGGGGGCGATGACGGCGTACCCTACCCGACCTTCGCTGCGCTGCCGGCGCGCACCGTCACGGCCTCCCCCCCTTATCTGCGCGCGCTCGAGGCTGCGGTCCTGAACGGGCAGGCAACCGCCCGCGCGGTGCTTGCGTTGACGCGGTCCGGCAGGTTTCGCCCGGATGTCGTCGTGGTTCACCCCGGCTGGGGGTATGCGTTGTTCCTGCGCCACGTCCTGCCCGGCGTGCCCATCCTGCTCTACGCGGAATATTTCTCCGGCGTGGCGGGGTCGGATCTCGATGACGATTCCGACCTTGCGGGCGATCTCGATCGCCGGTGTGCCCTCGAACTCCGCAACGGCGGGCTTCTGCTGGGCCTGGCGGCGGCAGCGGCAGCGATTTCGCCGACCGTCTGGCAGCGAAACCTCCATCCGCTCCCCTATCGCCGACGAAATTCCGTCATCCACGAAGGGGTAGACACGGCCTTCGGTCGTCCCGACCCGTCGGCAGCCTTCGTGTTGCCGAACGGACGGGCGCTGACGCGTGCGGACGAGGTGGTCACCTACGTCGCGCGCGATCTCGAACCGCATCGTGGCTTCCCAGCACTGATGCGCGCCTTGCCCAGCTTGCTTGCGGCGCGGCCGCGGGCGGAGGTGCTCATCTGCGGGGGGGAGGGGGTGAGTTACGGTCGGCCTCCACCCCGGCGGGGGGAGTTGGCGGCGGCACCTCCTCGCCGAGATCGGGCCGTTGCCGCCCCGCGTGCATGTCCTCGGTCGGCTTCCGTACGACCGTTACCTCACCCTGCTCCAGGTCTCGCGGCTGCACCTCTAGCCGAGCGCACCCGTCGTGCTCTCCTGGTGGCTGCTTCAGGCCATGGCCGCCGGCTGTCTCGTGCTCGCCTCCGACACCGCTCCGGTGCGTGAGGTGATCGAACCGGGCGCGAACGGCATGGTCGCCGACCTGCGTGATCCAGGGGCTCTCGCTGCCTGTGCGGCGGAACTTCTCGCCGCCGGTGATGCGCTCGACGCCGTTCGGCGCGCGGCGCGGCGCACCATCCTCGCTCGCTTTCGCCGTGACCGTGCGCTCGCTCGCTGGTCCGCCCTGATCGAGCGCGTCGCAACCCAGTCCACGCCGGCTGCGGCGAGCGCAGCGCGGGAAGAGGGGGCGCGCCGCGCCGCCTCCTCCATCCCGATTGCGGCCACGATGCGCGGCAGGGAACGCTGCCAGTCGGGTCGTTCCAACCCGTGAGTGCCGCAAAGCCGCGTGCAGGCCAGCCGAGAGTCCGCCGGCCGGCGCGCTGCGGTCGGGAAGTCGGCGGTCGCAAGCGCTGCAATCGGCGGCCGGTGAGCCGGGGGCAGGGCGACCGCCACCGCTGCTTCGGCCAGCGCATGCCACGTGACATCCGGCCAACCGGCGACGTGCACAAGGCCGCTCAATCGTCCTCCCTCCGCGACGCGGCGGCAGAGAACGAGCAGCAACGCAGCCAAGTCGGGCGCCGGGGTCGGCGAGCCGCGCTGGTCGGCGACCACGCGCGGCGCCTCGCCGGCAAGGGCGCGGTGGCGAATGGCGCGGATGAAATTTCCGCCCCCCGCACCGAACAGCCATGCCGTGCGCACGATCAGCGCCTGCTCGTGCCGTGCCAGCACGAGGCTCTCACCCGCCGCCTTGGAGAGGCCGTACACGTTCAGCGGGCCGACAGGATCCTCCTCCGTGCAGGGCTCGCCCTTGCGGCCGTCGAACACGTGGTCGGTGGAGAGGTGCACGAGCGGAATGCCGCGCGCAGCACAGGCGGCGGCGACGATTCCCGCCCCGTCGCGGTCGACGGCGAAGCGGCGGTCGGCTTCGCGCTCCGCCCGATCCACCGCCGTATACGCCGCCGCGTCCACCACGACATCCGGCCGCGTGCGCGCGAGCGGCTCCGCAACCGAGCCCCGGTCCGTCACGTCCGCCGCCGTGTGGCTGAGACGGAGGATCTCCGCATCGCCCCCGGCGCCCGCCACGGCGCGGCCCAGCTGACCCTCACCGCCCAGGACGATGATCCTCGGCTTACCCGGCATGGGCAGGCCGTTCGTCGCCGCGGCGCTCGGGGCCGGCCGGCGGGCTGTGATGGAACCAATCAGCGAGCTCCGCCAACCGCGGCTGACGACGGTCCTTCTCCGAGAGGATCGCCGCCTCTTCGGCGACCGGCCAGTCGATCGCGAGATCGGGATCGGCCCAGAAGATGCCGCGATCATGCGTCGGCGCATACGGAGCCGAGGCCTTGTAGACGACCTCCGTGTCGTCGGCGAGCGTGCAGAAGTCGTGCGCGAAGCCCTCCGGAATGAACGGCATCGACCAGTCCGCAGCGGTGAGAATGGCGGCGACGTGCCTGCCGAAGGTCGGTGAGCCGCGACGGAGATCGACCGCGACGTCGAACACTGCGCCGCGCACCACGCGCACGAGCTTCGCCTGGGCGAAGGGGGGGATCTGGAAATGCAGCCCGCACACCGTGCCGGCGCGCAGCGAAATCGAGTGATTGTCCTGCACGAACTGCGCGGTGATGCCGAAGGCGGCGAGCACGGCTTCGCTGTACGTCTCGGCGAACACGCCGCGCGGGTTGCGATGGCGCTTCGGTCGAATCAGTTTCACCTCAGGAAGGAGCGTGTCGATCACCTGCACGGCGGTACACTCCCTCCCTGCCGATCGTTACGCGCGAGGCCGGCAGCCGTTTATTAGGGCTAGGTTAGTTGGGGTGGTTGCGAGTTTCACGTTCACGAAACGCTCTGTTGAGTTCCGGTTCACCTCTGCCGATCGCGCTCGGTCTCGTCCGCTGCAGTGCGGAAGACGGAACGATCCGATCCCGTCCCCCTGAACTCGGACCAGAGAAGCAACGGGCGAGCAGGAGAACCACTGTGGCGACGACTCCCGGCAGCACGTTCGACGACCCGATCATCGGCACCGACAGGGTCGATTTCATCGATGCGGGCACGGGCGATGACACCATCCTTGCCGCCAGCGGCAACGATCTCGTCGTCGGTGGTGACGGTGACGACACCATTGACGCCGGTGCCGGCAACGACGCGATCTTCGGCGGTGCCGGTCACGACGTGATCGATGGCGGGGACGGCGGCGACGTTCTGGACGGCGGCGCGGGCGACGACACGATGACCGGCGGTGCCGGCAACGATCGCCTGTTCGGCGGCGGGGGCAGCGACACGCTGGTCGGCGGGGCTGGCGACGATGTGCTCGACGGCGGTTCCGGCAACGACACGCTGATCGGCGGCTCGGGCAACGACACCTTCGTCTTCACCTCGGGCGGTGGCAAGGATGTCGTTCTCGACTTCTCCAACGGCGACATCCTGCACATCCCGAAGACCATCAACGGCCTCGCCGTCATCACCCCGGCCGACCTCCCCAACAACGTCACCTCCGTGAAGGGCAACGCGGTGATCGACCTCGGCAACGGCGACAGCATCACGTTGGTCGGCATCAAGGCGGAGGACGTGCAGGCCAACCCATCGGGCCACATCGTGATCGTCTGAGCCGGAGCGGGAGCGGGTCACTCCACCTCCGCTCCCGCCTGGTGCCCGGACGGAAGGCCATCACATGTTGCAGCGCGTTTGCGAAAGCGATGTCGGGCTCGCCGGAGCCTGGATCGGGGAGGGAGTCGCGCTCCTGCTGTGGAACGCCGCCCTTTGGCCGGCCCCCCTGCGTCCCCCCGCTGGTCCCGCTGCGATCGGGCATCCGATCGTCTCGGCCGTGCTGCCGCCGGGCGACCGCCGCGTCGCCCTGCTCAGGCTCAGGCCGTCGCGGCGCGGAGAGCGGATCGCGCTCGGCGAGGGCGGCCCGGGGATCGCCCCCGCTGCGCTGGGCGACGATGCCGGTGCGCTGGTCGAGACACTGGAGCCGCTCGCCCGGCGCCGCCTGCTCGGGCTTTTGCTCGAAGCCGGCTTGGGACTGTTCCGCCTGCAGGACAGCAGCACCTTTCGCGCCCTGCTCGCGACCCTCGCGCGCGATCTCGCCCGGGGCGAACCGCCGGCCCGGCCGGTCGCGGCGGGGCCGGGGCCATGGCGCTTCCTGCGCGCGAATGGTCCTGCCCCCGCCGGCGTCGTGCCCCTGGTCGGCGAGGCGCGCATCGTCGGCTGGTCGTTTCGGCCGACGAGGTCGTGCATGCCCTCATCGAGGCTCCGGTGCCGGTTGAGGTGCTCTGCGAAGCGGGGACCGGGGGCTGACCGAGGCCGATCGCCCCGCCGGAAGGCGATCTGCCGCCACTGCTCGACCGCCTCCTGACGGGCGGGGAAACGGCGCGGGCATTGACCCGGCTCGTTCCTGCCGTCCTCGCCGCGCGTGCGAGCGAGCCGGAAATCGCGACGGTGCTCCGAGCGGCCTCCCTTCTCGCGCCGGCGCGTCCGCGCAGTCCTGCGCGCGTCGAGAGCGCGCTGACGGGAGCGGTCGACCTCGCCATTCCCGCCCCCGAAGGCGGCCTCTTCCTGCGCGGGTGGCTTCGCGATCCGCACGACCTCGTCGGGGGCTTCGCACTCGCCACCGCGACGACGCGGCGCGTGGTGCCGGACGAGGCCGTGCCCAGGTTTCTCCGCCGTGACCTCGGCGAGCGGTTCCGCCGCGCCCCTCACGCCCCGGCCGAGGACGCGCATGGCTTCGTCGCTTACGTGCCGGATGCCGCGTCGGCAGGGCCGCAGCCGGATCTCGTCGTCGAGCTGCGGGGAGGGGCGAGGCTGGTCCTCACCCCTGCTCTCCGCACCCTCGCACCGGCCCAGGCGCGCGATGCGGTGCTGGCTTCGGTTCGTCCGGAGGCAGTCACCGAGGCGATGCTTGCGCAGTGTCTGCGGCCGGCGGCGGCACGCCTGCACCCCGCCCACCTCGCCGCTCCGCGCGACCCCGTGGTGCGGCGTCTCGGCACGGCGCCTGAGCGGCCCGAGGTCAGCGTGCCGGTGCCGATCCACCGCAACCTCGCCTCCCTGCCCACACAACTCGCCGCTTTCGCCACCGCTCCTGCCCGGTGCGACGTGGAGACGATCATCGTGCTCGACAGCCCGGAACAGGCCGAGGAGGTGGAGCACATCTCGCGGCCTGAGCGCGATGCACGGGTTGCCGTTGGTGCTCGCCGTGCCGCCGCGCAATCGCGGCTATGCGGCGGCGAACAATGTCGGCGCGGGCCTCGCGCGCGGACGGCGGCTTCTCCTTGTCGAACAGCGACGTGGTGCCCGATCGCCCTGGCTGGGTCGGTCGCCTCGTTTCCGACCTTTCCGTCAACGGAACGGTGGCGGTCGGTCCGAAACTCCTGTTCGAGGACGGATCGATCCAGCACGCGGGCCTCTATTTCACCCGCGATGCGGATGGGCTCCGATACAACCGTCAGTATTTCAAGGGATTGCCGCGCGCCGATCCGCCGGCCGGGAAGGCGCGCGAGGTTCCTGCCGTCACCGGCGCCTGCCTCCACGTCGACCGCGCCGCCTTCGAGGCGGTGGGCGGTCTGACCGAGGCTTCCATCGTGGGTGACTGCGAGGACAGCGAACTCTGCCTCACGCTGCGCGCGCGCGGTGGGCGGATCCGCTACGAGCCGGCGGTTGAGGTTCGGCATTTCGAGCGCCGCTCCATCGCGCTCAGCCGAAGCTATCGCGGCACGCTCGCCTCCCTCTTGAACCGGCGCCTGCACGCCGAGCGTTGAAATGCCGCGATCGAGGCGCTGATGCGCCGCTGCAACCGGCGCGAGACACGATGACCGCCCTCGCGCAGCCCCCCCCCGTCATGGGTCAGCACACGCTCGACGTCCTGTGCGCGCATCTCGCGGCCAATCGCTTCCTGCCCGCTCCGCCGCCCGAGTTGATGACCTGCGGAGATGGCGATTTCCGGGCCATCGGCGCCGAGTTCCTCGGCCACTTCGTCCGCCTCGCCGGTCTCGCGCCGCACGAGTGTGTGCTCGATCTCGGCTGCGGGGTGGGGAGGATGGCGATCCCGCTCACCCGGTACCTGTCGGAGCAGGGTTCCTATGAGGGTCTCGACGTCGATGCGGCGGCGATCGCGTGGTGTGCGCGTACGATCACGCCCGTCTATCCGTCGTTCCGCTTCCGCCATCTCGCCGTCGCGCACCCGCTCTATAACCCGAACGGCGCCTCCCGGCCGACGCCGTCACGCCGCCTCGGCCGCCGGGCAGTGCGGATGTCGTGCTCCTCGTCTCCGTGCTGGCCCATCTCGACCTGTCGGCGGTCCGTCGTTACGCGGCCGAGATTGCGCGTGTGCTCGCGCCGGGCGGGCGCTGTTTCGCCACCGCCTTCCTGCTGAACGGTCCGTCGCGAGCCGGCATCGCCTGCGGCACCGCCCGCCCCGCCTTTCCCGACCGACCGGAGGAGAAGGTGCTGCATGCCGATGCCGACGCCCCGCTCGCGGCGGTCGCGTTCGACGAGGACGCACTGCTCGCCGCCTTCCTCGCCGCGGGGCTGCGACGCCGCCGCCCTGCCGCCTACGGCACCTGGTCCGGCCGGCGCGGTGGCGTCTCGTTCCAGGACATCTGCGTCTTCGAACGCGGCTGAGGAGGTTCGGCGTGCGCATCCTCTTCCTCTGTCATGGTCATCCCCTGTTGCAGGCGGGCGGGACGGAGATTGCCGCCCCCGCGCTGTTCCGCGCCCTGCGTCGCCGCCCGGGCATCGAGGGTCTGTTCGTCGCCGGCGTGAGCGCCCTGCATCGGCCGGCGAGCCCGGGCACGCCGTTCCAGACGGTGGGCTCGGCGCCCGACGAGCTCCTGATGGGCACCGAGGGGTTCGATCGGTTCCTGTTGTCGCAGATCGACCTGCACGGCATCGCGCCCGAACTCGAACGCCTGCTGCACGACCTCAGCCGGATGTCGTGCACATGCACCACCCGTTGCTGATCGGGGTGGAGATTCTGCAGCTCCTTCGACGCTGTCTGCCCGAGGCGATGATCGTGCTCACCCTGCACGACTACGCCGCGATCTGTGCCAACGAGGGCCTGCTGCACACCACCGCCGGCCGGCTCTGCGAGGAAGCCTCGCCGGATGCGTGCCGGCGCTGCTTTCGCGAGCGCAGCGCCACGGCGAGACCGTCTGCTGCGCCGGTATCGACCCGAACGGAAACTGGATCAGGCTTTATCCGGTCTCGTTCCGTTCGCTTGACGAAGGAAAGAAGTTCGCACGTTGGGACCGCATCCGGTTTCGCTGGCTCCTGCCGCAGGACGACCGCAGACCGGAAAGCCGTCGCGTCGACCAGAACAGTGTTCGCGTACTTGGCCGACTGGTGGAATCGGAACGACAGCGATTTCCTGCCGACCGCATCGTCACGGGCCTCGGAGTGGAACGCGAAGCCGGGCGAAGCCTGGCCTTGCTGCGTGCGCGTATCATCGACTTCACCGACGAGCCCAAATCGAAGGACGACCTTGAAAAGGAGGCCGCACGGTTCGCAGCCCTGCGCAGACAAGCCGACCTGTTCAAGACGAAACCGATGATCCCTTACAGGCCTTGCCCATTCCGGTTCGAGTATCGCTACGAATGCGACGATGGGCTTCGGGAAGGCACATGCCAGGATTGGGAACTTGAGGCCACGTTCTTCCGGTAGAGCCTACAATACGGTGAGAGCAGAGCCTTGGCGTAAATGGATCGCGTGTTCAAAGTCGAGTATCCGCGGCGCGGCATGCTGCTCGCCATGGGAACGCACTCCCGGTTTCCTGATACTTGGTTGATCAACGGCGTGATCCGCCTCAACGAGAGTGCCCAGGCGAACCTGTTCTGTGACTGCGGCGTATCCGCAAACCGCGCTTGGTGAGCGTTTGAAGGAGGGGCCAGAACGCGATGGTTGGGCCCCGAGGTGATTGGGCCCGAAAGCAACGACCCCGCCAGCTTGGCATCGCCAGGGCGGGGCCGGCCACCCGAGGGTGGTCTTGAGGCGCAGCGGGCAAGCCCGCGCGCGATCGCTACCGAAGTGGTACGGTGCGCGGCGAAGATCAACCGTAAAGGCCGATGGCGTGCGCAATCGCCGCGCGAATGCGCGCGAGGTCTTCGGGACCGACCATTGGCCGCAGATACCGGCGCTTGCCGTCGGGGCCGCGCGGGGTGCGGAAGAAGTCCAGGCGGGTGAAAGCGACCGTCGCCACCATGTCAGCCTTCACCCACATGGCGGTGGCGTCGAATGGGGCCGGCAAGGCTTCGGCGCGTTCGAGTTCGCAGACTTAGGGCACGGGTTCTCTGGGCGCCGTGGTGCTCAGCGGCACGACGGTGGCCAGGCCGTCGCGGTGCGGCAGGCGCGGCGAGACGACGACAACCGGGCGGCGCTTCACCATTTCCGGCGGCCTGAACCCGGTGTCGTCGTCGCAAAGCAGGATCGTCCCCGCCGCAACGGGGTAGAGGATCGGCATGGCGGTGTGATGCCCTAGGCCGAGCGGGGCCGAAACCCCGGCCCGCGACCTTCCGCCGCCGGGCGGGGGCGGGATAGCGTCCGGGATCATGAAGGGGCCTTGAGCCATGCCAGTCACGGAACACGAGTACCGGACCGGCGCCGCGCGCGTTCTCGAGGGCGCAAATGAAGCGGCAGTGGAGGCCTGGGTTGCCGTGTACTGCGCGCAGGAGGGCGGCCGCGGCCTTCGTTCGGAAGATGTCCCGCGCGCCTTCGCCGCGGTTTTCGGCGAACGCGACTTCTCCTGGCCGCTTTTCGACGCTGCGCTGGCGGCTCTCGCGGGGGTTCCCCCCGAAGACTGGCCGATGCAGATGTCGCACTGGGCACCTTGGCCAGATGAGGATGGCGAGTTGCGGCGCGAGGATCCCCTCGCGTGGTTGGCGGCTGGGCTACGCAATGCGGCTCTCGTGCAGCTGTGCTCCCGGCACGGCATCACCGTTCCGCGCAGGGCAACCCGCGACGTGCTTCTTGAAGCCTTGCGCCGCGGCCTCAGCCACGCTGCCGTCGCCGAGGAGGTGGCTCGCGCGCTTGCGCAGGAACAGGCCCGCCGGCGCCGGTTCCTGTGGGAACGCAAGGTGTTTCTCTTGGCCGTAACGACGAGCCACGCCGCCCACGCCATCGTTCGAGAGCGGCAACTGGCCGAATTTCCGCTCGTCATCGTGAGGGCGAGCGGATGCGAGTATCGCGCCCACCGCGCTCAGGACGGCCTTGTTCTTCCCCATGGCAACGAGACGTTCGCTCGTTTTCGGCTCCCGCTGCTGCCGGCCTGCGGCTGTTATCTGATCGGCGCCTCCAGTTTGGAGGCAGCCCGAATCCTGGATCGGCGATTGCCCCCCGCCCCCTGACCGCCGTCACATGGCACGGCCTGCGCGCGCCGGGCTAAGGGCCCGGCCATGCCGCGCGACCACGCCGACCCCCCTGCCGGAGCACCGGACGAGACCGGCGCGGCCGCGCTGCTGACTGGCGTTTCCTCCCTTCCCGTGAACGACCTCTCCGCCCACGATGCGGGCGGCCCGCCGGAATGGGTGCATCTCATTCCGGCGGGCACCTTTTCGGCGCGTGACGGGCGCGGCCCCTATCGCCTCGATGCCGAGGCGGTCGCCGCCGCCTTCGCTCGCCACGGCGCCGACCTGCCCATCGACGACGACCACCAGAGCCTCTCCGCCGAGGAGAAGGCGGGCCCGGTGCCCGCCGCCGGCTGGATCACCGCCATCGAGGCGCGCGAGGACGGCCTCTGGGCCCGCGTGCGCTGGACCGAGCGCGCCGCCGCCCGCTCCTTGCGCGCCCGCGCCGACAGCCCCGACCCCGCCCAGTATGTGCCCATCGCGCAGCACCGCGCGGTAGCCGAGGAGCTCGCGCGCCTGCAGGCCGAAGTGGCCGAGCGCGACGCGCGCACCGCGGTGGCCGAGGCGATGCGCGCGCGGATGTCCTGTCGAACCGCGTGCCATGATCGCGGTGGCCAAACGGGTCAGGCTGCATCGCATCATCGCGGCGCTCCCCACGGCTACGCCACGCCGATCACCGAGGCCGGCTTCCTGCTGTCGGGCGGCCAACGGCAGAGGCTCGCCATCGCCCGCGCCCTGGTCCTCGGCCCCCTCGACCAGCTGCTCGCCCCTTGGCGATCCGCGGCGGCGGCTCGCCCGGCCTGGCGTCGGCTGGGTGCCCTCGTTCCCCGGGGTCGCCGCCGAACCCGACGGCGTCGTGCCCGACGGATCCGGCATCGTGTTGCGCGACGTGGTCTTTCGGGCGGACGACGGTCGCGGCCGCGCCATTGTCGATGGCGTCAGCCTGGCCGTGGCCCCTTGGGAGCCCGTGGTGTTGAACGGCCCGAACGGCAGCGGGAAGTCCACCGCGCTTCGCCTCGCCGCAGGCGTGCTGACGCCGGCGGAGGGGGCGGCTGCCGTCTCCGGCCTGCCTGCTGATCTCGCCGCTGCTCGCGGCCTCCTCGGCTCCGTGCCGCAGCGCCAACAGTTCCCGCCCGGAACCGTGGCGGATACGATCGCACGCTTTCATCTCACCTCGGCCGAGCCGGTGGTCGCGGCAGCGCGAGCGGCCGGATTGCAGGAGATCGTCGGCCGACTTCCCCGTGGCTACGCGACCCGGACCGGCGCGAACGACCCGCAGTTCAGCGACGGGCAACGACAGCGCCTGGCTCTCTCGCGCGCGCTGTTCGGCGATCCTCCGGCCCTTGTCCTCGACGAGCCCGATGCGGGGCTCGACCATGAGGGTGAGCAGGTCCCCGTCTCCGCTCTCGTTGCGGCCAGGGCCCGCGCTGCGATCCTGGTGGTGACGCATCGGCGACCCCTCCTCTGCGTCGCCGACCGTGTGGTCCGGCTCGCCGGCGGGCGGCTCGTCAGCGAAGAGCAGCGGGAGGCGGCATGAGCGAAGGGATCGCAATGTCCGGAACCGGCGCGGCGGAGGCGAGCGATCTGCCCGCCGGGCCCTCGCCCGGCCGGCTCGCTCTGGTTGGGCTTCTCGTCGTCCTGGTCGGCTTTGGTGGACTGATCGGCTGGGCGGCCGTCGCCCGTCTCGACAGGGCTGTCCCCGCCGCAGGCCAGCCCGCGGTGCAGAGCAAGGGCAAGACCTTGACGCTTCTCGAAAGCGGAATCCTGCGCGGGCTGCGCGTGGTGGAGGGCCAGCGGGTGGAGGCCGGCGACCTTCTCCTCCTTCTCGACGATGCGCAGCCGCGGGCGATGCTGGCCCAGGCCTGGGCGAGAACGGTCGCGGCGGAGGCGCGGATCGCGCGGCTGGCTGCCGAGAAGGGGGATCGCGCCGCCCTAGAATTTCCCCGCAGCTTTCCTTCCGGCGTGGCGGAGGCGATGGCCGAGCCCCTGGTTGCGGCCGAGGCAGCCTTGTTTGCGGCGCGACGCGAGGCCTGCGAGGGGGCGGTTGCCGTGCAGCGGCGTCGCATGGCGCAGCTGGAACAGCAGATCGCCGCGCACGAGGCGCAGGCGGCCGCGCATCGGCGTCGCCTCGCGCTGGTGCAGACCGAGTTGCGCGGCACGACGGAACTCCTGGCACGCGGCTTCGCCACACGCACGCGCGCCCTCGAGTTGCAGCGTCTCGTCGCCGAGCTCGAGGGGCAATCGGCGAACGCGAGGCGCGGGCGGCCGAGGCACGCCAGGCGATCGCCCAGGCCGAGCTCGAAATCCTCAACCTGCACACCTCGTGCCGCAACGAGGCGGCGCGCGAGATGCAGAATGCCGTGAGCCGTCTCGCCGAGGCGCGCGCGCAGCTGGCCGCGGCCCAGGATCTGCTGGCCCGCACCGTCGTCGTCGCGCCGGAAACGGGCATCGTGACCGATGTTCGCTTCTTCACCCCGGGCTCTGGCGTGGGTGCCGGCCAGGCGATCCTCGGCGGCATGCGCCGCGCCATGGGGGAAGACCGATCCCCACGCCGCCGTACGCGCGACCGCCGGGGTGCCGCCGCCCGGCCGCGACCTGTGTCATCGATCTGTCATGCGGGCGAGGCTCGGTCTCTGCTATCCCCGCGGCTCGCGGCGACCCGCCGCACCGTCGAAGGGAGGTTCCATGCGCACCCGTCGTCTCGTCATCGCCGGGGCGGCCCTCGCCGCCGCCGTCATCGCCTCGCCGGCCCGCGCGCAGGGCGAGCTTGTCGTCTACTGCACCGTGCAGGAGGAGTGGTGCCGGCCGATGATGGCGGCCTTCGAACGCGCCACCGGCATCCGTGTGGCCATGACCCGGCGCAGCTCGGGCGAGACCTTGACGCAGATCCGCGCCGAGCGCGCCAACCCGCGCGGCGACGTCTGGTGGGGTGGGACCGGCGATCCGCATCTGCAGGCGGCGGAAGAGGGGCTCACCGAGGAGTATCGCTCGCCGAACCTCGCCCTGCTTCACCCCTGGGCTGTCCGCCAGGCGGAACAATCCGGCTTCCGCACGGTCGGGATTTACGCCGGCGCTCTCGGCTATTCCTTCAACGCGCGCGAGCTCGAGCGCCGCCGCATCGCCGCCCCGCGCTGCTGGGCCGACCTGCTGCGCCCCGAATTCCGCGGCGAGGTGCAGATGGCGGACCCGAACACCTCCGGCACCGCCTACACCATGCTCGCCACCATCGTGCAGCTGAAGGGCGAGGAGCCTGCGTTCGAGTATCTCCGCGCGCTCCATCGCAACATCAACCAGTACACGCGATCCGGTGCTGCGCCGGCACGGGCGGTGGCGACCGGCGAGACGCTGGTCGGCATCACCTTCCTGCACGACGCCGTGACCCAGAAGGTCGCAGGTGCCCCGGTGCAGATCGTCGCACCGTGTGAAGGGACAGGCTACGAGATCGGTTCGATGAGCATCATCAAGGGTGCGCGCAACCTCGACAACGCCAAGCGCTTCTACGACTGGGCGCTGACGGCGGAGGCGCAGGCGATCGGCGCCACCGCCAAGGCCTACCAGATCCCGTCCAACCGCGAGGCGCCGATCCCGCCCGAAGCCCCGCGCTTCGAGGACGTGAAGCTGATCGACTACGATTTCGCCCGTTGGGGCAGCGCGGCGGAACGCACGAGGCTCCTGCAGCGCTGGGATCGCGAGGTGAGGGCGGCCGCGCGCTGAGCCGCAGGCGCGTTTGACCTCCGTCCGTCTCGACTGGGCGGCGGCGTTTGCCGCCGCCATCGCCCTCTTTCCCCTGCCCTGGTACGCCGGCAGGGCCGAGGCCCTGCTTCCGCTGTTGCCCGACCGGCCGTGGCTGTGGCCGGGCTTGGCCTGCCTCGTCGCTGCGGCGGCAACGGCACTTGCGGCGCCGCGCGCCGGTCGCGGGCTGGTGGCGCTGGCGGCGGCGGCCCTCGTGCTCCTGCTCCTGCAGGGGATCGCGATCGGCCTGCCGACCACCACCTGGCCGATCGCCGAAGCGCTGTTCGGTGCCGGCGTGCGGCAGCCCGCCTTCGGCCCCGGCGCCGCCGCCGCGCTCGCCGCCGCCACCATGCTGATCGCGCTCGGCTTCGCCCGCGCCCGCGCGTTCAACGCCGACGCCACGGTGGCGCTGATCGCCGTCGCCGGCGGCGTCTCGCTCGCCTTGTTCGTCTTCCTCCCCATCCTGCGCGTGCTGGTCGACGTCTTCGTCGAGGCGGGGCGGTTCTCGCTCGCCGTCGCGTTTGACCGGCTTGCCGCGCCGGAGGCCTGGGGCCTCGCCTGCCTCGCGGGCGGCGTGCGATGCGGCGTGGTGTGGAACACGCTGCTGCTGGCCGCGCTGACGGGCGTGCTCTCCACCCTGCTCGGCCTCGCCTTCGCGCTCCTCGAGACGCGCGGCGGCCTCGCGCACACGGGGGTGTTCCGCGCCCTCGCCGTGCTGCCGCTCATCACGCCCCCCTTCGTCGTCTCTCTGGCGCTGATCGTGCTGTTCGGCCGCACCGGCATCGTCACCGCCCTGCTGTGGGAGCTGTTCGACATTCCGCGCACGCGCTGGATCTACGGCCTGCCGGGCGTGCTCCTCGCCCAACTGTTGTCGCAGACACCGATCGCCTTCCTTCTCCTCTCCGCTGCCTTGCGCGCGATCGCACCCTCCCTTGAGGAATCGGCGGCGACGATGGGGGCGCGGCCCGCGCGCGTGTTCGCCACCGTCACCTTGCCCTTGCTTCGCCCGGCACTCGCCAACGCGGCCCTGCTCGGTTTCGTCGAAAGCCTCGGCGATTTCGGCAACCCGCTCGTGTTGGGGGGCGAGTTCGACGTGCTCGCCACCCGGATCTTCTTCGCCATCGCCGGGGCTCGGCACGAGCCGGGCCGGGCAGCCGCCCTCGCCATCCTGCTGCTCGGTCTGACGCTCGGCGCGTTCTGGCTGCAGGAGCGGTGGGTGGGGCGACGGCAATACGTGACGGTCGCCGGCAAGGGCGATGCCGGCATTCCCGCTCCACTCCCGGCAGGCCTTCGCCGCCTCGTCTCCGCCCTCGCTTGGCCCTGGGCGGCGTTCACCGCGATCGTCTACGCGATCATCCTGTTCGGCGCCTTCGTGCACGACATCGGCCGCTTCGACCTCACCTTCACCTGGCGCCACTTCATCGAAGGCTTCGCGATCGAACGTTCCGCGTTTGGCCTCCACTTCCGCGGCGCGGCCTGGGACAGCCTGTTCACCACCCTCGAGGTGGCGGCGATCTCCGCCCCGATCACCGCCTTCGTCGGCATCCTGCTCGCCTGGCTGTTCGCCCGCACGAGCTTCCGCGGCAAGGGCACGCTGGAGTTCGTCACCCTCCTCACCTTCGCCATCCCGGGCACGGTGGTGGGGGTCGCTTACGTCACTGCCTTCAACGTTCCCCCGCTCGAGATCACCGGCACGGGCCTGATCCTCATCCTCTGCTTCGTCTTCCGCAACATGCCGGTGGGCGTGCGCGGCGGGCTCGCGGCGCTCGCGCAGATCGACCGTTCGCTCGATGAGGCCTCCGCCACCATGGGGGCGGATGCCGCGACCACGCTGCGCCGCGTGGTGCTGCCGCTGCTTCGGCCGGCCATCGTCGCCGCCCTCGCCTACGCCTTCGTGCAGGCGATGACGGCGGTCTCGGCGGTGATCTTCCTGGTCTCGGCCCGGCACAACATGGCCACCGTCTACATCGTCGGCCGGGTCGAGGCGGGCGAGATCAGCCTCGCCATCGCCTATTCGTCTGTGCTGATCGTGCTCATGCTCCTCGTCATCCTGATCATCGACCGCGTGGTGGGCGCCGCCCGCCTCGGCCGCCGTGCGGCCGCCCCGCTCGTTCGCGTCGGCGCATGATCCGCTTCGAGACCGTCTCGAAACTGTTCGGGGCGACGCGCGCGGTCGACCGCGTCTCCTTCACCCTCGCCGAAGGCACGCTGACCACGCTGCTTGGCCCCTCGGGCTGCGGCAAGACGACGACCTTGCGTCTGATCGCGGGGCTCGAGCTGCCGACGGAGGGCCGGATCGAGATCGAGGGGCGGGATGTCACCGCCCTGCCGGCAGCGGAACGGCGTGTGGCGATGGTGTTCCAATCCTATGCGCTCTTTCCCCACATGAGCGTGCGCGAGAACGTCGCCTACGGGCTGATCGTCGGCGGGATGGCGAAGCGTGCCGCCCTCGCGCGTGCCGAGGAAATGCTCGACACGTTGGGGCTTGCCGGCCTCGGCGATCGCCAGCCGAGCGCGCTGTCCGGTGGGCAGCAGCAACGTGTCGCGGTGGCGCGGGCGCTCGTGCTTCGCCCGCGCGTGCTGCTGTTCGACGAACCCTTGTCGAATCTCGACGCGCGCTTGCGTCGGCGCGTGCGCGAGGACATTCGCGACCTGCAGCGCCGGCTCGGCCTGACCGTGGTCTATGTCACGCACGACCAGGCTGAGGCGCTCGCCGTCTCCGACATCGTGGTGGTGATGCGCGAGGGTCGGATCGCGCAGATGGGCTCGCCGCGCGAGCTCTACGACGCGCCCGCCGACCCGTTCGTCGCCGACTTCATGGGCGAGGCGAACGTGATCGAGGCCGAGGTTGCCGCCGGACCCGACGGCGTCGCACGCCTCGTCATCGGCAATCACGCGCTCGAGGCCCCGTTGACCAGGCAGGCAGCGGGACGGATGCGGCTCGCGGTGCGGCCGGAGGCGATTCGGCTCACTCCTCCCGACGGCACGGCAGGGCTGCCCGGCACGGTGCGACGGGCGGTCTTCGTCGGCGGGCACATGGAGTACGAGGTCGACACGCCGGCAGGGCTCCTGTTCGCCACCGCCCCGTCCAGCGAACCGGCGGTTGCCGCCGGCACGCTCGTGTCCCTCGCGTTCAGCCGCGCCATCCCGCTCGGTTGAGGCAAGCGGGCGGCGCGGTGGGACGCGCCCAACATCGACCACCCTCCGATTGATCCGGCTGGCCTGCACAGAATCGCGCCAGGTGCCGTGCCGGCGTGCTGTTTCCATGGGCACGGCGATCGCGGCGCGGCATCGCCGTCGCGCTTTCGGATCATGGCATGCGACGTGCTCCGTTTAGGTGGGCGGGCCTGACACGCTCCTGTCAAGGTCGAGTGACGCGCGACAGGCGGGGGAGCGGGGCCTGCTCACCGTGGGGTTCGAGGAGGCTGTTCGACATGACAACACTTTCGCGCCGCTCCCTGCTCGCCGGCACTGCCGGCGCGATCGCCGCAACCACCCTCGCCGCGCCCTATGTGCGCGCGCAGGCAGCACCGATCCGCATCGGCGTGCTCCACTCCCTCTCCGGCACGATGGCGATCAGCGAGACGACGCTGCGCGACGTCATGCTGATGCTGGTCGAGGAGCAGAACAAGAAAGGCGGCGTGCTCGGCCGGCGCATCGAGCCCGTCGTGGTCGACCCAGCCTCGAACTGGCCGCTGTTCGCCGAACGCGCGCGCGAACTGATCAGCGTGCATCGCGTCTCCGCCGTGTTCGGCTGCTGGACCTCGGTCTCGCGCAAGTCGGTGCTGCCGGTGTTCGAGGAGCTGAACAACATCCTCTTCTATCCCGTGCAGTACGAGGGCGAGGAATCGAGCCGCAACATCTTCTACACCGGTGCGGCACCGAACCAGCAGGCGATCCCCGCTGTCGACTACCTGATGAACGAGGAGAAGGTGCAGCGCTGGGCGCTGCTCGGCACCGACTACGTCTATCCGCGCACCACCAACCGCATTCTCGATGCCTACCTGAAGTCGAAGGGCGTGGCGGCGGAGGATATCTTCGTCAACTACACGCCGTTCGGGCATTCGGATTGGCAGTCGATCGTCGCCCAGGTGAAGCGGTTCGGCTCGGCCGGAAAGAAGACGGCCGTCGTTTCCACCATCAACGGCGACGCCAACGTGCCGTTCTACAAGGAACTCGCCAACCAGGGCATCAAGGCGACCGACATCCCGGTCGTCGCCTTCTCGGTCGGCGAGGAGGAGCTTGCCGGCATCGACACCGGGCCGCTGGTCGGCCACCTCGCCGCCTGGAACTACTTCATGAGCGTCGATACGCCCGAGAACAAGGCGTTCATCGACACCTGGCACAAGTTCATCCGCAACCCGCGCCGCCCGACCAACGACCCGATGGAGGCGCACTACATCGGCTTCAACATGTGGGTGCAGGCGGTGCAAAAGGCCGGCACGCCGGACCCCGACCCGGTGATCGACGCCATGATCGGCGTCGCAGTGCCGAACCTCACCGGCTCCATCGCGGCGATGATGCCGAACCATCACATCACCAAGCCGGTGCTGATCGGCGAGATCCAGGCGGATGGGCAGTTCAACGTGGTGTGGCAGACGAAGGGCACGGTCGTTGGCGACGAGTGGTCCGACTACCTCGAGGGCTCGAAGGACCTGATCGCGGATTGGCGCCCACCGATGCGCTGCGGCAACTTCAACGTGCGCACCGGTCGCTGCGGCGGCCAGAGCTGACGATCGTTCTCGTCACGGCCGTGGCGGGCCGGCCCGTGTCGGCCCGCCACCGCGCCTCTCTTCGCATCGGTGCGATGGGCGTTCTCCTCCGCCTCGTTCTCTGCCTCGCCCTTCTGATCTTCGCCGCGTTCATCCAGGCGCCGCCCACCCGCGCGCAGCAGGCGGCGGAGGATCCGGTCGCGGCGATCGCCGCCGCCTCGGGCTTCGACGAGCTTGCTCGCGCGATCGATCGTCTCGCCGTCTCCGGCCACCCGCAGGCCTTGGCGATCGTCGAGGCGTTGCGTGCGGGAACGCTCGGTCAGCGTGCGGCCGATCGTGCGCTCCTTTGGCGCGATGCCGAGGGGCGCTTCCGCGACGCCGCGACGGGCGAGGTGGTCGAGGGGGTGAGCCCGCGCGATGTTCGCCCCATCCGCGTCAACAACCGCGTGCGGCGATCGCTCGACGCCGCTCTCGGCGCGCTGCAGCTCGCTTCGCCGGATCCGCGCGTTCGCCTCTCGGCGGCGGAACGAGTCTTCCGCGCGCGTGATCCCGAGGCGATCCCTGTGCTCGAGGCGCAGATCGCGCGCGAGACCGACCCGCGCATCCGCCGTGCCATGGAGTGGGCCCGGGCTGCCGCCCTGCTCGCCTCGGACCGCGACGTGGCGGCGAAGGTGGAGGCGGTGGCGACCATCCGCACCCGCTACGATCTCGATGCGCGTGGCCTGCTCGCGTCCTTGCGCGACGAGCCGCCCGAGGTGATGGAGGCGGCCTCCGCCGCCATCCGTGCCATCGACCGGCATCTCGCTCTCGTGCATGCCGCCCAGGACGTGGTGTTCGGGCTCTCGCTCGGCTCCGTCCTGCTGCTCGCCGCCATCGGGCTTGCCATCACCTTCGGCGTGATGGGCGTGATCAACATGGCGCACGGGGAGATGGTGATGCTCGGCGCCTACACCACCTTCGTCGTGCAGGACTGGATCCGCGACAACGCGCCGCATCTCTTCGACCACTCGCTGTTCATCGCCCTCCCGCTCGCCTTCGTGGTCGCCGCCCTGGCCGGCGTGCTGATCGAGCGCACCATCATCCGCTTCCTCTACGGCCGCCCGCTGGAGACGCTGCTCGCCACCTTCGGCCTCTCGTTGATGCTGCAGCAGGCGGTGCGCGTCATCTTCGGTCCGAACAACCGCGAGGTCGGCAATCCGTCCTGGATGAGCGGGTCGATCGAACTGTTCGAGTTGATGCTGACGCGCAACCGTGTCGCCATCATCGTCTTCGGTTTCGCGGTCTTCTTCGCGCTCCTGCTCGTCATTCGCCGCACCCGGCTCGGGCTCGAGATGCGGGCGGTGACGCAGAACCGGCGCATGGCGGGCAGCATGGGCATCCGCGTGCCCTGGATCGACAGCCTCACCTTCGCCCTCGGTTCCGGGGTGGCGGGCCTGGCGGGGGTGGCGCTGAGCCAGATCGACAACGTCAGCCCCAACCTGGGCCAGGGCTACATCATCGACAGCTTCATGGTCGTGGTGTTCGGCGGCGTGGGCAACCTTTGGGGCACGCTGGTCGCGGCCTACACCTTGGGCATCGTCAACAAGCTCCTTGAGCCTTTCGCCGGTGCGGTGCTGGGCAAGATCGCCGTACTGGTGCTTCTGGTGCTGTTCATCCAGGTCAAACCCCGTGGACTCTTCCCTCTCAAGGGTCGTGCGGTGGAGGCCTGAGCCATGCTGCGGGCGCTGATCGGCGATCGCGCGGTCGTCATGGTCGCGGCACTGGTTCTCGCCGGCGCGATCGGCGTCGCCTTCGCCAACCAGTCCCTGCCGCCGACGCACGAGCTGCACGCTTCCGTCTTCGCGGTGGGTTTGATCGGCAAGTATCTCTGCTTCGCCCTGCTTGCCCTCGCGATCGACCTCGTCTGGGGCTATGCGGGGATCCTCTCGCTCGGGCATGGCGTGTTCTGGGGCCTCGGCGGCTATGCCATGGGCATGCACCTGATGCGGCTGATCGGGCCGCGCGGCGTCTATGGCCATCCCGTGCTGCCCGACTTCATGGTGTTCCTCAATTGGACCGAACTGCCCTGGTACTGGCGCGGCTTCGATCAGGCCTGGTTCGCCCTGTTGATGGTCGTGCTCGTTCCCTCCGTGCTCGCTTTCGTCTTCGGCTGGCTCGCTTTCCGCAGCCGCGTGACGGGTGTGTATCTCTCCATCATCACCCAGGCCCTCACCTACGCCACCATGCTCGCCTTCTTCCGCAACGACATGGGCTTCGGCGGCAACAATGGGCTGACCGACTTCCGCGAACTTTTCGGCTTCTCGCTGCGTGACGACGGCACGCGCGTGGGGTTGATGCTCGCCTCGGCGGTGGCCGTCGTGCTCGGCCTGATCCTCTGCCGACTGATCGTCGCAAGCCGATTCGGCAAGGTGCTGATCGCCGTGCGCGATGCGGAAAGCCGCGTGCGCTTCCTCGGCTACCGCCCCGAGGCGTACAAGCTCGCCGCCCTCGTCGTCTCCGCCGCGCTTGCAGGCATCGCGGGAGCCCTGTACGTGCCGCAGGTCGGCATCATCAACCCGTCCGAGTTCGCGCCCACCTTCTCGATCGAGGCGGTGATCTGGGTTGCAGTCGGCGGGCGCGGCACGCTCGCAGGCGCGGTCCTCGGCGCGGTGCTGGTGAATGCCTTGAAGTCCTGGTTCACCACCGCCATGCCGGACCTCTGGCTGTTCGCCTTGGGCGGCCTGTTCATCCTCGTCACGCTTTTGATGCCGAAGGGCGTGCTCGGCCTCGTCTCCGCCTTGCCGACGGCCTTCTCTCGCCGCGGCGTGATCGCGGAGCGGCCGGCATGACCGAAGCCGCCGTTCTGCCCTCCGGCGCGCTCGCGGATCCGCCGCAGGCACCGACTCTTCTCTATCTCGACGGCATCACCGTCACCTTCGACGGCTTCCGCGCTCTCGACAGCCTTTCCCTCATCCTCGCCCCCGGCGAGCTGCGCGCCGTGATCGGGCCGAACGGGGCGGGCAAGACGACGATGATGGACGTGATCACCGGCAAGACGCGCCCCGATGCAGGCCGCGCCCTGTTCCGTGACGAGCACGATCTCACCCGGCTCGATGAGGCGGCGATCGCGGAGCTCGGCATCGGGCGGAAGTTCCAGAAGCCCACCGTGTTCGAGACCCAGACCGTGTGGGACAACGTGCTGCTCGCGCTCGCCGGCGACCGCCGCGCCCGCCGCGCCTTCCGCTTCGGCGAGACGGCGGAGGAGCGCGAGCGTATCGAGCAGGTGCTGACGACCGTTCGCCTGCTCGAGCATCGCCATCGCCTGGCGGGCGGCCTCTCGCACGGGCAGAAGCAGTGGCTCGAGATCGCCATGCTGCTCGCGCAAGACCCCGAGCTCCTCCTCGTCGACGAGCCGGTCGCCGGCATGACCGATGCCGAGACGGAACAGACGGCGGAGCTTCTGGTCGCGATCAATCGCGACCACAGCGTGATCGTGGTCGAGCACGACATGCACTTCGTGCGCGCGCTTGGCTGCAAGGTCACCTGCCTGCACGAGGGCCGCGTGCTCGCCGAAGGCTCGATCGATCGCGTCAGCAACGACCCGCGCGTGATCGAGGTCTATCTCGGGCGCTGAGGCACGAGCAGAGCGGATCGGGAAGCGGGGCGGAAATTGCGTTCGAACGGCGGAGAACGCTGAGCGATGCTGGAGGTGCGGGGGATCGATCTCGCCTACGGGGCGGCGCGCGCCCTGCGCAACGTCTCGCTCATCGCGCCCATCGGCGCCGTCACCTGCATCCTCGGCCGCAACGGCACCGGCAAGACCAGCCTGTTGCGCGCCGTCACCGGCACGCACCCGGTGGCGCGCGGCAACATCCTCTGGCAGGGCGAGGACATCACCCGCCTGCCCTCCTGGGAGAGGGCGCGGCGGGGCATCGCCTCCGTGCCGCAGGGGCGCGACATCTTCCCGCTGCTGTCCGTGCGCGAGAACCTGGAGACCGGATTCGCCGTGCTGCCGCGGCGCCAACGCCGCATCCCCGACGAGGTGTTCGAGCTCTTCCCGGTGCTGAAGACCATGCTCAACCGCCGCGGCGGCGACCTCTCGGGCGGGCAGCAGCAGCAGCTCGCCATCGCGCGCGCCCTCGTCATGCGCCCGCGCCTGCTTGCGCTCGACGAGCCGACCGAAGGCATCCAGCCCTCCATCATCAAGGACATCGCGCGCGTGATCGCCTTCCTGCGCGATCGCGGCGACATGGCGATCCTCCTCGTCGAGCAGTACTTCGACTTTGCGCGCGACCTTGCGCAGTCGGTCGCGGTCATGGACCGTGGCGAGGTGGTGCTGAGCGGACCGCTTGCCTCGCTCGATGAGGGCGAGGTGCGGCGACGGTTGATGGTCTGATGGTGGTCGCTTGGACGGCATCGCGGCCGCATGACACCGTGCCGCGCCTGCCGCGGCAGATGCGCACGCCATGGCGTCATGTCGTGAACGGTTCGCGGCGAGGGAGGAGCGGGTTGCGCATGGTCGAGGCCGGTTTGGCCGGCACGGGGCGTCTCGCGCGGTCGGTCGGGCGGCTTGCGCTCGCTTTCCGACGGCGTGGCGCACGCACCGTGCTGTTCGAACGGGCTGAGGCCGGCGCGCTCCGCGTGCGCCTGCCGCATCACGACCCCCGCACGCCTCCCGTGGCGGTGACGCTGAACAACGCCGGCGGCCTTGCCGGCGGGGACGATCTTGCCGTCACCGTGCGCTGGGAGGAGGGTGCGGAGGCCGCCGTCGCCTCCGCCGCTGCGGAACGCGTCTATCGCGCCCGTGCTGAGGATCCGCCCGCCCGCGTGCGCGTTCGCCTCGAAGTCGCGGCTCAGGCCTCTGCCGCCTGGCTGCCGCAGGAGACCATCCTGTTCGATGCCGCACGGCTCGATCGCGAGACGCGCATCGTGCTGGCCGACAGCAGCGCGCGGTTCGTCGGGCTTGAGGCGGTGGTGTTCGGCCGGCTTGCGCGTGGCGAGGTGATGCACACGGGGCTGTTGCGTGACCGCATCGTGCTCGAGCGCGCAGGCAAGCCGGTGCTGATCGACCCCACACGGCTTGCCGGCGACATCGCCGCCGCCCTCGACCGCCCGGCCGTGGCGGGCGGGGGCCGCGCCGTCGCCGCCATCCTCGCCGCCGGGCCCGACGTCGCTGCGGCCCTCGAACCGCTGCGCGAGGTGCTGGCCCGTGCGCCCGATGGTGTGGCGGGCGGTGCCTCCTGCTGGGACGGCATCCTGTTCGCCCGCCTCGTTGCGCGGGATGGGCTTTCGCTTCGCCGCACGCTGATCGATGCCCTTGCGATCCTCCGTCCGGCGCAGGATCCTCCGCGCGTGTGGCTATGTTGACGAGCTCGCGATGAACCTCTCGCCGCGCGAAAAGGACAAGCTTCTGATCGCCATGGCCGCGATGGTGGCGCGACGGCGCCTCGAGCGGGGGCTGAAACTCAACCACCCGGAAGCGGTGGCGCTGATCTCCGATTTCGTGCTCGAAGGCGCGCGCGACGGCCGGTCGGTCGCCGAACTGATGGAAGCCGGGGCGCACGTGCTGAGGCGCGATCAGGTGATGGAGGGGGTGGCCGAGATGATCCACGACGTGCAGGTGGAGGCGACCTTCCCCGACGGCACCAAGCTCGTCACCGTGCACAACCCGATCCGCTGAGGTGCGGCGATGATCCCCGGCGAAGTCATCCCCGCCCCCGGCGAGATCGTGCTCAACGAGGGAACCGAGGCGATCACGCTGCGCGTCTCCAACACCGGTGACCGCCCGGTCCAGGTCGGCAGCCACTACCACTTCGCCGAAACGAACCCGGCCCTCGCCTTCGACCGCGCCGCGGCGCGCGGGCGGCGGCTCGACATTCCCTCCGGCACCGCCGTCCGGTTCGAACCCGGGCAGACGCGCGAGGTGCGGCTCATTCCCTACCGTGGCGCGCGGCGTGTGATCGGCTTCCGCGCGGCGGTGATGGGAGAGCTCTGAGCATGCCGCGCACGATCTCCCGCGCCGCATATGCCGACATGTTCGGCCCCACGGTCGGCGATCGCGTCCGGCTGGCGGATACCGACCTCATCGTCGAGGTGGAGAAGGATTTCACCGTCTACGGCGAGGAGGTGAAGTTCGGCGGCGGCAAGACCATCCGCGACGGCATGGGCCAGAGCCAGGCGACCAATGCCGAAGGCGCGATGGACACCGTCATCACCAACGCGCTGATCATCGACCACTGGGGCATCGTCAAGGCCGATGTCGGGATCAAGGGCGGGCGCATCGCCGCCATCGGCAAGGCGGGCAATCCGGACGTGCAGCCCGGCGTGACGATCGTCATCGGGCCCGGCACCGAGATCATCGCCGGCGAAGGCAAGATTCTCACCGCGGGCGGCATCGACAGTCACATCCACTACATCTGCCCGCAGCAGGTGGAGGACGCGATCGCCTCCGGCATCACGACCATGATCGGCGGCGGCACCGGCCCGGCCACCGGCACCGCCGCCACCACCTGCACCCCCGGCCCCTGGCACATCGCGCGCATGCTGCAGGCCGCCGAGGGGCTTCCCGTCAACCTCGCCTTCGCCGGCAAGGGCAATGCCTCGCGCGCCGCGCCGCTGGAGGAGATGCTCCGCGCCGGCGCCTCCTGCCTGAAGCTGCACGAGGACTGGGGCACCACGCCCTCCGCCATCGACACCTGCCTCTCGGTCGCGGATCGTTACGACGTGCAGGTGATGATCCACACCGACACCCTGAACGAGAGCGGCTTCGTCGAGGACACCATCGCCGCCTTCAAGGGCCGAACCATCCACGCCTTCCACACCGAAGGCGCGGGCGGTGGGCATGCGCCGGACATCATCAAGGTGGCGGGGCTGCCCAACGTGCTGCCCGGCAGCACCAATCCCACCCGGCCCTTCACGGTGAACACCATCGACGAACATCTCGACATGCTGATGGTGTGCCATCACCTCGACCCCTCGATCCCGGAGGACGTCGCCTTCGCGGAAAGCCGGATCCGACGCGAAACGATCGCCGCCGAGGACATCCTGCACGACATCGGTGCCTTCTCCATCATGGCCTCCGACAGCCAGGCGATGGGACGCGTCGGCGAGGTGTGGATCCGCACCTTCCAGACCGCGCACAAGATGAAGGTCCAGCGCGGGCGCCTTGCCGAGGAGACCGGCGACAACGACAACCTTCGCGTCCGCCGCTACATCGCCAAGCTCACCATCAACCCGGCCATCGCGCAGGGCATGAGCCACCTGATCGGCTCGGTCGAAGTGGGCAAGCTCGCCGACCTCTGCCTCTGGAAGCCGGCCTTCTTCGCGGTGAAGCCCGATCTCGTGCTGAAGGGCGGCATGATCGTGCGCGCGGCGATGGGTGATCCGAACGCCTCCATCCCCACCCCGCAGCCGGTGCATGACCGGCCGATGTTCGCGGCCTTCGGCGCCGCACTGGCCGCCACCTGCATCACCTTCGTCTCAGAGGCCGCCATCGAGGCCGAAGTCGCACGCCGCTTGGGGCTTCGCCGCATGGTCGAGCCCGTGCGCAACACGCGGGGCGCCATCGGCAAGCGGTCGATGATCCTGAACGACGCGACACCGGTGATCGAGGTCGACCCCGAGACCTACGAGGTGCGGGCGGATGGCGTGCTGCTCACCTGCGAACCGGCGGCGGTGCTGCCGATGGCGCAGCGCTACTTCCTGTTCTGAGCGGGCGGCGAGCGAGGAGGCGCAAGAGAGAGGGTGGCGTGGGCCATGCGTCGGGCGATTGCGGTGCATCAGCGCGGGAGCTGGAGCGGTCCGGCGGCGGACACGGTGGTGCTCGATCAGGCGCATCGCCATCGCCGGCGCTTTACCTTCGACACCGTCTCGGGGGGGCGCGTGCTGCTCGATCTCGCGCGCCCGGTGCGCCTGCGCGACGGCGATGCGCTTGCCTGCGACGACGGCGCACTCATTCTGGTCCGCGCGGCGGATGAGCCGGTGATGGATCTTTCCGCCCCCGACCCCGCCGCGCTCCTGCGCATCGCCTGGCACCTCGGCAATCGCCACCTGCCGGTGCAGATCCTGCCCGACGGTTTGCGCATCCGCGCCGATCACGTCATCGCCGAGATGGTGCGCGGACTAGGTGGTACGGTGACGGAACGGTCCGCTCCCTTCGACCCCGAACCCGGCGCCTACGCGGGGGGGCATCATCACCATCACCACGACGAGGAGGAGGAGCACGAACCGCCTCGGCCACCGCGCGTGCTGGCGGGGGACCATGACCGCGGCGCCTGACCCGGCAGCCGCCCTGTGGCGGCTTCTGCTCTGGGCCTCGCCCGCCTTCCCGGTCGGCTCCTTCGCCCATTCGCACGGGCTCGAGTGGGCGATCGAGGCCGGCGACGTGCGCGATTCGGCGACCCTGCGTGACTGGGTCGAGGATGCGCTGACGTTCGGCACGGGGCGGACGGATGCGATCCTGCTTGCCCACGCGCACCGCGCCGCCGCGGCGCGCGACACGGCGCGACTGGCCGAACTTGCCGCCGTCGCTGCCGCGCTCGCGCCGGCGCGCGAACGCCGCCTCGAGACACTGGGCCAGGGCCGCGCCTTCGCCGCCGCCCTCGCCCCCTGGCCGGAAGTGGCTTCGGCCCTCGACTCGCTCGACCGCGACGCGCTCGCCTACCCGGTCGCCTTCGGCGCCGCCTGCGGTGCCGCCGGCGTCGCCCTGCCGGAGGCGCTGCTCGCCTATCTGCAGGCCTTTGCGGGGATGCTGGTGTGGGCAGCGGTGCGCGCGGTGCCGCTCGGCCAGACCGACGGGCTCGGCGTGCTGGCCGTCATCGCCCCGCTCGCCGCGCAGGTTGCGGCGGAGGCTCAGTCGGCACCGCTGGATGCCGTCGGCGGCGCGGCCTGGCGGCTCGACATCGCCGCGATGCGGCACGAAACTCAGTACACGCGCCTGTTCCGCAGCTGAGGGAGGCGAGCATGGAAAGGACGCACACGGGCCCGCTTCGGGTCGGCGTCGGCGGCCCGGTGGGAACCGGCAAGACCGCGCTGATGGACGCCTTGTGCAAGCGGTTCCGCGACCGTTACGACATCGCCGCCATCACCAACGACATCTACACCAAGGAGGACGCGGAGTTCCTCACCCGTGCGGGGTCGCTGCCGCCCGAGCGCATCCTTGGCATCGAGACGGGCGGCTGCCCGCACACCGCGATCCGCGAGGACGCCTCGATCAACCTCGCCGGTGTGGCCGAGCTCTGCCGGCGCTTCCCCGCCCTCGACCTGATCCTGATCGAATCGGGCGGCGACAACTTGGCCGCCACCTTCAGCCCGGAACTCGCCGATCTCACCATCTACGTCATCGACGTCGCCGCCGGCGACAAGATCCCGCGCAAGGGCGGACCCGGCATCACGCGCTCCGACCTTCTGGTGATCAACAAGATCGACCTCGCGCCCTATGTCGGTGCAAGCCTCGAGGTGATGGAGCGCGATGCACGGCGGATGCGGGGCGACCGCCCCTTCGTCTTCACGAACATCCGCGCCGGCATCGGGGTCGAGGAGGTGGCGCGATTCATCGAGGAGCGCGGCGGACTGGTCGCGCGGCGGGAGGTGGCGGCATGATGAAGCACGCAGCGTTGATCGCAGGGGCCATCCTCGTCTCCGTTCCGGCGGCGGCGCATACGGGGCACGGCGAGACCACGGGCCTTGTCGCCGGGCTCCTTCATCCCCTGACGGGGCTCGATCATTTGGCGGCCATGCTGGCGGTCGGGCTCTGGGCCGGGTTGGCGGGCGGGCTCCGCGTCTGGACATGGCCTGCCGCTTTCGTTCTCGCCATGCTGGCTGGGGCCGCGATCGGCTGGCAGGCGGTCGCGCTGGGCGGGGTCGAGATGGCGATCGCGGCCAGCGTGCTCGCCTTGGGCCTCTCTCTCGCCGCGGGCTGGCGCGCGCCGATGGCGCTCGGGCTTGCGCTGATCGCCGCCTTCGGGCTTGCGCACGGCTATGCGCACGGGGCGGAAGCCCCGGCCGACGGTTCGGGGTTCGCCTACACGGCCGGGTTCATGCTCGCCACAGCCGGCCTGCACGCCGCCGGACTTGCGCTCGCCCTTGCCTTGCGGCGGCCTCTGCTGGTGCGCGGGCTCGGGGCAGCGGTCGCGGCCTTCGGGCTCGTGCTCGTCGCGGCAGCGGGCGGGCTTGCTTGACCTTGATGCGCCTTGGGCGAGGGACCACCTCCCCCGCGTTGTTTCGTGAGCGGCTCCGATGGCGCTGAACAAACCGACCCACATCCGGCTGACGTCGCACCCGCAGCCCCTGCCGCATGCCTGGAGCCTGCGTTGGGGCGCGCCGACTGCAGCCGAGCGCGGGCCCGTCATCGCCTCCGCCGCCCGTCCGCAGGACCGCAACGTCATCGGTACCTACGGCGGGGCCTACGCGCTCTACCGCGCGCTTGCCGTCTCCTCGGGGGCGCTGTCGCCGCTCGCGCGACCCGATCTCACCAACACCCATCCCGTCGTGCAAATCGGACCCTACCCGCAATGGTCTGAGCCGGGAAAGATCGTCTCGCTCGACCCGTGGGGCCATGTCGTCGCCGATGCGTTCGCCGACGCCATTGCGGAAGGCATCGACGTGCGCCCGACGATCGCCATCACGCGGGCGCGGCTGAACCTGCCCGAGATCACCGCCGAACTCGCCCGCGGCAGCCTGACGGCGGACGGGACGATCCTCCACCCCAACGGCGACATCTCGGTGGTGAAGGCGGCGATCGACCCCGTCTGGTGGCTGCCCGGCATCGCCGCGCGCTTCGGGGTGGCGGAGCACGTGCTGCGCCGCACGCTGTTCGAGCAGACGGGCGGCATGTATCCCGAACTCGTCACCCGGCCCGACCTCGAAGTGTTCCTGCCCCCGATCGGCGGCACCACGCTCTACATCTTCGGCGATGCCCGGGCGCTCGCCGATCCCGCTCGCCCGCTCACCTGCCGCGTGCACGACGAGTGCAACGGCTCCGACGTGTTCGGCTCCGACATCTGCACCTGCCGCCCCTATCTTCTGCACGGCATCGAGGAATGCGTCCGAGCCGCGCAATCGGGCGGGGTGGGGCTGATCGTCTACAACCGCAAGGAGGGGCGTGCGCTGGGCGAGGTGACCAAGTTCCTCGTCTACAACGCGCGCAAGCGCCAGGAGGGTGGGGATCGCGCCGACACCTATTTCGAGCGCACCGAGTGCGTCGCCGGGGTGCAGGACGCGCGCTTCCAGCAACTGATGCCCGACGTGCTGCACTGGCTCGGTGTGACGCGCATCCATCGCTTCGTGTCGATGTCGAACATGAAGTACGACGCGCTCGTCGCCCAAGGCATCGAGGTGATCGAGCGCGTGCCGATCCCGCCCGAACGCATCCCGGCCGATGCGGCGGTGGAGATCGAGGCGAAGAAGGCGGCCGGCTACTTCGCGCCCCTGCCGCCGACGGAGGAGGAGCTTCGCCGCACCCTCGGCCGCCCGTTGGAGCGGATGTGAACGACGCCCCGTTCGTCGACGCCCGCGCGTTGCGCACGCCGGAGGCGGTGCGCGAGCGCGCGCAGGCGATGTTGGCCCTCGCACGGGCCGATCGCACGCTCGCTTGGCGGCTGGACGAGACCCGCCTCGAGCCGGTGGCGGATCGCGTCGCCGCGGTGACGCGCGCGACCTTCCCCGAGCTCGCCGTGCCCCTGCACGCGCGCTGGCGCCATTTCGTACTCGGCGGGCGCGATCTCTGGGCGGAGGCGGTCGCCGCCTCGGGGCTTACGGGCGATGACCTCGCCCGGGCGGCGTTCGACACCGCGATCGTCTCCGTGCTGCTCGATGCCGGAGCCGGCCCTTCCTGGCGTTATCGCGCCGCGGACGGAACAATCCTTGCGCGATCCGAAGGTCTCGCGGTCGCTTCGCTCGAGATGCTCGCGTGCGGGGCGTTCTCCTCGCGCCGCCGCCCATTCGAGGCGGACGCGGAGGGGCTTGCTCAGATCACCGCCGACCGGCTTGCCGAGGGCTTCCAGGCGAGCGAGGCGAACGCGCTCGTCGGCCTGGCGGGCCGGGCGGCGCTGCTGCGGCGCCTCGGTGAGACCGTCGCCGCCGACGCAGTCTTGCGCGACTCCGAGGGGCGGGCGCGGCCGGGAGCGCTGTTCGACCTCCTCGCATCCCGTGCCGATGAAGGAACGATCCTCGCACGCGACATTCTCATCGCGATCCTCGATCGCTTCGGCGCGATCTGGCCCGGGCGGATGACGCTCGGCGGCATCGCCCTCGGGGATTGCTGGCCGCACCCGGTGCTCGGCCCAGTCCCCCTCCATAAGCTCTCGCAGTGGCTCGCCTGGTCGCTGATCGAACCGCTGCGCCAGGCGGGGTTGCGCGTCGACGGCATCGATGCGTTGACGGGGCTTGCCGAGTATCGCAACGGGGGGTTGTTCGTCGATGGGGGCGTCCTGCAGCTCCGCGATCCGGCGGAGGCCGAGTGCGAGCACGACGTCGCTTCGGCCCTCGTCGTCGAGTGGCGGGCGCTGACCGTCGCCCTGCTGGACGAGCTCGCCCCGCTTGTGCGCGCCCGCCTCGGCCTCGACGAGACGCGCTTTCCGCTCGGCGCGCTGCTCGAAGGCGGAACCTGGCGCACGGGACGGATGCTGGCGCGCGAGTGTCGCGCGGATGGCGGTCCGCCGATTCCTGTGGTGTCCGACGGCACGGTGTTCTGAACCCAGCGGAAGGAGAAGGGATCATGGAAGGCGCCGTCGCAACGGCGATCGAGCAGGTGAACGTCGTCCGCCATCCGCTCGTGCAACACAAGCTGACGCTGCTGCGCGACAAGGACCGCTCGACGCAGGGCTTCCGGCGGCTGATGAACGAGATCGGCATGTTGCTCTGCTACGAGGTGACGCGCGATCTGCCGCTCGCGACGATCACCATCGAGACGCCGCTCGCCACCATGCAGGCGCCGATCCTTGCCGGGAAGAAGCTCGTCTTCGCCCCGATCCTGCGCGCAGGCGAAGGCTTCCTCGAGGGCATGCTGACCCTCGTGCCCTCCGCGCGGGTGGCGCATATCGGTCTCTATCGCGACCCGAAGACGCTCGCCGCCGTCGAGTACTACTTCAAGGCCCCGCCCGACGTTGCCGAACGCCTCGTCATCGTGCTCGACCCGATGCTCGCCACCGCGAACTCGGCGGTGGCGGCGGTCGATCGGCTGAAGGAGTGCGGCTGCCGCGAGATTCGCCTCGTCTGCCTGCTCGCCGCGCCGGAGGGCATCGCGCATTTCCACGGCCAGCACCCCGATGTGCCGATCTGGACGGCGGCGGTGGACAGCCATCTCGACGAGAAGGGCTACATCGTGCCGGGCTTGGGCGACGCGGGCGACCGCATGTTCGGCACGAAGTGAGGCCGCGGGTCGGGCGCCCGCCGTCGCCCCGCTTGCAAAGCCGACCCGATTGCTCAGGTATGGGCCGAGGCCAGGGCTGAGCGGAGACCGCGGTGGAACCGAAGGACACGACGACGAACGAGGCATTCAAGGGCTTCACCAACTCGGCCTGTCCGTTCTTCCCCTGCCACAAGGGGGTGAAGGGCGAGTTCAACTGCCTGTTCTGCTACTGCCCGCTGATCGCCTACGAGTGCCCGGGCCCCTACAAGGTGTTCACCGACAAGAACGGTGTGGTGCGCAAGGACTGTTCGGACTGCATCCTGCCGCACGAAGGCTATCGAAAGTCCTGGAACTTCATCCAGCGTTGGTTGGAATACCCGGTGCCGTGGTCGGGCAAGCCGCAGACCGATCCCCCGACCCGGCGCCCACGTCCGCCCGGGCGCGAGAACGAGGGGCCGGACGACTGAGCCGCCCCCCGCGTCCGGCGCCGCATCACGGTCCAGCGACTTCGCCCACGAGCGCGGCGGCCGCCTCGTCGAGTGCGGCGAGGAACGCGGTGAGACGGTCGCCGTCGCCGAGCTCAGGGGGATCGCAGGGGGTGAGGGAGAGGGCACGGAGCGCGACGGCGTGTGCGGAATGCGTGCCCGCGAAGGCCAGCAGTCCCTCGCCGCTGCTGGCGTCGATCTCGCGCGCGACCAGGGCGGAGGCAGCTGCCGCCACGCCGTCGATCACCACGGTCAGGGCGTGACGTTGCGCCTCGACGATCGCGCCGGCGATGGCGGCGAGTTCGGGCGGGCACAGCCCAGCGAGGGCGGCGATGCGGTCCGCAACGGCGTCGGCCGCAAAGACGACGGCTTCAAGCTCGACGGTTCGGCTTTTCCAGCCAGCGAGGCTTTCGCTGTCGCAGTGCCGCATCACCGCCGCGCCGGGCGCCGGGGCGAGCAGCGCCACCAGCGCCTCGGCGAAACGCTCAAGAACGAGACTCTCGGCCACGCGGGGAACGACGAGGCGGATGCGACCCGCCAAGCTCTTCACGGCAGCCGCGCCGGCGGCCGCGGCGGTGGCGAAGCGGCTGAGCTGCTCGGGCGCAGGCGAGGCGGGGGTGGAGAGGTGTTCCGGGTCTGCCTGGCCGACATCGACCGCGACGACGGCGGCGCCGAGAGCCGGCGGGTGAGCCGTGAGCTCGGGAAGGTCGAGGGGCGGCGCCCCGGTGCTGCCGGCGCGGCGGAAAGCGAGCACGCAGAACGGCCGGCCCGCAGGGCGCACGCTGGCCTGGGTTTCGGCGAGACGAACGGCGAGCGCATCACGTCCGATGGGCCGTGGCGCGCCGCCGGGCCGAGCGGCACGCCTGACACGGACCACGGCCGAAAGGTCGAAATCGAGATCGGTCACGGCGGCCCCGGCGGAGGAGGCGGCGGCAGGCACCATCGGGAATGGCCCGGATCCGCTCGGCTCGCAAGGCCGCTGGCCGGTGGCCTGACCGCCGTTTTGCGGGAAAAGTCTCCGACCGGCGTGCCGGACAATCCTGCGGTAACGAACAGCCCTACCCTCGCGCTGGCGTGCGCCGAGGGGCTATTCTGCGCCTGCCGGCGACAGATTTCACAGAGTAAGGCGGCAGCCCGTGACGACGGTGCAGGACACCCTGAAGACGCGCGAGGACGGAGCGGCGCGAGCCGTGGCCCACGCGCTCGCCGCGTTCCACTCCGGCAGCGCGGAGGACCGCGAGCGCGACCTCCTCGCCTTCGCGCTGGCCGCGCAGGGCGGCGACACGCTGTCGCCGGAAACGGTCGAGAAGCGCCGGCGGGAGGCTGATGCCGCCCTCGCGGCGTGGGCGCATCGCTATCTGCACAACCGGATCGAGGAGCTCCGCACCGAAGCCGTGCGAGACCATCTCGGCCGCCTGCCTCGCCCGCCCGGGTTCCTGCGCTTGGTTGCCGCTGCCTTCGCCGGGGTTGTGCTGGCGGCCACGCTGCTCGCCTGGGCGACGGGGCACGCCGAGCTTCTCGTCGAGGCGGCGGAAAGGCTGCGGAGCCTCGCCGCCGCGGTGGCGACGCTGTCGGCAGGAGGCTGAGCCATGGTTCCGCCCCCCGCGTTTCGCCCAGGCCCCGATCCCGACAATGCCCTGGCCAAGGCGGTAGCCGCCACCAAGGCCCAATTCGTCTCGGTCGGCGCCTTCTCGCTGGTCGTCAACCTGCTGATGCTCACGACCTCCATCTACATGATGCAGGTGTTCGACCGCGTGCTCGCCACGCGCTCGACCGACACGCTGCTGTTCCTCACGCTGATCGCCCTCGGCGCCCTCCTGGCCCTTGCCCTGCTCGAGGCCACCCGCACGCAGATCCTCGCCCGCACCGCGGCCTGGATCGAGCAGCGTGTCGCCCCCGAAACCTTCGCCCGTGCGCTCGAGGCCCAATTGCGTGCCCGCCCCTATCGCGCGGAGGCGTTGCGTGATCTGGCGGTCTGTCGCGGTTTCGTCGCCTCCCCCGGCATGACCGCGCTCTACGACGTGCCGTGGGTGCCGGTGTATCTCGCCTTCGTCTTCCTCCTCCACCCCTCGCTCGGCTGGCTCGCGCTCGGCGGCGCGATCGTGCTGTTCCTGCTCACGCTGGCCAACGAGTGGTCCACGGGAAGGCTCCTGCGCACCGCCAACACCGCGGCGCTGACGGCGCAGCGGCGGGCCGACAGCATCGTGCGCAACGCCGAAGTCATCGACTCGATGGGCATGACCGGCGACGTGATCCGGCGCTGGCAGGAGGCATCCGCTCGCGTGGTTCCCGCCCAACTCTCGGCGGCCGACCGTGCGGCCTGGATCATGGGCACGACGAAGTTCGTCCGCCTCGGCGTGCAGGTCGGCGTGCTCGGGCTCGGCGCTTTGCTCGTGCTCGACCAGGCGATCACCGCGGGGGCGATGATCGCCGCCTCGATCATCATGGGCCGAGCGCTGGCTCCGGTCGAACAGATGATCGGCGCGTGGAAGCAGCTCGTCTCGGCCCGCCAGTCCTACCGCCGGCTCACCGCACACCTGTCGATGCCGCGCATCCGCCCGCCCGGCATCCCGCTGCCGGAGCCCGAGGCCCGGCTGGTGGCGGAGCGCGTGACCTACGCCTTTCCCGGCGCCTCGCTCGCCACCATCAAGGGGGTGAGTTTCGCGCTCGAGCCGGGGGAGAGCCTCGCCGTCATCGGGCCCTCGGCGGCGGGCAAGACGACGCTGATCCGCCTTTTGATCGGCGTGCTCGAGCCGACCGCCGGCACGGTGCGCTTGGGTGGGGCCAACGTCTACACCTGGATGCGCGAGGATTTCGGCCGCCATGTCGGCTACCTGCCGCAGGACGTCGAGCTGTTCGACGGCACGGTGATGCAGAACATCGCGCGCATGGCCGAACCGGATCCGGAGGCGGTGTTCGAGGCGGCGCGGCTTGCCGGCTGCCATGAGATGATCCTGCGCCTGCCGCAGGATTACCGCACCGAGATCGGCGACGGCGGCACCTTCCTGTCGGCCGGGCAGCGGCAGATGATCGGGCTTGCGCGCGCCATGTACGGCCGGCCGAAACTCGTCGTGCTCGACGAGCCGAACAGCAATCTCGACGGCGACGGCGAGGCCGCCTTGCTCAAGGCGCTGGAGCGGCTGAAGGCGCAGGGCACGACGGTCGTGCTGGTCTCGCACCGCCCCACCCTCGTGCAGGGGGTCGACAAGGTGCTGCTGCTCCGCGACGGCGCGGTCGAGCTCTACGGGCCGCGGGCGGAGATCCTGAAGCGGCTGATGCAACCCGCCCGCCCGGCTGAGGTGGCGGCACCGTCCTCCTCGCCCCGACTCGATGACCGAAAGGCGGGGCCATGAGCGAGAGCACGACCACCACGCTCGCTCCACTCGGGCCGCGCACCGTCGGGGCACCGCGACCCATCACCCCGGGGCCGGTGATCGATCTCCCGCCAGCGCCGCGCACGCGGTGGCCCACACTGTTCGGCGTCCTGGTCCTTGTCCTCCTTTTCGGCGGCTTCGGCGCGTGGAGCGCGCTCGCCCCCCTCTCCGAGGCCGCGCACGCGGTCGGTGCGCTGAAGGCGGAGGGTAACCGCCGCATCGTGCAGCATCTGGAAGGCGGGATCGTGCGCGAGATCCTGGTGCGCGACGGGGATCGGGTGCGGGCCGGCCAGCCGATGATCCGCCTCGACGACATTCAGGCCGATGCGCAACTCGCCGCGCTCGCCGCGCAGCGCCTCGCCTTGCTTGCGCAGGATGCCCGCCTGGTCGCCGAACGGGCGAACGCGCGCGAGATCGCCTGGCCGCGGGAGTTGCTCGAACTGTCGTCGGATCCGCGCGTGGCCGACCTGCTGGCCGGACAGACTGCGCTGTTCAGTTCTCGCCTGGTCGCCTTCGAGAGCGCCCAGGCCGTGTTGCAGGCGCGGGCGGATCAGCTCCGCGCCCAGGCGGACGCCGCACGCGGGCAGATCGCCTCGATGGAACGGCAGATCGCGCTCATCCGCGAGGAAATGGCCGGGGTGGCGGAACTGCTCCGGCTCGGGCTCGAGCGCCGGCCCCGTCTGCTTGCCCTGCAACGCGCGGAGGCGAGCCTGATCGGCAACCGCGAGGACCTCGCCGCCCAGGTGGTGAAAGCCGAAGCCGGCCTCGCCGAGACCATGGCCCAGCTGCAGGCGCAGGCCGATGCGCGCGCGGCCGAGATCAGTAAGGAACAGCGCGAGGTGCGCGACCGCCTGGTCGAGGTGGAGGAGCGGCTGCGCCAGGCGCGCGACATTGCGGTCCGCCGCGATATCGTCGCCCCCGTGGCGGGCACGGTGCTCAATCTGCGCGTCTTCGCCCCCGGCCAAGTCGTTCGCCCCGGCGATGCCGTGCTCGAGATCGTGCCGGAGGAGGACCGTCTCATCGCCGAGGTGTTCGTGCTGCCGACCGACATCGACTCCGTGCATGTCGGGCTTGCGGCCGAGGTGCGCTTTCCCGGCGTCAAGCAGCGACTGGTGCCCTACCTGCACGGGCATGTCGAGTTCGTCTCGGCGGACGCGATCTGGGACGAACGGCTGCGCAGCTCCGTCTATCGGGCCCACATCGCGCTCGACGAAGGACAGGTGGAGCAAATCCGCGGCGTGCGGCTCGTGCCTGGCATGCCGGTCGAGGTGATGATCCTGGTCGGCGAGCGGACGTTCTGGCAGTACATCACCCAGCCGCTGCGCGACAGTTTCGCCCGCGCCTTCCGCGAACCCTGACGTCGCGAGCGGGCGGCCCCCGCGCGGCACGAGGGCGATGAGCCGGAGGTAGGGCCGATCACCTTTTTCGGAGGAGCAACGATGACGGAACGCCTGCCTGCCCTGTTCTGCGACGGCATCATCGAGGCCCAGGTGGTGAACGGGGTCGCCCGCCTCACCCTCGGCCAGGCGGGGGCTGACGGCAAACCCTTCCCCTGCGGCCAGCTGATCCTGCCGATCACCCAGCTTCCCGGCGCGGCGAACGCCCTCGCCAACCTCGTCAAGCAGATCCAGGAAAAGGTGAAGGAAGCGCAGGCCCAGGCTCAGGCACAGGCCCAGCAGGCAAGCGAGGCCCCACCTTCCGCCTTCCGCTTCTCCTGACGCGCTGAGCGACCGCGGTCGCGCCCATGGTGTCCTGGCGCCCCGGAAGGCCATTCCGTGACCGGCGCGAGGCCGGCAAGGTGCTTGCTGCCAAGCTCGCCGCCCTGCCGTTGCGGGACCCTGTGGTGCTTGCGCTGCCACGCGGCGGCGTCGTCGTCGGAGCGGAGATCGCCGAGGCCTTGCGCGCCCCGCTCGACCTCTTGCTCGTGCGCAAGCTCGGCGTGCCGGATCAGCCGGAACTTGCCATGGGCGCGGTCGGTGAGGGCGAGGAGGCGCTCGTCCTCAACCCGGATGTCATCCGGCTTGCCGGAGTGAGCGAGCGCGAGATCGCCGAGGCCGTGGCCCGCGAGAGGGCGGAGATCGTACGCCGGCGCGAGGCCTACCTTGCCGGGCGGGCGCGGGTTCCCGTCTCGGGTCGCAGCGCGATTGTGGTCGATGACGGCATCGCGACCGGGGCGACGATGCGGGCGGGCCTCGCCGTGCTGCGCCGGGCCGGCCCGCTGGAGATCGTCGTCGCGGTGCCCGTCGCACCGCCCGACACGGTGCGGGTGCTGGAGGGCGAGGCCGACCGGGTCGTGGTCGCCCAGGTGTCGTCGCTCCCCTTCGGCATCGGTGGACACTACGAGGACTTCCACCAGCTCGAGGACGAGGAGGTGACGGCCATCCTCGATCGGTTCACCCCAGGCCGCTGACGCGCCGCACTTTCCCTCACGCGCCGACATGGCCGCCGAGATAGGCGGCGCGGACGCGCGGATCTTCGGCGAGGGCGGCCGCCTCGCCCGCAAGCACGATCCGCCCGCCATCCATCACGTAGGCCCGGTCCGCGACGGCGAGCGCCGCCTTGGCGTTCTGCTCGACGAGCAGGACCGGCGTGCCGGCCGCGCGAATGGTACGGATGAGGTCGAACACTTGGCGCACGAGCTTGGGCGCAAGCCCGAGCGAGGGCTCGTCCATCAGCAGGAGTTTCGGCTGCGCCATCAACGCGCGCCCTATGCAGAGCATCTGCTGCTCGCCGCCCGAGAGACTGCCCGCCCGCTGGTGGTAGCGCTCGCGCAGGACCGGAAAGAGGGCGAGAACCCGATCGAGGGTCGCCGCTCGGTCCGCCGCGCGCGTCACCGCCGCGCCGAGCCGGAGATTCTCCGCTACCGTCATCGCGCCGAAGATCTGCCGCCCCTCCGGCGCCTGGGCGAGGCCGCGCGCGACGATCGCATGCGAAGGAAGTCCCGCGATCTCCTCGCCCGCGAACCGGATCGATCCCTTCGCCGGACGATACACGCCCGAAATGGCGCGCATCAGCGTGGTCTTGCCGACCCCGTTCGAGCCGAGCACGGTGACGATCTCGCCGGGGGCGAGATCGAGATCCACCCCGCGCAGGATCTCGAACGCTCCCATGCGCACGACGAGGCCACGCACCGCGAGCAGACTCACGCCACCTCCTCCGTGCCGAGATAGGCCTCGAGCACGAGGGGATCCTGCTGCACGACCGAGGGTGGGGCGTCGGCGATCTTGCGGCCCGAGGCGAGCACCATCACGCGTTGGCAGATGCCCATCACCAGGCTCATGTCGTGCTCGACGAGCAGGATGGTGAGCCCCTCGGCATGCAGGGTGCGGATGAAGCGGGCGAGTTCGGCCGTTTCGGTCTCGTTCAGGCCGGCCGCCGGTTCGTCGAGTACGAGAAGGCGCGGGCCGGTGGCGAGTGCGCGCGCGATCTCGAGATACTTGCGCCGCCCGTAGGGCAGGTCGGCGGCGAGCAAGTGAGCGTAGGGCGCGAGGCCGGTGCGTTCCAGCGCCTGCCAGGTGCGGGCGCTGACGTCTGCTGCGCGATCGCGCGCCGCCCGCGTGCGCAGGAGCGATTCGAAGGGGCCGATGCCGAGACGGCCGACCGCGCCGACAGAGACGTTGTCGAACACCGTCATGTTCGGAAACAGGCGCAGGTTCTGGAACGTCCGGCCGATGCCGCGGCGACAGATCCGCCAGGGCCTGAGGCCGGTGATCGGCTCGCCGGCGAAACGGACTTCGCCCGAAGAGGGCGGGGTGAAGCCGCAGATCACGTTGAACAGCGTGGTCTTGCCGGCGCCGTTCGGCCCGATCAACCCCACGAGCTCGCCCTCCGCGATCGCGCCCGAAACGTCGTCGACCGCAACGAGGCCGCCGAAGCGGCGCGTCACGCGATCGATCTCGAGCAGGGCCATCGCGCGGCGTCAGCGCCAGCCGAGCGGCCGGTCGGTGGGGCTCCCGCGCCAGGCGGCGCCGAACTGACGCCGCACGAGATCGAGTGCGGTGACCTCGCCGAACAGGCCCTTCGGCAGGAACAGGATGCAGAGGAACATGATCAGCCCGACCGCGAGGATCCGCACCCTGCCGATCGCCCGCAGCGCCTCGGGGAGCAGGATCAGCAGGGCTGCGCCGACGATCGCGCCGGGGATCGAGCCGAGCCCGCCGACCACCACCATGGCGAGGATGAGAATGCTTTCGGCAAAGCGGAAATCGGCCGGGTTGACGTAGCCCGTGGTGTGCGCCCAGAGCGCGCCGGCGATGCCGGCGAGGAAGGTCGCGATGGCGAATGTCTCGATCTTCAGCCGCACCACCGGAAGCCCCATCGCGTCGGCACACTGGTCGTCCTCACGCAGGGCGCGCAGCGTGTTGCCGTAGTAGGAGTGCGCGACCCGGTGCACGACCAACAGGGCCAGGGCGGCGAGAGCGGCGATCAGGAGATAGGTGCCGAGCGGGGAGGAAAGGTCGAAACCGAAAGGGCGCAAGGGCGGAATGTCGCCGATTCCCAAGGGCCCGCGCGTGAACGATACCCAATTGAGGAGCGTGACGTAGATCATCTCGCCCAGGCCCAAGGTGGCGACGGCGAAGTAGATCGAAACAAGACGCATGGTCGGCAGAGCGATGAGCACGCCGAAGAGGGCCGAGACGAGGCCCGAGGCCGGGATGGTCAGCCCGGCATCGAACCCGAGGCGTGTCGACAGGATCGCCGCCGTGTAGGCGCCGATGCCGTAGAACGCGGCGTGTCCGAGCGTGAGAAGCCCGGCCACGCCGGTGATCAGCTGCATCGACAAGGAGAGGATGCAGAAGATCAGCGTGACGTCGGCGAGCCGAAACAGGTAGCCGGAGCCGGCCGCGCTCAGCCCCGCCGGCAGAACGCCAAACAGCACGGCGAACACGGCGAGCGGAGCGAGGACGCCGCGCATCGCGCTCAGACGCGCTCCCGGCCCGCGCCGAACAGGCCGGTGGGGAAGAAGACGAGGGTGAGGACGAGGAAGACGTAGGCGACGAGATCGGCCCAGCCCTGGCCGAAGAATTCGGTCGCCACCGCCTCGGCGAGGCCAAGCACGATGGCGCAGATCACCGCACCGGGGATGGAGTTGAGCCCCCCCATCACCATCGCGACGAAGGCCTTCACGCCGGGCGCGAACCCCATCGCGGGAAAGATCGTACCCTGATAGAGGCCGATCAGGATGCCGGCCACCGCGCCCATGCCGGAGCCTATGGCGAAGGTCGCGATCACGGTGCGATCGACATTGACGCCGACATACTGGGCGCCGAGCGGGTTCGCCGCCACGGCGCGAATGGAAAGCCCGATGTCGGTGCGCTTGAGGATCCACTGCAGGGTGGCGAACATCACGAGCGCGGCGGCGAGGATGGCGATCTGACCCGAGGCGACGGCCAACTCACCGAGCACGATCGGGTCCTGCATCGCGTCCGCATAGGCGCGCGGGATCGCCTGCATGTCGGCACCGAAGATCTTCTCCACGCTCTCGCGCACGACGATGGAGATGGCGAGCGAGGAGAGCAGCGTGCTCTCGCGCATCGCCTTCGACTTCAGCGATGCCTCGTCGCGGAAACGCCGGAACGGCTTGAAGGCCGCACGCTCGAGGGCGACGCCCGCAGCGATGCCGGCGGCGAGCACGAGCAGGATGAGCGCGACCCAAGGTGGCGCAAGGAAGACGATGGCGAGCAGACCGGCATAGGCGCCGATCATGTAGATTTCGCCATGCGCGAAATTGACCACGTTCAGCACGCCGAAGATCAGCGTGAATCCGATCGCGACGAGGGCGTAGACGAGCCCGACCGAAAAGCCGTTGATCAGCTGCTGGACGAAGAAGATGTCGAAACGGTCGAACACGCCCCGATCGGCGCTTCGCCTCTTCCGCCCCCCGCGCGCCCGTCAGCGCAGCAGCACGAACTGCCCGTTCTCGATGCGCATGCGTGCCAGCGTCTTGGCCGGTTCGCGCGTCTCGGGGTCGAAGGTCGTCACGCCGGTCACACCCGGGAAGTCGCGGGTTTTCGCGAGCTCATCGCGCACGCGCGCGCGCGTCACTTCGGGCCAGGCGCGCACGATCGCCTCGAGCAGGATGTTCACCGCATCGAAGGCCTGGGCGGAGAACATGTTCGGCTCGCTGCCGAACCGGCGCCGATACTCCTCGACATAGGCGCGGACGTGCGGCTCGGGGCTGGTCGCCATGAAGGTGGTGGAGAGGAACACGCCCTCCGCTCCCGCGCCCGCGAGTTCGACGAGCTTCGGTTCGTAGAGCGAGGAGGTGGCGTAGACGGGAGTGCGGATGTTGAGCTGGCGGCGCTGCTGCAGGAAGGCGGCACCGTCCTCGTAGAACATGCCGATGTAGATGGCATCGGGCCGGGCGCGCGCGATCTCGGTCAGGATGGCGCGGAACTCGCGGTTGCCGGGGTTGAAGAACTGGGTCGCCACCATCTCGCCACCCCCCGCCCGGAAGGCCTCGGCGAAGTTCGAAACGACACTCTGGCCCCAGTCGTTCTGGATCGCGACCACGGCAACCCGGCGCACGCCGTTCTCGCGCATCCACTCCGCCACGCGCGGGCCCTCGTAGGCCTGGGTGGTGATGTTGCGGAACTGCCAGGGGCTGATCTTGACGAAATCCGGATGCGAGGCGGTCTGCGACAGTTGCGGCATGCCGGCCTCGGCGTAGACACGACCGGCCTGGATGGAGGCGGAGGAGGAGAAGTCGCCGAGCACGGCGACGATCTCCCGGTTGTCGACGAACTTGCGCGCCACCGCCACCGCCTCGCGCGGATCGGACCGTGTGTCCTCGAACACGATCTCGACCGGCACGGGCAGGCGGCCCGAGCGGTTGAAGGCATCGAGCGCCATCAGCGCGCTGTTGCGGAAGCGCTCGCCGTACTGGCTGAACTCGCCGGTGAGGGGGAGCTGATAGCCGATCAGGATCCGCCGCGGCTGCGCGGTCGCGACCGGCGCGGCTAGGGGTGCGAGAGCGGCGGTGGCGAGCAGTCCCCGGCGGGTCGTCGTCATGCGCCGTCTCCTTTTGTTTCGGTGCGGGAAGAGATCACCAGGTGGCAGCAGCCGTCGCGGCCGGGTTGCCAGGTGCGGTTCTCGATCGCGAAGCCCGCCGCCTCGAAGGTACCGAGGTCGACCGTGCCGGCGATGCGGCAGAGGGTCGCCACCTCGCTTTCGGGCAGGCCGGCGGCGAGCCAGGCTTCCTTCAGCGGGCAGCCGCCGAACTTGATTTCGAGCCCGCCCTCGTCGCAGCGCCGGACCTCCGGCTTGAACAGCTCCGTCCCGCCGGGGACGATGGCGAGGAAGGCATCGCGCAGCCCGGCGAAATCGTCGGGCGCATAGGCGCGGAACTGCTGGCCGATCCCTTCGCCGCGACGATAGATGGCGCGCGTGAGCAGGGGGACGGCGCGGTCCCGCCCCAATTCCTCACTCAGGGTGACAAGCAGGTCGCGATACAGGAGCGCGCGATTCGCCATCTGCCCGCGCAGGTCGCGCTCCGCGCGCTCGGTCTCCATCGGTTGCCTCCGCTTGTTCGTATGCGAATACGCTGCGGGAGGTGCCGGCTCGCGTCAAGCACTGACGCGCGCGGCCGACCGCGAGGGCGCAAGGATCGCAGCCGCCGCGACCAGCCCCCCGGCGGTGACGGCGATCGTGCCGGCGGCGTTCAGACCGCCGAGGCCGAAGTGAGGGGGGAGAAGCACCGAGGCGCCGTAGCCGCCGGCGCCCATCGCCACTGCGGCGGCGGCGGATAGCGCGAACTGGACGCCGTAGCGGTCGGTGAGGAGCCGGGCGACGGCAGCGGGTGCGACAAGGGCGGCGATGACCAGGATGGTGCCCACCGCCCAGAACGCAGCGACGGTGGCGAGCGCCGTGAGCAGAAGCACGAGCAGGCCGAGGGTGCGCGGCGCGAACCCGATCGTGGCGGCGAAGTCGGGGTCGAAGGCGACGAGGCGGAGCTCCTTCCACAGGAGTGCGAGAACGCCGAGCACGATCGCGAACACGACAAGCAGCGTCCACAGCTCGGGCGGCAGGGAAGCGAGCGCGCGCGGATCGAACAGCGACTGCAGGTCTTCGGCGGCGGGCCAGATCAGCGTCTCGAGCTGGCCCGCGAGCACGCAGTCGATGTCGAGATCGACCGAGGCCGCACCGGTGAGCTCGATCAGCACGAGCCCGAGCGCGAACATCGCCGAGAACACCACGCCCATCGCCGCTCCGGTCTCGAGGCGGGCGGTGCGGCGGACGAGGTCGATCGCGCCCGACGCAAGGACCGCCGCGATGACGGCGCCCGCCACCATCGGCAGGGGCGCGCGCGAACCCGAGACCCAGAAGCCGAGCACGAGCCCGGGCAGTACGGCGTGGCTGATCGCATCCCCGAGCAGGCTCTGCCGGGTGAGCAGCAGCAGGTTGCCGATCAGGCCGCAGGCGAGGCAGGCGAGGGTCGCGGCGGCGAGCGGGACGAAGTCGAGCTGGAGAAAGGTCGTCATCCGGCGGCCGACATCGATCGACCCCGCCCTGGCGAGGCGCCGTCGCGGCGTGGTGCGGCAGGAACCCGTTGCATCGTGCGCGCCACGATCCCGCGCTCGGGGGCGAACAGCAGGGCCAGCACGAACAGGGCGGAGGCGACGAGCACGATGGTCGCGCCCGTCGGCAGGCCGGGGCGTGCGGCCGAAACGGCCGAGCCGATCCAGGCCGAGGCGGCGCCGAGCAGGGCCGAGAGCACCACCATCGTCGCCAGCCGCCCCGTCAGCAGCCGCGCGGTGGCGGCGGGGATCACCATCAGCCCGACCACCATCAGCGCGCCGACCGCGCCGAGGCCGATCACCGCCACCCCGAGCATGAGGGAGAGGAGCACGAGGTCGAGCGCCCGCACCGGCAGGCCCACCGCGGCGGCGAAGGACGGATCGAAGCAGAGCAGCGCCAAGGGGCGGAAAAGGAGGGCGAGCAGGGCGGCGGCGGCGATCGCCAAGCCCGCGATCAGCAGCGCATCGCCCTCAAGCATCCCCGCCGCCTGGCCGAGGATGAAGCCCTTGAGCCCAGCTTGGCCCCCGACCGGCAGCGCCTGCACGACGGAGAAGAGCACCATGCCGAGGCCGAACCCGACCGAGAGGACGAGCGCCATCGCCGCATCGTCCTTCAGCCGCCCCGTCGCGGCGAGCGCATCGACCGCGAGCACGGCGAGCGCCGCGGCGACGGCAGCCCCCGCGAGCAAGGCGGGCAGGGCGCGCGGATCGCCCCCCAGGGCGAGGGCGAGCAGGAAGGCGCCGGCGACCCCGGGCAGCATGGCGTGCGCCGCCGCGTCCGCGATCAGCGCCCGCCCGCGCAGCAGGACGAAGGCGCCGACCGCGCCGGCGGCAAGGCCGAAGGCGGCGGTGCCCAGCACCACCACCGCCGCGTTGTGGCCGGCGTTCAGCGTCAGCGCGTCGAGCAGCATGCGGCGAGGCGGCGTCAGGCCGCCGCGGCGAGGGGGATGGGGGCGCCGTAGGTCTCGGCCAGAGCCTCGGCGGTGAAGGTGGTCGCCATCGGCCCCGCCGCGATCACCCGGCCGTTGAGCAGCAGCACCTCGCTGAAAGTGGCGGGGGCGGTGGCGAGGTCGTGGTGCACCGCGATCACGGTGCGGCCGTCGCGGGCGAGACGGCGCAGCACGGCGAGGATCGCCGCCTCGGAGGCGGCATCGACCCCGGCGAAGGGCTCGTCCATCAGCATCAGCTCGGCCTCGAGGGCGAGCGCGCGGGCGAGGAAGACGCGTTGCTGCTGCCCCCCCGACAGGGCCCCGATGCGACGGTCGGCGAGATCGGCGAGACCGACCTCGGCGAGGGCGGCGAGCGCGCGGTCGCGCTCGTGCCGAGGCAGGGGGCGGAACCAGCCGACATGGGGGTAGCGCCCCTGCGCGGCGACCTGCAGGGCGGTCAGCGGGAAGTCCCAATCGACGGAGGCACGCTGCGGCAGATAGGCGACACGGCGCCGCGCTTCGGCAAGCGGGCGACCGAACAGGCGCACCTCGCCGGAGAGACGGGGGATCAGGCCGAGCACGGCCTTGAGGAAGGTGGATTTGCCCGCCCCGTTCGGGCCGATGACGGCGGCGAGGGTGCCGGGCCGCACCTCCCACGAGACGTCGCGCAACACGGTGGTGCCGCCGTAGGCGACGCTGAGCCCGTGCACCGCGAGGGCGGGTTCGGGCGGGAGGGGAACGGGATCGGGCGCCCTCATCGCGGCACCGCCAGCCGCCCCGCGAAGCCGCGCTCGGGGGCCGTGCCGCCCAGGGCACGCACGATGGTGGTCACGTTGTGATCGAGCATGCCGAGATAGGTTCCTTCATAGCTGCCGGGTTCGCCCATCGAGTCGGAGAACAGCGTGCCACCGAGCACGACGCGATGCCCGCGCGCCGCCGCACCTTCGATGAGGGCGCGCAGGTTGCGGTCAGGCACCGAGGATTCGGCGAAGACGGCGGGGATGCGACGCGCCACGACGAGCTCGACGAGATCGCCGATCCGTCTCAGCCCGGCCTCCGTTTCGGTGGACAGGCCTTGGATACCCTCGACCGCGAGGCCGTAGCGCCGGCCGAAATAGGCGAAGGCGTCGTGCGCGGTGATCAGCACGCGGGTGTCGGCGGGAATGGTGGCGACGGCGGCGGCAGCATAGAAGTCGAGGGCGGCGAGGTCGGCCCGGAACGTTTCGAGGTTGCGCCGAAACGGTTCCTCCCCGTCCGGATCGAGCCGGATCAGCGCCGCGGCGACGGCCTCCGCCGCCTTGCCCCACAGGCCAGGGTCCATCCAGACATGCGGATCGAACGCACCGGGGGCGTCGGCCACCGCGATCAGATCCTGTTCGGGCAGGGTTTCGGCGACGGCGAGCACGCTCCGCCCCGCGCGCGCGACGCGGGCGAAGGTCTCGGCGAGCCTGCCTTCGAGGCCGAGACCGTTGGCGAGCACGAGGTCGGCGCGCAGGAGCCGCTCGAGGTCGGCGCGCGTGGCGCGATAGAGGTGGGGATCCACGCCCGGGCCCATCATCACGTGCAGCGCGGCGCGCTCCGCCGCGATCGCGGCGACGAGGTCGCCGATCATCGCAGTGGTCGCCACGACGTGAAGGCGCCGCCCGGCCTGGGCCGAGACCTGTCCGATCCCGCTCGACCAAGCGGCCAGGGTAGCGAGCAGCACGCGTCGGCTGACGGCGACCTCGGGCATCCTGGGCAAGCCTCCGCCATCCCTATCCCATCGGTTCTCGATGTAGCCTTGGCAACATTTCGCATGCAAGGCTCAAGTTTGCCGCCATCACGCGAGAGTGAAGCCCGTTCTGCAAATGGTCTCGCCCGCCGCGATGTGCTAGGCCTCCACCAATGACGCCGCAGGACCACACCAGCCTGCCCGAGTCCGCCCCACCCGCCCCGGACGAGGAGGCGGCCCGGCACGCCTCGGCGCGATCGGCACGGGCCTCCGCGCTGACCGAGGACTATGTCGAGATCATCGCCGACCTGCTGGAACGCGAGGGTGAGGCGCGGCCGACCGACATCGCGCGCCGGCTCGGCGTGGCGCACGCCACCGCGATCAAAACCATCGCCCGCCTCAAGCGCGACGGTCTGGCCCGCGCCCGCCCCTATCGCGGCGTCTTCCTCACCGACCGTGGCTGGGAGATGGCGCGCAAGATGAAGGCACGGCACCAGACGGTGGTCGCCTTCCTGCTCGCCCTCGGGGTGCCGGCGGAGGTGGCGGAGGTGGACGCGGAAGGCATCGAGCACCACGTCAGCGACGCCACCCTGGCCGCCTTCGAGCGCTTCCTCGCCGAGGCGGGTCGGGGCGACGGCTGCTGAGCGTGCGTCATTTCGAGTCCGTGTCCGACCCGGCGATCGAGTCGCTCGTTCACGGCACGCATGGCGACCCTTTCGCCCTGCTCGGCCGGCACGGCCCGGTGCTGCGGGCGTTCCTGCCCGGAGCCGAGGCGGTTGAGGTCGCGAGCGCCGATGGCGCGTGGCCGCTCGCCCGGTCCCATCCGGTCGGGCTGTTCGAGGGTCGCGCCCCCCAGGCCTGGCCCTACGTGCTGCGCATCACCTGGCCCGGCGGGGTGGTGCAGGAGACGGAAGACCCCTACGCCTTCGGCCTGCTCCTTGGCCCGCTCGACCTCTACCTGTTCGGCGAAGGCACGCACCGCGAACTGGGACGCGTGTTCGGCGCGCAGGCGATGACGCTCGGCGGGGTGCCTGGGGTGCGCTTCGCGGTCTGGGCGCCGAACGCGCGGCGGGTCTCGGTCGTCGGCGACTTCAACGCCTGGGACGGGCGGCGGCACCCGATGCGCCGCCGTCCCGAGGCCGGGGTGTGGGAGCTGTTCATCCCTCGCCTCGGCCCCGGCGTGCGGTACGCCTACGAGATCCTGGGCGCCGACGGGCACCTGTTGCCGCTGAAGGCCGACCCGGTCGCACTCGCCGCCGATCTTCCGCCCTCCACCGCCTCCATCGTCGCCGACCCCGCGCCCTTCGCCTGGACGGACCGGGACTGGATCGAAACCCGCGCGCAACGACAGCGCCCCGAGTCGCCGATCGCGATCTACGAGGTGCACCCGGAGTCCTGGGCCGATGGGCTGCGGGACTGGGACACGCTCGCCGACCGGCTGATCCCGCATGCGGTGGGCCTGGGCTTCACCCATCTCGAGCTCCTGCCGGTGATGGCGCACCCGTTCAAGGCCTCCTGGGGCTACCAGCCCCTCGGGCTCTACGCGCCCAACCCGCGGCTCGGTTCCCCTGCGGCCTTCGCCCGCTTCGTCGATCGCTGCCACGCCGCGGGTTTGGGCGTGATCCTCGACTGGGTGCCGGCGCATTTTCCCACCGACCCGCACGGCATGGGCCGCTTCGACGGCACCGCGCTCTATGAGCACGCCGACCCGCGCGAGGGCTTCCACCGCGACTGGAACACGCTGATCTACAATGTGGGCCGGCACGAGGTGCGCGCCTTCCTCATCGCCTCCGCCCTCTTCTGGCTTGAGCACTACCACGCGGACGGGCTGCGGGTGGATGCAGTCGCCTCCATGCTCTACCGCGACTACTCGCGCCCCGAAGGCGAGTGGATCCCGAACCGCTACGGCGGGCGCGAGAACCTGGAAGCGATCGACTTCTTCCGCGAACTCACCGCGGTCGTGCACCAGCGCGTGCCGGGGGCGATGCTGATCGCCGAGGAATCGACCGCCTGGCCCGGGGTGACGCGCCCGCCCGCAGACGGCGGGCTCGGTTTCGATTGGAAGTGGAACATGGGCTGGATGAACGACACGCTGCGCTATTTCGCGCGCGATCCGGTCCATCGCGCCCATCACCACGACGAGATCACCTTCGGGCTGTGGTATGCGTGGTCGGAACGGTTCGTGCTGCCGCTCTCGCACGACGAGGTGGTGCACGGCAAACGCAGCCTGCTCGCTAAGATGCCGGGCGACGACTGGCAGCGCTTCGCCAACCTGCGCGCCCTGCTTGCCCTCACCTGGACGCATCCGGGCAAGAAGCTCGTCTTCATGGGGGCCGAGATCGCCCAACCCTGGGAGTGGCACCACGACGGCTCCGTGCCGTGGCACCTGCGGGCCGATCCTCGCCATGCCGGGGTGGAACGTCTCCTTGCCGACCTGAACCGACTGTACCGCGAGCGGCTCGCCCTGCATGCGGCGGACTGCCGGCCGGAGGGCTTCGCCTGGGCGGTGGTGGACGATCGCGCGCAATCCGTGTTCGCCTGGCTCCGGCGCGGTGGCGGCGATGAGGTGCTGGTGGCGCTCAACCTCACCCCCGTCCCGCGTGAGGGCTACGCGATCCCGGTCCCGCGCGACGGGGTGTGGCGCGAGCTGCTGAACACAGACTCGGCCCTCTACGGCGGGTCGAACCTCGGCAATGCGGGCAGGGCGGTCGCTTCGGGCGGCGTGCTTCGCCTCACCCTGCCGCCGCTCGCCGGGCTGATTCTCGCTCCTGAGGCTTAGTTCAGCTTGGCCTTCAGTTCCTCGATCAGCGCCCGGGTGCGGCTGGCCGTCTCCGGATCGGGGGCGAGGGGAAGGAGGCGCTCGAGGCAGGCGATGGCCCCGCGCAACGACCCGCTCTCGTAATGCAGCCGTGCGGCCTCGCGCAGGATGTACGGCTCCTCGGGGGCGAGCAGCGCCATGTCCTCCAGCACCGCAAGCGCGCCCGCGACGTCGCCCGACTTTGCCCGCCTCTGCCAAACGTTGTTCTCCAGCCGCAGCAGCACGTCGCGATCCGTCATCGGCCGCAGCACGAATTCCCCGCCCTCGGGCTCGATCGCGGCCAGCCGCTCGCCGAGCTCCTCCAGCGACACGACGCGTCCGCGGTCGAAGGGGTCGAGGATGACGGGCCCCGATCCGGCATCGAGCCCGACCAGGAAGTGGGCGGGCATGTTCGCCCCCTTCGCCTCGAAGCCGGCGGCGCGCGCGGCATGGATCCAGAGGATGCCCAAGGCGACCGGAAGCCCCCGGCGGCGTTCGATCACCCGGAGCAGGTTGGCGTTGGCGAGATCGTCGTAGGTCTCCGAGTCGCCGACATAGCCGAAATGATCCGCGAGCAGCCCGGCAAGTCCCGCTGCCGCCGCCGTACTGTCGCCCTCCGCCGCCGGCCCCATCGCGGCCGCCGCCTGCGCCATCTCCTCGAGATGCACGAGTGCCGAGGCGAGGTCGGCTTCGCCCGCCTCGACGGCGGCGAACAGCAGGGCCGCGCGCGCAAGATCGAGCCGGGCGGAGGCCGGGGCGCGCCCGAGTTCGGCGAGCAGGCCCCGCGCCTCCGCCGCGGAGAGGATCACGCCGCTTCGGCGAGACGGCCGTTGATGGCGAGCCCGTCGCCGGCCGCAGTGACGTGCACCGTCTCGCCCTCCCGGATCGCACCTTCGAGCAGCATGGTCGCGAGCGGGTTCTGCAGGCTGCGCTGGATCACCCGCTTCAAGGGCCGCGCCCCGTAGGTCGGGTCGTAGCCGGCTTCCGCGAGCCACGCCTTCGCGCTCTCGTCGAGCTCGAGCGTGATGTGCTTCTCGGCAAGCAGCGCGCGCAGGCGGCGCAGCTGGATCTCGACGATCTCGCTCATCTGCGCCCGGCCGAGGCGGCGGAACAGGATGATCTCATCGAGGCGGTTGAGGAACTCGGGACGGAAGCGGCTTCGCACGACGGCCATCACCTGCCCGCGCACCAGATCGACGTCCTCGTCCTCGCGCAAGGAAGCGAGGATGTCGGAGCCGAGGTTCGAGGTCAGCACGATGATGGTGTTGCGGAAATCGACCGTCCTGCCCTGGCCGTCCGTCAGACGCCCGTCGTCGAGCACCTGCAGGAGCACGTTGAACACGTCCTCGTGCGCCTTCTCGACCTCGTCGAACAGGATCACTTGGTAGGGCCGGCGGCGCACGGCCTCGGTCAGCGCGCCACCCTCCTCGTAGCCGACGTAGCCGGGCGGAGCGCCGATCAGGCGGCTGACGGCGTGCTTCTCCATGTACTCGGACATGTCGATGCGCACCATCGCCCGCTCGTCGTCGAACAGGAACTCGGCGAGCGCCTTGCAAAGCTCGGTCTTGCCGACACCGGTGGGGCCGAGGAAGAGGAAGGAGCCGATCGGGCGGTTCGGGTCCTGAAGCCCTGCGCGCGCGCGGCGCACCGCGTTCGCCACGGCGCGCAGCGCATGGTCCTGGCCCACCACGCGGGAGCGAAGCTTCTCCTCCATCGCGAGCAGCTTGGCGCGCTCGCCCTCAAGCATCTTGTCGACGGGGATGCCGGTCCAGCGGCTCACCACCTGCGCGATGTGCTCCTCGGTCACCGACTCGTTGACGAGCGTGCTCTCCTTCGCCGCCGCCGCGATGCGCTTCTCCAGATCCGGAATGATGCCGTAGCGCAACTCCGAGGCGCGCGTGAGATCGCCCTGCCGCTGCGCGATCTCCATCTCGGCCCGCGCACGGTCGAGCTTCTCCTTCAACTCCTTCGTTTCCGACACCTTCGCCTTCTCGGCCTGCCAGGCGGCGGAGAGCGCGTTCGACTTCTCCTCGAGTTCGGCGATCTCGCGCTCGAGCTTGGCGAGACGCTCCTTCGAGGCCGGGTCCTCCTCCTTCTTCAACGCCTCGCGCTCGATCTTCAGCTGGATGAGACGCCGATCGAGCTCGTCGAGCTCCTCGGGCTTGGAGTCGATCTGCATGCGCAGCCGCGACGCCGCCTCGTCCACGAGGTCGATCGCTTTGTCGGGCAGGAAGCGATCGGTGATGTAGCGGTTGGAAAGGGTGGCGGCGGCGACCAGGGCGGAGTCCGAGATGCGCACGCCGTGGTGCGTCTCGTACTTGTCCTTGATGCCGCGCAGGATCGAGATGGTGTCCTCGACCGAGGGCTCGCCGACATAGACCGGCTGGAAGCGACGGGCGAGGGCGGCGTCCTTCTCGACGTGCTTGCGGTACTCATCGAGCGTGGTGGCGCCGATGCAATGGAGCTCGCCGCGGGCGAGGGCGGGCTTGAGCAGGTTGGAGGCGTCCATCGCGCCTTCCGCCTTGCCCGCCCCGACGAGGGTGTGCATCTCGTCGATGAACAGGATGATCTCGCCGGCGGCGGCCTCGATCTCCGCGAGCACCGCCTTCAAGCGTTCCTCGAACTCGCCACGATATTTCGCGCCCGCAACCAGGGCGCCGAGATCGAGTGCCAGCACCCGCTTGCCCTTCAGCGCCTCCGGCACGTCACCGTTGACGATGCGCAAGGCGAGCCCCTCGACGATCGCGGTCTTGCCCACGCCGGGTTCGCCGATCAGCACCGGGTTGTTCTTGGTGCGGCGGGCCAGCACCTGGATCACGCGCCGGATCTCGTCGTCGCGGCCGATCACCGGGTCGAGCTTGCCCTGGCGGGCGGCCTCCGTGATGTCGCGGGCGTATTTCTTCAGCGCATCGAACGTGTCCTCGGCGCCGGCGGAGGTCACCTTGCGGCCCTTGCGCACCTCCTCCACCGCGCGTTCGAGCGCCTGCGCCGTCGCCCCGGCCGAACGCAGCGCCTCGCCGGCGGGCCCGGGTTCGGCGGCGAGCGCAACGAGCAGCCGGTCCTGCGCGACGAAGCTGTCGCCCGCCTTCTCGGCCGCCCGCTGCGCCGCGTCGAGCACGCGCACGAGTTCGGGTGTCAGCATCGGCTGGCCGGCACCGGGCCCCGACACCTTGGGAATGCGGGCGACGGCCGCATCCACCGCCGCCTTGGCCCGAACCGGATCGCCGCCCGCGGCCTTGATCAGGCCAGACGCCGCGCCCTCGGGGTCGTCCAACAGCGCCTTCAGCAGGTGCTCCGGCGCGATCCTCTGGTGATATTCGCGGATCGCGATGGTCTGCGCGGCCTGGATGAAGCCGCGCACACGTTCGGTGAACTTCTCGATGTCCATGGGTGTCCCTCCAGGAGGCGACCGGCCGCCCCGGCCCCCGAAGGCGACCCGAACGACCGTTGCACCCGTTACATGGGGCGTGCCTTGATCACGCTCAAGGCCGAAGCGGAGGAGCCCCACGCGTGCGAGTCGAAACGCTCTATCGCTACCCGGTGAAGGGGCTGACGGCGGAAGCCCTGGGCGAGGTCCGGCTTGCGGCCGGCGAGGCAATCCCCGGGGATCGCGTGTTCGCGCTCGCGCAGGGCGATGCGCCGTTCCACGAAGCGGCCCCCGCCTGGTTGCACAAGCGGCACTTCGGCTGCCTGATGGCGAATCCCCGCCTGGCCGCCGTGCACGCCTCGTGGGACGAGCGTCGCGGCGTGTTGCTGCTCCGCTTGCCGGGAGAGCAGCCCTTTGCCGGCGACACCACCAAGGCGGAGGGCAGGGCTGCGATCGGTGCACGCCTCGCCGCCGCACTGGGGCCGGAGGCGCGAGGCACGCCGCGCTTCGTGCACGCACCCGGGCATCGTTTCGCCGACCATCCGGATCAGCTGATCAGCCTGATCAATCTCGCCTCGCTCGCTTCCCTCGAGCGGGCGATGGGGCGGGCGCTCGATCCGTTGCGCTTCCGCGCCAACCTCCACTTTTCGGGCGCAGCACCGTGGGCGGAGCAAAGCTGGGTCGGGCGTCTGATCGAGGTGGGCACCGCCACCTTGCGCGTGGTGGAGACGATCGAGCGCTGTGCCGCCACGGGGGTGAACCCGCTGACGGCCGAGCGCGACTGCGACCCGGTCGAAGGCCTGCGCGCCGCCTTCGGCCACACCGAGCTCGGCGTCTATGCGCGAGTGGAACGGTCCGGCCGGGTGGCGGTCGGCGACGCGCTCATCCTGCGCGCGGAGGAGTGACGCGGGGCGGCCGAGACGGAGCCGCCGCCGCGCTCATTCCGTCGGCGGCAGGGTGGAGGGCTGCTCGCCCTCGCCGGGCACGGCCTGCGGCGCGCCGTTCACGCCCTCGCTGTGCCCGTTCAGCGCCTGTTCGATCGCCGCCTCGACCGAATCGGCCTCGCCTTCCATGCCGTTCGGGCCACGGCGCTGCTGCTGCGGCGCCTGGTGCTGGTGCACCTGCTGCATCGCGTTGAGGATGCGGAAATAGTGCTCGGCGTGCTGGAAGTAGCTTTCCGCCAGCACGCGATCGCCGGCCGAGGTCGCGTCGCGACCGAGCTGCAGGTACTTCTCGAACAGCTGCTGGGCGGTGCCGCGCAGCCGCACGTCGGGCCCGTTCGAATCGAACACCGTGTTGCGATTGAGCGGCGCGTTGCGGTGCTGGTGCCGCCCGCCCTGGTGGTGTCCTCGGCCGCGCATGCGCTTGAGGTTCATGTCGTTCACGTCTGCCGTTGCGATCGCAGTTCGTCCGCTTCCGAAGCCCCACCGGCCGCCACCCGCTCCTCCCCCGAGCGCGCCGGAGCCCGTCCCGGCGCCGCCCACCACTTGCGGACTGTTCGCGACGCCACGCGGAACAATCGCACCCTAGTCCGAGCCTGCCGGCGCGCCAACCCCCTTTTCCGCATTTCCGAAGGCGAGGGCGCGCGGGATTCCGCCCAAATCCTGCCGCATTTCCAGCACGGCGAGGCCCGAGGCGGCACCGAGCCCGGCCACCGCCTCAGCCTGGCCCGCCCCCACTTCGAGGATGGCGACCCCGCCCAGAGCCAGCACGCGCGAGAGATCGGGCAGCAGCGCGCGATAGGCGGCCATCCCGTCCGCCCCGCCGTCGAGGGCGGCGCGGGGCTCGTGGTCCCGCACTTCCGGAGCGAGCAGGGCGATCTCGCCGGTCGGAACGTAGGGCGGGTTGCACAGCAGGAGATCGATCGAAGCCGGGGCGAGGGCGGAGGACCAGTCGGCCTGCACGAACAGGGCGCGCGCCGCGAGGCCGGTGGCGAGGGCGTTGCGGCGCGCCACCGCCAGTGCGGCGAGAGAACGATCCACCCCGACACCGATCGCGCCTGGATATTCGGAGAGGGCGGCGAGCAGGAGCGCGCCCGAGCCGGTGCCCAGATCGGCGATGCGCCGCACCGCGGTGCGGTCGGGGCGAAGGGCGAGTGCTGCCTCGATCAGCGTCTCCGTCTCCGGCCGAGGCACGAGCACGGCGGGCGAGACCGCGAGCTCGAGCGTCCAGAAGCCTCGCCGGCCGGCGATGTGGGCGAAGGGCTCGCGCGCCGCGCGGCGTCGGAGCAAGGCGCGGAAGCGTGCGGCGTCCGCCTCCGCCACGGGGTCGCGCGCGGCGGCGATCAGGCTGGCCGCGTCGCGCCCGAGCGCAAGCCCGAGCAGGAGGCGGGCTTCGCGCCGCGCGTCCTCCACCCCGGCCGCGCGCAACACCGCGCCCCCCTCGCAGAGCAGGGCGCCGATCGTCGTCCCGGCGGCGCACGCCTGCGCCACGGCCGCCTCACGCCTCGGCGGCGAGCAGCTGCGCCTGCTCCTCGGCGGCGAGCGCGTCGATGATCTCGTCGAGCTCGCCGGCGAGAATGCGGTCGATCTTGTGCAGGGTGAGGCCGATTCGGTGGTCGGTCACGCGCCCTTGCGGAACGTTGTAGGTGCGGATCCGTTCGCTGCGATCGCCGCTGCCGACCTGGGCGCGCCTGAGCCCCGCCCGCTCCGCCGCCTTCGCCTCGCGTTCGCGCTCGTAAAGCCGCGCGCGCAGGATCTTCAGCGCACGGGCGCGGTTCTTGTGCTGGCTCTTCTCGTCCTGGCAGACGACGGTGATGCCCGTCGGCAGATGGGTGATGCGCACCGCGCTCTCGGTCTTGTTCACGTGCTGCCCGCCCGCCCCGGAGGCGCGGAAGACGTCGATGCGCAGATCCGCCTCATCGAGACGCACGTCAACCTCTTCGGCCTCCGGCAGCACGGCGACGGTCGCGGTCGAGGTGTGGATGCGCCCCTGCGCCTCCGTCACCGGCACGCGCTGCACGCGGTGCACCCCGCTCTCGTATTTCAGGCGGGAATAGACGTCCTCGCCGGTGATCTCCGCCACCGCCTCGCGATAGCCGCCCAGGTCGTTCTCCGCCACCTCGAGCACCTCGAAGCGCCAGCCGCGGCTCTCGGCGTAACGGCGATACATGTCGAACAGGTCGGCGGCGAACAGGGCGGCCTCGTCGCCGCCTGTGCCCGCCCGCACCTCGAGGATGACGTTGCGCCGATCCGCCTCGTCCTTCGGCAACAGCGCGACGCGAATGGCGCGTTCGAGCTCGGCGATGCGCGCTTCGAGCGCGCGCGCCTCCTCGCGGGCAAGGGCACGCATCTCCTCATCGGCGGACGAGTCCTCGGCCAGTGCCTTTGTCTCCGCGAGCTCGCGCTCCGCTCGCCGCAAGGCCTCGACCTGGTCGGCGAGGGGTTCGATCTCGGCGAGCTCCTTCGTCGTCGCCACGTAGTCCTGCGGCGTGAGTTCGGTGGCGAGCCTCGCCTTCAGCGTCGCGGCCCGTTCCGTGAGGCGATCGAGACGGTCGCGGAACGCCGTGTTCATGCCGTACGCAGACGCTCGGGCAGCGCGGCGAGCGGCACCTCGGCCTGCTCGCCGCTGCGGAGGTCCTTCACCTGGGCGACCCCGCGCGCCACCTCGTCCTCGCCGAGGATGACGGCCGCGCGCGCGGCGATCCTGTTCGCCCGCTCCATCCGCCGCTTCAGCGTGCCGCGGAAGGCCATTTCGGCTCGGATGCCCGCCCGGCGCAGCCCCACGAGCACGCGCACGGCCTCGGCTTCCACCACCTCGCCGACCGGGATGACGGCGATGGGGGCGGCGGGCGGCGGTGGTGAGTCGGCCAGCATCGCGAGCCGCTCCACCCCCGCCGCCCAGCCGACGGAGGGCGTGTGCGGCCCGCCCATCTCCTCGACCAGCCCGTCATAGCGGCCGCCCGCCATCACCGTGCCTTGCGCGCCGAGCCGGTCGGTGACGAATTCGAAGGCGGTGTGGCTGTAATAGTCGAGCCCGCGCACGATGCGCGGGTTGACCCGGTACGGCACGCCGAATACCGCGAGCCACTTCAGCAGTGCTTCCCAATGCGCCCGCGCGGCCTCCGTCAGGTGGGCGAAGATGTCGGGCGCGTCGGCGACGATGGCGCGATCCTCCGCCTCCTTGCTGTCGAGCACGCGCAAGGGGTTGCGATGCAGCCGTGCGCGGCTTTCGGGCGAGAGCCGCTCCTCGTGGCGGGAGAGGAACGCGACCAGTGCCGAACGGTAGGCATCGCGGCTTTGCTTGTCGCCCAGCGTGTTCACTTCCAGCACGGTGTCCTTCGCCACGCCGAGGGCGTCGAGGATCGCCTGGCCGCAGGCGATGATCTCGGCATCGGCCAGCGCCTCGGCCGCGCCGAGGGTCTCGATGCCGATCTGGTGGAACTGGCGGTAGCGCCCCTTCTGCGGGCGTTCGTAGCGGAACATCGGCCCCGCGTAGAACACCTTCTGCGGCAGCGCCTGGGTGAGGCCGTTGGAGACCAGGGCACGGCAGACGCCGGCGGTGTTCTCGGGGCGCAACGTCACGCTGTCGCCGCCGCGGTCGAGGAAGGTGTACATCTCCTTCGTCACCACGTCCGAGGTGTCGCCGAGCGAGCGGGTGAAGACGCGGGTGTCCTCGAGGATGGGGGTGGCCCATTCGTCGAAGCCCCAGAGTTCGGCGATGCGCCGTGCGGTGTCGATGACGTGGCGGTGCTGGCGCAGCTCCTCGCCGATCAGGTCGCGGGTTCCGCGCACGGGTTGCAGGGCACTCAACGGTCGGCTCCTCCGAGAGGGCGGGGGATGGGGCCACGGGGGGGCGCGCGTCAAGCGGGCGGGGGTTTGCGCGGGGGCGCGGCCGCGGCTAAGCGGGCGGGTAAGGACCACCGTTCCGGGGGAAACGCCGATGCCGAACCGACGCGCCGTGCTCGCCCTTCTCGCCGCCAGCGCCTTTACCGCGACGGCGGCGGCGCAGGACTGGCCCGGGCGGGAGCCTTTGCGTCTGATCGTCTGCGCGCCGGGCGGCTCGACGGTGGATGTGACCGCCCGGGCCTGGGCCGAGGCGCTGAAGGAGCCGCTCTCCGGGCACCCGATCGTGGTCGAACCGCGCGCCGGGGCGGGCGGGATGATCGGGGTGGAGGCGGTGGCGCGGGCGCGGCCTGACGGCACCACCCTGCTCGTCTGCTTCCCCGGCTCCTTCACCATGATCCCGCACCTCAGGGCGAACTTGCCGGTGCGCCCGCTCGAGGACCTTCGCCCCGTCGCGCTGCTCGCCACCGCCCCCTTCGTCGTCGTCGCCCACCCGGAGGCGGGCCGGTCCTTGCCCGAGTTCCTCGCCCGCGCGCGCGCCGCCGATCTCAACTACGCCTCGGTGGGGGCGGGGAGCCTCGCCCATCTCGGGATGGAGCTCCTCAAGTTGCGCACGGGCATCCGTCTCGAGCACGTGCCGTATCAAGGGAGCCCGCAGGCGCTGGCCGATCTGCTGGCGGGACGCGTGGCCGCCTTCATCACCCTCCTCTCCGCGGTCGAAGGTCACATCAAGGAGGGCAGGCTTGCCCCGCTCTTCGTCACGGGGTCGGAACGCCTGCCGCAACTGCCCACCGTGCCGACGGCGCGCGAGGCGGGCCTGCCCGACCTCACCGTGCTCACCTGGCACGGGCTGTTCGTGCCGCGCGCCACGCCCGAGCCCGTGTTCGCGAAGATCGCCGAGGCGGTGGCGAAGGCGCGCGCCAACCCGGCGCTCAAGGAGGCTCTGGCGCGCGCCGGGTCGGACCTGCCCGCGCTCTCCCCGGCCGAGGCCGAGGCGTTCATCCGGGCGGAGAGCGAGACCTGGGGCGGGGTGATCCGCGCCGCCGCCATCCGGCTCGATTGAGGGGCGGGCGATGGGAGTGCTCGAGGGCAAGCGCGCCGTCGTCACCGGCGCCACGCGCGGCATCGGCCGGGCGATCGCGGAACTGTTCGTGCGCGAGGGGGCCAAGGTTTCGGTCTGCGCGCGCGGCGAGGACGGGTTGATCGAGGCGCGCACGCGCTTCGCCGCCCATGCCATGGCCTGCGACCTCGCGGTGGCCGAGCAGGTGCGTGCCTACATCGACGCCGCCGCCGAGGCCTTGGGCGGGATCGACATCCTGATCAACAACGCCTCCGCCTTCGGCAGTGCGGACACCGAGGAGGGCTGGGCAGCCTCGCTCGCGGTGGACGTGATGGGCTCGGTGCGCGCCTCGCTCGCCGCCATCCCGCATTTGCGCGCGGCCGGCGGGGGGGCGATCGTGCACATCACCTCCATCGCCGGCATCCGCCCCTCAGCCCGCGGCCCGGCCTACGGGGCGGCGAAGGCGGCCCTCATCCACTACGCGCAGAGCCAGGCGGTGAACCTCGCCAAGGACGGCATCCGGGTGAACACGGTGGCTCCCGGTTCGATCGAGTTTCCGGGCGGGCGGTGGGAGAAGCGGCGCCTGGCGGGCGATCCGCTCTACGAGCGGATCCGCGCCGCCATTCCCTTCGGCCGGCTCGGCACCGCGGAGGAGGTGGCGGAGGTGGTGCTGTTCCTCGTCTCGCCCGCCGCGCGCTGGGTGACGGGGCAGTCGATCGCGGTGGATGGGGGGCAGATGCTGACGTGAGGCGGGCCGCCGCCTCTCACGCTCCGGCCATCTCCTTCGCCTTCGCCCGCAACAGGTGCTTCTGGATCTTGCCCGTCGAGGTCTTCGGGATCTCGGCGAACAACACCTGCCGCGGCGCCTTGTAGTGCGCGAGCCTCTCCCGCGCGAAGGCGATCAGCTCCTCGGCCGTCGCCGTCATGCCGGGCTTCAGTTCGACGAAGGCGAGGGGTGTTTCGCCCCATTTCTCGTCGGGCTTGGCCACCACCGCCACCGCCGCCACCGCCGGGTGGGCGTAGAGCACGTCCTCCACCTCGATCGAGGAGATGTTCTCGCCGCCCGAGATGATGATGTCCTTCGCCCTGTCCTTCAGCTGCAGGTAGCCGTCGGGGTGGACGACGGCGAGATCGCCGGTGTGGAACCAGCCGCCCGCGAAGGCCTTCTCCGTCGCCTCCGCGTCCTTCAGATACCCCTTCATGACCACGTTGCCGCGCATCATCACCTCGCCGAGCGTCGCTCCGTCAGCGGGCACGGCGCGCATGGTCTCGGGGTCGAGCACGGCGAGGTCCTCGAGCGCGAGGTAGCGCACGCCCTGGCGCGCCATCAGCCGTGCCTGCTCCGCCATCGGCAGGGCGTTCCAGTCCGCATGCCACTCGTTCACCACGGCTGGGCCGTAGACCTCGGTGAGGCCGTAGACGTGCACCACGTCGAAGCCCGCCTCGCGCATCGCGCGCAGCACGGCCTCGGGTGGGGGCGCGGCGGCGACGAGGAAGTTCACCGTCCGGGAAAGCGGGCGGCGATCGGCCTCCGGCGTGTCCAGGATCGTCTTCATCACGATCGGCGCGCCGCACAGGTGGCTCACGCCTTCCGCGCTCATCAGCCGCCAGATCTCGGGGCCCCGCACGGCGCGGAGGCAGACATGGGTGCCGGCGAGCGCGGTGATGGTCCACGGGAAGCACCAGCCGTTGCAGTGGAACATCGGCAGGGTCCAGAGATAGACCGGATGGCGCGGGATCTGTGCGGCGAGCACGTTGCCGATGGCGAGCAGGTGCGCGCCCCGGTGGTGATACAGAACGCCCTTCGGCCGGCCCGTGGTGCCGGAGGTGTAGTTGAGCGCGATCGCGTCCCACTCGTCCTCGGGCCAGGGCCAGGCGAAGCCCGCGTCGGCGGTGGCGAGCGCGGCCTCGTAATCGGTGCCGCCCAGGGTCTCGTCGCGGTGGCTCGCGGGGGTGGTGGCGTCCGCCACCTCCAGGATTGCCGGGCGCACCGCGGCCTGCGCGAGCGCCGCACGCGCGAGGGGGGCGTATTCGCGCTCGACGAGGAACACCTTCGCCTCCGAATGGTCGAGGATGTAGGCGATCGTTCCGGCATCGAGCCTGGTGTTGATCGCCGCCAGCACGCCCCCGCTCATCGGCACGCCGAAATGCGCCTCCAGCATCGCCGGCACGTTGGGCAGGAGCGCGGCCACCGTATCGCCGCGGCGCACGCCGAGGCGATGGAGCGCATGCGCAAGCCGCACCGCACGGTCGCGGAAGGTGCGGTAGGGGATGCGCTGCTCCCCGTGCACGATCGCGGTGTGATCCGGAAACACCGCGGCGGCGCGTTCGAGGAAATGGAGAGGGCTGAGCGGGCGCCAGTTCGCCGGCCGCCGGGCCAGAGCCGGATCGTCGTTCGCCGGGTTCATCGCGTCGGTTTCCTCCCGAGGATCAGGGCGGAGAGTCCTCGCCTGCGCCGCCGCTGTCCAGAAGCCGCCGCGTCTCGGTCTCGATCGCCTCCTCGAGCCGGCGTAGGAACTCCGCGCGCGGCAGGCCGGGCGGGATCGGCGGCAGCACGGAGAGGGTGATCGTGCCCGCCCGCTTGCGGAAGGCACGCCGCCCCCAGAAACGGCCCGAGTCGGTGGCGGCCGGGATCACGGGCAGCCCGAGCCGCTCGTAGAGCGCGACCACGCCGGGCTGGTAGCGTCGGCGCTCGCCGGGCGCGACACGGGTTCCTTCCGGAAAGATCACGATCTGCCGGCCCTCCGCGGCGGCCCCCTCCGCGGCGCGGAGCAAGGACAGCAGCGCCGAGGCGCCGGCCGAACGGTCGACCGGGATCATGCCCGCCGCGGCCGCCCACCAGCCGTAGACGGGGATCGCGAGGAGTTCGCGCTTCAGCACGTAGGCGGCGGCGGGCAGCAGCGAGAGCCAGACGATGGTGTCGAAGGCGGATTGATGCTTGGCCGCGATGATCGCCGCTCCCTCGCGCGGCAGCAGCTCCTCACCCAGCACGCGGACGCGGATCCCGGCGAGCAGGCGAAGCAAGGCGAGCACGCGCCCGGCCCACCAGGAGACCAAGTGGAGAGCCCCGGCGCGGTCGAGGAAGAGGAGGAGCGGCAGGCAGACGAGCCCGGCGGCCGCGGTGAAGGCGAAGAACGCCGCGTTGAACAGGGCGGAGCGCAGCCAGGTCACGGCAGGCTCCGCGCCGCCGTCCGCGTTTCGGCCGGTGCTGGAGGGGCGAACGGGTGCTCGGTGAGGCCGGCGAGGGCGGCGAGCCACTTCGTGTATTCGCCGGCGGCAAGCCGCAGGAAGGTGGGGGAGAGCCGTCCCCAGGGCTCGCGCCAGGCCCGGGGCGTGACCGGATGCGGAACGAGACGCGTCTGCGGCAGGGCGCGGCGGAGCAAGAGCAGCGCCCGCGGCATGTGATAGGCCGAGGTGACGACGACGAGGGTGTCGATCGCCTGCGTTCGCGCCCAGGCGGCGGTCTCCTCGGCGTTGCCGCGCGTGCTGCGGGCGGTGCGGCCGAGCGTGACCCGCTCGACCAGCGTCTCTGCAGAGCGGCCTTCGCTGCGCACGAGGTCGGCGAGGCCAGTCGCCTGGTGCACACCGGAGACGAGCAGTTTCGCCGACTGATCCGCCTCGAGCAGTCTCAGCCCCTCGCCCACCCGGCCGGCGCCGCCCGTGAGCACGACGATGCCGGCCCCGCGTGGCGGGTCGGACGCGGCGGTCGGCAGGAAAAGGAGGAACAGGCCGAAGCCCGCGAACCAGAGCAGGCAGGCTGCGCCGAAGGCGACGCCGGCGCGGCGAAGCGCGCGGCGAAAGGCGTCTCGGGCGTGGTTCGGCATCGGGTCGGGAACGGCCGGCGCTGGCTCTGTCACGCTGGCATGCGGGAACGACGCCGGCAAGCATGCTCCCTTGCGCCCCGGGCGGGCTTCGGCGAGACACTCGCGCCGGGATCTGCCCGGAGGATCGCGCCCGGATGCCGCGCATTGCCTGCCCCAACTGTGGTGCCCGCTACGAGATCGCGGCCGAGGTGCTGGGCCCCGCGGGCAAGAAGGTGCGCTGCGTGCGCTGCGGCCATGTCTGGCTGGCGACGCCGGAGGGTGAGGCGCAAGCCTCGGGTCCGAGCGACGCTCCGCCCTGGCCCGAGCCGCGCCAGGTGCGGGTGCGTGAGCCGGAGGAGGAGCCAGCGGCGGCACCCGCCGTCGCCGCCACGGCGCCGCCGCCAGCTCCGCCCACCGCGCGCCCGGCGGCGAGCGCCATCGGGGCGGAGCCGGCGGGTCTTTCGCGAGCTGTCTCGGCCAATGAGCGCGGGACCACCGCCCTGCTCGCCGCCTGGGCCCTCTCGCTCGCCGTCCTCGCCGCGGCGGCCTGGGGCGCGATCGCCTATCGCGCCGAAGTGATCGACGCGTGGCCGGCCTCTCAGCGCCTTTACGCCCTGCTCGGTCTCGACGGCTGAGCCCCAGCGGCGCCGCGACCGCCCACGCCGGCGCGTGGGGGCGGTTTCTCGCCCATCTCGCCGCTCGCCGCGGCTGGCGGGCGCCGGTGACGGCGGCGGCCTTCGGCGCGCTCGCCGCCGCCGCCCTGCCGCCCGTACATCTCGTGCCGGTGCTGTTCGTCTCCTTGCCCGCGCTCCTGGTCCTGGTCGGCTCGCGAGCGAGCCCGGGTGCCGCCATGCTGACCGGCTGGGCCTGGGGCTTCGGTCACTTCGTCGCCGGTCTCTACTGGATCTCGCATGCGCTGCTGACCGAGGCCGAGCGGTTCGCCTGGCTGGTGCCGCTCGCCGTGCCCGCGATCTCGGCTCTGCTCGCCCTGTTCATCGCCGTGCCGGCGGTGGTCGCCTGCCGGTTCTTTCCCGAAGGCTGGTCGCGTGTGCTCGCCTTTGCAGGGCTGTGGACGTTGGGCGAACTCGCCCGCGGGCTGGTGCTGACGGGGTTTCCCTGGAACCTGCTCGGCACGGTCTGGGCCTTCGGGGCGCTGCCGGTGCAGGGGGCGGCCTGGCTCGGCACGCCCGGGCTCTCGGCCCTGACCGTGCTGCTTGCCTGCCTGCCGCTGTTGCCGCGCCGTTCGGCTCTCGCCGCGGGGGGTGGGCTGATCGCCGCGGGGCTTGCGGTCGGCTTGCTTCGGCTTTGGCCGGAGGAGCCACCGGCCGGGCCTGTCGCGATCCGCATCGTGCAGGGCAACATCGCGCAGACGCACAAGTGGCGCGACGAGCTGCGGGCGGCGCACTTTCGGCGCTATCTGCAGCTCACCGCCGCCGTGCCGGAGGCGGGCGAGGGCGAGGGGCCGATGGTGGTGGTCTGGCCGGAAACGGCGAGCCCCTATTTCCTCGACAGCGACGAGACGGCACGTGCCTTCGCCGGCGCCGCGCTGCGCGAGGGGGCGGTGCTGATCGCCGGCACGGTGCGGCTCGAGCGGTCGGCCGGGGGTGCGGGGCCTCCGCTCAGGCTGTGGAACAGCCTTGTTGCGATCGCGCCCGACGGCGCCCTGCTCGGGATCTACGACAAGCATCACCTGGTGCCGTTCGGCGAATACGTGCCACTGCGCTCCATCCTGCCGCTCGAAACCGTGGTGCCGGGCAACATCGACTTCTCGGCCGGTCCAGGACCCTCGACCCTTCGGCTGCCGGCCGAGTTCGGCGTGCCGCCGGCGAGCCCGCTCATTTGCTACGAGGTCATCTTCCCGGGTCGGGTGACGGAGCCGGGTGTGCGTCCGGCTTGGCTGCTCAACCTCACCAATGATGCTTGGTTCGGTGTCTCCTCCGGGCCGTATCAGCATCTGGCGGCGGCCCGGATGCGCGCGGTGGAGGAGGGATTGCCGCTGGTGCGGGCGGCGAACACGGGCGTGTCGGCGGTGTTCGACTCGCGCGGGCGGACGGTGGCGCAGCTCGGCCTCAACGAGACGGGCGTGCTGGCTACCCCGCTGCCGGCGCCGGGCGAGCGGACACCCTTCGCGCGTCTGGGGCTTCTTCTGCCTGCTGGCGTTGCGCTGGGCTTGGTCGGCGTCGGTTTGGTGGTGCGACGGACGTGGAGGGATTCGCGAGGGTTGTCTGATCTTTGAGACTTATCCCACGCAGTTGCATGACATTGACGCGTCATAGTTGTGTCGGTTACATTTTTGAGCGGGCGGGTATGGGGCCCGTCACACCGCTGAGGGGGGAGCTTGGCCGATGCAGGATGCATCCCAGAAAGGCCCAAGCTTGGAAGGGGATTGGACGATGACTGAAGACCCTGCAGACAAGGGTGAGCGCGAAAGCAAGCCGAGCCCGATCGACGTGCATGTCGGCAGCCGCATCCGGCTGCGCCGGACCTTGCTCGGCATGAGCCAGGAGCGGCTGGGCGAAGCCCTGGGCCTCACCTTCCAGCAGATCCAGAAGTATGAGCGCGGGGTCAACCGGGTGGGGGCGTCGCGCCTGTTCGACCTCGCCCGCGTGCTCGACGTGCCGATCAGCTTCTTCTTCGACGACATGCCCGAACCGCTCGCTCGCGAATACGGCGGGCCGGCCGCCCGGCGTGCGGTCGGCTTCGCCGAGGCGCAGGAAGGGTTCGAGGACGATACGCTGAACCGACGCGAGACCCTGGAACTCGTTCGCGCCTACTACCGCATCACCGACCCGGCGGTGCGCAAGCGGGTGTTCGAACTGATCAAATCTCTCGCTCCCCAGGACCCGACGGCGACCTGAGCCCGGCCACAACCTGCGCGAGCCCGCAGGAGGTCTTCGACGTGGCGCCAGAAGGGCGCCCTTTCTTTTTCCCGCTACCCGACGACGGACACCGCAGGCGATCGCCAGCGGCACAAGGCCTCGCGCAGCGCCGAGGCGAAACTCTCCCGCTCGCCCTCGCTCAGGCCGCTGCCCACGACCAGCCGGCGGCCATGCGTCGCGAGCACGACCCCGCCCGCTCCCTGCGGACCCGGCGGCTCGACCGTCACCCGCAGCCAGCCGGGCGGAAACTCCCACGCCTGCACCGCGCCCAAGCCGCGCCGGCGGCGAACGCGCAGCACGCGCTCCTCCAGCACCACCTCCTCGACCACGCGCGCCAGAGCGTGATGGCCGAGAAACAGCGCGATCGCCAGCCCGACCTCGAGCCCGACGAACCCCACCACCGGCCAGGCGCCCATGGCGAGGAAGAGGCCGGCAACGGCGGCCCCCGACGCGATCAGTACCAGGGCGACCACCGTCAGCCCCCGCCCGTCGAGGCTGCGCTGCGCGACCAAGGTGGCGGAAAACGCCACCCGTTCACTCCCCACCGCCATCGTTGGCCATAGCCTAGGACGGTCCGCCGGGCCCGTGAAGCCCCGCCTTGCGTCGGCCGCCCACCCGCCGCATCACCGCCCGTGATGACCGAGCCCAAGCCGAGTTCGCGCCGGCCGAAACCCCAGCCCAAGGCGTCGCGCCGCATGCCGGCCGACGACGTGCGCCCCTTCCTCGAGGCGCTGGCGGCGGCGCACCCGAACCCGCGTTCGGAACTCGAGTATGCCACCCCCTTCCAGCTCCTGGTCGCGGTCGTGCTTTCCGCCCAGACGACGGACGCCGCGGTGAACAAGGCAACCCGCGCCCTGTTTGCCCGCGCGCCGGACGCGCGCGCGATGGCCGAACTCGGCGCGGATGGCATCGCGCCCTACATCCGTTCCATCGGGCTGTGGCAGGCGAAGGCGCGCAACGTCGCCGAACTCTCCCGCCTCCTGCTCGAACGCCACGGCGGCGAGGTGCCGGCGGATCGCGTCGCGCTCGAGGCCCTGCCGGGGGTGGGGCGGAAGACCGCCAACGTCGTGCTCAACGTCGCCTTCGGCCAGCCCGAGATGGCGGTCGACACCCACATCTTCCGCCTCGGCAACCGCACCGGATTGGCGCCGGGCAAGACCCCGCGCGCGGTCGAGGAGGAGCTCGTCAAGCGCGTGCCGCCCGAGTACCTGCGCGACGCGCACCACTGGCTGATCCTGCACGGCCGTTACGTCTGCAAGGCGCGCAAGCCCGAGTGCTGGCGCTGCGCCGCCGCCCGCTGGTGCCGCTACACGAACAAGACCCCGCCGCCCGAGCCCCCGCCGCCGCAGGCGAAGCGCCGTCGCCGCCCCGCGCCGGCTGCCCCCGGCTGATCGTCCCCCGTTGCCGCCGCCCCGGCGGCACGCCACACTCGGCGCCAACGAAGGGGAGGGGACCGGCATGCTCGCGGACGCGATGGACGAGCGGGCGATCGTCGAGACGTTCGATCTGCGTACGCTGCCGCCTGCCTTCTACGACGATCCCTATCCCGCTTACGCCGCGCTGCGCCGTCTCTCCCCCGTCCATCGCCTGCCCGACGGCGGGGTCTTCCTCACGCGCTGGACCGATCTCGACCGGGTCTACCGCGACACCGAAACCTTCTCCTCCGACAAGACGCGCGAGTTCCGCCCCAAGTTCGGCGACACCCCGCTCTACGCGCACCATACGACGAGCCTCGTCTTCAACGACCCGCCGCTGCACACCCGCGTGCGGCGGCTGATCGCGGGCGCGCTCACACCGCGCGCGATCGCCGCCATGGAGCCCGATCTGATCCGCCTCGTCGATGCTTTGCTCGATGCGATGGCGGATCGTAGCGAGGCCGATCTGATCGAGGACTTCGCCGCGCGCATCCCCGTCGAGGTGATCGGCAACCTGCTCGGCGTGCCGCGCGACGAGCGGGGGCCGCTGCGCGGCTGGTCGCTCGCCATCCTCGGCGCGCTCGAACCCGTGCTGAGCGAAGAGCAGCTCGCGCGCGGCAACCGGGCGGTCGAGGAGTTCCTCGACTATCTCCGCGTCCTCGTCGCCGACCGCCGCCGCCGCCCGGGCGACCCCGCCACCGACATCCTCACCCGCCTCATTCAGGGCGAGGCGGACGGCGAGCGCCTGACCGAGCACGAACTCCTGCACAACTGCATCTTCCTGCTCAACGCCGGGCACGAGACGACGACCAACCTGATCGGCAACGGGCTCGAGCTCCTGATACGGTTTCCGCGCGAGCGCGCGCGGCTTGTCGACGATCCGGGCCTGATCGCGACCGCCATCGAGGAGATGCTGCGCTACGAGAGCTCGAACCAGTTCGGCAACCGCCGCACCACGCGCGACACCGAGATCGGCGGCGTGGCGATCCCCGCCGGCACCTATCTCACCCTCTGCATCGGGGCGGCCAACCGCGACCCCGAGCAGTTTCCCGACCCCGATCGTTTCGACGTCGCCCGCCGCCCGAACCGACACCTCGCCTTCGGCGCGGGCCCGCACATCTGCGCGGGCCTCGCTCTCGCCCGCCTCGAGGGGCGGATCGCCATCGCCCGCTTCCTCGCCCGCTTCCCGGCCTACGAACCCGCCGGCCCGCCGGTGCGCGGCGGGCGGGCACGCTTCCGCGGCTTCCTTTCGCTTCCCGTTCGTCTCGCCTGAGCATCGACCCGATCGGAGACCGAGCCCATGCGCCTCTCCCGCCGCCGCCTTCTCGCCCTTGCCGCCACCTCCGCCACGGCGGCTACACCCGCCGCCCGCGCGCAAACCTGGCCGGATCGGCCCATCCGCTGGCTGGTCGGCTACCCCGCCGGTGGCGGCACCGACGTGCTCGCTCGCCTGATCGGAGCGGAGATGAGCCGTCGCCTCGGCGTGCCGGTGGTGATCGAGAACCGACCCGGCGCCGCCACCAACGTCGCCGCCCAGGCGGCAGCCACCGCGCCTCCGGACGGCTACACGGTGTTCACCGCCGGCAACGAGACCACCGTGTTCAACCCCGCCCTGTACCGGAACCTCCCCTTCGACATCGATCGCGACCTCCGCCCCCTCGGGCTGATGGCACGCTTCCACCTCGTGCTGACCGCCGCCGACCGCTCGCCCGCCCGCACGGCGCGGGAGCTGATCGAACGCGCCCGCGCCGAGCCGGGAAGGATCGACTTCGGCACGCCGGGCCAGGGCTCGCCGCACCATCTCGCCATGGAACGCCTCGCGCGCGATACGGGCGTGCGCTTCAACCACGTGCCCTATCGCGGCATGGCGCCGGTGATGAACGACCTGCTCGCCGGCACCGTCGAGGCGGCGATCGTCGATGTCGCGGCGGGACGGGAGCTGCTGCGTTCCGGTCGCGTCCGTCCGCTCTGCGTGCTCTCGCCCGCCCGGCTGGAGGCCTTCCCCGACCTGCCGACGGCGGAGGAGGCCTTGGGCCTCCAGGGCTTCGCCGCCTTCGCCTGGCAGGGTCTGACCGCGCCGGCCCGCACGCCGGACGCGATCGCCGCTCGCCTCGCCGCCGTGCTTGCCGAGAGTGTCGCCGACCCTGCGGTGCAGGCGCGCATGCGCGAGATCGGGCTCGACCCCCTTCCCGGGGGGCCTGCCGAACACCGTGCCCTCATCGACGCCGAGCGCGCGATCTACTGGCCCTTGATCCGCGGGCTCGGTCTCGTGCTCGAGTGAAGGGGCCCCGCATGGCCTCGAGCGGGGCGCCCGTGCTAGGCCAGGGGCGATGTCGCTCGAAACGGACCTGCTGATCGATCGCCGCCGCCTCAAGCGCAGCCTCGCCTTTTGGCGTCTGGCCGCCATCGTCGCCGTGCTCGTCGCCGTCGGGCTGTGGGCCGCCTCCGAGGTGGGGCCTGCGCGCGGCCTGCTCGGCGGCTACGTCGCCCGCCTCAGCGTCGAGGGTGTGATCGCCGAGGACCGCGAGCGCGACGAGGCGCTTGCCCAGATCGCGCGCGACGACCGCGCCAAGGCCCTGATCGTCGTCATCGACAGCCCGGGCGGCACGGTGGCCGGCGGCGAGGCCCTCCATCGCGCGATCAGCCAGGTGGCCGAGCGCAAACCCGTGGTCGCGGTGATGGGCGGCACGGCGGCTTCCGCCGGGTACATGGTCGCCCTGCCGGCGGAACGGATCTTCGCCCGCGAGGCCACCGTCACCGGCTCCATCGGCGTCATCCTGCAGACGGCGGAGTTCTCCGGCCTGCTCGAACGCCTCGGCGTGCGGTCGGAAGCCATCACCTCGGGCCGTCTGAAGGACCAGCCGAGCCCGTTCCGGCCGCTGACCGAGGAGGGGCGGGCGGCGCTCGAGGCGGTGGTGCGCGACCTCCACGCCCAGTTCGTCGCCATGGTGGCGAAGGGACGGCGGTTGGCCGAGGAGGAGGTGCGGGCGCTGGCCGATGGCCGGGTGATGACCGGGCGCCAGGCGCTGGCGGCGCGGCTGATCGACGCCATCGGCGGCGAGGCCGAGGCGCGGGCCTGGCTGGCAGCCGAGAAGGGGGTGGGAACGACGCTGCCCGTGCGTGACCTGGCGGAGCCGGTGCAGCGGCGACTCATTTCGCGGGTCGTGCGAGAGGCCGGAAAAGCCTTGTGGAATGAACAGCTTAGGCTTGACCAGGGGATCTTCCTCTGGCAAAGTCCCACGCGATGAGGGGGTTTGGCGAAGGGCGCGTCAGCGCGCTGCCGGCGGTACGGGCGGTGAGGGTGGCCATGCCGCGAGGGGCGTCGGCTGGCGGGAGCAGGGGCGGCTGAGGCGATGACGCGCTCGGAGCTGATCGAGGAACTGGCGCGCCGCAACCCACACCTGTTGCAGCGCGACGTCGAGGCCATCGTCAGCACGGTGTTCGAGGAGATCACCGCCGCCTTGGCGCGTGGCGAGCGGGTGGAGCTGCGCGGCTTCGGCGCCTTCACGGCGAAGACCCGCCAGCCTCGGCTCGGCCGCAACCCGCGCACCGGCGAAACCGTGGCGGTCGGCGCCAAGCGTCTGCCCTTCTTCAAGGCCGGCAAGGACCTGCGGGAACGCATCAACCGCATGGCGAAGACGAGCGAAGCCGCCGTCGCCGAACGGACGGGGTGAGGTCGCGACAGGTTTCGTTGGGCCGCGGAAGAGCGCCGCCGGCGCAGGACGGAGAAGGAGAGGACCATGCGTCTCGTCTGGCTCGTCACCCTCGTCTTTGCAGTGCTCGTCGTCTTGTTCGTGGTGGCGAACGTCGCCCCGGTCTCGGTCGGGCTCTGGCCGTTCGACACCCGAGTCGAGGTGCCGCTCGCGGTGGCCGCCTTGGCGGTCGCCGCCGTCTTCTACCTGTTGGGCGCCACCGTCACCTGGGTCTCGGCCGTCTCCGCGCGCCGTCGCGCGCGCAAGCTCGCCGCTTCGGTCGAGGCCCTGCAGGCCGAGATCGCGGCGCTGAAGGACAAGCTGCGCCAGGCGGAGGCGGCGAAGGCTGCGCCCTCGTCGTCGACGGCGCTCGCCCCCGCCCGCTGAGGGGAGCGGGGCGGGTTCGCCGCACGTCGTGTCCCTCCTCCGGCCGGGCATGATCGGGCGGCCTGCAGCGGCGGCCGAACGGCTGATCGTGGCGCTCGATCTCGCCGAGGTCGAGCCCGCCGCCGCGCTTGCCCGCGCCCTCCGAGGCTCCGTCGGCTTGGTCAAGGTCGGGCTTGAGCTGTTCATCGCCGCGGGCCCGGCCGGCGTGGCGCACATCGCCGAGGCGGGGGTTCCCGTCTTCCTCGATCTCAAGCTGCACGACATCCCGAATACGGTGGCCGGGGCGGTGCGCTCCGCCGCTCGCCTCGGTGCCGCCATGCTCACCCTGCACGCCGCAGGAGGCGCGGCGATGATCGCCGCCGCCCGCGAGGCTGCCGAGACCGCCGCACGCCCGCGCCCGCTGCTGCTCGCCGTCACCGTGCTCACTTCGCTCGAGGGCCCCGATCTCGACGCGATCGGGCTCGCCGGGCCCGCGGAGGCCGCCGTGCTTCGTCTCGCTCGCCTTGCCCTGGCGGCGGGGGCGGACGGGCTCGTCTGTTCGCCGCGCGAGGTGGCCGCCCTGCGGGCCGCGTTCGGCCCCGATCCGGTCCTGGTCGTGCCGGGAATCCGGCCCGCGGGCAGCCTGGCCGACGACCAGCGGCGGACGATGACTCCCGCCGAGGCGGTTGCGGCGGGTGCGGACTGGCTGGTCATCGGGCGGCCGATCACGCGCACGCCCGACCCCCTCGCCGCCGCCCGCGCCATCGCCACCTCCCTCGCGGCATGAGTGCTCGCGTTCGGGTGAAGATCTGCGGCGTCCGCGATGCGCCGGCGCTCACGGCCGCCGCCGAGGCAGGGGCCGATTTCGTCGGACTCGTGTTCTTCCCCCGCTCGCCGCGGGCGGTGAGCGTCGAGGTCGCCGCCGCACTCGCCGCCGCCCGCCCCCCGGGCGGCCCCGGCCTGGTCGGTCTGTTCGTCGACCCGGCGGACGACGACCTTTCCGCCGTGCTCCGCCAGGTCCCGCTCGACTGGATCCAGCTGCACGGCCACGAGCCGCCCGACCGGGTCGCCGAGATCCGGCAGCGTTTCGGCCTGCCGGTGCTGAAGGCGGTCGGTGTCGGCTCGCGGGCCGAAGCCGAGGAAGCCGTCGCCGCGTACGCCCCGGTCGCCGATGCCCTGTTGTTCGACGCCAAGCCTCCGCCCGGGTCGACGCGGCCCGGCGGCAATGCGGTGGCGATCGACGCCGCCATGCTGGCCGGCCTCGCCTGCCCTCTGCCCTGGCTGCTCGCCGGCGGCCTCACGCCCGACACCGTGGCGGGAACGATCCGCGCCAGCGGCGCGCCGGGGGTCGATGTCTCGTCGGGGGTGGAGCGCGCGCCCGGCGAGAAGGACCCCGCGCTGATCCGCGCTTTCGTCACCGCCGCCCGCGCCGCATGAGCATGCTCGAGCCGCTGTCCGTGCGGGCCGAGGACGGCGTCGTTCTGGCGGGCGAACTCCATCTCCCGCCTTCGCCTCCCCCCTGGCCGGCGATGCTGTTCATCCATGGGTCCGGCGGCCTCTTGCGCTGGCACCGGCGCTACGCCGCCCTGCTGCGGTCCGAGGGCGTGGCGGTCGCGATGCTCGACCATTTCGGCCCGCGCGGCATCCGCCGCACCGTGCACGACCAGGAGCGCCTCACCTCCGAACACATGGCGCGCGATGCGCACGCCGCGCTGGCCGTACTCGCCGCCGACCCGCGGCTCGATCCCGGGCGGATCGGCGTGCTGGGCCTTTCCAAGGGCGGCAGTGCGGCTTGGCGCGCCGCCTTGCGCCGCTTCGCCGGCTCCCGTGCCTTCGCCCTGCACCTCGCGCTCTATCCCGGCTGCGAGACGCGCTATGCCGACATGACGACGACGGGCGCGCCGATCGTGATCCTGGTCGGGCTCGCCGACACCTACACCTGCCCGCACGCCTGCTTCGACCTCGTGCCCCACCTGCGCGCGGGTGGGTCGCCGGTGGAGATCTACGGCCTGCCCGGTGCGCCGCACGGTTGGGACAGCGGGGCGGGGCGCTGGCAGGATCCGAAGGGTGTCTCCTACGCGCCCTGCCGTTTCGTCGAGATCGCGCCGGGGCTTTGGCGCGAGGAGGGCTCGGGCGAGACGTGGCGGGCCGGCGACGCCGACGGGCGGCGGCGGGCGGTCGCGCGCTGTCGGCGGCTCGGCGTGGCGGGTGGGGGATGTGCGGAAAGCACGCGGCTGTCGGACGGGATCCTGCGCGCAGCCGTCCGGCGTGCCTTGCTCGGCGGGCGAGAAGCCGGGGCGCGTTCCCCTCGCGCGGTTTCTGCCCTATGAGGCGGGGCTCGACCCTCGGAGGTGCCGCGTGAACGCCCCGCTCCCGAACTCCTTCCGCACCGGGCCCGATGCGCGGGGCCATTTCGGCCCCTTCGGTGGCCGTTACGTCGCCGAAACCCTGATGCCGCTGATCCTCGAGGTCGAACGCGCCTACGAGGACGCCAAGGCCGACCCGGCGTTCCAGGCCGAGTTCCGCCGCCTGCTCGCCCACTACGTCGGCCGGCCCTCGCCCTTGTGGTTCGCCGAACGCCTCACCCGCGAACTCGGCGGGGCGCAGATCTGGTTCAAGCGCGACGAGCTCAACCACACCGGCGCGCACAAGATCAACAACTGCATCGGCCAGATCCTGCTCGCCCGCCGCATGGGCAAGACCCGCATCATCGCCGAGACGGGCGCGGGCCAGCACGGCGTCGCCACCGCCACCGTCTGCGCCCTGTTCGGGCTTGCCTGCACCATCTACATGGGGGCGACCGACGTCGCCCGGCAGTCGCCCAACGTGTTCCGCATGAAACTCTTGGGCGCCGAGGTGAAGCCGGTGACGGCGGGTGCGGCGACGCTGAAGGACGCGATGAACGAGGCGTTGCGCGACTGGGTCGCCAACGTCGCAGACACCTATTACCTGATCGGAACGGTCGCCGGCCCCCACCCCTACCCCGCCATGGTGCGCGACTTCCAGTCCGTCATCGGCGAGGAGGCGAAGGCGCAACTGAAGGAGATGACCGGCCGGCTGCCCGACGTGTGCGTCGCCGCGATCGGCGGCGGCTCCAACGCCATGGGGCTCTTCCACCCTTTCCTCGACGACCCCGGTGTGCGTCTGATCGGCGTCGAGGCCGCCGGCAAGGGGCTGGAGACGGGCGAGCACGCGGCGTCGCTGTCGCGCGGGCGGCCCGGTGTGCTGCACGGCAATCGCACCTACCTGCTGCAGGACGAGGACGGCCAGATCCTGGAGGCGCACTCGATCAGCGCCGGTCTCGACTATCCCGGTGTGGGGCCGGAGCACGCTTGGCTCAAGGAGCTGGGCCGTGTGGAGTACGTCGCGGTGACGGACGAGGAGGCGCTCGAGGCCTTCAAGCTCTGTACGCGCACGGAGGGAATCATTCCGGCTCTGGAACCGGCACACGCCCTCGCCCACGTCGCCAAGCTCGCGCCCGGCCGGCCCCGGGATTCGATCGTGCTGATGAATCTCTGCGGCCGCGGCGACAAGGACATCTTCACGGTCGCCAACGCGCTCGGGGTGGCGCTGTGAGCCGCCTTGCTGCCACCTTCGCCAGGGCGCGTGCGGAGGGCCGCGGCGCGCTGATCCCCTTCGTCGAGGCCTTCGACCCCGATCGCGACACCACCGCCGCCCTGCTCGCCGGGCTGCCCGCGGCGGGGGCGGACGTCATCGAGGTCGGCATGCCCTTCTCCGACCCGATGGCGGACGGGCCGACCATCCAGCGCGCCGGGCAGAGGGCGCTGAAGGCCGGCGCGACACTCGCCGGAACGCTCGATCTGGTGCGTGCGTTCCGCGTAGGGAACGACGTGACCCCGGTCGTGCTGATGGGCTACTTCAACCCGATCCTGTCCTACGGTGTCGCGCGGTTCTGTACGGATGCCGCCGCCGCCGGCGTTGACGGGCTGATCGTCGTCGACCTGCCCCCCGAGGAGTCCGAGGAGCTCGATGGCCCTGCGCGCGCGGCGGGGCTCGACATGATCCGCCTCGTCGCCCCCACCACCGGGCCCGAGCGCCTGCCTTTCGTGCTCGCCGGTGCGGGAGGCTTCGTCTACTACGTCTCCATCACCGGCATCACCGGCACGCGCACCGCGACCGAAGCCCATCTCGCCGAGGCGATTCCCCGCCTGCGCGCGGCGACCGCGCTTCCCATCGCCGTCGGCTTCGGCGTGCGCACGCCGGAGCAGGCGGCGACGGTGGTGCGCCACGCCGATGCCGCGGTCGTCGCCTCCGCCCTGATCGACACCATCGCCGACCGTCTCGACGCCGAGGGCAGACCGCGCCCAGGCACCGTCGAGGCGGTGCTGGATCAGGTGCGCGCGCTCGCCCGCGCCGTGCGCACTGCCCGCGCACCCGCCGCCGCCTGATCCGCCGCCGCCTCGGATGCGCTCCCGTCACGTTTCCTGATCGTCATGAACTGGCTCACCAACTACGTCCGGCCCAAGATCCGCACCCTGCTCGGGCAGAAGCCGGTGCCCGACAATCTCTGGGTCACCTGCCCGAACTGCTCGCAGATGATCTTCCACGAGGATCATCGCAAGAACCTGCGCGTCTGCCCCAATTGCGGGCACCACATGCGGCTGCCTGCGAAGGATCGTCTCGACTCCGTGATGGACGAGGGCTTTGCTACGATCGAACTGCCCAAGGTGCCGCCCGACCCGCTGCACTTCCGCGACCAGAAGCGCTACACCGACCGCTTGCGGGCCGCACGTGCCGAGACCGGGCTCGAGGACGCGATCCTCGTTGCGCACGGCACGATCGGCGGCGAGAAGGCGGTGGTGGGCGCCTTCGCCTTCGACTTCATGGGCGGCTCGATGGGGGCTGCGGTGGGCGAGGCGATCCTCGCCGCCGCCCAGCTCGCCGTGCTGCAGGAGGCCGCACTCGTGATCTTCACCGCCTCCGGCGGGGCGCGCATGCAGGAGGGCGCGATCAGCCTGATGCAGATGCCGCGCACCGTGCTCGCCGTGCGCATGGTCAAGCGCGCGGGGCTTCCCTACATCGTCGTGCTGACCGACCCGACCACCGGTGGCGTGACGGCCTCCTTCGCCATGCTGGGCGACGTGCACATCGCCGAACCCGGTGCGCTGATCGGTTTCGCCGGCGCGCGCGTGATCGAGCAGACGGTGCGCGAGAAGCTGCCCGACGGCTTTCAGCGCGCGGAATACCTGCACGAGCACGGCATGGTCGATCTGGTGGTGAAACGGAGCGAGCTCAAGGCGACGCTCGCCCGCCTGATCGGCCTGCTCACCGAACCGCGCAAGGCCGCCCCCGACCGGCCCGTCGCCGAGGTGTTGCCGCTGCCCTCGCCCGAGGCGCCAGCCTCCGCCGGCTGAGCCGAACCGTGACCGGCCCTGAACCGGTGCTGGCGCGGCTCGAGCGCCTGCATCCGCGGCTGATCGATCTCTCGCTCGGCCGCATCGAGCGGCTGCTCGCGCGGCTTGATCATCCGGAACGCCGCCTCCCGCCCGTCATCCATGTCGCCGGCACCAACGGCAAGGGCTCGACCTGCGCCTTCCTGCGCGCCGCCGCCGAAGCCGCGGGGCTTCGCGTGCACGTCTACACCTCGCCGCATCTCGTCTCGTTCAACGAACGGATCCGGCTCGCCGGCCGCCTCGTCGAGGACGAACCTCTCGTCGCTGCGCTCGAGCGCTGCGAGGCGGCGAATGCGGGCGAGCCGATCACCATCTTCGAGATCACCACCGCCGCCGCCCTTCTCCTGTTCGCCGAGACGCCGGCCGACCTCCTCGTGCTCGAGGTGGGACTGGGGGGGCGGCTCGATGCGACCAACGTCGTGCCCGGCCCCCGGGTCTGCGCCATCACCTCCATCTCCTTCGACCACATGGACTTCCTCGGCGACACCCTCGCCAGGATCGCCTTCGAGAAGGTCGGAATCCTCAAGCCCGGCGCGATCGCGATCACCGGCGACCAGCACCCGGAGGCCTTCGCCGCGATCGCGGCGCGGGCACGCGAGGTCGGCGTTCCGCTTCGCGCGCGCGGGCGGGAATGGACGATCGCGCACCGGCCGGACGGCGGACTTCGTTTCGAGGACGACGCGGGCGTGCTGGAGCTTCCCCCGCCCGCCCTGCGGGGACCGCACCAGGTCGACAACGCCGGCATCGCCGTCGCCGCGCTGCGCGCCTTCGCCGATCGGCGGATCGACGCGGCGGCGATCGCGCGCGGCATCGCGCGTGCCGAGTGGCCGGCGCGGTTGCAGCGTCTTGCGCGCGGCCCGCTCATCGATCTCCTGCCCGAAGGATGGGAACTCTGGCTCGACGGCGGGCACAACGAAGGGGCGGGGCGGGCGCTCGCCGCCCATCTGGCCGCCGATCCCGATCCGCCCTGGCACGTCGTCGTCGGCATGAAGACCGGCAAGCACGCGGAGGCCTTCCTCGAAGCGCTCGCCCCGCATGCGGCGAGCCTGTGGGCGGTGGCGGAACCGGGCCAGCATGCGGCGCAGAGCCCGGACGCGATCGTCGCCGCCTCGCAAGGGCGCGCCCGGCCGGGCCCGCGCGTGGCGGATGCGATCCGCGCGATCCTGCGCGAGGCGGATCGTCCGGGCCGCGTGCTGATCTGCGGTTCGCTCTACCTCGCGGGGCGTGTGCTGGCCGAGAACGGCTGACTTCGTGCCCAACCACGCCATCGGCCGGTCCGTCGCCGGGCTGAAGCTCGGGCTCTCATGGCGCGTCGGTCTCCTCAGCCCCCGGTTCAGACCGGATCGAGACGCCAGATCGCCCCTCGCGGGCTGTCGGTGAGCAGATGGACGCGGCCGTCGGGCGCAACGCGCACGTCGCGGATCCGCTCGCCGAGCGGGATGCGCTCCTCCGCGACCGGTCGCCCGTCCTCCATGCGCAGCCGCACCAGCGCGCGTTCGCGCAAGCCCCCCACCAGCAGGTCGCCGCGCCAGCCGGGAAACGCCGCGCCGACATAGAACGCCGCCCCGGACGGCGCGATGGAGAGCGGCACCCAGACCCAGAGCGGGTCGACCATGCCGGGCAGCGAGCGGTGCTCGGTGATGGTCGAGCCGTCGTAGTTGATGCCGTGCGTGGCGCGCGGCCAGCCGTAGTTCGCCCCGGCCTCGAGCAGGTTCACCTCGTCGCCGCCGCGCGGGCCATGGTCGACCACCCAGATCCGGCCTGTCTCGGGGTGCACCGTCATCGCTTGCGGGTTGCGATGGCCGAGGGTCCAGATCTCGGGCAAAGCGCCCGGGCGCGCGGCGAACGGGTTGCCGGGGGCCGGTCGGCCGTCCTCGGTCAGGCGCAGCGTCTTGCCGTTGTGGCTGGCGAGGTCCTGGCTCTGGTCGGGGCGCATGCGGTCGCCGAGCGAGAGGTGAAGGAAGCCCTCGCCGTCCCACACCATGCGGCAGCCGAAGTGGAGCACGCCCCCCGTGCGCGGGGTGGCGGCGAAGATCGTCTGAAGCCCCTCGATCCCGGCCTCGGTCAGCCGCCCGCGGCTGATGGCGGTGGAGGCCCCACCCGGACCTTCGGCGGCGTGGCAGAAATAGACGAGCCCGGTGCGCGCGAACGCCCGGTGGAGAAGGACGTCGTGCAGCCCGCCCTGGCCGCGGGCGAACACGGCCGGCGCTCCCGGCAGCGGGGCCGAGAGGGCGCCGTCGGGCGAGACCAGCCGCACCCGCCCGGGCCGCTCGGTCACCAGCATCCGCCCATCGGGCAGGAAGGCGAGGCCCCAGGGGTGCTCGAGCCCTGCGGCGACGACGCTCACACGGAACGTCGCCCGCTCGCTCGCCACCGGCCCCGCCGGCTGGGCCCAGGCGGGCACGGCCAAGGCGGCGAGCAGCACGACAAGCGAGCGACCAACCATGTGTCCTCTCCCGGATCTCGTCTCCCGCGAGAGGTGGCGCGGACGCGGGCGGGCGGAAACCCCGTCTCGCGCGCCCGTGTTGCGCCTCAGAGGTGCTGATCCACCCAGGCCATCAGGTTGCCCTTGGAATCCGCCCCCACCTTGGTCGCCACCGCCTGGCCGCCCTTGAACAGCATCAGGGTGGGAATGCCGCGCACGGAGTAGCGGTTGGGCGTGACCGGGTTCTCGTCGATGTTCACCTTGGCCACGGTGAGCTTGCCCTCGTAGGCCTTGGCGATCTCCTCGAGCGCGGGCGCGATCATCCGGCAGGGGCCGCACCACTCCGCCCAGAAGTCGACCAGCACGGGGCCGGGGGCCTTCAGCACGTCGGTTTCGAACGAGGCGTCGGTGACGGACTTGGTGAGCGCACTCATGCGGATGGCATCTCCGGATGGTTTCGTTGCGCTCACCATAGCGCGGGCCCCTCGCCCCGGTCCAAGGGGGGGGTCAGGGCGCGAAGCGATCGAGCGCCTCGGGGGGGATGGGCATGAGCTTCGGTCCGAAGGTCCAGACGAGGGCGCAGTCGACCCCCCGGCCGGGGAAAAGTGAGGCGAGCACGGCGCGATAGGCGGCGAGCTGGCGGAGGTAGAGGGGGGTGACGTCCGCCACCTGCTCGGGTGGCGGGCGGTTGGTCTTGAAGTCGGCGACCAGGACGCGATCGGCCGTGACGGCGAGGCGGTCGACCACGCCGTTCACCAGCCGCTCCCCGACGCGGCCGACGATCGGCACTTCGGCGAGGCTGCCGGGCGCGAACAGGGGAGCGAAGTCGGGGTGGCGCAGCACGGCGAGGGTCTCGCGCGCGATCTCGAGGGCCTCCTCCGCCGGCAGCGCCATGAGGAAGCGGCGGGCCGCGCGCTCGCGGTCGTGATCCGGGATCTCGGGCAGGTGCTGCAGCAGGGTGTGGATCAGACTGCCGCGGCGGAAACGCCGGCCCGCGCGGTCGTGCGGCTGTACGGGGGGTGCGGCGGGCTGCTCCTCGCCGTCCTCGCGCGAAGGGCGGATGGGACGCAAGGCCGCCCCCTCCACCGGGGCGGGGGCCTCGGCCCAGGGCGGCAGGGGCGCCGGCCCCGGCTCGGCGCGCTCCGGCGCTGCGACGGGCGCGACCGGGCTGCCGGTCTCCATCCGCCACCCCTCGCCCGACCACGCCGAGCCCTCCGCGACGCCGAACGCCGCCGCGTCGAAGGCGAACCGCTCCGCCCGCCCCTCGGCGGCGAGACGCGCGAACCCAGCCTCGACCAGGCGGTACCAGCAGCCGGGTTTGGCGGCGGTGTCGTCCTTCTCCGCCCAGCCGCAGACGATCAGCCGGTCCTCGGCCCGGGTCAGCGCGACGTAGAGGAGCCGGCGGTGCTCGGCGTCCTGGCGCCGCGCGAGGGCCAAGCGCCGCTCCTCCACCACCCGCTCGCGCAGCTCCTTGCGCGGCGCCCACAGCGGCACGGGCGGGTTGCCCGGCACGGTGTCCTCCGCCCACACCACCGGCTCGTCGAGCTTCGGCAGCCCCGTGGTGTCGGGCAGGATGACGATCGGCGCCTCCAGCCCCTTCGCCGCGTGCACCGTCATCACCCGCACCGCGTCCGCTCCATGCTCCTGTTCGCGCTTGACCTCGATCCCGGCGCGATCGAGCCAGGCGAGGAAACCCTGCAGGGACGGCGGCTCCACCCGCTCGTAGGCGAAGGCCTGGTTGATCAGCTCCTCGACGGGCTCGATCGCATCCGCCCCCAGCCGGCGGCGGAGCCGCCAGCGGCCGCTGACCGTGCCGGCGCCGCCCGGACGGGGGAAGGGGTGGCCGGTCAGGACGTAGCCCAGCAGTTCGCCGGGGCGGAGGAAGTCCGCCCGCGCGGCCACCGCCTCGATCAGTGACGCCGCCGCCTCCCACTCGGCCCTCTCGGCCCGCCGCGCGCGCAGCACCTCCCACAGTCGCCCCCGCCGCGGCCGCGCGACATCGTCGGCGTCGCGGCAGAGCGCGAACAGGCCGTCCTCGTCGACGTCGCAGAACGGCCCGCGCAGCACCTCGGCGAGCGAGAGCTCGTCCGCTTCCGGCAGCAGGGCCACACGGCAAAGCGCGAGCAGGTCCTGCACGGCGAGGCTTTCGGTGAGCTTGAGGCGATCGAGGCCCGAGACGGGCACGGCGCGGGACTTGAGGGCGCGCACCAGTTCGGCGACGAAGCGGTCGCGGCGGCGGACCAGGATCATGACGTCGCCCGGCCGGATGGGGCGGCCGCGGGCCGGGAGAAGCTCCCCCCCATCGAGCCAGGTGCGGATCCGCCCGGCGATCGCCTCGGCGAGGGCGCGCGCCGGGTCGCGCTCGGTCACCGCCTCCGCAACCGGGGCCCAGGCATCCTCCGGCGGCCCTTCGCGGGCGCCGGTGACGACGGGCCAGAGCTCGACCGACCCGGCGGCATCCTCCCGCGCCGCCCGGTGGCGGATCGGCGCCTCCTCGGCGGTCAGGCCCTGCCCCGCCTCGCCCGCGAAGACGGCATCGACGAGGGCGAGCACGGCGGGAACGGAGCGGAAGGAGAGGGTCAGGCTCTCCGCCCGCCAGGCGAGGCCGGCCTCGGCGCAGCGCCGCGCGAACGTGCCTTTCCAGCGCGCGAATTCGGCCGGTTCCGCCCCTTGGAAGCCGTAGATCGACTGCTTCTCGTCGCCGACCGCGAACACGGTGCGCGGCAGCGGCCGCGCGCCCACCCCGGCGAAGAACTCCTCGGTCAGCCGGCCGACGATCGCCCACTGGTCGGGGTTGGTGTCCTGCGCCTCGTCGATCAGGACGTGATCCACCCCCTGGTCGAGCTTGTAGTGCACCCAGGCGGCCGCACCGTCGGTTTCGAGCAGGCGCCGGGCGTGCGCGATCAGGTCGTCGTAGTCGAGGCCTGCGCGGGCGGCCTTGGCCTCGGCGAAGCCGGCGATGGCGGGGGCGGCGAGGGCGGCGAGAGCGGCCGAGGCCGCAGCGAGTTCGGCGGCGGCGAGGCGTTCCTCCACGCGGCGGATCCGCTCGGCTTCGGCCAGGAACGCGTCGTAGGCTTCCGGCCAGCGCTGTCGCACCTTGGCGGGGGCGACCGTGCGCTCGGCGCGCGGCTCTCCCTTGTCGGTGAGGAAAACCGACCGCCAGCGCGGCCAAGCGGCCACGCGGTCCGCCACGTCGCGGCCGAGCCACTCCCGCACCGTGCGGCCGCGCTCCTCGTGGCTGTCGCCGCCGGCCTCGATCCAGAGGGCGGCGAGGCGGACGAGCTCCGTCTCCCGCGCCGGGTCGGGCCGGCAGGCTTGGTGCAAGATGGTCTCGGCGTCCTCCTCCAGGCCGAGCCCGAGCACGCGCCGCTGCGCCGACGCGACCGCCTCGGGATGGTTGCCGCTGGCTTCGAGCCCCGGCCGGCCGCGAGCGGGAAGCAAGAAGCGGATCGCCTCGCCGAGCCGATCGGCGGAGGCGAGGGCGGCGAGCCGCGCCACCGCCCGCCCTCCCGTCTCCGTCAGCGGGGCTTCGGCGAGCGCGGCCTCGCGGGCGGACGCGAGCAGGGCCGCAGCCTCGGCCTCCTCGATCAGCGCGAAGCGCGGCGGCACCCCGGCCTCGATCGGGAAGCGGCGAAGCAGGCCTTGGGCGAAGGCGTGGATGGTCTCGATCTTCATGCCGCCCGGCAGGTCGAGCACTTCGGCGAACAGCGCCCGCGCCCGACGCATCGCCTCGGTGGACGGTGCCTCGCCGGTGAGCTCGGCGAGATCCCGCGCCAGCGCCTCCTCGCTCGCCGTCGCCCACGCGCCGAGGCGACGGGCGAGCCGGGTCGCCATCTCGGCGGCCGCGGCGCGGGTGAAGGTGAGGCACAGGATCCGGCCGGGGTCGGTGCCGGCGAGCATCAGGCGCAGCACGCGATCGATCAGCAGCCGCGTCTTGCCCGACCCGGCCGAGGCCGAGACCCAGGTTGAGGCCCGGGGGTCGGCGGCACGGCGCTGCTCCGGGGTCGGCACCGCCATCGCTCAGCCCTCGCCGTTGCCGTCGCCGGCCGACCACTCGTCGATGCGGGCGAGCACGGCGTAGTCGGACCGCTGCCAAGGAAGACGCGGGTGCGGGCGGGAGAGGTAGGGGGTCTCCTCGTCGTCGAAGGCGTGCAGGCGTCGCAACAGCCCCTGCCAGGCCGTCTCCGCCGCCTCGGCCTCCTGGCCCTTGCACACGGCGCGCGGCTCGCCCGGCTTCCAGCCACCGGAAAGCTTCCAGTAGGCGAGCTCGACCGCAGGGAAAGGGGGCACGCCCGGGAAGGCGCCGCGGCGGGCCAACGCGGCCTCGAGGGTGAGCTGGGGTTCGCTGCCGCGCGCGACCGAGCCGTCGGTCGGCATGGTGCCGGTCTTGTAGTCGAGGATGGCGAGCCCGCCCTCGCGGACCTCGATGCGGTCCGCCCGCCCGACCAGGACGAAGGGCCCGCCCGGCAGGCCGCCGATCGCGTGCTCCGCCTTCGCTTCGGCGACCACGGCGCGCGGGGGGAAGGTCGTGCGGCGGTCGCGCTCCGTGCGATCGAGCCAGGCGGCGATGCGGGCGAGCCGCGGCCGCCACAGCGCGGCCAGCGCGGGGCGGACGGCGCGGGCGGCGAGCGCACGATCGAAGGCGGCGACCAGCCGCGCCTCGGCATCCTGGGGCCAGTCCGCCCCCACCGCGCGCAGCACCTCGGCGATGCCGCGATGCACGATATCGCCGAAATCCGCGGCTTCGGCATCGGCATCGAGCGGGTCGAGAGGGCGAAGCCCGAGCACGTGCCGGGCATAGATGGCGTAGGGCTCGGCGATCCAGGCGGCGATGTCGGTCACCGCGAGGCGCCGCGGCCGGGCGGCGCGCGGCGGGCGCGGGGCGGGGCGGGCGGCGGGCGCGATCTTGCCCGGATCGTCCAGGCGGTGTGCGATCTCCATCAGGTTGTCGGGCGGGGCGAGCAAGCGCTCGGCCTTCTCCCCGAACTGGCCGCGCAGGAAGGTCTCGAGCCGAACCAGCCAGCGCGACGGCACGGTGGGCGACCCCTCCACCCGGCGGGAGCGGGTGAGCAGCACCTCCCCCGCCCCCGCGATCAGGTCGGCGACGTCGCGCGCGGCATCGCCGATGCGACGTTCGGGCGAGGCAAGGCCCAAGGCCCGCCGCATCGGCCGCGACAGCCACGGCCCCGGCTCCTCGGCCGCCGGCCAGGTGCCTTCGTTCAGCCCGGCCAGGATCACCGTGTCGAAGGCCTGCAGCCGCGCCTCCAGCGTGCCCAGGATCTGCACCCGCGGGTGGGGGTCCTGGGTGCGGACGAGGCGCACCGAGGGCCCTTCGAGCATCGCCTCGAACACGTCGGGGAAGCGGGGCGGAGCAACCGGCGGCAGGTCGGCGACCGCCTCGGCGAGGTCGGCGAGATGGCGGGCCAGAGTCTCGCCCTCCTCGCCGCGCCAGAGCACGAGCGGCCCCGGCAGGTCGGGGCGGGCGGCGAGCGCCTCCGCGGCGGCCAGATGGGCCTCGAGGAGTTCGGGCAAGGCGACCTCGGCCCGTGCGGTGAGCTCGAGCAGAGGGGCGAGGATCGGGCGGAGGCGATCGAGAACCGCCCGCCCATCTTCGGCCTCCGGGCCGGAGGCGCGGGCGAGCGCGGCGCTAAGCCCCTCCAGGCCCGGCGCGGGGCGGGGGCCGCGCAGGACCGCCACCTCGAGCGCGCGGACCGCGGCGCGGAAGCGGGCGGGCTCTTCGCCGGCGGCGGCGAACGGATGCTTGAGCAGGGCGAGGAGCGGGATCGGGGCGAGACGCTCGGCCACCGCGCGCGCGAGGAGGCGCAGGAACACCCCCGCCGGCGCGTTCTTCGCCGGCTCGCCCCCCGTGTCGTCGGCCAGCACGCCGTGGCGGGCGCAAGAATCGGCGATGCGACGGGCGAGCAGCCGGTCGGGCGTGACCACGGCGACGGTGCGGCCGGGTGTCTCAAGGGCGCGGCGGACGGCGAGCGCGACCATGGCCGCCTCCTCCTGCGTCTCCGCCGCTTCGAGGCGTGCGAGGCCCGCAAGCGCGGGCCGCCAGCGGTCCGGATCGCGCGTGCGCCAGGCGGCCAAGCCCTCGGGCGGAGCGAACACGGCGGAGAGAAGCCCAGTCCGGTCAGGTTTGTCGGAGGTGGGAGAGCGGGCGGGCCAGGGCAGCACCGCCTCGCGCTCCAGCCCCATCCGGTCGAGCAGGCACGAAAGCCCCGCCTGCGGGTGGCTCTCCGGCAGGCTACGCCAGAGCGCGGCGGGGAGCGAGCGGTCGATGCCGGGCAGGACCACCGCACCGCGCGGCAGGCGGGAAACGGCGGCGAGCAGGTCGGCGAGGGCCGGGAAGGCGGAGGTCGGCCCGGCGGCGATGACGGGCTCATCGGGCGGCGCCTGCTCCCAGGCGGCGATCTGCGCCCGCAGCGCGCGGACACGCCGTGCGCCGGGGTCGGCGAGTCCCCGCTCGCGCAGCACCTGCGGCCAGGCCGCGATCAGGATGTCGAGGAAGCGCAGGGTCTTCTGCCAGTGCGCCGCGTAGTCCTCCGGCACCAGGGTGCGCAGGCGGGCAGGGTCCACCTCATCGAGCGCGAGCTCATCGAGCAGGGCGGCGAGCTCGACCGCGAGCCGCCAGGTGCGATCGAACGGAAGCGTGGGGTCGGCCTTGGCGACCAGGCGGGAGAGGAGGGCGGTGCGGGCGAGCGGGGCGATCGGCGGCGGCTCGTCCAGGGCGCCAGCGAGCAGAAGAGGCTCGTCGGCCACCTCGCCCAACGGGTGGATGCGCGGCAGCACGGCCGAACGGTTACCCGAGAGGCGAAGGAGGGCGGCGGCCAGCGCCCGGCCGGCGCGGCGCGTGGGCAGCAGAACCGTTGCGCGGGCGAGCGAGAGCGGATCCTCACCCGCAAGGGCGAGGAGACCGGCGGCGAGATCCTCGAGGAAGGGCCGGCCGGCAGGGATCTCGAACACGCGCGGGCGGTCGGCGGCGAAGGGATCGGCGCTCATCAGCGGGCATAGGCGAAGACGGAAACCCGGCCGGCGAGCGACTCCTCGGCATCCTCGATGTCCGCGGGCGTGGAAAGATGAAGCCAGACCCCGTCGTGCACCACGGCGCGCAGGCGATCGGCGTCGATCGCGCGGTTCCACAGGAGGTTGGTGGAGAACGGGCCCTCGGGGGCGCCGGCGAACAGGGCGGGCGAGGCGATCTGTACCCCGGCGTAGAGGTAGGGCACGATCTCCTTCTCGCGCGGACGGCGCACCCGCCCCCAGGGGTCGACCGCGAAGTCGCCCCGTCCGGCGTAGAAGGGCAGGAGTGCGGCGCGGTGCACCATCAGCACGGCATCGAGCCGGTCGGGGTCGAAGGCGTCGGCGAGGCGAAGCAAGGCCGGGCGCGCGCCGTCGAGCCAGAAGGCGTCGCCGTTGACGACGTAGAAGGGGGTGTGGCCGAGCAGAGGAAGCGCCTTCACCACCGCCCCCCCGGTGTCGAGCAGTCGCTCCTCGTGGCTCTCGACGATTTCGAGGTCGTGCCGTTCGGCCAGTGCCGCGAGCACGGCCTCGCGCTGCCAGTGCGTGTTCACCACCACCCGCTCGACCCCCGCCGCGGCGAGGTGGTCGAGGATGCGGTGCAGAAGGCTGCGGCCGGCGACGTGCAGCAGCGGCTTGGCGGTGGTTTCGGTGAGCGGGCGCATGCGGGTGCCCAAGCCTGCGGCGAGCACCATCGCCACCTTGGGCGGGGTCACCGCGCCGCCTCCTCGGGTGCCCGCCGCAGGGCGGGGGGGATGTGGCGGTCGAACCAGGCGGCGAGCGGGCGACAGGCGGGGTTGGCGAGCGCGCGTTCGAGCAGGCGCCAGGTGCGCGGGGCGAAGCGCAGGTAGCGGGGCTTGCCGTCGCGGCGGGCGAGCCTGGTCCAGAGCGCGGCGACCCGGACGTGGCGCAGCGCGGCGTGGGCGGCGAGGGCGCCGAGGAAGCGCATCCGATCGGCGACCGCGGCCTCCTCCAGATAGAGGGCGAGCGCGGCGCGGCGGGCCTCGGCCGAGACGTCGCGGCGGGCGTCCTCAACCAGGCTCATCACGTCATAGGCCGGGTGGCCGGCGGCGGCGTCCTGGAAATCGAGCAGGCCGCAGGCCGCGACCCCGGGGCGGGGCAGGCGGATCAGGTTGTCGACGTGGAAATCGCGGTGGACGAGCACGGTGTCGTCCTCGGCGAAGGGGGAGAGGGTTTCCGCCACCGCCTCGGCGAAGGACCGGCGGAGCTCGTTGGGCGCGGGTTCCCCGAACACGGCGGGCCACCACCAGTCGAAGAAGGTGGCGGCGGCGGCCTCTGTCATCTCGGCCGCCCTCCATGGGGGGAGTTCGTCGGGGGGTGGGCGACGATGCAGCGCGGCAAGCGCGGCGGCGGCGAGACGATAGAGCGCCACCTCGTCCTCGCCGGCGGCCAGGAGGCGGGTGAAGGTGTCGTCGCCGAAATCCTCGATCAGGGCGAGCCCCGCGCCCTCGTCGGCGGCGAAGACGTGCGGGGCGGAGAGGCCGTAGCCGCGCAGCAGGGCGGCGATGCGGAGGAAGGGGCCCAACGCCTCGCGCTCGGGCGGACAGAGCATCAGCAGCGCCGGGCGCGGCCCGCCCTCGAGGCGCTCGTAGGCGCGAAAGGAGGCATCGGAGGCAAGCGGGACGCGGCGCGCGCCCCGGAAGCCGTGTTCGGCGAGGAAGGCCGCGGGCGTCACGGCGCGAGCAGGGCCGGCAGCCGGTCCGGCCAGCCGGCGAGACGGCCCTCGCGCGCCTGAGGTCGGTCCGGCACCGGGGAGAGGGTGATGGTCAGCGCCTCGGAGGGTGCGAGAGGGCCGAGCCGCTCCGGCCATTCCACCAGCACGATGCCGCGCCTCGCCTCCTCCCAGCCGAGTTCGGCGAGCTCCTCCGCGCCGGCGATGCGCCAGAGGTCGTAGTGCCACGCCTCCACCCCGCCGGGCAGGGCGTACGTCTGCACCAGGGTGAAGGAAGGAGACGGCACGACGAGGTCGGGGTCGGCGGTGGCGGCGCGCAGGAAGGCGCGCGCGAAGGCGGTCTTGCCCGCGCCATAGGGCCCGGCGAGCAGGATCGCATCGCCCGGCCGTGCCAGGGCGGCGACCCGGGCGGCGAGCCGCGCGGTCGCCGCCTCGTCGGCGAGATGCAGGGCACACTCCAGCACCATGGCGAATCGTCGCCAGTGTAGCGACGGTGCGGCCGCTTGCGCGACCGAGGGCGGGGGGTATCTAGGCGAGGACGGCGGCGAGGAGAGCGCGATGGCGGAGACGATCACGACGGACGTGTGCATCGTGGGGGCGGGGCCCGTCGGTCTCTTCGCCGTGTTCGAATGCGGCATGCTGCGCATGCGGGCGGTGGTCGTCGATGCGCTGGATGCGATCGGCGGGCAGTGCATCGCGCTCTATCCGGAGAAGCCGATCTACGACATCCCCGCCCACCCGGCGATCACCGGTGCGGGGCTGATCGAGAAGCTGATCACGCAGGCGGCCCCGTTCCGCCCGCAGTACCTCCTCGGCCGGCAGGTCACCGGGTTCGCGCGCGAGACGGACGGGCGGCTGCGCATCGCGACCTCGGCCGGCGATACGATCCTTGCCCGCGCGATGATCATCGCCGCCGGGGCGGGCGCGTTCGGGCCGAACCGCCCGCCGCTCGAGGGTCTCGCGGCCTTCGAGGGCCGAAGCGTGTTCTATGCCGTGCAGCGGCGAGAGGATTTCCGCGGCAAGCGCATCGTCATCGCCGGCGGTGGCGACTCGGCGGTGGATTGGGCGCTCTCCCTCGCCGAGCTTGCCGCCTCGGTGCACGTCGTGCATCGGCGGCCGAAGTTCCGCGCCGCCCCCGAAAGTGTCGCGCGCATGGAGGCGCTCGCCGCCGAAGGCAAGCTCGAGATCGTCGTGCCCTATCAGCTCCATGCCCTGAAGGGTTCGGGCGGCGTGCTGGAGGCGGTGGAGGTGGCCACGCTGAAGGGCGAGGTGCGGTCGATCCCGGCCGATGCCTTGCTCTGCTTCTTCGGGCTCGCGATGGACTTGGGCCCGATCGCCGGATGGGGGCTCGCGCTCGAGCGCGGGCACGTGGTGGTCGACCCGGCGACCTGCGAGACGAGCCTGCCCGGCGTGTTCGCGATCGGCGACGTCGCGACCTATCCGGGCAAGCTCAAGCTGATCCTGCAGGGTTTCGCCGAGGCGGCGGTCGCCGCGCACGCCATCCACCCGCTCGTCTTCCCGGGCCAGGCGCTGCATTTCGAATACTCGACGACCAAGGGCGTGCAGGGGCTCGCCGCGTGAACACCCCGCCCTTTGGCCCTTTGGCGCTTTGGTCCTTCAGCCCAGCAGGTCGGCGAAGGAGGGCGCGCCGGCGAGAGCGGGCCTCTCGCTGCGGATCACCCTCAGCGCATCGTTGAAGAAGGCGACGAACCGGTCGGCGTGCTTGCCGGTGCCGAGGGGGTACTGCCGCATCTTCCAGCGGTTCGCCTCGCCGCGCTGGTGGTGGATGCCGCCCGCGTTGTAGGCGCAGGCGACCACGGGCGGATCGAGCCGCGTGCGGGGCGCCTGGCGGGCGATGTAGCCCAGGCCCGCGCGCAGGCTCGTCTCCGGATCCGTCAGGCGGGCGGCATCAACGCTCGCATCGCCCAACACCTCGCGGGCGGTGGAGATCAACGTCTGGGCGAGGCCGACCGACACACGATGGGGGGTGGCTTCGTCGGAGACGAAGCCGGGTTCCTCGCGCCGGGCGCTGATCGCCGCGTCGAGATTGCGCTGCCCGCCCGCGCTCTCCGTCGCCACCGTGGCCAGCGCGAGCTCGACGGGGATGCCCGTCTCGCGGCAGACGGCGCGCAAGGCGGGCCCGATGCGCAGGTGGCCGAGCAGGGCGCGCACGGTGCGCGGCTCTCCCGGCGTGCCGCGCGGCGGTTCGCCCTCGATCGCCAGCCCTTCCGGCGTCAGCGCCCAGGTCACGCTGTCGGAAAAGATTCGGTGCGGGCGGCGGAGTTGGGGCAGGGCGCGGCGCAGGATCTCGAGGGGGTGCACGGCGCGTTCAGCCTGATCCGCCTCGCGCCGGATGTCGAGGGCGGAACGATCGGGCTCGGCGAAGAGCGCGGCCCAGGTGCGCGGCCCGACCACCCCGTCGACGGCAAGCCCAAGCCGGCCCGACTCGCGGGCCTGGAAGGCGCGTACCGCCCGTTCCGTCGCCGGGCCGAACAGCCCGTCCGCCGGGCCGATGAGGCGGGCGAAGGCGGCATCGCGCGCGATCAGCCGCGTCTGCACGGCGCGCACGTCCGGCCCGCGCATGTAAGGCAAGGTCAGCCGCAGCGGCCTCTCGTAGCGGGGCGTGTTCAGGCCGGGCATGCGTGGCGCCTCCTCTCGGTCGCGACCGCGCGGGCGAGCGCGCCCATCGCCGGGGCGAGCCGGGCGTCGGGGGTGGGAGAGCCGGCGAGCAGGTCGGCGGCGCGGGCGAGCGCCGGGCAGCGGGGCCCGAGCCCGAGGCTCGCTTCGGCGAAGGCGGCCGAGGCGCCGTAGTAGGCACCGAGCGCCGACCGGGGCGCGGCGCGCCGCGCGGCTTCGGCCTCCGCGGCGAGGGCGGCGTTGAGGGGGGCGGCTTCGCCTGCCGAGCGCGCCTGGTCGCGTCGTTCGCGCAAGGCGAGGAGATAGCCGGCATAGAGACGCGCGGCCTCCGCCTCGGAGAGCGGGCGCGGGGCCGCAGCGAGAGCCGCACGGTAGTTCACCACCGCGCAGTCGAAGCGCGCCGCCGCCTCCGCCGCGCGGCCCGACCCCGGAGCGAGGGCGACGGTGCCGAGCCTGAGGCAGGCATTGGCGACGATCTCGCGCGCCTGCAGGCAGAGGGGATCGTTCGGGCCCGCGCAATCCACGCGGGTGGCGGCGATCGCTTCGAGATCGCCCCGGGCGTTGAGGTCCTTCAGCCGATCGAGGTCGCGGGCGGCGCAGGCGGCGAGGGCGAGGGCGGCGATGAGCAGGACGGCGCGTCTCATGCGGGGATCTCCCGGGCGGCACGGGCGAGGGTGTCGGCGAGGTCGGGGGCCGCCTCCGCCTGGGCGAGGCGGCCGGCGGCGAGCGCGAGGCGATCGAGCGCGGCGGCGGCACCGAGGTCCTCGCGCGCGGCATCGAGGGCGGCGCGAAGCGCGCCTTGGCCGACGGCGCGCGGGCCCTCGGGCAGCGGGACGGAGACCGGCCTTGGGTCGGCGGCGTCGAGCAGCCCATCCAGCAGAGCGCGGCGATACTCGGCGAGGCCCTCCTCGAGTTCGCGTTCGCTGGCGAAGCCGCCCTCCGTACCGAGGGGGCGGGGCGGCAGGGCGCCCTCGCCGGCGAGGAGGCGGGCGGGGGCGTCGGGGGCGAGGGTGGCGACCATCAGGGCGCGGGCGGCGGCGAGGTCGCGCGCGGCGAGGATGTCCCGATAGAGGCGCGCGAAGATCGGCGCGCGTTCGAGCGCGGCGAGGCTCATCGGTGCATCCGCCAGGCCCTCGGGGTAGAGGTCGAGGCCGTAGGGGCGGTCGAGCACGCGGGCGACCCAGCGCCGGTAGTGTTCGGCGCCGACGCGGGCCGCCTGCAGCCCACCGGCGAGGACCGCGCCGACGAGGCCCAAGGGTCCGCCGACGGCAGCGGCGAGGGCGGGCACGCGGGCCAGGGCAGGGGCGATGCCGCGGGCCGTGTCGGCGGCCAGGGCGGCGAGCGGGTTGGCGGGGGCGAGGCTCGCGGCGAGCCCTGCGGCACGGGCGGCGGCCTCGGCGAGGTCGCCCGCCTGCCCGGCGGCGACTGTCGTGAGGGTCGTCTCGGCCAGCGCGGCGGCGCGCGCCGCTTCGCGCGCCAGCGGCGAGGAGGGGTCGGCGGCGGCGATCGCCTCGGCGGCCGCCTTCACCCCCGAGGCGAGCTTCGCGGCGGCGGAAAGCCCGTCGCGCGCGGCGTCGTGGGCGGCAATCTCGCGGGCGGAACGCGACTTCGCGGCTTCGGCCTCGCGGGCGGCCGACCGCGCCTCGGCCTCCGCCCGGGCGGCCTTGGCTTCCGCCTCGCGCGCGGCGTCGGCCTCCCGCTCGCGCTCGGCCCCCGCGCCGCGGGCGCCGAAGTAGAAGCCGAGCACGGTGCCGAGCAGGCCCGCGATCTCGCCGGTGGAAGGAAGGCCCAAGGAGCGCTGGAACAGGATGGCGGTGAGCCCGAGGGTGACGATGACGAGCCCCAAGGCGGCGCGCACCGTGCCTTCCGGCAGGCCCAAGGGCAAGGACTTCAGTCCCAGGAACGCCTTCAGCCGGGCGGCCTGGATTTCGGCGGCCTGGGCACCGGGGATCGGCTCGCCGCACCACTCGGCCATCCGGGTCAGCGAGCGGTGCAGCCAGACCGCGACGAGACCGAACAGGATCAGGGCGACGAGCAGCGACAGGCCGAGGATCAGCGCGGCGTCGGCGAGACGCGACGAGGCGGCGACTGAGGCCGCGCCGCCGACGATGACCTGCTGGGCGGCGGCGGGGAGCGGGAGGAGGGTCGGCAGGGCGAGAAGGGCGAGGAGGGCGTGCGGGGGCATGGCGGCTCCGGCGTGGCGCCCTCGCTTATAGGATGTTTTTCCTCTCCGGTCACGTTCATGTTTTGTTCAAGGGAGGGGCCGGGCGCCATTGACCGCGCGCCGGCGCGCGCCGATCCTCGCGCCCCGATCGCAACGACAGGGGAGGCGCCAGCGCGATGCCGCAGGATCCGTTCTTCAACGAGAAACTCTTCGAGGCGGGGCTTGCCGTGCGCAAGCAGGTGCTCGGCAAGGACTACGTGGAGAAATCCCTCGCCTCCGCCGACGACTTCATGCAGGCGTTCCAGGAGTTCACCACCCAATATTGCTGGGGGATCATCTGGAACCGGCCGGGGCTCGATCGCAAGACGCGCTCCTTCCTCAACCTCGCCTTCCTGATCGCGCTCAACCGCCCCAACGAGCTTCGCCTGCACATCGCGGGCGCGCTCGCCAACGGGGTGACGAAGGAGGAGATCAAGGAGGTCTGCCTGCAGGCCTTCGTCTATTGCGGCGTGCCGGCTTCGCTCGATGCCTTCAAGGTCGCGCAGGAGGTGTTCAAGGAGAAGGGAGTCTGAGGGCGGCGCAGCGGGGTGAGGGGGCGCGGTGGCGGAGACGTTCCGCATCGGCTGCGGGGCAGGGTTCTCGGCCGACCGGATCGATGCCGCCGTCACCCTGATCGAGCGCGCGCGGCCCGAGGCGGTGGTGTTCGAGTGCCTGGCCGAGCGCACGGTGGCCAAGGCGGTGGTCGCCCGGCTCGCCGACCCGGACGCGGGGTTCGACCCGTGGTTCGAGGAGCGGATGCGCGCCGTGCTGCCCCCCGCCCTCGCCGTCGGCACGACCCTCATCACCAACATGGGCGCCGCCAACCCCGCCGCCGCCGGCCGTCTCGCCCGCCGGCTCGCGGCGGAGGCGGGGGCGCGGAATCTGCCGATCGCCGTCGTCGAAGGCGACGAGGTGACGGAGCTCGTCCGCCGCCTCGACCCGCCCTTTCTCGATCGCCCGGGCCGGCCCTCCGACCTCGGCGCGGCGGTCGTCTCGGCCCACGCCTATCTCGGAGCGGGGCCGATCGTGGACGCGCTGCGCCAAGGCGCGCGCGTCGTCATCACCGGCCGGGTCGCCGACCCTGCCCTGTTCCTCGCCCCCCTGATCGCCCGCTTCGGCTGGGCGGCGGATGACTGGGAGCGGCTCGGGCGCGGCATCCTGATCGGCCACCTGCTCGAATGCGCGGGGCAACTGACGGGTGGCTACTTCGCCGACCCAGGCGTGAAGGACGTCGCGGGGCTGGCCGACCTCGGCCTGCCCTTCGCCGATGTCGAGGCCGACGGCAACGCCACGCTGAGCAAGCCCGAGGGCACGGGAGGGCGGGTCGATCGCCTCACCTGCACCGAACAGCTGCTCTACGAACTGCACGATCCGGGGGCCTACCTGCAGCCCGACGCCACTGCCGATTTCCGCGCCGTGCGCTTCAGCGAACTCGGGCCCGACCGCGTGCGGGTCGAGGGTGGGGCGGGAGGGCCGCCGCCCGCGACGCTGAAGGTCGTGGTCGGCTACCGCGACGGGGTGGTGGTGGAGGGCGGCATCTCCTACGCCGGCCAAGGCGCCGTGGCGCGCGCCCGGTTGGCACTTGCCATCCTGCGCGAGCGCATCGCCCGCCGAGGGATCCCCGTCTCCGACCTCCGCACCGACGTGATCGGCGTCGATTCCCTCCTGCGTGGGGCGGCGGTTGCCCCCGACGCGGATGTGCGCGACGTGCGCGCCCGCCTCGCCGCCCGGGTGGCCGATGCGGCCTCCGCGCGGGCGATCGGGCACGAGATCGAGGCGCTATGGCTGAACGGGCCGGCGGGCGGGGGCGGGGCGTCGTGGTCGGCGCGCGAGGGGCTCGCCGTCGCCTCCGCCCTCATCCCCCGCGATCTCGTCCGCCCCACCGTCTCTTTCGTGCCCCCCGCCTGATGGCCAGCTTGCGCGACCTCGCCACCGCCCGCTCGGGCGACAAGGGCGATACCGCCACTCTCGGCGTCGTTTGCCGCGACCCGGCCGACTACCCCCTGCTCGCCGCTTGGCTGACGCCCGAGCGGGTGGCGGCCTTCCTCGCCCCCGATGTGCGCGGGCCGGTGCGGCGGCATGAGCTTCCCGGCCTCGCGGCGCTGCTCTTCGTGCTGGAGGGGGCGCTGGAGGGCGGGGTCACCCGCTCGCTCGCCCTCGACCCGCACGGCAAGAGCCTGGCGTCCTCCCTGCTCGCCATGCCGCTGCCGCCGGACGTGGCCGCACGCAGCCGTCTTGCATCGGCGCCGGCGGGGCGATAGCCGAATGCCGCGCTGCGGCACGAAGGGGAGAACGGGCCGGAGCCGTTCCGACACCAGAACGGAGACCCTTCGCCATGCTCGACGCCGTCACTGCGGCTCCCGCCATGCCGCGCCTCAATGAACCCGCCCCGGCCTTCTCTGCCATGACCACGCACGGGCCGCGCAGCCTCGCCGACTATCGCGGCCGCTGGCTCGTGCTGTTCTCGCATCCGGCCGACTTCACCCCTGTCTGCACCACCGAGTTCATCGCCTTCGCCAGGGCCTACCCTGACTTCCAAGCGCTGAACTGCGATCTCCTCGGCCTCTCGATCGATTCCACCTTCGCGCACATCGCCTGGGTGCGTGCGATCAAGGAGAAGTTCGGGGTCGAAATCCCGTTCCCGATCATCGACGACCTCTCGATGCGGGTCGCCAACGCCTACGGGATGATCCAGCCGGGGGCGTCCGACACCTCCGCCGTGCGCGCGGTGTTCGTCATCGACGACAAGGGGATCCTGCGCGCGATGCTTTACTACCCGATGCCGACGGGGCGTTCGATCGCCGAGGTGCTGCGCTTGGTGCGCGCGTTGCAGACGGCGGACAAGCACGGGGTCGCGACCCCGGAAGCGTGGCAGCCGGGCGAGAAGGTGATCGTGCCGCCGCCGAAGACGGTGGCGGATGCCGAGGCCCGCGCCAGCGCCGGCGACGAGTACGTGGATTGGTACTTCTGCCGCCGCGTCCTGCCAGCGGCCTGAGGGCCGTGGGGGAGCGGCGGTCGCGCCGCTCCCCATGCGCGGCTCACTCGGGCTCGATGCCGGCGGCCTTGACCATCGCCGTCCACTTCGCGCGTTCGGCGCGCACGAAAGCCGCCGCCTCCTCCGGCGTGGAGATGAACAGCGTCATGCCGAGCGTGTTCTCCAGCCGATCGCGCACCGTGGCGTCGTTCGCCGCCGCCCGCACCGCCGACCCGAGGCGATCGACCACCGTCTTCGGCACGCCGGCCGGGGCGACGAGGACGAACCAGGCGAAGATCGCGTAGTCGGGCAGGCCCTGCTCGGCGATGGGGGCGACGTCGGGCAGCTGCGGCACGCGCGTCTTCGTCGTCACCCCGAGCGCGCGCACCTGGCCGCCGCGGATGGCGGGCAGGGTGACGGCGACGTCGGCGACGAAGAGATCGAGCCGCCCGGCGATCACCTCCTGCACCACCTGCGGCGAGGAGCGGAACGGCACCTCGAGCAGCCGGATGTCGGCCATGCGGGCGAGGGTGCGCGCGGCGACCAGCTGCGAGGAGGAGGCGGTGCCGAAGGAGAGGCTCTCGGGCCGCGCCTTCGCCGCGGCGATGAAGTCCGCCAGGCTGCGGTAGGGCGAATTGGCGTTGACGATCGCCACCAGCGGCACGGTGGCGAGGGTGGAGATGGCGACGAAATCGCGCTCGATGTCGTAGGGCACGCGCTTGAACAGCGCATCCGCCGCGGCGTGGGTGGAGTTGGTGCCGAACAGGATGGTGTTGCCATCAGGAGCGGCGCGGGCGACCTGTTCCGCCGCGATCAACCCGTTGGCGCCGGGGCGGTTCTCCACCACCACGGGCTGACCGAGCGCGGGGCGCATCGCCTCGGCGAACAGCCGCGCGATGGTGTCGGTGGCACTGCCCGGCGCGAAGGGGACGATGGCGCGGATCGGCCCCGTCGGCCAGGTATCGGCGAATGCCGCGCGGGGCAGGGCGGGCAGGGTGGCGGCCGCGGCGGCCGCGAGCAGCGTGCGTCGCGTCGTCATCGTTTCCTCCTCGAGCCGGAACGCAAGGTCGAGGAGGCTGGCGCCGCTGCCGCGCCCGCGCAAGAGCCCTCAGGCGGCGCGGCGGGCGTCCTCGGCCATGGCCGCCTGCAGAGGCGCGACCACCGCGGCGAAACGGGCAGCGAGCGCCGCGGCCGCCACGTCGTAGGCGGCCGGGTCGGCCCAGGTCGCGCGCGGGTCGAGCAAGGTCGGATCGACGCCCGGGCAAGCGGTGGGCACGGCGAGGCCGAAGCGCGGATCGGTGCGGAACGGCACCGCGTCGAGCCGGCCGGAGAGGGCGGCGGAGAGGAGAGCGCGGGTGGTGGCGATGCTCATGCGACGGCCGACGCCATAGCCGCCGCCGGTCCAGCCCGTGTTGACCAGCCAGCAGCGCACCTCGTGCCGCGCGATGCGCTCCTTCAGCATCCGCCCGTAGATGACGGGCGGGCGCGGCAGGAACGGGCCGCCGAAGCAGGGCGAGAACACCGCCTCCGGCTCGGCCCCCAAGCCCTTCTCGGTGCCGGCGACGCGAGCGGTGTAGCCGGCGAGGAAATGGTCGACCGCCTGGTCCGGGGTCAGCCGTGCGATGGGGGGCAGCACGCCGAACGCATCCGCGGTGAGGAAGACGATGTTGCGCGGATGCCCCGCCCGGCCGGAAGCGACCGCCTGGGGAATGAACTCGATCGGGAACGAGGCGCGCGTGTTCTCGGTGCGCGAGGCGTCATCGAGGTCGAGCGCGCGCGTCGCCGGGTCCATCGTCACGTTCTCGAGGATGGCGCCGAAGCGGTGCACCGCGCGCCAGATCTGCGGTTCGGCCTCGGCGTCGAGGCGGATCGCCTTCGCGTAGCAGCCGCCCTCGAGGTTGAACACGCCCGTCGGGCTCCAGCCGTGCTCGTCGTCGCCGATCAGCGCGCGGGCGGGATCCGACGAGAGGGTGGTCTTGCCGGTGCCGGAGAGGCCGAAGAAGAGGGCGACGTCGCCCGCCGGCCCGACATTGGCCGAACAGTGCATCGGCAGCACGCCCCGCTCGGGCAGGAGCCAGTTCAGCACGGTGAAGATCGATTTCTTGATCTCGCCTGCGTAACGGGTGCCGGCGATCACGATCTCGCGGCTCGTCACGTCGAGCGCGATGGCGACCGTGCTGCGCACGCCGTCGAGTGCGGGGTCGGCGGCGAGATCCGGCGCGTGCAGGATGGTCCAATCGGGGCGGAAGGAAGCAAGCTCCTCCGCGGCGGGGCGGAGGAACATCGTGCGGGCGAATAGCGCGTGCCATGGCGATGGCGTGAGCACGCGCACGGCGATGCGGTATGCGGGGTCGGCACCGGCGAAACAGTCCTGCACCCAGAGATCGCGCGCGGCGAGGTGGGCGGCCGCCCGGGCGCGCAGCAGGGCGAAGCGGTCGCGCGCGAGGGGTTTGTTCACTGCCCCCCACCAGGCGGCGTCGCGCGTGGCGTCGTCCTCGACCAGGTACTTGTCGTTCGGCGAACGGCCCGTGTGCTCGCCCGTCTCCACCACCAGCCCGCCCGACGCGGAGAGGTGCGCTTCGCCGCGCGCGATCGCCGCCTCGATCAGCGCGGCCGGGGCGAGGTTGCGATGCACGGCCGCGAGCGGAACAAGACCGGGGATGTCGAGGCCGGACATGCGGGGCACCTCCCTTGCTGCGCTGCCGAATGCCCCTACCACTCACGCGGAGTTGTGGTCAAAGAAGGGCGGGCGATGGCGCCTGCGACGCGGGTCAGGGCTGCGCCGCCCTCCTCTTCGGCAGGCCGAGCGCCGTCCGCCCTGCCTTGGCGGCCAGGATCAGCGCCCGCCGCACCCCGTCGGCATCGGCCACCGGCCGCGCGAAGTCGAGCCGCGCCCGCGCCTGCCCCCGCACCAGGTCGCAGCCGTCGACGTCGACCGCCGCCAGCCGCCATCCCGTCCCCTTGCGCTTCAGCACCCCTTGCGCGATCGCATCGAGGGCCTCGGCGTGGTCCTCGTTCACGTGGGCGATGATTTCGGCCTCCGCTTCCGCGATCGCCGCCACTGCCGCGGGTTCGGGGCGCAGCGCCGAGCCCGGGATGCGGCGGGCCATGGCGAAGCCGCCGACGAACAATCCCTCCTCGAGGCTGATCCGCCAGAGCGCGAAGTCGTTGAACCCCGCGTAGAGCTTGGCGTAGGGGTGGCGGGCCAGCCAGCGCGCCTTCAGCGCGCCCGCCTCCGGCCCCTCGACGCGGGAGGCAAGCCCCGTCACCGTCAGCCGCGCCCTCTTCTGCGGATTGGGACCCCGCGCGGGGCCGACGAAGAGCAGCGAACAGCGCGCATCGTTCATCAGGTGCCGGGTGTGGCCCGACAGCATGGAGAGCCACAGCAGCACCGAGAGGTCGGGCGCGGGCGCGGGGGTGACGAGGGAGGCGAAGGGCTGGCCCGAGCCGGTGACCGTGGCGAGGGTCGCCTCGCGGGCGGTGCGGATCAGCCGTCGCGCGGCGATGGCGGGCTCCGGCGCTTCCGCCTCTGCTCCCGTCGGTTCCGGCGCGGCCTCGCTCATCCCTTCGCCCCAGGCTAGAACACCGACGAGAATGTCGGCGCGCCGCGCCCGGCCGGCAACAGGGCGGCGCGCCTTGCTCCGAACGGAACCGCCATGCCGCAGACCATCGCCCTGGTCGATGACGACCGCAACATCCTCACCTCGCTCGCCATGACGCTGGAGGCCGAGGGCTTCCAGGTCCGCACCTACACCGACGGCGAGAGCGCGCTGCACGGGCTGACCACCAAGCCGGTCGACCTCGCCGTGCTCGACATCAAGATGCCGCGCATGGACGGGCTCGAGCTCCTGCAACGCCTGCGCAAGACCTCCTCGCTGCCCGTCATCCTGCTCACCTCGAAGGACGAGGAGGTGGATGAGCTGATGGGGCTTCGCCTCGGCGCGGACGACTACATCACCAAGCCGTTCAGCCAGCGGCTGGTGATCGAGCGGATCCGGGCGTTGCTGCGGCGGAACGAACTCGCCAAGAGCGAGGGTTCGGGCCAGCCCGCCGGCGGGGTGATGGTGCGGGGCTCGCTGGCGCTGGACGAGAACCGCCACCTCTGCACCTGGAAAGGCGCACCGGTGCAGCTCACCGTGACCGAGTTCCTGCTGGTGAAGGCGCTCGCCGCCCGACCGGGGATCGTGAAGAGCCGCGACCAGCTGATCGACGCCGCCTACGGCGAGAACATCTACGTCGACGACCGCACGATCGACAGCCACATCAAGCGCATCCGCAAGAAGTTCCGCGCCGTCGACCCCCAGTTCTCGCAGATCGAGACGCTCTACGGCATCGGCTACCGCTACAAGGAGGAGTGAGCGGCCTGAGGGGCCGGGGAGACGGCGGTGCCGGACGGCACGGCCGCGGCGGCGGAGATGCGGGCGGAGGTCTCCGCTCCCGCTCCACCGCTGCGACGTCGCGCGTACCGGCTGCTGCGCTCGCCGCTGCTGAGGCGGATCCTGCTCGTCAATGCGCTGCCGCTCGCGCTGCTGGTCGCCGCACTCCTGTATCTCGACACCTACCAGGACGGGCTGGTCGAGTCCGAGATCGCCGCCCTGCGCGTGCAGGCCCAGGTGTTCGCCGCCGCGATCGGCGAGTCGGCGGTTTCGCTCGAGCGGCCCGAGAGCCCGCGCATCGCGCCCGACCTCGCGCGGCCGCTGCTCCGCCGCCTGGTCGAGCCCACCCCGCTCACTCAGGCGCGGCTCTATGCGCCCGATGGCACGCTGATCGCCGATTCTCGCGTCATCCTCGGCCCGGGCGGGGTGGTGACGACGGAGCCGCTGCCGGAACCGCCGCCGCCGCGCGGCCCCTTCGCCTCCGCCATCGGCGCCCTCTACGAACGGGTGATGCGCGTGCTGCCGCGCGCCACCACCTACCCGACGATCGAGGACGAGGGCGACTGGAGCCCGGAGATCGCGCCGCTCCTGCCCGCCGCGGCGGAAGCGCGCGCCGCCCCGGTGGTGCGGCGAACGGCCGACGACCGGCTGGTCGTTTCGGTGACGCAACCCGTGATCCGCGCCCGCGAGACGATCGGCATCGTGCTCGTCACGCGCGAGGCGCGCGCGGTGGACGAGGCGCTCTTTCACGTGCGCATGACCATCCTCGCCACCTTCGGGCTCGCGCTTGCGCTCACCGTCGCCCTCTCCTTCTACCTCGCCACCACCATCGCCCGCCCGCTCGTGCGCCTCGCCCGGGCGGCGGAGCGGATCCGCGAGGGGCGGGGGCGGCGCAGTTCCGTCCCGCCGGCGCTGAAGGCGCGGCGGGACGAGATCGGCGGGCTCGCGATGGCGCTGGATGAGAGCGCGCGGGCGCTCTGGGCACGCATGGACGCGATCGAGCGCTTCGCCGCCGACGTCGCGCACGAGATCAAGAACCCGCTCACCTCCATCCGCAGCGCGATCGAAACGATCCGCCGCATCGACGACCCGGCCCGGCGCGAGCGCCTCCTGTCCGTCATCGCCGACGACGTCCGCCGCCTCGATCGCCTGATCAGCGACATCTCCGAGGCCTCGCGGCTGGATGCGGAACTCTCGCGCACCGGGCTCGAGCGGGTCGATCTCGCGCCGATGCTGGCCACGCTGGCCGACATCCACGAGACCACACGCGGACCCGAGGACCCCCACGTGGTGGTGGACGCACCCGCCGAGGGGCTCATCGTCAACGGCGTGGAGGGCAGGCTCGTGCAGGTGCTGCGCAACCTGATCGCGAACGCGGTCTCCTTCTCCCCGCCTGGCGGCACGATCCGGCTCACCGGCCGCCATGACGGCGGCTGGGTCGAGATCGCGGTGGAGGACGAGGGGCCGGGGATCCCCGAGGCCAAACTGGAGCGGATCTTCGAACGCTTCTATTCGGAACGGCCGAAGGGCGAGCGCTTCGGCACGCATTCGGGGCTCGGGCTCTCCATCTCGCGCCAGATCGTCGAGGCGCTCAGGGGGACGATTGCGGCCGAGAACCGGCGCGACGCGGCGGGGCGCGTCGTCGGCGCGCGCTTCGTGGTGCGGCTGCCGGCGGCGTGAGGCTTGCGCCGAGGCGGGGCGTCTGATTCCGTTCCGCCCGTGCTGATCCGACGCGCCGCGCTGATCCTGCCCCTGTTCGCCGCCGCCTGCGCGCGGGGCCCGCGCGTGCACGAGACGGCGACCTTCGCCCCACCCGCCCCCCTCTCCTGCGTGCCCTTCGCGCGCGAGCTCTCGGAAATCCGGCTCGCGGGCGACGCCCACACCTGGTGGCGGGCGGCGGAAGGGCGCTACGCGCGCTCCTCCCGCCCCTTACCCGGCGCGGTGCTGGTGTTCCGGGGCACCCGCCGGCTGCCCGAGGGGCACCTCGCGGTGGTGGTGCGGGAACGGAGCCCGCGCGAGATCCTGGCCAGCCACGCCAACTGGGGCTCCGGGGCCGCGCGCGGGCGGGTGCACCAGAACCAGCCGATCGTCGACGTCTCGGCCCGCAACGACTGGACCCTGGTGCGGGTGTGGCACCCGGAGACCGGGCAGCTCGGCACGACCGAATTCCCTGCCTGGGGTTTCATCCTGCCCCCGGTGCGCCGCAGCCCGGAGGAGATCGCCGCCGACGTGCCGCGCGCGGCGCGCGCCGCCGCCTCGGCCTGAGGCCCGAACGCTTCCGCTTCAGTCGTTGCGGAGACGAACCAGGCTGAACAGCCCGCCCGGCGGGCAGGGGGTGATCTCGGCCGCGCGACGCTCCGCCGGGGTGAGCAGGGCGTCGAAGGCGAAATCAGGGTGCCAGCCGAGGGCACGCGAGAACGGCGCCGCCGCCCGCTCGATCGCGAGCCTGAGCCCGCCCTCGGCGGCGAAGTGATTGACGAACAGGAGCGTGCCGCCCGGGCGCACCACGCGGCGCATCTCGGCCAGCATCCGGCGCGGGTTCGGCACCACGGAGGCGACGAACATCGCTACCGCCGCATCGAAGGCGCCGTCGGGGAAGCCCATCGCCTCGGCGTCCATCTCGACGAGGGCCTCGACGTGATCGAGACGATCGCGGCCGACCTTGGCGCGGGCCCGCGCCAGCATCTGGGGGCTGAGGTCGATGCCCGTGATGCGCAAGCCCCGGCGGTAGAGGGGAAGCGACAGCCCGGTGCCGACCCCGACCTCGAGCACGCGGCCGTCGGGAAGGGCGTTGACGGCAGCGACGGCGCGGCGCCGGGCGGGGGCGGAGACGAGGCCGAAGGCGGCGTCGTAGACCTTGGCCCAGCGGGCATAGGCCGCGCGCACCGCTTCGGCATCCAGCGGGCGACGGGGGGCGGCGTGGGTGGAAGCTGAGCGATCCGACAGCGTGGCCATGTGACAGGGCTGTTACGGGCGGCGGCCGTCCCTGTCCATCGCCTTCGCGCGGGCTTCGCCGAGGATCACGAAGAGTCCACCGGCGGCGACGATGAGGCCGCCGAGGATGGCGGCGAGGTCGGGCCACTCGCCGAACAGCAACCAGCCCGCAAGGGTGGCCCAGACCATCTGCGTGTAGGCGAGCGGGGCGAGCAGCGAGGCAGGCGCCCGGGCGAAGGCCTCGATCAGCAGGAAGTGCCCCCCACCGCCGATGGCGCCGATCAGCGCAAGCATCGCCCATTGGCCGAGGCTCGGCGGCGTCCAGGCGAAGGGAAGCGCAAGCGAGGAGAGGGCGAGGGCAGCGACCGCGGTGTGGAAGATGGTGGTCTCGGAGTCGTCCACGCCGGCGAGGCGTCGCGTCAGCACCTGGTAGACGGCGAACAGTGCGGCGGTGGCGAGCACCAGCAGCGCGGCGGGATGGGTGACCCCGAGGCCGGGGCGGAGGATGACGAGGACCCCCGCGAAGCCGAGGGCGAGCCCCGTCCAGCGTCGCCAGCCGACCCGCTCGCCGAGGACTCGTGCGGCCAGGAGGGTGGTGAGAAGCGGGGAGACGAAGCCGATGGCGGTGGCTTCGGCCAGCGGCACGTGGATCAGCGCGGCGGAGAAGGTGAGGTTGGCCGCACCGAGGCAGAGCGAGCGGACGGCCTGCAGCCCCGGCGCGCGGGTGCGCGGCGGCAAGCTGCGCCCGCGCGCGGCCAGGATGGCGGTGACGAGCGCGAGATGGAAGGCGAACCGTGCCCAGAGCACGACCGCCACCGGTAGCGCCTGGACGGCGGCCTTGATCGCGCTGTCCATGGCGACGAAGGAGATCAGCGCCGCCGAATGGAAGGCCACGCCGGCGGCGGGCCGGTCCGGCGGCGTCACGCCGGTGCCGCGCGGGGACGAGGCGTCCTGACCGCACCGAGCCGAACTGTCAGGCCGCGTCCTCGCGCCGGTCCTTCACCCGCACGTAGGCGATGGCGGCGTGTTCGGCGCAGTAGGGCTTGCCGATCAGCGCCGGGGCACCGCAGAAGCGAAACCCCGGCGTGCCGGGGTCGCCGATCGGCCAGCAGCAGGTGGCGTTGCCGGTGCGCAGAGGCTCGACGCGCGGCATCGGCACCACCGGCGCCGGGGCGCGGCGCGGCTCGGCGGGGACTGGCGCCGGAGCGGGGCGCGGTTCGGCTGCAGGAAACAGCGGCGAAGGCCGCGGCATGGCCGGGCGTAAGGTGCGGCGGGGGGGGCGTGGCGCGGCCGGCTTGGCGCCCTCGCCGCCGCGGCGGATCGGGGAGGGCCGCGCCGGCAAATGCAGTCGGTGCGCCTTGCCGACCACCGCGTTCTTCGAGATCCCCATCCGACGCCCGATCTCGGCGGTGGAAAGCCCCTCCGCCCACAGCCGGCGTAGGGTCTCGATCTGCTCCTCTGTCCACTCCATGCGAGACGCGCTCCCCGCTCTCGGTCCTTCCTCTACCAGATACGGTAGCAAAAACGGGACATGGCCCACAACAGTTTGTGGAGCGGGTGCGCGAAAAAGTTGTGGACAACCGGCCGCCCGGCTTACCGGCGCACCATCGCGCTCAGAGCAGGTCCTTGCGCAGCATGCCGTGCACCCCCTTCACCCCGTTCACCGTCTGCGTGACGCGGAAATCGGCCGCGAGCGAGCAGAACTGATAGGCGTCGAGGGGCGAGAGGTTGGTGCGCGCGCAGATGAAGGCGATCATCTCGCGCAGCGCCTGTTTCATCGCGAGGTCGAGGTCCTCGTTGAGCCCGATCGAGATCCAGTGGCTGGGTGTCTCGGCGCGGGGGAAGGTGAGCAGGGGGGTGGTGCCGGTCTTCTTGTGCAGGATGAAGGTCAGGCGGCCATTGAGGCACATCTCGAGGGCGTTGATGCAGACCTCGCCGTCGCCCTGCACGCCGTGCCCGTCGCCGACGGAGAACTTCGCCCCCGCCACGTGGACGGGCAGGTAGAGCGTGGTGCCGGCGACCAGTTCCTTCAGGTCGAGGTTGCCGGCGTGCTCGCGCGGCGGGTTGGAGGGGATTCGGCCGTACACGGGGGGCGGCGCCACGCCCATCACACCGAAGAAGGGCGCAAGCGGGATCTCCGTCCCCCACGGCATGCGGCAGGTCATGCGCGCGCGATCGGCCGGGATGTGCAGGACGCGGAAGGTGGGGAAGTCCTCCGGCAGGGTGCCGGCGAGGGGGCGGACCATGCAGAAGCCCCAATCGGCGCCGAGGGTGATCTCCTCGATCCGCACCTCGAGCATGTCGCCCGGCTCCGCCCCGTCGATCGCGATGGGCCCCGTGAGGATGTGCGCGCCGAGTTCCGGCACCACGCGGTCGTTGATGGCCTCGAGGGCGGGGGGGATGGCGAAGCCCGAACCGGGCGGCGGCAGGACGGAGCGGTGGCCGGAGACGCACTCGACCTCGACCGTGTCGCCCGAGCGGATGGTCAGGCGCGGGGGGAGGGCGGCGTCGAAGTAGCCCCAATGCACGGTTTCGGGGGTGGCGGGCAGGCGGTGGGTGGCCATGGTGTCTCCGTCGCGTGATTGCGCGGCACTGCAGCAATCGGGGCGAGGGGCGTCAACCGGGGCAGGCGGGGCTGCGCGCGAAGGCCTCGGTGAAGGTGGCGATGAGGGCGGAGTCGACCTCGGCGAGGCTCGCCGTGATGCCGAGCGCGGCGAGCGAGGTCACGCCGTACTCCCTGAGCCCGCAGGGCACGATGCCGTCGTAGAAGGAGAGGTCGGGATCCACGTTGAGGGCGAAGCCGTGCCAGGTGACCCAGCGCGTGACCCGCACGCCGATGGCGGCGATCTTCGCCTCGCGCCCCGCCCGCCGGTCCGGCACCCAGAGCCCGACCCGGCCCTCGCGCCGCTCCGCCCGCACGCCGAGGCGATCGAGCGCGGCAATCAGCCACCCCTCCAAGGCGCGCACGTAGCAGCGCACGTCGAGCCCGCGCGCGCGAAGGTCGAGCAGCACGTAGCCGACGCGCTGTCCGGGGCCGTGCCAGGTCCACTGCCCGCCGCGGCCGGTGCGGAACGTAGGCAACCCGCGCGGGTTGAACAGGTCGTCGGCCCGGGCCGAGGTGCCGGCGGTGTACAGGGGCGGGTGTTCAAGAAGCCAGACGAGTTCCCGCGCCTCGCCCGCACGGATGGCGGCGACGCGGGCTTCCATCGTCGAGAGCGCCGCCTCGTAGGGCACGGGGGCGTCGTCAATGCGCCACTCCGGGTCGTCGGCGATGAGGGACAGGGCCGCGGCGTGCTCCGTTGCGAGGCCGGGGGGCATGGGCTATATCGCGCGCCTCGGCTGGGTCCGCGGTCGTGGCGGAACTGGTAGACGCGCAAGCTTGAGGTGCTTGTGGGGGAAACCCCGTGGAAGTTCGAGTCTTCTCGACCGCACCAGCCGGTTCGCCATCGCGGGGCTGATCTAGCCTGCGGGTGAGGATGCGGAAAGGGCGGGGCCCGTGAGGGCGCCCGCCCTTCGCGTATCGGCGGAGGGGTCGCTCAGGCGCGCCGGCGGGCGAGCCCGAGGCCCAAGAGGCCCATGCCGAGCAGGGCGAGCGCGGCGGGCTCGGGCACCGGGGTCTCACCCGGCCGGACCTCGAAGTTGAACGCCGAGGTCTGGCCCGCGATGGTCCACGTGATGTTGTCGACGGCACCCTCGAATACGCCGTTCCAGCCCGACCCGACGCCGGCCGAGAAGCCGACGATGATCGCATTCGGATGGCGGCCAGCGAGGAAGGTCTTCCACTCGTCCAGCGTCTCGTCGTAGCCGTACCCGTTGCCGTCGAGGTCGGTGGCGAAGCCGAGCGCGCCGAACGACCAGAGATTGGTCGAGCCCCCGATGGTGTCGGTCACCCACTGGTCGGTCGGGGTGGGCAGGCTGTTGTAGGCGCGTTCGAAGACGAGGCCGCCGCGGTCCGTCGTGGTCGAGAGGTCTCCGTCAAGATCGAGCAGGACGCGCAGCACGGGATGCTGCACGCCGGGGTTCGTGCTGGTGCCGACCCGATACCATTCGTAACCGAAGGTGCTCAGCGCCTGGAACGCGCCGAGCGAGCCACCCGAGGTCCAATTGCCGACAAGGTTCGCTGTCGCGTTCGGCAGGTATTCGACGTCTGCCTTGCTCCGGCTGTTGTTCGTTTGGAAGAAGACCGAGCCGTTGCCGCTGCGGGGCAGGTCTGTGCGGATGCCGACCACGGTGTTCGCGGACCCGCCACGGACGTTATTGTAGTACCAGCCCGTTGTGCCGATCGCCTGCCCGGTTTGGCTGAGCGAGTCGAAGGCCGGCAGCGCCGGGAAGCCAAGGGGGTGGCTGAACGCATCGCCGGGGGCGACCGTGTTCGAGAGCACGATGGTGGAGGCGGTCGCCGGGGCGGCGAGGCCCACGCCCGAGAGGACGGTGGCAGCGACCAGAAGTCGGCGCAGCATGAACAACTCCCGTGTGCTGTGTGGTCTGGGTCGGGGGAGGACTCCCCCGCGCGCGGTCAAGCAAGCGCGGCGCCAACCCGTCCAAATTCTTGATCAATCTCCGATTTTTCTTCCGAGCCAGGAACGGTGGCGCCCGGGTGTAAAGTTTTCCGACACGTCCGGGCGGTGCCCGGAGCGCGACCCGAAGGCGGCTCAGGCCTGCCTGCCGCTCTTGCGGGCGGGGCGCTTCAGCCGGGCCTTGCCGATGGACGCGCGACGAGCGCGACGATCGCCTCCGCCAGGGCGTCGACCGCCGGCCGACGCGGGCTGCGGGCGCGCCAAACGAGACGCAGCGTGCGCGACGCAGGGGGAGCAAGCGGCCGCACCACCAGCCCCATGTCGCGCGCCGACTCCGCCGCCAACGCCGGAATGAGCGTGGTGCCGTAGCCGGCGGCGACCAGGTGCATCAGGGTGGCGAGGCTCGTTGCCCGCATCGGCTGCGCCGTGGCCGCGCGGCAGACGGCGAGCGCCTGGTCGCGCAGGCAGTGGCCTTCCGCCAGCACCAGGATGTCGCGGGCGAGCTCCTCCTCGGCGATCGTGTCCCGGGCGGCGAGCGGATGCGCCGGCGGCAGGGCGGCGAGGAAGGGCTCGTCGAAGAGCGGTCGTGACAGCAGGTCCGGCTGGTCCGGCTCGGTCGCGATCAGGCAGGCATCGAGATCGTGCTCACGCAGCCGCTCGAGCAAGGAGTCGGTCAGGTCCTCCCAGGGCTCGATCTCGAGGCCCGGCAGCCGCGCCCGCAGGCCGGCGAGCACGCGCGGCAGGAGATAGGGGGCAAGGGTCGGAATGATCCCCAAACGGAACGGGCCGGACAGCGGGTCGCGCAGGCTGCGCGCTTGCGCCTGGATCGCATCCGCCTCCGCCACCGCCGCGCGCACATGGGGTAACAGCCGGCGGCACGCCGCCGTGGGAGCGACACCGCGCGCGCCGCGCTCGAGCAACACCACCCCGAGTTCCGCCTCCAGCTTGCGCAGCTGCACCGACAGCGTCGGCTGGCTCACCCCAGAGGCCTCGGCGGCGCGGCCGAAATGCCCGTGCTCCACCACGGCGAGCAGGTAGCGCAGGTCGCGCAGGTTCATGCGTCGAGCGGTCCCTGATAGATCGAATCTATGATGACATTAGCGTGCAATGGCTTCCATTCATCGCGCCGGCCCGGCTAGGGTGACGGTACTGGACGGAGCGGAAGGGGCGGCATGACGCCGCCGCTCCGGCATCGCCACGTACGGAGGGAAGCCGATGGAAGGAACGATCGCGCCGCAGACGATGGGCAAGTGCCCCGTGATGCACACGCACGGCAGCCGCACCCGGCCGTCCATGCGCTCGAATCGGGACTGGTGGCCGGAGGCGCTCAACCTGCGCATCCTTGCCCTGCAGTCGGAGAAGGTGAACCCGTACGGGCGGGAGTTCGACTACCGCAAGGCCTTCCTCGAGCTCGACCTCGAGGCGCTGAAGCGCGACATCTACGAGGTGATGACCACCTCGCAGGACTGGTGGCCGGCCGACTGGGGCCACTACGGCCCGCTGTTCATCCGCATGGCCTGGCACGCTGCCGGAACGTACCGCACCGGTGACGGTCGCGGCGGGGCGTCGACGGGCGCGCAGCGTTTCGCCCCCGAAAACTCCTGGCCGGACAACGCCAACCTCGACAAGGCCCGCCGCCTGCTCTGGCCCGTCAAGCAGAAGTACGGCAACAAGATCTCCTGGGCCGACCTCTTCATCTTCGCCGGCAACTGCGCGCTCGAGCACATGGGGCTGAAGCCGTTCGGCTTCGGCGGCGGCCGCGTCGACATCTGGGAGCCGGAGGACGAGATCTTCTGGGGTACCGAGGAGATGTGGCTGGGCGATGCCCGCTACTCGGGCGATCGCGAGCTCGCCAACCCGCTCGCCGCCGTGCAGATGGGCCTCATCTACGTCAACCCCGAGGGCCCGAACGGCGTGCCCGACCCGGTCGCCGCCGGTCGCGACGTGCGCGAGACCTTCGCGCGGATGGCGATGAACGACTGGGAGACGGTGGCGCTGACCGCGGGTGGACACACCTTCGGCAAGTGCCACGGCGCGGGCCCCGCGCATCATGTCGGGCGCGAACCGGAAGGGGCGCCGATCGAGCAGATGGGGCTCGGTTGGAAATCGACCTTCGGCACCGGCAAGGGTGGGGACACCATCACCTCCGGCATCGAGGGGGCGTGGACGCCCACGCCCACGAAGTGGGACAATTCCTACTTCGACATGCTGTTCGGCTACGAGTGGAAGCCGGTGAAGTCGCCGGCCGGCGCCTGGCAGTGGGTGCCGACGGATCCGGCCGCACACACCCTCGTTCCGGATGCGCACGATCCCACCAAGCGCCATCCGCCGATCATGACGACGGCCGACATGGCGATGCGCATGGACCCGATCTACGAGCCCATTTCGCGCCACTACCACAAGCACCCGGACGACTTCGCCGACGCCTTCGCGCGCGCGTGGTTCAAGCTCACGCATCGCGACATGGGGCCGAAGTCGCGCTACCTCGGGCCCCTCGTGCCGGCCGAGGACCTGATCTGGCAGGACCCGCTGCCGCCGGTGGATCATCCGCTGATCGACGCCGACGACATCAAGGCGCTGAAGGCGAAGATTCTCGCCGCGGGCATCCCGCTCTCGCGGCTCGTCTACACCGCGTGGTCGGCGGCCGCTTCGTTCCGCAACTCTGACAAGCGCGGCGGGGCGAACGGCGCGCGCATCCGGCTCGCGCCGCAGAAGGACTGGGAGTCGAACGAGCCGGCCGAACTCGCGAAGGTGCTCGCCACCCTCGAGGGCATCAAGCGCGACTTCGACGCTTCCGCTTCGGGCGGCAAGAAGGTGTCGCTCGCCGACCTGATCGTGCTCGCCGGCACGGCGGCGGTGGAGAAGGCGGCCGCCGAGGCCGGCTTCCCCATCGAGGTGCCGTTCCATCCGGGGCGGACGGATGCGCGCGAGGATCAGACCGATGTCGACTCGTTCCGCGTGCTCGAACCGCTCGCCGACGGCTTCCGCAACTATGCGCGCAGCGCCGTGCTGCCGGTCGAGGATCTGCTGCTCGACAAGGCCAACCTGCTCACGCTGACTGCGCCGGAAATGACGGTGCTGGTGGGTGGGATGCGCGCGCTCGGCGCCACCTATGGGGGCTCGAAGCACGGCGTGTTCACCGACCGGCCGGGCGTGCTGACCACCGACTTCTTCCGCACGCTCTGCGACATGAGCCTCGAGTGGGTGCCGCTCACCGAAGGGCGGGAGCTGTTCGAGGGGCGTGATCGCAAGACCGGCGAGAAGAAGTGGACGGCGACCAGGGTCGATCTGATCTTCGGTGCCAACTCGCAGCTGCGCGCCCTCTCCGAGCTCTATGCCCAGGACGACAACCGCGAGAAGTTCGTGCGCGACTTCGTCGCCGCCTGGGTGAAGGTGATGGAGCTCGATCGCTTCGACCTGCACGGCTGAGCGGGCGACCGCCGACGGCGGGCCCGAGCCCGTCGGCTGCAGGGGGGCGGGGTGTCGACCACACCCCGCCCTTCGTCATGGAGCGGTCCCGTCTTCGGAGTGCAACGCGTTGCCACCGGCGAGCCCGCCGTGGTTGTTCCGGAGGGCGCCAAAACATTATCCTTGCTGTCGCGGCCAAAGCCGTCAGCCCGCGGGAGGAAGCGGAATGTCCACTTGCCTTGATCAGCATCAGATTGGTGTGTCGCGTCGGCGGTTGGTCCAAGGATGCGCGGTCACCGGCGTTCTCTCCGCCGCGAGGGTCAGGGAAGCCGCGGCGGAGGACACCGTTTCCGGCTCGGTGACGGTCGGCGGTACGGCGTGGCCGCTCCCGCCTGGCCCCTGGCGGCGCATCGTCTTCGACAAGCGAAACCGCCTCGTGCTTCCGGCTGACAACGTCTACGCGGTGACCGAGATCCACGTCTTGGCGCAGGCCAGCGGCGATCGCATCGGGATGGTGAAGACCATCGTGCATGCGCGCCCGCTCGGGAACAGCACGGTCAGAATTGTCGGTCCTCGCGAGACACCACGCGGCTATTGCGACCAGGAGGGGAGCCTTGCCGTGCTTTCCCTTCGTGCGGACGACGCGGCGCGAAGCTGCGGCAAGGTGACCGCGTTGCCAGGCCTGGCGGTCACTCGGTTGAGCGGCGAGTTCGGCGGGGGCATTCGCAAGGCTTGGGAACAGCGTGCCTTGCCGGCCGTCATCTTCGACCTCCGGTCCTTCCTGTTCGGTCGGGAAGGGCAGGCGGAGGCGCATCTGATGATCAACCCCGAGGCGTGGGGGATGCAGCCGGATCATCGCCCCTGGGTGAGCAGTGCCTGGAACCCGGCGAATGGTTCGATGCGGCACATCGCCTTCCTGCGCAGGGTTCAGACTTATTTCGAAACCGTACACAGGTCGCTCGATGCGGTCTTCATCGACCGCAGGTCCGCGGTGCTGCCGGCGTTTTGATTCGACGGGGAACAACGTTCCGCCGCGGCGACGGACGCGGGCGGAGGGATGGCGATCATGCAAGATCGCGAGGGGGGGGCGGAGACGGCATGCCTGGGCGCGGCCTGGCGCCGTACGACACGAGGGCGTTCAGCTCCGAGGTGTCGCGGCACTGCGTCGCCACAGGCGGCACCGTGCATCCTTCGCATCGCGCGAGCTGACGCCCGCAATCAGAACTCGAACTGCAGCGTGATGCCGGGGGTCGCCTCGAGCAGGAGGTCGCGCAGGGTGGCGTTCGGATCCCGCGATGCCGGCCCGTCGGACGCGCCGGGGCGGCGCGGCTCCTCCGGCACGCCGGGGGCGAGGCGGACGCCGGGCGCGAGCTGCAACGCGCGCCGATCCGCCTCCGACCCGAGGTCGGGGACGAGGGACAGGTCGGCCAAGGGGGCGGGGTCGAGCGGCGGCAGCGGCATCGGCCAGGGCGGCGGCAACGGCAGGGGGCCAGCGGCGGAAGCGACCAGGAGCCACGTCGGCAAGATCATTCGGGCACGGCGGCGCTGAGCGGCAGCGGGCTTGCCTGCCGCCACGCCTCCAGCGCCCAGGCGACGGAGCGGAAGGCGAGGTCCCGCCAGGGAATGTCGTCCCAGGCGACGAGCGCGACCTCGCTCGACTCCGGGGTCGGATGGATGCCGGCGGGGTCGAGCAGTCTTGCCCGGTAGTAGAGATGCACCTGGCCGATGCGGGCGATGGAATAGACGCCGATCAGCCCTTCGATGGCGAGGCGGGCATTCGCCTCCTCCAGCGCTTCGCGGGCAGCACCCTCCTCCGCGGTCTCGCCCATTTCCAGGAAGCCGGCGGGAAGGGTCCAGTAGCCGAGCCGCGGTTCGATGGCGCGGCGGCAGAGCAGGATGCGGCCGTCAGCGGCGGTGGCGACCGCGCCGACGATCACTTTCGGGTTCTCGTAGGCGATGAAGCCGCACTCGGGGCAGGTGAGGCGTTCGCGATGATCGCCCGGTGGGATGGTGCGCAGGCGTGGGCCGGTGGTCATGCCCCGCACCATTGGCCGGGCCGATCGTTTCGCCAAGGGGTTTTGCCGGTGCCCGCCCGGTCAGAGCTGCGCGAGGGGGTGGTCCTGGCCTGGGGCCGGTGGTGTGGGGCTTCGCTCCGATGTGCCGCGCGGCGTGGCGGCGTGGCGGCGTTCGAGGCCGGCGCGACGGTGCGGCGGCGCCGACCGCGCGGTCAGGCGCTCAGCCGGCCGCCGTGCCCTCCTGCTCCGCGGGCGCTCCCGGGGACGTCCCCTTCACCGATGACGTGCTGCTGCCGAGGCTCCTCCGACCCGGCGAGGCGGGAGCTGGCCGAGGCGGCAACGGCGTTCCGCCCCCACGCGAGCGGGGGATCAGACACTACGGCCACTTGCAGGGTCTTGACGTTCCGTCCGCCCCCACGCGAGCGGGGGATCAGACCGTCAGGTTCAGCAGCGAACCGCGCGGCAGCGGCCCCGGCGGCGCAGCCTCCAGCGGGGCAAGGGGCTGAGCGGGCTTGGCGGGGAGCTGGACCTTCGCCCGCTCCACCCCCGCCGGGCTGGCGGCCGCGGCCGCAGCGGCGGGACGGCTGGCCTGCGCCTGCAGCGCGGCGGAGGCCGACTGCGTGACGGCGGCGAGGGAGGCGAGCGAGACCATGCGCAACGTTCTAACCCGCATAGGTTAACAATGCGTTAACGCGCGTCGTTGCGCAATTCGTACGATCGTACGCGGAGCAGCGGCCGGCAGTCGGGCCCGACCACCGGCCTGAGCGCGCTCTTCTGCCCCCCGCGCCCCCCTCAGGCGGCGAGCGCGGCCACCCCCGGCAGCGTCTTGCCCTCCATCCACTCCAGGAAGGCGCCACCGGCCGCCGAGACGTAGGACAGCTCCTCCGTCACCCCCGCCTGGCGCAGGGCGGCCACCGTGTCGCCCCCGCCGGCGACGGACAGCAGCGAACCGGCCCTGGTCAGCCCCGCCACCCCTTTGGCGACGCGCACCGTCGCCGCATCGAAGGGTGGGGTTTCGAAGGCGCCGAGCGGTCCGTTCCAGATCAGCGTCTTGCACGAGGCGAGGCGATCGAGAATGGCGGCACAAGTGAGCGGACCGACATCCAGAATCATCGCGTCCGCCGGCACGCGATCGACCATCACCGTCTCGGTCGGCGGGTTGGGCTTGAATTCGCGCGCCACCACCGCATCGACGGGCAGCACGATCGCGCAACCGGATTGTTCCGCCTTCGCCGTGATCTCACGCGCGGTGGCGTGCAGGTCGGGCTCCTGCAGGCTCTTGCCGACCGAAAGGCCGCGGGCGGCGAGGAAGGTGTTGGCCATCGCGCCGCCGATGATCAGCACATCAACCTTGCCGACCAGGTTGCCCAAAAGGTCGAGCTTGGTGGAGACCTTGGCGCCGCCGACGATGGCGGCGACCGGACGGGCCGGAGACCCGAGCGCCTTCTCCAGCGCCTCGAGCTCGGCCTGCATCAGCCGCCCGGCATAGGCCGGCAGCCGATGCGCCAGCGCCTCGGTCGAGGCGTGCGCGCGATGCGCGGCCGAGAAGGCGTCGTTGACGAACACGTCGCCCAGTTTCGCGATCGCATCGGCGAAGGCCGGATCGTTCTCCTCCTCGCCGGCGTGGAAGCGCGTGTTCTCGAGCACGACGACGTCGCCCTCGCGCAAGCCGGCGACCGCGCGTTCCGCCGGCTCGCCGATGCAGTCCTCGGCGAAGGCGACCGGGCGGCCGAGCACCTCGCCCAGCGCCTCGGCCACGGGGCGGAGCGACATCGAGGGCACGCGCTTGCCCTTCGGCCGGTCGAAGTGGGACAGCACGATCACTTTCGCGCCCTTCTCGGCGAGCTCCCGGATGGTGGGCGAAAGGCGCTCGAGCCGGGTGAGGTCGCTCACCCGACCGTCCTGCATCGGCACGTTGAGGTCGGCACGCAGCAGCACCCGTTTGCCGCGCGGATCGAGCGCATCGAGCGTGCGGAAGGCCGCCATCTCAGAGCCTCCCCATCAGTGCGGCGGTGTCGCACATGCGGTTCGAGAAGCCCCACTCGTTGTCGTACCAGCTCATCACCCGCACCAGCGTGCCCTCGATCACCGCGGTCTGGGTGGCATCGAAGGTCGAGGAGGCAGGGCAGTGGTTGAAGTCGACGCTGACGAGCTTCTCGTCGTTGTAGCCGAGGATGCCCTTGAGCGGGCCTTCGGCCGCCGCCTTCATCGCCGCGTTCACCTCCTCCTTCGTCACGGGGCGTTTCACGATCGCATCGAGCGAGACGAGCGAGACGTTCGGCACCGGCACGCGGATCGCAGTACCATCCAGCTTGCCCTTCAGTTCCGGGATGACGAGGCCGATCGCCTTCGCCGCTCCGGTGGTGGTGGGGATCATGGACACGGCGGCGGCGCGGGCGCGATGGAGGTCGCGGTGCAGTGTGTCCACCGTGCGCTGATCCCCCGTGTAGGCGTGGATGGTCACCATGTAGCCGCGCTCGACGCCGAACGCGTCGTGCAGAACCTTCACCACCGGCGCGAGGCAGTTCGTGGTGCAGGACCCGTTGGAGACGATGGTCATCTCCTTCGTGAGCGTGGTGTGGTTCACGCCGTAGACGATGGTCGCGTCCGCCTGATCGGCCGGTGCACTCACCAGCACCTTGCGCGCGCCGGCGGCAAGCAGCGGCTGGGCCTTTTCCTTCGAGGTGAACAGGCCCGTGCATTCCATCGCGACATCCACACCCGACAGCGGCAGTTGGGCGGGATCCTTGATCGCGGTGACCTTGATCGGGCCCCAGGTGCGGTTGCCGTGGCGGATGGTGATGCTGTCGGCGCCGGTCTCGACCAGGCCGGGGAAGCGGCCATGCACGCTGTCGTAACGGAACAGATGCGCATTGGCCTCCACACTGCCGAGGTCGTTGATCAGCACGCACTCGAGATCGTCGCGCCCCGATTCCACCATCGCGCGCAGAACGAGCCGGCCGATTCGGCCGAAACCGTTGATCGCGATCTTCACCGCCATGACGTCCGCCCTTCCTTTGCTTGCTTCGAAGGTTGAGAGGTTTCAGAATAACCGTCGGAGGACGGCTTGCGCCACCCCCTCCGGGTTCAGGTGTTGCCCGGGCGCGCCGGCCTCGCCCGCCGCCGAGGCGACCGTTTCGGGCCCGAGAAAGAGTCCCGAGAGGCCGAGCCACCGGTCCCACCCCTGCGCGATGCCGGATTCGATGCCGACACGGAGCGCCCCACCCAGCACGACGGCGCGCCGGGTTTCGTCCTGGGCCGCGAACAGTTCGAAACACGGGAGCGAAACGACCGCGACGGCGACACCCTGCGCCTGCAGGATGTCGCGCGCGGCGAGGGCGATCGCGACCTCCGCGCCGGTCGCGATCAGCGTCGCCTGACGCGGGCCGTCGGCTTCCGCCAGCACGTAGCCGCCGCGGGCGGAGAGGTTTTCCGCCGTGTGGTTGCCGCGCAGCGGCGGCACGGGCGTTTCGCCCAGCACGAGCACCGACGGCCCGTCCTCGCGGGCGGCGGCGAGCGCCCAGGCCTCGGCCACCTCCACCGCATCCGCCGGGCGGAACACGAACAGGTTCGGCACGGCGCGCAAGGCGGCGAGTTCGCCGATCGAGAGCGCCTCCCCGCCCGCCGTCCCGCCGTCCGTGCGTTCGTGCAGCAGGTGGATGGCCCGCCGCCGCAACGCGGCGGCGAGACGAAGTGCCGGGCGGATCGCATCGCCGGCGGCGAGCGCGCACTCCGCATACGGAACGAGGCCGCCGTGCAGGGCAAGACCCGCCGTCGCCGCCGCCATGCCGGCCTCGCGCGCACCCCACGCGAGGTGTCGGCCAAGCCCGCCGGCGGGAGATGCCGGGCCAGCAGGTGTCGCCGCCGATGCCGGCGGCGCCGCCTGCCCGGCCGCAGCACCGCTCAGGTCCGGAATCGCCCCGGCGAGGGCCTCCAGCGCCCGCCGGCTTGCTTCGCGGGTGGAGAGCGGACACCGCGCCGAGGCCATCTGCACCTTCCAGGCGTCGAGGGCGCTCCGCCACGTCTCCGGCAGTCGCCCCGCCAGCGCGCGGTCGAACTCGTCGCGATGGGGGCTCCTCTGGTGGCGGCGGCGCCAGGCGAGGCGTTCGCGCGCGCCGCGGCGGCCCGCCTCCGCCCAAGCCCGAGCGAGCTGCGAAGGGACGGCCAGAGCCGCCTCGCCCCCGCTCTCGGTTTCCGCGAACGGCCTCTCGGCCCGGCACAGGATCAGGGTCGGCCGGGCCGAGCGCAAGGCGTAGGCGAGGGCAGCCACGACCTGATGCGAATCGGCACCGTCCACGCGCTTGGTCGCCCAACCCAGCAGTGCGAACCGCTTGAGCGCGTCGTCGGCCGCGTCGTCGGCCGCGCCGGCCTCGGCGACGACCGTGAGCTTGCCGAGCCGCAAGGCGCCGGCCACCGCGGCGGCCTCATGGCACGTGCCGCGCGCGAGCTCGTCCGCCGCCGCGAGCACCCAGGTGCGGTGATCGACGAGGGACCGCCCGAAGCGCGCCGCGAGCAGACGCTCAGCGAGCGCGAGCCCGACCGCGACACCGAGACCTTGGCCGCCGGCGCCGGCGACCGTCTCCCCCTGCCCGGCCGCGTCCCAGCCGCCAGCCTGTCCGGTCAGGCTGTGCAGGGCGGCGAGCAAGCCGCCGTCGTCCTCGGCGGCGACCACGATCCGGTCGCGATCCGGCCAAGCCGGATCAGCGGAGTCGAACCTGAGGAAGCGCGTCCAGAGCACGGTCGCGACCTCGGCAAAGGCCGCGGCGAAGGCCTCCCCGGTGCCGACGACCGGGCGCCGGGTCCGGCGCAGGGTGGCGCGCAGCGCCGCGCTCAGCCCCCGCTCGTCGTGCGGGTCGGCGTCCTCCGGCGCGAATCCCGGCGCGGCAAGACGGTGGTCGGCAGCGGTGAGGGCCACCGCGCTCTCCTTCAAGGCCCCGTGAACCGGCCCGCTATAGGCAAGGCGGTGCCCCGCCGGCAAGGCCGAGGCGGGATCGCCCGTCGCACCGCCCGCCGCGGCCGGATCGTTCCGGACCCCTTGCGTCCCGCTTTCGCTTGCCCCATCAGTGCGGCGGGTCCGGGCCCCTCTGGCGGAGGGACCGGCGCGGCCGAGCCACCCGGGGCCGCGACCTTGGCGCCGCGATGTCGGACCCCGCCGGCCCGAGTCAGGGTGCGGCCGCTCCTGCCGCTTGCCGGGTGCGCGGTAACGGCTCGATGTCGGCTCCCTGGTGGTTCTGGCTTCTCTTCAACGCCTTCATCCTGGCCCTGCTGTTGCTCGATCTCGGCGTGCTGACGAGGCGCGACCGCGCGATCCCGGTGCGCGAGGCGCTCTTGCGTTCGGCCGCCTTCTTCACGCTCGCCATGATCTTTTGCGCCGGCGTGTTCGCCTTCTACGGCGAGACCCCGGAGGAACGCTGGCAGAAGGGCATCGAATTCCTCACCGGCTATCTGATCGAGTGGTCGCTCTCGGTCGACAATATCTTCGTCTTCGTCCTCATCTTCACCCATTTCCAGGTGCCGCTCTCCTACCAGCACCGCGTGCTGTTCTGGGGCATTCTCGGCGCGCTGATCATGCGCGGCACGCTGATCCTCGCGGGGACCGCGCTGATCGTGCAGTTCCAGTGGATCATGGTCGGGTTCGGCCTGTTCCTGATCTGGTCGGGCTGGAAGATGCTGAAGGCGGTCGACGAGGAGCCGGACCTCGAGAACAACCGCATCCTCCTCTGGGTGAAGGCGCGCTACCGCGTGACCGAGGGGTACGAGGGCGACCGCTTCTTCGTCCGCCGCGACGGCAGGCTGTTCCTCACCCCGCTCGCCCTCGTGCTGGTGCTGATCGAAACCACCGACCTCGTCTTTGCCCTCGACTCGATCCCGGCGATCTTCGCCGTCACCACCGACCCCTTCATCGTCTACACGGCGAACGTGTTCGCGATCCTCGGCTTGCGCGCGATGTACTTCGCGCTTGCCGGCATCGTGCACCGCTTCCACTATCTCAAGTACGGGCTGTCGATCGTGCTGATGCTGGTGGGGGCGAAGATGCTCGCCAACTACGCGGTGGGCGGCAAGGCGGTGCCCGTCGAGCTCGCCCTCCTCGTCACCGCCGCGATCATCGGCGGGTCGATCCTGCTCAGCCTGATCAAGACCGCCGAGCGCGCCCCGGCCGAGGGCTTCGCCACCGCCTGGCGCGGCTGGGTGCCGTTTTCGCGCCGCCGCCGCGCGCCGGAGGGCACGGCGGAGTAGACCGTCGGCAGCAAAGCCCCACTGTTCCGGTTGGCTTCAGGGTTTCGAAGAGAAGGCTTGACCGGGCCACACGAACGCGCGAGGAATCCTGTTGTCGATCAAGTTCGCCGCCGTGCGGCGGGCTCTGGCGGCGAAACGCGAGGTGGGGAGAATGCGCGTGATGAAGCGGCTGGCGGCGGGGCTCACCCTCGCCGCGGTGGGAGGGGTCGCCATGGCTGGGGCCGCCCTTGCGACCGAAGTGGGTGCCCCCGTGCCGGGCGGGCTCGGCATGCAGGCCGCCGCCTCCTCGGTGAAGGAGCGGGTGCACGACCTGCACGACCTCTTGCTGGTGATCATCACCGCGATCACCCTGTTCGTGCTCGCGCTGATGGCCTACGCCGCCTGGCGCTTCCGGGCGGAGCGCAACCCCAATCCGTCCACCACCTCGCACAACACCCTGCTCGAGGTGGCCTGGACGGTGATCCCGGTGCTGATCCTGGTCGTGATCGCGGTCCCGTCGTTCCGTCTGCTCTACTACATGGACCGCACGCACGAGCCCGACCTGACGGTGAAGGTGACCGGGTTCCAGTGGGCCTGGGAGTACGAGTATCTCGATGCCGACGGGCTGAAGTTCGAATCCTACATGATCCCGGCCGATCAGGCGGTCGAGGAGGGCAAGAAGCGGCTTCTTGATGTCGACGAGGAGCTCGTGCTGCCGGTGGGGAAGAACATTCGCATTCTCACGACGAGCCGGGACGTCATCCACTCCTTCTTCATCCCCTCCCTCGGCGTGCAGAAGTACAACATTCCCGGTCGTGTGCTGGAAACCTGGGTGCGCATCGATCGCCCGGGCGTCTACTACGGGCAGTGCAACCAGATCTGCGGCGTCAATCACGCCTTCATGCCGATTGCGGTGCGCGCCGTGCCGGAGGCGGAGTTCACGGCTTGGCTCGAGGAGGCGCGTCGCCGCTTCGCCGCCGGCGACCCCCCCACGCGGGTCGCGGCCCGTGCGGCCGACGCTGCGGCGGCGGCCAACTGAGCCCCGCCAGCGAACCGACCACTGATCGCGTCAGACCGAAGAGCGAGAACCGATCCGATGGCCACCGCCCACTCCGACGCCCACCACGACCACGCGCCCGGCTTCGTCGCGCGCTGGCTGTTCAGCACCAACCACAAGGACATCGGCACCCTCTACCTGATCTTCTCGGTCATCGCCGCGCTGATCGGGGGCGCGATGTCGGTGCTGATGCGGCTCGAGCTGCAGAACCCCGGCATGCAGTACTTCGCCGACGGCCAGCAGTGGAACGTCATCATCACCGCGCACGGCCTGATCATGGTCTTCTTCGTGGTGATGCCGGCGCTGATCGGCGGCTTCGGGAACTGGTTCGTGCCGATCATGATCGGCGCGCCCGACATGGCCTTCCCGCGCCTGAACAACATCTCGTTCTGGCTCCTGGTGCCGTCGTTCTTCCTCCTGCTCGGCTCCGCCTTCGTCGGCCAGGGTGCGGGGGTGGGGTGGACGATCTATCCGCCGCTCTCGCACTCCACCTTCCAGTCCGGCCCGGCGATGGACATGGCGATCTTCGCCCTTCACCTCGCCGGCGCGTCCTCCATCCTCGGCGCGATCAACTTCATCACCACCATCCTCAACATGCGGGCGCCGGGCATGACGCTGCACAAGATGCCGCTGTTCGTGTGGTCGATGCTGGTGACCGCTTTCCTCCTGCTGCTCGCCGTGCCGGTGCTCGGTGGCGCGATCACCATGCTGCTCACCGACCGCAACTTCGGCACCGCCTTCTTCGACCCCGCGGGTGGCGGTGACCCGGTGCTGTTCCAGCACCTGTTCTGGTTCTTCGGCCACCCCGAAGTCTACATCATGATCCTGCCGGCCTTCGGCATCATCAGCCACGTCGTCTCCACCTTCAGCCGCAAGCCGGTGTTCGGCTATCTCGGCATGGCCTACGCGATGGTGGCGATCGGCGTCGTCGGCTTCGTGGTGTGGGCGCACCACATGTTCGTGTCGGGCATCGACGTCGACACCCGCGCCTACTTCATGGCGGCGACGATGATCATCGCCGTGCCGACGGGCATCAAGATCTTCTCCTGGATCGCCACCATGTGGGGCGGCTCGATCCGCTTCGAGGTGCCCATGCTGTGGGCCTTGGGCTTCATCTTCCTGTTCACGGTGGGCGGTGTCACCGGCATCGTGCTCTCCAACGCCGGCGTCAACACCGTGCTGCACAACACCTACTACGTCGTGGCGCACTTCCACTACGTGCTGTCGCTCGGCGCGGTGTTCGCGATCTTCTGCGGCTTCTATTACTGGATCGGCAAGATGTCGGGCCGGCAGTACGACGATCGCCTGGCCAGGATCCACTTCTGGACCACCTTCATCGGCGCCAACCTGACCTTCTTCCCGATGCACTTCCTCGGGCTGCAGGGCATGCCGCGCCGCTACCCGGACTATCCGGATGCGTTCTGGATCTGGAACTTCGTCTCCTCCATCGGCTCGTACATCACCTTCGCCTCCACCATCCTGTTCCTGGTCATCTGCTGGAAGCTGTTCTTCGCGACCAAGGAGCGGGTGGCCGGCAACTACTGGGGTGAGGGCGCGACCACGCTGGAGTGGACGCTCTCCTCGCCGCCGCCCTTCCATGCCTTCGAGGAACTGCCGCGCATCCGCTGAGGCGCGCCGATCTCGCGGCGACGGAATGATCGGGTAGAAAAACGATGCGGGAGGAGGCAATGGCGACGGGGCGAGGCGGGGCGGGCGCGCTCGCGCCCGATCTCGCCGGCAGCGAACCGCGCGACTGGCTTCTCCTGCTCAAGCCGCGCGTCGTCCTGCTCGTCGTCTATACCGGCGTGGTGGGCCTCGTGATCGCGCCGGAGCCGATGCACCCGGTGCTCGGCGCGATCGCGCTCCTCGCCATCGCGCTCGGCGCCGGGGCGTCAGGGGCGCTGAACATGTGGTACGACCGCGACATCGACGCGGTGATGCGCCGCACCGCCGCCCGCCCCCTGCCCGCGGGCCGCATCGCGCCGGAGGATGCCGCCGCCTTCGGCCTTGCCCTCGCCCTCTTCTCGGTCGTTCTGATCGGGCTCGCCGCCAACTGGCTCGCCGCCGTCATCCTCGCCTTCTCGATCGTCTTCTACGTCGTCATCTACACCATGGGGCTGAAGCGGCGGACGGCGCAGAACATCGTCATCGGCGGTGCCGCCGGCGCCTTCCCGCCGGTGATCGGCTGGGTGGCGGCGACGGGGTCGATCGATCTCGCCCCCCTCGTGCTCTTCCTCATCGTCTTCCTGTGGACACCGCCGCATTTCTGGTCGCTCGCCCTGTTCGCGCACGCCGACTACGCGCGCGCCGGCGTGCCGATGCTGCCGGTGGTCGCCGGGCCGCGTGCGACGCGGCGCCAGATCGCGCTCTACACCGTGCTGGTCGTGTGCTCCTCGCTCGCCCCCGTCGGGCTCGGCTTCGCGGGGCTGCTCTACGGTGTTGCCGCCGTCGTTCTGGGCGCGCTGTTCCTGCGCCATGCCTGGGCGGTGCTGCACGACGCGCAGGATGAGGCCGGGCGCAGCCTGTCCGGCGATCGTCCGGCCCGGGCCTGCTTCCGCTTCTCCATCACCTACCTGTTCGCGCTGTTCGGCGCGCTGGCGCTGGATCACGCGCTCGGAGGCATGGCATGGCTCATGCCGTGAGCGAGACGCGGCACCCCACGACCCCGCGCGCCGAGGAGCACGACCCGCAAGCGGTCGAGGTCGTCGCCCACCTCTCGCGCGCCCAATCCGAGGAACTCGCGCGACGGCGGCGCGTGCGCAACCGCGCGCTGGGCCTTGTCCTGCTCGGCCTCGTCGCGCTGTTCTTCGCCCTCAGCGTCAGCCGCCTCGCCGACGTCGGAGATCCGCAGAAATGGTCCCGTCCGGGCGCAATCGCACCGTCGCGCTGATCTGCGCCGGCATCGTCGCCACCATGGTCGGCGCGTCCTATGCGGCCGTGCCGCTCTACGACTGGTTCTGCCGGGTCACGGGCTTCGGCGGCACGCCGATGATCAATGCCGCCGTGCCGGAGGCACGCGACGCACGCACCATCCGCGTGGAGTTCGTCGCCTCGGTGAACGGCGACCTGCCCTGGCGGTTCCGTCCCGCCCAGCGCTCGATCACCCTGCACGGGGCGGAGGAGGGGCTTGCCTTCTACGTCGCGCGCAACGAAGCCGACCGGCCGGTGACGGGGATTTCCACCTACAACGTCACGCCCGAGAAGGCCGCGCGCTACTTCAACAAGATCGCCTGCTTCTGCTTCACCGAACAGACGCTCGAGCCCGGGCGCGAGGTGGACATGCCGCTCGCCTTCTGGGTCGATCCGGCGATCTTCGAGGATCCGAACACGCGCGACGTGCGCGTGATCACGGTGAGCTACACCTTCTTCCGCTCGCTGAACGACGCCGACCGCGCCGGCGCTTTGGCGTCCGCCGGGCCGCATGTCGGCGGCTTCACCCCCAACACCGCCCCACCCGCTCCCGGCGAGCGGCGGGTGATCCGATGAGCGCAACGAACCTCTTCCGCCTTCGCAAGGACCTCCGCCGATGAGCGACCCCCACGCCCCCGCCGTCGAGCCCTCGGGCATCAAGCAGCCCTATCATCTGGTCGACCCGTCGCCGTGGCCGATCGTCGGCGCCTTCGCCGGTGGCCTGCTCGCCTTCGGCGCCATCGAGTACATGCACTACAAGACCACGCTGTTCCTTTGGCTCGGCCTGGTCGCCGTGCTCGCCACCATGGCGCTGTGGTGGCGCGACGTGGTGAAGGAGAGCCGCACGCCCGGCCTGCACACGCCGGTGGTTCGCCTCGGCCTGCGCTACGGCATGATGCTGTTCATCGCCTCCGAGGTGATGTTCTTCGTCGCCTTCTTCTGGGCCTATTTCCACTTCGCGCTGTTCCCCGAACACGTCTCGGGGGCGGAAAAGGCGATCTGGCCGCCAGAGGGCATCAAGACCTTCGACCCCTGGCACCTGCCCTTCCTCAACACGATCATCCTGCTCCTCTCCGGCACCACCGTCACCTGGGCGCACCACGCTTTGCTGAAGGGCGACCGCAACGGGCTGATCGCGGGCCTCGCACTCACCATCCTGCTCGGCCTGCTGTTCACCGCCGTGCAGGCCTACGAGTACTGGTCGGCCCCGTTCGGCTTCCGCGAGGGCGTGTATCCGTCGGTGTTCTTCCTCGCCACCGGCTTTCACGGCTTCCACGTCATCGTCGGCACCATCTTCCTCAGCGTCTGCCTGGCCCGCGCGATTGCCGGCCACTTCACGCCCGAACGCCACTTCGGCTTCGAGGCGGCCGCCTGGTACTGGCACTTCGTCGATGTGGTCTGGCTGTTCCTGTTCGTCTCCATCTACTGGTGGGGTGCGGGCGAGATCGCGCCCCATTGAGCCCCACGGGCGCAAGCGCCTCGGGCGGGGGGCCTCGGCCCCCCGTGCCGTTTGTCCGCGCCGCACTCCTCGGCCGCTGCCCGGCCTGCGGCCAGGCTTCGGTGTTCGACGGCGTGCTCGCCGTCCGTCCGACCTGCCCCGCCTGCGGGCTCGATCTGCGCGCGCATGACGCGGGCGACGGCCCGGCGGTGGCGGGCATCTTCGTCCTCGGCGTGGTCATCGTCGTCGCCGCGCTGTGGGTCGAGTTCGCCTTCGAACCGCCGCTCTGGCTGCACGCGGTGCTGTGGCCGGTGCTCTCGGTGCCGCTGGCCCTCGCCGTGATGCGCCCGGCCAAGGCTGCCCTGATCGCGCTGCAGTACCGCCATCGCCGGCGCGAGATGCAGGGCGCGTGAAACCGCCCTATCTGCAGGGCGTGAGCGCCGCTTCCCTGCCCCGTCCCGCCTGGCGCGTGCTGCTGTGGCCGACCGTCGCCGCCGCGGTGGCGCTCGCCATCCTGCTCGCCTTGGGCACCTGGCAGGTGCAGCGGCTCGCCTGGAAGAACGCCTGGATCGCGGATCTGCGCGCGGCGGAGGCGTTGCCGCCCGAGCCGCTGCCCGCCGAGCTCGATGATCCGGCCGCCGTCGTCTTTCGTCGCTTCGCGGTGACGGGGCGCTTTCGGCACGACCTCTCCGTCCTCGTCGGCGTGTATGAGCGCGACCGCCGGCTCGGCAACTACCTGTTCACGCCGCTCGAGCGTGCACTGGGCGACCCGGTCTGGATCGTGCGCGGCTGGGTGCCCTACGAGGCGCCGTTCGCCGTCCCCAAGCCGGAGGGCGAGGTGACGGTGGTGGGGTTCCTGATGCTGCCCGAACGCCGCGGTTGGTTCACGCCGGACGACAAGCCGGCCGACCGCCGCTTCTGGGCGTTCCAGCCGGACGTGATCAACCGGGCGGTGGGGCTCGATCGCTCCACCCCCTTCGCCATCGCCGCCATCGGCACCGACCGCGAGCCTCCCATTCCGCAGCGCCGCCCGGCGATGCCGCGCAACGACCATCTCGGCTACGCCATCACCTGGTACGGGCTTGCCGTCGCCCTGATCGCCTTCTGGGTGGCCTGGGCCCGCAAACTCCTGCGCGAGGAGCGCGCGCGAGCATGAACGCCACCCCGCCCGCCGTCTCGGCCTATGAGCGTCTGCGCGACCGCTTCCGCCGCCTGGCCCTGCTCGAGGAGGCGGCCTCCATCCTGCACTGGGACACCTCGGTGACCATGCCGCGCGGGTCGGCCGAGGCTCGGGCCGAGCAGACGGCGGCGCTTGCCGCCACCGTGCACGCCATCCTCACCGCGCCGGAGGTGGGGGACGAGCTCGCCGCAGCCGAGGCCTCTGCCCACGCCCTCTCCGCGCTCGATCGGCGCAACCTCGCCCTGATGCGGCGGAAGTATCTCCGCGCCACCGCCCTTCCTCCCGCCTTGGTGGAGGCGGCGGCGCGCGCCAACTCGCGCTGCGAGGCGGCGTGGCGCGATGCCCGCGCGGCGTGCGACTTCGCCGCCGTTGCCCCCCTGCTCGTGGAGGTGGTGCGGCTGGCGCGCGAGTCGGCCGCGGCCCTTTCCGCCGCCACGGGCCTTGCTCCCTACGACGCGTTGCTGGATGGGTTCCAGCCGGGGCTGACGGATTCGCGGGTGGCCGAACTGTTCGCCCCACTCGAACGCGACCTCCTCGCCCTGCTGCCCGAGGCGGAGGCGCGTCAGGCCGCCGCCCCTCCGCCCCTTCCGCTGCCCGGCCCCTTCCCGGCGGAGGCGCAGCGCCGTCTCTGCCGGATGCTCGCCGAACGCGCGGGGCTCGACTTCGCCACCGCCCGCCTCGACGAAAGCACCCACCCGTTCTGCGGCGGCACGCCGACCGACACCCGCATCACCACCCGCTACGACGAGTCCGACCCTGCGCCGGCCATTCTCGGCGTGCTGCACGAGTGCGGCCACGCCCTCTACGAGCGCCATCTGCCGCGCGCCTGGGCCCACCAGCCGCTCGGCGAGGCGGCCGGCATGGCGGCGCATGAGAGCCAGAGCCTGATCGTCGAGATGCAGGCCTGCCGCTCCGACGCCTTCCTCGCTTGGCTCGGGCCTCGTCTCGCCGAGGCGTTCGGGGGGGCGGCCGAGGCGTATGCTCCGACCAACCTCGCCCGGCTGTGGCGTCGCGTGCGGCGGGGCTTCATCCGCGTCGATGCCGACGAGGTCACCTATCCGCTGCACGTCATCCTGCGCTGGCGTCTCGAGCGGGCGCTGATCGCGGGCGAGCTCGCGGTCGCCGACCTGCCGGCGGCCTGGAACGACGGCTTCGCGCGCCTCCTTGGCCTCGCCGTGCCGGATGATCGTCGCGGCGTGCTGCAGGACATCCACTGGTATGACGGGCTGTTCGGCTATTTCCCCTCCTACACGCTGGGGGCGATGGCGGCGGCGCAGATGATGGCGGCCGCGCGCGAGGCGATTCCCGACCTCGAGGCCGCGCTCGCCCAAGGCGACCTCGCACCCCTCGTCGCCTGGCTTGCCGCCAACGTGCACGCGCACGGCGCCCGCTTCGGCTTCGACGAGCTCGTCACCGCCGCGACCGGCCGCCCGCTCGACCCCGCCGTGTTCGTCGCCCACCTTCGCGCACGCTACGCGCCCGCATCTTTCGCCTGACCGCGTTCCGCCCTACCTCTCGCCCGCCATGCGTTACATCTCGACCCGCGGCGAGGCGCCCGCGCTTGCGTTCGACGACGCGCTGCTCGCCGGCCTCGCCGGCGACGGCGGCCTTTACGTGCCGGAAGCCTGGCCGGAGCTCTCGCCGGCCGAATGGCGTCGCCTGCGCGGCCTCAACTATCCCGATCTCGCCGCCGAACTCCTTGCTCCCTTCGCCGCCCCTGCCTTCGACCGCGAGGCGCTGCGCTCGCTCTGCCGTACGGCCTACGCCCGCTTCGCTCACCCGGCGGTCGCTCCGCTCGTTCAGGTCGCACCACACCGTTTCGTCCTCGAACTTTTCCACGGCCCCACCCTCGCCTTCAAGGATTTCGCCCTGCAGCTTCTGGGCCTCATGTTCGAGCGCGTGCTTGCGGCGCGCCGGCGGCGGATCACCATCGTCGGGGCGACCTCGGGCGATACCGGCTCGGCCGCGATCGAGGCCTGCCGCGACCGCGACAACCTCGCCATCGTCATCCTCCACCCGCACGGGCGGGTGAGCGAGGTGCAGCGGCGGCAGATGACCACCGTCGCTGCCGCCAACGTCGCCAACCTCGCCGTGGAGGGCACGTTCGACGACTGCCAGGACTTGGTGAAGGCGATGTTCGCCGATCGTGCCTTTCGCGACGAGCTTCGCCTCTCGGCCGTCAATTCGATCAACATCGCCCGTGTGGCCGCGCAGATCCCGTACTACGCCTGGGCCGCACTCGCGCTCGGCGCGCCCGACCGCCCCGTCGCCTTCGCCGTGCCGACGGGCAATTTCGGCAACGTGCTCGCCGCCTGGGCGGCTTCCCGCATGGGGCTGCCTGTCGCGCGGCTGATCGTCGGCACCAATCGCAACGACATCCTCACGCGGTTCTTCCTGCGCAACGACATGTCGATCGCGCCGGTGGTACCGTCGCTCTCGCCGTCGATGGACATCCAGGTGTCGTCGAACTTCGAACGCCTGCTGTTCGAACTCTTGGGCCGCGACGCGGCACGCACGGCGGAGACGATGCGCGCCTTCCGCACCACGGGCCGGATGCCGATCCCGCCGGCGGCGTGGGAGGAGTCGCGGCGGATGTTCGCGGGCTTCGCCCTCGACGACGAAGGGACGCTGGCCGAGATCGCGCGCACGCGCCGCGAGAGCGGATACCTGGCCGATCCGCACACGGCGATCGGGCTTGCCGCCGCCCGCGCCTGCGCGCCGGAGGATCGTGGGATCCCGGTCGTGGTCGCCGCCACCGCGCACCCGGCCAAGTTCCCCGATGCGGTGGAGCGCGCGGTGGGCGAACGGCCCGCCCTTCCCCCCAATCTCGCCGATCTCATGACGCGCGAGGAACGCTACGAGGTCGTGCCGAACGATCTCGGCCTGATCGAATCCCGCATCCGCGCGCACGCACTCAGGAACGCCGCATGAGCAACGACCCAGCCATCCGTATCACGCGCCTTCCTTCGGGGCTCACGGTGGTGACGGAGACGATGCCGCGCGTGGCCACCGTCTCGCTCGGCGCCTATGTGGCCGCCGGCACGCGCCACGAACGAGCGGAGGAGAACGGCGTCTCGCACTTCCTCGAGCACATGGCGTTCAAGGGCACGCGCCGCCGCGCCGCCGCGCAGATCGCGGAGGAGATCGAGAACGTGGGCGGCCATCTCAACGCCTACACCGCGCGCGAACGCACCGCCTATTACGCCAAGGTGCTGAAGGAGGACGCGGCGCTGGCCACCGACATCATCGCCGACATCCTGCAGCACTCGGTGTTCGACGCCGAGGAGTTCGAACGCGAACGGGGCGTGATCCTACAGGAGATCGGGCAAGCCAACGACACGCCCGACGATCTCGTCTTCGACCGCTTCCAGGAGGCGGCCTTCCCCGGCCAGCCGATGGGCCTGCCGACCTTGGGGACGGAGGAGACCATCCGGGCGATGCCGCGCGAGGCGCTCATCGCCTTCCTCCGGCGCCATTACGCACCGGAACGGATGGTGGTCGCCGCCGCCGGGGCGATCGAGCACGACACGTTTCTCGATCTCGTTCGCCGCCACTTCACGGATCTGCCGGCCGGCGTGGCGGAGCCCGCGGCAGCGGCGCGCTACATGGGTGGGGAGTCGCGGGAAGAGGACGATCTCGACCAGGTGCACTTGGTGCTCGGCTTTCCCTCCGTCTCCTTCTCCGACCCCGCCTATTACGCCTCGCTCCTCCTCGCCACGCTGCTCGGCGGCGGGATGTCGAGCCGGCTGTTCCAGGAGGTGCGGGAGAAGCGCGGCCTCGTCTACGCGATCAGCGCCTTCGCCTCTCCTTATGACGACGCCGGCCTGTTCGGCATCTACGCCGGCACGGGCGAGAAGGAGCTCGCCGAACTCGTGCCCGTGGTCGTCAACGAGCTCGCCGCCGTGCAGCGGGCGGTGACGGAGGAGGAGCTTCAGCGCGCGAAGGCGCAGGTGAAGGCCTCGGTGCTGATGGCGCTGGAGAGCACCTCCGCCCGCTGCGAGCAGCTCGCGCACCAACTCCTCACCTGGGGCCGGGTGATCCCGACCGAGGAGACGGTCGCGCGTATCGAGGGCGTGACGACCGAGGAGGTGTCGGCGCTCGCGCGGCGGCTGTTCCGCGCCCGCCCCACACTGGCCGCGATCGGGCCGATCGCGCGCCTGCCCGCGCTCGATACGCTCGGAGACCGTCTCGCCGCCTGAACGAGCGCGAGCACGTCAGCGCGCGGCCACCGCGCGGCGCCGCGCGCCGACCTGCAGCGCGATGGCGGCACCGGCGAGGCCGGCACCGATCAGGTCCGTCATCAGACCGGGTTGGATCAGGGTGGAGGCCGCGGCGATCATCAGCCCGCGCTCGAGCCAGCCTGCGCGCGCGATCAGCCAACCGTGCAGCCCCGCGGCGAGCAGCACGCAGCCGACCGAGGCGGTGGCGAAGGCATGCGCCACCTCCCACCACGCGCCGATCATCAGGAGGGCCGGCGCATGCACGAACATGAAGGGCACGATGTAGCCGGCTGCCCCCAGCCGCACCGCGGCGAGGCCCGAGGCCCAGAGGTCCGCCCGGGCCAGCCCCGCGGCGGCGAACACGGCGAGCGCGACGGGCGGGGTGATGGCGGAGAGGATGGCGAAGTAGAAGGCGAACATGTGCGCCGCCGGCGCCACCACGCCGAGCCGGATCAGGGCGGGCACGAGCAGCGAGACCATGACGATGTAGGCCGGCGTGGTCGGCATGCCCATGCCGAGGATGATCCCCGCCACCATGGTCAGCACGAGCGCGAGCAGCAGGCTGTTCTGCGCCGCCGCCAGCACGTACTGCGTGAAGACGATGCCCAAGCCGGAGAGCGTGATCACGCCGATCACGATGCCGGCGCAGGCGCAGGCCATGGCGACGGCGAGCGAGCCGGTCGCACCCTCGACGAGCGCGCGCCAGACGTTGCGAAACGTTACCGTTTCGCGCGAGGAGCGACGCAAAGCGGCGACGGGGAAGCAGGCCGCCGTGCCGGCGAGTGCGGAGAGGGGGGCGGAGTAGCCGAGGAAGAGCCCGCCCAGCACGATCGCGATCGGGATGGCGAGATGCCCTTGGTCGGCGACGACGCGCGCGAGCCGCGGCACCTCCTCGCGCGAGAGCCCGGCCAGCCCCGTGCGACGGGCTTCGAAATGCACCGCGGCGAAGGCCGCGACGTAGAACAGGATGGCGGGCAGGAGTGCCCAGGCGATCACCTGCAAGTACTGCACCTGCAGGAACTCGGCCATGACGAAGGCCGCCGCCCCCATGATGGGCGGCATGATCTGCCCGCCTGTGGAGGCCACCGCCTCGACGGCGGCGGCGAAGGCCGGACGGAACCCCGTTCGGATCATCAGCGGAATGGTCACCTGGCCCGTGACCATCACGTTCGCCACCGCCGACCCCGAGACCGAGCCGAACAGGGAGGAGGAGACGACCGCCACCTTGGCCGGGCCGCCGACGGAGCGGCCCGTGAGCGCGAGCGAGAAGTCCATGAACAGCCGCCCCACGCCGGATCGTTCCATGAACGCGCCGAACAGCACGAACACGACGACGAAACCGGCCGAGACGCCCAAGGTGGAGCCGAAGATGCCCTCGGTGGTGAGATAGAGCTGGTCCAGCAGGATGGGAAGGGGCTGCTTGAGGACCGTGGCACCGAGCACGAGGAAGACGAGCGCGGTTGCCGGCAGCGCCCAACCGACGGCGCGCCGCGTCGCCTCGAGCACCAAGGCCACACACAGCCAGCCCCACAGCGTGTCCGCGGGTGTGGGGTCGTCGATGTAGATGATCCTGTTCACCACCTGGTCGTAGGTGAGGAACAGGTGGGCGACGGAGGCGACCGCGATCAGGCCGAGGATCCAGTCCTCGATGCCGGGCGTGGGCCGTCGCCGCAGCGGGCTCGTGAGGAAGACGAGGGCGAAGGCGAAGATCAGGTGCGTGCCGCGGAAGAACACGGCCTCCGGCGGGCCGAAGGCGGTGGTCCAGATGTGGTAGGCCGACATCGCCGCGGCGATGCCGCCCGTCAGCCACCCGCTGAGCCGCGCGTAGGTCACGCCTCCGCCCCTCCCGCCTCGGGGATGCGGCGGATCAGCCGCCGAGCGCCCCCGCTTCGCGATAGAACCGTTCCGCCCCGGGATGGAACGGCACGCCGATGTCCATCGCCATCTCCTTCGGGGTGAGGCCGCGCATGCCGGCGTAGACGGCAGCCATCGCCTCCACGTTCTGCGCCACGGCGCGAACCATCGCGTGCACCATCGCCTCCGGCAGGTCGCAGGCGGCGATCAGGTGCGTGAAATAGCCCGGCACCGTTACGGTCTCGCGCTGGCCGGGATAGGTGTTGGCCGGGATCGGCACGCCGACATAGCCCGGGTTCAGCTTGCGCAAGCCCTCGATGTAGGCGGAGAGGTCGAGCACGCGGATCGCGCGCGCCGAAGCGAGATCCATCACCGAGCTCGCCGGAATGGCGGTGCCGAGCGTGAAGCCGTGCGCGTTGCCGTCGCGCAACAGGCCCACCGCATCGGTGTAGGAGGCCTGGAAGGAGGCGCGGATGTCGTTGTAGGTCAGCCCGGCCACCTGCAGGATCTGCTGCGTGATCACTTCGGCCGTGTTGCCGCGCGGCTGGATGACGATCGTCTTGCCGCGGAAGTCCTCAAGGCGGTTGATTCCCGAATCCGCCAGTACGACGGCCTGGAAGTACTGCGGGTAGAGGGTGGCGAGATTGCACACCTTGCGCGTGGGCGCAGGGAAGGGCGGGCGGCCGGCGAGCCCATCGACCGTGCTGATGGAGTTGCCGAAGCCGAGCTGGGCGCGGCCCTCCTCGATGCCGCGCACATTGGCCACCCCCGCGCCCGGCACGGCCTGGATGGACATGCCGGGGATCGCCTGTTCCCAGATGTTCTTCAGCGCTCCGCCGAGCGGCACCCACACACCGCCCTGCGGACCGGTCATGAAACGGAGCGCTTGCGCCTCCGCGGTGGCCGGCACGGCGGCCAGCGTGGCGGCGAGCAGGGTGACGGCGAGTCGCATGGTGGTCCTCCCGAGAGCCTCGTTGCGTGCGGCGTTCGGTGCGCCGCCTCGCGCGCATTGAAGGTGTCCGGCGCGATGGGGTCAATCCGGCACGTGGCTGGGGCGTGGTGCTGATCGGTCTCGCTCAGCCGAGGCCGCGCACGAGCGGGGGCCCGAGCAGGTTGGCGATCGGCACCGGCAGGCGCTTCCAGGCGGCGATGAACAGCCGGTACTTCGGGTTGTTCGGGTTATTCTCGGGAATGGCGGCGCCGGGGGCGAGGCGGTAGCAGTAATGGAGCTGTTCGGGCGTGAAACCCCAGTTCTTCTTGTAGTCGAAGGCACCGGTACCGATCTTCGAGCGGCCGAAATCGAACCGCGTCGCGCCCCGCTCGCGGCCTGCGCGCCGCATCACCTCCCAGTACATCACCTCGGAAGCGGAGAGGGAACGCGCGGCCCAGGTGCCGCCGCCGTAGTAGGGCAGGACCTCATCGCGGAAATGGAACGACAGCACCGAGGCGACGGGCCTTCCTTCGGCGAGCACGGTGGTGACGTCGGCCTCGCCGGGGAAGGCGGCGAGCAGGGCGCGGAAGTAGCGACGAGGGAACACCGGTGAGCCGAGGTTGCGCACGGATTCGGCGTAGACGCGGTGCAGCACGTCGGCGTCCTGGTTCGTCACCGCAACGAGCCCGCGCTTCAATCCCTTTCGCACCTCGGCGCGCTGCTTGCGCGGGATGTTGGCCGCCATGTCCCTCTCGTCGTCGCCGGTGATGGTGAACGGCTTGCGGAAGGTGAAGTAGAGAGGCGGGCGGCCGACCCAACCCGGGTCCTCGGCGGCGATGCGGCGAAACTCGAGCACCGGGGCGCCAAGGCGTCTCTGCGTGTCGATCGCGTAGGCCTCGAGCGCGGCGGCGGCCTCCGCCGTGGCGGCAGCGATGCCGCCATAGACGCAGAACGGGGTGGACGAGAGGAGGTCGCCGAACAGCAGCGTCTTCATCCGCGCCAGCGGCAGCACGCCGACGATCGCCCCGTCCTGTTCGGCGTAGGCGTAGAAGGTCGGGTGACCGAACACCGCGCGGATGACGCGCGCCCAGGGAGAGAGGTGGAAAAAGGTCGCCTCCGGCGTGGCGCGGACGAAGCGGTCCCAGGCCGGGGCGGAGGCGTCGTCGAGCGGGCGGATGCGCACGCTCATGTCGAGGGTTCGACCGCCGGCGCGGCAGGCGCGCCGATGATCCGCGTGATCCGCTGCCGCACGGGGGCCGGCAGTCGTTCGAGCAGCACGGACTCGCCACCCTGCGGTCTGCCGGCGGCGCGCCAGGCGAGCACCACCACCGCGCCATAGATGGCGGCGCCGAGGGCGACCTTCGCGAGGGCGGTCGCGAGCACCGGCCAGCCCGTTGGCCATGGCAGCAGGAGCAGGGCCGCGAGCATGACGGCCCCGGCGAGGATCGGCCGCCAGAGGACTGCGAACGCCGTCGCCGCGCGGCCGCCCAGGGCGCGGAAGACGACGGCGTAGTCGACGAACAGCAGGATGGTGCAGGACAGGCTGAAGGCCACGGCAACCCCGTGCGCCCCGCCAAGGGCAAAACCGACGACGGAGACGGCGATCTTCACCACGGCGCGGCCGACCCACAGCAGGGTGGAGACCTGGATCCGGCCGAAGGCGACCATCACCGGGCGGTGCAATTCGGCGACCGCCAGCGCGGCCACGCCGAGCGCGATCACCTGCAGGATGGGCACCGCCCCCTGCCAGCGCCCGCCGAGCACGATTGCGACCGCCTCGCCCGCGGTGGCGGACATGCCGAAGCCGACCGCGGCGGAGATGAGGGCGGCCGCCGCGATCGCCTTGGTCGCGGCGGCCAGGAAGCGGCGACCCCCTAGCGTGAACATCCGGGCAAGCCCAGCGAGCAGGGGCGCCGCCACGGGCAGCACGAGTTCGGAGACGAAGATGCGGGAGAGGTCGCGGGAGACGTGATAGAGGCCGAACACGCCGGTGTCCGACCGGCGCCGGACGACCAGCTCATCCGCGCTCATCGCGAAATAGTTCGCCAACGAATGGACGAGCGACCACAGCGAGAAGGCGAGGAACTCGCCCGACTTGTCGAGCCGCGGCCGCGGCAGGAACGGCATTAGGACATGGGTGAGGACAGTCTGGCACGCGAAGGCGAGCAGCGTGCCGTAAAGGAGACCCCAGTAGGAGCGCAGGATGACCGCCCCGGCCGTCGAGAAGACGACGTCCATCAGCCGTGTGAGCATCGCGAACAGCACCATCGGGCGAAAGCGCAGGGCGCGCGCCCAATGGACGGAGATCGGCGACTCCAGTGCGGTGATGATCGGCCGCAGCGCGGTGACGCGAAGGGCGGGGGCGAGGTCGGGTTCGTTGAGGAAGCGGGCCGCCGGGTTCGACAGCACGACCAAGACCGCGGCGATGCCGAAATTGAACAACGCTTTCAGCGTCCAGGCCCGATGCACGTCGGCCTCGCTCATCTCCGGCATGCGGATCAGCCGGTCGAACACGCCATGCGCGCCGAGAATGCCGACGAAGCTGGTGACCAGGGTGAGGCTGCCGATGAGGCCGAAGTCGTACTGGGTGAGAACCCGGGCCTTCACCGCGAAGGCGGCGAAACCGAGGACGCGGCTGAACACCCGCAATGCCAGGAACAGCAGGCCGCCCTCGAAGACGAGGTCGGCGACGCTGCGTCGGCTCGCGCTCGGCATCATGGCCGGATAGCCCGATCGCTTCAGCTGGACGCGATGGCGGGAGCGTAGACGCGATCGACGCGGTCCCAGGCGAAGTCGCGGAGGAGCCGCCTGAGCCGTCCTTCGGTACGGGTCAGTGCGAGGTAATGGCGAAGCCGGGAGCGCAAGGGTGCGGCCGCGACGCGCGGCTGGGCGGGATCGATCTCCCACGGATGGGTGTAGAACATGACCGGCCCCGACCGGGCGGCAAGGCGCAGCAGGCGGCGGAACAGCGGATAGGGAAACAGACGGAACCAGCCGCCGCCCGAACACGGCACCGCACGGCCGGCGAGACGGGCGACGGTCATCGGCACCTCGACCACGCCCGCCGGGTGGGGACGGAAAGGGGTCTGCGGCGCCTCCGGCTCGCCGTAGAGGTCGTGCCGAACGGGATAGATGGAGGAGGAGTAGAGGTGGCCTTCCTCCGCCAGCACGGGGTGCGCCCAGGGCGTGCGGCGGCGTCCGATGGAGAAGGTCGGCGCCCGGTAGCCGACCACCGGCGTGCCGGCGCAATCCTCCAGCACCGCCTTGGCGCGACGGATGTCGGCGCGGAAGCGGTCGGGTCCGATCGCGTGCACGAGCTCGTGTCCGTAGCCGTGGCTCGCGATCTCATGTCCGCCACCGGCGATGCGGCGAACGAGGTCCGGGTGACGCTCCGCCACCCAGCCGAGGACGAAGAAGGTGCCGCGCACGCCGGCCTCGGCGAACAGGTCGAGCAGACGGTCGGTGTTGGCGACGACCCGACGCGGCAGCGTGTCCCACGAATGGCGCGGAATGACCTCGGCGAAAGCCTGGACCTGGAACCAGTCCTCCACGTCGACGGTGAGGGCGTGGCGGTCCATCGCCGTCATCGCCTGAGATCGAGGGCGGCGAACAGGTCCATCAGCCGGTTGAACACGCGCTCGCGCCGAGCCGACTGGATCTCGAGGAGTTCGATCCGACGGGCGAGGTCGGCGACCACGGCACCGTAGCCGGCGTGCGGGTCGCCGGCGGGATAGAGGGAAGCCGCCGGAAAGGGGCTGGCCGGTTCGGCGCGCAGCACGGGCGCGCGCGCGTTCTCCGCCCCGGCGGAGAGATCCTCCTCCAGTTCCTGCGCGGTGAGACGGACGAGATCGGCGGTCAGCGTGTCGGCCTGTTCGAGGGCGGCGCCGAGCAGCACGCGGCCGCAGAGGCGGTTGATGCGGCGCGGGATGCCGCCCGTGTGGCGGTGCACCTCCTCGAGCGCGCCCTCGCCCCAGGCCGGATGGCCGGCCCAACCCACCGCCCGCATGCGGTGCTCGACATAGGCCGCGGTCTCTTCCCGCGACAGCCCGCCGAGGTGGTAGGAGGCGAGCACGCGCTGGCGGAGCTGGTCGAGGTCGGGGCTCGCGATGATGCGCCGCAGCTGCGGCTGGCCGAGTAGGATGGTCTGCAGCAGCGCCCGGCCCTCCTCGGTGACGTTGGAGAGCATGCGCAGCTCCTCAAGGGCGGAGGGGGCAAGCGCCTGCGCCTCGTCGACGATGAGCAAGTGGCGGCGCCCGATCCGTTCCCCCGTGCGCAACGCCTCGGTGATGCCGCGCAGCAAGGCCGCCTTCGGCCCGTCCGACGGCACCTCGAAGGCATCGGCGACCAGACGGAGCAGGTCCTCGCCGGAGACCTGGCTGGTCGAGATGCGGGCGATCCGATACGACGCCGGATCGAGCTCGGCGCACAGCTTCTCGACCAGCGTCGTCTTGCCCGCACCCACCTCGCCGGTGATGACGACGAAGCCCTCGCGCTGGGCAAGCCCGTAGACGAGATGGGCGTGCGCGCGATTGTGCACCGTGGATGGGAAATAGAGACGCGCATCCGGCGTCATCAGGAACGGATGGCCGGTGAACCCGTAGTAGTCGATGTACATCGGCCGCGCCCTTGGTGCCGGGTGGCCCTTAGAACGTTTTGCGCAGCGACGCCACCACGAGATTGCGATAGATCGTGTCGTCGCCGACATCGTCCTCGCGCACGTCGAGGCGGTAACTGAGCGCCCCCGACAGGGTCTCGGAGAAGGCGTGGGTCAGCACCGCGCCGGCGGAGTAGAAACTGCTGTCGCCGCCGCGGCCGGCGCCGATCGAACGCACGCCGTAGCGCACATAGCTGGTCAGGTTGGTCAGTTCGTCGAGCGGGCGCGACCAGCTCAACCCGATCGAAGTGCCGTCGGTCGGCGTCTGCAGGCGCGAGCGCGGATCGGCGGCGTAGGGGCGGCGGTTCTCGTGGGTGACCGAGAGCACGAACACGTCGCGCTCGAGCGTATGCCGGATCGAAGCGGAGGCGGTGCGGGTGCGGTAGAGCCCATCCTGGAAGCCGAGCAGGCCGGCATTGCCGCTGAGCGGGGCCGGCGTGCCGCTCGCCGTGAAGATCGGGTTGCCGAAGGGATCGAGCGTCGTCGTCTGCAAGAGTTCAGCCGCTCGCAGGGCCGAGTTCGTCAAGCGGTCGCTGTAGCTGACGGACAGCCGGGTGCGCGGGCCGAAGAGGTTGGTCGCGCCGTCGCCCTGCCACGCCTCGTACCCATCGCGCCGCCCGTAGCGGACGGTGACCTCCGAGGTGTCGGACGGCACGAGCCGCACGCCGGTGCTCCAGATCATGCCGGAGATGTCCGTCTTCGGCACCGTATTGTACTTGATGTTCTCGTAGCCGACCTCGCCGAGCACGAAGAGCCAGCGCGTCAGTCCGTAGCCGGCACCGACTGCGGCTTCCCAGCGGCGTGCGCCGTCGTAGATGCCGTCGCCGTCGAAGGTGGTGCCCTGCAGGTTGCCGGTGAGCAGCAGGCGGCCGAAGTCCTCGCCGCTGGTCACCGTCAGGTAGCCGGTGTGGGAGATGAAGCTCGAGGGGCTGAAGCTGCGCGCGCGGATGGGTCCGAACACCGGGTCGTCGATCAGCACCGGACGCGACGTGTCCTGGCGCGACTGGTCGGTGATGTTGAAGATGTAGCCGGCGCGGGCCACGGCGAGGCCGCCGAAACGCTGCACCGCATAGGGCGAGATCGAAGCCGAGACGGTCTGGATCTGGTTGCGCCGCGCCCCGCCGACCGTATCGTCGCCGAAGGCCCCGAACAGGTCGCTGGACGAGGCGGCGGCGCGGGCATCGAGGAACAGGCGATCCTGGACCACGGTGGCGAGCGCCCGGGCGGTGCCGAAATGCGACAGCCGGTTCTCCTCGCTGCGCGACAGGTAAAAGGTGGCAACCGGCGTGTAGCTCAGCGTGGTGGTGATGCGCGGGGTGTCACCGCGCACCAGGATACCCGGCGAGACGCTGACGAACACGTCCGATTTCCGATCGCGGGCGGTGAAACGGACATTGTCGTCGAAGCCGACCGACACGCCGAGGCTCGGCTGCACGAACCAGCCGACCTGGCCGACCGGCAGCCCGCCGACGGTGGTGAAGGGAAAGCCGAGGCCGCCGGGGCGCAGGCCGGCCGAGGGATCGACCGCCGGCGGGGCAGCGGCCGGCCGCGGCGCCGGGGCGGCGGCCGCCGAAGGGGCGGGGCTGGCCTCGACCTGGGCTCCGGCGGGGCGACCGGCGCTGAGGAGCGAGGCCAGGACCATCGCTCCCGCGACAGGGCGCGGCAGACTTCGCCGCGGTCTCACCCGTGGCGCAGGGTGGGTCGCGAAAGGGAGGGTTTCAGGAGCGGTCGGCCGCCGGCGCGTGGTAGTCATCGTAGCCATATGCGCCGAAGGTGTCGTGACCGCGCAAGAGTGAACGATTGAGCAGGAGTTCGATGTTCGGGCAGGTGTCGACGAGGTCGAGTGCGGCCTCGACCTCAGCCCGCTGTGTCGCCTGGGCCTGCACCACCATGACCACCTGGCCGACCACCGGGGCAAGAAGCGAAGCCTCGGCGGTGGCGAGACATGGCGGCGTGTCGAGCACGAACAGGTGGTCGGGGTAGGCGTTGGCGAGACGGAGCAGAACGGCGCCGAGGGTGGCCGGCGGCGAGCTGCCGGGTCGCCCGCTGCGACCGTAGCCGAGAACATACAGGCGCGGCACGGCTGTCGGCTGCAGGGGCGGCGAGCCGCGGCTCTGCGGGTCGGCGGCCAGGCAGCACAGCCCGACCTGGTCGCGCAGGCCGAGCCGATCGGTCAGCGAACCCGCCTTGCCGTCGCAATCCACCAGCACGACCGCGCGCTGCGACCCTTGCGCCAGTGCGGCGGCGAGGTTCAGCGCAGTGAAGGTCTTGCCTTCGCCGGGCCGGGCCGAGGTGATCATGATGATCCGTCCGCAGCGGCCGTCGACGGAGGGGGTCGCCCGCACGGTGCGCAGCACCGCATGCTGTACCACGCTGTACTCCTCGGAGATCCGGCTGCGCGCACCCTGGGCTGAGCCGACCATCAGCCCGAGCGCCGTCAGCGCCTCGCGCCCGATGGGGGCGGCCGGCGGTGCGTCGGCCGGACGCGGCGAGGAAGGTGCGGGCGACGGCGAGGTGCCCGTCGGCGGCGGCATCGCCGCCGGACCCGGCACGACACGGGGCTCGGTGCCCGACAGCGACACGCCCATCGCCTCGACCGCACGCTCGACGAGGTGTTGGCGATCGCGTCCAGGCGGGCGGAGAGGGGGCACGTTCATGTCAGCAACCTGGTCACGATGGCCGGCACACGGTCGGCGAACTGCTTCGCATCGAAGCCGAGCGCGAACGCGCCGTAGGCGGCGAGCAGAGCCAACAGAGGGACGAGGAAGGTGACGATGGCGAAGCGCATCCTCGGCGGCTCCGCCTCCGACACCGCGCCGAGCACGGGCAGGCCGAGCTGGCGCAGGTCGCGCAGACTGTAGAAACTGGTATCGAGCTGCCCGAGGACGAGCGCCAGTGCTGCGCCCGCCGCCAACCCGGCGGCCAGCACGCCGGTGAACAGCAGCAGTCGATTCGGCGCCTCGGGGGTCAGCGGCACCACCGGCGGCTCGATGATCTCGAGCCGGACCCGCTCAGCCTCGCGCCGGGCCGCGCCGGCGATCTGCAGCGCCTCGCGCCGCGCGATGAGGTCCTGGTAGTTCTTCTGCAGGACGTCGTAGTCGCGGTTGAGGTTGGCGAACTCGTTCTGCACCTGCGGCACGGTGCGCAACAATGCCTCGAGCCGATTGACCCGCGTCGTTGTTTCTTCGATCTGGCGCTCGAGGGAGGCGATCTGCCCGTCGAGATCGACGATCCGCAGCCGCACCTGTTCGAGCGTGGTGGTGGGCGGCGTCGGCGCCGCGGCGACCGCGCCACCGCTTGCCGTCGTCCCGCCGCCGCCCCGGCCGCCCTGGCCACGCAGCTGGGCGATGATCGAACGCGTGGCGACCACGTCCGGGTGTTCGTCGGTGTAGCGCAGCAGGAGCTCACGCAACGTCCGCTCCGCCGCGGCGAGCTGAGGATCGGCCCCGCCGGCGCGAGCCGTCCGCGCCGGCGCGCGCTGCATCTCTTCGTACTGCGCCTGCAGGAGGGCCCGGCGCTGGCGGGCATCTTCGAGCTCGCCGCGCAAGGTGGACAGACGCTCGCGCGCGTGGTCAAGGCGGCTCATCCCGCCCTGCTCGAGCGGCAACAGGTCGAAGTAGCGGTTGCGAAACTCGATCCGCTTCTGCTCCACCGTCCGCAGCTGTGCCTCGTAGTTGCGGATCTGCGTCTCGACGAAGGCGCGTGCCTGTTCGAGCTGCTGGCGGTCGGCGGCGGTGGCGAGTTCCATGAACAGCGTGACCACGGTCTGCACGACGTCGCGCGCCAGACGCGGGTCACGATCGACATACTCGATGCTGAACACCGAGCTCCGCCCGCGGAAGGTGCCGATCTTGATCGCGTTGCCGAGCTCGCGGATCAGCGCTTCGCGGTCCTGTGGCGTGCTGACGCGCAGGTCGAGGTCGGTTCGCGCGATGATCCGCTCGAGGTTCGGCCGGGTGAGGAGGGTACGGGCCAGCAGGTCGACCTGGTTCTGCGGCGACCCGTCCACCGCGATGTTGCTGAGCACGGCGCTCAGCACGGCATCGACGTCGGCGTGGATGCGGGCGGTGGCGCGATACTGATCCGGAATGCGCTGCACCACCGCCCAGCCGACGAGACAGACCAGCCAAGCGACCAGCACCGCCTTCCAGCGGTGCTGCCAGCTGGCCGCGACCATGCGTCTGAGGATCTGTACGATCTGATCCAACGCCTCGACCCTCCATCATGCGCCGCGCCGATCGTGCCGGCGCGGCGCCCCGGTCAGAACCGGCTCAGAACCAGCTCTGCGGGATGACCAACGTGTCGCCGGGCCGCATCGGCAAGTCCTGCGACATGTCACCGTCCCGCAACAGGTCGGCCAGCCGGACCGGGATGACCTGGGCCGGACCGCCGGGAGTTTCGCGCCGAACGATTTCCGCCCGGTTACCGGCGGCGAAGCGCGTCAGGCCCCCGGCCTGGATCATCACGTCGAGCACGCTCATGCCCTCCCGGAACGGGATGGCGAGCGGCTGGGCGGCCTCGCCGACCACGCGCACCTGCCGCGCCGGGGGGCCGACGAAGGAGGTCACCAGCACGGTCACGGTGGGTTCGCGGACGAAGCGGCGAAGCTCGCGCTCGATCTCGCGTGCGAGTTCGGATGGGGTTCGCCCGGCGGCGACGATGTTCTGCACCAGCGGCGTGGAGATCCGGCCGTCCGGCCGGACAGGAACGGTGGCGGACAGATCGGGCAGCCGATAGACCTGGATGGAGAGCGTGTCTCCCGCCCCGATCACGTATTCGGGAGCATCGAAGGCGGGCAGCTGCGGCCGCGTGTCGGCCGCCGGCACAGGCACGCCGCCCGACCCGCCGCAGGCCGCGGCCAAGCCGCAGGCGAAAACGAGAAGTCCGAGCTGTGTCGCACGCCGCGCCCGACCGCCGAGCGCCAAGCCGGCCCTGCCGTCACGCCCCGGGGTATGCTCTCGCCCTGTCTGCATGGAAGTCTCGTCCCATCTCCTCACGTCACGGGCGCTGGCATGGCGGAACGCGCCACCCGTCGCGCCCGGATCGAACCGTCATCCGCCCCGCTTCGTCCCTCCCGCCCGCGGCGGGGAGCCGAGGCCGGGGCGACCATACGGGCCTTTGCAGGTACGGGAAACCCGCCTGGCCGGTCGGCGGCGCCGTTCCAGCCGCGCCCTACCCTAGCAGGCAAGCTCGTTCCTGCGCGTGACATTCCGCACATGCCTATCACACAACCGGACCGCGCGCCAGAACCATCACTTTCGTCAAAAAACGATACGCCGCCCGGCCGGGACCCCTCGCCCCGCCCCATTTTCCGCTGATGAGTGGCGGATGGTCTAAAAATCCAGCTCCGTCGCAAGCATTTTTTCATTGCGCGGATGGCGCGTCCGGTCTAGCGTAGCAAGGCGCAGCGGTCGCCGGCATGGTCGGATCGAAGGGGGCCATGGCCTGCTCCCCCGGCCGGCGTCGGTTGGCGGGCCGCAGATCGGGCCGGTTCAGGGGTGGCCGGGCCGAGAGGCGCACCGCACCACCCCGCACGGTGAGCCGCCACCGCATGGTCTCGGCCGGACTGCACGCCGCCGTCGCCGCCGCCTCCCTGGTCTGGGCCGTGCTCGCCCTGGCGGCGGGGCGGGGGCGAGTTCCGCTGACACTCGCTGGTGCCGCCCTGCTCACCGGCGTCTGGGCGGGCGCGGTCTCGCTGTACCCCGGCGATCCGCTGAACGGCGTGCCGGGGCTGGTCGAAGGCTTGCGCAGCCTCGCTTGGCTGGCTGCCCTGCTCGTCCTCTACCGCCGCTTCGCCGGCGCGGCGGCGGGCCGGCCGGTGGCGCGCTTCGCCACGGCAGGCCTCGGCCTCGCCCTCGTCGTCGTCGCCGGCGCGGCGTTCCTGCCGCCGCCTCTCACCCAGCCCTCGTTGGTGTCGCCAGGCCTCGCGGCGCGTCTCGGCCTCGCGCTCCTCATCCTGCTGGTGGCGGAAAACGTCTATCGCAACGTCAGCGACGCGGCGCGTTGGCACGTCAAGCTGCCCTGCATCGCGCTGGGCGGGCTTGCCGCGATCGATCTCGCGGTGATGGTCGACGCCGTCCTCCGTCGTGATTTCCTGCCCTCCCTGCTCGAGGCGAGGGCGGTGGTCGCCGCCGCCGCCCTGCCGTTGCTCGCGGTCGCCGCGGTGCGCGACCGGCGCGTCCGGCGCGGCCTGCCGGTGTCGCGGGCCGTCGTCTTCCACGCCGCCACCCTGGTCGTCGGCGGCGTCTTCCTGCTCGCGGTCGGGCTGGTCGGCGAGGTCGCCCGTCATCTTGGCGCCTCCTGGGGCGAGGTGGCGCGGGCAAGCCTGCTCGGCTTCGCCGCGATCGGGCTGGCGGTGGCGCTCGCCTCCGAGACGGTCCGCTCACACATCCGACGCCGGATCGTCGACCATTTCTTTACCGCCCGCTACGACTATCGCCGCGAGTGGCAGCGCGTGCTGGCCACGCTCTCGGCGGCGGACACGACGGAGGAGCCCCTGCCGCGGGCGGTCCGCGCCCTTGCCGATGCGGTGGACAGTCCGGCCGGAATGCTTTTTCTCGCAGACGACACTGCCGATCCCTTCCTGCGTTGGCAGGTGTCCTGGAACATGCCGGAACGCCCGACCCTTCGCCTCGCACGGGACTCCGCCCTCGTGCGGGAGATGCGCGGTGGCGAGTGGATCCTCCACTGCAGCGGCGCTGACGCCCCGGCCCTGCCGGCCGACTGTCCGCGCCCGCTCTGGCTTGCCGTGCCGCTTCGGCATCCGCGCGACGGCATGATCGGCCTCGTCCTCCTTGCCCCGCCGCGCGCCCCCTTCCCGCTCGATGGCGAAACCTTCGACCTCTTGCGCGCGATCGGCTCCGAGGTCGCGGTCTTCCTGGCCGAACGCCGTGCCGCCGAGCGGCTGGCCGAGAACCGCCGGCTTGCCGACTACGCCAAGCGCTTCGCGTTCGTCGCCCATGACGTGAAAACGGTGGCGAGCCAGCTCCGCCTCCTGCTCGCCAACGCCGAGGAGAACCTCAACGATCCCGAGTTCCAGCGCGACATGCTGACCACGGTGCGCCTTGCCGCCGACCGCATCGACAGCCTGATCGCCCGTCTGCGCGGCCCGGCCGAGGCGGTGGCGCCCGCCGCGCCGCGCAGCACCGCGAGTGGGCTCGATCCGGCGGAGCGGCTGAGTCTGCTGGCGCGCCGGCACGGGTCGCGCGTGCGGCTTACCGCAGAGGCCGGGCTCGCGGTCGCCATCCCCGCCGAGGCGCTGGATGCCGCCGTCGGCCACCTGCTCGACAACGCGCTCGAGGCTTCGCCACCGGATGCACCGGTCGAGGTCGTGCTTCGCCGCGAGGGCGGACGGGCCGTGATCGACATCACCGACCGGGGCCCCGGCATGAGCGCAGAGTTCATCCGGGACGTGCTGTTCCGCCCGCTCGGCACGGCCGGCAAGGCGAAGGGCAGCGGCATCGGGGCATGGCAGGCGCGCGAACTGGCCCGCGAGGCGGGCGGCGATCTGGAGGCGTTGAGCACGCCGGGCCGCGGCACGACCATGCGCCTCAGCCTGCCGCTGGCTGCCCCGGCGGCGGAGGCGCTGCCCCAGGCGGCGACGGAGAGGGCGGCGTGAGCAAGCCGAAGCTCCTGGTGGTCGAGGACGACGAGGGCCTCGCCATGCAATACAAATGGGGCTTCCCGGCCTGGCGGGTGGTGCTCGCCGGCGATCGCGCCGAGGCCGAAGCCGCGGCGCGGCGCGAGAAACCGGCCGTGGTGCTGCTCGATCTCGGCCTGCCGCCGGATCCGGAGGGCGTGAGCGAGGGCTTCGCCACCCTCGAGGCGCTGCGCCGGCTCAACCCCCTCCTGCCGGTCGTCGTCTCCTCCGGCCAGGATCAGAAGGCGAACATGCTGCGTGCCGTCGCGCTCGGCGCCTACGATTTCTGCCCCAAGCCGGCCGATCTCGGCGTGCTGCGCATCGTGCTCGAGCGCGCGCTTCGCCTGCGTGAACTCGAGGAGGAGAACCAGCGTCTCGCCGCTGCCCCGCGCACCTCACCGATCCAGGGCATCCTGACCGCGGACGAGCGCATGCTCGCCGTCTGCCGGCAGGTCGAGCGGCTCGCCTCCGTCGCCGTGCCCGTCCTCCTGTTGGGCGAGTCCGGCACCGGCAAGGAGGCGCTCGCCCGCGCCCTGCACGACATGGGTCCCCGCGCGGAGAAGCCCTTCGTCGCCATCAACGCCGCCGCGATCCCCGAAACGCTGCTGGAATCGGAGCTGTTCGGCCACGAGAAGGGCGCCTTCACCGGCGCCATCCGCCAGGTCATCGGCAAGTTCGAGCAGGCCAACGGCGGCACCCTCTTCCTCGACGAGATCGGCGACCTGCCGCTCGCGCTGCAGGCCAAGCTGCTGCGCTTCCTCGAGGAGCAGACGATCGAGCGGCTCGGCGGGCGCACGCCGATCAAGGTCGACGTCCGCCTCGTGTCCGCCACCAATCAACCCCTGGAGAGTCAGGCCGCCGAGGGACGGTTTCGCGCCGATCTCCTCTACCGCCTCAACGCCGTGACCATACGCATCCCGCCGCTGCGCGATCGCGGGCAGGACGTGCTGCTGCTCGCCCGTGCCTTCCTCGCCCGCGATGCGCGGGAGTTCGGCCGGCGCCTGCGCGGCTTCGATGCCGCGGCCGAGGCCGCCCTCCTCGCCCACCCCTGGCCCGGCAATGTGCGCGAACTGCAGAACCGCGTGCGACGAGCGGCGCTGATGAGCGAGGGGCCCCTCGTCTCGGCGAACGACCTCGAGCTCGCAGCACCCCAAACGGCTGAGGCCGTCGAGGCGGGGGAGGGGATGGGCGAGGCGGGGTTCGACCTGCGTGCCGCGCGGCTGAGGGCGGAACGCGAGACCATCTTGCGCGCGCTCGCCCATGCCGGGGGCAGCCTCGCCCAGGCGGCGCGGCTACTCGGCATCAGCCGCCCGACGCTGTACACGCTGCTCGAGACGCACGGCATCGCCGCCCCGCGCGGCGAGGCCCAGGATCCGGTCGACGCCGCCTGACGGAGACGAGACGATGACCTCGCGCCTTCGCCCCCCCCTTCGCCTGGCGGCCTTCGCCCTGGCCGCCGCCTTGCTCGCCGCTCCGGCCGAGGCCAATCCGGACCGTGCCCGTGCCGCCGAGGCCCGGGGCGATCTGCGGGCGGCGCAGATCGAGTGGCGCAATGCGGTGCGCGCCAATCCGAACGACCCGGCCCTGCGCGCCGCGCTCGCCCGCGTCTCACTCGCGCTCGGCGATGGCGATACGGCGGAGAAGGAGGCTCGCGCCGCCCTCGAGCGGGGCTTCGACCGCCGTGAGGGCACGCAGTTGCTGCTGCGCGCCTACCTCCTGTTGCGGCGTCACAACGAGCTGCTGCGCGACTTCCCGATCGACGAGGGCGCGCAGCCGGCCGAGGTTGCCGGCACCGTGGCGGCATTTCGCACCCTCGCCCATCTCGCGCTGAACCAGCGCGACGAGGCCAGGCGCGCCGCCGCCACCGCCGTCCGCCTTGCCCCTCGGCTGGTCGATGCGCAGCTCGCCCGCGCCTCCGTCGCCTCCGCCGACGGCGATCGCGCAGCGTTCGAGGCCGCGGTCGACGCTGCCCTCGCCATCGACCCCGACAATGTCGAGGCGCTGAACCGCAAGGCGGCGCTGCAGTTCGAGCGGGGCGACCTCGCCGGGGCCGCGGCGACCTTCGGCCGCATCATCGCCCGCTCGCCGGGCGACCCGCTGCCGCTGTTCCGCCGCAGCGAGGTGCTGATGCGCTCGGGCGACTTCGACGCCGCGCGTCGCGACGTCGCGGCGGGGCTCAGGCTCGCCCCCAACGCGCCGGTGGGCTTGCTGCTCGATGCGATGCTCAAGGTCCAGGCGCGCGACTTCCAGGGCGCGGACCAGTCGTTGCAGCGCATCCCCTCGCAGACCCTCGTCAACCTTCCCGACGGGCTGCTCGTGCTGGCGACCGTGAAGCGAGCGCTGAACCAGACCGCGCAGGCGGAGGATGCGGCGCAGCGCCACGTCGCCCGCCGGCCGGACGATCCCCGCGGCGCCAAGTTGCTCGCCACCATCGAGATGGAGCGCGGGGCGCCCGACGCGGCGGCCGGCACGCTCGCCCGGCTGGTGCAGCGCGGCCGGGCCGACGCCGAGGCCTACGACATGCTCGGCCGAGCGCATGCCGCGATGCGCCGGCGGACTGAGTCGCGCGAGGCGTTCGAGCGCGCGGCGGAACTCGCCCCCGAGGATGCGGGCATCCTCACCCGTCTCGCCGTGGCCCGGCTCGCCGTCGGCGAGGCCGCCGCCGCGGCGGAAGCGGCGCGCGCCGCCCTCGCCCGCGCGCCCGATCAACGCGGCGCGCGCGAGGTGCTCGCCTCCGCCGCGCTTGCGCTCGGTGATCTCGACACCGCGCGGGCGGAACTGGAGCGGCTCGGGCCGGAAGCGCGCGACGGCGAACTCGCCGGCATCGTCGATGCCACCATCCGCCTGATCCGCTTCGACCTTGCCGGGGCGAAGGAACGGTTCGAGGCGGTGCTGCGCACCCAGCCCGACAGCGTGCGCGCCCGCCTCGGCCTCGCCCGCATCGCCGCCATCGAGAACGACGCCGCGCGCACCGAACGCCTGCTGGCCGAAGTGCTGGAGCGCGACCCCGAGAACGCCGAGGCACTGCGACGCATCGCCAACGCCGCCGGGTCGGGCGGACCGCACGGGGCCTCGGCGCTCGCCATCCTCGAGCGCGTCTACGCCGCCAACCCGACCTCGAGTGCGGTCGCCCTCGCCCTGGCCTCCGCCCATCTCCGGCTGCGCCAGCCGGAACGGGCGGTCGCCGTGCTCGACTCACCCGCCTGGCGCGATCGCGCCCGCACCACCCAGCATCTGATCGTGCTCGCCGAGGCCCGCGCCCAGGCCGGGCAGATGGCGGAAGCGGAGGCGGCGGCACGCGCCGCGCTGGCGCAGGAGCCGCGCTCCAACATCGCCCGCCGCCAGCTCGCCACCCTGCTCGCGCGCCGCAACGACACGGGGGCGGCGGAGGCGGTGTTGCAGCAGGGCATCCGACTGCAGCCCAACGACGCCCTGCTCCTGCAGGGGCTGGTCGAACTCGTGCGCGATGCGCGGGGGCTCGACGCCGCCCTGGCGCAGGCGGACAGTCTCGCCCGCGCGCAGGACACGCGCCCGGCCTCGCTCGCCCTGCGCGGCAACCTGCTGATGGCGGCGAACCGCCCCGAGGAGGCGGCGGCGGCCTACGAGGCGGGGTATCGCGTCGCGCCTTCGAGCGCCCTCGCCCAGGCCCAGGCCGGGGCGTGGCAGGCGGCGGGGCGGCCCGAGCGCGCGATGCAGGCCCTGCAGGCGTGGCTCGAGCGTGAGCCGGAGGACGTCGCCACCCACGCCCTGCTGTCGCAAATCGAGATCGTGCAGGGCCAGACGGCGGCGGCGGAGGAGCGCCTGCGCAAAGTGGTGGCGGCACGACCCGACGACGGCATTTCCGCCAACAACCTCGCCTGGCTGATGCAGGCGCGGGCCGAGGCCGAGACCGAGGCGGGCCGGGCGAAACTCGCCGAAGCGCTGCGGCTCGCCGAGCGCGCCTACTTCCTCACCCCCACGCCGGAGACCGCCGACACGCTGGGCTGGATCCTGTTCCGTCACGGCCGGGCGGCGGAGGCGCTGCCGCTGTTGCGCCAGGCGGCGGCGGGAGCGGCGCAACGGCAGCAGGCCGACCCGGGCATCTTCGTCCGCTTCGCGCATGGCTTGGCGGCCACCGGGGCGCGTGAGGAGGCGCTGCGCGTGCTCGAGCCGATCGTCGCCGCCGACCTCCGCTTCCCCGAACGGGCCGAGGCGGAGGCGCTGGTCGCCCGGCTGCGCGCCGCACCGCGCTGAGCGAGGCGGCGGGGCGGAAGGGAAGGCCGGGATGCTGCGCAGCATCGCCTTCACGGCGATCATGGTGCCGTTCCTGCTCGTCGCGGCCTCGGGCAAGCCCTTCGTCGGCGTGCTGTTGTGGTCGTGGATCTCCTTCATGAGCCCGCACCGGCTCATCCACGGTTTCGCCTCGCATCAACCGTGGGCGATGGTGACCTTCCTCGCCACCGTGATCGGCTGCGTGTTCGCGCGCGAACCGAAACGGGTGCCGCGCGATGCCGCGACCGTGCTGTTCGTGCTGTTCGCGATCGGCATCACCATCACCTCGATCCTCGCCATTTCGCCGCCGGAAGTGGTGTGGAAGCGTTACGACAAGGTGATCAAGATCCTGGCCGGCGTGCTGTTGACGCGCGCTCTGCTGACGGACGCCGATCGCATCCATGCGCTGCTGTGGATGATGGTGATCAGCCTCGGCTACTACGGCGTGCGCGGCGGCGCCTTCACCTTGATGACGGGCGGCGTGCACAAGGTGCTCGGCCCGGCCGATTCGATGATCGCCGATCGCAACCACGTCGCGGTCGCCTTCCTGTTCGCCATCCCGTTGATGAACCACTTGCGTCTGCAGTCGAAGCACGCGCCGGTGCGGGTCGGTTTCCTCGTCGCCATGGTGCTCTCCGCCTTCGCCGCGATCGGCACGCAGTCGCGCGGTGCCCTCGTCGCCTTCGCCGCGGCGGGGTCGGTGATGTGGTGGCGCAGCCGCGGCAAGATCTTTTCCGCGATCGCGATCGCGGCGATCGGCGCCTTGGTCATCACCTTCATGCCCGAGAGCTGGGAAGAGAGGATGCGGACCATCGTCAATTACGAGGACGACCTCTCCGCCCTCGGCCGGGTGCGCATCTGGGAGGCGTCCTGGAAGATTGCGCTGGCGAGACCGCTGTTCGGCGCCGGCTTTCAGGGCATGTATTACCAATGGATCGTCGACCGGTACGCTCCCGGCATCACCGCCCGGGCCGCGCACAGCATCTGGTTCGAGACGCTGGGCGAGCACGGCTTCATCGTCTTCGCGATCTGGCTCGGCATCATGGTCGCGGGGTGGGTCTATGCCGGGCGCCTCGTCCGCCTCGGCCGGCGTGACTCGCGGTTCGCCTGGGTCAACACGTTGGGCCGGATGAGCCAGGTGTCCTTCGTCGCCTACATGGCGGGAGGATCGTTCCTTTCGCTGCAGTATTGGGACTGCTATCTCACCTTGGTCTCTTTGCTTTCCGCCGCGTATGAACTGGCGACGGCCGAGGCTCCGCTGCCGGCGGGCCTGCCGCAGTGGCGCGCCGCCGCCCGGGGTTCGGTCGCACCGGCTTGGCGCGGCGGGGCGGCGCCGGCTCCTGCCGGGCGCGTCGCTGCCGCATCGTGGCGCACGCGGGCGTCGCGATGACCGCTGATCCCCCCGCGCCGGAGGCCGTGACATGCAGAACGTCTTCTTCGGCGCCATGCTCATCGGGATCGTCTGGCTCCTCGTCTGGAGCCTGCAGAGCCCCGACCAGAGGCGGCGGCTCTGGTCTCCCTTCGATCGCCTCGAACCCGAACAGGCTCGCTCAGGCGACGATGCCGCCCCGCGGCGACGGCCGGGTCAGCCTGCTCACGCTGAGCAGCCTCTACCCAAACCCGCGCCAGCCCAATCATGGCGTGTTCGTCGAGAACAGGCTCAGGCATCTGGTCGCCGGCGGTGAGGTGCGGAGCACGGTGATCGCCCCTGTGCCCTGGTTCCCGGGCCGGTCAGGGCCTGCCGCGCCCGGCGACGTCCCCGCGGTCGAGGAGCGGCACGGGCTCGTCGTGCACCACCCGCGGTTCCTCGCCGTGCCGGGCCTCGGCATGGCGACCAACCCGTTCGCCTACGAGCGGGCGGTGGCCCGCGTCGTCCGGCGGCTGGTCGCCGCAGGTCAGCGGTTCGACCTGATCGACGCCCACTACCTGTTCCCCGACGGTGTCGCCGCGGTGCGCTTGGGGCGCCGGTTCGGCCTGCCGGTCGTGCTGACCGCGCGTGGTTCGGACACCAGCCTGTTCCCCCGCTATTGGCTGCCGGGGCTGCTGATCCGTCGCGCGCTCGCCGCGGCCGACGGGCTGATCGCGGTCAGTGCCGCGCTGAAGGAGGGGCTCGTCGCGCTCGGCGTGCCGCCCGAGCGCGTGGTGGTGCTGCGCAACGGGGTCGATCTCGCGCTGTTCCGTCCGCCCGAAAACCGCGACCTGCTGCGGGAACGGCTTGGGCTCACCGGGCCGACCCTGCTCTCCGTCGGCCTGCTCATCCCGCGCAAGCGGCACGACCTGACCATCGGTGCGGTGGCGGAACTTCCCGGCGTGCGGCTGCTGATCGCCGGCGAAGGCCCCGAGCGCGCGGCGCTCGAGGCGCTGGCCCGCCGCCTCGGGGTGGCGGACCGCGTGCGCTTCCTCGGCGCCGTCCCGCATGGCGAGCTGCCCGCCCTCTACGGCGCGGCCGACGTGATGGTGCTCGCCTCCGAACGGGAGGGCTGGGCCAACGTTCTCCTTGAGGCGATGGCGTGCGGCACGCCGGTGGTCGCCACCCCCGCTTGGGGCAGCCGCGAGGCCGTCGGCAGCGAGGGCGCCGGCATCGTGGTCGAGGAGGCGAGCGCGCAGGCGATCGCGGCGGCGGTGCGCCGGCTGCTCGCCGCACCGCCTTCGCGCGCTGCCGTTCGCGCCTACGCCGAGCGCTTCGGCTGGGACGAGGTCTCGGCCGGGCAGCTCGCGCTGTTCCGCGACATTCTCGGCCGCCGCCGTGCAGCGGCCTCTGCGCAGGAGAGGGAGGCATGGGCCCGAGCCTGACCCGGCGAGACTTCTCGCTCGTCGTGCTGAGCCTGCCGGCCGCCTGCGCGGCGGAATCCTCCAGCGCGCAGGCGCCGTCGCGCCAGCCCCAGCCACAGAGGCCGAGTTCGCCGCCGCGCCGCGAGCCGTTGCCGGCCCGCGGGCCGGGCGATGCCGCGGCGGTCGCGCTGACGGCTGCCGGCACCCCGCCCGCGACGGCCGTGACCTTCGGCCATGCCTTTCCGCCGGGGGCGGTGCCGCGCGACGCCCGCCTCGCCCTGCGCCTGCCGAACGAGCGCACCCTGCTGCCCATCGATCTGCGCGTGTTGTCGCGCCACCGCGACGGCTCCGTGCGCACCGCGATCCTGGTCATCGCGCCGCCCGCCTTGCCGCGCGATCGGCCCCTCGGCGCCCTGATCGCGGCCGAGGCGGCCGGCCGGCAGCTCTGACGGGGGGCAGGCGTGGCGCTGGTCTTGGTCACGGGTGGGGCGGGCTTCATCGGCTCGCACCTCTGCGACGCCCTGGTCGCGCGCGGCGACCGGGTGCGCGTGCTGGACGACCTCTCCACGGGGCGGCGCGATAACCTGCCGCCCGGGGTGGAGCTCATCGTCGGCGACGTCGCCGATGCCGAAGCCGTGCGCGCGGCCGCCGCCGGGGTGGATGCGATCGTGCATCTCGCCGCCATCGCCTCCGTGCAGCGCTGCACCGAGGACTGGCTCGGGGCGCACCGCGTCAACCTCGGCGGTTCGATCGCGGTGTTCGATGCGGCGCGAAATCCGTCCGGACGAGGCCCGGTGCCGGTGGTCTACGCCTCCTCGGCGGCGGTGTACGGCGAGCAGGACCGGCTGCCGATCGGCGAGGACGCCCCCTGCCGGCCGCTGTCCGCCTACGGGGCGGACAAGCTCGGGTCGGAGCTGCACGCGCGGGTGGCCGGAGAAGTGTACCGCGTGCCGACGCTGGGCTTGCGCTTCTTCAACGTCTACGGGCCGCGGCAGGACCCGCGGTCCCCCTACTCCGGCGTGATTTCGGTGTTCTGCGGCCGCATCGCGCGCGGCGAGCCGATCGTCATCAACGGCGACGGTGGGCAGACGCGCGACTTCATCTTCGTCGCCGATGTCGTGGCAGGACTGCTCGCCGCGCTCGAACGGGCCGATGTGGCCGCGCCCGTGCTCAACCTGTGTTCGGGGCGCGCCACCTCGGTGCGTGACCTGGCGGCCACGCTGCTCGCGCTCGCCGGCACTGCCGCCGTCCCCATCACGCACGGGCCGCCGCGGCTCGGCGAGATCCGGCACTCGCTCGGCGACCGTTCTCGCGCCGAAGACATGCTCGCCTTGCCGCCGCCAACGCCGCTCGCGGAGGGGCTCGCCGCCGTGCTGGCTTGGCTCGCGGTCGGCCGCGCCGGAGAGACCGTCCGTTTGGACTCCGCGCTCAGCCCAGCAGGACCTTAAAGGCGGCGGCGATCGCCGCCCACCCCGCCAGCGAGGCCATCCCGATCGCGACCATCGCGGCCGGTACGCTGAGGCGAGGCTCCAAGGCCGCCTCGAGGGCCGCATCCTCCGGATCCCGCGATGGCCCATGCTGGGCCGGGTTGGCAATCATGAGCGCCTCTGCGCCAAAGTTGGACGCAGTGAGTATGCCTTTATGCAACCGTGCGCGGGAAGCGAGATCACAAAAATGTAACGAAACTATGCGGGATGCCGTCATCGTGGTGGCCCCCGTGTGCCGCGGTCGCGCCCGCCACGCGTCCGGCGGGCGCGGCAGCCCTTCTCCGATCCGCCGCGCGCCCCGCCAGCGGCTCTCCGGCGGTGACCTGCCTGCCGTCAGCGGCGGCGGCGTCGCGCCGCGAAGCCCAGGCCCAACAGCCCCGCGCCGAGGAGGGCGAGCGAAGCGGGCTCCGGCACGCCGAGTTCGGGTGGGATCGTGCGGTTGAAGGCGAGGTTGTCGAACTCGAAGGCGAACTGGGTGGAGCGCGCCACCACGCGGTCGAAGCCCTGGGTGGAGGTGATGTTGACGTAAAGCGTGCCGTTCACCCCCTGATCGCCGTTCGGGCTCGTCGTGACGTCGACGCCGGTGATGGCGCCGATCAGGGTCGCGCCGTTGTAGAAGAGCAGGCTGTTGTAGTCGTCGACCGAGCCCCAGAGCAGGCCGAGGTAGAAGTAGGGCCCACCCGCGGGCAGCACGATTTCGATCTCGCTGCCGGGAGAGGCGTTTGCGCCGGTCGAGCCCGTGGTGAGGTACACCGTCTCGTCCGCGCCGAAGGCAGGGGTCTGGTTGCCGGCGGGGGGATTGTTCACGCCGTTGTCGTTGCCGAAGCCGACCCCGTTGTTCCCCGACAGGAAGGGGGCGGCGTACTTGCCCACCACCGCGCCGGTGACGGCGCCGGCGCGAGCATTCGCCATGGCCGAGCTGCCGCCGACCAACCGGACGGTGATGCCCGACTGCGGGGAGAGCAGGGCCACGCTGCCGCCCTGCGGCGCGAACTGCGGCGTGATCCAGTCGAAGTTGTCCCGCACGACCCCCGTGGGCGCGCCGCCGACGAAGGCGCTGACGGTGAGCGGCGAGGCGACGGCCGGTGCGGCGATGAGCGCGGTGGCGGCGACAAGGGTGAAACGAAGGCAGCGCATGGTGACCTCCTGGCCATCTCCTGCTGGTATGCCGACCCGTCGACGCCGCGAAGCACCGGGCGGCAACACCAGTGGACGCAAAAATGATACCATTCGCGGATTTCGGCCAAAAATCCGTTCCGCCGCCGATCGAGTCGACGCCAGTGTCAAGAAATCCGACACGACCCTGGCGAGGGAATCGACGCGGGCTCATACTCGTCGCGCTCGGCTTCCGCCTTCGCGCTCCACCCCTGCGCGGCTTCCGATGTCCCAGGCCCCCGCGCTCCTTCCGCTGCGCCGCCTTCCCGACTTGGCTCGCCTCCTCGCCGAGCCTCCGTCGCGCGACCTCTGGGCCTCCGCCCTCTGGTTCGAGACGACCCTCGCCCATGCCTTGCCGAGGGGCGAGGAGCCCCTCTGGCTGCCTGCCGGACGGGCGGTCCTGCCCCTCTTCCACCGCCGCGGCCGACTGGCGGCGCTCACTACGCCCTACACGCAAGCGTGGCGGCCGCTGGCGCCTGCGGATGCCGGCGCGGCGGAGTGGCGCGAGTCGGGGCTCGCCTTGGCCCGCGCCCTGCGCTTCCGCCCGCCCGCCCGGCTCGACACCATCGAGGAGAACGCGCCTTGGCTCGGCCCGTTCCTCGAGGGGATCAGCGCCGGCGGCCTCGTCGCCGCGCGCTTCGCCCACACCGGGCGGTGGGTGGCGCGGCTCGACCCCGGCGCGGGCTGGGAGGGCTATCTCGCGGCGCGGCCCGCCGTGCTGCGCAACACCGTGCTCAGGCGCCTGAAGGCGGCGCAGCGTTCCACGCGGTTCGACCTCGTCACCGCGCCGGGCGAGGGCCTCGCGGCGGCGATCGACGCCTTCCGCGCCGTCCGCGCCCGCTCCTGGAAGCCCGACGAGCCCTTCCCGGAGTTCGACCCCGCCCTCATGCGGGCGGCGGCGGAGGCGGGCCTGCTTCGCCTCGGCGTGCTGCGCGACGCCGCCGATGCCACGCCCATCGCCGCGCAATACTGGCTGCTCGAGCCCGACCGCCGGCGCGCGACGGTGCCGAAGCTCTTCCACGATGAGGCCCGCCGTGCTTCCTCGCCCGGCACGGTGCTGACCGCGCAGATGGTGCGGCACCTGATCGAGGCAGACGGTGTACGGATCCTCGACTTCGGCCGCGGCGACGACCCCTACAAGGCGCAGTGGGCGCCTCAGCGCGTGCCGCTGATCGGCGTGTTGCTCGCCGACCCGCGCCATCCGCTCGGGGCGGCGGCGCTCGCTCGCCATCTCGCCGGCCGGCTGGTGCGGTCGCTGCGCGGCGACGACCGGCGTCGATCGCCCGGGAAGCGAGACGGCGGCCCGAGCCCTGGGCCGCCGTCGTCAGGGTCGCCTCACCGCGAGCGGTGAGGGCGTGCTCGGCGTTTCCCTCAGCCCCGGCGGGAGCGCACCAGGGCGAGGCCGAGGAGGCCGACCGCGAGCAGGCCGAGCGGCGCCGGCGCCGGCACGCCGACCGGCGGCAGCGAGCCCTCGCCGACCAGGGCGTAGCGCAGCGCGCCGCCGGCGACGAGGTACTCACCAGCCCCGTCGCCCCAGAACTCGACGGTGGTGAAGGTGCCGCTGTCGTCGATCGCGCCGACGAACACGCCCGCCCCGCCGTTGGTCAGGAACTGGTCGCCGAATTTAAGCGATTCGCCGACCAGGATGGGTGTGCCGCCGTCGAACGAGATGTAGAGACGGGACGGTTGGCAGCAGGTCGCCCAGTCGCCGACCTCGAAGCCGATGCCGTTGATCGGGTCGTCGAACACGAGTTTCATCGCGCTGCCAGATCGCGATTGGAGCACATTGGTCGAGGACGGGCTGATGTCGACGCTCTGCCCGCTCATCGGCGTCGACGGGCTCGAGGCGTACAACGTGTAGGTCTGGGGGAAGATCGCGGCGCCGTTGTTCTTCGAGATGGTGTAGGGCCCGCGATCGATCATCGTTTGCCCCGACGGCAGCGTGGTCCAGGTATCAACGGTGACCGTGCCGCCGACCGAGGTCACCAGGTTGTCGAACTGGGTGGCGGCGGTGAACATGTTGCCGAAGAAGGTGGCGATGGTCGCCTCGGCCGGTTGGGCGGCCAGCAGCAGGACGGCGGTGCCGGCGGCGGCCGCTCCCTTGCCGAGTGTGGTCCTGAGCGTCAACGGTATTCCCCTGACGAGGTTGCGAGCGAAAGGCCGGACTGGCGCTGCGAACCTTCGTCGCGCCGCAACACCGCCCGCAACATGCGGGGGCATGCATCGTGCCAAGATCTTTTTGCGTGCGAAATCAGCGTCTTGCCAGTGCCCAATTCCGCACCTGTAAAGTTTGCCGACACGCAACGGTGTGGGGCGGGCCGTTTTCCCGCGATCCCGACCCCGCCTTCGGTCACGCAGGTGTAGAGTTTTCCGACAGGTCGCCGCCGCGTTCGCTTCACCCCGCCCGCGCCGCGATCGCCTCGCTCGCCACGGGCGGGCGGACGACGGCAGCGCGGATCGCACGCCCGCCCTTCCGCCGTGCCGCCATCCCGCGTAAGCCGGCGCGCGACGACGGAGTGAGCCATCGCGTGCGCATTCTCTACTCCCACCGCATCGCCTCCCGTGACGGCCAGGCGGTGCACCTCGAGAGCCTGATCGCCGCCCTGCGCCGACAAGGGCACGAGGTGGAGGTGGTCGGGCCCTCGGCCTATGCGGAGGCGCGGTTCGGCGACGACGGCGGCTGGGTCGCGCGCCTGCGCCGTGCCCTGCCCCGCGCGGTGGCCGAGCTCGCCGAACTCGCCTACGCCATCCCCGCCGCGCTGCGGCTCGACCGCGCCGCGCGCACCGGTGCGTTCGATGCGCTCTACGAGCGCTACAACCTGTTTCACTTCGCAGGCAGCCTGGTCGCGCGTCGCCGCCGCCTGCCCTTCCTGCTCGAGGTGAACGCGCCGCTCGCCGAGGAGCGCGCGCGCTTCGGGGGCCTCGCCTGGCCCGGGCTCGCCCGCTGGGCCGAACGTTTCGTCTGGCGCCGCGCCGACCTCGCCCTTCCCGTCACCGAGGTGCTCGCCGGTCATCTGCGTGCCGCCGGTGTTCCCGCCGAGCGCATCGTCGTCGTCCCCAACGGCATCGACCTCGCGGCGTTTCCGCCCGACCTCGCCGCCCGCCAAGCGGGCGAGGAGGCCCGCGAGATCGTGCTCGGCTTCGTCGGTTTCGTGCGCGAGTGGCACGGGCTGGAGGCGGTGGTGCGCGGCATCGCGGCATGGCAGGGGCGGCAGAGGCTCGCCCTCGTCGTGGTCGGCGACGGCCCGGCCCGGCCGGGGCTCGCGCGGCTGGCGGCGGAGTTGGGCATCGCGGAGCGCGTGCGCTTCACGGGCCTTGCTGAGCGGGAGGAGATCCCCCGCCTCGTCGCCTCCTTCGACGTCGCCCTGCAGCCGGCCGCCGTCCCTTACGCCTGCCCACTCAAGCTCGTCGAATACATGGCGGCGGGGCGGGCGATCGTCGCGCCGGATCAACCGAATATCCGCGAACTCGTGGCGCACGAACGGACCGCCCTCCTCTTTCCCCCCGGCGACGTGGCGGCGATGTGGGCGGCGATCGCCCGCCTCGCCGGCGAGGCGTCGTTGCGCGCCCGGCTCGGTGCGGCGGCGCGGGCGGAAGTCCTCGCGCGCGACCTCACCTGGGACGGCAATGCGCGCCGCGTTGCGGCCCTCGTGCGTGGGTTGCGATCGGGTGCCGCCCCCGTCAGCGTCCCGGCAGGCGCTGGAACGGCGTGACCGGACCCGAGAGCCGATTGTCCTTCATCACCGGCTCGCCCTCGCCGTAGAGGCGGAAGAACACCGTGCCGCGCGGCTGCAGGTTCTCGAAACGGTTGCCGATCAGCACGATCTCCCGTGTCGCGTTCCGCCGCCCTTCCGCGCCGTGCACCACCGCCGCCTCCGGGTTGCCGTGATCGGGTCCCTTGCGCAGGGTGGAGTTGCGCAGCACGAGATCGCCGCCGTTCGGAATGTCGATCAGGTAGGAGGCGCGATTGCCGGGCGTATCGAGGAAGGCGCTCTCTTCGATCACCGTCCGTTCCGCCCGCGACTTCAGGTGGTGGCAGACCCGGGTGGCTTCGAAGCGGGTGCGGCGAACCACCACCTCGCGCCAGTGTCCGGCATAGAGCCCGTGCGCGCACTCGTGGATCAACGCGCCGTTGCCGACGAAGCGGCTGTCCTCGATGACCAGGCGGTGGTCGCGCATCTCCGCCTTGGTCAGGATGCCGTTCTGGTTGTCGAGGAAGGCGGAGCGCCGGATGGTCAGGTCGCCGCCCTCCGCCCGGATGCCGGCCGCATTGCCGCCGGCGAAGGCCGCGCCCTGGAAGGTGATCCCCTCCACCGTGACGTCGCGGCCGGCGATGACGAACAGCCCCTTGTTGGCGCAGATCGGCCCGGTGATCAGCACCTCGCCCCCGGGGGCGGCGGCGATGGTGAGGCGATCGGCGCGCCAGACCGCACAATCGACGTAGCGTCCGGGCGCGATGACCACCCGATCGCTCGCCCGTGCGACGGCGGCCGCCTCGGAAGGGCGGGCGAAGCGCTTGCCGGGGCCGACCTCGAGCGTGGCGGCTGGCGCTGGGACGGCGGACAGGATCAGGACGATCAGAGCGAGGGGGGTGCGCATGCCGTCGTTCCGAGGGGCTCCGAGCGGGTGACCATGCCCACAGCGGCCGCGCCCGATCCAGCCCCCGCTGTGCGGTCCCGCCGCGGCGCTGGACGCGGCGAGCCTCGCCGTGGGAACGGGGCCGCATGATCCCGCACAACCTCGTTCTCGGCCTCGTGCTGCCGCCCCTCGGCCTTGCCCTGCTCGCCGCCGTGATGGGTTTGCTCGCCTGGCGCGGCCGACGCTGGGCAGGGCTGGTCGCCGCCCTGCTGCTGCTCGTTCAGGTCGCGCTCGCCACCCCGCTCGCCAACGCCGCGCTGGAGGCGTCCCTGCAGCGGGTGCTGCTGCAGTTGGCGCCGATCCGCCCAGGCGAGCCGCGTGCGATCATCGTGCTGGGGGCAGAGGTGGCGCATGCGGTGGACGGCTGGAAGGCCGGGCCGCTCACCCTCGAGCGCATGGCCGCCGCGGCCTCTCTCGCGCGCCAGAGCGGCCTGCCGCTGCTGGTCACCGGCGGGCCCGTCGCACCCGAGCCGTCGCCGCCGGTGGCGGAGGTGATGGCGGGGCAGTTCCGCAGCGACTTCGGGCTCGAGGTGCGCTGGATCGAACCCGAGGCAGGGAACACGCTGGAGAATGCCCGGTTCAGTGCCGCCCTGCTGCGCCGCGAGGGCATCACCGGCGCCTATCTCGTCAGCCATGAATGGCACCTGCCGCGGGCGATGCTGTCGTTCCGCGGTACGGGCCTCGTCCCCTTGCCGACGCCGGTGCGGCGTGCGCTGCCGCTCGAGCTTCGCGCCTCCTCCTTCATCCCGCGCGCCGATCGCTGGGGGACGAGCTGGTACCTGCTGCGCGAATGGGCGGGCCTCGGCGTCTATGCGCTGCAGTTGCGGCTCAGACGCGGCTGACGATTCGGTGAGCCGAGGCGATGGGGCGGGTGGCGGACCCGGCGCGATTCGAACGCACGACCTTTGCCTTCGGAGGGCAACGCTCTATCCAACTGAGCTACGGGTCCGCTGTTCGAGCCTATAGCCGAGGCGGGGCGCGCGTGCCAAGCGGCCGAGCCGTGCCCCGGCCTTGCCGCCGGTGCCGGCTCAGAACGTCTTGCTCACCGAGGCGATGGCGCGCGCTTCGCACACGTTCGACCCGCCGATGCCTTTCGGGCAGTCGCTCTTGCGGATGTTGGTGTCGTAGTAGCCGATGGCGAAGGTGAACCCGAACAGCTCGCGCGACAGCACGATCGACCAGTTGGCGAAGTCTCTCAGCCCGAAGCGGTCGTTCTTGTCGATCCACTGGTAGCCGAGGCGCCCGGCGAGGACGAACGCGAACGGCAGTTTCAGGTCCACCCCGCCCTCGACGTAGTAGCCGTTGCCGGACTCGAACTGGAACTCGGGCGACCAGTGGAAGGCGGCGCGCAGCGTGGCGGGGCCGATCTCGTAGGCCGCCTTCGCCGCCACCTCGAAGAAATTGTAGTTGAGCCCGCCCTCGTTCGCGCCGGGATAGGCGTAGTAGATGCCGCCCAGGTCGAACTTGATGCCCGCGAGAGAAAAGCGGTAGCCGAACATCGCATCGAGTTCGAGATTGGCGTCCCCGAAATCGACGTTCGAGCCGAAGCCCGCGACGTAGAGCCCCGTCTCGTGTTCGATGTCGATGCCGGCCTGCAGGGCGGGCTTGGTGTCGGTCTGGCTGATGCCGCGGAAGGTGTAGTCGGTCAGCAGCGCGGCCGAGCCGGAGACGGTGAGCCCCAGGCTCTCGATCGTCGTCTGCGCGGAGGCGGGCACGGCGACGACGAGGCCGAGACAGAGGGCGGGGACGGTCAGACGACGCATGGGCACCCCATCGGACATTCATTGCGGGTGCCGTGCCTGGCGTTCGAGGTTGGCCGCGCGAGCGGCGACGGTGCGAGTCTATGACGACGCGGCACGCCCTGCCAAGCCGCCCGCGCCGCTCTCGAGCCAGGCGAGGATGTCGGAAACGACCCGGGTGCGGATCGAATCGCGCAGCAGCAGGTGGTAGCCGTCGGAGTAGCGGATGAGCCGCTGCTGCCCCGAGGCAAGGCCGGGCAGGCGAGCGGCAAGCGCCTCGATGGCCCGCGGCGGGACGAGATCGTCGCGCCCGCCGTAAAGGATAAGTGCCGGGTGCGGGAAGGACCGCGCCGCTTCGAGGGCGGCGTCCATCGCCTGCACGAGGCCCCACAGCGCATCCACTCGGGTGTAACGAAGCACCAGCGGATCCCGCGCCATGGCGGCGAGAGCGGCGTCGTTGTCCGAGGGTCGGTGGAAGGGCGACGCATTGGCGAAGCCGAGCTGCGGCACGATGTGGGCGAGGGTGCGCAGGGCGGCGCGGCCGATGTCGCCCATGGCCTCCCCGCCCCAGACGGCGGGTGCGGAGAGCACGTAGGCATCGGCGGGCGGCGGGGTTTCGGCCGCACCGGCGAGCAAAAGCACCGCGGCACCCATGCTCTCGCCGAGGAGGACAAGCGGAAGCCCCGGGAAACGGGCGCGGGTGAGGCGAGCGGCGTCGATCGCGTCCGCCGCGAGGGCCGCATGGCCGGGCCAGAGCCCCGGGTGCGGCGCGGCGCCGAACCCCCTCTGGTCGTAGGCGAGAACGGTCCAGCCGGCAGCGGTGAAGAGCGGGGCCGGGATCTCGAAGGCGCGGCGATAGTCGTTGAAGCCGTGCAGGGCGAGGATGACGCCGCGCGCCGGTCCTTCCGCCGGCCAGACGGTGAGCGGAAGACGTGCGCCATCGGGCATCACGAAGGCCTCGCCCTCGTCGCGCGGCGCGCCGACGGCAGGGCCGGGCAGGGCGAAGCGCGGCGCGCAGCCGGCGGCGGCCGTCAAGGCGGCCGCCAGTACGCCGCGTCGGCCGAGTATCGCCAACGTTGATCCGCGCATGGCCCCGGGTATCATCCGCCGCCGCTTCGGCGACAAGGACGGAGCCCCGATGCCGCTCGACCCCCAGGTGCCGGCGCCCTTCGAGGTGATCGCCGTGCAGGACGCCATCGTCGCCTGCGACGGCGGCGGCGGTGTGCTCGGCCACCCGCGCGTCTTCCTCACCCTGGTCGACGGCATGGTGGTCTGCCCCTACTGTTCGCGCACCTACGTGCTGAAGGGATCGGAAGCAGAGCGGCGGCTGGCGGGGGGCACTGCCGCAGCCGCGCGCGACCGCGCGGCGTGAGCACGCGCAAGGCGCCCGCGCGACGGACGGAGGCGGCGGCGACGGCCTCGTCCGCCGGCAAGGACGGCGAGCATTTCAGCCTGATCCTGATCGACGGGTCGGGCTACATCTTCCGCGCCTTCCACGCGCTGCCGCCGATGACGCGGCCGGACGGCACCCCGGTGAATGCGGTGTTCGGCTTCGTCAACATGCTGGCGAAGTTCCTCACCGAGCACACGGCGGACAAGATCGCGGTGGTGTTCGACGCGGCGCGGAAGACGTTCCGCAACGACATCTATCCCGCCTACAAGGCGCAGCGCCCCGAACCGCCCGAGGATCTCGTGCCGCAGTTCGGGCTGATCCGCGAGGCGGTCGAGGCGTTCAACCTGCCGGCGATCGAGGCGGAAGGCTACGAGGCCGACGACCTGATCGCGGCCTATGCCAAGGCCGAACGGGAGCGCGGCGGCACGGTGCGCATCGTCTCCTCCGACAAGGACCTGATGCAACTCGTCCGCCCGGGCGTGGAGATGTGGGACCCGATCAAACAGAAGCCCCTCGGCGAGGCGGAGGTGATCGAGCGCTTCGGCGTGCCGCCTGCGAAGGTGCCGGACGTACAGGCGCTGGCCGGGGATGCGACCGACAACGTGCCCGGTGTGCCGGGGATCGGGGTGAAGACCGCCGCGCAGCTGATCGGCGAGTTCGGCGATCTCGAGACGCTGCTCGCCAAGGCCGACGCGATCAAGCAGCCGAAGCGGCGCGAGGCGCTGATCGCACACGCCGATGATGCGCGGATCTCCAAGCGCCTGGTGACGCTGGCGGACGACGCCCCACTCCCTCTCCCGCTCGAGGCGCTGGCGCTGAGGGAGCCCGACCGCGCGCGGCTCGCGTCATGGTTGCGCGAGCAGAACTTCCGCTCCGTGCTGCAGCGGCTGAAGCTCGAGGGCGAGGCGCCCTCCACCGTGCCCGTTCCGGCCAAGGCCGAGGTGAAGCCGCCCGACGCCCCGTTCGGCCCCTACGAGACGGTGACGGAGCTCGCGGCGCTCGAGTCCTGGGTGGCGGAGGCGACCGAGCAGCGCCATTGCGCCTTCGATACGGAAACCGACAGTCTCGATGCGCAGGCCGCGCGCCTGGTCGGAGTGTCGCTCGCGCTCGCGCCGGGGCGGGCCTGCTACGTGCCGCTGCGCCATGGGGGGGATGATCTCGCCGGGCGGGCACCGAAACAGATCCCCTTCGAAGCCGCACTCTCCGTGCTGCGCCCGCTGCTCGAGGACGCGTCGGTGCTGAAGATCCTGCACAACGCGAAATACGACCTCTCGGTGCTGGCACGCGAGGAGAACGGCGGCGTGCGGCTCGGCCCCATCGATGACACGATGCTGATCAGTTACTGCCTCGATGCGGGCCGCTGGGAGCACGGGATGGACGAGCTCTCGCGTCGCCATCTCGGCCACGAAACGATCACCTATGAACAGGTGGCGGGCAAGGGCAAGGGGGCGATCCCGTTCTCCGCCGTGCCGATCGATCGCGCCACGGCCTACGCGGCGGAGGATGCCGACGTCACGCTGAGGCTGTGGCTGATGCTCAAGCCGCGGCTGCGCACCGAGCGCGTGCTTGCGCTGTACGAGCATGTCGAGCGGCGGCTGATCCCGGTGATCGCGGCGATGGAACGCGAGGGCATCTCGGTCGATGCGCGCGACTTGCGCCAGATCTCGGCCGAGTTTGCCGACCGACTCGCCGCGCTGGAGGCCGAGATCCATCGCCTGGCCGGGCGCGCCTTCAACGTGGGCTCGACACAGCAGCTCGCCGCCGTCCTCTATGAGGACCTCAAGCTCGAGCCGCCCGGCGGGCGGCGGGCGAAGACGGCGACGGGGCAATTCGCCACCGACGCGGCGGTGCTGGAGGAGCTCGCGCTGCAGCACCCGCTGCCCGCCAAGGTGCTGGAATGGCGGCAGCTCGCCAAGTTGAAATCGACCTATGCCGATGCGCTAGTGAACCAGATCGATCCCGCAACGGGCAGGGTGCATACCAGCTTCTCGATGACCGGGGCGGCGACGGGGCGTCTCTCTTCCACCGACCCCAACCTGCAGAACATTCCGGTGCGCACGGAGGAAGGGAGGCGGATCCGCCGCGCCTTCGTCGCCGCGCCGGGGCATGTGCTGCTCTCCGCCGACTACAGCCAGATCGAACTCCGTCTGCTCGCGCATGTGGCCGAGGTGCCCGCACTCGTCGAGGCCTTCGCCCGCGGCGAGGACATCCACGCGCGCACCGCCTCCGAGGTGTTCGGCGTGCCGATGGAGAAGCTCGACCCCTTGCTCAGGCGTCGCGCGAAGGCGATCAATTTCGGCATCATCTACGGCATCTCGGCCTTCGGGCTCGCCGCCCAGCTCGGCATCACCCCGGGCGAGGCGAAGGCGTACATCGATGCGTATTTCAAACGATATCCGGGCATCCGCGACTACATGGAACGGATGAAGGAGGAGGCGCGGATCAAGGGCTACGTCACCACGCCCTTCGGCCGGCGCTGCTGGATCCCGGGGATCGCGGAGAAGAACGCGGGGCGGCGGGGCTTCGCCGAACGCCAGGCGATCAACGCCCCCCTGCAGGGTGGGGCGGCCGACGTGATCAAGCGCGCGATGGTGCGCCTGCCGCGGGCGATCGCGGAGGCCGGGCTCTCGGCGCGCCTCCTGCTCCAGGTGCACGACGAGCTGCTGTTCGAGGTGCCGAAGGCCGAGGCGGACGAGACCGCCGTGCTGGTGAAGCGCGTGATGGAAGGGGCGGCGCGGTTGCGCGTGCCGCTGGTGGTTGAGACCGGAATAGGGCCCAATTGGGAGGCCGCGCACTGAGCGGCGCGATCGCCTGGGGCAGGCCGGGTGGAAGAAGCGAGGGCGGAAAAGAAAAGCGCCCGGTTAGGGGGGTAACCGGGCGCCGTTCTCTTCCGTACGGAATGACCGCGGGCAACGGCAGGGGAGACCGCCCCCGCGGAACCTCGGCGCTCAATTGCCGCCGACGGTCATATTCATAGCGGAACGCGACGGCGTTGCAAACCCCAAACTCGCGTGAGCGCCATCGTCTTCGCGCATAAGTTGTGCCTGCCCGCCGCCGCAAGGCCCTGCGCCGAAGCTCAGCGTCGGATCAGGATCGCCTCGCCCTCGACGGTGGCGGTCAGAAGCACCTCCTCGGGCTCCGCTGCCGGCGGCTGGGCGGAGTCGGCCCGGGCGGCCGCCATGGGGCGCGGCAGCGGCCCTCCCTCGCGCGTCGGGAGATCCACCCGCACCTCGCGGAACCCGGCGAAGCCGAGGCCCAGCACGCCTGCCAGGCGCTCGGCGCGCGTCTTGAGCGCCACCAGCGCCTCCGCTGCCAACTCCTCGCGCGTGCGCCGCTCGAGCGGGCGGGAGACACGGTAGGTCAGGCCCCCGAGCGCGAGCCCCTGCGCCTGCAGCTCGCCCACGAGGTCGAGCAAGGCCGGCGCGGCCTCGGTGGCGGAAAGTCGGATCTCCTGCATCGCCCGCCAGGTCTGCAGCCTCTCCCCCTCGCGCCAGGTGTGATAGCCGCCCGTCGCGACCGTCACGCCGGGCACGGCGCGGGCGCGCTCCAGCGCGGCCTGGGCAGCTCGGTTCACCGCCTGCTGCACGGCGGCGACGGAGCTTCCCTGCGCTTCAGCGCGCAGGCTCGCGTGCAGCTCGTCCGCTCGCACGCGGCGTTCGGCCGATTCGGCCAGTTTCAGCACCGTCTCGCGCGGCGCGTCCTGCGCCATGGCGACGGGGGCGGCGAGGGCGAGCGCCGCGGCGAGCAGGGCCGCGCGCCTCACGACTCCCTCGGCAGCATGCGCCCGAGCGACCGTCCGCCGAAGATGTGGACGTGGAAGTGCGGCACCTCCTGATGTGCGTCGCGCCCCATGTTGGTCAACACCCGGTAGCCCGAGGCCTCGAGCCCAAGCTCTTTCGCCACCCGCCCGACCGCGCGCCAGAACCCGGCCACCTCGGCATCCGAGGCGTTGGCCGAGAAGTCGGCGATGGAGACGTAGCGTCCCTTCGGAATGACCAGGACGTGGACGGGCGACTGCGGGTTGATGTCGTGGAAGGCGAGGGCGTGCTCGTCCTCGTACACCTTCTTGCAGGGAATCTCGCCGCGCAGGATGCGGGCGAACACGTTCGCGTCGTCGTAGGGCGGAAGGCCGGTCACTGCCATCGTGGTCCTCGCTTCGGCTGGCGCGAGGGCTACCACAGCTTGCGCGTCTTCGGCAGGCGCCGCGCGAGCGCAGGCTGGGCCAGCGCCCGCGCGCGCGAGGCCTTTTCGGCGATCCCGCTGATGCCCTGGCGGCGTTCAAGTTCGGCCCAGATCTCCTCCGGCCGCACCCCCGCATCCACCCAGACGACGATGAGGTGATAGAGAAGGTCGGCACTCTCCGCGATCAGCCCCGCGCGGTTGCCGCGGGTCGCTTCGATCACCGTCTCCACCGCCTCCTCGCCCAGTTTCTGCGCCACCTTGGCGGTGCCGCGGGAGAGAAGCCGGGCGGAGTGCGACACCTCCGGGTCTGCCCCCTTGCGGGAGAGCACCGTGGCGTGCAGGCGATCGAGCACGGTGGCGTCCGGCAGGCGGGGGGGTACCAGCAGCGGTTCGAGGGCAGCGAGCACCTCGCGGCTCTTCTTGGCCCCCTTGTCGTCCTTGTCCTTGTCGCGCTTGGCCATGGCGTCAGGCAGATTCGGGGCTGGGCAGGCGGACGGGAAGGCCCGCGTCAGCGAGCGCGCGCTTCACCTCGGCGATCGCGAAGGTGCCGAAATGGAACACGCTGGCGGCGAGGATCCCCGTGGCTCCCGTTTTCGCGGCGTCGACGAAGTGCTCAAGCCGGCCCGCCCCACCCGAGGCGATGACGGGCAGCCCCGTCGCCTCCACCACGCGGCGGGTGAGTGCGAGGTCGAAGCCCTCGCCGGTGCCGTCGCGGTCCATCGAGGTGAGCAGGATCTCGCCCGCGCCGCGGCGCGCCGCCTCTTCGGCCCAGGCGATGGCGCAGCGCCCCGTCGGGGTGCGGCCGCCATGCACGTACACCTCCCACCGGTGGGGGGTAGAGCGCTTGGCGTCGATCGCGACCACGATGCACTGGCTGCCGAACTTGCCGGCCGCCTCGTCGATGAGCTCGGGGCGGGCGACGGCGGCGGAGTTGATCGAGACCTTGTCGGCCCCGGCGAGCAGCAACGCCCGCACGTCGGCGACACTGCGCACGCCGCCGCCGACGGTGAGGGGCATGAACACGCATTCCGCGGTGCGGGCGACGACGTCGAGCAGGGTGCCGCGGTTCTCCACCGAGGCGGTGATGTCGAGGAAGGCGAGTTCGTCCGCACCCGCCGCGTCGTAGGCGCGCGCCTGCTCGACGGGGTCGCCCGCATCGCGCAGGGAGACGAAGTTGACCCCCTTGACGACGCGACCGTCCTTGACGTCGAGGCAGGGGATGATGCGGATGCTCAGCACGGGCCCGGCTTCGTCCTTCGATGGACGCTTCCTCGATAATCCGTCTCCTCTGCCCCTGGCGTTCGTGGTCGTGCAAACGAAATTTCGGTAACGCTGGCAGGGTCGTTACGGGGTCGTGTGCAGCATGCGGATGATCTTGGCGAGTGGTCGGGACGGCCGTGGGGCGTGCTCGCGGCGTGGCGTGGTCGCCGCGGTGCTCGCACTGGCGCTCGCCGCCTGCACCGGGGTGCCGGAGGGTGTCGCCCCGGTGCGCTTCGACCCCGATCGCTACCTGGGCACCTGGTACGAGATCGCGCGGCTCGATCATCGTTTCCAGCGCGGCGACGTGGCGGCGACGGCGACCTACGCGCTCAACCCCGACGGAACGATCGCGGTGACGAATCGCGGCTGGCGTCCGGACGGGACCGAGCGGTCGGTGACGGGGCGGGCGCGCTTCCTCGGGGCCCGCGACGTCGCCTCGCTCGCGGTCAGCTTCCGCTGGCCCTTCGAGGGCGGCTACCACGTGATCCGGCTCGACCCCGAGTACCGGATCGCGCTCGTCTCCGGCCCGACGCGCGATTACCTCTGGCTTCTCTCCCGCACCCCCACCTTGCCCGAGCCGGTGGTGCAGGAGTGGCTCGCCTTCGCCGCCGCGCGCGGCTACCCCGTCGAGCGCATCATCCGCTCGCAGCCCCCGCCCGCCTGAGGGTGCGGGCTTGCCGGGGCGCGGGCGAGGCGGCATAGGGCCCCGGCCATGGCGCGACGCCGCGAATACCTCGTCATTCCCCGCATGTTGCCGCCGAAACCGCCCTCGCGCTGGGCACGGCGGGGCAAGATCCTGGCCGGCTGGGGCTTCCTCGGGCTCGGCGTGGCGGGGCTCTTCCTGCCCTTCGTGCAGGGCTTCCTGTTTCTCGCCGTCGGCCTCTACATCCTGCGCGACGAATACGCCTGGGCGGGCCGCACCATCGATTGGATGCGGCGGAAGTTCCCCCGCTACACGCGGCAGATGGACGAGGGCAAGGAGCGGGCGGCCGCCTGGCTCACCCGCTGGCGGCGCAAGATGCGGCGGACGATGTACGAGGTGCGGCGCTGAGCCTCGTGCGGCGGGCGCTTGAAGCCCGGCGGCGGGCGGGGCTGGAATGGCGGGCGAAGGACGGTCGGACCGACGGTCCATGATGCGGGCGGGGACCATGCCGCGAAGCGACCTCTACCCCGACATCGCGCCTTACGAGAGCGGCTATTTGCCGCTCGACCACGGGCACACGATGTACTGGGAGCAGGTGGGCACGCCGACGGGGATGCCGGTGCTGTTCCTGCACGGTGGGCCGGGGGCGGGGGCGGGGGCGGTGCATCGCCGCTTCTTCGACCCCGCGCGGTTCCGGGTGGTGATCTTCGACCAGAGGGGGGCGGGTCGGTCGCGCCCTCTCGGTTCATTGGTCGCCAACGACACGCCGCACCTGATCGCCGACATCGAGCGGCTGCGCGAGCACGTGGGGGTGGAGCGTTGGCTGGTGTTCGGCGGCTCCTGGGGGTCGACCTTGGGTCTCGCCTATGGTCAGGCGCACCCGGAGCGCGTTCGGGGCTTCGTGCTGCGGGGCATCTTCCTCGGCCGCGACGAGGAGGTGGCGTGGTTCCTCTACGGGCTGAGGCGCTTCTTTCCGGATGCCTGGGCGACCTTCGCCGGCCAGGTGCCGGAGGAGGAGCGGGGCGATCTGCTCGAGGCCTACTGGAAGCGGCTGACGCACCCCGACCCCAAGGTGCATCTGCCGGCGGCACGGGCGTGGAGCGTGTACGAGGGATCGTGCTCCACCTTGCTGCCGTCGCCGGAGACGGTCGCCTCCTTCGCCGAGGACCGCACGGCCTTGGGGCTGGCGCGAATCGAGGCGCACTATTTCCGCCATCGCCTGTTCCTGCCGGAGGGGGGCCTGCTTGCCGGGATGGGGCGGATCGCGTCGATCCCGGCCGAGATCGTGCAGGGGCGCTATGACATGATCTGCCCGCCGCAGAGTGCGGCGGAACTGGCGGCGGCGTGGCCGGCGGCGCGGCTGACCATGGTGCCGGATGCCGGGCATTCGGCCTTGGAACCCGGGATCAGGGCGGCGTTGCTGGCGGCGGTGGAGCGGTTCTGGCGGGGGTAGGTGGCGGCGAGGCACCCGTCGTCAGCGGCCAAAGCCGCCAGCGCCCACAGCGATCACGCCACCTCGGTCAGGCACAGGCGGGGCGGCGCCAATCAAACGCGATCACGGCGCAGTCGAGCGCGCGAACCTACCGCGTGCGTGACGCGGGCAGCCGAAGAAGCCGCAAGGGGGCCCTCAGGCCGTCACCGGCCGGTACTCCACCCCCTTTTCGGCGAAGAGCTGCGCAAGCTCGCCCGACTGGAACATCTCGGTGACGATGTCGCAGCCGCCGACGAACTCGCCCTTCACGTAGAGCTGCGGGATGGTCGGCCAGTTGGTGAACTGCTTGATGCCCTCGCGCAACGAAGGGTCCTCGAGCACGTTCACCGCCTTGAACTTCACCCCCATGTGCATGAGGATCTGCACCACCCGGGCCGAGAAGCCGCACTGCGGGAACATCGCCGTGCCCTTCATGTAGAGCACCACCGGGTTCTCGCTGATCTCCGCCTGGATGCGCTCGAAGACCGGGTTGGACATCCTGGTTTCGCCTTTCCGCCTCTGTGGGTTGATCTGCCTGGCGTAACGTTCCGCCCTCGTCTCGCGCGCCGCGTCCCGCCACACGCCCCCGTGCGCCGCCCGCGCCGCTCAGTCCTGCGGTGCGGCGGTCTGCAGCGCAAGCGCGTGCAGCGCCCCACCCATCCGACCCTGCAGCGCCGCATAGACCATCTGGTGCTGCTGCACCCGCGTCTTGCCCTTGAAGGAGGGGGAGATCACGGTCGCCGCGTAGTGGTCGCCGTCGCCGCGCAGGTCCTCCACCGTCACCTGGGCGTCCGGCAGGGCCGCCTTGATCAGCGCCTCGATCTCCGCCGCCGACATCGGCATCGCGCCATCCCCGTTCGTTGCACTCGCGATCGAGACGCCCGACCCTTCGCTCCTCGCGCCCCGGGTCTCACGCCCGCTCGCCCATCCAGCGCGGAAACCAGGACTCGTGCGCCTCGCGCAACCGTGCGAGCGATATGGAGAGGGTGCCGGGCAGTGTCAAATCCGCCCCGCCGGTGCGGCCGATGCGCGCCGCCGGCACCTGCGCGGCGCGGGCGGCGGCCACCACCCCCGCCCCGTCGGCGACGGCGAGCACGTAACGCGCTTGGTCCTCGCCGAACCAGAAGGCATGGGCGGGAAGGTCGTCCGGCCCCGGCAGCAGGGTGGCGCCGACGCCGCCGGCGAGCGCCATCTCGGCGACCGCGACGAGCAGCCCGCCGTCGGAGACGTCATGACAGGCGGCCACGCGCCCGGCCGCGATCAGCCCGCGCACCACGTCGCCGTGGCGTCGTTCCGCCTTGAGATCGACCGGCGGCGGCGCCCCCTCCTCGCGGCCGGCGATCTCGCGCAGCCAGAGCGACTGCCCGAGCCAGCCCCGCGTCTCGCCGATCAGCACGAGATCGAGCCCTGGGGCGAGGGCGATGCCGACCGCCCGCGCGGCATCCTCGAGCAGGCCCACACCGCCGATCGCCGGGGTCGGCAGGATCGCCCGCCCGTCCGTCTCGTTGTAGAGGCTGACATTGCCGGAGACGACCGGGAAGTCGAGGGCGAGGCAGGCCGCGCGCATGCCGCGGATGGCGGCGGCGAATTGGCCCATGATGCGCGGCCGTTCCGGGTTGCCGAAGTTCATGTTGTCGGTCAGCGCGAGCGGGCGGGCGCCGACCGCGGTGATATTCCGCCAGGCCTCGGCCACCGCCTGCTTGCCGCCCTCCTCCGGGTCGGCGGCGCAGTAGCGCGGCGTGCAGTCGCAGGTGAGAGCGAGCGCCCGGCCGGAGGGCGAGACGCGCACCACCGCCGCATCCGCCGCGCCGGGCCTCTTCACCGTCTGCCCGCCGACGGTGGAGTCGTACTGGTCCCAGACCCAGGCGCGGGAGCAGAGATCGGGGCAGCCGATCAGGGCGAGGAGGGCCGTCTCGAGCCCGACCGGGTCAGGCACGGAGCGGGGGGAGAGGGGGGCCTGTTTCGGCGTCTCCTCGATCGGGCGGCGATAGACGGGGGCCTGGTCGGAGAGGGGGGCGAGCGGGATGTCGGCCTCGACCCGGCCCCGGTGGCGGACGACGATGCGCCCGGTGTCGGTGAGCCGCCCAACGACGGCGAAGTCGAGCTCCCACTTCTCGAAGATGCGGCGCGCGATCTCCTCCGCGCCGGGGCGGAGGATCATCAGCATCCGCTCCTGGCTTTCGGAGAGCATCATTTCGTAGGCGGTGAGCCCCGCTTCGCGCTGCGGAACGCGATCGAGGTCGAGCTCGATCCCGACCCCGCCCTTGCCCGCCATCTCGACCGAAGAGGAGGTGAGCCCGGCCGCCCCCATGTCCTGGATGGCGACGATGGCGTCGGTTTCCATCAGTTCGAGGCAGGCCTCGATCAAGAGCTTCTCGGTGAAGGGGTCGCCCACCTGCACGGTGGGCCGCTTCTCGTCGGACTCCTCCGCGCCGAACTCGGCCGAGGCCATGGTCGCGCCGTGGATGCCGTCGCGCCCGGTCTTGGAGCCGACATAGACCACCGCGTTGCCCACGCCGGCCGCCTTGGAAAGGAAGATGCGGTCGGCGCGCGCGATGCCCACCGTCATCGCATTCACCAGCGGGTTGCCGTCATAGGCGGGGTGGAAGTTGACCTCGCCGCCCACCGTGGGGACGCCCACGCAGTTGCCGTAGTCGCCGATCCCCCGCACCACGCCGTCCACGATGCGCCGCGTGCGCGGGTTGTCGGGCGAGCCGAAGCGGAGCGCGTTGAGGTTGGCGATCGGCCTGGCCCCCATGGTGAAGACGTCGCGCAGGATGCCGCCCACCCCGGTCGCTGCCCCCTGATAGGGCTCGATGAAGGAGGGGTGGTTGTGGCTTTCCATCTTGAACACCGCGGCGAGGCCCTCGCCGATGTCGATCACGCCGGCGTTTTCGCCCGGGCCGTGGATCACCCAAGGAGCCGCGGTGGGGAGTTCCTTCAGCCACACGCGGGAGGATTTGTAGGAGCAGTGCTCCGACCACATCACCGAGAAGATGCCGAGTTCGGTGAGCGAAGGGGTGCGGCCGAGGATGGCGAGCACGCGCTCGTATTCATCGGCCTTCAGCCCGAAGGCGGCGGCGAGCTCCCGCGCGCGGTCGGGGGCGAGGGGAGCAGGCGTGGCGTCGGGAGGTTTGGACGTGGCGGCGGCGGGGATATCGGCCATGCGGCCTCCCGCGCCATGCGCGCGCGCCGCTGTCAAGCGGGTGTCGGGTCCTTGACCGGGCGGCCGGAGGTGACGCGTTCGATCAGGTCTAGCCAGCCGGCTGTGCAGGCCTCATCGGTGAAGTGTGCGACCGAACGGGGGGCGGCGGCGGAAAGGCGGCGGCGCAGGGCCTCGTCGCGGATCAGGCGGTCCAATGCGGCGGCGAGGCCGGCAGGGCCTTCGGAGCGCGGAACGAGCAGGGCGTTCTGCTCGTGTTGCAGCAACGCGCTGAGGCCAGGGCAGTCGTCATAGGCCACCACAGTGAGACCGCAGGCCAGCGCCTCGGTCGGGGCGCGTGGGAAGCCCTCGAACAGCGCCGGATGACAGAGGATGCTGCCGGAGGCGAGAAGCCGGGGCACGTCCTTGGTCGCGCCCGGCAGGCGACAGGACCGACCGACTCCGCGGTCTCGGATCAGGGCCTCGAGCATCGGCCGCTCCTCGCCCTCGCCATGGATCTCGACCGACCAGTCGGGATGGTCGGCGGCGATCATCGCCCAGGCCTCGATCAGATCCTTGAAGTTCTTCTGTGCGGCAAGCCGGCCGAGGCCGAGGATGAGGGGCCGGCGCGGCACCGTGCCGACGGCGCGGTCGATTCCCGGCGTCACGCCGTTGGGGATGACCACGGTCTTGGCCTGGATCTCCGGGGCGAAGAAGGAAACGAAGTCGGGCATCAGGACGTGCACCGCCGCGGCCTCGTGAAGAAGAGCAAGCCGGAGCCTGCGGTCGTACTCCGTGGGATGCCACATTGTCGGACTGACAAAATCAGAGTACGGGTCGGTGCGGAATGAGGTGATGACAGGAATTCCTGTCCCTCTTGCAGCAAGCAGTGTCGTCGTCGTCGCATCCGGCATGAAGGCTACGACGACATCAGGACGAAATTTAACAAAAACTTTTCTCAAAGAATTTTTGAATTGAGAGTGTGCGAAACGCCATTGTAAAAAATGCCGGAGTCTCCAATATGGAGCTCGACGCAAATAGAATTTTCTGAAGCTTGAGAATGGTCTTGGCCTGAAGACGTTGATGCGTTTTACAGAAGGATCAACGGGAAATACAGGCTCCTCGTCCGTCGGATCCTCCGAAACCATGGTCACGTAGTGACCGGCGGCGGCGAGCCCATTCGCCAAAAGGCAAATGCTTCTTTCCGCGCCGCCAATGACACCCGCCAGATTTCGGATCACCAGGGCGATCGAGAGCGGGCGTTTGACCGTCGCGCCAACGAGTTGGCCGGTTCGACCAGCACCCGACTGCGCAACGTGACGATGCTTGATCATAGCCAGCGATAGCTGCAGCGGCTTCGCCTTTACGGTCAACCAAGGCAGCTGGACGGCAGGGCTGCTCCCTCGTTCTGGCCACGACTGGAACATCTCGCGTCGTCCGGGGTGCTCCGAGCGGACATCCCCGGCTGTTGACGAACGCTCACCGCTCGAACGGGCCCAACGGTTCTTCGACCGCTGGTCTGGGCACACGCCGATGGTTTACCACCCGACCGATCAGATCGAGCCAGCGGGTGAGGAAGGCCTCCTCGGAGTATCCGGCGACCGAGGCGGGGGCGGCGGCGGAAAGGCGGCGGCGCAGATCCTCGTCGCGGATCAGGCGGTCCAATGCGGCGGCGAGGCCGGCGGGGCCTTCCGAGCGCGAAACGAGCAAGCCGTTCTCCTCATGTCGGACGATGGCCGTCAGACCGGGCACATCGCCGTAGCCGACAACGGGAAGGCCGCACGCCAGCGCTTCCAGCGCGGCCAGCGGAAAACCCTCGGTTATCGAGGGAAGACAGAACAACGTTGCGGACGCCAGCGTGCTCGGCACGTCAGGCGCCCACCCAGGCAGGCGGCAGCTTCCCTGCAGGCGGTGGGCTGCGATGAGGCCCTCGAGCTCTGTCCTGAGTTCGCCCTCGCCGTGGATCTCGACGGTCCAGGCGGGATGGTGATCGGCAATTCGTGCCCAAGCCTCCACGAGGTCAGCAAAGTTCTTCAGCGGCTCGAGGCGACCAAGGCCAAGAACGACGGGTCTGCGTGGAACACGCCCGACGGCACGAGTGATGCCGGGCGTCACCGTGTTCGGGATCGCAATCGTCTTCCGAGTGACATCGGCAGAAAAAAGGTCAGCATATTCAGGGAGCAGAACGTGAGTTGCGGCGGCATGGCGGAGGGCACCAAGCCTCCTTTTCAGCTCATATTTCGGTATCCGCCGGTCCTTCTCGGAATAATCGATCTCCGGCGTGAAATGGATCGAGGCGACCGCAGGCACCCCTGTTTGGCGCGCCGCCAACAGGAGTGGCGTGTTGGCACAGGGCCCAAACCCGATTGCGACATCCGGACAGTGAGCCTGCAGCCAGCCGACGAGCGCTCGCCGGAACGGCGCGTTGTGGGCATACCACTGAATTGGGTGGCGCACCCTCCAATATTGGATGCGATCCAAGCCCAGGTAACTCCACCACCGGACCGTCGGCCGACGGAGGTTGACCTGTGAGACTTCCGGCGCGAGGGGAAATCCGGCGGGACCGTCCTGCTCGTCCCAATGCAGCACGGTGACGCGATGGCCCTTGGCAACGAGCCCGTTGGCCAGGGTGACCAGAACACGCTCCGTCCCGCCGATCACTCCAACGAAGGGGCGGATGACCAGCGCGATGGATAGGGCACGGAGCTCCGTGCTCGGTTTTTCCTCGATCATGACCCTGCGCGGATGGGACCGGCTGAGCGATATGCCGGTGCCGCACCTAGCACAGCCCTGGTCAACCGTTGATGAAGAGACGTCGGCCGCGCCGGCGCTTCGGTACTCGATCGGGCTCACGGCACGGTGCGGCGGCGCAGCAGGAAATCCCCAGCGGCATAAGCCAGCACCGAGGCGGCGAAGAGCGCCGTCACCACCGTCGGGTCAGGGCCGAGCCCCGCATGCACCGCCACCCCCGGCCAGCCGTCCCAGATGAGTTTCAGCGCGACATAGACGATCAGCGAAAGCCCGGCCCAGCCGATCCAACGGTGGCGGTCGAGCAGCCGCGCGATGAAGGAGGCCGCCACCCCCATCAGCACAACAGAAAGCAGAAGCCCGAAGGCCATGATCCAGGGGTGCTCGCGCGCCGCCGCCGCCACCGCGAGCACGTTGTCGAGGCTCATCGACACATCCGCCACCACGATCGTGCTCATCGCCGAGGCGAAGGACTTCGGCGCCGCGCCGAAGGCCTCGGCCGCGTGCTCGCTTTCCGCCTCGCGCTCGGCGCGCAGGTCGCGGAACATCTTCCAGCACACCCAGAGCAGCAGCAGCCCGCCCGCGAACAGGAGTTCGGTGATCTGCAGGAGCCGGGTCGTAATCAGCGCGAAGGCGATGCGGAGCCCCGCCGCCGCCGCGATGCCGAGGATGATGGCACGCCGCCTCTGTTCGGGCGGAAGCCCCGCCGCCGCCATCCCCACCACCACGGCATTGTCGCCGGCGAGCGCGATGTCGATGCCGATCACGGCAAGCAGCGACCAGAGCTGCGACAGCCCGAAATCCATGGTGCGGCTGATCCCCTGAACCAGCGCGATCCCAGGCCTCACCCGCGGGGCTTGTCAAGCGCGCCCCCCCACGTCATCCGTGCCGCCCTTCCCCCGGAGGCCAGCGCGCATGATTCCCCGTTACTCCCGCCCCGAGATGGCCGCGATCTGGGAGCCGAGGAACCGGTTCCGGATCTGGTTCGAGATCGAGGCGCTGGTCGCCGAGAAGCAAGGGGAGATCGGGCAGATCCCGCCCGAAGCGGCGCGGATCATCCGCGAGAAGGGGGCGCCCCGCGTGGCGGCGATGACGGAGGACGACCTCGCCCGCATCGAGGCGATCGAACGCGAGGTGCGGCACGACGTCATCGCCTTCCTCACCTGGCTCGGCGAAGGCCTTGGCGAGGAGGCGCGCTGGCTGCACCAGGGCCTGACCAGTTCCGACGTGCTCGACACCGCGCTCGCCGTGCAGCTGCGCGACGCCGCACGCCTGCTCGATGCGGGGCTGGAACGGTTGCTCGCGGCGCTGAAACGTCGCGCGCTCGAACACCGCCACACGCCCACCATCGGCCGCAGCCACGGCATCCACGCCGAACCGACCTCGTTCGGGCTCAAGCTCGCCGGGCACTGGGCGGAGTTCGCACGCAACCGCACCCGGCTCGCCCGCGCCGCCGAGGAAGTCGCCACCTGCGCCATCTCCGGCGCGGTCGGCACCTTCGCCCACGTCCCCCCCGTGGTGGAGGCGCACGTGGCGAAGGCGCTCGGCCTCGCGGTCGAGCCCGTTTCGACGCAGGTCATCCCGCGCGATCGGCACGCGATGTTCTTCGCCACGCTGGCCGTGATCGCCTCGGGGATCGAGCGGCTCGCGGTCGAGATCCGGCATCTGCAGCGCAGCGAAGTGCGCGAGGCCGAGGAGTACTTCCACCCCGGCCAGAAGGGCTCCTCGGCCATGCCGCACAAGCGCAACCCCGTGTTGTCGGAGAACCTGACGGGGCTCGCGCGCCTCGTGCGCGGCTACGCCATCCCCGCACTCGAGAACGTGGCGCTGTGGCACGAGCGCGACATCTCGCACTCCTCGGTCGAGCGGGTGATCGCGCCCGACGCCACCATCGCGCTCGACTTCGCCCTCCATCGGCTCGCCGGGATGATCGAGACCCTGATCGTCTACCCCGAGCGGATGGCGGCCAATCTCGAGGCGTTGGGGGGCATCGTGCACTCGGGCGAGGTGTTGCTCGCCCTCACCCGCGCCGGGGTCAGCCGCGAGGACGCATACCGGATCGTGCAGCGCAACGCGATGGCGACCTGGATGAGCCTCGGCACCGAGGCGGCGCGCAGCTTCCGCGAGAACCTCGAATCCGACCCCGAGGTCGCAGGCAGGCTCGATCGCGCCGCGCTCGATCGGGCGATGGACCCGCGCGCGCATCTCGCCCATGTGGACGAGATCCTGGCGCGGGTGTTCGGCGACCCGGTCGAGGACCAGCCCGGCGACGCGGACGGGGGCTGAGGCCGAGCTGACCCGGACCCCCCCCGCACCCGTGCCACGCTCGGGCGTCAGCCCTTCGCCGCTTCCTCTACGATCTGCTGGCGGGCGACCGCGAGCAGGCGCTCGTACTCCGCCCTCAGCTCGGTCTCCGGGTGCGTCTTGCCGGCCTCGGCGAGGTCACGCTTGACCTTGTCCATCACGTCGTCGTGGCCGGGCTTCTGCAGGTCGGCCGCGACCACCGACTTGGCGTAGGCCTCGGCCTCTTCGCCGGCCTTGCCGAGGATGCCCGCCACCCACAGCCCGAACAGGCGGTTGCGCCGGGCCTGGGCACGGAACTCCATCTCCTGGTCGAGCTTGAACTTGGCCTCGAACCCCTTCTCGCGTTCGGCGAAGAGCTCGTCGCTCATCGGGCGTCATCCTCCGGCAGGCTTTGGCGTCTCGCCCCTCCTGTAGCAGAGGGCGCGGGCGCGCGCACGGGAGGGGGCAGACCCGCCCCCGCCTGCGGTGGCAGGCCGGTCCCCCCGTTGCTATATCGAGGCCGCCGCGCGCGGCCCCCTCGGGCCAACCGGGGGTGTCGGAGGCTGGTCCCATGGCGAGGCGCAGACAACTCTACGAAGGCAAGGCGAAGATCCTGTTCGAGGGGCCGGAACCGGGCACCCTCGTGCAGTACTTCAAGGACGACGCGACCGCCTTCAACGCCCAGAAGAAGGGCGTGATCACCGGCAAGGGCGTGCTGAACAACCGCATCAGCGAGTTCATCATGCTCCGCCTGCACGAGATCGGCGTGCCGACCCACTTCGTCCGCCGCCTGAACATGCGCGAGCAGCTCATCCGCGAGGTCGAGATCATTCCGCTGGAGGTGGTGGTGCGCAACGTGGCCGCGGGCTCGCTGTCCACCCGGCTCGGCATCGCCGAAGGCACGCCGCTCCCTCGCTCCATCGTCGAGTACTACTACAAGAACGACGCGCTCGGTGACCCGCTGGTGGCCGAGGAGCACATCACCGCCTTCGGCTGGGCCTCGGTGCAGGACCTCGACGACATCATGGCGCTCTCCTTGCGCATCAACGACTTCCTGACGGGCCTCTTCCTCGGCGTCGGCATCCGCCTGGTCGACTTCAAGCTCGAGTTCGGCCGGCTGTGGGAGAACGACGAGATGCGGATCGTGGTGGCGGACGAGATCTCGCCGGATTCCTGCCGGCTGTGGGACATCAAGACCGGCGAGAAGCTGGACAAGGACCGTTTCCGCCGCGACCTGGGCCGCGTCGAGGAGGCCTATCAGGAGGTGGCGCGGCGCCTGGGCATCCTGCCCGAGGCGGGGGCGCGCGACCTCAAGGGCCCGGAGACCATGCAGTGAGGAGGCGTGGCGGGCGGCCGGCCGCGCACGAGGGGGATCGGGCGTGAAGGCGCGCGTCACCGTGATGCCGAAATCCGGCGTGCTCGATCCCCAGGGCAAGGCGATCGGGCACGCGCTCGCCTCGCTCGGCTTCGCGGGCGTGGGCGAGGTGCGTGCGGGCAAGGTGATCGAGCTCGAGCTCGCCGAGACCGATCCGGAGAAGGCGAAGGCGGCCGCCGAAGAGATGGCACGCCGGCTGCTCGCCAACCCGGTGATCGAGAGCTTCCGCGTCGAGATCGCGGGCTGACGCGGGGCGGCAGGGCGTGACGGGCGAAAGCGGCGGCTGAGGCGGGCGGCACGTGGTCAAGGCCTCGCTCGTCGTCTTCGCCCTCTTCACCGTCGTCATCGCCTGGGCGCTCGCCCGCCGCCGCGCCGCGCCCGCCGCGCGCGGGCCCGTTTCGCGCGCTCGCAGGGCGATCCGGCTCTGGTTCGACGCCGCTGCCCTCGCCGTGTTCATCACGCTGGCGCTCCTCGCCGCCATGCACTGGCTGAGGCTCGAGTGGTTCGCATGAAGGCCGGCATCGTCGTCTTCCCCGGCACCAACCGCGAGCGCGACATGGCGTTGGCGCTCACCCGCGCCGGCGCCGAGGTCGCCTGGCTGTGGCACCGCGACGGCGATCTGCCCGCGGGCCTCGACCTCGTCGTGCTGCCGGGCGGCTTCTCCTACGGCGACTACCTGCGCTGCGGCGCCATCGCCGCCCGCGCCCCCATCATGCAGGCCGTCGCCCGCCACGCCGCGCGCGGCGGCCTCGTGCTCGGCGTGTGCAACGGGTTCCAGATCCTCTGCGAGGCGGGGATCCTGCCCGGCGCGCTTCTGCGCAACGCCAGCCTGCGCTTCCTCGCCTCCGACTGCCTCCTGCGCGTCGAGCGCACCGACACGCCCTTCACCGGCCTCTACCGCGCGGGGCAGGTCATCCGCTGCCCGATGGCGCACGGCGATGGCAACTACGTCGCCGACGAAGACGTGCTCGATCGGCTCGAGGGCGAGGGTCTGGTGGCGTTCCGCTACGTCGACGAACGGGGCGAGGCGGTGGCGGAGGCCGCGCGCAACGGTGCGGCGCGCAACATCGCCGGCATCCTGTCGCCGAACCGGCGCGTGCTCGGGCTGATGCCGCATCCGGAGAACGCGGTGGATCCGCTGACGGGCGGCGAGGACGGGCTTCCCCTGTTCCTCTCCCTCGTTCAGGCCGCCGTGGCGACCTGACCCTCGAGCGAAGCGCGGAGCCGTTCGCGCAGCACGTCGATGGGCAGCAGCGCGCCGGCCTCCTCGTAGTGCCAGAAGGTCCAGCCGTTGCAGGCCGGCATCTCGGCCACCAGCGCGCCGATGCGGTGGATCGAACCCCGCGCCGTGCGCGTGCGGATCGTTCCGTCCGCGCACACTTCGGCACGGTGCCGGCCGTCGCGGCTGACCAGCACGTCACCGGGAAGAAGGAGCCCCGCCTCGAGCAGCGCGCCGAACGGGATGCGCGGCGCGTCACGCTTGGAGGGCGACAGCGTCAGCGTCTCGTCGGCCACGGGCTCCACCGCCGCGATGCGCGCCTCGGCGGCGGCGGCGTAGGCCTCGTCGCGCTCGATGCCGATGAAGCGGCGGTTGAGCCGCCGCGCCACCGCCCCCGTGGTGCCGGTGCCGAAGAACGGATCGAGGATCGTCTCGCCGGGATTGGTGCAGGCGAGGATGATGCGATGAAGCAACGCCTCCGGCTTCTGTGTGGGGTGCAGCTTGCGCCCGCCCGGCCCCTTCAGCCGCTCCGCCCCGGTGCAGAGCGGGATCGTCCAGTCGCTCCGCATCTGCAGGTCGTCGTTCAGCGCCTTCATCGCTTCGTAGTTGAAACGGTAGCGGGAGTGGCGGTCCCACGCCGCCCAGATCAGCGTCTCGTGCGCATTGGTGAAGCGGCGGCCGCGGAAATTCGGCATCGGGTTCGACTTCCGCCAGACGATGTCGTTGAGGATCCAGAAGCCGAGATCCTGCAGGATGGCGCCGATGCGGAAGATGTTGTGGTAGGTGCCGATGACCCAGATCGTCGCATCCCGCCGCATCACGCGTCGGCACTCGGTGAGCCAGGCGCGGGTGAAGGCGTCGTAGGCGGCGAGATCGGGGAAGCGATCCCACTCCTCGTCCACGCCGTCGACGAGGCTGTCGTCGGGGCGGCGCAGTTCGTTGCGCAGTTGCAGGTTGTAGGGCGGGTCGGCGAACACCGCATGCACGCAAGCGGGTGGGAGGGAGCGCAGCACGGAAATGCAATCGCCCCTCTGCACGCGATCGAGCGGCAAGTCGAATTGGCGGCCCATCGACGACCGTTCCGCTTCCGATGATCCCCCTCGCGAAGCCGCGCATCCTGGAGAGGGGGAGTCGCGGCGTCAATGGCGCCCGAGTGCCTGCGCGACGGGGGCGAAGCCGCGCCGGTGATGGGCGGTGACGCCGAAGCGGGCGAGGGCCGCGCGATGCTCCGCCGTCGGATAGCCCTGGTTGCGTTCCCAACCGTAGAGCGGGTGGCGCCGTGCCAAGCGCGCCATGACGCGATCGCGCGTCACCTTGGCGAGGATGGAGGCGGCGGCGACCGACAGGCTGAGACCGTCGCCGCGCGGCACGCAGCGCACCGCGCAGGGCAGCTCGGGCGCGATCGTGCCGTCGATCAGCGCGAGGTCGGGGTTGAGCGGCAGCCGCGCGACGGCGCGACGCATCGCGAGTAAGGAGGCGCGCAGGATGTTCAGCCGCGCGATCTCGGGCACGGAGGCGGCGGCGACGGCGAAGGTCGCCACGCCGTCGTGCCGCGCCGCGATCAGGGCAAGGTAGGCTTGCTCACGCGCCGCCGGGTCGAGCCGCTTGCTGTCGTCGATCGCCCGCGCGAGCGTCTCATCCGGTTCGCGCAGGAAACAGACGGCTGCCGCAACGACGGGGCCGGCGAGCGGGCCGCGGCCCGCCTCGTCCACCCCGGCGACGAGGCCGCCGGCCGCGCGTTCGAGGTCGAAGGTCGGCCGCGTCCCGCTCAGCCCGCCCCCCGTGCCTGCGCTTCCAAGGCGTCCTTCAGCCCCGGTTCGAGACCGAGACGATCGGCGAGCGCATCGAGGAAGGCACGTTCCGCCGGCTGATCCGGCACGGCGGCGAGACGTGCGGCGAGCCACAGTTCCGCCGCCTGTTCGCGCGTCGCGGCAAGCCGCGCGAGGGCGGCCGGGTCGGCCGGCTCGTTCATGGCGCGGAACAGGAACGCCTTCTCCTCCGCGCCGAGGCCTGATTTGTCGATCGCCTCGACGATGCGTCGGCTCTCCTCGGCGTCGATGTGGCCGTCGGCCTTGGCGGCGGAGATCATGGTGCGGATGACGGCGAGGGCGAAGGGCTGCCCGTCGGCAGCGGTGAGGCGTTCGGGCGCGAAACCTTCCGCCGAGAGCGCGGGCGGGGCCGAGGCGGCCTTCTGCTGCTGCCAGGACTGCCAGGCGCGGTAGGCGAGTGCGCCGAGCGCGGCAGCCCCCCCGTAGCGCGCCACCTTGCCCGCCTTGCCGCCGACCAGCAGCGCGATCAGCCCGGCGCCCGCGGCCGCTCCGGCAAGGCCCCCCGGCACCCCCGCCTGGGCGAGCCGCTCATGCGCCGCCCCCACCGCCCCGGCGGCGCGATCCGCCGTGCCCACGCCCAGGAACCGATCCAACAGCGACTTGGCGTCGATCATCCTGCCCTCCCTCGTCGGCGCCGGCTTCATGCCAGAAGGGCGGAGACGAAGGAAGCAAGACCCGTTTGGCGAACCCGCTTCAATCGTTCCGCCGCCAGGACGGCGCGGACGGAAGCGACCGCGAGATCGAAGTCACGATTGACGACGACGTAGTCGTACTCGTCCCAGTGCGCGATCTCGGCCGCCGCCTTGCCCATGCGACGCCGCACCGTCGCCTCGTCGTCGGCGCGGCGCGCGCGCAGCCGCCGCTCGAGCTCCGCCATCGAGGGCGGCAGGATGAACACCGAGACGACGTCGCCCGGCAGGGCGGCACGGAGTTGGCGCGTGCCTTGCCAGTCGATGTCGAACAGGAGGTCGCGCCCCTCCGCGAGAGCCGCCTCGACGGGGGCGCGCGGCGTACCGTAGCGCGCGCCGAACACCTCGGCGTGCTCGATCAGCTCGCCGTTCCGCACCGCCTCGTCGAAGCGTGCGGCGGAGACGAAATGATAGTCCTTGCCGTCGATTTCGCCCTCGCGCGGCGGCCGCGTGGTGAGCGAAACGGAAAGCCCGAGATTGGGATCGGTGACGCGAAGCGCCCGCCCGATCGAGGTCTTGCCCCCGCCCGAGGGCGAAGACAGCACGAGCAGGATCCCCCGCCGGGCGATCTCATTCGACATTCTGCACCTGTTCGCGGAACTGCTCGATCGCGGCCTTCAGCGCGAGCCCCGTGGCCGTGAGCGTGGTGGAGGCCGACTTGGCGCAGAGCGTGTTCGCCTCGCGGGCGAATTCCTGGGCGAGGAAATCGAGCCGCCGCCCGATCGCCACTCCTTCCGCGAGCAAGCCACGCGCGGCGGCGAGATGGGCGCGCAGCCGCTCGATCTCCTCGCGCACGTCGGCGCGCGACGCGAGCACGGCGACCTCCTGGGCGAGGCGCTCCTCGGGCAGGGCCGGTGCTTCGGCGAGCAAGGACCGCAGCGTGTCGAGCAGCCGCGCGCGGATCATCTCCGGCTGGGCGGCGGCGTCTGCCGCTGCCCGTTCCGTCAGCGAGGCGATCTCGTCGAGGATGGCGGCGAGCATGACGCCGAGCCGCGCCCCCTCCGCGCGTCGGGCGGCGACCAGCGCCTCGAGCGCGCGGCCAAAGGAGGCAAGGAGGGCGGCGTGCAGCGCGGCTGTCCTCTCCTCGTCCTCCTCCGCCGCCGGCGCGCGCAGCACGCCGGGCAGGGCGAGCACCGCCTCGGGTGCCACTGCGGCGGTGGTGCGCAGCCGAAGCCGGATCCGCTCGATCAGCGCGAGCGCGGAGTCGAGGGCCGCTTCGTCGAGCACGGGCCGCGTCGCCTCCGGCGTGCGGGAGAGAGACAAGGTCGCGGTGACCGAGCCGCGGCGCAGCATACGCGCGGCCGCCTCGCGCAAGGCGGGTTCGAGGGCGTCGAAGCCCGCGGGCAGGCGAAGGCGGAGATCGAGGCCCCGGCCGTTGACCGAGCGGATCTCCCAGGCGAACTCCACGCCGTCATGCGCGCCGCGGTCGCGCGCGAAACCGGTCATCGAGGCGAGCGAGGGGGAGGAGCTCATGGGGTGGCGCGTTGTAGCGGCCGGGGCGGCGGAGGGGAAGCGATGAGCCCTCTCGTCCGCGCGGCGATCACCGGCGCCTCGTCGGGACTCGGGCGCGCGCTGGCCGCGGCTCTCGCCGCGCCCGGTGCGGTCGTGCATCTTTCCGGCCGCGATCCGGCGCGGCTCGCCGAGACCGCCCGTCTGGTGCGCGCCCGCGGCTCGGAGGCGACGGTGACCGTGCTCGATGTGCGCGATGCGGCGGCGGTCGCGGCATGGATCGCGCGCGCGGGGAGGCTTGATCTCGTCATCGCCAACGCTGGGGTGTCGGGCGGCACGGCAGGCGGGGCCGCCGAGAGTGCGGCGCAGATCCGCACCATCGTCGAGACCAACGTCTCCGGCGTGATCAACACGGTGCTGCCCGCGATCGCGCTGATGCGCGAGCAAGCCCCGCAGCCGGACGGCGTGCGCGGACGGATCGCCGTCATCGCCTCGATCGCCGCCTTCGTGCCGGCTCCTGGCGCGCCGACCTACTGCGCCGCCAAGGCCTTCGCCGATGCCTGGACCGTCGCCACCGCGGAAACGGTCGCACGCGCAGGCATCCTGCTCACCTCCGTCTGCCCCGGTTACGTCGCCACACCGATGACCGCGGGCAACCGCTTCCCGATGCCCGGCCTGATGTCGGCGGAGCGTGCGGCGGCGATCATCCTGCGCGGGGTCGCGCGCGGGCGGCGTCGTATCGTCTTTCCCTGGTGGCTCGGGCTCGCGGCGAGGATGGTGGGGCTTCTCCCGGCGCGCTTCGCGACCGGACTGCTCGGACGCGCCGAGGGCAAGGCGCTGCTCGGTGCCACCCCGTAGCGTTACGGGTGCGTGCCGGTGCTGCCGAAGCCGCCGGCACCGCGCGCGGTGTCGTCCAGCACCTCGCTTTCCACCCAGGCGATGCGCTCGAACCGGGCGACGACGAGCTGGGCGATGCGCATGCCGCGCGTGATGGTGAAGGGCTCCCGCCCCGCGTTCAGCAGCAGGACGCCGATCTCGCCGCGATAGTCGGCATCGATGGTGCCGACCCCGTTCGCCATGCAGATGCCGTGGCGAAGCGCAAGCCCCGAGCGTGCGCGCACCTGCGCCTCGAAGCCGGGCGGCAGCGCGATCGCGATGCCCGAGGGGATCACGGCGCGCTCGCCTGGGCCGAGCACGACGGGATCCGTGACGGCGGCGTAAAGATCCATCCCGGCCGACTGCTCGGTCGCGTAGGCCGGAAGCGGCAAGCCCTCGGCGTGCGGCAGGCGACGGATCGCGACGCGCAGCATCAGCGCAGCGCCTCCGCGATGCGCGCGGCGAGGCGTCGCGCCACATCCTCCTTCGCCATGCGCGGCCAAGGTTCGGCGCCGGCCTCGGTCACCAGGGTCACCGCGTTCTCCGCCGCGCCGAACACGCCCGCGCCGACGTCGTTGGCGAGGATCCAGTCGCAGCCCTTGCGCGCGCGCTTCGCTTCGGCATGGGCGATCACGTCCTCCGTCTCGGCGGCGAAACCGATGACGAGGCGCGGGCGGCGGTCTCCCGCTGCCGAGAGCGTGGCGAGGATGTCGGGGTTTTCCGCAAGCGCGATCGCGGGCGGGGGGGCACCCGCCACCTTCTTGATCTTCGCCCCGGCTTCCGTCTCGGGGCGCCAATCCGCCACCGCCGCCGCGCAGACCGCGACATCGGCCGGCAGGGCGGCTTCGCAGGCGGCCAGCATCTCGCGCGCACTCTCCACGCGGATGACGCGCACGCCGGGCGGGTCCGGCAACGACACCGGGCCGCTCACCAGCGTGACGCGAGCCCCCAAACCGGCGAGTGCGGCGGCGATGGCGTGCCCTTGGCGCCCCGACGAGCGGTTGCCGATGAAGCGCACGGGGTCGATCGCCTCGAAGGTGGGGCCCGACGTGACGAGGGCGTGACGACCGGCGAGGGGACCGTCGGCGAGCATCGCGCGCACGGCCTCGAGCAAGGCGGGAGGCTCGACCAGGCGGCCAAGGCCGTGCTCGGGCTCAGCCATCTCGCCCTCCTCGGGCCCGGCGAAGGCCACGCCACGCCCGCGCAACGTTTCGACGTTGGCGCGCGTGGCCGGATGCGCCCACATCGTCGGGTTCATCGCGGGAGCGACCAGGACGGGCCGCGTGGTGGCGAGCAGCACGGTGGTGGCGAGATCGTCGGCGAGGCCGGCCGCCATCTTCGCGATCAGATCGGCGGAGGCGGGGGCGACGACGATCGCATCGTGATCGCGCGCAAGCCGGATATGCCCCGCCTGCACCTCCTCCTCGAGCGACCAGAGATCGCCGTGGACCCGGGAGCCGGTGATGGCGGCGAGCGCATGCGGCGTGACGAAGCGCGCCCCGCCCGCGGTGAGCAGCCCCGTCACCGCGAAGCCCCCCTTGCGCGCGAGGCGGGCGAACTCGAGCGCCTTGTAGGCGGCGACCGACCCCGAAACGATGAGCAGGATCCGCCGCACGCCGCCCCGCTCAAACCCCGGCGAGGTCGCACAGCACGCGGGCCAGCACGCGCGCGCCGTTGGCGCACGCCTCCGGCGTGGCGTACTCCGAGGGATGGTGGGAGACGCCGCCGCGGCAGGGGATGAAGATCATCCCTGTGGGGCAGATGCGGGAGAGGAACTGCGCGTCGTGGAAGGCGCCCGACGGCATGCGGATGATGGACAGCCCCAAGTCGCGTGCCGCCCGCTCGACGAGGTCGGGCACGAGCGGGCCGAAATCGGCGGGGGCGGCGTTGAAGCGTTCGTGCACCCGCGCGGTGCAGGTGGTCATGGCACGGGCCACCGTCTCCGCCACCGCATCGCCGCGCTCGCGCAGGACCCTTGCGTCAGGGTGGCGGAAGTCGATGGTGAACACCACCTCGCGCGCGACCGAGTTCGAGGTGTCCGGCTTGACGCGGAACGATCCGACCGTGAAGCGGAGCACGTCGTCCGGGTCGTGCATCAGGGCGTTCAGGGCCTGGATCGCTCGGATCGCGTCCTGCACGGCGTCCTTGCGCAGGCGCAACGGGGTGGTGCCGGCGTGGTCGGTGCGCCCCTCGACGGTGACGGTGAACCAGCGGCAGCCCTGGATGCCCGTCACCACGCCGATGTCCTTGCCTTCCGCCTCCAGCCTCGGCCCCTGTTCGATGTGCGCCTCGACATAGGCGTGCGGGACGTAGCCGAGCGGCCGCGAGGGAAGGTCGGCTTCGAGGGCAAGCTGTTCCGCCAGCGCATCGGCATAGCGTATGCCTTCGGCGTCGCGGATGTCGTCGAACGTCTCCATCGGCTCGGCCTTGGTGAAGCTCATCGAGCCGGTGCAGCCCGGGGCGAAGCGCCCACCCTCCTCGTTCGTCCAGGCGACGACCTCGATCGGCCGCCGCGGCCTGACCCCTGCAGCGATGATCGCCTCCACCGCCTCGAGCCCGGCGAGCACGCCGTAGATGCCGTCGAAGCGCCCGCCTTGCGGCTGGGTATCCATGTGGCTGCCCGTCAGCACGGGTGCGGCAGAAGGGTCCTGCCCCTCGAGGCGGAGGAACAGGTTCGCCGCCGGATCGACGGCGACGGCGAGCCCGGCGGCCTTCGCCCAGCCGATGAGCAGGCGGCGTGCCTCGCGATCCAGCGGCGAGAGGCAGGGGCGATTGACGCCCTCATGCCCATCCTCGGTGGTGAAGCCGCCGATGCGGCCCATCTCCATCAGCCGCCGCCACAGCCGATCGCGCTCGACTGCGCGCGCGGCATCCGCCTCCGTCGCTGCCTGAACCATCGCTCGACCCTCTCTCGCTCCGGGCGGGGGGACCGTGCACCATGTGCGCGCTCTTGCCAACGGAGGAGAGGATGCCCATGGCGGGGAAGAGGCCGGGCTTGACGACGCATGTGCTGGACACCGCGCGCGGGCGGCCGGCGGCGGGGATGCGGGTGGAGCTCGTGCGCGACGGCGCGATCGTCGCCGCGGTGACGCTGAACGAGGACGGGCGGACCGATTCGCCGCTGCTGAGCGAAGCGACCTTCGCGCCGGGCCGCTGGGAGCTCCGCTTCCATGTCGGCGCCTATTTCCGCGCCTTGGGGCTCGGCGATGATCCGCCCTTTCACGACGTGGTCGCGGTTGCGGTAAACCTCAGGGCCGATCGCGGCCACTATCACGTGCCGCTGCTCGTCTCACCGTTCGGCTACACGACCTACAGGGGATCGTGATCGGCGGCGGGCTCGACACGGCAGGCCCCTTCGCCTACCCCCCGGCCCCGCACAAGCGGAGGAAGTGATGGCGAAGATCCTCGTTCTCTACTACTCGACCTGGGGCCATGTGCTGGCGCTCGCCGAGGCGGTGGCGGAGGGCGCGCGCGGAGCCGGAGCCGAGGTCGCGATCCGGCGCGTGCCGGAGCTGATGCCGGAGGAGACTCTGAAGGCGATCGGCGCCAAGACGGACCAGCCGCATCCGGTGGCGACGGTCGATGAGCTGCCGGCCTATGATGGCATCGTGTTCGGCACGCCGACGCGCTTCGGCAACGCTGCCGCGCAGCTTCGCAACTTCCTCGATCAGACCGGCCAGCTGTGGATGCAGGGCAAGCTCTACGGCAAGGTCGGCTCGATCTTCGTCTCCACCGGCACCGGCGGGGGCAACGAGAGCACGATCCTGTCGCTGCTGCCGACCCTGATGCACCACGGCATGATCTACGTCCCGCCGGGCTACGGGGCGGCGGAGCTGATGGACCTTTCGGTGATGCACGGCGGCAGCCCGTACGGTGCCGGAACCATCGCCGGACCGAAGGGCGAACGCGCACCGCTGCCGCAGGAGCTGGCGGTCGCCCGCCTGCAGGGCAAGCGCGTGGCCGAGGTGGCGGCGAAGCTGTTCGGCTGAGAGGGCGGCCCGGCGGAGGGGCGGTCAGACCAGGCCGGCGAGTGGGTGCACGGCGGCGGAGTTCGGGAACACCACGGTGTCGAGCAACGCCGCCGGCACGCCGAGATGCGCGCCGAGCAGCGCCTTCGCTACCGACCGCAGGTCCGTCGTCGGGCGCAGGTCGCGCCCTTCGAGCAGCGCCGCGAGCGAGAAGGCCGGGCCAGTCGCCCAGCACCCGTCCGCCGCGGATCGCGACGCCCGCGCGGTCCGCCGCCCGGTTGGCTGCAGGACCACGGTCGGGGTCGGTCTCCGCCAGCACCTCCAAGGCGAAGCGTCGCGCGATGCGGCCCTCGGCCATGGCGGGGCCAAAGAGCAGGTCGCGGGCATAGAGCGCGGCGAGACGCTCCATGGTCTCGGCAGAGACGGGGACGGGGCGCGGCGGTGTCACGCTCGCCGCGTGGGCGGGCCCGCGCAGGAGAAGCGGCAGGCCCTGGCCGAGGGCGACGGCACGGCGCGAGGGGCCATCCGCCGGCCCGGTCTCCGCCGGCCACAGGGCGGCGACGGCGCGATTGAGCCAACCGTCCTCCAAACGGCGTTCCGCCCCCGATTCGAGCGCGTCCTGCGCGTCGAAGTGGCTCCGCGTCCGGTGGGGCCCCGCCACCGCGTGCACGATCGCCGCCTCGCCCGCCGCCTACCAGGCGCCGCGCGTGGCAAGCGCGGGATGCAGCCCAAAGCGGCCGCCGAGGTCGATCAGGCCACCCTCCGCTCAGGGTGAGCGGCGCGCGCAGCTCGACCAGCAGAGGGGCGCCGTAGGGCTGCACGGCGGCCAGCCCATCGAGGCCGCCGCGCAGGATGACGACGACGAGGCGCGCCTCGCCCGGAGCGGCGGCGAAGGCGACGCGGTGCGCCCCGGCGGCGAGGGCGGTGAGGCCGAGCAGGAGGCCGCGGCGGCCCAGCGGCATCGCGCGATCTCCTCTGGAAGGCCGGGGAGGCGAGACCGAGCAGCACGCCCTCGCGCACCGACGGCGCGCCGCGCACGGCAGCCCGCGTCTCTGCATCCGCCAGCGGGCCGAGCACCGCGTCCAGGAGCTCGCGCGGATCGGGCGGGTCGGTCAGCCGTGCGGCGAGACGGCCGGCCCAGTCGATGCGGCGCAGGATCGATTCGGGTGCTGCCCAGGCGGCGGCCTCGTCCGGCCAGCCCTTCGGCGAGGGCGCGGTGAACAGGGGCTGGCCGAGTTCGCCGAAGGCGGCGAAGCGGGCGGGCGGCGGCAGCGGGGCGCCGGTCGCGCGCAGGGCGGCGATGACGAACGCCGCAGGCGTTCGGAGCTTGGCGAGCGGGGCTTCCCACGCGAGCGGGTGCTCGATCAGGGCGCGCATCGCCGCCCCGAGATCGCCGCCCGTTTCGGCCAGCCGCCGTTCCACCGTCGCGACGAGGCCCGCCGGCGGATCATCGGCGACGTAGGGGCGGACGAGACGGAGGGCGAGCCGCTCGATCACCGGCGTTTCCGCCGTCGGCCTGTGCGCGGGGAGCGCGATCATGCTCTGCTGGTAGGCGGTGGCGATCGGGCTTGGCGTGCCGGGGGGGCGGGCGGTTGCGCTGGGTTTCGAGCAAGGTGGCGAGGCCTTGCTCGGCGGTTGGATCCGCCTGATCGAGGGAAGAGGGCAGCGGCGGGACGCGCTCGAGCTGGGCCAGCACCCAGCCCTTCGGGTCGTGGGCGATAGCCGCGCACTCCCCGGGCCGCGGACCGAGCCCGAAGCGGATGGCGGCGACGGCGCCAACCCGGCTCATGACCAGACGCTAGCGCGGAGCCCGGCGGCAGCGCAGTGACGAAGGGTAACGGGTGGCCGCTGCTGCCCGGCCCCGCCCGTCAGATCGGTGCCGAGAAGCCCTCCGCCCGCTTCGGCTTCAGGCTCGACCAGAGGGCGAGCAGCAGGAGAACGGCGGTGATCGCGACGAAGGTCGCCGAAATCGGGCGCTCGAGGAAGACCATCGGGTCACCGCGGGCGAGCAGCATCGCGCGCCTCAGGTGCTCCTCCATCAGCGGACCGAGCACGAAGCCGAGCAGGAGCGGGGCCGGTTCGAAGCGCATCAGGTTCATCGCGTAGCCGACGAAGCCGAACAGAATGCAGGTGACGACGTCGAACACCGAGTTGTTCACCGAATAGACGCCGATCACCAGGAAGACGAGGATGGCGGGGTAGAGGATCGAGTAGGGGATGCGCAGGATCGCGACCCAGATGCCGATCAACGGTAGGTTGAGGATCACGAGCATCACGTTGCCGATCCAGAAACTGGCCGCCAGGCCCCAGAAGAGCTGCGGATGCTCGGCCACGAGCCGCGGCCCCGGCTGGATGCCCTGGATGATCAGGGCGCCCAGCATCAGCGCCATCACCACGTCGCCCGGAATCCCGAGGGTGAGGGTGGGGATGAAGGCCGTCTGCGCGGCGGCGTTGTTGGCGGCCTCCGGCGAGGAGATGCCCTCGATCGCGCCATGGCCGAACCGTTTCGGCTCGCGCGCGATCTTCTTCTCGAGCGCGTAGGCGAGGAAGGCGGAGATGGTGGGGCCCGTGCCCGGCAGGGCACCGAAGAAGGAACCGATGGCGGAGCCGCGCACGGAGGAACCGGGGATGCGCCGCCAGTCCTCGCGCCCCGGGTCCATCGCGCGCCAGAAGTCGCGCGTCCAGGGCAGCACGGACGAGCGGTAGGTGCTCCGCTGCTGCGCCACCCGGCCGACGGAGTTGATCACCTCGGCGATGCCGAACATCCCCATGGCGAGGGAGACGAGGTTGATCCCGTCGGCGAGCGGCAGGAGACCGAAGGTGAAGCGCTGCTGGCCGGTCTGCACGTCGGTCCCCACCAGGCCCAGGGCGACGCCGACCACCACCATCGCCACCCCCTTGAGCGGCGCACCGGTGGCGACGGTGGAGGCGGCGACGAGCCCCAACAGCATCATGGCGAAGTACTCGGCCGGGCCGAACTTGAGCCCGATCTCCGCGAGCGCAGGGGCGAAGCCGGTGAACAGCAGGATACCGATCGAGGAGCCGATGAAGGACGCCAGCGTGGTCGCCATCAACGCCACACCGGCGCGGCCTTGCTTCGCCATCGGGTAGCCATCGAGGCAGGTGACGGCCGAAGACGGCGTGCCGGGCAGGTTGAGCAGGATGGAGGCGGTCGAGCCGCCGTAGTTCGCCCCGTAGTAGATGCCGGCGAGCATGATGATCGCGCTCGTCGCATCGAGGTGGAAGGTGACGGGCAGCAGCATCGAGATGGTGGCGAGCGGCCCGATCCCCGGCAGCACGCCGATGAAGGTGCCCATGAAGACGCCGACGAAGCACCAGAACAGCGTCTTCAGCGAGAAGGCGACGGAGAAGCCCATCGCCAGGTTGGCGAGCAGGTCGCTCATGGGTTCCACCGGAAGGGCTGGAAGGGGATGCCGAGGCCCCAGGCGAACAGCACGACGGCAAGGGCGGCGAGGCCGAGGGCGAGCAGCGTGGTGCGCAGCAGGCGATAGGGGCTTTCGCCGAGGGCGGCGACGAACACGAGCGCCACGACGGCCGGAACGACACCGAACCGTTCCACCGTCAGCGCGAACACGCCGGTCGCGGCGATGACGGCGATCAGCGGGCGGAGGCGGATGACGATCGGGTCACCGGCGCGCAGGAAGCCCAACAGCGCGATCACGCCGCCCAGGCCCGCGACCAAGAAACCGACCCAGGCGGGGAAGTAGCCCGGGCCCATGCGCCGCGCCGTGCCGTAGGCGTAGTGTTCGAGCGCGTAAGCGCCGAACCACAGTCCGAAGGCGACGAGGAGGAGCCCGCCCACGACGTCGCCGAGATCGATCCGGCGCATCAACGGCCTGCCCCGGGGCTTGCATCCGCCTCCGTCATCCTCCGCCTCCGTCTCGTTTCGTTGCCCGGCGGTATCATGGCCGCCGAGGAAGGCCAAGACGGCGACGGGCAGGACACTCAGTGCCAGGTGCCGTCCGGCCACTCGACGGGATTGTTGAGGTAGTACTCGTCGCGGGGGAAGAGGTCGGTGTTGATCTCGCCCTCGCGGCGCACCGTCTCCGGCCCCCAGACCACCGCCTGGGCAGCGATCATCTGCGCAAACGCGCGGGGATCCACCCCGGCCCGCTGCGCCCAGGCGCGGAAGGCCGCGCTGTCGAGCCGGGCCAGCACCTCGTCCGGGTCCCACGGGATCGGCAGGTTCGATCCGATCAGCACCGAGATCGGGCGCAGCAGGATGACGTGCGGGAAGACCGAGACGAAGGACTGCACCACCCGCTTGGTCGGCGCCCATTGCACGAAGATCCCGCCCTCGTTCAGGCTGTCCCTCACTTGGCGCAGGAACTCGACGGAGTAGAGCATGCCCGAGTGCGAGGTGTAGGGCAGGATCGCGTCGGCCTCGATGACGTCCCAGCGCCGGCCTGAGACGAAGATCTCCCGCCGCCCGTCGCCCACCGCGAGCTCGAAGCGCGAATCGCGGGCGAGCCAGGCGGGGGCGCTGTTCGGCGCAAGCCTGGCGTAGGCGCGGATGACGTCGTAGACGGGCTGCACGAGTTCGATCGCGCGCACGGTGCGGGTCTCGGGGCGCCAGCCGGCGGCGTAGGGCGTGCCCCCCGAACCGACCCCGATCACCATCACCTCCTTCGGCATCGGGTGGATGGCGGGGCCGATCGCGCCGAGGAAGACGTGATGGGGGTGGAACGGCACCCGACTCTGCGCATGGCCGGAGATGAACATCGGCCCCTCGCCATCCTTCAGCCGGAGCACCACCACACCGGAGCGGTCCTCGGCGACGAGCCCTGTCTCGCCATCCTCGTCGACGGCGTGGATCCGGCTCCACCACGCCTCGTTGCGCGGGAAGACGACAACGAGGGCGACGAGTGCCGCGGCGAGCGCAAGCCCCGCCCGCTCGCGCTGGCCTTCCGACGCGGCGAACCAGGTCCACCACAGAAGCATCAGCCCGGCGAGCAGAACGAGAGCCGATGTGGTGCCGGCGGTGCCGAGCAGATGGAGCATCACCAGGCCCGAGGCGAGCGAGCCCGCCGCGTTGCCGACGATGTTGCCGAGCTGGACCATGCCAACGCGGAAGCCGACCGAGGCGAGGTCGCGCTGCACCGCCTTCTGCACCAGCGGGAAGCTCATGCCCAGCAGGAAGGCGGGCGGCCCGACGAGGACGGCGGCGAGCAGCGACAGCCGGGCGAGTGCCGCCGTGCCGACCCGGTTCGCATCCACCCCCATGGTTTCGGCGAAGGGCGGGAAGGGGTAGATCAGCCACAGCCCGAGTAGAGTGAGGGCGGCGACGAGCGCGGCCCAGCCTTGCAGCAGGATGAAGGCGCGGCGCGGATCCTCCACACGCGCCACCCAACGCGCGCCGTACAGGAGGCCCGCCCCGTCGGCGAGCAGGAACACACCGAGGATCAGCGGGAAGGCGTAGGCCGAGCCTTGGCCCGCGATGCCGAGCACGCGCACCCAGAGGATCTCGAGGGCGACGATGAGGAAACCGGAGAGGAAGACGAGCAGCGTCCAGGCGGGAAGACCGAGCGCGCTCGCCTCGCGCCGGGCCGCGATCGCGCGCGCCCGCGGGGCGGGCTCTGGCCGGTCGGGCGACAGCCAGGGCCGTATCAGCAGCGCGGCCGCGGCGGCGAGTGCATTGAGCACCGCAGCGGCGCGCAGCGACGCCTCGAAGCCGATCGTGCCGACGATGAGGAAGCCGCCGATCAGCGTGCCGGCGGCCGCGCCGAGCGTGTTGATGCCGTAGAGGAGGCCGATTCGGTTCGCCGCCTGCTCGATTCGCGCCACCACCGCCTTGGCGAGCACGGGAAGCGACAGGCCCATCAGGAAGGTCGGCACCAGGAGCCCCGCGAAGCAGACGGCGAACACCTCCCAGCGGCTCGTCATCAGGGGCCCGAGTTCCTCCACCACCAGGTCGTACAGGAAGGGGCGGGAGAGGAGGGCGAAGCCGGCGATGCCGAGTTCGATCAGCGCGAACGCGGTGGCGGCGCGGCGCGGCGCGAGCCGGTCGGCGGCCAGCCCGGCGGCGAGCGAGCCGAGGCCGAGCCCGAGCAGGAAGGCGCCGACGACGAGGGCGGCGGTCACCGCATCCGAGCCCGCGAACAGGCCCAGCATGCGCTGCCAGATCACCTGATACAGAAGCGCGGCGAAGCCCGAGGCGAAGAATGCGCCGCCGAAGACCCAAACGACCGCACGCTCGCCCTGCCGGGCGCGCACCGGCGCCGCCACCATGCCGTGCATGGACCTCCCCTGACCGTTCTTCCCGTTGCCGACACCACATGCGCGCCGAACGGCGCGGTGTCGTATCGAAACGGCAATCTGCCGCCTCTTGGATCGTTCGCCAAGGTGTCGGAAGGAAGGCGCGGAACGAACCGAACCGTGGAGCATTCTCCCGTATGTCGTCGCCCGTCCGTCTCGCCGTCGTCGGCGCCGGCCATTTCGGCCGCTACCATGCCTTGAAGGCGGCCGCCGATCCGCGCGTCGATCTTGTCGGCATCCTCGATCGCGATCCCGCCAAGGCCGAACGTCTCGTCGCCGAAACCGGCGGCCGCGCCTTCGCCTCGCTGGAGGAGGCGCTCGGCGAGGCGGAGGCGGTGATCGTCGCCGCCTCGACGCGCGCGCATTACGAGCTCGGCCTGCGCGTGCTGGGCGCGCGCCGTCATCTGCTGATGGAGAAGCCGCTCGCCACCCGGCTCGACGAGGCGGATGCGCTCGTTGCGGCGGCGAAGGCCGCTGAGGTGGTGCTGCAGGTCGGCCATCTCGAGCGCTTCTCCGCCGCGCAGGGTCTGCTCGGCCGTTTCGTGCGCGATCCCTTCGCCATGGAGTTCCTCCGCCACGGGCCGTTCCGCCCGCGCGGCACCGATGTCTCGGTCGTGCTCGACCTGATGATCCACGACATCGACCTCGCCCTGGTGCTGGCGGCCGCCGTCCCGGTTCAGATCGAGGCCGTCGGGCGCGCCGTGCGGTCGCCCACCCTCGATGTCGCGCTCGCGCGGGTGACGTTCGCGAACGGAAGGGTGGCGCAGTTCAGCGCCTCGCGCCTCGCCCCCGCCGTGGAGCGCGTGGCGCGGCTCCACGACGGCGAGGGATCGGTGGTGGTCGATCTCGTCGCGCGCCGCCTGCTGCGGACACGGAACGATACGGTGGAAAGCGAATCCTGGCAGGAGGCCGATCCGCTCGCCGCCGAACTCGCCGCCTTCGTCGCCGCGGTACGCGGCGAGGCGCCCGTCGTGGTGGATGGCGAGGCGGGGCGGGCGGCGCTCGCGGTCGCGCTCGCGATCGAGGAGGCGGCGTTGGCCTCCGCGCGCTGACGAAACCTCAGCGGTCGGTCAGGCGGAACTCGATGCGGCGGTTGCGGGCGAGCGCGTCGGGCGTGTCGCGCGGGTCGATCGGCTGGAACTCGCCGAAGCCCGTGGCGGCGAGCCGGTTTTCCGGCACGCCGAGGAGCGCGAGCAGGCGCACCACGGTGATCGCGCGCGCGGCGGAGAGCTCCCAGTTCGACGCGAAGCGCCCGCCCGGCGCGATCGGCGTGCGGTCGGCGTGGCCGTCGACGCGCAGGATCCAGGGGATCTCGGGCGGGATCTCGCGCGCAAGCTCGCGAATGACGCCCGCGATGCGGCGGATCTGCTCCGCCCCTTCCGCGTTGAGGTCGGCCGAACCGGGCGGGAAGAGGATCTCAGAGGGCAGCACGAAGCGATCGCCCACCACCTGGATGTCGGCGCGGTTGCCGAGCACCTCGCGCATCTTGCCGTAGAACTCGCTGCGGTAGCGTTGCAATTCCTCGACCCTGGCGGCAAGCGCGAGGTTGAGGCGCTGGCTGAGATTGGCGATCTGCGCGTCCTTGTCGCGGCCCGATTCCTCGGCGGCATCGAGGGCGGCGGCGAGGCGGGCGATCTGGGCGCGCAGTTCCGCGATCTGGCGGTTGAGGAGAGCGACCTGGGCGCGGGCGGTCTCGCCCAGGCGGCGTTCCTCCGCCAGCATCGCTTCGACGGCGCGACGGCTCTCCTCCTCGCTCACCGCCCGCGCGGCGGCGCGCGCCACTTCCGCCTCCAGCCGATCCCGCAGGGCGGCGAGGGCTTGCACCTCGGCGCCGAGGCGCGCGAGTTCGCTCAGACGCGCGGCGATGGTCTCCCGTCCGACCTGTACCTCGCGATCGAGAGCCGCCGCCTCCTCGCGCAGGCGCGCGAGTGCGGCGCGCTCCTCCTCCAGGGCACGGCGGGCTTCGGCGAGGGCGCGCGCGGTCTCGGCCTCGGCGCGGGCACGGGTGTCCGCCTCGATCCGGGCCTGATCGGCCCGGGTCAGCGCCTCCGCGAGCTGCGCCTCGAGCCGCGACAGGCGATTGAGCGCCACTTCTGCGCGGCCTTGCGCATCGGCGAGCAGCCCGGCGAGGCGGTCGCGTTCGCGGGCGAGCGCGTCGCGTTCGCTGCCTGCCCGATCGCGTTCGGCGAGTGCCGCCTCGAGGCGACGGGCGAGGGTGTCGCGCGCGGCGGAGGCCGCACGCAGGTCGGCGGACAGCCGGGCGACCGAGGCGCGCAGTTCCTCCGAGGTGCCGCGTTCCAGCGCCAGCATGTCGGAGAGTTCCGCGATCTGGCGATTGAGCCGCGCCAGCGCCTGGTCACGCCCCGAGAGGGCGGCGGACAGGAAAGCCTGGGCGAGGACGAAGACGAGCAGGACGAAGATGATGACCATCAGCAGCGTGGACAGCGCGTCCACGTAACCGGGCCACGGATCGAACCCCCCTCGGCTTCGCCTCGACTGCACGGCCGGCATCGCGCCTCTCCCGCTCGCTCCTCAGGCGCCGCCGCTCACCGCGGCTGCTCCTCGGCCAGCGCCGCGATCGTGCGGGCAAGGAGCTTGATCTCGCTCCGGATCTCATTCGTGCTCTGCACGCGGCCCTGCGTCGTCTCGTCGAGAAGCCGGGCGAGATAGACCTCGATGTTGCGGATGTGCGCCCGGGTGGCGTCATCCAGCGCGCCGACCGACTGCGCATCCGCCAGCCGCGCGAGCACTGGGCGAAGCTCGCTCTGCCCCTCCGCCACCTTGAGCAGGAGCTGCTGCGAGGCGCGCATCTGGTCGGTGAGCTGGCCGAGGCGTTCGGTCAGCGACAGCACGGCCTGGTTGGCGGCGATCCGCCCCTCCTCGCCGCGCGCGAGAATGCCCTGCAGGCTCTCCAGGTTCTCCGCCGTCTGCTCGAGGAGCGCCTGCACGTAGAGCGGCACCGAGCCCCCGCCCTCGCCCTCCGCACCGAGCGCGCCGGAAGAAAGACGCGTCTGTGTGGCCAGCAGTTCCTCGAGGTCGTTGAAGAAGCGGTTCTGCGCCTGGCCGGCGGTGAGGTCGAGGAAGCCGAGCACGAGGGCGGCGCCGAGGCCGAAGAGCGAGGTGGAGAAGGCGGTGCCCATGCCCTTCAGCGGCGCCTCCAGCCCCGACTTCAGCTGGTTGAACAGCATCGGCAGATCGCCCGTGCCGATGCTCATGCCCGCGATCACCTCGCCGATCGAGGTGATGGTGAGGAGAAGCCCCCAGAAGGTGCCGAGGAGGCCAAGGAAGATCAGCAGCCCCACCATGTAGCGCGAGAGCTCGCGACTTTCATCGAGCCTGCTCTGGATGCCGTCGAGCAGGCTGCGCATGGCGAGGGCGGAGAGGGTGAAGCGCTCGCGCTTCTCGGCCAGCATCGCCGCCATCGGTGCGAGGAGGCGCGGCGCGGGCAGCCCGGCGAGGCCCGGGCGGTTGCGGCGGAAGGTCTCGAGCCATTCCACTTCCGCATCGAGCGCGATGACCTGGCGCACCGTGTAGGCGATGCCGAGGACGAGCACGCCGAGGATCAGCGCGTTCAGCGCCGGATTGGCGGCGAAGGCCTCGATGAGCGGGGCGTGCAGCACGGCGGCGAGCGCACCCACGGCGGCGAGGAACCCCGCCATGCGCAACAGGAACGGGCGGGGGCGCGTCACGAGCGGGAGCCTCCGATCAGAATGTCGACACGGTCGGGCGGGCCCTCGCCGGCGGCAAGCCCGAGGGCGCGGACGTCGATTCGGGTTGCGCGCACGCCCTCCTCCATCAGCGCCGCGCGCACGGCGAGCGCACGGGAGAGCGAAAGCCTGCGCGCGACGGAGGGGTTCGCCGGGTCGCCGCCGGCGTAGGCGTTGATGGTGAGGCGGACGGTCTCGTCCTCCGGCAGGGCGGCGGCGAGAGCTTTGAGGTCGGCCCGCATGGCGGGGGTGAGGTCCTGACTGTCGCCGGCGAAGAGGAGGCGGAGGGGGGCGAGCGTGCCCGGCGCGCGCACGACGCGGACCGGCGGGGGCGCGGCAGGGGCGGAAGGCGTCGGCGGCGCTGCGGCCGCTTGGCCGACGGCGGGCGCGGGCGGTTGTGCCGGCACGGGGCTCGGTGCGGTCGGCATGGGTGCCGCCGGCACCGCGGCGACCGGGCGTGGCGGCGGCTCGGCGAGCGGCGGCGGGAGCGGCAAGGGGGGGACAGCTTCAGCCCTCACGGGGGGCGGGGCCACCGCCTCGGGCGGCAGGGGCAGGGGCGCGGGCGAGTTGGGGGGGGCCGCGGCCGTCGGCGGGGCGGCGGGCTGCACGGGACGGCGGACCGGGCGCTGGGGCTGCGGCCTCGTGTCCGGCGTCGGTGAGAGGGTTTCGGCGGCGAGCGGCAGGCCGCTCGCGCGTGGCGCTTCGGCGGGTGCCCGCGGCGCCGGGGGTGGGGGGCCGAGACTGTCCAGCACCGAGCGATCGACGCGCACGGGGCCGTCGCGCGCGGCGGCCGCCGCGGCGAGCGCAGCCGCGACCATCACCCCCGCCGAGGCTCGAACCACCCACGCCATGCCGTGCAGGATGACCGTCTTCCGCCGATCCGGCGAGACCCTAGCGGATCACGACGCGGCGCACCACGACCGCGACCCTTGCCTCAGGCGGCGGCCTCGAGCCCGGCCAGCACGATCTCGCGCAGCCGCCCGTGCAGATGCGGGTTCGCCGCCACCACGTTGCCCGAGGCGAGGGGATCCCCACCCTTCTCGTCGGTGACGAAGCCGCCCGCCTCGCGCACGAGCAGGATGCCCGCCGCGATGTCCCAAGGGTTGAGCCCCAACTCCCAGAAGCCCTCGTAGCGGCCGGCCGCCACCCAGGCGAGGTCGAGGGCGGCGGAACCGAAGCGCCGCACGCCGGCGACCTCCGGCATGATGCGCTCGAGGGTGGCCGAGAAGGCGCGCTTGGTGGGGAGCGCGGCGTAGGGGATGCCGGTGGCGAACAGGGCCTCCGCCATCTCGCGCCGGGCCGACACACGGATGCGCCGATCATTCAGGTAGGCCCCGACCCCCTTCTCGGCGACGAAGAGCTCGTTCTGGGCAGGCGAGAAGATCACGCCGGCGACGATCTCGGTGGTCTTGGCCAGACGCCGCTCGAGCGCGATCGAGATCGCCCAGTGCGGAATGCCATGCAGGAAGTTGGTGGTGCCGTCGAGCGGATCGACGATCCAGCGGAACTTCCACCCCTCCGGACCGTGCGTGCCGCCCTCCTCGAGCAGGAAGGCATGGTCGGGGCGGCCCTTGGCGAGTTCGGCCTTCAGCGTCGCCTCCGCCGCAAGGTCGGCCTGGCTGACGAAGTCGGAGGGCCCTTTGATCGAGACCTGGAGCTGTTCGACCTCGCCGAAGTCCCGCAACAACCGGCGCGCGGCCTTGCGGGCCGCCGCCACCATGGTGTTGACGGCCGGAGAGAATTGCGGGGGCGCCACGGGCGGGACCGAGCGGTCGGGCGAACGGGGGCAGCGGAGCCGGTCAGCCCTTGGCGCGCTCGACATAGGTCGCGTCCTCGGTGCGGACGACGACCTTGTCCCCGGTCTCGATGAAGGGCGGCACCATGATTCGCACGCCGTTGGACAGCACGGCGGGCTTGTAGGAGGAGGCGGCCGTCTGCCCCTTCACCACCGGGTCGGCCTGCGCGACCTCGAGCACCACGGTGGGCGGGAGGTGCACGGCGACCGGCTCGCCTTCCACGAGATCGACCGTCAGCACCATACCCTCCTGCAGGAACTGCTTGGCTTCGCCGCAAAGGTCGGCCGGCACCTCGATCTGCTCGAAGGTCTCCTTGTCCATCAGCGTGAGTATGTCGCCGGTGGAGAAGAGGTAGTCGTACTCCTTCTCCTCGGTCATCAGCCGTTCGACCGTATCCACCGTGCGCCAGCGCTCGTCCTTCTTCGCGCCCGTGCGCAGGTTGCGCATCTCGACCTGGATCACGGCCGCACCCTTGCCGGGCGTGTTGATCTGGCTCTTGAGGATGGTCCAGCGCTCGCCCTCGTGCTCGATCACGTGGCCCGGGCGCATCTGGTTGGCCTGCATCTTCGGCATGGCGAAACGGCGATCCGTCTGCAGTGTCGGGGGTCGGGCGGGGAGTTAGCCGCTTTCCGCCGCTGCGGCAACGCCGGGGGGCAGGGCGTGGGGGGCGCCCGAGGGGTCGATGGCGACGAAGCCGCCGTCGGGCGTGGGGAGCAGGCGGGGCGCGTTCGCCTCCACCTTGCCGGCACCACCCGGGATGTCGAGCACGAGGGCGGGGATGGCGTGACCGGGCAAGCGGCCGCGCAAGCTCGCGTGCAGGGCGCGGGCGCGCGCGAGCGGCACGCGGAAGCGGGCGGTGCCGGGGGCCGGGTCGAGCAGGTGCAGGTAGTGCGGCTTGACCCGGGCCCTGATCAGCGCACGGAACAGGGCCTCGAGCGCCTCCGTGCTGTCGTTGACGCCCCGGAGGAGGACGGTCTGAGCGAGGAGCGGAATGCCGCGCGCGCGCAGGCGGTCGAGCGCGGCGAGGGCCGAGGCGGAGAGTTCGCGGGCGTGGTTGACGTGCACGAGGAGCCAGAGCGGGGGACCATCGGCGAGTGCGGCGACGCGTTCGTCGGTGATGCGCGCGGGGTCGGCGACGGGGACTCGGCTGTGCACGCGCACGGTCTCCACGTGCGGCATGCCGGCGAGGCGGCGAAGGATGTGCGCGACGCGTCGGGCCGAGAGAATGAGCGGGTCGCCGCCCGTGAGGATCACCTCGCGGATGGCGGGGGTCGCGGCGATGTAGGCGAGGGCGGCGTCGAGTTCGGCCTCGGTCAGCGTGCCGCCGTCCGGCCCCACCCGGTCGCGTCGGAAGCAGAAGCGGCAGTAGACCGCGCAAGCGAGGGTGGGGAGCAGCAGCGCGCGGTCGGGATAGCGGTGAACGACGCCGCGAACGGGGCCGTGCGGACCATCGCCCGTCGGGTCGGCGGCCTCGTCGGGAAGCGTGACGAGCTCCTCAACGTGGGGAACGTATTGCGCCGCGATCGGGTCGGCCGCGTCGGTGGGGTCGATCAGCGCGGCGACGTTCGGCGTGACGGCGACGGCGTAACGGTCGGCGACGGCGGCGAGAGCGGCGGCGTCCTGCCGTGCGACGAGGCCGGCAGCGGCGAGGGCGGGGATGTCGCGGAGCGTGCGGGCGGGCGGCGGGCCGTCGAACATGGGGCGCCATGTAGCGCGCGCACCGCTGGCGGGCGAGCCGCCGGGCCGCTGCCGTTCGGCCCATGCCGGCGCGGGCGCCGCGGCGACTGCTGTCAGGCCGCCTTGGCCGGAGCGGGCGGCAGGAAGATTCGCGCGAGGAGTTCGGCGGCGATGCGCCGCCGCCGCTCCGGGCCGAGGGCGGGGCGGTGGTGTTCGGACAACAGGCGCAGGATGAGCGCCTCGCGCGCCGCGTCGGAAACATCGGTGAAGGCGAAGGCGAAACCACCGTTGCGCTGACCGACGAGCCGGGCCTGGAGCGGCGGCACGTTGCGCAGGGCGACCGTCACGCGCGCTGGCAGATCGGTTTGCAGCGGCTGATCAGGCCGGACGAAGGCACCGCCGAGCGAAAGGTCGACGAGCGAAACCGGGATCGTTCGGTCGCCGACCCGGAGTTGCGCCGCCTCGCCGCCCATGTCGAACCGCTCCTCGGCCCGCTGGGGCGGGCGTCCGGTCGCCATCACGCCGACCAGCACGAGCACGACGGCATTGTAGACGGCCCAGCCCGAGACGATCGGAATGAGCGCATTGCGATCGACCACCTGCGTTTCCACTGTCGCGTTGATCAGCAACCCGACGATGGTGGCGAGGAGGATCGTCGCGGCGATCGTCAACACCAGGTCGTCGCGGTTGGCCGCTCGTCCGTCCCGCCCCTTTGGTGTCACCCTGAACGGGTGGCCGAATGGCCGAACGAATGTCCACAAAACGGCGGGCAGCAGCCGCACGCAACTGAACGCGGAGAGCACGACCGCTGGCAGGGGCTGGTAAGCGCCCTGCGAGAGGCGGACGAAAGCGGCGAACAAGGCGACCACGGTCGGGATCTGATACTGCAGGACCTCGACCAGTGTCAGATTCGCGATCGGAACAATGCCGGTGAACATGAAAACGAGGGGGGCGAGCAGGGCGAAGGCCTGCACGAGGCTGCCCGAGATCCAGTGCGTGGGGAGGAAGAAGAGCCGGTGCAGGAAGGAGAGACCGGGACCGAGCGGACCGTGCCTGAGGAAGAGGATCTGAATCGCGCCGCGTGCCCAGCGCGCGCGTTGCACGAAGAAGGCGGCAGTCGATTCCGGGGCGAGACCGAGGGCGAGTTTTTCGTTCAAGTAGCGCGTGACGTGGCCGCGCCGCAGCAGGACGAGGGTGGTGAGCATGTCCTCGGTGATCGAGCCTTCGGGCAACCGGCCGCCGATTTCCGCGATCGCGGAACGGCGGAGGATGCCGTTGGAGCCGCAGCAGAAGGCGGCGTCCCAGGCATCGCGGCAGGGCATGATCTCGTCGAAAAAGAGCCGCTGGTCGTCCGGCAGCACGCGATGCAGCGCAAGGTTCTGCTGCATCGGATCCGGGTTGTAGAAGGCGTGCGGGGCCTGGACGATGCCGACGCGCGGATCCTCGAAGAACCCCATCATGCGGTAGAGCATGTTGCGACGCGGCGCGAAGTCGGCGTCGAGCACCAGCACGAAGGGGGCCGAGGTGCGGGCGAGGGCTGCGTTGATGTTGCCGGCCTTTGCCCCCCTGTTGTCGGGCCGGGTCAGATAGCCCACGCCCTTTTCGGCGCAGTAGCGGGCAAGCCACGCACGCCTGCCGTCATCGCAGACCCAGACGCGCACGTCGGGCCAATCGAGCGCGCGGGCGCAGAGGATGGTGCGTTCCAGCACCTCGAGCGGCTCGTTGTAGGTGGCGATCAGCACGTCCACGGCCGGCAGCGTGCGCGGGTCGGCCGCCCGCAGGCGCGCCTCATGCCGATCGGCCTCGGGCGAATTGTCGCGCCGGCGCGACATCATCAGGGCGAGCACGAGCCCATCGAACAGGCCGAGGAGTTCGACCGCGAAGAAGGTGAGGATGAACACGCGGTCGGCCGGCCCGATGCCAGGACCATCGAGCGTCGCCGTCATGCGCCAGGCGAGATAGCGCAGGACGATCAGCAGCAGGCCGAGCACGGTCAGCACGCGAGCGAGGCGATCGTGTCGCAGCTCGGAAACCAGCAGGTAGGCGCCGAGCACTGCCGCCAGCGGCAGGAAAGCGGCGGCCGGAACGTCGTGGATCACGGCCCGCTCGCGGGCTCGGCGGCGGCGGGCGGTGTGAGCGACTTGGCGAGGCTGGAAACAAGGTCGCTGCCGCGGCGCCAGAGCGCGAGGGCAAGCTCGGCCGGGTTCCAACCCGGGCCGGCAGGGAAGGAGACCTCCGCAAGCCGACCGATGCCGCAGAAGGAGCCGTCGGACGGATGGGCCAGGCGTTCGGCGGCGTCGGCCGGCAGCGCGACCCGGACCGTGAGCCGCGCGCCAGGCTCGCCCGGCAGTTCCGCCGCGGCGAGGCTTCGGCTGGCTCTCGCGCCCGCCCCGCGCAAGGCGGTGACCCCGCCCTCCAGGGCGAGACCGCCGGGCAGACGCACCCGTGCCGTCTCCCCGGGCCCCACGGCGGCGAAGGCCCGGTCCGGCAAAGAGACCTCGACGAACAGTCGGTCGCAGCGCACGAGGTCGAGCAGCGTCTCGCCGGCGCCGACGGGCGCTCCGGGAGCGACATGGCGCTGCCAGACCAGCATCGGCGTCTCGATGCGCTGGGAGAATGCGGCCCGTCGGCGCGCCGCCTCCTCCTCGACCGCCAGGGCGGCAACCAGCACGCGCTCGCGCGCCTGCGCCTCCGCCAAGCGGTCGAGCGCCGCTTCGCGCATGATCAGGATCCGGTCGCGCTGTTGCACGCTGTAGGGGACGTCGTTGTAGCCGTCGCGCAGATGCACGCCGATCGCGAGCGCGCCGATTTGCGCCTCGATGCGCGCGATGCGGGCGGTGAGCGCCTCCTCCTCCGACTCGGCGGCGGCGAGGGCGGCACGGGCCGCCTCCACGCGCGGCGCGGCGAACAGGCCGCGCCGGTGCATCTCCTCGGCGTGGGCGAGCTCCACCGCCGCCTGGCTGGCGCGAGCCCGCGCGGCATGGCGTGCAGCAGCGGCTTCGGCACGCTCGCGCAACAGCACCTGCTCCGCCGCGGCGACGAGCTTCCTCCCCCGCTCCGTCACCTCGCGTTCATGGGCAGCGAGCACCGCCAGCGTCTCGTTCAGCCGGTCAATTTGCGCCCGCACGCTCTCGAGCTCCTGCGCAAGGCGGAACCGCTCGCGCTCCTCGGGCACGAGGCGATGCACGAGCACCACCTCCGTTCCAGCCGGGAGGACGGTGCCGGGCTGCGGCAGGGCAGCATCCGCCACGCCGGCGATGGGAGCGGAGAGGCGAACGAGATCGGCATTCACCACTGCCGCGGTGGAGATGCGGTGTGTGAGGTGCGGAAGGCCCGCAGCGGCGGCTGCGCCGAGCAATCCGACCCCGAGCAGAATGCGACTGAACCGGCGCGCCAGCATGGACGGCTCCTTAATGCACACAACTGCGAGTAGGCCATACTACCCGTAAAAATTGCATTAAGGCCAAGCCTTGCTCCCCAAAAGACCCGGCGACATCACGGTCCGCCATGACCGCCCGACCCGCCCGGCTCTCCGCCCCGTGGAGCACCGACCGTCTCGCCGCCCGTCGCCCGCATTTGCAAAGACGCGCCCGCCTGCGCGCCGAGATCGCCGCCTTCCTCGCCGCGCGCGGCTACACCGAGGTGGAGACGCCCATCCTGCAGCCCTGCCCGGGAATGGAGCCCAATCTCGACCCCTTCGCCACCCGCTACGTCGCCAAGATCGGGATGGAGGAGCGCCCGCTCTTCCTGCAGTTCAGCCCGGAATTCGCCATGAAGAAGCTGCTCGCAGGCGGGGCGGGGCCGATCTTCCAGTTCGCCCGGGTCTTCCGCAACGGCGAGGCGGGGCCGCTGCATCAGCCCGAGTTCACCTTGCTCGAGTGGTATCGACCGGGGCTCGACCTTGCCGGGCTGATGGACGAGACGGAGGCGCTGATCCGCGCCGTCTGTCCCGAGGGCCTGCGGCGGGGCGGGCTCGTGGTGCCGACCGACCGCCCGTTCCTGCGCCTGACCATGGCGGAGGCCTTCGCCCGCCTGCTCGGCGTCGATCTGCTGGCGACGGCGGATGATGCGCTGGCGCTGGCGGCTGCGGCGGGAGAGCCGCTGCGACCGGCCGACACCTGGCAGGACGTGTTCTTCCGGCTCCTGCTCGGCCGCATCGAGCCCGCGATCGGGCGCGACGTGCCGTGCTTCCTCACCCACTGGCCGGCCTCGGAAGCCGCGCTGGCGCGACGCGACCCCGCTGATCCCCGCGTCGCGCTGCGCTTCGAGCTGTTCGCGGCCGGGGTCGAACTCGCCAATGCCTACGAGGAGTTGACCGATGCCGCCGAACAGCGGGCGCGCTTCGCGGCGTGGCGGGAAGAGCGGCGGGCGGCGACCGGCGAGGACCGGGTGCCGGATGAGGATTTCCTCGCCGCACTCGAGGCCGGCCTGCCGCCCTGTTCGGGGATCGCGCTCGGCTTCGATCGCCTCGTCATGCTGGCCACGGGGGCGGCGCGGATCGAGGACGTCCTCTGGCTGCCCGTGGTCTGACCGCAGCAGGCGGCCGAATGCGACCGCTTCCGACGCTCATCCCGCCGTGCAGTCGTGACGTTCATGCCGAAGGCTTGGCGGCGCCCGCAGGAAGGGGGCAGCTGCGACGACGCACCGCAGGTTCCCGCGACGACACCGACCAGCGATGGGTGGCAGCGGCGAAGCGTGGGTCGTCGTCATCGATCGTTCCCGCGGTCGGCTTGCCGACCGGCGGAAGGACGTCAGCGTCCCACGAGCGAGCTCAGCCGAACCGCGTGGGCCCCGCGATGCCCGAAATCTCTCGGATCAGCTTGCGCAGCACCGCCCCCTGGAAGGCCTCGAAGTCGTCGGCCGGAATGACGAAGGCGCCAGGGCCGCCGATGACGAACTCGACGAAGTACTGGTCGAGCGTCATGTTGTGCGGGCGGCCGAACGGGCTGCGATCGTTCAGGATCGGCAGGCCGTTGATGGTGATGCCGGCATCGACGGCAAGGTCGCGCAGCAAGGTGACCGGCGCGCCGGAGTTGTTCACCCCGTCGCCCGAGATGTCGATCACCTTCCGCGTCGGCTCGAAGGGCGCATCCTCCAGCACCCGCATGGAGAATTCGATCGCGCCCGAGATCGAAGTCCAGTTCATCGACACGCGCGGGGCGGCATCGAGGGCCGCCGCCCAGGCCTGCGCGCTCTCCATGCTGTCGATCTTCGTCCAGGGGATGACGAGGCGCTGATAGTCGGCCGAAGCCCACTCGACATAGGCAAGGCCGATGGCACCGATGGTGCCGGATCGGATCGCGTTCACCACGCGGGGGTCGACCATCGCGTTGCGGTAACCCTGGCGCTGGAGTCTCGCCTCGTCCTCGTCGATCGAGCGCGAGACGTCGACCGCGAGCACGAGCGCAACATCGACCGGGATCTTCTCCGAGGCGCGGGCCGGGCGCGCGAGCGCCTTAAGCGCGGAGACCGCCGAAACCCCCGCTACGAGACCGCGCCGCGACACACCCATGGGCCACCTCGTCCGTCGTTTCGCCCTCAAAGCATATCAGGGTTGCGGGAGTCGCGGCCGTAAAAGAACCGTCATCTCACGTCTGTGATCACCGAGCGGCATGATCGGGTGCAGCCGGGGGCGAGGCCTCACGCCCCGCCTTGCCGCAGGCGGGCGGAAAGGAGGGCGAAGGCCCGCGCGCGGTGGCTGATGGCGTGTTTGCGCGCGGGCTCCATCTCGCCGAAGGTCTCCCGCTCGCCGTCGGGCACGAACATCGGGTCGTAGCCGAAGCCCCGCGCCCCACGCGGCGGCCATGTCCACTGCCCGTCGACGCGGCCCTCGAAGGTCTCCACCACGCCGTCGGGCCAAGCCAGCGCAAGGCAGCAGGTGAACCAGGCCCGCTTGTCCGCCGCTTCGCCGAGGCGGGCGCGGGCGAGCGCCATCGCCACCCCGAAGTCGCGCGACCCGTCGGGCAGCACCGCCCAGTCGGCGGTGTGCACGCCGGGGGCACCCTTCAGCGCGGCGAAACCGATCCCCGAGTCGTCGGCGAGTGCGGGCAGGCCCGCGCCGCGCGCCGCCGCCAGCGCCTTCAGGGTCGCGTTCTCGGCGAAGCTCGAGCCGGTTTCCGCGGGCTCGGGCAGCCCGAGCTCCCCGGCCGAGACGAGGACGAGGTCGAACGGGGCGAGGAGGTCGGCGATCTCGCTCAGCTTGCCCGCATTGTGGGTGGCGATGACGAGCCGGTCGCCGCGGCGAAGCCGCCGGTGTTCAGCTCGCGCCACCGAGCGCCTCCCGCTGCGCGGCGAACAGGCTGCTGCACCCCTCGCGGGCGAGATCGAGCAGCGAAGCGAGCTCCTCGGCCCGAAAGGGGCGCTTCTCGGCGGTGGCCTGCACCTCGACCAGCCCTCCTTCCGCCGTCAGCACGAAATTGGCGTCGGCTTCCGCTTCCGAATCCTCGGCGTAGTCGAGGTCGAGCACCGGCGTGCCGCGATAGAGACCGCAGGAGACCGCCGCGACCTGGGTGCGGATCGGCGAGGCGCCGAGCACGCGCGCCTCGACGAGGCGACGGCAGGCGGCGGCGAGCGCGACCCAAGCGCCGGTGATGGCGGCGGTGCGCGTGCCGCCGTCCGCCTGAATCACGTCGCAATCGAGCGTGATCGTCGTCTCGCCGAGCGCGGAGAGATCGATCGCCGCGCGCAGCGCGCGCCCGATCAGGCGCTGGATCTCCTGCGTGCGCCCCGACTGCTTGCCGCGTGCCGCCTCGCGTTCGGTGCGCGTGTGGGTGGCGCGCGGCAGCATGCCGTATTCGGCGGTGACCCAGCCCTGACCGCTGTTGCGCAGGAAGGGCGGCACCTTGGCCTCGACCGAGGCGGTGCACAGCACGTGCGTGTGGCCGAACTTGACGAAGCAGGACCCCTCGGCGTGGCGGATCGGGTTGAGCTGCAGCGAGACGGGACGAAGGGCGTTCGGCGCGCGGCCCGAGGGACGCATGGCAACTCCGATGAGGGAAGGGCGGGGCCGGGACCATAGCGGTGGTGTGCTCCGCCGGCGAGGGGGCGGGCCGCGTTGACCGAGGCCCCGCGCGTTCATAGGTTGTTCCGGGGACGAGTGATCGAGCCATGAGCAACGACGGCCCTCTGCCCGCCCGCGCCGCCGAACGCGCGAGCCGCCGCGAGGAGGTGCAGCGCGCCGGGCTGCCTGCGCGCTCGGCGCTGATCCTGCGCGAGATCGTCGAAGCCTATGTCGAGACCGGCGAGCCGGTGGGCAGCCGCACGCTGTCGCGCCGCCTGCCGCTGTCGCTATCACCGGCCACCATCCGCAACGTGATGGCCGATCTCGAGGAGGCGGGGCTGATCTACGCGCCGCACACCTCGGCTGGTCGCCTGCCGACCGATCGCGGGCTTCGCCTGTTCGTCGACGGGCTCCTTGAGCGTGGCGCGCTCACCCCCGAGGAGGAGGAGGCGATCGCCGCGCGCTGCGCGGCGCGCGGCCGCTCCATCGAGGAGGTTCTGGAGGAGGCTTCGGCCTTGCTTGCGGGCCTCTCCCAGGCCGCTGGCCTCGTGCTGGCGCCGAAGGCGGATGCGCCGCTGCGCCATGTCGAGTTCGTCGCCCTCGGCCCCGGTCGCGTGCTCGTCGTGCTGGTCGGCGAGGACGGGTCGGTCGAGAACCGGATCATCGAAACCCCGCCGGGGATCCCGCCTTCCGCCCTCACCCAGGCCACCAACTACGTCAACGCGCGCCTGGCCGGCCGCACCTTGGAAGAGGCCCGCCGCGCGATCGAGGAGGAGATCAGGCAGGCGCGGACCGAACTCGATGCGCTCGCCTCCAAGGTGGTGGAAGCCGGCCTCGCCACCTGGTCGGGCGGACCGTCGGGGGGTGCCCTCATCGTGCGCGGCCAGGCCCGGCTGCTCGCCGACGTCACCGCGCTCGCCCAGCTCGAGGCCATCCGCACCCTGTTCGAGCGGCTGGAGGCGAAGGAGACTCTGCTCAAGCTCCTCGAACTCGCTCAGGCCTCGGAGGGCGTGCAGATCTTCATCGGCTCGGAGAACCGGCTGTTCGAGACCGCCGGCGTGACCATGATCGTCGCCCCCTACCGCAACGCGCGTGAGCGCGTGGTGGGGGCGATCGGGGTGATCGGGCCGACACGGATCAATTACGGCCGCATCATCCCGGCCGTCGACTATACGGCGAAGGTGATCGGCCGCCTGCTCGGCTGATCGCCCTTCCCCTCGCGTCCCACCCTCTCTAGGGATGAGTGTCATGCAGACCGAGACCCCGAAGCCTGTCGCCGACGCCGCACCCGAAGCCGCTGCCGCCGAAGCCGCGGCGGCGGCCGACCCCGCGCCGGGGGCCGAGGCGCTGATGGCCGAGGCCGCCGAGCGCATCCGTGCGCTCGAGGCGGAGCTCGCCGAGATGAAGGACCGCTGGCTGCGCGCCGAGGCCGAGACGCAGAACGTGCGGGTGCGCGCAAAGCGCGACGTGGAGGACGCGCGCAACTTCGCCGTCCAGAAATTCGCCCGCGACATCGTCGAGGTGGCGGAGACGCTCGATCGCGCGCTCGCTGCCCTGCCACCGCCCGTCGAGGGCGAGGCCGAGATCCTGGCCAAGCTGCGCGAAGGGGTGGCGGCGACGGCGCGGATGTTCCTCGCCAGGCTGGAGCGGCACGGCGTGCAGCGCCACGAGGCGGCGGGGGTGAAGTTCGACCCCGAACTCCACCAGGCAATGGCGGAGGCGCCTTCGCCCACCGTGCCGGCGGGGCATGTGGCGCAGGCCTGGACGCCGGCCTGGACGCTGAACGGGCGGCTGCTGAAGCCCGCCATGGTGGTGGTGAGCACCGGGGGCCCGGCCGCTGCCGCGCCGGAGCCCGCCCCACCACCCGGCGGGTCGCTGGACGCCACCGTGTGAGCCCCCGCCGGCGAGGCCGCTGTTCGAGAAGACCTCGAGCGGCCTCGCTGCGGTGCCACCAACGAGCTTCGAGGCGGAGGGCGTTCGCGAAGCCGAATTGCGTCGGCTTCTTGTGTGCCAGATCGAGGTGCTGGGCAGGGCTTCCTTCTGCTCGCCGAAGGTTCGGCGAGGGGGAGGGCAGGGGGCGACGGATCGACCTTCTCTGCCTTGATCGCGACGCGCGCCTGGTCGTGATCGAGCTGAAGCGGGAGGAGGACGGCAGCCACGCCGAGCTGCAGGCGCTGCGCTACGCGGCGATGGTGTCGGCGATGAGCTTCGAGATGGCGGTGGCGACGCGGGCGCGCCTCCTCAACCCGGCGCAGCCCGATCTCGATCGCGCCCGCCGGGAGACCCTGGAGTTCCTCGGCTGGGACAGGCCGGAGGAGAGCTCCTTTCCGTCGGACACGCGCGTCCTTTTGGTCGCAGCCGATTTCGGTCGCGAACTGACCACGACCGTGCTTTGGCTGCGCGAGCGCGACGTCGACATCCGCTGCATCCGTCTGCGCCCCTATCGCGCGCCCGGCGGTCAGTTGCTGCTGGATGTGCAGCCGATCATCCCGCTGCCGGAGACGGAGGATTTCCTCGTCCGGCTCGAGGAGCGTTCGGCGGCGGAGCGCCAATGGGAGCGCGGCGAACGCGAGAAGCTCGCGGAGCCCTTCCTCACCGCGCTGGTGAAGCGAGCGCCCGAGCTCGGCGACACGGGTCACGAGGGCTGCACGCCGTACCCCAGGCTCGCACACTGGTATCGATCCTTCGCAAAGAGTGGCCTTGCCCTCAATTTCGTCACGTCGCGCAGCGAATCCCGCGTCGCACTGCTGTTGCATGGCGAGAAGGCGCGCGAACGGCTGGCTTGGCTTCAAGGTCGGCGTGAGGAGATCGAACGCCGCTTCGGTAGCCCTCTGCTCTGGGGCGGCCGGGCGGGGGCGCTACAGTGCCGCGTGTGGTTCGCCATCCCGGGCGGTTACCGATCGCCGGAGGCAGAGTGGCCGGAGATCCACGCGCGCATGATCGACGCCATGCGACGGCTCGAAGCGGCACTCCGCCCGGAGATCGACCACCTGCCCTAGCGCCGGTCTGGCCCTGCGGGTTCGACGATCCGGGCGCGGGCTGGCGGAGCGATCCTCGGCAGCAAGGGACAGGGGCCGGCCCGACAGACCCTGACGCCGTGGCGGAGCAGGCAGCGCGCTCGCGCCGCCTCTCACTTTGCGCGGACAACGTCGCTTGCTGGTCGGCAGCGGGCTCTGGCACCGTTTATCTTCGAGCCTGGCTTGTTCGAAGACATTTGATTGCCCTCATGGGAACGTTTGCGCGTCCTGCTCGCGGTGGGGGAGGCGGCTTCGTTGCGCGCCGCCGCCGATCGCCTCGGCATCTCCTCGCCCGCCGTCAGCCAGGCGATCCGGCGCCTGGAGGAGGAGTGCGGGCGGAGCCTGATCCGCCGCACCTCGCGCCGGCTCGGGTTCACGCCCGATGGCCTCGCCCTCCCGGAGAGAGCCCGGGCCATCGCCGCCATCCTGGACGAGACGGCGGCGCTGTTCGGCGGCGGCCAGCAGGGAGGGTCGGTCAGGCTCGGGCTGAACGAAGGTTTGGCGACGGCGGTGCTGGCGGAGGCGCTGGGCGCGGTGCGCGACCGTGGGGCGGTCGGCTCAAGGTGGTCAGTGCGCACACCGCCGTGCTGGACCGGATGATCGAGAGCGGAGGGCTGGATGCGGCGGTGGTGGTGCGCGGCGTCGGCGACCCCGCCCCGATCGGCACCGAAACCCGGTGGCGCGAGCCGATGGTGTGGGTGGCGCGCGACCTCCAGGTGGTCGCCACCCGGCCGGTGCCGGTCGTGCTGCGCGGGGGGCGATCGGTCAGCGCCACCGTCGCCTGTTCCGCCTTGCGCCGCTGGGCGGGGTCCTGGCGCGTGGCGGCGACCTGCGAAGGGTGGGTCGCCCTGCTCGCCGCCGTGCGGGCCGGCTACGGCGCCACCCCGCTGCCCGTCACCGTGCTGGCGGAGGACTTGGTCGTGGTGCCGCCGACCATCCTGCCGCCGCCGGGCGAGATGGAGGTGCAGGGCGTGCTGGTACGCCGGGCGTTGTCGCCCTGGTTGGCCGCGGTGCGGGCCGCGGCCGAAGTGGTGCGGGCGAGCCGCGCCCGCGTTCGCGACACGTCGCCCGTCGACGCTTAACGCTGCTGCGGTCCTCTGCATGCATTTTGAGCGGCCGCCAACTTCGCGGGCCAAGCGAACGTTTCATTTCGCTGCAACTGCTGATTGTTTAAGCACACGTTAACCAAGCGTAAACTGGCTAGCCAACCCTTGTCGCGACATTTTGGATGCGGACGACAACGGGCGGTCATCGGCACCGGGCCGGCGGCGCCCGTCTCGCTCACAGGGGATCAAATGCGATGACGACATTCGATCTCGACGGCACGGCCGGAGACGACGATCTCTCGGCGAACCTTCCGCCAGCAGGTGCCTTCAACGCGCGCGGCCGTACCGGCAACGACAGGTGGTCGGCAACGATTTCCGCAACCTGCTGTTCGGCGACTGGAACCTGAACCTGAAGGCCGGCGACAGCCGCGACGTGGCGGAGTGTTTCCGCAGCGGGATCATCACCGAAATTCCGACAGAGCTCGACCTGGCGCAACGCCCAGGGCAACGGCGCCACACTGACCTGGGACGGGTCCGCCGTGCAGGGCAATACCGGCCTGTTCCTGGTCAGCGAACAGTGGCAGGTCTTCGGCCAGCCGAACGGTATCAACGGCAACGGCGTGCACCGCTACGAGGCGCTGACGGGTCTTGGCGTGCGCAACCTCGCCGACCCCCAGACCGGCAACGGCACCGCCAACAACCAGGCCATCACCAAGGGCGAGGCGCTCGGCTTCAAGCTTGCCGAGCCGATGTTCGGCATCACCATCGGACTGCAGCACTTCCACGTGCACACGCCGGGCGGCGATGCGACCAAGAAATTCGCCGAGACGGCCGTGGTGACACTGTTCAACGGTGACAGCGAAGTCCTGCGGGTGAAGGTCGCCGCGACCGGAGAGACGTGGCACTGGGACGGCAGCGATTGGAAGGCCGGCCTGCCCAGCGGCTGGGGCGGGGGCCTGCGGAATGGCAACGACGTCTACGCCACGCAGAACATCAACCGCACGCTCACCTTCAACCGCGGCGAGAGCGAGCTCGTGCTGACCAACCGCACGGGGAACGCTCTCTTCAACTTCGACCGCGTCGAGGTGTCGGCGGACGACGCGCTCAAGATCGGCGACGACGTGCCGTCTTGGGCGACCTCCGGCCTGTTCGTGCGCTCGATCGACGTTCGCCCCACGGGCGGCAACGACCTCATCCTGGACCGCGGCGGCCGCGACACCATCATGCCCGGGCCGGATACCGGGGTGCTCAATTTCGTTCTCAACACCGAGGAGCCGAGCCTGTCGTACTACACGGTCACGGACGGCGACCGGATCGCGCTTGCTGCGGACAACGACCGCGACACCATCGTCTACCACGGCGGACATGGTGTTGACGTGATCACCGGGTTCAAGAGGGGCGGCGCCAGCGTCGGCGGCGACCTGCTGCGCCTGCACCGGCACGCCGGCAACTGGCGCGACGAGGTCGAGACCATCGACTTCAAGGATGGGAGCGCCGCCCCGGTCTCCAGCGCGCTGATCCGCGCCTTCCAGACGAACGGGACGCCGAGCAGGGCCGACGACATCGAGGACGGTGCGATCGTCCTGGTCGGCGTCAGCGGTCTTGTTCAGGGCACGGACGACGTCTTCGTCCGAATCCCGGCGCTGGGGTCAGCCAGGTTTCAGCATCGCGACTGCAGGCGGGGCCGGGGGCACTCCCCCGGCCCCTTCGCTTCGGGGCGCACGGCGCGGGCGGCGCCTGCCCCGCCTGTCATGCGAAGGCGAAATCCGTCCAGTCCACCGTCGCCACCGGCACGCCGGCGAGCAGGATGGTGTCGCCCGCGGTGCCGTAGCGCACCAGCACGCCATCCTCGACCGCCGACCAGGAGACGGTGGCGCGAGCCACCCCTTCGAACCGGATCCGGTCGTCGGCCACCGCGTTGAAGTCCATGATCACGTCCTGCCCGTCGCCCTCGCGGAAGACGAACACGTCGCGACCCCCACCGCCCCACAGCACGTCGTTGCCGGTGCCGCCGCGGATGGTGTCCGCGGCCGTCGTGCCGCGCACGCGGTCGTTGCCGGCACCGGCGTCGATCACCGCGTTGGTCACCCCATTCCAGCCGACGACCTCGATCACGTCGTCGCCGGCACCGGTCTCGATGACGAAGCGGTTGGTCGAGGCGTTGCGGTTGGCGTCGCTGAAGAAGGCATGCACGGTGACGACGTCGTTACCGTCGCCGGTGGTGATGCGGCCGCGCTTCGCGTCCTGCACCTCGACGGTGCTGTCGCGCGCACCGCCGAGCGTGACCTCGACCGTGCGCAGGTTGGCGAGCCGCACCTCACCGCCGTCCTCGTCCACCACGCGCACGGCGCGCAGCGAGTCCCAGGCCGAGAGGGTGACGAACGAGATGCCACCCTCCGTCCACTGCACCTCGGCGGCCGTGCTGGCCGGGATGCCGCGGATTCCGAACGCGGCTCCGGCATAGGTGCCGGAGCCGTCGCTGAGCTCGACCCAGCTCGTCTCGCCCGGCGCGACGGCGGTGGACTGGCTGACGAAGACCCGGGCCTGCGCGTTCGGCTCCGGCGGCGGAGCCGGGGGGGCGGGCGGAGGCGGCAGAAGGTCGGTCACCCACACGGTGGTGTCGGCGAAGATGAGCCGCTCGATGCCGTGCAGGCGGTCATTGCCCTCGCGTCCGGTGCCGTCGAACAGCAGCAGCCAGTCGGCCTCCCAGGAAAACGTGAAGGACGCCCACAGCCCGTCGTAAAGCGCGGTGTCCAGGCCTGCGCCGCCGATCAGCGTGTCGTTGCCGGGCCCGCCTTTCAGCGTGTCGTCGCCCGCCCCGCCGTCCAGCACGTCGTCGCCGCGGCCGCCCCAGAGAACGTTGGCGAGGGCGTTGCCGATCAGGGTATCGTCACCGTCGCCGCCGATCGCGTTCTCGAACGCGCCCGGGGTGGCGATGGTGAAGGCGCGACCGGCAATGGTGCCGCCGCGATCGAGATCGATGCTGACGGCCGAGGTGACGGCGGCGGCGTTCAATGTGTCGGTCCCGCCGTCGCGGTCGGCCAGCACGGTGCGGGCGGGGTCGGTGCCGGCGAGCCAGCCGAAGGCATCGGTGAACACGTAGCGGTCGTCGCCCGTATCGGCATCGCCGTGCACGGTGAGCCGCCAGGAGACGAAGGTGCCGACGGTGCCGGCCCGCAGGTCGGCCACCTTCAGCGTCCACACCCCGCCCGCGTTCTCACCCCAGAACGCGTTCGAGGTCAGGCTGAAGCGGAGTTCCGTGCCGAACGCGCCGGCACCAGGGCGGTTGATCAGCACGCTCTCCGTCCCCGCCGGCGAGGTCAGGCTGATGAACAGGTCGGAGAGCGCGGTGTGGCGGATGTCGACGAACACCTCGACCTGGTCGATCTTCAGCCCGCCATCGAGGGCCAGTGTGGCGGTGACGCCGGCCGGCGTGTTGTCCGGGATGGCGACACCCACCACCGCCTCCGCCTGCCGCGCCTGCTTGTTGGCCGAGGTCGCCGCCGCACCACCGCCCGCGAACCAGGTCTCGGCCAAGCGCACGGCGGCATGGGCATCGACGAGGCCGAACCCGTAGTCGTTGGAGAACCTGAGGCCCCCGCCGTTCCAGCCGTCCGCCCGGTTGGTGAACCAGGACGCGTTGGCGGTGTCGGTCGGCCGGGCCGAGTGGGCGAGGATCTCCTGCACGTCGCGCCAGCCCAGGTCCTTGTTGGCCTCCAGCATCAGCGCCACCACGCCGGAGACGATCGGGGCGGCGAAGGAGGTGCCGCTCACGGCCGCCCAGTCGCCGGACCCGTAGCCGGCTGAGCCCGGCAGGTCGGTGGTGGTGATGCCCTGGCCCGGGGCGGCGACGAGCAGGGCGGCGCCGGGGGTGGAGAAGGAGGTGTGGCGGCCGGAAGCGTCGGTCGCCGCCACGGCGATGGTGTGGATGGCGTTCTGGAAATTGTGGTGGTTGACGTTGTCGCCCGAGCCCCGGGCGTTGCCGGCGGCGAAGACGTAGACGGTGCCGAGGCCGTCCCGCCCCGTCGCCGCACCTTGGGCGAGGGCGTTGGCGGCGGCGGCGAAGGTGGGGGAGGCGAAGTTGTCGGCGAAAAAGCCGCCATAGCCCCAGGAGCAGTTGACGACGTCGAACCGCGCCCCGTCGGCCAGCGCATTGGCGTACTGGGCGGCGTTGCCGGCGGTGCCGTAGCCGATGCGAAGCCCGGCCAGCGTCGCGCCGTGCGCGACCCCGACCGCGCCCTGGCCGTCGAGGGCGGCGGCGATTACTCCGGCGACCGCCGTCCCGTGCCGTTCCCCGGCCGAGTTCAGCGAGTCGAAATCGTTATCGCGCCAGTCGCGATCGAGCGTGGTGTCGTAGCGCAGGGCGAGGTCGGGGTGGCGGTAGTCGAACCCGTCGTCGATCACCGCCACGCGCACGCCGCGGCCGGTGAACTCGGTCCACAGGCTGCGCAGGTTGATCCCCGCCGTGGCGTGGTTGAGGTGCCACTGGTTGGCGAACTGCGGATCGGCCGGAACGGGCCCGGTAAAGGTCAGGGGCAGGGCACCGGCGGTCAAAGCGTCGGCGGCATGGCACAGGAGTGTCATGGATCCTCGCTCCGTCTCCTGAAAGGCGGGGCGAGGATCGCGGGCTCAGGTTAACGGCCGGTTTTCCTACGCCGGTCTGCGCGCGGGTCGCGGCGTCGTGAAGGGCGGTCGCCCGGCTCAGGTCGGCGTCGGGGATATCGCCCAAGCGGCGAAGCGGGGCTGACCCTCCCCGCCCGCGCCCTTGTGCCTTCGGCACGGGCTGAATACATGGCGGAATGGTCGGGCCGCGCATGGGGCGCGGCCCATGGTTTGGGGCTCCGCTCCGGTGCCCGGCAGGGGCCGGCCGGAGCCGCCGCAAGGGAGCAGCTCCGCAATGAGCAAAGTCATCGGCATCGACCTCGGCACCACCAACTCCTGCGTGGCGGTGATGGAGGGCAAGGACGTCCGCGTCATCGAGAACGCGGAAGGCATGCGCACCACTCCCTCCATGGTCGCCTTCACCGACAGCGGCGAACGCCTCGTCGGCCAGGCGGCGAAGCGCCAGGCGGTGACCAACCCGACCAACACCTTCTTCGCGGTCAAGCGCCTGATCGGCCGCCGCTACGACGACCCGGTGGTCCAGAAGGACATCGGGATGGTGCCCTACAAGATCATCCGCGCCGACAACGGCGACGCCTGGGTGGAGGCGCGCGGCGAGCGCTACTCGCCCTCGCAGATCTCGGCCTTCGTGCTGATGAAGATGAAGGAGACGGCCGAGGCCTACCTGGGGACGAAGGTGACCCAGGCCGTGATCACCGTGCCGGCTTACTTCAACGACGCCCAGCGCCAGGCGACGAAGGACGCGGGCCGCATCGCGGGCCTCGAGGTGCTGCGCATCATCAACGAACCCACCGCCGCCGCGCTCGCCTATGGCCTCGACAAGAAGAAGTCCGGCACCATCGCCGTCTACGACCTCGGCGGCGGCACCTTCGACATCTCCATCCTCGAGATCGGGGACGGCGTGTTCGAGGTGAAGGCCACCAACGGCGACACCTTCCTCGGCGGCGAGGACTTCGACAAGCGGATCATCGACTGGCTGGCCGACGAGTTCAAACGCGACCAGGGCATCGACCTGCGCAACGACAAGCTTGCGCTGCAGCGGCTGAAGGAGGCCGCCGAGAAGGCGAAGATCGAGCTCTCCTCGGCGATGGAGACGGAGATCAACCTCCCCTTCATCACTGCGGACGCCACGGGGCCCAAGCACCTCGTGATGAAGCTGACGCGGGCGAAGCTCGAGGCCCTCGTCGACGACCTGATCGAGAAGACGCTCGAGCCCTGCCGTCAGGCGCTGAAGGATGCCGGCATCACGGCGGGCGAGGTCGATGAGGTGATCCTCGTCGGCGGCATGACGCGGATGCCGAAGATCATCGAGACCGTGAAGCGCTTCTTCGGCAAGGACCCCGCGCGCAACGTCAACCCCGACGAAGTGGTCGCGGTCGGTGCCGCCATCCAGGGTGCGGTGCTGAAGGGCGAGGTGAAGGACGTCCTGCTGCTCGACGTGACACCCCTCTCCTTGGGCATCGAGACGCTGGGTGGCGTGTTCACCCGCCTGATCGAGCGCAACACCACCATCCCGACGCGCAAGAGCCAGATCTTCTCCACCGCCGACGACAACCAGACGGCGGTGACGATCAAGGTCTACCAGGGCGAGCGCGAGATGGCGGCCGACAACAAGCTGCTCGGCCAGTTCGACCTAGTGGGCATCCCGCCCGCCCCGCGCGGCGTGCCGCAGATCGAGGTCACCTTCGACATCGACGCCAACGGCATCGTCTCCGTCTCGGCGAAGGACAAGGCCACGGGCAAGGAGCAGCAGATCCGCATCCAGCCCTCGGGCGGGCTCACCGAGGCCGAGATCCAGCGCATGATCAAGGAGGCGGAAGCGAACGCCGAGGCCGACCGCCGCAAGCGCGAACTGGTGGAGGCGCGCAACCAGGCCGATGCGCTGATCTACCAGACCGAGAAGACGCTGAAGGAGAACGCCGAGAAGCTCGGCGCCGCTCCCGAGAAGGAGGCGGTCGAGCGGGCGATCGCCGATCTGCGCGCGGTGAAGGACGGCGACGATCTCGGCTTGATCAAGTCGCGCACCGACGCGCTCGCCCAGGCCTCGATGAAGCTCGGCGAACTGATGTACCGCCAGGCGCAGAGCGCGCCCGGTGGCGACGCCGGTACGGGTGGGGCGGGCGGTGCCTCGGCGTCGGGCGAGAAGGTGGTCGACGCCGACTTCGAGGACGTGGACGAAAAGAAGAAGAAGTCGGCGTGACGCGCGGACGCGGTGCGGGTTGCGGGGCGGCGACGGCGCGTCGCCAGCCCCGCTCTCGCGCGTGCGCGACTAGGATCGCGGCCTGACCATGGCGAAACGCGACTACTACGCCGTGCTGGGAGTGGCGCGGGACGCGAGCGCGGAGGAGATCAAGAAAGCCTACCGCAAGCTCGCGATGCAGTACCACCCGGATCGCAACCCGGGTGACAAGTCGGCCGAGGCCAAGTTCAAGGAAGTGAACGAGGCCTACGACGTGCTGAAGGACCCCGAGAAGCGGGCGGCCTACGACCGCTACGGCCACGCCGCCTTCGACCCCACCGCCGGGGCGGGTCCGCGCGGCGGCTTCGCGGGCGGTTTCACCGGTGCCGGCTCGTTCGCCGACATCTTCGACGAGATGTTCAGCGAGTTCATGGGCGGGACGCGGCGCGGCGGGGCGGCGGCCGGGCGCGGGGCGGATCTGCGCGCCCAGGTCGAGATCACGCTCGAGGAGGCGTTCAGCGGCAAGAAGGCCTCGCTGCGCGTACCCACCTCCGTGGTGTGCGAGGCCTGCAAGGGCACGGGCTCGGAAGGCGGGCAGGCGCCCGTCGTCTGCCCCACCTGCGGGGGGGCGGGCAAGATCCGCGCCCAGCAGGGGTTCTTCCTGATCGAACGCACCTGCCCGACCTGCGGTGGTGCCGGCAAGACGGTACGCGACCCCTGCCGCGTCTGCCACGGTGCGGGCCGGGTGCAGCGCGACCGCACGCTTTCCATCGACATCCCGGCCGGGGTGGAGGACGGCACGCGACTGCGCGTCGCGGGGGCGGGCGAGGCCGGCTTCCGCGGCGGGCCGGCGGGCGACCTCTATGTCGACGTCTCCATCAAGCCGCACCCTCTTTTTCAGCGTGAAGGCGCGAACATCTACTGCCGGGTGCCGCTGCGCATGACCACGGCGGCCTTGGGCGGCACGATCGAGGTGCCGACCATCGATGGCGGGCGGGCCAAGGTGACCATCCCCGCCGGCACGCAAACGGGCGATCAGTTCCGGTTGCGCGGCAAGGGCATGAGCATGGTGCGCACGGCGGCGCGCGGCGACATGTTCATCCAGGTGGCGGTGGAGACCCCCGTCAACCTCACCAAGCGCCAGCAGGAGCTCCTGCGCGAGTTCGAGCGCGAGGCGGAGAAGGCCGAGAAGGCCTCGAGCCCCGAGTCCGAGGGATTCTTCGCCAAGGTCGCGAGTTTCTTCGAGGGGCGGAGCTGAAGGGGCACCGCCCGAGCGGGTTGAGCCGGAGTACGGCGGCGGAGGGAGCGATGGCAGAGGCGTTCGACCTCGGGGCGTTCGTCCAAGGCATCGTGGTCGCCGCGCTGCGCATCGCCGGGGTGGCGGCCGCCCTTGCGTTGCTGGTCGCGGCCCTGGCTTCGCTCACCCCGCTGCTCGCGCTCGCCTGGGCCTCTGCTCTGCCTTTCGCGCTCTTCGGCCTCGCCGTCTGATGCGACCCGGCCCGGCGTGGCGCGTGCTTGACCCGCGGCCGCGGTTTTGTCATGGAGCGGGGCCTCGCGCGGCCCTGGGCCCTGCGAGCGAACGGGTTTTGCGCGGCTCACCACCGCGCGATGCGTTTCCGAAGGACGAGACCGATGTACGCCGTCATCCGCGCCTCGGGCAAACAGCTGCGTGTCCGCCCGGGCGCCGTGGTCAAGATGGACCGCCTCGATGCCGAACCGGGCCAGACCGTCACCTTCACCGACGTGCTGATGGTCGGCACCGACCAGGGTGTGACCATCGGCGCGCCGACCGTGCCGGGTGCCGCGGTCTCCGCCACCGTGCTCGAGAACCGCAAGGACGAGAAGATCCTCGTCTTCAAGAAGCGGCGGCGGAAGAACAGCCGGCGTCTGCGCGGCCACCGCCAGCACGTCACCATCCTGCGCATCGGCGACATCACCGCCTGAAGCCCCCGGAGGACCTGAACCATGGCACACAAGAAGGCAGGCGGCTCCTCGCGCAACGGGCGCGATTCGATCGGCCGCCGGCTCGGCGTGAAGCGTTTCGGCGGCGAGATCGTTCGCGCGGGCAACATCCTCGTCCGTCAGCGCGGCACCAAGATGAAGCCCGGCCGCAACGTCGGCGTGGGCCGCGACCACACGCTGTTCGCGCTGATCGACGGCCGCGTGGTGTTCGAGCGCAAGGCGGAGGACCGCGTGCACGTCTCCGTCGTCCCCGTCCCGCCGCCCGTCCAGGCCGCGGAGTGACGCGCGCGGGCCTGTCGCGACACCCTCCGTGATCGAGCGAAGGGGGCCTGCGCGGCCCCCTTTCCTTTCGCAGCCGCGATGAAGTTCCTCGACCAGGCGAAGATCTGGGTGAAGGCCGGAGACGGCGGCAACGGCTGTGTCGCCTTCCGCCGCGAGAAGTTCATCGAGTTCGGCGGCCCCTGGGGCGGGGACGGCGGCAAGGGCGGCGACGTCATCGTCGAGGCCGTGTCCAACCTCAACACCCTGATCGACTACCGCTACGCCCAGCACTTCCGCGCCGGACGCGGCGAGGACGGCAAGGGCAAGGAGATGACGGGACGCAACGGCAACGACCTCGTGCTGAAGGTTCCCGTCGGCACCCAGATTCTGGCCGATGACCGCGAGACGCTGATCGCCGACCTCGATCGTCCCGGCGCCCGTGTCGTGCTCGCCCGCGGCGGGCGCGGCGGCTTCGGCAACGCGCACTACAAGTCCTCCACCAACCGTGCCCCGCGCCGCGCCGATCCGGGCGAGCCGGGCGAGGAGCGTTGGGTGTGGTTGAGGCTGAAACTCATTGCCGATGCCGGCCTCGTCGGCCTGCCCAATGCGGGCAAATCGACCTTCCTCGCCGCCGTCAGCGCCGCGAGGCCGAAGATCGCCGACTACCCGTTCACCACGCTGCACCCAAACCTCGGCGTGGTGCGCATCGATGACACGGACTTCGTGCTCGCCGACATCCCGGGCCTGATCGAAGGCGCGCACGAGGGCGCGGGTCTTGGCGATCGCTTCCTCGGTCACATCGAACGCTGCCGCGTGCTCCTTCATCTCGTCGACGGCACGCTGGCCAGCCCCAGCACGGCCTATCGCACGGTGCGCGAGGAACTCGCCGCCTACGGTGCGGGGCTTGCCGAGAAGCCCGAGCTCGTTGCGCTGAACAAGGCGGATGCGGTGGAGCCCCGCGCCCTCGCCGCCCGCCGTGCGGCTCTGGCCAAGGCGGCGGGCAAGCCGGTGTTCGTCTGCTCGGCCGCCACCGGCGAGGGGGTACGCGAGATCGTGCGCGCGCTCGCCGCCGTCATCGCCGAAGCACGCCGGGAGGCGGCATGACACCCCTTGCGGCGAAGCGCCTGGTGGTGAAGGTCGGTTCCGCCCTCCTGGTCGATGAGGCGACGGCCGCGCCGCGCGCCGCTTGGCTTGCCGCTCTCGCCGAGGACATCGCCGCGCTTCGCCGGACAGGGGTCGAGGTGGTGGTCGTCTCATCGGGCGCAATCGCGCTCGGCCGCATGCGGCTGCCGGGCCTGCCGCCGAAGGCGCGCATGCGGCTCGAGGAGAAGCAGGCGGCGGCGGCGGCGGGGCAGATCGCGCTCGCCCGCGCCTGGGAGGAGGCGCTCGCTCCGCATCGTCTGCCGGCGGCCCAGGTGCTGCTCACCCTGGACGATTCCGAGGAACGCCGCCGCTACCTCAATGCCCGCGCCACGCTCGAGACGCTGCTTTCCTACGGCGCCGTGCCGGTGATCAACGAGAACGACACGGTGGCGACCGCCGAGATCCGCTTCGGCGACAACGACCGTCTCGCCGCGCGCGTCGCCGAGATGATCGCGGCGGATTTGCTCGTGCTGCTGTCCGACATCGACGGGCTCTATTCGGCGGATCCGCGCAAGGATGCCTCCGCGCGCCACATCCCGGAGGTCGCCGCCATCACCCCCGAGATCGAGGCGATGGCGGGCGACGCCGTCCCGGGCATCAGCACGGGCGGGATGGTGACCAAGCTCGCCGCAGCGCGGATCGCGACGGGGGCAGGCTGTCGGATGGTGATCGCGAACGGCCGCGGCCTGCACGCGCTCGCCGAGGTGATGGCGGGGCGCGCCCGCCGCACCCTGTTCCACGCCACCGCCGCCCCGCGCAGCGCGTGGAAGACCTGGATCGCGGGCAGCCTCGCCCCCCAGGGCATGATCGTGGTCGATGAGGGGGCGGTGCGCGCCTTGCGCGCCGGGCGGTCGCTGCTGCCCGCCGGCGTGCGCGCGGTGGAAGGCGCCTTCGCGCGCGGCGACTGCGTCATCGTGGCGGGGCCGGATCGTTCCCCGATCGCACGGGGCCTCGCCAACTACGCCGCCGAGGACGCGCGCCGCATCATGGGGCGGCACTCGCGCGAGATCGCCGCCATCCTCGGCTTCGAGGGCCGCGAGGAGCTGATCCACCGCGACGATCTCGCCCTGCTGTGATGCTCAGACCGTGACGGCGAGCACGAGCGCGAGCGTCAGCGGCAGCGTGGCGACCGAGGCGAGCGTCTGCAAGGTGGTGATGGCGCTCATCAGCGCGGCGTCGCCGCCCAACTGGCGGGACAGGATGTAGGCCGAGGTGGCCGTCGGCAGCGCGGCGAACAGCACGGCGATGAGCGCCGGCGCCCCGGCCACGCCGAGCGCGAGGCAGGCGGCGGCTGTCAGCGCGGGCAGGACGAGAAACTTCATCGCACAGGCGAGGAGAATGCCGCGCGGCTCGGCCCCGAGCACGCGCGGGGTGAAGGCGGCACCCACGCACAAGAGGCCCAAGGGCAGGGCGGCCTGACCCACGATGCGCAACGCTCCCGCAACCACGCCCGGCACCGGCGCCGCCGTCGCCTGCCAGACGGCACCCGCCGCCGTGCCGAGGATGAGGGGGTTGGTGGCGAGCGCCTTCAGCGTGCCGGCCAGACTCGGGCGCGCGGTGCCGAAGGCGGCGAAGGCGAGCACGGAGAGCACGTTCACCGTCGGCACGATCAGCCCGTTCGCCACCGCCGCGAGCCCCACGCCCGGTGCGCCGAGCAGGGCGGTGGCGAAGGCAAGGCCGAGATAGTTGTTGAACCGGATCGAGCCCTGGAAGACGGAGGTGAAGGCCGCCCCGCTGATCGCGAGCCGCGGCCGGATGACGGCGAGCAGGGCGGAGACGGCGAGGATCGGCCCGACGATGGAGACGGCGAGACGGGCGAGCGGCACCGCGCCGAGATCGGCCGTGCCGAGGCCGTGGGCGAGGAAGGCGGGCAGCAGCACGACGTAGCAGAGCCGCTCCGCCCCCGCCCAGAAGGCTTCGGCGAGTACGCCTGCGTGCCGAAGCGCCCAGCCGAGCGCGATGACAAGCACGACCGGAACCAGGGCACTCAGCACCAGGGCGAGCGAGGCGGGCATCAGCGGCGAAGCCTCAGGCGACTGGGCGGCGGCACGTCTTGCGCGCGCGGCACGCTGCCCGGGCCTGCTGCCTAAAGCGCGGGCGGTTCCGCAAGATAGGTCGGATCCCAGCCGCAGAGGCGGGCCAGACGCTCCGGGTCGTGCAGCCGCAGCGTGCGCGAGCGCAACGTGAGCAGCCGATCCCGGCGCAACGCGGCCAAGGCGCGGTTCACGTGCTCGGCGGAAAGCCCCAAGGCATCCCCGAGCTGGGTCTGGCGCAGCGGCATCGCCACGTCCTCGTCCTTCGGCGGCACCCCGGCATTCTGGCGGGCGGCGAGCTCGAGCATCAGCGCCCCCAGCCGTTGCACGGCATCGCGCCGGCCGAGCGAGGCGAGCCGTTCGGAGAGCAGTGCATTCGCCCGTGCCACGAGTTGCGCGAACGACACGGCCAGCGCCGGATGATCATCCAGCATGGCACGCAGCCGCGCGCGCGACAGCACGCACACGCTCGCATCCGTCACCGCCTCGACCGGATCGGAGGCCGCCCCGCGCGTGCCGATCAGGTCGCCGGGCAGGAAGATCTCGCCGATCTGCCGCCGCCCGTCCGGCAGCACGCGGTAGGCGAAGGCCCAGCCGGCGAACAGGGTGAGCACGATGTCCGCCCCCTCGCCGCGCCGCAGCACGGCCTCGCCCGCGCGCAACAGGCGGACGGTCGCGCGGGTGGTGGCGATCGCGTCGAGCTCCGCTTCGCTGACCGGGCGGAACAGGGCGAGCGGCCGGACGGGGCAGAGCCGGCAGGGCCCTGGCCGCGGCGGGGGCGCGCGTCGCGTGGCCACACCCGTGCCCGCTCAGCGCGGCAGCGCGATCATCGCGCCTCCCGCCTCCAGCGTGCGGGTGGCGAGGTCGTAGCGCATCAGGTCCTCCCCCAGCACGAGCGGGCCCGACCACGCAGCGCGCACCTCCGCCACCAGCGCCTCGGCATCGAAGCGCGTGGGGACGAAGTGGCTGAGGATGAGCACGCCGACATCGGCCTCCGCCGCCACCGCGCCCACCTCGCTCGCTGCCGTGTGGTAGGAGGCGACGGCGGCGATGGTTTCCTCGCTGCGATGCTCTTCGGGCCTGAGTTCGCGGCGGATGAGCACCTCGTGCAGCAGGCAATCGGCGCCGCGGGCGGCCTCGATCAGCGGCGGCCAGACGGTGGTGTCGCCGGACAGCACGAGCCGCTGGCCGTTCTCCTCGACCACGAAGCCGTAAGCCTCCGGCCAGGGGTCGTGGTTGACCCTGATCGCCGTCACCGTCACGCCGCCACCGCGCAAGGTCTGCTGATCGGTGAACTCCTTCACCTCGACCTCGAGCCCGGCGGTGGAGGCGCGACGTTCATGCGCGATGCGGCGCTCGAGCTCCTCCTTCCAAAGAGCGGCGGAACGTTCGACGAAGGCGATGGTTCCCGGCGGGCCGAACAGCTTCCACGGCCGATCCCGCCCCTGGTGCCAGGAGGAGACGAGGAGCTGGTGGAAGTCGATCACGTGGTCGCTGTGCAGGTGGGTGAGAAAGAGGGCGTCGATCTCCGCCCCCTTCACCCCCGCCTGCACGAGACGCTGCGTGACACCGGAGCCGCAGTCGAACAGGAGCTTGCGCCCGGCGGCGAGCACGAGCTGAGCCGGGCCCATGCGGCGGGGGTCGACCTGCGGGCAGCCAGTGCCGAGAAGGACGAGCTTCATCGCGCTGATCCGGACGTGGCCGCGTCAGCTCACTCGACAAGACCCGCTTCGCGGTCGCGCCGATCCTGTTCGCGCACCAGCCAATAGACGGCGCCGAGGGCGAGGATGGCGGTGGCGAGGGCGAGCACGATGCCGGGTTCGGTCTTGGAGAGGTCGAGGATGATCAGTTTGCGCACGATCGCCAGCATGGCGATCAGGATCACCGCGCGTACCTGCACCACGCCGAAGCGCCGTTCCGCCACCACCAGGATCGAGCGCTTGAACTCGAGGGCGATGATGACGGTGAAGATGGCGCCGAAGATGGTCTGGAACACCACCGGATCGGTGGGATCGAACACGTCGGCGAGGACGAGGGAGAGGGCGACGCGCAGGATCAGGTTCCACAGCGCGGAGACGATGATGACCGCGATCACCCCCGTCAGCACGAGCACGACGGCCTGCTCGAACTTCTCGTACAGCGAGAGCGCGCGCCAGGTGTCGCGGAAGCTCTTCGCGGCCCGCCCCTCGTTCTTCGTCGGGACCGTGTCCGGCATTCAGCGCGAAAGACTCTGGTAGGCGGCGAAGCCCGCCATCAGCACGATGGTCGAGGCGGGCGAATCGATCGGCACGATCTGCACCGGCTTGGCGAAGCCCTGCAGGATCGGCCCGATCACCGTGGCGGAGGAGAGGCGGGGCAGCGCCTTGGTGAGGATGTGGGCGGCGTGCAGCCCCGGCATGATCAGCACGTTGGCGGGACCGCCGAGACGGCAGAACGGATACAAAGCTTGCAAGGTCGGGTCGAGCGCGACATCCGCGCTCATTTCGCCGTCATAGGCGAAGTCCGGCTTGCGCGCATCGAGCAGCGCCACCGCCTCGCGGATCGATTCCGGGATCGACCCCTTGGGGTCGCCGAAGGTGGAGAAGGAGAGGAAGGCGACGCGCGGTTCGTGGCCCATGCGACGGGCCGCCGCCGCGGTCGCCTTGGCGATGGCGGCGAGCTGGGCCGCGTCGGGGCGCTCGTGCATTGCGGTGTCGGCGACGAACACCGTGCCCTGACTGGTGAGCAGGATGGAGATCCCGAGCAGGAGATGGCCGGGTTCGGGGTCGAGCACGAGCCGCACGCCCTCGAGGCTCACGGAGTAGGAGCGCGACAGCCCCGTCACCATCGCATCCGCATCGCCGAGTGCCACCATGCAGGCGGCGAACACGTTGCGGTCCTGGTTCACCAGGCGCTGGCAGTCGCGGAACAGGAAGCCGCGGCGCTGCAGGCGGGCGTAGAGGAACTCGGCGTAGCGTCGGTTCGATCCCGAGAGGCGGGCGTTGTGGATCTCCATCCCGTCCGAGCCGTCGACGCCGAGCGCGGCGAGGGTGTCGAGCACGCGGTCCTCGCGCCCGATGAGGATGGGCGTGCCGTAGCCCGCGTTGCGGAACGCCAGCGCCGCGCGGATGGTGCGTTCCTCCTCGCCTTCCGCGAACACCACGCGGCGGGGATTGGCGCGCACCGCCTCGAGGATGGCGTCGAGCGCCGCCCCGGTCGGGTCGAGCTTGGCGGCAAGATCGCGCGCGTAGCGGCGCAGATCGGCGATCGGGCGGCGGGCCACGCCGGTGTCCATCGCTGCCTTCGCCACAGCTGGTGGTACGCGCGAGATCAGCCGCGGGTCGAAGGGCAGCGGCAGGATGTAGTCGGGCCCGTATTTCAGGCGTGTGCCACCGGCGGCGGAGGCGGCGTCGAGCTCGTCGGGCACGTCCTCGCGCGCCAGCGCAGCAAGCGCCTTGGCGGCAGCGATCTTCATCGCCTCGTTGATGGTGGAGGCGCGCACGTCGAGGGCGCCGCGGAAGATGTAGGGAAAGCCGAGCACGTTGTTGACTTGGTTCGGGTAGTCGGACCGCCCGGTGGCGACGATCGCGTCGGGGCGGACGGCGCGCGCCTCCTCCGGCGTGATCTCGGGGTCGGGGTTGGCCATGGCGAAGATGATGGGCTTGGCGGCCATGGAGGCGACCATCTCGCGCGTCACCGCTCCGGCCTGCGAGAGGCCGAAGAAGGCATCCGCCCCTTCCAGCGCCTCGGCCAGCGTGCGCGCCTTCGTTTCCACCGCGTGGGCGGATTTCCACTGGTTCATGCCCTCGGTGCGACCCTTGTAGATCACCCCCTTGGTGTCGCAGAGGATGACGCGCTCGGGCCGCATGCCCATCGCCTTGAGCAGTTCGGCGCACGCCACACCGGCGGCACCGGCGCCGTTGATGACGAGGGTCATTTCCGCGAGATCGCGCCCCGTGAGGTGCGCGGCATTGATCAGCCCCGCCGCGGCGACGATCGCGGTGCCGTGCTGGTCGTCGTGGAAGACGGGGATGTCCATCAGCTCCCGCAGCCGGCTTTCGATGACGAAGCACTCGGGGGCCTTGATGTCCTCGAGATTGATGCCGCCGAAGGAGGGGCCGAGGTAGCGCACGGCATTGACGAAGGCGTCGACGTCCTCGGTGTCGATGCAGAGGTCGATCGCATCGACATCGGCGAAGCGCTTGAACAGCACCGCCTTGCCTTCCATGACGGGCTTGGCGGCGAGCGCGCCGAGATTGCCCAGCCCCAGCACGGCGGTGCCGTTGGAGATCACCGCCACCATGTTGCCTTTCGCCGTGTAGTCGTAGGCGAGGGAGGGGCTGCGGGCGATGTGCTTGCAGGGCTCGGCCACCCCGGGCGAGTAGGCGAGGGAAAGATCGCGCGCGGTGGTCAGCGGTTTGGTGAGGCGGATCTCGAGCTTGCCGGGCCGCCCCATGGCGTGGAGCTGCAGTGCCTCCTCCGCCGTGATTCGCGTGGCCCGCCCGCCGCCGTCGATGCTGCCGTCCATCCTCTCCTCCCCGTGGCCGAACCGCGATTATGGGCGGGCGGGGGCGGGGCGCGCCAGACGGGCAATCGCCTGGGCGTGGGGTTCGGCGGCGCGGGTGGCGTCCGCCTGCAGCGCGCGGTAGGCGGCGAGCACCGCCTCGCCCTCGGCGGTGAGCTTGGCTCCGCCGGCGCCGGGGCCGCCACGCGTCGCGGTGACCAGTGGGACTCGGAAGGCGCTGTTCAGGTCCTCGACCAGGAGCCAGGCGCGCTTGTAGCTCATCCCCATCCGCCGTGCCGCGGCGGCGATCGAGCCGGTCTCGGCGATCCCCTGCAACAGGTTGGCCTTGCCGGGACCGATGGCGAGGCCCTCGCCGAGTTCGAGGCGCACGAAGAGGCGCATGGGGGCGGGCAGGGCTGTGCTCATGGGTCGCATTCCATCACGGCGGCGGGGGTTGCCAAATCTTGCCGGCCGGAAATATGTTCGCTGGTCATCAACATCGGGAGGTCCAAGCCATGGTCCGCATGTTGCGACGCGCCGCCCTGGTGCTTGCCGTCCTCGCCTTTCCGAACGCCGGATTCGCGCAGGGCGACCCACCGGTGATCGCCGGTGCGTCAGACCTGAAATTCGCGCTTGAGGAGATCGCGCAGAAGTTCGAGGCCGGCGGCCATGGCCGGGTCCGCCTCTACATGGGCTCGTCGGGCAACATCGCGCGCCAGATCGAGCAAGGCGCGCCCTACCAGATGTTCCTCTCGGCCGACGAGGGCTTCGTCTTCCGCCTCGCCGACCGGGGGCTGACGCGCGATCGCGGCGATCTCTACGCCATCGGCCGCATCGTCATCTTCATCCCGCCCTGGTCGGACCTGCAGCCGGACGGCACGCTCGAGAACCTGCGCCAGGCCATCGCCAATCGCCGTCTCACACGCTTCGCCATCGCCAATCCCGAACACGCGCCCTACGGTGTCGCCGCCATGCAGGCGCTGCAGCGGCAGGGCCTGTGGGACGCGATCCGTCCCGCCCTCGTGCTCGGCGAGAACGTCTCGCAAGCGGCGCAGTTCGCCACCACCGGCAACAGCCAGGGCGGCATCATCGCCTATTCGCTCGCGCTCGCGCCGCAGATGAAGGACCGTGGCCGGTTCGAGTTGATCCCCGCGGAGTGGCACGAGCCCCTTCGCCAGCGCATGGTGCTGGTGCGCAACCCGCACCCCGTCGCCGAGCGCTTCTACCGGTTCATGATGGAGAAGCCCGCGCGCGAGATCATGGTGCGCTACGGCTTCGTGCTGCCGGGCGAATGATGGGTCCGGGCGGAAGCCGTTAGGGGAGAGGCCTCGCCGCGGGTCGTCCGGCATGGACTGGGAAGCCCTCATCCTCTCCATCGAGCTCGGCATCGCCACCGTGTTCGGGCTCGCGCCGATCGCCATCTGGGCCGGCCGGGCGCTGGCCTATCGCGAGTTCCGCGGCAAGGGCTTCGTCGAGGCCCTGGTCGCGCTTCCCCTGCTGCTTCCGCCCACCGTCGTCGGTTTCTACCTGCTGGTCGCGTTCGGCCGGCACTCGCCCCTCGGCCAGGCCTTCGAGGCGCTCACCGGGCATCTCCTTGCCTTCTCCTTCGAAGGCCTGCTGGTCGCCTCCATCCTGATCAACATCCCCTTCTCGTTCCAGCCGGTGCAGCGCGCCTTCGAGGCGATCGAGCCTTCGATCCGCGAGGCCGGGGCCGTCTCGGGCCTCTCGCCCTGGCAGGTGTTCTTTCGCATCGAACTGCCGCTCGCTTGGCCCGGCATCGTCACCGCCCTCGTGCTCACCTTCGCGCATACCTTGGGCGAGTTCGGCGTGGTGCTGATGGTCGGCGGCTCGATTCCCGGCGAGACGAAGACGATCGCCATCGCGATCTACGACCGCGTGCAGGCCTTCGACGATCGTTCCGCCAACATCATGGCGTTGACCTTGCTCGCCATCTCCATCGTCGCCCTCGGCATCACCAACACCCTCTCGCGCCGGATCGGACGACGCCGTGGCTGACACGCTCTCCCTCGATCGCGCCCCGTCTCTCGCCGCGGCGGGCCGCGAGGTCGTCACCTTCGAGGCGCGCACGGAGAGCCCGATTCCGCTCGATCTCGCCTTCTCCTTGCGTGCCGGCGAAGTCACCGCGCTGTTCGGCGCCTCCGGGTCGGGCAAGACCACCGTGCTGCGCACCATCGCCGGGCTGTGGCGGCCGGCGAATGCGCGTGTCACGTGCGACGGCACGGTCTGGTACGACACCGCAACGGGCTTGTGCCTGCCGCCGCATCGCCGCCGCGTCGGGCTCGTCTTCCAGGACTACGCGCTCTTCCCGCACATGACGGCGCTGAAGAACGTGATGGCCGCACTCGACCATCTGCCGAAGGCGGAGCGCGAGGCGCGGGCGCGCGCCCTGCTCGCTCTCGTCCATCTCGAGGGGCTGGAGGAGCGCCGGCCGGCCGAGCTCTCGGGCGGGCAGAAGCAGCGCGTGGCGGTGGCCCGCGCCCTTGCCCGCGACCCCGAGGTTCTGCTGCTGGATGAACCCTTCTCGGCGCTCGATCGCGCCGTGCGCGTCTCCCTCTACGGCGAGATCGACGCCATCCGCACCCGGCTCGCCTGCCCGATCGTCCTCGTCACGCACGACTTCGAGGAGGTGGCGCGACTCGCCGATAGGGTGATCGTGCTGGAACGGGGGCGCATCATCGCCGAGGGAGACGTGGGCAGCATCTCGGCCCGCGCCGATATTCCGATCATCGCCGCCGCCGCAGAGGCCGGCACCGTGCTGATCGCTACCCTGGCCGAGGTGCTGCACGACCGGCGCCTCTCCGTGCTCGACACGCCGGCCGGGCGGATCCTCGCCCCGCTGCTCGACGCCGCCCCCGGGACGCGGCTTCGCGTGCGCATCCCCTCGCGCGACGTCATCCTCGCCGACCGCGTGCCGGAGGGCCTCTCCGTACACAATGCGCTGCACGGGAGGGTGGCGGAGATCGCGCCGCGACCGGGGGCGGTGGCGGATGTCGCGGTCGCGGTCGGATCCGTGTTGCTGCGGGCGCAGGTGATGGAGGATGCGGTCGCCAAGCTCGGCCTGGCGCCCGGCCGCCCCGTGGTCGCCCTGGTGAAGTCGGTCGCCGTCACCGTCCCCGGCGCATGAGGGGGGGCGTCGAAGCGGCCGCCTGGGGCGTCCCGGTCGGCTTCCTCGGCGGGCTGATCGGGCTCGGCGGCGGCGAGTTCCGCATCCCCGTCCTGCTGCGCCGCTTCGGCCTCGCCCCGGGCGTGGTTGTGCCGCTGAACAGCGTGATCAGCCTCATCACTCTCTGTGCCTCGCTGCTGTTCCGCGCCGGCAGCCTGAGCCTGAGCCCCCTCGTGCCGCACCTCGCCGACATCGCGGCTCTCACCGCGGGCGGCCTGGTCGCCGCCCTGGTCGGGGCGGGGCTGGTGGCGCGGCTCTCCGACCATCGTCTGCACCAGGCGATCCTGGTGCTCCTGGTCGGCCTCGGTCTCCTCCTCGTGGTGGAGGGGATCGTGGGAACGGACGTCCGCCTCGACTTCCTGCCGCAGGACGGGGTGGCGCGGATCCTCACCGGGGTCGGGCTCGGGGCCGTCATCGGCATGATCGCGACCCTGCTCGGTGTCGCAGGGGGCGAACTCCTCATCCCCACCCTCGTCTTCATCCACGGCCTCGACGTGAAGGTCGCCGGCAGCGCGAGCCTCGCGATCTCGATCGTCGTCGTCGCCTCGGCCCTGCTCCGCTACCGCCTGCTGGGCCGGCTGCCGAGGCGGGATCATGTGGTCGGCATCGGTGCGCCGATGGGGGGCGGCAGCATCGCCGGCGCGGCCGCCGGGGCTGCGTTGGCGGCGTTCGCGCCCTCATCGGCGCTGAAGGTGTTCTTGGGTTTGGTCCTGCTGGCCGCCGCCTGGGTCTCGGCCCGGCGCTGAGGGCGCTTACGTCTCGTTCATTCGGTTGTGCTAAGGAAGCCGCGTGCTCGTCCAAGGGGAAGACGCGGCGTGCCCATTACCGAATACCGGGAAATCCGCTTCGACATCGAGGCGCTGCGCTGCGCCCTCAATGCCCACCTCGCCGCCATCAGCCCGCCCACGCTGCCGCCGGCCGCTCAGGTTGGCGCGATCGCCATCGCGTCGCGCGAACCCGTTCAACTCCGTTTCGAGGTTCACCTGCCTGGGGGAAAATCGCGAATGGCGGTGGTGGAGGCGACCGAGCTCGCCGCCGTGCTGATCCGCGAGTGCCTCGCGCGCAAGATCAAACTGCCGCGCCAGGCGCTGAAGACACTCAGGGCTTTCGATGGCGGGGTGGCGCTGCTGCTCGCGCTGCCCGACACCATCACCGCCAAGCCGCTCGGCTTCGGGTGACGGCCCGGCCTTGGGCTGGCGCGACGCCGCGGCTAGCCTGCCGCCGCCGATGTCCGCCCCGCCTTCGCCCATGCTCGCGCAGTGGTTCGCCGCCAAGGCCGACCATCCGGACGCGCTCCTCTTCTTCCGCATGGGCGACTTCTACGAACTCTTCTTCGAGGACGCCGAGAAGGCGGCTGCCGCCCTCGACATTGCGCTGACCAGCCGCGGCGAGCACGCCGGGCACCCGATCCCGATGTGCGGTGTGCCGGTGGTCAACCACGAACCGTATTTGGCGCGGCTGATCCGCAAGGGGTTCCGGGTCGCCATCGTCGAGCAGACGATGACGCCCGTGGAGGCGAAGCGGGCCAAGGTGAAGGGGCCCCTGCCGCGGGCGGTGGTTCGCATCGTCACGCCGGGCACCGTGACCGAGGACGCGATTCTCGACGGCGCGCGCTCCAACTGGATCGTGGCGAGCAACGGGGCGGCGCTCGCCTGGCTCGACCTCTCCACAGGAACGTTCGGCGTGCGCATGGCGGCGGGGCCGACGCTGGCCGCCGCCCTCGCCGCGCGCGATCCGTCCGAGCTTCTCGTTCCCGACACCCTGCTGGCCGACCCCCTCTTCGCCGAGTGGCGCGACCGCATGCTCGCCCTGCCCGGGCCACGCTTCGGCACCGAATCGGGGCGGCGAGCGCTGGAAGCGGCCTACGGTGTGGCGACCCTCGACGCGCTGGGCGCCTTCAGCGAGGACGAACTCGCCGTCGCCGGCGCGCTGGTCGAGTACGTGCGCGCGACCCAAGGCGGGGCGCTGCCGCGGCTCGCCCCGCTCGCGCGCGAGGCGGACGGCACGACGATGGCGATCGACGCCGCGACACGACGGAGCCTCGGCCTCGACCCCTCGGCCCCCGACGGCCTGCTTGGCGCGATCGACCGCACGGTGACCGCTGCCGGGGCGCGGCTTCTCGCCTCCCGCCTCGCCACCCCCTCCACGCTCCGCCCCGTTATCGAGGCGCGGCTGGATGCGGCGGGCTTCTTCGTCGCCGACGCCGCCTGCCGGGCCAGGGTGCGCGCGGCGCTGAAGGGTGCGCCCGACATGGCGCGGGCACTGGCCCGGATCGGTCTCGGCCGCGGCTCGCCGGCCGACCTCGGCGCGATCCGCGACGGGCTCGCGACCGCCCGCGCCGTCGCCGCCGCCCTTGCCGAGGCCGCCCTGCCGCGCCCGCCCCTCGTCGCCGCGGCCGAAGCCGCCCTCGACCCCGCCCCGGCGCTTGCCGAACGGCTTGCTCGCGCCCTGGTGCCCCGGCCCCCCGTCAGGCCCGGCGAGGGGGGCGCGATCGCCGCCGGGTTCGATGCCGCCCTCGATCGGGCACGAGGCTTGCGCGACGACAGCCGCCGCGTCATCGCCGCCCGCGAAGGCGAACTCCGCGCCGCCACCGGCATCGGCGCGCTCAAGATCCGCCACACCGCCCAGCTCGGCTACTTCCTGGAAGTCCCCGAAGCGGCGGGCCTGCGTCTGCGCGCGAACCCCCCGCCTGCGCTCGCCGGGCTCACGCATCGGCAGACCATGGCCGGCACGATGCGCTTCACCACCGAGGAGCTCGCCGCGCTCGATCGCCGCATCGTCGAGGCCGCCGCCGAGGCCGAGGCACGCGAGGCGGAAATCCTCGGCGAACTCGCCGCAGCCGTGCGCGCGGAAGCCGACGGCATCGCTGCCTGCGCCGAGGCCCTTGCCGGGCTCGACCTCGCCGCCGCCACCGCCGAACTCGCCGAACGCGACGCCTGGGTCCGGCCGGAGATCACCGAGGACACGCGCTTCGTCGTGGAAGCCGGCCGCCACCCGGTGGTCGAGGCGGCGGTGCGCAAGGCGGGCGGCAGCTTCGTCGCCAACGGCGTCGACCTCTCCCCCGGCTCACGCGTGTGGCTGGTCACCGGGCCGAACATGGCCGGCAAGTCGACCTTTCTCCGCCAGGCCGCCATCCTCGCCGTGCTCGCCCAGGCCGGGCTTTATGTGCCGGCGGCCGCGGCCCGCCTCGGCATCGTCGATCGCGTCTTCTCCCGTGTCGGCGCGGCGGACGACCTCGCGCGCGGGCGATCGACCTTCATGGTCGAGATGGTGGAGACCGCCGCCATCCTGAACCAGGCGACGGCGCGCTCGCTCGTCATTCTCGACGAACTGGGTCGCGGCACCGCGACCTGGGACGGGCTGGCGCTCGCTTGGGCGGTGCTGGAGGCGATCCACGACCGGCTGCGCTGCCGCGCCCTGTTCGCCACCCATTTCCACGAACTGACCGCGCTCGCCCCGCGCCTGCCGGAACTGCGGCTCGCGCGGCTGAGGGTGAAGGAGTGGCGCGGCGAGGTGGTGTTCCTGCACGAGGTGGAAGAAGGTGCCGCCGATCGCTCCTACGGGTTGCATGTGGCGCGGCTGGCCGGCGTGCCGCGCGAGGTGGTGGCGCGGGCGCAGACGGTGCTGTCGGCCCTGGAGGAGCGGGCGCGCGCGCTTGCCCCGCTCGCCGAGGAACTGCCCCTGTTCGCCGCCCGACCTCCCGCGGCGTCAGCGCAGCCGGATGAGCTTCGCCGCATCCTCGCCGAGACCGATCCGGACGACCTCAGCCCGCGCGAGGCGCACGCGCTTCTCGTGCGGTTGAAGGCGCTCGCCGGGTGAGCCGGCGTCTCCCCCTCTTCTTCGCGGTCGCGAAATCAGTCTAGAGTGGACCATGGACCAAGGCGTGGGCGGTCTCGTTGCCACTGCCGACGCGGCCGACCCCGCGGCCCGCGTCGTCTGTGCCGACCTTCGCGCTGATCTCGAGTCGCTTCACGGCACGGACTCCGCGATCCCGCGCGACCGGGCGCTTGCCCTCTTTCGCCGCGCGCTCGGGCGCATTCAGGCCGACACCAAGGCCCGCTTCGAAGCGGGCCTGCGCGGCCTCGATGCCGCACGGCTGCTCGCTTCGCGGATGGATGAGCTCGTCCGCACCCTGCATGATTGGGTGAACGAGCGCGTCTTCCCGCCGGGCATCGTCTCCTCCGGCGAGGCGCTGGCGGTCGCCGCCACCGGCGGCTTCGGCCGCGGCGTGCTCGCCCCCTTCTCCGATCTCGACCTCCTGTTCATCACGCCGTGGAAGGAGACCCCCCGCAACGAGCAGGTGGTCGAGTTCATGCTCTACTTCCTGTGGGATCTCGGGCTGAAGGTCGGCCACGCCACACGCTCGGTGGATGAGTGCATCGTGCAGGCGCGCAACGATCAGACCGTGCGCACCTCCTTGCTCGATGCCCGCTTCCTCGCCGGCGACCGCGCCGTGTTCGACGCGTTCGCGGAACGGTTCCGCGCCGATTGCGCCCGCGCCGGGGCCGCCACCTTCTTCGCCGCCAAGCGCGCCGAGCGCGCCGAACGCCATCGCCGCTACGGCGATTCGGCCTTCCTGCTCGAGCCCAACGTGAAGGACGGCAAGGGGGGCCTGCGCGACCTGCAGACCCTGTTCTGGATGATGCGGCACACGGCCGGCATCACGCGCTTCGAGGACGCCGCCGATCCCTCCCTCCCCTGCGGTCCGCTGATGACGGAGGACGAGGTTCGCGTCTGGCGGCGCGCGGCCAACTTCCTGTGGGCGGTGCGCTTTCACCTCCACTACGCGACGGGTCGCGCCGAGGAACGCCTCACCTTCGACCTGCAGCCGGTGATCGGCGCGGCCATGGGCTACACCCGCCATGGCGCGCAGCAGGGGGTGGAGCGCTTCATGAAGCACTACTTCCTCACCGTGCGCGAGGTCGGCCGCCTCACCCTGACCATCGAACCGGTGGTGGCGCGCGTGGCACTCGGCCCGCCGGCGGTGCGGCATGAGACGCCGCCCGCCCTCGCGGCCCAGGGCTTCGCCCTGGAGGAGGGCAAGATCACGCTGGCCGAGGATCGCAGTTTCGCGACCGAGCCCCTGCTGTTGTTCCGCATCCTCGCCGCTGCCCGCGACTCGGGCCGTGAGATCCACCCGCTCGCGCTGCGCGGCATGGTGCAGCACGCGCGCCGCGCCGCCGCCTTGCGTCACGATCCCCAGGCCAATGCCCTCTTCCTCGATCTCCTCTGCTCGCCGAAGGCGGACGGCGCGACCTGGCTCGCCACCATGAACCTGACGGGACTGCTCGGCGCCTTCATCCCGGACTGGCGCCGCATCGTCGGGCAGATGCAGTTCGACAGCTATCACATCTACACGGTGGACGAGCACACGGTGGAGGCGGTGCGCGTGCTGAACCAGCTCGAGCGTGGCGAGCTCGCCGCCATCGCCCCGGTCGCCACCGCGCTCATCGGCCAGCTGCAGTCTCGCCGCGCCCTCTATGTCGCCATGCTGCTGCACGACATCGCCAAGGGCCGCGGCGGCGATCATTCCGAACTCGGCGCTCAGGTCGCGCAGGAACTCGGGCCGAGGCTCGGGCTGACCGCGGAGGAGACGGAGACCGCCTCCTGGCTCGTGTTGCACCACCTCGTGCTCAGTCAGACCGCCTTCCGCCGCGACATCGACGACCCGAAGACGATCCTCGATCTCGCCGAGCTCGTGCAAAGCCCCGAACGCCTGCGGCTTCTGCTCGCGCTGACGGTGGCCGACATCCGCGCCGTCTCGCCCAAGGTGTGGAACAACTGGAAGGCCACGCTGTTGCGCGAAATCTACTGGCGGGTGGCGGAGGTGCTGGCCGGCGGGCTCAACGTGCCGGAACGCGACCTGCGCGTGGCCCGGGCCCGCGAGGCCGCCGATGCCGCACTCGCCGCCGAAGGCTGGTCGGAGGAGGACCGCCGCCGCTTCCTCTCCCTCGGCTACCCGGCCTATTGGCTCGGCTTCGACCCGGCAACGCATGTGCGGCACGCTCGCATCATCCGCGAGGCGGAAGCGTCCGGGTCGCGCCTCACCGTCACCACCTCCGTGCTGCCCGATCGCGGGGTGACCGAGGTCACCGTCTACACCACCGACCACCCGGGCCTGTTCAGCAAGATCGCGGGCGCGCTCGCGCTCGCCGGCGCCTCCATCGTCGATGCGCGCATCCACACCATGACCGACGGCATGGCGCTCGATACGTTTTGGATCCAGGACGTTTCGGGAGGGCCCTTCGATGCGCCGCATCGGCTGGCGCGGATGAGCGTGCTGATCGAACAGGCGCTGTCGGGGCGGATCCGGCTCGCCGAGGAGATCCGCAAGGCGCGCCCGCCCTCGCCGCGCACGCGCGCCATCCACGTGCCGCCGCGCGTGGTCATCGACAACCACGCCTCCGCCACCCACACCGTGGTCGAGGTGAACGGGCGCGACCGGCCGGGGCTGTTGCACGACATCACCGCTGCGATGAGCGAACAGGGGCTGCAGATCGCCTCCGCCCACGTCACCACCTTCGGCGTGCGCGCGGTCGACGTGTTCTACGTGAAGGACGTGTTCGGGCTGAAGATCGAGAACGAACGCAAGCTCGCGCAACTGAAAGAGGCCCTGCTCGCCGCACTCGAGCCGCCCGCGCAACAGGGGGCGGAGGCGGTCGAGCGCAGCGCCGCCTGAGCGCATCGGACGCCCGCTCTTCCCATGCTGCGCGCCGTCGTCACCGTCGGCGGCTGGACCGCCGCCTCGCGTCTCCTCGGCTTCGTGCGCGACATCCTGGTTGCCGCCGCTCTCGGTGCGGGGCCGGCGGCGGATGCCTTCTTCGTCGCCCTTAAACTCCCGAACTTCTTCCGCCGCCTGTTCGGCGAGGGTGCCTTCGCTGCCGCCTTCGTGCCGCTGTTCGCGGGCACCCTCGCCGCCGAGGGGTACCAAGCCGCACGCCGCGTGGCCGAGGGCGCGCTGGCGGCGTTGCTGCTTGCCCTCAGCCTGCTCACCCTCGTCGCCATCCTGTTCATGCCGCAGGCGATGATGCTGCTCGCCCCGGGATTCCTCGACGATCCGGTGCGCTTTCCGCTCGCGGTCGAACTGACCCGCATCACCTTCCCCTACCTGCTGCTCGTTTGCCTGGTCGCGGCGATGTCGGGCGTGCTGAACGGGCTTGATCGCTTCGCGGCCGCAGCCGCAGCACCGATCCTGTTCAACGTCGCACTGATCGGCGGCGTGCTCATCGCGCAAGGCACCGGCGGCTCGGTCGCGCACGGCTTGGCGTGGGGCGTGGCGGCGGCGGGCGTGCTGCAACTCCTGGCGCTTGCGGTGGCGCTCGATCGCGCCGGCATGCCGCTCGGCTTGCCCGCTCCCCGTCTCACCCCGGAGGTGCGCCTTCTGCTGCGCCGCATGGGGCCGGGCGCGATCGGTGCCGGCGTCACCCAGATCAATCTGATGGTCGATGTCATCATCGCCTCCTTCCTGCCGGCGGGGGCGATCGCCTTCCTCTATTACGCCGACCGGGTGAACCAGTTGCCGCTCGGCGTGATCGGCACCGCCGTGGGCACGGCGGTGCTGCCGAAGTTGACGCGCGAGGTGCGGGCGGGTGAAGCGGCGGCGGCGCTCGCCACGCTGAACCGTGCGATCGAACTCGCGCTCCTGCTCACCGTGCCGGCCGCGGTCGGCCTCGGCGTGGCGGCCTCCCCGATCATCGCCGTGCTGTTCGGCCGCGGGGCCTTCGGCGAGGCCGACATCGCCGCCACCGCCGCGGCCCTCGCCGCCTATGCCACCGGGCTTCCCGCCTACGTGTTGGTCAAGGTGCTCGCACCGGGCTTCTTCGCCCGCGGCGACACGCGCAGCCCCGTCGAGATCGCCGCCCTCTGCGTGGTGCTGAACGTCGCGCTCAATCTCGGGCTGATCGGGCCGTTCGGGCATGTCGGCATCGCGCTCGCCACCGTCATCTCTGCGTGGGTGAACGCCGCCCTGCTCGGCTGGCGGCTCTCCCGCCGCGGTCAATTCGTGCCCGATCGGCGTCTCGTGCGTTTCGTCTCCCGCCTCGTTCTCGCTTCCGTCGCGATGGGAGCGGTCGTCTGGGCAGGCGAGACGATGCTGTTCGCCGACCTTCTTGCGGCGCGCGGGCTGCGTTGGGTCGGGCTTGCCGGGCTGATCGCGCTCGGTGTGGCCGTGTTCGCCCTGGCCGCCGTCGTGCTCCGTGTGGCCGACCCGCGCGAGGTCCTGGCGCAGGTCCGCCGCCGCAGGGCTTGACCGAGCGCGCGCCCCGGCCGATCAGGCTCCCGAACCCTCCCCTCCACCAGGACGGACCAAGCCACGTGACCAGCCACGTCAAGCCGCTCGCGCGCATCTTCTCCGGCGTGCAGCCGACCGGAAATCTCCACCTCGGCAACTATCTCGGCGCCATCCGCAACTGGGTTCGCCTGCAGCACGACCACGAGTGCCTGTTCTGCGTGGTCGATCTGCACGCGATCACGGTGTGGCAGGAGCCGGCCGAGCTGCGGCGCGCCACCCTCGAGGTCGCCGCCGCGCTGATCGCCTGTGGCATCGACGCCGAGAAGCACGTCGTCTTCCACCAGTCCGCCGTGCCGGCGCATGCCCAGCTCGCCTGGATCTTCAACTGTGTCGCCCGCGTCGGTTGGCTGAACCGCATGACGCAGTTCAAGGAGAAGGCGGGCAAGGACCGCGAGAACGCCTCCGTCGGGCTCTACGCCTACCCGAACCTGATGGCGGCCGACATCCTGCTCTACAAGGCGACGCGCGTCCCCGTGGGCGAGGACCAGAAGCAGCACCTCGAGCTCGCCAACGACATCGCGCAGAAGTTCAACCACGACTACGGCCGCCAGGTCTTCCCGCAGATCGAACCCCTCATCCTCGGCCCGGCCGCGCGCGTGATGAGCCTGCGGGATGGGACGAAGAAGATGAGCAAGTCGGATGCATCCGATCAGTCCCGCATCAACCTGACCGACGATCCGGATGCGATCGCGCTGAAGATCCGCCGTGCCAAGACCGACCCCGAGCCCTTGCCGCACGACGAGGCGGGGCTTGAGGGCAGGCCCGAGGCGCGCAACCTGGTCGGCATCTACGCTGCCCTTGCCGACCTGCACCACGGGGCGGTGCTCGCCGAGCACGGCGGCAAGCCCTTCTCCGCCTTCAAGGCGGCGCTGACCGACCTGCTGGTCGCCACCCTGAGCCCCATCGCCGCCGAGATGCGCCGGCTGCTCGCCGACCCGGGCGCGATCGAGGCCGTGTTGCGGCGTGGCGCGGAGCGGGCGGCGGCACTCGCCGCCCCCACCATCGCCGAGGTCGAGGAGACGGTCGGCTTCGTCCGCCTCTGACACCGCGCGTGAGGCGGGGGCGCCCGATTGCGCCGCGGCGTGCCGCCCCGTGCGGTGCGCGCATCGCAAGGCTGCGATCCGCGTCAACTTCTCCTTGGTGTTGCCCTGATTAGGGTGTTGCTGGGCGCGGTGGCCACGCGGGGCCGCAGCCGGGCACGGGTCGGGGTCGATGCAGATCTATCTGCCCATCGCCGAGATGTCGGTCGACGGTCTCTCGATCGTCGGCATCGGCCTCGCCGTCGGTCTGCTCTCGGGGCTGTTCGGCATCGGCGGCGGTTTCTTGATGACGCCGCTCCTGATCTTCATCGGGCTGCCCTCGGCGGTCGCCGTCGCCACCTCGGCGAACCAGACCATGGGGGCCTCGATCTCCGGCCTGATTGCGCATTGGCGCCGTGGCAACGTGGACGGCAAGATGGGTATGGTGCTGACCCTGGCCGGACTGGCCGGGTCGGCTCTCGGCGTCCAGGTGTTCGCCCTCGTCCGCCGGGTGGGGCAGCTCGATCTCGTCGTTGCCGTCTTCTACGTCATCGTGCTCGGCATCGTCGGCGCGCTGATGGCGGCGGAGAGCGTGCGGGCCTGGCTGAGGCGTCGGCGCAAGATCCCCCGCCGGCTGCACGAGCACTTTTGGATGCACGGCCTGCCGGTGAAGATGCGCTTCCGCAAGAGCCGGCTCTACATCAGCGTCGTCCCGCCCGTGGTCATCGGCTTCGGCATCGGCTTCCTCTCCGCCATCATGGGCGTGGGTGGCGGGTTCATCCTGGTGCCGGCGATGATCTACCTGCTCGGCATGCCGACGGGGGTGGTCATCGGCACCTCGCTCTTTCAGGTCGTGTTCGTCACTGCCGCCGTCACGGTTCTGCAGTCGGTCAGCACGCAGTCGGTCGACATCATCCTGTCGCTGCTGCTGATGGTGGGCGCGGTGGCCGGGGCGCAGTTCGGCGCGGCGATGGGCTCGCGCCTGCGCGGCGAGGAGACGCGGGGGCTCTTGGGCCTGCTCGTGCTCGCGGTGGCGATGGGCCTCGGCTATACGCTGGTGCGCACGCCCGATGCCCCGTTCGTCCTGGAGCCGCTGCGATGAGGCGGCTTCTCCTGTCTCTCCTCTTGCTGCTGGTCGCCGCACCGGCGGCGCGCGCGCTGGTGGCGGAGGTGTCACAGCGCGAGATCGCGGTCAGCACCGGCTTCACCGGCGCCGAACTCATCGTCTACGGGGCGAAGGACACCATCCCGGCCGACGTGGTGATCACCGTGCGCGGCCCGCACACGCCGGTGGTGGTGCGCCAGCGCACGCGCATCGCCGGCATCTGGGTCAACGGCGCCTCGGCGGTGTTCGAGACGGCACCGGGCTTCTACGCCGTCGCCTCCACCCGTCCGCTCGCCGAACTCCTGCCGGAGGCGGAACGGCGTCGGCTTCGCCTCGGGCTCGACATGCTGCCGCTCCGCGCCAACGAACCACGGCCCGGCGACGGCTTTCGCCAGGCGCTGATCGCCCTCAAGGTCGAGCGCGGGCTCTATCGCGAAGAGAACAGCGGGGTCACGGTGACCGGCGAGCGTCTGTTCTCCGCCCGTATCTTCCTGCCGCCGACCGTGCCGCCGGGTCTCTATCAGGTCGACGTGTTCGGCATCCAGAACCGCCGGGTCGAGGCGGTGCGCGATCTCACCTTCGCCGTGCGCCGCGTCGGCACCTCGGCCGAGATCTGGCGTTTCGCCCACGTGCATCCTTGGCTGTACGGTGTGGGTGCGGTGATCGCGGCGGCGGTCGTCGGCTGGGCGGGCAGCGTGGTGTTCCGCCGCGGCTGAGAGGGCGTGTAGGCTGACGGTGGCATGACCGAGGAGAGCGAGCGCGAACGGGGGCAGGCGGCGGCGCGGCGGGAGCGGCTGTTTCTCGCCGTGGTCGACGACAGTCCGGAACGTTCGGTCGCCCTGCGCTACGCCGCGCTTGCGGCTGCGCGCGGCGGTGGCCGGGTCGCTCTCCTGCGCGTCGTCGAACCGCCGGGGCAGACCGAATGGGCCGGTGTCGCCGAGATGATGCGGGAAGAGCGGCGGGCGGAAGCGGAACAGCTCCTGCAGGGCCTGGCGGCGGAGGTGAACCGAATCACCGGCTCGGTACCCATCCTCTATGTGCGGGAGGGTGAGGCGCGCGAGGAGCTGTTGAAGCTTCTGGCCGAGGAGCCGGCGATCAGCGTGCTGGTGCTCGCCTCCTCCACCTCCTCCGAGGGACCGGGGCCGCTCATCACCGCGCTCACCGGCCGCTACAACCGTCTCCTGCGCACCCCGCTGGTCATCGTGCCGGGAAGCCTGAGCGACCAGGAGCTGGAGACCGTCACCTGAAGCGCGGTGCCGTCGTTCAGACTCGCACTTCCATCGTGATCGGGCCTTCGCTTTTGCCGCGCACGAACTGGTCGACGTAAGGGTTCCCGCTGTCGTAGATGCGGTCGGCGGGCCCCTGCCAGATGATCTTGCCCTTGTGGATCATCGCGATCTCGTCGCCGATCCGTTGCGCGGAGGCCATGTCGTGGGTGATCGAGAAGGCGGTCGCGCCGAGCCGTTCAACCTGCGCCACGATCAGCGCGTCGATGATCGCGCCCATGATGGGGTCGAGCCCCGTCGTGGGTTCGTCGAAGAAGATCAGGTCCGGTCGGGCGGCGATGGCGCGGGCGAGTGCGACGCGCTTCTGCATCCCCCCCGACAGTTCGGACGGGTAGAGATCGGCGACATCGGGGCCGAGGCCGACCTGGGCCAGGATCTCCACCGCACGCGGCTTCGCCTCGGGCCGGCGCATCATTTTCCGCGCGAGCAAGCCGAAGGCGACGTTCTCCCACACGGGCAGGCTGTCGAACAGCGCCCCCTGCTGGAACAGCATGCCGATCCGCGCGTTCACCGCTTCGCGTTCGGAACGGCGCATGGCGAGAACGTTCCGCCCGTCGATCTCGATCGTGCCCGCATCGGGCTCGATCAGGCCGAGGATGCACTTGATCAGTACCGACTTGCCCGACCCAGACCCGCCGATAACGACGAAGCCCTTGCCGGCCGGCACGTCGAGATCGAGGCGATCGAGCACCACCTTCGTCCCGAACGCCTTGCTCAGGCCGCGAATGCGGATCTTCGGCGGGGCTTCGCTCATCGCGCGAAGAAGAGTTCGGTGATGACGTAGTTGAAGGTGAGGATGAGAATGGAGGCGGAGACGACGGCGTTCGTCGTCGCCGCCCCCACGCCCTGGGCGCCGCCGCGCGAATGGTAGCCCTGGTAGCAGCCCATCAGCGCGATGATGAAGCCGAACACCGCCGCCTTGACGAGCCCCGAGACGACGTCCTGCACCTCGAGGAACTCCCAGGTGCGCTGCATGTAGGTGGCCGGGTTGAACTCGAGCTTCGCCACGCCGACGATGAAACCGCCGAGCACGCCGAGGATGTCGGCGATGATCACGAGGAGGGGCAGCACGATCGTCGCCGCGACGAGGCGCGGTACGACGAGGTATTTGATCGGGTTCGTCGACAAGGTCGTCAGCGCGTCGATCTGGTCGGTCACGCGCATGGTGCCGAGTTCGGCCGCGATCGCCGCCCCGATGCGCCCTGCCACCATCAGCCCCGCCAGCACCGGGCCCAGTTCGCGCGTGATCGAGAGCACGACGACGGTGGCGACCGCGCCTTCGGCCGAGAAGCGCGCGAAGCCGGTGTAGGACTGCAGCGCCAGCACCATCCCCGAGAAGATCGCGGTCAGCGCGACCACGGGCAGGGAGAAATAGCCGATCTCCATCATCTGCCGCGCCAGCAAGCGCGGATAGAACGGCGGGCGGACGACGTGGCTGAGGGCGACGGCGGCGAAGACGGCGACCGAGCCCGCTGCGGACAGGAGGCCGAAGACGCCGCGGCCGATTGCGGCCAGGAGATCGAGCAAAGCGCTCACGCCGCGCCGAGATACACGCGGTGGTGCCGGGCGGCACCGAGCGCGGTCAGGATCTCGTAGCCGTTGGTGCCGGCGGCCGCCGCGACCTCGTCGGGCGGAATCTCGGGCCCGATCAGCCGCACGGCGGCGCCAGGAACGGCCTCGGAAACGTCGGTGACGTCCACGGTGATGAGGTCCATCGAAACCCGGCCCACGATCGGCACGCGCCGACCGGCGAGCCAGCCGACGCCGCGGTTGGAGAGGCTGCGGTGATAGCCGTCGGCATAGCCAGCGGCAATGGTGGCGATCCGGCTCACGCGCTCGGCCCGCCATGTCGCATTGTAGCCGATCGTCTCGCCCGCCTCGATCTCGCGCAGTTGCAGGATGCGGGCCTCGACGGTGACCACGGGCCGCATCGGGTTCGGCCGACCGGGCGTGGGGTTGAGGCCGTAGAGCGCGGCACCGGGGCGGGCGAGGTCGGAGGCCGCCAGGGGGCCGAGAAAGATCCCCGAGGAATTGGCGATCGAGGTCGGCGCGGGCGGAAGCCGCGCGCGCCGCGCATGGAACAGCCTGACCTGTTCCGCGTTGCGCGGATCGTCGGCACATTCCGCCGAAACGAAGTGGGTCATCACGAAGCGGAGGTCGACCGCCGCAAGCGCTGACGGATCCTGCGCCAGCCGCTCGATCTCCCGCCGGCCGAGGCCCAGCCGGTTCATGCCCGTGTCGAGATGAAGGATCGCGGGCAGCCGCTCGCCGCGCGCGCGGGCAGCGGCACTCCAGCGCTCGATCGCGCCGGGATCGTTCAGCACCGGAACGAGCCCGGCGTCTGCCGCCTCCTCCTCCTCGCCCGGACAGAGGCCGTTGAGGACCGCGAGCATCACATCCGGCGGCACCGCGGGCCGGAGCGCGAGCGCCTCCTGAAGGCGCGCGACGAAGAGATGGCGCACGCCCTCGCGCAAGAGCCGACGCACCACCGGCACGGCGCCGAGCCCGTACGCATTCGCCTTGACCACGGCCGCAGCCCGCCCCGGTGCGGCGAGCCCGTTCAGCCGACGCCAGTTCTCCGCCACCGCGTCGAGATCGACGATCAAGCGCGAGGCGGCCGTCGCCTCAGATGGCGTCAAGGCCACTGTGCTGACGATCGAGATCGGCGAAGCGGGTGAATTCGGCCTCGAAGAAGAGCTCGATCTTGCCGGTCGGGCCGTGGCGCTGCTTGGCGAGGATGAGCTCGGCGACGTTGTGCACGCGCTCCATGTCGGAAAGCCACTTGGCGTGCGCCTCCTCGAACTTCGCCTGGTTGTCGAAGCTCATCAGTTTCGGCTCGCGGGCGGCGAGATAGTACTCGTCACGATAAAGGAACATCACCACGTCCGCATCCTGCTCGATGGTGCCCGATTCACGAAGGTCGGCGAGCTGCGGCCGCTTGTCCTCGCGGTTTTCCACCGCACGCGAGAGCTGCGACAGCGCGAGCACCGGCACGTGCAGTTCCTTCGCGATCGCTTTGAGGCCTTGCGTGATCTGGCTGATCTCCAGCACGCGGTTCTCGGGTCGCGAGCCCGGAGCGGGGCGGAGCAATTGCAGGTAGTCGACGACGACGAGGGCAAGGCCCTGCGTGCGCTTGAGCCGCCGGCAGCGCGTGCGTAGCGCGGAGATGGACAGTGCGGGCGTATCGTCGATCTGGATCGGCAGGGCGGCGATGCGGCGCGAGGCGGCGACGAAGCGGTCGAAATCCTCCGCCCGCACGTCGCCGCGGCGGATGCGGTCGGAACTCACGCGCGCCTGTTCGGCAAGCAGGCGGGTGGCGAGCTGTTCCGCGCTCATCTCGAGCGAGAAGATGGCGACCGCCGGCGCGCGCTTCTCGCCCGCGCGCGCCGCCTCCTCGGCCACCAGGCGGGCGGCGTTGAACGCCAGGCAGGTGGCGAAGGCCGTCTTGCCCATGCCCGGCCGGCCGGCGAGGATGATCAGGTCGGAGGCGTGCAGCCCGCCCATCTTCTGATCAAGGTCGCGAAAGCCGGTGGCGAGGCCCGAAACACCGCCCTGCGAGCGAAAGGCGCGCTCTGCCGCGTCGATGGCGCGGGAAAGGGCGAGATCGAAGGGGACGAAGCTGCGATCGGCCACCCCTTCGGTCGCGATCTCGAACAGCGCCTGTTCGGCGGCCTCGATCTGTGCTGCGCCGTCGAGGCCCTCCGCATCGCCGAAGGCGCGGTTGACGATCTCCTCGCCGATGTCGATCAGCTGGCGACGCAGATAGGCATCGTGGATCGCTCGCCCATAGTCGCCGGCGTTGATCACGCCGACGGTGGCGGCGACGAGTTGCGCGAGATAGGCCGTCCCGCCGACCTCCTCGAGCAGCCCCTCGTGCTCGAGATCGGTCTTCAAAGTCACCGCGTCGGCGAGCTGGCCGCGCTCGATCCGCCGCACGATCGCCTCGAAGATGCGGGCGTGCACCGGGTCGGCGAAGTGCTGCGGGGCGAGGAAATCCGCCACCCGCTCGTAGGCCTTGTTGTTGACCAGAAGCGCGCCCAGCAGCGCCTGCTCGGCTTCGAGGTTCTGCGGCGGCGTGCGCAGCTTCAGGGTCGCGAGCGGATCATCGGCGAGGCCGCGCGGGCGTGGCGGCGCGATCGATTGCGGCATGCGGAATCGGTCCCCTGCAACGATCGCGCGAGATTAGCGCGACTTCCCGCCCGCGCGAGGGGAGAGAGCGCTCACGCGTCTGTGGATACCGGGGACACGTCGCGACGAACCTCCGCCGCCTCGTCGGCATGCGTGATGTAGTCGCGCGTCAGCGGCACCGCGTCCTGCCGGTGCGCGAGCTGCGCCTGCCAGACGAAATGCGACTGGTGGCGGAAGGCGAGTTCGCAGGCGGCGAGATAGAACTCCCACATGCGGCAGAAGCGCTCGTCGTAGAGGGCGGCGATGGCGTCGCGGTTGCGCAGGAAGCGCTCCCGCCAGTGCCTGAGCGTGTAGGCGTAGTGCAGGCGCAGGATTTCGAGATCGGTCAACAGCAACCCCGACCGCTCGATCGGCGGCAGCACCTCGGACAAGGCCGGCGAATACCCGCCCGGGAAGATGTACTTGCGCAGCCAGGCGTTGGTGATCCCCGGTCCTTCGGGCCGGCCGATGGCGTGGATCAGCGCCACGCCATCGGGGGCGAGCGAGCGCGCGACCATGCGGAAGAACGCGTCGTAGTGCGGCACGCCGACATGTTCGAACATGCCGACCGAGACGATGCGGTCGTAGGTCTCGGTCACGTCGCGGTAGTCCTGCAGGCGGAAGCGCACGCGATCGGCCAATCCCGCCGCTGCGGCCCGCGCCGTCGCCTCGCGGTGCTGTTCCTCGGACAGCGTGATGCCGGTGACGTCGGCGCCGTACTCGGTGGCGAGGGTCAGTGCGAGCCCGCCCCAGCCCGAGCCGATGTCGAGCACGCGCAGCCCAGGCCGGTTCAGCACGAGCTTGGCGGCGATGTGCCGCTTCTTCGCCGCCTGCGCCTCTTCGAGCGTCTCGTCGCCGGTGCGGAAATAGGCGCAGGAGTACTGACGGTCGCGATCGAGGAAGAGGGCGTAGAGACGACCCGAGAGGTCGTAATGATGCGCGACGTTGCGCTTCGCCCGCCACACCGGGTTGTGTTGCTGCAGACGGCGTAACCAAAGCCCCAGCCGGTCGAGCCACGAGAGCATGGGCGAACGCGCGCCGCGGGCGAGATTGAGCATGAGAAGATCGAGGAGGTCGTAGATGGAGCCGCCTTCGACCTCGAAGGCGCGGTCCATCCAGGCCTCGCCGAAGCGCAGCGAAGGGTGAAGCGCGATGCGGCGCATCGCCGCGGCGTCGAGGACACGGACACGGACGGAGGGGCCCGGATCGCGACCCGCGAAGTCGCTGCGTCTGCCGTCGGGCCAGAGGAGTTCGAGCCGGCCCGCGGAGACGACGTCGCGCAGCACGCGTTCGATCATCATGCCCACCTCCCCCGGCGCGTGACCATCGGGGGGCGGAGGGGCTGCCAGAGGGCGTCGCCGCCGCCTCTCCTCGCCGCGCCGATGCGAAGTCTAGAGGCGGCTCGCCGGGCGAGGGAAGGGGTGGCCGCCGACCCGGCTCAGATGTCCGGCTGTTCGCCCGTGCCGGGGATGGGCGAGGTCCCCTCGAACATCCGGCTGAGATCGGCGCGCTCCTCCTCGGCCGCCGCGGTGACGCGCTCGCCGCGCGCCTGCTTCTCGGCCTCCTCCAGGCTGCGCGCCACATTGACCGTGATCGCGATCACCACCTCGGGGTGCAGGACGACGCGTACCTGATAGAGACCGAGCGCCTTGATCGGGTGGTCCAGCACCACCTGCTGGCGGGTGATGGTCAGCCCCGCTTCGGTTGCGGCCTGGGCGACGTCGCGCGCGGTGACCGAGCCGTAGAGCTGGCCGCTTTCACCCGCCTGGCGCAGGAGCACGACGGCAAGACCGGCCACACGTTCGGCCACGCGCTCCGCCTCCTCGCGGCGCTTGAGGTTCTGCGCCTCGAGCTGGGCGCGCTCGGCCTCGAAGCGGGCGAGGTTCTCCTTCGTCGCCCGCACGGCCTTCTTCTGCGGCAGGAGATAGTTGCGCGCGTAGCCGGGCTTGACCTTCACCACGTCGCCCATCTGGCCGAGCTTCTCGACGCGCTGCAGCAGAATGACGTCCATTTCAGTCCTCCGTGGGCCTAAGCCCGGTTCCAGGCGGCGGCCTGCGGCCGCGCAGATTGAGGAAGTGCTCGGCGATGCCCAAAGCGGCGAGGGCGAGGGCAGCCGGAGCGAAGAACAGCACGAGCCCGACATAGACGCCGCCCAGCAGCACCGGGCGCGCCGGCCGGCCGCGGCTGATGACGTGCAGCACGGCGAGGCCCTGCAGCACGAGTGGTACCGCGAACATCATCGCCAGGCCGCGCACGGCGAACCCCGCCTCGCCCGGCACGAACAGCGAGGCGACCGCGGCGGCCAGCGCCAGCGGCCAATACCAGCCCGGCAACGCCGCCATCGACCACTGCGCGGGAAGCGCCGCCATCAGGCCGCGCGAGGCGACGAGACGCTGCGCGAGCGCGGCGTTCGTCGTCATCACCAGCGCGAACCACAGCGCGAAGGCGAGCGGCTTGAGGCGGACGAGCAGGGCGGCGAATTCGGCGACGTCGAGCTGGGGCGGCGGTCCCATCCGCTCGAGCGCCTGCACCACCGCCTGGCGCAGCACGCCCGAAAGCCCGCCCGGCTGGCCGGCGAGCGCGAACTCCGCCGCGAGCAGGAGCCCTGCGGGCCACAGCGCGAGCAGGGCGAACGGCCAAGCCAGCGCAAGCGGTGCGCCGGCCGAGCGCGGCAGGGCCGCCGACAGCATCAGGCTCACCGGCAGCGCGAACAGCAAGAGGAAGACGAGCGAGCCGGGAAGCCCACCGGACACCAGGGTCACCAGCACCCCGACCGCCGCCGCCTGCGCCGCCGCCGCCACCCCGAAGGCGAAGCCCGCGGCGAACAGGGGGACGGCCGAGAACCAGAACGCCACCGAACCGAGCGGCAGGCCGCGCAAGGCGGCCAGCACGGCGAGCGCGGAGACGAGCCCCGCGGCGAGAACCGCCGTCGTGCGCAGGTTCGGCACGCGCCACCCCGCCCGGCATTGCGCTCCGTCCGGGCCTCCCCCTCAGGTGTTGATGACGTAGGGCAGGAGAGCGAGGAAGCGCGCGCGCTTGATCGCGGTGGCGAGCTCGCGCTGCTTCTTCGCCGACACCGCGGTGATGCGCGACGGCACGATCTTGCCGCGCTCGCTGATGTAACGCGACAGGAGCTTGACGTCCTTGTAGTCGATCGCCGGCGCGTTCGGCCCGGAGAACGGGCAGGACTTGCGGCGGCGGTAGAACGGCCGGCGGGCGCCGACGGCGACCCGGCGGGAGGCGGGCAGGATCGTTTCGGTCTCGCTCATCGCTCACTCCATCGCTTCGGCGCGGGCGGCCCGTGGCGCGCGGGGCGCGCGCTCCGCCGCACGCGCGGGACGGTCGAGCCGCTCGGCGCGATCCTCGCGCGACGGCTTGGCGATCGCCGCCGAAGGCCCCTCGTCCAGCGCCTCGACCCGCACGGTGAGGAAGCGCAGCACGTCCTCGTTCAGCCGGAGCTGCCGTTCCATCTCGGCGACCGCCGGCCACGGCGCGTCGATGTTGAGCAGCATGTAGTGGCCCTTGCGGTTCTTTTTGATCTTGTAGGCCAGCGTGCGCAGGCCCCAGTACTCCCGCTTGCCGACCTTGCCGCCGCCTTGCGCGATGACTTCGGCCATCTGTTCGGCCAGCGCCTCGACCTGCTGCGGCGTGATGTCGCTGCGTGCGATGAACACGCACTCGTAGAACGGCATCCTTCTTCCCTCCGGCTTGTCTCAGTCCCGCCGCCGCGGGCCGATCCCGGGCGCACAATGGGACATAGCCGGCCGCGTGCCGCGCGGCCGGCAGGGAACACGGCGGGGCATATACGCATCGCGCCCCGGCTTGCAAGCGCGGCCTCGTCCTACCTGGGCCGCGGTTCCTTGACAGTCCGATGGCGCCCGCCTAGCAGCGCGGGCCCGACCGCCCCCCTGCTCAGGAGCCTTCCCGCCGATGCCCGTGCGCGCCTTCGTCTTTCCCGGTCAAGGGAGCCAGGCCGTCGGCATGGGCAAGGAGCTCGCCGCGGCCTTTCCGGTGGCGCGCGAAACCTTCGAGGAGGTGGACGAGGCGCTGAAGCAGAACCTGTCGCGCCTGATCTTCGAGGGGCCGGCGGAGGAGCTCACTCTCACCGCCAACGCGCAGCCGGCGCTGATGGCGGTGAGCCTCGCCGTGGTGCGGGTGCTCGCCCGCGAGGGCGGGCTTCGCGTGGCGGAGGGGTGCGCTCTGGTCGCCGGGCACTCGCTCGGCGAATACTCCGCGCTGGCCGCCGCCGACTCCTTCACCGTCACCGAGGCGGCGCGGCTTCTCAGGCTGCGCGGCGAGGCGATGCAGAAGGCCGTGCCGCCAGGGGAGGGGGCGATGGCCGCCCTGCTCGGCATCGAGGCCGACGAGGCGCGGGCGGTGTGCGCCGAGGCCGCTTCCGGCGAGGTGGTCGAGGTCGCCAACGACAACGGCGGCGGCCAGGTGGTGATCAGCGGCGCGGCGGCCGCGGTCGAGCGCGCCATCGCGGCGGCCAAGGCGCGCGGCGTGAAGCGGGCGATCCCGCTTGCCGTCTCCGCCCCCTTCCACTGCGCGCTGATGGCGCCGGCGGCGGAGGCGATGGCGAAGGCCCTCGCCGCCACACCACCGCGGCCCCCCGTCGTTCCGCTGGTGCCCAACGTGACCGCGACGCCGACGGACGATCCCGAAGAGATCCGCGACCTGCTGATCCGTCAGGTGACGGGAACCGTGCGCTGGCGGGAGAGTGTGGCGGCGATGAAGGAGGCAGGGGTGGATACGGTGGTCGAGCTCGGCGCGGGCAAGGTGCTCGCCGGGCTCGTCAAGCGCATCGACCCCGAGCTCACTGCCCTCTCCGTCGGCACCCCGGGCGAGATCGAGGCGTTCCTGAAGACGGTTTGAGGGGGGAGAGGGCATGTTCCGGCTGGACGGCAGGACGGCGCTGATCACCGGCGCCTCGGGCGGCATCGGCGGCGCCATCGCGCGCGCCTTCCACGCGCAAGGCGCGGTGGTCGGCCTCTCCGGCACGCGGCGCGAGGCGCTCGCGGCGCTGGCGGAAGAGCTCGGCGATCGTGCCCATGTGCTGCCCGCCGACCTCGCCGATCCGGCGGCGGCCGAAGCCCTCATCGCCGCCGCCGAGGGCGCGATGGGACGGCTCGACATCCTGGTCAACAACGCCGGGCTGACGCGCGACACCCTGGCGCTGCGGATGAAGGACGAGGACTGGGAGACGGTGCTCGCGGTCGATCTCTCCGCCCCGTTCCGTCTCTGCCGAGCGGCGCTGAAGGGCATGGTGAAGCGGCGGGCGGGCCGGATCATCTCCATCGGTTCCATCGTCGGTGCCACCGGCAATCCGGGCCAGGCGAACTACGCCGCGGCCAAGGCGGGGCTCGTCGGCATGAGCAAGGCGCTGGCGCAGGAGGTCGCCGCGCGGGGGATCACGGTGAACGTGATCGCGCCGGGCTTCATCGCCACCGCGATGACGGACGCGCTGAGCGAGGACCAGCGGGCGGCGCTCGCCGCGCGCATCCCGCTCGGTCGGCTCGGCCGGCCGGAGGACGTGGCGGCGGCGGCCGTCTATCTCGCCTCCGACGAGGCCGGCTGGATCACCGGCGCGGTGCTGCACGTCAACGGCGGGATGGCCATGCTGTGAGCGCAACGGAAGCGTCATCCCGCTGCTGGCCAAGCCCGGCGAAGGGTGCTATGCGCCCGCGGTTTCCGGGAGCACGGCCGGCGTCGGAGGGCTCTCGGGTCGGCCGCGGCCGCCCCGAGGGAGTCGAGCCAGCACATCCCAGGACGGACCACCCCGAGGAGCGAGCGACAGCGCAATGACCGATACGGCCGAAATCACGAAGCAGGTGAAGGAGATCGTCGTCGAGCATCTCGGCGTCGAGGAGTCGAAGGTGACGGAGAACGCCTCGTTCATCGACGATCTCGGCGCCGACAGCCTCGATACCGTCGAACTCGTCATGGCCTTCGAGGAGAAGTTCGGCATCGAGATCCCCGACGATGCGGCCGAGAAGATCACCACGGTGAAGGACGCGATCGACTACATCGTCAAGCAGAAGGCCGCCTGAGGCGGGCGGGCTTCCGCAACCGGAGTCGGGACGGAGGGCGGATGCGTCGCGTCGTCGTCACAGGGCTTGGCGCGGTCACCCCGCTCGGCATCGGCGCCGAGCAGGTCTGGAAGCGGCTGATCGCGGGCGAATCCGGCATCCGCGCCATCCAGAATTTCGATGTGACGGATCTGCCGGCGAAGATCGCTGGCCAGGTTCCGCAAGGCTCGAAGGCGGACGGCAAGCTCGACCTCAACGAGTGGATCCCGCCCAAGGACCAGCGGAAGATGGACCGCTTCATCCAGCTCGCCCTCGTCGCCGCCACCGAGGCGGTGGAGGATTCGGGCTGGATGCCCGAGGACGAGGAAGGCCGCTGCGCGACGGGGGTGATGATCGGCTCCGGCATCGGCGGCCTGCAGACCATCTTCGAGGGCTCGCAGCAGGTGCTGGAGGGCAAGATCAAGCGCCTCTCCCCCTTCTTCATCCCCTCCGCCCTGATCAACCTCGCCTCCGGCCACGTCTCGATCAAATACGGCTTCAAGGGGCCGAACCACGCCGTGGTCACCGCCTGCGCGACCGGCGTGCATGCGATCGGCGATGCGGCGCGGCTGATCCAGTTCGGCGATGCCGACGTCATGGTCGCCGGCGGTTCCGAGGCCGCCGTCTGCCCGCTCGGCATCGCGGGGTTCTGCGCCTCGCGCGCGCTCTCCACCAGCTTCAACGACGAACCGACGCGCGCCTCGCGGCCCTGGGACAAGGACCGCGACGGGTTCGTGATGGGCGAGGGGGCGGCGGTGGTCGTGCTCGAGGAGTACGAGCACGCGAAGCGCCGGGGCGCGAAGATCTACGCCGAGTTTGCGGGCTACGGTTTGTCGGGCGACGCCTACCACATCACCGCCCCGGCCGAGGGGCACGAGGGCGCGTTCCGCGCCATGAAGGCTGCCCTGCGCAACGGCCGCCTCAACCCCGAGGATGTCGACTACATCAACGCCCACGGCACCTCGACCCCCTTGGGCGACGATCTCGAACTGCAGGCGGTCGAGCGCCTGTTCGGCGATGCCGCGCGCAAGCTGGCGATGAGCTCGACGAAGTCGGCGATCGGCCATCTCCTGGGAGCGGCCGGCGCCATCGAGGCCGTGTTCTCCATCCTCGCCGTACGCGACAACGTCGCCCCGCCCACGCTCAATCTCGACGAGCCCTCGCAGCCGAGCGTGATCGACCGTGTGGCGCACGAGGCGCAGAGCCGCCGCATCGACGTCGCCCTCTCCAACAGTTTCGGCTTCGGCGGCACCAACGCCTCGATCCTGTTCCGCAAGGCGGCCTGAGCGATGGACGCGGCCCCGGCCGGGCGGGGCAGACGAGGGCTGCGCTGGCTGGCGGGGCTCGCGGTCGTGGCGGGACTCCTCGCCGGAGCGGGGTACGCCGGATGGCGCGCCGCCCTCGACCTCTACCGCTCGGCAGGACCGCTGGCCGAGGAGCGCGCCGTCGTCATCCCCCGCGGGGCCGGTCCGGGCGCCATCGCCGAGCGCCTGCGCGAGGCGGGCGTGCTCGACGACCTCCGCGCCGCGGCCTTCGTCCCGGCCGCCAGGCTGACGGAGGCGGCGGGGCCGCTCAGGGCCGGGGAATACGCCTTTCCGCCCCGGGTCTCGCTCGCCGGTGTGCTCGACATCCTGCGCACCGCGCCCACGGTGCAGCGCCGCCTGACCGTTCCCGAAGGACTGACGGTGGCGCAGATCCTCGCCCTTCTCGAGCGCGCCGAGGGGCTCACCGGAACCGTGAGCGAGGTTCCGCCCGAAGGGTCCCTGTTGCCGGAGACCTGGGCCTACTCCTGGGGCGACACGCGCGACTCGCTGATCCGCCGCATGCGGGCGGCGATGGACAGGGCGCTCGCCGAAGCCTGGGCGCAGAGGGCGGAAAACCTGCCGCTGTCCTCCCCCCGCGAGGCGCTGATCCTCGCCTCCATCATCGAGCGCGAGACCGCGGTGGCGGAGGAGCGCGCCAAGGTGGCGGGGGTGTTCGTCAACCGCCTCCGGCGGGGGATGCCACTGCAGTCGGACCCGACGGTGATCTACGCCGTCTCGGGGGGGCTCGGCGTGCTGGATCGGCCGCTGACGCGCGCCGATCTAGACGCCGACCATCCCCACAACACCTACCGCAACCGCGGCTTGCCGCCGACCCCGATCGCCGCGCCGGGGCGGGCGAGCCTGCTCGCCGCCGTTCGCCCGGCGGAGACCGACGCCCTCTACTTCGTGGCTGACGGGACGGGCGGCCACGTCTTTTCCCGCACGCTCGAGGAGCACAACCGGGCGGTGGCGCGCTGGCGGGCGATCGAGCGGGCGCGGCGCGGTGCGGCGGAGGCGCGTGAGCCCTGACCGCCGACCAGGTCCTGGCCCTGGCTGTGTTGGCCGCGGTTCTCGCCGCCATGGCCTCGGGCCGCATTCGTCCCGACCTCGCCGCGCTCACCGGGCTTCTGGCCTCGGTCGCGCTCGGGCTGGTGCCGAACGCGGTGGCCTTCGAAGGTTTCGGCAGCCCGGCCGTCGTGACCGTCGCCGCCGCCTTGGTACTTTCCCGCGCGGTGGAGGAGACGGGGCTCGTGCAGAGCCTCGCCGACCGTTTCCTGCCGGAAGGCAGCGGGCCGGCGCGGGTGGTGCTCGTCCTCGGCACGATCGGGGCAGTGGCCTCCGCCTTCATGAACAACGTGGCGGCGCTGGGCCTGCTCATCCCCGCCGCGGTGCGGGTGGCACGGCGCGAAGGCTTCGCCGCCGGAGCGGTGCTGATGCCCCTCTCCTTCGCCACCATGCTCGGGGGAGTGACGACGCTGATCGGCACGCCGCCCAACGTCATCGTCGCCCAGGCGCGGGCGGAGGCCACCGGCGAGGCCTTCGGCTTCTTCGCCTTCGCCGTCGCGGGCGCGCCCGTGGCCCTGGCGGGACTCGCATACCTCGCCCTCGTCGGCTGGCGGCTCGTGCCGACGCGGCAGGGCACGGACGAGGGGGAGCGCGACATCGCCCCCTATCTGGTCGAAGTCACGGTGGTCGCTGGCGGCAAGGCGGACGGGATGCGCGTGGCGCAGCTCGACGAGGCGCTCGCGGAGGCCGACGGCCAGGTGTTGGCCCTCGTCGACCCGGGCGGGCGGGTCATCGTGCCGCATGGCGGCCTCGTCCTGGCGGCGGGCGACCGGCTCCTGCTCGAGGCCGAGGCAGAGGCGCTGGGCCCGGGCCTCGCGACGCTCGGCCTCACGCTCGCCGAGAGGGCTGGGGACGGACCGGGGCTCGGCGTGGTGGAAGCGGTGGTGCCGCGCGACAGCCGTCTGGTCGGGCGCACGGTCGGTGGGCTTCGCCTGCGCGATTCCTTCGGCGTCAACCTGGTCGGCCTGTCCAGGCAGGGCGCGGCGAAGCGGCAGGCCCTGGCGCGGACCCCGATCGCTGCCGGCGACGTCCTGCTCCTGCAGGGTCGTGAGGAGGCGCTGGCCGCGCTTGCCGCGCAGTTCGGGTTGCTTCCGCTCGCCCCGCGCAGCCTCCCCCTGGCGGCGGAGCGCCGGCTTCGGGCGCTCGCGCCGCTCGTCCTCGCGGTCACTGTGACGGCCGCGGGGCTGGTCGCTGCGCCGGTCGCGCTCGCCGCCGCCGCGGCCGTCACGGTCGCGACCGGGGTGATCTCCGCCCGCCGCGCTTACGCTGCCATTGACTGGCAGGTGCTCGTCGTGCTCGGCGCGATGATGCCGGTGGCCGGCACCCTGGACGCGACGGGGGCGGCGGATCGCCTCCTCGGCCTCCTGTTCGCGGCGACCGGCCTGCCCACCGTGCCGGTGCTGATCGCGCTCCTCGTGCTGATCGCGATGACCGTGTCGGATGCGATGAACAACGCGGCCACCGCGGCGGTGATGGCGCCGCTCGCCATCGGTCTCGCGCGTGCGGCCGGCGTGAACCCGGACCCGTTCCTGCTCGCGGTCGCTCTCGGCTCCTCCTGCGCCTTCCTCACCCCGATCGGGCACCAGAACAACCTGCTCGTCATGGGGCCGGGGGGCTACCGGTTCGGGGATTACTGGCGGGTGGGGCTGCCGCTCGAGTGCCTAACCCTCGCGGTAGCCGTGCCGATCCTGGCCTCGTTCGCCACCTGACGGGCTTGGCCCGGCGCCTCCGACCGTGAGCATCCCCGCGGCCGCCGCCGCCGCGCCTTGCCGCTCTGGCGACTTTGCCGCTTTCGCGCGTTGCCCCGGCGTGCGTCGCGGCGCCCCCACCTCCGCTCGATCAGCGACGATAGCACAGCCGGTGTTGCGGCGGCAGCGCTTCGCCCGCCCTTGCGCCGGCGCGCGCTCTCGGCGAAGCCTGCCCCGACGACACGCCCCAACCGGAGTTCCCGATGCCACGCCCCGTCGGCCGTCCGTTCTTCGCCAACCCAGGGCCGACCAACATCCCCGACCCGATCCTGCGCGCGATCGACCGCCCGTCGCAGGACTTCATGGAGCCCGCCTTCGTCCGCCTCGTGCTCGACTGCCGGGCCCGGCTCCTCCCCCTCCTCGGCAGCACCACGGCCGAGGTGTTCTTCATGACCGCCTCCGGCCACGGCGCCTGGGAAGCCTCGTTGGTCAACCTGTTCAGCCCGGGCGACCGGCTCCTGATGCTTGAGTCCGGCTATTTCTCCGACTCCTGGACCGAGATGGCCCGCCGCTTTGGTCTCCAGGTCGAGACCGTCCCGGCCGATCGCCGCCGCGGTGTGGATCCCGATGCCGTCGCCGCCGCACTCCGCGCCGACACCGCGCACCGCATCAAGGCCGTCTGTGCGGTGCACAACGAGACCTCCACCGGGGTGGCCATCCCGCTCGGCGAGATCCGCGCCGCGATCGACTCCGCCCACCATCCGGCCCTGTTCCTCGCCGACACCATCTCCTCCCTGGTCTCTCTCCCCTTCCGCATGGACGACTGGCGGGTCGATCTCGTCGTCGGCGGGTCGCAGAAGGGGCTGATGCTGCCCACGGGCCTCGCGTTCTGCGCCGCAAGCCCCAAGGCGCTGGCTGCCCATCGCGAGGCCCGCCTGCCGCGCTTCTACATGGACTGGTCGATCATGCTGACGCGCCCGCACCGGTCCTTCGTCGGCACGATCCCGACCCAGATGTTCCACGGCCTCGCCGAATCCCTCGCCCTGATCGAGGCGGAGGGGCTCGAGGCCCTCTACGCCCGTCATGCCCGTCTCGGTGCGGCCGTGCGCGCCGCCGTCCGCGCCTGGGCGGCGAACGACGGCCCCACCCTCTACTGCGCCGACCCCGCGCGCCACTCGGACAGCGTGACCGCCGTGCTGATGCCCGAGGGGCATGATGCCGAGGCACTGCGCGCCCATGCCTTCACCCGCTACAACGTCTCCCTCGGCGGGGGGCTCGGCGCGCTCTCGGGGCGGGTGTTCCGTATCGGCCACATGGGCGATCTCAACGAGCCGATGATCCTCGGCACGCTTGCGGCGGTGGAGATGTCGTTGCGCGACCTCGGCGTGCCGCACGGCCGCGGCGGGGTGGCGGCGGCGATGGAGGCGCTCGCCTGAGCGGTACGAAGTCGACGATCCGCAATCAAATTGAAACGATCGGCGATTGAACCGGGCGCGGATCGGCTTTTTCTTCCCCCGCCTTATCCCGCTCGGCTAGCCTCGGGCCATCGATCTCCGTCCCGCGCTGGGAGCCCCGGTCATGTACGCCGCCATCCGCGACACCCGTCTCTATTTCGACGTCGAGGGGGCGGGCCTCGTTCCCGACGGCGCGGCGATGCACGAAAAACCCGTGCTGTTCCTCGTCCATGGCGGGCCGGGGTCGGATCATTCCGGCTACAAGCCGCTGTTCTCGGCCCTCGCGGACGCCGCCCAGCTCGTCTATTTCGACCATCGCGGCCAGGGCCGCTCCGCCCGCGACGGCGACCCCGCGCGCTGGACGCTCGATGAGAACGTCGCCGACATGGAGGCGCTGCGCCGTCATCTCGGCCTCGGCCCGATCGCCGTCGTCGGCACGAGCTACGGCGGGATGGTGGCGATGGCGCACGCCGCGCGCCACCCTGGCGCGGTCTCCCGTCTCGTTCTGGTCGCAACCGCCGCGCATGGGGGCTTCATCGCGCGCGCGCGAGAGATCCTCGCCGAACGCGGCACCGCGGAGCAGCAGGCCCTCGTCGCGCGCTGCTGGGATCAGGGCTTCCGCGACGACGAGGACGTGCGCCACTACCACCGCGTGATGGGGCCGCTCTACGCGACCCGCTTCGATGCGGCCGCCGCCGAACCGGCCCTGCAGCGCGTGGCCTATGCGCACGGGCCGCTGAACGCCGCCTTCGGCCCTGAGGGGTTCCTCCGGCGGTTCGATCTGCGCCCGGAACTGCCGCGCATCACCGCCCCCACGCTGGTGCTCGCCGGGGCGGAGGACTGGATCTGCCCGCCGGAATTCGCGCGCGAGATCGCCGCCCTCATCGCCGGCGCGCAGCTCGAGGTGTTCGAGGGAGCGGGGCACTCCCTGCGCACCGACGCGCCCGATCGGCTGCTTGCCGCCATCCGACGCTTCGTCCTCGGTTGACGCCGCCTGCCGCGCGGCTCCCGCTCACCGGCAGCGACACGGGGCGACGACGCGATGCGCATGCTGGCAGCGATCATGGTCGCGGCCGCGCTGGCGGCCGGGCCGGCGGCGGCGAAGAGTTTCGCTTGGGCCTTCAACGCCGACGTGCTGACGCTCGACCCGCACGCCTCCAACAACACCTTCACCAACGCCTTCCTCAACAACGTCTACGAGGGCCTTACCCGCCACAACGCGAAGCTCGAGATCGAGCCGGCTCTCGCCGAGCGTTGGGAAATCGTCTCGCCCACCGTCTGGCGCTTCCATCTCCGCCGCGACGTCGTCTTCCACGACGGCTCGCCGTTCGATGCCGACGACGGATTGTTCACCTGGGCGCGGCTGAACACGCCGGGCGCCCTCGTGCGCCGCACGATCGGGGCCGTGACCGAGGTGCGCAAGATCGACGCCTGCACGGTCGAGTTCGTCACCTCGCAGCCCTTCCCGGTGTTGCTCTTCGCCCTCACCCACTTCTTCGTCATGGACCGGGAATGGTCGGAACGGGTCGGTGCGACCACCGCCTCCGATCTCTCCGCCCAGCGCGAAAGCCCGGCCGCGCGCCAGGCCAACGGTATCGGGCCGTTCCGCCTGGTCGCGCGCGAACCCGACACGCGCACCGCGCTGGAGGCGAACCCGCGCTGGTGGGACCGTCCCCTGCACAACCTCACCACCGTCACCTTCCAGCCGATCCGCGCCGCCGCCACGCGCACCGCCGCCCTCCTCTCCGGCGCGATCGACGCCACGGTGGAAATCCCGCCGCAGGACATCCCGCGCATTGAGCAGAACCCGAACCTGCAGGTGGTGCAGGGGCCGGAGCTGCGCACGATCTATTTCGGCTTCGACCACTTCCGCGACGAGCTTCTCGACAGCGACGTCAAGGGGAAGAACCCGTTCAAGGATCGTCGCGTGCGCCAGGCCGTCTATCAGGCGATCGATGTCGAGGCGATCAGGCGCAGCGTGATGCGCGGCCAGTCCTGGCCCGCCGGCATGATGGCCTCGCCCCTCCTCAACGGGGCGCCGGCCGACCTCAACGCGCGCCTCTATCCCTTCGACCCCGAAGCGTCGCGCCGCCTGCTCGCCGAGGCGGGCTATCCCGAGGGCTTCTCCGTCGGCCTCTCCTGCCCGAACGACCGCTACGTCTATGACGAGCGCATCTGCCTTGCCGTCATCGGCATGCTCGGGCGAGTCGGCATCCGCGTGCAGCCGCAGATCGAGCCGCTCAACGTCTGGTCGCGCCGGGTGAATACGCACGACGTCTCGATGTTCATGCTCGGCCACGCCGGGCTGCCGCTGATCGACGCCTGGTACGTCCTCTCCGAGGTGATCAAGACCAAGACCGCCGCCACCACGGGTAGGCTGAATTCGGGTCGCTACTCCAACCCCCGCATCGACGAACTCACCCAAGCCGCGAGCCGCGAGACCGACGAGGCGAAGCGTCGGGCGCTGATGCGCGAGGCCTTCGCGCTCGAACGCGAGGACATCGCGCACGTGCCGCTGCATCAGCAGCCGATCGTCTGGGCCTCGCGGCGGGGGATCGAGCTCGCCCAGGCGCCGGACAACCGGCTGAGACTGCGGCTCGTGCGCATGCCCTGAGTGCGATGGGGACCGAGCGCGCCACGCTCCTCGTCACCGGCGGCACGGTGGTGACCATGGATGCCGACCGCCGGGTGATCCCGGACGGGGCGGTCGCCATCGCGGGTGAACGCATCCTCGCCGTCGGCCCCACGCGACCGCCGCACCCCTGGCGCTACCTCGACTGGCGCGAGGGCAGGGCGGAGGAGAAGCTCGTCCCCTTCGAACAGCAGTTCGACACGATGGCGGAGCTGATCACGCGCTGGCACGGCGGGGCGGAGGGCAGGATCCGCCTCGCCACCGTGATGCCCGTGCACCGCGGCGAGACCGACGACCCCGACACGATCGCCGAGATCGCGCGCCAGGCGCGGCTCGTGCGCGAACTCGGCCGCCGCCACGGCTGCCTCTTCCATCAGGACGGGCACTGTTCGGGTTCGATCGCCGAGGCCGAGGCGCGCTTCGATCTGTGCGGCCCCGACGCCTTCTTCAGCCACTGCACCGACCTTACGGACGCCGACATCGACACGCTGGTGCGCACCGGCACCTCGGTGGTGCACAACCCGACCGCGATCGCGCAGGTGCGCGGGCACTGCCCGGTGCCGCGGCTGATCGAGGCCGGGGTGACGGTGATGATCGGCTCCGACGGCACCGCGCCCGACCGCGGCACCGACATGTTCCGCCACATGGTGATGTGCGCGCGCATCCATCAGCGCGCGGCGCGCGACGAGCGGCTGATGCCGCCCGGCAAGCTCCTGGAGATGATCACCATCGACGCCGCGCGCGGCCTCGGCCTCGAGGCGGAACTCGGCAGCCTCGAGCCGGGCAAGAGGGCGGACGTGATCACGGTCGATCTTGCCACCCCGCATGCCTGGCCGCCGAACATGCCGATCCATCGCCTGGTGTGGTTCGCGCAAGGATCCGACGTGCGCGACGTGGTCGTGGACGGACGGGTGCTGATGCGCGGGCGGGTCGTTCCGCATCTCGATCAGGCGGCGATCCTGGCCGAGGCGGCGGCCGAGACGGAGGCGATGCTGGCGCGGTCCGGCCTCGCTCACCTCATCGCGGGCGACCCGGGCTGGGGGCGGGTGCGGCTCTGACGACGCTGAGGGCTCCGGCCGAACTTCGGCCCGGGCGAGGGTCAGAAGACGATCATCCGCAGGAAAAGCTCCAACGGGATCGCACCGAGCGAGGCCGGAACGACGAACAGGTAGCCCATCGCCGCAGGCCCCATCGCTTCATAGGACTTCGGCACCAGCAGGCTGAACAGTCCCCAGGCGCCGGCGGTCAGCAGGCAGCCGGAAAAGAAGGTGAGCAGGGCGGCCAGCCGGACGTCATATGCGTCGGCGATCAACAGGGAGCAGCCGATGGCGCCGAGGCTGAGGATCGGGAAAGTGCCGAGGATGACCGCGCTCGTGGGGTCCGGACCGTCGCGGAACAGCGGTCGCACACCGACAAGCGAGACTGCGGCAAGCCCGAGAGCCACGAGGTTGAGCAGGACAAAGTTTGCGAAATCGTCCATCGCGCGGCGGTCGGGGAGCGTCGTCCAGGTGCACCGTGGCAAGGGAGTTGGCTGCCGCGCAAGCGCGACGGGCGGGATCAGCGACCGTACGCCCCCGTTTCGACGGTCGCCGGCTACAGGGGTGACAACACGAGACGGATGATGAGCCCGAGGGGTACCGCGCCGATCGAGGCGACGATCACCCAAAGATACGCCATCGCCCCCGGCCCGACCGCCTCATAGGCCTTCGGCACGAGCAGCGTGAACAGAGCACCGGCACCGGCGATCAGCACCCACCCCGAAGCAAGGGAGAGCACCACGGCAAGCCAAGCGCGATGGGCGAAGGCGATCAACAGCGAACAGGCGAGGGCGGCGAGGGCGAGGACCGGCAGGGTGCCGAGCACGACCGGGCTTGAGGCGTCCCGCCCGTCTCCGTGCAACAGCCGCACGCCAGCGAGCCACACCGCGGCCAGAGCGAGCGCGACGAGGTTGAGCAGGGCGAAACGGGCGAGGTCGTCCATCGAGTGTTTGGCACGCAGGGGCATCTACGGCACGGTGACAGGGAAGGGGGTCGTCGTGCAATCGCGGCGCGAGGGGGGTGTGGTGGACGACCGCGATGGGTGACGTCTGGATCGGCTTCACCGTCGCCGCCGCGTTGTTCCAGGCTTGGCGGACCGCGCTGCAGCAGGCGCTGCGCGGCACGCTTTCTGCGGACGGGGCGGCCTTCGTGCGCTTCCTCTATGGCGCCCCCGTCGCCGCCCTCCTGCTCGCCGGCTGGAGTGCGGTGACCGGGCGCGCACCTGCCCCGCTGCAGGGGACGTTCCTCGCCTTCGCCGCCGCCGGCGGGGTGGCGCAGCTCCTCGCCACCTCGGCGCTGATGCGTGCCTTCGCCGCGCGCGGCTACGCGGTGGGTACGGCCTACGCCAAGACGGAAGCCGTGCAGGGCGCGCTCCTGGCGTGGCTGCTGCTCGGCGAGACCGTGTCGGCGGTCGCCGCGGGCGGCGTTGCGCTCAGCCTGTTCGGCGTTCTGGTGCTGTCCTCTCCCGGCGGGGCCGGCTCGCTCTCGTCGCTGCTGCGCCAGGCCGGACAGCCCGCCGCCCTCTGGGGGCTTGCCGCCGGCGGGGGCTTCGCGGTCGCCGCCGTGCTGTTCAAGGCGGCCACCCTGTCGCTCGGCGGCGTCGACCGGATTCTCGACGCCCTTGCGACGCTTGCCGTCGCCACGGTCCTGCAGAGCGGATTGATGGGGGCTTGGCTCGCGCGTGCCGAGCCCGCTCAGCTTCGCCTCGCGATCGCTGCCTGGCGGCGGGCTGTACCGGTGGGTTTGCTGTCGGCCTTCGGTTCCGCCTGCTGGTTCTCGGCCTTCGCACTCGGCCCCGTCGCCCTCGTGCGCGCGCTCGGCCAGGTGGAGATGCTGTTCACGCTGGCTTTCGGACGGCTTTACCTGCGCGAACGCATCACGGGCGCGGGGACCGTCGGCTTCGCCCTGGTCGTTGCCGGCGTGGTGCTGGTGGTGGTCGGTCGCTGAGGCGTCAGTCGAACATGGCGAGGATGGCGGCGGGATCGACCTCCGCCACCGTGGCTGGGCGCCATTTCGGGTCGCGCGTCTTGTCCACCACCTGCGCGCGCACGCCTTCGGCGAAATCGGGATGCACGATCACCTTGCGGGTGAGCCTCAGTTCCATCGCGAGACAGTCGGCGAGCGACATGGTCGCGCCACGGCGCAACAGTTCCGCCGTCACGCACAGGCTGGTCGGCGACATGCGCGCGAGTGTGTCGAGCTGCGCCTTCGCCCAAGCATCGCCGCGCGCCTCGAGCCGGGCGAGGATCTCCGGTACGGTGTCGGGCGCGAAACAGTCGTCGATCGCCGCGCGCGCCTGGGCAAGCAGCGACTCGGGTGGGCGGTGCGCGTGCGCCTCGAGGGCCGCGAGGCCGGAGCGGGCGAGCCCGGCTTTCAGCGATTCGAGGGCGGCGCGCGGCACGTGGTGCGTGGCGAGCCGGGCGTAGATCGCATCGCCCGGCGAGATGCGCGCCCCGGTGAGCGCGAGATAGAGCCCGAGCCGCCCCGGCAGGCGCGGCAGGAAATAGGAGGCACCGATGTCCGGGAAGAGCGCGATCGCCGTCTCCGGCATCGCCATCACCGCATGCTCCGTCACCACCCGATGCGAGCCGTGGATGGAGAGCCCCATGCCGCCACCCATCGAAATGCCGTCGATCAGCGCGACATAGGGCTTCGGATACTCGGCGATCATCCGATTCAGGCGATATTCCGAGGCGAAGAAGGCCTCCGCCGCATCGAGCTCGCCCGCGAGCACGAAGGCGCGGATCGCGCGCACGTCGCCACCGGCGCAGAACGCGCGCCCGCCCGCGCCCTCGATGGTGACGAGGCGCACGGCAGGATCCTCGCGCCAAGCCTCCAGCGCCTCGGTCAGCAGCCGGATCATGTCGAGGTCGAGCGCGTTCAACGCCTTCGGCCGGTTGAGCACGAGGCGCCCCACCCCGTTCGCGACCTCGGCCAGCACGGTCGGTTCGGCAAGTGCGGCGTCGCTCATCGCTCTCTCCCCTTCGGTGTCGCTGGTCGGCCTAGCAACGCCGGGCAGGGTCGGCAATGTCCGGGCGGGACGGACGGGGACCCACCACATGTGGTGGCCCTGCCACACCAAACCCCAAGATGCAGAGCGACCCTCTGGCGGATGACGCGGCTGCCCTGCTATCGTTCCCGGCTGTGACCCGAGCCGCCGAGGCAGTCCGATGACCGTGATGCCGATCCCTCCCGTCTCGAATGCCCAGCCTCTGCTGCCATGGGGCGAGACGCCTGCGCGCACCTACGCGCCGGGCATGGGCCAAGCGGTGGCGGATCGCACCATCAACCGCTGCATCGTGCGCCGCTTCGCCGCCCCGCGCCGCGTTCCCTTCGACCTGCCGCGCGACGATTCGACCGCCCTCGAGCAGCAGCTCGCCGCCTGGGCGCGACGCGAGGGCTGGGCCTACGAGGGCGTCTTCCACGTCGATCACGGCGACGAGACGCGCGTCTATGGCTGGATCGAGGCGGTGGGGCGGATCGAGACCGAGTCCTGGGCGGACGTCGCCGAACGCGTCGCCCTCGGCAATGCCCTGCTCGAACCGAGGCCGGAGTGGCGCGAGGCCGAGCGCACCACGCTGCGCCACCACCTGCGCCAGGCGAGCGTGCTGCTGTCGGGGCGGCACCTGCAGCACGGCGATGCTTCGCAGCCGTCGCGCAACATGGAGGTCTTCACCAACTGCTCGACGGCGGCGACCTCCTTCCTGCTCTACCTGTTGCTGCTCAACGGCTCCGGGGTGGGCCGCGCCTACGACGACGCGATGATGGCCGTCGATTGGGCACGCGACATGCCGATCGTGGTGCCCGTGATCGACTGGAGCCATCCGGACGTGCAGTCGGGCCTGATCGGCGGCTTCCTCACCCGCCGCGATGCCGAACACCTCTACGCCGCGCACGGGCGCATCCTCGTGCATGAGGTGGCGGATTCGCGCGAGGGCTGGGCGAAGGCGGTGGAGGTGATCGAACGCCTCGCCTTCGAAGGCCGGCGCGACGACGTCGTGCTGATCGACTTCTCGCGCGTCCGTCCCAAGGGCGCGCCGATCATGGGCATGCAGGGACGCCCCGCCTCGGGGCCCGGCCCCTTCATGCAGGCGCTGGCGCGTGTGGCCATGGTGCGCGGGTCGGGCATGGAGCCTTGGCGCGCCGCGCTGTTCGTCGACCACTACCTCGCCGAGTGCGTGCTGGTGGGGGGCGCGCGGCGGTCGGCTCGGATGAGCACCAAGACCTGGCGGGATCGTTCCGTGCTCGGCTTCATTTCGGTCAAGCGCGGCGGCTTCCTGTGGTCCTCGAACAACTCGATCACGGTGGATGCCGAGTTCTGGAACCACGTGCGCCGGCCCGAACCCGACCCCGCTTGGGATGCGGCGACGAAAGCGGACTGGGAACACGCGCACGCCGTGTTCGAGGCCGCCGTGCGCGCCGCCTACGAGGACCGGACCGGAGAACCGGGCTTCATCAACCAGGACAAGCTCGTCGCCAACGACGCAGGCCTCGAGGCCTACGAGGCCGGCAAGCTCTTCGTCGGCAGCGCGAAGTATCAGCCCGATGCCGAGTCCCACCCCCTGCTCGCCGACCTCGTGCGTCGCGCCCGCGCCTCGCGCTACACGCAGATCACCAACCCTTGCGGCGAGATCAGCCTGTTCATGCTCGGGGGCTATTGCGTCATCGGCGACGTGGTGCCCTACCACGCGGCCGACGACGACGACGCCGAGGCGGCCTTCCGCGCCTGCGCGCGCGCGCTGATTCGCGTCAACCGCATGGACTGCCTGTATCGGCCGGAAACCGAGCGCACCAACCGCATCGGGGTCGGCATCACCGGCCTGCATGAGTGGGCGCTGAAGCGCTTCGGCTTCGGCTTCCGCGACCTGATCGACGAGGAGAAGTCGAAGCCGTTCTGGATGCTGCTCGCGCGCTTCAAGCGCGCGGTGCGCGACGAGGCCCGGCGCTACGCCACCGCCCTCGGCATGACCGTGCCGCACACCGACACCACCATCAAGCCAGCCGGCACCACGAGCAAGCTGTTCGGCCTCACTGAAGGCGCGCACCTGCCGTCGATGCGCGAGTACCTGCGCTGGGTGCAGTTCCGCAACGACGACCCTCTGGTGCGCGAATACCGCGCCAAGGGTTATCCGGTGAAGAAGCTCGTCACCTATCGCGGCACGACCGTGGTCGGCTTTCCCACCAAGCCGGAGATCGTGCGTCTCGCCGACGAGCTCGGCCTCACCGACAAGATCGTCACCGCCGGCGAAGCCACACCCGAGGAGCAGTACCGTTACCTGCAGCTGCTCGAGAAATACTGGATCCGCGGCGTTGACGAACAGGGACGCCCGCTCGAGCCCGACACCGGCAACCAAGTCTCCTACACGCTGAAATACGACCCGAAGCAGGTGTCGTTCGAGGCGTTCCGGGCGGCGGTGCTCGCCCTGCAGCCCACCGTGCGCGCCTGCTCCGTGATGCCGCAGGCCGACACCACCGCCTACGAGTACCAGCCGGAAGAGCCGGTGACCAAGGCGCAGTACGAGATGATCGCCGCCGCGATCGCCGCCGCCTCGGCCCCCGAGGCGGTCGGCATCGAGCACGTCGCCTGCGACGGCGGCGCCTGCCCGATCGACTTCGGCACCAACGAAGCAAGCCAGAAGGCGGCCTGAGCCGGGCCGGCGCGGAGGAAGGGCGAGAGCGGGCACGCGGGTTGCGGCCCGGCACTCCTCCTGGCAGGGTCGGCGCCTGCCATGACCGACCCGCTCGTCCGTTTCGATCGCGTCGCGAAATCCTACGACCGCGCCACCCTCGTCATCCCCGATCTCAGCTTCGAGGTCGGGCGGGGCGAGTTCCTCACCCTCCTCGGGCCGTCCGGGTCGGGCAAGACCACCACGCTGATGATGCTCGCCGGGTTCGAGGCGCCGGATCGCGGGCGCATCCTGCTCGAGGGGCGCGACATCGTCGGCGTGCCGGCGCACAGGCGCAACATCGGGGTGGTGTTCCAGTCCTACGCTCTCTTTCCCCATCTCACCGTGGCGCAGAACGTGGCCTTCCCGCTCTCCGTCCGCGGCCGGCCGCGCGCCGAGATCGCCGAGCGCGTGGCGCGCGCGCTCGCCATGGTCAGGCTCGAGGGCCTCGGCGATCGCCGGCCGAGCCAGTTGTCGGGCGGGCAGCAGCAGCGCGTCGCGCTCGCCCGCGCGCTCGTGTTCGAGCCGAAACTCGTGCTGATGGACGAACCCTTGGGCGCTCTCGACAAGCAGCTCCGCGCCGAACTGCAGGCCGAGATCCGCCGCCTGCATCGCGAGCTCGGTGTGACCATCGTCTACGTCACGCACGACCAGGAGGAGGCGCTCGCCCTCTCCGACCGCATCGCCGTTTTCAACGAAGGCCGCATCCGCCAGATCGGGCCGCCGCAGGCGTTGTACGACCACCCGCGCGACCCCTTCGTCGCGGGCTTCATCGGCGAGAACAATCGGCTCGAGGGCGAGGTGGTCGGCCGCGACGAGGACGGCCAGCTCGCCGTGCGCCTCGGCGGTGGCGCGGTGGTGCGGGCGGAGCCGGTCGACGTGGCGCCCGCGACGCGGCGCGTGCTCCTCTCCGTCCGCCCGGAGCGGATCGCGCTCGCCCACGCCGAAGCCGAGGATCTCGGCGCGGACGCGCTGGCCGCGACCGTCGTCGAGACCGTGTTCCTGGGCGATCACGTGCGCGTCCGCGTCCGCCTCGCCGACGGCGGCCTCGTCACCGTCAAGCGCCCGGCCTACGCGCTCGACGCCCGGCTGAAGCCCGGCGCGCGCGTCGCCCTCGCCTGGTCGGCGGAGCACGCGATCGCCTTCGCGGCCGACGGGACGGAAGCCGCCCGCTCGCCACTCGCCGGTCACGTCTGAGCGGTGGACCGAGCCGCCGGCGGTTCCGATCGCGCGATTTCGGGGCTAGCCTCGGCCAGCCGGGACAGAGGCCGAACAACGGGAGCACCACCATGCGACGAACCCTTGCCCTCGCCGTCGCCGCCGCGATCGCCACCGCGGTCGCAGAGCCCGCGACGGCGCGCGACCTCACCATCGTCTCCTGGGGCGGCGCCTACCAGGACGCGCAGCGTCAGGTCTATTTCCAGCCCTTCACCCAGGCGACGGGGATCCGCATCGTCGAGGACACCTGGGACGGCGGCATCGGCGTGCTGCGCACCCGCGCCCAGGCCGGCAACCAGACCTGGGACCTCGTGCAGGTGGAGAGCGAGGAGTTGCTGCTCGGCTGCGATGAGGGCCTGTTCGAGAAGATCGACTGGGCGCGCATCGGCGGCAAGGACCACTATATTCCGCAGGCCGTGCACGAGTGCGGGGTCGGCGCGATCCTGTACAACGTCGTCCTTGCCTGGGACCGCAACCGGTTGCAGGCGACGCCGACCTGGGCCGACTTCTTCGACGTGCAGCGCATCCCCGGCAAGCGCGGCCTGCGCCGCGGCGTGAAGCTCACGCTCGAGATCGCGCTGCTCGCCGACGGCGTGCCGCGCGATCAGGTTTATGCCTTGCTGCGCACCGAAGCGGGGGTGGAGCGCGCCTTCCGCAAGCTCGACACCATCAAGCCGCACATCGTGTGGTGGCAGGCCGGTGCGCAGCCGCCGCAGATGCTGGGCGCGGGCGAGGTGGTGATGACCAGTGCCTACAACGGCCGCATCACCAACGCGAACCGCACGGAGGGCCGCAATTTCGGCATCCAGTGGCGCGACTCGCTGTTCACCATCGACTCCTGGGTGATCATGAAGGGCTCGCCCAATCGCGACGCCGCCTACCGTTTCCTCGATTTCGCCAAGGATCCGCGCCGGCAGGCCTCCTTGCTTCCGCTCATTCCCTACGGCGGGACGGCGCGCGGCGCGAACGAGGGACTGTCGGCGGACCTGCTCGCCGTGAGCCCCTCCAACCCCGACAACCTGAACGTGTCGCTGATGATCGACGACGCGTTCTGGATGGACCATCTCGATCGCCTGTCGCAACGGTTCAACGCTTGGCTCGCGCGTTGATCGTCTGACGGCGAGGGGCGGGCGGTGGTGGGGCGCGCGCGGGTGCGGCTCGAGGCCGCGCTCCTGCTCGCCCCCCTCCTGCTGTTCATCGCGCTGACCTTCGCCGCCCCGATCGCGGCGATGCTCTGGCGCGGGGTGAGTGACGCGGAGGTTCGTCAAGCCTTCCCGCGCACCCTGACCGCGCTCGCCGACTGGGACGGGCGGAACCTGCCGGGGGACGAGGCCTTCGCCGCCCTGGCCGAGGACCTGCTCGCCGCCCGCGCCGCCGGCACGCTGAACGCCGCCGCCGGGCGGCTGAACAGCGACACGCCCGGCCTGCGCACGGTCGTCTTCGCCACCGCGCGGCGGCTTGCGCGCGGGGTGGAAGGTTCTCCGCGCGCCGCGATCCTCACCGCCGACCCGGCCTGGGGCGAGGTCGAGACCTGGGGCGCCTTCCGCCGCGCGGGCGCCACACCGACCGACACGCATCTTCTCGCCGCGCTCGACCTCCGCCGCTCCGCAGACGGAACGATCATCGCCGTGCCGGAGGAGCAGCGGCTGTTCCGCGCGGTCGCGCTGCGCACGGTGTGGATCGGGCTGCTCGTCACCCTCCTCTGCCTCTTGCTCGGCTATCCGCTCGCCGCCGCCCTCGTCTTCGCGCCGCGCCGCCTGTTCGGGCTTTTGCTGTTCGCCGTCCTGCTGCCGTTCTGGACCTCGCTCATCGTGCGCACGGCGGCCTGGATGGTCCTGCTCGCCCGCGAAGGGGTCATCAACCAGGCCTTCCTCGCCGTGGGGCTCGTCGTCGAGCCGGTGCAGATGCTGTTCACCCGCACGGCGGTGCTCATCGCCATGGTGCACATCCTGCTGCCCTTCATGGTGCTGCCGCTCTACGCGGTGATGCGCCAGATCCCGCGCGCGCAGCTGCGGGCGGCGGCGAGCCTTGGTGCAGGGCCCGTCGCGCAGGTCGTGCGCGTGTGGCTGCCGCAGACCCTGCCAGGGGTGGGTGCCGGGGCGCTGATGGTGTTCATCCAGGCGATCGGCTTCTACGTCACCCCGGCCCTGATCGGCGGCGGGGCTGACCAGATGCTGCCCTATTTCATCGGCTTCTACGCCACGCAGACGGTGAACTGGGGGCTTGCCGCCGCCCTCTCCATCCTGCTGCTCGTCGGCACGCTCCTCATCCTGGCCCTGTTCGGCCGCTTCCTCGGCCTCGCGCAATTCCGCGCCGCATGAGTGCGATCGGTCGTCTGCTTTGGGTGGTGCTGGCGGCGGCGACGGCGCTGTTCCTCATCGCGCCGCTGCTCGTCGTCGTTCCGCTCTCGTTCTCCTCCGATTCCTTTCTCGAGTTCCCCCCGCCCGGCTTGTCGCTGCGCTGGTACGAGGCACTGTGGCAGAGCCCATTCTGGCGCCAAGCGGGGCTGAACACGCTGATCATCGGCGCGGCCGCGACCGCGATCGCCTCCGTCCTCGGCACTCTCGCCGCCATCGGGCTCTGGCTCGCCCCGCTGCCGGGCCGGCGCGCGATCTTCGCCCTGATCCTGTCGCCGATGATCGTGCCGGTGATCATCACCGCGGTCGCGCTCACCTTCGCCTTCGCGCCGCTGGGTCTGGCGGCGAGCCATTGGGGCTTGATCCTCGCGCACGCCGCCCTCGGCGCGCCCTTCGTCGTGGTCACCGTGCTCGCCACGCTGAGCGGCTTCGACCGCACGCTGTTGCGCGCCGCTGCCGCCTGCGGGGCCGGGCCGGTCACCGCCTTCCGGCGCGTGATGCTGCCCTTGATCCTGCCCGGCGTCGTTTCGGGGGCGGTGTTCGCCTTCGCCACCTCGCTCGACGAGACCGTGGTGGTGCTGTTCCTCGGCGGGCCGGAACAGCGCACCCTGCCGCGCCAGATGTTCGCCGGGCTGAAGGACACGATCGAGCTCACCATCCTCGCCGCGGCGACGGTGCTGATCGCGGCCTCGACGGTGCTGCTCGTCGCCGCACGGCTGCTCGCCGCTCGTTCGGCCCGATTGGCGGGTGGTGCGGCGCGATGAGCGGGGCGGCCTCGCCGGCGATCGCTCTGCCCGAACGACTGGATGCCGCGAGCGTGCCGACGTTGTGGTCTCAGCTCCTTGCCCGCGCCCGGCCGGGCGCCGAGGTGACGCTCGATCTTTCCGCCACCCGCACGATCGACACCGCCGGGGTGGCGCTGATCCTCGCCCTGGAGGAGCGCACGGGGCGCGAGGTTCGTCTCGAGGGGGCGGCGGAGGACATCCGTCGCCTGGTCGAACGCGGGCGCAGGGTTGCCGGGCAGCGGTCCCCAGCGGCGCCGAAGCCGCCCGAGAGCCTTCCCGTCGCGGTGGGGGTGGCCGCGGTGGCGCGCGTCGGGCGCTGGGGTGACGGGCTCGCCTTCCTCGGCCGCATCGCCGCCGCTGTTGCGTCCACGATCCTCCGACCGGGCACGCTTCGCCTGCGCGAGACCGTGCGCCAAGCAGAGGAGATCGGCAACCGCGCGCTGCCGCTCGTCGCCCTGATCGGCTTCCTGTTCGGGCTGATCCTGTCTTTCCAGTCCGCGCTGCCGATGCGTCAGTTCGGTGCCGAGATTTATGTGGCGAGCCTGGTTTCCGTTTCGCTGTTCCGCGAACTCGGCCCTCTTCTCGCCTCCGTCATTCTCGCCGCGCGCTCGGGCTCGGCCTTCGCCGCCGAGATCGGCACGATGAAGGTCAACGAGGAGATCGATGCGCTGACCGTGATGGGGCTCGATCCGTTCCGCTTCCTGGTCGTTCCGCGGCTGATCGCGGCGGTTGCGATGGTGCCGGTGCTGATCGTGGCGATGAACCTCACCGCGCTGGCCGGCATGGTGACGGTGATGACCTCGCTCGGCTTTCCCTTCGCCGTCCTCTCCACGCAGGTGGTGACCTGGAGCACGCCGGCGGATGTGTTCGGCGGGCTCGTCAAGGGGATGGTGTTCGGCGCCGTGGTGGCGGGCATTGGCTGTGCGCGCGGCATGGCGACGGGGGTGGGGCCGCGCGCGGTGGGCGAGAGTGCGACCGCGGCGGTGGTCGGTGGCATCATCGCCATCATCCTGCTCGATGGCGGCTTCGCGGTGTTCTTCTACATGATGGGATGGTGAACGAGCCGTCTTCCTCCGCCGCGCCCGATCTCGCCGCCGAAGTGCGCGGGGTGGCGATGCGGTTCGGCACCAACACGGTGTTCGAGAACGTGAGTTTCGACGTCCGCCGCGGCGAGGTGTTCGTTATCCTCGGCGGCTCGGGCTGCGGCAAATCCACGCTTCTCAAGCTGATGATCGGGCTCAGACGCCCTACCGCGGGGCGGATCCTGATCCTCGGCGAGGACATTCACGCGCTTTCGGGCGAGGCACGACGGCGCCTGTTGCGCCGCTTCGGCGTGATGTTCCAGCAAGGCGCGCTGTTCGGGTCGATGAGCGTGCTGGAGAACGTCATGTTGCCGCTCGCCACCTTCACCCGGCTGCCGCGGGAGGCGATCGAGCGCATCGCGCGGATCAAGCTCGCCCAGGTCGGCTTGGCCGATGCCGCGGAACGGATGCCGGCCCAACTTTCGGGCGGCATGATCAAGCGGGCGGCGATCGCGCGGGCGATGGCGCTCGACCCCCCGCTCGTCTTCCTCGACGAGCCCTCGGCGGGGCTCGACCCGATCACCTCTGCCGGGCTCGACTCCCTGATCGTGTCGCTCGCGCGGGATCTCGGCACCACCTTCGTCGTCGTCACCCATGAACTCGACTCGATCATGACCATTGCGGACCGCGTCATCATGCTCGACAAGCAGGCGAGAGGGATGATCGCGGAGGGCGATCCGCGGCGGCTGAAGGTGGAGAGCACGGATCCCGTCGTGCGCGCCTTCTTCAACCGCACGGATCTCGCGGCCTAGGCGGCGAGAGGACTGCGCATGGAGGACAGGGGGCTCTACTTTCGCGTCGGCCTCGCCATTCTCGGCGGGATTGCGGCCCTGCTCGCCCTCGTCGTCTGGATCGGCGCCGACACGTTCCGCCGGCGGGGCTTCACCTTCGAGACGTACTTCGCCGAGAGCGTGCAGGGGCTCGACACCGGGGCGCAGGTCCGCTTCCGCGGTGTCGCCATCGGCACGGTGCGCGAGATCGCGATCGCCGCCGCCGTCTACCCGGAGGCGATGCGCGGCGACATTCCGCGGTCCGAGGGGGCGCGGCTCGTCGTCGTTCGCTTCGAACTGTTCCGCGACCGGGTCGTCGAGACGAGCGTGGAGCAGTTCCGCGCCCTGGTCGAGGCGGGGCTTCGGCTGAGGATGGCGAGCCAGGGCATCACCGGCATCCTGTATCTGGAGATGGATTTCCTCGACCCAGCGCGTTTCCCGCCGCTGATTCCGCCTTGGCCGACGAAGTATCCAGTCATTCCCGCCGTCCCCTCCACCCTCGCGCAATTCCAGTCGGCGGCGGAACAGCTGATGGCGCGGCTGAACGAGGTGGATCTTCCCGGGCTGGTCGAGCGGATCAGCACGCTCGTGGAGGCGCTGACGGAGAGCGTGACGGTGGGCGAAGGCTATCGGCTGCTGGTCGAGGGCGGGGATCTGCTGGCGTCGTTGCGCCGGCAGAGCGACGGCATCGGGCCTCGCCTCGAGGCGGCGGCGTCGGAAGCGGAACGGACGGCGCGCGGCCTGCGCGAGATCGCTGAATCGCGGGAGTTGCGCGCCACGCTCGCCAACACCGCGGCGGCGAGCGCCGAGTTGCGCACGGCGCTGGCACGATTGCCGGCCACGTTGGCGGCGACGGAGCAGACCATTCGCCGGGTCGAGGCGCTGGTCGACGAAGCTGATCGCGACCTCGGTCCTGCTCTGCGCGATCTTCGCCTCGCCGCCGACAACCTGCGTGCCTTGACCGAACAGGCGCGGCGCTACCCGAGCCAGATCCTGTTCGGCGAGCCCCCGCCGGGATCGGCGGCCCCTTTGCCCGGAGGCACGCGATGAGGCGCCGTACGCTCCTCGCCGCCGCGCTCGCGCCCTCCGCCTGCGCGGGCCCGCTCTCCCGCCCCTATCCGGAGAAGCGGCTCTACGTTCTGGAAGCAAAACGGGCGGGAGCCTCGCCTGCATCGGCCCGCCCGCGCAGCTTGCTCCTGCGGGCGGTCACCGCCGCTCCCGGCGCGGAAGGGCGGGGTCTCGTCACGCGGCTGCCGGGCAACGTGCAGCAGACGGATTTCTGGAACGAGTTCTTCGCCCCGCCCGCCGACATGGTGCACGACGCGATCCGCCGCTGGCTTGCGGATTCGGGGTTGTTCACGGCGGTCCTCGATCCCGGCAGCCGCGGGCGGGCCGATCTTGCCCTCGAGGCGCGTCTCGTCGCGCTCTTCGGCGACGGGACGGATCCGCGCGCGCCGGCGGCGCGCCTGCACTTGCAGACCCTGCTGTTCGGCCTCGATCGCGACCCGCCGCGCATCCTCGCCCGCGGCGACTACGACCGGCGCGTGCCCGTCGCTTCGCTCGCACCGGAGGTGGTGGCACCCGCCCTGTCGCAGGCGCTCGCGCTCGTGCTGGCCGACCTCGAGGCGGATCTGCGCCGCAGCCTCGGCTGACGGTGTGGGCGCGCGACGGGGGCGACGCTCACGCCGCGTCGGGCTGCGCCTCCGGGGCTGCGCGCTGCACGGCGGGCAGCGCGAGCATCGCCGCTTCCGCACGCAGGAGAGCGGGGAACCCGGCAAGGTCGATGCCGAATCGGCGTGCGTTGTAGAGCTGGGGCACGAGCACGCAGTCGGCGATCGTCGGCGCCTCGCCGAAGCAGAAAGGACCATTGTCGCCCGCGATCATCGCCTCGCAGGCGGCAAGCCCGCGGCCGATCCAGTAGGCGTGCCAAGCCTGTTGCGCTGCCGCATCGAGCTTCAGCACGCGGTCGAGATACTCCCGCACCATCAGGTTGGACAACGGCGAGACTTCGCAGGCGATGGCGAGCGCGAAGCTCCGCGCTCGCGCGCGGGAGATCGGGTCGCGCGGCAGCAGGGGCGGTAGCGGGTGCTCCTCCTCCAGCCACTCCAGGATGGCGAGCGACTGGGTGAGCGGCACGCCGTCCACCTCGAGGGTGGGCACGAGCCCCTGCGGATTGCGCGCGAGATAGTCGTCCCGCCGATGCTCGCCGCCCTCGCGCACCAGGTTCACCGGAACGACGGCGTACGGAAGCCCCTTCAGGTTGAGCGCGATGCGCACGCGATACGAGGCCGAGGAGCGCCAGTAGGCGTGGAGGGTGAGGGTCACGGCGGGGTACCCTGGTCCTCGGTCGCACCCGTCGGCGCGCGCACGGCCCGCCGCGCCTGCTCGATCGCCTGTTCGAGCACCGCCCCGTCGCCGATGTGGTTGGCGAGCAGCAGCACCAGGGCGGCGTCGAGCCGACGCGACTCCTCCGGCGAGAGGTCGTGGTGGGCGCGGACCAGGGTGACGAACACGGCGTCCGGGTCGGCGAGTTTCGGGGCGGTGTCGAGCATGGTCAGGCGGCCTCCCGCGCGGCTTCGGCCGGCTCGCGGCCCCACAGGCGAGCGAGGGCGGCGGCGAGGTGGTCGGCGTTTGGTGTGCGGAACCGGGCGGCGACGTGCTGGTCGGGGCGAATGAGATAGGCGGTGCCGGCCGAGGCGGCGTACCGTTCCGCCGCGATCCCTTCCGCGGGGACGGTGACGGTGCGCACTCCCGGCACGGCGGGCGAAGCGTTCTCGCCGAAACGGAGCAGGACCGGTTCGTTACCGAGACGGTTGAGCAGGAACCCGTCTGCCAGCGGCGCATCGAGGCAGGGCGCGCCCGGGGCAGGGCCGCCCGCCCAGGCCTCCTCGTCCGGCGTCGACAGCGGGCTCGCCGCGTAAGCGTGCGGCAAAGAGAGCCGACCCGAATTCACCATGCGCCGCGCGAAGGCGTGCTCGCGGGCGAGCAGCAGCACGGCGTCGCGATAGGCCCGCGCGGCTTCCGTCTTCGGCGTGATGAAGTCGGTCGCCCGCGTCGAGTGCAGGATGTTCTCGTCCGCGGCGGGGATCCGTTCGGCGTCGTAGCTGTCGAGCAGGGTCTCGGGTGCCGTGCCCTTCAGCACGGCCGCGAGTTTCCAGGCGAGGTTGTCGGCGTCCTGGATGCCGCCGTTGCCGCCGCGCGCACCGAACGGGCTCACCTGATGCGCCGAGTCGCCGACGAAGAAGATCCGGCCATGGCGGAAGCGCTCCAGGCGTCGGCAGCGGAAGGTGTAGACGCTCACCCATTCGAGGTCGAAGGCGACATCCTTGCCGAGCATCGCACGGATCCGCGGCACCACGCGCTCCGGCCTCTTCTCCTCCTCCGGGTCCGCCTCCCAGCCGAGCTGGAAATCGATGCGCCACACCCCGTCCGGCTGCTTGTGCAGAAGAACCGACTGGCCCGGATGGAACGGCGGGTCGAACCAGAACCAGCGCTCGGTCGGGAACGGCACTTCCGTCTTCAGCACGACGTCCGCGATCAGGAAACGGTCGCGAAACACCTGGCCGACGAAGGGGAGGCCCAGGGCCTCGCGTACGGTGGACCGCGCGCCGTCGCAGGCGGCGAGCCACTCGGCCTCGAGCACGTAGGATCCGTCCGGCGTTTCGACACCGAGACGAACGCCGTCCGCGCGGGGATCGACCGAAACGACGCGCGACTTCCAGCGCAGATCGACGAGCCCCGTTTCCGTGCAGGCCTCGACCAGCCACTCCTCCAAGTAGTATTGCTGGAGGTTGACGAACGCCGGCATGCGGTGCCCGTCCTCGGGCAACAGGTCGAAGGTGTAGGCGAGCGCGGAGCCGAAGAAGACCTTGCCGACCTTCCAGGTGATGCCCTTGTCGAGCAGCTTCTGGCCGAGCCCGAGCCGGTCGTAGATCTCCAGGCTGCGCTTGGCGAAGCAGATGGCGCGGCTGCCGAAGCTCACCGTGTCGTCGTCGTCGAGCACGACGGAGGCGATGCCGTGGCGGGCGAGATCGAGGGCGAGGGTGAGGCCGACGAGACCGGCGCCGACGATGACGACGCGGGCAGATCCGCCCTTGCCGTCGAGTTCGAGCGGGCGGCGGAACGGGAAGCGCGGGTTGGTGTAGGTCGTCGGCATCGCGTCGCGTTTCCTCCGTTCCTGCCCCCTCCGCCTCGCGGTCTTCAGCCGTGCACCTCGGCGGTCTTCGGCGCAATTTCGCCTTCCAGCGCGCGCCACAGCGCGAGGTCGCGTTCGGCTGTCCAGACGCGCGGGCGTTCGATTCCGATCGCCTCGTCGTAGGCGCGCGAGACGTTGAACGGCATGCAGTGCTCGAAGATGACCCACTGGCCGAAATCGGGCCGCAGCGCGTGCATCGCCGCCTCATAGGTCTCCTTCAGCGACGCACCCCGCTCGGCGAAGGCGCGCACGAGCGCGAAGAGACGGGTGACGAAAGCCTCCGTCCCCTCGATGGCAAGGCGCGACTCAGAGCCCGTGGTGAGCGCCCGCCCGCGGCCAGGCACCAGCGCCTCGGGGCCGAGCGCGCGGATGGCGGCGAGGGTTGCAGGCCAGTCACGGAAATGCGCATCCCCGCAATACGGGGTGGCCCCGAACTCCACCGTGTCGCCGGCGAACAGCACGCGCTCCTTCGGCAACCACACGACGGTGTCGCCGGCGGTATGGGCGCGACCGATATGGATGATGCGCACCTCGCGGCCGCCGAGCCACAGCGTGATGTCGCGTGCGAACGTGATCGTCGGCCAGGTCAGCCCCGGGATGGTGTCGCGGCCGCGGAACAGGCGGGGAAAGCGACCGATCTCGGAGGCCATGTCCTCCGCCCCGCGCTCGGCGATCAGGGCCCGCGTCGCCTCCGAAGCGAGGATGGCATTCGCCCGATACGCCGAGGCACCCAGCACGCGCACCGCGTGGTAGTGGGTGAGAACGAGGTGACGGATGGGCTTGTCTGTTACGGCGCGGATGCGCGCGATCACGCCTTCCGCCATGGCTGGCGTCGCCTGGGCGTCGATCACCAGGACCGAATCGTCGCCGATGATCACACCCGAGTTCGGGTCGCCCTCCGCCGTGTAGGCATAGAGGCCGGGTCCGATCTCGTCGAAACTGACGCGCTTCTCCGCGAGGTCGGCGGTGGAGGCGAAGGCCTTGCTCATCGTCACGCTGCCTTGCACTGGGTGGCCACGGCCGCCACGCGCTGGTCGATCGCGCCGAAGACGGAGCGGCCCTCCTGATCCTTCATCTCGATCCGCACGCGATCGCCCGCGCGCAGGAAAGGCGTGCGCGGCGCGCCATGCAGGATGGTCTCGATGGTGCGCGCCTCGGCGATGCAGGCGAAACCCACGCCACCCTGATCGACCCAGGCGCGCGCGAGGTCCTCGTGCCGGTTGGAGACGGTTCCTCCGCCGAGAATGGTGCCGGCGCCGAGCGCGCGCGTGCGCGCCGCATGCGCGATCAGGCGGGGAAAGCCGAACTGCATGTCGCGGCCCGCATCGGGACGGCCGAAGAGCGTTCCGTTTACGGAACAGAGAAGTGCCCCGTGCAGACGATCGCCATCCCAAGCCGCACCGAGCTCATCGGGGCTGACCGCGACCGGCGAGAAGGCGGAAGCCGGCTTCGATTGGAAGAAGCCGAAACCCTTGGCGAGTTCGGCGGGGATCAGGTTGCGCAGCGAGACGTCGTTGACGAGCACGAACAGTCGGATCGCGGCGCGGGCCGTCGCCTCGTCCGCTCCCATCGGCACGTCGTCGAGCACCACCGCCACCTCGCCCTCGAAATCGAGCCCCCAGGCCTCGTCGCCGAGCGGGATGTCGTCGCAGGGGCCGAGGAAACCGTCCGACCCGCCCTGATACATCAGCGGGTCGTCGCGGAAGGACGGCGGCATCTCCGCACCGCGCGCGCGTCGGACGAGTTCGACGTGGGTGAGGTAGGCCGAACCATCCGCCCACTGGTAGGCGCGCGGCAGCGGCGAGGCGCAGGCGGCAGGGTCGAAGGGAAAGCCGCGCGAGGGGTTCGTCTCGAACGCGGTCCATTCCGCCGCGATGGCGGGGCCGAGGCGCGCCCAATCGTCGAGCACGGCCTGCAGGGTGGGTGCGGTGGCGGCGCGCTCGGCGCGGGCGAGGTCGCGGCTGACCAGGAGGAGGCGGCCGTCGCGACCGCCCTCACGCAGACTGGCGAGTTTCATCGCCTGCCTCCCTTCGACACGGACGGCAGCATGTTCCCCCTCTCTCCCACGCGTTCCTCCCGCATCGCCCGAGTGCGCCCTGCGTCACCGCCGCCGCAGCGGCGCCCGGCTTCACTCCGCCGCGCGCTTCACTTTCCAGCTGTCGGCGTAGTCGGGCCACTCGCAGCCGAACGCCGCCTCGCCGATCTCCAGAGCGTCGCGGGTGTCGAGCATCACCGCATACTCGTCGGTGGCCGGCTTGGGCTGGACGAAGGCGCGCTCCAGCGCCTTCGGATGCGGCCCGTGGGTGAAGCCGCAGGGGTGCAGCGTCATCATCCCCGCCCGGATATTGTCGCGCGAGAAGAAGTCGCCCGCGTGGTAGAACAGCACCTCGTCGTAGTCGTCGTTGTTGTGGAAGAACGGAACCTTCAGCGCACCAGGGTCGGTCTCGAACGGGCGAGGCGTGAAGGTGCAGATGACGAAACGGTTGGCGACGAAGGTGGTGTGCGCCGAGGGTGGCAGGTGGTAGCGGTGCGAGACGAGCGGGCGGATCTGATCCACGTTCAGCTTCACCGGCGCGAGATCGCCATGCCAGCCGACCGCATCGAGCGGGTTGAAGGGATAGGTGCAGACGGAGATCGCGTTGCGGCGCTTGATCACCACGCGCGTGGCGTTCTCGTGCTGTTGGGCGCGGAAGGCGTCGTCGATCGCCGGCGTCTCCAGCACCGCCGGGTCGAAGATCGCATGGTGGCCGAGCATGCCCTTGTCGGGCAGCATGTAGGTCGAGCCGGTGGCCTCGATCAGCAGGCAGGTGGTGGGCTCGGTGCACTCGAGGCGCCACATGGTGGAGCGGGGCAGCACGATGTAATCGCCCTCACGGAAGGTCATGTGGCCGTAGTCGCAGAACAGGTGACCGGCGCCGCGATGGACGAAGATGAGCTCATCGCCATCGGCGTTCCGTGCGAGATGGTCCATTGCCATCGGCGCGCGCCAGAAGCGCAGGCGAACGTGCTGGTTGAACAGCACGTCGGGCGCATCGAAGGGGGAAGCGTGCTCGGCGTTGATGCGGTTGAGGTCGAAGGCGCGTGGGCGGAGCGGGCCCTCCCAGGACGACCAGCCGGTCGGCGGATGGCGGTGGTACATGTGGGTGGCCGGGCCGAAGAAGCCTTCCTTGCCGAGTTCGCGCTCGTAGGTGCCGGGCGGCAGGTCGGCATGCGCCTGGCGCGAGGTCTGCCCCTCAAGGCGCGGAAAGCGGATGTAGTGCTTCATCGCGAGACCCTCCCCGTTGCGTTGCGGCGGGCTTGCCAACTGCTCTGGCACCGCGCTGATAGTTTCACATGAAACCAAAGTCAAGCGTGGCCGTCGGGCCCGTGCGGCAGCGCGATCGAGGCGAGGCGGGCCCCTTCCGCCTCGAGGCGTTCCTGCCCTACCTGCTGTCGGTGGCGGCGAACCGGGTGAGCGGCCTGGTTGCGCGGCGCTACGAGGACGCGTTCGGCATCACGATTCCGGAGTGGCGTTGTCTCGCGGTGATCGGGGAGGGGGAACCGACCAGTGCGAGCGGCATCGTCGAGCGCACGGCGATGGACAAGGTGAAGGTGAGCCGCGCGCTTGCTTCGCTGCAGGCGAAGGGGCTGGTGCGGCGCGCACCGCACCCGACGGACGGGCGGCTCGCGCTGATTTCCTTCACCCCACGCGGACGAACGGTCTATGAGCGGATCGTTCCGCTGGCGCTGGAGACGGAGCGCGAGGTGCTGGCTGGATTGTCGGCAGCGGAGGAACGGGCCTTGCGGGCGGGGCTACTGCGTCTGCTCGCCCGCCTCGAGGCGCTCGAACGGGCGCAGGAGGGCGACTAGAGGAGCCCCTTCTGCCGCAGCGAGGTCCAGCCCGCGCGACCGATGATGACGTGGTCGTGCACCACGATGCCGAGCAGGCCCGCGGCCTCCTTGATCTCCTGCGTCATTTCGATGTCGGCGCGGGACGGTGTGGTGTCGCCCGAAGGGTGGTTGTGCACCAGGATCAGTGCGGTGGCGTGCAGCTCGAGGGCGCGCCTCACCACCTCGCGCGGATAGACGGGGGTGTGGTTCACCGTGCCACGGCCCTGCACCTCGTCGGCGATCAGCCGGTTCTTCGGATCGAGGAACAGGATGCGGAACTGCTCGACGGGTTCGCGCGCGCAGGCGGCGGTGAGATAGTCGATCAGCTGAGCCCAGTTGGACAGGAGCGGCTTCTCCGCCGCCTGGGCGCGCGCGAGCCTGAGTGCGGCGGCCTGCACGAGCTTCAGCGCGGCGACACTGTGCGGGCCGAGCCCGCGCGTCTCGAGCAGCACCTTGGTGGGTGCCGCGAGCACCTCGGCGAAGCTGCCGAAGCGGTTGATCAGCGCCTTGGCGAGGGGTTTGGTGTCGCCCTTCGGCATGGCGAAGAACAGGAGCATCTCGAGGAGCTCGTAATCGGCGAGGGCGTCGGGGCCGCGGGTGAGGAGCTTGTCGCGCAGCCGCGCGCGGTGGCCGTGCGGCCCGGTGGAGGGGAACTGCACTTCAGCCGGCGCCCGCGGCCAGGCGGCTTCGGCCGCAGGGGCAGGAGAAGCGCTGCCGTCCGACGGCGGGGTGAGACCGGCCGGGGCTTCGGCGAAACCCCGCGAGCGCGGGACGGGCGGCTCGGGGAAGCGAAGCCCCTCCGCGTCCTTGCCGAACAGCCGTCGCAGCAGCCCCATGCCGCGCCCCCGCAGACGATTGCGTGGTTGTGGCGATGTGCCATCAAACGCGCAATAGTTGCAAGAGGTGAGCGACCTCCGGCGGCTGCCCGATCAGAGCAGGCCGAGCTGACGGAACGAGGCGACCCGGCCGTTGCCGACGATCACGTGGTCGTGCAGCGCGATGCCCAACAGGGCGGCTGCCTCGCGAACCTCGCGCGTGAGGTCGATGTCGGCGCGCGAGGGGGTCGGGTCGCCGGAGGGATGGTTGTGCACGAGGATCAGGGCGGTGGCCTGGAGTTCGAGCGCGCGGCGGACGATCTCGCGCGGATAGAGCGGCGTGTGGTTCACCGTGCCGCGGCCGTGCGCCTCGTCCGCCTTCAGCCGGTTCTTCGCATCGAGATAGAGAACGCGCACGTGCTCGACCGGCTCGCGCGCCAGCGCGGCGTGCAGGTAGGCGACGAGCTTGTCCCAGGCGTTCAGCACCGGCGCCTCGCGCACCTCGGCGGCGGCGAGCTTCAGGGCCGCGGCATGCGCCACCTTCAGCGTGACCACCACCGCATCGCCTACGCCGGGCACGGACCGCAGCGCTTCGGGCGGGGCGGCGAGCACGCCGGCGAAGGAGCCGAAGCGCGCGATCAACGCCTTGGCGAGCGGCTTGGTGTCGAGACGAGGGATGGCGAACAGCAGGAGTTCCAGGAGTTCGTAGTCGGCCACCGCCTCCGCCCCGCCCTTGAGAAAGCGGGCGCGCAGACGGGCGCGATGGCCGAGATGCCCCGCCGCCGCCTCGCCATCGGCCGCGACCGTCGCACCAGCCTCGGCGAACAACCCTTGCGCTTCGGCCAAGTCGCGCCGCTTCGTCACGCCTGCTTCCGCCCCACGCTCCTGGCGTGAACGATGCCGCGAGCGGGGCGACGTCTGCAACCCTTGCGTGCGCTACTTCAGAAAGCTCGTCACGGCACTTCGACCTCGAACAGCGGCGCGTAGTGCTGCGAGCCGAACACGTCGGATTCGCCCGGGCTGCCGGAGGGGCGCGCGCGGCGAAGGGTGAACTTGATCGCGTTCGCGGGCTCGAAGACGACGAAATCGGTGATGCGCTCGCGCGGGATGCGGTAGAGCGCGGCGACGGTCTCGGGGGAGAGCACACCCGACTCGCGCACCCGCTCGAAGGCCGTGCGATCCTTGAAGATCACGTCGAAGGTGATGTGATCGACCCCGGCATTCTTGCTGCGGATGGTGGAGGCGAGGTCGCGCAGCGTGGTGCGGTTGCGCAGCATCTCAGGCGGCCCTCCGCGCGCGTCCATCGACGAGATGGAATTCGGTCCGGAACAGCTCGCAGGCATCGCGCACCGGCATCACGTGGTTCAGCGTCCACTCGTAGCCGGGTTTGCCGATCAGGATCTCGTCCGCCATCAGCGCCGCCGCCCCGGCCGTGCCCTTCACCTCGGGCAGCCGGGCGTAGAACAGGTTGCGCGCGGCCAGAGCACAAATCTCTTCGGCCCTCGCTGCGTCCCGGCAGACCGTCTCGACCACGATGCCGAGCTCGTGCGGATGGGCCGGTGGGCTCGGTTCGAGCTCGCCCATCACGCCGTTGCGGCCGAACAGGTGGTAGTGCACCGACCAACCGGCCGCATCGGGTGCGCCGAAGCGTTCGGCGAGACGGGCTCTCGCCCAGGCGATCGCGGCATCGATGTTTTCGATCACGTACGGGTCTCGGATGCCGACCACGGCGAGCCGCCGTTCACCCACCTTGCCCGCGCCTTCCAGCTTCACCATCGGGGTGACGGCGGGAATGAAGCGAGCTCCGCTCGCCCGGGCCGTGCGTTCATCCACCGCCTCATAGCGGCAGTCGCGCATGTCGACCGTGCCGGAGACGACGTGTTCGTAGAACGGGTTCCGCCGCTCATACATCGCGTGGCCGGCGAGCGAGGCGGGCGTGCAGCGCTGCCCGGGATGGAGGGCGGTGATGCGGATGTCGTCCTCGGCGATGCGGCCGAGGATCGATTCCTTGCCCATGAAGGGTTCGCAGCAGAACGAGGCGCATTCCATCAGCTTGCCCGCGTAGTAGGCGGTGGCCGGCGAGAGCCCGGCATTGAGCAGGGGCGCGGCGAAGAGGGCGCAGTCGGAAGCCCGGCCGGCGATCACCACCTCCGCCCCCTCCCGCAAGGCGGCCGCGATCGGTTCGGCATCCATCACGGCGACGATCCGATCCGTCCGCGAAAGGAGCGCCGCGTCGGCATCCGCCCGCCCATCGAGACCCTTGATCGGCGTGCCGGCCGCCAGGCGCGCTTGCAGGAACTCGCGCGTCTGCTCCGACTTGATGGTGGCAAGGCGGAAAGGGGCGAGGCCGTGCTCGGCGGCGATGTCGCGGATCATCGCGGCGAACTGCTCGACCCCGCGATCGGTTCCGGTATCGGAGGCGGACCCGACGATCATCGGCACGCCGAGCCGCCGGGCGGCGAGCAGCATCGCCTCCAGGTCGTGCCGTTGCCAGGCGGGCGGCGAGGCCTGCGAGTCGGCACCCAAGGGATAGGGCCCGATGTCGCAGGAACCCGAGTCGGCGACGATGAAATCCGGCGCGTGCTCGCACCCGGCGAGGAAGGAGGCCTTCTCGAACGGCGTGAAGCCGAGATGCCCGGTGGGGCAGAGGATGGTGACGGCGGTCATCGGCGACTCTCCCACAGGGCGACCGGCACGGTCGGCGCCCGTGTGAGCGCGGTCCTGCACGTGTCGTGCCAGGGCTCAGTCGCCGGCCTGCGCGGTGGCGAGACCGAGCTTCAGCATCTGATGCCGCAGCGCATGGCGCGAGAGGCGCAACAGGCGCGCCGCCCGGCCGTGCTTGCCGCCCGCACGCTTCAGCGCCTCCGCGATCAGCGCGCGCTGGAAGTCCTCCGTCGCCTCATGGAAGCCGCGGCCGAGGGCGGCCACGAGGCCATCGGCGGCAAGAGCGCCGGGCGGGGCGCGGCCCTCGACCTCGCGCAGGATCCGATCCGGCAAGTGCTTCACCAGCACCACGTCCTCGCGCTCGAGGATGGCGATGCGCTCGATCAGGTTCTCGAGTTCGCGCACATTGCCGGGCCAGGAATAGAGGCGGAAGATTTCGGCCACGCGCGGCTCGAGCCCCCTGATCGTCCGTCCGACCCGAGCTCCGTGGTCGCGCAGGAACGCTTCGGCGAGGAGCAGCACGTCGTCGCCGCGTTCCCGCAAAGGCGGGATGTTCACCGCCACCACCTGCAGGCGCCAATAGAGGTCGTCGCGGAAACGCCCGGCCTTCACCTCGGACAGGAGGATGCGGTTGGTGGAGGCGATGAAGCGCACATCGACCCGGGTCGACTTGATCGCGCCGAGACGGCGGAACTCGTGCGTGTCGAGCAGGGTGAGGAGCTTGGCCTGCAGCTGCAGGTCCATCTCGCGGATCTCGTCGAGGAAGAGCGTGCCGCCCTGCGCGGCCTCGATCAGCCCCGGCTTGACGCCTTGCGCGCCGGTGAAGGCGCCGCGTTCGTGGCCGAAGAGCTCGCTCTCCATCAGCGTGGCGGGGATGGCGGCGCAGTTGACGTCGACGAAGGGTCGCGCCGCGCGCGGCGACAGGCGGTGGATGAGGCGTGCGACCAGGCCCTTGCCGGTGCCCGTCTCGCCGTAGAGCAGCACCTGGCGGACGGGGCTTTGCGCGATGCGCGCGACGAGGGCGCGCACCGCCTTGATGCTCTCGTGTTCCCCGATCAGCTCCGCATACGCCATGGGCGCCGGCCCCGCCGCCTCCGGCGTGAAGTCTACGCTCAGGCGTGCGTTTCGCGCCATTCCCCGTCGAGGAGGCGGAACTCCCGCCACGGCGCGGTGCCGGGAGGGCCGAAGGCGATGCGGGCGGCGAGCGCCCGCGTGTCCCAGATCGCGCCCGAGATGGTCGGGGCGGCATCGCCGGCGGGCCGGCAGAGGGCCTCGCCAGGGCCCCGATGGGCGAGGATGGTCTCGGGCGGCGCGCCGGCGGCGACCAGGGCGCGCAGCACGGCGAGCCGGGCCTGGGAGTGCGGCACGGGGGGCAGGCGATCGGCCGCCGCCGTGTAGTGGTTGGTGCGCGCGACCCACGCCGCCTGTTCGACATCCACGCGGCGATGGCGGAGTTCCACCGCGGCTGACGCCCCCGTGGCGTCGGCGAGAACGAGCGCCCCGCCACCGGCGTGCGGCAGGGCGGCGATCGCGCCGAGCGCCTCCGCCACGCGCGAACAGCTGGCGAGCAGCCGGTTCATCAGGACATAGCGCAGCATCCCGGGCCCATGGTCGGCGGTCGGGATCTGCGTATCGGCCAGCGCAAGCCCGTCGCTGTTCATCCCCGACGACCAGGCGCCGGGTGCGCCGAGCGAACCGAGGGCGAGCACGCTTCGCCCTCCCCAAGCCGGGTCGCGCAGGACGAACAGCCGCTGCAGCGGCGCAAGCTCAGCGCGCACGTCGCGGTTCTTGGCGACGACACCGTCGCAGGCGAAGGCGGAACAGCCATCCGCCACGGCGGTGGCGGCGGCGAGATCGGCGAGGATGTTGGCGTGCAGATGCGCGAACACCTCCGCGGGGTCGAGCCCGAAGCCCTCGGCGATGCCGGCGACCTCGGCCATCGCTTCCGGCGCGTGCCGCTCGGTCCAGGCGCGCTGGGCGGCGAGGAACTCCCGCGAGGCAGGGCTCGCGCACGGCACTTCGGCAAGCCGGCTGCGGATCGCGCGCCGCACGGCATCCGCCAGCTCCGGACAGGCACGCGCCTGCGCGAGACCGCGCGCGTAGGGATCGCCCTCGAGAACGATCACCTCGCTCACGCCACTCCTCCGGCGAGCAGGTGACAGGCGGCGCGGTGCGCGTTCGACCCCGATACGGCAACAAGGGAGGCCGTTTCGCGCGCGCACCGTGGCCCCGCCTCGGGGCAGCGCGGGTGGAAGGGGCAACCGGGCGGGGGCGCGAGCGGCGAAGGAAGTTCACCGCCGAGGTGGCGCGGGGCCGGTGCGCCCGGTCGATCGAGCCGCGGCACGGCGGCGAGCAGCGCCCGCGTGTACGGATGGGCGGGGCGGCGGATGACCGCGTCGCGCGGCCCCTCCTCGACGATGCGGCCCAGGTACATCACCGCGATGCGGTGCGCGAGATGCGCCACCACGGCGAGGTCGTGGCTGATGAAGAGAAGCGTGAGCCCCATCTCCGCCCGCAGCTCGCGCAACAGCGACAACACCTGCGCCTGCACCGAGACGTCGAGTGCGGAGACCGGCTCGTCGCAGACGACGAACTCGGGGCGAAGGATCAGCGCGCGCGCGATGCCGATGCGCTGCCTTTGCCCCCCCGAGAACTGGTGCGGGTAACGATCGAGATGGGCGCGCGCGAGCCCCACGCGATCGAGCATGAGCCGAATGCGCGCCTCGATCTCCGCCCCCTTCAGCCCGGCGTGCAGCGCAAGCGGCAGGGCGAGGATCTCGCGCACCGTGCGGCGCGGGTTGAGCGAGGAATAGGGGTCCTGGAAGATGATCTGCATGCGCGGCCTCAGCGGGCGCAGCGCGCGTTCGGGGGCGTGCGTGATGTCGACGCCGTCGAACCGGATGGTCCCCTCGCTCGGCTCGTGCAGGCGAAGCAGGAGCCGCCCGAGGGTCGACTTGCCGCAGCCCGACTCGCCGATCAGGCCGAGAGTCTCGCCCCGCCTCACCGCGAGATCGACCCCGGCGACCGCGCGCACGCAGGGCGCGGGACGGCGGGCGAGGCGCTGGCCGATGCTGCGGCGAAGGGCATAGGTCTTGGCGAGCCCGACCGCCTCGACGAGCGCGCTCACGCCACCTCCTCGGCGCGGATGCAGCGGGAGCGGCGGGTCGGTCCCAGCGGGCGAAGATCGACGGGCCGGGAGCAGAGTTCCACCGCGAACGGGCAACGGTTGCGGAAGCGGCAGCCGGCATCGACACGGGTGAGGTCCGGCACCTGGCCGGGGATGGCGTCGATCGGCCGGTCTGGGTCGTCGAGCGAGGGGAGCGAGGCGAGCAGGCCCCGCGTGTAGGGGTGGCGCGGGCGGGCGATCACCTCCGCCGTCGGGCCCTCCTCCACCACTTGGCCCGCATACATCACCATCACGCGGGCGCATCGTTCCGCCACCACGCCGAGATCGTGCGTGATCATCGCCACGGCAAGGCCGCTCTCGCGCCGCAGCCGGTCGATCAGGTCGAGCACCTGGGCGCGGATGGTGACGTCGAGCGCGGTGGTCGGTTCGTCTGCGACCAGGAGTTTCGGTTCGGCGGCGAGCGCGATCGCGATCATCGCGCGCTGGCGCATCCCGCCCGAGAACTGGTGCGGATAGTCGTCGAGACGGCGTTCCGGCGCGGGGATGCCGACCCGGCGCAGGAGCTCGACCGCACGGTCGCGCGCGGCGGCCCGCGTGCGAGCGAGGCCGTGGGCGAGGATGGTCTCGACGATCTGCGTGCCGATGGTGAGTGCCGGGTTGAGCGCCGAGAGGCTGTCCTGCATGGCCAACGCCATGGCCCGGCCGCGCAGCGCGCGACGGGCCGCGGCGGGAAGCCTGATCAGGTCGCGGCCCTCGAACAGGATTTCGCCCGCCTCGATGCGGCCGGGCGGACGGATGAGGCCGAGCACGGAGAGGAAGGTGACGCTCTTGCCCGACCCCGATTCGCCGACGATGCCGAGCGCCTCGCCGGCGGCGAGGCGGAGATCGACCCCATCGCAGGCGGCGAGCAGGCCACGGCGCGTGGGGAACACCGTGCGCAGGCCGCGCACGGCGAGCAACGGTTCCGCCCCCGTCATGACGGATGCAGCCTCGGGTCGAAGGCGTCGCGCAGGCCCTGGCTCGCGAGGTTGATGGCGAGCACGAGGGCGAGGATGGCGAGCCCCGGGATGGTGGAGACCCACCAGGCATCGACCAGGAAATCCCGCCCATCCGCCACCATCGCGCCCCAGGAGGGGGTGGGCGGCTGCACGCCGAGGCCGAGGAAGGAGAGCGAGGCCTCCATGATGATCACGTAGGCCATGCGGAAGGTGGCGACGACGAGCACGGGCGAGAGCACGTTGGGCAGGATCTCGCGCAGCATGATGTGGGCCGGCCCGCAGCCGAGGGCGCGCGCGGCCTCCACATAGTCCTGCTCGCGCGCGGCCAGCGTCTCACCGCGCACCACGCGGCAGGTGAACACCCATTCCTTGTAGACCAGGGCGAGCACGATGTTGTGCAGGCCGGGGCCCATCATCGCCATCAGCCCGATGGCGAAGACGAGGTAGGGAAAGCCGAGCAGCGTATCGACCAGGCGCGAGACGAGCGTATCGACCCAGCCGCGGAAATAGCCGGCGGCAAGCCCGGCGAGGGTGCCGATGACGGCGGCGAGCCCGATCACCATCAGGGCGACGAAGAGCGAGATCCGCGCCCCCCAGATGAGGCGCGAGAAGATGTCGCGACCGAGCCCGTCACAGCCGAGGAGGAAGGACCACTCGCCCCCCTCCGCCCATGCCGGGGGTTGCAGGCGCCGGAACAGGTCGGCCTCGGCCGGGTCGTGCGGGGCGACCCACGGCGCGGCGAGGGCGAGGAGGACGAAGGCGAGGATGACGCCGGCCGAGGCGAGGGCGGTGCGGTTGGCGGCGAAGCGCGCGAGGCCAAGGCGGAGCGGGGAGACGGGACGGAGTTCGCCCTCGAAGGGAGCGACGGAGGGCGCGCTCACAGCCGCACCTTCGGGTTCAGCGCCGTGTAGAGCAGATCGGCGGCGAAATTGAGCGTGACGTAGGTGACGGCGTAGAGCAGCACCGCCGCCTGCACGAGCGGGTAGTTGCGGGCGAAGATGCTCTCGACGACGAGACGCCCCAAGCCCGGCCAGCCGAACACCGTCTCGACGATCATGTTGCCGCCCAAGAGCTGGCCGGTTTCGATCGCAGTGACGGTGACGGCCGGAATGAGCGCATTCTTCAGCGCGTGCAGCAGAAGCACCCGCCGGCGGGGCAGGCCCTTCGCTTCGGCGAACAGCACGTAGTCGGCGGCGAGCACCTCCGCCATCGAGGAACGCACGACGCGCGCGAGCAGGGCGGCCGTGGGCAGGCCGAGGGTGACGGCGGGGAGGGTGAGATGCGCAAGCACGTTGCGCAACGCGGCGAGGTCGCCGGCGACCAGCGTGTCGATCAGCAGGAAGCCCGTGACGCGCGGCACGTCGAAGCCGAATCCGATCCGCCCGCTCACGGGGAGCAGGCGGAGTTCGACCGCGAACAGCAGGATCAGCAGGATGCCGAACCAGAACCCGGGCAGCGAGACGCCGAACAGCGAGGCGGCGGAGAGCGCGCGATCGAGCCAGGTGTCGCGCTTCACCGCCGCGATCACTCCGAGCGGGATGGCGACAACGATCGCGACCAGCAGCGCGAACAGGGTGAGTTCGATCGTCGCCGGCAGGCGCTCCACGATCACGTCCCAGACGGGGCGGCGATGGAAGAAGGAGATGCCGAAGTCGCCCTGCACGGCGTTGCCGAGGAAGACGAGGAAGCGTTCGACGAGCGGGCGGTCGAGCCCCAAGTCGCGCCGCAGCGCCGCGACCTGCTCCGGTGTCACGCGCTGGTCGGCGAGCATGATCTCCACCGGGTCGCCCGGGGTGAGGGTGATCATCAGGAAGACGATCAGGCTCACCCCGAACAGCACGGGGAGGAGCTGGAGGAGGCGTTCGACGAGGCGGGTCGCGGTCACGCCGGGCGCGTCTCCGCCGTTTGTCGGGGCCGGCGCAGTGCGTCGGCTGGGCCGATCATTCGATTTGCGTCACGGGTCGGACAGGCCGCGCTGGCCGCTCACTCACGCCACGATGCGCACGCGGTGAAGGTTGATCCGGCTGTCCGCCTGCGGCCGCCAGCCGGCGATGCGCCGCGACACGCCGTAGATGTCCTGCGGGAGCCAGAGGAAGATCCAGGGCGCCTGATCGGTGACGATGGCCTGGGCGCGCTTGTACATCTCGGCGCGCTTGGCTTGGTCGAGTTCGGTCTCGGCGGCGTCGAGCAGGCGGTCGACCTCCGGGTGGGAGAAGCCAGCGGTGTTGCCACGCCCGCCCGTGCGCAGCGTGGGCACCATGATGTCGGAGGGGTCGAGGGAGCCGTTGCCCCAGGAGGTGAGCAGCATGTCGCGCTCGCGACGCCGGGCGGGGTCCTGCCACATCGGGGTCAGCACGGCGCCTTCCCAGACCTGCGCGCGCACGCGCAGCCCCGTGCGCGACAGGAGGGCGGCGATCGCCTCCGCCACCTCCTTCAGGGCAGCGGTGGTGTCGAGCACCAGCTCCGTGCCTTCCGCCACCCCGGCTTCGGCAAGCAAGGCGCGCGCGCGGGCGAGGTCGTGGCGATACTCCGGGAGGTCGGGGTTGAAGGCGAAGGCGTCGGGGCTCATCACGCCGCGCAGCGGGGTGGCGGTGTTGTTGAGGATGCGCGCGATGATCGCCTGCTTGTCGAGGGCGTGATTGAGGGCGCGGCGGACGCGCACGTCGCTGAACGGCGCCTTGGCGTTGTTCAGCGCGACGAAGAAGGTGCGGGTGCCGTTGACCTTCGCCACCACCGCGTTGGGGCTCGCCTCGACCTGGCGCATGGCCGAGGGCGGCAGTTCGTTGATGATGTCGACCTCGCCGGCGAGCAGGGCGGCCACGCGGGCGGCGTTCTCGGGCAGGATGCGGAAGATCACCCGATCGACCTGGGCGGGGCCGGCGGGCGGGATGTCGGGCGAGCCGCCGTAGTACTCGGCGAAGCGTTCGAGGATGATCGCCTCGCCGCGACGCCATTCGACCAGGCGGAAGGGGCCGCAGCCGTCGGGCCGGGTCTGCATACCCTCCTGGCCGACGCGTTCGACGTGGCGGCGGTTCACCACCTCCTGGAACGGCAGCATGGCGGGCAGGATCGGCCAAGGCTCGCCGAGGATGAGGCGCACGGTGCGCTCATCCACCACCACCGCCTCCTGCATCGGGCCGAGCAGGCCCTTGCGCGGGCTCGTCTGCCCGCCCATCGCGCCGTCCTTCACCAGGCGGTTGAAGGTGAAGGCGACGTCCTCGGCGGTCAGCGGGTCGCCCGAATGGAAGCGGATGTTGGGGCGGAGGCGGAACTCGTAGGTCCTGGCGTCCACCGCACGCCAGGCCTCGGCGATCTCGGGCACGATGCGCATGTCGGGGTCGCGCGTCAGCAGACCATCGTGGATGTTGCGAATGATGGTCTGCGTCTCGCGGTTGCGGTGGTTGGCGGGATCGAGGGTGAGCGCGTCCTGGCTGAAGCCGACGCGCACGTCGCGCGTGCGCCCCTGCGCGCGGGCGACGGTGGGGGCGAGTGTCGCGGCGGCGGCCGTGGCGAGAAGCTGGCGGCGTCGAAGCATGGTCGTCTCCCGGTCTGTTCGTTCGCCTCGTCGCAGGCTCCAGCGACTGACGCGGCCGCTGGATGCAGCGAGAGCCTAGCACGGCGTGTGCCAGTCCTTGGGCGGGCTCAAGTCCCGCCGACGACCGCGGGGTGGCGTGAAGCGCGCGCGTCGGCGCACATTGCGCGCAAAAACGGACGGCGCCCCGCTGCGCAGGGCAGGCGGGGCGCCCGTGAGGGACCCGGACGATGTCCGGTGTCGCGTGCTCAGCGCGAGTAGAACTCGACGACCTGCGCGGGCTCCATCTGCACCGGATACGGCACGTCGGTCAGTTTCGGCGCGCGCAGGAAACGCCCGCGCATGGCACGGTGATCGACCTCGACGTACTCGGGCACATCACGCTCGGCCGACTGCGCGGCATCGAGGACGGAGGCGAACTGCTTCGCCTTATCCTTCAGTTCGATCTGGTCGCCGTCGCGCACCAAGAAGGACGGAATGGTGACGCGCTTGCCGTTGACCAGGACGTGGCCGTGATTGACCAGTTGGCGCGCGGCGAAGGGGGTGATGGCGAACTTCATCCGGTACACCACCGTGTCGAGCCGACGCTCGAGGAGTTCGATCAGGTTCTCCGAGGTGTCGCCCTTCCGACGCACCGCCTCCTCGTAATAGCGGCGGAACTGACGTTCGCCGATGTTGCCGTAGTACATCTTCAGCCGCTGCTTGGCCATCAGCTGCAGGCCGTAGTCGGTCGGCTTCTTGCGGCGCTGGCCGTGCTGGCCGGGCCCATAGTCGCGCTTGTTGACGGGGCTCTTCGGCCGGCCCCAGAGGTTGACGCCGAGGCGTCGATTGACCTTGTACTTGCTGGCAAGGCGCTTCGTCATGCGGTTCGTCCTTTGGTGTCGGGCCGCCCGCGAGGTCGGCCGCTCGATGTCCCGGTAGGCCACCGCGCGAGGCGGGGCGGAACTTCCGTTCGCGTTCCCGGGAAGGCCCGCGCGGATACGCGGTCGGGCGCCGCTTGTCAAACCCCAGGGCCACCCCTTATCGGCGGCGCATGGTGACGCGGAGCGACGTGCTGATCCTCGGCCTCTCGGCCGGCGTGGTGGGCAGCCTGGTCGGCGGCTTCACGCTCGGGATCGGCATGGGGCTGATCGCGCAGGGGGCGCATGTGGGGTGGCTGCTTGCCCTGCCCGGCGCTCCCTTGGGTGGCGTGCTCGGGCTTTTGCTTGCGCGGCGCCTCGCACGCCAGCTGCCGCGCGAGCCGAACTGAGGTCGCCGCCCGCTCTCGCGCGCGCCCTCACACCGCCTCGTCCGGCTCCACCTCCATACCGGGCTCGATGCGGCCGCGCACGCGCCGACCGCGCGCCAGTTCCGTCACCACGCCGTGCAGGGTGCGCAGCTCCTGCTCCGTCACCTCGGCGCGCTGGAAGAAGTGGCGGATGTTGCGCACCATCGTGGGCCGCTTCTCGCGGTTGCGCAGGAAGCCGCAGGCGTCGAGCTCGATCGTCAGGTGGCGGAGGAAGTTCTCGAGCTCGCCCTTGGTGGCCACCCGCGTCTCGTTGGTGACGAGGCGCGCCGGCGGCGTGGTATCGCCCGCCATCCACCACTCGTAGGCGAGCACCATCACCGCCTGGGCGAGGTTCATGGAATTGAAGGCCGGGTTGAGCGGTACCTGCACCAGCGTGTCGGCGTGGGCGAGATCGTCGGCGGTGAGGCCGTTGCGCTCCGGCCCGAACAGGACCCCCGCCCGAAGCCCCCGCGCGGCGACGTCGCGCAGCATGCCGGCGGCGGCGCGGGCGGTGACGGTGGTGATGATGACGTGGCGCGGGCGGGGGCAGGTGGCGAACACCCGGTGCAGATCGGCCACCGCGTCGGCAACCGTCGCGTGCGTGGTCGCCGCCTCGAGGATGGCATCCGCCCCGCAGGCGGTGCGGCGGGCGCGCTCGGCCAGCGGGTCCTCGCGCGGCGTCACGAGGCGAAGATGGAACAATCCGCCGTTCGCCATCGCCCGCGCCACTGCCCCGACGTTCTCGGCGAGCTGAGGGCGAACGAGCACGACGACGGGCGTGTTCTCGCCGACGGGCCCGCTGACCTTGCTGCGTACCTCCTCGTCCACGGGGCGGGGATTAGGCGGGCGGGTGGCTTGGGGGCAAGCCTCGCCCCGGCCTCATCCGCCCAGCCGCTGCAGCATGGCGCGCATCTGCGCGATCTCCGCCTCCTGGGTGCGGATGATCTCCTCGGCGAGCTTGCGCACCTCCGCATCCTTGCCGTGGCGCAGCACGATGCGGGCCATTTCCACCGCCCCCTCGTGGTGCGGGATCATGCCGCGCAGGAAGTCGATGTCGGCGTTGCCGCTGAAGCGGATGTCCATCGCGCGGTGCATGCGTTCGTTCGCGTCCCGGAACGCCCGCGTGCTGTCCGGCTCGGCGGCCGGTGCCGGGCCGTGGCCGTGATGGGGCCCGTGCTGGGCGAGGGCGACGGTGCCGCCGAGCACCGCGCCGAGGGCGAGGGTGAGGATCGTCCTGCCCATCATCGTCTCCCTTCCTTGCCCGGAAGCGTGCGGCTTCCGCGCGGGGGCAGCGGATACCGGGTCGACCGTGGCCCGGAAGGGGGGAGGATCCGCCGGCGCTCAGCCGCCGGCAGCGAGCACGGCCCCCGCGCGGCCGAGGGTGTACAGGCCCGCTGCCGCCATCACCGCCACCGAGGCCCAGGGCAGGGCGGCGGCAAGGCGGCTGAACCGAGAACCGCCGCGGGCGGGGGAAGCGAGGCGAAGCGAGAGGGCGGCGGCGAGCGCCACCCCGCTCAGCACCACGCCGAGGCCGAGCGAGAAGGCCGCGACCATGGCCACGCCGAGCGCAGCGGCCCCGGCCTGCAGGGCGAGCGCCAGCACCACGAGGGCGCCCGGACAGGGCGCGAGACCGCCGCCGAAACCGGTCGCGATCACCGTCCGCCAGCCGACGCGCTGCTCCGCCGATGGGGTGACATGGTGAGGCGCATGGTCGTGCTCGTGGTGGTGACGGTGATCGTGCCCGGCGCCGTGGTGATCGCCGTGATGGTGGTCGTGGCGATGTCCCTGCTCGCGCACCAGGCCCCGCGCCAACCAGGCGGCGACCGCGAGCACCACGATGCCGCCGGCGAGCGACAGCCAGGGCAGCCAACTCGGCGGCACGCGATCGAGCCCGACCGCGAAGGCGGCGAGCACCAGCCCCCAGACGACCAGCGAATGCGCCACCGCGGCGCAGACGCCGAGCACCACGCCTTGCGCCGGCGTGCCGCGCGTGGCGATGACGAAGCCCGCCATCATCGATTTCGCATGCCCGGGCTCCAGGGCGTGCAGGGCGCCGAGGGCGAAGGCGGCCGGCAGCCACAGCCAGGGTGCGGCCCCACCCGCCGCGAGGGCCTGGAGGATGCCGCCCTCCATCGCGCGCTCCCCTCGCCCCTGCCTCAGAGGAACTTGGTCAGCGCGCGGAACTCGGCCAGTGCCGCTTCCGCCTTGCCCTCCTCGATCGCGCGGTCGAGGCAGTGGTCGATGTGGTCCTGGATGAGTTCGCGCTTGGCGTTGCCGATCGCGCGTTCGATCGCATGCAGTTGCTGGGCGAGTTCGAGGCACGGGCGGCCCGCCTCGATCATGCCGACGACGGCGCGCAGGTGGCCTTCGGCGCGGCGCAGCCGCTTGACGACGTCGCCATGGCTGGCGTGGCGGATGCCGCCCGCCTGCGGGTCGTGTTTCATGCGACCATCCTATCCTCCAGGAGGGGATCGTCAAGCGTGCTTGGAGGGGAGGGGTCCCCGGTCCGCTCAGGCCGCGACCCCCTCGCGCAGCAACAGATACGTCACCGCATCGGCGAGCGCACCGAACGAGGCCTCGATGACGTTGCCCGACACGCCGACCGTGCTCCAGCGCGCCTGATCGGGCCCTTCCGATTCGATCATCACCCGCGTGGTGGCGGCGGTCGCCTGGTCGGGGGTGAGGATGCGCACCTTGTAGTCGACGAGCCTGAGCGCCCGTACCTCCGGGTAGTGCGGCTCGAGCGCCTTGCGCAGCGCGGCATCGAGCGCGTTCACGGGCCCGTTGCCTTCCGCCACCGTCAGCACGCGCTCCCCTTTGACGATGAGTTTGAGCGTGGCCTCGGAGAGGGGTTCTTCGCTCTCATGCCGCCGCTCCACGAGCGTGCGGAACGATTCGAGTCGGAAATACTCCGGCACCGTGCCGAGCACGCGCCGCGCGAGGAGTTCGAACGAGGCCTCAGCGCCGTCATAGGCGTAGCCCGCGAATTCGCGCGCCTTCACCTCGTCGAGAATGCGCTTCACCCGCGCATCCTCCGGGTCGATCTCGATCCCCGCCTCGCGCAGCCGGGCCAGGATGTTGGATCGCCCCGCCTGGTCGGAGACGACGATGACGCGGTGATTGCCGACCCGTTCGGGCGCGATGTGCTCGTAGGTGGCGGGATCGCGCGCCACCGCCGAGACATGCAGGCCGCCCTTGTGCGCGAAGGCCGATTCGCCGACGTACGGCGCACCGCGGGCGGGGGCGCGATTGAGCCGCTCGTCGATCAGCCGCGAGAGCTTGGTGAGGCCCCGGAGCTGCTCCTCGCTCACCCCCGTCGTGTAGCCCATCTTCAGCATCAGCGTCGGGATGATGGAGACGAGATTGGCGTTGCCGCAGCGCTCCCCGATGCCGTTGATCGTGCCCTGCACCATGCGGCAGCCCGCACGCACGGCGGCGAGGCTGTTCGCCACCCCGTTGCCGGTATCGTCGTGGCCGTGGAAGCCGAGACGCTCGCCGGGGATGAGGCGCGTCACCTCGCGCACGATCTCCTCCACCTCGTGCGGCAGGGTGCCGCCATTGGTGTCGCAGAGCACGATCCACTCCGCCCCCGCCTCGTGCGCGGCGCGGATCGCCGCCAGCGCATAGTCGCGATTGCGCTTGAAGCCGTCGAAGAAATGTTCGGCGTCGAACATCACCGTCGTCGCACGGCGCTTCGCTTCCGCCACACTCTCGGCGATCATCGCGAGGTTCTCTTCGAGCGTCACGCCGAGTGCGACCTCGGCGTGGTAGTCCCAGGTCTTGCCGACGAGGGTGATGATCGGCGTGCGGGCGGCGAAGACGGCGGCGAGGCCGGGGTCGTTGGCGGCGGAACGACCCGCCCGCCGCGTCATGCCGAAGGCGGCGAGGCGTGCGTGGCGCAGCGGCGGGGGCGAGGCGAAGAAGGCATCGTCGATCGGGTTGGCGCCCGGCCAGCCGCCCTCGATGGTGTCGATGCCGAAGGCATCGAGCGCGCGCGCGATCGCGATCTTGTCCGCCACCCCCCAATCCACGCCCTGCATCTGCTGCCCGTCGCGCAGCGTGCAGTCGTAGAGGTGGATCCTGGTCGTCATGACGCGCGTCTCCAGGTGGTGCCGGCCGGCGTGTCCTCGAGCACGATGCCCTTGGCGGCGAGTTCGGCGCGGATCGCGTCGGCGGTTGCGAAGTCGCGCGCGCGGCGGGCGGCGAGGCGACGGGCGATCGCCGCCTCGATCTCGGCACTGTCGATGCCGCCGCGGAACCAGGCCGCGGCCGTACGGGGAAGAAGGCCCATCAGGTCGGCGGCGGCGCGCAGCTCGGCCCCCGCCGCGCGCTCGCCGGCGAGTGCCCGGTCGGCAAGGCCGTGCATGGCGGCGAGAGCCGCCGGCGTGTTCAGATCGTCGAGCAAGGCGGCGAGCACGGCGTGCGGGAGGTCGGGCGCGGCTGCCGGTTCGCCCACGGCCTCGAGGGCACGGTAGAAGCGGTCGAGCTCTCGCCGCGCCTCGAGAAGCCCCGCCTCCGTGTAGTCGAGCGGCATGCGATAATGCGTCTTGAGCAGCAGCAGGCGGAACGCCTCCCCGGCCCAGTCGCCGTGCGCGAGGATTTCGGCGACGGTGACGAAGTTGCCGAGCGACTTCGACATCTTCTCGCCGTTGACGAGCAGCATGCCGTTGTGGACCCAGGTGCGGGCGAAGCCCGAGCCCGGAAAGGCGCAGAGCGACTGCGCGATCTCGTTCTCGTGGTGGGGGAAGATCAGGTCGATCCCGCCGCCGTGGATGTCGAAGTCGGTCCCCAAGTGGCGCCAGGACATCGCGCTGCACTCGATGTGCCAGCCGGGGCGGCCGCGGCCCCAGGGACTTGCCCACCCAGGCTGATCCGGCGTCGAGGGCTTCCACAGCACGAAGTCGTACGGGGACCGCTTGTAGGGCGCGACCTCGACCCGAGCGCCGGCCTCCATTTCCTCCGGAGAACGGTTCGACAAGGCACCGTAGCGCGGGAAGGACGGCACGTGGAACAGCACGTGGCCTTCCGCCTCGTAGGCGTGGCCGGAGGCGATGAGGCGCTCGATCAGCGCGATCATCTCGGCGATCGTTTCGGTCGCGCGCGGCTCCACGTCGGGCGGCAGGGCGCCGAGGGCGGCCATGTCCTCGTGGAACCAGCGCGTGGTGCGCCCGGTCACCTGCTCGATCGTCTCGCCGCGCTCGCGGGCGGCGGCCATGATCTTGTCGTCGACGTCGGTGATGTTGCGCACGTAGGTGACGCGCGGAAAGAGACGGCGCAGCAGCCGCACCAGCACGTCGAACACGACGACGGGGCGCGCATTGCCGATATGCGCGCGGTCGTAGACGGTGGGCCCGCAGACGTAAAGCCGAACGTGCCCGGGGTCGAGCGGGCGGAACGGCTCCTTGCGCCGTGTCGCCGTGTTGTGCAGCACGAGGTGCGGCATGGCGGGGGCGATATGCGACGCGCGGGGGGCTGCGTCAAACGCCGGCGGCGAGACGCAGCCGTGCGGCGGCGCGGGCGCGGCCGATGAGGGGGAGCAGGGCGGCCATGTCGGGCCCGTGCTCCTCGCCGGTGAGCGCAAGACGCAGCGGGCGCCAGAGTGCGCGGCCCTTCCGTCCCGTCGCCGCCGCAAGCGTCGCCGCCCAGGCCTTCGCGGTCGCCTCGTCCCAGGGTTCGGGTGGGAGGGTGTCGAGGGCGGCGCGCAGGAATGGGGCCTCCTCGAGCAGGGGGGGTGGCACGATGTGGCCGGCGACGACCTCCCACCACCCGCGCGCCTCGGACAACAGGTCGAGATTGCCGCGTACGGCGTGCCAGAAGGCCTCGGTCGCCCCCTCCGGCAGTCGATCCTGCACGGAAGCGAACGGCAATGCCTGCAGCACGCGACGGTTGAGGGCGAGGAGCTGGCGGATGTCGAAACGCGGGGGGCTCTTCCCGAAGCGGGCGAGGTCGAAGCCGGCGAGGAGCTCGCGCGGCAGGCCGGGGACGGCCTCGTCGGGCGTGCCGAGGCGGGCGAGGTAGCCGGCCAGCGCCTCCGGCGTCACCCCGTCGGCCCGCAGCGCGCGCAAGGAGAGCGAGCCGAGGCGCTTGGAGAGCGGCTCGCCCGCCTCGTCGACCAGAAGCGGCAGGTGGGCGAAGCGCAAGCCGGCGGTGTCGGCACCGAGAGCGGCGAGGATGTCGAGCTGCACGCCGGTGTTGGTGACGTGGTCCTCGCCGCGGATGATGTGGCTGACGCCGAAGTCGAGATCGTCGACCGCCGAGGCGAAGGTGTAGAGGGGGCTGCCGTCGGCGCGCACGAGAACGGGGTCGGAGATGGCGGGAAGTTTCACCGCGCGCCGTCCGAGGACGAGATCCTCCCAGGCGACCTCGCCGTCGGAGAGACGGAAGCGCCAATAGGGGGGCTTGCCGGAGGCGAGCGCGCGGGCGCGCTGCTCTTCGGTGAGCGCGAGGGCGGCGCGGTCGTACACGGGGGCGAGGCCGCGGGCGAGGCGCTGCTTGCGTTTCGCCGCCAGCTCCTCCTCGCTCTCCCAGCACGGATAGAGCCGCCCGGCGGCCTTCAGCGCCTCGGCCACCTCCGCGTAGCGCGAGAGCCGCTCGCTCTGGCGGAGGGGGCCCTCGTCCCAATCAAGCCCGAGCCAGCGCAGATCCTCCTCGATGGCGGCGGCGTATTCGGCGCGCGAGCGTGCCGTGTCGGTGTCGTCGAGTCGGAGCAGGAACGATCCGCCGCCCGCGCGGGCGAACAGCCAGTTGATGAGCGCGATGCGGGCGTTGCCGACGTGCAGGTGGCCGGTCGGCGAGGGGGCGAAACGGACGCGCACGCGCGGGCTGCGTCAGTCATCCGCCCCGGCGAAGCGGCGCGGATCCAGGCTTCGCCAGTCGCGCTCCTCGCTGCCGGGCGGGGCAGGGTTGGCGGCGAAGAAGGCGAGCTCGGCGGCGGAGGACCAGGCGAGGTCGCCGGCATCGACCACCTCGGCATCTTCGCCGAAGGCGTGCCAAGCGGCCGCGACGTCGCGCGGGCTCGCCCCCGGCAGGCGGCAGCGCTCCACGCTGTCGCGCACATAGGCGCGCGCGAAGGCGTTGGCGTGCATCAGGGTCGCGAAGCCGCGCACCTCCTCGACCTCGCCCTCGCTTCCCCCCGAGAGGTCGACGATGCGCACCACCCAGCCTCCGGCCGGGGCGAACAGGGACTCCATCATCGCACGAGCGCGGTGAAGCCGTTGGTGATCGGATAGCGCCGGTCGCGGCCGAAGGCGCGCGGGGTGATCTTCACCCCGGGCGGGGCCTGGCGGCGCTTGTATTCAGCGCGATCGAGCATGCGCCAGACCCGCAGCACCGTCGCGCGGTCGTGCCCCCGTGCCACCAGGGCGTCGACGGATTGTTCGCCCTCGACGAGCCCTTCCAGGATCGCATCGAGCTGATCGTAGGGCGGCAGCGTGTCCTGGTCGGTCTGGTTCGGCTTCAGTTCGGCCGAGGGCGGCTTGACGATGACGCGTTCGGGAATGACGGGGCCCTCGGGCCCCTTCGCCCCGCGCGGCAGGCTTCGGTTGCGGAAGCGGGCGAGGGCGAAGACGGTGGTCTTGTAGACGTCCTTCAGCACGGAGAAGCCGCCGCACATGTCGCCGTAGAGGGTCGCGTAGCCCACCGACATCTCGCTCTTGTTCCCCGTGGTCAGCAGCATGTCGCCGAACTTGTTGGAGAGCGCCATCAGGATGAGGCCGCGCGTGCGGGACTGGATGTTCTCCTCCGTGATGTCGGGCGGGCGGTTGCCGAACACGGGGGCGAGAATGCGGTGGAAGGTGTCCATCGCCTCCGCGATGGGGATCACGTCGTAACGCACGCCGAGGGCGCGGGCACAAGCCTCGGCGTCCTCCAGGCTCTCGCGCGAGGTGTAGGGGGAGGGGAGCATGACGGCACGCACCCGCTCCGCCCCCAGCGCATCGACCGCGACCGCGGCGGTGACCGCGCTGTCGATGCCGCCCGAGAGCCCGAGGACGACGCCGGGAAAGCCGTTCTTCGCCACGTAATCGGCGAGCCCCAGCATCATCGCCCGCCAGATGCTCTCCTCCCGCCCCTCCTCGGGCGCGACGTGCGACGTCGTGCAGACCAGGCGGTCCTCTTCGCGGCGCCACTCGGCGATTGCGAAATCCTCCTCCAGCGCGCGCAGCCGCACGCGCAGGGAACGATCCGGATCCAGCACGAAGGAGGCGCCGTCGAAGACGAGCTCGTCCTGCCCGCCGACCTGGTTGAGGAAGACGAAGCCGAGACCGTTCTCGACCACGCGGCCCACAGCCAACGACAGGCGACGGTCCTGCTTGCCGGCCTCGTAGGGCGAGGCATTGATGGAGACGAGAAGCTCCGCCCCGCTCTCGCAGAGGGTCTCGCACACGTCGGGCAGCCACCAGTCCTCGCAGATCATCAGTCCAAGGCGGAAGCCGCGGAAGGCGACGGGCCCGGGAGCGGGGCCCGGCACGAAATGGCGCTTGTCGTCGAACACGCCGTAGTTCGGCAGTTCGTGCTTGGCGCGCATGGCGAGGATGCGCCCACCCTCCAGCACCAGGGCGGCGTTGTACAGCCTCTCCCCCTCGCGCCAGGGGGCGCCGACGACGAGGCCGGGCCCCCCATCGGCGGTGACCGCGGCGAGGCGCTCGACCGCCTCGCGGCAGGCATCGAGGAAGGCGGGCTTCAGCACCAGGTCATCGGGCGGGTAGCCCGCGATGGAGAGTTCCGGCGTCAGAACGAGATCGGCGCCTTCGGCGGCGGCGCGCGCACGTGCGGCGAGGATCTTGTCGCCATTCGCCGTGATCGCACCGAGGTGAGGGTCGAGCTGAGCGAGCGCCAGCCTGAGCCGTTCCGCCATGGGCCGCGACGCTAGGGGCGGGGCAGGGCGACGTCAACGCGACCGCCGCGCACGCCCAGGATCATGCCGGCGGTGACGGCGAGCACGCCGAGCGCGCCACCCCAGCCCAGCGGCTCGCCGAGCAGGGGCCAAGCCGCCACCGCGGCGAGTGCCGGCACCACGGAGGTGAACAAGGAGAGGCGCACGGGGCCGAGCGCGATCAGGGCACGGTTGTAGATCAGCGAGGCGAAGGCCATCGCCAGCAGGCCCTGATAGACGCCCTGGAACAGGATCTCGCCCCAGGACGCGAGGTGGATGTTGGACGGGAGGGCGAACCACCACAGCGGGAGATAGAGGGGCGCGCAGCCGATGGCGATCGAAGTCGTGGCTTGAAGCGCGGTGATCTGCCAGCGTTGCACCAGGATGGTGAACACCGCCCAGGACGAGGTGGCCAGGAAGAACAGCACATCGCCGCGCCACGCCCCCGGCGAGTCGAAGAAGCCAAGGCCCGCCAGCAACACGATGCCGATGGCAATCAGCGCGAGCGAGCGTTTTCGTCGGCGCGAAATCGGCTCGCCGAGCCAGACGAAGGCGAGCAGCGTGGTGACGAACGGGAGCGCCCCCGGCAGCAGCACGGCACCGTGCGCGGCGGGGGCGATTTCGAAGGCGGCATAGGCGAGCAGCGCGAAGCCGTAGCCCGCCGTGGCGGTGAGGGCGGCGATGCGCGGCAACGGGACGCCGCGCAGCGCTCCCATCAGGGCGGCCGGCAGCAGGGCGACGAAGGACACGCCGAAGCGCAGCGCCGCCATGTCCCACGAGGTGAGTGCCCCCTTCGCCCCCGCCCGGCTCGCCAGGATGAAACCGGTCCAGATGACGAGCACGCCGGTGGCGAGCAGGAAGCCGAGGCGACGCTCCTGCGCCTCGTCAGCCGACGGCGCGAACAGCGCGCGGATCACGGAGTGCGCGCGCCATTCTTCCGGAACAGGAACTCTCGCCCGACCTTGACGCGGGCGACACCGTCATAGGCGATGATGTCGGCGGTGGCGTAGGTCTCGCTCCAGATCTCGGGCAGGAAGGAACCGGTGCCGACCAGATCGAGCGGGGCCTTGGCATCCGCCATCACCCGGCACTTCTCGACCGAGAACCCGGAGGAGCCGACGATGCGAACGCGCGGGAAGCCCGCCTCGTCGAGCGCCTCGCGCATGCGCCAGATGGCGGCCGCCGAGACGCCGGTGCCGACCAGCCATTTCAGTTCCGTCTCCGACCGGTACCGCCTGATCGCGTGCGGTGCGTGGCGTTCGAGCACCGCGTAGGAGGAGGGCGGATCAAGCCCCTCCATGTAGCGACCGCCATGGGTGTCGAGCCGCACGGCAAGACGCCCTTCGGCGGCGAGGTCGGGGAAGCGTCTGGCGACGGCGATCGCGTCCGTCACCTCCTTGCCGAAATAATCCACGAGCACGGTCAGATCATCCTCCGGAAATGTCTCCCTGAACATTTCGGCCGCCCGCACGGTGGAGCCGGCATAGCCGATCAGCGCGTGCGGCATCGTGCCACGGCCGCGATTGGCGCCGAACCAATGCGCGGTCGCATCATTCGCGTTGCCGATGAAGCCCTTCGCCCCTTGCGCTTGGGCCGCCCGCGACCCCACCGAGGCCGCATAGGCCATCATCTCCGCCATCTCGGTGCCGGCGCAGTGGCGCGCATCCATGGCGAGGAACGGCACATGCGGAAGCTCGAGGCACATCGCCCAGGCGTTCCAGGCCGCGACACAGGTGGGCCCGAGCTTCTGCAGCAGGATGGTCTCCAGTTCGGCGAGTTCGGCGAAGGAGCCGCTGATGTAGAGGATCGGATCCCCGGCGCCGACGACCGCGCCCTCCGGGTGCATCACCTCGATGCTGACCGCATCGCCGCGCACCGCACGCAGCCAGTCGATGGCGATGCGTGGAGCGGAGACGACGGGGCGGCGCATGAACACCGCATAGGTTACGGTGCAGTCGCCGAAGCGTTCGACGATGCGGCGCGTGCGGGTGAAGTAGGAGTCCGTGTGGCGGGGGATCTCCTCCGCCGCCGGTGTGGCGACGGCGCGCAGCATCGCCGCCGGCCTATTGCGCGGCGACACGTCGGGAACGATCCGCACCGCGGCGGCTGCGCAGCTCGTCCGCCACCAGGAAGGCGAGCTCGAGCGCCTGCTCCGCATTCAGCCGCGGGTCGCAGAAGGTGTGGTAGCGGGCGGCGAGCGAGGCTTCGGTGACGGGGCGCGAGCCGCCGAGGCATTCCGTCACGTCCTGCCCGGTCATCTCGATGTGCACGCCGCCAGGCCAGGTTCCTTCCGCCTCATGCACGTCGAAGAATCCCCTGACTTCGGTGAGGATCGCCTCGAAGCGGCGGGTCTTGTAGCCGTTCGACGCCTTCACGGTGTTGCCGTGCATCGGGTCGGTGAGCCAAACGACCTTGCGCCCCTCGCGCGCGACCGCGCGCACGAGGGGGGGCAGGCGCGCGCTGATCGCGTCCGCCCCCATGCGGGAAATCAGCGTGATGCGGCCGGGCTCGTTCTGCGGATTGAGGATGTCGAGCAGGCGCAGCACGTCATCCGGCTGCATCGAGGGCCCGCACTTGATGCCGATCGGGTTCTTCACCCCGCGCAGGAACTCGACATGCGCATGGTCGTGCTGACGCGTGCGCTCACCGATCCAGAGCAGATGGGCGGAAGTGCAGTACCAGTCGCCGGAGGTGGAATCGATGCGCGTCATCGCCTGCTCGAACGGCAGCAGCAGCGCCTCGTGCGAGACGTAGAAGTCGGTCTCGCGGATCTGCGGCGTGGTGTCGGAGGTGAGGCCGCAGGCCGCCATGAAGGCGAGGGTCTGGTCGAGCCGATCGGCGAGGTCGCGGTAGCGCTCGGCCGCGGGGCTCCGTTCGACGAAACCGAGGTTCCAGCGATGCACCTCGTGCAGGTCGGCATAGCCGCCTTGCGCGAAGGCGCGCAGCAGGTTGAGCGTTGAGGCGGCGTGGAAGTACCCGCGCTCCATCCGTGCGGGGTCGGGCCTGCGCGCTTGGGCGGTGAATTCCGCACCGTTGATGTTGTCGCCGCGATAGGCGGGGAGGGTCACGCCGTCGATCGTTTCGGTCTCCGCACTGCGCGGCTTGGCGAACTGGCCCGCCATGCGGCCGATCTTCACCACCGGCACCTGCCCGCCGTAGGTGAGCACCACCGCCATCTGCAGGAGCACGCGGAAACTGTCGCGGATGACGTTGGCGGTGAGGTCGGCGAAGGATTCGGCGCAATCTCCGCCCTGCAGGACGAAGGCCCTGCCCTCGGCGGCGGCGGCGAGTGCGGCCTTCAGCCGCCGGGCCTCGCCGGCGAAGACGAGCGGCGGGTAGCGCTTGATCCGCTCCAGCACGACGGCGAGTTCCGCCTCGTCGGGGTACTGCGGCATCTGCGCCACCGGCTTCGTTCGCCAGGACTCCGGGCTCCAGGGCGCTGACATGGCGTTGTCCTCAAAACGGTCACACGTTGCGGGGCGACATTAACCACAGCAGGAGGGCAAACGCCACCGCGTACGCCGCGCGGGCCTAATCGGCCGCCTCGGCCAGCGGGTCCGGCCGGCGGGTGCGCATGGTGACGAACTCCTCCGCCGCGGTCGGGTGCACGCCGATCGTGCGGTCGAAATCGGCCTTGGTCGCGCCCATCACGAGGGCGATGGCGATGCCCTGGATGATCTCGGGCGCATCCTCGCCCAGCATGTGGGCGCCAAGCACGCGCCCCGACGCGCGCTCGACCACAAGTTTCATCAGGGTGCGCCGCTGCCGGCCGGTGATGGTGTGGCGGAGAGGGCGGAAGCGGGCGAGGTAGACGTCGACCGGCCCCCGCTTGGCCGCCTCCTCCTCGGCGAGCCCAACCGTGCCGATGGGCGGGATGGTGAAGATCGCCGTGGGCACGTTCTCCAGGCTCACCCGGCGCGGGCGGCCGCCGAACAGCGTATCCGCCAGCGCATGGCCCTGCGCGGTGGCGACGGGGGTGAGGTTGAGCCGATCCGTCACGTCGCCGAGGGCGTAGATGGAGGGGACGGAGGTGCGCATCGCCTCGTCGACCACGATCGCGCCCTTGGCGGACACCTGCACGCCGGCGCGTTCGAGCCCGAGCCCGGCGACGTTGGGGCGACGGCCGATGGTGGCGAACACGGCATCCGCTTCGATCGCGCGCCCGTCCGAGGAGACGACCAGGAACCCATCGCGCGTCCGCTCGATCCGCTCCGCATCGGCATCGAAACGGAGATCGATCCCCTCCGCCCGCATCTCCTCGGCGAGCGCGTCGCGGAGGTCGCGATCGAAGCCGCGCAGGAACAAAGGCCCGCGATAGAGCTGGTGCACCTCCGCGCCGAGCCCGTTCAGCAGGGCGGCGAACTCGCAGGCGATGTAACCACCGCCCAGCACCACCACCCGCTTCGGCTTCTCGGGAAGCGCGAAGAGATCGTCGGAGAGAAGGCAATGCTCCGCCCCCGGAATGGTCGGGCGTACCGGCTCGCCCCCGGTGGCGATGACGATGAAGCGGGCGGTGACGCGCCTGCCACCGATCTCCACCGTATGGGCGTCGATCAGTGCAGCGTGGCCCTCGAACAGGGTGACGCCGGCGCCCTCGAGCAGGTGGCGGTAGAGCGTCGAGAGGCGCGCCACCTCGGCGTCGCGGCGCGCCTTCAGCTTCGCCCAATCGTGGCCGCGCACCTCGAGATCCCAGCCGAAGGCGCGCGCGTCCTCGAACGCGCCGCGATACTCGGCCGCCTGCACCATGATCTTCTTCGGCACGCAACCGACATTGACGCAGGTGCCGCCCCAGTGGCGCGATTCGGCGATGGCGACGCGCGCGCCGTGGCCCGCGCTGATGCGCGCGCAGCGCACGCCGGCCGAGCCGCCGCCGATGACGAACAGGTCGAAATCCACGCGCGTCCCGCGGTTCGTCGCTGAACCCCCGCCCCGGCCCCGTCAGGTGCCGATGCCGCCGAGGGCGACGTACTTCACTTCGAGATACTCCTCGAGGCCGTGATGCGCCCCTTCGCGGCCGAGCCCGCTCTCCTTGTAGCCGCCGAAGGGTGCCACTTCGGTCGAGATGATGCCCTCGTTGACGCCGATGATGCCGTACTCGAGCGCCTCGGCCACGCGCATGATGCGGCCGACGTCGCGGGCGTAGAAGTAGGCGGCGAGCCCGTAGGGCGTGTCGTTGGCGAGACGGATCGCCTCCTCCTCCGTCCTGAACCTGAACAGGGGGGCGACGGGCCCGAACGTCTCCTCGCGGAAGATGCGGGCGGAAGGCGGCACGTCGGCGAGCACGGTCGGTTCGAAGAACGTTCCGCCCAAGGCATGACGCTTGCCGCCCGTCAGCACGCGCGCGCCTTGCGCCACCGCATCGGCGATGTGCTCCTCCACCTTGCGCACGGCGTCCTCGTTGATCAGCGGGCCCTGCACCACGCCTGGCTCGACGCCGGGGCCCACCTTCATCGCCCGCGCGGCCTCGGCGAATTTCTGCGCGAAGGCCTCGTACACCCCCTCCTGCACCAGGATGCGGTTGGCGCAGACGCAGGTCTGGCCGGTGTTGCGATACTTCGAGGCGAGCGCGCCGGCCACCGCGGCGTCGAGATCGGCGTCGTCGAACACGATGAAGGGTGCATTGCCGCCAAGCTCCATGCTGACGCGCTTCACGGTCGCGGCGCACTGGGCGAGGATCACCTTGCCCACCTCCGTCGAGCCGGTGAAGGACACCTTGCGCACGAGCGGGTTGCCCGTGAGTTCGCCGCCGACCTCGCCGGAGGGGCCGGTGACGATGTTGAGCACGCCGGCGGGAATCCCAGCGCGTTCGGCGAGCACGCCGATGGCGAGCGCGGTGAAAGGCGTCTGCGAGGCGGGACGAACCACCCCGGTGCAGCCCACCGCCAGGCCTGGGGCGCATTTGCGGGTGATCATCGCGGCGGGGAAGTTCCATGGCGTGATGGCGGCGAACACGCCGACGGGCTCCTTCATCACCAGGATGCGCCGGCCCTTGGCGTTGGTCGGGATCATCTCGCCGTAGGCACGCTTGCCTTCCTCGGCGAACCACTCGACGAAGGCGGCGGCGTACAGCACCTCGCCCTTCGCCTCCGCCAGCGGCTTGCCCTGTTCGGAGGTCATGATCAGGGCGAGGTCGTCGGCATTGGCGAGCATCAGCTCGTAGAGACGGCGCAGCATCGCCGCGCGCTCCTTCGCGGTCAGCGCGCGCCAGGCCGGGAAGGCGCGGTGCGCGGCCTCGATGGCCGCACGGGTCTCCGCCGCGCCGAAGGCCGGAACGGTGCCGAGCACCTCGCCGGTGGCGGGGTTGCGCACGGGAAGCGTCTTGCCGGAGGCGGCCTCGACCCACTTGCCGTCGACGAGGCAGGCTTGGCGGAACAGCGAGGGGTCCTTCAGCGGCAGCGGTGCGGTCGGGTTCAGCATCGGCGTCCTCCCGTGGTCAGTGCGGGGCGGAGCCTAGACCCGGGCGGGCGCGGCCGGAAGGGGCCGCGCCGTCGCCGACGCGGCCCCGAGGCGAGGGAGGAATGGGGGGGCGCTCAGCCCGGGCTCAGGCCGCCTTCACCTCGGCGAGGAAGGCCTCGACCTGGCGGCGGAGTTCCTCGGCGTTGCGGCTCAGTTCCTCGGCGGCCTTCTGCACCTGGGCGGCATCCGCTCCGGCGTTCTGCGCCACCTGCTGCACCGAGCCGATGTTGGCCGACACCACGCCCGTGCCCTGGGCGGCCTGCTGCACGTTGCGCGCGATCTCGGCGGTGGCCGCCCCTTGCTCCTCCACCGCGGCGGCGATGGAGGCGGAAACGCTGCTGATCTTCTCGATGGTGCCGCCGATGGCGCGGATGGCCTCCACCACCTTGCCCACTTCCGCCTGCACGGCGTCGATCTGGGCGGCGATCTCGTCGGTCGCCTTGGCTGTCTGGCTCGCGAGGTTCTTCACTTCGGAGGCGACGACGGCGAAGCCCTTGCCCGCTTCGCCGGCACGCGCGGCCTCGATGGTGGCGTTCAGGGCAAGCAGGTTCGTCTGCCCCGCGATGTCGTTGATCAGCCGCACCACGTCGCCGATCTTCTGTGCGGCGGCGGCGAGGCTTTCCACGGTGGCGTTGGTGCGGGTGGCTTCGCTCACCGCCTCCTGCGCCATCCGCGTGCTTTCCGTCACTTGGCGGCTGATCTCTCGGATCGAGGCGGCGAGTTCCTCGGCGGCGGCGGCGACCGTCTGCACGTTGGCGGAGGCCTGCTCGGCGGCGGCGGCGACGGCGGTGGCCTGGCGCGAGGTCTCCTCCGCTCCGGCGGCGAGGCCGGAGGCGGTGGCCTCCAGTTCGGTCGAGGCGGAGGCGACGGCCTTCACCACGCCGCCCGTTTCGCGTTCAAAACGAGCGGTGGCCTCGGCCATCTTCGCCGCGCGGGCGGCCTTGGCTTCGGCTTCGGCGCGGTCGCGCGCCTCGCGTTCGCGCTCGGCGATCAGCTTGTCGCGGAAGGTCTGCATGGCGGCGGCGAGGTCGCCGATCTCGTCCTTCCGCCCGACGCCTGGGATGGGGGTGGTGGTGTCGCCTTCGGCGAGCGCGCGGAGCCGGGCGACGGACTCGGCCACAGGGCGGGCGATGCCGCGGGCGCCGATCAGCCACACCATCAGGGCGGCGAGGAGGAGGGAGGCGACGACGCCGGCGATGACGAGGAGTTCCTTGGCTGCAGCGTCAGCCTCCGCCTCGGCTCGCACGCGATCCGAAGCCGCTTGAGCCGCGCGTTCGAGCTCCAAGGTCAAGCGATCCACGGTGCGGATGGCATCGCGATTCGCCATGACCACCGCGGAAAGGTCGGGATCGCGGCGTTCAGCAGCAGCCAAGGACCGCTGCAGGCCGGCGATGTAGCTTTCGGCTGCCGGCACAAGCCGGTCGAGGATCTCGCGACGCGCCGGCCCCGCCACCTCCCGCACGCGGCGCACAGCGTCTCGGAACTGTGGGACTTCGCGCTCGACAAGGCGGCGAACCTCGCCGACGTCGCTCGCACGATCCAAGGCCAAACTCAGCTCCCGCCGCCGCAGTTCGGAGAACTGCGCCTTGACACGAGCGGCGTAAGTTGCCGCACCAGCCTCCGTATCCACGCGGACCAAGGCCTCCTGAAGCCCGCGCACGGCGAGCAGGGACGTTCCGCCAATAACAAGCACGGCGATGACAGGCGCGGCGGCAAAGACCCCGAGCTTGCCGGTGATGCGCAAGGACGACAGGAACGACACGCCGCGACCCTCCTCGACATTCTTTCCTTCGCCGCGGAAGGTGCAGGCGGACGATTACGAAAACGTGTATCGGCGCAAGGTCGCGCCACTGCAGCCGAGCGTCTCACCCCGCCCGCGCCGTGACCCCCGCCGCCACCGGCAGCAGGAAGGCCAAGGCCTCGTCGGCCGTCTCCTCCCACACCCGCATCGTGTGGCCGGTGGCGATCAGGCGCAGCGTCACCTGCCCCGGCTGGGCGCGCTCCAGCACCTCGGCAAGCCGCAGCGTCTCCTGCGCGATCCCGAGCGGGTCGGCGTCTCCGGCGGCGAGGAAGAACGGCACCCGAAGCGGCTGGGCGAGGTAGCCCGCCAACGCCGCGGGCCAAGCGACCGCCCGCCAGGCGGCCTCGTCGAACCGCCCATCCGCGCCGCGAAACGCCGCACTGCGCCGCGCACCCGAGGTCGCCGGCGGCAGGTCGGCGTAGCACGCCGGCGCCCACAGCGCGGCGCGCGAGAAGAGGTCGGGCCGGCGCAAGGCCAACCTGAGCGCGCCGAAGCCGCCCGCCGAGTAGCCCGCGACCGCCCGCCCTGCGCGCGTCTGCGCCACCGGGTACTTCAGCGCCACGTCGGTGAGCAGGTCGCGCACCACCCAGGACTCCGCCCGCGCCATCGGGCTGTCCACCCACCAGGTGTCGCGCGCGCCCGGCATCACCGCGATCGGGGCCGCCACCCGCCCGTCCGCCATGCCGCGCTCCACCGCGCTCCACAGCCGGATCTTGCCGGCCCAGAACTGCTCGTCCGCCCCCGCCCCGTGCAGCAGCACGAGCAAGGGATAGGGCCCGCCCGCGGGATCGAAACCCGGGGGCAGGAACACGTTGTAGGCGAGCCACGTGCCGTCCGCGGTGACGCAGCCATCCGGCAGCACGCGCCACTCGCGCGCGGAACCGGAAGCCGTCGCCGCGACCGCGCCTGCCACCCCCGCAAGCAGTGCGCGACGCCCGACCACCCCCTCACTCCACCGTCACGCTCTTGGCGAGATTGCGCGGCTGATCCACGTCCGTCCCCTTCAGCACCGCGACATGGTAGGCGAGCAGCTGCACGGGGATCGCGTACACGATGGGGGCGGCGAAGGGGTGCACGGCGGGCATCGGCACGGTGTGTGCGCAGAGGGGCGCGAGGCGTTCGCAGCCCGCGCGGTCGGAGACGAGGATCACCCGCCCGCCGCGCGCATGCACCTCCTGCACGTTGGAGGCGGTCTTCTCGAACAGGGGCCCGGGCGGGGCGAGCACGATTACCGGCACGTGCTCGTCGATCAGCGCGATGGGACCGTGCTTCATTTCGCCCGCGGGATACCCTTCCGCGTGGATGTAGCTGATCTCCTTCAGCTTCAGCGCGCCTTCCATGGCGAGGGTCCAGGCCGTGCCGCGGCCGAGATAGAGCACGTCGCGCGCCGCGGCGACATCGTCCGCGATGGCGGCGATGCGGCGTTCGAGCTCGAGCGCCTCCGCCGTCTGGCTCGGCACCTCGATCAGCGCCTGGGCGAGGGCGGAGGCCGCCTCGCGCGTGAGCGCCCCGCGCGCCTCGCCGGTCGCGATGACGAGGCAGGCGAGGGCGGCGAGCTGGGTGGTGAAGGCCTTGGTGGAGGCGACCCCGATCTCCGGCCCGGCGAGGGTGAGCAGGGCGGCGTCCGCCTCGCGCGCCATCGCGCTCTCGCGCACGTTGACGATGGCGAGCACGCGTGCGCCTTGCGCCTTCGCCCAGCGCAGCGCGGCCAGCGTGTCGACCGTCTCGCCCGACTGGCTGATGCCGAGCACGATCCCCGCGGGGTCGAGCACCGGCTCGCGATAGCGGAATTCGGAGGCGATGTCGGCGGTGGCGGGCAGCCGCGCGACCTGCTCGAACCAATCCCGCGCCACCTGGCCCGCGTAGAACGAGGTGCCGCAGGCGACGAGGGCCGCGCGCGAGACGGCGGCGAGATCGACGCCGAGATCGGGGAGCGTGATGCGGCGCGAGGCGGGGTCGAGGTAGCTCTTCAGCGTGTCGCCGATGACGGCCGGTTGTTCGTGGATCTCCTTCTCCATGAAGTGGCGGTAGTTGCCCTTGCCCACCATGGCGCCGGAGATCGCGGTGCGCCTGATCGCACGCTCCACGGGGCGGCCCGCGGAGTCGAAGATGGTCGCGCCCTCCCCGCGCACCACCGCCCAGTCGCCCTCCTCGAGGTAGCAGATGCGTTCCGTCAGCGGCGCCAGCGCCAGCGCATCGGAGCCCACGTACATCTCGCCGTCGCCGAAGCCGATGGCGAGCGGGGAGCCGCGGCGCGCGGCCATGATGATGTCGTTTCGGCCAGCGAACAGGACGGCCAACGCGAAGGCGCCCTGCAGCCGCGGCAGGGTGGCCGCCATCGCCTCCTCCGGCGAAGCCCCCCGGGCGAGCGCGTGGTCGAGGAGGCGCACCACCGTCTCGGTGTCGGTCTCGGACTCGAACGCGGCACCTTCGGCCTCGAGTTCGGCGCGCAGCTCGGCGTGGTTCTCGATGATGCCGTTGTGCACCACGGCCACACGGGGGGTCGCGATGGGGTGGGCGTTCGCCTCCGACGGGCGGCCGTGGGTGGCCCAGCGCGTGTGGCCGATGCCGGTGGTGCCGGCGAGCGGTTCGGCGGCGAGACGTTCCGCCAGCCGCACGAGCTTGCCCTCGGCGCGGCGGCGCGCGATGCCGCCGTTCACCAGCGTCGCGATGCCCGCGCTGTCGTAACCGCGGTACTCGAGCCGCTTCAGCGCCTCGAGCAGGAGGGGTGCCGCCTCGCCACGCCCGACCACGCCGACGATGCCGCACATCAACCTTGCTCCTTGCGCGACTTGAGGTAAGCGGCCGCTCGGCCCGGCTTCTCCACCTGGCGGGCGCGGCCGAAGGCCATCGCCTCCGCTGCCACGTCGTCGGTGATGGTGGAGCCGGCGGCGATGAACGCGCCGTCGCCGAGGGTCAGCGGTGCGACGAGGGTGGCGTTGGAGCCGACGAACACGCCCGCCCCGATGACGGTGCGGTGCTTCGCCACCCCGTCGTAGTTGCAGGTGATGGTACCGGCGCCGATGTTGGTCGCCGCGCCGATGGTCGCATCGCCGAGATAGGCGAGGTGGTTCGCCTTCGCCCTCGCGCCGAGGCTGGTGTTCTTGAGTTCGACGAAGTTGCCGACATGGGCGCCGGGGCCCACATCCGCCCCCGGCCGCAGCCGGGCGAAGGGGCCGATTGTCGCGCCCGCGCGCACCACGCAGCCCTCGAGGTGGGAGAAGGAGCGGATTTCCGCCCCCTCCTCGACGACGACGCCTGGGCCGAACACGACGTGCGGGTGAACGACGACGTCGGGAGCGAGCACCGTGTCCCAGGCGAGAAAAACCGTTTCGGGGGCGATCAGGGTCGCTCCCCCCTCCATGGCGCGGGCGCGCAGGCGCGCCTGCAGGATCGCTTCGGCGGCGGCGAGTTCGGCGCGCGAGTTCACCCCCACCACCTCGTCCTCCGCGGCTTCGGCCGCAACCACGCGCGCCCCTTCGGCACGGGCGATGGCGACGATGTCGGTGAGGTAGTATTCGCCCTTGGCGTTGGCGTTGCCGACCCGGCGCAACCAGCGCAACAGCTCGGCGGCGGGGGCGCAGAAGAGGCCAGCGTTGCAGAGGCCGATGGCGCGTTCCTCGGCCGTCGCATCGCGCCACTCGACGATGCGGGAGACGATGCCCTCCGCGTCGAGCACGACGCGGCCGTATTGCGCGGCATCACGGGGGCGGAAGGCGAGCAAAGCGAGCGCGGCCCGGCTCTCGCGGCGGCGGGCGGCCAGCATCCGCATGGTTTCGGGGCGGACGAACGGAACGTCGCCGTAGAGGATCATCGCCTCGCCTGCGGTCGCCTCAAGGGCGGGGGCGGCGGCGAGCACGGCGTGGGCGGTGCCGAGCCGCTCCTCCTGCACGAAGCACGATGCCGGGGCGACGGCGCGGCGCATCGCCTCGAAGGCCGGCTCCGGCCCGATCACCACCGCCGCCTCGGCGAAGCCGGCCGCGCGGGCGGCGTCCAACACGTGCGCGACCATCGGCCGCCCGGCGAGGGGGTGGAGGGGTTTCGGCAGGCGCGAGCCCATGCGCGTGCCGAGGCCTGCGGCCAGGATGACGGCGAGGGACGGGTGGTCGGGCACGGCGGCGGGTTGTGCCGCGCGCGAGCCTCGCTTGTCAAAACGTCATCGCATCGTCGCGAAATCGCTCCGCGCGTGGGGTGCTGCCGGGCCGAGCGGTCAGTTGCGGCTCTCGCGCAGGGGAAGCGGCACCTCGCCGCGGCCGACCTTGGTCAGGTGGATGTGGATGGTGCCCCAGTTCGTCTCGGCGTCGATCCGCACCGGGATCACCGGTAGGTCGGGGCCGGGGCGGGCGAGCCAGGCGGCCCCGGTGCGCGGTTCGCGCGCCTGAGCGGGGTCTGCCTCGCGCCAGAACCCGGCCACCTGGCGGCCCTCGAAGCGGCACTTCAGGGCCGGGCCGGCGTAGAGACCCCAGCGATGGGGGGCGAGCGTCTCCTCGCCTTCGGTGACGGCGGTGAAGTCGCTGCGCCGCCGGCCGTCGAACACCGCCGCCGCGCCGTCGCAGCGCCCGCTCGCCGAGACGCGGGCGATGAGAGCGACCAGGGCGGACATCGTGTCCACCGTGCCGCGTTGCAGTTCGGGTGGAACGGGCTCGCGTTCCTCGTCGTTGGCCGGGAGGAGGGCGAGCACTTCCGGGGTGGCGCCGTCCCAGCGCAGCGCGATGCGCCGCACGCGGTCGCGCCAGCGGCCTTCCATGGCGTAGCGGTCGGGGGCGAGGCCGAGGGCGGTGGCGGGCGCGACCCTCCCCTCCACTTCGGAGACCTGTTCGCCGCGCACGAAGGTGGCGAGCAGCCCCGCCGTGCGCAGCCGTGCCACCGCGCGATAGCGCTCGGGGGCGAGGTCGAGGGAGGCGTCGAGCTCCACCACCCGGAAGCCGGAGAAGTAGACGGTGTAGGAGGCGAGCACCGGTTCCGCCGCCTGGGCGGGCAGGGCGGGGGCGAGGGCGAGGGCGGCGAGGGCGAGGGCGCGGAGCATGCGCAGCCTCTCGCCCGCGCGCGTCGTGCGGGCAAGACGCGTTCGCGTCATCGCGCCGCCTGCCGGGTGGCGGCGGGAGCGGCGCGGGTGAGGGAGACGACGAGGGTGCCGAGCCAGTCGATGCCCATCTCGAGCCTGAGCGGCATCGCCGGCGCGCCGGCGTAGGGGGGCGCGATCCAGACCGAGCCGAACTGCGGTTTTTCGGCCTCCGCCCGGTCCCAGTCGCGCCAGAAGCCCGCGATCTGGCGCCCTTCGAGGCGGCAGCGCACCGCCTCCACGCCGGGCCGGTCGGGCACGGGCCCGGTGCCGGCGGGAGCGAGCGCGATCCGCTTCAGCCGCCGACCGTCGAACACGGTCAGGGTCATGGCGCAGCCCGCCTCCCCGCGGGCGGCGACCGCGCGGGAGACGGCAACGAGGGCGGTGAGGGTGTCGATGCCGCCCTGGGCGAGGCTGGGCGGCACGGGCTCGCGCTCCGGCACCTCGGGCGGCTCGAGCCGGATCCGCGGCGCGGGCTCGGTCAGTGCGATCTCCACGAGGCGGCGTTCGCCCTGCCAGTCGCCCTCGGCGCGGAACAGCACGGGACGGAGCCCTGCCGGGGTGAAGCGGCCCTCGGCGGTGGCGGTCTGATCGAACCGGGTGGCGAGGGTGGCGACGCCGGAGGAGCGGGCGCGGGCGCGGACGCGATAGGCGTCCTCGCGCAGGTCGGCGGCGACGTCGATCGTCATCACGCGAAACGCGCCGACCCGCGCCGTGTACTGCGCCTCGACCGCGGCGCCGAAGGCCGGCGCTGCGGCAACCAGCAGGGCGGCGGTGGCAAGCGCCAGACGCATACCCTGAAGTGTGGGAAGCGGCGGCCCGGGCGGCAAGACGGCGCCTCGGCTTGACGGTGGCCCGCCGGGCACCCTATCAGCACCAGTGGCGTGGGCGTGTAGCTCAGCGGGAGAGCACTGCCTTCACACGGCAGGGGTCGTAGGTTCAATCCCTACCGCGCCCACCATCACCATCATCCAGCAGGTGCGCGTTGCAGAGCGGGCGGCCCGTCGCGCGCGTGCGGCGGTCGTTCCGTCCGTCCGCAGGGGCCGAGGGCGCAAGTCCTGTCCGCCGCTTCGGCCCCATTCCTGACTCTTGCGCTGGATCAAGGCGTGGGAACGCCAGTCTGACCATGCTGGGTCGATCGCCGAGGCGGCCCATCGGGCCTTGCCATGGGAATAACCTTCGTATATGCGAAGGTAAGAAATTCTTATCCGGGCAGGAAGAAAGGCTGAGGGCCGGCCGATGTCGAGCGTCTCCATGCCGTCCCAGGGCATGCCGCAGGCCACGGTGCCATCCACCGCACACGCGGCGGGGCTCGCGCATCTGCCCCTGCCGCTGTTCGCGGTGCCGATGGGGGTGGGGGGGCTCGGCCTCGCCTGGCGTGAGGCGGGGCGGGTGCTCGGTGCACCGGGTGCGGTGGGCGAGGCGCTGCTCGGCCTCTCCGTCGTGCTCTGGGTCGTCATCCTCGCCCTGCATGCCGTCCGGCTCGTTCGCCACCCCGAGGCGGTGGCGGCCGATCTGAAGCACCCCGTGCGCTCGGCCTTCGCCGGGGCGGTGACGATCGGGCTGATGATCGCCTCCGCCGCGCTCCTCCCGCATGCGCTCGGCCTTGCCCGGGCGGTGTGGATCGTCGCTGTCCTCGGCCACCTCGCCATCGCCGCCTGGACGGTGCGCGACCTGCTCGTCTCGCCGCGCGAGCCGGCTGCGCTGACCCCGCCCCTGCTGATCCCGCTGGTCGGCAACATCCTCGCCCCGCTCTTCGGCATGAAGATGGGCTTCGAGACCGCCTCGCTCCTGATGTTCGGGCTCGGCACGGCGCTCTGGCTGTTCCTGCAGCCGCTCTTGTTCCTGCGCCTGATGACCGGGGCGCCGCTGCCGCCCAAGCTGCGGCCGACCATCGTCATCCTGCTCGCCCCGCCCGCCGTGGGGGCGCTCGCCTTGGCCCAGCTCACCGGTGGTTTCGGGCCGGTCTCGCTCGCCGTGTTCGGCTTCGCCGGCTTCGTTGCGCTGGTGATCGCGCTCCTCGCCCGCGACCTCGTGCGCGCCCCCTTCGCGCTCTCCGCCTGGGCCTGGACCTTCCCGGTCGCCGCCTTCACGGTGGCCGCACTCGCCGCCTCGCACGCCTATCCGGCCGTTTGGCATGCGCCCCTTCTGTGGGCCCTGCTCGCGCTCACGACCGTGATCGTCGGCCTCGTCTCGGTGCGCACGGCCAAGCTCGCCGCCTCCGGCGCCCTGCTCGCGCCCGAGGGATGACCAACCCGAGAGCCCAACAACGGGAGGGAGGAATGCCCATCGATCCCAAGCTCGCCACCCTCGGCCGGCGCGGCCTGATCGCCGCCGCCGCGGCTGCGGGGCTCGTTCCGGCCTTCCTGCCGCGGGCGCGCGCCGCCGCAGTGCGGACGAAAGCGAAGATCGTCATCATCGGGGCGGGTGCCGCCGGGCTTGCCGCCGCCAACCGCCTGGCCGATCGGCTCGAGGGGGCGGAGATCATCCTGCTCGACCGTCGCCGCGAGCACCTCTACCAGCCGGGCTACACCCTGGTCGCCGCCGGGCTGAAGCCGCCCTCCTACACGGTCAGCACCACGGCCGAGTGGCTGTCCGAGCCGGTGCGCTGGATCGAGGAGCGGGCGGCCGAGATCGACCCGGTGGCGAAGACGGTGGTGACCGACACGGGCCGTCGCCTCGCCTACGACTTCCTGATCGTCGCCCCGGGGCTGGAGCTTGATTACGGCGCGATCGAGGGCATGGATGTGCGCCGCATCGGCAGCAACGGCATGGGCTCGGTCTATGCAGGGCCGGAAGCGGCGGCGGCGACCTGGCGGGCGATGAGCGCTTTCGCCGACAAGGGGGGCGTGGGCCTGTTCCTTCGCCCCGCCACCGAAATGAAATGCGCCGGCGCGCCGCTGAAGTACACCTTCATCACCGACGACGTGCTGCGCCGCCGCGGCAACCGGGCGAAGGCCGAACTCAACTACTTCGCGCCGACCCGGGTGCTGTTCAGCGTGCCGATCGTGCACGAGAAGGTGCGCATGCTGTTCGGCGATCGCGACGTCAAGGTGAACTATCAGCACACCCTGACCAAGCTCGACCTCGATCGACGCATCGCCACCTTCCGCACGCCGGATGGGTTGAAGGAGGTGGGCTACGACTTCATCAACGTCGTCCCCCCGATGAAGGCGCCCGAGGTGGTGCGCAACTCGCCCCTGCCCTGGCAGACCGGGCCGTGGGCGGCCGAAGGCTGGGTCGATGTCGATCGCCACACCATGCGCCACAAGCGCTTCCCGGAGGTGTTCGCGGTCGGCGACGTCGCCGGCGTGCCGAAGGGCAAGACGGCGGCCTCGGTGAAGTGGCAGGTTCCGGTCGCGGTCGATCACCTGGTCGCCGACATCGCGGGCACCCGCTCGTCCGAGAGCTACAACGGCTACACGTCGTGTCCGCTGATCACCCGCATCGGTCGCGCCATGCTGGTGGAGTTCGACTACAACGACAATCTCACGCCGTCCTTCCCAGGCATCATCGCGCCCCTCGAGGAGCTCTGGATCTCCTGGGTGATGAAGGAAATCGCGCTGAAGCCGACCTACCTCGCGATGCTGCGCGGGCGTGCCTGACCGAAACGGGAGGAAACCATGAAGGAACTCGACCCCCTCGTCTTCTGGGCCGTCTTCCAGGAGATGCTCGGCTCTTGGCTCTGGGTGATCATCGCCGGCGCAACCATCGCCACCCTGGCCTTCGTCTGGGTCCTGGTGCGCGAGGGCGGGATCGCCTCGCGCCGCTTGGTCTGGTCGGAGCTCGCCGGTCTCGCCGGCGGGGTGGCCGCGCTTGTGATCATGATGGCGGTGACCAACAGCCGCTTCGTCGATCTCGGCGGGCCGATCGACTGGCTGCTCGCGGTCGGCATCTTCGTCGCGGGCTTCGTCGGCACGACCATCGGCGTTTACGCCCTGCTCGGCGTGCTCGGCATCGCCAAGGCGCCGGCGGAGGAGGATGATGCCGCCGCCGCCCCGGCGCGGACCGGCCGGGACGCCTACGCCGCCCGTTAAATCGTTCTTCCGGCGCCCGGCGGGGCCAGCCGCCGGGTTGCCGACATCCGTCTGTTTCTGTCACACTCGAGGCGCGTCTTGAGATGGGGGCGGCCGTGGGGTGTGACGGTGAACGCCTCGGGGTCGGGGCCCCTTGGCGTTGATCCTGCTGATCGAAGATGATTCCCTGGTGCGGGCTGCCATCCGGCGGGTGCTGGAAGGAGCCGGGCACGCCGTGATCGACGTCGCGCATGGCGGCGAGGCGCTCGCCCGCATCGATCGGACCGAGATCGACCTCATCGTCACCGACCTGCTGATGCCGGAGGTCGAAGGGATCGAGGTGCTGACCGCCGCCCGGCGGCGCCATCCTGGCCTTCCCGTCCTGGTGATCTCCGGCGGCTTCCCGCCCGAACGCGCCGCCGCGAGCGGGATCAGCGCCGACTACCTGCGCATGGCGCGCCAGCTCGGCGCCACCCGCACCCTGGCCAAGCCGTTCGAGCGGGCCGACCTCCTCGCCGCCGTCGAGGCCTGCCTCGCCGAGCGCGGTCGTGATCGTTCGGCGGGCTAGCGCGGACGCGAATCTGCGGTCATGGTCTCGACACGGACGTCATCTGCGGGAGGATCGGGGACATGACCCATCCGGTTGTGCAAGGGGTGCGCGCCTTCGCCGACGAATTGGTCGCGATCCGGCGCGACATCCATGCCCACCCGGAACTCGGCATGACGGAAGCGCGCACCTCCGCTCTCGTCGCCCGCTTCTTGCGCGACCTTGGGATCCGGGTGACGGAGGGGGTCGGACGGTTCGGCGTGGTCGGCACGATCGAGGGCCGCCGGCCGGGCAACCGGGCGATCGGCCTGCGCGCCGACATGGATGCGCTGCCCATCCACGAGGCGACCGGCAAGCCCTGGGCCTCCACCCGGCCAGGCATCATGCACGCCTGTGGCCACGATGGGCACACGGCAATGCTGCTCGGCGCGGCGCGCTGGCTGGCGCAGCACCGGGACTTCGCCGGCACCGTGCACGTGATCTTCCAGCCCGCCGAGGAAGGCCTGGGCGGGGCTCGGGCCATGCTCGCCGACGGGCTGTTCGACCGCTTTCCCTGCGACGCCGTCTATGGCCTGCACACGAGGCCCGACCTGCCGGCCGGCCGGTTCGCCACCCGTCCCGGCCCCGCGCTCGCCGCGGCCGATCGGTTCCGGGTCCGCTTCCTCGGCACCGGCGGCCATGGCGGCTCGACCCCCCATCGCGCCGTCGACCTCACCGTGGTGCAGGCGCACTTCGTGCTCGGCCTGCAGGAAATCGTCGGCCGCAACGTGCCACCCGTCGAGCCCGCCGTGCTCTCCATCGGCGCGATCGCGGGTGGGGTGCTCGAGGCGCCGAACGTGATGCCGGCGGAGATCGTCCTCTCCGGCACCGCGCGCAGCTTCTCGCCCGCCGTGCGCGACCTGCTGGAGCGCCGGGTGGGCGAGCTCGCGCACGGGCTCGCCGCGCTCTACGGGGCGCGGGCCGAGGTCGAGTACCGGCGCGGCACGCCAGCCACCGTGAACCACCCGGACCAGACCAGGCTCGCGCTCGCGGCCGCGGCGGATGTCGTCGGCGAGGACGCGGTGGACGGCGCGATCTCCCCGGTGACGGGGGCGGAGGACTTCGCGCTGATGCTCGAGGCCCGCCCCGGCAACTTCATGTTCATCGGCGGCGGTGCGGGGCCGGACGGCACCTCGCCCGGGCTGCACACGCCCGAGTTCGACTTCAACGACGAGACGATCCCGCTCGGCGTCGCCTACTGGGTGTCGGTGGTCGAACGCGAACTCGGTGTCGGTTCTCCATGAACCGGTCGCAAAAAAGGGCGTGCCGTGCGCGCGAGGGTTCGTTAGCATTGAAACAAATGTCGGGGCGGCCGATGCCGCCTTGTGTCGGGATCGGGAGACGAGAGCGATGACGGAAGACCAGCTTCGCGAGCTGATCGGGCGCGTGCGCCGCGGCACGCTGTCGCGCCGCGGCTTCATCCGCCGCATGGCGGCGGTCGGCTTCACCGCGCCGATGTGCACCCAGCTTCTCGCCCTCTACGGCATTTCGCCCGCCGCGGCGCAGAGTGTGCCGCCCTACCGCCCGACCAGGCGCGGTGGGGGGCAACTGAAGATCCTCTACTGGCAGGCGCCCACGCTGTTGAACCCGCACTTCGCGACGGGGACGAAGGACCAGGACGCCTCGCGCGTGTTCTACGAACCGCTCGCCGGCTGGGCGGCGGACGGCACGCTGCACCCCATCCTCGCCGCCGAGATCCCCTCGATCGACAACAAGGGGCTCGCCGAGGACGGCCGCTCCGTCACCTGGAAATTGAAGCGCGGCGTGAAGTGGCACGACGGCCAGGAGTTCACCGCCGACGACGTGGTGTTCAACTGGGAGTATGCGCGCAACCCGGCGGTCGCCGCCGTCACCTCCGGCTCCTACCGCGACATCAACGTGGTGAAGGTCGACGACTATACAGTGCGCGTGGAGTTCCCTCGCCCCACGCCGTTCTGGGCCGATGCCTTCGTCGCCGCTACGGGCCAGCTCATCCCCAAGCACCTGTTCAAGGACTATGCGGGGGCCAATTCGCGCGACGCGCCGACCAACCTGCGCCCGGTGGGCACCGGGGCCTATCGTTTCGTCTCCTTCGCGGCGGGCGACACGGTCCGGGCCGAGGCCAATCCGAACTACCATCTGCCGAACCGTCCCTTCTTCGACCAGGTCGAGATCAAGGGTGGGGGCGACGCCGTCTCGGCCGCGCGGGCGGTGCTGCAGACCGGCGACTTCGACTTCGCCTGGAACCTGCAGGTGGACGACGAGACCCTGCGGCGGCTGGAGGCGGCGGGACGCGGCCGCGTCAACATCGTCGAGGGCGGCAACATCGAGCACATCCAGCTCAATGCCACCGACCCCAACCGCGAGGTGGACGGCGAACGCTCGCACATCTCCACCCAGCACCCGGCCTTCCGTGACCCCGCTGTGCGCCAGGCGATGGCGCTGCTCTTGGATCGCCAGTCGATCCAGGAGTTCATCTACGGCCGCACCGGGCCGGCGACGCCCAACTTCCTCAACGCGCCGCCGCGCTTCCGGTCGCCGAACATGCGGATGGAGTTCAACGTCGATCGCGCCAACCAGATCCTCGATCAGGCCGGCTGGGCGCGCGGGCGCGACGGCATCCGGCAGAAGGACGGCGTGCGGCTCCGCTTCGTGTTCCAGACCTCGGTGAATGCGCCGCGCCAGCGCACGCAGCAGATCTATCAGCAGGCGGCGCGCCGGGCGGGAATCGAGATCGAGATCAAGTCGGTCGTCGCCTCGGTGTTCTTCTCCTCCGACGTCGCCAACCCGGACACCTACGGCAAGTTCTACGCCGACATGCAGATGTACACGACGACCATGCCGCAGGCCGATCCGGGCCGGTTCATGAACCAGTTCGTCTCCTGGGAGATCGCGCAGAAGGCGAACAACTGGTCCGGGCGCAACATCGTGCGCTGGCGGAACGAGGAGTACGACCGGATCTACCGCGAGGCCGAACAGGAGCTCGACCCCGTCAAGCGGGCGGCCCTGTTCATCCGCATGAACGACCTCGTTGTCGGCTCCAACCACATCATCCCCGTGGTGCAGCGCCCGCTCGTCTCCGGCAGCGCGGTCAATCTCCGCCCCGTGCTTTCGGGCTGGGACACCACGCTCTGGCTGCTCTCCGACTGGTACCGCGAGACCTGATGCCTCTCGCACCGGGCCGGCCCGCCACCGGGCCGGCCCGTGCCGTGCCGTTCCCCTTCGATCGACGCGCGTGACGCAATACCTGATCCGCCGGTTGCTGATCGCGATCCCGTCCTTGCTCGGGATCAGCGTCATCCTGTTCACCGTGCTGGCGCTCGCACCGGGCGATCCGTTCGAGGAGCTCGCCACCAATCCGGCGGTGCCGCCCGAGGTGCGGCTGCAGCTTCGCGCCTCGCTCGGCCTCGATGACCCGATCCATGTCCGCTACATCGCCTGGCTCACCGCCATGCTGCGCGGCGAGTGGGGCTTCTCCTTCGTCTCGCGCGTCGATGTCGACCAGCTCATCCTGCAACGCCTGCCGACCACGCTGATCGTCATCGGGAGTTCGCAGATCGTCGCGCTCGCGATCGCGCTGCCCGTCGGCATCCTCGCCGCGACGCGCCCCTATTCGCTGTTCGACAAGATCGCCAACACGCTCGCCTTCGTCGGCTTCTCGCTGCCGACCTTCTTCACGGGCCTGCTGTTCATCCTGTTCTTCTCGATCTATCTCGATTGGCTGCCCTTCGTGTACCGAACCGAGATCAACGCCACGGGCTTTGCGTGGTTCTGGGAGCACGTGAAGCAGACCATCATGCCGGTGATGGTGCTGGGGCTCTTCCAGGGGGCGGCCTGGACGCGCTTCGTGCGCTCCGCCGTGCTCGACGTGATCCGGCTCGACTACGTCACCACCGCCCGCGCCAAGGGCCTGCCCGAGCGGGTCGTGATCACCAAGCACGTGGTGCGCAACGCGATGATCCCCGTCGTCACGCTTGTTGCGCTGCAGATGCCGATCGTGTTCGGCGGTGCGATCGTCACCGAGCAGATCTTCCGCGTGCCGGGAATCGGATCGCTCCTGATCAGCGCCATCCTCGCCAACGACACGCCGGTGATCATGGCGGTCACCTTCGTCTTCGCCTGCCTCGTCGTGTTCTTCAACCTGGTCGCCGACATCCTCTATGGCTGGCTCGATCCCCGCATCAGCTACCGCTGACGGCGCGCCCGTCCCGGCCGCGGCGGCGGCCCAGCGTCCGCTCGTCTCGCCCTGGGCGGAAGCCTGGCGTCGCTTCCGCAAGCACCGTCTCGCCGTCGTCTCGGCGGTCATCCTCGCCTTCATCATCCTCGCCGTGCTGTTTGGCCCGTTCATCTGGACGGTGCCGATCAACGAGATCGACTTCCGCGCCCGGCTGCAGGGTCCGTCCTGGGACCATCCGCTCGGCACGGACGATCTCGGCCAGGACCTGCTCGCCCGCATGCTCTACGGGGGGCGAATCTCGCTCGCCGTTGGCTTCGCCGCCATGCTGGTGGCGGTGCTGATCGGCACCACGGTGGGGGCGGTCGCGGGCATCGCCTCGGGGCCGGTGGATGCCGCGCTGATGTGGGTGACCGACCTCTTCCTCTCCCTACCCGAATTGCCGCTCCTTCTCTTGGTGATCTACCTCTTCCGCGAGCCGCTGCGCGCGCTTGTGGGGCCGGAGATGGGGATCTTCATCCTCATCGTCGCGGTGATCGGCGGTTTCCGCTGGATGCCCGTCGCGCGCCTCGTGCGCGCGCAGTTCTTCTCGCTGCGCGAGAAGGAGTTCGTCGAGGCGGCGCGCGCGCTCGGCGCCTCCACGCCGCGCCTCGTGGTGCGCCACATCCTGCCCAATGCGCTCGGCCCGGTGATCGTCGCCGCCACCATCGACATCGCCGCCGCGATCATCGCGGAATCCACCCTCTCCTTCCTCGGCCTCGGTTTCCCGCCCGACGTGCCGACCTGGGGAAGGCTGCTCTACGACGCCAAGGACCAGCTCGATTACGCGCCGCACTGGGCGCTGTTCCCCGGGCTCGCCATCTTCCTCACCGTGCTGACGATCAACTTCGTCGGCGACGGGCTGCGCGACGCGCTCGATCCGCGGAGGGTGGTCTGAACACCGCCGCCGCCACCGCCGCGGCCGCTCCGAATGGGGCCGCCGCCGCGCCTCTGCTCGACATCCAGGGGCTCGCCGTCCATTTCAGGACGGACGACGGCTGGGTGCGCGCGGTGGACGGGGTGGACATCCGCATCGGCGCGGGCGAGACGGTCTGCGTCGTCGGCGAATCCGGTTGCGGCAAGACCGTCACCGCGATGACGGTGCTGAAGCTGATCGCAATGCCGCCCGGCAAGATCGTTGCGGGCAGGATCCTCTGGCGGGGGCGCGACCTGGTGCCGCTCGACACGGATTCCATGCGCAAGATTCGCGCGCGAGAGATCGGCATCGTGTTCCAGGAGCCGATGACCTCGCTCAACCCGGTGTTCACGGTCGGCGAGCAGATCGCCGAGGTGCTCCGGCTGCACGAGGGCCTGTCGCGGCGCGCCGCGCTTGATCGCGCGACGGAAATGCTGCGGCTGGTGCACATTCCGAACCCGCAACGCCGTGTGCACGACTACCCGCACCAGTTTTCGGGCGGCATGCGCCAGCGCGTGATGATCGCCATGGCGCTCGCCTGCAACCCGAAGCTCGTCATCGCCGATGAGCCCACCACCGCGCTCGACGTCACCATCCAGGCGCAGATTCTCGACCTGATCGCGGAGATGAAGGAGCGGCTCGGCATGGCGGTGATGCTGATCACCCACGCCATGGGGGTGGTGGCGGAGGTCGCGCAGCGCGTGGTGGTGATGTACGCCGGCAAAGTGGTGGAGGAGGCGCCGGTGGGCGAGCTGTTCGCCAACCCGCGCCACCCCTACACCCAGGGGCTGATCCGCTCCATCCCGCGCCTCGACCGCGCGGGGGCGGGAAAGGCGCGGCTCGAGGCGATCCCAGGCACCGTGCCCTCGCTGCTCGCTCCGCCCCCAGGTTGCCGGTTCGCGCCGCGCTGCCGCCACGCCACCGAGGCCTGTCGCGCCGCCGAACCGCCGCTGCGCGAGGTTGCCCCGGGACACAAGGTCGCATGCATCCTGTGAGCGACGCACCTGCCGGCACCGTGACGCGCAACGGGGCGGAGCCACTGCTCCGCGTCGACACGCTGGTGAAGCGCTTCCCCGTCAAGGGCGGCATCCTGCGCCGGACCATCGACGAGGTGCACGCCGTCTCCGGCGTCTCCTTCACCCTCGGCAGGGCCGAGACCTTGGGCCTGGTCGGCGAATCGGGCTGCGGCAAATCGACGACGGGTCGGCTGATCCTGCGTCTGATCGAGCCGACCTCGGGCACGGTGTGGTTCGAGGGGCGCAACGTCACCGCGCTCGATCGGCACCAACTGCTGGCGCTGCGGCGAGACATGCAGATCATCTTCCAGGACCCCTTCGCCTCGCTCAATCCGCGCATGACGGTGGGCGCGATCATCGGCGAGGCGCTGATCATCCACGGGCTTGCCAAGTCGCAACGCCAGCGCGAGGACCGCGTGGTCGAACTCCTCGAGACGGTGGGCCTGAGGGCCGATCACATGCGCCGCTTCCCGCACGAATTCTCGGGCGGGCAGAGGCAGCGGATCGGGATTGCGCGCGCGCTCGCCGTCTCGCCCAAGCTGATCGTCTGCGACGAACCCGTCTCCGCCCTCGACGTTTCCATCCAGGCGCAGGTGGTGAACCTGCTCGAGGACCTGCAGGAGAAGTTCGGGCTCTCCTACCTGTTCATCGCCCACGACCTCTCCGTGGTCGAGCACATCAGCCATCGCGTGGCGGTGATGTATCTCGGTCGCATCGTCGAGATCGCTTCCGCGCACGACCTCTACTCCGCCCCGCTTCATCCCTACACCGAGGCGCTCCTGTCCGCGGTGCCGATCCCCGATCCGACCGTGAAACGAACCCGCATCCGGCTCGAGGGCGACCCACCCTCGCCGCTTCGCCCGCCTTCCGGCTGCGCTTTCCACACCCGGTGTCCGATCGCGAAGAAGGATATCTGTTCGGTCGAGGTGCCGGGCTTACGCGAGGCGCGGCCGGGTCACTTCGTCGCCTGCCACCTGAGGGGCTGAGGCGGCGCGCGGTTCGCCCCCGACGGCTGCCCGAGCGGCACAACGACGATCTTTCGGTGCAGAGGGGACGCTGCGCGACGGCGCGGCGCGCCCCGCCGCGTCAGCGCCGCGCGGTGATGACGCGCCCCTCGCTCGCTTCGATCACCAGCGCCCCGTCTTCGCCGAAGCGGTGGCGCAGCGCGCCACCCAGCACCTCGTGCAGCGCCTGCTCCTGCCGCATGGCGGGGTCCTCGCACATCATCATCGTGGCGGCGAGGGGGCCGAAGCGCAGCGCGCCCTCCTCCATGCGCCACGGGCCCATGAACCGGTTGCACGGGCCCTGACCGCCCACCCGCCCGCCGGGGCGGAACTCGATCGTCACCGGCCGCCGCCCCATCGCCGCCTCGCCGGCGATGGCCTCGATCCGCCACGCGGGGCCAAGGAGGCGCCCTTCCGCCGTGCCGGCGCAACCTTCCCCCACCACCGCACCGGCGATCGCGAGCCGCGCGCGCTCCGGCCAGACCTGGTCCGCCATGGTGTCGCGGCAGGGGCCGGGTGAGAGGGTCAGCGCCACCGTCGCGCCGTCACGCTCGCCGAGAAAACGCAGCTCGCCCTCCGCCGCGTCGACCGCGACCACGGGCATTTCCGCTTCCTCCGTCCCCGGCCGCATCAGCCGCAGCCGCTCGCCGGTCACCTCGACCGCCCAGAACGGCTCGTTGCCCTGCGCTCGCAGCCGCAGCGGCGCGGCATCGGCGATGCGCCGGCACTCGGGGAGCCGGCGGCCGTCTACGCTCACCGTGGCCAGCCCCCCGCGCTCCCAGAACACCACCGCCCCGGCTGCCCCGACCCCCTCGTACCGCGCGCCCGACGCGGCCGGCGTCAGGGAAAGGGTCATCTCCTCCGCCCCGAGGCGAAGTCGCGCCGTGTCGTTCTCGAAGCGAACCGCGATCCGCTCCGTTCCGCAGAGATAGACCGTCGGCTCCGATGGGGCCGCAGCAGCCGGCAGGGCGATCACCAGCGCGAGCAAGGAGAGGCTGAACCGGGGCATCGACAATCCTCCAGGCGAAACGAGGCTCCTTCCATGCCCGGAAACCGCCCCGCGCACCAGCCTGCGCTGGCAGGGCCGATCGTGCCATGGTCGGTGCATGCCCGACGTCGCCCTCTCCGCCGATCCCCTCGCCATACCGCGCAGCCTGGCCGGCTATCTTGACGCCGCCGTGCCGACCGCCGCCGCCGGCGAAAGCGCCGCCGCCGTGCGCGCCCGCCTCGCCGCCGACCGCTTCGCCGCCGTCGATCCGGTGTTCGTGCTCGGCCCCGGACGGTGCTTGCTGGGCGCGGTGCCGCTCACCGTGCTGCTTGGTGCGGCGGACGAGGTGGCGATCGAGAGCCTCGCCCGCACCGACTGGCCGGCCGTCCCCGCCACCCTCTCCTGCGAGGAGGCGGCCTCGCTCGCCATCCGCACCCGCACGCCCGCGCTTGCCGTCACCGACCACGCCGGCGCCTTCCTCGGCGCGCTCACGCCGGAGGCGCTGATGGCGATCCTGCGCGACGAGCATCTCGAGGACCTGCATCTGATGGTCGGCATTCTCGGGCGCAGCGAAGCGGCGAAGGAGGCGCTGACGGCGGCCCCGCATCGCCGGGCGCTCTTCCGCCTGCCTTGGCTGCTGGTCGGGCTCGCCGGTTCGGGGGCCGCCACCGCCCTGATGGCGGAAGCGGAGGCGATCCTCGCCGCCAACATCGCGGTCGCCTTCTTCATCCCCGCTCTCGTCTATCTCGCGGACGCGATCGGCACTCAGGCCGAGGCGGTGGCGGTGCGCGGCCTGTCGATCTCGGGTGGTGGGGCGCTGCGTCTCCTGCTCGGCGAGGTCGGCACCGGGGCCCTGCTCGGCGCGGCGTTGGCCGTGCTCGCCTTCCTCGGTGTCGCCCTCGTCTTCGCCGATCTCCGCCTCGCCGCCGCGGTCGCGTTGGCGCTCGCCGCCGCCGGCACCATCGCCACCGGCATCGGTTTCCTGCTGCCCTGGGGCTTCCAGCGGGCGGGGCTCGACCCCGCCTATGGGTCGGGCCCGCTCGCCACCGTGATCCAGGACGTGCTGTCGATCGCCGTCTATTTCGCGCTGGTGCGGCTGATCGTGCTCTGAGCGCGGTTGCGGATCGGCCACGCGCGCGGCAATCCCTCCCTCCGTGTCCCGCTCTAACCCCGAGATCGTGCACGCCCTGCCCGGGCGCTACCGGCTGCGCGATGATCGCCTGCAGCGCGATGCGCGCGCCGCCCGGCGTGCCGAGGCCGCGCTCGCTGGCCTGCCCGGCGTCCTGTCCGCCCGCGCCAACCCGGTCACCGGCAGCGTGCTGGTGCGCGCCGCACCCTCGGTCTCGCCGCGCACGCTGCGCGCCATTCTCGGCCGCGCGTTGGGTGACCCCCCACGCCCCCGTCCTCTTTCCGCCGCCGCCGCGGAGGCGTGGGACGACCTCGCGGCGCACGCTTGGCATGCGATGCCGCACGGGTCGGTGCTCGCCATTCTCCGCGTCGACGCCGCCCGCGGCCTCTCCCCGACCGAAGCGGCCGATCGCCTGGCCCGCTTCGGCCCGAACGAGCTGCCGCGTGCCGAACCGCGTTCGGTTCTCGCCATCTTCCTCGACCAGCTCGCCTCCGTCCCGGTCGCGCTGCTCGGCGCCTCCGCCGCCGTCTCGCTCGCCACCGGCGGGGTGGCGGATGCGGCGGCGATCGGCGCGGTGGTGCTGCTCAACGCCGGCATCGCCACGGCGACGGAACGGAACGCGGAGGCGACGATCCGCGGCCTCGCCGACGCCGCCCCCGCCCCCGTTCCGGTCCGCCGCGCCGGCCGGCGCCTCATGTTGCCCGTCGCCTCCCTCGTGCCCGGCGACGTGATCCTGCTCGAACCCGGCGTGCTCGTTCCCGCCGATGCCCGCCTCGTCTCCGCCCACGACCTCACCGTGAACGAGAGCGCGCTCACCGGCGAAAGCCTGCCCGTGCACAAGGACGCCGCCGCCCCCGTACCGGTCGATGCCCCGCTTGCCGACCGCACCAGCATGGTGTTTCGCGGCACCGCCGTGACGGGCGGCTCAGGCGAGGCGGTGGTGGTGGCGACGGGGGCGGCGACGGAGATCGGCCGCGTGCAGGCGCTGCTCGGCACCGTCCGCCCGCCCGAGACCCCGATCGAGCGCCAGTTGGGCGAAGTGGGCCGCGAACTCGTGCTGATCAACGGCGCGATCTGCGGCCTCGTCGCCGCGATCGGCCTCGCCCGCGGCCAGCCCTGGCCGCAGATCCTGCGCAGCGCGATCAGCCTCGCGGTGGCCGCCGTGCCCGAGGGCCTGCCCGCCGTTGCCACCACCACCCTCGCCTTGGGGATCCAGGACATGAAGCGGCGGCGCATCCTCGTGCGACGCCTGGATGCGGTGGAGACGCTGGGGGCGGTGCAGGTGATCGCGCTCGACAAGACCGGCACGCTGACGGCGAACCGCATGGACTGCGTCGCGCTGCATCTCGACGGCCGCTTCGTTCCGCTCGCCGATCTGTCCGAAACCGAACGCGATCTCGCGCGCGTGCTGTTCGAGACCGCCGCCCTCTGCAGCGACGTCGAGGAGCGCGACGGCGCGCTCATCGGCAGCCCGACCGAGACCGCGCTCGTGCGCGGCCATCTCGCGCTCGGCGGGCGGCTCGCCGACCTTGCCGCCCGCTTCCCCCGTCTCGCCGTCGCCCGCCGCGCGGAGGGACGCAAGCGGATGAGCACGCTGCATCGCCTGCCGGACGGCACCACCTTGCTCGCGGTGAAGGGCGACCCGCTGGAGGTGCTCGCCCGCTGCACGCATCGCCTCACCGCGCGCGGCATCCTGCCGCTCGACGGCGAAGCCCGCCGCGCCATCATCGCCGCCAACGATCGCATGGCGGGCGAGGCGCTGCGCGTGCTCGGCGTCGCGCGCGGCCGAGGCGCTGATCCGCACGACGAGCGGGGCTTGATTTGGCTCGGTCTCGCCGGGCTGGCCGACCCGTTGCGCGAGGGTGCGGAGGAGGCGATCCGCCGCCTGCATCGGGCGGGAATCCGCACGGTGATGATCACCGGCGATCAGAGTGCCACCGCCTACGCCATCGCCAAGCGGCTCGGGCTGGCGCGCGCGGGCGAGGTGCGCGTGCTGGAATCGGGCGCCTTGCGCGACCTCCCACCCGACACCCTCGCCGCGCTCGCCCCGCAGGCCGACGTGTTCGCTCGCGTTTCGCCCGCGAACAAGCTCGAGATCGTGCGTGCGCTGCAGGCTTCGGGGCAGATCGTGGCGATGACCGGCGACGGCATCAACGACGGGCCGGCCTTGCGTGCGGCCGAGATCGGCATCGCCATGGGCGGGGCGGGCACGGATGTCGCGCGCGAGGTCGCGGCCATCGTGCTCGCCGACGACGACCTGGGCGGCATCCTGGAGGCGATCCGGCTCGGCCGCGCGACGTATGCCAACATCCGCAAGGTGTTGCGTTACTTGGTCGGAACGAACGCGTCGGAGACGATGGTCATGCTCGGTGCGGCACTCGCCGGCCTGCCCGAGCCGCTGAACCCGATCCAGCTCCTCTGGCTCAACCTCGTCTCCGATCCCTTGCCCGCACTCGCCCTCGGGCTCGAGCCGGCCGAGGCCGACGTGCTGGACGTGCCGCCGCATGATGCGCGCGCGCCGATCCTGACCCGGGACGATTTTCGCCGCACCTTGCGCGAAGGGGCGGTGATCGGCGCCGCCGCCCTCGCCGCCGCGCTCACCGCTCCGCCCGGTGTCGCCTTCCACGGCCTGACCGCGGCCCAGCTCCTGCACGCCCTCCTCTGCCGCTCCGAACTGCACGGACCGTTCGATCCGCGGCTCGGTCGCAACCCGAAACTGCTCGGCGCCTTGGGGCTCTGCTTCGGGCTGCAGGTGGCGGCCCAGGCCGTCCCGCCGCTCCGGGCCCTGCTCGGCCTCGCTCCCCTGTCGCCGGCGGGGCTCCTCGGCATCGCCGCCACCGCCGCCGCCCCCACGCTGCTCAACGCGACCATCGACGCCATCCTCCGCGCGCGCCAGGAGCGCACCCCCGATGCGTGACGGCACCATCCTGATCTCGGAGTCGGTCACTCCGGGCCATCCCGACAAGCTCTGCGACCGCATTTCGGACGCCGCGATCGATGCCTTCCTGCGCCAGGATGCGCGGGCGCGCGCCATCGTCGAATGCGCGGTGGCGACGGGAATCGTGTTCATCGCCGCCCGTTTCGCCGCCGAAGCGGTGGTCGACCTGCCGGGGCTCGCGCGGCGGGTGATCGCGGAAGCGGGCTATGTCGGCGAAGGCTTCGACGCCCGCACCTGTTCCATCCTCACCTCGGTCTCCGAACTGCCGCCGGCCGACCGCGTCCCGCATCCGGAGGCGCTCGACGATGAGGACGAGATCGCGGCTTGGGCGGCGACGGAGCAGGCGAACGTGTTCGGCTACGCCTGCGACGAGACGCCCTCGCTGATGCCGAGCCCGATCGTGCTCGCGCACGCGCTTGCGCGCGCCCTCGACGCCGCGCGGGCCGATCTGCCCTGGCTCGGGCCGGACGGCAAGACGCAGGCGGGCGTGGTGTATCGCGGCGGGCGGCCGGCGGAACTCGCCACCGTCTCGCTCACCGTCGCCACGCTGGAGGGAACGCCACCGCAACGGACGATGGAGAGGGCGTTGCGCGAGGCGGTGATCGAACCCGCTCTCGCCGGGCTCGAGCCGCCGCTCGGCCCGCGCACCGAGATCCATGTGAACGCCGGCGGGCCGTTCGCCATCGGCGGTCCCTCGCGGCACGCGGGGCTCACGGGGCGGAAGAACGGCATCGACACCTATGGCGAGGCGGCGCGCCAATCGGGCGCCGCCCTCTCCGGCAAGGACCCCTCGCGCATCGATCGCGTCGCCGCCTATGCCGCGCGGCACGCGGCGAAATGCGTGGTCGCCGCCGGGCTCGCGCGGCGCTGCGAGGTGCATCTCGGCTACGTGATCGGGCATGCGCGCCCGCTCAGCATCGGGGTGGAGTGCTTCGGCACCGCGCGGGTCGACGAGGAGGAGATCGCCCGCCGCCTGCGCGCCTGTTTCGACTTCCGCCCGGCCGCGATCGAGCGTCGCTTCGGCTTGCGCGCGCGGGCGCACGCGGCGGACGAGGAGCGCGGCTTCTTCCGCCCGCTCGCCGTCTACGGGCAGATGGGGCGCGAGGATCTCGCCGTGCCGTGGGAGAGTGTCGCCGAGGCGGAGGCGCTGCGCTGAGCGGCGCGCTCAGTCGCCGGCTCGGTCGTCGCCTCGCCGAGCGAGGCTCGCCGCGTACCACAGCAACGTGACGGCGGGAGGCAGAATGGCGCCGCGCAGCGCCTGGACGGCAGCGAGCAGGCCGAGCGCGGCCGCTGCGATCGGTGCTGCGCGGGCGGGCGCCGCGGGTCGCTGCGGTGTCGTGTCGACGCGGAACAGCCCCTGCCGCGCGGCTGCGGCGAACACGGTTTCCGCCTCGCCGCGGAAGCGCAGGAGAAGACTTCCCGTCAGCGGGTTGGCCGCCGCCGACACCACACCGGGCAGCAGCACGGACTCGCGAACGAGGGCAGCGGCACGCGCGGGGTCGCGCCCAGCTGGGCCGAGGTTCAGCCGCACCCTCCCGGGTGCGACGGAGGCGAGCCGGGCGAGCGGAGGCTCAGGCCGCGCGCGCGGCACGGGGCTTGGCTCCACGCTTCGCACCACCTCGGCCCTTCGCGGGCGCTGGCGCCGCCACCGGCCCCTCTGCGGCTGCTTCCGCCGCGGCGGTGACCTTGGTCTCGGCCGCCAGTTCGGCTTCGGCCTCGGCGTACAGATCCTCGAGCGTCTCCACCGCTTCCGCCGCCGCCACCCTCAGCGCGCCGCCGGCGGCGATGGCGAGCTTCAACCCTGCCCGCAGCACGGGGCGGACGTTGCGCGTGGCCTCGGGCGCGAGCACGGGAGCGAGCAGCGCGACCCCGGCTCCGGTGGCGAGACCCGCAAGGAAAACGGCGAAGGGCGGCATCGGTCGTTCTTTCGGCTCAAAGGGGACGCGGGCGCATTGCCCGCGCAGCCGGCGCGACGGTAGCCTCGCGCGCGCAGGCGAGGAAGCGGGGACGAGCGTGTCGCGAGGGAAGACGGAAGGCGAGGGGGGCGAGGGGTTGGTCACCACCGTGACCCTCGCACTCGGGCGCAAGACCGAGACGCACCGCTTCGAGCACCTCGACGTCTCGACCGACGACCCAGACCACGTCACCGTCGTGCTCTCCTCCGATGACGGGCGGAAGATCGTCGTGCAGTTGCCGCGTGCCGAGGTGAAGAGGCGCCTGTCCTGGCGGATGATCGTTTCGCTCTGAACCCCTCCGGCGCGGCAGCACCGCTTCAGAAGCGGATGCCGCCGATCAGGAAGGCCGTCACCTGGGTCTCGCTGGTGGTGAGCGGCGAGTCGGCGGCATCGCCGACGAGCTGGGAGACGATGACGCGCGGCTGGAGGAAGGTGCTGTCGGTGATGAGGGCGATCGCGCCGAGGGTGAAGCGCACGTCGCGGAACCCGGCCCGGGCGTCGTAGCGGGGAAGCCTGGCGGCGGAGCGCGCGGCCTGCGCTGGGCTGACGCCGAAGAAGGTCTCCATGTGCGTGTCGTCGGCCCAGGTCACGCCCGGGCCGCCGAAGACGGAAAGGCGCGGGGTGAGGCGGGCGCGGTATTCCAGATCGGCGCCGAGGGTGAGGCCGTGGCCGTTGTTCGCCAAGTCCTGGGTGACGAAGGCGGAGAGGGTGAAGGGCCCGATGCCGGTGGAGGCGAAGGCGCGCCCGCGCACCGTGCCGTCGATGTCGCCGAGGCCCTTCAGCCGCGCGTTGTCGTCCTGATCCCGCCCGAAGGCGTAGTCGAGCGCGATGCCGCTGCGAAACAGCCGATCGCGGGTCAGGAAGACGCCGATCTCCGCACCTTGCCGCGTGGTGGCGAAGACGCGGTCGTTCCACACCACCTCGAGGAAGGGGATGGGGGTGACGTCGTAGTCGCTCGAGCCCGGGTAGTCGGGCCGAACGAGGGCGCCGGCGCCGAGCGAGACGCGCCAGCCGGGGCCCAGGAAGCCCGGTTCGGCGCCGATGCCGACGGCGGGGGCGGTGCCGCGGTCGGGCGCTTGCGCCTGCGCCACCGAGGCGATGGCGGCGGCGACGAGGGCGGTGAGGAGGCGGAGCGGACGCGGTGTCATGCTTCCGACCTAAGTCCCGCCCGCACGCCAACCGAGAGCCGCGCCGGCCTGCTCGCCATCACGTCCGCGCCAGGAGGGCGCTGGCTTAACCCCCTGTTGCGCCGTTGCTATAGTCCGCGGCCCGATTCCCGGGGGCAAGACTTGGTTCGCCCCACCACTGGAGTGGCCATGAAGATCACCGTCGATCGCGCCACGCTCTTGAAGGCGCTCGCGCACGTGCAGAACGTCGTCGAGCGGCGCAACACCATCCCCATCCTCGCCAACGTGTTGATCCGCGCGAAGGACGGGGTGCTCACCCTCGCCGCCACCGACATGGAACTGTCGGCCGTCGAACGGGTGCCGGCGGAGGTGCGCGAGAACGGGGCGACGACCGCGCCGGCCGCGACCCTGTACGACATCGTTCGCCGCCTGCCCGAGGGGGCGCAGATCGAGCTCGACCATCCGGGCGGGGACGCGCCGCTCGCGCTGCGCTGCGGCCGCTTCGCCACCTCGCTGAACGTCCTTCCGGTCGAGGACTTCCCCTCGCTGCAGGACGGCCAGCTGCCGCATCGGTTCCAGCTGAAGGCCGGCACGCTGCGCGAGCTGATCGACAAGACCAAGTTCGCGATCTCCACCGAAGAGACGCGCTACTACCTCAACGGCATCTACCTGCACACGACGGTCTCGGACGGGGTGAAGGTGCTGCGCGCGGTGGCGACGGACGGCCATCGTCTCGCCCGCGTCGAGGAGCCGCTGCCCGAGGGGGCGGAAGGCATGCCGGGCGTGATCGTGCCGCGCAAGACGGTGCTCGAACTGCGCAAGCTGATCGAGGAACTCCCCGCTCAGGAGAGCGTGGAGATCTCCCTCTCCGAGACGCGCATCCGGTTCGCCTTCGGTACGGTGACTTTGACCAGCAAGCTGATCGACGGCACCTTCCCCGACTACGAGCGGGTGATCCCGCGCGACAACGACAAGCGCCTGCGGATCGCGAAGAAGGACTTCGCCGAGGCGGTGGAGCGCGTGGCGGCGATCTCCTCCGAACGTTCCCGCCCCGTCAAGCTCGCCATCGCCCGCGAGGGGCTCACCCTCTCGGCGGCGAGCCCGGAAACGGGCCGGACGGAGGAGGAGATCGAGAAGGATCGTCTCGAATACGACTCGACCCCGATCGAGATCGGCTTCCAGGCCCGCTACCTGCGTGACATCACCGAAACGATCGGCGATTCGGGCCGTGTGGAGTTTGCCTTCCACGACCACACCGCCCCCACCCTCATCCGCGCCGAGGGCGACGCCTCCGCGCTCTACGTGCTGATGCCGATGCGGGTGTGAGCGGGGCCGTGCGCCCCGCCGCGAGCGCGCCATGGCTCCCTCGTTCCGCCTCGAACGGCTGACGCTCGCGCGCTACCGTTCCTACGCGGCGCTCGCGCTCTCTCTCGACGCGCCCATCGCGCTCTTCGTCGGGCCGAACGGTGCGGGCAAGACCAACCTGCTGGAGGCGGTGAGCCTGCTCGCCCCGGGGCGTGGCCTGCGCGGGGCGCGGCTCGCCGACCTCGCGCGGCGTGCGCCCGGTGAAGCCACGCCCGGCTCGTGGGCGGTGGCGGGACGCTTCGCCACCCCGCTCGGCCCGCTCGAGGTCGGCACCGGCATGGAGGGCACCGAGGTGCCGCGCCGCACCTTCCTGGTCGACGGGGCTCAGGCGCGTAGCCAGGCCGAGGTCGCCGCCCGGGTGGCGATGGTCTGGCTCACCCCGCAGATGGGCGCGCTCTTCCAGGAGGGGGCGTCGGAGCGGCGTCGGTTTCTCGATCGCCTCGTCTTCGCCCTCGAACCCACCCATGCGCGCGAGCTTGCCGCCTACGAGACGGCGCTCGCCGAACGGAACCGCCTGCTCGCCGCCGGACGGCCCGATCCCGCCTGGCTCGCGGGGCTCGAGGATTCGCTCGCGCGCCATGGGGTGGCGGTGGCGGCGGCGCGGCGAAGCCTGATCGCGGCCCTCAATCGCACGCTCGAACGCGGTGTGGCGGGGGACTTCCCGCGTGCCGTGCTTGCCTGCGCCTGCCCCTGGGCGGAGGCGCTCGATCGCGACCCCGCCCTCGCGGTCGAGGAGGCGCTGAAGGCGCGGCTCGCCGCGGACCGCGCGGGCGATGCGGAGGCCCGCGTCACGCGGTCGGGGCCGCATCGCGCCGACCTCGCCCTCATCCACGCCGAGTCCGGCATGCCGGCGGGGCTCTGCTCGACCGGGGAGCAGAAGGCGCTGCTCGTCTCCGTCATCCTCGCCCACGCCGCGTTGATCGGGACTGCGCGCGGCTTCGGCCCGCTTCTGCTGCTCGACGAGGTCGCCGCCCATCTCGACCCCCGCCGGCGCGAGGCGCTGTTCGCCGTCCTCGCCGCACTCCCCTCGCAGGTGCTGCTCACCGGGACGGAGCCGGCACCCTTCGCCGCTCTCGCGGGGCTCGCCGAGGCTTTCGCCGTCGAGCCCGGAAGGGTGTCTGCCCTGCCGTTCGGCCCTGCCCAAAGGCGGCGCGCCGCGCTATAAGACCAAGTCTTCCCTGACAGGCAAGCGAGCGAGGATTCTCCCGCGATGACCGAACCGGCCCGGGCGATCGAACCCACGCCCGCGGGCGACTATTCCGCCGCCTCGATTCGAGTGCTGCGCGGCCTCGATGCCGTGCGCAAGCGGCCCGGCATGTACATCGGCGACACCGACGACGGCTCGGGCCTCCACCACATGGTGTTCGAGGTCGTCGACAATGCGATCGACGAGGCGCTCGCCGGCTACGCCACGCGGATCGAGGTGACGCTGAACGGCGATGGTTCCGTGACCGTCGAGGACGACGGGCGCGGCATCCCGACCGACATCCACCCGGAGGAGGGAGTGAGCGCGGTCGAGGTGGTGATGACCACGCTGCACGCGGGAGGCAAGTTCGACCAGAACTCCTACAAGGTTTCCGGCGGGCTGCACGGGGTCGGCGTCTCGGTCGTCACCGCGCTGTCGGACTGGCTCGAGGTGCGCGTCTGGCGCGACGGCAAGGAGCACTTCATCCGCTTCGAGGATGGCGGCGAGCCGGTGGCACCGCTCGCCGTGGTCGGCCCCGCCGTGCCGCCCACCCGCACCGGCACTCGCGTCACCTTCCTGCCCTCGGCCTCGGTGTTCTCCAACATCGAGTTCGATTTCGCCCGTCTCGAGCGGCGCCTGCGCGAACTCGCCTTCCTCAATTCCGGCGTGGCGATCGCGCTCACCGATGCCCGCCACGTGCCACCCGTTCGCCATGAGTATCGTTACGAAGGCGGCCTCGTCGCCTTCCTCGCCTGGCTCGATCGCGCGCACAAGCCGCTCTTCGAACCGCCGATCGCGTTCCGGGGCGAGAAGGACGGCATCATCGTCGAGTGCGCCCTCGCCTGGAACGACGGCTACACCGAGACGATGCTCTGCTTCACCAACAACATCCCTCAGCGTGATGGCGGGACGCATCTCGCCGGGTTCCGGGCGGCGCTGACGCGCACCGTCAACAAGGTGGCCCCCGAGGTGTTGCCGAAGAAGGAGAAGGTCGCGATCGAGGCGGAGGACATGCGCGAGGGCCTGACCTGCGTGCTCTCGGTGAAGGTGCCCGACCCGAAATTCTCCTCGCAGACCAAGGACAAGCTCGTCTCCTCCGAGGTGCAGCCGGTGGTGCAGGCGATCGTCGCCGACCAGCTCGCGCACTGGTTCGAGACGCATCCGGCGGAAACCCGGCGCATCATCGGCAAGATGGCGGAGGCGGCGGCCGCGCGCGAAGCCGCCCGCAAGGCGCGCGAACTGACGCGGCGGAAGGGCGTGCTCGATGTCGCCTCGCTGCCCGGCAAGCTCGCCGACTGCCAGGAGCGCGACCCGGCGAAATCCGAACTCTTCATCGTCGAGGGCGACAGCGCGGGCGGTTCCGCCAAGCAGGCGCGCGACCGCGCCTTCCAGGCGATCCTGCCGCTGCGCGGCAAGATCCTGAACGTCGAGCGCGCGCGCTTCGACAAGATGCTTTCCTCGGCCGAGATCGGCACCCTGGTCACGGCTCTCGGCACCGGCATCGGCCGTGCGCCCCCCGAGGAGGGCGGCTTCGACATCGCCAAGCTGCGCTACCACCGCATCGTCATCATGACCGATGCCGACGTGGACGGGTCGCACATCCGCACGCTGCTGCTCACCTTCTTCTTTCGCCAGATGCCGGAGCTGATCGAGCGCGGGCACCTGTTCATCGCGCAACCGCCGCTCTATCGCGCCAAGCGCGGCAACGAGGAGCGCTACCTGAAGGACGACCGTGCGCTCGAGGCCTATCTCTTCGAGCGCGCGTTGGAGCAAGGCACGCTGCTGATCGCCTCGGGCGAGACCCTCGGGGGCGAGCGGCTTGCCTCGGAGGTCGAGCGGGCGCGGACGCAGCGCGCGCTCATCCTTCGTCTCGCTGCCGCGGCGCCGGTCGCGCTCATCGAGCAGGCGGCGGTGGTGGGCGCGCTGTCGCCGGCCCTCGCCGAGGACGCGGCAGCCGCCGCCGAGGCGGCCGCCCGGCTTGCGGCCCGGCTCGATATGCTCGAACGCGAAACGGATCGTGGCTGGAAAGGGTTCGTCGAGGCGGGCGCCATCGTGCTCGCGCGCACCCTGCGCGGGGTGAGCGAGCGTCATGTGCTCGACCAGGCCGTGCTGAAGAGTGCCGATTCGCGTCGTCTCGCCAACGACGCCGAGGCACTCGCGGCACTCTGGTCTTCGCCCGCGTCGTGGCGCGCCGGTGGGACGGAGCGCCGTGTCGTCGGCCCGGCCTCCTTCGTCGACGCCGTGCTGGAGACGGGCCGCAAGGGCCTCACCATCCAGCGCTTCAAGGGCCTTGGTGAGATGAACCCCGATCAGCTCTGGCAGACGACGCTCGATCCCGCCCACCGCAGCTTGCTGCAGGTGAAGATCGGGGCGGCGGAGGAAGCGGCCGAGGTGTTCGCCACGCTGATGGGCGACGTCGTCGAACCGAGGCGCGAGTTCATCGTCGAGAACGCGCTGAAGGTGGCGAATCTCGACGTCTGACCGCGGCGCACTCGCAGGCTCGCTCAGCCGCCGCGCAGGAGCCGCTCGAGCTGCTCCATCAGCCCGCGCGCCGGCGGGGGGGCTTCGCGTGGTGGGTGACGTGCCACCTGCTCGCGCAAGGCCGCGATCGCCGCGCGCGTGTCGTCGAGGTCGAGGGCATAGATCTCTCCGCCACCGCCCGCCACCGTCGCCGCCGTGCGCAGGCGCACCAGGATGCGGTTCGCCTCCGGCAGGGCAGCGGCGATGCGGTCCACCGCCTCACCCGCCGGCAGGCAGATGGCATCGCGCCCCTCGAGGCCGCAGGGTGCTTCGACCATCCGCTCCGCCCCCACCCTGAGTTCCGCCGAAGCCCCGAGCGCGAGCGCGGCGCGCTTGGTGTCGGCGATGGAAAGACGCCGCGCCGTCACCGCCGGCAGCGCCTTGTCCTCGCGCAGCACGATCTCGAGCGCGATCCCACCCGCTCCGTCCGCCGGGGGCACGATCCACAAGCGGTGACGCAGCACGCAGTCGCCGCGATCGGTCATCGGGTCGACCGCGCAGGCCAGCACCCAGGAGCCGATTGTCCGCTCCTGCGCGCTGGGGGCGACGGTCGGTGCCTGCGCGGCGGTCACAGCGGCGAGGGTGGCGATCAGGACAAGGCCGGAAACCGGCATGGCACGTCCTCCGTGGCGCGTTCGAGCATCACACTCCGCGAGCCGCTGGCGTGAGGCAAGTGCGGCGGGCTTGCGTGTCGCCGCACCGTCATCGACACATGCTCTGGTGTGTCGGACGGGCATCCTCCTGTTATCCGCGTCCGACCTGTGGAGGCGAGGATGACCCTTTTCACCTGCGGGCTGGCGATGAAGGCGACCGTGCTCGGCGTCGCCCTCGGTGTGGCGGCGATGGCGATGCGCGGCGAGTGCTGCCTCGCGCGCTGCGCGGAGCGGATGCGCGGGGCGCGACGCTGATGCTGAAGTTCCTGCTTGTCCTGCCGTACGCCGTGGTGAAGGGCATCGCACTCGGCATCGCTGCGGTGTTCGCGCTGCGGGCGTTGGAGCGGGAGGAGAGGGAGAAGGCGAAAGCGCAAGGGACGCCGCCCCCGGCATCCGAGCCACCGCGCGCCTCCGGGGGCGAAGAGGCTCCCTCGGCCCCCTCCGCCTGATCCCGCCCGGTCGCCGCGCCGGCGGCCGGGCTTGGCCTCACACCGTCCTTGCGCCACTCTGCCGGGCGGGAGGCGACGGCGATGCGCACGGTCCGGTTGCCAGACGGGGTTTCGGTGCCCGCCCTCGGCCAGGGCACGTGGCGCATGGGGGAAGAGAGGCGCGAGCGTGCCCGCGAGGTTGCCGCGCTGCGCCTCGGCATCGAACTCGGCCTCACCCTGATCGACACCGCCGAGATGTACGGCGAGGGCGGGGCGGAGGAGGTGGTGGGCGAGGCGATCCGCGACTGCCGCGCCCGCGTGTTCGTCGTCTCCAAGGTCTACCCGCACAACGCCGGCAAGGGCGAGCTGCGTCGGGCCTGCGAACGAAGCCTCGCCCGCCTCGGCATCGACCGCCTCGACCTCTACCTGCTGCACTGGCGCGGCGGCACCCGTCTTCCCGAGGTGGTCGAAGGGTTCGAGGCCCTGCGCGAGGACGGGCTGATCGCACGCTGGGGGGTGAGCAACTTCGACGCCGACGACATGGCCGAACTGTGGGACATCCCGCGCGGCTCGGCCTGCGCCACCAACCAGGTCCTCTACAACCCGCAGCAGCGCGGGATCGAGTTCGACCTCCTGCCGTGGTGCGCGGCACGCGGGCTGCCGGTGATGGCCTACTCCCCGGTCGGGCAGGGGGGCAAGCTCCTGCGCCACCCGGCCCTGCGCACGGTGGCGGAGCGGCACGGCGCGAGTCCCGCCCAGGTCGCGCTGGCCTGGGCGATCCGCCACCCGTCCGTCATCGCCATTCCGAAGGCGGTCGAACCCGATCATGTGCGCGAGAACGCCGCCGCCCTCTCCCTCGCGCTCACCGAGGAGGACCATGCCACGCTCGACCGGGCCTTTCCGCCGCCTACGCGAAAGCGTCCGCTCTCGGTCATCTAGGGCGAGACCGGCACGCATCCTCTGCGTCGGCGGGGTCAATCTCGACGAGGCGATCCGGCTCGAGAGCCCGCTCGAACCCGGCGAGGGCACGGTCGGGGCCAGCCTCGGCCTGCGCCCGGGTGGGGGGGCCGCGATCGCCGCGGCGGCGCTGGCCCAGGCCGGCTACCGGGTGACGGTGGCCGGGGTGATCGGCGACGACGCGCACGGTGCCATGCTGCGCGAGGTGCTGGCCGCGCGCGGCATCGACGTCTCGGCGCTGGAGACGAGACCGGGACCGACCACGCGCGTGCTGGTGCTGATCGATCCTGCGGGCGAACGCACGCTGATCGCGGTGGGCGGCTACCGCGCGATCGAACTCGAGGGTCAAGGGCTCCTGGGCGGGGCCTACGACGCGGTGCTGACCAAGCTGCACGCCCCCATCGTGCCGAAGATCGTCGCCGCGCACTGGGCGAAGGGAGCGCTCACCGTCGCCGTGCTCGCCCGCCACGGCCGCGCGCCGCTCGCCGCGCGGGTGCTGATCGCCTCCGAGCAAGACCTCGAGGGGCGCGAACGCGACGACCCCCTCAGCTTGGGCCGCACCATCTGCGGCGCCGCCCTGGAGTGGGTGGTGGTCACGCGGGGCGCCAACGGGGCCGAGGCGTTCGGGGCGGACGGGTCTTTCCACCGCGTCGCCGCCCCCGCGGCCAAGGTCGTCGACACCACCGGGGCAGGCGACGTGTTCGCTGCCGGATTGATCGACGGGCTCTTGCGCACCGGCGACATCGCGCAGGCGCTGGCGCGGGGGGCGGAGTGGGCGGCGAAGCAGGTGGCGACCGAGGGCAGCCTGCCGCCCGACAATCTCGCCCTACCAGCGCCGTAGAGGCTTCAGCCGCGTCGAAACCGGGCGACGAAGAAGCCATCGAGGCCGCCGCGCTCCGCCCAGTGGCAGGGCAGGGTGCGCAGGTGCCCCGCCGGCGTGACCGCCTCGGCGAGGCCCGCTACCTCCTCGGGTCGAATGGGGTCCGGCGCGAGGCCGAGCGAGGGGGCTTCGGCGACCACGCCCTCGCCCTCCTCCGGCTGCAGGCTGCAGACGGCGTAGACGAGGCGCCCGCCCGGGCGGGTGACGCGCGCGGCAGCGGCGAGCAGGGCCTTCTGCGCTTGCACCAGCGGGCCGAGGTCGCGCGGGCGCTTCAGGTGCGGAATGTCCGGGTGGCGGCGGATCGTGCCGGTCGCGGTGCAGGGGGCATCGAGCAGCACGGCGTCGAAGGCGTCGGCCGGGGTCCAGGCGAGCGCGTCGCCGACGACAAGCTCGGCGGCAAGGCCGAGGCGACCGAGGTTGTCGGCCAGCCGCTTGGCGCGTTCGGCCGAGGCCTCGACGGCGGTGACCGCCGCGCCGGCGGCAGCGAGCTGCGCCGTCTTGCCACCGGGGGCGGCGCAAAGATCGGCGATCCGTTCACCAGCGGCAGGGCGAAGAAGACGGGCGGGCAGGGCGGCGGCGGCGTCCTGCACCCACCACGCCCCCTCGTCGTAGCCGGGGAGGGAAGGAACCGGACGGTCGGCGGAGGCGAGGCGAAGCGAGCCGGTGGGGAGAAGCTTGGCCTCCAGCCGCTCCGCCCACGTCGCGGCGTCGAGGCCGGGTTTCAGGGTGAGGTCGAGCGGGGCTTCGCGCGCATGGGCCTCGGCGATCGCCCGCGCGGTGGCGGGCCCGTAGGCGGCGTGCCAGGCCCGCCAGAGCCAGTCCGGGGTGTCGAGGCGCGGGGCATCGAGCCCGGCGAGGGCGGCGGGACCTTCGCCGGCGATCCGCCGCAGCACGGCGTTGGCGAGCCCGGCGAAGGCCGTGCCCTTCGGCAAGCCCCGCACGGCGGCGACGGTGGCGGAGACGGCGGCGTGCGGCGGCGTGCCGAGGAGGAGGAGCTGGGCCGCGCCGAGCCTGAGCGCGTGCCGCACCGCCTCGGGCGGCGGGCGGCGGAGGAAGGGCTCGAGCACGGCATCGAGGGTGCCGAGGCGGCGCAGCACGGTGGCGGCGAGCAGGTGGGCGAAGGCGCGATCGCGAGGATCGAGCGGCGGGAGGGAGTCGAGCGCCTCCTCGAGCGTGCGCCGCCGCCCCACCACGGCCTCGAGCAGCGCGATGGCGGCCGAGCGCGGCGCGGCGCCAGCGGGGAGGGGACGATGGGCTGGGGAAGGGGGGGCCATCGCCCCTTCCTCGCCCCGCCCTGGTCCCTGTCAAGCCGGCCGGGCTTGACTTCCGGCCCGCCCGGTCGCCCAAGCCCGGCATGATCGCGACACAGCCGGCCCCGCCGGACCTCTTCGCCCGCCTCACCGCCACCCGGCGGCCGCTCCTCCTCATCCTGCTCGTCTGGGCCCTGTTCGCCGCGCCGGGCTTGTTCGCGATCCCGCCGTCGGATCGCGACGAGTCCCGCTTCGCCCAGGCGACGAAGCAGATGCTGGAGACGGGGGACTTCATCGAGATCCGCTTCGGCGACGTCGCGCGCAACAAGAAGCCGGTGGGGATCCACTGGGCGCAGGCGGCAACCGTGTCGGCCGCCGAGGCGCTTGGCTTGGCCGAGCGCACCGACATCTGGCCCTATCGCGTGCCCTCCGCGCTCGGTGGCCTTGTTGCCGCGCTCGCCACCTTCTGGCTCGGCCGCGCACTTGTCGGCCGCGAGGCGGCGCTCATCGCCGCGGTGCTTCTCCCCGCCACCCTCGTCGTCACCGTGGAGATGCACATCGCGAAGACGGATGCCGCTCTCTTGGGCAGCATCGCGGTGATGATGGGGCTGTTCGGGCGGGCGGTGGTCGCACCCGAACGCTTCGGCTCGGGGGCGGCGGCGGGGTTCTGGCTCGCCCTCGGGGTCGGCACCTTGCTCAAGGGGCCGGTGGCGCCGATGGTGGCGGGGCTCGCCGCCCTCGCGCTGTGGGCGGGCGATCGGCTTGCCCGCCGTCCGTCGCCGTGGCTCGGTGCTCTCCGCCCTGCCTGGGGCCTGCCCCTCGCCGCCGCGGTGGTGCTGCCCTGGGGAGTGGCGATCTGGCTCGCCACCGACGGCGCCTTCTTCCTCGAGGCGATCCGCGGCGATCTCGGCCAGAAGGTGGTGGGGGCCGACGAGCAGCACGGCGGGCCGCCCGGCTATCACCTGCTGCTCGCCGCCGTCACCCTGTTCCCCGCCTCGCTTGCCGTGCTGCGCGCCATTCCCGCTGTCTGGGCCGGGCGGGGCGAGCCCGCCATCAGGGTCCTGCTCGCCTGGATCCTGCCCACCTGGCTCGTGTTCGAACTCCTGCCGACCAAGCTGCCGCACTACGTCTCCGTCACCTTCCCCGCCGTGCTCCTGGTCGCCGCGCGCTGGCTGCTCGATGCGTCGGCCAAGCCGCCGCCGCGTTGGCTGGCGCGGGTGTCGCTCGGGCTTTGGCTTCTCGTTCCGCTCGGCCTCGCAGCGCTTGCCGTGGCACTTCCGGTGGTGGCGGGAGGCACCCCGTGGGGGTTGCCGCTCGCGCTGGCCGCCGCCGGGTGGATCCTCTGGCAGGGGGTGCGTGCGCCCGACACCAGGCGGGCGGTCGCGGCGGGGCTCGTCGGGTCTGTGGTGCTCTATGGCGCGATCCTGCAGGGGGTGATCCCCCAGGCACGGGGGATCTGGCTCTCCCCGCGCATCGCCGAGGCGGCGTCGGCCTACTGGTCGGCGACGGGGGGGCGGCCGCCGGCCGCCGAGCGGCCTTTTGCCGCGGTCGGTTTCCACGAACCCTCGCTCGTCTTCCTGGTCGGCACCGACGTGCGACTCCTTCGCGGTGGCGAGGAGGCGGCGCGGCATCTCGCCGAACGCCCGCGGGGGCTCGCGCTGGTGCGCGATCGCAACGAGCCCGCCTTCCGCGCCGAGGCCGACCGCCTGGGCCTTGCCGTGCGCGAGGTGGCGCGGATCGACGGCTTCAATCTCTCGCGCGGGCAGTTCGTCTCCTTGGGCCTCTACGCGCGCTGACGGGCACCGCTTTTGCTACGCTCGACTCGCACGCCGTCCAGGAGGGAGACCGTTCGATGCGCCCGACCGAGACCCCGATCCTCGCCCGCTTCTGGTATCCGCTGATCCCCGCGGCACAGCTGGCGGACGGGCCGAAGCCGTTCCGCCTGTTGGGGCGGGATCTCGTCGTCTGGCGCGACGGTGAGGGCAGGCCCTCCCTGCTCGAGGACCGCTGCTGCCACCGCACGGCCAAGCTCTCCAAGGGCTTCTACCACAACGGCGTGCTCGCCTGCGGCTATCACGGCTGGGAGTTCGACCACGAGGGCACGGTGGTGCGCGTCCCACAACGTCCGGTGGACAAGCAGGGCCGCACCAACATGCGGGTGGCCTCGTTCCCCTGCGCCGAACGCTACGGCTATGTCTGGGGCGCGCTCGCCGAACCGCTCTTCCCGATCCCCGAGTTCGAGGAGGAGGCCGAGGGTTTCCGCCGCATCGACGAGTTCTACGAACCCTGGGCCACCTCGGGGCTGCGGGTGATGGAGAACTCCTTCGACAACGCGCACTTCGCCTTCGTCCATCGCGCCTCGTTCGGCGACATGGGCCACCCCGAGCCCGCCAAGTCGGAGGTGGAGGAGTTCGCCGACGGCTTCGTCTTCCGCTCCGAGGTGCCGGTGGTGAACCCGCCGATGCAGAAGGAGCTCCTGCGCATGGCGGAGGAGCGGACGGTGCGGCACATGACGGCGCGCTGGTGGATGCCGTTCCTGCGCAAGCTGCGCATCCGCTATCCGAACGGGCTGATCCATTCCATCGTCACCGCCGCCACCCCGATCGACGACCGCACCAGCCAGATCTGCCAGTGGGTGTACCGCAACGACACGGAGGCGGACGCGCCGGCGGAGAAGGTGATCGCCTTCGACCGCCAGGTGACGGCGGAGGACCGCGACATCCTGGAATCGACCGACCCGGACGTGCCGCTCGATCAGACCGGGCGCGAGATGAACATGCCCTCCGACAAGCCGGGCGTGATCATGCGGCGGATGCTGCGCGCGCTGATCGAGCGCGAGGAGACGCGGGCCGCCGCCGAGTGAGGCGAGAGGGTCAGCCGAGCGGGACCGCGAGATTGTCGATCAGCCGCGTGGCGCCGAGCCGGGCGGCGATGAACAGCCTCGCCCCCGGTCGGGCGGCGGCGAGCGGTACCAGCGTCCCTTCGTCCCTGAGATCGAGATAGTCGGGGGCGGCGAACCCGCTGCGCACGAGGCGCTGCACGGCTCGCTCTCGAACCGGGGGGAAGGGTTCGCCCGCCCGCAGCGCCTCGGCCGCCTCGACGAGGCAGCGGTGAAGCAGCGGTGCGACCGCACGCTCGGCCGGCGACAGATATGCGTTGCGCGAGGAGAGGGCGAGGCCGTCGGCTTCGCGCACGGTGGCCACGGCTTCGATGGTGAGAGGCAAACCGAGATCCTCGACCAGCCGGCGCACGACGAGGAGCTGTTGCCAGTCCTTCTCGCCGAAATAGGCGCGGTCCGGCGAGACGAGGGCGAACAGTCGCGTGCAGACGGTGGCGACCCCGGTGAAGAAGCCGGGCCGACGCTCGCCTTCCATGGGTTCGGCGACCGAGCCGACGACGACCCGGGTGGAGTCTCCGGGCGGATAGATTTCGCGCACCGGCGGGGCGAACAGGAGGTCGACGCCAAGGCTTTCGAGCAGGGCGCGATCGGCATCCTCCGTGCGCGGGTAGCGGTCGAAGTCCTCGTTCGGCCCGAACTGGGTGGGATTGACGAAGATGGAGACCACCACGCGGTCGCACTCGGCACGGGCGCGACGGACGAGGGCGGCATGGCCCTGGTGCAGCGCGCCCATGGTGGGCACGAAGCCGATGAGCTGCCCCTGACGACGCCACGCCGCCACCCGGTCGCGCAGTTCGGCGCGGGTGCGCGCGAGAACGAGGGTGCTCACCTCCATCCCGAACTCGGCACCGACCCGCCGGCGCGGCGCGGCGGCGACGTGGGGACCGCGCGGCCGGGCGCGGGCGGGCTCCACCCCCCGCCGCCACCCATGCGACGCTCGAGCTTCATCAGTGCCCGCACCCGGTTTTCCGTGCTCGGGTGCGTGGAGAACAGGTTGTCCATCCGCGCCCCCGAGAGCGGGTTGACGATGAAGAGGTGCGCGAGGGCGGGGTTCGCCTCCGCGTGGCGGTTCTCGATCCGCCGCGACAGCTCCTGCAGGCGTAACAGCGCATTCGCAAGGCCCCGCGGGGAGCCAGCGATCTCCGCCCCCACCCGATCGGCCTCGTATTCGCGTGAGCGGCTGATCGCCATCTGCACCAACATGGCGGCGAGCGGGGCGAGGATCAGCATCAGGATGACGCCGATCGCGCCCAAGGGGTTGTTGCGGTTGTCGCCGCCGCGGAAGAGGAAGGCGAACTGGGCGAGCAGGCCGATCGCGCCGGCGAGGGTGGCGGTGACGGTCATGATCAGCGTGTCGCGGTTCTTGATGTGGGCGAGCTCGTGCGCGATCACGCCCGCCACCTCCTCCTCCGAGAGGTACCGCAACAGCCCGGTGTTGACCGCGACCGCGGCGTTTGAGGGGTCGCGCCCGGTGGCGAAGGCGTTCGGCTGGTCCTCGTCGATCACGTAGAGGGCCGGCATGGGGAGGCCCGCGCGCTGCGCCAGCGCCTGGGTGAGGGCGTAGAGGCGCGGCGCGTCCTGCGGCCCGATCGGCCGGGCGCCGGCCATGCGCAGCACCATCTTGTCGCTGTTCCACCAGGCGAAGAGGTTCATCCCCCCCGCGAACAGGAGCGCGAGCAGCATCCCCTGTTCGCCGCCGATGGCGAAACCCACCCCCATGAACAGCGCGGTCAGCGCAGCGAGCAGGATGGCGGTCTTGGCGTAGCCGGACATGGCGTGACCCCGGATCGTCTCTTGCTCCCCATATAGGCGACCGGACGCCCCTTGGCGCCAACGGAAAAGCACCGCAGATGGGGGCCATGAGCGAACTGAAGACCCCGACTGCCGCCGACCCGCCTGCCGAACCGCCGAACGCGAAGCCGCCGACCGAAGGCGAACCCCCTGGCGCCGGCCCGCGCAAGCCGCGCGAGATCGGCGGCCCGTCGGGGCCCGAACCGACGCGCTACGGGGATTGGGAGCGCAAGGGCCGCTGCAGCGACTTCTGAGCCCCGACGGGCCCGGTTCGTGGACAGGGCGGGAACGGGCTTGTGGTTCTCGCCGACCCGTGCCACAAGATGTCGTTGACATTTCCGAACCCGAATCAATCGCGATTCGTTCGCGCGACTCGGACGAGCGGCTTGTTCGTGCAAGTTTTGCCGCACCGCCGCGACGCGGTGCCGTTCACCCTCCGTTCCAGCCGGTTCGGTCGCCGAACGATCCTCCCGTCGCGCCCCGCTCCCTGAGCCTGAGCCACGCCGCGATCGCCGCGTCCCACAGCAGTGCCGCCGGCTCCCGCAGCGGCCAATAGAGGCGGCCGGCGAGCGGTTCCCGCCGCGACGGCGTCGCCCCGAACCCCCGCGCGCGCAGCCCGGCGAGGCGAAGCAAGGCCACGCAGCGCGGCACGTGGTAGCGGCTGGACACCGCGAGCACCCGCGCCCCGCGGTGGGTCAGCCGCGCGGCAGCCCGCACCGTGTCCATGGTGTCGCGCGCCTCAGGGTCCGCCACGATCCGCCCCGGCGCGACTCCCCGCCGCAGCAGGGCCGCGCGCATCGCCTCCGCCTCGGCCGGACCGCGGCGCGAAGGCCCGCCGGAGACGAGCAGGCGCGCCTCGGGGTGGCGTCGCGCCGCCACCACCGCCGCCGCGATCCGCCGCGCCAGCGTCGGGGTGGGCCGCCCGTCCGGCCGGACGGGAAAGCCGAACACCACGATCCACGCCACCTCGCCCGGGACCGCACCTCCCGACTCCGCCATCGCCGCAGTAGGAGGAAATGATGACCGTTGGGGCAAGGCGAGAGGGCGGCATGGACCACACACCGCGCGGCTGGTTCGCCATCGGCATGGAGGGGGTGAGCAAGCCCGGCAATGCCGGGGCGCTCCTGCGCACCGCGCATGCCTTCGGTGCCGCCTTCCTGTTCGCCGTCGGCGACTCGCCCGGCGTGGCGGCGACCCGCGCCACCGACACCTCGGACGCCACCCGCCACGTGCCGTTCTACCGCTGGCCGGACCCCGGTTCGCTCGTGCTGCCCAGGCTCTGCCGTCTGGTCGGGGTGGAACTGACCGAGGAGGCGATCCCGCTTCCCTCCTTCCACCACCCGCTGCAGGCGGCCTACGTGTTCGGGCCGGAGCGCGGCTCGCTGAGCCCCGCCATGCTCGCCCGGTGCGACTGGGTGGTGCGGATCCCGACCCGTTTCGCTCTCAACCTCGCGGTCGCCGGCGCGATCGTGATGTACGACCGGCTGATGGCGCTCGGCCGCTTCGCCCCCCGCCCCGTCTCACCGACCGCCGCGCCCGAACCACCACCGTCGCATCGCCACGGCCGGCCGCGCTTTCGCCGTGGCACGCCACCCCTGCTCGCGGCCGACGAGGGCGAGGGTGGGGGTGGCGGCGGCGTTGCTTGAGGGGCGGGGGCACGCCCCGTATATGGCCCGGCATGACGCGCCTTGCCCTGACCACGCTCGCTGTCCTGGTCCTCGCCGCCCCGGCCGCCGCCCAGCAGCGCCCGGCGCAGCAGCCCGCCCAGGCCGCGGGGCCGACCTCCATCGGTCGGTTCCAGAACTGGGAGGCGGCGACCTTCACCGAACAGGGCCGCCGCGTCTGCTACGCCTTCACCCGTGCCGCGACTTCCTCCCCGGCCGTACAGGGCCGCGGCGAAGTGGTGCTGATGGTGACGCACCGTCCGGGCTCGCGCGACCAGGTGGCGGTGCGCGCGGGCTACACCTACCCGCAGAACGCCGAGCCTTCGGGCGTGGTCGAGGCGGGCGGGGGCAACGTCACCCTCGCCTTCTTCACCGCCGGCGACGCCGCCTTCGCGCGCGACCGCGAGGCGGCGGTCGCCGCCTTCCGCCGCGGCCGCACGCTTCGCCTGCAGGGGCCGGGCCCGCGCGGCGGCACGGTGACCGACACCTTCAGCCTGATGGGCTTCTCGGCGGCCTACCAGGCGATCTCGGACGCCTGCCGATGAGCGAGGCCGCCACCCCCGCGCCCGCCGTCGAGGCACCCGAGCACGACGCGCGCATCGAAGCCAAGCGCGCACCTTTCGCACCCCCTCCGCCCGTGCTGCCGGACGGGCGGCTCGACCTCGTCGGTCTTTCCCGCGACCAGCTCGCCCGCGCGCTCATCCACCTCTGCGCTGACGAGCGCGAGGCGAAGCTGCGCGCCAGGCAACTCTGGCACTGGATCTACCATCAGGGCGAGACCGACTTCGAGCGGATGACCACGATCGCCAAGCCGATGCGCGCGCGGCTGGCGGAGAACTGCGTCATCTCCCGCCCCGAGACGAAGACGGAGCAGCTCTCGCGCGACGGCACACGGAAGTGGCTGTTCCGCTTCCGCGACGGCAACGAGGCCGAAACGGTCTACATCCCCGACCCGGACGAGCCGCGCGGGGCGGTCTGCCTCTCCTCGCAGGTCGGCTGCACGCTGACCTGTCGCTTCTGTCACACCGGCACCCAGCCCCTGGTGCGCAATCTCGGCCCGGCCGAGATCGTCGGCCAGTTCATGGCCGCGCGCGACGCCTACGGCGAGTGGCCGTCGCCGAAAGGCGAGGCGCCGCGGCTCCTCTCCAACATCGTGCTGATGGGCATGGGCGAGCCCTTGTTCAACTACGAGAACGTCGCCCGCGCGATGACGATCGTGATGGACGCGGAAGGCATCGCCCTCTCCCGCCGTCGCATCACCCTCTCCACCTCGGGGGTCGTACCGATGATGGATCGATGCGGCCGCGAACTGGGGGTCAACCTCGCCGTCTCCCTGCACGCGGTGACCAACGAGCTGCGCGACCGGCTGGTGCCGTTGAACCGCAAATATCCGTTGGAAGACCTGCTCGCCGCCTGCCGGCGCTACCCCGGCGCCTCCAACGCGCGACGCATCACTTTCGAGTACGTGATGCTGAAGGGCGTGAACGACTCGGAGGCGGATGCGCGCGAACTCGTCCGCCTCATTCGCGGCATCCCGGCCAAGGTGAACCTGATCCCGTTCAACCCCTGGCCGGGTTCGGGCTTCGAGACCTCGCCGCCCGAGGCGGTGCGCCGCTTCGCCGCCATCGTGATGGATGCGGGCTACGCGAGCCCGATCCGCCTGCCGCGCGGGCGCGACATCCTCGCCGCCTGCGGGCAGCTGCGCACGGAGAGCCGGCGCGAACGCCGCGCCCGCGAGGCGCACCACCCGCACGCCGCCTGAGGCCTCACCGCGCGGTCCCGCCGCAGGGCCGCGGCGCGGTTCAATCCCCGACCTTCAGGTCGAGCCCGCGCACGATCAGCCCCACCGTGCGTTCGCCGGTGATGCCGAAATCGTCGTCGTTGATCAGGAACAGGGCACCGCCCGGCAGCAGCGCCACACCTTCGAGCTTGGGCGGGGCTTCCGCATGGTCGGCCGAATCGAAGACGAGACGCTTCGAAACAGGAACGATTCCGGTTCCCGCGAGGTCGTTCGACTGTTCGAGCGTGGGCCGCGTCGCCGGATCATCCCATTTCGTGCCCAGGATGTCGGTCGCTCCCGCAAGCGCGATCTCGTAGAGCTTGGTGGTTCCTTCCGTGCGTTCGAGCACGAGCAGGCGATCGGTGCCGAGGGCGGTGAGTTCGGACACGCGCGGGTCGGACTGGCGGTTGGAGGGGTCCTTGCGGAAGGTCTGGGGGTCGTCGAGGCGGTACACGAACTGCCCGACCACGGTCAGGGTCTGACGGTCGAACTTCAGCACCCGCGTGTTCTTCGCCTGCTGGTAGGCGGCGACGTCGGGGTTGGCGAGCGGGTTCTGCAGCATGAAATAGAGGAAGCGCTCGTCCGGGGAGACCGCCATGCTCTCGATGCCGCGGTTGGTCTGCCGCTTGGCGAGAATGGCGGGCAGGCGCTCGAGCACCGGATAGCCGGCACCCGCGTAATCCTTGCCCGTGCCCTCCGGCACGATCCGCAGCAGGATCCGCCCGTCGGAGGCGACGTGCAGGATGGAGGGCCCGTTCTCCTCGCCGATCCAGAACGTTCCGTCCGACAGGCGGACGATGCCCTCGGCGTCGATGGCGGAGGGGTTCTGCGCCAGCCGACGCCCGCGCCCATCGAGCGGGATCTCGGTGGTGGCCACCGTCAGCGGGTTGAGCATGCCGTCGATCGGCCGCCCATCCAGCGTCTTCAGCGCGATCACGTCGCTGACGTGGAACAGGCCGCGCTCGACGTCGAGCACGAGGCGGTAGATCGAGGGCGCGTAGTGCGGGACCGGGTAGATGCGCCCGTTGCGCGCCTCGGCGCAGATCGCCTCGCGGGCGAGGCCGGTGACGCGTTGCGCGTCCGAACAGGCGATGTTCGGGCCGCGGTCCGACACCGTCCACACGACGTTGGGCGGATCGTTCGGGCCGCGGAACGCCGCGCTGCCGATGCCGATGCCCAAGGCGAGCGTCTTGCCGCCCTCGAAGGCGAAGGAGCCGAGGCTGAGCGGCACCGCGGGGTGAAGCACGGTGATGCGGATCTCGGCGAGGGCCGGTGCGGCGGCGAGGGTGATGGCGGCGGCGAGAGAGGCGATGCGGTGCATGGCGCGTCCCGGCGGTTGGTGGGGGCGGAACCGTCGCCCGCGCGGGGCGGAGGATCAACGACAGTTCGGTGACACTTCGCGCCGGACGGCCGATCCGATGTCCCCGCTCACGATCGCGCGCGGGCGGCTTTCCGCCCCCGCTCGCCCCGCGCGATGCTTCCGCCTCGTGCGTCCCGTCCCGGCCACCCGGCCGATCCCCCTCGCCATCCTCATCCTCACCGGCTTCCTCTCCGGGGCCGGCATGCGTGTTGCTGACCCGCTGCTCGCGCTGATCGGGGGCGATTTCGGCGTCTCGGTGGCCGCGGCCGCTCCCGTCGTCGCCGCCTTCACCCTGGTCTACGGCCTGGCCCAGCCGGTGCTCGGGCCGATCGGCGACCGCATCGGCAAGCTCAGGCTGATCGCGATCTGCATGGCGCTCTACGGCGCGGCCTCCCTCGCTTCGGCCTTCGCGCCCAGCCTGGCCATGCTCGTCGTCTTGCGCGGGCTGGCGGGCTGTTTCGCGGGCGGCTTGATCCCGGTCGCCATCGCCTTCATCGGCGACTCCACCACCTACGAGACGCGCCAGGCCACCTTGGGGCGGTTCATGACCGGGATGGTCTTGTCGAACCTCGTCACCGCGCCGGGGTCGGGGGCGGCGGGGGATCTCGTCGGCTGGCGGGCGGTGTTCGGCATCCTCGGCGGCGCGGCGCTCGCCGCCGCGGTGCCGCTCGGCCGCTCCGCCGCGCGGTTCGGCCGCAGCGGTTCGGCAAGCGCGGTCGGTGCCCTCGCGCGCTACCGCGCCCTCCTCGCGCGCGCCTCGGCCCGGCGGCTCCTGCTCATGGTCGGCGTCGAGGGCGCGCTCGCCTTCGCTGCTCCGCCCTTCGTCGGCGCCTTCCTGGTCGAGGGCTACGGGATGTCGTTCTCGGCTGCCGGTCTCGTGCTCGGCGCGGCGGGGCTCGGGGCCCTGGTCTACACGCTCGCCGCCGGCCACTTCGTCCGCCGCTTCGGCGAGCGCGGCCTGCTGGTGTTCGGGGGTGCGGGCATGGTGGTCTGGCTGGCGGGGATCGCCGCCGTGCCTGCCGTCGTCGTCCTGCCCGGGCTGAGCTTCCTCGGCGGGCTCTCCCTCGTCTCCTTCCACGGCGTGCTGCAGGCGCGAGGCTCCGAGATGATGCCGGAGGCGCGCTCGACGGGGATGGCCGCCTTCGCCTTTTCGCTTTTCGTCGGCCAGGCGATCGGGGCGGGGCTCGCGGGCCTTCTCCTGCCCCGCATCGGCTATCGCGGGCTTTTGTTCGGCGCGGCAGGCGGCATCGCCGCGCTCGCCCTGTTCGCCGTGCGTCGCGGCGGGGGCTGAGCGGCGTTCCTGAGCGGCATCCCGGCGGGCGGGACGCTGCCATGCGCCGGCCGGCCAGGGCGGTCCCTGGCCACCGGCGGCGGCGGACGCCACCTCAAGGGCGTTCGATCAACCGCTCATTGCGCGAAGAAGGAGACCGATCCATGCACGACACCCGCAACGACCTGCCCGCCAATGCGCGCGCGAGCATGGCGGCAGCGCTGAACGCCCGCCTCGCCGGCCTGATCGACCTCGGGCTTGCGTTGAAGCATGCGCACTGGAACGTGAAGGGGCCGCATTTCATCGCGCTGCACGAGCTGTTCGACGAGATCCGCGGCACGCTCGACCCCCATGCCGACGATTTGGCGGAACGCGTCACCGCCCTCGGCGGCACCGCTCAGGGCACGCTGCAGCAGGTGGCGTCGGGCTCGGCGCTCGCGCCGTTTCCGGCCGAGGAGACGGACGGGATGATCCTGGTCGCCGAACTCGCCGACCGGGTTGCGGCCCTCGGCAAGTCGGTCCGCGCCGGCATCACGGAGGCGGAAGACGCGGGTGACGCCGGCTCGGCCGACCTGCTGACGGGGCTGTCCCGCGCGCTGGACAAGGCGCTCTGGCTGCTCGAGGCGCACCTGCAGAAGCGCTGAGGGGAGAAGGCCGCTGTGGCGCGGGAACCCTGCCCGCGCCGCGCGCTCCTCAGGCGTTCGCTGCCGCCGGTGGGGCCGACCCCGCCTGGGCCTGGGCCCGGCGCGACTGCCACAGTGCCAGGAAGTCGATCGGCTGCAGCATCACGGGCGGAAAGCCGCCTTCGCGGGTCACGTCCGCCATGATGTTGCGCGCGAAGGGAAAGAGAAGGCGCGGCGCCTCGGCGAGCAGCACCGGCTCGATCAGTTCGGGCGGGATGTTGTTCAGCGTGAACACGCCCGCATAGTCGAGTTCGGCGATGAACGCCGTCTGGCCCTGGTTGCGCGCCTCGGCCCGGATGGAGAGCACCACCTCGAAAGACTGGGCGGCCACTTGGCGGGCATTCACGTCGAGATGGATCCCCACCTCCGGCTGCACCTTCAGCTGGGTGAAGATCTCCGGCCCGCCCGGCACCTCGAACGAGAGGTCCTTCACATACTGGATGTTGATGGCGAGCCCCGGCGCCCCCTGCCCCTGCTGCGCCGCACCCGCGCCGTTGCCTCCCGTCTCGGTCATCTGTCTCGGTCCTCGTCCCTGTCGCGGCCGCGCTAGCACGCTCCGCCGCGGGCCGGCAAGCGCAGCCCGGTTGACGACCACGCGGCACCGGCCCACCCCTTGGCCGGCAACGACAGCAGGGAGCCCTTCGCGTGGCCTATCTCTTCGACCCACCCCCCCAGCCCGCCTTGCCGGTGTTCGGCACCGATCTCCTGTTTCCGGTCCGCCGCATCTGGTGCGTGGGGCGGAACTATGCGGAACACGCGCGCGAGATGGGGCACGACCCCGACCGCGAACCCCCCTTCTTCTTCGCCAAGCCGGCGGATGCGATCGTCGCCTCCGGCTCGACCATCCCCTTCCCGATGGCGACCGAGGACCTCCATCACGAGATCGAGCTCGTGGTCGCGATCGGGCAGGGCGGTGTCGCGATCGACGCGGAGAGGGCGCTCGACCACGTATTCGGCTACGCGGTGGGGCTCGACATGACGCGGCGTGACCGCCAGGCCGAGGCCAAGCGACTGGCCCGGCCATGGGAGATGGGCAAGGCCTTCGACCGCTCGGCGCCGATGTCGGCGATCGCGCCGGCTAGCCGCATCGGCCACCCGGTGCGAGGCGCGATCGTGCTCGCGGTGAACGGCGAGATCCGGCAGGCGGGCGACCTCGCCCAGCAGATCTGGTCGGTCGCCGAAACGATCGCCCATCTCTCCCGCCTCGTCGAGCTCGCGCCGGGTGATCTGATCATGACCGGCACGCCCGCGGGGGTCGGCCCGGTGCGGCCGGGCGATCGGCTGGAGGGGCGGATCGAAGCGGTGGGCGAACTCGCGGTGACCTACGCCGCCACCTGAAGGAGGGCCGCTCAGGCGATCAGCCAGGGCACGCGGGCGGGGCCGGGCCGGGTCGGGTCGCAGCGCAGCCACTGCCCGTTCGTCGTCCGCTCGCCGGTCATCGCCAGGATGAACCCCCAGTGCGAGACGACGAGCGTGTCCGACCAGTCGGGGAGGGCCGCCATCTCGGCGCGGAACAGGGCGGCGCGCGCCTCGATTTCGGCCTCGCTCTCCTCCATCGCCGGCCACCAGATCTCGTCGAGCTGGGCGAAGTCGAGGTCGGGCCAGCGCCGGGCGAGCTCCGAGGCCGGGGTGCCGATGTCGCAGGAGAAGGCGCAGCGTTCGCGCACGAGCGGGTTGACCACCACCGGCAGCTCCAGTGCGGCGGCGACGATTGCCGCCGTCTCCAGCGCCCGCGTGTAGGGGCTCGCGATGATGCGGGCGAGCCGCTCGCCCTTCAGCGCCTCGGCCGCCGCTCGGGCCTGCTCGCGGCCGAGCTCGGTCAGCCCCGGGTCGGGGATGCCGGGATCGGTGCGGGTCGCGGTGAAGGCGGCATTGAAGGCCGACTGGCCGTGGCGAAGTAGGATCATGCCGGGGCCTTACCCGCCGACCGGCACGGGCGGCAAGCATGGCCGCGCGCCGCTTGCGCGCTTGTGCCCGCTTCGCCCCTCCCCTATGTGGGGGACATGCGGGACGGCGGAGACCAATGAGCGGCGGCTTTCCCATCGACCTCATCCTGTTCGGGATGGTGGCCGCCTTCCTCGTGCTGCGGCTGCGCTCCATCCTCGGCCGGCGCACCGGCTTCGAGCGTCCGCCGCAGCCGCTCGAGCCGACCGGCGCGGGCGAAGCCCTCTCCCGCACCATCGACACCCGCGCGGAGAAGGTCGCCGCCCCGCCCGCCCTGCCCGGGGCGGCGGCGCGCGGCATCCCTGGGCCCGACACCCCGGTGGGTCGCACGCTCGCGCGCATCCGCGCCGTCGATCCCTCCTTCGATCCGGCCGCCTTCCTGCAGGGCGCCGAAGGGGCCTTCCGCATGATCGTCGAGGCCTTCGCGCGCGGCGATCGCGACACGCTGCGCGGCCTGCTCGCCCCCGACGTCTATGCCGGCTTCGAGGCCGCCATCACCGCCCGCGAGCAGGCGGGCGAACGGCAGCGCACGGAAATCATCGCCATCCGCGAAATCTCGATCCTGGAAGCGGATCTGCGCGGCACGCTCGCCACCCTCGGCGTGCGTTTCGTCTCCGATCAGATCAGCGCGACCTACGCCGCGGACGGCTCGATCGTCGCCGGCAGCGAGGCGGTGACGGAACTGGTCGACATCTGGTCCTTCGCGCGCGACCTCACCTCGCCAGACCCCGTCTGGCATCTGGTCGGCACCCGTTCCGAGTGACCGTCTTGCGTTTGGTGGGTTCGGCCGGGAGGCGCGGAGGGCTGGCGTGCCGCTTGCGACGCGCGCGAGGCCTGGTCGGTGCGATCGCCCTGCTGCTCCTCGGCGGCTGCATCGCCGTGCCGGTGCCGATGCCCGAACCGCCGCCGGCGCGGCTCGGCCTGGTGCCGGCCCGCTTCGCCGATCTGCCCGGCTGGGGGGAGGATCGCCATGCCGAGGCGCTGCCCGCTTTCGCGGAGACCTGCGCGCGCCTGCGCACCCTGCCGCCGGATCGGCCACTGGGGGGCGGGGAGGAGGCGTCCTCCCGTGCCGGTCGGGTCGGCGACTGGCTGCCGCTCTGCGCCGAGGCGGCGCGCATCCCACCCGGCGACCATGCCGCGGCGCGCGCGTTCTTCGAACGCCACTTTCGCCCCTTCCTCGCCCAGAACGTCACCCCTCAGCCGCCCGATCCGTTCGGCACCTTCACCGGTTATTTCGAGCCTGAGCTGACCGGCAGCCGCACCCGGCGCAGCCCATCCCAGGTGCCGCTCTTGCGCCGCCCGCCCGATCTCGTCGCGGTCGATCTCGGCGAGTTCGCGCCCGACCTCGCCGGGCGGCGCACGGCGGGACGGGTGGTGGACGGCCGGCTGGTTCCCTACGCCTCGCGGGCCGAGATCGAGCAGGGTGCGCTGGACGGGCGGCGTCTCGAGCTTGTCTGGCTCGACGATCCGATCGAGACCTTCTTCCTGCACATCCAGGGGGCGGGGCGCGTGCGGCTCGCCGAGGGCGGGCTGATGCGCGTCGGCTTCGCCGGCCAGAATGGCCACAGTTACGTGCCGATCGGGCGGGTGCTGGTCGAGCGCGGCGCGATGACGCTCGATCAGGTCAGCATGCAATCCATCAAGGCCTGGCTGCGGGCCAACCCCGGTGAGGCGCGGGCGGTGATGTGGCGCAACCCGTCCTACGTGTTCTTCCGCGAGGTGCGCGGGCTCGATCCCAATGAAGGGCCACCCGGGTCGTTCGGCGCACCGCTCACCCCTGGCCGGTCGATCGCGGTCGATCCGCAGCACATCCCTTTGGGCATCCCGCTCTGGCTCGCCACCCGCCAGCCCGGCCAGGGGGCACCGCTGCGCCGCCTCGTGCTCGCGCAGGACACGGGTGGTGCGATCCGCGGCCCGGTGCGTGGCGACCTGTTCTGGGGCTGGGGCGAGGCCGCCGCCGAGGCGGCGGGGCGGATGAACGAGCGCGGCTCGTGGTGGCTGCTGCTGCCCGCCGGCCGCGGCGCCGGCAGCTGAGGACGGCGAGGGGAGAGCGATGGCGCAGGATCGGGACGGGCCGAAGGTCGGGTTGTTCATCACCTGCCTTGTCGACCTGTTTCGCCCTTCAGTGGGCTTCGCCGCCATCCGCCTGCTCGAGCAGGCGGGTTGCCGGGTCGAGGTGCCGCTGCCGCAGACCTGCTGCGGCCAGCCCGCCTACAACGCGGGCGATCGCGCCACCGCCAAGGACCTCGCGCGTCGGGTCATCACCCGGTTCGAACCGTTCGATCACGTCGTCGTTCCGTCCGGCTCCTGTGGCGGGATGATCGCGCGCCACTACGCGGAGGCGTTCGCCGACGAACCCGCATGGCGCGCCCGCGCCGAACGGCTCGCCGCCCGCACGCACGAACTCGTCTCCTTCCTGGTCGACGTGATGGGGATGACGGAAGTCGCTGCCCGCTACGACGGCGTCGTCACCTACCACGATTCCTGCTCGGGGCTGCGCGAGATGGGGGTGAAGCGGCAGCCGCGGCAGTTGCTCGCCTCCGTCTCGGGCCTTGCCTTGCGCGAGATGGCGGATGCCGAAGTGTGCTGCGGCTTCGGCGGCACGTTCTGCGTCAAGTATCCCGACATTTCGTTGCGCATGGTCTCCGACAAGGTGGAGAACATCCTCGCCACCGGTGCCGACACCCTGCTCGCCGGCGACCTCGGCTGCCTGTTCAACATGGCGGGCCGTCTCTCTCGCCTCGGCCATGACGTGAAGGTGCGCCACGTGGCGGAGGTGCTCGCCGGCATGGCCCATACGGTACCGCCGATCGCGCGCCCTGCCGCCGAGTGAGGGGCGGCTGGTGCTTGCCAAGGCGCGCGACGACGAAACATGTGAGGGGAGGGCGGGTGGCGGGCGGTCGTTCGCCCCCGCGTGAGAGGGGATAGGGCGATGCGACCTTTCGATCCGACCTCCGTGCTGGCGCGCTGGACGGCCGGGCCCCGTGCCGCCGGGCTGGCGCTCGGCGACCCCGCCCTGCCCGTGCCGAAGCTCAGCTTCGAGTTCTTCCCGCCGAAGACCGCCGAACTCGAGGCCCAGCTCTGGGCCGCGATCCGCCGGCTTGAACCCCTCGGGCCCCGCTTCGTTTCCGTCACCTACGGCGCCGGCGGCTCGACGCGCGAGCGGACGCATGCCACCGTGACGCGTATCCTTGCCGAAACGAGTCTCGTTCCGGCCGCGCACCTGACCTGTGTCGGCGCCTCGCGGGCGGAGATCGATGAGATCGCGCGCACCTATTGGGAAGCCGGCGTGCGCCACATCGTCGCCCTGCGCGGCGACCCGCCGGCGGGACAGGGCGAGTACGTACCGCACCCGGACGGCTATGCCTTCGCCGCCGACCTGGTGGCGGGGCTGAGGCGGATCGCGCCGTTCGAGATCTCCGTCGCCGCCTACCCGGAGACGCACCCGCAGGCGACGAGCCCAGAGGCCGATCTCGACAACCTCAAGCGCAAGATCGATGCCGGCGCCGCGCGCGCCATCACCCAGTACTTCTTCGACACCGATCTCTTCTTCCGCTTCCTCGACCGCTGCCTCGCCGCCGGCATCACGGTGCCCATCGTGCCGGGCATCTTGCCGGTGACCAATTTCGCCCAGGCGCACGGGGGCGAAGCTCCTGTTGCTCGATGAACCGACCGAGGGCCTCGCGCCGGTGATCATCCAGCAGATCGGGCGCACCATCCGGGCGCTGAAGGAGGCCGGGCTGACGGTTCTGCTGGTGGAGCAGAATTTCCGCTTCGCACAGAGGCTCGCCGATCGGCACTATGTCATGGAGGACGGTCGGATCGTGGACATGATCCCGGCCGACCGTCTGCAGGCCAACATGGACCGCCTGCACGCCTACCTGGGCGTCTGACGCGGTCGAACCGGGAGAGGGAGTCCGAGAATGACCATCAAGCGCCGCACGCTTCTCGCCGCCAGCGCCGCCGCCGGCGCGCTGCCGCTGGTGACACCGTTGCGCCATGCCCGCGCGCAGGCCGCCAACACCATCCGCATCGGCGTGCTGAACGACCAGTCGGGTCTGTATCGCGACCTCACGGGGCCCGGCTCGACCCAGGCGGTGCGCCTCGCCGTGCAGGAGAGCGGCATCACCACCCGCGGCGTCAATGTCGAGGTCGCCGAGGCAGACCACCAGAACAAGCCCGACGTCGGCTCCACCGTCGTCCGCCAGTGGCTCGATCGCGACGGCTTCGACGTCATCGTCGACGTGCCGACCTCCTCGGTGGCGCTGGCGGTGAACACGTTGTGCCGGGAGCGGAACAAGGTCCTGCTCGTCTCGGGCGCGGCGACCTCGGACCTCACCGGCTCGGCCTGCTCGCCGAACACCATCCACTGGACCTACGACACCTGGATGCTGTCCCGCGGCACGGGGGGTGCGATGGTGGCGGCGGGCGGGCGAACTTGGTTCTTCATCACCGCCGACTATGCCTTCGGCCATGCGCTGGAGCGCGACGTGTCGAACTTCGTTCGCGCTGCGGGCGGCGAGGTGCTCGGTGCCGTGCGCACGCCCTTCCCCGGCACCACCGACTTCTCCTCCTTCCTCGTGCAGGCGCAGAGGAGCCGCGCCCAGGTGATCGGCCTCGCCAACGCGGGTGGGGACACCATCAACTCGATCAAGCAGGCGGCCGAGTTCGGCATCACCCGGCGCGGGCAGAAACTCGCCGGCCTGCTCGTCTTCATCTCCGACGTGCACGCCCTCGGCCTGCAGACGGCGCAGGGTCTCGTGCTGACCGCGACCTTCTACTGGGACCTGAACGACAACACGCGCGAGTTCACCCGCCGGCTGGGGCGGATGCCGAACGACGTGCGGCCCTCGATGATCCACGCCGGCTGCTACTCCGCGGTGCTGCACTACCTGAAGGCGGTGGAGGCGATGGGGGTGGCGGCGGCCAAGGCCTCGGGTGCGGCCGTGGTCGAGCGGATGAAGGCGATGGAGACCGACGACATCTGCTTCGGCAAGGGAACGATCCGCCCGGACGGGCGGAAGATCCATCCCGCCTACCTGTTCGAGGTGAAGTCACCGCAGGAATCCCGCTACCCCTGGGACTACTACAAGCTGCTGCAAACCATTCCGGCCAACCAGGCCTTCCGGCCCATCACCGAGGGCGGTTGCCCGCTGGTGCGCACCTGACGCGCGGGGCGGAGGCGGCGCAGGCCGCCTCCGCCCCCGTTCCTCGCCGTCCCTCCCGCCCCGCAGCCCGTCCCGCGCATGAGCGATTTCTGGTACGATCTCGAACCGTTCCTGCAGCAAGGGACTCTCGGCCTCGTCAACGGCGCCTTCTACGCCATCCTCTCGCTCGGGCTCGCCGTGATCTTCGGCATGCTGAACGTGGTGAACTTCGCGCACGGCGCGCAGTTCATGCTCGGCGCCTTCGTCGCTTGGATGCTGCTGAACTGGGCCGGCATCGGCTACTGGGGGGCGCTGATCCTCGCCCCCCTCGTCGTCGGGCTCCTCGGCGTCGTGATCGAGCGGACGATGATCGCGCGCCTCTACAAGCTCGATCACCTCTACGGGCTGCTGCTGACCTTCGGGCTTGCGCTGATCATCGAAGGGACGATGCGCAACGCCTTCGGCTCCTCGGGTCTTCCCTACCAAGTGCCGGAGGCGTTCCGCATCCCCCCCGTCGATCTCGGCTACATGCTGATGCCGGCCTATCGGTTCTGGATCGTCGTCGTCTCGCTGATCGTCTGCCTCGGCACCTGGTACGCGATCGAGAAGACGAAGCTCGGCTCCTACCTGCGCGCGGCGGTGGAGAACCCCAAGCTCGTGCAGGCCTTCGGCATCAACGTGCCGCTGATGATGACGGCGACCTACGGCGCGGGCGTGGCACTCGCCGCCTTCGCCGGCGTGCTCGCCGCTCCCGTCTACAGCGTGAACCCGGCCATGGGGGCGAACTTCATCATCATCGTCTTCGCCGTGGTGGTGATCGGCGGCATGGGCTCGATCCTCGGCTCGATCGTCACCGGCTACATCCTCGGTGTGATCGAGGGCTTCACCCGCGTCTACTACCCGGAGGCTTCGGCGACGGTGGTGTTCGTGATCATGGCGATCGTGCTGCTCGTTCGCCCCACGGGGCTGTTCGGTCGGGCCTGACGCCGATGCCGCGCTCGCAAGCCGTCGCGCTCGCGCTGCTCGTCGCCTTCATCGCGGCGGCACCGTTCTTCCTCTTCCCCGTCTACGTGATGAAGGTGCTGTGCTTCGCGCTCTATGCCTGCGCCTTCAACCTGCTGCTCGGCTATGCGGGGCTGCTCAGTTTCGGCCACGCCGCGTATTTCGGCATGGGGTCGTATCTCTCCGCCCACGCGGCGAAGGTTTGGGGATTGACGCCAGAACTCGCCATCATCACCGGCGGGCTGACCGCGACGGTGCTCGGGGCGGCCTTCGGCTGGCTCGCCATCCGCCGCCAGGGCATCTACTTCGCGATGATCACGCTGGCGCTCGCCCAGATGGTCTACTTCTTCTGCGTACAGGCGCCGTTCACGGGCGGCGAGGACGGCATCCAGGCGGTGCCGCGCGGCGCCCTGTTCGGCGTGCTCGACCTCACGCCGGACTTCACCCTCTATTGGGTGGTGGCGGCGATCTTCCTCGCTGGCTTCCTGTTCCTCTACCGCGTCGTGCACAGCCCATTCGGCCAGGTGCTGAAGGCGATCCGCGACAACGAACCGCGTGCGATCTCGCTCGGCTACCGCAGCGACGACTACAAGCTCTTGGCCTTCGTGTTGTCGGCGGCGATCGCCGGGATCGCCGGCGGCACCAAGGCGATCGTGTTCCAGATCGCCACCCTGACCGACGTGAACTGGCCGATGAGCGGCGAGGCGGTGCTGATGACGCTCCTGGGCGGCATCGGCACCATGTTCGGGCCCGTGGTGGGGGCTTTCATCATCGTCACCCTGCAGGCCGAGCTCGCCCAGTTCGGCGCCTGGGTGACGGTGATCCAGGGCGTGATCTTCGTCGCCTGCGTGCTCGCTTTCCGCCGTGGCGTGATCGGCGAGTTGCAGCAGGCGATCCGCCGCCCGCTTTGAGGGGGGAGGCGACTACTCCGCGGCCGCGGCGGCCGGGCGCGGGCAGAACGATTCGTAGAGCGCGCGCATGATCCCCAAGGCCGGGCCGTCGTTCAGCGTGTAATAGACGGTCGTCCGCTCACGCCGGTTGCGCACCAGGCCTTCGGCGCGCAGCCGCATCAGGTGCTGGCTGACCACCGTCTCGCGCACGCCGATCGCCTCGGCGAGCGCGCCGACCGACCGTTCGCCGTCCACGAGCGCGCACAGGATCTTCAGCCGGACCGGATTGGCGAGCGATTTGAGGAGTTCGGCTGCGGCTTCGGCCCGCTCGTCGAGCGCCGCGGCATCCAGCATCGAGACGTCCATCGTGGTCCTTCCTCGGGTTTCCCGGCCCTTCTCCGACGCTCGAAACTTCTTGCCTTCGAAATTTTGAAGGTATAAGTTTGCACACGAACAAGCGTGCCCCGCGCCGGCCCTTCGGCGCAAGGGGTCAAGGAGGGGAAAACCAGATGTTCGGGTTGAAGGAGAAGGCCTGGTCGCCGTATCTCGCCGGCGCGCTGATCGGGCTCCTGCAGGTGCCGGCGTTCATCTTCCTCGGCACCGCGTTGGGCGCGTCGTCCTCCTACGTCACCGTCTCGGCCTCGCTCGCCGAGTTCGTCGATCCCGGGATCCGCGCCCTCTCGTATGCCGGCAAGTATCTGGATGGGGCGAAGAACTGGTGGCAGGTCGCGCTCGTCGGCGGCATCGCCATCGGCGCCTTCATCTCCGCCACCCTGTCGGGCACCCGCCGCTCCGCTCCCTCGCCGGTGTGGGCGCGGGCTCTGGGGACGAAAAGCACGGCCGCGCGCTTCGCGCTCGCCTTCCTCGGCGGGTTCATCCTGCTGTTCGGCGCCCGTTTGGCCGACGGCTGCACCTCCGGGCACGGCATCTCGGGCATCGCCCAACTCGCCGTCTCCGGCTTCATCGCGGTCGGCGCCATGTTCGCCGGCGGCATCGCCACCGCCATGCTGCTCAAGCCCGTGCGCTGAGCGCCGAGCGATCGAGGAGAGACGACCATGAGCATCATCGCCGCCATCGGCCTTGGCCTCGTGATGGGCATCGCCTTCGGCTTCCTGCTCGAGAAGAGCCGCGTGTTCGAGCCCGGCGTCATCGTCGGGCAGATGCAGATGCGCAACTTCATCATGCTGCGCATCTTCCTCGCCGCCGTCGCTTCGGGCCTCGTCGTGCTTGCGCTGGGTCAGCTGACGGGCATCATCCCCAAGCTCGACCCGAAGGCGACGCTCTACGGCGCCCAGCTTCTGGGCGGTTTCCTCGCCGGCGTGGGCATCACGCTCGCCGGCGCGTGCCCGGGCACCATCCTCTGCCAGGTCGGCGCCGGCTATCGCGACGCCATCGTGACCCTGGTGGGTGGCCTCGCCGGCGCGCTGACCTTCGCCTATCTCGAGCCCACCCTGCGCCCGATCCTGCTCACCGGTTCGCCCGGCAAGCTGACCCTGCATGGCCTGCTCGGCCTGCCGTTCTGGCCGCTCGCGCTCGTCTTCGCCGCCGTGCTGATCGTCGCGCTCTACGCGATGGAGCGCTGGCGCCCGTGGCGGACCGAGCTCGGCGAGAACGCGGACGGCGTGCTGCCTCCCGCCGAGCGGGTGGAGGAGAAGGCCAAGACCGCGGCCGCGCCGGCGCGGGTCTGAGCCCTCTCCGCAGCGACTGTGGAAGGGCCGGTCGGGCGCTGCCCCGGCCGGCCCTTCGCCTGTGCGGGCCTCTCCCCGTCGCGCCGGCGGCACCCCCCGCCGGCGCACGGGGGTTTGCGGTCGGACCGGTGGCGCGCGCGCGCAAGCCGCGTCATCCTCATTCAATGACCGTGCGTGTCCGCACCTTCGCCGCCCGCTATGGCGGGCTCCTTCACGTGGTACCGCTGGGCCCGGAAGCCTTGCCGGCGGTCTCGCCGCCCGACCTGCTCGCCGCCTGGCAGGCGGCGCGCGCCGCCGCCGAAGCCGAGGCTTGGGGGGAGGCCCGCGCGCTCTCCTTTCGCCGCCGGGGTGGGGAGGCGACGGAACTGGTGATCGCGGATCCGGACGCGCGCTGCTGGGCGGCCGCGGTCGATCACGGCTTCGGCCTCGACTCGCTCTATGGCCTCGCCGTCTGCCTTCGCCTGCTCGGCCTGATCGAGTTGCTCGCCTCAGCGCCTTGGGCGCGCGGCCTGTTCGACGTCTCGGCCGAGGGCACCGAAGTCCACCCTGCCCTTCTTGGCCTGGTCGCCACCGCCCCGCTCGGGCGTGACGGCCGCTTCGATGCCGCCGCGCTGCGGGCGCGGCTTGCCTCGCGCCTGACCGGAGCCCTGTCGTGATCCGCCCGCTGCCCGCGTTGTTCCTTCTCTTGACCCTGATCGTCGCCGGCTGTGCCGCACCGGCCCAGCCGGGGCCCGCCGCCGTTCCGCCGGAGATCGACCGCGCCTGCCGCGCCGAGGCGGAGCGGGCGATGGCGAACCGCATGCGCGCCAACGAGGGACGGATGGACGAGCTCGCCGGCCGGATCGGCGAGACGGCCTCGGCGGTCGAGCGGGCGCGCGACCTCGACTGGATCACGCGCGACCGGCTCTATCGCGACTGTCTGGCGCGCGCCGCCGCGGCGGGCACGGGGACGGCGGCGCCGCGCTGAGCCGGCCGCGGGGCGGCGGCGCGGATCGCTGTCGTTCCGAATTGACTTCCCACTGTCAAGACGCTATGACACTTCTGCTGTCAGTTTCCATTGACAGCCGTCGATCCGTCGACGCTGTCGTCCAGAACGGAACCGCAACGGTCTCGCTGTGGGCGGGGCGGCAGGCGTGATCGACGAACACGGTCGCCACACGTGGGGCGGAGGAAACATGGCGCGGGTGGCGCACCGGCTTCGGGGTTCGGTCACTGAGGAAGGAGAAGAAAACCGATGGAGAACGATCCTCTCAACGACCCGAACAGGGTCTGGCCGACCGGCCTGACCATTCGGGAGTCGGAGGCGTTGCACAAATACGTGATCGACGGCTCGCGCGTCTTCTTTGCGATCGCGCTGTTCGCTCACTTCCTCGCCTTCATCTACTCGCCCTGGCTGAAGTGAAGGAGCACGCGCCATGAACAACGGACGCATCTGGTGCGTGGTCAACCCGAGCGTTGGCCTGCCTCTCTTCCTCGGCGGTGTGGCGACGATCGCGCTGCTCGTGCACGCCTCGGTGCTGACCAACACCACCTGGATGGCCGACTACTGGCAGGGCAGCAAGGCGCGGGCGCAGCGGGCTGAGGTCGTGCAGCCGACCCAGGCCGTGGCGCACATTCCGGCCGACGCGCCCTACACGGTCAACGTGATGCCGGTGCAGGGCCTCGATGGGGCGACTGCCTTCGTCGTCACCATCAGCCCGAAGGCGGGCGGCACTGCCGTTTCCGCGCTGACGGTGCAGGCGCCGGCCACCCAGTAGCGGATCCGTCGGGCGGACGGAGCCGCGCTCCGCTCCGCCCGCCGGACACCGCCCGAACAAGACCCCGAGCCCGGCCGCGCAAGGCCGGACTACCACCGGCGGAACCGAACCACCGCGCGGAGGACCTGCCACGGCCATGAACGCGATCAGCAAGCGCCTGATGCGGATCTGGCTCAACGCCGGACCCCGCTTCCTGCCCTTCGCCGACGTCGCTACCCCGGAACTGCCGCTCTCCCGCCTGTTGCGCCTGTCGCTGGTGCAGGTCGCGGTCGGCATGTGCCTCGTTTTGCTCGTCGGCACGCTGAACCGGGTGATGATCGTCGAGCTCGGGGTCGCCGCCTCGATCGTGTCGGTGATGATCGCGCTGCCGGTGCTGTTTGCCCCTTTCCGCGCCCTGATCGGCTACCAATCCGACATCCACCGCTCGGTCTTGGGCTGGCGCCGGGTTCCCTTCCTCTACCGCGGCACCATGCTGCAGTTCGGCGGCCTCGCCGTGATGCCCTTCGCCCTGCTTGTCCTCGCCGGCGAAGGCCAGGCCGATCGGGTGCCGGCATGGGTGGGCCAGGTTTCGGCCGCGGTCGCCTTCCTGCTCGTCGGCGCGGGCATCCACACCACGCAGACGATCGGGCTCGCGCTGGCCACCGACCTCTGCAAGCCGGAGCAGCGGCCGAACATGGTCGGGCTGATGTACGTCATGCTGCTGATCGGCATGATCGGCTCGGCCTTCGCCTTCGCCGTCGCGCTTGCCGAGTTCACGCCGGGGCGCCTCGTGCAGGTGATCCAGACCGCCGCCGTGCTGACCATCGTCCTCAACGGGGTGGCGCTGTGGAAGCAGGAACCGCGCCGGCGCGGCATCGACCCCGACGCGCCCTCGACCGATCCGACCTTCCTCGAAGCCTGGAGCCTCTACACACGGGATGCGGGGGCGGTGCGTCGCCTAGTCGCGATCGGCCTCGGCACCGGCGCCTTCGGCATGCAGGACGTGCTGCTCGAGCCCTATGGCGGGCAGATCCTCGGCATGACGGTGTCCGCCACCACCCAGCTCACCGCCTCGCTCGCCGCCGGCACGCTGATCGGCTTCGCGTGGGCCTCGCGCGTGCTCTCGCGCGGGGCCGACCCGATCCGGATGAGTGCGGGCGGGGCGTTGATCGGCATCGCCGGTTTCCTCGCCGTGCTCGCCGCCGCCCCGCTCGCGCGGCCCGAACTCTTCGTCGCCGCGGTGGTGGCGATCGGCTTCGGCGCAGGCCTGTTCGGCCACGGCACGCTGACCGCCACCATCAACATGGCGCCCGAGGAGCAGCACGGCCTCGCCCTCGGGGCGTGGGGCGCGGTGCAGGCGACCGCCGCCGGCATCGGCATCGCGCTTGGGGGCCTCTTGCGCGACCTCGCCGTGCTGACGGGGGCCTTCCGCGGCGCTTTCGGCCCGGCCGCCGGATATGCGATGGTTTTCATGCTGGAGTGCGTGCTGCTCGCCGCCACCCTGGTGGTGATGCTGCCGCTGCTCGTCGAGGGGACGATGCGGCGGCGCGCCGAAGCGGCCGTGCGGGCGCGCCCGGCGCTGGATCCCACCCGCCCCTAGGAGACCCCGATGTCCGAGACGATTTGCCGGCTCTATGCGACGCGCGACAAGGCGGAGAAGGCGATCGCGGCCCTGCGCAAGCTGGGCTACGCCGATATCCACCTGTTCGCCCGCACCGGCGGGGGCGAGACCGTCGAAAGCCTCGCCGAGGCGATCGCGGCCGCCCGGATCGTCCCCGACGAGGCGCGGACTTACGCCGAACGCGTCAACCAGGGGGCCGTGCTGGTGGTCGTGCACACCCTGTTCGGCGGCGCGCTCCGCGCCCGCATGATCCTCGACGGCGAAGGCCCCATCGACTCCGGCCTGCCGAAGCCCACCACCACCGCCGTCGCTCCCGCCGCGGCCGCCTCCGCCGCGTCGGGCTCCGGCTGGTTCTGGGCCAAGCACCCGTTTGAGGCGCTCACCGGTTGGTCAACCCTGATGAAGGAGGGATGGATGTTCTCCGACCGTTTCGGCTGGCGCTACCTGACCAGCGACCCCACCCCGTTCTCCTCCGCGATGGGCTGGAAGCTCCTCTCGGACAACCCGCACCCGCTCTCGTCGAAAATGGGCTGGAGGCTCCTGTCGGATAATCCGCACCCGTTCTCGTCGATGATGGGCTGGAAGCTCCTCTCCGACGACAAGCCGGCCGAGGCGCCAGCCGCACCCGCCGCCCCGGCCGCGACCGCCCCGGCGGCCGAAGCCGAGAAGAAGGCGAAGGCGACCGAAAGCGCCCCGCCGGCCGCCTGATCGCCTCTCCGCTCAGCGGCCGAGACGCCCGCTCGGCGTGAGGTCGAGGCCCAGGGAGCGCAGGATCTCATAGGCCAGCATCACGCCGAGGATGGCGACCGCCCAGATCGCGGCCCAACGCAGCATGGGCTCGCCCGCGGCCAGCCGCGCGCGCACCCCCGGCCACACGAGGACGGCCGCGCCCATCAGCGCGATGAGTCCCGCGATCTGCCACGCCTCCATCCGCCCTCCTCCCGCTTCGCCTCCGTCGGTGACCGCGTGACCGCCACCCTCGCCTTCCACGGCGCGGCGGGTACCGTCACCGGCTCCTGCCTCAGACTCGCCCTGCCGGGGGGAGAGGTGCTCATCGACTGCGGCCTGTTCCAGGGGCCGAAGACGCTGAAGGAGCTGAACTGGCGCCCCTTCCCCTTCGACCCCCGCCGACTTGCCGCCGTCCTGCTCACCCACGCCCACATCGACCACGCGGGGCTGATCCCGCGCCTGTTCGCCGAGGGCTTTCGCGGCCCGGTCTTCGCGACCGAAGCCACCTGCGATCTCTGCCGCTTCATGCTGCCCGATTCCGGTTCGATCCAGGAGGCGGAGGTCGAGCGGCTCAATCGCCGCAACGCCGAACGGGGCAGGCCGGCGGTGCGGCCGATCTACACCGCGCGCGACGCCGAGGCCTCTCTCGCCCTCTTTCGCCCCGTCGCCTACGACGCCTGGGTCGACCTGCCGGGCGAACTCCGCGCCCGGTTCTGGAACGCCGGCCACATGCTGGGCTCCGCCTCGATCGAGCTCGTCCTGCCCGGTGGCGGCCATCTGCTCGTCTCGGGCGACATCGGGCCCGGGGCGAAATCCTTCGTTTCGAATGCCGAGGCCCCGCACGACCCCGACTGGCTGGTGCTGGAAACGACCTATGGCGATCGCGACCGCGAGGACGCCACCCCGGAGGAGCGGCGCGAGCGGCTGCGCACGGAGGTGCTCGCCGCCCTCGCGGCGGGCGGCAACCTGCTGATCCCGGCCTTCGCGGTCGAACGCACGCAGGAGCTCCTGCACGACCTCGACCTGCTCATCGAGCGCTCCCGCCTGCCGCCCGTGCCGATCGTCATCGACAGCCCGCTCGCTGCCGAAGCCACCGCGTGCTTCCGCCGCCACCTGAGGGAGCTGCCCGAGGAGACGGAGCCGGCCGAGACCTTCCTCTCTGGGCCCAACATCCGCATCACCCGCTCGGTCGAGGAGAGCAAGGCGCTCAATCGGGTGACGGGGGGCATGATCATCCTCTCCGCCTCCGGCATGGCGGAGGCCGGGCGGATCCGCCACCACCTCTTGAACAATCTCTGGCGCGCGGAGGCGACCGTGCTGTTCGTCGGCTACCAGGCGCCCGGCACGCTGGGCAGGCTGCTGCTCGACGGCGCCGAGCGGGTCTCCATCATGGGCACCGAGGTCGCGGTGCGCGCCCGCATCCGCTCGCTCGACCTCTATTCGGGGCATGCCGACCGGCGGGGCCTGCTTGCTTGGCTCGCGGCGCGCGGGAAGGTCGGGCGGGGCATCTTCCTCGTGCACGGCGAGCCGGAGGCGCGCGACTCCCTCGCCGCCCTGGTGCGGGAGCGCACCGATGCCCCTCTCTTCCTGCCCGAGCTCGACGCCGTCTATGCCCTGCCGCCGGATCGCGCTCCCGAGCCGCGCCGGGCCGCGCCGCGCCTCGCTCCGGAAGCGGCGCACGCCCCCTTCGATTGGCACAACGAACGGGCGCGCCTGTTGATGGAACTCCGCCGCCGGCTCGACGAGGCGGGCGACGATCGGGCGCGCGCCGAACTGCTGCACCGGGTGCGGCGGGCGCTGGAGGAGACGCCGCGCTGAGGCTGCACGGGCGGTCGTCGCGCAAACTCCTTGCCGCAGGCCTCGTAAAGGCGTCATCTTTTCTCCATTGTGCATACGCCGATCGCCATGTCGGCCCAGCCGCCCCTAGGGCCAGCTGCCGGCCCGCCGCTTTACGCCGCGCTCGACCTCGGCACCAACAACTGCCGGCTGATGATTGCCGCCCCCGCCGGGCGCGGCTTCCGGGTGGTGGACAGTTTCTCGCGCATGGTCCGGCTCGGCGAAGGCTTGGCCTCATCGGGTCGGCTCTGCGAGGCGGCGATGCAGCGCGCGCTCGAGGCGCTCGCCGTCTGCGCCGACCGGCTGGCCAGGCACCGCGTGCGGCGTCTGCGCGCGATCGCCACCGAGGCCTGCCGCAAGGCGGAGAACGGACCGCGCTTCCTCGAGCGCGTGCGGGCGGAGACCGGCATCGGCTTCGAGGTGATCGGCCCGCGCGAGGAGGCCGAACTCGCGGTGGAGTCCTGCGCCTCGCTGCTGGCGGGGCCGGAACCCCGCGCGCTTCTGTTCGACATCGGCGGGGGATCGACCGAACTGGCCTGGATCCGCGCTCGCCGGCCCGGCGAACCGCCGTCGGAGGTGATCGGCTACGCCTCGATCCCGCTCGGCGTGGTCACGCTGGCCGAGCGTTGGGGCGAGCGCGCCTTCGACCCGGAGGGGTTCGAGGCGATGGTGGAGGAGGCGATGGAGGCCTTCCGCCCCTTCGACGACATCCACCGTATCGCCGACGAGATCGCGCATGGCGGGGTGCGGCTGATCGGCACCTCCGGCACCGTCACCACGGTGGCCGGGGTGGCGTTGGGGCTCGAGCGCTACGCCCGGTCGCTGATCGACGGCCGCACCTTGACCGGGGAGGAGGCGGATGCGGCGCTCGAGGCCCTCTTGGACTTGGGCAAGCCGGGCCTGCTCGCCCACCCCTGTGTGGGTCCGGGGCGGATCGAGTTCGTGCTGCCGGGATGCGCGGTGTTCTCCGCCATCCGTCGGCTCTGGCCCGCGCCGCGGGTCACGGTCGCCGACCGCGGCCTGCGCGAGGGCATGCTGATCCGGCTGATGCGGGCCGACCGCGACCGCCGCCCCTTCGCCCATTCCGCTGCCCGACGCTTCGCCCCGCCTCGTCCTGCATGAGCACGCCCCCGCCCGGTGGTCGGGGGCTGACGGTCGGTCTGCGCAAGAGCCGACGTCGCGACCCCTCCTCGACCCGCTGGCTCACCCGCCAGCTCAACGACCCGTACGTGCGCGCGGCCAAGGCGCGGGGCTACCGTTCGCGCGCGGCCTTCAAGCTGATCGAGCTCGACGAACGGTTCCGCCTGCTGCGCCCCGGGCTCAGGGTGCTCGACCTCGGTGCCGCCCCGGGGGGGTGGACGCAGGTCGCGCTCGCCAAGGTGGGGCCGACGGGCCGCGTCGTCGCGGTCGACCTGCTGCCGATCGACCCGATCCCCGGCGCGGTGCTGATCCGGGGCGACCTGACCGACCCCGAGGTGCTGGCGCGGGCGGTGGCCGAACTCGGCGGGCCGCCCGATCTCGTGCTTTCCGACATGGCGCCGAACACCACGGGCCACGCGGCGACCGACCATCTGCGCATCGTCGCCCTCGCCGAAGCCGCCGCCGAAGCCGCCCTTGCCCATCTCGCGCCGGGCGGGGCCTTCGTCTGCAAGGTGTTCCAGGGCGGGGCAGAGCGCCAGGTGCTCGAGCCCCTGAAGCGCGCCTTCGCCTCCGTCCGGCACGCCAAGCCGCCCGCCTCGCGCAAGGAGAGTGCCGAGACCTACCTGGTGGCGCAGGGCTTCCGCGGCCGCGCGGGGTGAGGGCGGCGAAGCGGGGGGCGCCGCTTCAGGCGCCGGCGAGGTCGGGTGCGGCGGCGAGCGCCTCCGGCGTGTCGAAGTCGCGCAGGATGGCGTCGTCCGCGACGGTGACCTCGTGCACGGCGGCGGCGTGCTCGCCGATCAGCGCCCGTGCGCCGACATCGCCCGCGAGCGCGCGCAGGGCGGGAAAGAACCGCGCGCCGAACAGCACCGGGTTGCCGCGCACGCCCTGATGGGTGGGGACGACGATGTCGCGCCCTGCCTCGGGGTCGAAGGCATCGATCAGCCGATCCAGCACCGTGGGGTGAACGAGCGGCATGTCGCCGAGCACGATCAGCGCGCCATCCGTTCCATCGCCGAGCGCATCGATCCCTGCCCGGATCGAACTTGCCAGCCCCGAAGCGTGGTCCGGGTTGTGGACGAGGACGACGTCGCGCCCGGTGAGGGCCTCGGCGACCTCCTCCGCCGCGTGGCCGGTGACGACGACGACGGGGCGGGCGCGCGAGGCGAGCACGTTGTCCACCGTGCGCGCGATCATCGCCCGCCCGTCCGGCCCGCGCACCAGGAGCTTGTTCCCGCCTCCGAAGCGCGAGGAGCGGCCGGCGGCGAGCACGATCGCGGCGACGCGCGGGATAGGGCGCGTTTCGGGCGCGGCCTCGGTTGCGCGCGCGCGCGGCAGCGGGCGCAGCGGGGTCTCCTTCAACAAGCCCCCCACGCCGAGGGCCATGATGTCGCGCCCTGCGATCGGCAGGTCCGCCATCAGCCGCTCGAGCACCCAATCCACGCCGTTGCGCTTGGGGCTGCGTGCGCAGCCAGGCAGCACGACGGCCGGGATGTCGCCGATGCGGCCCAAAAGCAGCAGGTTGCCGGGATCGACCGGCATGCCGAAGTGCACGATCTCGCCGCCTGCGCGCACGATGGCCTCGGGGCAGACGTCGCGGCGATCGACCACCGCCGAGGCGCCGGCGACGAGCAGGATGCGCGCGCCGCGCTGCGCGAGACGCGCAAGCGCCTCGGCGACCGCATCCGACTCGTGCGCGCAATGTTCCGGGTCGAGAAGCGTCGCACCGAGCGCGTCGAGGCGTGCGCGCGTGGCCGCGACCGTGCCCTCGAGCACGCTCTCCTTCAGCCCCGGCAGCCGGGTCAGCACGAGGCCGACGGGACGAGGGCGGAACGGATGCACCGCGAGCATCGGCCAGTCGCCGCGCGCCGCCGCTTCGGCTGCGGCGAGCACGGCGGAAGCGACGGCGAAGGGGATGATCTTCACCGTCGCCACCATCTCGCCCGCCTCGACGGTCGTGTCCTGCGGCAGGGTGGCGAGGGTGATCGCCTCGTCGATCGCGTTCAGCGCATCGACGCGCGCGCGATCGACCCGAAACAGGCCGCGCGCGGTCGCGTGCAGGTTGACGCGGCCGGTGGCGGCCCGGCTGCGCGAAATCCCCCCGCCGAGACAGGCCCGGGCGATGCGGTCCGCCGCCTCGTCCTCGCCGACATCGGCGGGCTCGAGCCGCGCACAGATCACGCGCGCGATCCCGGCCGCACGGAGGGCGGCGACATCCTCCGCGCTCAGCACGCGGCCCTTCTTCAGCACGCGCCCGCTCGCGCGCAAGGAATGGGCGAGGATCGCGCCCTCGGCGTCGTCGGTCGGAACCTCGTCGAAGATCACGCCGCCGCCTCTGCCGGCGCGCGCGCGACGAGGGCCGCACCGCGACGCACGGCGACGATCTCGGCGAGGATGGCGAGCGCGATCTCGGGCGCGGTGACCGCCTCGATGGCAAGCCCCACCGGGCCGCGGATCCGCGCCAGCGTCTCGGGCGCATGCCCGAGTGCGGCGAGGCGGGCGAGCCGCGCGGCGTGGGTGCGGCGGGAGCCGAGTGCCCCGATGTAGAAGGCCTCCGTGCGCAGCGCGGCATCCAAAGCCGGGTCGTCGAGCTTCGGGTCGTGGGTGAGGGTGACGACGGCGCTGCGCCGGTCGGGGGCAAGCGCGGCCATCGCCTCGTCCGGCCATCGATCGTCCAGCGTGACGGTGGGGAATCGTTCCGAGGTCGCGAAGAATCGCCTGGGGTCGATCACCGTCACCGCGAAGCCCAGCAGCGGCGCCATGGCGGCGAGGCCCTGCGCGATGTGCACCGCGCCGACGATGATCAGGCGAAGGGGAGGGTTGTGCGGATGGAGGAACCAGCGTTCGCCCGCGTGCTCGACCACCCGCGCGGCATCGTCGCGTAAGGCCTGTCGCGCCGCCGCGACGACCGCCTCGGGCACGGCGTCGCCCTCGGCTCCCGCCTCGTCGATCAGGGCCTGCGCGCCGTCCGTGAGCCGCGTGACGACGGCCACGGGTCGTTTCGCCGCCCGTGCCGCCTGCAGCGAGTCGAACAGTGCGCGCCTCATGCGAGCTTCTCGACGAACACGGTGACGGTGCCGCCGCAGGCGAGCCCGACTTCCCAGGCGCGCTCGTTGGTGACGCCGAACGTGAGCAGCTGCGGCCGCCCGCTCGCCATCACCGCGCGCGCGGCCTCGGCCACCGCGCCTTCGATGCAGCCGCCCGAGACTGAGCCGGCAAGGCGGCCGGAGGCGGTGATGGCAAGCCGAGATCCGGGCGGGCGCGGCGAAGAGCCCCAGGTCTCGACCACGGTGGCGAGGGCCACCGTTTCGCCTTCCGCCACCCAACGCCCAGCGATGGCGAGCACGTCCTCCGTTTCCTCCGTCATGCCGCCTTCCTCCGCGGACCGGCCGGTGCGGAGAGGATCCGCACCAGCGCCTCGATGCTCTCGATATTGTGCGCGGGCCGGAAGTCGTCCACGTGCGGCAGCATGGCACGGATCCCCGCCGCGCGAGGTTCGAACCCCTCGTAGCGCAAGAGCGGGTTGAGCCAGATCAGGCGGCGGCAGGAACGGTGCAGCCGGTCCATCGCCTCGGCGAGACCCGTCCCGCCCTCGCGGTCGAGCCCGTCGGTGATCAGCAGCACCACCGCCCCCTGGCCGAGCACGCGGCGTGCCCAGTCGCGGTTGAAGCGCGCGATCGCCTCGCCGATCCGCGTCCCACCCGACCAATCGGGGACCAGCGCGGCGACCATGGCGAAGGCCGCTTCCGGGTCGCGGTGACGCAGCGCGCGCGTGATGTTGGTGAGCCGCGTGCCGAACAGGAACACGTGCGTGCGGGTGCGCGTCGAGGCGACGGCGTGCAGGAAATGGAGCAGCATCGGCGCGTAGCGGCCCATGCTGCCGGAGATGTCGCAGAGCGCGACGAGAGGGGGCGTGCGCGTGCGCCGCCTCTGCCGCGCGATCTCGACCAGCGCCCCGCCTTCCCGCAGCGATTTGCGCAGTGTCGCGCGCAGATCCGCCCGCGGCCCTTGCGGGTCGGGACGGAAGCGGCGCGAGGGAATGGCGTCGAGCGGCAGGCGAAGGCGGCGGATCGCCTCGCGCGCGGCGCGGATCTCGGCCTCGCCCATCGCCTCGAAGTCCATCCGGCGCAGCCGTTCCTGATCCGACACGGCGAGGAAGGCGTCGATCCGGGTCTCCTCGCGCTGAGGTGGCGCTTCGCTCCGCCGCCGTGTCGTTTCGGCGAAAGCTTCCGAGGCACGGCGGGACCCCGGCTTGGCCTTCGTTGGCTCGGCCGGGCGGCGCAGGCCCTCGAGGGCGGCCATCATCGCCTCCGCCGCGTCGCGGTCGGGGTTGCGCCAGAACAGGGCGAAGGCGGCGTCGAACACCTCCCACTGCTCGCGCCGCACCGCCATCACTGCGCGCAACGCGGCGTGCACGTCGGCCCGCCGGGTGAGGTCGATGTGGCCGAGCGCCTCGGTGGCGTCGAGGATCTGGCCCGGGCCGACGGGCAGCCCGGCGCGGCGCAAGAGGCGCGCGAAGTGCATCACGTTGAGGGGGATGCGCCCGGACCGTTCGCCGGCCGCGATCATCCCGCCGCCCTCCCGCCCGCGTCGCTTTCGCTACTGCGCGCGCGCTTCCGCCACCAGGGCCGCCGCCTGTTCGCCGCGGATGCGCGCGATGTCGTCCTGGTACTTCAACAGCACGCCGAGCGTCTCGTCGACGCGCGCGGGGTCGAGTTCGGTCGCATCCAGATGCGCGAGTGCGGCACACCAGTCGATCGTCTCGGCCACGCCGGGCATCTTGAACAGGTCCATCCGGCGCAGGCGCTGCACGAAGGCGACCACCTGGTGCGCGAGGCGTTCGCCGGCCTGCGGCGCTTTCAGTGCGAGGATGGCGCGTTCGCGCGCGGCATCGGGGAAATCGACCCAATGGTACAGGCAGCGGCGGCGCAGCGCGTCATGGATCTCGCGCGTGCGGTTGGAGGTGATGATCACCACCGGCGGTTCGGCGGCGCGGATGGTGCCGAGTTCGGGGATGGTCACCTGCCAGTCCGCCAGCAGTTCGAGCAGGAAGGCCTCGAAGGGCTCGTCCGCGCGGTCGAGCTCGTCGATCAAGAGCACGGCAGGGCCGCCTTCTGGGCTGATCGCCTGCAGGAGGGGGCGTTCGATCAGGAACCGGCGGTCGAAGATGCCGCGCGCGAGGCGGTCCTTGTCGCGCTCCCCGGCCGCTTCGGCGAGCCGGATCTCCAGCAGTTGGCGCGTGTAGTTCCAATCGTAGAGGGCCGAGGCGAGATCGAGCCCATCGTAGCACTGCAGGCGAACGAGGCGACGCCCCAGCGTGCGCGCCAGCACCTTGGCGATCTCGGTCTTGCCCACGCCCGCCTCGCCCTCGAGGAACAGCGGCCGCTGCATGGCCAAGGCGAGGTGCACGGCGGTGCCGAGCGCGCGGTCGGCGACATAGTCGCCGCGCGCGAGCAGCGCGATCGTCTCGTCGACGCCGGAAGGGATGGAGGTGGTTCCGTCCATGCGCGTTCTCTAGCCGAGCGCGTGGCCAAGCGCGAGGAACAGCCCCGTCAGCACGATGACGAGGGCAACCCAGGCAGGCAAGGGCAGGCGGCGGCCATCCGGTGGCGTTTGCCGGGATGGCCCGGCCGCCGGCTCGCTCACAGCACCATCATCAGCACGATCAGCACCCAGACCGCGATCGAGATTTTCACCCACAGCGGCTGGGCGGCGAGTTCCGCCTTCCAATCGATGCCGGCGACGCCCTTGGCTTGCGCTTCGGCCGCCGCGGGGGGCGCCTCTTCCGGCGCGGGCGGGGGCGGGGCGACGCGATTGGCGAAGCGGGTGAAGAACTGATCGCTCAGGTTCTTCGCCGTGCTGTCGATCAGCCGTGCCCCGAGTTGGGCGATCTTGCCGCCGACCTGAGCGTTGACGTGGTAGGTGAGGATGGTGGCGTCGGGGCCGTCCTCGGCGAGCCGCACCCGCGCCGTGCCCTTGGCGAAGCCGGCGACCCCGCCCTGGCCTTCGCCGGTCAGCGTGTAACCGTTCGGCGGGTCGATGTCGGAGAGGGTGACGGTGCCGGAGAAGCGGGCGTACATCGGCCCGATCTTCAGCGCCAAGCGTGCATTGTACTGGTTGTCGCCCGCAGCTTCGATGAATTCGCAGCCTGGAAGGCTGTCCTTCAGCACGGCAGGGTCGTTCAGGGCCTGCCAGACCTTGTCCCGCGGCGCAGGGATACGCCGCTCGCCCGTCATTTCCATGGGTGAACCTCGCTGCGGGAGTGGGAGCAAAGCCCTATAGCCCTGAGGGGAAGGACCGGCAAGGCAGGCTCGCCCTTGTCGCCGATCACCGGCGCGCTAGGGTGCCGGCCCGTCAACGAAACGTCCCCTCCGTCGTGATGCCCCCGCTTCCCCGTCTCCGTCCGCCTGCCGTGGTCGGGCTCGCCCTCGTCGTCCTCGTCGGCCTCTGCTCTCCGGCCGCGGCGGCGGAGAGCGCGATCGACGCGCGCACCCTCTCGCTGTGGTGGGTGGTGCCCTTCGCCGGCGTGCTGCTGTCGATCGCCATCATCCCCCTCGTCGCGCCGCATCTGTGGCATCGCGTGTACGGCCTCGTCATGCTCGGCTGGGCGCTCGCCTTTCTCGTGCCGGCGACGATCCGGTTCGGCTTCGATGCGGTGGTCGATGTCGTCCTGCACACGGTTTTCCTCGAATACATCCCGTTCATCATCCTGCTGTTCGCGCTGTTCACGGTGGCGGGCGGCGTGCACGTGGCGGGGACGCTGCGCGGCACGCCGGGCACCAACACGGCACTGCTCGCCATCGGCACCGCGATCGCCTCGCTGACCGGGACGACCGGAGCCTCGATGCTGCTGGTGCGCCCCGTGCTGCGGGCCAATCGCGACCGCAAGCACCGCGCGCACACGATGATCTTTTTCATCTTCCTCGTCTCCAACATTGGCGGAGCGCTCACCCCGCTCGGCGACCCGCCGCTGTTCCTCGGCTTCCTCAAGGGGGTGTCGTTCTTCTGGCCGACGCAGCACCTCTTCGCGCCGATGTTCCTGCTCGTCGCCCTGCTGCTGCTCGCCTACCACACCATGGACGTGCGCTACTTCCGGCGGGAGGCCGATGAGATCCGCGAGGTGGCGGGCCCCGTGGAGCCACTGCGGATTCAGGGCGGGGTGAACATCCCGCTCCTGATGCTCGTCGTGCTCGTCGTCCTGATGGAAGGCGTGTGGCACCCCGGCGCGGTGACGTTCCTCAAGCAGGAGATCGTGATCGAGGTCGTGGTCGGCGATTTCCTGCTGCTGGCGATCGCTGCCTACTCGATCTGGGCGACGCCCGTTCTGGTGCGCAACGCCAACGGCTTCACCTGGGGCGCGATGATCGAGGTGGCGAAGGTGTTCGCCGCGATCTTCGTCACCATCATCCCGGCCATCGCCATCCTGCGCGCAGGCCCTGAGGGCGCGCTCGCCTGGCTCGTGGCCCTCACCAGCAACCCCGACGGCACGCCCAACCCCGCGATGTACTTCTGGCTGACGGGCGGCCTCTCTTCCTTCCTCGACAACGCACCGACCTACCTGATCTTCTTCAATCTCGCCGGCGGCGATGCCGAGGTTCTCATGGGCCCGCTCGCCAAGGTCCTCGGCGCGATCTCCGCCGGCGCGGTGTTCATGGGGGCCAACTCCTACATCGGCAATGCGCCGAACTTCATGGTGCGCGCCATCGCCGAGGAGCAAGGCGTCAAGATGCCCTCCTTCTTCGGCTATTGCGGTTGGGCGGCGGTGTTCCTCTTGCCCTGCTTCGCCCTGCTGACCGTGATCTTCTACCGCTGAGGCCGCTGCCGGCACGATCGCCCGCATGGCGCGGGGCTTTGTCCTGCGCCGCGGCCTTCGCTAGGCTCGTTCTCGCGCAGAAGGAAAGGCCGCCATGCCCTATCTCGACGCCGCAACGCTGCCGACCGAACCTGCCGGCACGCGCTTCCGCGCCCTGCTCGCGCGCGGGGGCATCCTGCAGATGCCGGGGGCGCATAACGGGCTTGCCGCCATTCTCGCGCGCGACGCGGGGTTCGAGGCGCTCTACCTCTCGGGAGCGGCGATGAGCGCCTCGATGGGCCTGCCCGACTTGGGGATCCTCACCGTCGACGAGGTCTGTTTCTTCATCAGGACCATCACGCGCGCCTCGGGGCTTCCCGTCCTGGTCGATGGCGACACCGGCTATGGCGGCGTGCTGAACGCGATGCACATGGTGCGCGCCTTCGAGGAGGCCGGCGCGGCCGCGGTACATATCGAGGACCAGGAACTGCCGAAGAAGTGCGGACACCTCAACGGCAAGAAGCTGGTCGAACCGGCCGAGATGGCGGCCAAGGTGGCGGCGGCGAAGCGTGCCGCGCGGCATCTGTTCGTCATCGCCCGCACGGACGCCGCCGCCGTCGAGGGCTTCGAGGCAGCGGTGGCGCGCGCGAAACTCTATCTCGAGGCCGGAGCGGATGCGATCTTTCCCGAGGCGCTGACCAGCCGCGAGGAGTTCGCCCGCTTCGCCGAGGCGGTGGACGCACCCCTGCTCGCCAACATGACGGAATTCGGCCGCACGCCTTACATGTCGGCCGCCGAGTTCGAGGCCCTGGGCTATCGCATGATCATCTGGCCCGCCTCCAGCCTGCGCGTGGCAGCGAAGGCGGTGGCCGAGCTCTACGCCACCATCCGCCGCGACGGCGGCACCACCGCCATGCTCGATCGCATGCAGACGCGGGCGGAACTCTACGCCGCGATCCGGCTTGCCGAGTACGAGGCGCTGGACGGTTCGATCGCCGCCACCGTGCTGCCGCCCGAGCTGCGCCCGGCCGCCGAGTAGCGGCCCGGGTGCCGATGGAGACGACGCGTCGTCGCGGTGCGGGCGGGGAACGTTACGGCCGCGCGGCGGAGGAGCGCTGCGCTGCCGCGTTGGCGGCGGAGGGCTTCACCGTGCTGGCGCGACGCCGTCGCACCGCGGCGGGCGAGATCGATCTCGTTGCGCGACGAGGGCCGCTCACCGTGATCGTCGAGGTGAAGGGGCGGGCGCGCGCGGCCGAGGCGGCCTTCGCCCTCTCGCCCCGGCAACGCGGCCGGCTTCTTGCCGCCGCCGAAGCGCTGATGGCCGAGGAACCGACGTGGTTCGGCGAGGAGATCCGGTTCGACCTGATGGTGGTGGGGCGCGACGGCACGGTGCGCCGCATCGCCGATGCGTTCCGCGCGGAAACCTGAGCCTGGCCCTGGCCAAGTCTGCAGTTCGATCGCATCTGTCATCGGCGCGATGACGAGGGGAGAGACATGCCCGAAAGCCCGCTGCCCGAGCCCGGCCTTGGGGGGATGGTGATCGGCGCGGCGCTGCGCCGGTTCGAGGACCCCCCACTGCTCACCGGCCAGGGCCGCTACACCGACGACGTCAATCTCCCTGGCCAGCTCTTTGCCCAGTTCGTGCGCAGCCCGCATGCGCACGGCATCCTGCGCGGGATCGACCTCGCCGCCGCGCGGGCGATGCCGGGTGTGGTCGCGGTCATCACCGGCGAGGAGCTCGCGCAGGCGGGCTACGGCAGCCTTCGCTGCACGATGGCCTTCACCAACGCGGATGGGTCGCCGATGCGCGGACCCGAACGACCCTCGCTCGCCACCGACAAGGTCCGTTTCGTCGGCGATCCGGTCGCCTGCGTCGTCGCCGAAAGCCGCGCGGCGGCGCGCGACGCGGCGGAGGCGGTGTTGCTCGACATCGAACCCCTGCCGGCGGTGACCGAAGCCTCGGCCGCCGTCGCGCCCGGCGCACCCGTGCTCTACGACAGCCATCCGGACAACGTGGTGCTCGACTTCCATTACGGCGATCGCGACGCCGTCGCGGCCGCCTTCGCCGCGGCCGCCCACGTCGTGCGCCTTGCCTTGCGCAACAACCGCGTCGTCGTCTGCGCGATGGAACCGCGCGCGGCCGTCGCCGAATACGACGCCAAGGGCGAACGCTTCATCCTTCATGTCGGCTCGCAAGGGGTGTGGGGACTGCGCAACCAGCTCGCGGATGACCTCCTGCGCGTGCCGCGCGAGCGGGTGCGCGTGCTCACCGGCCATGTCGGCGGCTCATTCGGCATGAAGGCCTCGGCCTATCCGGAATACGTGCCTTTGCTCCACGCGGCGCGGCTCACGGGCCGGCCGGTGAAGTGGACGGACGAGCGCACGGGAAGCTTCGTCTCCGATCAGCACGGGCGCGATCATGAGGTGGTGGGCGAACTCGCGCTCGATGCCGAAGGGCGATTCCTTGCCGTTCGCCTGACGGCCTTCGCCAACATGGGGGCCTATCTCGGCACCGTCGCACCGCTCATGGGCACGCTCAACTTCGTCAAGAACGTGCAGTCCGTCTACGCGACGCCGCTGATCGAGGTCGTGACCCGCTGCGTGGTGACCAACACCTCGCCCGTCTCCGCCTATCGCGGTGCGGGGCGGCCCGAGGGCAACTATTTCATGGAACGGCTGATCGAGGAGGCGGCGCGGGTGACGGGCATCGACTCGGTGGACCTCAGGCGCCGCAACCACATCGCCGCCGACGCGTTTCCGCATCGAACGGCAGCCGGAACGGTCTACGACAGCGGGGATTTCGCCCGTATCCTCGATCGCGCCCTCGCCACCGCCGATTGGGACGGGTTCCCGGTACGGCGCGCCGAGGCCGCACGGCGCGGGCGGCTCAGGGGGCGGGGGATTGGGCAGTATCTCGAATGCACCGCGCCGCCGGCGAAGGAGATGGGCGGCATCCGCTTCGATGCCGACGGCGGCGTGACCATCATCACCGGCACGCTCGATTACGGGCAGGGCCACCGTACCGCCTTCGCCCAGCTGCTGTGCCACACCCTCGGCGTGCCGCCCGAGCGCATCCGCCTCGTGCAGGGCGATTCCGATGCCCTGATCGCGGGCGGCGGCACGGGGGGATCGAAGTCGCTGATGGCCTCGGGGTCGGCGCTGTTGGAAGCGGCGGAGATCGTCATCGCCCGCGGCCGGAAGGCGGCGGCGCATCTCCTCGAGGTGGCGGAGGACGACATCGCGTTCGCGAGAGGTCGCTTTGCCGTTGTGGGCACGGATCGTTCCGTCTCCTTGCTCGATCTCGCCGCCATGCTGCGGGATGGCCGGCTGGCCGGCGAGGGAGTGCCCGCCACGCTCGACGTCGATCACGTCTTCGACTCCGCTCCCTCGGCCTTCCCGAACGGCTGCCACGTGGCGGAAGTCGAGATCGACCCCGAGACCGGCGTGGTCGACGTCGTGTCGTACGTTTCGGTCAACGATTTCGGCACGGTGGTCAATCCACTGATCGTGGCGGGCCAGGTGCACGGCGGCGTCGGACAGGGCATCGGGCAGGCCCTGTTCGAGCACGTCGTGTACGACGAGGCGGGGCAGCTGCTCTCGGGCAGTTTCATGGACTACGCGCTGCCGCGGGCGGCGGATGTTCCGCCGATCGGGGTCGCGTATCATCCGGTGCCGGCGCGCACGAACCGGCTCGGTGCGAAGGGGTGCGGCGAGGCGGGCTGTGCGGGCTCCTTGCCCGCGGTGATGAACGCGGTGCTGGACGCCCTCCGCCCGCTCGGCGTGACGCGCCTCGACATGCCGGCGACACCGGAGCGCGTCTGGCGGGCGATCCGCGCGGCTCAGGCCGAGGGGTCGGCGGCGCGATAGACCTTGCGCGGGTGGCGCGATTTGCCGGCCGCTTCCAGCTCCTCGAGGTAGCGGGCCCAGCGCGCGGCGTGATCGCGCCCGAGCTCGTAGAGATAGTCCCAGGAGTAGATCCCGCTGTCGTGCAGGTCGTCGAACACGATGCGCACCGCGTAGTTGCCGACCGGCTCGAGCTTGAGGATGCCGACCTCGGCCTTGCCCCACACGAGCACCTTCTGGTCGGGCGCATGGCCCTGCACCTCGGCCGAGGGGCTTTCCACCCGCAGATATTCCGCCGGCAGCACGAACCGCGCGCCGTCGTCGAAGGTGACGGTGAGCGTGCGCTCGGCCTTGGAGACGCGCAGTTCGACGGGCTTCGGCATCACGCCTCGGCGGCCGGGTCGCCGAGGCCCTTCGGCAGCGGTGCGGGTGCGTCGAGCGGGCGGGCCTCCTCGGGCAGCATGATCGGTACCCCGTCGCGGATGGGATAGGCGAGGCCCGCTCGTTCGCTGATCAGTTCGTTGCGCTCACGATCGTAGCGCAGCGGCCCCTTGGTGACGGGGCAGACGAGGATCTCGAGCAGGCGTGGATCGATCTCGTCGCTCATCGCATCGCCTCAGGAGAGCGGCGAGCGCGGCCCCCCTTCCGATCCGCCATGGGCGCCGATCTCGATCAGGGTGAGCAGGAGATCGGCGCGGTCATCGACGGTCGGCGCCTCCAGGAGGGCCTGCTTCTCGCACGGCTCGAACGGACAGACCATGGAGAGGGTGGTGACGAGGGTGGCGTTCGACATCTCGCGCACCGCCTGCCAATTGGCGTCGATCCCGCGCGCACGGAAGAAGGCGCGCAAGCCGCGCTCGAGACGGGCGCGATCGAGTTCGGGCCGCTGCGCGAGGTCGAGATCCTCGGCGAAGGCGGAGTAGTCGACGCGCACCCGCCGGTAGCCGCGACGCATCGGCAGTTCGGCCACGATCTCGAAACGGATGATCCCCGTCAGCGTGATCAGGAGCCGCCCGTCCTCCGTCTCGGCGAAGGAGGAGAGGCGGCCGAGGCAGCCGACGCGATAGAGGGCGGGGCCGGTCTCGCCCGGCGGTTCCGCGGGGTTCGGCTGCACCATGCCGAACATGCGCCCTTCCGCCAGCGAATCGAGCGTCATGGCGAGGTAGCGCGGTTCGAAGATGTTGAGCGGCAGCCGCCCCTGCGGCAGCAGGAGAGCGCCGGTGAGGGGAAACACCGCGATCTCGCCCGGCAGGTCCTCGTAGGCCGGGTGCCAGGCGGAGGCGGTCATCACCGGAGTCGGGCTCAACTGAACAGGAGCGACGAGAGGCGTCGCCGCGCGGCCACCGTCACCTCGTCGGTCAGCCCCCAGGCCTCGAAGAACTTGAGCAGCTGCAGCCGTGCGGCCTCGTCGTTCCACTTGCGATCCCGCCGGATGATCTGCAGCAGCTGCTCGGCCGCCTCCTCGCGCTTGCCGAGGGCATTCAGCGCGATCGCATAGTCGAAGCGCGCCTGATGGTCGTCGGCGTTGCGCGCGAGCCGCGCCTGCAGCTCGGCAAGCTTGGCTTGCGCCTCGCGCCCCTGCTCGGCGAGCTCGAGCGCCGATTTCACGCCCTGGATCTCGGCATGCGCCTCGATGTTGGAAGGCAGGGTGGCGACGAGGGCGCGCGCCTCCTCGAGCCGGCCCTGCGCGATCAGCGCCCGCCCGAGCAGGCCGATCGCTTCGGCGTTGTCCGGCTGTTCGGCGAGCAGCGCGCGCAGGATCTCCGCCGCCTCGTCGTGTGCGCCGCGCGCCGCCGCCTCCTTCGCCGCCGCGATCAGCTCCTCGGCCGGCATCGCCCCGCCGGCGAGCTGCACCAGCCGCTCGACCCAGGCCTTGACCTGGCTTTCCGGCAAGGCACCCTGGAACCCATCCACCGGCTGGCCCTGGTAGAAGGCGTAGACGGTGGGCACGGACTGGATGCGCAGCTGGGCGGCGAGGCGCTGGTTCTTGTCGATGTCGACCTTGACCAGGCGTACCTTGCCGCCGGCGGAGCGCACCACGCGCTCGAGCACCGGGGTCAGCTGCTTGCAGGGCCCGCACCAGGTGGCGAAGAAGTCGACGATGACGGGAACCTCGCGGCTCGCCTGGATGACGTCGGCGACGAAGGTGGCTTCCGTCGAGTCCTTGATCACATCCGCCGCCGCGCCGCCGTTGCGCGGGCTGGTGTTGCCTTTCGGGTCGAAGATGATTTCCATGCCGCCTTCCGCGCGCCTTCCGTTGGGTGAGCCGGGGAGGGGCCCGGCGCGCCTTCGATAACATGAGGTGGGAAGGCGCGCGAACAAGCCCCGCCGGCAGGGTCAGGCGGCGCGATCGAGCGCGTCGAGATCGACAAGGCGCGGGGCGTGGCCGACCCGGTCGAGGAAGGCGCGGAAGCCCTCGAGCGCGACACCCGTCGTCGCGCGGTTGGTCAGCGGGTGGGCGTTGATCCGGGCGAAGTGGCCATCGAGCAGGGCGGAATCGACCACGAAGGCGACCCCGCGCGCCGTCTCGTTGGCGAGCGCGAAGGGGGTCACCGAACCCGGTTCCACCCCGAGGATGGCGCGCATGTCCTCGGCGGACGCGAAGCTCATCCGGGGGGCGGCGAGCGCGCGGGCGAGCGCGTTGACCGACACGTTGCGGTGCTCGAGCATGGTGACGAGCCAGAACGCGCCGGCCTTGTCCTTCAGGAACAGGTTCTTCACGTGCGCGCCGGGCAGGCGTTCGGTGAGCCCCAAAGCCTTCGTCTCCGCCACCGTGAACACCGGCTCGTGCCAGATCGTCTCGTGCGCGATGCCCCAGGCGTCGAGCCGGGCGAGGAACTCTTCGGGGGTGAGCGCCATGGGGCGGACCATGCCACGGCGCGCACGAACGGTCAGCGCCCGAACGGCACGGTGAGGCCGAAGGAGAAGTGTCCGTACGGGGCGGGCGGATGGACCGGGTAGGGCCGCCAGGCAGGGTAGGCGTAGGCGCCCGGTGGGATGACGACGACCGGCGGCGGCCGCCGGGGCGGGACGATGATGACGGGCGGCGGCGGGCCGTAGCCCGGGATCACCACCACGTTGGGTGGTGGGCCCCAGCCGCGGTGGGGCTTGCCGTGGCGTCCCCACCAGGGGTCGGCCGAGGCTGGGGTGGCGGCGATCAGGCCGAGGGCGGCGAAAGCGGCGAGGAACGGGCGCATGGGCGGCCTCCGCGATGGGCGACGTCGCATGCGACCATGCGCCGACGGCAGGGCGGAGGCGCAAACGTGGCAGGACTGCCTTCAAGCCGCCCGCAGCGCGCCGAGCGGCGAGAAGCCCATCGCGGTGCGCATGAACACCCGCTTCAGCCCGGGCATCCGGTCGACCGCAGCGAGGCCGAGGTCGCGGATCAGGCGGAGGGGCGCGAAATCGGTCGAGAAGAGCCGATCGAGCGCGTCGGTGGCGGCGAGCATCAGCAGGTTGGCCGGCCGCCGCTCCGCCTGGTAGGCGGCGAGCAGGTCGCGCGCGCCCGGGTCACGCCCCGCCCGTACGGCGTCGATCACGAGGCGCCCGAGCGCGCCCACGTCCCGGAAGCCGAGATTGAGCCCCTGGCCGGCGATCGGGTGGATGCCGTGCGCGGCATCGCCGACCAGGGCCAGGCGGGTGTCGGTGTACCGATGCGCCAGCAGCGCGCCCAAGGGATACCGCCAGCGCAGCCCGACCGGCGTCACCGCGCCCCAGTGGTCGCCGAAACGGCGGCGGAGTTCGCGGGCGAAGCGGGGGGGATCGAGGCGCCAGATCCGCTCCGCCTCCGCCCGTCGCTCGGTCCAGACCACCGCCGATGTCCGCCGGTCGCCCCCCTCGCCCGGCAGGGGCAGGATGGCGAAGGGGCCGGCGGGCAGGAAGTGTTCGATCGCCACATGCTCGTGCGGCCGGTCGTGCCGGACCGCGCAGACCATGGCGTCCTGCCCGTAGTCCCAGCGCGTGACGGGAATGCCCGCCGCCGCGCGCGTGGCACTCTCCCGCCCCTCCGCCGCGACGAGAAGCTGCGCGGTGATCGTCGTGCCGTCGTCGAGGCGAAGCCCCACACCGGTCGCATCGCGCTGCAGGAGGGTGGCCCGCGCGGGGGCGAACACGGCGAGGCCCGGGATGCGCGGCAAGTGGGCATTGAGTGCGATTCGCAAATGCCGCGCCTCGACCATCCAGCCGAAGGCATCGACCTCGGCCTCGGGGGCGTCGAAGGTCAGGGTGAGCGGGCTCGCGCGCTCCCCCGGCCGCCCGTCCGACACCCGAATACGGGTGATCGGGCAAGGGTTTGAGCCGAGCCGGGCCCAGACCCCGGCCTCGGCCAGCACGTCGCGCGAGGTGCGGGCGATGGCGTAGGCGCGGCCGTCGAACTCCGGGAGTTCCATCGGTGGCAGGGCGGCGCGGTCGATCACCGCCGTCGGCACGCCGGCTTCGGCGAGCAGGCAGGCGAAGGTGGCGCCGACGGGGCCTGCCCCGAGCACGGCGACCGCGACGGAAAGCGTGGCGGGCATGCCCTCGAGTGTCGGGGCGGCGGGCAGGAAATCAAGCCGCGCTCCGCAATCTGCTCATTTCTTGTGCAGCCGGCCGGTCAGGTCGGACGGGAGACCCGGCGCTTTTCGCCGCCGGCGGCCGGCGCGTGCGCCGTGGCACGGCTCTTGGATCGCATCGAACGCCGAACAACCGGCGGAGATGGACAGGCGATGAAACTCATCATGGCGATCATCAAGCCGTTCAAGCTCGACGACGTGCGCGAGGCGCTCACTCCGCTCGGCGTGCAGGGGCTGACGGTTTCCGAAGTGAAAGGTTTCGGTCGGCAGAAGGGCCAGACCGAGATCTACCGCGGGGCGGAGTACCACGTGAACTTCCTGCCCAAGGTGAAGATCGAGATCGTGGTCGAGGACGCGATGGTGGACGCGGTGTGCGAGGCGATCGCGCGCGCGGCGCATACCGGCAAGATCGGCGACGGCAAGATCTTCGTGCTCGATGTCGGTCGGGCGATCCGCATCCGCACCGGCGAGACCGACGCCGCCGCCCTCTGATCGGACCTCTGGGGAGTAAGGATCGATGACGAAACGTGTGCGTCTGCCGCATGTGCTCGGCCTGGGCCTTGCGGCGGCCATCCTCACCGCCGCCGGGCCCGCCTTCGCCAACGGCGAGGAGGCGAAGATCGACTCCGGCGACATGGCGTGGATGCTGACCTCCACCGCGCTGGTGCTGATGATGACCGTGCCCGGCGTGGCGCTCTTCTACGCCGGCATGGTGCGCAAGAAGAACGTTCTCGCCACCATGATGCAGTCCTTCGCCACCTGCGCGCTGATCAGCATCGTCTGGATGGTGGCGGGCTACTCCTTGGCCTTCTCCGGCGACGGCGCCTATATCGGCGATCTCGGGCGGCTGTTCCTCTCCGGCATGATCGAGGCGTGGGACAAGCCGAAGGAGGACATGACCATCACCGAACCGATGTTCATGGTCTTCCAGATGACCTTCGCGATCATCACCGCCGCCCTGATCACCGGCGCGGTGGCCGATCGCATGAAGTTCTCCGCCCTCCTGCTCTTCCTCGCCCTGTGGTCGCTGCTCGTCTACAGCCCGGTCGCGCACTGGGTGTGGGGCGGCGGCTTCATGAGCGAGGACGGCGTGCTCGACTTCGCCGGCGGCACGGTGGTGCACATCAACGCCGGTGTGGCCGGGCTCGTCGCCTGCCTCGTCGTCGGTAAGCGCAAGGGCTACGGCACCGAGAACATGGCGCCCTACAATCTCGGCCTTTCCGTCATCGGCGCCTCGCTGCTCTGGGTGGGCTGGTTCGGCTTCAACGCCGGTTCCGCCGTCGCCGCCGACGCCAACGCCGCGCTGGCCATGGCGGTCACCCAGATCGCGACCGCCGCCGGCGTGCTCGCCTGGATGTTCGCCGAGTGGGCGGTGAAGGGGAAGCCCTCGGTGCTGGGTGCCGTGTCCGGTGCGGTGGCGGGGCTCGTCGGCATCACGCCGGCGGCGGGCTACGTCGCCCCGATCGGCGCGCTGATCATCGGCGCGGCGGCGGGCCTGCTCTCCTGGTGGGCCTCGACCGAACTGAAGAAGATGCTGAAGTACGACGACAGCCTCGACGTCTTCGGCGTGCACGGTGTCGCCGGCATCGTCGGTGCGATCCTCACCGGGCTGTTCGCGGTGGAGGCGATCGGCGAAACCGCGGGCGGCGTGGGCCAGATGCTGATCCAGGCCTACGGCGTTGCCGTCACCATCGTCTACTGCGCCATCGTCTCCTTCATCCTGCTCAAGATCGTCGACCTGATCGTCGGCCTGCGGGTGAGCGAGGAGGAGGAGGTCGAGGGGCTCGATACGGCGCTGCACGGCGAGCGCCTCGCCTGAGCGGTCGAGGGGGCGGGCCGGGGTGCCGGCCCGCCCGCCACCCTTGCGAAAGGTCCGCGCCCGGGCCGGCTTCGGCCCGGGCGCGGTCCGTTTCAGGGCCGGATCAGCGTGCCCGCCCCCTGTTCGGTGAAGAGTTCGAGCAGGATCGCATGCGGCACGCGTCCATCCACGATCACCGCCGCCTCCGCCCCCGCGCGGACGGCGGCGAGGCAGTGTTCCACCTTCGGGATCATGCCGCCCGAAATCGTGCCGTCGGCGATCAGCCGTTCGGCTTCGGCGGCGGTGAGTTCGGGGATGAGTTTCTTGTCCTTGTCCAGCACCCCCGGCACGTCGGTCAGCATCAGCAGGCGCTTCGCTTTGAGCGCGCCCGCGATCGCGCCGGCCACCGTGTCGGCGTTGATGTTGTAGGTCTTGCCGTCGGGGCCGAGGCCGACGGGAGCGATCACCGGCACGATCTCCGCCCCGCGCAGCGCCTCCAGCACCCTGGTGTCGATCGCCTCCGGTTCGCCGACGAAACCGAGATCGAGCACGCGCTCGATGTTCGAATCCGGGTCGCGCTTGGTGCGGGTGAGCTTGCGCGCGCGGATGAGCCCCGCATCCTTGCCGGAGATGCCGACCGCCATCACGCCCGCGCGGTTGATCAGCGCGGCGACCTGCGAGTTGACGGTGCCGGCGAGCACCATCTCCACCACCTCGACCATCTTCTCGTCGGTGACGCGCAGCCCGTCGACGAAGGTCGATTTGATGTCGAGCCGTTCCAGCATCGCGTTGATCTGCGGGCCCCCGCCATGCACCACCACCGGGTGCAGGCCGGAGAGCTGCAGCCAGGCGACGTCGCGGCCGAAGGTGACGGCGAGCTCGTCGTCGCCCATCGCATGGCCGCCGTACTTGATGACGACGGTGGCGTTGTCATAGCGCAGCAGGAAGGGCAGGGCCTCGGAGAGGATCCGCGCCCTCTCCTCGCCGGTGTGTTCCCGCGTCTCGTTTCGCGCCGCGCCGCGTCCGTCCGCCATCGCCCCCTCCGCCGAAGTCCCGCGCGCCTTAGGCGTCGCGCGCGGGCGGGTCAAGCGCGGGCCAGCGAAGCGAGCTCTGCGCGCAACTCGGCGATCCCGGCCCCGGTCTCGGCGCTGGTGGCGAGCACGAGCGGGTGGGCGGCGGTGTGGCCGCGCGCCACCGTCTCCGCCCGCCGCCGCATCGCCTCCAGCACGGCGGGCTTCACCTTGTCGGCCTTGGTCAGCGCGATCTGGTAGGCGACCGCCGCCTCATCCAGCACGCGCATCGCCGCCTCGTCGGCCGGCTTGAAGCCCACGCGGGCGTCGATCAGCAGCACGACACGCCGCAGGGAGGGGCGGCCGCGCAAATAGGCGAACATCGTGCCCTCCCAAGCCTCGCGCACCGATTTCGCCACCTCCGCATAGCCGTAGCCCGGCATGTCGACGAGAAGAAGACGTGAGGCGAGATCGAAGAAGACGAGCTCGCGCGTCCGCCCCGGGGTGGCCGAGACGCGGGCGAGCCCCCGCCGCCCGGTCAGCGCGTTGAGCAGCGAGGATTTGCCGACATTGGAGCGGCCGGCGAAGGCGACCTCGGGCAGGCCGGGCGGGGGGAGCTGGTCGAGCGTGCGGGCGGCGGCGACGAACCGGGCCTCGGCGGCGAACAGGAGGCGCCCCGCCTCGATCAGCGCGGCGCGCGCCGCCTCGTCCTTCGCCTCGGCCAGCCCCGCGGGAAAGGCGATCACGTCTTCGCCGGCTGCGGTGCCTGCGCCGCCATCCGGCGCATGATCAGCCACTGCTGGGCGATGGAGAGGATGTTGTTCCACGACCAGTAGATGACGAGCCCGGCCGGGAAGGAGGCCAGCATGAAGGTGAAGATGAAGGGCATCAGCATGAACACCTTCTGCTGGATCGGGTCCGGCGGTGCGGGATTGAGCTTCTGCTGCAGATACATCGTCACCCCCATGAACAGGGGCCAGATGCCGAGGTGCAGGAACGGCCCGATGATGGGGATGACCGTGGGGTCGAACGGGATGAGGCCGAACAGGTTGAAGATGTTCGTCGGGTCGGGCGCGGAGAGGTCCTGGATCCAGCCGAAGAACGGCGCGTGCCGCATCTCGATGGTGACGAACAGCACCTTGTAGAGGGCGAAGAACACCGGGATCTGCAGCAGGATGGGCAGGCACCCCGAGACGGGGTTCACCTTCTCGCGCTTGTAGAGCGCCATCATCTCCTGCTGCATCTTGGTGGGGTCGTCCTTGTACCGCTCCTTCAGCTCCTGCATCTGGGGGGCAAGGAGCTTCATTTTGCTCATCGAGCGGTAGGACTTGTTGGCGAGCGGGAAGAACAGGATCTTCAGGAACAGGGTGAAGATCAGGATCGCCACCCCGTAATTGCCGGTCAGTTCGTGCAGCCAATGGAGCGCGGCGAAGAACGGGCGGGTGAGGAAGTAGAACCAGCCCCAGTCGATCGCCTTGTCGAAGCCCGGCACGTTGAGCTGGGCGGCGACACGATCGATCACCGCCACCTCCTTCGCTCCCGCGAACAGGTAGTTGCGCGAGGAGGTGGAAAGCCCCGGTCCGATCACCTTGTCGCCGGCGAGGAAGTCGATCTGGTAGCGCGGCTGCGCACCCTCGGTGATGACGCGCCAGGTGAAGGTGGTGGTCTGCGTCTGGTCCGGGATCAGCGCGCCGAGCCAGTACTTGTCGCTGAAGCCGGCCCAGCCGCCGCGCCCTTCGTGCTGGAAAGAGATGCCGCCGCGGTTCTGCGCCTCCTTGCGCGCATCGTCGTAGGTCTGTTCGGTGAGCCTGCCGTCGAACACGCCGGCGAGCCCCTCATGCGAGATGAAAAACCCGCCGGTCTGCGGCGTGTATTCGCGCCGCACGCGGGCCCAAGGGTTCACCGCCACCGTTCCGGCTCCGCCGTTGATCACCCGCTGTTCGACCGTGAACAGGAAATGGTCGTCGATGGCGAGGATGATCTCGAACCGCTGGCCCTGCCCGTTGTCCCAGGAGAGGGTGATCGGCCGCCCGGGGGTCAGCACGTTGGCCGAGGTCTGCCAGATCGTGTCCGGGCCGGGCACGACGACGTCCCCGCCCGCCGCCGCCCAGCCGAACTGCGCGAAATAGGCCTCCGGCAATCCCCGCGGGGTGAACAGGCGCACGCGATCCGAATTGGGGTCGGGGGTCACCCCGAAGCGGCGCAACGAGACGTCGTCGATCACCGCACCGGCGAGGTTGATCGAGCCTTCGATCTCGGGCGTTTCGATCCGCACCCTGAGCGAGGCCGGCACGGAGGGGGGAGCCGCCGCCGGGCCCATGCCGGGCGCGGGCGCGGCGAGGGAAGGCGCCGCACCAGGGGCCTCGGCGGCCATGCGCTCGGCCTCGATGCGGGCGATCTCCTCCAGTTCCGCCTGTCGGGCGCGCTCCGCCTCGCGGATCGGCTGGTTCCAGAAGATCTCGAACAGGAACAGGATGACGATGGAAATGCTGATCGCGAGGATCAGCCGCTTCTGGTCGACCATCTCGTCCGCGCCTTCAGGGGCTGTCGCAGCGTCGCGGCGGCACCGGGTCGTGCCCGCCCGCGCACCAGGGGTTGCAGCGCAGGATGCGCCAGGCGGCAAGCCCCGCCCCCTTCACCGCGCCGTGGGTGGCGATCGCCTCCTTCGCGTACTCGGAACAGGAGGGGACGAAACGACAGTGGGCGCCGATCACCGGTCGGATGGTCCACTGATAGGCGGTGATGCCGCCGCGCAGCAGATGGGCGAGCGGGCTCATGCCGCGCCGATCCGCGCGAGGCCCTGGCGCAAGTCTTCGACCAGGGCGGCGAAGGGGCGATCGAGCGTGGCGGTACGGCCGACCAGCACGAAGTCCCAGCCCGCGGGGCCGGGGCGAAGCACGACATCGGCCGCCGCGCGCAGCCGCCGCCGCGCCCGGTTGCGCTCGACCGCCCCACCCACCTTGCGCGAGCAGGTGAAGCCGAGCCGGGTCGCCGCGCGCCCCTCGACCTTCAACCCCTGCAGCACGAGACCGGGCATCGACGCCTTCCGTCCTTTCGCCGCCACCGCCAGGAACTCCGCGCGACGCTTCATCCGCTCGGGGCGCGAGGGCCGGCCGGCGGCAGCGGGGTCAGGCGGAGAGGCGCTTGCGTCCCTTGGCACGGCGCGCGGCCAGCACCTTGCGCCCGCCCACCGTGCTCATGCGCGCGCGGAAGCCGTGCCGGCGCTTGCGGACGAGCTTGCTCGGCTGATAGGTGCGCTTGGTCACGACACGAACTCCATCCCTTCGCGATACGCGGGAAAAGCGATGACGCGGCGCGCCGCGCCCCGAGGCCAGACGCACCCGCTCCGTTCGCGGGGGGCTATAGCCGCCGGACAAGAGGGGGGTCAACGCCGGCCACCGCCGGCCTGCGCTGCAGCGGTGGCGGCATGACCCGCCGTTCTTCCGGCCGTCCGCGCGACTGGCGCGCCATCCGCCTGCGCTGGGCGCTGCTCACCATGGTGGCGGCACTGGCTCTCGGGCTGGTGCTGAGCGGCGCCCATGAGCACCTTTCGCTCGACACGCTCGCCGCCCGGCACGCCGCGCTGCGTGCGGCGGTGAGGGAGGCGCCCGTCCCGGCGGGCGCTGTCTTCGTCGTCGCCTATGCGGCGGTTGTCGCGGCCTCCCTTCCGGTCGGCGCCGTCTTCACCGTGGCGGGGGGCGTGCTGTTCGGCCTCTGGTGGGGCACGGCGCTCTCCGTCACGGGGGCCTCGCTCGGCGCGATCGCCATCTTCCTCGCCGTGCGCACCACCTTCGCGCCGACGATGGCGCGGCGGGCACCGCGCCTCCTCGCCCGCCTCCGCCCGGGGCTCGAGCGCGACGGCGCCTTCTACCTCCTGTTCCTTCGCCTCGTGCCCCTGTTTCCCTTCTGGCTGGTCAACATCGCCCCCGCCTTGGTCGGCATGCGGCTTGGCCCCTATGCGCTCGCCACCCTGGTGGGCATCGTGCCGGCCGCCTTCGTCTATGCCGGGCTCGGGGCGGCCGCGGGCGAGGTGCTCGCCGCGGGAGGAAGACCCGATCTCGATCTCGCGCTGTCGCCCGCCGTGCTGCTGCCGCTCGTCGGGCTCGGCGTGCTCGCCTTGCTCCCCGTCGCTTGGCGGCACGTCGCGGCCCGCCGCAGGCTGCGCGATGGCTGAGGCCGATCTCGTCGTCATCGGCGCCGGCGCGGCGGGGCTCTCGGTCGTCGCCGGGGCGGCGCAGCTCGGCGCGCGCGTGGTGCTGATCGAGCGCGCCGCGATGGGCGGGGAGTGCCTGAACGCGGGCTGCGTCCCCTCCAAGGCCCTGCTTGCCGTCGCGCGCCGTGTGGCGATGGCGCGGCAGGCGGCACGGTTCGGGATAAGAACGGAAGGCGGGATCGACCTCGCCGCCGTGATGGCCGAGGTGCGTCGCGCCGTCGCCGAGATCGCGCCGAACGATTCCGCCCATCGCTACCGGGCACTGGGCGCCCGCGTCATCCACGGAGAGGCGCGCTTCTCGGGGCGGGATCGCGTGGTGGTGGGGGACGAAACGATCATCGCGCGGCGAATCGTCATCGCCGCCGGCACGCGCCCGGCGATCCCCGCGATCCCCGGGCTGGATCAGGTGGCTTTCCTCACCAACGAGACGCTCTGGTCGCTCGATGCGATGCCTCGCCACCTGATCGTGCTCGGCGCGGGCGCGATGGGGCTCGAGATGGCGCAGGCCTTCGCCCGGCTCGGCGCCCGCGTCACCGTGCTCGAGGTGGGGCGGGCGCTCGCGCGCGAGGAGGCGGAACTGGTCGGGGGGCTTCTGCTCGCGCTGCGCGAAGATGGCGTCGCGGTGCGCGAGGGCATGCGACTGCTGCGCGTCGAGCCCGATCCGGCGGGCCTCGCGGTCGTCCTCGCGGCGGGCGAGGGCAGGGAGGAACGCCTTGTCGGTTCCCACCTCCTGCTTGCCACCGGGCGGGTGCCGAACCTGGAAGCGCTCGGGCTCGAGCGTGCCGATGTCGAAACGACACCGCAGGGCATCCGCGTCGATCGTGGCTTGCGCAGCGTCTCCAATCGCCGCGTGTTCGCCGCCGGCGACATCGCCGACATCGAAGGTGTGGGGCCGCAGCGCTTCACCCACGCCGCCTCCCACCATGCCGGCGTCATCCTGCGCCGCGTGCTGTTCCGCTTGCCCGCAACGGTCGCCTGCGAAACGATCCCGCGCTCTCTCTACACGGATCCGGAACTCGCCGCCGTGGGCCTCACCGAGGCCGAGGCAAGGGCGCGGGGGATCGCCGACCTCGCCATCCTGCGCTGGCCGATCGCCGAGACCGATCGTGCGGCGACCGAAGGCGTGCGGCATGGCCTGATCAAGATCATCGCCAGCCGGCGCGGGCGCGTGCTCGGCGCCAGCGTGCTCGCCCCGCACGCGGGGGAGATGATCGGTCTGCTGGCGCTCGCCATTCGCCGCGGCGTGTCGCTTGCCACGCTCGCCGATCTCGTCCTGCCCTATCCGACCTACGCCGAGAGCATCAGGCGCGCGGCGGGGAATTTCTTCGCCCCGCGTCTTCTTGCGCCCGCGACACGACGGCTCGTACGGGCGCTTTCCCGCCTGCCCTGAGCGGGCGCGTCAGTTCAGCCGTGCGGGGCGCTCCGTCACATCCAGCGCGAAGGGCGGGATCACGACGTCGAAGGCCTCGCCCGTCGCGCGCACCACCATGTGGTAGAAGCCGCGCATGAAGCCCGAGGGGGTGGCGAGCGGCGTGCCCGAGGTGTAGCGGAACGCCTCGCCTGGAGCGAGCACCGGCTGTTCGCCGACCACGCCCGGCCCGTGCACGCGCTGCGTACGCCCTTGCGAATCCGTGATGATCCAGGTGCGGCGGAGCAGCTGCACCGTCTCCGCCCCTTCGTTGGCGATCGTCACATGATAGGCCCAGACCCAACGGCCCTCGGCGGGCTCGGACTGGTCGGGCAGATACTCGGGGCGGACGGTGACGCGGATGCCGCGCGTCACTTCCGTGTAGGACGGCCCCGACACGTTGTCACTCCGCCGCCGCCGCGGCACGGGCGGCGTCGAGTGCCTGCGCGACGTCCTCGATCAGGTCGCGCACGTCCTCGAGCCCGATGGAGAGGCGCACCAGGCCGTCGCCGATGCCGAGCCGCGCGCGCTCGACGGGGCCGATCCTCTGGTGCGTCGTCGTCGCCGGATGCGTCGCCAGGCTCTTCGCGTCGCCTAGGTTGTTGCTGATGTCGATCAGACGCAGCGCATCGAGGAAGCGGAACGCCGCCGGCTTGCCGCCGGCGAGGTCGAAACTGACGATGGTGCCGCCTCCGGCCATCTGCCGCATGGCGAGCGCGTGCTGCGGATGGTCCGCCCGCGCGGGATACAGAACGCGCGAGACTTCCGGCCGGGTCGCCAGGAAATCGGCGATCGCGGCGGCCGAGGCCTGCATGGCGGGCAGGCGAACGGGAAGCGTCTCCAGCCCCTTCAGCAGCACCCAGGCGTTGAAGGGGGAGAGGGCGGGCCCCGTGTTGCGCAGGAAGGGCTGCAGCGTCTCCTCGATCCAGGCGCGGGAGCCGAGCACCGCGCCGCCGAGGCAACGCCCCTGCCCGTCGATGTGTTTCGTCGCCGAATAGATCACCACGTCCGCGCCGAGCGCGAGCGGGCGCTGCAGCAGCGGTGTGGCGAACACGTTGTCCACCATCACGATCGCCCCCGCCCGGTGCGCGAGGTCGGCGACGAGCGGCAGATCGATCACCTCGAGGCAGGGGTTGGACGGCGTTTCGAGGAACACGGCCTGGGCCGGCCTTGCCAGCGCCTCCCGCCACTGCGCCTCCTCGGTGCCGTCGACGAAGACGGTTTCGATGCCGAACTTCGGCAGCAGGGTGGAGACGATCCAGTGGCAGGACCCGAACAGGGCGCGCGAGGCGACGACGCGGTCTCCCGCCTTGAGGTGGGCAAGCAGGGCGGAGGCGACGGCCGCCATCCCCGTCGCGGTGGCCCGGCAGGCCTCGGCACCTTCGAGGGCGGCAAGCCGGGCTTCGAACATGGCGACGGTGGGGTTGCCGAAGCGGCTGTACTGGAAGCGCGCGACCTCGCCGAGGAAGGTCGCTTCCGCTTCAGCCGCGCTGTCGTAGACGAAGCCCGAGGTGAGGAAGAGGGCCTCGGCGGTCTCCATCCATGGGCTGCGCGCGAGCCCACCGCGCACGGCGAGGGTGGCGGGGCGATCTTGGCGCTTGGGGGTGGGGGCATCGTCGGCGGCCATCACGGCGCGAGGCTTGCGGCCGGAGGGCGCGGAAATCAAGCATGCCGGCCGCGGTCTTGTCGGCGCCGAGCCCGCCGCCTATACAAAAGCGCGGTGAGCGGGCGGGTATGATGTAATGGTAGCCTGCCAGCTTCCCAAGCTGGATGCGCGGGTTCGATTCCCGCTACCCGCTCCACCGTGACCTTCCCCGTACTCCCCGACGCGACGCGAGATCTCCCCGTCGTCGAGGTGCTGCCGGCACTCGCCGAGGCGCTCGATCGCGGCAATGCCGTGCTCGTCGCCCCGCCCGGCGCGGGCAAGACGACGCTGGGCCCGCTCGCCCTGCTCGACGCACCCTGGCGGGCGGGACGGAAGATCCTCGTGCTCGAACCGCGCCGCCTCGCCGCCCGCGCCGCCGCGCGACGCCTCGCCGAACTGCTCGGCGAACCGCTCGGCCGCCGCGTCGGCCTCGCCACCCGGCTTGAGCGCGTGGTCTCGGCGGCGACCGAGATCGAGGTCGTCACCGAGGGCCTGCTGGTGCGCCGCCTGCAGGCCGATCCTGGCCTCGAGGGGGTGGGCGCGATCCTGTTCGACGAGGTGCACGAACGCTCGCTGGAGACCGACCTCGCGTTGGCACTCGCGCGCGAGGTGCAGGCCGCCCTGCGACCGGATCTTCGCCTGGTCGCGATGTCGGCTACGCTGGACGCGGCGGCCTTCGCGCGGCTGCTCGACGCGCCGGTCATCGAAAGTGCGGGCCGAAGCTTTCCCGTCGACGTCGTCTGGGCCGCGCGCGACCTCGCCGAGCCCCGCGAGCTCGCCGAGGCGGCAACCGCCGCCATCCGCCGCGCCCTCGCCGCGACCGCGGGGGATGTGCTCGTCTTCCTCCCCGGCATGGCGGAGATCCGCCGCGTCGAGGCCCTGCTCGCCGAGGATCCGTCGCTCGGCGCCGTCGTCCGCCCGCTGCACGGCGAGCTTTCGCCTCAGGCGCAGGACCTCGCCCTTCGCCCCGATGCGGCGGGGCGGCGCAAAGTGATCCTCGCCACCGCCATCGCCGAGACCTCGCTCACCGTCGAGGGCGTGCGTGTGGTGGTGGACGGCGGCTTCCGCCGCGCCCCGCGCTTCGACCCGGGGAGCGGCCTCACGCGGCTGGCCACCGAGCGGATCTCGCGCGCCTCGGCCGAACAGCGGGCCGGGCGGGCCGGGCGTCTCGCTCCCGGCGTGTGCTTTCGGCTGTGGACGGAGGCGCTGCACCGGGGCCTCGCGGTGCGCGATCGGCCCGAAATCCTGGAGGCCGACCTCGCCCCCCTCGCGCTTGATCTCGCCGCCTGGGGGGCGGAGCCCGCGGCACTCGCCTTCCTCGACCCCCCGCCGGAGGGGGCGTACGCCGCCGCGCGCGATCTGCTCCGGCGCCTCGGCGCGCTCGATTCGCGGGGCACGATCACCGCCAAGGGCAGGCGGATGGCGCGGCTCGGCGCCCACCCGAGGCTTGCCGCCATGTTGGTCGAGGCGCAAGCCGAAGAGGCGGGGCTTGCCTGCGATCTCGCCGCCCTGATCGAGGAGCGCGATGCGCTGCGGGTCGCGCCGGGGGAGGTGCCGCCTGCCGACATCCGGCTTCGCCTAGGCCGGCTGTCCGGCCCCGCCGCACGGGCCGCGGCGCTGCACCGGCGGCGCTTGGGCCTGCGCGAGGGCGGCGACGGCGCGCCGCCCGATCGGGCGGGAGCGCTGATCGCCCGCGCCTTTCCCGACCGGGTGGCGATGGCGCGGGCCGAGCGCGGCGCCTTCCTCCTCGCCTCGGGGCGCGGGGCGAGGCTTCCGCCCACCGATCCGCTCGCCGGCGAGCCCTTCCTCGCCGTCGCTGCCCTCGACCTCTCAGGACGGGAGGCGCGCATTCGGCTCGCCGCTCCCCTCTCCCGCGCGGAGATCGAGCGGCTGTTCGCAGCCGACATTGTCAGCGAGGAGACGGTGGCCTGGGACGAGGCGGCGGGCGCGGTACGAGCACGACGCCGGCGCAGCTTCGGCGCCCTCGTGCTCGAGGAGAGCGCGATCCCCCGCCCCGACCCGGCGCTCGTTGCCCGTGGCCTCTGTGTCGGGCTGCGGGCGCGGGGCCTCGCCTGTCTGCCCTGGACGGAGGCCGCGCGCAACCTGCAGGCGCGCGCCGCCCTGATGCGCGGGCTCGATCCTGCCTGGCCGGATCTCTCCGACGAGGCGCTGCTTGCCACGCTCGAGGACTGGCTCGCCCCCTTCCTCGCCGGCCTCTCGCGCCTGGAGGAGCTCGGCGGGCTCGACCTCGTCGCCATCCTGCGCGCCATCCTCGGCCCGGAGCGGGCTTCGGAGCTCGACCGCGCGCTGCCAAGCCACATCGTCCTGCCGGGCGGGGGGAGGGCGGCGATCGACTATGCGCGGAGTCCCCCCACCCTCTCCGCCCGCGCCCAGGCCCTCTTCGGGCTCACCGCCGCTCCCCGGCTCGCCGGCGGGCGGGTCCCCCTGCAGGTCGAACTCCTCTCCCCGGCCGGGCGGCCGATCGCGGTGACGGGCGATCTCGGGGCGTTTTGGCGCGGTGGGTGGGCGGAGGTGCGCAAGGCGATGCGCGGCCGCTACCCCAAGCACGCCTGGCCGGAGGATCCCTCCGTCCCGCTCAGCCCCGGCGGGAGGCAAGCCAGCCGGCCATGATGAGGGCAGGAAGCGCGAAGGCCGCCCACGACATCCGGTAGCCGACCAGGGAGGCCGAGAGGCCGAACAGGGCGGGCAGCACGATCTGCCCGATCTGGACGAAGAACAGCACGCCCCCCGTCGCCGGCCCCGCCCTGCCGGGCGGCGCAAGCCGCGCGACCTCGGCCAGCATCAGCCCGTGAAAGGCCATCACCGTGGCCGAACCGAGCAGAAGGGCGACGAGGATCACGCCTTCGCCCGCCCCGCGCGGCAGGGCGGCGAGGGCGCCGAAAGCGGCCGCGGTGCCGATGCCGATGCCTGACAACACGATTCGCGTCGGCACGATCCGCCCCCCGAGCCAGCCCCAGAAGATTCGGCCCGGGATCGCGATCAGCGTCGCCAGGCTGAACAGGGCGCCGGCGGCGGCGAGGCTGCGCCCCTGCACCTCGACCAGGTAAACGACCGCGAAGGTCATGTGCACGATCTGCAGGCCGACATAGACCACCGCCATCGCGGTGAGCGGGGCGAGAGCGGGCGCCCAGACCATGCGCAGCGTCTCGCCGAAGGCGGCGATGCGTAAGGGGGCGGAGGGGTCGCGGTCGGCGTCGCACCGCGCCCGCCAGGGCTGCAAGGCCACGGCGAGCGCCCCGCACAGCAGGCCCGAGAGCAAGAGCGCGCCACGCCATCCGGCGGCTTCGGCGAAGGCCGGCGCAAGCAAGCCCGTCAGCGCCGCGCCGAGAGGCACGCCCGTCTGCTTGATCGAGAAGTAGAGCGGCTGTTGGGCGGTGGGCACGACGCGCGCCAGCACATGGGAGGAGGCCGGGGTGGAAACGACGGAGCCGACCCCGACCAGCAGGGCGCCGAACGCGACCGGGCCCGCCCCACCCGGCGCGCCGATGGCGAGCCCCGCTCCGGCGAGGGCGAGCGCGACCTGAGCCACCCGGAACCCGCCCCAGCGCCTGAGCGGCGCGGCGACCGCGACCGACCCAGCCATCGCCGCCGCCGAGGCGAGCGCCGCGTAGGTGCCGGCGTGCGAGGGATCGACGCCGAGGTCAGCCCCGATCGCGGGGGCAAGCACCGGCACCACCCCGCGGGTGTAGGTGGCGAAGGTCTGCTGGACCAGCATCGCCAGGGTGGCGGTCAGCGCGAGCGAGAGATGCACCGGGCGGCCTCGAGGAGGAGCCGCCACGCTAGGACCGTTCCGTCGCCTTCGGAACCCGTGCTCCCCGCAAACCGCCCCGGCGAGCGGCCCTGGGCCTGGTCAGCCGGCGAGGCGCGCCCTGCGCTTCGGCTCCGCGGCCTCGCCGGCGGCGGAGACGCTGCGCGCCACCGCCGCCCCGGCCTCCGTCGTCACCGTCGCGCTCATCTGGGCGAGCGATCGGAACCAGGCCTCCATCAGGCGCGCCTGATCGACGCCGAACTCCTCCACCCGCTCCGCCATCCAGCGGGTGAACACTTCGCCCGCCTGCACCGGCGAGGCGCAGCGGGCGAGCTCGCCGAACAGCTTGATCCGGCTTTCCACCATGTGCAGGCCCATGGCGAGCCACGCTTCCGCCAGGCCGGGGCCCGCTGCGTTCCCGGTCTCGTGCTGCATGACCAGGCCCTCCGTGCTGTTGCCGTGTGGCAGGGACGCTAGCGGAAAACCCTTACTCATGCCATGGCGATCGCCCGGCAAGCCTTCGGCTGCCGCGCAGTCGACCCTATACTTCGGGCCCGGTCGCAAGGGCCGCGTGAGATGCGAATCCTGCTCGTCGAGGACGACCCCGAGGTTTCCCGCTTCGTCGCCAAGGGCCTGCGCGAATCGGGCCACGTCGTCGACCCGGTGGACAACGCCCGGGACGGTCTCTTCCTCGCCGCCTCCGAAACCTACGACGTGATCGTGCTCGACCGCATGCTGCCGGGCGGCATGGACGGGGTGCGGCTCGTCGAGACGCTGCGCGCGACGGGCTCGCGCGTGCCGGTGCTGTTCCTTTCGGCGCTCGCGCAGGTGGACGAGCGGGTGCGCGGGCTGAAGGCCGGCGGCGACGACTATCTCACCAAGCCCTTCGCCTTCGCCGAACTGCTGGCGCGCATCGAGGCGCTGGCGCGTCGCCCGCGCGGCGAGGCGCCGGTGACGCGGCTGGCGGCGGGCGATCTCGAGATGGATCTCCTCGCTCGCACCGTGCGGCGTGCGGGGCAGGTGATCGAGCTCAAGCCGCGCGAGTTCCGCCTGCTCGAGGTGCTGCTTCGCCACGCCGGCCAGGTGGTGACGCGCACCATGCTGCTCGAGGCGGTGTGGGACTACCATTTCGACCCGCAGACGAACGTGATCGACGTGCACGTCTCGCGCCTGCGCCAGAAGGTCGACAAGGGCTTCGCCTATCCGTTGATCCACACCGTGCGCAACGCAGGCTACATGCTGCGGGCGGACACGTGACGGCCGCGCCGGGCCGGGCCGAGGCGGGCGAGTCGGGCTGGCGCACGATCCGCTCCATCGGCTTTCGCATCGCCGCGCTGCATGCGGCGCTGATGGCGCTTTCCGCCGGTGCGCTGGTCGCCGTCCTGTGGTGGAACACCGCCGGCTATCTCGACCGCCAGGTGGAGCGCGGCCTGCGCGGCGACATCGCGGCCTTCGCCGCCGATCACCGCGCGGGCGGGCTGGCCGCGGTGGCGACCGCGATCGAGACGAGGATCGCCGAGGACAGCGACAACGAGGCGATCTACCTCCTGCTCGACGCGCGGGGGGCGAAGCGGGCGGGCAATCTCGACGCTTGGCCGGCATTCCTTTCTCCCGACGCGGAGGCGGGCGAGGGTCGCCTGACCCGCGAGGGCACGGAGACGACGGTGCGTGCGCGCGCCCTCGCGTTTGCGGACGGCTCGAGGGTAATGGCCGGGCGCGATGTCGGGGCGCGGCGTCAGTTGCAGGCCCTGGTGGCGGAGTCCGTGTTCTACGGGCTGGCACTTGCCGTCGTGCTGGCCGCTTCGGGCGGGCTTCTGGTGGCCCAGGTGTTGGCGCGCCGCACGGCGCCGCTGCTCGCCACCGCCGCCGCGATCGGCCAGGGCGACCTCGCCCGCCGCGCCCCACTCTCCGGCAACGACGACGAGTTCGATCAGCTGGCGCGAAGCTTCAACGCCATGCTCGACCGCCTGGCCGGGCTGATGGAGGGGGTGAGGCAGGTGTCGAACGCCATTGCGCATGATCTGCGCACGCCGATCGCGCGCACCCGGGCGGGGCTCGAGGACGTGCTGCACGGCGCAGCCGAGCCCGCCGCTCTGAAGGCCGGGATCGAGCGCGGCATCGAGGAGCTCGATCGGGTGATCGACCTCTTCCAGGCGCTCCTGCGCATCGCGGAGATCGAATCCGGCGCCCGCCGCTCCGCCTTCGCTCCTTTCGATCTCGCCCAAGCCGTGGAGGACGTCGCCGCCCTCTACGAGCCGCTGGCCGAGGCGAAGGGGATCCGCCTGGAAACGCGCGTCCCGCCAGCGCTCAAGGTCGTCGGCGATCGTGACTTGGCGGCGCAGGCGGTGGCCAACCTGCTCGACAACGCGATCAAGTTCACGCCCGAGGGCGGGCTGGTCATGGTGCGCGTCGCGCTGGCGGGGGCGTGGGCGGAGGTCTCGGTGACGGATACCGGACCCGGCATGCCAGAGGGGATCCGGGCGCGGGCGACGGAGCGCTTCTTCCGCGCCGAGCCCTGCCGTTCGACCCCGGGCTTCGGGCTCGGGCTCGCCCTCGTCGAGGCGGTGGCGCAGCTGCACGGCGGGCGGCTTGAGCTCGGTCCCGGCGACGAGGGGCAGGGCCTCGCCGCGCGGCTGCGCCTTCCGACCGAGAGCGCCGCCTGAACCCCGGGGCTTGCGCCGTCAGGCGTCCTTGTCGCCCTCCGCCGCTCCGGCGTGGCCGGAGTTGAGCTGGATGTAGTTCTGGATGCCGACGCGCGCGATCAGGTCGAACTGGGTCTCGACGAAGTCGATGTGGTGCTCCTCGTCGCGCAGGATGGCGGAGAAGAGGTCGCGCGAAACAAAGTCGCGCACGCTCTCGCAATACGGGATGGCCTCGCGCAGATCGGCCACCGCCTTTTCCTCCAGTTTCATATCACAGCGGAGGATCTCCTCAACTGTCTCGCCGATCAGGATCTTGTTCAGTCTTTGCACGTTCGGCACGCCCTAGAGGAACAGGATGCGCTCGATGATCCGATCGGCATGCTTCATCTCTTCGATGCTTTCCTTGTACTCGTAAGCGCCGAGCTTCGTCACACCCCAGTTTATGAGCATCCGGGAGTGAAGGAAGTACTGGTTGATCGCGGTCAGTTCATTGGTCAGCACCGTGTTCAAGTATTCGATGACCCTGGGGTCGCCTTTCATTCTTCGCTCCGTCAAGACGTTGGGCGTTTACGCTACCGAACGATCAACGCCGCCGCTCCGGGGTTCACGGCGATGGTCCGAAGGTGCACGGGAGCCAGGGGTGGCCCGGACGATGGCCAGCCGCACCACGACCGCGGTCACGCCGTCGGCCTCACCTGCGGCGCGGGCTGGGCACAGGCGCCGCTTCGGCATCCGAGATGGGCGGCGAGGATCTCCTTGATCGCCGCCCCGCACCGGCCGCAGTCGGGCCGGCAGCCGCAGCGCTCCCACACACCCTTGCAGCAGGTTGCACCGTCCTCGGCGGCGCTGCGAATGGCGCGGTCGGACAGAGCGTTGCAGAGGCAGACGAGCATGACGGCGGTCGGCGTCCCTAACTGTCGTCCCGTGAATGCGACTCGCTCGCATTCGCATCCTCACGCCTACCACGGCTTGCCTGTCCGAAGCCAGATCGAATCCCGCTCCGAAAAGCGACGGGGCGGACCGAAGCCCGCCCCCTCTCATAACGCCGTGCCGGAAGGCGGCGACGGTCAGGCCGCCTCCTTGGCCTCCTCCTTCACTTCTTCCTTCGCCTCCTCCTTCGCCTCGGCGGCGGCGGGCGGGGCGTCGCCCTCGTAGGCCGGAGGGGCGCGGAAGCCGCGCACCGCCTTCTCCATCAGGGTGGCGAGATGGATCGCCTGGCGGTCCTGATAGGGCCCGGCGACGATCTGGACCCCGATGGGCAAACCCCCCTTCATCGCGCCGATCGGCGCCACCGTCGCCGGCAAATAGGCAAGGGTGGCGATGCCGGCCCAGAACAGCTGCGTCGTCACGGGCTGCGGCTGGCCGTTCACCAGGATGGTGCGCTCGTGGCGCTGGCCCTCCTGGTCGTGCGGCACGGCCGGCGTCGCCGCGACCGGGCAGAGCAGCACGTCCCACTCGCGGAAGAAGGCAGCGAAGGCGCGGCGGATTTTCAGCCGGGTCTCGTTCAGACGCAGCCAGAGGCGATGCGGCAGCGTGTTGCCGCGCGCCATCAGCGCCACGTAGTCGTCGCTCGCCTCGCCGTGCTTGCGCGCCTCCTCGGCCCAGAATGCCGCCTGCTCGTCGGTCAGCCGCATCGAGGTCGCCGCGCGCAAAAGCAGAATGTAGGTGCGCCAGAGTTCAGCCCAGTCGACCTCCGGACGGGCGGCGAGATCCACCTTCGCCCCTTCCTTCTTGAAGGTGCGTGCCAGCGCCTCGATCTTCTTGGCGTATTCCTCGTCAACCGGGGCGACCGGGCAGTTCGCCATGATGGCGACCTTGAGCCCCTTGATCCCCGGCAGGCGCGGCTTGGGCAGGGCGACCTTCCAGCCGACGGCATCGATCTCGTCCGGCCCCGCGATCACGTCGAGCGCGGTCATCAGGTCAGCGCCCCCGCGGGCGAGCGGCCCGATCACCGACATGTCGGTCTCGCCGAGCGTGCCGAGGCCATGGCCGCGCGGCGAACACACGCCCCAGCTCGGCTTGTGCCCGTAGACGCCGCAGTAGTGCGCGGGGTTGCGGATCGAGGCGCCGATGTCGGAGCCGAGCTCGAGCCCGGTCAGCCCCGCCGCCAGCGCCGCCGCCGACCCACCCGAGGAGCCGCCCGGGGAGCGCGCATGGTCCCAGGGGTTGTTGGTCTGCCCGTAGACCGCGTTGTAGGACTGCCAGTCGGCCAGCAGCAGCGGCACGTTCGTCTTGCCGAACACCACCGCGCCGGCCGCGCGCAGGCGCGCCACCGCCAGCGCATCCTCCTTCGCGATGTTGTCCTTGTTCGCCGGGTCCCCCCAAGTGGTCGGAAGCCCCTCGACGTCGAACGACTCCTTCACCGTCATCGGCACGCCGTGCAGCGGCCCCGCGATGTCGCCGCGGGCGAGGCGGCGGTCCAGCAGCGCGGCGTCCTTGCGGGCGCGCTCGACATCGAGCGCGACGATCGCGTTCAGCCCCGGGTTGAAGGCCTCGATCCGCTTCAGGTAGAGCTCGAGGAGTTCGAGTGCGCCGATCTTCTTCTGGCGGATCATGGCGGCGAGCTTCGTCGCCGAGGCGAACGCGATCTCGTTCATGCGGCTTGGTCTCCGGGGGAGTTGGGCGAGCGCGCACCAATGGCGGCAAACCGTCCGCCGCGCAACCCGGGCCAAGCGCATGGTTCGCCTGCGCCAAGCCGCGACCTGTCACGCCCGCGAGAGGCGAGGTTGCCCGCCATGGCGGGGCATCGCCACGTCCGGCCGTGCAAATCGCGCCCTGCAACGATCGGAGGCGAAAGTCGATGAAGATTTCCGCCCGCAACGTGCTGTCCGGAACGGTGAAGGAGGTTCGCGAGGGCGCGGTGACGGCCCATGTCGTGATCGACATCGGGGGCGAACGGACCATCACCGCCGCCATCACCAAAGAGGCCGTGCCGGAGCTCGGGCTTGCGCCCGGCAAGCCGGCGCACGCGGTGATCAAGTCCTCCGACGTGCTGGTCGCCGTCGACTGACCTCTCCGACGGCCCGGAAGGCGCAACATCCTTCCGGGCTGCTTGTCGCCGCCCCCTCGGCGCGTGATATGGATCGCTGGCCATATCGACGGCAGACGGGGAGAGACGGGATCGATGATCGCCAGACGCTCGCTGCTCGCCACCGCGGCCGCGTGCGCCGTGGTTGGCCCGGCCGCTTCTGCCCCCCGCGAGGTGGTGGACGACGCCGGCCGTCGCGTGCGCCTGCCCGAGCGCATCAGCCGCGTGTTCCCGGCCGGGCCGCCGGCCGCCATCGCCCTCTTCGCCCTCGCCCCGGACACGCTGCTGGGCTGGACCAACGCCTGGCGTGAGGCCGACCGCGCCTTCGTCGACCCGCGCTGGGCCGACCTTCCCGTCGTCGGGCGTCTGACCGGCCGGGGTGGCACCGCCAACCTGGAAACCGTGCTCTCCCTTCGCCCCGACTTGATCCTCGACTATGGGTCGGTCGATCGCACCTACGCCTCGCTTGCCGATCGGGTGCAGGAGCAGACGGGGATTCCCGTCGTGCTGCTCGATGGGCGCTTCGATGCGATCGCGGCGAGCTTCCGCGCACTCGGGCGCGTGCTCGGGCGCGAGGAGCGGGGCGAGGCCTTCGCCGCCTATGCCGAGGCCGTGCTCGCCGATCTCGATCGCCGCATCGCCGCCATTCCCCCGGCCGCACGGCCCAAGGTCTATTACGGGCGCGGCCCGAACGGGCTGCAGACGGGGCTGGCCGGGTCGATCAACGTCGAGACCCTCGAGCGAGTGGGTGCTCGCAACGTCGCTGCCGCGCTGGGCCGCGGCGGTCTCACCGACGTCACCATCGAGCAGATCCTGCTGTGGGATCCGGAGGTGGTGGTCACCACCGACCCGACCTTCTTCCGCGCGGTGCGCCACGACCCGCTCTGGCGCGGCGTGTCGGCGCTGCGCAGCGGGCGGGTGCACCTGTCGCCGCCGCACCCCTTCGGCTGGATCGACTTTCCGCCCGGCCCGAACCGGCTGATCGGCGTGCGCTGGCTGGCCAAGGTGCTCTACCGGGATGCTTTCCCGGAGGACCTGCGCGAGCCGGTGCGCGACTTCTATGCCCGCTTCTACCATCGCGCGCCGTCGGAAGCGCAGCTCGACGCCCTCCTCGCCACGCTTGTGCCCCTGCCGCCGGCGTGAGCCGAAGCGTCTTCGGCCTTTCGGTCGCGCTCACCGCCCTTCTCGGCGCGATCCTCCTCGCCTTCTCGGTCGGCCGCTTCCCGGTCTCGCCCGCCGACCTCGCCGCCGTGCTGTGGGGCCTTTTCAGCGGGGCGGAGCATGGGCGGCCGGCGGCGGTGGCGACCGTCATCCTCTCCGTGCGCGGGCCGCGCGTGCTGGCTGCCGTCGCGGTGGGAGCCGCCCTCGCTTCGGCCGGGGCGGCCTATCAGGCGCTGTTCCGCAACCCGCTCGTCTCGCCCGACATCCTCGGCGTCTCGACGGGGGCTTCGGTCGGCGCCGCCTTGGGCATCCTGCTCGGGCGGGATCTCGCGGTGATCCAGCTCCTCGCCTTCCTGGGCGGGCTCGTCGCCGTCGGCTGCGTGGTCGGGGCGGCGTCGCTCTTCCGCGGCCACGACCCGATCCTGCTGCTCGTCCTCGCCGGCATCGCGGTCGGCGCCCTGTTCGGGGCGGTGGTGTCGCTGATCAAGGTGGTGGCCGACCCCTACAACCAGCTTCCCGCCATCACCTTCTGGCTGTTGGGCAGCCTCTCGGGCACGGTGGCGCGCGATCTCGCTGGCACTGCCCCCGTCATCCTCGCCGGGCTCGTCCCGCTCGCCCTTCTTTCCTTTCGCATCGACGTGGTGAGCCTCGGCGAGGAGGAGGCGCGCGCGCTCGGCGTGGAGGCGGGGCGGGTGCGGCTCATCGTGATCCTGTGCGCGACCGTCATCACCGCCTCCGCCGTCTCGCTCTCAGGCACCATCGGCTGGGTGGGCCTCGTCGTGCCGCACATGGCGCGCTTCCTGGTGGGGCCCGGCTTCGCCCGCCTGCTGCCCGCCTCCGCCCTGCTCGGCGGAGGGTTCCTCCTGCTCGTCGATACGCTGGCGCGGACCGCGGCGCGGATCGAGATCCCGCTCGGCGTGCTGACGGCCTTCGTCGGCACCCCGGTGTTCGTCTGGGTGCTCGCCCGCGCGCGGCGGAGCTGGTCGTGAGTCTGGCCGCCGAGTCACTCGCCTATGGCTGGCCGGGGCGAACCATCGGGCGCGGCCTCTCCTTTGCGATCGAGCCCGGCGAGGTCGTTGCCCTTCTGGGGCCGAACGGCACCGGCAAGACCACGCTGATCCGTACCCTGCTCGGCCTTCTCGCCCCGCATGCGGGCCGGGTGACGATCGAGGGGCGGGATCTCGCCCGCCTCTCGCGGGCAGAGGCGGCGCGCCGGCTCGCCTATGTGCCGCAGGCCGTGCCCTCGCCCTTTCCGTTCACGGTGGCGGAGGTGGTGCTGATGGGACGGGCCGCCCATCTCGGGCCCTTCTCCCGCCCGGGCCGGCGAGATCGCGCCGCCGCCGAGGCCGCGATCGCCCGCGTCGGCATCGCCCATCTGGCCGACCGCCCCTTCACCGCCGTCTCGGGGGGCGAGCGGCAACTGACCCTGATCGCGCGGGCACTCGCGCAAGGAGGGCGGGTGATGGTGCTCGACGAACCCACCGCCAGCCTCGATTTCGGCAACCAGGTGCGCGTGCTCGAGCTGATCGCCTCGCTCGCCCGCGACGGGGCGGGGGTGCTGTTCACCACCCACGACCCGGACCATGCCTTCCTGGTCGCCGACCGCGTGCTTCTGCTGAAGGACGGCACACTGCTCGCTGCCGGCACGCCCCGCGAAACGATCACCGAAGAGACCCTGTACGCCCTCTACGGGGTGGGGGTGCGCATCGTCGAGGTGGCGGACGGGGCGGGGCGAAGGCTCGTCTGCCTGCCCCGGGCGGCGGCCTGAGCGCCGGCCGCCGTCGCTTGCGGCCCCGTCCTCGTCGCGTTCGCCTCAGCCCTTGGCGGCGGAGGCGTCGATCCAGCCGATGTTGCCGTCGTCGCGGCGATAAACCACCGAGAGGCAGCCGGTCTTGCGGTCGCGGAACATCAGCACCGGCACATGCGCGAGATCGAGCCGCATCACCGCCTCGCCCACGGTGAGGGTCTCGATCTCCGTCGGCATCTCGGCCACCACCGTGGCGTGATCGCCGTTGAGGTCCATCGTCTCCGCCTCGCCGGCGGAGACGAGTTCGGAGACGGGCTCGGGCGAGAGCACGAACTGGCGCGCCTTTTCGGGCCGTTCGCGGTTGGCGAGGTCGCGCGCGTGATCGTTCACCTTGCGCCGATAGCGGCGCAGGCGCTTGGCGAGGTGTTCGGCCGCGGCGTCGAAGGCGGCGTGGGCGTCCTGCGCCTCACCCTCGCCGCGCAGGATGATGTTGCGCCCCGCATGCATGGTGATGTCGCACATGAAGAAGCTGCGGGCGCGCGAGAACACGACGTGCGCGTCGAGGGCGTGGTCGAAATACTTCGCCGCGATCGCGTTGAGCTGGTCGGACACGTAGGTCGAGAGTGCCTCGCCCACGTCGACCTGCTTGCCCGAAACGGTGATGTGCATGGCGTTCGTTCATCCTTCCTTCTGGTGGGCACGCCGGGAAGAAGGTGTGGCGGGCCCAGGGGCGCAGTCAGGCCGGGACGGCCTTCTCCCGCCGCCGCTGCACGGAGGAGGGGATGCCGAGCCCCTCGCGATATTTCGCCACCGTGCGCCGCGCGATGTCCACTCCCTCCCGGCGCAGGACCGCGACGATCGCATCGTCGGAGAGCACGTTCTCGGGGTCCTCGGCGGCGATCAGCGCCTTGATGCGCGCCCTCACCGCTTCGGCCGAATGCGCCTCGCCACCCGACCCGCCGACCGCGTTGGAGAAGAAGAACTTCAACTCCAGCACGCCGCGCGGAGTGGCGATGGACTTGTTCGCCGTCACCCGACTGACGGTGGATTCGTGGAGGTCCACGGCCTGGGCGATGTCGCGCAGGATCAAGGGCTTGAGGTGGGTGATGCCGTGGCGGAAGAAGGCGTCCTGGCGGCGGACGATCTCGGAAGCGACCTTGAGGATCGTGGCGGCGCGCTGGGCGAGGCTTTTGACCAGCCAGGTGGCGTTCGCCCAGTGCTCGGCGATGAAGGCGCGCTCCTCCTTGCTGCGGGCCGCCCCCAGCACCTTCGCGTGGTAGGCGCCGTTGGCGATCACCCTCGGCAGGGTTTCCGGGTTGAGTTCGACGATCCACCCCCCGTCGTCGGAGGCGCGCATCAGCACGTCGGGGATCACGGTGGCGGCGGGCTCAGGGTCGAACCCCGCGCCGGGCTTCGGATCCAGCCGTTTGATCTCGGCGATCATCTCCGCGAGATCCTCGGCATCCACGCCGCAGACCTCGCGCAGGCGCTTGAGGTCGCGCTTGGCGAGCAGGTCGAGATTATCGAGAAGGGCGGCCATCGCCGGGTCGTAGCGGTTCAGCTCGCGCAGCTGGATCTCCAGGCACTCGCGCAAAGAGCGTGCGAACACGCCGGGGGGGTCGAAACGCTGCATGCGCGCGAGCACCGCCTCGATCCGCTCGCGCGGGCAGGCAAGGCGCGTGGCGAGCCCGTCGAGGTCGAGCACCAGCCGCCCCGCGCCGTCGAGGCCGGCGATCAGGCAGGCGCCGATCAGGCGATCGGTGGCATCGTCGAAGGTGAGGCGAAGCTGTTCGGCGAGATGTTCGCGCAGCGACCGGCGCTGGGGTGCGAGGTCGCCGATGTCGCGCTCGTCCTCCTCGAAGTCGGGCCGCCCGCCGCGGCCGGCCACGCCGAGACCCGGAGCGTAGGCGCCATCGGCGGCCGTGCCGGCATCGTAGACGTTGCCGAAATCGGCATCGAGCGGCGGGCCGTCGCCCGCTTCGATCGCCTCGCGCTGCGGCTCGCCCAACGGGGGCAGCGGCTCGGGCTCGGGCGGGGCGGGGGCGGTGCTGCCGTCGAGAATGGGGCTCTCGTCGCGCTCGAGCAGCGGGTTGCGTTCGAGTTCCTGCTCGACCCAAGCCTGCACTTCCAAATTCGAGTACTGGAGGAGCTGGATCGCCTGCCGCAGCTGCGGCGTCATCACCAGCGTCTGGCCGAGGCGGAGATCGAGCCTGGGCGCGAGCGCCATCGCCCTCGTCCTCCTCGCGCGCGGTCAGAGCCGGAAACGGTCGCCGAGATAGACCCGGCGCACCCCGTCGTGGGCGACGATGTCCTCCGGAGCGCCCTCCATCAGCACCTGGCCATCGTGCAGGATATAGGCACGGTCGATGATCTCGAGTGTTTCGCGCACGTTGTGGTCGGTGATCAGCACGCCGATGCCGCGGTCCTTCAGGTGGGCGACCAGATCGCGGATGTCGCCCACCGCGATCGGGTCGATCCCGGCCAGAGGTTCATCGAGAAGAATGAAGGATGGGTGAGTGGCCAAGGCCCGCGCGATCTCCACCCGCCGCCGCTCGCCGCCCGAAAGCGCGATCGCGGGGGTGCGCCGCAGGTGACTGATGGAGAATTCGGCCAGCAGATCGTCGAGGATCGCCTCGCGCCGCTCGCGATCCGGCTCCACCACCTCCAGCGTGGCGCGGATGTTGTCCTCCACCGAGAGACCGCGGAAGATCGAGGCTTCCTGCGGCAGGTACCCGAGGCCGAGGCGCGCGCGGCGGTACATCGGCAGATCGGTGATGTCGACCCCGTCGAGGAGGATCCGCCCCTCATCCGGGCGGACGAGACCGACGATGAGGTAGAAGCAGGTGGTCTTGCCGGCGCCGTTCGGCCCAAGCAGGCCGACCGCTTCGCCGCGGCGCACCGAAAGCGACACGTTCCGCACCACCGGCCGCTTCTTGAACCGCTTGCCGAGGTTCGACGCGACCAGCCCGGGGCTGCCGGGCAGCACGGTGAGCGGGCCGGGCCCCGCGGCGGATGTGGGCGAGGGGGCGTTCATCGCCCTCTCTCCAGGGCGGGAGCGGGCGGGCGACGCTCCTCCGGCACCAACATGCCGGCGACCCTGCCGCCCGGTGTGGGCAACAGCCGCGACACCCCGGTGCGAAGGTTCACTTCGGCGACCGCACCGTTGAGCTGGTTCTGGCCACGGGTGATGCGCACGGCGCCGAACAGCCGCGCCACCCCTTCGGCCGGCAAGTAGACCCCGCGATCTCCGCGCACGACGTCGGTCTCGGTAGTGATGCGGACGTCGCCCCAGGCCTCGGCCCGCTCGAGCCGCCCTGCCCCGGGAACCGGCGTGCCGCGCACCGTCTGGGCGGGTGTCGCCGTCTCGCGTTCGGCGAACCAGGCGGCGATCGTATCGGCCTCCAGCTTCCGGTCGGGCGCGGTGACGACCGCCTGGCCGCGCGCCACAGCCATCCGCGTCACGGACCAGTATTCCAAGGCATCGCGGGCGGTCACCGTGTCGGTGCCGTTGGTGAGCGCGAGTGACCGTCCCGTCAGCACCAGCACCTTGCGGTCGAGGTCGTAGATCGCGCGGTCTCCCTGTGCCCGGTCGTTGCCGGCGACGATGCGCACATTGCCCTCCGCCTCCAGCCGCCAGACCTCGGAGGCGCCGCCGAACGGCGAGCCGTCCGCGGCGCGGGCCTCCGCACCCGCGCGCGGCCGGTAGCGGGCGAGCAGGCGGTCGGCGAACACGGTCGTCCCGTCCCGGGTGGCCCGGGCGTTGCCGCGGGCGATCACCACCTGGTCGTCACGGCGCCACTCGATCGCGCCATCCGCCAGCACTTCGACCGGGCCTTGGCCGGCAAGGCCCAGGTCCTGCGCCGCTGCGGAGCAGGCGAGGAGCAGGACGATGGCGGCAAGGCCGAAGCGGGTCACGGCGAACCCTCGGCGGTGCGCAGCAGCATGCGCGCCGGCCCGGGAAAGATCACCACCGCGCCCTTTTCCTCCAGGCGGAAGCCCGGCGCATCGATGCTGCCGGCCGGCCCCTGCACCACTACCGGCTCGTCGCCCTCGGCGCGTCCGGCGGCGAGGTCGATCCGCGCCTTCGCCGTACGCACCTCATAGCCCGCATCGTGATGCAGCACGACCTCGTCCTCGAGATCGAGCAGGCGCGTCGTGCGGTCGAACCGACCGGACCGGGCCTCCAGCGTGAGCCAGGTCCCGTCCTCGAGCGTGACGTCGCCGCGCGGGGCCGCCAGCTCGATGACCACCGATCCGTCAAGCTGTTCCGCCTTTTCGGCGGTCAGCGTGAAGGGGCGGCCACGGTCGTCGCGCCCCACGTAGCGGGCGTCGAGCACGCGGGCACTGTCCGGCATCGCCTCCGTCGGTTTGCGGTAGGCCACCCGCATGCGCTCCTCGGTGCCGGTGATCTGCGGCCAGGCGAGGATCAGGGCCAGAGCCGCCAGGGCGGCGAGCGGGAGGGCGCGCTTGAGCACACCGACCGCGAAGCGGCGGCGAGCGATGGCGGTGGCGTCGGGAACGAACGGGCGTGCCCGCAGAGACGGCACGCGCACCCGGCGGGGGGCGGGCGGGACGGGCCGGGCTGTCCCCATGGCGGCGGCCTTCATGCGACCCCGGCGCGGAGCAGGTCGTGCACGTGCAGGATTCCCACCGGCCGGCCGTCCTCGACCACGAACAGGGCGGTGATGCGGCGGTCGTTCATCTCGCGCAGGGCCTCGACTGCCAGGGCGTCCGGCGCGATGCTGCGCGGAGATCGTGTCATAACCTGTAGCGCCGTGCGGGACAGCAGATCGGGGCTCATGTGACGGCGCAAATCGCCGTCGGTGATGATGCCGACGAGACGCCCCGCCCCGTCGGTCAGACCGAGGCAACCGAAGCGATGGGCGGTCATGCGCACGATCGCCTCGTCCATGCGGACGGTTTCGGGAGCGAGCGGGACCTCCTCGCCCCCGTGCATCAGATCGCGCACGCGCAGGAGCCGGCGGCCGAGCCGCCCACCCGGGTGCAGGACGCGGAAATCCTCCGCCCCGAAGCCCTTGCGGGCGAGCAGGGCGACGGCGAGCGCGTCGCCCAAGGCCAGCATCAGCGTGGTGGACGTCGTTGGGGCGAGGCCGAGCGGGCACGCCTCCGCTGCCGGGGGAAGGATCAGGGCGACGTCGGCGTGGCGGGCGAGCGTGCTCTCCTCCCGCGAGGTGATGGCGACGAGCGGGATGGCGAAGCGGCGGGTGTGCGAGACGAGGTCGGTCAGTTCGCTCGTCTCGCCCGAGTTGGAGAGGGCGAGCACGGCATCCGCCGGCGTCACCATGCCGAGATCGCCATGGCTCGCTTCGGCCGGGTGGACGAACTGGGCGGGGCTGCCGGTGGAGGCGAGGGTGGCGGCGATCTTGCGGGCGACGTGCCCCGACTTTCCGATGCCGGAGACGATGATCCGCCCCTGCACCGCCTCCAGGAGATCGAGAGCGGCGACGAAACGATCGTCCAACGAGCGCGCCAGACGCTCGAGGGCGGCAGCTTCGGTCTCGAGCACGCGGCGTGCGGCGGCAAGGTCGTCGCCGCGGCGGGCCCGATCGGGTGCGCGGTCCGGCTGGCGGAGGGCTGGGGCGGACATCGCCCGTGATGTAGGGCCGGCATCCGCGCCGGGTCAATCAACCGTCGGGTAGCGACTGGCAAGACTTGTGCCAGCGAGGGGCGGCCCCTCAGACGTCGTCGCCGGTCAGGATCTTCGGCCGCGGCGGCCCGGCATAGGGGTCGATCCCCGATGTCTCGGTCACCGCGATCACCCGGCAGTCCTCGCACATGCGCATCAGTTCGAGGTTGGCCGCGTTGCCCTTGTACATCCAGTGGCTCGCCGCGAGTTTCGCCACCACCCGCTCGATCGAGGACTTCACGCCGAAGGGCTTGCCGCAGCGGATGCAGGCGAAGGGCTCCTCCTCCTTGATCACCCGCGGCGTGACGACATCCGCGCCCACGTTGAGGCGCGGGACGAGGGTGATCACCTTCTCCGGACACGTCGCGGCGCAGAGGCCGCACTGCACGCAGGCATCCTCGACGAAGGAGAGCTGAGGCCGGTCCGGGTTGTCGCGGAGCGCGCCCGTGGGGCAGGCGGACACGCAGGAGAGGCAGAGCGTGCAGCCTTCAGCGTTCACGGCGAGGGTGCCGAAGGGCGCCTTCTCGGGCAGGGGCACGATGTCGACCGGGGCGGGGGCGGCCTTGGCGAGCTCGCGCAAGGAAAGCTGGGCGAGGCTGCGCTTGTCGCCCATCGGCGCGAAGGTCCGCAGCACCGCCACCCCCTCGCGTTTCGGCAAGGCGGCGAGGGCGGCGGCGAGCGCATCGGGGTCCGAGGCCTCGATCGTCCCCACGCGCCCCTCGCCGAAGCCCCAGGCGCGGAGCACGGTGTCGGCGAGGGCGAGCGTGCGATGGAGGGCCTCGAGGTCGGCGCGGGCGCGGGCGGGCAGCAGCACGCGAAGCTCGGCAGCGCCGTAGGCGAAGGCGGCCGCCACCGTCTCCAGCCCGAGCGCGGTCACCTCGTTCAGCGCGAAAGGCAGCACGCGCGCGGGCAGACCGTCGCCGAACCGGGCCAGGGCCTCGATCAGCGGCTCCCCGTGCTCGACCTCGTGGATCAGCAGCACCGGACGCTCTCCCCCCGCCTCGCGATAGGTGAGGAGGAGGGCGCGCAGGCGCCTGAGCAGCGCGTCGGCCGGCGGCAGCGCGTAGGAGGCGGCGCCCGTCGGGCAGACGGCCGAGCACGACCCGCAGCCGGCGCAGATCATCGGATCGAGCGCGACGGCATCGCCGTTCGGCCGGATCGCGCCGACGGGGCAAAGGTCGAGGCAGCGCGTGCACCCCGTCTTGCGCGACCGGGAATGGGCGCAGAGCGCCTCGGTGAAGGCGACGAAGCGCGGCTTGTCGAAGGTGCCGACGAGATCGGCCGCGGCAAAGATCGCCCGCTCCACCGCCACCGGGTCGTTCGGGTCGGCGCGCAAGTAGCCCGGACGCTTGTGGGGCGCGGGAAAGAGGGGGGTGAGGCCCGAGAGGTCGAGGATCAGGTCGGCCCGGCTCTTCGCCCCGTTGCGCGCGGGGCCGAAGACGAGGCTCGCGCGCGAGGAAGGCGAAGGCGCGGCATAGTCGTCGACGACGAGCTCGAAGGCGCCCAAATGCCCCGAAGCGCGCACGATCCGCCCCTTCACCACCGGGAACTCGGTCGCGCGCGGCGGTGCGACGTCCTTCGGGTCGGCGAGCAGCACGGTGAGATTGAGCTTCGCCGAGAGCCGCCGCGCCGCCTCGATCGCGCGCTCGTCCCGCCCGTAGACGAGCGCCACACCCTCCGAGCGATAGGTGACGATCGGGGTGGGCGGCATCGGCACCTGAGCGGCGGCGATCAGCGCCGCCATCTTCGGCCCGGCGCGGTCGGCCTCCGCCGACCAGCCTGCCGTCTCGCGCAGCCGGACCGTGTCGACCGCGTGCCCGGACTTGGCTTCGGCGGCGGCGTCGGCGAACACCGCGCGCTCCTGAACGCAGCCGACCAGCACCTCGCCCTTGGCGAGCGCGGCGGCGAGCCGCGGCAACTCGGCGCGGCAGAGCTGGCGCGCCGTCTCCAGCCGCGCCCCTCGGCAGCCCTTGGCGAGCGCGCGCTCATCGAGCGGCATCGTGCCTTCGCAGGAGCAGACGAAGACCGTCCGCTCGCCTCGGGGATCGCCTTGCGTGCCGTCGGCCATGCCCCCGTTCCTCCCGCGCCTGTGAAACCCACCCGGCGCGGCATATATGACGAAGCCGCGACCGGGGACAGGGAGCGATGGGGACGGAGATCCTGACACCGCCGCTCGACCTGCCGCCTCTTTATCGGGAGGTGGCGCTGCGCGAAGGGGGCGATGCCTTCGCGCAGGCCTGCGCGATCGCGCCCAGGGCGGGGGCGGGCACGCTCGTCTGGTCGCGCTCCTACCGACGCTTCGACGTCGCGGTGGTGCTCGAGCCGGACCGCCCGCTCGGCCCCGCACGGCTCGCCCTGCATGCCGGCATGGTCGCGCTCGCCGACATGCTCGCCGTGCACGCCCCGCCCGAGACCCCGCTCGCCTTCCTCTGGCCGGACCGGATCGAGATCGACGGGGCGGCGGCCGGCGGGGTGCGACTTGCCTGGGCGGAGGCCGCGGAGGGGGAGGTGCCCGCCTGGCTCGTCCTGCATGCCGGGCTGCGCGTGGCCTTCGACGAGGGGGTGGAGCCCGGCACGCGGCCCGATCTCACCTCGCTCATCGAGCAGGGCTTCGAGCCGGTGGAGGTCGGCCGACTCGTCGAGTCCTATGCTCGGCACCTGATGGCCTGGCTGCACGAGTGGCAGGAGCGCGGCCCCCGCCCGCTCGCCGAGGCCTACCTCGCCCGGCTCGCCGCACCGCAGGCGGCGAAACGGGGGATCGATCCCGCCACCGGCGATCTCATCCTGCGCGACGAGACGGGACGGGACGAACGCCTGAGCCTCGCCGCCGCGCTCGCCTCCCCCTCCTGGCTCGCCGCCGCCGGAGTGGACGAATGATCGAGGCACCACGGCCGATCCTGCGCACCATTCGCCTTGACGCCTCCGACACCCTGATTTTCGAGGCCGCAGCGGAGCCGGGCGAGGTCGCGGTGGTCGGTACCTTCCTGTTCTGGGACGCCGACCTCGAGAGCCTCGCCGGCAAGGCGCGCCAGGCCTTCCGGGCGGGATTCCTCGGCACTGCGAGCTTCGGCTGGTCCACCCTGGTCAGCGTCGGCTCCGCCACGCCGGAGGAGAGGGCAGCGGCGGTCGCGTCGCTGGCACGGCTGATCCGCGACCGCCTCGGCGCGCCGGATGAGGCGTCGGCGCGAGCGGCGGCCGAGGAGGAGATCGCCCACGCCGAAAGCCTCTGCGCCGGCCATGCCCCGGGCACCCTGATCGCGCTCTCGCGCACGGCGGAGGAGGGCGGGCGGATCCGCGAACGCTTCCGCACCCTCCGCCCGCGCGGTGCGCCGCAGGCGCTGCCCGTGATCGGCGTGATCCGCGAGGAGGGCGACGAGGTTGCCCCCGAACCGGTCGATCTCGTCGCGCTGATGCGGACGGGGGGTGGGGCATGAGCCGCGACTTCTGGCTCGCCTCCGGCCATCACCTCGCCGAACGGCACGCCACGGGCGGGGTGGCGGTGACGGATGCCCTGCTCGCCGCCTGGCTCGCCCGCCCCGAACTCGTCCCGCCCGAGGAGGCCTGCGACGCCGAGCGCGCCCTGCACGCCGCCCTGCTCGCCGACCCGCGCCGCCCGGTCGCCGAGGCCGAGATCGCGGCCCTCGCCGATGCGGATGCGCGCGAAAACTGGGCGGTGTGGCTCGCCTTCCGCGACCACCTGCTCGCTCACCCGACGCTGGAGGCGGCCTACGCCGCGCTCTTCGCGCGCGACCTCTCGGCGACCCCGCCGATGTTCCTCGCCCAGCTCGTCCAGCTCATCCTGCGCAACGTGCTGGATGGCTGCGAGGACGCGTTCATGCTGCGCGCGGCGGAGCTCTTCTTCCGCCCCCAGCGCGCCTCGACCGAGGGCGGCAACCTGCTGCTCGCCGACGAGGAGGTGGTGGAGAGCGCGGCCAAGGGGGGAGGGGGCTTCGGCGTGCTCGGCGCGCTGCTGGCCGAGGCCGGGGCGAGGGCGGCGATCGAACTCGACGTGCTGAACGACGCGAACGCCGCGCAATACTGGGAGCGGTCGGATCGGCACGACTTCGTGCTCGACCTCACCTTCGGCCGCGAAGGCCAGGCGGCGCTCGCGCGCGTCATCGCGCTCTGGGTCGCGCACATGACGGGGGCGGAGGTGACGGTCGAGCCGCTGCAGACCATCCACGACGAGGCTTGGCTCTGGTACGTCGGGCTCGATGCCGAGGCCTCGGCCATCGTGGGGCGGCTCTGGCACGGCGAGGCGGTGGAGCCCGAGGCCCTCGGGCGCATCGCTGCCCTCTTTGCCCTGCGCTTTGCGGACACGCGCCTTGTCCTGCCCCAGGTCGGCGCGCGCCCCGTCTATCTCGCCCTCGCGTTCGACGTCGCGCGCCGGGTGCGGATGAAGCCGCAGAACCTGCTCGAGAACCTTCCCTTCGCGGCGCGCGGGGCGAGGGCGGCCTGACGATGGATCGCTTCCTTCGTCTTCCCGTCTCGGTCGTGGTGGAGAAGAGGGCGGCGCGGAGCCCGTGGGTCGATCACCTCTGGGTCCCCGTCGCCGTGCTGCCTGCCCCCACCGTCGCCGCGCCGTGGACGGTGCTGCGCCGCGAGGGCGACGTCACCGCCTACATCGCGGGGCAGACGGAGCTCGAACTCGCCGCCTCCGACACGCCCGGCTACAAGGCGAACCTGGAGAGCGGGCGGCCGGTGCTGTGGGTGGTGCTGCGCGCCACGCTCGACGAACCGGGGGTGGAACTGCACCGCGTGCTGGCCGATGCCGGCGAGGCGGAAAGCCTGGTGAGTGTGGGTTCCTCCGACATCATCGAGCCGGTGCCGATGCCGGGGCCGATCCGCGAGACGCTGGAGGCCTTCGTTGCGCTGCATCATCGCGAGCGGAGGTTCTTCAAGCGCAAGCGCGATCGTGCCGACCCCGAGGCGCTGGCCGCGCGGCCGAAGATCGTGGACGAGGATGGCTGAGGAGAGGGAGATCGAGGCGGGGGAGGGCCGGGGCGAGGGCTTCCTCGCCCGCTGGTCGCGCCGCAAGAGGGCGGCGCGCGAGGGCCTTCCGGTCGAGCCGGAACCGGCGGAGCCGCCACCCACCGAAGCCCCTTCCGGGACGGCGCCGCCGCACGCGACCGAGGAGGAGCCGATCGACCTCGAGTCGCTGCCGAGGATCGAGGAGATCACGGCCGAGACCGACATCTCCATCTTCTTCCGCAAGGGCGTGCCGGCAGCCCTGCGAAACGCCGCGCTGCGCCGGGTCTGGTCGCTCGATCCGACCATCCGCGACTTCATCGGCCCTGCCGACTACGCGTGGGACTGGAACACGCCGGGGGGGGTGCCCGACTTCCTCGAAGGGGTGGGCGAGACCCCGGCGATTCGTGCCCTCGTCGAGCGGATGTTGTCGCCGTCGCCGCCGGTGAGGGGGGAGGCGGAGGCCGAGGCCGAGGCCGAGGCCGAGGCCCCCGCTTCGCTGGCCGCCGCCGAGGACCGTCGCGATCTCCTCGACCCGGTCCGCCCGCCCGGCGCGCCGCCTCCCCCTCCCCTCGCGGCCCAGGCGGAGCCTGACCAGCCCGGCTCGACCACGGGCGATGCGTCGGCATCGGCGGAGGGTACAGCCGCAGCACCGGAAGCCGAGCAATCCCCGCCGCCTGCTTCGCTGCCGCGTCGCCACGGCGGCGCCCTGCCGGTGTGAAGGGGGAAGACCCCGGCGAGCCCGACCGTTTCGATCGGGATTTTGCTGCACTGCGATCACGCGCCCGCGAGGAAGGGCTCTTGGCAAGACTTCGTCGGTGCGCCTAGAGTCCCGAAAAGGATCGCGGGAAGGGAGCACCCGACGGTCCGCACGAACGGGAACGAAGACGGTGGGAGTCGAATCGCCAGTCGGGTGTTGCGCGGCGGACGAGGCCGATCTTGGCCGAGCGCGGCTCTATCGGCTGCTCGCCACCTTGCTCGTGCAGGCCCCGGGCGGCGACCTCCTGTCACGCCTCGCCGGTCTTGCCGGCGACACGACCCCGGTGGGTGCCGCGCTCGGCCGGCTGGCCGAGGCTGCCGAGGCCACGACGGCCGAGGCGGTCGAGCGCGAGTTCTTCGATCTCTTCATCGGCATCGGTCGGGGCGAGCTGCTGCCCTATGCGAGCTACTATCTCACGGGGTTCCTGCACGAGAGGCCGCTTGCGCGGCTGCGCGGCGATCTCGCGCGGCTCGGCATCGCCCGTGCGGACGGTGTCGCCGAACCTGAAGATCACATCGGCGCGCTGTGCGAGGTGATGGCGGGGTTGATCGACGGCACGTTCCCGGCCCCGGCGGGCGAGGACGGACGGTTTTTCGAGCGGCATCTGCGGCCCTGGGCCGCGCGGTTCTTTGCCGACCTCGAAAAGGCGAAGGTGGCGCGGTTCTACCGCGCGGTGGGGGCGCTCGGCGGGCAGTTCATCACGATCGAGACGGAGGCCTTGGCGCTGCCGGCTTGATCTGGATCAAATGCGTCCGGCGCGCCGCGTCGGATGGTGAGGATGGGAGCGAAAATGCCCGACCCGGCGAATCGGGAAAGGCAGGAGAGGTGGGAGAGAGCGATGAGCGAGGCGATCGAGAAGGGCGAGGCGCGGCGTCGTTTCCTGCGCGGGCTCGGCGTGGCCGGGGCGGCGGCGGTCGCCGCGCCGTTCGGCGGTGCGACGCCGGCCCAGGCGCGCGAGAGCCGGGAAGAGAAGCGGCGGGCCCGCTACCAGCCGAACTCGCCGCACGTGCAGGCGTTCTACCGCACCAACCGCTACGAGCGTTGACGCCGCGGTCGCGAACGGGGAGGAGTGAAAGATGCTGATCAAGCGCAGTGACGCTCAGGCCGCGCGCGGCGGGTTGGCCGCTTCGGTCGCCGCCCTCTCGTCCGGCGTGCTCGATCGCCGCGCCTTCCTGCGGCGTTCGGGGGTGGCTGCTGGTGGCCTCGCCGCCCTCGGCGCGCTCAGCGCCGGTACGGTGAGGAAGGCCGAAGCTGGGCCGATGCAGCCCGGCGTGCGGGTCGAGATCAAGAAGAACATCTGCACGCACTGCTCGGTCGGCTGCACGGTGACGGCCGAGGTGCAGAACGGCGTGTGGGTCGGGCAGGAGCCCTCCTGGGAGAGCCCGATCAACCGAGGCACGCACTGCGCGAAGGGCGCGGCGGTGCGCGAGCTCGTGCACGGCGATCGCCGCCTGAAGTACCCGATGAAGCTCGAGGGCGGGCAGTGGAAGCGGATCTCCTGGGCGCAGGCGATCGACGAGATCGGCGACAAGCTGCTGCGGATCCGCAACGAATCCGGTCCTGACGCCGTCTTCTTCCTCGGCTCGGCGAAGTTCTCCAACGAGGGCGCCTACCTCTTCCGCAAGTTCGCCGCCTTCTGGGGCACCAACAATGTCGACCACCAGGCGCGCATCTGCCACTCGACCACGGTGGCGGGCGTTGCCAACACCTGGGGCTACGGGGCGCAGACCAACTCCTACAACGACATCCGCAACGCCAAGACCGTGATCATCATGGGCGGCAACCCGGCGGAGGCGCACCCGGTCAGCCTGCAGCACGTGCTGCAGGGCAAGGAGAAGAACCGCGCCAACCTGATCGTCATCGACCCGCGCTTCACCCGCACCGCGGCGCACGCGACCGAGTATGTGCGCCTCCGCCCAGGCACCGACATCCCCCTGCTCTGGGGCATGCTGTGGCACATCTTTGAGAACGGCTGGGAGGACAAGGAGTTCATCCGCCAGCGGGTGTACGGCATGGAGGAGGTGCGCAAGGAGGTCGCCAAATGGAACCCTGAGGAGGTCGAGCGCGTCACCGGCGTGCCGGGCGCTCAGCTCCGTCGGGTGGCGGAGAAGTTCGCCAAGGAGAAGCCGGCCACCCTGATCTGGTGCATGGGCATGACCCAGCACACGGTCGGTACGGCGAACGTGCGCGCGGCCTGCATCCTGCTGCTCGCCACCGGCAACGTGGGCGGCGCCGGCAACGGGGCGAACATCTTCCGCGGCCACTGCAACGTGCAGGGTGCCACCGATTTCGGCCTCGATACGACGACGCTGCCCGCCTATTACGGCCTCGACGAGGGGGCGTGGCGGCACTGGTGCCGCGTGTGGGAGGTCGACTACGAGTGGATGCGCAGTCGCTTCGGCCCGCCCGGGGCAGATGACGCCACACGCAAGCGGATGATGGAGATGGCCGGCATCACCACCACCCGCTACATGGACGCCACGCTGCTCGATCCGGTGAAGGACGGCACCCGCCAGCTCGCCGAAGGCCAGCCGAACTACCGCGGCATGGTTGTGTTCGGTCACGGCGGCAATACGGTGGTGCGCATGCCGGAGGCGGTGGCCGCGCTCGAGAAGCTCGACCTTCTCGTCGTCGCCGACCCGCACCCGACGACCTTCGCGGTGCTGCACAACCGCAAGGAGAACACCTATCTGCTGCCGATTTGCACCCAGTTCGAGTGCGACGGCAGCCGCACCGCCTCCAACCGCTCGGTGCAGTGGGGCGAGAAGATCGTCGAGCCGATCTTCGAGAGTAAGAACGACTACGAGGTGATCTATCGCCTGGCCGAGAAGCTCGGTTTCGCGAACGAGATGTTCAAGAACATCACCGTCCGCGCCCGCGTGCCGGAGCCGGAGAGCGTGCTCCGCGAGATCAACCGCGGCGCGCTGAGCACGGGCTACTCCGGCATCTCGCCCGAGCGGCTGAAAGCGCACATGCGGAACCAGCGGCACTTCGACCTCGTTTCGCTGCGTGCGGGGCCGGATGCGCCGGAGGAGGTGCGCGGCGACTACTACGGCTTGCCCTGGCCGTGCTGGGGCAAGCCGGAGATCCGCCATCCCGGCACGCACATCCTGTACAACACCCACCTGCATGTGAAGGACGGTGGCGGAACGTTCCGTGCTCGCTTCGGCGTCGAGCGCAACGGCGTCAGCCTTCTCGCCGAGGGCTCCTACTCGAAAGGGTCAGAGATCCAGGACGGCTACCCCGAGTTCACCATGGCCGTTCTGAAGCGGCTCGGCTGGGACAAGGACCTCACCGCCGAGGAGCGCGCGGTGATCGAGCGGATCGGCGGCAACAACGTCGATCGCGTGTCCTGGGCGACTGACCTCTCGGGCGGGATCATCCGCGTCGCTCTCGAGCATGGCTGCTCGCCCTTCGGCAACGCCAAGGCGCGCGCCAACACGTGGAACCTGCCAGACCCGATCCCGGTGCACCGCGAGCCGATCTACAGCCCGCGCCCGGATCTCGTCGCGAAGTACCCCACGCGCGACAACTTCATGGCGCACCGTGTCATCAACTACGGGCGCACCGTGCAGCAACTCGCCGTGGAGCGGAACGTCGCCCGCGACTTCCCGATCGTGCTCACCTCGGGTCGCCTGGTCGAATACGAGGGGGGTGGCGAGGAGACGCGGTCCAACAAGTGGCTGGCCGAACTGCAGCAGGACATGTTCGTCGAGATCAATCCGCAGGATGCGGCGGAGCGCGGCATCCGCGACGGGCAGTGGGTCCTCGTCTGGGGTCCGGAGATGCCGCAGGGCAAGGCCTGCCGCGTGAAGGCCCTCGTGACGGAACGCGTCGGCAAGGGCGTGGCGTTCATGCCGTTCCACTTCGCCGGCTGGTTCATGACCGAGGACCAGCGGCGCAAGTATCCCGCCGGCACCGACCCGATCGTGCTCGGCGAGAGCGTGAACGCCGTCACCACCTACGGCTTCGATCCTGTCACCTCGATGCAGGAGACGAAGTGCACGCTGTGCCAGATCCGCGCGGCGTGACGGGGCTCAGGGAGGAGTTGCGACAATGGCCCGCATGAAGTTCCTCTGCGACGCGGATCGCTGCATCGAGTGCAACGCCTGCGTCACGGCCTGCAAGAACGAGCACGAGGTACCCTGGGGCATCAACCGCCGGCGCGTCGTCACCATCAACGACGGCAAGCCGGGCGAACGGTCGATCTCCATGGCGTGCATGCACTGCACCGACGCGCCCTGCGCCGCGGTCTGCCCGGTGGATTGCTTCTACACCACGGCGGATGGCGTGGTGCTGCACTCGAAGGACCTGTGCATCGGTTGCGGCTACTGCTTCTACGCCTGCCCGTTCGGCGCGCCGCAGTATCCGCGCCTCGGCAACTTCGGCAGCCGCGGCAAGATGGACAAGTGCACCTACTGCGCCGGCGGGCCGGAGGCGGACAACACCCCGGCCGAATACGCGAAGTACGGCTCGAACCGGCTTGCCGAAGGCAAGCTGCCGATCTGCGCCGAGATGTGCTCGACCAAGGCGCTGCTCGCCGGCGACGGCGAGATCATCGCCCAGATCTACGCCGAACGCGTGACCACGCGCGGCTACGGCTCGGGCGCCTGGGGGTGGCGCACGGCGTACAAGGACATGGTGTCGGGCTGATCGGCCCGATGGCGCGGCGGAAGCCCCGGCTTCCGCCGCCTTCGTCTCGACGCGGGAGGAATGACCGCATGACAAGCTTCGCACGGCGGCTCCGCACCCTGGCGGTAGCGTTCGCCCTCGGCCTCGGGGCGGCGATCTTCGCCGCACCGGCCATCACCTCCACCGCCCTCGCGCAAGGCGCACCCGCCTCGCCGGCCGCGGCGCAGGAGGAACTCCTGTTCCGCTACCTGCAAACGCAGCCGCAGGGCCGCCACGGCGAACTGGTCGGGCGGGTGTCCATCCCCGACCCGAAGGCGGCGACGCTGATCCAGCCGCACGGGCGGGAGTTCCAGGAAGCTTGGCGATCGACCATGAAATGGGTGGGTGCCGTCGCCATCCTCGGCATGCTGGCGGTGATCACGCTGTTCTATCTCGTGCGCGGGCGCATCCGCATCGCCGCCGGGCCCTCGGGCCGCTACATCCAACGTTTCGACGGCGTCGAGCGGTTCGCGCACTGGCTCACCGCCTCCACCTTCATCGTGCTCGCCATCACGGGGCTCAACATCAGCTTCGGCCGGCATGTCCTGCTGCCGCTGATCGGGCCCGAAGCCTTCACCGCCTGGTCCGAATGGGCCAAGGTCGCGCACAACTTCCTCGGTTTCCCCTTCACCCTGGGCGTGGTGCTGATCCTGTTGCTGTGGGTGCACCGGAACCTTCCGGATTCGACCGACCTGGAGTGGCTCGCCAAGGGGGGCGGCCTCGTCGGGCACGCGCACCCGCCGGCGAAGAAGTTCAACGCCGGGCAAAAGATCGTGTTCTGGACCACCGTGCTGGGCGGCGCGGCGATCGCGGTGACGGGCTTCATCAAGATGTTTCCGTTCCAGTTCATCGCCACCGACGTCTACGGGATGCAGCTCGCGACCCAGATCCACGGCATCGTCGGCTTCGTGATGATCGCGCTCATCCTCGCCCACATCTACATCGGCACGCTCGGCATGGAGGGCGCTTTCTCCGCCATGGGCTCGGGCAAGGTCGACCTGAATTGGGCAAAGGAGCACCACAGCCTGTGGGTGGACGAGGTGATGAACCCGACGCGCAAGGCCTCGCTGCCGGCGGGCGCCAAAGGGGCGGGCGCGGACTGATCGCCACCCGTCCTCCTCCGTTCCGTCTCGACATGGCCGGCGGGGTGCTCCCCGCCGGCTGCTTGTTCGATCCATGACCATCTTCGGCATCACCGGCTGGTCCGGCTCGGGCAAGACGACGCTGCTCGTCCGCCTGATCCCCGCCCTGATCGCACGGGGCTTGCGGGTCTCGACCATCAAGCATGCGCACCACGCCTTCGACATCGATCAGCCGGGCAAGGACAGCTACGAGCACCGTCGTGCGGGGGCGACGGAGGTGCTGATCGCCTCGGCCAATCGCTGGGCGCTCATGCACGAGTTGCGCGGTGCGCCGGAGCCTTCGCTCGCCGACCTCCTCACCCGCCTCTCGCCGGTCGATCTCGTCCTGGTCGAGGGGTTCAAGCGCAACCCGCATCCCAAGCTCGAGGTCTGGCGTGCGGCGACCGGCAAGCCGCCGCTCTTCCCCGAGGATGCCATGATCCGCGCCGTCGCCTCCGACGGGCCGGTTCCGGACTGCGATCGCCCCGTCCTTCCTCTCGACGACGTGGACGCGATCGCCGACTTCGTCATCCGCTCGGCGGGGCTTGCGGGGCGCGCGCGCGCAGTCGGCTGAGGCGGTGGCGCAGCTCTCCGACGACTGTTTCGCCTTCGGCGGCGCGCTGATGTCGGTGGATGCCGCGCTGGCGGCGTTGCGCGAGCGTCTCGTTCCGCTGACGGGCGTCGAGACCGTGCCCCTGCGTGCGGCGGTGGGGCGGATCCTGGCCGAGGACCTGATCGCGCCGATCGACCTGCCCCCGTTCGCCAACTCGGCGGTGGACGGCTACGCGGTGCGCCATGCCGATCTCGCGCCCGACACCGACACCGTGCTGCCGGTGACGGGCCGGGTGCCGGCGGGTGGCGCGCTCGGCAGGCCGCTGCGGGCGGGCGAGGCCATCCGCATCTTCACCGGCGCGCCGATGCCGGAGGGGGCGGATACGGTGATGATGCAGGAGGATGCGGAGGTGCTGCCCGACGGGCGGGTGCGCCTGCCGCCGGGTCTGAAGCGGGGGGCGAATGCGCGCGCCGCCGGCGAGGACGTGCCGAAAGGGACGGTGGCGCTCGCGCGCGGGACCATGCTTCGCCCGCAGGATGTCGGCATGGCGGCTGCGCTCGGTTTCGCCGCCCTGCCGGTCCGCAGGCGGCTGCGTGTTGCCGTGTTCTCGACCGGCGACGAGCTCGCCGAACCCGGCACCGCGCTCGCGCCAGAGCAGGTGTTCGACAGCAACCGCTTCACCCTGCAGGCTGCGCTTGCCCGCCTCGGCTTCGCGGTGAGCGACCTCGGCATCCTGCCCGATCGGCGCGAGGCGGTCGCCCGGGCGCTCGCCGCGGCCGGGGAAACGCACGACCTGATCCTCACCTCGGGCGGGGTTTCCACCGGCGAGGAGGATCACGTGAAGGCCGCCGTGGAGTCGGCGGGTCGGCTCGACTTCTGGCGGCTGGCGATCAAGCCGGGCCGCCCCGTCGCCCTCGGCCGCATCGGGCGCGCCGCCTTCGCCGGCCTTCCCGGCAACCCGGCAGCGGTGGTGGTCACCTTCGTCCACGTCGCCAAGCCGCTCGCGCTGTTGCTTGCGGGAGCGGTGCCGAAGCCCCCCTTGCGCTTTCCCGTGCGCAGCGCGTTCCGCTACCGTAAGAAAGCCGGGCGGCGGGAGTACGTGCGCGTCAGCGTCGCCGCCGCCGAGGACGGGGTGCTGGAGGCGCGCAACTACCCGCGCGAGGGGGCAGGGCTGATTTCCTCGCTCACCCGCACCGACGGCCTCGTCGAACTCGCCGAGACGCGCACCGACCTCGTCCCCGGCGAGACGGTCGCCTTCATCCCCTGGAGCGAGATCCTCTGAGACTCAGAGCCGTACCCCGGAGGTGGAGTAGGCCGCCTCGACAGAACGCTGCAGACGGGTGTCGAGCACATACGCCGCTCCGATGGCGATCACCACGGCGGCGAGAATGGCGAGCAGGAACGACTTCATGGCGCGTGCACCGGCTGTTGTGCGTCTCCCGGCGGCGATTCTTGCCGCCTCGCGCGTCAGACGCAAGCCGCCGCGGCGGCAACCAGGCTCAGGCCGCGGGGAATCGCGCGGCGAGCGACTGCGCGATCGCCGCGTCTTCGGGGGTGTTGACGTTGAAGAACGGATCGAACGGGTCGGCCGGCCATTCAGCCACCGCCACACCGTGGCGCGCCGTCCAGCGGTCGATCTTGCGCTCCCCCTCCTCGGTCAGGGCGCGCCGAAGGTCGGCGCGCAAGGCGACCGGCCACAGCCCGATCGGCGGATGGGTGCGCCCGCCTGAGGCGGCGCAGGCGAGCGGCACACCGGCTGCCGCGCGCGCCGCGTGCAGGCGGGCGACGAGGTCGCGCGGCAGGAACGGGCTGTCGGTGGAGACGGTGACGATCCAGGCGAGATCGGGCCTCTCCGCTGCCGCCCATTCGAGGGCGGCGAGAATGCCGGCGAGCGGGCCCGCGTAGCCCGCGATCGGATCCGGCACCACGGGAAGGCCCAAGCCCGCGAAACGGGCGGGCTCGCCGTTGGCGTTGATGATGAGGCCCGCGCAGGAGGGGGCAAGCCGCGCAACGATCCGCTCCAGGATCGTTCGCTCACCCACACGAATGAAACCCTTGTCGGCTCCGCCCATGCGCCGGCCCTGCCCGCCGGCGAGCAGCACCCCGAGCGTGGGCGGATGCGCCCCGCCCGTACGTTCCGCCGCGTCCACGCCGGCCTCAGTCGTCGTCGCGCGCACCCTTGCGCCGGTGCTTCGCACTCTCCTCCTCGACATAAGCCGGGTCGAGGTCGAAGACGATGCGATGCTCGCCGGAGAGGGCGAGGAAGCGCTTGCCGCGGGCGCGTCCGATCAGCGTCAGCCCCGCTTGGCGGGCGAGTTCCACCCCCCAGGCGGTGAAGCCGGAGCGGCTGACCAGGATGGGAATGCCCATGCGTACGGTCTTGATCACCATCTCGGAGGTGAGGCGGCCGGTGGTGTAGAAGATCTTGTCGGCCGGATCGATGCGGTGTCGATACATGTACCCGGCGATCTTGTCCACCGCGTTGTGCCGGCCGACATCCTCCATGTAGACGAGCGGGCGGTCCTCGCGGCAGAGCACGCAGCCATGAATCGCGCCGGCCTCGAGATAGAGGCTCGGCATGGTGTTGATGGCGTGGGTGAGGCGATAGAGCCAGGAGGTGCGCAAGGTCGCCTCCGGCAAGCGGATGCTTTCGAACCGCTCCATCAGGTCGCCGAAGGCGGTGCCCTGCGCGCAGCCCGAGGTCAGGGTCTTCTTCTTCAGCTTCTCCTGGTAGTCGGTGGTGCGCGCGGTCCGCACCACGACGACGTCGAGGTCCGGGTCGTGCTCGACCGCCGTCACCTCGTCGTCGGGGCGAAGCATGTTCTGGTTCAGGAGGTAACCGAGGGCGAGGTACTCGGGATAGTCGCCGATCGTCATCATGGTGACGATCTCGGTGCCGTTGAGGAACAAGGTCAGCGGCTTCTCGACCGTGACCGCGGCCTCCACCTCGGCCCCCGTGTGGTCGATGCCGCGCACGCGGCGCGTCAGCCGCGGGTCGGTCGGATCGGGAACGATGCGCGGGGCGTCGCAATCGGCCTCCATGCCTGCTAGATGCGGGGGCGACGAGTGGGCTTCAAGCTCCGGTCTGGGGGAAACGGATGGCGGATCGGCTGCTCGGCAAGGTCGCGCTGGTGACGGGAGGGGCATCGGGCATCGGGCGGGCGATCGCGCTGCGCTTCGCCCGCGAAGGCGCGATCGTCGTCATCGCCGATCAGACCGACCATCCGCCCGAGGGGGGCGAGCCGACGCGGGCGATCCTCGATCGCGAGGGCAGGGCGGCGATCTTCCGCAAGACCGACCTCACCTCGGAGGCCGACACCGAGGCGGCGGTCGCCTGCGCGGCGGATCGCTTCGGCCGCCTCGACGTGCTGGTCACCACCGCGGCCATCGGCTGGGGCGGGCGGATCACCGAGACCACGCTGGAGGCGTGGGAACGCACGCTGGCGCTGGCGGTGACGGGCGTGTTCCTGGCGAGCCGCGCGGCGGTGCGGCAGATGAGCGGCCAGGTGGAAGGCGAAGACGGGGTGCGCGGGCGCATCCTTGCCGTCGGCTGCCCGACGGTGACGGCGACCGCCCCCGGCACGGCCGCCTTCGCCGCCGCCAAGGCCGCGGTGCACGAACTCGCGCGCCGCATCGCCGTCGACCACGCGGCGGACGGCATCGTCTGCAACGTGATCGACCCGGGCGCGATCGTCGTCCATCGCTCCAATCGGCCGGAGGAGGTCGCGGCGGCCGAGCGCGCCGCTGCGCGCACGCCCTGGCGCCGGCCCGGGCGACCGGAGGATGTCGCCAACGCCGCCCTCTTTCTCGCCTCCGACGAGGCGTCGTTCATCACCGGGGCGGTGCTCGCCGTCGATGGCGGGCTCGCCGCCCATTGAGGGCGGCGTCGGCGGCGCCATCTCGCCCTTCGTGATGGAACCACCCTTCGTCAGCCCGACCGAGCCCAGCCCCGAAGCCGCGATCGCAGCCATCCGCGAGGAGCTCTCCTTCTTCGACGACTGGATGGACCGCTACGAGCAGGTGATCGACTGGGGGCGGGCGCTGCCGCCCTTTCCCGAGGCTTGGAAGGAGCCCGCGCGCCGGGTCGAGGGCTGCCAAAGCCAGGTCTGGCTCGAACACCGCGTGGCGGAGGGGCGGCTTTGGCTGGCGGGGGCATCCGACGCGGCGATCGTGCAGGGACTCGTCGCCCTGCTCTTGCGCGTCTATTCGGGGCGGAGGCCGGAGGAGATCCTTGCCGTCGACCCGCGCTTCCTCATCGAGCTGGACCTGATCGGCAACCTTTCGGCGAACCGCGGCAACGGGGTCGCGGCGATGATCCGCCGCATCCGGGCGCTCGCCGAGGAGGCGAGGGCGCGGGCGGGGTGACGCTCGCGAACGAATTCGGCTTCTGGTTGCGGTTGAATTGGACCTTTGTTGACCGTCATACTGACGTGTGTGGGGCGTCAACGGGGAGCGGCCCATGGGGCGAAATCCATTTCAGGACAATCGGCGCGGGTTCTTGCTGCGCTTGCTTGTCATCGGAGCGGCTGGGGCCGCGCCGGCGACACCCGCGACCAGCGCAAGGGCGCCAACCTCAGTTGAGGCCATGGCTGACCTGAAGCGGCGCGTGGCTGCGCTTCGGCAGCGCCTGGAAGCACCCATGAGCCCGTTGACGGCCCCTAGCGACGACCCGGTCCCCCTCTACAGTGCGCAGGAGGTTCAGTTCGGTTGCAACTCCGCTGCTGTCGATGAATTGGGTCAACGAGTTCTAGCCCAATGGTGGAACTGGTGGAATAACTGGCCGAACTGGGGAAATTGGGGAAATTGGTGGCGTAATTGGTGAGGCGGGATGCAAGGCCTAACCAAATGTCGCCTTGTTGTCCTCCAAAGCACGCCATTCTGTCCGTTCGAGTGTTCGTACTGCTATCTGCCTGATCGTGATGATCGGCGCTGTATGTCGGAGCGCGTGCTCTCCGCCGTCGCCGAACAGATCCTCCATCCGCAGTGGGCCGACCCCGTGCCGTCGGTGGTTTGGCATGCCGGTGAACCGTTGGCCTTGCGTGCCGATTGGTACGACGCGGCGATGAGCCTGATCGGTTCGCGGACCTTCCCCACAGTCTCGCCACGTTGGGGGTTACAGACCAGCGGAATTGGCCTCGACGATGCTTGGCTCGCGCTTCTCCGCCGCTGGAACATCGGGATCGGCCTTTCGCTGGACGGGCCAGCGGACCTTCATGATGCGACGCGACGTACGCGAGGCGGCAAGGGGACTTTCGGCGCAGCGATGCGTGCCGTCGGTCGGCTTCGGGAGGCAGAGATCCCGTTTCACGTCATCACGGTTCTCACGCGCGCTCATCTCGGCGAGGCGGATCGGCTGTTCGACTTTTACCTCGAGGCGGGAATTCGGCGAGTGTGTTTCAACGTAGAGGAGGTCGAAGGCGCACATCGCGCGAGCTCGCTCGCTTTCGCGGGCGTCGAACGGGCGTATCGCGCCTTTCTGGAACGCTTTCTCGAGCGATGGTCGGCATGCCCGGACCGCATTTGGGTGCGGGAGTTCGCCGAGGCGATTGCACTCCTGGCGACCGACGAGCGTGATGGTTTCAACGAGCAAACCGAGCCGCTCGCCGCCCTCTCGGTCGCCGTCGACGGTGGGGTGTCGAGTTTCTCGCCAGAGTTGCTGGGTCTCGCCAGCGACCGTCACGGCAGTTTCGTGTTCGGCAATCTCCTTGAGGAGCCGTTCGCGGTCATCGCCGAGCGGATCCGAAGTTCGGAGATCGCGCGCGAGATCGCGAGCGGCGTGGCGGCGTGCCGTGCGAGCTGTTCCTACTTTCCGCTCTGTGGCGGCGGCGCGCCGGTCAACAAGTTGGCCGAACATGGAAGGCTCGATGCGACCGAGACCCTCTTCTGCCGCCTCACCCGGAAAGTCCTGTTCGACGTCGTGCTCGACGCGCTGGAGCGGGGCCTCAGGCTGACCGACGAGGCGGTCGTCGCGTCTGACGGTCAGGAGGTCCACCTGTGATCCGGCGCGCGGTCGCCTTCGTCCTGACGGCGCTCCTCGGCGCTGCCGCTGCCACGATTGTCCTGTCACGCCTCGAACCGGACAGCGGCGGCGTGGTCGTCGGCACCCCCGAAATCTACACGCGCGAACGGCTTGTAAACGACCGTCTCGACCACGTCGCGTGGATCGACAGCAGGCTGAGGGAACTCGAGGAGAAACCGGAAACGTTCCGTTCCCAGATCGTCGAGACCCAGATGGTGGCCGAGATCGTCGCTCGGTTGGGGACGGGTGAGAACAAGCCTGAGCAAGGTCCACTTCGGCGGGACGAGAAGCTGACTGGAGCAGAGGCCGCACATCGCGAACCGACCCTGGATCTGTTTCACCAGATGAACCGTTATCGCTCCATCCTGCGTGAGGAACGGACGCGGGCCATGCTCGATGACCGGCACGACATCGACGGCAGCACGCTCCTGCAACTCAACCTGGATGCCACGGTCCTGCCGCCCGCGCGTAGGATCGTCGAACCGGTTCGGTGGAGCCGCCAGATCCTGGGGCGCTCGAGCAAGGGCCATGCCGCCGTGGTGGTTAAGGTCGAGAGGGAGCCTTTCGACGCTGAACGGAATGGCTGGGCGCTGTATCGCGACTGGGCCGAGGTCATGCAGCGCGAGATCGACTTTGCGATCTTTAGCCGCCAGGCCGTCCTGTTCGACCATCCGGTGCAAGCGCCGAACCGGGGCCTCGTCGAGCTTCTTCAGTCGCTCAGGATCGCTCTCTGCGCGCAGGTTCTCACGAAGGCAGGGGCGCAGGCGAACACGAACCAAGTTGATGTTCTGGCTCGCTGCCTGGAGGATTGGCAGCAGAAATCCCTGCCAGTGACGAGAGCAGACGCGAATACCGGATCGTACCAAGATATGACGCTAGCACAGCGTCTTCGTTCTTGGGTGAAGGAAGCCGAAGAGGCTTTCAATCGCCAAGCGCGAACCCACCACGGAGAAGTGCTGAAGAAGCTAGGCAAGGACCAGTACCTCGAAGCCCTGCGGGAAGCGTTCGTTGCGATCCAAGTTGCAGCCCGGCTGCGGCCCGCGGACGAGGCAAGGAGGCAGGCCGTGCAGGAGGCCGAGCAAGAGTGGCAGGACGCGTTCGTCCGCTTGTTCGGCTTCAATGCCCTTCATGAGCATCCAGCGTGCAAGGACCGACGTTCGCACCACCTGCCCTTTGCGCTCGTCGAGATCCACCCGCAGTTCCAGCACGTGATCAAATATCTCGAGGCGCTTCGGGCGACGTCGGGTGGTCAAGTGCCGATGGCTGTAAGACTGGCCCCGTTCCTTGTGCCCGCCCGTTCGGACACCTCCTCTTCGGGAGGTGCTGCAGCGCATTCCGGTCATGCCCAAGACCTCAGGTTCCAGCCGGTGCCGGTCCCATGCCCGCCCTCGTTCGGGGCGGTGGAGGAGGCGGCTCTCCTCGTGGCGCTCATTCGCGAGGTCCGGAACTCACCGTCGTCTTCGTTCCTCGACGATCATGTCAACCGATGTTTGACCTTTGACCATCCCGCCCTGCGTCGGTCCGATGCGGAAAGCGAAGTCTCCCAGCGCCAAGCTCGCGACGACCACTGCTCGGGTTCTTCCAGCTTTACCCCCCTTCGGATCACGGTGGATCGCGGAACTATGCTCTGTGCAGCCTCCGTGGCGCGCTGGGTGGAGTTGCACCGACCTTTGCCGACCACGGGCCGTCCCGAAGAAGGGCTTCGGCTGAGCGACCTTCTCGACCTTACGATCGTCGAGGACGCGAAATCGGGCCTCGGCTGCAGTCTCCTTGTTTCTCCAGTAAGGCAGGGAGGGCCCGCCGGCAATCCAATCCTCAGGGCCGACAAGTTGATGCGGGCGCTCGACGCCATCCATGCCGAAGTCTTCGCCTACGGCTTGACCCCGCGCGCGGTGACCGAGGTCGTCTCCACCTCGCAGCGTGAGGCCTTCGACCTGCTGGTCGCAGCCAGCCGGGCCATTCGCGATGCCGATGCGCAGATCGGGCGGCGGGCAGAGCACGCCCTCCGCCGTCACCGCTCGCCGGCCGTCGTGGTTAGCTTCACCCTTCCGCCGGAGGAACGATCGGAGCGCGCCGGCATGAGAGATGCGGGGCGGGACATCTCGACCACCTTCGGCTGGGTCTTTTCAGCACCGACCGGCGACGACGACCCGGACATGCAACTGCACAATCTCGGCGCCATGGTGTCGATCCCGTCATGGTGGCGAGGGTTACGAATCACCACAATCGGCTGCTGGCTTGCGGCTGACGAGCCGGCACGAGACCTGATAGCCGTCACGGAATGGGCGCGCCGCCGAGCCGACACGCCGACCCGCACAACCGCGTACGCTTCGGTGACGACCGGTGCCGGGCATGCCGACCCGCTCCCGCCGAACTGTCGCGAGCACGTCCATCACGTCCGGGTGCCGGGCGGTACGTCGGAGTTCCTGCGTGCGCTGCGCCTGGAGATCATCCAGACACCCTATCTTCGCCCATCGAACCCTACTCGCTTGTCCGCCACGGTCGGCCGAGGGGCGCGGTTCCTATTGCAAGGTGGCCGCCTGTGGCGAAGCCCAGTGGTCACCCTGGGCGGGCAGCCGGCGGATCGCGTCCGCATCCTGCCTGACATGATGGGAATCGTGGCCGAATTCGAGTGCGTCGAGGAACCCAACGAGTTCGAGCCGCGCGAACCGGCCTCGGCGCATGGAGGTCCTTCTCCCATGCCCCCGGCGCGCCCGGACTGGGAGGGACACCGTGAATGGAGTGTGCCTCTTCGCATCTTCACGAGCGAAGGCACGACGCAACCGATCATGGTTCACGTCATCGCCCCGCCAAGCGACCTCAGGATAACGACCCAACCCGGACAGGGAGTGTGCCCGAAACGCGGTGCGCGAGCTCCCGCAGCGCCGCCACCGTCTCCGGGATGAAGCGGAAGAACTTCGGCGCGAGCTCGTAGATCAGCACGCTGCCCTCCCGCAACGGCACGAGGGCGAGAAGGTCCGCCAGCGGAACATCGCCCCAGCCGGGTGGTGCGTGCAGGTCGGCCACCCCGAACGCCAAGGCCTCGCCGTGGCCGGGGACACGGATGCCGTCGGGGTGGCCGAACTGATCCTGCACGTGGACGTGCACCACATGCGGCGCCATCGCCCGCACGCTGGCGGCGAGGTTCTGCTGGCGAGTGCGCGCCGTCATCGCGGCATGCCCGAGATCGAGCGTCGCACCGACCTGCGGATGCGCCACACGCTCGAGCTGGGCGGCGATGCCCCAGGCGTCGTGCGTCTCGGGAATGGAGGAGATCGGCGGCAGGTTCTCGAGCGCGAGCGTCACCCCGCGCCGGCCTGCCTCGTCGCCGAGCCGCTGCAGCGCCTCAACCTCCAGCGCGCGACGCCGCTCGAACTCCACCGCCGCCAGCCCTTTCGGCCACACACCCCCGTGCACGATGAGCACGGCGGCGCCGAGCGCGGCGGTGACCTCGATGAAGGCCCGCGCCACCGCGACGTGGCGGTCGTGGTGGTCGGCATCCATCAGGTTCAGGCCCAGAGGCCCGTGCATGGTGTAGCGGAGGGTAAAACGAGCGAGCACGCGCCCGATCGCCTCCACCTCCTGCGCCTTCACCCGCCCGCCGCACACGGTGAAGCCGTTCTGCAGGGAAATCTCGGCCGCGGTGCAGCCGGCGGAGACGAAGCGGTCGAGCTCGCGCGGGAGCGCGTCGGGCTCGCAGGGGCCTTCGGTCGAGAGGCCGCAGAAGACGGGCGGGACGTGCGGGTCCATGCCCGTCCTCTAGCGCAGGCGGCTCAGGCAGCGGATGACACCGCGGTGTCGTTGCGTGCCTGAACCGGCTTCGGCAGGTCCTCGGGGCCGAGCGTCTCGCGCCTGAGCAGCTCCGCCGCCAGCCGGTCGAGCTCGGCGCGGCGTTCGGCGAGGATCGCCCTCGCCCGCTCGTGCGCCTCGCGCACCAGCTCCTTCACCGCGAGGTCGATCTCGCGTGCCGTCTCCTCCGAGAAGCGCCGCCCGCCCCCCTCGATGGGCAGGCCCAGGAAACGGCTCGTCTCCGTCTCGTAGGCGACCTCGCCCAGCTTTTCCGTCATGCCGTAGCGGGTGACCATGCCGCGCGCGATCTCGGTCGCGCGCATCAGGTCGTCCTGCGCCCCGGTCGAGATCTCGCCGAAGACGAGGTCCTCCGCCGCCCGTCCGCCGAGCAGAACCGCCATCCGGCCCTTGAGGTCGCGTTCGGTGAGCAGGAAGCGATCCTCCGTCGGCCGCTGCAGCGTGTAGCCGAGCGCGCCCACCCCGCGCGGGATGATGCTCACCTTGTGCACCGGGTCCATGCCGGGGATGGACAGCGCGACCAGGGCGTGGCCGAGTTCGTGGTAGGCCACACGACGCCGCTCGTCCTCGTTCATCAGTCGCGACCGACGCTCGATGCCGGCGACGATGCGCTCGATGGCGAGCGTGAAGTCCTCCATCGTCACCGCGGTGCGCTTGGCGCGCGTGGCGGCCAGGGCCGCCTCGTTCACCAGGTTGGCGAGATCCGCCCCCGTGAAGCCCGGCGTCAGGCCGGCGAGCGCGTCGAGATCCACGCCGGGCGCCAGTTTGATCTTGCGCACGTGCACGGCGAGGATGTCGCGCCGCCCCTTCTTGTCGGGCCGGTCGATCGTCACCTGGCGGTCGAAGCGCCCCGCGCGCGTCAGGGCGGGGTCGAGGATCTCGGGCCGGTTGGTGGCGGCGAGCACGATGATGCCGACCGAGGGATCGAAGCCGTCGAGCTCGACGAGCAGCTGGTTCAGCGTCTGCTCCTTCTCGTCGTAGCCGCCCGAGATCGGGCCCGCGCTGCGCGCCCGCCCCAGCGCGTCGAGTTCGTCGATGAAGATGATGCACGGCGCCGCCTGGCGGGCCTGCTCGAACAGGTCGCGCACCCGCGCGGCGCCGACGCCGACGAACATCTCGACGAATTCCGAGCCCGAAATGGAGAAGAACGGCACGCCCGCCTCGCCCGCCACGGCGCGGGCGAGCAGAGTCTTGCCCGTGCCCGGCGGCCCGACCAGGAGCACCCCTTTCGGCGGGCGCGCCCCCAACTGCCCGTAGGTCTCCGGGTCCTTGAGGAAGGCGACGATCTCCTCCAGTTCGGCCTTCGCCTCGTCGCAGCCTGCGACGTCGGCGAAGGTGACGCCCGTGTTCTTCTCGACGTAGACTTTGGCCTTCGACTTGCCGACCGACATCAGGCCCCCGAAGCCGGCGCGGTCGGCGAAGCGGCGGACGACGAACCACCAGAGGCCGAAGAAGACCAGCGCGGGCAGGGTCCAGGAGAGGATGTTGGTGAGGAAGGTGTTGGGCACCGCGCCGGTGAAGGTGACCCCACCCTTGAGCAGCTCCTCGGCGAGATCCTCATCCACCCGCTGGGTGACGAAGAACTGCCGCCCGTCCTGCGGCTCGCGGAACCGCCCGGTGATGGTGGTCTGCCCCACCCGGGCCTCGGCGATCTTGCCCTCGGCCACCAGCTTGCGGAACTCGGAATACGGAAGCGTCTCGGTCTGGCGCGAGGCCTGCAACAGGTCGGTGATGAACAGATAGGCGAAGATCGCGGCGAGAACGTACCAGAGGTTGATCTGCGTGCGTTTCTCCACGGCGAGCCACTCCGCTTGGCGTCACGGCACGAGCCAGGTTGCGCGCGGCTCGTCGCCCTCCCAGGCGAACCCTGCGCGCAAGTGGCCTTCGGCGGCAAGGGCAAGACGATCGATCGTCATCACCCTGACCCGGATGACGGCGAAATGGGCGGCCCCGTCGCCGTGCGCGACGTCCTCGGGGGCGGCGATCGGCGTGCCGGGCGGCAGGCGCGTCGCGTAGTCGCGCCGCGCGGCGGCGGGGGTCGCGGCCCAGGCGCGGGCGTGCTCGGGCCCCTCGTGCAGGACCTCGGCGCGGCCGCGCAGGCGAAGCTGCACCCGCGCGCGGGGGTCCCAGAACACGAGGGTGACGCGGGGGTCGCGCGCGAGCTCGGCCGCCTTGGCGCTGCGCCGGTCGGAGTGCAGGCGAAGCGTGCGCGTGGCGGGGTCGGCAGCGCGCAGCACCACCGTGCGGGCGTTCGGCGCGCCGTCCGCCGCGACGGTGGCGAGCACCGGCGTGCGCCAGGGGTGGCGACGGTCGGCGGCGGCGCGCACGAGGCCGCGCCAAGTGTCGTCGAGCAGGGCGGCGAGGGTCGAGTCCATGGCCAGCGCATGACACTGCGGCGGCCGTCGCGCCAGCGCGGTTGCACCGCCGCGCTGGCGCGCCGATATGCCGGGCATGGACGCGCTCGCCGAACGGATCCTCGACGCCGCACTCGATCGCGCCGCCTTCGAGGGCTGGCCCAATCTCCGCCTGCACGACGTGGCGGGCGAGGTCGGCATCACCCTGCCCGACCTTCTCGCCCGCTTCCGCGATGCGGACGCGATCGCCGATGCCCACTTCACCCGTCTTCTTTCCCGCATGCTCGCGCCCCCCGACAACCCCGCCGAGTTCGTGCTCGCCCCCGCGAGGGAGCGGGCGGAGACCGTGCTGATGCGCTGGTTCGCCGCGGCGGCGGAGCGGCGCAAGGTGACGCTGGAGATGCTGGCGGTGAAGGCGTGGCCGTCGCATCCGCACACCTGGGTGCCGATGGTGTTCAACCTCTCGCGCCTCATCCACTGGGTGCGCGAGGCGGCGCGGCTCGATCGCGGCGGGGTGGCGCGCATGGTGGAGGAGGTCGGGCTGACCAAGACCTTCCTCGCCGGGCTTGCCGCCTTCGCGCTGGATCGGACGGAGGATCTGGCCGGCACGCGGCGCGCCATCCGCTCCGCCCTCCGGTTCGTCCCGCTGGCCTGACGAGGGCGGCGGCTCCGTCACGTCCGTGTGCGGATGGGTTTTCCCGATCGCGGCGATGGGCGAGGCTCGCGGGAGGGACAGGGGGGTCGCCACGAACGGTGGTCGCCTGCTGCTTGCTGCCGCGCTCACCGCCGGCATCGGCCTGCCCGCCGTCGCCCATCACGGCTGGGGCGCCTACGACGCGCAGAATCCGCAGACCCTCACCGGCACCATCGAGCGCATCGCCTTCGCCAACCCGCATGCCACGGTCTGGCTCGCCACCCAAGGCAAGACCTGGGAGGTGGTGCTCGCTCCGCCCTTCCGCATGACCAACCGTGGCCTGACCGAGGCGGGCCTCGTCGTCGGTGCGAGTGTGACGGTGATGGGCTACCCGCATCGCGAGCGGGCGGAGGAACTGCGCGCGGAGTGGATCAGGGTCGGCGAGCGCACCACGCAGCTGCGCTGAGCCCCGGTGGGCGGGCACGGGGAGGCGGGCGTCGGGCCCGCTTGGGCCGTCGCGCTGGAAGCCTCCGCCCTCGGCCGCTTCGCCCGCGAGGACCTGCTGCTCTATCCGGCCGCCTCGGTGCTGCACGTGCTCGGCGTCGGGCTGCTGGTCGGCGCCATCCTCGCCTTCGACCTGCGCGTGCTGGGCTTCGGCCGGGCTGGTCAGCGCGATGGCGGCGAGCGGAGCGGCCGGCAGCAGGCCGGTCGTTCGCGCCACGCTGCGGCCGGACAGGTCGGCCGTGGCGGCCGGTGCCGTGGCTGCACGGCACGGCAAGGCATCACGCAGGGTTCTCGTTTCCCTGCCTCCCCAACCTGCGGACTGCGGAGCCCCCCGCCCGTCGTCACGCTCAAACGCGACGGTCATCTTCCGACCGGTTGCAAGGGGTGTTTTGCGTGGAGGCCGGGCTGATGCGAGCTATCCGGCCGTCCGCCCGCCGATGGCGCGGGTGACGTCCTCCGCCGCCCGCGCCACCGCGGGGCCGAGTGTGAGCACCTGCGCCTTGGTCAGGCGCACGGTGGGGCCCGAGATGGACAGGGCGGCGACCGGGGCCCCGGTCTCGTCGCGGATGGCGGCGGCGACACAACGCATGCCCTCAAACCGTTCCTCGTCGTCGATCGCGAAACCCCGCGCGCGCGTCTTGATCAGGTCGCGCGCGAGCGCGGTACGGTCGGCGAGGGTGCGGTCGGTGAAGCGCTCGAGGCTGAGGGTGGCGAGCCGCCGCTTCAGCGCCTCGTCGTCGAGCGCGGCGAGGATCGCCTTGCCCGCGCCGGAGGCGTGGTAGGGGCTCTTCGTGCCGGGGCGGAAAAAGGCACGGATCGGCGCGTGGGTTTCGACCTGCGCGACGAACAGCACGGCGTCGGGTTCGGGCAGTGCGAGGTTGGCGGTCTCGCCGGTGGCGGCGACGAGGGCCTGCAGGGCGGGGCGGGCCCGGTCGGTGACCTTGCGGCGGGCGAGGAAGGCCGTGCCGATGCGGAAGGCTTCCGCCCCGATGTGCCAGGTCTGGGCCGGCTCCTCGAACTCGACGAGGCCGTGGTGCTGCAGCGTGGTGAGGATGCGGTGCGTCGAGGAGGGCGGAAGCCCGGCGGCTTCGGCCGCGGCGGTCAGGCCGAGGCCGGGCCGTTCGGCGAGCAGGCGGAGCAAGGCGACCGCGCGATCGAGGGTGACGAGCGGGGCCTCGTTCGGCGTGGCGGCGAGACGGGGGCGTCCGCGCGGGCGTTTCTGCACCGTCATGGCGGGGGCTTGTTGCCACCGGCGCGCGGGCTCGTGAAGCGGAAAATCCTTCCGCGCTGCGTCGGAAAATCCTGCCGGAAAATCGCAAGACATTGGAACGGCAAGGCTTTCCTGGCTCTGCGGCCTGCGCGGAAAATCCTTCCGAAAAAATTGCGCGGCGGGCGAGGCTCAGGCATTGACGCGGCAGCAGACAGGGAAGGAGAGGAGACCGTCCGATGCCCAAGATGCGCGCCGTCGATGCCGCCGTGCTGGTGCTGGAACGCGAGGGGATCGAGTGCGCCTTCGGCGTGCCGGGGGCGGCGATCAACCCGCTCTACTCCGCGCTGCGCGCGCGGGGCACCATCCGCCATATCCTTGCCCGCCATGTCGAGGGCGCCTCCCACATGGCGGACGGTTACACCCGCGCCAAGCCGGGCAAGATCGGGCTGTGCATCGGCACCTCGGGCCCGGCCGGGACGGACATGATCACCGGCCTCTACACCGCGCAGGCCGACTCCCTCCCCATCCTCTGCATCACCGGCCAGGCGCCGCGCGCCAAGCTGCACAAGGAGGACTTCCAGGCGGTCGACATCGAATCGATCGCCAAGCCGGTGACCAAGTGGGCGGTGACGGTGCGCGAACCCGCCCTCGTGCCGCGCGCCTTGCAGCAGGCCTTCCACCTGATGCGCTCGGGCCGCCCGGGCCCGGTGTTGATCGACCTGCCGCTCGATGTGCAGTTGGGCGAGATCGAGTTCGACATCGCCACCTACGAACCGCTCCCCGTCTACAAACCCGCCGCCACGCGTAAGCAGATCGAGGCGGCGATGGACCTGCTCGAGCAGGGCGAGCGGCCGCTGATCGTCGCGGGGGGAGGCATCATCAACGCCGATGCCGCCGACCTGCTCGTTCGCTTCGCGGAACTGACCGGGATCCCCGTCATCCCGACCCTGATGGGCTGGGGCGCGATCCCCGACGATCATCCGCTGATGGCCGGCATGGTCGGGCTGCAGACCTCGCACCGTTACGGCAACGCGACCTTCCTCCGCTCCGACATGGTCTTGGGAATCGGCAATCGCTGGGCCAACCGCCATACCGGCTCGATCGAGGTCTACACGAAGGGCCGGCGCTTCATCCATGTCGACATCGAACCGACCCAGATCGGCCGCGTCTTCTGCCCCGACTTGGGGATCGTCTCCGACGCCAAGGCGGCACTCGCCCTGTTCGTCGCGGTGGCGGAGGAGCGCAAGCGCGCGGGGCGGCTGCCGGATCGTTCGGCCTGGGCGGCCGAATGCCTGCACCGCAAGCGGGTGATGCAGCGCCGCAGCCATTACGACGACGTGCCGCTGAAGCCGCAGCGCGTGTTCCAGGAGATGGTGGAACATTTCGGCGACGACACCACCTACGTGACCACCATCGGCAACGGCCAGATCCAGGGCGCGCAGTTCCTCAAGGTGTTCCGCCCGCGCCACTGGATCAATTGCGGCCAGGCCGGCCCCTTGGGCTGGACCCTGCCGGCCGCACTCGGCGTGCGCGCCGCCGACCCCGACCGGCGCATCGTCGGGCTTTCCGGCGACTACGACTTCCAGTTCCTGATCGAGGAGCTCGCGGTCGGCGCGCAGCACCGCCTGCCTTACGTGCACGTGGTGCTGAACAACGCCTATCTGGGCCTCATTCGCCAGGCGCAACGCAACTTCAAGATGGACTTCGAGGTGAGCCTCGCCTTCGAGAACATCAACATGAAGGACGGTTCGGGGCCGACCGGCTACGGGGTCGATCACGTCGCGGTGGCGGAAGGGTTGGGCTGCAAGGCGATCCGGGTGGAGAGCCCGAACGCGATCCGCGGCGCGCTGGCCGAGGCCGAACGGCTTGCCGCCGAACACCAGGTTCCAGTGGTGGTTGAGTTCGTCGTCGAGCGTCAGACCAACGTCGCCATGGGCACGGAGATCGACGCCATCAACGAGTTCGACGACACGCTCTGCCTCGATCCGTCACTGTCGAAGGAGAACGGCTGGGTGCCGGCGCCGGAGACGATCGAGGCGACCCGGCAGGAGGTGCTGGCGGCGGTCGGGTGAGCGCGACCGTGCTCAGGCGGCCGGCACCGGGCGCGGCGCGGGGCCGAAACGGTTCCCATCAACGCCGGCCGAACAGGCGTTCGAGGTCGGCGGCCTCGAGGCGGATCCAGGTCGGACGGCCGTGGCTGCAGGTGCCTCCGTTCGGCGTGGTCTCGAGCGCGCGCAGGAGCGCGTTCATTTCGGCCTCCGTCAGGCGTCGCCCGGCACGGATCGAGCCGTGGCAAGCCATGCGCGCCAGCACCGCATCGAGCCGCTCCGCCAGGGCACGGCTCTCCCCGCTTTCGGCGAGCTCCTCGGCGAGATCGCGCACCAGCGCCGCCGCATCGCAGCCCGAAAGGGGGGCCGGCACCGCCCGCACCAGCACCGCACCGCCGAAGGGTTCGACGACGAGGCCGAGCCGCGCCAGCGCCTCGGCCCGCGCCAGCACCGCCTCGGCCTCCCCGGGCGAGAGTTCCACCACGGCAGGCACGAGCAGCGCCTGCTTCGCAACACCGCCGGCAGCCAGCGCCTGCTTGAGCGCCTCGTGCCGGATGCGTTCGGCGGCGGCGTGCTGATCGACCAGGATCAACGCCCCGTCCGCCGTCTCGGCGAGGATGTACGTCGCGAGCAGCTGCGCCCGCGCCGCGCCGAGCGGGTGCTCGACGGGGGCGGGGAGAGGAACCGGCGCGGGGCGTGCGGCCGGCGGGGCGGTGAGGGGAAGGGCGGGGGCCTCGGCCAGAGCCGGGGCGGCCGCGCGCGGGGCGGCGAAGCGGAAGGCCGGCGGGCGGAGGGGCACCGGGGCCACCGTGCGCGCCGCCCCCAGCGCCTCGCGCACGGCGGCAATCACGAAGCCCCGAACCGCCTCGGCGTCGCGGAAACGAACCTCGGCCTTCGCCGGGTGCACGTTCACGTCCACCGCTTCCGCCGGCAGGTCGAGGGCGAGCACCGCGACCGGATGGCGCCCGACCGCGATCGCGTCCCCGTAGGCGACGCGCAGGGCGGTGCGCAGCAGACGATCCGTCACCGGGCGGCGGTTCACCGCGAGGTGCTGGTCCGCTTGCGTCGCCCGCGTCAGGCTCGGCGGGCCCACCCAACCGGCAAGGCGCAGCGCGCCCTTTTCGGCGGCGAGGGCGATGGCGTGGCGTGCCATCTCCTCGCCCAGCAGGTCCGCCATGCGACGGAACGGCTCCCCGGCCGCCAAGGCCAGCACCTCGCGCCCGTCCACCGTGACACGGAAGGCGACCTCGGGGTGGACGAGGGCGAGGCGGCGGAGGACGGCGAGCGCGGCGTCGGTCTCGGCGCGCGGGCTCTTGAGGAACTTCAGTCGGGCGGGGGCGCAGAAGAAAAGGTCGCGCACCGTCACGCGCGTGCCGAAGCCGGCGGCGGCCGGGCGCACCGGCCCCTTCACCCCCGCCTCGACGGTGATCTCCGCGCCTTCCGGCGCCCCGCGCGGGCGGGAGATCAGGGAGAGCCGGGCGACCGCCCCGATCGAAGGCAGCGCCTCGCCGCGGAAGCCCAAGGTGGCGATCTCGATCAGCCGTTCGTCGGCGAGCTTGGAAGTGGCGTGGCGTTCGACGGCGAGCGGCAGGTCCTCCGCCGCGATGCCGACCCCGTCGTCCTCGACCGCGATCCTCTCCACCCCCCCGCCCTCGAGGGTCACGGAGATCCGCCGCGCTCCGGCATCGAGGGCGTTCTCGACGAGCTCCTTCACCACCGAGGCGGGGCGTTCCACCACCTCGCCGGCGGCGATGCGGTCGGCGACCGCGGGCGGCAGGAGGCGGATCGCGCCCATCAGCCGAGCCTGCCGAGAAGCCGCACCGCCCCGGCCGAAGCAGGATCGAGCCCGCCGGTGTCGCCGGTGGCGAGCGCCTGCTCGAGAGGTCCGGCAAGACGCTTGCCGAGCTCCACCCCCCATTGGTCGAAGGCGTCGATGCGCCACAGCGCCGCCTGCAGCGCCACCGTGTGCTCGTAGAGGGCGAGCAGCGCGCCGAGATGGAAGGGGTCGAGCCGCGGCAGGTGGAGGAGGATGGAGGGCCTCTCACCGGGGAAGGTGCGGTGGGGGGCGAGGGCGAGGTCTTCGCCCTTCGCCCGGGCCTCGGCTTCGGCCTCCGCCTCGCTTCGCCCGAGCGCGAGTGCCGCTCCTTGCGCCAGCGCATGGGCGAGCAGGATGCGGTGGTTGTCGGCGAGGGCGTGGTCGGGGCGGGCGATGAGGATGATGTCGGCGGGGACGATGTCCGTGCCCTGGTGCAGCAGTTGCAGGAAGGAGTGCTGGGCGTTGGTGCCGGGTTCGCCGAACACCACCGGCGCCGTAGGATACGGCACGGGTCGTCCCGCCTCATCCACCCGCTTGCCGTTCGACTCCATCTCGAGCTGCTGCAGCCAGGCCGGCAGCCGGGCGAGGCGGGAGTCGTAAGGGAGGCACGCATAGGCGCGGTGGCCGCAGAAGGTGGCGTGCCAGGTGTGGGTGAGCGCCAGCAGGAGAGGGAGATTGCGGCGCGGACGCGCGGTGACGGCGTGGCGGTCCATCGCCTCGGCCCCGGCGAGCAACCCGGCGAAGGCGTCCCAGCCGCGGGCGAGGGCGATCGCCGCCCCGATGCTCGACCAGAGCGAATACCGCCCGCCGACCCATTCGCCGAAGGCGAAGATCCGGTCGGGGGCGATGCCGAAGGCCTCAGCCGCGGCCGGGTTGGCGGTGAGGGCCACGAGGTGCCGGGCCGCCCCCTCCTCGCCGATGGCGCCGGCGAGCCAGCCGCGCACCGCGCGCGCGTTCGCCATCGTCTCCTGGGTGGTGAACGACTTCGAGGCGACGAGCACGAGGGTGCGGGCGGCGTCCAGCCCGGCGAGCGTGGCGGCGAGCCCGTGCCCGTCGACATTGCCGACGAAGCGGGCGGCGAGCCGGGGGCGAATGGCGGCGAGCGCCTCGGTCGCCATCGCCGGGCCGAGGTCGGAGCCGCCGATGCCGAGGTTGAGCACCGCGGCGAACGGCACGCCCGAGGCGGTGGTGATCGCGCCCTCATGCAGGGCCTGCACGAAGGCGCGCAGACGGTTCCGCTCGCGCTCGATGAGGGCGGAGGCGTCCTGCCAGCCGTCGGGGGTCTCTGCGCGGATTCCCGCCCCGTCGGGGGCCCGCAACGCGGTGTGCAGGGCGGCGCGCCGTTCCGTCGCGTTCACCATCTCGCCCCGCATCTGCCGCTTCAGCCCGCCGATCAGGTCGGCCGCCTCGGCCAGCGCGAGCAGGTCTTCGAGCAGCGCCTCGTCGAGGGCGGTGCGGGAGAGGTCGAGCACCAGCCCCGCGCCCGAGGCGGAGAGGCGGGCGAAGCGGTTGGGGTCGCGGCCGAGCTTGCCCCGCACGCCGCGCGAGGCCGGGTCGGCGGCGCGGGCGGCGAGCCGGGCCCAGATCTCCTCACGGGCGGTGGGGGGCTGAGGGGCGGAGTCGGGCATCGCCGGCAGTGTCGCACGGGCCGAGGGCCGGCGGGGAGGGGCTCGACAGGCGCGGGCGACCGGGCTTAGGGCAGGCTCATGCCGAAACCCGCCACCCGCTTCGTCTGCACCGCCTGCGGGGCGGCCTTCGCCAAGTGGGCCGGGCAGTGCGGCGCCTGCGGGGCGTGGAACACCCTCGCCGAGGAGGCCGTCCCACGGCCGGGGCCCCCGGGCAGCGGGGCGGCGGCGCTGGGTGGGCGGGCGGTGCCGCTCGTCGGGCTCAGGGGCGAGAGCGAAGCCCCGCCGCGGCTTGCTTCGCGCATCGCCGAGCTCGATCGGGTGTTGGGGGGCGGCTTCGTCCCCGGCTCCGCCGTGCTGGTGGGGGGCGATCCCGGCATCGGCAAGTCGACCTTGCTCCTGCAGGCGGCGGCCTCCCTCGCCCGCGCCGGCCGGCGGGTGCTCTACCTCTCCGGCGAGGAATCCGTCGATCAGATCCGGCTGCGCGCCGCCCGGCTCGGTCTCGCCGAGGCTCCCGTCGCGCTCGCTGCCGTCTCCGCGCTCCGCGACCTGCTCGCCACGCTGGAAGCCGAGCCCCGGCCCGATCTCGCCATCGTCGACTCCATTCAGACCGTCTGGCTGGAGGAAGTCGGAGCAGCACCCGGCACGGTCGCCCAAGTGCGAGCCGCCGCGGCGGAGCTGATCCGCGCGGCGAAGGCGCGGGGCTTCGCGCTCGTGCTGGTCGGCCACGTCACGAAGGAGGGCGCGCTCGCCGGCCCGCGCGTGCTCGAGCACCTGGTCGATGCGGTGCTGTATCTCGAGGGCGACCGCGGCCATGCCTTCCGCATCCTGCGCGGGGTGAAGAACCGGTTCGGCGCCACCGACGAGATCGGCGTGTTCGAGATGACGGCGCGGGGCCTCGCCGAGGTGGCCAACCCCTCCGCCCTCTTCCTCGCCGAGCGACGTGGCAACGTATCGGGCTCGGCGGTGTTCGCCGGGGTGGAGGGGACGCGCCCGGTGCTCGTCGAGATCCAGGCTCTGGTGTCGCGGCGTGCCGGCGAGGGCCCCGCCCGGCGCGCCGTGGTGGGGTGGGATCAGGGCCGGCTTGCCTTGCTGCTCGCCGTGCTGGAGGCGCGCTGCGGGGTGTCGTTCGCCGACCGTGACGTGTTCCTCAACGTCGCCGGCGGCCTCAAGGTCAGTGAACCGGCGGCGGATCTCGCGGTGGCGGCGGCGCTGGTTTCGGCGCTGGTCGATCGCCCGACCGAGGCCGACTGCGTCTTCTTCGGCGAGGTGGGGCTGTCGGGCGAGGTGCGCATGGTCGGCCAGGCCGAGGCGCGGCTGAAGGAGGCCGCCAAACTGGGGTTCGCCACCGCCTGCCTGCCGAAGCGGGTGGCCGGGCGCGGCCGGGCGCTCGCTGTGCCGGAGGGCTTGCGCCTGTGGGAGGTGGGGCATCTCGCCGACCTGGTGGCCGCGCTCGCCTTCCCTGAGCGGCGAGCGGGCCGGGAGGAGGCTCCCCGGCCCGCCGTGCGCCGATCCTGAGGCAGACGTTCAGCCGCGCCAGTGGAGGGCGACCGGGCCTTCGACGCCGCGCTTTCCCCGGCCACGGCCCTATCGTATGCCGCCCGCATGCCCTGGTTCGACATCGCCGTCCTGCTCGTGCTCGGCCTTTCGGGCCTGCTTGCGGCTCTGCGCGGCTTCGTGCGCGAGACCCTCGCCATCGCCGCCTGGGTCGGTGCGGCCGCCGCTGGCTTGTTCGGCTACCCGCTGCTCGCGCCCCATCTCGTGGGCCTGGGCGGGCTGATCGAGCCGGGGCTGGTCGCGAACGGGCTTGCCGGGGGGGCCATCTTCCTCGTCTCGCTGATCGTGCTGTCGCTGATCGCGGGCAGCCTCTCCGACCTCGTGCAGGGGTCGCGGCTCGGCGCGATCGACCGCACGCTCGGCCTTGCCTTCGGCTTGGTGCGGGGTGCGGCGATCCTCTGTTTCGCCTATATTGCAGCGGCATGGCTTGCCCCGCCCGACCGCTGGCCGGACTGGGCGGCCAATGCCCGCACCCGCCCCGCCCTCGAGGCCGGGGGGCAGTGGATCGTGCGTCAATTGCCGGAGGGTCTGTTGCCTCTGCCGCCGCCAGCCCAGCCCGCCCAGGCCCGCCCGGCCGGCCGGGCGAACTGAGCCGCAGTGCGGGGCACGGGGTGAAGCCGGGAGCGGTCGGGTCGAGGGGTCGCGAGGGGGACGGGGTGATCGGACGCGACGAGGACCATCTGCGCGAGGAATGCGGCGTGTTCGGGGTGTGGAACGCCGCCGACGCCGCGGCGCTGACCGCGCTCGGCCTGCATGCCCTGCAGCATCGCGGCCAGGAGGCGGCCGGCATCGTCTCCTTCGACGGGGCGCATTTCCACAGCCACAAGGCGCTCGGCCTGGTCGGCGACATCTTCTCGGATGCCCGGGTGATGGCGCGGCTGCCCGGCCGCGCCGCCATCGGCCATGTGCGCTACGCCACCACGGGCGATACCGTGCTGCGCAACGTGCAGCCCCTTTATGCCGATTTCGAGTTCGGCGGGCTCGCGGTGGGCCACAACGGCAACCTCACCAATGCGCATGCGCTGCGCCGGGCCCTCGTTCGCCGCGGTTGCCTGTTCCAGTCCACCACCGACTCCGAGGTGTTCGTCCACCTGATCGCGATCAGCCTGTACGGCACGGTGGTCGATCGGCTGATCGACGCGCTGAAGCAGGTGCAGGGCGCCTATTCGCTCGTCGCACTCACCAACGACTCCTTGATCGGCGCGCGCGATCCGTTCGGCGTGCGCCCGCTCATCCTGGGGCGGCTGCCGCAGAAGGACGGGGCCTGGGTGCTCGCCTCCGAGACCTGCGCGCTCGACATCGTCGGCGCCCAGTTCGTGCGCGACGTCGAGCCGGGCGAGATCGTGGTGGTCGAGCAGGCCGGCATCCGCTCGATCAAGCCCTGGGCGAAACAGGCGCGACGCTTCTGCATCTTCGAGCACATCTATTTCGCCCGGCCCGATTCGATCGTGGAAGGAACACCCGTCTATCAGGTGCGCAAACGGATCGGGGCCGAGCTCGCGCGCGAGGCACCGGTGGCGGCCGACATCGTCGTGCCCGTGCCCGACAGCGGGGTTCCCGCCGCCATGGGCTTCGCGGCCGAAGCGGGCGTGCCGTTCGAGTTCGGCATCATCCGCAACCACTATGTCGGCCGCACCTTCATCGAACCGACGGATCAGATCCGCCACTTGGGTGTGAAACTGAAGCACAGCGCCAACCGTGCGCTGCTCGAGGGCAAGCGCGTGGTGCTGGTGGACGATTCGATCGTGCGCGGCACCACCTCGCGCAAGATCGTGGAGATGGTGCGCGCGGCCGGGGCGCGCGAGGTGCACATGCGCGTCTCCTCGCCGCCCACCACGCATTCCTGCTTCTATGGCATCGACACGCCGGAGCGCGAGGAACTGCTCGCCGCCCGCCACGACGTCGCCGCCATGGCGCGCATCATCGGCGCCGACAGCCTCGCCTTCATCTCCATCGACGGGCTCTATCGCGCGGTGTCGGGCGCGCCGCGCGATGCGCGGCACCCGGCGTTCTGCGATGCCTGCTTCACCGGCGACTACCCGATCCCGCTGACGGACCAGGCCGACCAGGCGAACGACCGCCAGCTCTCCCTGCTCGCGGAACGGCCGTGAGCGGACCCGCGCCCGCCTCTGCCGGCGAGGGGCCGCTCGCCGGCCGGGTCGCCCTGGTCACCGGGGCGGGGCGAGGCATCGGCCGGGCAGTGGCGGTGGCACTCGCCCGCGCGGGGGCCCACGTCGTCGCCCTCTCCCGCACGCAAGGCGCACTCGAGGAGACGGACGATCTTATTCGCGCCGCCACTGGGCGGTCCGCCACGCTGCTCGTGCTCGATCTGCGCGAGGGCGAGGCGATCGACCTCATTGGGCCCAATCTCGCCGCCCGCTTCGGCCGTCTCGACGTGGTGGTCGGCGCGGCGGCGTTGCTCGGGCGGCTCGGCCCCCTGACTCACCTCCCCGATCACGAGTGGAAGGACCTCTGGGCGGTGAACGTGACGGCGAACTGGCGGCTGATGCGCACCACCGAGCCGCTCTTACGCGCCTCCGACGCCGGGCGGGCGGTGTTCTTGACAGATTCCGTCGCTGGCGCGCCGCGCGCCTATTGGGGGCCGTACGGCGCCTCGAAGGCCGCGCTCGAGCACCTCGTCCGCGCTTGGGCGGCCGAGGTCGCCATCACGCCTCTGAAGGTGAACCTCGTCGACCCGGGCCCGGTCGCCACCCGCCTGCGCGCCGCCGCCTTCCCGGGCGAGGATGCGGGTCGTCTGCCCAAGCCCGAGGACGTGGCGCCCGCCATCGTCTCCCTCTGCCTGCCGGCGGAGACCCGATCGGGGCAAGTCATCGCCCTTTCGCCTGTGGCCCGCGCCGCGGCGTGACCGCTGGGCCCGCGATATGGACCTTGCGACGACGGAATCATTCGACTATCGTTGAACTATGGAAGAAAGAGCAGCCGCCGCGCAGCTCGCCGCCCTCGCCCACCCCACCCGGGTGGCGCTGGTGCGGCTGCTCGCCGCGCATGCCCCTTCGGGGCTGCCGGCGGGCGCCATCGCGGCCGAACTGGGGGTTTTGCCCTCCAGCCTCTCCTTCCACTTCCGCGAGCTCGAGGCCGCCCGGCTGATCCGCCCCGCCCGCGTGGGGCGCAACATCCTTTATGCGCTCGAGCTCGCGCAACTGCGGGCGCTCGCCGCGTTTCTCACCGAGACCTGCTGCGGCGGGCGGCCCGAACTCTGCGGCGAGGGCTTCGCCGCCGCTGCACGCCAGGAGCACGACCCGATGGCCGAGACCGACGCCGAGGGGAACAAGGTCTACAACGTCCTTTTCCTTTGCACCGGCAACTCCAGCCGCTCGATCATGGCCGAGTGCATCCTCAACCGCGAAGGCCAGGGCCGCTTCCGCGCCTTCTCCGCCGGCAGCCAGCCGAAGGGCGAGATCGACCCGCAGACCCTCGACTTCCTTCGCCAGCTCAACTATCCGACCGAGGGGCTGCGCTCGAAGTCGTGGGACGAGTTCGCCCGCCCCGGTGCGCCGGAGCTCGACTTCGTCTTCACCGTCTGCGACGACGCGGCGGGAGAGCCCTGCCCCGCCTGGCCGGGCCAGCCGGTGACCGCGCATTGGGGCGTGCCCGACCCGGCCAAGTTCGAGGGCAATCTCGCCCAGCGCGGTCAGTTCATCGCCGACGTCTATCGCATGCTGTTCAACCGCATCAGCGTCTTCGTCAGCCTGCCCATCCGCAGCCTCGATCGCCTCGCCCTGCAGAAGCGGGTGGACGAGATCGGCCGCATGCCGCGCATCCCGGAGGCGACCGGGCCTGCGGCGCAGCCCGCGGCCTGAGGGACCGATGCGCGTCGGCATCAACGGCATGGGCCGCATCGGCCGGCTCGCCGCGCGGGCGGGGCTCGGCGGGGTGGAGCGGGTGCCGGGAGACCCGCGCGCGGGCAACCGGCTCGACCTTGTGCACGTGAACGAACTGAAGGGCGGGCCGGCAGCGACCGCGCACCTGCTCGAGTTCGACTCCATCCACGGCCGCTGGCGCGCGCCGATCGCGGCGGAGAAGGACGCGATCGTCATCGGCAACCGCCGCATCGGCTTCTCCGCTCATGCCCACCCGCGCGACATCCCCTGGGGCGACTTGGGGGTCGATCTCGTGCTCGAGTGCACGGGAAAGTTCCTCAGCCGGGACGATCTCGAGGCCCATCTCGCGCGCGGCGCGAAGCGCGTCATCGTTGCCGCGCCGGTGAAGGACGGCTCGGCGCTGAACATCGTCGTCGGCGTGAACGACCATCTCTACGACGGCAGCCAAGCGATCCTCACCGCCGCCTCCTGCACCACCAACTGCCTCGCCCCGCTGGTGAAGGTGCTGCACGAGGCGATCGGCATCCGCCACGGCCAGATCACCACCATCCACGACCCGACCAACACCAACGTCGTGGTCGACGCGCCGCACCGCGACCTCCGTCGCGCCCGCTCCGCCATGCTGAGCCTCGCGCCGACCACCACGGGGTCGGCGACCGCGATCGGCCTGATCTACCCCGAACTGAACGGCAAGCTGAACGGGCATGCGGTGCGCGCGCCGGTGCTGAACGCCTCGCTGACGGATGCCGTGTTCGAACTCGCCCGGCCCACGACGGAGGACGAAGTGAACGCGCTGTTCGCCGAGGCCGCGGCGGGGGCGCTCGCGGGCATCCTCGGCATCGAGCACCGCCCGCTCGTTTCCGCCGACTACCGCTCGGACAGCCGCAGCGCGATCGTCGATGCGCCCTCGACCATGGTGACGGACGGCACCATGGTGAAGGTCTACGCCTGGTACGACAACGAGATGGGCTATGCCTGCCGCATGGTCGATCTCGCCACCATCGTCGCCGACCGGACGTGAGCGCCGGCGCGGGGGAGTGAGCCGGATGACGCACGAGGGCGGAACGATGCGTGAGCGTGCCGAAGCCGCTGCAGGGTGGGGGCGATGAGCGCGCGCCGCGCCTACGCCTCGGTGGTCGCCGCCTACTGGGGCTTCACGCTGACCGACGGCGCGCTGCGCATGCTCGTGCTGCTCCACTTCTTCACCCTCGGCTACACGCCGTTCGAGCTCGCCTTCCTGTTCGTCCTCTACGAGGTCGCCGGCATGGCGACCAACCTGTTCGGCGGCTGGGCGGCGGCGCGCTTCGGCGTCAACGTCACCCTCTCGGCCGGGCTCGCCCTGCAGGTGGCGGCCCTGCTCATGCTCTCCGCCCTCGACCCAGGCTGGTCGCGCGTCTGGTCCGTCGCTTGGGTCGTGCTCGCGCAAGGCCTCGCCGGCGTGGCGAAGGACCTGACGAAGACGAGTGCGAAGAGCGCGATCAAGCTCGTCACGCCGGAAGGTGATGCGGGAACGCTGTTCCGCTACGTCGCCTGGCTCACGGGGTCGAAGAACGCGCTGAAAGGGGTGGGGTTCTTCCTCGGCGGCCTGCTGCTTTCCGCCTTCGGCTTCGCGGCCGCGCTGTGGCTGATGGCGGGGATCCTCGCCCTCGTCTTCCTCGCCGTCGCGGCTACCCTGCCGCGCCTGTTCGGCAAGGCGAAGAAGGCCTCGCGCGTGCGGGAACTCTTCGCCAAGACGCGCGCGATCAACCTGCTCGCCACCGCGCGCATCGTGCTGTTCGGCGCGCGCGACGTCTGGTTCGTGGTGGGGCTGCCGGTGTTCCTCTACGGCGCGGGCTGGAGCTTCGCCGAGGTGGGCGGCTTCCTCGCCCTCTGGACCATCGGCTACGGCATCGTGCAGGGCCTTGCTTACCGCGTGGTGCCACGCTCGCCCGACGGGCTTTCGGCCGAAGTGCCGGCGGCACGGCTCTGGGCCGGCGTGCTCGCCCTCGTCCCCCTCGCCATCCTGGCGGGGCTTGCCGCCGCGCCGGCGCGGGCCGAGACGATCGTCGTGGGCGGGCTCGCGCTGTTCGGCGTCGTGTTCGCGATCAATTCCTCCGTGCACTCCTACCTGATCGTCGCCTACGCCGGGTCGGAGAAGGTGGCGGAGGATGTCGGGTTCTACTACGCGGCGAACGCGACGGGGCGTCTCGCCGGCACGCTCTTGTCGGGGCTCCTCTATCAGGCGGGCGGAATCGAGGCCTGCCTGATCGGTGCGGCGGCGATGCTCGCCCTCTGTTTCGCCGTTTCCTTTCTCCTGCCGCGTGATGCGGCTGCCGCCGCCGCGGTGCCGGCGGAATGAGGGATACGCCCGAGCTCGCCCCACCGCCCGGCTTGGGGCTCGTCGAGCGTTACCTCACGCTTTGGGTGGCGCTGTGCATGGCGGCCGGGGTCGCGATCGGCACCTTCGCCCCGGGCCTCGTGCGCGCCCTCGCCGCCGCCGAACTGGCGCAGGTGAACATCCCCGTCGCCGTGCTCGTCTGGGCGATGATCGTGCCGATGCTGCTGAAGGTCGATCTCGGTGCGCTCGCCGCGGTCGGGCGGCACTGGCGCGGCATCGGGGTGACGCTCGCGGTGAACTGGGCGTTCAAGCCGTTCCTGATGGCCGCCCTCGCCTGGGCCTTCGTCGGTTGGCTGTTCGCGCCGCTTTTGCCCGAGGATCAGATCGAGTCCTATATCGCGGGGCTGATCCTGCTTGCCGCCGCGCCCTGCACGGCGATGGTGTTCGTCTGGTCCAACCTCGCCGATGGCGAGCCCAATTTCACGTTGAGCCAGGTCGCGCTGAACGACGTGATCATGGTGGTCGCCTTCGCCCCCATCGTCGGCGTGCTGCTGGGGCTGTCGGCGGTGGTGGTGCCGTGGCAGACGCTTCTCCTGTCCGTCGTGCTCTACATCGTCGTGCCTCTGGTGGTGGCGCAGCTGTGGCGGCGACGTCTTCTCGCCTCCGGTCGTTTCGCGGCCACGCTCGCGGTGCTCAACCCGCTCTCCGTCGTCGCGCTGCTCGCCACCATCGTCCTGCTGTTCGCCTTCCAGGGCGACCGCATCCTCGCCGAGCCGCTGATCATCGCCCTGCTCGCGGTGCCCATCATCCTGCAGGGTTATCTCACCGCCCTGGTCGGTTACCTCGCCAACCGCGCGCTCGGCGAACCGCACGCGGTCGGCACGCCGTCGGCGCTGATCGGGGCGTCGAACTTCTTCGAACTGGCCGTTGCGACCGCGATCAGCCTGTTCGGGCTGTCTTCGGGGGCGGCGCTGGCCACGGTGGTCGGCGTGCTGGTCGAGGTGCCGGTGATGCTGTCGCTGGTGGCGATCTTCCGCCGCACGCGCGGCTGGTACGCCGCTGGCTTGGGCCGCCGTGCGCGCTGTCCGTAAGCCCGCCGTCAGCCCGGTGGAGCGGGGCAGCGCGCTACCCCCAGGGCCTCGAGGGCGGCGGCGACGCGAAGCGCGTGCTCTTCGCGCCACGGCGCGGCGACGATCTGCACGCCCAGCGGCAGGCCTTCGGCCGACCGCCCCACAGGGGCGCACACCACGGGCAGGCCGACGAATGAGAAGGGCGCGGTGAAGAGGCCGATCGCCGCCCGCAACGGAATCTCCCGCCCGCCGAGACGGATCGTCCCGCCCACCCCGAGGGGTGGGGCCGCGAAGGGGGTGGCGGGGGCCAGCAGCACGTCCACGGCGCGGAACGTCTCCATCACGCGTTCGAAGAACCAGCGCCGGAAGCGTTGCGCGGCGATCAGCCAGGCGGCGGGAACGAGCGCGCCGGCGAGGAAGCGGTCGCGCGTGGCCGGATCGTAGTCGAGCGCGCGCGTGCGCAGCCGGTCGAGATGCAGCACCCCCGCCTCGGCGGCGGTGATGATCTGGGCGGCGGCCCGGGCGCGCGCGATCTCCGGCAGGTCGATGGTGCGGGTCACGCCGAGCGCCTCGGCACAAGCCTCCACCGCCGCGATCGCTTCCGCCGTCGCCCCCTCGTGGAACGCCGCGCCGAGGCGCGCGATGCGCAAGCCCTGCGCGCCGAGGGGGAGACGGTCGGTGACCGGTTCGGCCGCCTTGCGCCGACAGGCGGGGTCGTCGGCGTCCCAGCCCTGCATCGCGTCGTAGGCAGCCGCGAGGTCGCGCACGCTGCGCGCGAGCGGACCGATGTGGTCGAGGCTGGCGACGAAGGGCACGGTGCCGGCGCGCGACAGCCGCCCGAAGGTGGGCTTCAGCCCGAAGATGCCGCAGAAGGCGGCCGGCACCCGAATCGAGCCGTTGGTGTCGGACCCGAGTGCGAGGGGCACCAGCCGCGCCGCCACGGCCGCCCCCGACCCCCCCGAGGAGCCGCCCGCCATGCGCGAGGGATCGTGCGGGTTGCGCGAGGGCCCGTCATGCGCGTTCTCGCCGGTGAAGTCGTAGGCGTACTCGCCCATGTTCAGCCCGCCCAGCAGCACCGCACCGGCGGCGCGCAGGCGTCGGATGGCGGTGGCGTCGCGCGCGGCGGGCGGGCTCTCGCGCCCGATCCGGCTGCCGGCGCGCGTCGGCAGGCCGCGGATGTCGAACAGGTTCTTCACCGCGAACGGCACGCCGGCGAGGGGGCCCGGGTCCTCGCCGCGCGCGAGGGTCTCATCGACCGCGCGGGCTTCGGCGAACGCGCGGTCGGCGGTGACGTCGGTGAAGGCGTTGAGCGCGGGGTTGTGCGCGGCGATCCGCGCGAGCGCCGCTTCGGCCACCGCCACCGCCGACACCGCGCGCGACCGCACCGCCTCCGCGATGGTCGCGGCCTCGGCGTCGAGCAGGGAATCGACGCTCACGGCCGGAACACCGGGGCGGGTTCGTCGCGGTCGGCGAGCGGAAAGCCCAGCACCAGGGCTGCGGCCTCGGACAGCCGGGTGAGCGCGTCGAGCGTGCCGGGCCGGCAGGGCTCGGCAACGGGAAGGGCGAGGGCGGCCGAGGCAGCGTCCAGCAAGCGTTCGGCTTCGGCGCGGCTGAGCGGGGCGGGGGCGGGAGAGGAACCGGCGTCGGTCATGCCGCCGATCCTCCGCCCGGCAACGCCATCGTCAACCCTCCGGAAACCCCCGCGTGCTTTTCTGGCACCGATGACGCGCCTGCTCCTCTCCTGGTTGGTTCTGGTCCTGCCGCTCGCCGCCTGCGGGACGAAGATCCAGGGCGCGCCGGCGCCGCTGGTCGCCGCCGGCGTCACGGCCGGCTCCTTCGTCGTGCTGCAGCGGGGGCCGGTGGATGCCGTGTACTCCCTCCTCTCCGGGCAGGACTGCTCGGTCCTGCACCTCGAACGCCGCGGCGAGTACTGCCGGACGGTGGAAGCCCCGGCGGAGGCGCCGTTCTGCACCCGCTCGCTCGGGCGGGTCGATTGCTGGACGGAGCCCCGCCCCTTCGGCCCACAGCCGGCGGTGGCGGACACGCCGGCCCGCCCCGCCACCGAACCCGCGCGCTGGTTCTCGCTGTTCTGAGCCGGCGACAGGGGCACGCCGCGGCGAGCGGGGGCGAGCCCGCACTACATTGGGGGCATGTTGAAGCGACGCCCGGTCCTGCTCGCCGCCCCCGCCCTCCTGCTCACCCGGCCGGCGGCGGCGCAGATCTTCCTTTCGCGCGAGGCGGAGGCGCGTCTCGGCGCGCAGGAACACCCGAAGATCCTCGCCCAGTTCGGCGGCGCGATGGAGGGCCCGCATGCGGCCTACGTGCGCGACCTCGGGCAACGGCTCGCCGCACTGTCGGATCGGCCGAACGACAGCTGGACCTTCACCCTCCTCAACACCACGGTGATCAACGCCTTCGCCGTGCCGGGCGGCTACATCTACGTCACCCGCGCCCTCTTGAGCCTCTGTGCCGACGAGGCGGAACTCGCCGCGGTGATCGGGCACGAGATCGGCCACGTCATCCACCGCCACGCCGCCCAGCGCTACGACCGTCAGGTGGGGGCGCAGATCGGCGGGGTGGCGGCGGAGATCCTCGGCCAGATCTTTCTCGGCGTGCGCGGAGCCGGCCAGATCGCCGGCCTCGCCGGACAGTTCTGGCTCGCCTCCTACTCCCGGGAACAGGAATTCGAGGCCGACACCTACGGCGTGCGGCTGTTGCGGGCGGGCGGCTACACCACGGAGGCCATGGCCTCGTTCCTCGATCGCATGAACGCCTGGGATCGGCTCGATGCTGCGGCCACCGGGCGGCGGCCGGGGGAGGATCAGTTCTCCTGGCTCTCCACGCATCCGCGCACGACGGACCGGGTGCGGGCGGCGATCGCCCAGGCCGGCGGGGATGCGCGCGGGCGGACGGCGCGCGATGAGCACATCCGCCGGCTCGACGGCCTGGTGTGGGGCGACGACGTCAATGAGGGCGTGGTGCGCGGGCGGACCTTCCTCCATCCGGGCCTCGGCATCCGTCTCGACTTCCCGGAGGGCTATCGGGTGGTGAACGGCAAGAACGCCGTCTCCGCCACCCACCGCGAGGGGGCGCAGATCGTGTTCGACGCCGCGCGGATCCGCGGCGACCTCACCCCCGACCAGTACCTGACGCGCGTTTGGGCGCAGAACGTCCGGCTTGGCGGTGTCTCCTCGCTCGAGGTCGGCGGCTGGCCGGCGGCGGCAGCACGGGGGCGGCTCTCCACGCGCGAGGGCACGATCGATCTCCTGCTGGTCGCCGCCAAATTCGCGCCGGGGCGCTACTGGCGCTTTCAGCTCGCCACGCGCGCCGACCGGCTGGAGGCCTTCCAGGCGGGGTTCAACGCCATGCTCGCCTCCTTCCGCCGCATCAGCCGCGAGGAGGCGGCGGCCATCCGCCCGCTCAGGCTGCGCGCCCACCAGGTGCGGGCGGGCGAGACGGTGGCTTCGCTGGCGCGCACGCTGCCGTTGCCGCAGCCCGAGCAGCGGTTTCGCGTGCTGAACGGGCTCGGCGCCGACGAGACCTTGCGACCCGGGATGTGGGTGAAGCTGATCGCGGCGTGAGTGTGCCTCCGCTTCACCGCAGCCCGTTCGTTCGCTACGCTTGCGGGCGATGCCGAGCGTGGTGGAGACGTCCGTCGCGTGCGCGGTCTGCGGGCGTGAGAGCCGGCAGCGCCAGGTGAAGGGGGGAGGGCCAGCCGGGCCGCCCGACCTCGATCTGCGGCCGCGCGATGCCGTGCGCAGCACCATGGCCTATTGGCTGCAGGCCTGCCCTGGCTGCGGCTACGTCGCGCCTCGGCTCGATCGGGCGAGCGAGGCGGAGAAGGCGGTGGTGTGGTCGGGGCCGTACCGCGCGCTGCTGGCCGAGACGAACTACCCCGCCCTGGCGCGCCGGTTCCTCTGCCGGGCGATGATCCTCGAGGAGACGGGCGAACTGCACGCCGCCGCCGAAGCCACCCTGCAGGCGGCCTGGGTGGCGGACGACGTCCGCCGGCCGGACCTCGCCCGCGAGTGGCGCCTCACCGCCGTCGCCCTGTTCCGTCAGGGGCCGCCGCCCGATCTCGAACAGCAGGTGCGCATCGTCGACATCCTGCGCCGGGCGGGCGACTTCGGTGGGGCGGCGGCACAGGCGAACGCGCTGGAGCGGGGCGCGCTGCCCGAGCCGGTGGATCGCGTGGTCGCCTTCGAACGGCGGCTGATCGCGGCCGGCGACGTGCGCGCGTACTCCGTCGCCTCAGCGATCCCGCCACCCGCGGCGCGGCCGCATGCGGCGAGCCGCGGTCCCTCCCTCTTTCGCGCCGAGCCGCGCCCGCGTGGCGGCCTGTTCGCGGCCTTGCTCAGGTTGTTCCGCCGCCGCTGAGCGGCCGCCCCCCGCGTCACCGCTCCCAGTGTTCCGGTGGGGGTTCCGCTCCGCCGGCGGCGATCGCGTCCTGCGCGTGCAGACCGATCGCCAGCCGCGCCACGGTGGACACGTTCGCCTCCAGGAGCAGCGTGCGCGGCGGCATCAGCGCCCGCCCGGCCCCTTCCGTTTGCCGCAGCCGGGCGGCGCGCTCCGGCGTGATCGTGCCCTGGTACGCCTCGACGCGGGCGGAGCACACCGGCGAGCCAGGATAGCGGGCCGGGATCCACAGCGTGCGCCAAAAGGTGAGATCCTCCGGGATCCAGCCGATCTCCTCCGCGAGTTCGCGCCGGACGGCCTCGTCCGCACTTTCGCCGTCCTCGATGCCACCGCCGAACAGGCCGTAGGCGCCGGGGCTGAGGATGCCGGGGCTGTGGTCGCGGATCTGCACCAGATAACGCCCGGTCGGGTCGCGGATCAGCGCCCCGGCGAAGGCGAGCGGCCACGCCGCGGCGGGCGATGGCGGTGCGGGCGCGGGCCGGAGCAGGATCATCGCCGCGACCGGGCGGATGGCCCGTCTCCTGAGAGGGCCTTGCGCGACGGTGCTGCGCCCGCGAGGGTCGTCGCCATGGTTCGCATCACTGTCGGTATCGGGGCGATGACGGGGGCGGCGGCCGTCGTGCTCGCCACGCTGCGCGCCCACGCCTTGCCCGCTCGACTCGACCCCACCTCGCTCGCCATGGTGGACAGTGCGTTGACCATGCTGGGCTGGCATGCGCTCGCCCTCCTCGCCGTCGCCGCCCTGGCCGAGCGGCTGCCCCGCCGCCCGCTCGCGTGGGCGATCGCGCTGTTCATCGCGGGCCTCGTGCTGTTCTGCGGCTCCGTGCTCACGCGCGCGCTCCTCGGCCTGTCCCTCGGCCCCCTGGCGCCGATCGGCGGGGGCGCGCTGATCGGCGGCTGGCTCGTCCTCGCTTACACCGCTTTCGTTGCTCCCAGGTGAACGCCGGGGCGTTTCGGTCCGCCTATCTCGCCGCTGAGGGCTTCGAGGCCCAGCTCGCCGACGAACTGGCGCGCCGCGGGGTGTCGGTGGCGTGTTGGCACGGTCGGCTCGCGCTCAGCGAGCACGCGCCGGTGGCGAGCGCCTGGGCCCTCAACATCTGGCGCGACCCTCGCCCGGTTCCGATCAGCTCGATCGCCGATGCGGCGGCGAAGCTGCGCGCGGTGCAGCGCAACTGGTGGCCCTATGCGCCGCTCCATCACCGCCGGGCGATGCTGATCGCCGGGAGGCTGCCGCATGTTGCGGCGAGGCCGCTCGCTTTTCCGGCCGCGGCACCGCAAGCCCCGCTCGGCTCCTTCACGCTGCTCGCGCCGGAGCTGATGCTCGCCGCGCCCGATTGTTCCTCGCCCTTTCCGAACGGCGAGGCGCGCTTCGTCGAAGACCGCGAGGGCCCGCCCTCGCGCGCCTACCTGAAGCTCTGGGAGGCGTTGGCCTTGCTCCGCTGCTGGCCGCAGCCGGGCGAGACCTGTCTTGATCTCGGCGCCTCACCGGGCGGTTGGAGTTGGGCGCTCGCCTCCTTGGGCGCGCGGGTGATCGCGATCGACAAGGCGCCGCTCGATCCGCGCGTCGCCCTGCTGCCGAACGTGACTGCGCGCCGAGTGAGTGCCTTCGCCCTCGACCCCGCGCGCTGGCGCGAGAGGGAGGGCGTTGTGGATTGGCTGTGCAGCGATGTGATCGCCTATCCGCAGCGTCTCCTGCGCCTGGTTCGCGCTTGGATCGCGGCCGGGGCGGCGCGGCGCATCGTCTGCACGGTGAAGTTCCAGGGCGTCACCGACCACGACACGGCGGAGGCTTTCGCCGCAATTCCAGGCACTTGGCTCAGGCACCTGAGCCACAACAAGCATGAACTCACCTTCGCCTGGGGCTTTTCCTGACGGTTCCGTGAAGAAATGCTTGCCAGCGGGGCGGGAACCATGTTCAATGTTCCGAAGATAACGAGCCGGGAGGAACGGACCGGGCCGATCGGGCGAAAGGGAGCGTCCCTTCTGCCGATGGATCATTCCGGTTGCCGACTCTCCGTGTGGGTTGTCGATTGCCCGTGAGGGATGGGGAGAGGAGAGGACGCCTCGATGAATAGGACAGTGGCCTTGAGCCGGCGCACGGCTCTGTTCGGCACGGCCGGTGCGGTCGTTGCCATCACGTTGGCGCCGAAGCCCGCGTCTGCGTCGCTGCAGCCGGCGACGGAAGCGGCGATCAAGAAGCTGATCGGCGACAAGAAGCTGAACGAGGGGCGCGTCACCCTGCGCCTGCCGCCGATTGCCGAGAACGGCAACACCATCCCGCTCACCGTGGTGGTGGAGAGCCCGATGACGGCGGGTGATCACGTCAAGACGGTGCACGTGTTCGCCGACCGCAACCCGACCCCGGATGTCGCCTCCTTCCACCTCACGCCGGCGATGGGCCGCGCCGAGGTCTCCACGCGGATTCGCCTCGGCCAGACGCAGGACGTGGTCGCCATCGCCGAGATGAGCGACGGGTCGCTGTTCATCGGTCGCCAGGAGGTGAAGGTCACCATCGGCGGCTGCGGCGGCTGAGCGGACCAACGAAGAGGACGAGGACACGACCATGGCAGCACCGATCGGACAGCCGCGCGTTCGCCTTCCCTCCGGCGTGAAGGCGGGGGACATCGTCGAGATCCGCACCCTGATCTCGCACCCGATGGAAACCGGCACCCGCCGCGATTCCTCGGGCAACCTGGTGCCGCGGGACATCATCAAGACCTTCATCGCCACCTTCGACGGGCAGGAGGTGTTCCGCATGGACCTTCACCCGGCGATCTCGGCCAACCCGTACATCGCCTTCGCCTTCAAGGCGGAGAAGACGGGCACCTTCGAGTTCACCTGGATCAACGACGCGGGCACCCGCGCCACGTCCCGGTCCGAACTCAGGGTCGGCTGACCTTCGAGGGTCGCGGCGGTGGCCGCCCGCGCGCTGTCGCGGGCGGCCGCTGACGCGCGCCACACCTCGCTGCGGCAGCGCCGCGGCGAGCCCCATCTGCCTCGTCGCGTAGGACTTTCGGCATGATCACGCGTCGCGACCTGTTGGCCGGAGCGGGCGCTCTGGCCGCGCTCGGCCCCTCCGCCATGCGCGCCGCCGCGCAGGGCACGCTCACCGAGGCCGACCTGCTGCGCTTCCAGCCGCTCGGCCAGGTCACGCTGATCCACGTCACCGACCTGCACGGGCAGATGCTGCCGATGTATTTCCGTGAGGCCTCGGTGAACGAGGGGGTGGGCGAGGGGCGTGGCCGCCCGCCCTTCCTCACCGGTGCCGCGCTGCGCGAGCACTTCCGCGTGCCCGCCGGCACCGCGATGGCGCACGCGGTCAGCCACGAGGACTTCGAGACCCTCGCCCGCACCTTCGGGCCGATGGGCGGGCTCGATCGCATCGCCACGCTCGTCAAGGCCATCCGGGCGGAGCGACCCGATCGCACCCTGCTGTTGGATGGCGGGGACACCTGGCACGGCGGCTACGTCGCCTTGGCGACCAACGGCGGTGCGATGGTCGAGCTGATGGGCCTGCTCAAGCCCGAGGCGATGACCTCGCATTGGGAATTCACCTACGGCGCGAAGCGGGTGAAGGAACTCGTCGAGCAGACGGAGGCCTCGGGCTGCGCGTTCCTCGCCCATAACGTTCAGGATACGGAATGGAACGAGGAGGTCTTCACCCCGGCCAAGATGTTCGAGCGCGGCGGGGTGAAGGTGGCGGTGATCGGCCAGGCCTTCCCCTACACGCCGATCGCCAACCCGCGCTGGATGATCCCCGACTGGAGCTTCGGCATCCAGGAGGAGAAGCTCGCCAAGCGCGTCGAGGAGGCGCGCGCGGAAGGCGCCGAGGTGGTGGTGCTCCTCTCCCACAACGGCTTCGCGGTCGATCGCAAGCTCGCCTCGCGCGTGAAGGGGATCGACGTCGTGCTGGTCGGGCACACGCATGACTGCACGCCGGAGCCGATCAAGGTGGGCGATACGCTGCTGATCGCTGCCGGGGCGCACGGCAAGTTCCTCAACCGGCTCGACCTCGAGGTGCGCGGCGGCAAGGTGGTGGCGTACCGGCACGCGCTGATCCCCGTCTTCGCCAACGCGATCCGCCCCGATGCCGAGATGGCGGCCGCCATCGCGCGGTTGCGCGCGCCGCACGAGGCGATGCTGAAGCGCGTCGTCGGCCGGACGGAGACCACGCTCTATCGCCGCGGCAACACGAACGGCACCTGGGACGACTTGATCTGCGACGCGCTGGTCGCCGAGCGTGATGCCGAGATCGCGCTCTCGCCCGGCTTCCGTTGGGGGCCATCGCTGCTGCCCGGCAGCCCGATCACCATGGAGGACATCTACGAGCAGACGGCGATGACTTATCCGAATGCCTGGCGGCTCGAGTTCACCGGCGCCCAGGTGAAGGAGATCCTCGAGGACGTCTGCGACAACCTGTTCAACCCCGATCCCTACTACCAGCAGGGCGGCGACATGGTGCGGGTGGGCGGCTTGGGCTTCACCATCCGGGTCGATCGGCCCGCCGGGCAGCGCATCACCGACATGGTGCTCTTGCGCAAGAACGAGCCGCTCGAGGCGTCGAAGCGCTACGTGCTCGCGGGCTGGGCCTCGGTGAACGAGGGCACGCAAGGCCCGCCGATCTGGGAGGTGGTGGAGAAGCACATCGCCCGCCTCGGCACGGTGGCGCCGAAACCGAACACCGCAATCCGCCTCGTTCGCGGCTGAACGCCGAGGCGGCCTCTCGCCCGAGGCGAGCAACGCTGCGATTGGGGGGCGGGGCGAAAGCGATGCGCCGACGCCAACGGGATGGCTTGGTGACCCTGTTTTGCCCGCGCGAGGGCGGCTAGGCTGCCCAGCATGGATGTCGGCCACGGCACGGCTCTGGTCGCGGGGATCCTCTCCTTCCTCTCGCCCTGCGTCTTGCCGCTGATCATCCCCTACTTGGGCTTCATCGGCGGCGTCACGCTGCAGGCGGGGGCCACCGGCACGGTGGTCGAGGCCGACCGGCTCCGCGTGGTGACGGCCGCCTTCTTCTTCGTGCTCGGCTTCGCCACCGTCTTCATCGCCCTCGGCGCCTCGGCGACCGCGATCTCGCAACTTCTCGCCGAGCACATGGAGACCTTCGCGCTCGTCGCCGGCGCGGTGTTGATCGCCTTCGGCCTTCACTTCGCGGGCCTCTTTCGCTTGGGCTTCCTCTATCGCGAGAAGCGGATCGAGGTTGACCGCAAGCCGACCGGGCCACTCGGCGCCTATGTGGTGGGGCTTGCCTTCGCCTTCGGCTGGACACCCTGTGTGGGACCGATCCTGGCCGGAATCCTCACCATCGCCGCCTCGTCGCAGTCGGTCGGCTACGGGGCGTCGTTGCTCGCGGTCTATGCCGCCGGCATCGGCGTGCCGTTCCTGCTCGCCGCCCTGTTCGCCTCGCGCTTCCTCGGTTTCGTGCAGCGCATGCGCCGCTATTTCCGGGCGGTCGAGCTCGCCGTCGGTGGGCTTCTCATCGTCACCGGCGTGATGATCATGACGGGCACCTTCAGCGTGATCGGGAACTGGCTGCTCGAGACCTTCCCGATGTTCTCCCGCCTCGGGTGAGCCGCGATGGCGGCCGACATCGCCGCCCTTCCCGTGGCTTCCCGTCCGTCCCCGGCAGGTGGCGCCCGCTCAGCCGCGGGCGTGGCGCGACCACCAGGCGGTGAAGGGCGTGCCGTCGGCGTAGGCTTTGTCGGCGACGTAGCGGAACATGCCGAGGAACTGGTCGGGCTTGAGAAGCCCGTGCATGCGGGCGACCTCGATCTCGTGGCCGGGGGCCTGCGGCACCGCCTCGCTGTCCGGGAAGAAGACGATGGTCGGCGTGAAGCGCACGCGCCAACGGCGGGCAAGCGCCTTCTCCTCCATGGTGGCGCCGTCGAAGTCCTGCACCTCGCGCGACCCGTGCAGGTCGAGCTGGATCAGCGCGAAACGCTCGCGCACGTAAGCGGCGATCTCAGGGTCGACCAGGTGTTTGGTGTGCATCTCGACGCAGTAAGGGCAGCCCCTCTGGTCGAACACGACGGCGAAGCGCTTGCCGTTCGCGCGTGCCTCGGCAAGGTCTTCGGGCAGGCGGAGGAAGGTGTCGAGGAACCAGGACTGGGTCCAGCCGTGATCCGTCCGCACCGGTTCCGGCCGCAGGACCCCGGGAGCAAGGAGGCCGGCACCGGCGAGGAGTGGGGCGGCAAGCAGGCTGCGGCGGGTGTTCGGCATCGACCCCTCCCTTCGTGTTTGTCGTTGAATGATGGCAAGGCAGACGGCGCGGATCAATCCGCCGCCGTCACGGATATGAGAGGATGGCCATGAAGCGCGCGTTGTTGATCGCTCTCGCCCTGCTGGTCGCGTCTCCCGCGACGGCCTCCCGTGAGCGCGCGACCGAACTCGCCGACCCCAAGCCGAGCGTGGATGCGCCGCGGCGGATCGTCGTCTCCCTTGCCGAGTCCGACCCCGCGCGCGCGAACGCGGTGTTCTCCAACGTGATCAACATCCAGGAGTTCTATGGGCCTGACCGGGTGGAGCTCGCGATCGTGCTCTACGGTCCGGGCGTGCGCCATGTGCTGAAGGGCGACAGCCAGGTGGCCGAACGCGTCGCCTCGCTCAGGGCCTACGACATCACCTTCATCGCCTGTGGCAACACGCTCGAGAGCATGGGACGCCCGCACGACGACCTGCTCGATGGCGTCGAGGTGGTGAAGAACGGCCTGCCCGAGATCGTCGAGAAGGTGCTTTCGGGCTGGGTGCACCTGAAGCCCTGAACCCAGGGGCGCACCCGGCCCGCCCGATCACGTCATTCACATCATCAGCCGGTCCTCGACCGCCTTGATGCCGGCCTTCGCGCAAGCGTCGTCCTCGGCCCCGCCGGGTGCGCCGGAAATGCCGATGCCGCCGACGATCATGCCGCCGGCTTCGACCGGAACACCGCCGCCGAGGAAGACGAAGCCCGGCAGGTGACGGATGCCCGAATTGAGCTGGCCCGCTTCCGTCACCTCGGCCAGCGTCAGCGTGTCGGTGCGGAAGCTCACCGCGGCGCGCGCCTTGCCGACCGCGGTGTCCGGCGTGTGTTGGCCAGCGAGCCGGTCGCGCAGCACGACCTGGACGAGACCGAACCGATCCGTCACGGCGACCGCGACCTGGTAGCCGCGGTCGCGGCAGTCCTTCAGCGCGGCCAGCGCGAGGTCGAGGGCGAGTTCGGGCGTCATCACCCGGAAGGTGGTGAAGTCGTCGGCGGCTGCGCGCGCCTCCTCACCGGCCGCCATCGCCGCCGCGAGCACCGCCGTCGCGAGCATGGTCTTTCTCATTGCCGTGCTTCCTCCGTTCGTTCGTTCAGTTTCGCGACCAGGGCCTCGGCCGCCTGCCAGAACAGCGCCTCGCCCTGGTAGCCGACGATGCGGCCGAGTTCCCGACCATCCTTCACCAGGACGAAGGTGGGCGTGAAGACCGCACCGCGCAGGAAGGCGAGATCGGGAGGCAAGGGACCGCGGCCGATGTCGACGCGACGGAGGGGAGCCCGGCGCCCGAGGTCGGAGGCGTCCCAACCGGGGCCCACCTCGCGCAGCCAGCGCCGGCAATAGGGGCAGTCGTGGCGCTCGAGCATCACGAGGCTGGCGCCGCCTTCGGCCCACGCCGGTTCGGCAGCGACGGCGGCGAGCCCGGCGAGGAGATGGCGGCGCCCGATCCTCATGTTCGGCCCTTCCGGCTCAGCTCTTCGGGCCGTTCTGCTTGAGGAAGGCGATCACGTCCTCGATCTGCTGCGGGTTGCGCAGGCCTGCGAAGGCCATCGAGCCCTTCGGCACGAGATCCTTCGGGTTGGCGAGGTACTTGCGGAGATTGTCCTCGGTCCAGGTCAGGCCGGCGCCGCTGAGCTCCTGCATGTTGGCGGAGTAGCGGAAGCCCTCGCGCTGGCCCGCCTTCCGGCCGACCACGCCGTACAGGTTGGGGCCGACCCCGTTGCGACCACCCTCCTCGATGGTGTGGCAGGCACGGCACTGGTTGAACACCCGCTGGCCGGCAGCGGGATCACCTTCGGCATGGGCGGCTGCGGCCACGGCAAGGGCTGCAACAAGGACGCTCAGGGAGAGTTTCATCGGGCGCTGTCCCTAGGGTGAGGTTGACGTTCCCCCGGCGTTCGGCCGCGCCCATTCAGCACCTTCGTGTCTGCGAAGATACCGCTGGACGCTGCCGATGCAGTCACTATACTGTGACGACCAATTGGGGAGGAGACCGATGCCAAGCACACTCGCGCGACTTGGCCGAATGGCTGCCCTGGCGGCGACCGCCGCACTCCTGGCCGGACTGCCGGCTGCGGCGAACGACCAGGCTCGCATCGCCCTGGTCACCGGCGGTTGCGTCGGCTGCCACGGCGGCGACGGGTCGGGCGGGCACGGCATCCCGAAGATTGCGCAGACGATGAACCGGGCCGACTTCGTCGCCATGATGAAGGCGTTCCGCGAAAACAAGAACAACCCGACCGTGATGAACCGGATCGCGCGCGGCTACACCGACGAGGAGTTCGCGCTGATGGCGATCCGCTGGGCGAAGCCGGAGTGAGAGGGAGACGACCGATGACCGATACCCTGACCCGTCGCGGTCTGCTCGCCTCTGCGGCCGCGCTTCCCGTCGCCCTCGCCGCGCCGCGCGTGTCCGCCCAGGCACGCATGCGCCTCGTCATCATCGGCGGCGGCTTCGGCGGTGCCTCCGCTGCCCGTTTCGCGCGCGACACGTTCCCCGATGTCGACGTGACCCTGATCGAACGTTCGCGCAGCTTCACCACCTGCCCCTACGGCAACCTCGTGCTCGGGGGCATGCGCAAGATCGAGGAGATCACCTTCACCTACGACGGGCTGGCTCGGCGCGGGGTGCGCGTGGTGCACGACGAGGCGGTCGCGGTCGACCCGGCGGCGAAGACGGTGCGCCTGCGCAACGGTGGGCCCGTGGCCTATGATCGTCTGGTCATGAGCCCAGGAATCGATCTCCGCTGGGGCGCGATCGAGGGCTACACGGAAGGGGCGGCCGAGCGCATGCCGCATGGCTGGGCGCCCTACCTGCAGCCGATCACCGTGCTGGAGCGCCAGTTGCGCGCTATGCCGGACGGCGGGGTGTTCGTGATGGCGATCCCGGACAACCCCTTCCGCTGCCCGCCCGGGCCCTACGAGCGCATCAGCATGGTCGCGCACTACTTCAAGCAGGCCAAGCCGCGCGCCAAGATCCTCGCGCTGGATGCGAAGAACGGCTTCTCCAAGCAGCCGCTGTTCCAGGAGGCGTGGGAGGAACTCTATCCCGGCATGATCGAATGGCGGGGTGCGTCCAACGACGGCCGCGTGGTGCGCGTCGACCCAAGCGCGATGACGCTGCGCACGGAATTCGGCGACACGGTGAAGGCCGACGTTGCCAACGTCATCCCACCGCAGATGGCCGGCAAGATCGCCCGCGACACGGGGCTTGCCAACCAGACCGGCTGGTGCCCCGTGAAGCCGCAGACCTTCGAAAGCGCGCTCGTGCCGGGGATCCACGTCATCGGCGACGCCTCGATCGCGGCCCCGATGCCGAAATCGGGCTTCGTCGCCTCCACCCACGCCAAGCAGGCGGTGGCGGCGGCGGTGGCGCTGCATCGCGGGCAGACGCCGCCCGATCCGGTCTACTTCAACACCTGCTACAGCCACGTCGGCACCGACTACGGCATCTCCATCGTCGGCGTGTTCCGCGCCGAGGGCGATCGTTTCATCGAGGTGCCGAATTCGGGCGGCATCAGCCCGCGCAACGCGACGATGAGCCGCGAGCGCAAGGAGGAGTACCGCCGTCTCGAAGCGCACTATGCCGACGGATGGTACGAGGCGCTGACACGGCAGATGTTCGGTTTGAGTTGAGGAACGAATGATGGGGAGTGAGATGGAGCGGAACGATTCGACCCCGTCACGGCGTGGCGTGCTGCGCGCCGGTGCAGGGCTCGCCACCGCGGCGGCAGCGGCTCTCGCAGGCGGACGCGCCGTCGCCGCCGGCAACGGCAATGGCGGCAATCCGGAGAACCTGCCGCCGAACCTGCCCGAATGGGGCCGCAGCTTGGGCCTCGGCGTGATCGAGGAGCCCTACGGCAACCCCTCGCGCCACGAGGCGCATGTCGTGCGCCGCTACGTGCCGTGGCTGACGGCGGATCGGATCGGCTCCGTCTCGTTCACCCCGCTCGCCGAACTGCACGGCATCATCACCCCCAACGGCCTCTGCTTCGAACGTCACCACGGCGGCTATCCGGACGTCGATCCGAACGACTGGCGGCTGATGGTGCACGGCCTGGTCGATCGGCCGAAGATCTTCACCCTGCAGGACCTGATGCGGATGCCGACCGTCAGCCGCATCCACTTCCTCGAGTGCCCTGCCAACGGTGGCATGGAGTGGCGCGGGGCGCAGATGTCCGGCGTGCAGTACACGCACGGCATGCTGATGTGCTGCGAGTGGACGGGCGTGCAGCTCAAGCACATCTTCGCCGAGACCGGGCTGAAGCCGAACGCCTCCTGGGTGCTGGCGGAAGGCGGCGATGCCTCACACCTCTCGCGCAGCCTCCCCATCGCCAAGCTGCTCGATGACTGCATCCTCGCCTGGGGCCAGAACGGCGAGATGCTGCGCCCGCAGCAAGGCTACCCCGTGCGTCTCGTCGTGCCGGGCTACGAGGGCAACGTGTGGATCAAGTGGATTCGCCGCCTCGAAGTGGGCGATCGGCCCTGGTATCACCGCTCGGAGACGCGCACCTACACCGATCTCCTGCCTTCCGGCAAAGCGCGCCAGTTCACCTTCATCAACGAAGTGAATTCCGTCATCACCTACCCCTGCCCGGAGAAGCCGCTGCGCGGCAAGCCGGGCTTCGTCGAGATCAAAGGGCTCGCGTGGTCGGGCTTGGGCAAAATCGCGCGCGTCGACGTTTCCGTCGATGGCGGCGACACCTGGCGCACCGCCGAACTGCAGGAACCCATACTCTCCAAGGCGCTGACCCGCTTTCGCATTCCCTGGGAATGGCGGGAAGGGACGGGGCCGTTCTATCTGCAGTCCCGCGCCATCGACGAGACCGGACGGGTGCAGCCGTCGATCCACGCGCTGCGCGACAAGCGCGGGGTGGAGAGCATCTACCACAACAACCGCATCCACACCTGGCTCGTCGAGAAGGACGGCACGGTGGTCAACGTGCAGATCGACGCCTGAGGAGAGAGAGCCGATGCGCAAGACCCTTCTTCTCGGCGCCGCGCTGATCGCCGTTGCCGGGGGCCTGATGCTGGCCGACCAGGTCGTGGCGCAGCAGCGCCAGCAGACGCAGTCCCAGCAACAGCAGCAGGTGCGCCAGCCGCAGCAGGCCCAGCCGGCAGCGGCGCAACCGGCCGCGCAGCAGGTCGCGGCGGTGCCGTTCTCGCGCGGCTTCGAGCAGTTCAAGCCGTTCGTTCCGCCGCCCGGCGGCAACACCTGGGAACAGCCCTGGCCGCAGCCGGCCGGCCTGCCGCCCCTGCCGAAGCCGCTCGGTCTCGGCACGGACGCCACGCCGGAACAGATCGCCGGGTGGGACATCGCGATCCGTCCCGACGGATCGAACCTGCCGCCCGGGCGTGGGTCCGTGAAGGACGGCGAGGAGCTCTATCTCGCCCACTGCGCCGTCTGCCACGGCGACTTCGGCGAAGGGCTCGATCGTTGGCCGGCGCTGATGGGCGGCAAGGGCTCGCTGAACACGGAAACGCCGAAGCGCACGGTGGGCAGTTACTGGCCTTCGGCGCCGATCGTGTTCGACTACATCCGACGCGCCATGCCCTACCAGGCGCCGCAGAGCCTGAGCATCGACGAGTATTATGCGATCACCGCCTACGTGCTGTATCTGAACGAGTTGATCCCCGAGGACGCAGTGATGGACGCGAAGACGCTCGCCGCGGTGCGCATGCCGAACCGCGACGGCTTCATCTTCGAGGAGCGGCCCGACACCCCCGACGTCGCCTGCATGACCAACTGCCGGCAGAACAAGACCGTCACGGTGCTGATCGACAGCCGCCAGTTCGTCGAACCGGGCTCGGGCTCCGGCACCAGCGAACCGCAGTAAGCGGGGTCCATTCGCAGCCAGCGAACGAGGGCGCGTCGCGCGGGCGGCGCGCCCTGTTCGCTTGCGCTAGCATCGGGTGCCCCAGCGGAGTCGCCCGATGCTCGACCTTCGTCGCTTCGCCGCCCTCACCTTCGATTGCTACGGCACGCTGATCGACTGGGAGAAGGGCATCGCCGGCTTCATCGCCCCCCTCGCGCGCGCGCAGGGGCACGACTGGTCCGAAGCGCACATCCTCGAGGTGTTCGCCGATCTCGAACATCGTGAACAGGAACGCGACCCCTCCGCCCTCTATCCCGTCATTCTCGAACGCACTTTTCTCGCCCTGTGCGACCGGTTGGGGCTTCGCCGCGACGCGGAGGCGGCCAAGGCCTTCGCCGCCTCGATCAGCGACTGGCCGCCCTTCGTCGACACGGCCGCCGCGATGGCGCAGTTCCACGGCCGGTTCGTGCTGGGCATCCTCTCCAACGTGGACGAAGCCTCGCTCGCGCGTTCGATTGCCGCCATCGGCACCGTGCCCGATTTCACCGTCACCGCCGAGCGCGTCCGCTCCTACAAGCCCGCACCGGCCCACTTCGAAGCCGCGCGCGCGATCCTCGCCGAGCGCGGGATCACGGTCGAGCGCTGGCTGCACGTCGCGCAGTCGATGTTCCACGACATCGCGCCCGCCCGCCGTTTGGGAATCCCCTGCTGCTGGGTGAACCGCCGCGCGCGCCGTTCCGGCCATGGCGCGACACCGCCCGCCCACGTCGTGCCCGACTACACCGTCTCCTCGCTCGCCGAACTCGCCGCTCTCGCCCGCTTGCAGGCGGATTGAGCCGCTCGGGCGGGACAACCTACCTCGCGGCTCGTCTCGAACGGCGACCAAGCCGCTGCCCCGGCGCTCGGACGCCTTCGGCGAGGTCGCGGTCCGCGGCGCCGTTCTCCGCCGGCTCGTTGAGCCGCCGGCTTGCCCGCCTCTCGCCCCGCGCCACATGCTGCGCGCGAACGAGGGAGGGTGTGATGAGCACGACGGCGACCTTCGGCGGCGGCTGCTTCTGGTGCCTCGAGCCGATCTTCCGCGACCTCAAGGGGGTAAGCGACGTCGTGTGCGGCTACGCCGGCGGGCACGTGCCGAACCCGACCTACGAGCAGGTGTGCAGCGGCACCACAGGGCATGCCGAGGTGGTGCGCGTCACCTTCGACCCCGAAACGATCCCCTACGCCGATCTCTGCGCGATCTTCCTCGTCGTGCACGACCCGACGACGAAGGACCGGCAGGGTGCCGATGTCGGCCCGCAGTACCGTTCGATCATCCTCGCCGAGGACGGGGAGCAGGAACGGACGGCGCGCGCGGTGATCGCCGAACTCGAGGCACGGCGGGTCTGGCCGGCGCCGATCGTGACCGAGGTGGCGCGGCTCGAGCGCTTCTGGCCGGCCGAGCCCTATCACCAGCGCTATTTCGAGCGGAACCCTTTCGCCGGCTACTGCCGGGCGGTGATCGCGCCGAAGGTGGCGAAGTTCCGCCAGGCCTTCGCGGAGCGGCTGAAGGCGGCGTGAGAGCGCCGTCGGTGCGGCGATCGCTCCCTTCGCCGACCTCGCCGCATCGTTACGTGTCCGTGCCGTCGCGTCTCGGCAACGTCTGCGTCGGTGCTGCGCCGAGGCCCGTCACGCCGCCTTCGGCTTGAGCACGCCGCGTCGGATTTGGTCCTCCTCGATCGACTCGAACAGCGCGCGGAAGTTGCCTTCGCCGAAGCCCTCGTCGCCGCGGCGTTCGATGAGCTCGAAGAAGATCGGGCCGATCACCGTGGTGGTGAAGATCTGCAGCAGCACCTTGGTCTGCCCGCCACCCACCACGCCCTCGCCGTCGATCAGGATCCCCAAACGGCGCAGGCGGCCGACATCCACGCCGTGGCCGGGCACGCGCGCATCGACCCTCTCGTAGTAGGTGTCGGGCGGGGCGGGCATGAAGGCGAGGCCCGCCGCGCGAAGCCGCTCGACGGCGGCGAAGATGTCGCGCGCACCCAAGGCGACGTGCTGGATGCCCTCGCCGCGATACTGGCGGAGGAATTCCTCGATCTGGCTCCGATCGTCCGCGCTCTCGTTGATCGGGATGCGGATGCGGCCGCACGGGCTGACCATGGCGCGGGAGAGGAGGCCCGTGAGTTTGCCTTCGATGGCGAAGAAACGGATCTCGCGGAAGTTGAACAGGCGCCGGTACCACTCGGCCCACACGTCCATGTTGCCGCGGCGGACGTTGTGGGTGAGGTGGTCGATGTAGAAGAGACCCACCCCCTCGGGCTTCGGGTCGCGGTCGCCCTCCCAGACGAAGTCGATGTCCCAGATCGAGCCCCGCGCGCCGTAGCGGTCGACGAAATAGAGCTGACTGCCGCCGATGCCCTCGATGGCGGGGATGTTGAGCTCCATCGGCCCCACCCGGGTCTCGGCCGGCTTCGCACCCAAGGCGAGCGCCCGGCGGTAGGCATGGGCGGCATCCACCACGCGGAAGGCCATCGCGCAGGCGCAGGGCCCGTGCGCCTCGGCGAAGCGGCGGGCGAAGCTCTCCGGTTCGGCGTTGACGACGAAGTTCACCTCACCCTGCCGCCACAGCGTCACCTTCTTCGACCGGTGCCGCGCGACGGGGCGGAAGCCCAGGGTGGCGAACAGGGCTTCCAGCCGTTCCGGTTCGGTCGAGGCGTATTCGACGAACTCGAACCCGTCCGTGCCCATCGGGTTGGCGTCCGAGATGGTCGCGGGCGGGGTGTGGTGCGGATAGGGACCCATGTCGTCCTCCCCAGTCTTTCTCCTGCGAGGCTAGCGCGCGCGGCGCGCGGTTTCCGCGCAATCCGCTGGCCTTGGGCCGGGGTTTGCGCGAGGATCTCGCGTCAGGGACGCTCCAGTTGCGGGAAACCCGTGCCGGTCGCGCTCGACGGTTTCGATCTTCGCCTGCTCGCCGCCGTGCAGGCGGACGGGCGGGCGAGCCACGTCGCCCTCGCCGAGCGGGTGGGGCTGTCCGCCAGCCAATGCGCGCGGCGTCTCGCCCGGCTCGAGCAGGCGGGGGTGATCCGCGGCTGGCAGGCGGTGCTGGACGAGAAGGCGGTCGGGCTCGGCGTCACTGCCCTCGTCTTCGTTCGCCTCGAACGCCACGACGAAGGCCGGGCGGCCGCCTTCCACCGCGCGCTCGCGGCGATGCCGGAAGTGACCGAGGCGCTGCTGCTGACTGGGGACGCGGACTATCTCCTGCGCGTCGTCGTGCCCGACCTCGAAGCCTTCGCCGCTTTCGCGCTGCGGCGGCTGATGCCGCTGCCGGGGGTGGCCTCGATCCGCTCCTCGATCGTGCTCGAGACGGTGAAGCGCGCCGGATCGCTTCCCCTGCCGCGCGGGTGACTCAGTCCGGTTCGGCGCCGCGCAGCTTGTGGCGGAGCCGCCGCACGTTCAGCCACACCGCGCCACCCACCAGCGGCACGGCGAGGGCGACCAACACCTCGTCCATGTGCTCCGGCAGGATCTTCATCCCTGGCAGGCCCTGCACGGCGAGCTTCAGCAGCGACACCGCGTAGTAGGTGATGGCGAAGATGGAGAGCCCCTCGACCGCCTGCGAAAGCCGCAGTTGCAGCCGGGCGCGGCGGTCCATCGCGCGCAACAGGTCGCGGTTCTGCGCCGCGAGCCGCACTTCGACGCGCGTGCGCAGCATGCCGGCCGCGCGGTTGAGGCCGTCGAGCAGGGTGCGCTCGCGCCGGGCGACCGCCGCGCAGGTGCGCAGGCCTGGCTGGAAGCGGCGCTCGAGGAAGGTGCCGAGCATCTGCAGGCCTTCCACCCGCCCCTCGTGCAGCTCCTTGATCCGATTCGCCACCAGCGCGCCGTAGGCCTCGGTGGCGGCGAAGCGGAAGCGGTTGGCGGCAGCGAGCGCCTCCGCCTCGGCGGCGAGCGCGGTGAGCCGATCGAGCAGAAGCGCATCGTCCTCGGCCGAGGCACTGGTGGCGGAGACGATGGCATCCAGGCGGCGTTCGAACTCGCTGAGGCGGGGAATGGCGGCGCGGGCCGGGGGCAGGCCGAGCAGGGCCGCCATGCGGTAGGTCTCGATCTCGACCAACCGCTGCGCCATCCGCCCGAGCCGGCCCGGCGTGAGGCGATGCGCATAGAGGAGCATGCGCGTGAAGCCGTCCTCGCGGATGCGGAAGTCGGCGAACACCACCCCGTCGCCGTCGCCGACCGTCGAGCCCACCACCTCGCCGGCGAAGGCGTCGTTCGGCGGCGCCGAGGCCACGCCCGGCAGGATCTTGAGGTGCACCGCCGTCAGCCGCTCGCCGGCAAGGAGTTCGACCCAACGGGTGAGCGGGGGGGTGAAGGCGGACCATGCGTGGGGATCGAGGTCGGGGGCGGCATCGGCCAGCACGGTGATGGATTGGAACTCGCCGTGCCGCTCCCAGCGCACGAGACGACCGAGCAGCGGCACGACGTGGTGGCGCGCGCCTTCCGGCGGCGGGGTCGCGCCGTGTTCGCGACAGAGATCGGCGAAGCCGCGCCGATCGCGCTCGGCATCGGTCTCCTGCGCCATCAGCACGACGTGGGAAAGGAGCGCCGGCGCGGTGAGCCGCAGGTGCGGGCGCGCGTGCAGCTCGTCGTTGATGGACGCGCGAAGCGGATGGTCCTTCATGTGCGCTGCACCATGCCATGCGTCCCCCTCGGGCGGGAAGGCGGGCTTGACCCCCGCACGGTCGCGGGGTCGGATCGCGCACGGAGGCCGCAACGAGAGGGAGGGACGCGGACGATGCGCGCGATGGCGGTGGTGGAGAACGGCAAGCCGCTGGTTCCCCTCGAGCTGCCCACGCCCGAACCGCGCGGGGCGGAGGTTCTGCTCGAGGTGACGCACTGCGGCGTGTGTCACTCCGACCTGCACATCTGGGACGGCTACTACGACCTCGGCGGCGGCAAGGTGCTGACGCTGAAGGACCGCGGGGTGACGCTTCCCCTCGCCATGGGGCATGAGGTGGTGGGGCGGGTGGTGGCGATGGGCCCGGAGGCGGCGGGCTCAGGCCTCAAGGTCGGCGATGTGCGGCTCGTCTTCCCCTGGGTCGGCTGCGGCAGTTGCGCGCGCTGCCGGGCGGAGGAGGACAACATGTGCCTCTCTCCCCGCTCGCTCGGCGTCTATCGCCACGGCGGCTACGCCACGCACATCCTGGTGCCCGAACCGCGCCACCTCGTTCCCATCGACGGGCTCGACCCGGCCCTGGCCGCGACCTACGCCTGCTCCGGGCTCACCGTCTATTCCGCCATCCGCAAGGTGATGCCGCTGCCGGCGGAGGAGCCGGTGGTTCTGTTCGGCGCCGGCGGGCTCGGGCTCAATGCGATCGCCGTGCTGAAGGCGCTCGGCCACCGGCGCATCGTCGTGGTCGATCTCGACCCTCGCAAGCGCGAGGCGGCGGCCGCTGCGGGGGCGAGCGACGTCATCGACGGGTCCGGGACGCCGGAGGAGGTGGCGGGCCGGATCACTGCCGCCTGCGGGGGGCCGGTGGAGGCGGTGATCGACCTGGTCGGGGCGGGGGCGACCGCGCGTGCGGGCTTCGCCGCCCTGCGCAAGGGCGGCACCCTCGTGCTCGTCGGCCTCTACGGTGGCGACCTCCCGCTGCCGCTGCCCATCATGGCGACCCGGGCGCTGACGGTGCGCGGCAGTTACGTCGGCAACCCGAAGGAACTGCGCGAGGTGGTCGCCCTGGCGCGGGCGGGCAAGCTGCCGCCGATCCCGGTCGCCACCACGCCGCTCGCGGAGGCGACTGCGGCGCTCGAGCGCTTGAAGTCAGGCGCGGTGGTGGGGCGGCTCGTGCTCGTCAACGACGGACGGTTCTGAGCCGGACGTGGTGCGCCGGCTGGCGCGGCTGCTAGAAGCCCCGAGTCGGACCGGAACGGACCGGGGTGGTGATGTCACGACGCAGGCGTGCTGCAGGATCGGGGGAAGGGATCGGCGACGCATGACGACCCGTCGTGCCGGGGTGCCGCCCGCCGCGCTGGCTGCGGACGCGGTGCTCGGCGCCAACCAGGCCTTCTACGAGGCGTTCAACGCCCGCGATGCGGCGGCGATGGAGCGGCTGTGGTCGGCCGAGGCGCCGGTGATCTGCGTCCATCCCGGCTGGAACCCGCTGACCACGCGGGAGGAGATCCTCGCCTCCTTCGCCGCCATCTTGGCCAACCCGGAGGCCCCCCAGCTCGAGTGCGAGGACCCCGAGCCGCTGCTGCACGGCGACGTCGCCTTCGTCGTCTGTCACGAGCGCGTGGAGGGGGCTTTGCTCGCCTGCGTCAATGCGTTTCGGCTGGAGGACGGGGTGTGGCGGATGATCCTGCACCAGGCAGGGCCGGTGGGCGAGGAGCCGACGCGGCGGCCGGCCTTCTCGTTCCGCTCGCGCCGCATCCACTGATGCCAATCGCGGCCGCTGTCGCGGGGGTACCCGTTCTAGGCCGTCGAGGATTGGTCGCCGCCAGCTTGGGGGCCTTCACCCTCAGCAGCCCTTCCACCGCGCGGCCACCGCCGGACCACGTTTGCGTCACCGCCTCTGCCGCCGCCGTGCCGGTGGCGCCGGATCGTCGCGCCGCTTTCGCGCTCGCGGCGCTGCGGGCGGCTGCCGATATCGTCTGCCTTGGCGTCACGGTGGTGGCGACGCCGGCGGGGCCCGGGTCGTCGGACGCGATCCTCGTCGAGGGCGACGCGATGGCAAGTACGGGCCAACCGCTTCGCGTCGTGCAGTGGCTGTGGTGGCGACAGGACGGGCGAACGGTTCGCGTTCTCCTCATCGCCGCTCGCGACCGGGTCGCCTCGGCCAAGGCCGCGGTCGCAGCGGCCCTGGCGTGAGGCTGAGCGTCCCCTCGGCGGCCCCCGTCAGCGGAGCGACCGGTTAGGCGCGCCCCAGGCCGCGATGTCCTCGCCGAAGTCGCGGCGCGGCGACGCTTCGGCGGTAGCGAGGGTGCCCGCGACGCCGGCGCGCGCGGGCCGGCCGGTCGCTTCGGCAAGCTCGACGATCTGGCTTTCGTCCCTGCTGCCGCCGAGGCGGCCAACGTAGGCCGGGCTCCGGGCAGCGGCCGCCGCCGCCCGCTGGGTGGCGCGTTCGACCCGCTCCGGTAGGGGCTGGCGGTCGGTGATGGGGCGGCCGGCCGGGTCGCGCGGATAGATGAAGCCCCAGGTGGCGTAGGTGCGCCCGTAATCGGAGCCGCGGCCGTGGATCTCGACGCGCACGGCCGTCCAGTCGTTGCCGGGCGAGACGTCGATCACGGACACGCCGCGGGCGATCCGCCCCTTCGGCACGCCTGGGCCTGGCCAGTTGGCGTGATCGACCAGGATTTCACGCGACGAGACGATGCCGGTGACCACCGAAACATGGCCGAGCCGCATGCCGCCCGAGGGGCGGAACACCAGCACCGAGCCGACCTCCGGCCGGCTGCCGCGGGCGTACCGGCCCTCGGCCTGGGCCCACCAGGTGCGCGCATCGCCAATGATGTCGATGCCCGAGAGGTGTCGGGCGAAGGGCACGCACTGCACGAGGTGGGAGGGTGCCGGCGAGGAACTTCGCGTCGATGGCGGGGACGAAGGGTTCGCCGAGAGGGGCGAGGCGGGAATCGACAGGGCGAGAACCAAGGTGGTGGCCAAGGCGATTCGCGGGCCGCGACGATCGACGCGCATAGCTGCTCCTCTTCCCGTTCATGACCGCGGGTGAGAAACCGCGTCGGGTCGGGTGAGGCAACCGCGGAACCGGCCTGCCACCGTATTGCCGCAAACTTCGCCCGGTTTCGGCTGTGCACAGAGCGCGTTTTTAGGACGTCTATCCTATCACGGTGGGTTTCGTTGTGTTTCGGCCATCCGGCCGTCGCCCGGCGAGTCGGCAGGAAAAAGCCCCGCCGCAGCGCTGCGGCGGGGCTCTGCGAGCGGCCTGCCGAGACCGGCGGAAGGGCTCACTTGCAGGCGATGACCATGATCTCGACCAGCATATCGGGCGATGCGAGCTTCGATTCCACGCAGGCGCGCGCCGGGGCGAGGCCCGGCGGCACCCAGGCCGTCCAGACCTCGTTCATCGCGTCGCGGTCCTTGATGTCCTTCAACCAGATCTGGGCGGAGAGGAGCCGCGTCCTGTCCGTGCCGCGTTCCTCCAGCAGCGTGTCGATCTGCTCCAGGATGTCACGGGTCTGCGCCTTCACGTCCCCCGAGGTGTCGCGCGCGGTGATGCCGCGCAGGAAGACGAAGCCGTGGTAGTCGACGGCGTCGGAGTAGATCTTGCCCGGATTGACCCGGTCGATACGGCCCATCGCTCTCTCCTCTCACGATCCGCCGGCCTCAGGCGCCGGCTCCTCGTCCCGGTAGCCCAGGCGGGCCGAGGCCGCCAACCCGTCAGGAGGCGGATGCGGGGAGAGCGGCGAGGCGGCAGCCGCACCAGGGGCAGAAGGACAGGCGCTGCAAAGCCTGCTCGAGATCGTCGCTGAGCGGGCGCCCCTCGAGCAGGGCGTCAAGCTCTGCCCGCAGGGAGTCGTGCAGCGAGGAGCGTTCGCAGGCGGAGGCGAGCTCGCCCGCCGTTTCGGCGTCCGCCTCCTCGAGGCGGAAGGCGACCGCCGGGACGGCGGCGACACAAGCGAAGGCGGCGGCAAGGCCCCATCGACGCGTGAGCATGGCGGCAAAGCTTACGCCGCCCGCCGACCGCCGTCAGGTCACGCCGGCGGGAGGAGGTGCGGCGCCATCGGCCCGTCGCTTCGGCCCGAGCCCGCGCTCCATCGCCGCCGCAATCCTCCGGTGCTGCCGCATCCCCCACCACCAGACGGGCAAACAGGCGAGGGAGGCGGCAATCACCGCTCCGCGCAGACCGATCAGTTCGGCGAGCGCCCCGAGCCCAAGGGCGCCGATGGCAGGGCAGGCGCGGATGATCAGACCCCACAGCGCCAGCACCCGCCCGCGCATCGCACCCTCCGCCGTGCCCTGCACGAGCGTCTGGATCGACACCCCGTGCACGATCTGCGCCGCCGCCGCCGCCGCCGCACCGACGACGCCAACGGCGAAGACGTCGGTGGCGACGAAGACGATCCCCCCCAGGGCCATCGCGAGCCCCGCCCCGATGCCGATCCCGGTCAGCCCCCGCACGCTCCCGCGCGCGGCAAGCACGAGCCCTGAGATGAGCGCGCCGGCCCCGGTGGCGGAGGCGAGCATGGCGAGACCCGCTGCGCCGCGGCCGAACACCGCATCGGCGAAGGCAGGCAGGAGTTCGAGGAAGGGCCGGGCGAACACGCCCATCAGCGCGGCGAACAGCAGGATCGGCCCGATTCCCGGATGAGCCGCAGCGTAGCGGAACCCCTCCACGGTTTCCGAATAGAGCGAGCGCGTGGGCGCGTGGCCGATCCGCTCGTCGGGCGCGATCCTGAGCAGTGGCAGGGAAGCGGCGGCGAGCAGGTAGGCGACCCCGTTGAGTAGGATCGGCGGGACCACCCCGGCCCAAACGATCAGGCCCCCGGCGATGGCGGGACCGGCGAAGCGGGCGACGTTGAAGGTCAGCGCGTTGAGCGCGACCGCCCCCGGCAAATCCTCTCGCGGTACGATGGCGGGGATCAGCGTCTGGCGGGCGGGTTGGGTGAAGGCGTTCGCCACCCCGACCACGAGCTCGAGCAGGATGAGCAGCGGCAGCGAGATCATCCCTCCCAGCACGAGGGCGGCCAGGGTGAACGCCTGCACCGCCGAGACGGTCTGGCTCGCCATCGTCAGCCGCACGCGATCGGTGCGGTCGGCAACCGCGCCGGCGATCGGGGCGACCAGGATCGAAGGGAAGAGGTCGGCGAAGACGACGACCGAGAGCCAGAACGGCGAGTCCGCCAGTTCCCAGGCGAGCCAGCCGACGGCCACCCGCTGCGCCCACAGCCCCGTCCAGGCGACGAGCGAGCCCGCGTAGAAGATGCGGCCGTTTCGGCTGCGCAGGGTGCGGGCGAGGGAGGCGAGGCCGGAGGCCCGGCGCGGCGGCATGGTGCCGTGATGGTTCCGCCCCGCGACGCGGCGCACAACCCAGGCTCGCGCCCGCCCTGCCGTGAGCGGACTGCAACCATCGCCCCGCCCGCCCGCGCCGTTTGCCGAACGCCCCGCCGGGGCCTAGACCGGACCCGTCACAGACCCCGCGAGTCGCCCCGATGCCGAACGAGCTCACCGACATCCGCGACGTCCCGCTCGCCGACGCATTGTCGGAGCGCTACCTCGCCTATGCGCTCTCCACTATCATGAGCCGCTCCTTGCCCGACGTGCGGGACGGGCTGAAGCCCGTGCACCGGCGGCTTCTTTGGGCGATGCACCAGCTCCGCCTCGACCCCGCGGCTGGCTTCAAGAAGTGCGCGCGCGTGGTGGGCGACGTCATCGGCAAGTTCCACCCCCATGGCGATGCCGCCGTCTATGAGGCGCTGGTTCGCCTCGCCCAGGACTTCGCCCAGCGCTACCCGCTGATCGAGGGCCAGGGCAATTTCGGCAACATCGACGGCGACAACGCCGCGGCCATGCGCTACACCGAGGCGCGCCTGACCGCGGTCGGCGCCGCCCTGCTCGAAGGCATCGAGGAGGACGCGGTCGATTTCCGCCCGACCTACGACGGCGAGGAGCGCGAGCCGGTCGTGCTGCCGGGGGCGTTCCCCAACCTGCTCGCCAACGGCGCGCAGGGCATCGCGGTGGGGATGGCGACCGCGATCCCGCCCCACAACGCGGGCGAAGTGTGCGAGGCCGCGATCCACCTGATCGCCAACCCCGACGCGTCCACCGAAGACCTCCTCCGCTTCATCAAGGGCCCGGATTTTCCCACCGGCGGCGTGATCGTCGAAGCGCCCGAGACGATCGCCGCCGCCTACGAGACGGGCCGGGGCGGCTTCCGCCTGCGCGCCGCCTGGGAGGTCGAGCACGGCAAATACGGCACGTGGCGCATCGTCGTCACCGAGATCCCCTGGCTCGTGCAGAAGGCGAAACTCATCGCCGACATCGCCGAGGCGCTGGAGCAGAGGAAGCTCCCCTTGCTCGGCGACCTGCGCGACGAGAGTACGGATCGCGTGCGGATCGTTCTTGAGCCGAAATCGAAAACGGTCGATCCCGCCCTCCTGATGGAGAGCCTGTTCCGCGTCACCGCGCTCGAGACGCGCATCCCGCTCAACATGAACGTGCTGGATGCCGAGCGTACGCCGCGCGTGATGTCTCTCAAGGAGGTGCTGCGCGCCTTCCTCGACCATCGCCACGAGGTGCTGGTGCGGCGCACGCGCCACCGCCTCGCCGCCGCCGAACGGCGCCTCGAGGTGCTGGAGGGGTATCTCGCGGTCTACCTCAACCTCGACGAGGTGATCCGCATCCTGCGCAACGAGGACGAACCGAAACCCGCCCTGATGCGCGCCTTCTCGCTCTCCGACGCGCAGGCCGAGGCGATCCTCAACATGCGGCTGCGCAGCCTGCGCAAGCTCGAGGAGATGGAGATTCGCCGCGAGCACAAGCGCGTGGCGGCGGAACGGCGGCGGCTCAAGGCGCTGCTCGAGTCGGAGCCCGAGCGCTGGCGCGCGATCGCCGAGGAACTGGCTGAAATCAAGGCACGCTTCGGCTCGGGCCCGTTGGGCGATCGCCGCACCCGCTTCGCCCAGGCCCCCGCCGCACCGGCCGAAGCAGTGGTCGAGGCGCTCGTGGTGCGCGAGCCCGTCACCGTCGTGGTCAGCGAGAAGGGCTGGGCGCGCGCGCTGAAGGGCCACGCGGTGGATCCCACCGCGCTGCGCTTCAAGGAGGGCGACCGGCTGCGCTTTCTCCTCCCCGCCGAGACGACGGATCGGCTCCTCGCCTTCGCCACCAATGGCCGCTGCTACACGATCCCGGTGGAGAAGCTGCCCGGGGGCCGCGGCGATGGCACGCCCGTCCGCCTGCTGATCGACCTGCCGAACGAGGCGGATCTCGTCGCGCTTGCCGTGTTCCGCGAGGGCGAATCGTGGCTTCTCGCCTCCGCCGCGGGGCGCGGTTTCATGGTGGCTGCCGACGAGGCGGTCGCAGCGACACGGTCGGGCAAGCAGGTGCTGGTGCTGGATGAGGGCGAGGAGCTCGCGGTGGCGACCGTGATCCCCGAAGGCGCGGACCACCTCGCCACCCTGGGCGAAAACCGCAAGCTGCTGATCTTCCCGCTGGATCAGGTGCCGCGGCTGGCCAAGGGGCGGGGCGTGACGCTGCAGAAGTTCAAGGACGGGGGGCTCGCCGACGCCAAGGCGTTCCGCCTCGCCGAGGGACTGCTCGTGCGCCTCGGCGAGAACCGCACGAGCGTGAGGCGGGCCGAAGAGCTGCGGGACTGGCTGGGCACGCGCGCCCAGGCCGGGCGGGCCGTATGGCGCGGCTTCCCCTCTTCGGGGCGGTTCGGCTGACGCGCGCGGGCTCGTCGCCCCGGCTCAGCCGGCGCTGACCGTCACGCGCGGCGCGGCGGGCAGAAGGCCCTTTTCCGCCTCCTCCTCCGTCAGCACCCGCCACTCACCGCCCCACAGGATTTCGGAGGGGCGGAAGCGCGCCTTGTAGGACATCTTGCGGCTCTCGGGCACCCAATAGCCGAGATACACGTAAGGAAGATCGAGGGCGACGGCGCGGCGCACCAGCCACAGGATCATCCAGGTGCCGAGCGAGCGCCTAGCGAGAGCCGGGTCGAAGAAGGAGTAGACGGCGGAAAGCCCATCGGAGACGCGATCCGTCAAGCAGGCGGCGACCAGGGCGTCGGCCGGGTCGCGCACCTCGACGATCAGCGTCTCGATCGGCGTGTCCTCGACCATGGCGCGGTAGTCGTAGAAGCCCATCGCCGCCATGTCGCCGTCGCCGTGGCGGGCGGCCTGGTAGCGCTGGAAGAGGGCGAACTGTTCGGCGGTGGCGCGGGGCGGCACCTCGAAGCCCTCGAGGTCGGCGTTCAGCGCGAGAATGCGGCGCTGCGTGCGCGAGGGGCGGAAGGCCTGGGCGTCGATGCGGATCGGGATGCAGGCGCGGCAGCCGGGGCAGACCGGGGCGTAGGCGATGTTGTGGCTGCGCCGGAAGCCCGCGCGCGAGAGCCGGTCATGCAGCGCTTCGGCGTCCGCTCCGGTGAGTTCGGTCACGATTTTCCGCTCGCTCCGCCCGGGCAGGTAGGGGCAAGGGAGGGCGGCGGTGGTGTAGTAGAACTGCGGCCGGCGGAAGGATTTCTGCAGCATCGCGCGTCGGCTCCGATGAGCGCGCAGTGAAGCGGAAGCGGGCCGCGCCGGTCAATCGAGGGTCGGGTTACCCACCGCCGCGCTCGGGCACCAAGCGAAGACGGCCGGTGACGGCGGACGGTTCGGGGGGGATGGTGAGGGTGCCGCCGGCGAGCCAGAGGGGCGCAAGGTCACGAAAGTGGGGGCTCGCGGGGTGGCCCGACTGGCCGGGGGCGACGACGAACAGCGACCGGTCGAGGTCGGCAAGATCGTAGACGGCACGGAAGGCCGGGCCGTGGATGTTCTCGAAGGCCGCCCGACCCGTCCCCCGGAAGCCCGCGCGCAGCACCGTCTCGCCATCGCCAGGGCTTTCCATGCGCGCCCCGAAGCGGGCAGCAAGGCCCGGCACGAAGCGCAGCAAGGGATGGCCGAAGCCGGCGACATGCGCCTCGCCCCAGCGCCACTCGGCCATCGGCCGCGCGCCAAACCGTTCCCTCAGCGATTCGATCGCCTGCTCGAGCGCCTCCGCGAGCAAATCACGGCACGGATCCTCGCCCGCCCCGCACCAATGCGCGCCGCGTCGGAGCACGAAGAGCTGGAACTCGGCAGAGGTCTCCCGGAAGGCCTCGGCCTCCGCTCCCAGCGCGCGGTCCGCCAGCAGGCGACGGAAAGCGGCCCGCCAGGCGTGATAGAGGAGGGGCTCCGGCCGGTCCGCCCGCATCGCCCCGTCCCAGGCCGAAAGCAGGGCATGAGCCTCGCGCGCGGGAGTAGAGCGCGGCTCGGCGCGCAACATCAGGGGCATGAGCTCGCGTGCGGCGGCCGAGACGATGTCGAGCTGGATCGCCGCCATCGCTGCGGCGTCGAGCGGCCCAGGGTGCGCATCGAGGCGCTCGACGATGCGGCGGAAGCGGAAATCACCCCACCAGTCGCGCGTCAGCCAGACGGGAAAGTCGTCCGGCACCACGCGGTTGTTGGCGTTGACGAGACGCCCCGAAGGCGGGTCGACGAAGCGCGGCAAGGCCTCGTACGGCGCGAAGCCCACCCAATCGTGGCTGCCGTCCCAGCCGGGCACGGGGAAGGAGCCGTCGCCTGCGCGGCGGATGGGGATCTTGGCGGGGAGGAACATGCCGATGCGGCCGGCGCGGTCGGCGACGACGATGTTCTGTTGGGGTGCCGCGATCCGCCGCAACGCGGCCTCCGCCTCGTCGAGGTCGCGCGCGGCGTTGAGGCGGTGAATGGCGGTGGCCGAGGCGTCGCCCGGCTCGAGGAGGGCCATGCGCACGGCGAGCACATGGCCCTCGGGCGTGCCCGGATTCGGGTCAAGATCGGAGATCACCGGCCCGTTGCGCGTCTCGCGCACGCGCAAGATCACGTCGTCGCCGAACCGCACGCGGATCCGCTCCTCGCGCACTCGAAACGGGCGGGGACCATCGGGCGTGAGGTAGTGCTCCTCGTCCACCAGGCGTTCGACGAACACGTCCTGGGTGTCGGAGTGGGTGGTGGTGAAGCCCCAGGCGATGTGGCCGTTGTGGCCGAGCAGGAGGAACGGCACGCCCGGCGCGAAGCCGCCGGCGAGGCTGAGCCCGGGTGCCTCGACTCGCGCGAGATGAAACGGGCCGGGTGCGACCAGCGCGAGATGCGGATCATTGGCGAGCAGCGGCTTGCCGCTCGCCGTGTGCCTCCCGTCCACCGCCCAGATGTTGGAGGCCGAGGACGGGTGCGGCGCGTCCTCGCCGAACGCGGGCAGGGCGGCGAGCACGCGGGCCACGTGGTCGGGATCGATAGCGGGAAGCGGAGCGGCGGCGACGGGTGAGCCGGGCGTGGTGTCGCGCGGCCAGAGCTCGTCGATGCGCTCGCGCGGCAGCCGAGTGGCGAGCGCGAGCCGCGCGAGCTCGGTGCGCATGTTGCCTGTCAGCAACAACCCCATCACCTTGCCCCAGAGGAGCGAATCCGTTTCGCGCCAGGGCTCCGGGCGGATGCCGAGCAGCAGGAACTCGGGTGCCGCGGCCATGCCCCGCTCGGCGATCCAGGCATTCACCCCGCGCGCATAGGCGGCGAGCGCGGCCCGCGTCTCTTCGGGCAGGGCGGCGAGATCGGCCTCCGCCTTCGCCTCGAGGCCGAGGAGGCGGGAGAAGCGATCCAGCCTCAGCCCCATCGGCCCGATCACTTCGGCGAGCCGCCCGGCACCGCCCCGGCGCATCAGCTCCATCTGGAACAGCCTGTCGCGCGCATGCACGTAGCCGAGCGCGGCGTAGGCGTCTTCCGCCGAGCCGGCGCGGATCCAGGGAATGCCGTGGGGGTCGAGCGTGATCTCGACGGGGGACGCGAGGCCCGGGATCGCCACCTCGTTGCGTTCGGGCGGCAGGGTGAGGCGGAACGCGGCGACAAGGCCGCCGGCGAGGAGAAGGACGAGGCAAACGAGGCCGACGGTGAGCCGGCGACTCCAGCGGACCAGCGCGCGCATGGGCGAGAGATGGCACGAGGTGCTGCGCCGCACAGCCCGGGGGCCCGCTCTGGTCACGGCGATGTCACGACCTGTGCGCCGGATCACCCTCGCGGGGCCGCGACTTCGCCACGATCGTGCGCGAGGCTTCGATCATGCAGGGATGGCGGATGACCTCGTTGTGGGCGGCGATGCTGGGGGCTTGGCTCGCGGCCGGCCCCTCCGGTGCCGCGCAGCCGCTGGCCGCGACGGCGGAACTTGACGCGCGGCCCACACCGCCCTCGCAGGCTTCGGCCGAGGTCGAGGCCGCCCCCTTGCCGGAACGACGCCGGCGCGCACCTCCTGCCGCATGCTCCACCTGATCAAGCTCGCGGTCGGCGTCTCCTCGGTCGAAGAGCTCGCCGCCCGTCAGGCCCTGCGCGCACGGACCGACCCGCCGCTTCGGCACCAGACGCGCGTGATGCCGAAGCGGGCCGAGGAGATCACGGCGGGCGGGTCGATCTATTGGGTGATCGGCGGCTTCGTGCAGGTGCGCCAACGCATCCTCGCCATCCGCCCAGACGTTTGGGACGACGGCTCGGCCTGTTGCGCGCTGGAGCTCGACCCGGACCTCGTGCCCGTGGAACCCCGCGCGGTGAAGCCGTTCCAGGGCTGGCGCTATCTCGAGGCCGGCGAGGCGCCGCGCGATCGGCCGCGCGGCTTGGCCGAGTCGCAAGCCGGGTTCGAGGCCATGCCGGCGGAGATGCGGCGCGAACTCGCTGCCCTCGGCCTGCTTTAGGCGGTCTCCGCCAGGAAACGGGCGAGCACGGCGCGCATCGCCTCGGGGATCGGGGTCGGTCGGTTCGTCGCCTTCGTCACGTAGGCGTGGATGAAGTGGCCCTCAGCGGCGGCGCGATCATCCTGCTCGCGAAAGATGCCGATCTCGTAACGGACAGAGGTGTTGCCGATGCGCGCCACGCGCAAGCCCGCCGTCACCGTCTCGGGGAAGGCGACGGGGGCGAAGTAGCGGCACTGGGTCTCGACGACGTAGCCGACGATCTCCGAGGCGAGCGGCTGCAGGGCACCCGTGTCCATCAGGAAGCGGGCGACCGCGGTGTCGAACCACGAGTAGTAGACCACGTTGTTGACGTGACCGAAGGCGTCGTTGTCCATCCAGCGGGTGGGGATCGCGAGGAACCAGCGGTACTCGGCGCGGGTGCCGATCCGTTTCGTCATCGAGGAGCCTCCGTGAAACGGGAGGAGCCTCCACGCTCGCGCCCGGGCCCGCAAGAGTGGCGGGCGGCCTTGCCGACGCGGGCGGGGGCGATCGCGCGCGAGTGGGGGCTCGCACTCGGCGCGCCCTTGGGCTGTTCGACTCAGGGGCTGGTGCGGGCGGCGTCGCTCGCGGAAAACGGCACGCCCGCCGTGCTGAAACTGGAGAAGCCGGGCCAGGGGGTGGCGGCGCAGGCGGCGGCCCTCGCCGCATGGGCGGGGCGCGGTGCCGTGCGTCTGCTGCGCGCCGACCCCGACCGCGGCGCGCTTCTCCTCGAACGCCTCGCACCCGGCACGCCGCTCGCCGCCCTCTGCCCGGCGGGGCGCGACGACGAGGCGACGGTGACAGTGGCGGAGGTTTCACTCGCCTTGCGTCGCCCGCCGCCTGAGGGCGCGGTGCTGGCCGATGCCCACGGCTGGTGGCGGGCGATCGCCGCCTGCCGCGATCCGCGGCTTGAGGCGCAGTTTCGCGATCGGGCACTCGGGCTCTGGCGTGAGCTCGCGGCTTCGGCGCCGGCACCCAGCCTGATCCACGGCGATCTCCACCACGGCAACATCCTCGCCGACGGCGAGGCCTGGCGGGCGATCGACCCGATCGGGGCGACGGGCGACCCGCTGTTCGATCCCGCCTCCGCCCTTTGCGAGCCGGTGTCGTTCCTTGCCCGTCTCGATCATCTCCCGCGCCTGCTCGACCGTCGTCTCGGCCGTCTTGCCGAACGCCTCGCCGCCGACCGCGCGCGGCTTGCGGCGTGGGCGTTCGCGATCGCGGTGCTGAAGACCGTGTGGGCGATCGAGGACGGGCGCAATGAGCGCGGCTACGCCGCGATCGCGGCGGTGCTGTCGCCAAGCACCTCCTGAACCCAGGCTGCGATCGCGCGATCCGCCCAGGTGCCGTCGCGCACGGAGTCGTGGAAGCCGACATGCCCGCCACCCGCCGCGACGAGCGGGCGAACGCGCGGGTTCGCGTCCCACGCGATGGCACGATAGGTCTCCGCCGGCACCCAGGGGTCGTCCACGGCGGTGAGGCAGAGGGTGGGGGTCGCGATGGCGGTAAGGCGCGGCGGCAGGCCGCAGCGGTCGTAGTAGTCGTCCGCTCCGGCGTAGCCCGCCATCGGCGCCACATAGCCGTCGTCGAAGGCATAGACGGTGCGCGCGGCGCGGGCGGCGGCGAGAAGGTCGGGCGGGATGTGGGCGGCGAGCGCCTCCGCCTCCCGCTTCATCAAGGCGAGAAGCCAGGCATGGTAGAGCGCGTTCCGCCGCGCCATCACCCGGCGCGCGACGGGGGCGAGCAGCACGGGCGAGCAGACCGTGGCGGCGGCGCGGAAGGGAAGGTCGCGCGCCTCGGGCCGGGCGAGGGCGTTCAGCAGCTGCGTGCCGCCGAGCGAAAACCCGACGAGCACGATGCCGGAACGGATCGTGCGGGACTCGAGCCCGGCCAGGGCGTGCAGGATGTCGTCCCCCGCCCCGGCGTGGTACTGCCGCCGCGACCGCGGCCGCGACGGGGCCGACCCGCGCAGGTTGAGCCGCAGCACGCCGTGCCCACGCGCCCGCCAGAAGGCGGCCGTCCGGCGCATGTACTGGCTGTCCTCGCAGCCGCAGAGCCCGTGAATGAGCACGACGAGCGGGCGGTCATCCCGGCCCTCGTGCAGGGCCGCGGCGAGCGCGTCGCCATCCGGCAGAGGAAGCCACAGCCGCGCGAAGGGGCCCGGGTCGGGCGCGTCGCGGAACAGCGTATTGCGCACGGTCTGCAGATCGCCCGTCAGCCACGGTGGGCGCGGCCGGAAGGGAGGAGGGCCGGATATCATGCCGCAGGCAGGTCGAGGGCGGCGGCAAGCCCGCCGGCGTCGCTGCGGCCCAGGCGAAGGGTGGCGCCGTAGAGGGCGGCGATCTCGTCGACCACAGCGAGGCCGAGCCCCGACCCGGCACGCCGGCGATCGAGGCTCACGCCCCGCGCCCGCGCGGCCTCGGCGTCGGCGAGGCCAGGACCGTCATCCTCGATCGCAATCGTCACCTGTCGCCCGGCGGGAACGATCCTGGCGCGAACCGATCGCGCCGCCCACTTGCCGGCGTTGTCGAGCAGGGCGCCCAGCATCTCCTCGAGATCGGCCGTCTCCACTGCGACCTGCGCCTCCGGCCCCTCCAGGGTGAAGGCCACGTGCGGGTGGATGCGCCGCATCACCACGAGCAGATCCTCGAGCACGCGTCGTGCCGGCGTCCGTTCGCCGTACGCGGTTCCGGCGATGCGCGCCCGCGCGAGGTGGCGTTCGGTCAGGCGCCGCATGCGCTCGACCTGGTCGGCGATCCTGCCGTCCGGGTCCGGCAAGGTCGCGAGTGCGGCGAGCGGCGTCTTCAGCGCATGCGACAGATCGGCTGCGGCACTGCGCGCGCGCGCCAGCGTGACCTCGTGCGACTCGAGCAAGCCATTCACCGCTTCCGCGAAGGGGGCGAGCTCGCGCTCGGGCGGGGCGGCGAGGCGCTTCGTCTCGCCGCGGCGCACCGCGTCGAGCCCGCGCGCGAGCCTCGTCAGCGGAGCGAGCGCGGCCGAGACGAGCACGGCGGCGAGCAGGGACAGCAGCACGGCCAGCGGAGCGAGAGTGGCGACGACGACCGCGCGCGCCTCCGCCCTCTCCTCGGCAAGTGCTGCTTCCGGCGCGGCCACACGGACGATGAGCGGGCCGCCTTCGCCCGGCGAGGGGACCTCGCGGCCGAGGATCCGCAACGTCTCGCCGCGGGGACCCGACGGCGCGATCCGCCCACCCCACAGGCTTCGGCTCGCCGCAATCACCGCGCCCTCCTCCTCCACCTCCCAGTACCAGCCGGAGAGGGCCGCCTCGAAGCGGGGGTCGGGCAAACGGTGCGCAACCACGACGGCACCGGTGTCGTCGTCGACGTCAAGCGCGCTGGCGATCGCGATCAGAATGGTCTCGAGACGACGGTCGAAGGCCTGCGTCACGACCGAGCCGAACCGGTGCTCGAGCCACAGGCCGCTCGCGCCGAGCACCACGGCGACGGAAACGCAGGCGACGAGACCGAGCCGCGCGCGCAGGCTCGCGCGGAAAAGCCCGATCATCGCCGGAGCCGATAGCCGCGCCCGCGCTCGGTCTCGATCGCGTCCGCCCCGATCTTGCGGCGCAGACGGCCGATGATGACCTCGAGCGCGTTGAAGTCGCGGTCGGCATCACCGTCATAGACGTGCTCGGCGAGCTCGCTGCGGCTGACCACGCGGCCCGCGCGATGGATCAGGTAGGCGAGCACGCGGTGCTCCATGGCGGTGAGCTTGAGCGGCATGCCCTCGAGGGTGAAGGTACCGAGCTGCGTGTCGTAGGCGAGCGCGCCCGCGGCGATGACGGCCTGGGCGTGGCCGGCGGCGCGGCGCACGAGCGCCTGGACGCGCAGCACGACCTCCTCGAGCCGGAACGGTTTGATCACGTAATCGTCTGCTCCGGCCCGGAAGCCCGCGAGCTTGTCGGCCCAGCGGTCGCGCGCGGTGAGGATGAGCACCGGGAAGGTCGCGCGCGCCTTGCGCCAGCTCTCCAGCACGGCGAGCCCGTCGCGGGCCGGCAGGCCGAGATCGAGCACCGCGACGTCGTAGGGTTCGGTGCTGCCGAGATGCTCGGCCTCCTCACCGTCGCCCGTGCGGTCGACGACGAAACCGGCCTCAACGAGCGCCCGGGCGACGCCCTGCGCGATCGTGGGGTCGTCCTCGACGACGAGAGCCCTCATCGCCGCAGCGCCTCCGCCTGGCCGCGGCCGGCGACCTCGAGGAAGGCCCCCGTTTCGGCGTCGATCCGGATGCGCAGGATGTCGCCGGCATCGGTGCGGAAGGTGATCACGTACACGAGATCGGGTTCATGCTTGCGCCCGCGCACGATCGCCCCGTCCAGGGCGCGGCCGCGGTAGCGGTCCTCGGCGATGGCGAAGGCACGGGCGAGCGGGATGGTTTCGGCTCCCGCCGCCGTGGCGAGGAGCGCGAGCGGAAAGGCAAGGAGGGCGCGCCGACGTGGCATGCATCTAAGGTAGGACGACCGATCCTGAACGGAAGCTGAACGGCGCGGGCCGGGTTCGGTTCAGGTGCGGTCCGCTAGAGGGGCGGCGTCATCACTCGATGAAGGAGGTCAGACGATGACGACACGCAAGACGCTTCTCGCCGCCGGTGCCGCACTGCTGATCGCCGGCCCGGTGCTTGCCCAGGTGCCGATCGGCTCGCTCGACTCCCGCGGCGTCACCATCCAGGGCACGGTGACGGACGTATTCGGCAATCGCGTGATCCTGCAGGACCAGTCCGGCCGCACGCTGGTCGATCTCGGCCCGCCGCACGCCCAGGCAATCCGCGTCACACCCGGTGAGCGGCTGACCGTGGTGGGCGAGCCGCGCGAGAACGGGTTCCATGCCCGGGCGGTGACGCGCGAGGACGGCACGACGACGACGATCGAGCGCGGGCCGCCGCCGAAAGGCGATCGCGCTCGGCCGCGGCCCGAACGGAGGGCGGAGGAGCGCGGACCCGGCCCGCGCATGGAGGCCGCGCGGGTGAGCGAGCGGGAGCTGCGCCAGCGGCTGGCGTCCCTCGGCTACACCGACATCCGCGAGATCGAGCGCAAGCCCCGCCACTACGAGGTGACGGCGCGCAACCCGCGCGGTGAGCGCGTGGAACTGCACGTCGATCTCGACGGGGCGATCTACAAGGAGCGCTGGCTCGAGGCGCGTCGCGGCGACCGCCGCTGATGGGCGAGGCGGGGGAGCGCGAGGGCGCTCCCCCTTGCCGCCGACGGATGGCCATCCGCAACGGGACCGACACGACATGACCGAGACACCATCGACACCACATGCCCCCGAGGGAAACGCTCCTGACGCTTCGCCGCACGCCGCGCTCGAGGAGCGACTCGCTGCACTCGAGGCGCGGCTCGCCGCTCTCGAGGCGCGGCAAGGAGGAGCGCAATCCGCCAGCGCGGGTAACTTCGCCGCCCTCACCCGTCGTCTTGCCGAGGAGGGGCGGGCCTTCGCCGCCCGCATTTCGGCGGCCTGGAACGGCTTCCGCGGTGGAGATGCGGTGCAGCCTTCCGCCACTGGCGCCGCGACGGCAACGGCCGGATCCTCTCCGCTCGCCACCGCGCTCTTCGTGGTGCTCGGGCTGATCGCCGCGTTGCTCGCCTGGGAGCTCGTCGAGGAGGTGGCGAAGGGCCTCGCGCGCTTCTGGCGTTGGCTCACCTGAGCGGGCCGCGGCGACTTCGCCGCGCTCAGCCGAGGCCGAGGGCGGCGAGATCGAGGATGAACGGCAGGTCGGTATCCTCGGGCCGCACGCCGGCCGCGGTCAGCATCGCGTGCACCTGGCCGCGGTGATGCGTCGCGTGATTGAACAGGTGCGTGACCAGGATCCATTTCGGGCGGCGCCACTCGCGCTGCGTGGCACCCGAGAACCAGACGAGATCCTCGGCGAGCCAGGCCTCGGTGAGGCCCGCCGCCCAGGCCTCGATCCGCCGGTCGGCCTCCTCGCGCGCGAGGCGGAGATCATCGAACGAATCGTACAACGAGGTGCTGGCGGGGATGCCGCCACGCGGCCGCTCCCATCCTTCGGCAAGGCGATGCATCCAGACGCGATCGCCCCACAGGATGTGGTTCAGCGTCGCATGGATGGAGCCGAAGAAAGCGCCGCGGTCGCGCTTGCGCTCGGCGTCGGTCAACTCCGCTGCCGCACGATAGAGGCGCCGGTTCATCTCCGCATTGTAGGCGGCCATCAGCCGGCACCAGGCGGGCGAGATCATGGCGCGTGTCCGTGCTCGAGGAAGCGGGCGACGAGGGCGATCTCGCGCTCGTCCCACAAGGCGGGAGCATGGCCGCAGCCGGCGATGGTGACGACCCGCGCGTGCGGCGCTTCGGCCATGCGGGCGGCGACCTCGGCGGGCAAGACGTCGGAGTGCTCGCCGCGCAGGATCAGCGTTTCGGCGCGCACGGCGGACCAGAGGGGGGAGAGATCGACGTCCTTCGCCTCGGTGCCGGCGAAGGCCTGGGCGATCGCGGGGTCGAAGTGCGGAACTAGGCCGCTCTCCGAGGCGACGAAGCTCGTCTCGGCGAGATGCCGCCACACCGCATCGGGCAGGTCGCCGAAGGGGGCGTAGAGACGGCGGATCGCCGCCTCCGCCTCGTCGAGATCGGCCACCGTGGGAAAGGCTCGGGCGTAGGCCGCGATGCGCGCGATCGCCGCCGCCGGCACGAGGGCGCCGATGTCGTTCAGCACGAGGCGCCGGATCGGCGTGTTCGGCTGCGCGGCGAGGATCATGCCGATGATGCCGCCCATCGAGGTGCCGACCCAGTCGACCGGCCCCTCGCCGAGATGCGCGAGCAGATGGGCGCAGGCGGCGGCGTAGACGTCGTTGCGATACAGTGCCGGATCGGGCAGGCGGTCGGAGGCGCCGCGCCCGGGCATGTCGGGGCACAGCACGCGCCGCCCGCGCGATGCGAGCGCGGAAGCAAGCCCATCGAAATCCCGCCCCGTGCGCAACAGCCCGTGCACGCACACGACGGGCGGGGAATCGCTCTCGGCCGGGCCCCACGCCGTCCAGACGAGGCGGAAGAACCCCGCCGGCGAGAGCCAGCGCAGCGCGCCTTGCCTCACACCACCCCCTTGGCACGGAGCTCGGCGATCTCCTTGTGGGAAAGGCCGAGGAGGTCGTGCAGCACGAGCTCCGTGTGCGCGCCCAGAGTGGGGGGCGCGATGCGATAGTCGGGCGGCGTGGCGGAGAGCTTCACCGGGTTGGCGATGAGGGGGATCGGGCCGCCGACCCCCTCGTGCTGCATGCTGATCACCATGCCGCGCGCCTGCACGTGCGGGTCGGCGAAGACGTCGGACAGGCGATTGATCGGCCCGCAGGCGATGGAGAGCGCCTCGAGGGCGGCGATCCACTCGGCGGTGGTCTTCGACTTCAGCACGGGCGTCAGCGTGTCGGTGACGAGCGCGCGGTTCTCGACGCGCTTGGCGTTGGTGGCGAAGCGTTCGTCGGCGAGCAGATGCGCGAGCCCGAAGGCGCGGCAGAACCGTTCGAAGGTCGGATCGTTACCGATCGACAGCATGATCGCCCCGTCGGCGGTGGCGAACACCTGGTAGGGCACGATGTTCGGGTGCTGGTTGCCGAGCCGCGGCGGGTTCTCTCCCGTCGCGAGGTAGTTCATGCCCTGGTTGGCGAGCCAAGCGACGTGGGTATCGAGCATGCCGATGTCGATGTGCTGGCCCTGCCCCGTGCGTTCGCGATGGCGCAGCGCGGCGAGGATGCCGATGGTGCCGTAGAGGCCGGCGAAGATGTCGGCGATCGGGATGCCGACCTTCTGCGGCAGCCCGTCCGGCTCTCCGGTCAGGCTCATCACCCCGCCCATCGCCTGGATCAGCGCATCGTAACCGGGGCGCGGCGCGTAGGGCCCGGTCTGCCCGAAGCCGGTGATCGAGCAGTAGATGAGCCCAGGGTAGGTCTCCTTCAGCGAGGCGTAGTCGAGCCCGTACTTGGCGAGCCCGCCGGGCTTGAAGTTCTCGACCAGGATGTCGGAGAGCGCGATCAGCTGCCGGGCGATCGCCTGGCCCTCGGGGCGGGCGATGTCGAGGGTGACGGAGAGCTTGTTGCGGTTCACCCCGGCGAAGTAGGCGGACTCGGCGGAAGGCTCGCCCGAGGGCTTGCGCAGGTAGGGGGGCGCGAATCCGCGCGTGTCGTCGCCGCGCGTGGGGTGTTCGATCTTGATCACCTCGGCGCCGAGATCGCCCAGCATCTGGGTGGCGGTAGGCCCGGCGAGCACGCGGGTGAGGTCGAACACGCGAAGCCCCGCGAGGGGGCCTGAGGGGGCGGCGTTGGGCGGGAGCGGCATGGGCAGGACGGGTCCGGCTGGCTTGCCCGGGACGACGGCCCGGGTGCATCGTGCGCCCGCTTATGGGCCCCGCCCCGAGGGAGGACAAGTCCGATGCCCGACACCGTGACGCCAGGCCGCACGCCCGCCGCTCCAACCCTCGACGAGAGGGCGCTCGCCCGCGCGCTCTCGGGCCATCACTTCATCGCTGGCCGCTTCGCCCCGCCTGCCTCGGGCAGGACCTTCGCCGTGGTGAACCCGGCCACCGGCGAGGAGATCGGCCGCGCGGCGGAGGGCGATGCGGCGGACGTGGCGGCGGCGGTGGAGGCGGCCGCCGCGGCGCAGAAGGACTGGGCGAAGGTGCCGGCGCGCAAGCGCGGCGCGCTGGTGGCCGAATGTGCGCGGGTGCTGGCCGATCACGTGGAGGAGCTCGCGCGTCTGATCGCGCTCGAGACCGGCAAGGCGCTGCGCACGGAAAGCCGGGTGGAGGCGAACGTGGTCGCCGACATCTTCGCCTTCTACGGCGGCCTGGGCAGCGAACTGAAGGGCGAGACGGTGCCCTTCCACCCCGATGTCCTCTCCTTCACGGTGCGCGAACCACTCGGCGTGGTCGGCGCGATCATTCCCTGGAACGTGCCGATGCTGCTGATGGCGCTGAAGGTGGCGCCGGCGCTGGTGGCAGGCAATGCGGTGGTGGTGAAGTCGGCCGAGGAGGCGCCGCTTGCGGTGCTGCGCGTCTGCGAACTCCTCAACCGCGTGCTGCCGCCCGGTCTGTTCAACATCCTCTCCGGCTACGGGCCGGAATGTGGCGGCCCCCTTGTGGAGCATCCGAAGGTGCGCAAGGTGACCTTCACCGGCTCGGTGGAGGTGGGGCGCATCGTCGCCGAGACGTGCGGGCGGAAGATCATTCCCGTGACGCTCGAGTTGGGCGGGAAGTCGCCGATGATCGTGTTCGACGATTGCGAGCTCGAGAAGGCGGTGGCGGGCGCGATCACCTCGATGCGCTTCACCCGCCAGGGGCAGAGCTGCACCGCGGCGTCGCGCATCTACGTGCACGAGCGGATCTTCGACGCCTTCGCCGATGCCCTGGCGGCGAAGGTGGATGCGATGGTGATGGGCGACCCCCTCGACGAGCGGACCGACATCGGAACGATCATCAGCCCCGCGCAGTTCGAGAAGGTGCGGGGCTACATCGAGGAAGGGAAGGCGACACCGGGGGCGACGGCGCGGGTATGTTCGCGCCTGCCCGACGATCCGGCGCTGAGGAAGGGCCTGTTCATCCAGCCGCACATCTTCACGGGGCTGACGCGCGAGAGCCGCCTCGTGCGGGAGGAGATCTTCGGCCCCGTCACCTGCCTCTTTCCGTTCCGCGACTGGGAGGCGGTGCTCGCCGAGGCGAACGCCTCCGACTACGGGCTGTCGGCTTCGGTGTGGACGAACAACCTGCGGGTGGGGTTGCGGATGGCGCACGCCCTGGAGGCGGGGATCGTGCAGATCAACCAGAACCTGGTGGTTCAGGCGAACATCTCGTATGGCGGGGTGAAGAGTTCGGGGCTCGGCAAGGAGGCGTCGCTCGAGGCGATGCTCGAGCATTTCATGCACAAGAAGACGATCATGGTGAATATGGGATAAAGCTCCATGTTCCGCCGCTTGCGTAGTTTCTTGAAATCTTTCAAAGACGAAATCACAATGTTTTTGCAGATATTTATTGTAGGATCTTCAATTGGCGGGCTTGCGCTCGCAATATTTGAACTCAATAATGCTACAAAAGCTCTTCAAGCGGCCAATACATACCAAGTTGTAAAAGACATGAACGATTTGATACGAGGAAATAATGCTCACCCGACTTTTCGATCTATCCTGCTACATGGTGGGCCGGAAGCACATAGCTCTTCATTTCTTGATCAGCTATCGATTGTAATGAATTTCTATCTTGCTGTTTTTATTTTATACGAATCTGGTGGGATGCCGAAAGGCTTTGTTGCGTCCCTTCAAAGAGACTTCTGCCTAGATTTACTTAGTAGCGCGAGGGGGGCTAAAGAGGGATGGGAAGCTTTGAAAGCCTCAGGCCGGCTAAGTCGCGAGCACACCAGGATGCGAGAGATTTGGTGCGGTTGAGATTGCAGACTTTTGGTGCTGTTAAAGTGCGTTCATTTCGCAGATTTTTTCCATTATTGTTGATTTTGATATGCGCTCTTCCTTCAGTGTCTTTTGCTGCATATTTTGGGAACGCGAGCAGGGGAGCTGTGGATCCTAGTGCAGCCACGCAAGCAAGCGTCGCGGCCACTAGGGCTATCGCATTGTATATTATGGCACTCGCAGCTCTTGAAGACAACAATCGCATTGAAGCTATCGCAAACTTTAAGTCGTCATCTGAATTACTTTTTGAAGCTGCAAGTAGAATGAGAAGGGTCCAATTTCCGAGGGAAGTTGCATCCCATACACTGGCAGGATTGCTTTCCCCTGAAGAAGGTCGGGTTTTGGGGCACCTTGCAGAAGCTAATAGGCAGAGAAGCCCCCAAAATCTTCAAGAACTTTACTCACTTTTTGCTCTTGAAACAGATGCCCTGGGAAAAACCATCGAATCAATCGTGGTTTCAGTGCAAATGGGGAATCCCTTTCTAGACCAGCATATCGGATTACGGGTTGCTCGATACATGACTTTGGCTTCTGCCGTAAGCCGCGCATTCCAAAGCTATACGCTTAGATAGTGGTTCTGTGTTCTTGTCTCTGGTGTTTTCGTACCTTTTCGTTTCTACGTCGTCTTTTTAAAAAGAGTCCATCATTGGGCTACTGACTTGTCAGTAGAACACTCTTTCATGGTAAACTTGTGAAACATATTTTGTCGGCAGGTGCTTTCTTTAGATCGGTCGCGCAGCTTAACTTCACTTCATTTGCTGGCACAGCCAAGGACTGGACCTGTGTTGATTACGGACCAACGGCTCCGATCCACACTTTTATCGCCCTAGGTTCAGTACCTTAGTCACTGGAACCCTCACATACCCGTGACACGGGTATTGAAATCGGTGTCGTTTTTCGCGGCATCCAGGAGCAAAGGAGACCTCTGGAGAGTTATGCAATTTGTCGAACATGAGAATCTCGAGTACCCGGGTCGGATTGCATCTCCGAAGGTGTCCAGACTCCAAAGCGCTGCTTTGGACCGCAGCTTTACCCCCGCGGTGGCGCGATTTCCGCGTACCGATCCGGCACGTACAACTCCGCCGGCAAGGTGCGCCGCTCGTAGTTCGGATCATACACCCGCTCGGGCAACGTGATCGGCTCGTGCGGGATCTCCTCGTAGGGGATCAGGCTCAACAGGTGCGCGATGCAATTGAGCCGCGCCCGCTTCTTGTCGTTGCCCTCCACGATGTACCACGGCGCCTCCGGAATGTTCGTGCGGTCGAACATCGCTTCCTTCGCCTTCGTGTACTGCTCCCACCGTACGCGCGACTGCAGGTCCATCGGCGACAGCTTCCACTGCTTGAGCGGGTCGTGGATGCGCATGAGGAAGCGCAGCTGCTGCTCCTCGTCGGTGATGGACAGCCAGTACTTCACGAGCTGGATGCCCGAACGCACCAGCATCCGCTCGAATTCCGGCACGTCCTGGAAGAAGCGCTCGACCTCGTCCTCGGTGGCGAAGCCCATCACCCGCTCCACGCCGGCGCGGTTGTACCAGGAGCGGTCGAACAGCACGATCTCGCCGCCCGCCGGCAGGTGCGCGACGTAGCGCTGGAAGTACCACTGGGTCTTCTCGCGCTCGGTCGGCGCCGGCAGCGCCACCACGCGGCACACGCGGGGGTTGAGCCGCTGCGTGATGCGCTTGATCACCCCACCCTTGCCGGCCGAGTCCCGCCCCTCGAAGATCACCACGATCTTCTTCCGGTGGTGCACCACCCAGTCCTGCACCTTGATCAGCTCGCCCTGCAGGCGAAGGAGCTCGCGGAAGTAGAAGCGGCGGGGCAGGGTGCTCTTCGGCCGCCTCGCGAGGAGTGCGCGCAGCTCCTCCGGGATTCGCCGGTCGTCGATCTCCTGTTCGAGCTCCTCGTCGAAGTCGTCCTCGAGCTCGGCGTCGAGCCAGGAGGTGGTGTCGCGATCCCTCGGGTCGTCCATGGCGCTCACCCAATGACGTGCGCCCCCGTCCTAGACCAATCCGCGCCCGCGTGGGTGACAGTTCGGCGAAGCCCGCTCAGCAGCGGCGGAAGGCGAGCTGATCGATGCGCGCGGCGAAGCCTGGGCCGCCTGCGGCACCGAGCGCGATCTCCGTCACGTAGGCGGTCGGCGCGATGCCGTAGGCGGTGCGGAACTCCTGTGCGAGCCGCACCGTCTCCTCCACCCACCCGCCGGCTTGCGTCGCACCACGCCGCAGCCACCGCGACCGCTCCAGCACGAGCAACAGGGGCGTGGGGTGCCAGGCGGGCTCTCCGGCTTCCCCGCCCCAGCGGTAGGCGAGCGCGAAGCCGGGCACCGGCCGGCCGGGGCTCAGCGCACGGGCGAAGCCGAGGGCGTAGCGCTGCACGAGGCTCATTCGTTCGCCATCCGGCTCGAAGCCGACGCGCACCACGAGCCCTGCCCCCTCGCCACCGCCCTCGATCCGCCACCGCCAGGTGAGGCAAAGCGCGGGGTGGACAGGAACCCGCACCGGCAGGAACACGACCGCCGCCCCGCCCGTGTCGCGCCCGGCCTCAAGGCGGATCGCGGTCTCGCCCTCGGCGGTGACCGAGAGGGGAGCGACGCGCCCTTCGATCGGCTGCACGCGCCAGCCCTGGGCGGCGAGCGCGGGGTCGAGCCGTGCGGCTTCTGCCGAAGGTGAGGCCGCAGCAAGGGCGAGGAGGATGGCAGGCAGCAGTCGCACAGCCCGATCCTAGCGCACTCCGGCCCCTCCTGGCCGCCCCGCCCGCCCGCCTGTATGGTCGCGCCCCACTGGAGGAGGGAAGACGCGAATGGCCGAGATCACCATCAAGGCAACCGACGGTTCGGGCGAGTTCTTCGCCTACATCGCGCGGCCGAAGACCAAGCCGGCCGGCGCGGTGGTCGTGATCCAGGAGATCTTCGGCGTGAACGCCGGCATGCGCGCGATCACCGACTCGCTTGCCGACTGGGGGTTCATCGCCCTCTGCCCTGATCTCTTCTGGCGCATCGAACCGCGGGTCGACATCACCGATCGCACCCAGGCCGAGTGGGACAAGGCCTTCTCCCTGTTCAAGGCCTTCGACCAGGACAAGGGGGTGGAGGACCTGAAGGCCGCGGTGGCCGCGGCGCGCGGCCTCGAGGGGGCGAACGGCAAGGTCGCCACCATGGGGTTCTGCCTCGGCGGGCGGATGGCGGCGCTGATGGCGATCCGCTCCGACGCCGACGCCAACGTCTCGTATTACGGGGTGGGGCTCGAGGGGCTTGCCGCCGAACTCCGTGCGCTCAAGCGCCCGCTCTTGATGCACATCGCGGAGAAGGACCGCTTCGTGCCGAAGGAGGCGCAAGGTGCCGTGCTCGCCGCCGTGCTGCCGAACCCGCACATCGCGGCGCATGTGTATCCGGATGTCGATCACGCGTTCGCTCGGGTCAACGGCCAGCACTGGGACGGGCGGGCGGCGGCGATCGCCAACGGGCGGACGGCGGAGTTCCTCGCCCGCCATCTCGGCTGATATCGCGCCGTCATCGCAACGGAACGACGCCGTCACGGACGGCGCAAGCAAGGGAGGACCGCCATGCCGGGTGCGCTCTCGGGCCTGAAGGTGATCGATCTCAGCCGCGTTCTCGGCGGGCCCTACTGCACCATGATCCTCGCCGACCACGGGGCGGAGGTGATCAAGATCGAACCGCCCCAGGGCGACGAGACGCGCGATTGGGGGCCTCCTTTCCGCGACCACGGCGATGGCACGCGCGACGCCTCCTATTTCCTCGGCGTCAACCGCAACAAGGTCTCGTTGGGGCTCGATCTCGCGCGCGAGGAGGGGCGGGCGGTGCTCTTGCGCCTGCTCGAGGGGGCGGACGTGCTGGTGGAGAATTTCAAGCCCGGAACGATGGAGAAGTGGGGGCTCGGCCACGAGGCGCTGAAGACGCGCTTCCCCCGCCTCATCCATTGCCGCATCTCCGGCTTCGGCGCCGACGGGCCGTTGGGCGGCTATCCGGGTTACGACGCCATCATTCAGGCGATGGCCGGGCTGATGAGCATCAACGGCACGCCGGAAACGGGGCCGGTTCGGCTCGCGACACCCATGGTCGATCTCGGCACCGGGCTTTATTCCGCGATCGCGATCCTGATGGCGCTCTACGAGCGCGAGCGCAGCGGGGAAGGCCAGTTCCTCGACATGACGCTCTATGACTGCGGGATGGCGCTCCTGCATCCGCACGCGGCGAACTACCTCCTCTCCGGCCGTCGTCCCGTCGCCACCGGTAACCCGCACCCCAACCTCGCGCCGTACGACAAGTTCCGCACCCGCACCTGCGAGATCTTCATCGGCACCGGCAACGACGCGACGTTTCGCAAGATGTGCGATCTGCTCGGCCGCCCCGACCTTGCCGAAGATGCGCGCTTCGCCACCAACGCCGATCGGCTCGCCAACCGCGAGGCGCTCTCCGCCATCGTGCAGGAGATCGTCGCGGCGGAAGACGGCCACGCGCTCTGCGCGCGCCTGCTGGCGGCGGGGCTGCCGGCCGGTCCCGTGCTCTACGTCGATGAGGTGGTGGCCGCGCCGCACACGGCGGCGCGCAACATGGTGGCAGAGATCGGTTGGTATCGGGCTCTGAACACCCCGATCAAGTTCTCGCGCACGCCGGGCGGGGCGCGCACCGCCCCGCCGCGCTTCGGCGAGCATGGCGAAAGCGTGCTCGCCGCGCACGGCTTCGGCGAGGGCGAGATCGCAGCGTTGAAGGCGGCCGGGGTGGTGGTGACGGAGCGCCGCGGTGCGGGCCGCCGTCCCGCCGCCAAGGCGGCCGAGTAGCCCGGCGCGCGGGCGGAGCGCGCGGCTCAGGCCGTCCGCCGATCCTCGATCGGCGCGGGTGGCGCGGCGGCCGCCAGCGCCTCGGCCTCGGCGCGCAGCCGCCGATAGCTGCGCAGCCCGAACGGCAGCGAAATGACGTAGAGGAGCCCGATCAGCGCGAAGGTCGCCCAGGGCTCGCTGACCAGCAGCGCCACCGCCAGCCCCGCGCCGAGCAGGAGCGGCAGCACGTACTCGTTCGGCACCTTGAAGTTCTTGAAGCTCCAGGTCGGGAGCGTGCTCACCATCAGCGCGGCGACCGCGAGCAGCAGCGCACCGGCGAAGGCCGGGTGGCGCGCGATCTCGGCGAGCGGCGCGAGGCCTGAGACCTCGGCCTGCAGCCAGAGGAACAGCGGGAAGAGGGCGAGGCCGGCTCCCGCCGGGGCGGGCACGCCGACGAAGAAGTTGTACGTGTAGGCCGGTTTCGGCGCGCCATCGATGGCGGCGTTGAAGCGGGCGAGCCTCAGTGCCGCACACACCGCGAACATCAGGCACGGCGCCCAGCCGAGCCCGCCCCAGGTCTCGAGCGTCCAGAGATAGAGCACGAGGGCCGGTGAGACGCCGAAACAGAGGAAGTAGGCCAGGCTGTCGAACTCCGCCCCGAAGCGCGTGGTCGCCTTCAGCAGGCGGGCGATGCGGCCGTCGAGCCCGTCGATCACGCCGGCGACCACGATCGCCGCCGCCGCCGCGTCCCACCGCTCGAGGAGCGCGAAGCGGATCGCGGTCAAGCCTGCGCACAACCCGACCAGCGTCATCAGGTTGGGGATCAGCCGGTTGAAGGAGAGGCCCTGGAAGCGCGGGCGCGTGCGGCGGCAGATTCGCGACCGCCAGCGTTCCATCGCCGGAGAGAGGGGAGGGCGCATGTCAGATCGTCTCCGCGATACGCGCGGGTTCGGTCGAGAGGAGGTCGGCGACCACCGTTTCGCCCGCCACCATCCGTTGGCCGACCGCAACGAGGGGAGCAACGCCCTCGGGCAGGTAGAGATCGACGCGCGAGCCGAAGCGGATCAGCCCGATCCGCTCGCCCGCGCGCAAGCTCTGGCCTTCCCGCACCTCGCAGACGATGCGGCGCGCGATCAGCCCGGCGATCTGCACGACCGCGAGCGTACGGCCGTCGGCGAGCTCGAGCGCGATGGCGTTGCGCTCGTTCTCCTCCGAGGCCTTGTCGAGCGCGGCGTTGAGGAAGGCGCCGGGCCGGTAGGCGATGCGGCGGACGCGCGCCGCCGCCGGGGCGCGATTGACGTGCACGTCGAGCACGGACAGGAACGTCGCCACCCGGGTGCGCGGTTCGGGGCCGAGGCCGAGTTCCGCGGGCGGGACGGCGGCCGCGATCGACACGACGCGCCCGTCCGCCGGGGCGAGGATCAGCCCCGGCCGCAGCGGCACGGCGCGATCGGGGTCGCGGAAGAAGAAGGCGGAGAAGGCGGCGCCGAGAAGGCCGAGCCAGAGGAAGCCGTGCCAGACGAGCCCGAGCGCGAACCCGGCGAGGGCAGGGGCGACGATGAAGGGAAGCCCCGCGCGGTGCGGCCGGGCCAGCACCAGCGCGGCGGTGTCGAGAAGGCTCATGTGTCGGTTGCGTGTCGCTTCGATGACAGTGCTGGCACGGATCCGTCGTCGAGGCGAGACCCGCCTGCCCCGTTCAGCGAAGCTTTACCGTTCGCGATCTAGCGTGGTGGGTGATGACTGCGCTCCCTCCCTCGCCCCCGCCCGTCGCGTCCGTGCCGTTGCTGTCGGGGCCGGTGCTCGGCCGCCTCGGCCCGTTCGAGGTCGGGCATGACGGGGCGCTGTCACCGTCGGGCGCCAACGGCCCGGTTCGGTTCGCCTTCCTCTGGCGAGAGCGGCGGGTGCAGGCGGAGCTGGCGGCGGAGCGTCGGCTTCGCTTGTCCATTCCCGCCGCGCGCGTGCCCTACACGGCCGAGCAGGCGGCCCGCCGTTCCTCGGTGCTCACCGCCGTGCTCGCCTTGCGCGCCGGGCGCGAGGCTGAGCTCTCCGCCGTGCTGTCGCCGTCGCACGAGGTTCGTCTCGAATGGCGCGTTACCCTGGAGGCCACCACGGCGAGCCGACTGGTGGCGGCTGCGACCCGTTTCGTGCTGGCGGTGGAACCCTACCTGCAACTCCTCGAGGAGGAAGGGGCGATCCCGCCGGCTTGACGCGCCCCCTCGTCCTGCCTGTCGCCGGCTTCCCGCGCCGGATAGGAAGGAGGTGGCGGCGGTGTTCGAACTGGCGCGGCGTCAGGGGCATCGTCGCGCCGGCGGGCCTCGGTGGCGAGGGCCGCGCGTGAGCGGGGAGCCGCTTCGGCGCGCCTGTCGGGGGCGGGTGGCTTCGGCCGTCCTGATGCACAGCCGAGGTTCGGGCCGAAGGCGCCGGCAAGAGGCCTGACCGCGCGTCGCGCCCGCGTCGTTCTGCAGCCAGGGCGCGAGGCCGGCTCGACCACGGCCCGGTCTTGTGCCGCTCGCCCGACGTAACCGCCCGATCTGCGTCTCAGCCCTCGGGGCGCGGCACCACGAACACCTGGCCGGGATAGATCCTGTTGGGATTGCGGATCTGATCCCGGTTCGCCTCGTAGATGACCGTGTAGCGGATGCCGCGGCCGTAGGTCGCCCGTGCGATGCGCCAGAGGCTTTGGCCGGGCTGCACCACCACCATGCCCTCGCGCAGGCCTTCGGGCGGCACCTCCGCCCTCTGGAACGGCACCTCCGCCCGCGCCGTCACCTTGCCGTCGGCAGCCAGTTGGTCGGCGCGCAGGGCGGCGATCTTGCCCGGTTCGATCGGGACGGTGGCGGGAGCGAAGCTCCAGCGACCGGCCTCATCCGCCCGTGTGTCCCCAAGATGGGTGGCGTCGAGGTAGAGCCGAACGGGCGCCCCCGGGGCGGCGCGGCCGGAGAAGCGGATGTCCCCCCCGTCGCCGTAATCCACGGCCTCCACCGTCACCGCCGCGCCCCCTCGGTTGGGCGGCGCGCCACCCGTGCCTTGCCCGACAGGCGGTGCTGCCGGCACTGGGGCGGGCCGGGCGGCTACTGTCGCGTCGGGAGCCACCGCCGGCGGAGCCTCCTGCGACACGGCCGGCGGCGGCGGGGCAGCTGGCGGAGCCGATGGCGTCGGCCCATCGGCCGGCGGCACCTGCAGCACGCGGAGATCTCCCCCCGCCTCGCGCGGAGCGAGCAGGGCGATCGGTGGTGGCGCCGGGGTCTCGGCGGGCAAGGCCCGGCCGGCGACGTCGCGATCCCGCTCGGGAACCACCAGCACCAGGGTGGATGCGGACTCCAGCACACTGCCATCGGGGCCGCGGGCGCGCAGGCTGAGTTCACGCCCGCCCGGCGGCATCGGCCCGGCGGGGACGAACACCCACTCACCGCGATCGTCCGCCCGGGCCCGGCCGATCTCGCGCCCGCCATCGAGGATCGTCACCTCGGCGTGCGGTGCGGCCCGCCCGGCCATCACCGCCTCGCCGCGCGCACTGACCCGCACGATATCGAAGGCGGGACGGGGAGTGGCCGGCGGTGTGGGCTGAACCGCCGCCGTGGGGACCGCCGGTGCCGGCGCCGCGGCCTGCGGCGTCGTGACGACAGGCGGTGCGGCAAGACGCTCCGCCGGCGCGCGCGGCGCCATTTCTGCCGACGCGGACGGGCCCGCCGTTCGGCCCGCCGGCCACAGGTCACGGTCGCCGACCAACCACCAGAGCCCGCCGGCAGCGGCGAGAAGGCCGGCGAGACCGACCAAAACGGGTCGCATGGCCCGACCTCGCCCCGGTTGTTTCATCGCACGACCATACGTTTAGGTGGCGTGACATCGTCCTGCAATGCGAGGCTTGTTCACCATCCCGCGGCCGGTCTGCGGTTCCCGAGCAAATCGGTTCCGCCCTCTGCCAATGACCCGGCGAGGAGCGGGCCAGTCCCCGGCCGCACCGCGATGATGAACTCGCGAGGTAGGGCGCCGGCTACCCGCGCTCACCACCCCGCGCGCCCCTCGCGGAGCCGTGCGCTCACGCGGCCTCGCCACGCCCGCTATGGTCGCGCCGCGAAAACCTCGGAGCGAGGCGAACGATGCGCGGCGAGACGGACGCGATGACGGTACGAACGGTGTGGGACCTGCCGACGCGGCTGTTCCACTGGGCGCTCGTCCTCTCCCTTGTCGGCTCCTTCATCACCGTCGAGCTGCACGAGATGCAGCTGCACGCCTGGTTCGGCTACGCCGCCCTCACGCTCGTGTTGTTTCGACTGCTCTGGGGTGTGATCGGCAGCGACAGTGCACGCTTCGTGCGCTTCGTGCGCGGGCCCGGCGCGGTGCTCGATCACCTCCGCGGGCTCTTTCGCCGCGAACCCGACCGCGAGACCACCCACAATGCCCTCGGTGGTTGGGCCGTGCTCGCCCTCCTCCTCGTTGTCCTCGCGCAAGGAACGACGGGGCTGTTCGCCAACGACGACATCCTGTTCCGCGGCCCCTTGTTCCCTTTGGTCGGCAAGGCCTGGTCGGACCGTCTGACGACCTGGCACTACCGCATTTCGGATCTGCTGCTGATCCTGGTCGCGCTGCACGTGGCGGCGGTGGTTCTCTACCGCCTCGTCCTCGGTCGCGACCTCATTTTGCCCATGGTAACGGGGCGCAAGCGCCTGCCCGGCGCGGTGGCGGCACCACGCCTTGCTTCGCCCTGGCTCGCCCTCGCCGCCTTGGCGATCGCGGCCGGCGTGGTGTGGGCGGTGGTGACCCGGCAGGTGCTCTGAGCGGAAACCTCAGCGCTGCGGCTGGCGATACGGCCGATGACACGCGCCGCAGGCCTGCCCCGTCGCCTCGAAGGCCTGGGCGAGTGCCCTCTGATCGTTGCCCTGCGCGGCCGCAAGCAGCGCCTCGGCGCGCTGCACGAAGGCGTCGGCCACGCGCTCGAACCCAGCCCGGTCGGTCCAGATCGCGGGCAGGGCGCGGCTGCCCTGACCGTCGCTGCCGGGCGGAAAGAGCGTCTTGATCTTCGGCGCGTGCTCCGCGATGGCGCGGGCATGCGGCACGGCCTCGCTGTTCGGGTCGCGCATCTGCACGATGGTCTGGATCGCCTCCATCCGGTCGCGCAGCATGCGGAAGCCCGCCTGACGCTCCGCGATGACGCCGGCCTGGGCGAAGGCGAGGGTCGGCGGCAGGACGAGGACGGCCGCAAGTGCGGTGGCGCGCAGGACCATCAGGACCATCATCGGTGTCGTGCTTTCCCGTTCGGTGCACCGGCGTGAGAGGCCGGCGGCAAGAAGACTGCCAAGACCGTGCCGGCGGTCACGCTCACAATCCTGTGCGCGCCGGGGCAGAGTGCCGGTGACACGGCCGTGCCGCCGCGTTAGTGGCCGGTTCACCGCCGTCGAGGCATGGAGTCCAGCATGCAGCCCTCCCGCATTCGTGCCGTCGCCGTCTTCTGCGGTTCACGCTTGGGCCATGACCCTCGCTTCGTCGCCGCGGCCGATCGCCTCGGGCGTCTGTTCGGCGAAGCCGGGGTTCGCCTCGTCTACGGCGGGGGCCGCATCGGCCTGATGGGGCGGATCGCCGACGCCTGCCTGGCCGCGGGGGGGCAGGTGACGGGGGTGATCCCCCGCTTCCTCGCCGAACGCGAGGTGGCGCACGAAGGGGTGGCCGACATGCGGATGGTCGCTCCGCTCAGGATCCGCACGGCGAACGGCCGCCCGCCGGGCCAAACCGGCGGCCAGGGCGATTCCCGGGCGGCCGAAGGCGACGAGAGGGAGCTCGAGATCAACGCCATGCACATCCGCAAGGCCTGGATGGCCGAGGAGGCGGATGCCTTCGTCATGCTGCCTGGCGGCTTGGGCACGCTCGACGAGACGATCGAGATCCTGACCTGGCGCCAGCTCGGCCTGCACGACAAGCCGATCGTGCTCTGCGACGTCGCGGGCAGCGCGCGGCCTCTGATCGCCGCCATCGATGCCGCCATCGCGGCCGGGTTCGCCGAGCCCTCGGCGCGCGCCCTGTTCGCGGTCGCCGAGGGGCCGGACGCCGTGCTGCCCCTGCTCGCGAGCCTGACCGCCCCCTCCCGCGCGGCAGCGGCGGCAAGCTGAGCCGGCGTCTTGCCGGCGGCGCGCTGCGGGCCTATACGCAAGGGCCGCGTCCGGCGGCCGGAGCGTAGCTCAGCCTGGTAGAGCACTGTGTTCGGGACGCAGGGGCCGGAGGTTCGAATCCTCTCGCTCCGACCAGCCGGACGCCTCGGTCCCACCCACACTCAGGCTGCAGCGCACACCTCCGCGCCGACGACTGAGCGGCGGATGAGCCGGCGAGCGGGCGGAGGTGGGGAAGCATGTCGCAACCGGACTACGACGTCATCGTCATCGGCGCGGGGCCGGGCGGCTATGTCTGCGCCATCCGCTGCGCCCAGGCGGGGCTACGCGTCGCCTGTGTCGAGAAACGGCCGACCCTGGGCGGGACCTGCCTGAACATCGGGTGCATCCCCTCCAAGGCGCTGCTCACCAGTTCGGAGAAGTACGCCGAGGCCCAGGCTCACCTCGAGGACCACGGCGTGGTGATCGGCGGCGAGATCGGGCTCGATCTGCACCGCATGCTCGCCCGCAAGGACGAGGTGGTGGCGGCCAACGTCCAGGGCATCGAGTTCCTGTTCCGCAAAAACAAGGTGACGCGGATCGAGGGCGAGGGGCGGATCGAGGCGCCCGGGCGGGTGGCGGTGAACGGTGCCGTGCACACCGCGCGGCACATCGTGATCGCCACCGGTTCCGAGAGCACGCCCCTGCCGGGGGTCGAGGTGGATGAGCGGATGATCGTCTCCTCCACGGGGGCTCTCTCGCTCGAGCGTGTGCCTGGGCACCTCGCCGTGATCGGCGGCGGCTATATCGGTCTCGAACTCGGTTCGGTCTGGCGCCGGCTCGGCGCGAAGGTGACGGTGATCGAGGTGCTCGATCGCATCGTGCCGACGATGGACGGCGAGGTGGCGAAGACGTTCCAGAGGATCCTCGCCAAGCAAGGGATTGCCTTCCGCCTCGGCACCAAGGTGGTGGGTGCGCGCAGGGGCAATGACGGGGTCACCCTCGCGCTCGAGCCGGTCGCCGGGGGGCCGGCGGAGGAGGTGGAGGCCGATGTCGTGCTGGTCGCGATCGGCCGCCGCCCCTACACCGCGGGCCTTGGCCTCGACGAGGTGGGGGTCGCGCGGGACGAGCGCGGCCGGATCCGCACGACGGACGGCTACGCCACCTCGGTCCCGGGGATTTGGGCGATCGGCGACGTCATCGCGGGCCCGATGCTCGCCCACAAGGCGGAGGAGGAGGGCATGGCGCTGGCCGACCGGCTGGCCGGGCGGCACGGTCACGTCAACTACGAGGCGATCCCCGGCGTCGTTTACACCGCCCCCGAAGTCGCTGCCGTCGGCGCGACCGAGGAGGAGTTGAAGGCGCGCGGCGTCGCCTACCGCGTCGGCAAGTTTCCCTTCAGCGCCAACGGGCGAGCCCGTGCCATGGGCGAGACGGAGGGCTTCGTGAAGATCCTGGCCGATGCGGCGACCGACCGCATTCTCGGCGCGCACATCATCGGCCCGCAGGCGGGCACGTTGATCGCGGAGCTGGCGCTGGCGGTGGAGTTCGGCGCCTCGGCGGAAGACGTTGCCCTCACCTCGCATGCCCATCCCTCGCTGAACGAGGCGGTGAAGGAGGCGGCGCTGGCGGTATCCGGCAAGCCGCTGCACCTTTGAGCCCGGGCCGGCGGGGGCCGGTCGCGGCGGACCTCGTTACCCGACGAAACCGCGTGTGGCGTCAGGCGGTTTTGCGTTATCCTTCGCGCGCCGCATGAACACGCAAGACGCCGCCCGCCCGTCCCGCCTTGTTCCGCCCGCCGTCGCCGAGCTCCTGCGCCGGCGCGCCGCCGACCTTGCTGGCGTGTCTTCCGCTCTGGTCGGCGTCACCCTAGCGGCGGCGCTCGCCACCTACGACCCGGCCGATCCGTCCCTCAACACCGCCACGGCGGGGCCGGTCTCCAACCTCGCCGGGCCTCTCGGCGCGATCCTCGCCGATCTCGCCCTGCAGGGCTTCGGCCTTGCTGCCTGGCTCATCGTCGCGGCCCCCTTGGGGTGGGGCTTCGCGCTGATCGCGCGCGGGGCGGTGGGCGCGCCGCTCGTTCGCTTGGCCTGTCTCCTAGTCGCCCTGCCGCTGCTGGCCGCGACCCTCGCCTTGCTTCCGCTCGAGGGCGGGGAGATGGCGCCCGCCGGGGTGGGTGGGGTCGCCGGTGTCGTCGTCGCCGACCGCGTGCTCGGTACAGGGGAGGCGCTGCTCGGCCTGCTGGGGCGGCTGTTCGCCGGCTTTGGCTTGTTCGGTTTCGCCGCCCTGTTCGCCGCGGTGGCGATCGGGCTCACCCCCGGCGAGTGGTTCCGTGCCGTGCGCGCGGTGGTGCGCGGGGGTGTGGCCGCTGGTCGTGCCGTGGGCCGGGTGGCGGTCTGTTTCGGGGCAGGGGTGGCGCGCACGCGTCGGGCGATCGCTGCGAGGCGGACGGCGCGGCGACGAGTCGAACCGCGCGTCCTGGCGCCGGAGCCCGATCCGCCGAGCCCCGACGAGGCGCCGGTCGTCTCCTCGGCGACGACCTCGCCCGCCGCCTCGCCTCCCATCATCGCCGCGCCGGCGCCCGCGCCGCGCCCGCCGCGCCGCGTCGAAACGCCCGCCGAGCCGAAGCGCAACACCTCCGCCGGGCAGGGGGCGTTGCCGCTTGCGGGCGGCTGGGTGCCGCCGCCGCTCACGCTGCTCGCCGCCCCGCCGGCCAATCGCCCCGGCCGCCCCTCGGCCGAGGCGCTTGAGGCGAATGCCCGCCTGCTCGAGGGCGTGCTCGCCGATTTCGGCGTGCAGGGGCGCATCGTCGCCATCCGCCCAGGGCCGGTGGTCACGCTCTACGAGCTCGAGCCCGCCCCGGGCACCAAGTCGAGCCGCGTCATCGGGCTCGCCGACGACATCGCGCGGTCGATGAGCGCGCTCTCCGTGCGGGTGGCCGTGGTACCGGGGCGGAACGCGATCGGCATCGAGCTCCCCAATGCGCGGCGCGAGACCGTGTGGCTCTCCGAACTGCTCGGCTCCGAGGACTGGGCCCGCTCCAAGGGGCGGCTCGATCTCGCGTTGGGCAAGGACATCGGCGGCGCCCCGGTCATCGTCGATCTCGCCGCCATGCCGCACCTGCTGATCGCCGGCACCACCGGGTCGGGCAAGTCGGTCGCCATCAACACCATGATCCTGTCGATCCTGATGCGGCACCCGCCGGAGGAGTGCCGCTTCATCATGATCGATCCGAAGATGCTCGAGCTTTCGGTCTACGACCGGATCCCGCACCTTCTCGCTCCGGTGGTGACCGAGCCCGCCAAGGCGGTCGGCGCCCTGAAATGGGCGGTGCGCGAGATGGAGCGGCGCTATCGGCTGATGAGCCAGCTCGGCGTGCGCAACATCGCGGGCTACAACGCGCGTGTGGCGGAGGCGAAGGCAAAGGGCGAGACGCTCACGCGGCGCGTGCAGACCGGCTACGACCCCGAAACGGGCCGCCCGACGTTCGAGGAGCAGCCGATCGGCGGCGACAAGCTGCCGTTCATCGTCGTCGTGGTCGACGAGATGGCCGACTTGATGATCGTCGCCGGCAAGGAGATCGAGGCCGCCGTGCAGCGGCTGGCGCAGATGGCGCGCGCGGCCGGCATCCACATCATCATGGCGACGCAACGCCCCTCGGTCGACGTCATCACCGGCGTGATCAAGGCGAATTTCCCCACCCGCATCTCGTTCCGGGTGGTGAGCAAGGTCGATTCCCGGACCATCCTCGGCGAACAGGGAGCGGAGCAGCTGCTGGGCCAGGGCGACATGCTCTACATGGCGGGGGGCGACCGCATCCTGCGCGTGCATGGCCCCTTCGTCTCCGACCGCGAGGTGGAGAGCGTGGTCGAGCACCTGCGCAGCCTGGGCGAGCCGGATTATCTCGACGACGTGACGGAAACCGACGGTACGTCGGGCGGGACGGGCGGCGAGGCGTCTCTGGCCAGCTTCGCCGGCCCCTTGGGCGAGGAGAGCGACGAGGCGAGCCTCTACGACCAGGCGGTCGCCCTCGTCGTGCGCGAGGGCAAGGCCTCGACCTCCTTCGTGCAGCGCCATCTGCAGATCGGCTACAACCGTGCGGCACGGCTGATCGAGCGGATGGAGAAGGAGGGCGTGGTCGGCCCACCCAACCACGTCGGCAAGCGCGAGATCCTGGTCCGCCGGCCCGAGGCGGAATGATCGCCGCCGCGCGGCGCGGGACTTGGGCAAGGCCCGCTGCGCACCATCTCCCTCCGTGATGGGCGACCGCGCGCCGACCCTCTCGCTCGATCTCGTCGACCGCATCGCCGACGTCGCGGCCGCCGACTGGGACGGCTGCGCGGGCGACGACAACCCGTTCGTCAGCCACGCCTTCCTCTCCTGCCTGGAGGACTCCGGCTCCGCCTCGCCACGCACGGGCTGGCTGCCCCGCCACGCCGTGCTGCGCGACGCGGCGGGCCGGGTGGTTGCGGTCGCGCCGCTCTATGTGAAGTCGCACTCCTGGGGCGAGTACGTGTTCGACCACGCCTGGGCCGATGCCCTGGAGCGGGCAGGAGGGCGCTACTACCCGAAGCTCCAGGTCGCGGTGCCGTTCAGCCCCGTGCCCGGGCCGCGGCTCCTTTCCCGCGACCCGTCGCTGCGGCCGGCGCTGGCGACGGGGCTCCCCCGCATCGCGCACGATCTTCGGCTCTCTTCGGTTCATGTCACGTTCTGCACGGGGGACGAACAGGCGTTGCTCGAGGCTGTGGGATTCCTGCCGCGGCTCGGGCTTCAGTTCCACTGGCGGAACGAAGGCTACGCCACGTTCGACGACTTCCTCGGCCGGCTCGCTTCGCGCAAGCGCAAGCAGGTGAGGAAGGAACGGGAGCGCGCGCGCTGGGCTTTGCGCATCCGTCCCTTGCGCGGGCGCGAGATCACGCCGCGGCACTGGGAGGCGTTCCACGCCTTCTACCTCGCGACCGTCGACAAGCGCTGGGGCCAAGCCTACCTGACGCGCCGCTTCTGGCCGATGCTCGGCGAAAGCTTGGGCGATCGTGTGGTGCTGATGTGGGCGGAGGAGGAGGACGGAACCCCCGTGGCGGGCGCGCTCAACCTGCTCGGGCGCGACGCGCTGTTCGGGCGGAACTGGGGGGCGGCGCGCGAGGTGCCGTTCCTGCATTTCGAGCTCTGCTACTACCAGGCGATCGAGTTCGCGATTGCGCACGGCCTCGCCCGCGTCGAGGCCGGTGCGCAAGGCGAACACAAGGTGAGCCGCGGCTACCTGCCGGTACCGACCTTCTCCGCGCACTGGATCGCGCATGAGGGGCTGCGCGAGGCGGTGGCGCGCTTCCTCGCGCGGGAACGCCCGGCGCTGCGTGAGACGATCGCGCGCATCACCGAGGAACAGAGCCCGTTTCGTGAGGAAAGCAGCCGGGGTTGAAGGACGGGGCGCGCGGGGTGAGGCTCGCGGGCGATGCTGGCCGCCTATGCGATGCTCGCCTCCTCGATGGCGCTCGTCGGCGCGAACGTGCCGGTGGCGAAACTGCTCGCCGAGGCGCTGCCGATCCCGCTGATCGCCTGCCTTCGCTGCTTGCTTGCCACCCTCGTGCTGTGGCCCTTGATGCGATCGATCGATCGCCCCCTCTCGCCGCCGTCGCGAGGCGTCCTGCGCAACCTGTTCTCGCAGGCGGCCTTCGGCACCGCGCTCTACAATGCCGGGCTGTTGGCGGGGCTTCGCTTCACTTCGGCGCTCGAGGGGGGCCTCGTGCTCGCCACCCTGCCGGCGGTGGTCGCGATCGGCTCCGCACTTTGGCTCGGCGAACGCCTCGGGCACCGCGGTTGGGCGGCGGCCGGGCTCGCCGTGGTCGGCATGGCGGCGATCAACGCCGTCCGCGCGGGAGGCGAGGGCGAGGGCTCGCTCTTGGGCAATGCCCTCGTCTTCGCGGGCGTGGTCGGCGAGGCGGTTTACGTGCTGCTTGCCAAACGGATCGCCGGGCGCGTCGGTGTGCTGACCGCTTCGTTCTGGATGCAGCTCTTTTCGTTCCTGCAACTGACGCCCTTCGCGGCAGCCTCGCTGCCCTGGCTCGCATGGGACGCCGTGCGGGCAGGCGTCGTCGCCCTGCTCGTCTTCCACAGCCTGACCGCGAGCGTGCTGTGCCTGCTTCTTTGGTACGGCGGCCTGCGACGGGCGCCGGCTTCCGTCGCCGGCGTCTTCACCGCCTTCCTGCCGGCCACTGCCGCGGTGCTCGGCGTCTTGGTTCTGGGCGAGCGGTTCACGCTCGCGCACGGTGTGGGGCTGGCTCTGATGCTCGGCTCGATCCTGCTCGCCACCTGGCCGTCGCGAGGCGCGCGGTGAAGGCGTGGTTCGCCTGCACCGGCGGGGTTCTCGTCGCGCGCACGGTGGAGGACACGCTCGGGCGGCGGTCGCCACGAGCCGTTCAGCGGTCTGTACCACGGGCGGATGTGGCCGAGCCGTTGGTCACCACGCACGACGGACCGGGCGCGCAGCGCTCGGGCGAGGCCGGCGTTCGCAAGCTCGACCCTTTCGCCGGCGCGTCGCGTTTCGCCCTTGCCCCCAGCTTGCTCTGATGGCTCACCAGCCGATCGCTGCCGGAAGCCGGGTCGCAAGACCGGGAAACAGATAGACCGCGATCACGCCGCCGATCTGCAGCAGGACGAACGGCACCGCGCCGCGGTAGATCGCTCCGGTCGAGACCTCCTTCGGCGCCACGCTGCGCAGGAAGAACAACGCCCAGCCGAAGGGCGGCGTAAGGAAGGAGGTCTGCAGGTTCACGCAGATCAAGGTGGCGAGCCAGACGGGATCGACGCCGGCGTTGGCGAAAACCGGCAGGAACAGGGGCACGGCGATGTAGGTGATCTCGATCCACTCGAGGAAGAAGCCGAGGACGAACACGAGCGCCATCAGGAACCGGATGTCGGCCGCCACACCGCCGGGAAGGAAGGCGAACAGGTCGTGCACCAGCGCCTTGCCCTGCAGGCCGCGGAAAGCGAGCGCGAACACCTGGGCGCAGATCAGGATGAACATCATCATCGCGGTGATGCGCGCCGTCGCCTGCACGGTCTCCTTCAGCACCGTCGAGGAGAAGCGTCGGCCAAGCGCGGTGACGGCGATGGCGCCGAGCGCGCCCATCGAGGCGGCTTCGGTCGGTGCGGCGATGCCGCCGATGATGCTGCCGAGCACGGCAACGACCAGGCCGAGCGGTGGCGCCACCACGCGCAGCGCCTGCCGCCAGAGGGCGGCACGTGATTCGCGCGCCCGTTCCGCTGAAGGAACAGCCGGCGCGGCCTCGGGCCGGACCAAGCCGAGGACGAGAATGTAGATCGCGTACAGCGCGGCGAGCACGAGGCCCGGGAAGACGGCGGCGGCGAACAGCGTGCCGACCGAGAGGTTCATCACGTCGGCGAGCAGGATCAGGATCAGCGAGGGCGGAATGATCTGGCCGAGCGTGCCCGAAGCGCAGATCGTGCCGCAGGCAAGCCCGGGGTCGTAGCCGCGCCGCAGCAGATTGGGCAGGGTGAGCAGGCCGAGCGTGACCACCGTCGCGCCGACGATGCCGGTGGTGGCGCCCATCGGCACGCCGACCGGAACAGGCCCGAGAGCGAGCCTGCCGTTCAGCGAGCCGCCGAGCCGGCCGACCACATCCATCAGGTCTTCGGCGAGGCGGGATTTTTCCAGCATCACGCCCATGAAGACGAAGAGCGAAATGGCGATCAGCGTGGAGTTGGTGACGACGCCGAAGATGCGGTGCGGCAACAGGTTGAACAGGAGCGGCCCGAAGCCGAGCCAGCCCCAGACGAAGCCAGCGACCGCCAGCCCGATGCCGACGGGGATGCCGAGTATCAGCAGCGCGAAGAAGCTCGCCAGCATGGCAAGCGCATAGATTTCGTTGAGCGGCATGGCGAGGGTAGCGGAGAGGGATCACGCCGCGCGAAGGCGAAGCACGGCGCGTAGGGCGGAGGATGCGGCCTGCAGGGCAAGAAGGAGGAAACCGAGCGGGATCAGCGCTTTCAGCGCCCAGCGATACGGGATGCCGCCAGGGTTGGCGCTGCCTTCGTTCACCCGCCAGGACTGCGCGACTTAGCCCCAGGAGAGATCGACGACGACCAGAGCGATCGCCACCGACAGGAGTGCGGCGAGGAGGTCGATCGCAGCCTGTGCTTTGGCTCCGAATCGCGCGTACAGCACGTCAACCCGCACATGCTCGCCGTGCCGCAACGCGTACGACATGCCGATCAGCGCGATCGGGCTCATCAGGTGCCATTCGAGCTCCTGCGCCCACACGCTGCCGGTTGCGAACCCGTAGCGCAGCAGCACATTGCCCGCCATCACCAGCACGAGGGCGAAGGTGGCCCAGGCGGCGAGGCGGCCGATCGCATCGATGGCGTGATCGATCAGGTCGGCCGCATGCCGCATCGTCCGCCGGCTCCTCAGGCGCGGGCGGGGCGAATCTTGGTGTGGTAGGGCACCTCGCTCTGTTCCGACCAGGCATCGAACCGCGCCTTGTAGGCGAAGTAGCTCTCATGCACCCGACGGGTCAGCGGGTCGCGTTCCACCGCCTGGGCGAGCACCTTCATCGTCTCCTTGCGCAGACGGTCGATCACCGGATCGGGAAGTTGCTGAGCGATGACGCCGTCGTTGCGCAGGAGATCCTCGAGCGCCTCAGCGTTGTTCTTCCGGCACCACGCTTCGCTGATCACGTTGCAGGCGGCGCAGGCATTTTCGACGATCGCCTCGAGATCGTTGGGCAGGCGGTTCAACGCCGCCTTGTTGATCGCGAGTTCGGTTGCGGTCGCGGTCTCGTGCCAGCCGGTCGTGTAGTAGAACTCGGCCACCCGGTGCAGGCCGAGCTGTCGGTCGAGATAGGGGCCGACGAACTCGGCGGCATCGATCACGCCGCGCTCGAGGGCGGGGAAGATTTCGCCTGCCGGCAGTAGCCGGGTATCCACGCCGAGCGCCTGATAGACCCTGCCGGCGAGGCCTGGGATGCGCATCTTCAGCCCACGCAGGTCTTCGACGGTTTCGATCGGGCGGCGGAACCAGCCGGTCATCTGCACGCCCGTGTTGCCGCACAGGAACGGTACGAGGTGGAAGCGATCATAGACCTCGCGCCAGAGGTCGAGCCCGCCGCCGTCGTACATCCAGCCGTTGAGGCCCTGGAAGTTGAGCCCGCATGGCACGGCAGTGAAGTACTGGGCGGCGAAGCTGCGGCCGGTCCAGAAATAGGCGTTGGCGTAGTTGCACTCCACCACGCCTTGGCTCACCGCATCGAAGCCTTCCGCCGCGGGAATGAGCGCGCCGGCGCCGAAGAACTGGATCCGCAGCCGCCCGCCCGACATCGCCTCGATGCGGCGGATCAGGTCGCGCGCGCTGCCGGGGCCCGTCGGTTAGAAAGCGGCGGTCGGCCCGTAGAAGGAGGTCATCCGCCAGGTGATGGTGGCCTGGGCGGTGGCGACGGCCGGGGCGGGGAGCGTGCCGGCGGCGGCGGTGGCGAGCAGGCTTCTGAGCTGCCTGGAAGCCCTCCGTGGTTCGGACGACCGTCCGGGCGGCGCAATGCCCGTGCCAGGGCCACGGGCGCGCCGACAGCCCTCCCTCGCGCCATCGTGGGTGAAGCCTTGGCCACGCTGCCCACGCGCGCATCACGAGTGCGCCTCAGGGTGGCCTTGCTTCGGAAATCTCGCCTAGACTCGCCCGGCACGGGCCGCGAGAGCCCGGAATGCCGAGGGGAGAGAGTGATGTTGGTGGAAACGATCCTGAAGGAGAAGGGGCGCGAGGTGGTCTCGGTCGCCCCCACCACCCCCGTTGCCGAGGCGGCGAAGATCCTGAGCGCGCGACGGATCGGTTCCGTGCTCGTGCGCGACGACGGCGGTGGGATCGCGGGCATCCTCTCGGAGCGCGACATCGTGCGCGGCATCGCCGACCACGGCGCCGCCTCGATCGCCATGCCCGTGAGCGCCCTGATGACGCGCGACGTGGTGTTCGCCTCACCCGCTGACACGCTCGATGCCGTGCTCGCGGTGATGACGGAGCGACGCTTCCGCCACCTGCCGGTGCTCGAGAACGGGCGGCTCGTCGGTTTGGTCTCGATCGGCGACGTGGTGAAGCGCAAGATCGAGGAGGTGACGGAGGAGGCGGAGGGGCTCAGGGCCTTCGTGCAGGGCGCGGGCTGACCGGCAGGGGCGGGGGCTGGCAGGCCTGGCGGCGCGCGCTAGTTTCCGGGGCATGGACGGTGTCGCCAACTGCCTGCATGACCTGACCGCACTCGGCACCGGCGGGACGCTCGCGCTGGCCGGGGCGCTGTTCCTCGCCGGCCTCGTCGGCAGCGCCACGCATTGTGTCGGCATGTGCGGGCCTTTCGTCGCCGCCCAGGTCACCGCCCGCTTCTCCGCCTGCCCCACACTCTCCCGCCTCGAGGCCGGCGCGCTCGTGCCCTATCACCTCGGGCGGATGCTGACCTACACCGGCCTTGGCGCGGTGGCCGGCTTCCTTTCCGGCACGATCGTGCACGCGGCGGGGTTTCGGCCCATGCTGGTCGCGCTCCTGCTGCTCGGCGCCCTCCTGATGCTGGCGCAGGCCATGGTGCAGGTGGCCGCCCTCTTGCCTTCCGCTCCGGCCGGCATTGCCGACCGCGTGGTGCGCTTGGCCTCCCCCTTGCTCGCCGACCCGCGGGGCTCGCGCCGCTTCCTGCTTGGTGTCGTGCTCGGCTTCCTGCCCTGTGGCTTGCTCTACGGCGCTCTTGCCGCTGCGGCGTCGTCGGCGAGCGCGCTCGGGGGCGCGATCGCGATGGCAGCTTTCGCGCTGGGCACCGTGCCGGCCTTGCTTGGCGTCGGTCTGGCAGGGGCGTTCTTCGGTCGGCGCTTCCGGCCGGTTGCGCGTGCCGTCGCGGCGCCCTTGCTCCTTCTCAACGCCGCCGTGCTCGGCGCGCTTGCCTTGCGCGCCGCCGGTTACGCCTGAACCGACCTAATCGACGAGATCCTTGTACGCGTGCCACGTGGCGTGGCCGATCAGCGGCATCGTCACCGCAAGTCCCAGGAAACCGGGGATGATGCCGAACAGGGTGAAGGCGACGATGAGCCCGGCCCACAGCGTCATCGCCGGCCAGTTCAGGCGCACCGCGGTGAAGCTTGTGGCGACCGCGACGAACATGTTGGTGTCGCGATCGACCAGCATCGGGATCGAGACGGCGCTGATCGCAAACACCAGCGCGGCGAAGACCGCGCCCACGGCCGTGCCGACGGCCCAGAAGGGAATGGCGGAGGCGGCCGTCAGCTTGGCGATGATCGTCTCCCAGGTCGGGGTGAAGCCGAGGCCGAAGAAGAGGGCGAAGATCAGGAGCGCGATCCGGATCCAGCCGAGGTGGAACAGGCCCAAGAGCACGCCGATGTAGGAGAGCTGCGTGGGGTTGCGCTTGAAGCCCGCGAAGGCGGCGGCAAGGGACACCGGTTCGCCCGCCTCCAGTCGACGGCTCGTCTCGTACAGGCCGGCGGCGAGCAGGGGGGCGAGGAAGAAGAAGCCGGCCGTCATCGGCAGCACCAGCCAGAACGACTCGAACTGCCAAAGCACGACCAGCAGGAGGTAGGTGATGGCCAGGATGATGAGCCCGTAAGTGAGGCTGACGCCCGGCGCCGCCATCATGTCCCGCCAGCCGGCGCTGAGCCATGCCCACGGCCGATCGACCGCGATTCGCCGCACTCGTGGGCTGTCGCCGTAGAAGACCGGAACCGCCCCGCTGTCCACCTGCGCCATCGCCGTTTCCCCAAACCTTATCGTGTGCCGTCCGGCACGTTGCCGCGCCGAAGCGCGTACAAGGCGAGGATGGCACGCCGATCCGCGCCCGTCGACCTTGACACACGTCAATGCCGCTGCACGTTGCTTTCAGGAATATGAAGGTAGCCCCGGCCGGCGCCGAGGGCGGGTTGCGTGTGAGAGGAACGCATGGGGGAGAGTCTCGCGGTCTCGGCTGGCGCTGCTCCGGTCGCCCGGGCACAGCCGGAGTATGTCGAAGACGTCATTCGCGCCTTCGTCATCGCCACCGTGTTCTGGGGTGTGGTCGGCTTCCTGATGGGGACGATCATCGCTTGGCAACTGGCTTTCCCCATCCTCAACCTCGACTTGGAATGGACGACCTTCGGCCGACTTCGCCCCGTCCATAATACCTCGGCCGTCATTTTCGCCTTCGGCGGTAACGCCCTGCTCGGCACCTCGCTTTACGTCGTGCAGCGCACCTGCCGCGCGCGCCTGTTCGGCGGCAACGAGGCCGGCTGGTTCCTGTTCTGGGGCTACCAGACCTTCATCGTGCTGGCCGCCCTCGGCTACGTCACCGGCGTCACGCAGGGCAAGGAATACGCCGAACCCGAGTGGTACGTCGACCTGTTCCTCACCTTCGTCTGGGTCGTCTACCTCGTCGTCTTCGTCGGCACGATCATGAAGCGCGAGGAGCCGCACATCTACGTGGCGAACTGGTTCTATCTCGCCTTCATCATCACCATCGCCATGTTGCACATCGGCAACAACTTGGTGTTGCCGATCGACTGGGGCTCCTCGAAGTCCTACCAGCTGTCGGCCGGCGTGCAGGACGCGATGATCCAGTGGTGGTACGGCCACAACGCGGTCGGCTTTTTCCTCACCGCGGGCTTCCTCGGGATGATGTACTACTTCATCCCGAAGCGGGCGGAACGGCCGGTGTATTCGTACCGGCTCAGCATCGTGCACTTCTGGTCGCTGATCTTCCTCTACATCTGGGCCGGGCCCCATCACCTGCACTACACGGCGCTGCCCGACTGGACGCAGACGCTGGGCATGATCTTCAGCGTCATGCTGTGGATGCCGTCCTGGGGCGGGATGATCAACGGGATCATGACGCTGTCGGGGGCCTGGGACAAGTTGCGCACCGACCCGGGGCTCCGCTTCTCGGTCACCGCCGTCGCCTTCTACGGCATGAGCACCTTCGAAGGCCCGGTGATGAGCATCAAGGCCGTCAACGCGCTCAGCCACTACACGGACTGGACGGTGGGGCACGTGCACTCGGGCGCGATGGGCTGGGTCGGCTTCATCACCTTCGGCGCGATCTACTACCTCGTGCCCGTGCTGTGGGGAAAGCGCGAACTCTACAGCCAGCGTCTCGTGGCCTGGCACTTCTGGATCGCCACCTTGGGCATCGTCTTCTACATCACGGCGATGTGGGTGTCGGGCATCATGCAGGGGCTGATGTGGCGCGCCTACGACGAATTGGGCTTCCTGCAGTACAGCTTCATCGAGACCGTCGCCGCCATGCACCCCTACTACGTGATCCGTGCACTCGGCGGGGTGCTCTACGTCACCGGCGCGCTGATCATGGTCTACAACCTCTACAAGACCGTGACGGAATCGGAACCCTTGCCGGCTCCTGCGCCCGCCTGGCGCCCGCAAGCTGCCGAGTGAGGGAGAGCGCGCGATGATTCGGCACGAGACGATCGAGAAGAACGTCATCCTGCTCGCGGTGCTCACTCTGATCACCGTCTCCATCGGCGGGCTCGTCCAGATCGTTCCCCTGTTCACCATCGAGACGACGATCGAGCGCGTCGAGGGCGTGCGGCCTTACTCGCCGCTCGAACTCGCCGGGCGCAACATCTACATCCGCGAGGGCTGTTACGTTTGTCACAGCCAGATGGTGCGTCCGTTCCGCGACGAGCTCGAGCGCTACGGGCACTACAGCCTGGCGGCCGAAAGCATGTACGACCGGCCCTTCCAGTGGGGCTCGAAGCGGACGGGACCCGACCTCGCGCGGGTGGGTGGCAAGTATTCGAACGAGTGGCACTACCAGCACATGATCGATCCGCGCAGCGTGGTGCCCGAGAGCATCATGCCGTCGTACGGCTTCCTGGTGCGGCCGCTGAAGTTCGACGACATCGAGAAGCACATGCGTGCGCTGCAGCGTCTCGGCGTGCCGTACACGGATGAGATGATCGCCAATGCGCGAGCGGATCTCGTCGCCCAAGCGAACCCGGATGCCGATACTTCGGGCTTGCTCCAGCGCTATCCGAAGGCCGTGGTGGGCGATTTCGACCGCAACACCCGTGTGGTGACCGAGATGGACGCCCTCATCGCCTACCTGCAGATGCTCGGCACCCTGGTGAACTTCGCCGAGGTGACCCCGCAGCAACTGCGCCAGTAGGGCGGTGCGCGATGCTCGAGTGGGTCGCGCAGCACTACGAGACCCTGCGGCAGATGTGGGTCGTCTGGTTCATGCTGTTGTTCGTCGGCATCGTGGCCTGGGCATTCTGGCCCTCCAACAAGGAGCGGCTGGAACGGCAGGGCAGGATCCCGCTCGACGACGACAAGTGACGGAAAGGAGCACTCGGTGCCCACCAAGATCGAGAAGGATGCGCTGACCGGCAAGCTCACCACGGGGCATGAGTGGGACGGCATCAAGGAGCTGAACACGCCGCTGCCCAAGTGGTGGCTCTACATTCTGTACGCGACCATCATCTGGTCTGCCGTCTGGGCCTTGCTGTTCCCCTCCTTCCCGGGGCTTTCGGGCCATTTCGGCGGCGTGCTTGGCTGGACGAAGCGCGAGGACATCGCGCGCGAGATGGCGGCGGTGGTGGACGCCCGTGCACCGATGTTCGAGCGTATCCGCAGCAGCGATCTCGAGGAGATCCGGCGCGATCCCACGCTGCTGCGCTTCGCGACCGCCGGCGCACGCCAGGCTTTTGCCGACAACTGCGCCCCATGCCACGGTTCGGGTGGCGAGGGCCGCCCGGGTGGCTTTCCCTCCCTGATCGACGACGATTGGATCTGGGGCGGTACGCTGGAGGACATCGCCTTCACCATCCGTCACGGCATTCGCAACGCGCAGGACGAGGAGGCGCGGCAGAGCCAGATGCCGGCCTACGCCCAGATCCTGTCCCGGCGCGAGATCGAGGACGTGGCCGAATTCGTCCTCTCCTTCACCAACCGCGCGACGGATGCCGAGGCCGCACGACGCGGCGAATCGATCTACGCCGAGAACTGTGTCGCCTGCCACGGCGAACAAGGCGAGGGCGTGCGCGCCGTGGGCGGCCCGGCGCTGAACGACGCGATCTGGCTGTACGGCGGCTCGCGGGAACAGATCATCGCGCAGATCGCCAACCCACGCATGGGCGTGATGCCGCCCTGGCAGGGGCGCCTCGACGAGGCGATCATCCGCATGCTCGCCGTCTACGTGCACACGCTGGGCGGCGGCGAGTAGCGGAGGGAAAGGAAGGACCGATGCGCGTGGACCGCACCCTCAAGCCCGCGGAGGCGTCGGCAACCCCGACGCCGCCCACGCGCCTCTACGCCAATCGGGTCAAGGTCTACCCCGCGCGCGTCCACGGCACGTTCCGCACCGCGAAGTACGCCTTCCTCGTCTTCGCGCTCGTCGTCTATTACACCTTGCCCTGGCTGCGCTGGCCGCGCGGCGAAGGGGCGCCGGATCAGCTGGTCCTGCTCGACTTCGCCGGCCGCCGCTTCTACCTCGGCCCGATCGAGATCTGGCCGCAGGAGATCTACCTCGTCACCGGCCTGCTCATCCTCTCCGCCATCGGCCTCTTCCTCGTCTCCTCGCTGTTCGGCCGGGTGTGGTGCGGCTACGCCTGCCCGCAAACGGTGTGGACCGACCTCTTCATGTGGATCGAGCGCCGCATCGAGGGCGATCGCAACGCACGGATGAAGCTCGACCAGGGCCCGCGCGACGCCGCCTATTGGCGCAAGAAGGTGACGAAGCACGCGCTCTGGCTGGTCATCGCCTTCCTCACTGGCGGCTCCTTCGTCCTCTACGTGCAGGACGCGCCGACGGCGGTACGCGACATCTTCACCGGAGAGGCGGGGGCCTGGACCTATACCTTCGTCGGTCTCCTCACCTTCACCACCTATACGCTCGCGGGCTGGGCGCGCGAGCAGGTGTGCACCTATATGTGCCCCTGGCCGCGCTTTCAGGCGGCGATGCTCGATGAGCAGTCGCTGATCGTCACCTACCGCGCCTGGCGCGGCGAGCCGCGCGGCAAGCACAAGCAAGGTGAACCGTGGGAGGGCAGGGGCGACTGCATCGACTGCCGCCAGTGCGTCAACGTCTGCCCGACGGGGATCGACATCCGCGACGGCCAGCAGCTCGAATGCATCGGCTGCGGGCTGTGCATCGACGCCTGCAATGCGGTGATGGACAAGATCGGCCGTCCGCGCGGCCTGATCGCGCTCGACACGTTGGCCGACGTGCAAGCCTGCGAACGCGCGGTGGCGAACACCCCGCCGGGTCCCGCGCGCATTCCGGTGGCGGAAGCGGCGCATCAGCGGATGAAGATCATCCGCCCGCGCACCATGATCTACGCCGGCGTGCTCAGCCTGGTCGCCGCCGTCATGCTGCTCGCGCTCGCCACCCGCAGCGTGACCGATCTCTCCGTGCTGCGCGACCGCGCCCCGGTCTATGTCTTGCTGTCCGACGGGTCGGTGCGCAACGCCTACACGCTGAAGATCGTCAACAAGACGCACGAGGCGCGCGTCTTCGCGCTGCATCTCGACGGCCTCCCCGGTGCGACCCTCGCCGCCATCGGCGCCGAGGACGTGGCGGGTTCGACCATTCCGCTGGCGGCCAAACCGGACGGGGTCGAATCGCACCGCGTCTACGTCACCGCGCCGGTCGGGGCTGTGCTGCCCGAGAGCACGACCGTGACCTTCCGCCTCATTGATGCCTCGGGGCGCGAGGCGACGCGGGCGGAAAGCGTGTTCCTCGCGCCCAGGCGTTGAGCGCATGAGCGAGGGCGACCCGCGCCGCAGCCGCTGGATCCCCTGGGCGTTCGTCGCCTTCATGGGGGTGGTGTTCGCGGTCAACGCCGTCTTCGTCTGGCTTGCGCTGTCCACCTTCACCGGCACCACCGTCGATCGCGCCTACGAGCGCGGCCGCCTCTACAACCAAGTGCTGGCGGAAGCCGAACGGCAGCGCGCCATCGGCTGGCGGTTCGAAATCGCCTTCCGCCCGGGCGCGGAGCAGCGCGGCACGCTCGTCGTCTATGCCCGTGATTCGGCCGGCGCGCCGCTCGATCGTCTCGAGTTCGAGGCGATCGCGCTCCGTCCGCTGGAACGGCCCGAGCCTCTGCCTCTCGCCCTGATCGAGAGCGGGCGCGGCCGCTACGTCGCCGAGCTTGATTTTCCGAAGCGCGGGCAGTGGGAGCTGCGCCTCGCCGCGCGCCGCGGTGAGGTCGGCCCCGTCGAGGTGCGCGAGCGGATCATCGTGCCGTGACCGCGCTCGGGGCCACGAAGCCTGCCGCCTTCGCCGGCAGTGCCGCCTGCCTGCATTGCGGCGCGCCTTGCCCGAACGGCGAGCGCTTCTGCTGCGCCGGCTGCGAGGGTGCGCACGCCCTGATCACCGGGCTTGGGCTCGATCGCTTCTACGAACGGCTTGAGGCCGCCGCGCCGCGGCCCGATCTTGCCGCCCCGCGGCATGACCTCGCCGCGCGCGCCCGGCCCGACGGGGCGGGGGGCTGGTCGCTCGATCTTCTCGTCGGCGGCGTGTCCTGCGCCGCCTGCGTCTGGCTGATCGAGCAGGTGCTGGCGCGCGAACCGGACGTCACCTGGGCCCGCCTCGCCCTCTCCACCCGTCGCCTCACCATCCGCTGGCAGGGCGTGGCCGAGCGCGCCAACGAGTTCGCTGAACGCCTCGCCCGCCTCGGCTTCACCACCGCGCCGTGGGACGCCTCGTGCCTTGCCGCGACCGACGATGCCGAGGCGAAACGGCTCCTGCGCGCGATGGGCATCGCCGCCTTCGCGGCGATGAACGTGATGCTCGTCTCGGTTGCCGTTTGGGTCGGGCACGGCGACGGCGACATGGGCGAGGCGACGCGGGCGCTGATGCACTGGCTTGCCGCGCTGATCGCCCTGCCCGCGATCGCGGTCGCGGGGCTCCCGTTCTACCGCTCGGCCTTCGCCGCCCTCGCCCGCGGGCGGGCCAATCTCGATGTGCCGATCAGCCTCGCCGTGCTGCTGACGGCGGCGATGAGCCTCTCCGAGACGATCCGCGGCGGGCCGTACGCCTACTTCGACTCTGCCGTCACGCTCTTGTTCCTGCTGCTGGTCGGCCGCTATCTCGATCGGCGGGCGCGCGGCCGCGCGCGCGAGGCGGTGGCGCGGCTCGCTGCGCTGAACCGCGCTCCGGTCGGCGTGCTCGGCGAGGATGGTGTGGCCAAGCCGCGTCTGCCCGAGGAGGTTCGTGCCGGCGAGCGGGTTCTCGTCGCCGCCGGCGAGCGGGTCGGCGTCGATGGCGTGGTGCTCTCCGGCAGCTCGACGGTCGATGAGAGCCTGTTGACGGGCGAAAGCCTGCCGCGCCCCGTCCGGCCCGGCGATCGGGTGCATGCCGGCACGCTGAACCGCGACGCTGCCCTCGTCGTGCGCGCCACCTCCTCCGGCGAAGGCACCCTGCTTGCCGCCATCGTGCGGCTGATGGAACGCGCCGAGCAGTCTCGCTCGCGCTTCGTGTCGCTGGCCGATCGCGTCTCCCGCCTCTACACGCCGGCGGTGCATGGGCTGGCGCTGGCCACCTTCCTGCTGTGGTGGGGCGTGCTGGATGCCGCGTGGCAGCAGGCGCTCGTCTTCGCGGTGGCGGTGCTGATCATCACCTGCCCCTGCGCGCTCGGCATCGCCGTGCCGGTGGTCCAGGTCGTCGCCGCCGGCCGGCTGGTGCGGCAAGGCGTGCTGGTCACCTCGGGCACGGCGTTCGAGCGTCTGGCCGAGATCGACACCGTGGTGTTCGACAAGACGGGCACGCTGACGGAAGGCAAGCCCACGCTCCTGCCCGGGGCGTGGACGGCGGAGGATCTCGCCGAGGCGGCCCGGCTTGCCGCCGCTTCGCGCCACCCGCTCGCGCGCGCTCTGGTCGACGCCATGCCTTCCATCGCGCCGGCGGCGGGGGTGGTGGAGCATCCAGGCCGCGGACTGGAGCTCCAGACTCCATCTGGCCCGATCCGCCTCGGCTCGGCAGCGTTCGTCGGCGCGTCAGGCGGGGAGGGGATGGAACTCTGGCTCTCCCGCCCCGGGCGCGCGCCCGTGCGCTTCGCCTTCGCCGATGCTCTGCGGGCCGACGCGGCCGAAACGATCCGGCAACTCAGCGAGCGCGGCCTTGCGGTCGAACTCCTCTCCGGCGATCGTGCGCCGGCGGTTGCCGAGGTGGCGCGGACGGTCGGCATCGCGCGCTGGACCGCGGAAGCCTCGCCGCAGGCGAAGATCGCACGGCTCGAGGCCTTGCGGGCGGACGGCCGGCGCGTGCTGATGGTGGGCGACGGGCTGAATGACGCGCCGGCGCTGGCCGCCGCACACGCCTCGATCGCCTTCGCCTCCGGCTCCGACGTCGCGCAGGCGGCGGCCGACGTGGTCGTGCAGGGCAAGGCTCTTGCGCTGGTGGCCGAGACGATCGGTTCGGCACGCCGCGCCCAGGCCGCCATCCGCCAGAACATCGCGATCAGCCTCGCCTACAACGTCATCGCCGTGCCGATCGCCATCGCCGGCCTGGTCACGCCGCTGATCGCCGCGGTCGCGATGGCGGCGTCGTCGTTGACGGTGATCCTCAATGCGTTGCGCGTGGAGCGGGGAGCGGCATGGACGCGCTGATGCTGCTCATCCCCCTCTCGCTGATCCTGGGCCTCGGCGCGCTCGCCCTGTTCCTGTGGGCCTTGCGTTCCGGCCAGTTCGAGGATCTCGACGGGGCGGCGCGCCGGATCCTGTTCGACGACGACCCACCCCGCGGCACGCCGTCGCCACCACCCTCGCCCCGCAAGGAGGACCAGCCATGACCCCGCAAACGATCGTGTTTGGCCTGATCGGCGCCCTCGTCGCCCTGGTCGGCCTCGTCATGATGGCGGCCGCCAAGGACGACGCCTTCTACCTCGCCGGCCTGATCCTGTTCGTCTCCTTCGTCCTCTACCTGTTCAAGCTCGTGCGCCTGCACTTCGATCGCGAGGAGGCGCGGCGGCGCTGAGCGACCGGCGAACGGGTGGGACGTCTTCCGCCCGAGAAGGCTCTTGCACGGGGTGTGAGGAGAGGCTCTCATCTTGCGAGAGGGGCCTCTACTACGGGAGACGTGACATGGATCGCCGTACGTTCCTGCGTGCCGCCCTGCCGGCCGCCGTTGCCGCCTCCGCCTTTCCGGTCGCGCCGGCGGTTGCGCAGGCGCGGCGCTGGCAGATGGCCACCGCCTATCCTGACGGCAACTTCCACACCGTGAACATCCGCGCCTTCCTCAAGGAGGTCGAGGACGGATCGGGGGGACGGCTGGCCATCACACTGCACAGCAACGCCTCGCTCCTGCGCATGCCGGAGATCAAGCGCGGGGTGCAGACGGGGCAGGTGCAGATGGGCGAGATCCTGCTCTCCGCCTACGGCAACGAAGATCCGATGTTCGAAGTCGACGGCATCCCGATGCTGGTGACGAACTTCACCCAGGCGCGGGTGCTGGCCGGGCTGCAGAGGCCCTACGTTCAGCGGCGTCTGGAACGGCAGGGTCTCACCTTGCTCTACATGGTGCCGTGGCCGCAGTCCGGCTTCTACACCAACGTCCCGGTCACCTCGCTTGAGACGCTGCGCGGCACGCGCTTCCGCACCTTCAATGCCGCGACGCAACGCTTCGCCCAGCTCGTCGGCGCCACACCCACCACCGTGCAGGTGCCCGAAGTGCCGCAGGCCTTCGCCACCGGCGTGGTGAACGCGATGGTGACGTCCGCCGCGACCGGGGTCGACGTGCAGGCGTGGGACTTCGTCAAGCACTTCACGCCCGTCGGCTTCACCCGCACCAAGAACGCCGTCATCTGCTCGACGCGGGCACTGCAGCAGCTGCCGGCCGACCTGCAGAGGCTGATCCGCGATGCCGGCGAGCGGGCCGAACAGCGCGGCTGGGAGCTCGCGCAGGAGCAGGAGAGGACGCGGCAGGAGGAACTCGCCCGCCGCGGCATGATCGTCGCCGACCCTCCGCCGGAGCGCTTGATGCGCGAACTCGCGCAGATCGGCGAGACCATGACCAACGAGTGGCTCGCCAAGGCCGGCGAGGACGGGCGGAAACTGATCGAGGCCTACCGCGCCGCGATCGCCCGCGTCTGATCCCGCGTCACGCGTGCAGGGGCTGAGGCGGGCGCTCGACGCGCTGTATCTCGCGGGAGGTGTCGCCGGTGCGATCGCGATCGTCGCCATCGGCGCCCTCGTGCTGGTGCAGGTCCTTGGGCGGCAAGCGGGCTTCCACGTTCCGGGCGCGGACGACCTGACCGCCTACGCCGTCGCCGCCTCCGCCACCCTGCCGCTCGCCTACACCTTCCGTCACGCCGCGCACATTCGGGTGGACATCGTCATCGGCCGCTTCTCCGGACGATCACGCCACGCGCTCGAGTTGCTCGTGCTCGCCATCGCCTCCGCCGTGGCGCTGCTGTTCGCCTATGCCTGCCTCGACACGCTGATCGACTCCTGGACCTTCGGCGAGGTGGCGCAGGGCATGCTCGCGGTGCCGATCTGGATCCCCCAGATCCCGCTCGTCTTCGGCAGCGCCCTGTTCGCGCTCGCCCTGGTCGACGATCTCGTCGTCGCGGCGTCGGGAGGTGAGCCGTCCTACCGCCGTGCCGCCGAACGCAGCGCGCAGGAGCGCGCCGCGGAGGAAGTGTAGGGTGGAGGCGTACCTGATCGACGGGGCGATCGTTCTGATCGCCACCCTGTTCGCCGTACTCGCCCTCGGCGTGTGGATCGGTGCGGCGCTGATGCTCACGGGGGTGGTCGGCATCGTCGTGCTGCCGGCCTTGTTTCCTCAATTCAACGAATTCCCCGTCGAGAAGGTGATGGGCACGGCGGTGTGGCAGGCGATGGCGTCCTGGACGCTCGCCGCCCTGCCGCTCTTCATCTGGATGGGCGAGATCCTGTTCCGCACGCGGCTCGCCGAGGACATGTTCCGTGGCCTGGCACCTTGGGTGCAGCGGCTGCCGGGGCGGCTGATGCACGTCAACGTGTTCGGCTGCGGCATCTTCGCCGCGGTGTCCGGCTCCTCGGCCGCAACGTGCGCGACCATCGGCAAGATGAGCCTGCCCGCTCTCCTCTCGCGCGGCTATCACCGGCCGATGGCGATCGGCAGCCTGGCGGGCTCCGGCACCTTGGGCCTGCTCATTCCGCCCTCGATCATCATGATCGTCTACGGCGTGGCGGCCGAGGTCTCGATCGTGCGGCTGTTCATCGCCGGCGTGATCCCGGGACTGATGCTGATCGTCCTCTTCTCCGGCTACATCGCGCTCTGGTCGCTGCTCAACCCGTCGCGCACGCCGCCGCGCGACCCGCCGACGACGCTGGCCGAGAAGCTCCGCGCCTCGGCCGGGCTCATTCCGGTGCTGCTGCTGATCCTCGCCGTGATCGGCTCGATCTACGGCGGGATCGCCACGGCGACCGAAGCCGCGGTGATGGGCGTGGTCGGCGCACTCGCCCTCTCCGCCTGGTCCGGCACGCTGACGCGCGCGAGCTTCGTCGACTCGCTGATGGGCGCGGTACGGCTGTCCTGCATGATCAACTTCATCCTCGCCGGGGCCGCCTTCCTCACCCAGGCGATGGCCTATTCGCGCATCCCCGCCGCGATGGCATCTTGGGTCGGCGCGCAGGGGTTCCATCCTTATGTCGTGATCGCGGTGTTCACCGCCCTCTACATCGTGCTCGGCTGCTTCATCGACGGCATTTCAATGATCGTACTCACCGTCTCGGTGGCGCTCCCCGTCATCCAGGCGGCGGGTTTCGACCTCCTGTGGTTCGGCATCTTCGTCGTGCTGGTGGTGGAGATGGCGCAGATCACCCCGCCCGTGGGGTTCAACCTGTTCGTGCTGCAGGGACTGACGGGCGAGAACATCTTCCGCATCGCCGCCGCCACCGCCCCCTTCTTCGGGCTGATGTGCGTCGCCGTGGCACTGGTGACGGTGTTCCCGGGCCTCGTCACTTGGCTGCCGTCCACCATGTTGGGCGGCTGAGGCGCCGCCCTGATCCCGCCTAGCCGAGCAGGAACATCGCCTCCACCTCGGCGGCGGCATCCGCCGGCAGCGAGGCGACACCGATGGTGGTGCGCGCGTGCCGGCCGGCTTCGCCGAACACCTCGACGCAGAGATCGGACGCCCCGTTCATGGCGAGCGCATGCTGGGTGAAGTCGGGCGTGCAGGCGAGGAAGCCGCCGAGCCGCACGACGCGCGCGATGCGGTCGAGGTCACCACCGCAAGCCGCCTTCGCCTGGGCGAGCACGTTGAGGAAGGCGATGCGGCAGGCCTCACGCGCCTGATCGATGCTCACACCCGCGCCGATCTTGCCCGTCACCGCGATCCTGCCGTCGCGCATCGGCAACTGGCCGGAGACGACGAGCAGCGTTCCCGCCACCGCGAAGGGAACGTAGTTGGCGACCGGTGCCGCCGGTTCCGGCAGAGTGATGCCGAGTTCCGCCAGACGCGTCTCGATCCGTCCCACCATCGCGTGCGATCCTCCCCTCTCGTGTCACGCGGCACTCTACGCAGGTGTCGCCTGCTGTCGAGAGCGGCTGCGTTCAGCCGACAGCGGCGCGCGGCCGGCGACGCTGGCCGAGGTCGCGGGCAGGGTCGAGCCCGAGACGGAGGAACGGAGCGACGGCCGCTTCCATCGCCGCGCGGGCGGCCTCGTCCGCCCCCTCGGCGAGGGCGGCGCGGGCGCGGGCGCCGAGGTGCGGCGCCTCGTCAGCCGAGCCTGTGCCGAGGGCGTATCGTTCGAGCGCCGCAAGGAGCGGATCATCGACCGGCAAGGCGATGCCGGGCGCCGCAAGAGCCGCGGCATGGGCGAGGGAGACCGCGCCGGCGAGGTGAGGTGCAAGTGCCGTCGGCGACAGGCCGAAGCCGGCGAGCCGTTCCAGCGCGGCCACCGGTGCCCCTTCGAGCGTGCCGTGCCCGACGATGTGCGCGATCACTGCCGCCTCCTGCTCCGGTGCGAGGCCCTGGGCGGCGATCAGCCGCCGCGCCGGTCCGATCAGGCGCCGACGCGGGCGGCCGGTGGTGTCGTCATCGAATCGGATCAGCGAGGGGACGGGAGCCGCTCCCGCGCTCGCCGCACCGACCAGGCGTTCGACCGGTCCTGGCGGACGGAGCGAAACGAGACCCAGCACCCTGAGCCCAGACCGCCGCGCCGCGGCGAGGCCCCGTTCAAGGGCGGTGCGCGCGGCGCGATCCAGGCCGGGCTCGGCTCCGGGCGGAAGCGAGGACACCGCGAGCTCGAGCGCGCGCAGCACCGTGGGCCGCACCCCGCTCCAGGCCGGGAAGGGTCCGAGGCGGACCGCAAGCGCAGCGGAGGCTTCCGTCGCCGCGCCGAGCAGGAGCGCGAGCAGGCTCGCCGCGGTCGCCCGGCCCTCGGGCCAGGCGTAGGGCACGCCGGCCGCCATCAGCGCGCCGGCGAGATCGGCGGCGATCACCGACGCTGCCCGTGCGGGAGGCGGCGGCCCGGCGAGATCGAGCGCGGTCACGGCGCAGGCCGCGGCGCGCGCGAGCGCATCGTGGGCCAACGTCCCGTCCGGTTCGACGAAGGCGGAGAGCCTGAGCACCCACGCCCGATCGCGCCCGCGCGGCCCGTGCCAGAGCGCCTCGGCGGGCAAAGCTGCGGCGGAGGCCATCTGGTGACGCAAGCACCCGGTCCAGGAGCGCGCTTCATCGGCGCCGGCGAATACGCCCGACGCGAGACCGACGCGCTGCCACTCCTGCAGCAGGGGCTCCATCGCCGCCGCCAGGGATGCGTGCGACGAGAGCCCGCAGAAGGCGTCGATCACGGCCTCGTCGTAGGCATCGGTGAGGGTGACGGTACGGCCGGCGCAGCTGCGCGTGAGCGGTGCGTAGTCGCTCCAGGAGAAGGCGAGAGGGTGAGCCGCGAGGCGGGCCATGCGTCGCTCGGTTTGCCCTGGTGACGATATCGTGCGGGCTGCCGAGAGAAAAGCGTATCTTGTGGAAACAATGGGGGGCAGCCACTAAATCCGGGAAGGGGCCGACGCTGGACGCTTTCCCCTCCCGCGTGCGAGAAGCGAGAGCGATGCGAGGGGAAACCGCGAACGCCGCGACGATGACGACGATCGGCACACGACTGTTCACGTTGTTCCGTGGCCGCAAGGTCGGTCGCGACCGCTTCGGCAACACGTATTACGAGGAACGGAGCGCTCCGCCGGGGCAGCGCAAGCGCCGCTGGGTGATCTATGCCGGCGAGGTCGAGGCGACCAAGGTGCCGCCCGAATGGCATGCCTGGCTGCACTACACGACGGAGGCGCCGCTGCCCGAAGTGAAGCTCTATCCCTGGCAGAAGGAGCACGTGCCGAACATGACGGGCACGCCCGAGGCCTACCGCCCGCCCGGCCACGAGCTCGCCGGCGGGCGGCGACCGCGCGCGACTGGCGACTACGAGGCCTGGACGCCCGAGCTCGAGGACGAGAGGCGGCGATGACGCGGCGAAGCTTGGCCGAGGTCGTCGCCGGCGCCATCGTGCTCGCGGTTGCGGCCGTCTTCCTCTTCTATGCCGTCACCCACACCGGACGGTCTCTCGGCCCCGGCTATGACCTGATCGCCAAGTTCGACCGCATCGACGGCCTCGGGCCCGGGGCCGACGTGAAGGTGTCGGGCGTGAAGGTCGGCTCGGTGGTGGCGCAACGGCTCGATCCGGAGACCTTCCTTGCCGTCGTGACCATGCGGATCGACTCCTCCGTGCGCCTGCCGGTCGACACCTCGGCCGAGATCACGTCCGAGAGCCTGCTCGGAGGACGGTACATCGCGCTCGTCCCCGGCGGCTCGGACCGGATGCTCGGCCCCGGCGGGGTGATCGAGGCGACGCAATCCGCCGTCAGCCTGGAGGCGCTGCTCGGCCGATTCATCTTCTCGGTCACCGATCTCGTCTCCACCGTCGGTCGCGAGGCGCAAGGCGCCCGCGAGGGGACGGGTGGCGCGCCGGCGCAGCGCCCAGGGGGCTGAGCGGATGGCGGAGAGCGAGCCGCGTTGGCGCGGTACCGACGGCACGCCGATCGCCTGCCGCGAGAAGCTGAAGGTTCTGGAGGAGAACTGGGCCGAGGTGACCCAGGTGGTGCGCGACGCCTTCGAGGATGCCGTGCTGATGGGGGTCGACCCGGAGCTGATGCGGCGCGAACTCGCCGCGCTGGTCGCCGGCCTTCGCCCGCCCGGTGGCGGGAGATGAGGGGCGTCGCCCTCTCGCTCGTCACCCTTCTTGCCGCCACCGTCGCCCTTGCGCAGGGCCGCTGGATCGCTTCCGAGGTCGCGGTGCTGCAGGCGCTGGACAAGGTGACCGCGCGCACCACCGTGCTGGAGGCGAAGCGGGGCGAGCGCGTCAGCTTCGGCACGCTGGAGATCGTGGTCGAGGCCTGCCACCGCCGCCCGCCGGACGAGCAGCCGGATGCCGCAGCCTGGTTGCGTGTGGTGGATCGCCGGCTGGGGCCGGAGCCCGTGTTCGCCGGCTGGATCTTCGCCGCCGCCCCGGCGGTGAACATGCTCGAACACGCGGTGTACGATCTTCGCGTGCTCGCCTGCCGTTAGCTGGGGATGCTCAGCGTCGCGGCGCGGGGACGGCCCCGGTCGGCAGGTCCATCACCTGGTATCCGGGGGGTGGGGCGAAGGCCGAGGCTGGCACGGGCCCGTAGCGTAACTCGCTCGCCTCCATCGTGCTCGTCCGCCCCTGCTCGTCGCGGAACGTGCCGCGCAGCATCACGCCGTCCTCGGTGATGCAGGCGACCCCGTCGCCGCGGCGCGGCGAGCGCATTTCCCACACCGCGCACTCGTGTCCCGCCACCCGGTCGCGTCCGGTGCGTCGCACGCTGGCTCCGGGTTCGATGAACCCGCGCCGCGGCTCGTGCATCGGATCGGGGAACTGCCCGGGCGGCAGGCGCATCGCCATGCGCGCCTCGTGATGGATCATCAGCCCCGAGCCATCCGCCCCGTCCAGCACCATCGACATCGGCCCCTGATCGACGCGCTGCAACCGCCCGCCGGCGGAAACCGTGTTCGTCACGGTGACCGTGTCGTCGCCGGACCGGATCGTGTAGGTGACGACGTGGTCGCGCGTCGGCACCAGGTTCGGCAGCTCGGCGGCGAGGGCGGAGGCGGTGAGAGCGAGGGCACCGATCGCGGGAACCAGCAGACGCACGGCGAGAGCTCCGGCTGATGGAGCCGCGATCCAACCACATCGGTGCGGGGCGGAGTCAATCTCGCGCGCGCAACCGTTCGATCTCGGCGCGGAGCTGCTCCGCCGGCGGGTCGGGCAGGAAATGTGCCGGCGCGGCGAGGGCGGCGGCGAGCAGACGGCGATATTCGCTGCGCGGGATCTCGATCGCGCCGAAGCGGGCGAGGTGATCGGTGACGAACTGGGTGTCGAGCAGCCGGAAGCCGCCGAGGCGAAGACGGGCGACGAGATGGACGAGCGCGACCTTGGAGGCGTCGCGCACCACCGAGAACATGCTCTCGCCGAAGAAGGCGCCGCCCAGCGCCACGCCGTACAGCCCGCCGACCAGGCGACCCTCGTGCCAGCACTCCACCGAATGCGCGTAGCCCAAGCCGTGCAGGGCGTTGAACAGGCGCTCGATCTCGGCGTTGATCCAGGTCTCCGGGCGATCCGGCGCGGGTGCGGCACAGCCCTTGATCACCTCGGCGAAGGCGCTGTCGCAGCGCACCTCGAAGAGGCCGCCGAGCACGGTGCGGGCGAGGCGTCGCGGCAGGTGGAAGCGATCGAGCGGCAGGATGCCGCGGAGTTCGGGGTCGAGCCAATACAGACGGTCGCCGTCGCGGCGTTCCGCCATCGGAAACAGCCCGGCGCGATAGGCGCGCAAGACAAGCTCGGGCGTGATCTCGGTGAGGCCGGCGCCGTGCCGCGTCATGCCGCGAGCGGGGCGGCTGTGCGCCGCACGAACCGCTCCAGCCAGTGGATGGTGTAGTCGCCGGCGGCGAACTCGGGGTCCTCGACGATCCGCCGATGCAGCGGCAGGGTGGTGGCGATGCCGTCGATGACGAATTCGGCAAGCGCGCGCTTCAGCCGGGCGAGCGCGGTCGCGCGATCCGGCCCGTGCACGATCAGCTTGGCGACCAGGCTGTCGTAGTACGGCGGCACGGTGTAGCCGGAGTAGAGGGCGGAATCGACGCGCACGCCCAAGCCGCCCGGCGGGTGATAGGTGGTCACGCGCCCGGGCGTGGGGGTGAAGCTGTCCGGGTCCTCGGCGGTGATGCGGCACTCGATGGCGTGGCCGTGGAAGCGGATGTCCTCCTGCGCGTAGCCGAGGACCGCGCCGGCGGCGAGGCGGATCTGCTCGCGCACGAGATCGACCCCGCAGATCATTTCCGTCACCGGATGTTCCACCTGCAGCCGGGTGTTCATCTCGATGAAGGCGAACTGCCCGTCCTGCCAGAGGAACTCGAGCGTGCCGGCGTTGCGATAGCCGATCTCGCGCAGCGCCTCGGTGACGATCCTGCCCAGCCGGTCGCGCTCGCCGGGCGAAAGGACGGGGCTGCCCGCCTCCTCCACCAGTTTCTGATGCCGTCGCTGCAGCGAACAGTCGCGCTCGCCGAAATGCACGACGTTGCCGTGATGGTCGGCCAGCACCTGCAGCTCGATGTGGCGGGGCCGGTCGAGATATTTCTCGAGATACACCGCATCGTTGCCGAAGGCGGCCTTGGCCTCGGCGCGGGCCAGCGCGAAGGCCTCGGCGAGCTCCCCCGCGTTGCGGGCGACCTTCATGCCTCGCCCGCCGCCGCCTGCGGCCGCCTTGAACAGCACGGGGTAGCCGATGCGGCGGGCGATCGCCTCCGCCTCGGCCAGACTCTCAACCGGTCCGTCGGAGCCCGGCACGAGCGGCACGCCGAGCCGGGCCATGGTGCGCTTGGCCTCGATCTTGTCGCCCATCATCCGGATATGGGCGGCGGAGGGGCCGATGAAGGCGATGCCGTGCGCCTCGACGATGGCGGCGAACTCGGCGTTCTCCGAGAGGAACCCATAGCCCGGGTGGATCGCATCCGCCCCGGTGATGGAGGCGGCGGACAGGATGGCGGGGATGTTGAGATAGCTCTCCTTCGCCGGTGGCGGCCCGATGCACACGCTCTCGTCGGCGAGGCGGACGTGCATGGCGGTGGCATCGGCGGTGGAATGCACCGCCACCGTGCGGATCCCCATCTCCTGGCATGCGCGATGGATCCGGAGCGCGATCTCGCCCCGGTTGGCGATCAGCACCTTGCGGAACATGCTCCGCCCCTTGCCATCCTCGGCACGCTCCTTCGCCCCCCGAGGGCGAGGCCCCGCCTCACTCGATGATCATCAGCACGTCGCCGTATTCCACCGGCGCGCCACTTTCCACCAGAATCCGCCGCACGACCCCCGCCCGCGGCGCCTTGATCTGGTTGAAGGTCTTCATCGCTTCGATGAGCAGCAGCGTCTGGCCCTGCGCCACCGTGTCCCCGACCTTGACGAAGGGCGGAGCGCCCGGTTCGGGCGACAGGTAAGCCACACCCACCATCGGCGACAGCACCGCACCGGGGTGGGAGGCGTCGGGCGGGGTGTCGGGCGAGGCGGACGCCTGCTGGGTGGTTGCTGCCGCTGGCGCGGCGGCGGCCGCGGCGACCACCGTCTGTGCGGTTGCGCGCGCGACGCGAAGCCGCGACTCGCCTTCCGCGATCTCGATCTCGGTGAGACCCGTCTCCTCCAGGAGAGCGGCGAGGCGTCGGATCGCCTCCTCGTCGATCGCGATCCGGCTCATGCCGACACCGTTTCGCTGGTCGCCGCCGCGATGAGGCCCGCCATCGCCTCGAGCGCGAGCCCGTAGCCCGCGGCACCGAGCCCGGCGATCACCCCCGTCGCGGCCTTCGCCGTCAGGCTGCGTTCGCGGAACGGTTCGCGGCGGTGGATGTTGGAGAGGTGCACCTCGATCACCGGCAGGTCGGTCGCCACCAGCGCGTCGAGCAAGGCGACCGAGGTATGGGTGAGGCCGCCCGGGTTGATGACGATGCCCCGCGCGCGGCCACGGCAGGCCTGGACCCAGTCGATCAGCACGCCCTCGTGGTTGGACTGGCGGAACTCGAGGGCGAGCCCGAGCCGGGCGGCGCGGTCGCGGCAGAGCGCCTCGATGTCGGCCAGCGTGGCGCGGCCGTAGATCGAGGGCTCGCGCACGCCGAGGAGGTTGAGATTCGGGCCGTTGAGCACGGCGACCAGAGGGTCGGCCACGGCGGTGAGGTCCGGCGGTCGGTTGCAGGGTGCGCGGGCTTAGCACGGGGGGCGGGGGCCGACAACGCACGCTAGGCATGCTCGCGGCCGACCGCCCTGCCGGGCTAAGGGATAGGGCATGTCGGCTCTCGACCTCGCCACGCTGGCCGCGATCGCCGCCCTGCTCGTGCTGTCCGCTCTGTTCTCGGGGGCCGAGACCGCCTTCACCGGCGCCTCGCGCGCCTTCATCACCCGCCGCGCTCGCGCCGGCGACGCTCGCGCCGGGCGCCTCGCCAGCCTGCGCGAGCGCAAGGACCGCCTGCTCGCCGCCCTGCTGCTCGGCAACAACCTGGTCAACACCACCGCCACCGCGCTCGCCGCCGGGCTTCTGATCGCCTGGTTCGGCGACCAGGGTGTCGCTTACGCCTCGGTGGCGATGACGCTCATCCTGGTCGTGCTGTCCGAGGTGCTGCCGAAGACTTGGGCGATCACGCACCCCGAGCGGGCGGCGTTGGCTGCCACCCCGCTCCTTGCCGCGACCATGCGCCTCTTCGGCCCGCCGGCGGCGGCGGTGAACGCAGCCGTGCGCTCCCTGCTCGCTCTCGCTGGCGTGCGGGTCGGCGGCGAGCGGGTGCAGAGCGAGGAGGAGCTGATGGGGGCGATCGCGCTGCACGGCGAGGGCACGGACGAGGCGGCGGCGGTGGAGGAACGGCGGATGCTGCGTGGCGTGCTCGCTCTCGATGACCTGACGGTCGCCGACGTGATGACGCATCGCAGCCGGATCGAGGCGCTGGATGCCGATCAGCCGCCCGCCGAGTCGGTCCGCCGCCTGCTCGCCACCCGCCACGGCGTGCTGCCGCTGTGGCGGGACGGCGGGCGGGAGCTCATCGGGCTGATCGAGACCCGGGCGGCCCTTCGCGCGCTGCATGCCGTCGGGGGGGATCCGTCGCGACTCGATCTGATCGCCCTCGCCGAACCTGCCCCGCTGGCCCCGGAGACACGGCCGCTGCTCGATCAGCTCCAGCTGTTCCGGCGCTCGCGGCGGCACCTCGCCCTGGTGGTGGACGAGTACGGGCAGATCGAGGGTCTCGTCACGCTGCACGACGTGATGGAGGTGGTGGTCGGCGAGATCACGGAAGCCGGCGAGACGATCCTCGCCGATGCGGTGAAGGGGGCGGGCGAGATCGAGGTGCCGGGCGAGACGCGGGTGCGCGATCTCAACCGCGAACTCGACTGGGCCCTGCCGGAGGAGGAGGCGATGACGGTGGCAGGGCTCCTGATGGCGGCGGCGAGGGGGCTGCCTCGGCGCGGCGAGCCGGTGGAGGTGGCGGGCTACCGCCTCGTCGCCTCGGATGTGCGCGGCCGACGGATCGCGCGCGTGCGGATCATCGCCCCCGAACCCCCGCCCGCCGCCGGCTGAACGCCGCCCTCGCCGCCGCCGCCCCCTCACCCCATATCCGCCGCGCCATGACCACGACCACCGCCACCACCACCCTCAACCTCACCGTCAACGGCGAGGCGCGCCGCGTTCCCGCCCCCGCCACCGTCGCCGACTTGCTCGACGCCTTGGGGATCGACCGCCGCAAGGTGGCGGTGGAGCGCAACCTCGAGATCGTGCCGCGCTCGGCTTACGAGACGACGGCGCTGGCGGAAGGGGATCGAATCGAGATCGTGCACTTCATCGGCGGCGGCGACGTGACGCCTGCTGAGGCTGCCGAGGACACCTGGCAGGTGGCGGGGCGGACGTTCCGCTCCCGTCTCATCGTCGGCACCGGCCGCTACAAGGATCTGGCCGAGACGGCGGCGGCGATCGAAGCCTCGGGGGCGGAGATCGTCACCGTGGCGGTTCGGCGGGTGAACCTCGCCGACTCCTCGGCGCCGATGCTGCAGGATTTCGTCCCCCCCTCGCGCTACACCTACCTGCCGAACACGGCGGGCTGCCACACGGCTGAGGAGGCGGTGCGCACGCTCCGCCTCGCGCGCGAAGCGGGCGGGTGGGACCTGGTGAAGCTCGAGGTGCTGGGCCCGCCCCCCACCCTCTACCCCGACATGCAGGAGACCCACCGCGCCCTCGATGCGCTGGTGCGCGAGGGCTTCAAGGTGATGGTCTATTGCGTGGACGACCCCGTCGCGGCGAAGCGGCTCGAGGAGCAGGGGGCAGTGGCGATCATGCCGCTCGGCGCGCCCATCGGCTCCGGCTTGGGGATCCAGAACCGAGTGACGATCCGGCTGATCGTCGAACAGGCCAAGGTCCCCGTGCTGGTCGATGCCGGCGTGGGCACGGCCTCGGACGCCGCGATCGCGATGGAACTCGGCTGCGATGCGGTGCTGATGAACAGCGCGATCGCGCATGCGCGCGACCCGGTGCGGATGGCGCGCGCGATGAAGGCCGCCGTCGAGGCGGGGCGGCTCGCCTATCTCGCCGGGCGGATGCCGCGCAAGCTCTACGCCGACCCTTCGAGCCCGCTCGGGGGCCTTATCTGAACGCTCGGCGACTCCGCCGTCCCTCCCCGCCCGCTGTGCAAGAGGCCGGCACCGTCAATGCCGCGATGCGCCGGGCGCGGGTCGATTTTTTCTTCCATTCTGAAGTCTCTGCGCGTATATCGCGCGCAGACGCAGCAACGCACGTGCCTCTGGCCCCTCGGGGTTTACGCAACGACGTCAAGCGTTCTGGCCACTAACCGGGCCGGGTGTGCGGGGAAGGGGGTGCAGCTCCCGGAACCGCAGGCCACCGGGGTTGCTGGTTCGTTCGACCGTTTCGTCAACCTGGGGCGTGTCGCCCGGAGAGGCCGCCCCGCTGGAGTGAAGGGGAGGGCCCGTGCGATGACCCCCAAAATCGCCCGTTTCCTCGAGGAGGTTCGTCCCTCCACACCTTGCCTCGTCTTCGACGTCGACCGCGTGGAGGAGAACTACCGCGCGCTCGCCGCCGCGTTGCCGCTCGCCCGCATCTACTACGCGGTGAAGGCGAACCCGGCGCGGCCGATCCTGGAGCGGCTCGTCTCGCTCGGCTCCGCCTTCGATGCCGCCTCCTGGGAGGAGATCGAGGCGATCCTGGCGGCGGGAGCCGCGCCGGAGGCGATCAGCTTCGGCAACACCGTGAAGAAGGAGGCCGCGATCGCGCGAGCCTACGACGCGGGCGTTCGCCTCTTCGCTTTCGATTCGGAGGAGGAGCTCGAGAAGCTCGCGCGGTCCGCTCCCGGTTCGCGCGTCTACTGCCGCCTCCTGGTCGAGAACGACGGGGCGGACTGGCCGCTCAGCCGCAAGTTCGGCTGTTCGGTCGAGATGGCGCGCGAGCTGATGGTGCGCGCCGGCGAGTTGGGGCTCGACGCCTACGGGCTCTCCTTCCATGTCGGCAGCCAGCAGCGCGATGCGGTGGCCTACGAGGCGGCGATCGCCAAGGTGGGGATGCTGTTCACCGATCTCACCGAGCGTGGGGTGAACGTTCGCATGGTCAACCTGGGCGGCGGTTTCCCCGTGCGCTACACCGAGGACGTTCCAGGCATCGATCATTTCGCGCACGCGATCATGCGCGCGATGACGAAGGCGTTCGGCAACGCGATCCCGGACATGATCGTCGAGCCGGGCCGCTTCATCGTCGGCGATGCGGGTGTCGTCTCCTCCGAAGTCGTCTTGGTCAGCCGCAAGGCGAAGGACGATCCCGTGCGTTGGGTCTATCTCGACATCGGGCGGTTCGGCGGCCTAGCCGAGACCGAGGGGGAGTCCATCCGCTATCCCTTGCGGACGAACCGCGATGGCGGTGCGGTGGGGCCGGTGGCGATCGCGGGGCCGACCTGTGATGGGGCGGATATCCTTTACGAGCGTTCGCCGTATCGGCTGCCGCTCGACCTCAAGGCGGGGGATCGGGTGGAGTTCCTCTCCGCCGGCGCCTACACCACGACCTACGCCGCGCAGTCGTTCAACGGCTTCCGTCCGTTGGCGGAACACTACCTCTGACGGGGGTGCGAAGGGGGGCCAGCAGCCCCCCTTCCTCTCGTTGCCCGTTCCCTGCATGCAAGCGAACGAGATGGGCGCTCTTCGGCTGTACGCGGTCGAGGTCGGCGAGGGCCCGCCGGTCGTCATCCTGCACGGGCTGTTCGGCTCGGCGCGCAACTGGGTCACCATCGCCCGGCGGCTCGCCGCCTCGGGGCGACGCGTGATCGCTGCCGACCTCCGCAATCACGGCGACAGCCCGCATGACGCGCGCATGGACTATGCCGCGATGGCGGAGGACGTCGCGTGCTTGATCGAGGAGCGGGCAGGCGGGCGCGCGGCGGTGGTCGGCCATTCCATGGGCGGAAAAGCGGCGATGGTGCTCGCGCTCACCCGGCCTGCCCTGGTGGAGCGGCTCGTCGTCGTCGACATCGCGCCCGTCGCCTACCGTGCCACCCTCGGCGCCTACGCTTCCGCTCTCCGCGCGCTACCGCTCCGCTTCGGCATGCGTCGGGCGGAAGCGGATGCCCTGCTCGCCGAGACGGTGCGGGACCCCGCCGAGCGCGCCTTCCTGTTGCAGAACCTGGTGTTCGACGCCGATGGCGCGCCGCGCTGGAAGCCGAACCTGGCGGCGATCGAGGCCAACATGCCGCTGATCGCCGCGTTCCCGGAACTTCCCCGCCACGCCCGCTACGACGGCCCGGTGCTGATGGTGCGCGGGGAACGCAGCACTTACGTCCGGCCCGAGCATTACGAGGCGACGCTCGCCCTCTTTCCCCGTGCGGTCTTCGTCACCGTCCCCGGGGCGGGGCATTGGGTGCAGGCCGAGGCGCCGGAAGCCTTCCTGCGGGCGGTCGAACCGTTCCTCGCGCTCGATGCCTGAGACTTGCGGGCGACACGACGCCTGCCATGTCGCCGGCATGAGACAAGAGGGCTTTCCCGATCCCACGCGCGCGGCGGGGCTCTCGCGCCTTGCGGCCTTTGCCCCGCGCATGGGGCGCGACTACGCGGCGACGCGCAACCACGACTTCGGCCCCGGGGATCGCTCGAACATCTCCCTGCTCTCGGCCCATGTCCGGCACCGGCTTGTGCTGGAGCGGGAACTCGTCGCCACCGCGCTCGCCCATCACGCGCCTTCGGCCTGCGACAGGTTCGTCCAGGAGGTGTTCTGGCGCAGCTACTGGAAGGGCTGGCTCGAACAGCGCCCGTCCGTCTGGGCCGCCTACCGGGCGCGCGTCGGCGACTGGCAGGGGCGGCTGCGCGGCGAAGGCGGGCTGCGGCGGGCCTACGAGGACGCGGTGTCGGGCCGCACGGGGATCGCCTGTTTCGACGCCTGGGCGGGCGAACTGGTCGAAACGGGCTACCTGCACAACCACACCCGCATGTGGTTCGCCTCGATCTGGATCTTCACCCTGCGCCTGCCCTGGGAACTGGGGGCCGACTTTACCTATCGCCATTTCCTCGATGGCGATCCGGCCTCCAACACTCTCTCCTGGCGCTGGGTGGCGGGGCTGCACACGCGCGGCAAGCACTACCTCGCCCGCGCCGCCAACATCCGCACCTACACGCAGGGGCGCTTCGATCCGGCCGGCGCGCTCGATGAACGCGCGCCCCCCTTGGCGGAGGACACGCCGCACCCCTCGCCCACCCCGCTGCCGCCGGCCGACCCACCACCTTCGGGCCGTGTCGCCCTGCTGTTGACCGAGGAGGACCTGAACCCCGAGACCCTGCCGCTCGCCCCGGCGCGTGTGGTCGCCGTCGCGGGCGTGCTGGCGACGGAGGAACGGAGCCCGTTCCCGATCGGTCGGCCGGTGCGGGACTTCGCGGAGGCCGCTCTCTTGGACGGGCTCGCGCGCGCTGCCGATGCCTTCGCCGTGCCGGCCGGACGGCTTGCCTCGTTCGACGCCGCTGTTCCCTGGGCGAAAGGGGCCGCGGTCGACGCCGTCGTCACCGCCTACGCTCCCGTGGGCCCGGTCGCGGCGCGGCTCGACCGCCTCGCCACCGCGTTGCGCGGCGAAGGCATTGGCCTGCTCCGTCTGCGTCGCGATTGGGACGAGGCGATCTGGCCGCACGCCACACGGGGCTACTTCCAGGTCAAGGACCGGATCCCCGAGGTGCTCGCCGCGCTCGGCCTCGGCCAAGGGAGGGCCGCCCGCCCCAGCCGACGCGCCGCCGTTTGATTGTTGCGCGCTCCACGCCTATTTCTGGCGCTAGGCCGGCCGTTCTCGGGCTGGCGAGGTTCATCGGGAGACGACCATGACCCAGTTCGCCCTGTCGCGCCGCGGCCTGCTCGCTGCCACGGCCGCCGCCGCAACCCTTCCCGCCTTCTCCGTCCGCGCCCAGGCCGGGCAGATCCGGATCGGCGCCATCCTCTCGGCCTCCGGGGGGCTTGCCGCTTTCGTGCCGCCGATCCGCGCCGGGATCCAACTCGCCATCGAGGAGATCAATGCCCAGGGCGGTGTGCTCGACGGTCAGCGCCTCGTCCTGGTCGAGGCGGACGATCAGACCAATCCGCAGGTCGGCGTCCAGGTGGCCACGCGCCTGGTGCAGGCCGAGAACGTGCCGGTGATCATCGGGCCGATGGCCTCGGGCATCACCATCGCGGTCGCCAACGCGGTCACCATCCCGGCCGGCGTGCCGATCATCTCGCCCTCCGCCACCGCGCCCGCAGTGAGCGACCTCAACGACAACGACACCGTGTTCCGCACCGCCGTACCCGACGGGCTGCAGGGGGCGGTGCTGGGGCGCATCACCAAGGCGCGGGGGATCGACCGCGTGGCGGTGATCGCGATCAACAACGACTACGGCCGTGGCCTTGCGGGGGCCTTCCAGCGCGGCTTCGAGCGTCACGGCGGCACGATCACCGCGAGCCAGAACTTCGAGGCCGACCGCCCGTCCTATCGCGCCGAACTGCAGACCCTCGCGGGGCGCGGCAACCCGCAGGCTCTGGTGGTCATCGGCTACCCGGGATCGGGCGGCATCACCATCCTGCGCAACGCCATCGAGAACGCCTTCTTCAACCGCTTCATCCTGACCGACGGCATGCGCGACCAGTCGGTGGTGCAGGCGGTGGGCGCGCAGGCACTGGAAGGCACTTTCGGCACCGCTCCTGGCTCCGCCGCCACGCCCGAACGTCGCGAAGCCTATGTGCAGGCCTTCCGCCGCATGCACCCCAATCTCGACCCCAACGCCGCCTTCGTCGCCCAGGCCTATGATGCGGTCTACGTCGCCGCACTCGCCATGCAGAAGGCCGGGCGTGTCGACCGCGCCGCCATCCGCGCCAACCTGCGCGAGGTGGCGAACCCGCCGGGCGAGGTGGTCGGCCCCGGCGAGTGGCGCAAGGCGCGCGAGCTCATCGCCGCCGGGCGCGCGATCGACTACGAGGGCGCCTCGGGCCCGGTGAACTTCAACGACACCGGCGACGCCGAAGGCAAGATCGAGGTCTGGGCCGTGCGCGAGGGCCGCATCACCACCGTCGAGACCGTCGCCTCTTGACCGCGCGGGCAGAGCCGCCCGCGCTCGCCGTTTCGGGGGTGACGAAGCGCTTCGGCGGCTTCGTCGCCCTCGATTCCGTCTCCCTCGAGGTCGCCGAAGGCTCGATCACCGGGCTGATCGGGCCGAACGGCGCGGGCAAGTCCACGCTGTTCTCCATCATCGCGGGGTTCCTGCCGCCTGACGACGGAACGATCCGCCTGCGTGGCGAGGACGTCACCGGCGAACCACCCTGGCGGCTGCACGCGCGGGGGCTCGCGCGCACCTTCCAGATCCCGCGCCTGTTTCCGCGCATGACGGTGGTGGAGAACCTGATGGTCGCCGCCCCGAACCAGTCGGGCGAGCGGCTGCCCGCGCCGTGGTTGGCGCGGGGGCGAATCAGGCGCGAGGAGGACGTGTTGCGCGCGCGGGCGATGGCGGTGCTCCAGCGGCTCAATCTCGCCCGCCATGCCGAGGCGCCGGCCACCGCCTTGTCGGGCGGGCAGAAGAAGCTCGTCGAACTCGGCCGGGCGCTGATGAGCGGGGCGAACGTGATCCTGCTCGACGAACCGGCCGCCGGCGTCAATCGCACGCTGTTGCGCGAGATCGCGGAGACGATCGCCGCGCTGAACCGCGAGGAGGCAATCACCTTCCTCGTCATCGAACACGACCTCGACCTCGTCGCCGATCTGTGTACCCGCGTGTATTGCCTTGCCGAGGGCCGCGTCATCGCCGCGGGCTCGATGGGCGAAGTCCGGAATGATCCTCGGGTGGCCGAGGCCTATCTCGGCATGACGTTCGACCTGCACTGATGGCGCTTCTCGAGGTTCGTGGAGTCGTCGGCGGCTACGGCGAGACCGATATCCTGAACGGGGTCGATCTCGATGCCGACTCGGGCGAGGTGGTCGTCATCGTCGGCGCCAACGGGGCGGGCAAATCCACCCTGATGAAGGCCATCGCCGGCCTCGTGCGCATTCGCGCAGGCCACGTGCGGCTCGCGGGGGAGGAGATCGCCAACGCACCGGCGGAGAGCATGGTGCTGCGTGGCCTCGCTTACGTGCCGCAGGAGCGCAACGTCTTCCCCTCTCTCACCGTCGAGGAGAACCTCGCCATGGGCGTCTATGCTCGGCCGGAGAAGTTCCGCGACGGGAAGGAACGGGCGCTCGCCCTGTTCCCGGATCTTGCCGCCAAGCTCGCCACCCCGGCCGGGCGGCTCTCGGGCGGACAGAGGCAGATGGTGGCGATCGCCCGCGCGCTGATGCTGGAGCCGCGGCTGATCATGCTCGACGAACCGACCGCCGGGCTGTCGCCCAAGTTCTGCGGGGTGATCTTCGCCCGCGTGCAGGAGATCGCGCGGGCGGGCATCGGCGTGCTGATGGTGGAGCAGAACGCGCGGCCGGCACTCGCGATCGCCGATCGCGGCGTGGTGCTGGCGATGGGGCGCAACCGCGCCACCGCGCCGGGCCCCGCGCTGCTCGCCGACCCCGACATCGGCCGGCTGTTCCTCGGGGGGTGAGACGATGCGTGCCTCGCTTCTCGGCGGTGGTCCTGCGCCGCCCGCCCTCCTGCCGTCCCCGTCGCCACGGCGCGCCTGATGCTCGAGTTCGTCAACTTCTACCTCATCCCCGGCCTCGTGCTCGGCGCCATCTATGCGCTCTCGGCCATTGGGCTCTCGCTCATCTACGGCGTGATGCGGTTCGCCCATTTCGCGCACGGCGACCTGATGGCGCTCGGCGCCTATGTCGCGCTCGCCGCCTCGACGGGGCTCGACATCAGTGTGTGGGCCTCGATTCCCTTCGCCGCCGCCGCGACCGTGCCCGCAGCGCTCGTCGCCGATGCGCTGTTCTATGCGCGCCTGCGCAGGAGCCTGCCCGCGGTCCTGCTGATTTCCTCCTTCGGCGTGGCGCTGATGCTGCGGGCGCTGATCTATCTCTTCTTCGGCCCGACGCCGGTGACGTTCCCGCGCCCGATCGTTCCGCCTCTCGTCTTCGAAGGGATCAGGATCCAGTCGCGTCACGTCTGGATCATCCTCGGCGCTGCGCTCTGCGCCCTCATCCTCCATCTCATCCTCTCGCGCACGCGGGCGGGGCGGGCGATGCGCGCGATGGCGGACGATCCCGATCTCGCCCGCATCACCGGGGTCGCGACGAACGCGGTGATCCGTCTCACCTGGATCATCGCCGCCGTGCTGGTGGCGGTGGCCGGCGTCTTCCTCGGCCTCGATACGCAACTGCAACCGGTGATGGGCTTCAACGTGCTGCTCGCCTCCTTCGCCGCCGCCATCCTGGGCGGCATCGGCAGGCCTTGGGGTGCCGCGTTCGGCGGCGTGATCCTCGGGCTCGCCGAGGAGTGCTCGACCTACCCGCTGCTCGATGGCGCGCCGCTCCTTCAGCCCACCTACAAGTCGGCGGTCGCCTTCGTCGTGTTGATCGCGACCTTGCTCCTGCGGCCGCAGGGGCTCTTCCGGGGCATGATCTGAGCCATGGAACAGGCGCTCCTCTACGCCGCGACGCTGGGCACGCTCGCCGGCATCTACGCGGTGCTGACCCTCGGGCTGAACCTGCAATGGGGGCTCACGGGGCTGATGAACTTCGGCGGCCTCGGGTTCGTCGCCGTCGGGGCCTACACCGCCGCGCTGCTGACGGCCGCGCCGTCGCCCACGCATGTCGGGGGCTTCGGCGTGCCCTGGTGGCTCGCCTGGCCCGCCGCCGCTGCCGCCGCCGCCCTGCTCGCGCTTCCCATCGGCGCCATCGCGCTCCGCCTGCGCGCCGACTACCTCGCCATCGCCACCATCGGCATCGCCGAGATCGTCCGCCTCGTCGCCCGCAACGAGGACTGGCTCACGGGTGGTCCGCTCGGTGTCACCGCGATCCCGCGCCCCTTCGAATCCCTCGGCACGCCGATGGGCCAGGTCGCGTTCCTTGTCCTCGTCGCGACTGTACTCGTCCTGCTGTTCGCCGCCGCGCAGGCGACCGCGAAGAGTCCCTTCGGCCGGGCGCTGCGGGCGGTGCGCGATGACGAGGAGGCGGCGAAGGCGGCGGGCAAGAACCCCGCCCGGCTCCGACTGCACGCCTTCCTGCTCGGTGCCGCCTTCATGGGGCTCGGGGGCGCGATGATGACGGCCTTCTTCAAGTTCATCGGGCCCGACGCGCTCGAGCCCGTCACCGTCACCTTCCTCGTCTGGGTGATGCTGATCGCCGGCGGGTCGGGCAACAACTGGGGCGCGGTGGCGGGCGCGTTCGCGGTGTGGGCGGTGTGGGCGGCGACGGATTGGCTCGCCGCGCAACTGCCCGGCGAGGCGGCCACACGCGCGGCCTATGTCCGCCTGTTCCTGATCGGGCTTGCGCTGCAGGTCATCCTGCTCGCCCGCCCTGAAGGGCTGATCGGCGAGCGGATCGGATCGCCTCAGCGATAGAGGAGATCGCGCAGGCCGAGGCTCAGCTGCGGCACATAGGTGATGATACCGAGACAAACGAGCACGGCGAGGATGAACACCGGCAGGTAGCGAATCATCCGATCGATCCCCGTCTCCGCGACTTGGGCGGCGGCGAAGAGGTTCACGCCGAAGGGCGGTGTCACCATGCCGAGCGCGAGGTTCACCACCATGATGATGCCGAAGTGCACCGGATCGATGCCGAACCGGACGGCGGCGGGGGCGAGGATGGGGCCGAGCACGATGATCGAGGCCGAGGTCTCGACGAACATGCCGACCACGAAGAGGAAGGCATTGACCCCGAGCAGGTAGAGCGCGGGCGTGCCGAAGGTCTCGACCAGCCACTCCGCCATGAGGTCCGGCACGCGCTGGCGATTGAGCAGCCACGAGAACAGGCCGGCAGTCGCGATGATGAACATGATCACGCTGGAGGTGATCACGGAGCGGCGGAAGATGCCGTAGAGATGGCTCAGCCGAAGCTCGCGGTGGATGAGCAATCCGACCACCAGGGCGTAGGCGACGGCGATGACGGAAGCTTCGGTCGGCGTCGTGACGCCGCCGTAGATGCCGCCCAGCACGATGACCGGCATCAGGAGGGCGAAGAAGGCCTCGCGACCCGCCTGCAGGATGCCCATCCGTCCCTCCCCGTCCGCCTTGCCCCAGCCGTTGACGCGGCACCAGCCGAGCACGAGGAGGGAAAGAACAGTGGCAATCAGCAGGCCCGGCCCGAACCCGGCGATGAACAGTTCAGGGATCGAGGTCTGGGTCGCGACACCGTAGAGGATCATCGGGATCGAAGGCGGAATGACCACGCCGAGTTCGGCCGAGGAGGCCTGCAGCGACGCCGCGAAGCCGGCCGGATAGCCGAGCCGTTTCAGGGCGGGGATCATGATCGCGCCGATGGCGAAGGTGGTGGCGACCGAGGAGCCGGAGATGGCGGCGAAGATCATGCAGGTGAGCACGGTGGTGACCGCGAGTCCCCCCTGCACGCCGCCGACGAGCGCGCGGGCGAAAGCGATCAGCCGGCGCGAGATGCCACCAGTCTCCATCAGGTTGCCGGCGAGGATGAAGAACGGAATGGCGGCGAGCGGGAAGCGATCGAGCGCGACGTAGATCTGCTGCGCGGCGACGATGAGCGGGAAGCGGGTGTAGAACTCGATGCCCGCGATGGCGGCGAGGCCGATTGCGACCGCCACCGGCACGGAAAGCGCGAACAGCACGAGCATGATCGCAAGCATTGTGCCGGCCATCGGTCGGTTTCCCCTTCAGTCGCACCGAGAGGTCAGGTTGAACCCGCCGCCTCGTCGCGCCGTGGCTCGAGCAGGGCGGCGATGGCGGCGACGATGGCGAACACCGAACCGACGGGGATCGCCGCGTAGCCCCAGGCGATCGAGACCTCGAGACCGGCGATCGACTGGAACCGGACCCGCTCGGCCATCGCCCAACCGAACCAGAACAGCACCCCGAAGAGGGCGAGGATGGCGGCGAGGATGACGAGTTCGATCACGCGCCGCAGCCAGCCCCGGGCCGCGGTACGCGCGATGTCGATCGCGACCAGGGCACCCTGGCGGATCGCACCGGCGAGGCCGAGCAGCACCATCCAGATTAGTGCCTGGCGCACCAGCGCCTCCGACCAGGGAGAGGGCTCAGCGAGCACGAAGCGCGTGAACACCTGCCACGCGCCAGCCACAAAGGCGACGAGAAGGGCGGCGCAGGCGGCGGCGAGCGCCGCCTGCGTGGTCACCCTCTCCAGGAGGAGGAAGGCGCGGGCGAGCCCGCGCATCAGCTGCCCGGTTTCCAGTCGCGGATGCGCGCGATCAGCGCGGCGTCGAACTGACGGTTGTACTGCTCGAAGGCCGGCGCGAGCGCGGCCTGGAAGGCGGCGGTGTCGACCTCCGTGCGCACCGTCATGCCGCGTTCGCGCAGGAGTGCGACGCCGCGCTGCTCATCCGCCGTCACGCGGTCGCGGTTTGCCTTCACCGCCGCCTTCGCCGCCTCCTGGAAGGCCGCGCGATCCTGCGCGTTGAGGCGATTCCAGAACGCCGGATTCGCGATCAGCACCGCCGGCGAATAGACGTGGCGGGTGAGCGAGAGGAAGCGCTGCACCTGGTTGAGGTTGTTGGCGACGATGACGGGGATCGGATTCTCCTGCCCGTCCACCGTGCCCTGTTGCAGCGCCGGCACCAGCTCGCTGAACGCCATCGGGGTGGGCAGCGCGCCGAGCGTCTGGAAGGCGCGCATGTGCACCTGGTTTTCCATGGTGCGGATCTTCAGCCCCTGCACGTCGGCGGGGGTAGCGACCTCACGGCGCGAATTGGTGAGGTTGCGGAAGCCGTTCTCCATCCAGGCGACGCCGATCAGGCCGCGCGGGGTGAACTTGGCGAGGAGCTCCTGCCCGATCGGGCCATCGAGCACGCCGCGCGCGTGTTCGTAGTCGCGGAACAGGAACGGAATGTCGAGCACCAGCACCTCGCGCACGAAGTTGCCGACGGGCCCGGTCGAGGTGATGGTGAACTCCTGCGTGCCGATCTGGGTCGCCTCGATCGCCTCGCGTTCGTTGTCGTTGCGCTGGATGTTGACGCGGAAGCGGCCCTGGGTGAGCCGCTCGACGGCTTCCTTGAAGGCTTGGCTGCCGGCGCCGTAGTGGCTGTCGAGCGGCAGCGCGTGCGTGATGGTGACGGTGGTCTGTGCCGCGGCCGGCGCGGCGAGGGCGGCGGCGGCAAGCGCGCCGAGCAACAGGCGTCGTGTCGGAACCATCATGTCGTCCTCCCTGGTTATGGCGCTGGGCGCCTGGTCGACCGCGCGAACATAGGCAGGCGAACGACCGGCGGCAACGCACGTGGGTCGGTTCAGCGCCACGGAAGTCGCGGCGCGATGAGGACTGCAACGGCGGCGACGGCCAGCGCGAGCGCCGCTGCCGGCCAGATCAACCGACCGATCGCGCCCCCCGTCGCCCCTTCGCCGGCGAGCGCCGCCGTCGCCCCGAGCCGCATCGGCGCGACGAGGCAGAAGGCGGAGCCGGTGAAATTCTGCACCGCGGCGACGAAGACCACCGGCAGATCGAGACGTGCGGCGAGTTCGGTCTGGATCGGCATCAGCAGGGCGTTGGAGCCGACATTGGTGCCGGTGAAGAAGCCGCCCGCTGCGCCGAACAGGGGCACGAGAAGCGGGAGCAAGACGCCGGCCCTCGTCGAGGCGGCCTGCGCCACCGCGGCAGCCGCGCCGGACCCGCCGAGAAGGCGCGCGAGTGCCCCGTAGCCGAGAAAAAGCAGGCACGGCCTGACGGCGCGGCGAAGCGCCGTGCTTGCGAGCGCACGCCGAGCGGGAAGGCCGAACAGGAACGGCAGCGTGACGGCGAACACGACGCTGGCCGGATGATGAAGCGGAGCAAGGGCCGGCAGGTCGTGCCAAGGCCGGAACGACACCGCGCCGACGAGGATCCTCTCGAGCGGCGGGACGAGACGGGTGGCGATCAGCGCCCCGCTCAGGACCATGTAGGGCAAGGCCGCCCGGCAGGCGCGCGCATCCCTCATCCCTTTGCGCAACCGCCAGGCGAGCACGGGTGCGAGGGCAAGAAGCCCCGCCGCTTCGATGCCGACGAACCGGCTGGCGACGACGAGCAACCCGCCGAGGGCGAGGATGGTGGCGGCGCTCTCCGCCTTGTCGCGGGCCGAGGCGGGAAGGCCGGCCTCCCGCGCGAGCCGCCACAGCGGGGCCAACAGCAGCACGAGCCAGACCGCGCTCAGCCACGCATTGACGGCGCCGACCCGGGCAGGGTCGACCCCGGCGAGTGCGGCGCCGATGGCAGTGCCGGGGCCGAGCCCGCCCCAAGGGATCAAGACCTGCGAAAAGAGGGACAGGGCACCGGCGAGCGCGCCCGTCACGCCGAGCATGCGGAGATCGCCGAGCGCGAACACCACGCCGACCGAGAACCCGGTGATGGTCTCGAAGAAGGGCCCGCGCAGGAGGCAGGCATCGAACAGCGCGTCGTGGGTTCGCGACCCGCTTCTGCGCGCCGTGCCGGCGCGCGCGGAGACGGTGGCATGGAAAAGCAGTCCGGCGAGGGTGATCGCGATCGGGGCGATGGCGAGCCAAGCACCGCGCGCAACCTCGGCGACGACGAGAGACGGGAGGTCGGCCGAACCGACGGAAACCGCCGCCGCCAGCAGAGCGAGGGCGAGCGCGACCAGCACAGCGCGCAGCGGTTCGATGCCGATCAGCGCGCAGAGGGCGATCGCGACCAGCGGTGCGGCCTGCAGGAGCAGAATCATCGTCGCGTCGAGCCGCGTCAGCGGCGTCGCGGCGCACCACCTTGGCCGAGGTCCCACCACAGCCCCGCCATCGCTGCCATCCCCTCGCGCAAAAGGCGCGGATCGGCATGCTCGTCGGGCCCGTGTTGGCGGCAGCCATTGTAGCTGTGCGGGATCCAAACGAGCGGCGTGCCGAGCTCGTCGACGAACACGTCGCCCGGCAAGCCACCCGACGCGTTGGGCAGGATCAGCGCCGGCTGGCCGAGGCTGGCGGCGAGGCTGTCGGCCGCGAAACGCACCCAAGGGTGGTCAGGGTCGGTGCGGCTCGCCGCCATGCGCACGCCCGCATGTTCGATGGCGACATCGCTGAACCCCGCGGCGTCGAGATGCGCCCGCAGCGCCGGCACGAACCGCGCCGGATCGACATCGACCGTATAGCGAAGCTGGCAATGCGCGCGGGCATCGGGGGCAACGGCGTTCACCGGCGCTTCGGGCTTGCCGGACACCATCGCGAGCACGATGAAACCGGTCCAGGCGTAGATCTTCTCGGCCGGGCTGAGCCCCGGCTCTCCCCAGCCAGGGTCGATCACCGCCGCCTCGCCGCCACCGCCCACCGGGCAGTCCGCGAGCGCGGCCTTCACCGAAGCCGGGATGGCTGAGGGGAGCCACTCACGCACGAGGATGCGACCCTGGCGATCGCAGATCGCGGCCAGCACGTGCGCGAGTTCGACCGCCGGGTCGCGCGTGATGCCGCCCCAGTGGCCGGAGTGCACCCCGCCAGCGCGGCGTCGGATGACGAGGTCGAAGTGGAAGGTGCCGCGCGAGCCGCAGGCGATGGTGGGCCGATCGGGCGCGACGCGCGGGCCATCCGAGCCGATGAGCACGTCGGCGGCGAGGGTCTCGCGGTGGGCGGCGACGAACTCGCGCAGGCCGCCCGAGCCGCGCTCCTCCGCGGTTTCGATCAGCACGGTGAGGTTGAAGCCGAGCCTGCCGCCGCGTGCGGCGAGCACGGCCTCGAGGGCGGCGAGCCCCAGCGCATGCTGCCCCTTGTTGTCGGCCGTTCCGCGCCCGTACCAGAGACCGTCCCGCTCGGCGAGGCGCCACGGCGAAAGCCCGGCCGACCACTGCTCGTCAAGGCCGCGCACCGTATCGCCATGACCATAGAACAGCACGCGCGGCAGCCCCTCGCCCTCTTGGCGCTGGGCGACCAGGATCGGGCCAAGCCCCGCTTGCGGGTTGGGATGGATCGCCACCCTGAACCCCATTTCGGCGAGCCAGGGCGCGATCCCCTCGCGCAGATAGCGGTCGAGATCCGCAGCGTGGGCGGGGTCCTGGCTGGTCGACGGGATGGCGACCAGCCGCGCCAGGCGCTCGCGGAAGGCGCCCTCGTCGAAGCGGGCGAGTGCGGTCGCGATCGCCCGCGCGCGGTCATCGGCAAGCATGCGCGAAGCCTGTCGCGCGCCCGCGCCCCCGTCCAGTCTCGACGGGAGCAAGGCAGGCCTCTAGCGTGCGCGCCATGACCGAGACCGCAGGCTTCGCGATCCCGACACCCTATCTCGTCTTCCTCGGCGCGGCGCACGACCAGCTCGCCGGCAAGACCGGCGTCGGCGTGGCGCAGTGGCGGCGCGAGGCCTGTGTCGGGCAGATGCGGCTGCCCGGCTGCCGGGCCGATGCCGGGTTGCCCGACCTTTCGCTGGAGGATGCAGCGGCACGCGGGGCGAAGACCTTCCTGATCGGCACCACCACCCGCGGCGGGCGGATCGATCGCGACTGGATCCCGCTTCTCCTGCGCGCGCTCGAGCTCGGCATGGACATCGCCTCCGGCCTGCATGATCGGGTGGCGGACATCCCCGAGGTGGCGGAGGCGGCGCGGCGGCTCGGGCGATCGATCCACGACGTGCGCCACCCGCGCGGCAGCTTCCCCGTCGGCACGGGAGAAAAACGATCCGGCAAGCGCGTGCTCACCATCGGCACCGACTGTTCGATCGGCAAGATGTTCACCGCGCTCGCGCTGCACCGCGCGATGATCGAGGCGGGGATGAAGGCGACGTTCCGCGCCACCGGGCAGACGGGGATCCTGATCGCCGGGTCGGGGATTCCGCTCGATGCCGTCGTGGCCGACTTCATTTCCGGTGCGGTGGAGGTGCTCTGCCCCGCCAACGACCCCGATCATTGGGACGTGATCGAGGGCCAGGCGAGCGTGCTGCACCCTTCCTACGCCGGCGTGACGGTGGGGCTGGTGATGGGGGCGCAGCCCGACGCGATGGTGCTGGTGCACGACCCTACCCGGCGCACCATGCGCGGCCTCGGCTCCCGCCCCGTGCCTGGGATCGCCGAGACGATGGAGGCGCATCTCGCCACCGCGCGGGTGACCAACCCGAACGCGCGCATCATCGGCATCAGTCTCAACACGCAGCACATGGCGGAGAAAGACGCGCTGGCGGAGATCGCGCGCACGGCGGAACGGTTCGCACTGCCGACCATCGATCCGGCGCGCACCGGCTGTGCGCCGCTCATCGAGGCGCTGCGCGCGATCTGAGCAGCGATCGCACCATGGTCGCGCATCTGTCCGTCCGCCAGGAGGTGTTTCCGCTCGCGCGCACCTTCCGCATCAGCCGGGGCGCGCGTTCTGAGGCGCGCGTCGTCGTCTGCGAGATCGAGGAGGAGGGCCTCATCGGCCGCGGCGAGTGCGTGCCGTACGCACGCTACGGCGAGACCGCGGTGGATGTGGTGGCGGCGATCGCGGCGATCGGGCCGGCGATCGCGGCTGGCCTCGGGCGCGAGGGGCTCGCGCATGCGATGCGCCCCGGGGCGGCACGCAACGCCGTCGATTGCGCGCTGTGGGATCTCGAGGCGAAACGATCGGGCAAGCGTGTGTGGGAGCTTGCCGGGCTTGCCCCGCCCGAACCGCTGGTGACCGCCTTCACCCTCGCCGTCGACACGCCGGAGGCGATGGCGGAGGCGGCGGCCGCCGCAGCGGCGATGCCGGTGCTGAAACTCAAGCTGACCGGCGATGGTCTGGACGCCGCGCGGATCGCCGCCGTGCGTGCCGCAGCACCCGCGGCGCGGCTGATCGTCGATGCCAATGAATCGCTGAGCCTCGGTGCGCTGGAGCGGCTCGCGCCGACTCTGGTCGACGCGAAGGTGGAGCTGCTCGAACAGCCGCTGCCGGCGGACGCCGATGAGGGCCTGCGCGGCCGCGACTGGGGCGTGCCGATCGGCGCCGACGAGTCGGTGCACGATACCGCCACACTCGACCGCCTCGTCGGCCTCTACGGCGTCGTGAACATCAAGCTCGACAAGACGGGCGGGCTCACCGAGGCGCTGCGACTGAGGGCGAATGCCGAACGGCTCGGCTTTCGCATCATGGTGGGCTGCATGGTCGGCTCGTCGCTGGCGATGGCGCCGGCGCATCTCGTCGCGCAAGGTGCGGCGTTCGTCGATCTCGACGGGCCGCTGTGGTTGGCGCGCGATCGCGACCAAGGGCTGCGCTACGAGAACGGCCTCGTTCACCCGCCCGAGCCCGCGCTCTGGGGCTGACGGCGGCGGGGGTGATCGGTTCAGGGCGAAGAGAGCCAGGCCGCCAGCACGCGGCGTTCGTCGTCCGTCATCCCGGTCAGGTTGTTCGGCGGCATGGATCGCGTCAGCACGGCGTGCAGTCGGATCGCCTCCGCTTGGCGCGCGATCGCGGCATCAGTGTCGAGCAGCACCCCCTTCGGTGCCGCCGCGATACCGGCCCAGACGGGTTGCGGCATGTGGCACATCGAACAGCGGGTGAGCATGATGTCCGCCACCTCCGCCGGCACGGGGCGCTGGGGTGCGGCACGCTGGGCGGGTTCGCCGTTCGGGCCTGGGGCGGCAACGATGGAGAGCGCGATCGCCGCCGCCATGGCCGCCCCCGCCGCGCCCCACGCCCACCACGGTGACCCACGCCCCGCATGATGCAGGTTGTAGAAGACGCGCACGAGCGCCCCGGCGATGGTCACCAGCGCGACCATGAGTGGGATCACCCAAGGCCTGCTCCACGCGAGCGGGTAATGGTTCGCGATCATCATGAACACGACGGGCAGCGTGATGTAGTTGTTGTGCGTGCTGCGCTGCTTGCCGGCCTTGCCGAGGGCGGGGTCTGGGGCGCGGCCCGCCTTGAGGTCGGCAACGATGATGCGCTGGTTGGGGATGATGACGAAGAACACGTTGCCGGTCATCACCGTGCCCAGCACGGCGCCCGTGTGCAGCATCGCCGCCCGCCCCGAGAAGACGTGCGCGAACACCGCCGAGAGCCCGACGACGAACAGGAACAGGAGTGCGAGCAGTGCCGCGTCGTTGTCCTTCAGCCGCGACTTGCAGAGCGCGTCGTAGACGAGCCAGCCGAGGACGAGCCCGGAGACGCCGATCGCCGCCGCGAGCGGTGGCGCGATGTCGAGCACCGCGGGGTCGATCAGGTAGAGTTCCGCCTGGGCGTAGTAGATCCAGGCGAGCAGAAGTGCGCCCGAGATCCAGGTCCAATACGCCTGCCACTTGTGCCACACGAGCTCTGGCGGCAGTGCCGGGGGGGCGACCGTCCATTTGCGCATCTCGTAGAAGCCACCGCCATGCACCTGCCAGGACGAGCCGAGCACGCCCTCGGGCAGATCAGGCCTTCGCTTCAAGAGCGCGTCGAGGTGCATGAAGAAGAAGCTCGCCCCGATCCACGCCATGCCGGCGATGATGTGTAGCCAGCGCAGGATCGCACTGCCCCATTCCCAAAGATACGGCTCCATTGCTCCTCCGATCCGCGGCGCGCGGCACGATGTGCTCCGTCCCGGCCACCGCGCAATGGGCAAGCAACCGCCGTTCCGCCGCGCTCGGCGCGAAAGCCCATTTGGCCCAGCCGACTGAGACGCGGGCTTGCGCGCAGCGGCGATCTTGGCGCATCAGCCGCCAAGGTGCTCCGCAGCGACCGCGGGCGACGGACGGTACGAGCCGGAGGAATGAGCAAGGATCGGGCAGGGAGTGCGGAGTTTCTCGGCCTGCGCGACATCGCCGCCCATGCCGGCGTGTCGCACATGACCGTCTCGCGGGTGATCCGCCGCCCCGAGACCGTCGCCGAACCGACTCGCCAACGCGTCCTCGCCGCGATCGAGGCGCTCGGCTACGTGCCGAACCTCGCCGCGCGCGATCTCGTCCGCGGATCCTCGAGCTTCGTCTGCATGGTGGTGTCCTCGCTGCAGAACGTGTTCTTCGCCGCCACGGTGGAAGGGCTGGTGCGCGGGCTCGACCCGCTCGGGCTGCAGGTGATGCTGGGTGATGCGGGGTTCTCGGCCGAGCGGGAGGCGCGGCTCGTGCGCGGCTTCGTCGCCCGTCGCCCTGCCGGCGTGGTGCTGATGGGGACCGACCACGCTCCCGAGACGGTGCGGCTGCTTTCGCGCAGCCGTGCGCCGGTGGTGGAGACGTGGGACCTGACCCGGGCACCGATCGGCGCCTGCGTGGGGTTCGACAACGTTGCGGTCGGTCGGCTCGCCGCACGCCACTTCCGCGCCATCGGCGCGCGGCGCGCCGTCGTGCTCGGACGTTCGACGCCGCGCAACCGCAAGCGCATCGCCGGGTTTCTCGCCGAGGCGAAGGAAGTGGGGCTCGCCCATGCGCGTCATGTCGAACTCGCCGACGGCCATGCGCTGCGTGTCGGCCGCGAGGCGCTGGCGGGGCTGCTCGATCAGGCAGCGGACGACCGTCCCGATGCGCTGTTCTTCGTCAGCGACACCCTCGCCATCGGTGCCCTGCTCGAGGCGACGCGGCGCGGCGTGGCGGTGCCGCAGGAGGTGGCCATTCTCGGCTTCGGCGACCATCCGCTCGGGCCGGAACTCACGCCGTCGCTGAGCACGATCACCGCCCCGCTCGAGGAGATGGGGCACGAGGCGGCGCGGCTGATCGCCGGGGCGCTTGCTGGCGAGGATATCCGCGGCCGCGTGTTCGATCTCGGCCTGTCGCTCATTGCGCGAGAGAGCACGGCGCGCGCAGGGTGAGGTTAGGTGGCGCACGAGAGCCGGACGCGGCTCAGGCCACTGTCCGCCAGCCGATTGTATCGATGACGGTACGGGGGTAACGGCAGACGAAGTCGTCGTTCAGTTCGACGCCGAGGCCGGGTCGGTCCGGGATGGCGATGCGGGTGGCGTGGGGCCGGCGCTCGAGAGGGTCGCGCAGGATGTCGTAGCGGCCGTCGCTCCAATACGGGAACCATTCCTGGATCAGGATGTTCGGCACCGCGGCGACGAGCTGCAGCGAGGCCGCTGTGTTGATTGGCCCTGCGCAGTTGTGCGGGGCGAGATCCACCCCGTAGGCTTCCGCAAGGGCCGCGATGCGCACCATCTCCGTGAAACCGCCCGACAGCCCGATGTCGCACTGCAGGATGTCGAGCGCGCGCGTCTCGACGAAGGGGCGCACCTCGTAGCGCGTGTAGAGCCGATCACCCCCAGCGAGCGGCAGCGGAACCGCCTCGCGGATCTCGCGAAACCACTGTGCGGACAGCGTCTCCACCGGGTCCTCGTAGAAGAACACGTCGTATTCCGCGAAGCGTCGACCGAGCCGGATCGCGTTCGTCACGCTCATCATCCCGTGCAGGTCGAGCATCAGTTTGACGTCGGGGCCCACCGCGCGCCGCACCGCGGCGACGCGCGCGAGGCCGAGCCGTGCGAAGTCCTCGTCGATCTGCGCCGCCGGGAAAGCGAAGCGACCATCCGCCGTCATGCGGTAGGGGTCGAACTTCAGCGCTCGGTACCCATCGGCGACGACGCGCGCGGCGCGATCGGCGAACTCCTCCGGCGTGATGGCATCGCCGTACCAGCCGTTGACGTAGAGTTCGATCTCGCTGCGATGGCCGCCGCCAAGCAGAGCCCAGACGGGACGGCCGGCAAGCTTGCCCTTGATGTCCCACAGCGCCTGGTCGATCGCGGAGATGGCCCCCCAGTGCGCAGGTCCGCCGCCCGGGCCCCAGAAGCTCTCGCGCATGATCTTGGTCCAGAGCGCACTCGTCTGTTCGACCGGCCAGCCGACGACGTATTTCGCGGCGAGATGGCGGATCTGCGCCGCCGCCGCCTTCGCGCCGTCGCCGTAGATCATCGCCGCCTCGCCGATGCCCGAGGGCCCGTCCTCCGTGTTCACCCGCACGATGATGAAGTTGTGCGGCCGAGGCAGGTGTTTGAAGTCGATGTCGAACACCTCGACCGAGCGGACACGGTGCATGAGGGCGATTCCCCAGGGGCGAAGAGGCGGCGCTTGTTCACGGTAACATAATCGGATATGAAAGGCGCGGGAAGACGACGCGCGCGGCACAGGCCACGCGGTTCGGGCGACAGGGAGGGAACGATGACAGAGGGCAACCACTTGGCATCGACACGTCGCGCCGTGCTCGCCGGTGCAATGGCGATGGCCGCCGCACCGCTTATGCCCCGTCCCGTCGCAGCCCGCGAAGTGCCATCCCTCGCTGCCGACGTCGCGGCAGGTCGCTTGCCGCCGCTTGCCGAGCGATTGCCAGAGGAGCCGCTGGTGGTCCAGCCGGTCGAGCGCATCGGGCGGTATGGCGGCACTTGGCGCGCGGGCTTGCGCGGCGGCGGCGACACCATCGGGCTCATCCGCATGCTCGGCTACGAACCGCTCGTCGCCTGGGACCGCGAATGGCGCAACGTCGTGCCGCATCTCGCAACCGCCTGGGAGGTGAGCGACGAGGCGCGGGTCTACACCTTCCGGCTGCGTCGCGGCGTGCGCTGGTCGGACGGCAAGCCCTTCACCGCCGAAGATATCGCCTTCGTCGTCAACGACCTGTTCGCGCACCCGGATTGGCCGGGGGGTGCGCCGACCTGGCTCCGCTCAGGCGGCGCTGGCCCTCGTGCCGAGGTGGTCGATGCCCACACACTGCGTCTCGTCTTCCGCGCCCCGCACGGCCTTCTCCTGCAGCATCTTGCCACCGGTCGGGGCACGGAGCTCACCATGTACCAGCGCGCCCACTGCGCGCAGTTCCACCCGGCCACCAACCCGAACGTCGAACAGCTCGTGCGCGAGGGCAACCACCGCAACTGGGTCGCCTTGTTCCAGGCGCGCTGTGGTCAGGTATTCACCGCCCAGCGTTGGCAGCCGACGATCCCGACCCTCAACGCCTGGATCCCGGAGACGCCGTATACCGGTGCGACCCAGGTGCTGAACTTCCGCCGCAATCCGTTCTACTGGAAGGTCGATCCGGAGGGAAACCAGCTGCCCTATCTCGACCGCGTGTCGTTCCGCATCAGCGACAGCGTCGAGGACCTGACGCTGCGCGCGATGGCGGGTGAAATCGACATGCAGGACCGCCACATCGCCACACTCGCCAACCGCGCCGTGTTTCACGACAACCGCGAACGAGGCGGTTACCGCTTTTTTGAGGTCGTGCCCGACCTCTACAACGCGGTTGCGCTGATGCTGAATCAGACGCACCGCGACCCTGTGATGCGATCGGTGCTCGGGAACCGCGAGGTGCGGCGCGCGCTGAGCCACGCCATCAACCGCCGCGAGATCATCGACGCCGTGTTCGTGGGCCAAGGCAGGCCGTGGGGCCTCGGGTCGCGGCCGGAGTCGCCGCTGTACCAGCCGGGCGTGGGCGAGGCGCACACCGTCTTCGACCGCGCCCTCGCCAACCGGCTGCTCGACGAGGCGGGGCTGCGCAACCGCGACCGGCAGGGCTTCCGCCTGCTTCCCGATGGTCGCCGCTTCAGCATCGAGGTGATGATCATCCCCGCCGTGCGGCCGGAGTGGGGAGACGCGGCGGAGATGATCCAGCGCGACTGGCGCCAGGTCGGGGTCGAGCTGCGCATCGCCACCATCGACCGTACGCTGATGGAGGAGCGGCGCAATCGCAACGAGTTCGACGCCCTGATCTGGGAGGGCTCGGCAGGGTTGGGAGAGGCCCTGCAACCCGATCACTTCCTGCCCTCCTCCTGGTGGTCGGCCTTCGGCATTGCCTGGTTCCGTTGGGTGCAGAGCCCGACCCATCCCGACGCGATGGAGCCCCCCGCGCACGTGAAGCGCCAGCTCGCCCTCTACGACGAGATGCTGCGTTCGGCCGACCCGGCGGTGCAGGCGGAGCGGATGAAGGAGATCATCCGCATCGCCTCCGATCAGCTCTATGCCATCGGCATCGTGCTGCCACCGAACGGCTACGGCATCGTCCGCAACACCTTCCGCAACGTGCCGGCCTCCATGCCGGGCTCCTGGTCCTGGCCGCATCCCGGGCCGGTGCAGACCTCGCAGTTCTTCCTCGCCTGAGGGCGCGTGGCGCTCTTCCTCCTTCGTCGGCTCGGCGCGATGGTGGCCACCTTGGTGGCCATCTCGCTCATCGCCTTCGCGGTGATCGAGCTCCCGCCCGGCGATTTCGCCACCGCCTACGTGGCGGCGATGCAGGCGAACGGCGTGGTGATGACGGAAGAAGAGATCGCCGGGCTGCGCGCGGCCTACGGGCTCGACGGCGGCCTCCTCGAGCGCTACGCGGCCTGGATCTGGGCCATCCTCTCGCGCGGGGATTTCGGCCAGAGCTTCGAGTGGCGCCAGCCCGTCTCGGACCTGATCTGGGGCCGCGTCGGCATGTCGATGGTGGTGGAGCTCACCGCCCTCGTCGTCATGTGGTGCGTCGCGTTGCCGATCGGCGTCTATTCCGCCGTTCGCCGCTACACCGTCGGTGACTACGCCGCCACGCTGTTCGGCTTCCTGGGGCTGGCCGTGCCGAACTTCCTGCTCGCGCTCGGCTTGATGTACCTCTCCTTCCGGCTCACCGGCAGCGCGCTCTCGGGGCTGAACGACGATCGCTTCATCGACGCGCCCTGGGATGCCGCCCGCATCGCCGACTTTCTCGCCCATCTGTGGGCGCCGGTGCTGGTGCTCGCCACCGCCGGGATGGCGCATCTGATCCGCGTGCTGCGCGCCAACCTCCTCGACGAGCTGAACAAGCCATACGTCGTCGCCGCTCGCGCGCGCGGCCTGCCGGAGGGGCGGCTGATCTGGAAATATCCCGTTCGCGTCGCGCTCAACCCGCTCGTCAGCTCGATCGGGCTTCTCCTGCCGACCCTGATCTCATCCTCGGTCGTCGTCGGCGTGGTGATGAGCCTGCCGACCGCCGGTCCGCTTCTGCTCCGTGCGCTGATGTCGCAAGACACGTACCTTGCCGGCGCCTTCATTCTCCTGATGGGGACGCTCGCCATCCTCGGCACCGTGATCTCCGATCTCCTGCTCGCGCTGGTCGATCCGCGCGTGCGGCACCGCTGACGCCGATGTCCGCCGCTCCCCTCGCGCCGCCGGTGTCGTCGATGGCCGACCCGCTCGCCACCGCTTCAGGCTGGCGCCTGTTCTGGCTGCGCTTCCGCCGGCACCGTGTCGCCTTCGTCTCGCTCTGGATCGTCGTTGCCCTCTACGGGGTCGCCGCCTTCGCGGAGTTCCTCGCCCCGCATCCGCCCGATCGCACCATGGGGCGCTACACCTACGCCCCGCCCCAGCCCTTCGGCCTGTTCTGGACCGATCCGACGACCGGCGAGACCGCGTTCCGCCCCCATGTCGACGGCTACCGGGTCGAGATCGACCCGGTGGCGTTGCGGCGCAGTTTCGTTCCCGACGCGACCCGGCCCGTCGATGTTTGCCTCTTTCCCCGCGTCGAGCCTTATCGGCTGTGGGGGGTCGTTCCGCTGGAGCATCGCCTGTTCGGGCCGTGCGATCCGAACGATCCGTTCTTCCTGTTCGGCGCCGATCGGTTGGGGCGCGACGTGCTGTCGCGCACCATCCACGGCACGCGGATTTCGCTCTCCGTCGGGCTGATCGGCGTCGCGCTCAGCCTCCTGCTCGGCATCGCCATCGGTGGTGCGGCCGGCTACGTCGGCGGGGCGTTGGATGCCGCCGTGCAGCGCGTCTCGGAGGTGTTGCGTTCGCTGCCGACCATCCCGCTATGGCTCGGCCTCGCTGCCGCCCTGCCGCGGGAGTGGGACCCGCTCACCATCTACTTCGCCATCACCGTGCTGCTGTCGCTGATCGGCTGGATCGAGCTCGCCCGGGTGGTGCGCGGCCGGTTCCTCGCTTTGAGGGGCGAGGACTTCGTGCTTGCCGCGAGGATCGAGGGCATGCACCCGGTGCGCGTGGTGATGCGCCACATGGTGCCGCAGGTGACGAGCCACGTCATCGCCACCGCTACGCTCGCCATCCCGGCAATGATCCTCGCCGAAACCGCACTCTCCTTCCTTGGGCTCGGGCTGCAGCCGCCGCTCGTCAGTTGGGGCGTGCTCTTGCAGGAGGCGCAGAACATCCGCTCGGTCGCAGCGGCGCCATGGCTGTTCCTGCCCGGTGGCGCGGTCGTACTCGCCGTCCTCTGTCTCAACTTCCTCGGTGACGGGTTACGGGATGCGGCCGACCCCTATGATGTCTGAGCACACCGGGCGCGACCCGGTCCCGCAACCCCTGTTGCGCGTCGAAGGCCTCCGCGTCGCCTTCGGGCCTTACGAGGCGGTGCGCGGCGTCGACTTTTCGATCGCGCCCGGCCGGGTGCTTTGTCTCGTCGGCGAGTCGGGCTGCGGCAAGAGCGTGACCGCGCGTGCGGTGATGCGCCTGGTCGAACCGGCAGGTCGGGTGACGGCAGGGCGGATCCTCTGGCACGGCGGCGAAAGTGCTGAGGCGATGGACCTGGCGGCGCTCGATTCCCGCGGGCGGGACATGAGGGCCCTGCGCGGACCAGGCATGGCGATGATCTTCCAGGAGCCGATGAGTGCGCTGAGCCCCGTGCACACCATCGGCGAGCAGCTGACCGAACCGATGCGCCTGCACCTCGGGCTGTCGCGCAAGGCGGCCGAGGAGCGCGCCGTCGACCTCCTCGCGCGCGTCGGCATTCCCAATCCCCGCGCGCGCCTCTCGGCCTACGCCTTCCAGCTTTCGGGCGGGATGCGCCAGCGCGCGATGATCGCGATCGCGCTCGCCTGCTCGCCCAAGCTCCTCATCGCCGACGAGCCGACGACTGCGCTCGACGTCACCACCCAGGCGCAGGTGCTTGATCTCTTGGCCGAGCTTGTGCGCGAGCTCGGCATGGCGATGCTGTTCATCACGCACGATCTCGGCGTGGTGGCGCAGCTCGGGGACGAGGTCGCCGTGATGTACCTCGGACGGATCGTCGAGCGCGCGCCGGTATTCGACCTGTTCGATCGTCCGCACCATCCCTACACCCAGGCGCTGTTGCGCTCGGTGCCCTCGTTGCGCGGGCCGCGGCCGCGCCGTCTCGCGGCGATCGAGGGACTGGTGCCGTCGCTCGCCGCGCTGCCGCCGGGATGCGTGTTTCACCCGCGCTGCGAGCGCGCAGCAGCCGGCTTGTGTGACCGAGACGATCCTGCCGAAACCGCGACGGCGGACGGTCTGCGTACCGTGCGCTGCCACCGCGTCGAGGCCTTCGCGTCGTGACGGCGGAACCCATCCTCGCCCTGCGCGAGGTGACGATGACCTTCCCGGTGCGTCGTGGCTGGCTGTCGCGGCCCGCCGTTCTTCGTGCCGTCGCCGGGGTCACGCTCGACGTCCGCCCGGGCGAGGTGCTCGGCATCGTCGGGGAATCGGGCTGCGGCAAGACGACGCTCGGGCGCTGCATCGTCGGCGTCCATCCGCCAACCTCCGGTCGGATCCTGCTTCGCCCGCGCGACGGCGGGCCGCTGCGCGACATCACCCGGCGCGATCGCGCGCTGCAGGCCGAGCTCGCGCGGGACATCCGCATGATCTTCCAAGACCCGTTCGGCTCGCTCAATCCGCGCCTGACGGTGTTCGACATCGTCGCCGAACCTCTGCGGGTGCACGGCGAGGGAGGCGATCGCGCCGCGCTGGAGGACCGCGTGGCGGCGATGCTCGAAAAGGTGGGACTGCGGCCCGACGCCATGCGGCGCTATCCGCACGCCTTCTCGGGCGGGCAGAGGCAGCGTATCGGCATTGCGCGCGCGCTCATCCTCGGCCCCCGCATCGTGGTCGCCGATGAGGCGGTGAGCGCGCTCGACGTTTCGGTGCGCGCCCAGATCCTCAACCTGCTGCAGGACCTGCGCGAGGAGATGGGGCTCACCATCCTCTTCATCGGGCACGATCTCGGCGTCGTGCGCGCCTTCTGCGACCGGGTTGCGGTGATGTATTGCGGCGAGCTCGTCGAGGTCGCACCGGCGGAAGAGCTGTTCCGCGCCCCCGCGCACCCCTACACGGAGGTTCTTCTTTCCGCCGTGCCGGAACCCGATCCGCGCCTGCGTGGGCAGAAGCGCCGCATCGTCCTGCAGGGCGAGGTTCCGGATCCGCTGGCTCGCCCCTCGGGCTGCGTGTTCCATCCCCGCTGCCCCGCCGCGTTCGACCGCTGCCGCAACGAAGCCCCGGAGCTGACCTCGCGCGGCGACGGCCGGGCGGCCGCCTGCTGGCGGCACGAGGTCGTCCGCTCGGCTGCCTGAGGATCGCCTTGGCCGGCGGGCTGCGGGCCCTGGACGGCCCACCAGGTGCGGCGGAGCGCGACCTGTCCGTTTGGGCCCGTTGCGGCCCTGCCGTCGCCATGGCAGGCTGCGCTGCAACGGTCGCTTCGGTCCGAGAACAAAAACGGAGGAGACGATGGTTCGGGTATTGCTCGCTTTCGCCGCCGCAGCGGCTGTCGCGGTCGCTCCGGCAACGGCGCAGGAATGGCGCGGCTGGAACACGCATGGCGCGGGCTACCCGAACACGGTTGCCCTCGATCGCTGGGCGGAACTCGCCGCCGAGCGGAGCCAGGGCCGCATCCGCATCCGCATGTTCCACTCCGCGCAACTCGGCCAGCAGGACGAGGCGATCCAGCAGCTCCGCCTCGGCGCCATCGACGTGGCGAACTTCAACCTGACGCCGCTGAACAATCTCGTGCCCGAGACGCAGGTGTTCGCGCTGCCCTTCGTGTTCCGCGATGTTGGCCACCTGCACCGCGTGCTGGACGGACCGGCAGGCGCCATCGTGGCGCGCGAGATCGAGGCCAAGCTGGGGATGGTTGTGCTCGCATGGTTCGATTCCGGCGCGCGCAGCGTCTATACGCGCAATCGGCCGGTCCGCACGCCGGAGGACATGCGCGGGCTGAAGATCCGTGTGCAGACCTCCGACCTCTTCATCGACCTGATGCGCGCGCTTGGCGCCAACCCCGTGCCGCTTCCCTTCGGCGAACTCTACACCGCGCTGCAGACCGGCGTGGTCGACGGGGCGGAGAACAACTGGCCGTCCTACGAGGCGCAGCGCCATTTCGAGCACGCGCGGTTCTACTCGACGACCGAGCACTCGAACGTGCCGGAAATCGTTGTCGTCAACCGCATGCGCTGGGATCGCCTTTCACCGCAGGACCGTGAGATCCTGCGCACCACTGCGCGCGAGGCGGCTGAACTTCAGCGCCGTCTGTGGGCGGAGCGTGAGCGCGCCTCGCGCGAGAAGGTGATCGCTGCCGGCGTCGTGGTGACGGAGATCGAGGACCGCACGCCCTTCGCGCGGCTGATGGAGCCGCTCTACGCGAAGTACGCTGCGACCCCTGCCCTGCGCGCCCTGCTCGAACAGATCCGCAACACGCAGTGATGCAGCGCTGAGACGAGGGAAGGACGGGCGTTCGCGTGGCCGGCCTGCTCGAGACGGCATCGCGGGTGCTCGACGGGGTTTCAGGCGCGATCGTCGCCGCCGCGGGCGCCCTGCTGGTCGCTCTGGTCGCGGCGCTCAGCTGGATGGTGTTCGGCCGCTACGTGCTGAACGACACGCCGACCTGGGTTGAGCGTGGCGCGCAGCTCGCCATCCTGTGGGTGGTACTCCCCGTGGCGGCGGTCGGCGTGCGCGAGCGCTTTCACATGGCGGTCGAGCTTCTGCCGGCGGCCCTGCCGATCCGCGCGCGGTCCCTGCTCGCTTCCTCCGTCGAACTCGTGCTGTGCGGGCTTGGCCTCCTGATGGCCCATTGGGGTTGGGTGCTCGTCGAAACCTACCGCCCGTTCCGCATCCCCCTCCTTGGTCTGAGCCAAGCATGGCAGTTCGCGCCCGTCGCCTTGGCGGGCGTCCTCGTCTCCCTGTTCGCCCTCGAGGCGATGGCACGACGACTTTTCGGCCTGCCGCCGATCGGCGCGACCACCTGACGCGTCATGGGCCTTGCCGTCCTGTTCGGCGTCTTCGCGTTCGCCCTCGCCGCCGGGGTCCCGGTCTCCTTCGCGCTCGCGCTTGCGGCCGCCGCCGGGTTCTGGTGGGAGGGGCTGCCGCTCGCCGTCGCCTTCCAGCAGATGACCGCCGGCATGACGGTGTTCTCGTTGCTCGCCATCCCGTTCTTCATTTTTGCGGGCGAGATCATGCTGCACGGCGGCATCGCGCGTCGGCTCATCGCGCTCGCCGCCGCGGCGGTGGGGCCGGTGCGCGGCGGCTTGGGCATCGTCAACGTGCTCGCTTCCATGCTGTTCGGCGGCATTTCGGGCTCGGCGGTCGCCGACACCTCGGCCCTCGGCTCCATCCTGATTCCGGCGATGCGGGAGAAGGGCTACCACGTCGACTACGCCGTCAACGTGACCGTCACCTCCTCGATCGCGGGCGTGCTCATTCCGCCTTCGCACAACATGATCCTCTACTCGCTGGCGGCGGGCGGCGGGGTCTCGGTCTCCGCCCTCTTTCTCGCCGGCGTGGCGCCGGGGCTTCTGATGTGCCTTTGCCTCGCCGCCGTCGCCTGGTGGATCGGGGTGCGCCGCGGCTATGCCGGAGACCCGTTTCCGGGACTGCGCATCCTGTTGCGCGCTGCGGCCGACGCGCTGCCCGGCTTGATGACGGCGGTGATCATCCTGGGTGGCGTGTTGGGCGGGGTGTTCACCGTCACCGAGAGCGCGGCCGTGGGCGCCGCCTGGGCCGTCTTCGCCACCACCATCCTCTATCGCGAGCTCGGCTGGGAGGGCTTCGTTCGTGCCGTCGGTTCCGCCGTGCGCACCACCTCGGTCGTGCTGCTTCTGGTGGGTTCGGCGTCGGCCTTCGCGTACCTGCTCGCCCTGCACCGCGTGCCGGAGCGGTTGGCGACCGCGATGCTCGCAATCTCGACCGATCCCGTGCTGCTGCTTGCGCTGATCAACCTCGCCCTCCTCGCTCTCGGCGCGATCATGGACATGGCCGCGCTGATCCTGATCTGCACGCCGATCTTCCTCCCCGTGGCACAGGCGATCGGCGTCGATCCCGTCCAATTCGGCATGGTGATGATGATGAACCTGGGGCTGGGACTGACCACGCCTCCCGTGGGTTCCGTGCTGTTCGTCGGCTGCGCGATCGGCCGCGTGCGCATGGAGGAGGTGATGGGCTCGATCTGGCCCTTCTGGGGTGCGATCCTGGTGGCGCTGATGCTCGTCACCTACTGGCCGCCGCTCTCACTTGCCCTGCCGCGGGCCCTGCTCGGCGCGGTCTGACGCCGAACGCAGGCGGTCCGCAACGAAGATGGAGCAAAGATGCCCGAGATCACGCTGCTGACCCCCGATGTCAGGCTCTCGCTCGGCGAAAGCCCGGTGTGGGACGCGGAACACGGTCGCGTCCTGGTCGCCGACATCTGGGCGAGCGTGATCCACGCGTTCTCGCTCACGGGCGAACATCTCGACACCTGGTTCTTCCCTTCCGAGGTCGGCAGTTTCGGCCTCTGTCGTTCCGGGCGCTGGATCGTCGCGCTGCGCCACGAGGTCGTGCTGTACGACTGGCGCCGGCGCCGCGCCGAGCGCCTGTGTCGCCCCGAGCCGATCCCGCCCTATGCGCGCCTGAACGACGGCAAGGTCGGGCCCGACGGCGCGTTCTGGGTCGGCTCGATGGACGAACGTTCTCCGCGCGGACCGGTCGGTCATCTGTTCCGCATCAGCCCCGATGGCACGTGGCGGGAGATCGCGGGCGGTCTGCTCACCTCCAACGGGCTCGCCTGGACGGCGGATGGAGGGACGATGCTGCACTCCGACAGCGGTGAAGGCTGGATCGACGCCTGGGACTTCGACCCCGCGACCGGCGAGGTGCGCAACCGGCGGCGGATCGCGACACCCGACCCCGCCGTGCACGGCAAGCCGGATGGCGCGGCTTTCGATGCCGCCGGCGTCTACTGGTCGGCCGGCGTGCGGCTCGGCCGCATCAACCGTTACCTCGCGGACGGCACACTCCTCTCCTCCGATCCGTTCCCCGTCCCGGGGCCAACCATGCCCTGCTTCGCCGGCGAGGATCTCCGTACCGTCGTCTGGACCACGCTGCGCACCACCCTCGGCGCCGAGGTGGTCGGCGACCATCCGCTCTCCGGGGCCCTGTTCGCGATGCGTGCCGAGGTGCCCGGCGTGCCCGTTGTGCGTTTCGCCGATTGAGCCGGCGCGCGATGCAGCTCCCTTCTCGTCCCGTCGTTCTCACCGGCGCCTCGGGCGCGCTCGGCCGCGAACTCGCCCGCCGTCTCGGCGAAGCCGGCTGGCCATTGGTGCTGACCGACATCGCGCCCTTCCCCGACCCCGTGCCGGCGGCCGCACGCTTCATCGCGGCCGATCTCGAGGACGGGGTCGCCATCCTCCGCCTCTGCGAAGGGGCGGGAACGATCCTCCATTTCGGCGGCGTTTCGGTGGAGCGGCCCTTCGAGGCGGTGCTCGGCCCCAACATCCGCGGCCTCTATCACATCTACGAGGCGGCACGACGGGAGCGGGCGCGTGTCGTCTTCGCCTCCTCCAACCACGTCATCGGCTTCCATGAGCGGACGACCCCGCTCGATGCCGAGTGCGCCTACCGGCCCGACGGCTACTACGGCCTCAGCAAGGCCTATGGCGAGCTGATGGCGCGTCTCTATTTCGACAAGCACGGCGTGGAGAGCGTGATCCTGCGCATCGGCTCCTGTTTTCCCGAACCGCGCGACGCCCGCATGCTGGCGACGTGGCTCTCGTACGCCGATCTCGTGCGCCTTGTGACTTGCGCCACCCTTGCGGAACGGGTCGGGGTGGCGACGATCTGGGGGGCTTCGGCCAATGCGCGCTCCTTTTGGCGCCGCGACGACCGCGCCGTGATCGGCTGGGAACCGAAGGACAGTGCCGACGCCTTCGCGCCCGCGCTTGCGGCAAAGGTCAGTGACGATCCGGTCGCGGAACGCTTCCAGGGCGGCGCGTTCTGCGCCATCGACTACACGCGCGATCGCGGCTGACGGCTCCCCTTGCGCGGCCGCTTTGCCCTGCCAACCTCCACGGCCGGGAAGGCGGGCGAGGGGCCATGACGACGACGCTGGAGGTCCCCACGGCGAGGACGGAGCGCGCCCACGCGCCGGGCAGCGTGCTGGTCGTCGGCGGGTCGGGCTTCGTCGGCCGTCATCTCGTGCCGCATCTCGCCACGCGGGGGTTCGCCGTGCGCGTGCTCGCGCGCAACACCCGCCGCGCCGAGGCGGAAGCCTGGCAGGGGGTCGAGCTCCTCCGCGGCGATGCGACCGATCGCGCCTGTCTCGGCCCCGCTCTCGCCGGCGTCGATGTCGCCTATTACCTGGTGCATTCGATGACGGCCGGGAAGCGCTTTCCGGACGTCGATCGTGCGGCGGCGGAGACCTTCGCCAACGCCGCGCGCGAGGCAGGCGTGCGTCGCATCGTCTATCTCGGCGGGCTCGCGCCGCACGATGTCGACACCGTGCATCTCGCCTCCCGTGTCGAGACCGGCGAGATCCTGCGCCGCCATCATCCCGACGTCGTGGAACTCCGCGCCGGCATCATCATCGGCCCTGGCTCGGCCGCATTCGAGGTGATGCGCGACCTGGTCGCCAACCTCCCCATCATGCTGACACCGCGCTGGGTGCGCTCGCTCTCTCCCCCGATCGCGCTCGATGATCTGCTGGCGCAACTCGAGGCGCTCGCCACGCTCGAGGGCGTGGCAGGGGCGGTGATCGAGACCGCGGGCCCCGATCGCCTCTCCTACGAGGGGATGATGCTGCGGCTGGCCGATGCGCTCGGCAAGCGCCGACCGCTCATCATCCGCGTGCCTCTGCTCACGCCCGAACTCTCCGCCTATTGGATCGAGTTCGTCACGTCCACGCCGGCGCCGATCGCGCGCGCCCTGATCACCGGCCTGAAGCACGACCTCGCCGCCACCAAGGATCCGCGGCTGGAGGCCGTCGCCCCGGCGCGCATCGGCTTCGACGAGGCGGTGCGGCGCGCGCTCGCGCGCGAACGCGAACGGCTCTCGGGCGGGCGTTGGCGCGAGGGCGCGTTCGACCTCAGGGGCATGCGCCACGAGATCGCGTATTACGGGGTGGCGATGCGCCATGCGAGGCCGTGCACCGCTTCCGCCGAGGCGCTGTGGCGATCGCTCGAACGCTTCGGCACGCGCGAGGGGGGTGCGCTTTCGCTTCGCGCCTTGTGGGCGATCCGCCGCGCGCTCGAGCGGGCCCTCGGCGGCGAGATCGCTCCGCCGCGCCGACCGGGACCGTTCCGCCCCGGCGAGCGCTTCGACGTCTGGCGCGTGCACGGCGCCTTTCCGCCCGCCTCCCTCGTGCTGCTCTCCACCCTGCGTGCGCCCGGCGCGGGTGGCTTCGAGTTCGCGATCGAGGACGAGGGCGCACGCCGCGTCGTTTCGGCCACCATCCACTGGCACCCGCGCGGCTTCTGGGGGCTGATGTACTGGTACGTGCTCGCACCGTTCCACCGGCTCGTGCTGGCCAGCCTCACCCGTGCCATCGTGCACGGCGCGGAACGAAGCGGCTGAGGCGCTGGCCCCGATCAGCCCGCCAGCACGTCGCGCACGGCAGGCCCGATCTCGGGGAAGCGGAAGGAGAAGCCGGCGGCGAGCAAGCGGGCGGGGATCACGCGCTGCCCGTCCAGCAGGATGGTCGCCCCATCGCCGAGCAGGCCCTCCAGCACGAAGGACGGCACCGGCAGGCGGAAGCGCGACCCGGCCGCGTCGCCGAAGGCCGCCGTCGCCTCGTCCATCCGCACCGGGTTGGGCGCTGTCACGTTGTAGGTGCCGCGCATCGTCGCATCACCGATCGCGCGCAGGATCGCCGCCACCGCATCGTCGCGATGCACCCAGGAGGCCCATTGCCGACCCGAACCGATCCGCCCGCCGAGGAACGGCCTGATCCTGCCCAGCACCTCGCGGAAGCGCCGCGTCATGCCGAGCGCGATGGAGAAGCGCAGGGTGACGCGCCGCACGCCGAAGGTTTCGGCGCGCGCCGCCTCGCGTTCCCACGCCACGCAGACCTGCGCGAGGTAGTCCTTGCCGGGGGGATGGTCGGCGGCGTCGCTGAACACGGTTTCCGCATCCGGGCCGTAGAACCGGCAGGCGGAAGCCGAGACGAACACCGGCGGACGGGGCTCGGCGCGGGCGATCGCGTCCACGATGGTGCGCGTGCCGATCTCGCGGCTCGCCAGGATCTCGCGCTTGAACTCCGGGCTCCATCGCCCGGCGATCGGCGAACCGGCGAGATGGACCACGGCATCGACGCCCGCGAGCGCCGACACCCACGGCCCGACGGCTCCTGGCGTCCAGGCCTCGATGCGGACATGGGGGAAGGCACGCGGGGAGTAGGTGGCGCGGCCGCGCGCGGGGCTTCGCGTCAGCACGCGCACTTCGATCCCCTGCTCGCGGCAGGCCGCGATCAGCCGTTCGCCGATGAAGCCCGTGCCCCCGGTGACGGCGATCGCCCGCACCGCTTCCACCCCGTTCGCCTGGCTGTGTGACGTTTGATCCAAATCAGCCCCCGAAGCGGGCGTGTTCCCTAGCGTAGGCAGACTGCAGGCGATGGCCGCGCGGCGGAAGGGCGCCGTGGCCCGGAGGACATGCATGGCAAGGCCGGACGAGCATCTCGGCTATCCCTATCGAGCGGGGGGTGAAGCGCGCACCCGGGCGCGGCCCGAGTCCGTCTGGCGCGTGGTCTCCTCCATCGGCGGCGAGAACCGCTACCTTACGCTGAACGCACTGTGGACGGTGCGCGAGGCCGTGGACGCGCTGCTGGGCGGCGAGGGGCTGGTGCGCCGCCGTCCGGCCGGCGGCGTGCTGCGCCCGGGCGATCGCATCGATTCCTGGACCGTGCTCGTCGCCGACGCCCCGCATCGCCTGGCCCTGCTGTTCGGCATGAAGGCTCCGGGGCGGGGTGTGCTCGAGTTCGTCATCCGTCGCGAGGGGGAAGGCACTGTCGTCTCCGCCACCGCGTACTGGAAGCCGGACGGGTTGCCCGGTGTGCTGTACTGGCGGGCGATGGAGCCCGCGCATCTGTTCCTGTTCCGGATGCTGACGCGAGAGATTTGCCGCCGCGCCGAACAGCTCGAGGCGGAACTCGCGTCACCGGCCCGGCGCGCCGAACAGCCGGCGGCGGGCTCCAGCACCGGGCTCTCGCTCGCCGCCCGCCGGCTGCGCTGAGGGCGCAGGCGCCATCACAGGAGCCAGCCGACCGAGAACAGCGCGGCGTACAGGACGAGCAGCCTGCCCGTCCGCGCCACGCAGGCGTCGAGCGTGGTGGCGTCGTCGCGCGTGAGCACGAGGCGCACGGTCGGGAAAGCGGCCGGCAGCACGAGGGCGGCGGCGAGCAGGGCGGGCCCGGCGGCGCCGGCGAGCACGAACACCACGGGCAGGGCGGCGGCCAGCACGATCGCGGTCACGATTTCCGCCCGTGCGAAGCCTCGCCCCAGCATCACCGCGAGCGTGCGCTTGCCGCGGGCGCGATCGTTCTCGATGTCGCGCAGGTTGTTGACGGCGAGGATCGCGACCGAAATGAACCCGGGGCCGAGCCCGGCCACGATGGGCCGCCAGTCGAGGCTCAGCGCCTGCACGTAATAGGTGCCGGCGACCGCCACGGGGCCGAAGAAGATCAGCACGAACAGCTCACCGAGGCCGCGGTAACCGTAAGGAGCGGGCCCGCCGGTGTAGAGGACTCCGGCGAGGATGGAGGCAAGCCCAATCAGCACGATCGGCCAGCCGCCGCGCGCGACGAGGAAGACCCCGACCAACACGGCGAGCCCGAAACTGAGCACGGTGGCGGCAAGCATCTGCCGGGGCGTGACCAGGCCCTCGGGCAGCACGCGGCGCCGTCCGCCCGCTGCCCTATGGTCCACGCCGTTGGTGAAGTCGGAATAGTCGTTGGCGAAATTGGTGCCGATCTGGATCAACAGCGCGCCGAGCAGGGCGGCGAGAGCGGAGGCGGCGTGTGCCGTGCCATCGGCGGCGGCGAGCGCGATGCCCATCACCACCGGCGCGACCGAGGCGGGCAGGGTGCGGACGCGCGCGGCGTAGAGCCAGACGGCGAGCGGCGAGGGGATGGCGGTAGGCGCTGCGCTGGCGGCGGGCCCCGTGCGGGCGGACGGCCGGCTCTGCGTCTGTGGTCCGGTCATGCGGATCTCCGGGCGATGTCGGGGCGGATCAGCGGGCCGTTGCGATGAGGATGGAACAGCCAGCCGGCGCAGAGCGCGGCGACGGCGATCAGCGCGGTCGGCACCAACGAGGGCAAGCCCGGCGCAAGGGCAGCCAGCGCAGCGAGCCCGGCCCCCGCCGCGACCACTCGCTCGCTCACGGAGAGCGGCCCCGACGCGCGGCCGATCGTTGCGGCGGTGACGAGGGCAAGCGCGAGCACGGCAGGGCCGAGGGCGGCGAAAAGCCGCATGGGAGACGCCGGATCGAGCAGGGAGGGGGCGAGTGCGAAGGCGAAGGGCGGCACGATGAGGCCGGGCCAGAGCGGCAGGGTGGCACGCGCAGCCCGCCAAGCCGAACAGCCGGCGATCGCGGCCGCCGCATAGGTGGCAAGCGCCACGGGCGGTGTCACCATCGCCAGCACCCCGAACCAGGTCAGGAACAGGTGCGCGGCGAGCGGTGGAATCCCCGCCTCGGCCAGGGCCGGGGCGGCGATGCCGGCCATCAGCACATACACGCCGAAAGTGGGCAGGCCGAGGCCAAGGAGAAGGGCGACCGCCGCTGCGGCCACGAGCAGCGCCGGAGCACCGTACTGCGCCATCGCCGCAAGGCGCAGCGAGAGCAGCGAGCCCAGCCCGTTGACGGCAAGCAGCCCCAGAAGAACGGCCGAGGCGGCAGCGAGCAGGAGAAGCCCGGCGACCCCCGATGCGGCCTCGACGGCGGTGCGCGCGAGCCGCCGCCGCGCCCGTGCCGGGCGAGCCAGCACCGTACCGAGGACGACCGGAGCGGTTGCCGCCAGCGCAGCCTCTCCCGGCGGCGCGGCGGCGACGAACAGGAGCCACAGCAGGAGCAGGACAGCGGCGACCGAGCTCAAGAGCTCGGCCGGCCGCACGGCGCTGCGACGGGGCGAGGCCGCCGGCGAAGGCGGGGCCGGCATCGCGCCGCGCCGTCGTGCCGCGAGATCGACCGCCAGCAACAGCGCGGCGAAATAAAGGACGGCCGGAACCACCGAGGCGGCGGCGACGCGCGCGTAAGGAATGCCGAGCGTATCGGCGATCAGGAAGGCGGTGGCGCCGAGCATCGGCGGCATCAGCTGCCCCCCCGTCGAGGCCGTGGCCTCGATGCCGGCCGCCTCCTCGGGGTTGTGTCCGGCCCGGATCATCGCCGGGATGGTGACCGCGCCGGCCGTGGTCACGTTGGCGACCGCGCTTCCCGACAGCGTGCCAAACGTCGCCGAGGCGAGCACGGCGGCCTTGGCGGCGCCACCGGGAAGCGTCCGCACGCGGCCGACGACGATGGCGACAAGCCCGCGCAGCCCGCCCAGCTCCTTCAGCGCCACACCGAGCAGCACGAAGGGGGCGATCGTGTGCAAGGCGAGGTCAAGCAGACGGCCGAACAGCGCGTTGCCGTCGAAGACGAGGAAGACGAGGAGGCGGGGGGCATCGACTTCGGCGACCCGCCAAGCCGAGGGCAGGGCAGGTGCGGCGAGGGCGACGAACGCGGCCAAGGTGAGACCGGTGAGGGGCAGCACGGGGCCGAAACCCGCGTGCACGGCAAGGCCGAGAGCGCCGAGAAGCGCAGCCGCCACGACGACCAACCAGGCGGGAGGTGCGGCAAGCCACGCCTGTGCGGGTACGGCAAGCCAAGCTGCGGCTGCCAACGCCAGCGCGGCGACGGCCAGGGCAGCGTGCCCTCCGGCCCCCGCCGCGTCGCTGCCGCGTCGACCCCGAGCCACCGTCAGTGCGGCCGCGCCGAGGGCGAGGGCGAGCATCGGTTCCGTCGGCACCATCAGGCCGAGACGACCGGGCAGGTCGAGGCCTGTCGCCGCGACGAGACCGAGCAGGGCCAGCGCGACCAGGACGTCGGGCCCGCGCGCGCTCACGGCGAGAGGGCGGCGACGGCCGGATGGAGGGCAAGCGAGGTGCGCGGTCGGCCGAGCGCCTGGGGGTCGAGATCGCGGAAGGCCGGGTGGCGCGCGGCGAGCATCTCCCGCCCCTCGCGCAAGGCGAGGAACACCTGCCGCACGATCGCAGCATCGAGATCGCCTCGTGCGAGGAGAAGATTGTCGAAGGCGAGGGCAAGGATGGGCTCGTTGAAGCCGATCAGCCCCGGCCGCGGCGAGAGGCGTTCGAGATACGCGTTGGGTGCGACGGCCTGCACGCGGGCGAGGGCGGCCGCGTCGTCCGGCACGGGCAGCAGACGGAGACGGATTGCGGCGTCGACCTCGATCACCTTCGCCGCGCCGATGGCGAAAAAGAACGCGTCCGCCCGCCCTTCCTGGAAACGGGCGGCGCCGGCCACCGGATCGGCCACAGGCACGGGGCGGATATCGGCCCGCGTGAGGCCGCCCGCGGCGAGCAGCGCGTCAAGCAGCCGCGCGATCGCCGGGCTTGCCGAGAAACCGGCCGTGACTCGTCGGCCGGCGAGGTCGGGGAGGCGCTGGACCGGCTGGTCGGCCCGCACGTAGAGGCCCGCGCGCAGGGGAAAGAGGCGGGCGACCACACGCGGCTCCAAGGCGCGGTCTGCCGGCTCGCCGCGGGCTGCCTCGGCCTCGAGTGCGTTGGCGATGGCGAGATCGAGCCGCCCCGAGCCGAGCAGGCCGACCAGGATCGCTTCACCGGCGTTCGGCAGGACGCGGGTCTCGAGGCCAGCCTGCCGGGTCAGCAGTTCGGCGATGGCGGAGGCGGCGGCGTGGCTCACCGTGCCCGGGGCCATCGCACCGAGTCGGAGCGGAAAGCCCTCCTGCCCCGCGGCGCGGAAATCGCTGACCAGCAGGGCGACGGAGGCCAGCAGTGCCCGCCGTGCGAGCCTGGGGCCGCAGTTCGGTGCGGTTCTCTCCGCAGCCACCGCCGGTCGTTCCTCCTTCGTCCGGGGAGGATCCGCTGTCGCCGGATCGGCCGTCAATGCGCTGCCCGCGACCGAGGCCAGCACGCGAGCACGGGGTGAACCTTGAACCACCGAAGTAGGCTAGGCGGCTGGCGGTCGGCCCTCCTTGCTCTGCGTCAAAGAGGGTTCCCCTCCCCGTGGGATGAGCGTCCGGTGAGGCCGCTGCGCCGCGTTCCGCCGATGGTGTTGCGCGTGGTGCAGCTGGTCGGTTCGGCGAAGGGCAACTCGCCCACGCCCGACCCGCGAGCCGTTTGCCCTTGCCCACGCTTCGTGAGGTTGGTCCGATGACGTCATCCTTGCCATCCGCCGCACTGTGGCTCGGGGTCGCGGGGCTGTTGCCGTTCCTGGCCTCGGCTGCCGTGGTCCTGCTCGGCCTGCCGCCGGGGGAGGCGGTCGCCGTGCCGGCGCTGATCGCCTACGCCGCCTGCATTCTCTCCTTCCTTGGCGCGGTGCATTGGGGTTTCGCGCTCCGTGCCCCCGAAGCGGAGGCCCGGGCGAGCGGGCGGCGCCTCGCTCTCGGGGTGGTGCCCGCCCTCCTCGCTTGGCCGGCGCTGCTCGTGCCGGCGTGGATCGGTCTCGGCGCGCTGATCGCGGCCTTTCTCGCCGTCTGGGCGGCGGAGGAGGTGGCGGGGCGCCAGGGGCTCATTCCGCCATCGTATCTCTGGCTGCGGCGGGGGCTCACCCTGGTGGCGGTGGTCGCGATGTCGGCGGTGTGGGCGAACCTGTTGGGCTGAGGGATCGGCGAGGCCCGGCACCTTCGCGTGCAGCATACGAACGCGGGGATTGCTCTCGGCGCGCCATTAACGTCTCATTAACCAGTCGACGGCCGAGGGGGAGCAAGCGGCGATGGCGGAACAGTCCGGTGCGGTGGTGATCCCGTTTCCCCGCCGCGAGCGCAACGAGGGCGAAGGGCAGACGGATGCCGCGGCGGCGCAGGCGCGCATGGCGCGAGCACTCGCCTCGCTCGAGGGCGCGCTTGCCGAGCAGCGGACGGCGGTGGCCGGGCTGCAGGCGGCGCTGGCCGACCTCGGCGCGGCGACGGCACGGCTCGATCACGGTCTCAGCGGCTTTTCGAGCCGGCTCGACGCGCTCGCCCAAGGCGTGCGGGGGGTAGGGGCGAAGGCGCGCGATCTCGAGGCCTGGGCGGACGGGGTGCTCGCTCGCGCGCGCTGACCGCTCCGCTCGACGGCGGGCGAGGGCCAAGGCTCACGCCTGGCGCCGGGCGACGGCCAGCGAAGCCTCCTCCTCCTCCGCCGGCTCGCGCGGGAAGCTGAGCACGAACACCGTTCCCTCCGGTCCCGTGCGCTCGAGCGCGATGTCGCCGCCGTGGGCGCGCATGATGTCGCGGGCGATGGCGAGGCCGAGCCCCGACCCGCCCTGCTTGCCGGAGACGAAGGGGCTGAACAGGTTGGCCCGCACCCGCTCGGGCAGGCCCGGACCGTTGTCGCTGACCAGCACGTCCAGCGTTTCCGCCGTCTCGCGCGCCTCGATGCGCACCCGTTGCGCGCCCGCTTCGAACGCGTTGCGGAACAGGTTGAGGAAGACCCGAAACAGCTGATCGCGATCGCCCTGCACCTCGAGGGTCGGCGGCAGGCGATTGTCGATCCGCCAGGCCTCGCCCGGTGTCGCCGTTGCGCCGGCTTCCGCCACCACCGAGACGAGTCGGGTCGGGCGGCGATCGAGCAGCGGTGGGCCTTCGCGGGCGTAGGCCAGCGTCTGGCGGCACAGCGCCACCGCCCTCTCGATCGCGGCGAGCAGGGTAGGGGCCACCTCCCGCACCTTGGGGTCGGCCGAGCCCGTCAGGCGGTCGGAGACGAGCAGGGCGGTGGCGAGAATGCCGCGCAGATCGTGGTTGATCCGCGTGACCGCCGCCCCAAGCGCGGCGAGACGCGACTTCTGCCACAAGGCGCGGCGAAGCTCGTCCTGCATGGCGGCGAGTTCGCGCATCGCGACCCCGATCTCGTCGTTGCCCCCGCGGGGTGGGCTCGGCGGCGGCGCGCCCTCGGGGTCGAGGCGAAAGGCGACGATCGCACGCGTCAGCCGGCGCATCGGTCGCACCAGCAGCCAGTTCAGCACCAGGAACATCAGCGCGCCGGCCGAGGCGGAGATCGCCAGCGCTTCGACCAGCAGCGTGGCGAAGGCACGCTCGAGATCGTGCTGCAGCGGGTCGGCGCGCAGCACGATGTCGACGCGCACGTCAGGCTGTTTCGGCGAGGGACCGATGACCCGGATCAGTCGATCCTCGCGCGAAACGAGGACGGCGAAGGCCGAAACGGCGGCACGCAGAACGCCGGTGGTGCCGAGGTCGATCATCTCCGACACCGGCCCGTCGAGCGGGCGGGCCAGCGCGAGCACCCGCTGATCGTGCCGCCGCAGGCTCACCACCTCGACGCCGGCGAGACGAAGCAGATCCTCCTCCAGCGCCTCGTCGACGGTCTGATCCGGGGCGGCCTCGAGGGCGAGGGCGGCGAGATGCGAGGCGGCGATGCGGTTGGCGAGCCAATCGAGATGCGCCCGCCCGAGGGACGGGCCCAGGATCAGCACCTGGGCGACCAGCACGACGCCGACGGTCAGCCAGAGGAGACGGCTGGAGAGGCTTCGCGCCGGCCTGGGCGAGGAGACTCGTCGGTCGGCCATGGCGGCAGGATACACCAGCCGCAGGGCTTGCGCCGACGGCCCAAACGGCGGTCAGGCCGAGGAAGCAACGACCGGTACGCGGCGGGGGCCACCGTCGGAGCCGTGGCGCGACTCGCGCAAGAGCTCGCGGAAAGCCCGCGCTCCCGGCGACAATTGCCGTTGCGCGCGATGGACGACGAACCACTGGCGGAGGATTGGGAACCCGGCGACGTTCAGCGTGACGAGACGGCCGAGCTGCAGCTCCGTCTCCACCGTCTGCGCCGAGATCACCGCGAGCCCAAGCCCCGCCTGCACGGCCTGCTTCACCGCCTCGTTGGAAGCGAGCACACAGGCGTGTTGAACCCGCACCCCGGCGGCGGCGAGCACGCGCTCGAAGGCGGCGCGGGTGCCGGAGCCCGGCTCGCGCATGACGAAAGGTTCGAGAGCGAGACGATTGAGCGAGATCGGTGCGGCCGCCGTATCGGGGTCGCAGGCGAGCGGATGGTCGGGTGGGGCGATGACGACGAGGGGGTTGTCCATGAAGCGGGTGGCGAAGAGCTCGGAGGAGTCGGGCGGGCGCCCGATGATCGCGATCTCGACCAGGTTGTCCTCCAGCGCCTGCACCACCTGGTCGCGGTTCGCCACGTGCAGCGTCACCGTGATACCCGGGTGGCGGCGGCGAAAGGCGACGAGGTAGTCGGGCAAAAAGTAGTTCGCAGTCGAAACGACGCCGAGGCGCAGGTGCCCGCGCTCGAGACCGCGCAGGCGATGCAGCGCATCGTCGAGATCGGCGAGGGTCTGCGCGACCTGGCGGGCGGAGCGGACGATCTCCTCGCCGGCCTCGGTGGCGACGAACAGGCGTCCGCTGCGTCGCAGCAAGGGAAGGCCCACCCGCTCCTCGATCTGCTTGAGCTGCATGGAGACGGCGGGCTGGCTCAGGCCGAGTTCTTCCGCGGCACGGGTGACGGAGCCGAGGCGAGCGACCGCCTCGATGATCTGCAACTGGCGGAAATCCAAGGTCATGGCGCGATCATAAGGGCCGCTGATGGCGAGGCAAGGAGCGCTGATTGGACCTTATCGGTGCTGCGGGCGTAAGCGTGATGATGCCACGGTGGTTACGGTGCCGTGGACGCCTTGTGATGTGGATCGGGAGGAACGACCGGTGGCTGCGAAGACCTACCAGGCGGGGGTCAAGGACTACGCCAAGACCTATTGGACCCCCGATTACGTGCCGCTCGACACCGACCTGCTCGCCGTGTTCAAGGTGGTGGCGCAGCCCGGCGTGCCGCGCGAGGAGGCCGCCGCCGCGGTCGCGGCAGAGAGTTCGACCGGCACCTGGACGACGGTCTGGACCGACCTGCTGACCGACCTCGAATACTACAAGGGTCGTGCCTACCGCATCGAACCGGTGCCGGGCGATCCGAACGCGTTCTACGCCTTCGTCGCCTATCCGCTCGATCTCTTCGAGGAGGGCTCGGTCGTCAACGTGCTCACCTCGCTGGTGGGAAACGTGTTCGGCTTCAAGGCGGTGCGCAGCCTTCGCCTGGAGGACGTCCGCTTCCCGCTCGCCTACGTGAAGACTTGCGGTGGCCCGCCGAACGGCATCCAGGTCGAGCGCGATCGGCTGAACAAGTACGGCCGCCCGCTGCTCGGCTGCACGATCAAGCCGAAGCTGGGGCTGTCGGCAAAGAACTATGGCCGGGCGGTGTATGAAGCGCTGCGCGGCGGCCTCGACTTCACCAAGGACGACGAGAACATCAACAGCCAGCCCTTCATGCGCTGGCAGCACCGTTTCGAGTTCGTGATGGAGGCGGTGAAGAAGGCCGAGGCCGAGACCGGCGAGCGCAAGGGCCACTACCTCAACGTCACCGCGCCCACGCCGGAGGAGATGTACAAGCGCGCGGAGTTCGCCAAGCAGCTCGGCGCGCCGATCATCATGCACGACTTCCTCACCGCCGGCTTCACCGCCAACACCGGGCTCGCCAACTGGTGCCGCGAAAACGGCATGCTGCTGCACATCCACCGTGCGATGCACGCGGTGATCGACCGCAACCCGATGCATGGCATCCACTTCCGTGTGCTCGCCAAGTGCCTGCGCCTCTCCGGCGGCGACCATCTCCATTCCGGAACGGTCGTCGGCAAGCTCGAGGGCGACCGCGAGGCGACGCTCGGTTGGGTCGACATCATGCGCGAGCCTTTCGTGCAGGAGAATCGTCGGCGCGGGATCTTCTTCGACCAGGACTGGGGCGCGATGCCCGGCATGTTCCCGGTCGCCTCGGGCGGCATCCATGTCTGGCACATGCCCGCCCTGGTCACGATCTTCGGCGACGACTCGATCCTGCAGTTCGGCGGCGGCACGCTCGGCCACCCCTGGGGCAACGCGGCCGGCGCGCACGCCAACCGTGTCGCGCTGGAGGCTTGCATCGAGGCGCGCAACCAGGGCCGTCCCGTCGAGCGCGAGGGGAGGGAGATCCTCACCGAGGCGGCGAAGCACTCGCCCGAACTCGCGATCGCAATGGAGACCTGGAAAGAGATCAAGTTCGAGTTCGACGTCGTCGACAAGCTCGACCTGGCCAAGCACTGAGCGTGCGCCGCCTGCAACGACTGCGACCCGAACCCCTGCGCTGACCAAGGAGGCGCACCATGCCCGAAATGATGGCCTATCCGCCGACGCGCCGTCGGACCGAGACCTTCTCCTACCTGCCGCAGATGACGCCGGAGAAGGTGGCGAAGCAAATCGCCTACATCATCGCCCGCGGCTGGAACCCGGCGATCGAGCATACCGAGCCGGAGAAGTCGTTCTCCAACTACTGGTACCTCTGGAAGCTGCCTTTCTTCGGCACGCAATCCGTCGAGCTGGTGATGAGCGAGCTTGAGGCTTGCCACCGCGCCAACCCGGGGCATCACGTGCGGCTGATCGCCTACGACAACTTCGCCCAGTCGCAGGGGCTCGCCTTCGTCGTCTACCGCGCGGGCGGGCGCTGAGCGGGCGGGCGGAATGAGACCGATCCGGATCGATCGCGGCGGGGAGGAAGCGGGGGCATGAGCGTTGAGGCGGCATCGGTGCCGACGGGGCGCGCGGCGGCCATTCTGCGCCGCCGCCAGCTCTCGCAGGGCAAGGCCGCGCTGCCGCCGCCGAAGGATCGGCTCGGTGCGGGGTTCCGGCTTGCGCTGCGCGGGCTCTACACGCCGCCGCCCGCGACGGTGGCGCCGCCTCCGCCGGTGTCGTTCCCGGAGGCTGCCGCAACCGCGCCGTCGCCGACACCGGCGGCGAGCGCGGCGAGCCCCGTGCCGAGCCTCTCGCTCAATCTGGTCGGGCGCGATCTGGCGGTGGCGCGGCGTCGTCTCCTGTCGCAGGGCAAGGCGGCCTTGCAGGCGGCCTCCGCGCCGCGGGCCGAGGTGCCGACGCAACCGGCTGCCGCGCCCCCGGCATCCACGCCCGTTTCGGCAACGGTGAGCCTGGCGGAATCGCCTGCCCTCACGGGGCGAGAGCTCGCGATCGCGCGGCGATCCGCTCTGAGCCGCCATGGGCGTGCCGCCCTGGGCGCGGGGGCGACGATCGAGCGCCCGAAGCGTCAGGGCAGCATTCCGTTCCCGCCGAAGGTGGTGGAGAGCCGCACCGCCTCCGGCGTGATCGTGACCGGCTATTCGGAGGGTGTGGGCCGGCAGGTCACCGGCACGGAAGCCGGGCGCGAAAAGCCGATCTCCGGCACGCCGTTCATCGGCCAGGGCGAAGGCGCCTTCCTTCCCGCCGCCCCGAAGGTCGGGCACGCGCGCACGCCGGGCGGTCTTGTCGTTTCGGGCACCATGGTGCGCTCGCGCGTGCGCATCACCGGCGATGAGGCGAGCGCGACGCGGCGCATCACCGGCGAGGCCGATCAGACGCTGGAGGACGATCTCTCCGCCCGGCCCGAGAGCTACGTTCCGGTGGCGGCGCAGTTCCAGCGCCAGGCCAATCCGCATGGGCATTCGGTGTTCGGCACCAATCTCGGGCGCTCCATCCGGCATGTCGGGTCGCGGGAGCGGACACGGCAGCAGGCGGTCGAAGTGACCGAGGGCGGGGCGCCGATCACCGGTTCGGCGGTCGGGCGCAGCGTCAACGTCACGGGTGACGAACCCGGTGCCTGCCGCGCGCTCACGGGGACACAGTACCTGACGCCGGCCCGACGGGTGGAGGCCTGCAGCGGTCCGGCGCGCACGCCGCACCCGATGGCGGGCGGCGCGGCGGCGCGGCGCGACCCCGTCACCGGGCGGAAGGTGCACGAGATCGCCACCTGGGGCGGTCAGCGCGTCACCGGGACCGACATCGTCGAGCACATGGATCAGGTCACCGGCGACGAGCCCGGCGAGTGCCGCGTCGTGACCGGCACGCCCTATCTCGGCCCGAACACGACTTACGGCTACTGCGAGCCCGATGTCGCCGCGGCGCAGGAGGCGCGTCTGCCGCGGCCGGCGCGGGCCAAGGTGACGGGCGACGTGCCGATGCACGAGGCCGAGCGGGTGACGGGAACCGAACGGGGTGCGGCGCGTTCCGTCACCGGCACGCCCTACTGGCGCGAGGAGGCGGGCGGCGAGCAGGCGGATGGCGAAGGAGATCCTGTCGCGCGCGCGGCTGCGGCCTTCTCCATCCGCACGCCTGCGCGAGAGGCGCATCTTGAGCGTCGTGAAGCGCCGCGTCAGGGGCCGCGCATCACCGGTTCCTTCGCGGTGGGCGAAGGCAAGCTCACGGGGAACGTGGAGTTCGGTTTCGTCGACCGCTGGTCGCGCAAGGAGCCGGGCCTCAAGGAGAAGGTCGGGCACCAGAAGATCACCGGGCACGGCAGCGTGTCCGGCTACAGGATCACCGGCTCGGCCTGGGACGAGCACTCCCGCGTGACCGGCACCGAGGGCTACTTCGCCACCGTGCGCAACCCGACGGTGGCGCAGGGCGACCCGCATGGCTTTGCCGGCGCTCGCACCTTCAAGCGCGAGAGCCCGCACAAGGAGCCGCGCCGCCTGGTCACGGGCGTGATCGGCTGGACGCCGAAGTCGGCGGCGATCGTCACGCTGTCCGGCGGGGCGCAGGGTTGAGGGCAGGGTGCGGGGTGGATCGGCGATGATGCGCACCGCACGACGCGCCGCACCGCGCTGGTCGTTCGACTGGCAGCCTTGGGCGGTGGCAGGCTCGCTGGGAGCCGCTCCGGCGGTCGATCCGTGGCAGGGTGGTATGGCGTCCGCTGCCACCCATCCCCTGGCTGAACCGCAGCTCTCCGCGGCGCTTGCCCAGCGTGCCGAGCGCATTCGCGCCGCCTTCGCCGAGGTGGGACCCGCGATCGAGCGGGTGGCGACCGCCGGCTACGGTTCGGATGCCGCGGCGCGCGCCGCGCTTGCCGGCATCGGGGACGTGTCCGCTCTCGGCCCCCTCGCCGGGGACTGGAAGCGCCCGGTGGACTGGGTGGCTCGCCAGGCCGAGCTCGTCATCGCCGTCTTCGCCCGCCTCGTCGCCGAGGGGGCCGAGCGTTCGGCGATGCTCGACGGCGAGCCGGCCGAGGTCGTGATGCGCCGCTTCGGCTTCCATGCCGTCGACATCGCCACCTGTGCCGACGGCCGGATGGCGGGTCTCCTCGACTATGTGCTGCGCGTGCCGCGCGTGATCGTCGCCGCGCGCCGCTCCTATGCCGGAGCGCTGTTCCCGGTGGCGGAGGCCGTCTCCGCCTGGGAGCGGACGGAGCTGCGCCGCCTGCGCAACGGGAAGGAGCCGGTCGGCAACACGCGCTTCCTCAAGATGGGCGTGTACCACTTCTCCTCCCGCGACCCCTCGCACGAGGGATGTGCGGCACATGGCAGCGACGACCGCAAGGCGGCCGGCCTGCTGCTCGAGCGGCTGGAGGCCTTCGCGGCAGCGATCGACCGCCATTACGGCGATGCGGCGAACGTCGCCATACTGCTCGCCGGTCACGACACCGACACCGACTCGCTGCGCGTGCACGTGCCGGATGCATCGGGACGCATGGACATCGATCGCTTCGTCTGCGCCCGTTACCTGCATGACGCCACGGCCGGCATGACCCGCGAGGAGGCGAAGGAGCACATCCGCGAGGAGGTCGCCGCCTGCATGGGCGTCGCCGCGGACGATGCGGCGACGGAGGGAATGCGCTGGTTCTGCGGCTACCTGCTGAAGAACAACGTCGCCCAGGTCGCGGCCGTGCGCGCCCTCTATGGCGAGGGCTACCCCGATGCCGGGCACGACGAGCGGCTGATCGTGCTCGGCGATCCGATCGACGACGTGCAGCTGCGCAACCTCGCCTTCCAGGCGCAGGGGCAGTCGGTCGAGGAGCGGGCGGGCGATCTCGCGGTGGGCGTGCGCATCCTGGGCGAGCGCCTCAGTGCCGAAGGCTTGGCGGTTCCGGTGCTCGTGGTGCGGAGTTTCGACCCGGCCATTCCGGGTGACGAACAGGATGCCGAGGCGGCGTCCTTGCGCATGCGCGCTGCGGTGGCGCGGATGTTTCCTCTCGGCAACGGTCCGCGCGTGCATGCGGTCGCTGCCGTGCGCGCCACCGGGGGCGGGCCGCTTCGGTTCGTTCACGCAGATTCGGCAGGCGGGGCCGGCCGCGGCCCCTGCGGATGCGGAGGTCATCGGGCATGAAGATCTTCCAGGTCGAAGGCACCCTGGTCGCGACCGCGCGGATCTCGCAGCTCGAGAACCGGCGGCTCCTGGTGGTGCGCGAAAGGGGCGGAGGGCGCCAGGTCGCGGTCGATCCGGTCGGCTGCAAGGAGGGCGACTGGGTGATCGCGGTCGGCTCCTCGGCGGCGAAGGACGCGGCCGGGCACAAGGACTACCCGTCCGACCTCACCATCGTCGGAATCATCGACTACTGGGACGAGAGTCAGCCCAAGGCGGCGACCCCGACGACGAGGGCGGCGACATGATGATCCAGCGCGTGGTGCGCGACCTCGTCACCACCAAGCGGGTGTGGGGCCTGCAGGCGCGCAAGCTCCGCGTGGTCGAGGACGCGAAGGGCAATCTCGACGTGGCGGTCGATCCGGTGGGGGCGAAGGTCGGCGACTTCGTCATCACCATCGGCTACTCGGCGGCACGGATCGCGACCGGCAACCCGGCGGTGACGACCGATCTCACCATCGGCGGCATCATCGACGACTGGAGCGAGGAGAAATGGCGCTGACGGCGAAACGGCTCGCCGGCGGACCATCCACCACCCGAAGGACCAACCCCCAACCAGGCTCGGAGAGGAGAACCACAGATGGCCAGTGAGAAGATGGGCATCGCGCTCGGGATGATCGAGACGCGCGGCCTTGTTCCCGCGATCGAGGCGGCGGACGCGA
>NZ_QMDI01000005.1 GCF_003336755.1 Elioraea thermophila (ex Habib et al. 2022) | reverse complement strand
ATGGACGAAGGCCTGCGCTTCGCCATCCGCGAAGGCGGCAAGACCGTCGGCGCCGGCGTCGTCACCAAAATCCTGCAGTAACGGGGCGAGGTTCGTTGCCGGGGCGGCCGCCGCTGGGCTATCAACCGGTGAGCGGCGGGCCCCGGACCCGCAGGGGTGTAGCTCAATTGGCTAGAGCGCCGGTCTCCAAAACCGGAGGTTGGGGGTTCGAGACCCTCCACCCCTGCCACGCTTCTCCCTATCTCTGAGACTTCGGCCGGCCCGAGCGGCGGCCGAGCGGCGACATCGGCGCCGCAGACGGAACGGACGTCATGGCGAGGATCAATCCAGCGACCTTCGTCCGCCAGGTGCGGCAGGAACTGGCGAAGGTCACTTGGCCGACGCGGAAGGAGACGCTGATCACCACCGGGCTCGTGTTCGTGCTCTCGGTGCTGGCGGCCACCTTCTTCTTCCTGGTCGATCAGGTGATCGGCTTCGCCGTGCGGTTGATCTTCGGCTTCGGCGCGTGAGGAGAGGGTGAGCATGGCGGCAGCGGAGACGAAGGACGGTCTCGCCCCCGTCCGGCCAGTGGCCCCGCCGTCCCAGGCGGGCAAGAAGCGCTGGTACGTGGTCCACGTCTATTCGGGCTTCGAGAAGAAGGTTCGCGACGCGATCCGCGAACAGGCCGCACAGAAAGGCCTCGCCGACAAGTTCGACGAGATCCTGGTACCGGCCGAGGAGGTGGTCGAGGTCAAGCGCGGCCAGAAGGTGCAATCGGAGCGCAAATTCTTCCCGGGCTACGTGCTGGTGCGCATGGAGATGACGGACGACACCTGGCACCTGGTAAAGAACACGCCGAAAGTGACGAACTTCCTCGGCGGCAAGGGGCGCCCGCAGCCGATCTCGGACGCCGAGGCCGAGCGCATCGTCAAGGCGGTGGCGGAGGGGGTGGAGAAGCCCAGGCCGTCCATCACCTTCGAGGTCGGCGAACAGGTGCGCGTCATCGACGGCCCCTTCACCAGCTTCAACGGCACGGTGGAGGAGGTGGACGAGGAGAAGGGCCGGGTGAAGGTGTCGGTCTCCATCTTCGGCCGCGCCACGCCGGTGGAACTCGAGTACGGCCAGGTCGAGAAGGTCTGACGATCTTCGCAGTGTGCTGGGAGGCCCGGGCTCAGGCGGCGGGTACGCGTCGCGACGGGCTGCCGTGCCGCGAGGAACGGGCCGAGCGTCCGACAAGGCGTAGCGCCAGGGCGCCGAGCCCTGCCGCCAGCACCCAGGCCGCCGGGCGCGGCGCGAGCTCAGGATCGAGATTGGCCGCCAGCACCAGCCATGGGTCGACCTGGGTGCGCAGCGCGAACCAAGCGAATTCGAGCGCGGCGGTCACACCCCCCGCCGCTACCGCCAGCCCCGCGTAGGCGGCAGGCCCGGGCGCCCCACCGCGCGGTGCGACCAGCCGGTAGCCGACCAGCCAGGCGAACAGGCCCGCCGCCACGGCGGGTTCGGTCACGTCGACCTTCTGCGGCCAGGACACCGCGAAGTGCACGATGGCCAGCGCCGCGGCCGGAAAGACCAACCGGTGCAGCCGCCGCCAAGCGACGCCGCCCAAGGCGCGGATCGCGCGATCGAAGGAGGTGGCGGCGAGCGGGATCAGCAGGGCGATCGCCACCGCACCGAACAGCAGGTTGCGCTGGCTGACCATTTCGGCCAGCAGACGCGGGACATCGCCGCCGATGCTGCCGAGATGGACGCCCAGGTGCAGCACGGCATAGGCGAAGGCGGTGAGGCCGATGACGCGTCGGAGCGGCGCGAGGGCTGGCAGCCTGAGCGTCTGCCGCGCCGGGGTGACGGCGAGCGAGGCGAGCAGGAAGACGAGCGCCCAGGAGCCGGAGCGTCGGCTCGCTTCGGCCCAAGGGTCGGGCCCGAGGCCGTGGCGCAGCGCATCGAGCCCGAGGGCAAGCGCCGGCAGGGCGAGGCCGAGGCTCAGCAGCGCGACCACCCGCCCGCCCGGAGCCCCGACACCCCTGACTGTGGCAGGGCTGCTTTCGTTCGCGGCTACCATCCGTTCGCTCACGCGAATGAGGTGGCTGCGTCGTCACGGCAGACAAGCCGCCGTGCTTCGGGGCGATCGCCGCCGGTTCAGCCCGCTCGCGCCGGTGCCCGGCCCGCGTCCCCGTCGCTGTCGCCGCGGCTGACCGGGCCGGCCGGAGGCGACAGCCGCCCCTTCACCCACTCGCGCCCACCCTGCACCACCACGTAGAGCATCGGGATCAGGAAGATGCCGACCAGCGAGGCGGCGAGCATGCCGGCGAACACCGGGATCGACACCGCATGGCGGGCGAGCTCGGCGGCTCCTTGCGCGGTGACCAGCGGCACGAGGCCGAGGATGAAGGCGAAGGAGGTCATCATGACGGGGCGGAAGCGAAGCCGTGCCCCTTCCGTCGCCGCTTCGAGCAGGGGCACGCCTTGCGCCCTCCGCTCCTTGGCGAATTCGACAATCAGGATGCCGTTCTTCGCCGCGAGCGCGATCAGCACCACGATGCCGATCTGCCCGTAGAGGTCGAGCGGGATGCGGGCGAGCATCAGCCCCGCGAAGGCGCCGAGCACGGCGACCACGACGGAGAGCATCACCGAGACGGGGACGGTCCAGGACTCGTAGAGGGCGACGAGGAAGAGGTAGGCGAACAGGACGGCAAGCGCCAGGATGGCAGCCTCCTGTCCCGCCGCCGCGCGCTCCTGCAACGAGGTGCCGCTCCAGGCGCGGTCGAAGCCCCTCGGCAGGGTGCGATCCGCGATCTCCTCCATCGCGACCAGGGCGGCTCCGGACGACACGCCCGGCGCTGGGCTGCCCTGGACCGTCACGGCGCGGAGGTTGTTGAAGCGGACGATGGTCTGCGGGCCGACCTCGACGCGCACCGAGGCGAGGCTTCGCATCGGCACCATCTCGCCCGCGGCGTTGCGCACGTGCACGCGCAGGATGTCGTCGATGTCGCGCCGGTCTTCGGCCTCGGCCTGCAGCTGCACCTGCCAGTTCCGCCCGAACAGGGTGAAGTCGTTGACGTAGAACCCGCCCAGCGTGGTCTGCAGGGCGGCGAAGATGTCGGCGATGCGCACGCCGAGGCTCTGCGCGCGGTCGCGGTCGATGTCGAGCAGGATCGAGGGGTTGGCGGCGGAGAAGGTGGAAAAGACGCGCGCGAGGCGCGGATCCTGGTTGGCGGCGACGATCAGCCCCTGCACCGCGGCGTTCTGCTCCGGGAACGGACTGCCTTCGAGGTTGAGCACCTGCAGTTCGAAGCCGCCCCCGGTGCCGAGCCCGATGATGGGCGGGAGGTTGAAGGGGAAGACGATCGCCTCGCGGATGGCGAAGGCGTCGCGCGCGACGCGTGCGATCGTCGCCTGCACGGAGGCGGCCGGGTCCTTCCGTTCCGCAAACGGCTTCAGCGTGACGACGTGGAAGGCGGTGTTCGATTGCGCCGTGCCGTCGAGCAGCGAGAAGCCGATGACGGAAAGCCGGTTCTCCGTCACCGCCAGCCGCCCGGTGATGCCCTCGAGCGTGCGCACCACCGCCTCGGTGCGGGCGACGGCGGCACCCTCGGGCAGCTGGACGTGGACGAAGAAGGCGCCCTGGTCCTCCTCCGGCAGGAAGCCGGTCGGCGTCAGGCGCGCCGCGCCGACGACGCCGATCGCCATCGCCCCGATCACGATCAGCGAGAGGAGCGAAACCCGCACCAGCCGGCGCACCACCGCGGCGTAGCCCTGCGCCATCCCGTCGATCGCGCGCTGCATCGCCCCGATGAGGCCGCGCCGCGGACCGCCGTGGCGAAGGATCAGCGCGCAGAGGGCGGGCGAGAGGGTGAGCGCATTCACCGCCGAGAACAGCATCGCCACCGAAATGGTCACGGCGAACTGGCGGAAGAGCTCGCCGGAGATGCCGGGAATGAAGGCGACGGGGACGAAGACGGAAAGGAGCACCAGCGTGATGGCGACGATCGGTGCGGTGATCTCCGCCATCGCCACCTTGGTCGCCTCCGCCGGCGAGAGGTCTGGCCGCTCGTGCAGGATCCGCTCGACGTTCTCCACCACCACGATCGCATCGTCGACCACGATGCCGATCGCCAGCACCATGGCGAGCAGCGAGACGGTGTTGAGCGAGTAGCCGAGGCCGAGCAGCACGGCTACGGTGGCGATCAGGCTCACCGGCACCGCGACCATGGGGATGAGGGTGGCGCGCAGGTTGCCGAGGAAGACGAAGACGACCAGCACGACCAGCACGAAGGCTTCGATCAGGGTCTGCTGCACGCTCTCGATGGTCGCATTCACGAAGGTCGTGCTGTCGTACATCACGGTGTAGTCGAGGCCCGGCGGAAAGAGCCGCCGCAGGTCCTCGAGCGCCGCGCGCAGCTCAGCCGCCGCCCGCACCGCATTCGCCCCCGGCGAGAGATAGGTGCCGACCGCCACCGCCGGTTCGCCGTTGAAGGCGACGGCGATGTCCTCCGACTTCGCGCCGAGCTCGATGCGCGCGATGTCGCGCAGCCGAAGCAGCTGCCCGTCCTCGCCCACGCGCACCACGATCGCACCGAACTCCTCCGGCGTGACGAGCCGCCCCTTGGCCTGGACGTTGAGCTGCACCTGCTGGTCGTCGGCGATCGGGCGCGCCCCGATCCGCCCCACCGGGGCCTGGATGTTCTGCGCCTGGATGGCGGCGATGACGTCGGCAGGGGTGAGGCCGAGCCCGACCAAGCGGTCGGTCTCGAACCAGATCCGCATCGCGTAGTCCTTGGCGCCGAACAGCGTGGCCTCGCCGATGCCCGGCACGCGCTTGAGCCGATCGAGCACGCTGATGGAGACGAAGTTGGAGATGGCGAGCGGATCGAGCGAACCGTCGGGCGAGTGGAAGGCGACGAACTGCAGGATGGCGGAGGAGACCTTCGCCACCGTCACGCCGTTGCGTTGCACCTCCGGCGGCAACTTGGCCAGTGCGGCCTGCACGCGGTTGTTGACGTTCACCGCGTTGAGCTCTGGGTCGCTGCCGAGGCTGAAACTGACGGTGAGCTGGTAGGAGCCGTCATTCGCGCTCACCGAGCGCATGGAAATCATGTCCTGCACGCCGTTGACGGCGGATTCGATCGCCTGCGCGACCGTCTCCTCCACCACCGCGGCCGACGCACCGGGATAGGCGGTGGTCACCTTCACCTGCGGCGGCACGATGTCGGGCAGCTGTGCGATGGGAATGCGCGCGAGCGCGAGCAGGCCCGCGATGGTCATCACCAGCGCGATGACGACCGCGAGGCGTGGGCGATCGACGAAGAGGGCCGAGAACACGAAGGCGGCTCAGCGCGTCGATGCCGCCGGCGGTACGGTCGGCGGCGGTGCCGTCGCCGGGCCCGCCTGCACCGGGATGCCCGGGCGGATGCGTTGGATCCCCTCGACGATCAGGTTCTCGCCTTCGTTGAGCCCCTCCACGATCTCGGCGGTGGCCGGCGTGGTCTCGCCGACGCGCACGCGACGCACGGCCGCGCGGCCCTCGCGGTCGACGACGAAGACGTATTGCCCCTGGCGGTCGGCGAGCAGCGCGGCGCGGGGGATGAGGATCGCCTGGCGCGGCGCGCGCGCCGTGACCTCGACCGTCACCGTCGCCCCGTCGAACAGGATGCGCTCCGGGTTTGGCAGCGTGGCCCGCACGGCTTGGGTGTCGGTGCCGCGGTCGATCTGCGGATCGATGAAGTCGATCGTGCCCTCGTGCGGATAGGGCGAGCCGTCGGCCAGCCGGACGCGCACGGTGAGCGCCTGCGCCGCCGGCCCCGTCTCTCCGTTCTCGGCACGACGCCGCTGGAATTCGATCACCTGGCGTTGGCTGACACGGAAGGTCACGTGCATCGGATCGACCGAGGTGAGGGTGGCGAGCGGGCCGGATTGCGGCGAAACGACCGCGCCGACCGAAACCGCCGAGCGGCCGATCCGCCCGGCGAACGGGGCGGAAATCAGGGTGTAGCCGAGGTCGATCTCGGCGATGCGGAGCGCGGCTTCCGCCTCCTGCACGCGGGCCTTCGCCATCTCGGCCTCCGCCCGGCGCTGGTCGCGCGTGGCGAGGGGAATGTTGTTCGTCTTCAGCAGTTCCTCCGCCCGCGCGAGTTGCAGCTCGGCGTTGAGCAGAGCCGCCTTGGCAGAGGCGAGATCGGCCATGCGCGCCGCCACGGCCGCCTCGAACGGCTCGCGCTCGAGCATGAACAGGAGGTCGCCGCGCTTCACCTCCTGGCCCTCGATGAAGGTGCGCTCGCGCAGGAAGCCCGTCACGCGCGCGACGATCTGCACCGTGTCGACGGCGGTGATGCGGCCGACGAAGGTCGCGCTGTCGGTGAGTACGCGGCGCTCGACCGGCACCACGCCGACCGGCGGCGCCGGCTGGGCGGACGCGCCGTGCGTCGCGGCGACCAGGAGAAGCCAAGCGAACAGGTGGGTTGCGAAGGCTGACACGGGCGGCGGCTCCACGTCGCGAACGGAGCCGCACCTCAGCACGTCGGTGGCGCCGATGCCACCGTGACCCTCGCCCTTGGCGCGGATGGGACAGCGGGCTATCTCGCCGCCGGCCGCCGCGCGTATCCTGCGCCCGCGCCGGCCGCAGGGGCCGGCGCGGGGGGAGGAAAGGCTTGGGGTTGCAGGCATGGCAGAGGACGAAGAGCTCCCGGAACTCGGCATCTCGCTCGACACGGTGTGCTGGCTGATCGAACGCGCCCGAGCCTTCGATGCCAAGGAGGCGGGGGATGGTGACACCGACGCCGACGAGGACGATGTCGAGGCGCACCTGCTCGACGAGGAGGCCGACACCATCGAAGAGGAGATGCGGGAGGCGATCGCCGAGCTGAACGAGGACGAACAGGCGGCGCTGATCGCGCTCGCCTGGGTGGGCCGCGGCGAGTTCGACATCAGCGAGTGGAACGAGGCGATCCGGCTCGCCAAGGAGCGCAACCTGCGCAACGCCGACGACTACCTCCTGGGGATGCCGCTGCTCGCCGACTATCTCGAGGAGGGCCTGGCCGCCTTCGGCCTTTCCTGCGAGTGATCGCCCGCGACGCCCCGATCGTCGTGCTGACGGGGGCGGGCATCTCCCGCGAATCGGGCCTTGCCACCTTCCGCGACAAGGACGGGATCTGGGCCAAGGTCCGGCTGGAGGACGTCGCCACGCCGGAAGCCTTCGCCCGCGACCCCGCGCGCGTGCACGCGTTCTACAATGCGCGCCGGCGTCAGTTGCGCGACCCCGCCGTGCAACCGAACGCGGCGCATCTGGCACTCGCCCGCCTGTCGCAGGAATGGCCGGGGGGCGTGACGGTCGTCACTCAGAACGTCGATGACCTGCACGATCGCGCCGGCACCGCGAACCTCATCCACATGCACGGCGAGCTGACGAAAGCGCGGTGCACGGCCTGTGGCGCGGTGATGCCGTGGCTCGAAGACCTTTCCCTCGACACCCGCTGTCCCGCTTGCGGTGCGACCGGCACGCTCCGCCCGCACGTCGTCTGGTTCGGCGAGATGCCCCTCGCGATGGACAGGATCTACGCAGCACTCGACGCCTGCGCCCTGTTCGTCTCCATCGGCACCTCGGGCGCGGTCTATCCGGCAGCCGGCTTCGTCGCCGAGGTGCGCGGCCGCGCGCGTACGCTCGAACTCAACCTCGAACCCTCGAAAGGGAGCCAGCTGTTCGACGAGGCGATCCACGGCCCGGCGACGGTGCTCGTGCCGGCCTTCGTCGCGCGCCTGCTCGGCCCCGCCTGACGCCCGCCGCGCCGCGGTCAGAAATTCACCGCATCCGCGCCCTTCAGCGCGAGCATCTCGCGTGCTTCCGCCGGGGTGGCGACTTCGAGGCCGAGGGCTTCGATGATCTGCCGCATGCGAGTCACCTGTTCGGCATTCGACCGCGCAAGACGCCCAGGACCAAGCCAGAGCGAATCCTCGAGCCCGACGCGCACGTTGCCCCCCATCAGCAGCGCCTGGGTGGCGATCGCGAATTGCGCCTTGCCGGCTCCGAGCACGGACCAGCGATAGGCATCGCCGAACAGCCGATCGGCCGTCCGTTTCATGTGCGCGACGTCCTCCGGATGCGTGCCGATGCCGCCCAGGATGCCGAACACGGACTGGATGAAGAGGGGCGGTTCGATCACGCGCCGATCGACGAAATGGGCAAGCGTGTAGAGGTGGCCGATGTCGTAGCACTCGATCTCGAAGCGCGTACCGTTGGCGGCACAGGTGCGCAGGATGTGCTCGATGTCGGCGAAGGTGTTCCTGAAGAAGCCCGCCCGCGAGGCTTCCAGATACGGCCGTTCCCAGTCGTGCTTGAAGTCGCGGTAGCGCTCGAGCATTGGGAAGAGGCCGAAATTCATCGTCCCCATGTTGAGGGAGGCGATTTCGGGCGCGAAGCGTTGCGCCGGCAGAACGCGTTCCTCCACCGTCATCGTCGGCGCCCCGCCGGTGGTGATGTTGATCACCACGTCGGAGCGCTGCTTGATGACGCGCAGGAAGGGCAGGAAGGCCTCCGGCGACTGGTCGGGCTTGCCGGTCTTCGGGTCGCGCGCGTGCAAGTGCACGATCGCCGCCCCCGCCTCCGCCGCACCGATGGCGGCGTCCGCGATCTCCTCCGGCGTGACGGGCAGGTGGGGCGACATCGAAGGGGTGTGGATGGATCCTGTCACCGCGCAGGTGATGATCACTTTGCGTGCTGCCATCCTCATCGCTCCTCGCCGTCCGGTGCCGGCATGCTCTTCTTCAGCGCCTTCAGCGCGATCAGCCAGCGGTCGCGCGCGCGTTCCCACCGCTCGCGTTCCGCTGCGTCCGGCACCGGGCCGCAGGCCGCGAGGACGCGGGCGAGCGGTTCCCCCTGCCACACCTCGGGAGGTGGCGGATCGGCGGCGAGTCTTCGGTAGAAGCCGCCGTAGCGCGCGCAGTAGTCCGCCGTGCCGCCGGGCGCGTTGAGGGCGATGGTGGCGAAGGGGCCGAGCAAAGACCAGCGCAGGCCGAGACCGTGGCAGACGGTCGCGTCCAGATCCAGGGGACTGATCACCCCTTCGGCGACAAGGCGGAACGCCTCGCTCAACAGCGCGCCCTGCAAGCGATTGAGCACGAAGCCCTCGTATTCCTTGCGTACGCGCACCGGCACCTGGCCGACCTCGCGGTAGATCGCCTCGGCCCGGTCGATGGTCGCGGCATCGGTCCACGGGGCGGGGCACAGTTCCACCACGGGAACGAGATGCGGGGGATTGACCGGGTGTGCGACCAGGCAGCGGCTGCGCCCCGCGAGCTCCGCGGTGAAACGCGAGGCGACAATCGAGGAGGTGGAGGATGCCAGCACGGCCCGCGCGTCGGAAAGCCGGTCGAGTTCGGCGAACATCGCGCGCTTGGCTTCCTCATCCTCCGGTCCGCACTCCTGCACGAGCGCGGCGTCCGAGACGGCTTCTGGGACCGTCTCCGTCGGCACGATTCGCTCCGTGACCGCATGCGGTGTCGGCACGAGTGAAGCGGCGGTGAGCTCCCGCGCCCACGCCTCGATCGACGCGCGTGCGCGCGCGAGCTGCGACGCGTCGGGATCGAACAACCGGACGGTCCAACCGGCGCGGGCGAACACCACCGCCCAGGAGCGGCCAATCAATCCCGCCCCGATCACGCCGACCGTTCGGTCCGGCTCCCGCGTCAGAGCCACAGCACCTTCCTCCTGAGCTCGAGATCGTGGGCGAGGTCGCGCGCCTCGCCGCTGTAGGCTAGCTCGCCGCGCTCGAGAACTACCACACGGTCGGCAAGCGCGAGTGCCAAGTCGAGATGATGGTCGACGATGACGATCGCGATCTCCTCGCGCAAGCGATCGAAGACGGAGAACAGCTCCTCCACGACGGACGGCGCGAGACCCTCGAAGGGCTCGTCCAGGAGAAGGAGTCGCGTGTTGCCGATCAGCGCGCGTGCCACCGCGGCCATCTGCTGTTCTCCACCGGAGAGATAGTCCGCCGGTGTGGTCCAGCGTTCGCGCAGGCGAGGGAACTGGGCGAGGACGCGCTGCTCGTCCCAGCGAATGCCTGGGCCTTCGCTGCGCCAGAGCCGACCGAGCTCGAGGTTCTCCTTCACCGACATCCCGGCGAACAGTCCCCGCCCTTGCGGCACGTAGGCGATGCCGGCACGAGCGATGTCGGCTGGCGGCAGCCCGGAGATCGTCACGCCGTCGAGGACGATCCGGCCCTCGCGCAGCGGCGCGATGCCGATGATGGACTTCAGGGCCGTCGACTTGCCGGCGCCGTTGCGCCCCAGCAGCGCGACGATCTCGCGCTCGCGTACCTCGAAGCCGACACCGGAGAGGATCCGACTCTTGCTGTAGAAGACCGACACCGCCTCCAGCTCAAGCAGCGGCTTGCCCGGCGCGCGCGGTGCGATGCAGGCGGCGGCGAGGGCGGCGTGTCCGGCACCGATGTAAACCTCCTGCACGCGCGGGCTCGCACGCACCTCCTCGGCGGAGCCCTCGGCCAGAACCCGACCTTCGTTCATCACCGTCACCCGGTCGGCGAGGCGGAAGACGCGGTCGATGTCGTGCTCGACGAGGAGAACCGGAAGATCCGCGGCGATGGCACGGATCAGGGCGGAGACGCGCTCGCGTTCCGCCGCGGCGAGGCCGGCCAGTGGCTCGTCGAGCAGCAGAACCCGAGGCCGAGTCGCGAGCGCAAGCGCGAGATCGAGCAGGCGCTGGCCGCCGTAGGAGAGCGAGCCGGCCTCCGCGTCCTCGATGCCGGCAAGTCCCGCCGTCTCCAGCACCTGCTCGGTCTCCGCGATGATCTCCGCGATCGCGTCGGCAGGCCGCCAGGGGTCATAGGCGTAGGCCGAGCGGGCCTGCACGGCGAGGCGGACGTTCTCGGCTACGCTGAGCGAGGGAAAGAGGTTCGTGATCTGGAACGACCGGCCGATTCCCTTGCGCGCAAGCTGCTCCGGCGGCAGTCCCTGCACCTCCTCGCCGTCGAGCAGGACGCGTCCCGAATCGGGCGCGTGCAGGCCCGAAACGATGTTGAAGAGCGTGGTCTTGCCGGCGCCGTTCGGACCGATCAGGGCGTGCAGCGAGGTGTTGGCGACCTCAAGGTCGACGCGATCGACGGCGTAGAGCCCGCCGAAGCGCTTGACCGCGCCGCGCACGACGAGGACCGGGCCGTCGCTCCAGCCGTCGCGACGAAGGAAGGCGGCGCTACGCGCGCCCCCGCGGCGCGCGCTCATCGCGGCCGCGACCGGAGCAGGAGGTCGGACGAGACGGAGGATCCGGCCCGCCACGCCGACAAGGCCGGTGGGCGAGAACACGACGAAGCCGACAAAGAGGAGCCCGAACCAGAGCAGCCAGTTCTCGGTCACCTGCGACAGCAGGTCGCGGAAAATGACAAAGAAGAAGGCACCGAGCGCCGGGCCGAGGAAGGAACGCATGCCGCCGATCACCACCATGGCAAGGAGCTCGCCCGAGAACACCACCGAGATCACCTCCGCCGAGGTCATGCGATGGGTGAACAGCAGCAGCACCCCCGCAAGCCCGGTGAGGGAGGCGGAGACCACGAAGGCAATCAGCTTGTACCGATAGGTCGCGTAGCCGATGAAGCGCGCGCGCTGTTCGTTCTCGCGGATCGCAACGAGGACGGTGCCGATCGGCGAGGCGTGGAAGCGGGCGAGCAGGTAGACGACGGCGAAGCCGATCGCCGCGACCACGGCGTAAAAGGTCGTCGCATCGTCAAGGTCGAGGCCAAGCAGTTTCGGGCGCAGGATTCCGCCGAGGCCGTCCTCGCCGCCCGTGACCTCCGTCCAGCGGAAGGCGACCGCGTAGAGCATCGCCGAGAGCGCGAGGGTGAGCAGGGAGAAGTAGACGCCGCGGCGGCGCAGCACGAGCGCGCCGAACGCGAGTGCGACCAGTCCGACGAAGGCGACGGCGGCGAGGAGCGGCATGAAGAAGCTGCCCGGCATGACCTCGCGATGCAGGATGCCGGCGGCATAGGCGGCCAATCCGAACCACGCGCCGTGCCCAAAGGAGACGAGCCCCGTGTGGCCGACCAGAACGTTCAGCCCGAGGCAGGCGATGGCGAAGACGACCACCTCGACGGCCGAGGTCATGCCGAGGCCCAAGGCGCCGAGCACCGCGGGCAGGGCGAGAAGGGCGACGCCGGCGATCAGCGGGTCGCGAAGCCGGGCGAGCGCGCGCATGCTACTCGAAGCGCTTGATCCGCTCGCCGAACAGCCCGCGCGGGCGAAGCAGCAGGACGAGCAGCATCATCAGGTAGATGACTGCCGTCGCCCACTGCGAGTAGCCGAACCCGATCGTCACGCCCTTGGTGAGGCCGACCAGAATGGCGGCGACGACGACGCCCCAGAATGAACCAAGGCCGCCGATGACCACGACGACGAAGGCCGGCGTCAGGATGTCGTGACCCATCGCGGGATGGATCGAGTAGATCGGGGCAAGCAGCACGCCCGCGAGGCCCGCAAGCCCGATCGCGATCGCGGCCAGCCACATCAGGTAGGGGCGAAGCGGAATGCCGAGCGCGCCGACCATGTCGGGATCCTGAACGCCGGCGCGCACCACGCGGCCGAAGGCAGTGCGGTTCAGCAGCAGCCACAGCAGTGCCACGGAGACGACGGCGAGGAGCAGCAGAAGTGCGCGGTAGCGCGAGTAGATGAAGTCGCCGAGAACGATCTGTCCTCGCAACCAACTCGGGATCGAGAAGGAGAGGGGGGCGGCGCCGAAAATCATGCGCAAGGCCTGCTCCGCCACCATGGCGAGGCCGAAGGTAAGCAGCAGCGACAGGATTGGATCCTCGCGATAGAAGCGGACGAAAAGCGTGCGCTCGATCAGAACGCCGAGCAGTGCCACGGCGACAGGTGACACCACCAGCGTCGCACCGAACCCGATCCAGGGCGCGAGCACGACCGTGAGATAGGCGCCGATCGCGTAGAACGCGCCGTGCGCGAGGTTGACGATGCCGCCCAAGGCGAAGATCAGTGACAGCCCGAGCGCGATGAGGAGGTAGTACACCCCATCCAGTAGGCCGTTCACGACCTGCTGCAGGAACACCGTCGACACGCCCGATCCCCGTTACGCCAACAGGGCGATCGTCATGCCGAAACGCCCCGCGCGAGGCCCGACCGCCGCACCGTCAGGCCATGCGGCACTGATTCTCCTCTTCGGTCGCGGCGATCGCCTCCAGCGGCTCCCCGGGTCCCGGAATCGGGCCGGAGGAGCGAAAGATGTCCCACTGGTTCGGTGCGCGCGAACCGAGCCCCTCGACCGCGTACATCTCGTGCATCAGCTGATGGTCGGAGGCGCGGAAATACCCCTCGCGCGTCTTCATCAGGTCGAACTTCGCGCCTTTGCGCCAGTGCTCGATCAGACGCTGAGGATCGGTGCTGCGCAACTCGGTCATGCTTTGTGCGATAATGCGCATCGCCACATAGTCGCCCCAGGCCTGGTTCTCGGGCGGACGGCGGTAGCGGCGACGGAACGAATCGACAAAGGCACGCGACGCCGGCGTGTCGATCATGTGATGCCACACCACGGGCCAGGTTCCGATGAACGCGTCGCGACCCGCCGCCCAGGCGAGCGCCGTGTCGAAGCCGAACCCGGCCACCGGGAAGGTGAGCCCGAACTCGGCGTACTGCTTGAGGAAGTTGGTGATCTGATTGCCGGCGAGGTTGGAGATGACGAGGTCGGGCCTCGCGGCGCGGATCTCCAGAAGCAGGGCCGAGAAGTCGGCGAGGTCGGTCGGCACCAGGCGGTCGGCGGCGAACTGGCCGCCGTTCTGCTCCATGAAGCGGCGGGCGACGCGCAGCAGGTCGTGGCCGAAGGCGTAGTCGGCGGTCAGCGAGAACCAGCGCTTGCCGCGGACCAGCCCTTGTGCGAGCAGGGCACGGCCGGCCGTCTTGACGTACATCGAGTTCTGGCTCTCGACATGAAACATGGATCGGGCGCAATTCGAGCCCCGCAGCGCGTCGGAATTGGCACCGGTGTTGATGAACAGCGTCCCCGTCCGCGTCGTTACCTGCGCGATGGCAAGAGCCGAGGCGGAGGAGATCTCTCCGACGATGCATACCACCCGGTCGCGTTCGATGAGGCGCTCGGCCTTGGTCGCCGCAGTCTGCGGATTTACCGAATCCTCTTTCAGCAGTTCGATGCGGCGACCAAGAACCCCGCCGGCGGCGTTGATCTCGTCAACCGCGAGGTCGGCGGCCTGGACGGCAAACTCGCCCAAGGGGCCAAGGAACCCGGTCCGCGGCGTCAGATGGCCGATGCGGATCGCATCGGACTGGCCGCGCACGATTGCAGGGGCAGCAAGGCCGAGCGCGGCGCCAGCGGCCAGGACCTTGCGACGGGTGACTCGAGTCGGACCTGTCATCGACCTGTTCCTCCCTAGCGGCGGGGGCGACACCGCGCCCTCTTGTGAAAACTGTGATCACAGTCATCATGGCAGCGATGACGCCTGCTGTCGAGTCCGGGGCGAGGCGCAGCGAGCAGGCGGCATCGTCCGCCGGCGCGGCCGAGCGCGCGCTCGCCCACCTGCGCGAGATGCTGATCGGCGGGCGCGTCGCTCCCGGAGAGGCGGTCTCGCTGCGCACTCTCGCTCGCGCTCTCGGGCTCTCGGTCACACCCGTACGCTCGGCGGTGAACCGGCTCGCCGCTGAGGGAGCCCTCATCGTCCTGCCAAACCGCGCGGTGCGCGTGCCCGTGTTGTCGGCGGAGACGTTTCGCGAAATCACCACCCTTCGCCTTCTTCTCGAGGGCTATGCGGCGGAGCGCGCGGCGGAATTGATCACCAGGACGGAGTTGCAGGCTATCACGCGCGCCGAGCTGGCGTTCCGTCGGGAGTACGAAGCCGACCGGCCCGATTGCGACCGAGCCGTGCAACTGAACCGCCTGCTTCACTTCACACTCTATCGCGCGGCACGCATGCCCAGCCTCACCGCGATCATCGAGGGGCTGTGGCTTCGCATCGGTCCCGTCCTCAACCTAGACATGCGTCTGGATCCGCGCAGACTGCGCAGCGGCACCGCCGTGCGGGCGCATGCGCGCCTGGTCTCCGCCCTCGCGGCACGCGATCCGAAGCGGGCCCGGGCAGCGCTCGCCGCCGACATCCGCGCCGCGGCACGACGAGTCGAGAGGCTCGGCCTGCTGGATGGTCATGCCAGCCGGGACTGAGTCTCTTCCCCCCGTGGACGAGATCCGCGCCTGTCGGCTGTGCGAGGCTCACCTGCCGCTCGGGCCGAAGCCGATCTTCCAGCTCGACCCCCGCGCGCGGCTGCTCATCACCAGCCAGGCGCCGGGGACGAAGGCGCACGCCTCGGGCCGGCCGTTCGACGACCCCTCCGGCGATCGGCTGCGGGATTGGCTGGGGATCGACCGCGCGACCTTCTACGACCCCTCGCTGATCGCGATCCTGCCGACGGGGATGTGCTACCCCGGGCGGCTGCCGAAGGGCGGCGATGCGCCGCCGCGCCCCGAATGCGCGCCGCACTGGCACCCGCGCGTGCTGCCGACCTTGCCGAAGGTGCGGCTTCGCCTGCTCGTCGGCGGCCATGCGGTGCGGCTCGTGCTCGGGCCCGAGGTCGCGCTCGAGGAGGCGGTGCGGCGGGCCGAGTCGTTCCTGCCCCGGCACTTTCCGCTGCCGCATCCGTCCTGGCGGACGCGGGTGTGGGTGAAGCGCAACCCCTGGTTCGAGACCGAGACGATCCCCCGCCTGCGCACGCTCGTGCGGGAGATCCTCGCTCAGCCCTGAGCGGGCGCGACGGGGATGGCGACCTCGTTTCGCCTCAGCGCCGGAATGGTCCAGGGCGGGTCGAAGAACCACGCTTCCGGCTCGCCCGCCGGCCGCCAGGCTGAGCCGCGCAGCGCCTCGAAGAGCCGTTGCGTCTCCGCCTCGACCTCGCGCGCACCGGTGGTGCCGGCGAAGCGACGCACGGCGAACAGCGCCTCGGGGAGTTCGACGATGCGCACGCGCGCATCGAGCGGTTCGGGCAGGGTCTCCCGCGTATAGCGGGCGGGCATGAAGAAGCGGATCGCCCAGCCGCCCTGCCCGGTCGTCTGCGCCACCGGGGCGGTCATGCCGATGCGCTCGCCCGCGCCTTGCGCGACGGGGGCGGTCATGCCGATGCGCTCGCGCGCGCGGTTGGCGCCGAAGATGTAGTCGGCGAGCGGGCGGAAGCCGGCGTTGCGCGCCGAGACGGGATCTCCCGCCACCACCACCTCGGCGGCAAGCCGCGGGCCGTAGCGGCGCACCTCGAAGCCCTCGCCGCGGGCGATCACGGTGAAGGCCGGTTCCTCGGTCGAACGCGCGCCGACCACCGAGCAGGCCGCGCTCAGGAACAGGCCGGCGGCGGCGGAGGCCGCGCGCACGATGCGCATCGGGTCCATCGCAGAGGACATGGGCCACCTCCCCGTCGCGTCATCCCTCCCCCGCCTCGAGCCGCGCGATCTCCTCATCCGAGTAGCCGAAATGGTGGGCGATCTCGTGGATCAGCACGTTGCGCACGAGATCGCGCAGATCGACCTCGGTCTCGATCCACTCGGCGAGGATGGGGAGACGATAGAGGTGGATCATCTCGGGCGCGCGCGCCACGTCGGCGACACTGCGCTGGGTCAGCGGCACGCCGCGCCAGAGGCCCGTCAGGTCCCACCCGCTCTCCAGCCCCATCTCCGCCACCGTCTCGTCATCGGGGAAGTCGTCGACGACGATGGACACGCCGGAGAGAAGACGGGCGAGGTCGCGCGGGAAGCGCGCCTGCGCCCAAGCCAGAGCCTCGTCGGCAAGCGCGACGATCTCCTCCGTCGTCGGGGGTGTGGTGAAGGACCGCACGAGCCCTAGATGAGGGGTGGGTCGCGACGGAGGCAAGAATGGTGCAGCGGCTGACGGATGCGGAGCGGGCGCGGCTTGGGACGGAACTGCCCGAGTGGCGGCTGGTCGAGGGGCGGGATGCGATCGCGCGGTCGTTCCGCTTCAGGGACTTCGCCGAGGCTTGGGGCTTCATGAGCCGGGTCGCGCTCTTGGCCGAGAAGCACGACCACCACCCGGAGTGGTCGAACGTGTGGAACCGGGTGGAGATCGTGCTCACCACCCATGACGCAGGAGGGCTGTCCGAGCGCGACCTCGCACTCGCACGCGCGATCGACGCGATCCTCCGCCCCGCCTGACCCGTGGCCGCGCCCGGCGGCGTGCGCGCGTCACTCGGCCGGCTTCGGCACGCGGCGGCGGAAATCGGCCGCCATCTCCTCCAGGGTGACGAAGCGCACGCCGGGGTGGCGCAGCATGTAGCCGATCAGCCGCTCGAGCATCATCAGCACCTGCGGCCGCCCCGACACGTCAGGGTGAATGGTCATCGGCACCACGGCATAGTCGTATTCGCGGTAAATGAAATCGAAATGATCCCGCCACAGCTCCTCGAGGTGGCGCGGATTCACGTAGCCGTGGCTGTTGGGGAACTTCTTGATGAACATCATCGGCGGCAGGTCATCCAGCCACCACGAGGCGGGGATCTCGACCAAGTCCGTCACCCGCCCCTTGCTGAAGGGCTTCATCCAGGTCTCGGCCGGCTGGGAGTAGTCGATCTTGGTCCAGGAATCCCCCGTCCGCACGTAGTACGGGATGCAGTCGTGGTGCATCAGCGAGTGGTCGTAGGCGATGCCGCGCGCGAGCAGGATCTCGATCGAGGTGGCGGACACCTCCCACCACGGCGCGACGTAACCCACCGGCCGCCGCCCCCAGTGCTTCTCGATCAGCGCGATCGAGCGGTCGAAAATCGCCTCCTCCTGCTCCCGCGTCAGCGCCAGCGGGTTCTCGTGCGAGTAGCCATGCAGGCCGATCTCGTGCCCGGCCTCGACCACGAGGTCGGTCTGGCGGGGGAAGCTCTCGATGGTATGGCCGGGGATGAAGAAGGACTGCTTCAGTCCGAAGCGGCGAAAGAGCTCGACGAGGCGCGGCATGCCGACTTCGGCGGCGAACACGCCGCGGCTGATGTCGGAGGGGCTGTCCTCTCCGCCATAGGAGCCGAGCCAGCCCGCCACGGCGTCACAGTGCACACTGAATGCGCAGAGGATCTCCTTCGCCATCGTCCCTCGTTCGCCTCCTGGTGTTGGCGCGCGCGAGGCTAGCGGCCGATCGGCCTGGGTCAACGGAGTGTGGCCGCTCCGGCGCGGGGTTTGCTAGCTTCCGCCATCGGTCGTTTCGTTCCGCGTCCGGCCGCTCGGCAGCCGGGCCGATGAGTGAGAGGGAGCTTCACCAATGAACCGTCGCACGCTTCTGCGCGCGCTCGCCGTCTCCTCGGAGAAACGGCTGCCTGCCTTCCCGGACGTGCCGACCTTCGCCGAACTCGGCTTCCCGAGTCTCACCGCCGCGCAGTGGCTCGGGCTGTCCGCGCCGAAAGGCCTGCCGGAGCCGATCGTCGAGCGGCTGGTCGGCTTGGTGCCAAGCCTGCTGGCGCGGCCCGATCTGCGCGCGCGGCTCGAGGACGTGCAGACCTTGCCGCGCGACCCCATCCCGACCAGGGACACCTTCGTCGCCATCATCCGCCAGCAGCTCGAACAATGGCGGGCGGTGGCGCGGGCGGCCAATATCGAGGTGACGTGAGCGAACAGCGCGGGACCGAAGTGAGGACCGGTCCGGCGGGCGAGGGGAGCGCGGATCCCTTCGCCCGCGCTGGCCTCACCCTTTCGGCGGCCGAGCGGGCGCGGCTCGCCGAACCGATCCGGCTTCTCGAAGCGATGCGCGCACGGCTTCGCGCCGCCGCCGCGACCGAGGAACCCGCGACCCTCTTTCCTCCGCCCAAGCCATGGGCGTGATTCCGACCATCGCCGAGGCGGCGCGGGCCTTCGCCGCGCGCAGCCTCTCACCGGTCGAACTCACGCACGCCTGTCTCGACCGCGTCGAGCGGTTCGAGCCCTCCTTGCATGCCTTCGTCGCGCTCGACTGCGAGGGCGCGCTTGCCGCGGCGCGGGGCGCGGAAGCCCGATGGATGCGTGGTGAGGCGAAGGGACCGCTCGACGGCATCCCGATCGCGCACAAGGACATCATCGACGTCGCGGGCTTTCCGACCACCGCCTGTTCGCGCGTGCTCGCGGGGCAGAAACCGGCGGCGGCGGATGCGCCGATCGCCGCCCGCTGGCGGGCCGCCGGCGCGGTCTGCCTCGGCAAGCTCACCACGCACGAATTCGCCTGGGGCGGGCCCTCCTTCGATCTGCCCACCCCGCCCGCGCGCAATCCGTGGAACCCCGCCCACTTCACCGCCGGCTCCTCCTCGGGCACGGCGGCGGCGATCGCCTCAGGCATGATCCTCGGCGGCTCAGGCTCCGATACGGGCGGGTCGATCCGCGGCCCGGCCGCGCTCTGCGGGCTTGCCGGCATCAAACCGAGCTACGGCCTCGTCCCCCGCACGGGCGCCTTTCCGCTCGCCTGGTCGCTCGACCACCTGGGGCCGCTCGCGCGCACGGCGGAGGATTGCGCGATCCTGCTCTCCGCCTGCGCCGGGCACGACCCCGCCGACCCCGCGTCCGACCGACGCCCTGCGCCGGACCTCCTCGGCGGGCTCGGCGACGGGGTGCGCGGCCTGCGCATCGGCATCCCGCAGGCGTGGCACGAGGGGGTGCTGCCGCTCACCCCCGCCACCCGCGCGGCGATCGACCGTGCGGCCGCCATCTTCCGTGACCTGGGCGCCCTGCCGCGCGTCATCACCCTCCCGCCCCTGCAGGACCTGACGGATGCCGGGATGGTGATCCTGCTCGGCGAGGCCTTCGCCATCCACGCGCCGTGGCTGCGCGCGCGGCGGGACGAGTATGGGGAGATCCTGCGCGAGCGCCTCCTGCTCGGCGCCCTCGTCTCGGCCGAGGACTACCTCGCCGCGCAGCGCCGACGCCGGGCGCTGGCGGCGGCGATCGCCGAGGCGATGCGCGAGGTCGACCTGATCCTCACCGCCGCCGCGGTGGGCGAAGCACCCTTGATCGAGGCGGTCGATCGCTGGACCGGCTTCCGCCTGCCCAACCTCCTGCTGCCGTTCAACCTCACCGGTCAACCGGCAATCAGCGTCGCGGCGGGCTTGGGCGTGGGGGGGCTGCCGGTGGCGATCCAGCTCGCCGGGCGGCCGGGGGAGGACGCGCTGGTGCTGCGCGCCGCCCACGCCTACGAGATCGCACGCGGGCCGCTTCCCTCGCCGCCACTCCTCGCCGGCTGAACCGCCCGCCTAAAGGGCCGGGCGGCCGGCGACCACGATGGAGAGCGCGTCCGGATCGAACAGCCGGCGCGCGACCTCCCGCACCTCCTCCACCGTGACGGCGGCAAGCCGAGCGAGCCGGCCGGCGAGCCAGTCGGGTGCGCGGCCGAGTTGGCGAAGCCCGACCAGCGTGCCCGCGATCTGCGCGGTCGAGGTGAAGCCCAAGGGAAAGGAGCCGGTGAGGAAAGCCTTGCCGGCCTCGACCTCGTCGGCGGTCGGACCCTCGGCGGCCATCTTGCGCCACTCCTCGCGCAGCACGGCGAGCGTCTCGCCGAAGCGGGCGTTGTCGGTGGAGACGGAGCCGAGCACGAGGCCCCTGCCCCGGAAGGACACGAGCGAGGTGCCGATGCCGTAGGTGAGACCGCGCTTTTCGCGGATCTCGGTCATGAGCCGGGCGGAGAAGCCACCACCGCCGAGGATCCAGTTCGCGATCTGCGCCGCCTCCCAGGCCGGATCCTCGGGCGCGATCGCCCCGTGGCCGAACACCCCGGCGGCCTGCGGGGCGTCGCGGTCGACCACGGCGAGGCCGAAGCGTCGCGGGGCTGGCACCGGCGGCATGGCCGGCGCGGCACCGTCGGCGAGGGAAGAGGCGAAGGCGCGGTCGACGAGGCGCCCCAGCCCCTCGGCGTCGATCGCGCCGGCCGCCGCCACCACCACGCTGCCGCGACGCATCTGCGCCTCGCGCGCGGCGCGCAGGGCCTCGCGATCGACGGCCTTCACGCCTTCCTCCGTCCCGCCCGTCGGACGGGCGAAGGGGTGGCCGGCATAGGCCTCGGCCCACCAGCGGCGGGCGGCGATGGTCGGCGGCTGTTCGGCCTCGCGGCGCAGCGTGATCAGCCGCTGCGCCTTGGCGCGCTCCACCGCCGCCTCGTCGAAGCGAGGCTCGGCGAGGGCGAGGGCGAGCATGTCGGCGGCGAAGCCCGCCTCCTCGGCGAGCGTGCGCAGGCTGCCCTTCAGCCCGTCGCGCTCCGCCTCGAAGGAGAGCCATACCCCGCGCTCGCGCAGCAAGCTGGCGAAGGCGGCCGTGTCGTGCGGCCCTGCCCCTTGCGTGAGCAGGGCGGCGAGCAGGGTGGCCCGCCCCTCCTGCCCGGGCGGATCGAGGGCCGCGCCGCCGGCGAAAGCGAAGGCGAGGGCGACGACGGGGACGGTGTGGTCCTCGATCAGCCAGGCCTCGATCCCGGCCGGCGAGCGGACGACCTGGACCGGGACCGACCAGCCCGCCTGACCCTCGGCTTCGGTGCGGGGCGCGGTCATGCCCGCGCCTCTGCCGGAACGAGCCAGCCGGTGAGGGAGGCGTCGCGGCGAAGGACGGCGCGGGCGGCCTCGGTCACGCGCTCGGCCGTCACCTGCGCGATGCGGGTGGGCCAGTACTCGACGTAGTCGAGCGGCAGATCGACCGCCAAAGCCGCCCCGATGGTGCGCGCCCCGCCCATCAGGCTGTCGCGCGCGAAGGCCGACTGGGCGATGATCTCGCGCACGGCGCGTGCCACCTCCGCCTCCAAAACACCCTCCTGCAGGACGCGGCCGATCAGGTCATCCAGCGCGCCTTCCAGCTTCTCCGGCGCCACCCCGGGGCGGGGGCTCGCATAGAGGCCGAACTCGGACGGATCCACACTGTCGCCGCCGTAGGCGGCGGAGACGGAGGCCGCGAGCCCGGTGTCGACCAACGCCTTCCACATCAGGCTGGCGGGGCCCGAGCCGAGCAGGTGCGAGAGGACCTCGAGCGCATCCGAGGTCTCGACCGAGGCGTGAGCGTGCGGCGCGGGATAAAGACGCGCGAAGGAGGGTTCGCGCACCCGCGCGTCGCGCAGGATCAGGCGGCGCTCGCCGTCATGCGGGGGCTCCTGCGGGCGGCGGCGCTCGACGCGGGTGGAGGCCGGCACGGCGCCGTAGGTGCGTTCGGCGAGCCGCGCCACCCGCTCCGTCGTCACGTCGCCCTGCACGACCAGGATGGCGTTGCCCGGGCCGTAGTGGCGGCGATGGAAGTCGAGCAGCGCCTCGCGCGGGATGGCGCGGATCTCGTGCTCCCAGCCGATGATCGGCCGGCCATAGGGGTGGTTGAGGTAGAAGGAGGCGGCGAGGCGTTCGCGGAAGCGGGAGCGCGGGTTGTTCTCGACGATCTGCAGCCGCTCCTCGAGGATGACCTGGCGTTCCGGCTCGATGTCCTTCGGGTCGAGCAGGATGTTGGCCATGCGGTCGGCCTCCATCCCCATGACGAGTTCCAACCGGTCGGCGGCGACCTGCTGGAAGTAGGCGGTGTAGTCGTGGCCGGTGAAGGCGTTGTCGCGTCCGCCCTCGCGCGCCACCCGGCGGCTGAACTGGCCGGGGCCGATGTTCGGCGTGCCCTTGAACATCAGGTGTTCGAGGAAGTGGGCCATGCCGGAGAGGCCCGGCGGCTCATCCGCCCCGCCCACGCGATACCAGACCATGTGGGCGACGACGGGGGCGCGGCGCATCGGGATGACGACGCCGGTGAGTCCGTTGGCCAGTCGGAAGGTTTCCGCCCCGTAGACGGGCTTGGGCGCGGCGGTGGCAGCGATGGCGGGGGCGGCGGCGAGGGCCGCGGCGGCGGGCAGGCCGGCCAGCAGCGTGCGACGGTCGATCTCGGTCATGGCCTCAAGGTGAGGCTTCACCCGCCATCCGTCCAGGGCGGCGGGGCGGCGTCAGAACAAGCCTTCGAGAAGCCCGCGCCGGCGGCGCTGGATGATGGGGGTTTCGCCCGCGGTGGGCTCGCGCCCGAGCGCGGCCGCCTCGCGCAGCCGGGCGGCCTCGGCCTGGGGGTCGAGGACCACGCCGTCCGCTTCCGGCCGGCGCCAGAACAGCAGGCGATCGACGAAGGAGCGCTCGCGTTCGGCGAGAAGCGCGCTCTCCTGCTCGATCTGGCGGCGCAGATCGCTCGGCACGGGCGGGCCGGCGGCGGCGAGCAGGGCGGCCTCACCGGCGGAGGCGCCTTGCGGGATGTCGGCCAGCACCGGTTGCGTCACGGTGCGGGCGGCGAGCAGGGCCGCGGCGGCCTCGCGGGCGGGCGGCTCCTGCGGGCGCGCAGCACCCGGCCGCGGCGGGCGCAGCGCGTAGTCGGGCGGCAGCGAGAGGGGGGCGCGGGTGGTGACCAGGAACTCGTCCGGCGGCTCGCGTGTGAGGCCGAAGGTGCGGCCCACGTCGCTGCCGCAGGCGGCAACGAGCGGCAGGCAAAGCACCAGGGCGAGGCCGTGGCGGGGCGTCATCCCTCCCCCTTACGCTCGGGTTTTGGCCGCATCAAGGCGTGCGCCAGGAGCAGACCCACCCCGCAGACGATCGCACTGTCGGCGACGTTGAACACGTACCAGTGCCAGCCGAAGGCGTGCAGGTCGACGAAGTCGACCACGGCGCCGAAGCGCAGACGGTCGATGACGTTGCCGATGGCACCGCCGAGCACGAGCCCGAGCGCAATCACGGTCCAGCGGTCTTCGGCGCGGGCGAGCCAAGCGATGAGGAAGCCCGCCACCGCGAGGGCGACGGCGGCCAGCGCATAGGCGTGCCACCAGGCGTCGCCCGCGAGCAGGCCGAAGGTGACGCCGCGGTTCCAGACCATGGTGAGATTCATGAACGGCAGGACGTGGACACGCCCAACTTCGGGCAGGCGGATGATTTCGAGGATCCACCACTTCGTCGCCTGATCGAGGGCGAGCACGGCGGCGGCGAGAGCGAGGCCCAGCCGCAGGCGCGCGCCGTGACCGGCGTGTTGCGCAGGGGGTGTGGGGGACACGCGTGTCCCCCACCCTATCCTTCGTTTTCCTCGCGCGCCGTCATGCCGCGGCGCGGCGGGCGAGCACGCCGGAGGTCACGGCGTCGTGGCAGCGGTCGCAGAGCCCCGGGTGATCGGCGTGGGTGCCGACTTCGGGCAGCACTTTCCAGCAGCGCAGGCATTTCTCGCCCGCGGCACGGCGGGGGATCACCGTCACGCCCGGCACGTCGTCGAGCGTGAAGGGGGCGACGTCGGCGTCGGGCGGGGTGTCGGCGAACGTGATGCCCGAGGTGATGCAGATCTCGGCCCAGCCGTCCGCATCGAGAAGGGAACGATCCGCCGCGGGAAGGACGAGGATCGGGGCGGCCTGCAGGGAGGCGCCGATGGCGCCGGCGGCGCGTTCGCGCTCCAGCGCGCCGGTGACGACGCGCCGGATCTCACGGATGCGCGCCATCCGTTGCGCAATCGTCTCGTTCCGCCACTCTGGCGGGATCGCTGGGAAGGTCTCGAGATGCACCGACCCGTCCTCGGAGGGGAAGCGGGCGAGCCAAGCTTCCTCGGCGGTGAAGACGAGTAGAGGCGCGAGCCAGGTGGTGAGGCAGCGATGGAGGTGGTCGAGCACCGTGCGGCAGGCACGCCGACGCAGCGAGTCTGCCCGGTCGCAGTAGAGCGCGTCCTTGCGGATGTCGAAGTAGAAGGCGGAGAGGTCGGCCGCACAGAAGGCGTGCAGTTCGGCGAACACGCCCGTCCAGGCGAAGCTCTCTGCCGCCTCGCGCACCCGCGCGTCGAGTTCGGCCAGGCGGTGCAGCACCCAGCGCTCGAGATCGGGCATGTCGGCGAGGGGTACGCGCTCGGCCTCCGCGAAGCCGTCGAGCCCGCCCAGGATCCAGCGCAGCGTGTTGCGGATGCGGCGGTAGAGTTCGGCCTGCTGCTTGAGGATCTCGGGGCCGATGCGCAGGTCCTCCGTGTAGTCGGAGGCCATCACCCACAGCCTTAGGATGTCGGCGCCGTATTCGGCGATCACCTCCTGCGGCGAGACGGTGTTGCCGAGGGATTTCGACATCTTCCGCCCCTGTTCGTCGACGACGAAGCCGTGGGTGAGCACCGCACGGTAGGGCGCTCGCCCGCGCGTGCCGCAGGCTTCGAGCAAGCTTGAGTGGAACCAGCCGCGGTGCTGGTCGGAGCCTTCGAGGTAGAGGTCGGCGGGCCAGGCAAGTGCGGGGTTGCCTTCGAGGACGAAGGCGTGGGTCGAGCCCGATTCGAACCAGACGTCGACGATGTCGAACACCTGCTCATAGTCGGCGGGATCGCGCCCGGGGCCGAGGAAGTCGGAAGCCGGCCGGGTCCACCAGGCGTCTGAGCCTTCCTGTGCGAAGATCGCGACGATGCGCTGCACCACCGCGGGGTCGCGCAGCGGTTCGCCGGTGCGGCGGTCGACGAAGATGGCGATCGGCACGCCCCAGGCGCGTTGGCGCGAGATGCACCAGTCGGGGCGGGAGGCGATCATCGCGCGCAGGCGGTTCTGGCCCTGCGGCGGGACGAAGCGGGTCGCCTCGATGGCGGCGAGCGCCTTGGTGCGGATCGCGGTCGCCCCATCGATGCGGATGAACCACTGCGGCGTGGTGCGGAAGATGAGCGGTGCCTTGGAGCGCCAGGAATGCGGGTAGGCGTGGACCAGCTTGGACCGCGACAGCAACGTTCCCGCTTGCGTCAGCGCCGCACAGACCGGGTCGGCCGCCTTGTAGACGTGCACGCCGGCGAACCCGGCGACGTGGGGAAGGAAGGTACCGTCGGGGCCCACCGTCTCCGGCACCGGCAGGCCGTGGCGGCGCCCCAGTTCCCAGTCGTCCTCGCCGTGGCCGGGGGCGATGTGCACGAAGCCCGTGCCCTGGTCGGTGGTGACGAACGCGGCGGGCAGCAGCGGCACGTCGAACTCATAGCCGCGGCCGCGCAAGGGGTGGGCGCAGATCGTGCCGGCGAGCTCCCGCCCCTTCAGCACGCGGCGGACGACGTGCTGGCCGATGCCGGCTTCCTTGAGCGTGTCGGGAAGCAAGGGCAAGGCGACGAGAAGGTGCTCGCCGGGGCGGGCAAGCGAGCCTTCGGAGACCGTTTCGACCACGATCAGCGCGTAGTCGATGTCCTCGCCATAGGCGACGGCGCGGTTGCCGGGGAGCGTCCACGGCGTGGTGGTCCAGATCACGACCGCCGCCTCGCGCAGATCCTCGGCCGGGGCGGAGAGGATGGGGAAGCGGACGCGGACGGTGGTCGAGGTGTGGTCGTGGTACTCGACCTCGGCGTCGGCGAGGGCGGTCTTCTCGACGGGGCTCCACAGCACGGGCTTGGCGCCGCGGTAGAGCGCGCCGTTGAGCAGGAAGCGGCCGATCTCGCCGGCGATGATCGCCTCGGAGCGGAAGTCCATGGTGGCGTAGCGGCCGGCCCAGTCGCCGGCCACACCGAGGCGGCGGAACTCCGCCGCCTGCACGCCCATCCAGTGCTCGGCGTAGGCGCGGCACTCGGCGCGGAAGGCGAGCACGTCGACGGCGTCCTTGTCGCGCCCCGCCGCCCGGTACTGCTCCTCGATCCGCCACTCGATGGGAAGGCCGTGGCAGTCCCAGCCGGGCACGTAGTTGGCGTCGTACCCGGCCATCTGCTTGGCGCGGTTGATGACGTCCTTCAGGATCTTGTTCAGCGCGGTGCCGATGTGGATGTGGCCGTTGGCATAGGGCGGCCCATCGTGCAGGACGAACTTGGGACGGCCGGCCGAGGCCTCGCGCAGCCGACGCCAGAGGTCGATGCGCTCCCACCGCTCGAGCAAGGCGGGTTCGCGCTTGGGCAGTTCCCCCCGCATCGGGAAGGTTGTGGTGGGGAGGAAGACCGTGTCGCGGTAGTCGCGCCTGGTGTCGCTCATCGTTCGGGCCCGGGGCTCGCGCGGGGATGGGGTCGGATACCGGCGCCGACCCGACGGGTCAATGAACGGGCGGGTCAGGAGGCGAGTTTCAGCCCGACCACGCCGACGACGATGACGGCGATGGCGGCGATGCGAGCGAGGGTGGCGGGCTCGTCGAACAGCATCATGCCCGCGATCGCCGTCCCCGCCGCGCCGATGCCGACCCAGATCGCGTAGGCCGTGCCGATCGGCAGGTGCCGCGCGGCGAGGCCGAGCAGGATCACGCTCGCCGCCATCGCCGAGACCGTCAGCACGGTGTGCACGGGCCTCGCGGTGAGGTCGAGCCCGCGCGACAGCTTGAGCCCGACCGCCCAGGCGACCTCGAGCAGGCCGGCGAGGACGAGATAGAGCCAGGAGAGGAGAGGCGCGCTCATCGCGCCGCGGCACCGAGCACGGCGCGTGCCGCCTGGGCGTCGCGCCGCATCTGGCGAACCAGCGCCTCGAGGTCGGGAAATTGCGCCTCGTCGCGCAGAAAGGCGCGCAGGCGAACCCGGAGCTCGCGATCGTAGAGGTCGGGCGCGACGTCGAACAGGTGGACCTCAAGCAAGGGCGCGGCGAGGGTGTTGACCGTGGGGCGCACGCCGAGCGAAGCCACACCGGGCAGCCAGCTCCGCCCGTCCGTTCCGGCCTCGACGGCGTAGATCCCGAGGCGCGGCACCAGGTGCCGCCCGAGCGGCACGTTGGCGGTCGGAAAGCCGAGGGTTCGCCCGAGTGCAGCACCCCGCTCGACCCGGCCGCGGATCTCCCACGGCCGGCCCAGGATCGCCTCGGCGCGGGCGAGGTCGCCGGCGCGCAGGGCGTCGCGCACCGCGGTGGAGGAGAGTTCTCCTCCCGCCTCGTCGGTCGCCTCCGGCACCACGGTCACCCCGATGCCGTGGGCGGGGCCGAGGGTGGCGAGCAGGGCGGGGGTGCCGGTGCGCCTATGGCCGAAGTGGAAGTCGGGCCCGCAGGCGACGTGCTGGGCGCCGAGCTGCCCGGCCAGCACCTCGGCGATGAAGGTTTCGGCCGAAATCCGGCTGAACGCCTCGTCGAAGGGCAGTTCGTAGAGGAGATCGACGCCGAGGGCGGCAAGCGCCTCGGCCTTCGCTTCGGCGAGGGTGAGGCGGAAGGGCGGGTCGTGCGGGCGGAACACCTCGCGCGGGTGGGGCTCGAAGGTGAGGGCGGCGAGGGGGAGGCCGTGCGCGCGGGCGGCATCCGCGGCGGCCGCGATCACCGCGGCATGGCCGCGATGCACGCCGTCGAAGTTGCCGAGCGCGATCGCCGCACCGCGGGCATCGGCGGGGAGGGAGGCGAGGTGGCGGAAGACGCGCATGCGCCAGCCGAGATGCCCCGGCCGGGCGCCGCGGTCAAACGCGCGGCGGGGTCAGGCGGCGGAGGCTGCCGGTGGGGCGTCCTTCGCCTCGGCCTCGGCGCGCGAGGGCACCATCACCAGCGCCTCGCCCTCGACCACCGGCTTCCCGCCCACCGTGCACACGGTGCGCAGGGTGGCGCGCTTCTTCACGGGATCCAGCGCCACCACCTCGCAGGTGGCGGTGACGGTGTCGCCGATGCGCACCGGCGCCTTGAACTTCAGGCTCTGCGCCAGATAGACGGTGCCCGGGCCTGGCAGCTTGGTGCCGAGCACGGTGGAGATGAAGGCGGCCGACAGCATGCCGTGCGCGATGCGCCCCTTGAACACCGTCTTTTCGGCGTATTCGGCGTCCAGATGGACGGGGTTCATGTCCCCCGAGACGCCGGCGAACAGCACGATGTCCGATTCGGTCACGGTGCGCGAGAAGGAGGCGCTCATTCCCTCGCGCAGGTCCTCGAAACAGATGAAGCCGTTGGCTCCGCTCACCGCCATGGACAGCCCTTTCCCCACGGATGCTGCCCTCCGTTATTTGTTCGGCGGTGCAGCATGTTGGACACGCTACGCGATCGTTGACGACTGGACAAGATGTCGCGGCCTGCGCAACATGCCACAACTTTTGTAACGCGCTCCTTTGAGCCGAAACGCACGACTGCGCACACGGCATGACATCCGTCCCTGTCACCGACCCGGGCCCCGCCGAGGCGCTGCTTGCGGGGCTTCGCGCATGGGTCGAATGCGAGACCCCGACCGACGAGCCCGCCCGCGTCAACGCGCTGATCGACCGCGCCGAGGCGCCGCTGCGGGCGGCGGGGGCGGCGGTGACGCGCATTCCCGGCCGCGACGGCTTCGGCGATTGCCTGCGCGCCCGCATCGGGTCGCCCGAGGGCAAGGGGATCCTGATCGCCGGGCACCTCGACACGGTGTGGCCCGCCGGCACGCTCGCCCGCATGCCCTTCCGCGTCGAGGGCGACCGGGCGTACGGGCCGGGCATCTACGACATGAAGGCTGGTTCCTTCCTCGCCTGGCACGCCATGCTGTCCATCCTGCGCCAGGGCACGGCGACCCGGCTTCCCGTCACCCTGCTGCTCACCTCCGACGAGGAGGTGGGGTCGCCCACCTCGCGCGCGCTGATCGAGGCCGAGGCGCGCGAGGCTGCGTTCGTGCTGATCCCCGAACCCGCCTCCGCGGACGGCGCGGTGGTGACCGCGCGCAAGGGGGTGGGCCGGTTCGACCTCGTCGTGCGCGGGGTGGCGTCGCACGCGGGCGGCAATTTCGAGGACGGCGCCTCGGCGGTGGTGGAGCTCGCCCGCCAGATCCTCGACCTGCACGCCATGGTCGATCCCCCGCGCGGGGTCACCGTCAACGTCGCCCCGATTTCGGGCGGCACGCGGCCGAACGTGGTCGCCGCCGAAGCCCGCGCCGAGATCGACCTCCGGGTGCGCACGGTGGAAGACGGTGCGCGGCTGACGGCGGCGATCCTCGGTCTTCGCCCGCACGACCCGCGCTGCACCGTCACCGTGACGGGGGGGATGAACCGCCCGCCCTTCCCGGAGACCGAGGCCACCCTCGCCCTCTACGCCCGGGCGAGGGCGATCGCCGAGGGGCTCGGGTTCACGTTGCCGAAGCAAGCGCGCGGTGGTGGCTCCGACGGCAACTTCACCGCCGTGATGGGCATCCCCACCCTGGACGGGCTCGGCTGCCCCGGGGCGGGGGCGCATGCCGATCACGAGCACATCCTCTGGCGCGCGCTCGCCCCGCGCTGCCGCCTTCTCCTCGGTCTGATGGAGACGCTGCACTGACCCCCACCCTCTCTCCCTCGCGCGTTCTCGTCACCGGGGGCGCGGGCTTCATCGGCTCGGCCGTGGTGCGGCGGCTGATCCGCGAGGGCCGCGTGCGCGTGCTCAACCTCGACGCGCTCACTTACGCCGCCAACCTTGCTGCGGTGGAGAACGCCGTCTTCTCCCCTCACTATGCGTTCCTGAAGGCCGACATCGCCGATCGCGAGGCGGTGCGCCGCGCCTTCGCCGAGTTCCGGCCCGAGGCGGTGATGAACCTCGCCGCCGAGACCCATGTCGACCGCTCGATCGACGACCCGCTCGCTTTCGTGCGCACCAACGTGCTCGGCACCGCGACCCTCCTGCACGAGGCGCTCGGCTACTGGCGCTCGCTGGAGGCGGAGGCGCGCGCGCGGTTTCGCTTCCTGCACGTCTCCACCGACGAGGTCTTCGGCGCGCTGGGCGAGGAGGGCGCCTTCACCGAGGAAAGCCCGTATCGGCCGAATTCGCCCTACGCCGCCTCCAAGGCCGGGGCGGACCACCTCGCCCGCGCCTTCCACCGCACCTACGGCTTGCCCGTGCTCGTCTCCAACTGCTCGAACAACTACGGGCCCTGGCAGTTCTGGGAGAAGCTGATCCCGCTGATGACCATCAAGGCGCTCCGGGGTGAGGCGCTCCCCGTCTACGGCCAGGGCCTGCAGGTGCGCGATTGGCTGCACGTGGAGGACCACGCCGAGGCGCTGTGGACGATCCTCACGCGCGGCAGGCCGGGCGAGACCTATCTCGTCGGTGGCGGGGAGGAGAGCCGCAACATCGACACCGTGCGCCTGATCTGCGACTTGGTCGATGAGCTCGCCGGCCCCGATCCCGCCGGGCCGCGACGCCGTCTGATCACCTTCGTGCCCGACCGGCCCGGCCACGACCACCGCTACGCCATCGACTGCGGCAAGATCGCGCGCGAGCTCGGCTGGCGCGCCGCCCGGCGTTCCTTCGCGGACGGCCTGCGCGAGACCGTCGCCTGGTACATCGCGCACCGGCCGTGGTGGGAGGAGGGCATGCGCAGCCGCTACGACGGCGCCCGCCTCGGCCTCGGCGCGGCGGCCCGATGAAGGGCATCATCCTCGCCGGGGGCGCGGGCACGCGGCTCCATCCGATGACCAGCGTGCTCTCGAAGCAGCTGTTGCCGGTCTACGACAAGCCGATGATCTACTACCCGCTCAGCGTGCTGATGCTGGGCGGCATCCGCGACATCCTGATCATCACCACGCCCGAACACCGCGCGCTGTTCCAGGCGCAGCTCGGCGACGGCGCGCAGTGGGGCATCAGCCTCGCTTACGCCGTGCAGCCCACACCGGGGGGGCTTGCCGAGGCCTTCATCATCGGGCGGGATTTCGTCGGCTCCTCGCGCGTCGCCCTCATCCTCGGCGACAACATCTTCCACGGCGACGGCCTGCAGGCGCTGATGCAGCGCGCCGCCGCCTCCTCGGGGGCGGTTGTGTTCGCCTATCACGTGCGCGATCCGGAACGCTACGGCGTCGTCACGTTCGACCCCTCCTGGCGGCCGGTGGCGATCGAGGAGAAGCCCCCCGCACCGAAGTCGAACTGGGCGGTGACCGGGCTCTATTTCTACGACGCCGACGTCTGCGAGGTCGCCGCCTCCGTCCGTCCCTCCGCCCGTGGCGAGCGCGAGATCACCGACGTCAACCGCGTCTATCTCGAGCGCGGTGCGCTCTCCGTCGAACGCCTCGGCCGCGGCTACGCTTGGCTCGACACCGGCACGCCGGAGAGCCTGATGGACGCGGCCGAGTTCATCCGCTCGCTCGAACTCCGCCAGGGGCTGAAGGTCGCCTGCCCGGAGGAGATCGCCTGGCGCATGGGCTACATCGGCTCCGATGCGCTGGCGCGTGCGGCGGACCGCCTGGGGCGATCCGCCTATGGCGCCTATCTGCGCCGGCTCCTCGAGGAGGAGGCGCCATTGGGTGACGATGCGCAGGCTCTTACCGGGTGAAAAGCACTTCGACTATATGTATAGGCTTGTGGAATGAACGTGGGCACTGACGCTAGGAAGCCAGTGCTTGGAGGCACCCCGATGAACGCTGGGTATGAGTCAACTATCGTAGCTGACGAGCTTCTTCAGCTTGCCAGCAAGTCTAACGACACACTTACGCCAATGCAGCTGTTAAAGTTGGTATACTTGGCGCACGGTTGGATGCTTGGGATTTACGGTGTCCCACTTATCAGAGAATCAATAGAGGCTTGGAGATATGGACCTGTTATCCCAGATCTCTATCATAAAGTTAAAAAATTTCGTGATCAGCCTGTTGATAGAAGCGCGCTTAGCAGTGGGCAACAGGTAGAAAGCCTAGGCGAACGCGAAAAAAAACTCATTGAAGACGTTTACAAAAAATATGGAAAGCTTTCCGGGATACAGCTATCGATGCTTACTCATAAGAAGGGCTCGCCCTGGGATCAGTGTTACGAAGATGGAAAGCGTAATATCCGAATTTCAAACGATATTATAGAGGACTACTTTGGTCGCCTCTTTCAAGAATATGTTAGACAGGTTCAGGAGGAAAGGGACGGAGGCTGTCTCAGAGAAGCTGGTAAATGAGCAGACATACAGTCTTGATTAATTGGGTCTTTGGTCTGTGTTTAGCTAAAACAGAATGAGTGTTGATAACCAGGTCCCTCCACCACGGATTTTCGAAGGTCTCTATGGTGATCAGGACGGTCGTGCGAGCGCTGAACAGGAGGCGAAAGCACTTGCGGCAGGCGATTTAGAAAGGCAAGCCAGAGAATCAGAACACAGGAGAAATGAGAAGTTTAGGGATCATTTTTCGCATTCTCTCCTCCTTTTAGTCTGGATAATTTTCTTTCTAGTTGCTTCCGGTATAATAATCCGCGGTTTTCACCTATTCGCGCCCCTTGGCTGGCATTTTCTTGTAGAGGATCAAATCAAGTCCATCGACCAGTATATATTCGGTGGGTTGATTGCAATCTTTATCCAATCTTATGCGGGAAAGGCCATTAAGGCGATTCGATAGGCGCTGAATTATCGACGCATCAAACCCATGTGTTTGTGGTGGGGGGGTCGCATTCTCTCTTGAGCGTGGATGGCGTCCCGCTTAACGATTCAAACATGTTCATCGAGACCGAAGCCACCCCCAACCCGGCCACACTGAAGTTCCTGCCCGGGCGCACCGTCATGCCCTCGGGGACGGCCGACTTCGCCTCGGCGGAGGCGGCGGCGAGCTCGCCGCTCGCCCGCGCCCTGTTCGACCTGCCCGAGGTGACGCGCGTCTTCCTCGGCGCGGATTTCGTCACCGTGACGAAGAGCCACGATGCGGATTGGTCCTTGCTCAAGCCGCGCGTGCTCGGCGTGCTGATGGACCATTTCCTCTCTGGGCTGCCGGTGATCGAGGGCGAGGGCGAGGCGGAGGAGGAGACGCTCGACGTCGACCCCGAGGACGCCGAGATCGTCGCCCAGATCCGCGAACTCATCGACACCCGGGTGCGGCCGGCGGTGGCGATGGACGGCGGCGATATCGTCTTTCGCGGCTTCCGCGACGGCATCGTCAAGCTGCGCCTGCAGGGCTCCTGCTCGGGCTGCCCCTCGTCGCGCGCGACGCTGAAGCACGGCATCGAGAACATGCTGAAGCACTACGTGCCCGAGGTGGTGGCCGTGCAGGCCGTGGAGTGAGGCTTGCGGCTCGACCCCTTCGCGCTGGATCGGCTGTTCCGCACGGCCCGCACGCCACCCGCCTTCCGCCCCGACCCGGTTTCCGACGAGCTCCTGCGCGAACTCTGGGAGCTGATGCGTTGGGGGCCGACCTCGGGCAACTGCCAGCCGGCGAGGATCTTGTTCCTCCGTTCGGCGGCGGCGAAGGAGCGGCTGCGCCCCGCCCTCTCGCCGGGCAACGTGGCGAAGGTGATGGGCGCACCAATCACCGCCATCCTCGGCTACGACACCGCCTTCCACGACCTCCTGCCGCGGCTGTGGCCGCGGGGTGACGTTCGCTCCTGGTACGAGGCCGACCCGCAGCTGCGCGAGGAGACGGCGTTCCGCAACGGCACGCTGCAGGCCGCCTACCTGATCCTCGCCGCGCGCGCGTTGGGCCTGGATTGCGCGCCGATGAGCGGGTTCGACGCCGCGGCGGTCGACCGCGAATTCTTCGCCGGCACAACCATTCGCGCCAACCTGCTCGCCGCCTTGGGCTACGGGGCGTTCGACCGCATCCGCCCGCGCGACCCGAGGCTTGCCTTCGACGAGGCCTGCCGCGTGCTGTGACGGGCGTTCCCTCGCCGGGGGTGATCGATCCCCGCGCCATCCTCGCCCTCGATGCCTCGCTTGCCCGCGTCTCGGCGGCCTTCGGCGAGCGCGTGGCGGAAGAGGCGGGCGAGCGCGACCAGGCGGCCACCCTCGTCCGCCTTGCCGCCGCGGTGCTGGCGGGCGGGCGGCCGGCGGCGGTGGCGGCGACGGTCGGCCCCGGCTCCTTCACCGGCATCCGCGCCGCCCTCGCCCTCGCGCAGGGGCTGGCGATCGGGTTCGGCGTGCCGGCGGTCGCCGTCTCCACCGCCGAGGTGTTGGCGGCGGAGGCGGGGGAGGGGCGGATCTTGGTGGCGATCGACTCGCGGCGCGGCCATGCCTTCCTGGCCGGCTTCCTGGTGCGAGCGGGCATTCCCGAGGAGATCCTGCCCCCTCACGTCTGGCGCCCGGGCGAGCCCCTGCCGGGCGGCCCTTGGAGCGTGCTCGTCGGCGACGCGGCGGCTCTGCTCGACCCAGCCGCGACGGCGTCCTGGCCGCGCGCCTCCATGGTCGCGGCCGTTGCCGCCGCCCGGCTCGCCGGCGCGATCGCAGCCCGGCCGTTCGCCCCGCTCTACGTCGATCCGCCCGCCGTGCGCCCCCCGGCCGGTGCGGCGATCGTGTGCTGATCCGCCCCCTCACCCCGTCCGACGCCCCTCTGCTCGCCGCCCTGCATGCGGTGTCCTTCCCGCCGGCGGAGGCCTGGGGCGAAGCGGCGTTCGCGCGCCTGCTCGCCCTGCCGGGTGCGGCGGGCCTGCTGGCGGCCGAGGGCGACGAACCGCTCGGCTTCGTGCTGGCACGACAGGCGGCGGATGAGGCCGAGTTCCTCACCCTCGCCGTCGTCCCCGCCTGGCGCAGGCAGGGGGTGGGGCGCCGCCTGGTCGAGGACTGTCTTGCCGCGCTGGCGCGGGCGCGTGTCGGCCGGGTCTTCCTCGAGGTGGCGGCGGACAACGCCGCTGCGCGCGGTCTCTATGGCGCGGCGGGCTTTCAGCCGGTGGGCTGTCGTCGCGACTACTACGGGCCCGGCCGCGATGCGCTGGTGCTCGCGCGCCCGCTCACCCCGTCTTGCGCAAGGTGACGAGCCAGACGTCGCTCGGCATGGCGTGGTCCGGGCTTTCCGGTTCGCGCGCGAGCACGGCGTGTCCCAACGCGGCGGCGCTGCGGGGCACGCCGTTGAGCGGCTCCCGGCCCTTGAGCCGGACGGTGAGGAGGGCGCCGGCGGGGATGCGATCCAGCATCAGGCGGGTACGCACGAATGTCATCGGGCAAGTTTCACCCGTGATGTCGAGAAAGTAGCGCTCGCCCTCTTTTTGCTCGCTCATTCGCGCTTCGCCGTTGATGCCGAGATGCCGTCGCACGCCGAGCGATCGTTGCACGACGGACGCCCAATCATTATATCGAGCGCCAAGCGTTACCGAAAGGCGAGACAGGGTCGATGCAGGACCAGCAGGCTGATGCCAACATCCTTGAGCTCACGGCGGAGATCGTCTCCGCCCATGTGAGCAACAACAGCGTGCCGCTGTCGGAACTTCCTGGCCTGATCCAGGAAGTCTACAAGACGCTGTCTGCGGTGGGCCGCGGCGCGCCCGCGCCCGACAAGCCGCAGCCGGCGGTTCCGATCAAGAAATCCGTCTTCCCCGACTACATCATCTGTCTCGAGGACGGGAAGAAGCTGAAAATGCTGAAGAGGCATCTGAAGACTGCCTACAACATGACGCCCGAGCAGTATCGGGAGCGCTGGGGTCTTCCGCCCGACTACCCGATGGTGGCGCCGAATTACGCTCAGCGTCGCTCCGAGCTCGCCAAGAAGATCGGGCTCGGCACCAAGCCACGCGCCGCCGAATCCGCCAAGAGCGGCGACTGAGGCGCCTGCCGTCGCTGGGCCGGGACGGGGGGCGCGACCGCCGCCCCCGCCTCTGCTATAGGTAAATCAGCGGCGCCCGCTGGGTGCCGCGCGCCGACGGCCGTGAGGAAGGACGGGCGGATGGAGAGCCGCATCGAGCGGATGTGCATCGAGGCCGGCCTGAAGATGACCGGGCAACGCCGCGTGATCGCGCGCGTGCTCTCCGAGGCGACCGACCACCCGGATGTCGAGGAACTCTATCGCCGCGCCTCGGCGATCGACCCCAACGTCTCCATCGCCACGGTCTATCGCACCGTGCGGCTGCTCGAGGAGAAGGGCATCCTGGAACGACGCGACTTCGGCGAAGGCCGGGCCCGCTACGACCCCGCCGATCGCGGCCATCATCACCACCTGATCGACGTCGACACCGGCAAGGTGATCGAGTTCTCCGACGAGGCGTTCGAGGCGGTGGCGCGGGCCATCGCGGAACGCCTCGGCTACACGCTGGTGAGCCAACGGCTGGAGCTGTTCGGCCGTCGTACCGCTTCGCCCGAGGCTCCGGCCCCCCGTCCCGCCGGCGTCGTGCGCCGCCCCGGCGAAGCGGGCAGCCGGCCTGTGCCACGACCGCGCGCCCGGCACCGCAACGGTCCGACGGGGCCGGCCCGCGCATGACCAAGCACGCCCCCCGCCCTCCCGCCGAGAGCCCCCTGCCGGAGGGCGCAGGCTTCGGCGAACTTCGGGCCGGCCCGCTCGGCGTGCGCCTCGCCGAAGCGCCCTGGGAGCTCGAGGCGGCGCAGGCGCTGCGCTATCGCGTCTTCTACGAGGAGATGGGAGCGAAGCCGACCGCCGAGATGGCCGCCACCCGTCGGGACGAGGACCGCTTCGACGCGGTCGCCGACCATCTTCTCGTCATCGACCATTCGCTCGGCGAGGGGCCGGAGAGCGTGGTCGGCACCTATCGCCTGATCCGCCGCCCGGCTGCCGCCAAGGCCGGCGGCTTCTACTCGGCCGGCGAATACGACATCGCCTGCATCGAGGCCTTCCCGGGCGAGATCCTGGAATTGGGCCGCTCCTGCGTCGATGCGGGCTACCGCACGCGCCCCACCCTGCAGCTCCTGTGGCAGGGGATTGCGGCCTATGTGTTCCGCCACCGCATCGACCTGATGTTCGGTTGCGCCTCCCTGCACGGCACCGACCCCGATGCGCTCGCCGCGCCGCTGACCTGGCTCTGGCACAACCACCTCGCCCCGCCCGCGCTGCGCCCGCGGGCGCTGCCGCATCGCTTCGTCGAGATGCGGCGGATGGACCCGGGCGGGATCGACGTGCGCGCCGTGCTCAACGACCTCCCTCCGCTGATCAAGGGCTACCTGCGGCTCGGCGGCTTCGTGGGCGACGGGGCGGTGATCGACGAGCAGTTCAACACCACCGATGTCTGCGTGGTGGTGAAGACCGACCTCGTCACCGACAAGTACTACCGCCACTACGAACGACGCCTGCGCGACGCCCTGGATGCGGAGCCCCGCGCGCCGGCGACACCCGAGGCCTGAGCGCGCGGCGAACACGGGTCGGCGCATTTCTTGCCTCGTGCACGCCATGACGACGCCTGGCCTTTCGTCCTTCCTCGCCGCCATCGGCGACATCCCGCACAGCACCGACCCTGCCCTTTGCGCGCAGAGGAGCCGGGACTTCCATTGGTTCAGCCCGATCCTGCGCGCGGCGTTGCGCGGGCGGGTGGCGGAGGCGGTGGTCGCGCCGCGCAGCGAGGCCGAGGTGATCGACGTCGCCCGCGCCGCCGCGCGGCACCGCGTCCCGCTCACCTGCCGCGGGGCCGGGACGGGCAATTTCGGCCAAGCGGTGCCGCTGAAGGGTGGGGCTGTGCTCGACCTCTCCGACCTCAAGGGCATCCGCGCGCTCGATCCCTCCCGCCTTCGCGCCGCCGCCGGCGAGACGCTGCTCGGGCTCGACCGCCCGCCCAAGCCGAGGCGCGGGCGGAACTCCGCATCCATCCCTCGACCCGGCGTACCGCCACCTTGGGCGGCTTCATCGCCGGCGGCCACGCGGAGGTGGGCTCGGTCACCTGGGGCATCCTGCGCGATCCCGGCAACATCCTCGCCATCCGCATCCTCACCGCCGAGGAGGAGCCGCGCGTGCGCGAGATCACCGGCCCCGCCATCGAGACCGTGCACCATGCCTACGGCGGCAACGGGATCATCATCGAGGTGGAGATGCCGCTCGCGCGCGCCGAAGCATGGGTGGAGTGCGTGGTCGCCTTCGCCACCTTCGCCGACGCCCCCCGCTTCGGCCTCGCCTTCGCCTCCGCCGATGGCATCGTCAAGAAGCTCGTCTCGCCGATCGCCGCCCCCCTCACCCGCTTCTTCGGGCCCCTCCGCCCCGCCTGCCCGGAGGGAACGGCCATCGTGCTCGCCATGGTCGCCGAACCCTCGCTCGCCGCCCTGCGCGACCTTGCCGCCGAAATGGGCGGCACGGTGACGCTGGAAGCGGCAGAGGGCGAGGGGCCCGACCAGGTTCCCCTCTACGAGTACGCCTGGGGTCACACCCACTTCCAGGCGATCAAGGCCGATCGCCGCCACACCTACCTGATCTGCATCTTTCCCTCGCATGAGACGCTGGAAACCATCACGCGCGTCGAGGCCGAACTCGGTGAGGAGCTCTGGATGCATCTCGAGTGCGTGCGCTTCGCCGGCCGCCCCACGGCGCAGGGCGTTCCCGTCCTGCTCTACGAGGGGCGGGAGCAGCTCGCCCGCCTCACCGCCGCACTGGAGCGGCTCGGCTGCAAGGTCGCCAACGGCCACACCTACTTCCTGCAGAACGGCGGGATGAAGCGCATCGACGAGGCGCAGATCGCTTTCCGCCGCGAGACCGACCCGTTCTCCTTGCTCAACCCCGGCAAGATCGCGGGCGTCGATGAGGTGGCGGGGGCGGAAGGTGGGGCGGCCGACCTGCCGGCCTCCGGCTGGGCCTACTGATCGCGCCCGCGCCACACGCGCGGTTGATCCCCGGCGTCTTTAGCATGGTGTTTGCTTCTCTCTGGGCCGTCGTCCGGCCGTCGGCCGCCGCCGCAGCCCCGAGAACAGGGAGACCTCACGGATGATCACGCGACGCTTGGCTCTCGCCGGCTCCGCCGGCCTCGCCCTCTCGCCCCTCGCCGCGCCGTTCATCGCGCGGGCGAGCGCACCGGAGGTGGCGAACGTTCGCTTCTCGCTCGATTGGGCCTTCCAGGGCCCGCAATCGGTGTTCCTGCTCGCCGAACAGCGCGGCCACTTCCGCGAGGCCGGGCTGAACGTGACCATCGACCGCGGCGCGGGCTCGGCCGACACGGTGAGCCGCGTCGCCTCCGGGGCCTACGACATCGGCTTCGGCGACATCAACGCGATGATCCAGTTCAATGCCGACCCCGCGAACCGCGGCAAGGAGTTGATCGCCTTCTTCGTCCTGTTCGACGCCTCCCCGCTCGCGGTGATGACGCTGCGCCGCACCGGCATCGCGAAGCCGAAGGATCTCGAGGGGCGCCGGCTCGGCGCGCCGGTGACGGATGGCGGACGGCAGATGTTCCCGGCCTTCGCCAAGTTCGCCGGCATCGATCTCGGCAAGATCACCTGGGTGACGATGACGCCGCAGCTGCGCGAGCCGATGCTGGCGCGCGGTGAGGTGGACGCGATCACCGGCTTCATCACCTCCGGCGTGCTGAGCCTGAAGGGCATCGGTGTCGCCGAACAGGACATCGTCATCATGCGCTATCGCGAGGCGGGCGTGCCGAACTACGGCAGCGCGATCTACTGCCGCGCCGAGTATGCGCAGCGTAACCCGAACACCGTGCGCGCCTTCGCCCGGGCGATGACGCGCGGCATCCGCGACGCGATCGCCGACCCGCGCGCCTCCATCGCCGCGCTCCGCGCGCGCGACAACCTGATCAACGCCGAGATCGAGCTCGAGCGGCTGATGCTCGCGCACCGCGAACTGACGCTGACCGACCACGTGAAGGCGAACGGGCTTTCTTCCGTCGACATGGCGCGAATGAAGGCGTCGATCGACGTCGTGGTCGAGGTCTACAACCTCGGTTCGACGCCGGCGCCGGAGACGATCTACACGGATCGCTTCCTGCCGCCGCGCGAGGAGCGGATGCCGCCCGCCCTCGGTGCCTGAGGGGGTCGACGTCGGGGCCGGTCGATACCGGGGGACCGGCCCCTCTCGCGGCGGTTGCCCTCAGCGCGGAGAGGATCCCGGTTTGTCCGCGGGGGGCGCATAGCCCGCGGCATACAGCGCCGCGATCGGGGCGTAGCGGTTGCGCATTCCGGTCTTCGGCAGAATGCGCCGCATGTTGGTCTTCACCGTGCTCTCGGTGATGCCGAGCGCGCGGCCGATTTCCTTGCAGGAAAGCCGCGTCGGCACGAGTTCGCAGATGGCGCGCTCGCGGCCCGACGGGGCAGATGGTACCATGCGACAATCAGGATCGGTGGCGGCCCTGCAGTGACTCGGGGCATCGGCCCCGCCATGCCCCGGGCCGGGCGCGGTGCCGCCTCACGGCGAAGCGCCGGCACGCCGGAACGGCACCGCGTTGCCGGCGAGGGCGCGCCCCCCGCTCCGATGCCGGCCTGCCCTGGGCGAGGCCGAGCGAGCGCGCCGAGGTGAGCCACTCCTCGGCGTACTCGGCGATCCGCTGCAGGCGCGTCTCGAAGTCCGGCCGGTCGGCGATCAGGATGTGCGGATGGGCGAGCCGGTGCAGCACCTCTCGCCCCGCCACCGCCATCCGGCTGCGCAGGCTGGCACTCACCTGCTCGCCGCGCACCCGCAACAGCACCTCTTCCAGCGTGTCCCAGGCGTCGTCGGTGCCGAACTGCTCCTGCAGGGCATGGCTGGCGCGCCAGACGCCGAGCCGGTCGTGGCAGCAGCAGGAGAGATCGCCCACCGACGGCAGGCGTTCGGAGGCGACCTGCTCGTCTGAGGCGGCGACCCTGACCGGGGCGGGCACTTCGCCCATCCGGCGCGAGGCGTCGGCACCGAGCCGAGCTCGGGGACGGGGCGTCCGCCGCAGGGGCGCATGACGCCGCGACCGTCGTGCGGTGCGAGATGGTCGGCCGCAGGATCAGCCGCGTCAGGCGCGGCGGGGACGGCCGCTGACCGGCTTGGGCGCAGAGCGGACGAGGAAGCGCGATACCGAGCCGGCAGAGCCGTTCCATCGGCACCGGGCAACACCCGGCCGTCGTTGCAGCACTCCTCGCCGGCCAGGCCGAAGCGGTCGAGGAAAACCGTCTCTTCGGCCTCGCTGTCGAGCCGGCCGGAGAGGACGGTCAGGCCCTACAGGATGGCGCAGGCGCCGTGCGCGATGCGGTCGCGATGCTGGCCCGAGCCCGTGCGGGCAAGGGCGGGCCAGAGCCGAGGCTCCTCGGCTGTGGCCCGGAGGAGGTCCGGACAGGGTCCCCAGCGAGCCCGCGTCGATCGCGCAGCTGGTCAACTCCGCTTCCGCCACCCCGATGGCGGCGAAGAACCGACGCACCTCCTCCGCCGCCTCGCCCACCATCGGCGCGGCGCGTTCCACCTCGTGGAAGACGGCGTCGAGCCGGAGCGCTCCGCCGAACTCCTTGGTCCACCCGTCCGCGGCCCCAGGCAGCGCCCGCAGCGTCGCCGTCGCGGCCGTGATCGCGGCACGGTCCGCGGCCTCGCCGAGATCGTCGACATCCGTCTGCCCCTGGTCCGGAACTGAGGGGCCGATGCGCGCGCGGAGATCCTCGAGATCGTCCGCGACCTCATCGCCGAGAAAGGCGAGCGGGGCGAGGCGATGGGCGGCGGCCTCGGCCGCGAAACCGATCCGGCCGAGCAGGTGCAGATTGATCAGCACCCTCAGCCACGGCACCGGGTGAACCGCGGTGGGGGCGAAGAACGTGGCCTCCTCCGGCGATCGCCCGACCACGTCCTTCGAAGAGCCGATGTGGGCGGGACCGATCAGCGGGATGGAGACGAGATCGGCTCAGATTTCCTTCGTCCAGCGCACCCGGATACGCGTTGCCGCCGGCGGCAGGCCTTCGCGCGCGAAGCGGCGCCGGAGCGCGCGCGGCAGCGCCAACGACAAGCGGAGATCGACCTGCAGGGTGTGGCCGACCTCGTGCGGCACCGCACCCACGGTCCAGGGTGTGACCATACGGTGCTACGGCGATACGGCAGCTTCGCCAGGGGAGACGGGTTCGGCAGCCGGCCGATGCGGGCCATGGTCACGCCGCGGCGGTAGGTGGCCGGGCCGATGCCGCTTTCCAGGACGGAAAAGGGGGCGGGGTCGGGACCGAGCGGGCGCGCCCCAGACCCTGCCAGACCCACCGGTAGCAGTCGAGCGCGATGCGGACGGCGGAAAGCGGCATCGGTGCGACGAAGGTCAGGCGTCGGCTCAGGATCGCCCCGGAAGAACTGCCGCACACGCTCGGCTTCGGCGATGCTGGCGGTGTTCTCCGCCTTCAGCCTTTGCACCACGGCAAGCCGGGGCGAGGTGGCCGGGCCGGACCCGGCGGCGGCGAGGCGCTCCGCCGAGTGGGTGACGAGGGCAGGCGCGCGAGCAGGGCTTCGACGGCGAGACGTTGCGCCGCGCCGGGGGGCGCCGCCCCACCTCCCGCATCGGCTGCGGTGAGGGGGCGGACCAGCATCGCCCGGCGCGCGCCGTTCGTGGCCTGCGAGCGAAGCCAGGCCGCGACCTCGCGCGGGGTTGGCGGCGCCTCGGCCTCCGGCTGGGGCAGGCGGGGCCTCGAGTTGGGCCGAGACCGGCGTCTCCAGCTCCGGCATCAGCTCGAACTCGAGGTCGCGGCCGGTTTCGCCCTCGCCGAAGAGGCCGCCGAGCGCGTTGCCGATCGCGCCCCGGATACCGCCAAGGAAGGGATCGGCGCCTTCCGGCTGCAGTTCGCCCTCGAACTCGAATTCGCTCTCGAGTTCGCTCAGGATGTCCGTGCTCATCGGTCCTCGTCCTTTCCGGTTCAGGGGGCGGGAGTGCCGACTGCGGCGGGGCAGCGGCGACGCACGGCTTGGCGGGCGAGCGCGCAGGCGAGCGCACGGGGAGTGGCGAGGGTGGTGCGCGAAGCGCGCGAGACGACCGCGCGCACAGGCGGCGGCAGCGGGGCGAGGGCGACGACGATCCCGCCCCCGATCAGTGCGGCCGCCTCCTCGGCACTCTCGGCCGCGAGGCTCGCCGCAATCAGGCGATCCTCGAGCGGAGAGGTTTCGCCGAACGCCTCGTCGGTCTCGGCTTCGGTTTCGTCGCCGGCGGCCGAGGTGGCTTGCTCATCGCCGCCCACCAGGCGGGACGCCAGGGTGGCGAACCGGGCGAGAAGGGTACGGCGCGCGGCCAGGGCCCGTTCCGGCTCGGCTTCGGAGAGCCCCTCACCCGTGGCGCCCTCCGTCTCGGCCATCCTCTCCCTCCGCAACAGACGCGCGTATGCGAGGGAGACGGCCGCAGCCGGACGGGGCGGTGCATGTCACCCTGTCGGCGACAGACCTCGGGTCGAGGACGAGGGGAGGAAGAGAGGCGGGAGAAGCCCGAGGGAAGGCAATGGGATGCAGGACGCTTCAGCCGCCGAGGCCTTGCGCGATCTTCTCGGCCACCACTTGTGGGTCGTCGGGGCGGAGTTCGGCGGCGCGTCGGAGTGCCTCGCGCGCCTCCGCCGCCCGGCCGAGCACCCGGTAGGCGCGCGCGAGGCTGAGCCACCCTTCCGCGTCGTCCGGGGTTTCGCGCATCCGTTCGGCGAGCCGCTGCACCATGCCTTCGATCATCGCCGCGCGTTCCGCCGGCGGTAGCGCCTGGGCGGCGGCCATCTGGTCCGCCGTCGGCCCGGGGGCGGCGGCGACGCGAAGCCGCGTCTCCGCCTCGGCGATGCGCTCGCGCAGCATCGGCAGCCATTCGGCGTCCGCCGGGGCCGCGCGCTCCACGGCCCGGAAGCCCTCGAGCGCGGCGGCGGCGTCCCCCGCCTGCAGGTCGGCGAGCGCAAGGTAGTAACGGGCGCGGAGATCGTCGGGGGCGGCGAGCCGGGCGCGCTCGAGCCAGCGTCGGCCTTCGGGTGTGATGCGCCCGTCGGCGGCGAGAGCGAGGGTCTCGACGAGGTCGGTGGCGAGGACGGGGTCGAACCGGATGGCGAGTGCGCGGCGCGCGGCCTCGGCCGCGGCGGCGTAGTTGCCGCGGCGGCGTTCCACCTGCGCCACCAGCACCCAGCCGCGGCGCGCCTCCTCGCTCTGCGGCGGCAGTTCCGCGATGCGCGCCAGCACTTGGCCGAGCAGGCGGTCGGCTTCGGCGCGTTCGGCCTGGCGCACGGCCTGTACCTCGGCGAAGGGGAAGGCGGGCATGCCGGGGGTGCCGCGAGGGAGATAGAGAGCGAGCGCCGCGGCCGGCAGGGCCAAGGCCGACCCGGCGAGCAGCCAGCGCGCGTAGCCCGGCGTGGCGGGGGCCGGCGCAGAGGTGGGCGCGGACGGGACGGCCGCGAGCAGGCGCCGCTGCACCTCGAGGACGGCGTCGCGGTATTCGGCTTCGGAAAGGCGCCCTTCCGCCCGGTCGCGCTCGAGTTCGGCGAGCTGCGCGCGGTAGAGGGCGGCGTCGTGCTCGGCGCGCGGGGCAGGCGGCCGCACACCGCGGATGGCGGGCCAGAGCACCGCAAGCACGGCGAGGAGCGTGGCGACGCCGAGGACGATCCAGACCCAGATCATTCCGTGAGCAGACCTTTCAGCCGCGCCCTCTCCTCGGCGCTGAGCTCGGCGGGCGCGCCGGGTGCGGGACGGCGGCGGCGCAGGTAGAGCCAGGCGGACAGGGCGCCGAGCCCGAACAGGACGGCGGGCGAGGCCCAGAGCGCGATCGTCATCGCGTTCACGGGCGGCTTGAGCAGGACGAACTCGCCGTAGCGGTCGACGACGAAGCGCACGACCTCCTCGTCCGTGTCGCCCGCCGCGACCCGTTCGCGCACGATCCGCCTGAGGTCGCGCGCCAGTTCCGCGTTCGAATCGTCGATCGACTGGTTCTGGCAGACGAGGCAGCGCAGCCCCCGCCCGATCTCGCGCGCGCGCGCCTCCTGCGCGGGGTCGGGCAGCATTTCGCGCGGATCCAGCACAGCGTGGGCGGATGACGAAATCACAAGGGCAAGAATCGCTGCGATAAAGCGGACCGGGGGACGCGCGCGTCCCCCGCGCCCCCAGCAGAGTGCGCCGCTCCCGATGGTCGCGGCGCGGTCAGGCCCGACCATCGGGAGGGCCGGGCTCATGGGGTGCGCGAGGGGCCGATCGGCCCCTCGCCTGAGCCTTCCTAGCCTCATCGATACCGCCTCAACAGAGGGCGGAGTTCGTCCGCCAGCACCTGGTCGGTGATCGGGCCGGCCATGCGCCAACGGATGATGCCCTCGCGGTCGATCAGATAGGTCTCCGGCACGCCGTAGGTGCCGAAGTCGATGGCGACGCGCCCGCCGTGATCGACCCCGATGCGGCGATAGGGGTCGCCGTGGCGGCGAAGCCAATCGACCGCTCCCGGGTCGTCGCGCCCGCCCGCGCGGTAGTTGATGCCGAACACCGGTACGCCCTCGGCGGCGAGCCGCATCAGGTGCGGGTGCTCCACGAGGCACGGGATGCACCAGGAGGCGAAGAAGTTCACCAGCACCGGGCCTTCGCGCGCCGCGGCGCGGAGATCCTCAGACGAGAAGCCGGGCTTGCCGGAGCCCTCGAGGGCGGGAAGGGTGAAGGTCGGGGCGGAGCGGCCGATGAGGGCGGAGGGCACGCCGCGCGGGTCGAAACTGCCGCGCTGCATCCCGGTCAGCATGGCCCAGAAGCCCGCTCCGGCGGCGGCCAGCAGCACGAGCGGGAGAAGGTAGAGGAGCCGGCGCGAGGTCATCGGCGTCTCATTCCGCCGCCACCGCCGCCGCGGCAGGGGCGCGCCTGCGCGCCGGCACGCCGACGCGAAGCCGCCGATCGGTGAGGCTCACCACCCCGCCCAGGCTCATCAGGATCGTTCCGGCCCAGATCCAGGGTGCCAGCGGGTTGAAGTGAAGGCGCACCACCGTCGCGCCGTTCTCCGCCGTCTCGCCGATCACGGCGTAGAGGTCGGCGAAGCCGGTGGTGCGGATGGCGGCCTCGGTCGTGCCCATGCGCGCGACGGGGTAGTGACGCCGCTGCGGGGTCAGCACGGCGACTTCGCGATCGCCCGAGAGGGCGACGAGGCGGCCCTCGACGCCGGTCCAGTTCGGGCCCGAAACGGGGCGCGTGCCCTCGAAGCGGATGACGTAGCCGGCGATCGACGTCGTCTCGCCCGGCTGCAGCAGGGTGATGCGTTCGGGCGCGATGCCCTTGCCCGCGATGCCTGCGACGGTGATGCCGACCGCCGCATGAGCGATGATACCGCCGACGATGCCGCGCGGCAGGCCGCGCGCGCGGCGCCAGGACTCGGCGAACGATACGGAGCCGAGCCGGATGCGATCGGCGAAGTCGGTCGCGGCGGCGAGCACCAGCCAGAGCGCGAGCGCGAAACCGAGAAGCGGCAGGAGCGTGCGGTCGATCGCCGCCAGGTAGACGACGACGAAGACGGCGACCACGCCGAAAGCGAGCTTCAGCCGCGCGAGCGCGGCCCACAGGTCGCCGCGCTTCCAGGGCAGAAGCGGGCCCACCCCCATGGCGAAGAGGAGGGCGAAGAAGAGGGGGAAGGTGGCGGCGTTGAAGAACGGCGGCCCGACCGTGATCTTCGCCCCCCACATGAGGTCGGCGAACAGCGGGTAGAGCGTACCGACGAACACCACCGCACAGAGGGTGGCGAGCAGGAGGTTGTTGAGGATCAGGCTTCCTTCGCGGGAGATCGGCGCGAACACGCCCTGGGGCACGAGGGCGGGCGCGCGCCAGGCGTAAAGGGCGAGCGAGGCGCCGACCGTGACGAACAGCAGGGCGAGGATGAACACGCCGCGGTCTGGGTCGTTGGCGAAGGCGTGCACGGAGTTGAGGATGCCCGACCGCACCAGGAACGTACCCAGCAGGGAAAGGGAGAAGGTGAGGATGGCGAGCAGGATGGTCCACACCTTCAGCGCCTCGCGCTTCTCCACCACGATGGCCGAATGCAGGAGGGCGGTGGCGAGGAACCACGGCATCAGCGAGGCGTTCTCCACCGGATCCCAGAACCAGAACCCGCCCCAGCCGAGCTCGTAATAGGCCCACCACGAACCGAGCCCGATGCCGACGGTGAGGGCGCACCAGGCGAACAGGGTCCACGGCCGCACCCAACGCCCCCAGGCGGCATCGACCCGACCTTCCAGAAGGGCGGCGCAGGCGAAGGCGAACGCCACCGCCGTGCCGACATAGCCGAGATAGAGGAACGGCGGGTGGAAGGCGAGGCCGGGGTCCTGCAGCAGCGGGTTGAGGTCCTGCCCGTCCTCGGGGATCGGCCAGACGCGCTCGAACGGGTTCGAGGTGAAGAGGATGAACAGAAGGAAACCGACGGAGACGAGGGCGAGCACGCCGAGCACGCGCGCGCGCAAGGTGGCGGGGAGGTTGCTGCCGAACACGGCGACCAGGGCGCCGCAGAGGGCGAGGATGAACACCCACAGCACCATCGAGCCTTCGTGGTTCCCCCAGGTGCCGGTGAGCTTGTAGAGCATCGGCTTCAGGCTATGGCTGTTCTGCACCACGTTGGCGACCGAGAAGTCGCTCACCGCGTAGGACCACATCAGGCAGAGGAAGGCGAGGGCGACGAAGCCGGCCTGGGCGATGGCGGTGGAGGGGCCGGCCGCCATCAGCATCGCGCCCCGCACCTCGCCGAGCCGTGCGCCGAGGAAGGTGACGATCGCCTGCACGCCGGCGAGCATCAGCGCGAGCACGAGGGCGTAGTGGCCGAGTTCCGGGATCATGCGTGGTGCCTCGATCCGTTTTGCCTGAAAAACGTCACACCGTCCGCCGGACCCGTCCGTTCAACCGTGCGCCCCGCGTCAGTTCGTCAACGGCCCGGGTGCGGCGGCGGAACGATCGACCTCCTTCGTGTTCCACAGCCGCGCCGGCGGCGGCGGTTCGCCCGGCTGCCAGTGCCCCGCGCGTTTGAGCGCGTCCGCCACCTCGGGCGGCATGTAGGTCTCGTCGTGGCGGGCGAGTACGGAGGTGGCGACGAAGGTGCCGTCGGGCGCGAGCCGCCCTTCCGCCACCACGCCCTGCCCCTCGCGGAACAGGTCGGGCAGAATCCCGGTGTAGGTGACGCGGATAGCGCGCGCGCCGTCCGTCACCCGAAAGGCGGTCTCCAGCTTGCCGGCCGCGTTCGTGCTGCGCTCGACCGACCCGACCTCGACGAGCCCGCCGATGCGGAACGGCCGATCCGGCGGCATCGGCTTCGCCGCGAGATCGGAGGGCGAGAAGAAGAAGACGAGGTTGTCCTGGAAGGCGGTCAGCGTCAGCGCGGTGGCCGTGCCGAGACCGAGGCCCGCGAGCAGGACGATCGCGAGGCGGCGCTTCTTGCGTGTCATCACCTGTCCTCCCGGCGGCCGCGACGGCTCAACCCCGCCGCCTCGAGCCGGCCGAGCTCCGCCTTCGCCGCCCGCCACTGGCGGAGCGAAACGAGGGCGAGCACGGCGAGGCCGCCGATGCCGATCACGTAGGACGGCCAAACGAAGGCGGCATAGCCGCCCATGGCCAGGAACTCGCTCATGCCGCCGGCACCGGGCGCGACACGCCCGCCCCTTCCATCCCCCGCGCGGCGAGGATGGCGCGCACGCGGCGTTCGATCAGCACCGTGCGCATGCGCAGCAGCACGATGGCGGCGAAAGCGAGACCGAAGCCGAGGCCCGAGATCAGGAGCGGCCAGAGGATGTCGACATGCACCGCCGGCGCGTCGAAGCGGGTGACGGAAGCCGGCTGGTGCAGCGTGTTCCACCAGTCGACCGAAAACTTGATGATCGGCAGGTTGATCGCGCCGATCAGCGCGAGGATGGCGGCCGGACGTGCCGCCCGCTCGGGCTCGTCGAAGGCGTTGGTCAGCGCGATGTGGCCGAGATAGAGGAAGAAGAGGACGAGGACGGAGGTGAGGCGGGCGTCCCACACCCACCACGCGCCCCACATCGGCTTGCCCCAGAGACTGCCCGTGGCGAGACAGATCGCGGTGAACACCGCCCCCACGGGGGCGATCGCCACCGCCGCCACGTCGGCGAGCGGATGGCGCCAGACGAGCGAGACGAAGGAAGCGACGGCGAGGCCCAAGTAGCCGCCCATCGCCCACCACGCCGCCGGCACGTGCACGTACATGATGCGCACCGTGTCGCCCTGCTGCCAGTCGCGCGGCGCGAAGACGAGGCCCCACACGACGCCGACGGCGCAGACAAGCACGGCGGCCGCCGCCAGCCACGGCAGCAGGGCGCCCGAGAGGCGCATGAAGCGCCCGGGATTGGCGAAGCGGTGCAGCGACCGGCCGGGCGGGGCGACGTTTCCAACCATTGCCGCCGATGATATGGGCGCTTTGCCCGGGTTTGAAGCACAAGCCGGCGTGGGCAGGCCGAGAGGAGACGCGATGCACTTCACCATCCGCTGCACCGACAAGCCCGGAAGCCTCGATCTCCGCCTCGCCACCCGCCCGGACCATCTCGCCTATCTGCAGCGGAACGTCGAGAAACTCGTGCTCGTCGGGCCGGTGCTGGACGAGGAGGGAAGGCCGAAAGGGTCGTTCTACGTCGTCGAGGTGGCGGACCGGGCGGAGGCCGAGCGGCTCGCGGCCGAGGACCCCTATGCCAAGGCGGGGCTGTTCGCGCGGGTGGAGATCGACCCCGTGCGGGTGGTGTTCAAGGACGGGGCGCAGGTCGCCGGCTGAGCGACGCGCGGGCGGGGACCGAGGGGCATGGCCTACTGGCTGGTCAAATCAGAACCCGACGCCTTCTCCTGGGACCAGCAGGTGGCGGCGGGGGTGGAGCCGTGGACGGGGGTGCGCAACCACCTCGCCAAGCGGCACCTGATGGCGATGCGGGTCGGTGATCTCGCCCTCTTCTACCACTCCAACGTCGGCAAGGCGGTGGTCGGCGTGGTCGAGGTGGTGCGCGAGGCCTACCCCGACCCCACGGCCGAGCCCGGTTCGCCCTGGGTGGCGGTGGACGTGAAGACCGTGGGCCCCTTCCCCCGCCCCGTCACGCTCGCCGAGATGAAGGTCTCGCCTCGGCTCGAGGGCCTCGCTTTGCTGCGCCAGTCCCGCCTCTCCGTCATGCCCGTCTCGCCCGAGCACTGGCGGACGATCTGCGCCATGGGGGGCTTCAAGACGTGAGCGAGACGGTGGGTGTGGCCGGGGCGGAGCCGGGCTGGCGCGCGCTGTGCCCGCTCGCCGCGATCCCGCCCGGCGGGGCGAAAGGGTTCCCGCCCGACCCCGGCCGCTTCACCGGCATCTTCGCCGTCCGACGGGGCGAGCGCGTGTTCGTCTATCTCAACGCCTGCCCGCATCTCGGCGTCTCGCTCGACATCGTGCCCGACCGCTTCCTCGCCCCGGGCGGCCAGCGCATCCGCTGCCAGACGCACGGGGCGGAGTTCCGCATCGAGGACGGGTTCTGCCTGAAGGGCCCCTGCGCCGGGGCGAGCCTGACGCCGGTGCCGTCGCGGGTGGATGGCGAAACGGTATGGATCGGCCCGGTGCCGGACTGATGGAAGGTCGAAGACGCATGCCTGACCAGTCATCCCCCGACCGGTTGCCGCACTACGAGTTCGGCCGGAACTGGGCCGAATTCGCCGCACGCCTGAACGAGGAGGCGATCGCCGAGGCGGTGCGCGGGCTCGAACGTTTGCTGCCGCGCGAGGAGGTCGAGGGCCGTTCGGTGCTGGACGTCGGGTGCGGTTCGGGCCTCTCCGCCTTGGCCTTCCTTCGCCTCGGCGCCGCTTCGGTGCACGCGATCGACCTCGATGCGGACAGTGTGGAGACCACGCGCCGGGTTCTGGGCCTCCATGCCGCCGGCAAAGCTTGCCAAGTCGAACGCCGAAGCGTGTTCGACCTCGACCGGCTTCCTCGCTTCGACATCGTCTACTCCTGGGGGGTGCTGCATCACACCGGCGATCTCGACCGCGCCTTTCGGGCAGCCGCCGCCAAGGTTGAGCCCGGCGGCTCCCTCGCCGTCGCGCTCTATCGGCGCACCCCGCTCTGCGGGTTCTGGCGACTTGAGAAGCGCCTCTACACGGCGGCCCCGCAGCCGATCCGGCGCGGGTTCGAAGCCCTCTACGTCGCCGCCTTCCGTCTCGCCCTCGCCATTCGGGGGCGATCCTTCGCCGAATACGTGGCGCGATATCCGGAGCGCAACCGGGGCATGTCGTTCCGCACCGACGTGAAGGACTGGCTCGGCGGCTACCCTTACGAATCGATCAGCGAGGCGGAGACCCTCCGGCTCGCCGAGGCCTGCGGCCTCGAGCCTGTTCGCCGCTTCTGTCGCCCGCCGGGGCTCGGCCTGTTCGGCTCGGGCTGCGACGAGTACGTCTTTCGCGCGCACGCTTGATGCTGGCTTCCGATGGTGCGGGCGCCAACACGATGTGGGATCGACCTGGAGAAGAGCGAGGCATGGACAACCTTCCCGTAAGCGGGGCGCGCCTCTGGGCGAGTCTGATGGAGATGGCGCGCATCGGTGCGACCGCGAAAGGCGGGTGCAACCGCCAGACCCTCACCGACGCCGACGGGGAAGGCCGCCGGCTACTGGCGCGCTGGGGCGCGGAGCTCGGCCTGACGCTTGCCGTCGATCGCGTCGGCAACATGGTGCTGCGGCGCGAGGGCGAAGACCCCTCCCTGCCCCCGATCGCGATGGGCAGCCACCTGGATACGCAACCGACGGGCGGCAAGTTCGACGGCGTGCTCGGCGTGCTGGCGGGGCTCGAGGTGCTGCGCGCCATGCACGAGGCGGGCGTGCGCACGAAGGCGCCCGTGGTGCTGGTGAACTGGACGAACGAGGAAGGGGCGCGCTTCTCGCCGCCGATGATGGGTTCGGGGGTCGCGGTCGGCGTGTTCAGCGAGGAGGAGATCCTCGCCAAGCGCGACCCGGAGGGCCGTGTGTTCGGCGAGGAGCTCGCGCGCATCGGCTGGAAGGGCGACGCCGACCCATCCTGGGCGAAACGCTTGGGCGGGTATTTCGAGCTGCACATCGAACAGGGCCCCGTTCTGGAGGCGGAAGGGAAGGTGATCGGCGTCGTCACCGGCGCATCGGGCCAAGCCTGGTTCGAGGTGACGGTGGACGGCGCGGAGGCGCATGGCGGCAACCCGATGGGCATGCGCCGTGATGCGCTCGTCGCCGCGGCGCGCATGGTGGAGGCGATCGAGGGCATCGCGCTCGAGACGGGCGGGGTGGGCACGGTCGGGCGGCTCGAGGTTTCGCCCGCCTCGCGCAACGTCGTGCCTGGGCGCGTGTGGTTCACCGTCGATCTGCGCAACGCCTCCGCCGAGGGGCTCGCCCGCCAGGTGGCGCTGTTGCAGGAACGCCTGAGCGCGATCGCCGCGGCGCGGCGGGTGGCGGTGCGCATCGACCCGTTCTGGACCGCCCCCGAGACGCCGTTCGATGCCCGGCTCGTGGGCCTCGTGCGCACGGCGGCCGAAGCGCGCGGCTACCCCTGGCGCGAGATGCCGACCCCGATCGGGCATGACGCCGTCTATGTCGCGCGCGCGGTGCCGACGGCGATGATCTTCGTCCCCTGCCACGGCGGCTTGAGCCACAACGAGGCGGAAAGCATCACGCCGGAGTGGGCGGAGGCGGGGCTTCGGGTGCTGGCGGATGCCGTGCTGGCCGCGGCGGGCCGGGCCTGATGCGCATCGCCATCGCCGGCTTCCAGCACGAGAGCCACTCCTTCGCGCCCTTCCCGGCCGATCTCGACGCCTTCCGCGCCCCTGGCGGCTTCCCCCCGCTCTCCCGCGGCGAGGTGGTCCTCGCCGCAATCGTCGGGACACGGATCCCGATCGCCGGTGCGGCGGAGCACCTGCGCGAGGCGGGTGCGGAGGTGGTGCCGCTCGTCTACGCCATGGCGATGCCGTCCGCCCCCCTCACGCGCGACGCCTACGAAACGATCGCCGGTTGGATCGTCGAGGATGCCGCGCGGGCCGGCCCGCTCGACGGCGTCTATCTCGACCTGCACGGGGCGATGATGGCCGAGCACGTGCCGGACGGCGAAGGCGAACTGCTGCGCCGCCTGCGCGACCGCCTGGGCGAGCTTCCGATCGCGGTGAGCCTCGACCTGCACGCCAACGTCACGCCGGCGATGGCGGAGCTCGCCGACGTTCTCACCGCGTACCGCACTTACCCGCACGTCGACATGAAGGAAACCGGCGCCCGCGCCGCAGCCCTCCTGCTGCGGCGCATCGCGCACGGCCGCCCTTGGGCGCGCGCGCATCGGCCGATCGACTTCCTCGTCCCCATCACCGCCCAGTGCACGCTCGTTTCGCCGATGCGCGAGCTCTACGGGCTGCGCGAGCGGATCGAGCGCGAAACGGGGGCGATCGACCTCTCGCTCTCCCTCGGCTTCCCCTACTGCGATTTTCCCGGCTGCGGGCCGGCGGTGACGGCCTATGCGGAGACGGCGGAGGCGGCGGAGGAGGCGGCTGCGCGCCTCGCCTCAGCGTTCGTGGCGCGCCGGTCCGAGATGCGCCAGCCGATCCTCTCGCCCGAAGAGGCGGTGGCGCACTGCCTTGCCCACGCCTCCCCTGAGGGACCGCCGATCATCCTCGCCGACACGCAGGACAACCCGGGTGGCGGCGGGCACGGCGACACCACCGGGCTGTTGCGCGCCCTCGTCGAGGGCGGGGTGACGGGCGCGGTGGTCGGCGTGCTGAACGACCCCGAGGCCGCGCAGGCGGCGCACGAGGCGGGGACGGGAGCGACGATCGACCTCGCACTCGGCGGCAAGAGCGACGGCATGCCCTTCACGGCGCGCTTCCGGGTGCTCGCGCTGGCTTCGGGCCGCTTCACCTGCGAGGGGCCGATGACGCGCGGCAACCGTGCGGATCTCGGGCCGATGGCGCTGCTCGAGACCGGCGGGGTGCGGATCGCGGTGGCCTCGCGCAAGATGCAGGCCTACGATCGCGCCATGTTCCGCCATCTCGGTCTCACCCCGGAACGCGCGCCCGTGCTTGCCTTGAAGTCCTCGGTGCATTTCCGCGCCGACTTCCAGCCGATCGCCAAGGAGGTGCTGATCGTCGCCGCCCCGGGGCCCGTGGTCGCCGAGCCGGCGTCGTTGCCTTTCCGCAACCTCCGCCCCGGGCTTGCGCTGCGGCCGTGAGCGACGGCTCGGTCCCATATGTCCCCCGCCGTCCGCCGGAAGACCCGCGCGAGCGGCGGGCGCGCAATTACGCGCTGGCGGTTTACCTCCTCTACGGCGCGGGCTTCTTCGTCGGCATCACCTTCCTCGTCGGCGTCGTGCTTGCCTATTACGCCCGCGACGGCGCCCCGCCCTGGCTCGCCACCCATTTCACGTTCCAGATCCGCACCTTCTGGCTGTCCATCCTGTGGGGCGTGGTCGGCTTCGTCTCGGCTTGGCTGGTGGTGGGCCTGGCCTTCCTCGCCTGGGGCTTCATTCTCACCCTCGGCCGCACCATCAAGGGTTTCCTGCGGCTGAACGAGGACCGGCCGATCGACAATCCGGAGTCGTGGTATTTTGGCTGAGCGCGCTCAGGCCTCGATGCGGTCGATGCCGACGAAGGCCGCCCCGCCGTCGCGATAGGCCATGGCTTCGGCGGCGGCGATGCCGCCCGAGGGGTAGAACGCGACCTCCGGAAACACCGTGCGCAGGGCACGAATGTGCGCTGCGCCGCCGAGGGAGGGGGCGGGGAAGACCGAGACCGCGTCGGCGAAACCCTCGAGCGCCTCGACCACCTCGTCGGGGGTGAGGGCGCCGAGCATGACGCAGGCGCCGAAGCGTTTCCCGGCAGGAACGATCTCCGGCTCGTTCCAGGGGCAGACCAGGAAGCGCGCCCCGGCCTCGCCGCAGGCATAGGCCTCGGCCGCCGTGCGCACCGTGCCGGCGCCGATGACGAGCGCGGGGTCGGCGGCGAAGTCGCGGATCAGCTCGATCGCCGACGGCGTCGAGAGTGCGATCTCGAACGCGACGAGGCCTGCCGCCCGGCCCTCTGCGATGCGCGCGCGCGCGGCTTGCGGCGTCGCTTCGCGGACGATGAGGACGCTTCCCGCCTCGGCGAGCCGGCGGGCGATCGGATGGCTCATGCTCGTTGCCCCTGCACGCTGACCGGGCGGTGCTAGCACGCTGCGCGGGCGATCGTCATCGCAGCAGGGCGTCAGGCGAACGGTTCGGCGGGAAACAGGGGATCCGGGGCGACGAGCTGCTCCTGCGCCGGGATCAGCGCCATCTCCTGCCGCCCCGCCGCCACCGTGGCGCGCAGCACGCCGTGCAAGGAGGAGGCGGCGCGCGCGGCGGCCTCGGCGAGATCGCGCCCGGCCAGCACGTGAGCGAGGAACAGGGCGGCGATGGCATCGCCCGTGCCGCGCCCGATGATCGGCAGTTTCGGCACCCGCACCCGCACCGCGCGCGACGCATCGACCGCGACCACATCGATCGCGTCCTCGGGCGTGTCCTCCACCGCGAGCGAGGTGACGAACACGATCCGCGGTCCGCGCGCGATCAGCGCCCGCGCCGCGGCAAGCAAAGTCGCGCGCGTGCGCGCCTCCGCACCCGTCAGCCAGGCGAGCTCGAACTGGTTCGGGGTGAGGATGTCGGCCGCCGGCACGCAACGGTCGCGGAAGAACTCGGGGATCCCGGGGCGGACGAAGACGCCGCGGCCGTCGTCGCCGATCACCGGGTCGCAGCACCAGAGCGCGCGGGCATTTGCCGCCTTCAGTCGTGCATGCGCGTCGAGGATCGCCTCGCCGATGCCTGCCTCGCCCATGTAGCCGGTGAGCAGTGCATCCGTCTCGGCGAGCGCCCCGCGCTCCGCCACCCCATGCACGATCTCGCGCACGAGCTCGGCGTCGACGATGCGCCCGCGCCACGATCCGTAACCGGTATGGTTGGAGAACAGCACGGTATGGACCGCGACCACCTCGACGCCGAGGCGCTGCAGCGGAAAGATCGCCGCCGCATTGCCGGCATGGCCGTGGCTGACCCAGGACTGGATCGACAGCACCTTCACGGACGAAACCCCGCTTTCGGGACGAGAGGAGAGGAACGGCGGAGGCTCAGAGACGCCAGCCGGAGTGGATGGCAGCGATGCCGGCGGAGAGGTCGCGCCAGGTCACGCGCTCGAAGCCGGCCTGCCGCATGCGCTCGGCAAGCTCGGCCTGCGCCGGGAAGCGGCGGATGCTTTCGGCGAGATAGCGATAGGCTCCCTCGCCGCGCGCAACCAGGCGGCCGAGCATCGGCAGCACCGTGAACGAATAGGCGTCGTAGAGGGGACGCAGGGCGGCGACCGAAACCTGCGAAAACTCGAGACAGAGGAAGCGCCCGCCGGGGCGCAGCACGCGGTGGCTCTCGCGCAGCACGGCATCGATGTCGGTGCAGTTGCGCAGGCCGAAGGCGATCGTTACTGCATCGAACGAGGCGTCGGGCAAAGGCAGCGCCTCGGCATCCGCCACCAGGAACTCGCAGCGCCCGATCAGCCCCTTCGCCACTGCGCGCTCCTCCGCCACCCTCAGCATCGCCTCGGTGAGATCGGCGAGCACGACGGCTCCCGCGCCGCGTTCGAGGGCAAGAAAGGCGATGTCGCCGGTGCCGGCGGCGAGATCAAGCAAGCGCATCCGCGGGTGGGGCGCGAGTGTGTTGACGAAGATGCGCTTCCAGACCCGATGGATGCCGAGGCTCATCAGGTCGTTCATCAGGTCGTAGCGTTGCGCGACCGAGTCGAACACGCCGCGCACCAACCCCTTCTTCTCGGGCACGGGCACGGTGCGATAGCCGAAATGGGTGACGGGTGCGTTGTCGCTCATGGCGCGCGAGCGTAGCCTCGAACCCGCGCGGAGGCGAGGGAGGGGGCATGCCGGAACTGCCCGAGGTGGAAACGGTACGGCGCGGCCTGGCGGCACGGCTCACGGGAAGCCGGATCGCCCGCATCGGTCTTGCCCGCGGCGATCTGCGCTGGCCGATCCCGCCGGGCTTTGCCGAGGCGCTGCAGGGCCGGCGCATCCTCGGTTTCGGCCGCCGCGGCAAGACCATCCTGATGCGTCTCGAAGGCGGGCTTACCGTGCTGTGGCACTTGGGCATGTCGGGCCGGCTTCGCCTCTCCGCCCCCGATGAGGCGGCGTCCCCCGTGCCGCACGAACACGTGGTCATCGAGACCGAGGATGGCTGGCGGGTGGGGTTCGTCGATCCGCGCCGCTTCGGCAGCCTCGATCTCGTGCCGACCGCGCACGAGGCGGACCACCCCCGCCTCGCGGGCCTCGGCCCCGAACCGCTCGATGCGGCCTTCACCCCGGCCGTGCTCGAGGCCGCCTTGGCGGGACGGCGCTGCGCGATCAAGGCGGCGCTGATGGATCAGGCCGTGGTGGCGGGCTTGGGCAACATCTATGCCTGCGAAGCGTTGTTCCGCGCCGGCATCTCGCCGAAGCGCGAGGCGCGCACGGTGCGCGGCGAGCGCGCCGCCCGCCTCGTCGCCGCGATCAAGGCCACGCTCGAGGAGGCCATCGCCGCCGGCGGTTCGTCCTTGCGCGATTGGCGGCAGACGAACGGCGAACTCGGCTACTTCCAGCATGCCTGGAAGGTCTATGGCCGGGCCGGTGAGCCCTGCGAGCGTTGCCCGGGGCCTCCCGCCTGCCGCGGCATCGCGACCATGGTGCAGCAGGGGCGCACCACGTTCTATTGCCCCCGCACGCAGCGTTGAGTAGGCGAGGGCCCGTCGCAGCCAGCGAGGGGGACGAACCCGTGGCCTACGAGATGATCCTCACCGAAACGCGCGGGCCGGTCGGCCTGATCACGCTGAATCGGCCGAAGGCGCTGAACGCGCTGTGCGACCAGCTGATGATCGAGCTCGGCCAGGCTTTGCGCGCGTTCGATGCCGATGACGCGATCGGCGCCATCGTGCTGACCGGGAACGAGAAGGCCTTCGCCGCCGGTGCCGACATCAAGGAGATGAAGGACCGCTCCTTCATCGACGTCGTCAACGACGATTTCATCGGCAACCGCTGGGAGACGATCCTTTCCGTCCGCAAGCCGGTGATCGCCGCCGTGGCGGGCTTCGCCTTGGGTGGCGGTTGCGAGCTCGCCATGATGTGCGACTTCATCCTCGCCGCCGACACGGCGAAGTTCGGCCAGCCGGAGATCAACCTCGGCGTGATCCCCGGCGCGGGCGGCACGCAGCGGCTGACCCGGGCGGTGGGCAAGTCGAAGGCGATGGAGATGATCCTCACGGGGCGGATGATGGGCGCCGAGGAGGCCGAGCGTGCCGGGCTCGTCGCGCGCGTCGTGCCGGCGGCGGAACTGATCGACGAGGCGGTGCGGGTGGCGGAGAAGATCGCCTCCCTGTCGCGCCCGGCGGTGGCGATGGCGAAGGAGGCGGTGAACCGCGCCTTCGAGACGACGCTGTCGGAAGGCGTGCGGTTCGAGCGTCGTCTCTTCCAATCCTGCTTCGCGCTCGAGGACCAGAAGGAAGGCATGGCGGCGTTTGCCGAGAAGCGTGCGCCCGCGTTTCGCCATCGCTGAGTGGGCCGCCTTGACGGCATGGGAGTCGGGGTGTAAGCAGCGCGGCCTTCGGCGGCGGGGTGATCCGCTGCCCATCGGCATCCTGATCGAGCAGCGTCATGGCGAATACGGCTTCGGCGAAGAAGCGCATCCGACAGATTGAGAAGCGCACGGTGCGCAACCGCGCGCGGCGGTCGCGGCTTCGAACCTTCGCCAAGAAGGTCGAGAAGGCCATCGCGGCCGGTTCGGCACAGGAGGCGCGGGCGGCCTTGCACGCCCTGACGCCGGAACTGATGCGTGCGGCGTCGAAGGGCGTGATCCATCGCAATGCTGTCGCCCGCAAGCTCGCGCGCCTGTCGCGCCGCGTGAAGGCACTGGACGTCGCACCGTCGGCTTGATCCTGCGGAAGCGGCCGCTACATTGCGGCCGCCTCGGCACCAGTAACCGCGCAGTCTGGTCAGTGTCAGCGCGCCTGCCATGAACTGGTTGGCGCCTATGTGTCTTCGTCGTTTCTCGTAACACAACCAACAAGTACTTAGGCGTAGTCTTTGAAACGTAACATCAGCGCAAATATTGATTTGCCTCCGGTGCGGCGGCTTTCCTAAAACACGAGGGTCTGCGCCGTGCGCTCGGCAGCAGCCGGGCGCAGGGTGCGATCCACTTGCGCGCAACGGAAGGGACCGTGGAAGAGGGCGGGCTCGGCGTGTCTCCGATCGACCCTGAAATCGGCGGCCAGTGGGCGCGCGTGCGCGGCCGGCTGCGCGAAGAGGTCGGCGAGGTGCAGTACCGCACCTGGCTTCGCCAGATGACCCTCGCCGCCGTCAGCGACGACGAGGTCACCATCGTCCTGCCGACACGCTTCCTGCGCGATTGGGTGCGGGCGCATTACGGCGATCGCATTCGCGCGCTGTGGAACGCGGAGAACGCCCGCATCCGCCGCGTCGAACTGCGCATCGGCCAACCCCAGGCCGGGCTCGCCGAAGCGCTTGCCCCGCCTCCCTCGGCCGAGCCCTCAGCCCCCTATACGACGGCCGAGACGGTGCGCAACGACCTGCGCAGCGATGCGCGCAGCGACCTTTCCGGTCCGCTCGACCCGCGCTTCACCTTCGGCACCTTCGTCGTCGGCAAGCCGAACGAGTTCGCCTATGCCTGCGCGCGCCGGGTGGCGGAGAGCGGGCCCACGCCAGGGTTCAATCCGCTTTTCCTCTATGGCGGCGTGGGCCTCGGCAAGACTCACCTGATGCACGCCATCGCCTGGGCGATCCGCGAACGCACCCCGCAGCGCGCCGTCGCCTACATGTCGGCCGAGAAGTTCATGTACCGCTTCATCGCCGCCATCCGCAGCCAATCCTCGGTCGAGTTCAAGGAAACCCTGCGCGCGGTCGACGTGCTGATGGTGGACGATCTGCAGTTCCTGATCGGCAAGGATTCCACGCAGGAGGAGTTCTTCCACACCTTCAACGCGCTGGTCGATGCCGGCAAGCAGATCGTCGTCTCGGCCGACAAGTCGCCCTCCGACCTGTCGGGGATCGAGGAGCGACTGCGCACCCGTCTCGGCTGCGGCATGGTCGCCGACATCCACGCCACCACCTACGAACTCCGCATCGGCATCCTGCAGGCGAAGGCCGCCCTGCAGGGGGTTGCCGTGCCGCAGAAGGTGATGGAGTTCATGGCGCACAAGATCACCACCAACGTGCGCGACCTCGAGGGCGCGCTGAACCGCGTCGTTGCGCACGCGCAACTGGTGGGCCGCCCCATCACCCTCGAAAGCACGCAGGAGGTGCTGCGCGACCTCCTGCGCGCGCATGAGAGGCGCGTGACCATCGAGGAGATCCAGAAGCGGGTGGCGGAGCACTACAACATCCGCCTCACCGACATGTTCTCCGCCCGTCGGGCGCGCGCGGTCGCCCGGCCGCGGCAGATCGCGATGTATCTCGCCAAGCAGCTCACCGCGCGCTCCCTGCCCGAAATCGGGCGCAAGTTCGGCAATCGCGACCACACCACGGTGATGCATGCCTGTGCGCGGATTGCCGAGCTGATGCAGAAGGACCCCTCGCTCGCCGAGGACGTCGAGCTGCTGCGCCGCATGCTGGAGAGCTGAGCGCGTTCGGCGGGCACGCGACGGACGGTCGCGCCCGGCGGTGGGGCTGCATTTCCCGCGCGAACGGCTACATTGCGGGCGTCGAGGGAGGTTCGCCGGCATGCTCGCCACCAGCCCCGCCTTCACGGAAAACGCCGCCCGCGCGCTGGCCGATGCCGGGCTGCAGAAGGCGCTTGCCGCCACGCGCCCGCGCTTTCAGGGCAAGCGGGCCAAGGCCTATGCGGGCCTGCCCGAGTTCGAGGCGCTGCGCGACGCCGCCCGCGACATCAAGAACCATACCTTGGCCCATCTCGACCTTTACCTCGAGGCCTACGCCCAGGCGGTCGAGGCGCAAGGAGGGCAGGTGCACTGGGCCGAGACGGCGGAGGACGCACGGCGGATCGTGCTCGAGATTTGCCGCCGCGTCGGCGCGCGCACGGTGACCAAGGGCAAGTCGATGATCGCCGAGGAGATCGCGCTGAACGATCACCTCGAAGCGAATGGCATCACCCCCGTCGAGACCGATCTCGGCGAATACATCATCCAGCTGCGGCGGGAACCCCCTTCGCACATCATCGCGCCTGCCTTCCATCTCAATCGCGAGGACTGGATCGCGGCCTTCCGCGAGAAGCACGCCGGCCTGCCGGCGGATCGCCCGCTTGCCGAACGGCGCGACCTGCTCGCCGAGGCGCGCACCGTGTTGCGCGGCCGCTTCCTCGCCGCCGATGTCGGCATCACGGGGGCGAACCTGCTGATCGCCGAGACCGGCAGTTCCGTCATCGTGACGAACGAGGGCAACGGCGACCTGACGCAAACCTTGCCCCGCGTGCACGTCGTGCTTGCCTCGATCGAGAAGCTCGTCCCCACGCTGGAGGACGCCTGCACCATTCTCCGCCTGCTCGCCCGCTCCGCCACCGGTCAGGACATGTCGGTGTACACCACGTTCTCCACCGGCCCGCGGCGGGCGGAGGACGCCGACGGACCGGCCGAGTATCACGTCGTGCTGCTCGACAACGGGCGGTCCGCCATGATCGGCACCGAGTTCCAGGACATGCTCCGCTGCATCCGTTGCGCGGCCTGCATGAACCACTGCCCGGTCTACGGTTCGGTCGGCGGCCACGCCTACGGGTGGGTCTATCCCGGACCGATGGGCGCGGTGCTGACGCCGTCGCTGATCGGGGTCGATCAGGCCCGCCATCTGCCCAACGCCTCCACCTTCTGCGGGCGCTGCGAAACCGTCTGTCCGATGAAGATCCCGCTGACCAAGATGATGCGGCATTGGCGCGAACGCGCCTTCGAACGCCACCTCCCTCCGCGTGCGGAACGGGCCGGGCTCGCCGCCTGGGCGTTCTTTGCTCGCCGCCCCGCCCTCTATCGCCTCGCCACCCGGCTTGCGGTCGGCGTGCTTGGTGCCTTCGGCCGGCGGAAGGGACGTTTCGCCGCTCTTCCGCTCGCCGGCGGCTGGACGGGGGGGCGGGACTTTCCCGCCCCCGAGGGCGAAACGTTCCAGGCGCGCTACGCACGCCGCGGCGGGCAGGTTTGAGGGCGATGAGCACCGCTGCCGAGGCACGGGCGCGCATCCTCGGCCGAATTCGCGCCGGGCTGCCGCGGGATCGCGACGATGGCGCGCGCGCCGAAGCCGTGCGGGCGCGACTCGCCAATCCCCCGCGCGGGCTGATCCCGGAACGCGCGAAGGGCGAACGTGCGGCGCTGATCGATCGTTTCGTCGCCAATCTCGAGCAGGAGTTCGGCACTGTGGCGCGGCTCGCCGACGCCGCGGCGGTGCCTGGCCACGTCGCCGCCTGGCTTGCCGCCCGCAATCTGCCCGCCCGGCTTGCCGCCGCCCCGCACCCGGATCTGCTGGCGCTGCCCTGGGCCGACCGCCCCTCGCTCGCCGTCCGGTTCGGCCGCGCCGAGCCCGATGATGCCGCCTCGCTCACCGCCTGTTTCGCCGCCGTGGCGGAAACCGGAACCCTCGTGCTGACGTCGGGTCCCGACCACCCGACGACGCTCAACCTGCTGCCCGAGGCGCATCTCGTGCTGCTGCGCGCGAGCCGCATCGTCGGTGCCTTCGAGGAGGCCTGGGACCTGCTGCGGGCTGAGCGGGGACGGGTGGACGAGGCGCTGCCCGCGGGGCGCCGCGTGATGCCGCGCACGGTGATGCTGGTGACGGGGCCTTCCCGCTCCGCCGACATCGAGCAGACCTTGGAGCTCGGCGCGCACGGGCCCCGCAGCCTGCACGTGATCCTGCTCGAGGACGAGGGATGAGTCGCCCGCCGCGCGGGCGCATTCCGCCTGCGCGTCGCCGCCGCGCGGTGACGGCGGAAGAGGAGGCGCTCTGGCGCGCCTTCGTCGCCCGGGCGGGGATCGTGCCCATCCGCCCCGAGGAGGCCGCGGCGACCGATCCGACCACGGAACGGGTAGGTGAACCGGCACCGGCTGCATCGCCGCCACCCCAACGGGCGGTCCCGCCCCTCCCCCCGCCGCTGCCCGACCTCTCGCCGACCGTCATGCCGGCGGGGCTCGATCGCCGCAGGTGGGAGGATTTGCGCCGCGGCCGGCTTCGGCCCGAGCGTACGCTCGACCTGCACGGCAAGAGGGCGGCGGAAGCGCATGCCGAGGTGCGCGCCTTCGTGCTCGCCGCCCACGCGGCGGGCCTGCGCTGCATCGCCATCGTCACCGGCAAGGGGGCCGGCGAGGCGGGCGGGGTGCTGCGGCGCGAACTCCCACACTGGCTCAACGCACCGGAACTTCGCGGGCTGATCCTGGCGCTTGCGCATCCGCAGGGCGGCAATGTCGGGGCTGTGCACCTCTTGCTGCGCCGCCGCCGCGTCTGAGCACGCGAGGAACAAGGACGGGATCGCGCCTCAGTTGCCGTCGAGGAACGACCGCACCAGCGCGACCGTGCCTGAGGGATCTTCCTCGAACGGCAGATGGCCGAGGCCCGGAAACACCACCACCCGGACGTCGCGCAAATTGGCGCGATAGTCCTCCGCCCGCGCGGCCGGAATCGCGCGGTCCTTCTCCCCCCACAGCACGAGCACGGGTGCGGTGATCGACCGCAGCCGCTCCTCCGGCGGATGCAGCACATGGCCCGCGATGCGATCGAGGATCGCTCGCCGCACGCCCGGCGCGATCAGCATCTCGTGCGTGCGTCGCACCACCTCCTCGGTCATGCGCGACGCGTCGCCATACGCACCGGCCAGCGACCAGCGCACCTGCGCCTCCGGCATGAAGTACGGCAGCAGCCGCGCGAACGGGGGCACGCGAGTCGGCACGCCATAGGTGCGGCCCGGGCTCTCGAACCCGTCCGGCGCGACAAGCACGAGACGATCGACCCGTTCGGGATGGGCGGCGGCGAAGGACCAGGCGATCCGCCCACCCATCGAGGAGCCGATCAGCGAGGCGCGGCCGATGCCGAGACGATCCATTACCGCAACGAGAACCGCATGTGCGCGCGCATCGCCGTAGTCGCCGGTCGGATCGGGGCCGGTGAGCCCGAAGCCCGGCAGGTCGAAGCGGATGATGCGGAATCGATCCGCGAGCAGGCCGGCCCAGCCGTCCCAGGTGTGCAGCGACGCGCCGAAGCCGTGCAGCAGGATCACCGCTTGTGCGTCGCGCGGACCTTCGTCGCGCAGGTGAAGACGCAAGCCCGCGACGGCGACGAAATCCTCCGGCCCGCGGGCGTGGCGCGCCTCGAGCACGGCGCGGTCGCGATCGGGCTGCCAGGCCCAGGCCGCAACGAGGGCGAGGGCGAGTAGGAGGCCGCCGAGGGCGAAAAGGACGGCGCGACGCATGCGTCACGCCTAGCCGGGCAGCAGACCGGCGCGCAATCGCGCGACGTGGATCGCCTCACACCGCGCGGGCGTGTCGGCCGGCGGAGGGGTCCAGATGGCGATCGAACACCGCGGCGACGGCGCGCAGGAAGGGCCGCCCGTGCGGGGTGACGGCGACCCGCCACCCTTCGCGCTCGACGAGCCCGTCTGCCGCCATGGCATCGAAGCGCGGCAACACGTCGGCGAACCGCCGCGGATCGACGCCGTGCTCGCGGCAGGCGGCCCCGATGTCGAGCGCAAGCGAACACATCAGCCGCTCGATCAGCAGCGCGCGCAGCCGATCGTCTGCATCGGGCTCGATGCCGCGCACGATGGCGAGCCGCCCCGATCGGATCGCCTCTCGCCACGGCGGCACGCTCGCCGCGTTCTGCGCGTGGCCCTGGGCGAAGGAGGAGATCGCCGACGCCCCGATGCCGATCAGCGTGGGGGCGGTATCGTCCGTGTAGCCCTGGAAGTTGCGCCTAAGGCGACGTTCGGCGAGCGCGACAGCGAGCGGATCGTCGGGCCGGGCGGCATGATCGAGCCCGATCGCGACGTAGCCGGCGGCGGTAAATACGGCCAGCGCGGCGCGGAACTGCGCAAGGCGCTCCGGCGCGTCGGGCAGGTCCTCCTCGTGGATCAGACGCTGGTGGCGGCGCATCCACGGTACATGTGCGTAGCCGAAAATCGCCACCCGATTGGGGTTCAGCGACAGCGCCTGGCGGGCGGTGCGCGCGACGGAGAGCTCGGTCTGGTGCGGCAGGCCGTACATCAGGTCGAAATTGATTCGCTCGATGCGCGCCCCGCGCAGCCGCGCGACGCAGTCGGCGACGAGCTCGAACGGCTGCACCCGGTTCACCGCCTTCTGCACCACGGGGTCGAAGTCCTGCACGCCGAGCGAGGCTCGCGTCACTCCCGTCTCGGCGAGCGCGCGGATCATCGCGTTGGTCAGGGTGCGCGGGTCGAGTTCGACCGCGATCTCGGCGTCCGGATCGACGGCGAAGGCGGAGCGCAGGGCGGCGTTGACCTTGCGCCATCCCACGGGGCCGACAATCGACGGCGTGCCGCCGCCCCAGTGAATGCGGGTCACCCGCTGCGCCCGCCCGATCGCCTCCCGCCAGAGCGCGATCTCGGTGATCAGATCCTCGACGTAGGTTTCGACGGGGGCGGAGCCGTTCGCCACCACGGTCGTGCAGCCGCAATACCAGCACATGCGCCGGCAGAACGGCACATGGAGGTAGAGGGAGAGGGGCTCGTCGGCCGGCAGGGCGGCGAGCCAACCGCGGACGGTCGCCTCGGTGATGCCGGGGTGGAACTGCACCGCCGTCGGATAGGACGTGTAGCGCGGCAGCCTGCCGTCCCACCGGGCGATGAGGGTGGCGTCGTCGACCATGGCGGGACGCAGTGTCGACCCGACGTCACGCCCGGTGCATTGAGCAAGGTCAAGGAGCGATTTCCCCCGAGAGGCACGGGGTCAGAAGGCAGGTGTCCGCGCCTCGCGAAGGAGGCGGGCGAGCGCGTCGAGCAGGTCGTCGCGCGAGAAGGGTTTGCGCAGGATGGGCACGACGGTGTCGGCGAGTCCCGTGTCGTCGTAACCCGTCATGAGCAGGATCGGGAGGTTCGGCCGGAGGGCGCGGATCTCGGCGGCGAGTGCATGGCCGTCGAGCCGGCCGGGCATGCGCACATCCGTCAGCACGAGATCGACCGTCACGCCGTAGCGCAGCAACGCGAGCGCGGCGTCGCCGTCGCCCACGGCATGGGTACGCAGTCCGGCCTCGGCGCACAGGCGTTCGATCGCGGCGCGCAGCGGCGGTTCGTCCTCGACGATCAGCACCGTGGCGCCAGCGAGGGCGGCGAGGTCGGCCTGCCCGCGGTCTTGCCGTTCCGGCGGCGACGCCGCGGCGGGCAGCCACAGCGTGACCGTGGTTCCCTTGCCGGGCGCACTGTCGATGCGCACCTCCCCGCCTGATTGGCGGGCGAAGCCATAGACCATGGCGAGCCCGAGCCCCGTGCCCTTGCCCGAACCCTTGGTGGTGAAGAACGGCTCGAAGGCCCGGGCCAGCACCTCGGCCGTCATGCCGACGCCATCGTCGGCGACGGCGATCCTCACCGCCGGCGCGGCGACGCCGAGGGCAGCGAGTTCCGCCTCGGTGGCGACGGCGGCGGAAATGCTGACCGTGCCGCCGTTCGGCATGGCATCGCGTGCGTTGAGGACGAGATTGACCAGCGCGCTCTCGAGCTGGGCGGCATCGGCGAGAGCAGGCGGGGTGGCGGGAGCGAGGGAGATCCGCAGTTCCACCCTGCCGCCCAGGGCGCGACGCAACAGCGTCTCCAGCCCACCGAGCAGCGGCGCGAGCGGGACGGCGGTCGGACGCAACGGCTGACGTTGGGCGAAAGCGAGCAGGCCGCGGGTCAGTTTGGCGCCCTTCTCCACCGCGGCGAGGGCGGCGGTCGCGAGTTCCTGCGCCTCGCCCTCGCGCAGCTGTTCGCGCACGAGTTCCAGATTGAGACCGATGACGGAGAGGAGGTTGTTGACGTCATGCGCGATGCCGCCCGTCAGTTCGCCGAGGGCGGAGAGGCGCTGCGAACGTTCAAGGCGCTGCTGCTGCTCGATCCGTTCCGTGACGTCCTGGCTGACGCCGACAAGCGCGAGCGGGGTGCCGTCGGCGGCGCGTTCGAGGGCGACGGTCGAGCTGCGCACGCGGATCGCCCCGTCGGGGCGGCGGACCCGGTAGGTGACGAAGGCCGGCTCGCCGGACTGCCGCACCTTCTCGAGGGTGGCGAGCAGGAGCTCGGCGTCCTCCTCCAGCCAGATCTCCCGCCGGTAGGTCTCGATCGAGCCGGTGAAGGAGGTCGGATCGCGACCCAGTTGTTCCGGGATGATGTCGGTGACCTCGAAGCGATCGGAACCGACGGGCAGTCGCCAGAAGCCCAAGCCGGCGAGACGCGCCGCCTCGGCCAGTTGCAGCTGCGCGCGCGCGATCCGCTCGTTCGCCGTCACGGCCTCCGTCACGTCCTGCGTCGTGCCGTAGACCGTCGGTCGTCCCTCGCGGTCGCGCTCGAGACCGGCGGTGATGCGCAGCCAACGGATCGTGCCGTCGTCGTGACGCACGCGGCACTCGACCATCTGCGTCTCGCCGCTGGCGGCGAGCTTCGCCCGTGTTTCCTCCCAACGCGAGAGATCTTCGGCGACCAGGCGGGAACGGATCAGGCCGAGCGTGGGCGTGACGCTGCGGGGAACGAAGCCCCAATGGCGATACACCTCGTCCGACCATTCCATGGTCTCCTCGTCGAGGCGGCGGCGCCAGAAGCCCAGTCGCGCCACCCGGCCGGCGTCGGCGAGCAGCCGTTCCTGGCGCCGGAGCCTCTCTTCCGCTTCGACCTCTTCGGTGACGTCCTGCGAGAGCCCGGTGACAGCGAGCGGGCGGCCCGCGGCGTCGCGTTCCAGACCGGCGACGATACGGATCCACCGGGTGGTGCCGTCAGGGCGGACGACGCGCACCGTGGCGGTCTCGGTCACCCCCTCCTCGACGATCCTGCGGCCGGCCTCCTCCATGATCGGAAGGTCGTCGGGGTGGAAGCGGGCACGGAAGGCCGCGATGTCGAGCGGGCCGGCGTCGGGCGGGAAGCCGAACTGGCGCAGCTTCTCCTCGGAGGCGACCATGATCGAGCCGTCGAGGGCGCGGCGGTAGAAGCCGACCTTGGCGACACGCTCCACTTTGCGCAGCCGCTCCGCCTGTTCGACGAGCTGGGCCCTCGCCTCGACCTCCTCGGTGATGTCGCGGGTCACGCCGACCACTGCGACCGGCCGGCCGGTCTCGTCGCGTTGCAGCTTGGCGACGGCCTCGCGCCAGCGCACGGTTCCGTCCGGTCGGATGATCCTGAATCGCAACGTTCCGCTTTCCCCGATGGCCATCAGCCGCTGTCGCGCGGCCTCCGCCTCGGCGCGGTCGTCGGGGTGGATGAATGCAAAAACCTTGTCACGTGTCGGTACGAACGTCGTGGGGTCGACCCCGTAGTCCTCATAGATGTCCGGCGTCCACTCGTAGAGGTCGGTGTCGAGGTTGCGGCGGTAGAAGCCGATGCGGCCGGCCTTGCGCGCCGCTTCCAGGAAGCCCTGCTGCCGCTCGAGCCGCTCGCGCGCCTCGACCTCTTCGGTGACGTCCTGCGTCAACCCGTTGATCGCGACGGCGGCGCCGGTCTCGTCGCGCTCCAGGCTCGCGTGCAGCCGGATGCGGCGCACGTTGCCCCCGGGCAGGACGAGGCGGAAGGTGAGCGAGGCCGTCTCCTCGCCGGCCTCGAGCCGGGCGGTGAGCGCCTGCAGCGCGGACAGGTCGTCGGGATGGACGCGGCTGCGCGCCTCCGCGAAGCTCGGTGCGTAGTCCTCCGGGAAGCCGTGCTGGCGGCGGAACACGGCCGTGGTCTCGAAACGCGAGCCGTCGAGCGCCCGCGAGTAGAAGCCGATACCGGCCACTCGGCCGACCTCGGCGATCTGCTTCTCCTGCCGCGCGAGGCGCCGTTCCGCCTCGATCTCGTCCGAGATGTCGAGCGCAACCCCGTAGAGCGCGATCGGTTGTCCGTCGCCGTCGCGCTCGACCGCCATCGAGACCCAGAGGTGGCGCACCCGCCCCTGGCGGTCGACGACCCGGTATGTGATCTGGCCGGGAGCCCCCGTTTCGAGCACCCGTTCAGGCAGCCGTTCCAGAGCCTGCCGGTCAGCCGGAACCACACGGTCGCGAAGCGCGTCGAGGGTCGGGGTGAAGGTCTCCGGCGTCTCGCCGACGTGGCGAAACATCTCGGGCGACCACTCGAGCCGGCCTGAGCCGTCGAGGGGGCGGCGCCAGAAGCCGAGGCCCGCCAAGCGCCCGGCCTCCGCGATCTGCAGGTCGCGCCGGATCAGCGCCTCGTGCAGTGCCTCGCGGTCGGTGATGTCCTGGCTGACGCCGTTGAGATAGACCACGCGCCCCGTCTCGTCGCGTTCGGCGGAGATCAGCGACCAGCGGACGCGGAGCGCTCCGTCCGAGACCCTGCGGAAGCGGAACACCACGCTCTCGGTTTCCCCCGTCTCCGCCACCCGGGCCAAGGTGGCGAGCAGACGGGGGCGGTCGGCGTCCTCGACCAGCGACCACGTCGCCGCCGTGGTGGGGACGAAGGTCGCGGGGTCGACGCCGAACTGCCGATAGGACTGCTCGTCCCACTCGTAGCGGTCGCCGCCGGGCTTCAGGCGCCAGAAGCAGAGGCCGGCGAGCCGTTTCGCGTCCTCGAGCTGCCGCGACTGGCGGGCGATCGTTTCACGCGCTTCGCGGATTTCGGTGATGTCCGTCACCGCACCATAGACGGGCCCCGGCCTGCCGTCGGGGCCGGGGAGCTGGATCGCCTTGTCCTCGACCCAGCGCACCGTGCCGTCGGCGCCGAAGATGCGGTAGGTCATCTGCCAGCCGCGCGTAAGGTCGGCCGAGCGGTACGAGCGTTTCAGCTCGTCCCGATCCTCCGGCACCACGACCTCGTGGCGCCAGATGTTCGGTCGCGATTCGAGGAGCGTGCGCGGCTTGCCGGTCAGGCGTTCGACGAAGTCGCCGAAATATTCCGTGCGTGACTGCGGGCTTCGCCTGACCCAAAGGCCGATGCCGAGACTGTCGGCCACGCGCCGCATCTCGGCTTCCCGTGCCGCGAGCTCTCCCGCCGCGCGATCGAGCTTGGCCAGGGTTCGCGCAAGGCGCTGCGCGAGGACGACAAGGGCGACGGCGAAGAAGAGGGCAGCCGCTCCGACCGGCACCGCCAACCGTGCCCAATCCCGCAGGACGCCGCCGTGCGAGCGGAGGACGACGACGGCCGAGGTGCCGCCGCGGACAGCGCGGGCGGCGACGAGGTCGTCGGGTGCGGCATCGATCCTCGCGACGGGAGACGACCTCTCCGTCCACACTGGCAGGCGACCGATGGGCGTGCCGTCCGTCAGGACCAGCAGCACCGACACCCCCTCGGGAACGGTGAACTCCGGCAGGAGGGAGCCCGGGCCCTCCGCCGGCAAGATCGCGGAGACGACGGCGCCGATGGCGCCGTTCGGATCGAGGACCGGCAGACCGACGGCGATCACGGGCCGGCCGGCCGCCAGCCCCAGCCGCCCGGTATAGCGCTCGCTGACGCTGAGCGACGGACGCCAGTCGCGCACAACCGTCAGGAAGGCCGGGCTGTCGGCGAAAGAGACGTGTTCCATCCGCTCCGGCGGCACGCGCGAGGTGGCGACCAGGGTGCCGACGGCATCGAACACCGAGAAGACGAGGGCACCGTCGCTGACCGCGAGCGTCCGCCGTGCCAGGCGATGGAGGTGCTCGCGATGCTCCGGATCGTCGAGCCGCTCCGGCCTGACCGCCCCGGCGATGGCGGAGAGCCCGTACTCGAGGGCCTCCAGGCGTCGGGACACCGCTTCCGCCGCGCTTTCCGCCAGGGCGGAGACTTCGGCCTGTGTCCGGTGCAGGGCGGCGCGCAGCTCCAGCAGTAGGGCCACGGCGACGGCGGCGACGATGGCACCACCGAGCGCCGCCGCCGCCCAAGGAAGCAGGACGGCGAGGCGACGCGCCGGGCGCAGGGTCATCCGTTCACGACCCGCTCACGACCCGCCGGTCTCCGAGGCCGCCTGCTGCAGGAAGCCGCGCAGCGCCGCCGCCGAGAACGGCTTCGACTGGGTCGCGACGCGCGTCAGACCGCACCGTTCCGCGGTCTGTTCGGCGAGCCGAAGCAACGTGTCTCCATAGCCGGAGACGATGAGAACCGGGATTTCCCGCCCCGCCGAGGCGAGACGCCCGAGCACGTCCAAACCCGAACCTTCCGCCAGCATGCAGTCGACGATCGCCGCCATCGGCCGCAGTTGGCCGAGCGTCTCGACCGCCTGCTCGGCGTCGACGCAGGCATGCACCTGCCAACCTTCGGCCTGTGCCACGCTCGCCACCACCCGGGCGAGCGCCGGATTGTCCTCCAACAGGAGAAGGTCTCGGCCCGCAGCGGCATGCCCCGTCGCACGGGAAGGCGTCTCTCGGTTCGTCATGGCGGGCGGCTCGTACACCACACTCGTTAATCTTCCCGTATTTTCGTCCGCCCGACAAAGGATTTCCCGTTTCGCGCGCAGGGACGTGACGCGGGACAACCGCGCGCAGGGCTCAGGGCACGGCGAGCTCGATCAGGAAGGGCCCGCGCCGCGCGAAGGACGCGCGCAACAGGTCGGCGAGCGTGGCGAGATCGGCCGCCGCGGCTGCCTCCACGCCGAAGCCCTGGGCGATCCGCACCCAGTCGAGGTCGGGGTTTCCGAGGTCGAGCAGGTCGAGCGCTGTGCGGCCCGGGTTCGCCCCCACGTTCGCCAGTTCGTGGCGCAGGATCGCGTAGCGGCGATTGGCGAAGATGATGATGGTCGCATCGGCGCGCTCGCGAGCGAGGCTCCACAGCCCCTGCACGGTGTAGAGGGCAGAGCCGTCCGCCTGCAGCCCGACCACACGCCGCCCCGGACAGGCGATGGCGGCGCCGAGGGCGAGCGGGATCCCTTCGCCGATCGACCCTCCCGTCAGCTGCAGCCAATCGTGCGGGGCGGCCGCGTGGGTGGCGGGGAAGAAGCCGCGCCCCGTCGTCACCCCCTCGTCGACCACGATCGCGCCTTCCGGCAGAAGGGCGGCCAGTACGGCGGCGATCCCCTCGGAGGTGACCGCGCCGCGCGGCGGGTCGGCGGGCCTGCCGTCGTTGGCGGCTGGCGGAGGGACCCCCGTCGCCACCTCGTCGGCGAGCGCGGCGAGGGCCGCCACGGCGTCCTGGTCGGGCCGGGCGAGCACATGCACCGCGCAGCCTTCCGGCAACAGCGAGGACGGTTTGCCCGGATAGGCGAAGAAGGCCACGGGGTGCTTCGCGCCGACCAGGATCGAGGCACGGAAGCGGGACAGCCGCTCGAGCGCGAGATCGACCGGATAGGGCACGCGCTCGATCGGGAAGCGCCCGCGCCCGCGCGGGATGCGCGCGTTCGACATCTGGGCGAGCACGCCCGCCCCGGTGGCGGCGGCGATGCGGAAGGCATCGCGTTGCCCGGCTTCCGACAGCGCCGCACCGCCGAGCAGCAGCAGCACCTCCGCCCCGCCGCGGCGAAGGATGCGGGCGGCGGTCTCCACCTGCGCCGGCGCGGGCGGGAGCGCCGACGGGATGGGCAGCGGTTCCGCCGGGCCTGGGGCCTCGGTCCACGCCGTGTCGGCGGGCAGGATGAGGGTGGCGATCTGCCCGGGCGGGGTGCGCGCGGCCTGCACCGCCGCCGCCCCGTCCGCCGCCACCGTGCGCGCCGACTGCGCGGTGCGCACCCAGTCGGAGTACGGCCTGGCTGTGCCCTCCACGTCGGCCGTCAGCGGCGCGTCCCACGCCCGATGGTGGGTCGCGTGGTCGCCGACGATGGCGACGACGGGCGAGCGTGCGCGGCGGGCGTTGTGCAGGTTGGACAGCGCATTGGCCAGCCCCGGCCCGCAGTGCAGCAAGATCGCCGCCGGTTTGCCCGCCATGCGCGCATAGCCATCCGCCGCCCCGCTGACCACGCCCTCGGCGAGCCCGAGCACGCAGCGCAAGCCCCCGACCCGATCCAGGGCGGAGACGAAGTGCATCTCCGAGGTGCCCGGGTTGGCGAAACAGGCCTCCATCCCGCAGGCGACCAGGGTGCGCACCAGCGCCTCGGCGCCGGTCATCGTGGTGATCCCGCCGTCCATCCCGTTCTCCCCGTTGGCCGCGGCAGGCGGCCACAGCGCTTGCGCCGGGTCAAGGCGGGCCGGGGCGCGGCCGGCCATGGTGCCGCGCATGGGAACGGAGCGTGCCGCGGGCGCGGGGCTCGCCGCGCGGCTCACCGCCTGGGCGGAGGATCACGGGCGGAGCGTGCTGCTGGGCTGGGTGCTGGCGGGGCTGGCCGCCGGCACGGCGGCGGCGGTCGCCGAGGTGCCTGGCCTCGCGCGGCTCCTCTGGTCGGCCGCCGCCGCCCCCGTCGCGCTGCATGTCGCCGCGCAGAGCCTGCGCGCCGTTCTCGGCGGGCGGGTCGGCGTCGATGCGATCGCGCTCGCCGCCATCGTGTTCGCCCTCGTGCTCGACGAAGCGGCCGCGGCGGCGGTGATCGCGCTGATGGTGGCGGGCGGCGAAGCGTTGGAGGACTGGGCGCAGGGCAAGGCGCGTCGGTCGCTCACCGCCCTCGCCGAGCGTACGCCGCGACGGGCGGCGCGGCTGGCGGGCGAGGCGGTGGAGGAGATCGCCGCCTCCGCCATCCGCCCGGGCGACGTGCTGCTGGTGCGCACAGGCGAAACCGTGGCGGCGGACGGCACCGCGCTCGAGCCCTGCTCGGTGGACGAGAGCGCGCTGACCGGCGAGCCCCTGCCGCGCAGCGTTCGGGCGGGCGAACGCGTTCCCTCCGGCACGGTGAACGCCGGGCCCCCCTTCCGCCTGCGGGCCGAGGCGACCGCCGAGGCCTCGACCTACGCCGCGGTGGTGCGGCTCGCCGAGGCGGCCGCCTCCGCCCGCGCCCCGCTCACCCGGCTGGCCGATCGCTTCGCGGTGCTGTTCCTCGTCGTCACCGCCGTGGTGGCGGGGGCGGCCTGGCTTCTCGCCGGCGACCCGGGGCGGGCGCTTGCGGTGCTCGTCGTCGCCACCCCCTGTCCGCTGATCCTCGCCGCCCCCGTCGCCCTGGTGTCCGGCGTCGGGCGGGCGGCGTCGCGCGGAATCGTGGTCAAGGGGGCGGGGGTGATCGAGCGACTGGCGGGGATCCGGGTCGTGCTGTTCGACAAGACCGGCACCTTGACCCCCGGCCGGCCGCGGCTCGCCGCGATCGAGACCGAACCCCCGCTCGCGCGCGAGGAGGCGCTGCGGCTCGCCGCCTCGCTGGCGCAAGCCTCGACCCACCCGGTCTCCGCCGCCCTGCTCGCCGCCGCGCGCGAGGAGGGAGTGGCACTCGCCGTGCCCGAAGGCGTGGCGGAGAGCGCCGGCGGCGGCATCGCCGGGCGGGTCGAAGGCAAGCCGTGCCTCCTCGGCTCCGAGGGGTTCCTCGCCGCGCACGGGGTGCGGGTCGAGGGCCGCGTCGCGTTGGCCGCCGCCCTCGTCGTCGCCGGCAGCATCGCCTGGCTGGCGGTGGAGGGCCGCGCGGTCGCCGCCTTCGTGCTGGCCGACCGTCTTCGCCCCGAGGCGCGGCGCACGGTGCGACGGCTGCGGGAGCTCGGCATCGCGCGCCTTGCCCTGGTGACTGGGGACCGCGCCGAGGCGGCGGAGCCGATCGGGCTCGTGCTCAGGCTCGATGCCGTCCATGCCGGACTTTCGCCCGAGGGCAAGATTGCGGCGCTGCGGGCCGAGCGGGCGGTGGGGCCGGTCGCCATGGTCGGCGACGGGGTGAACGACGCCCCCGCTTTGGCGGCGGCGGATCTCGGCATCGCGCTCGGCGCGCACGGCACGGCGGCGGCGGCCGAGGCGGCGGATGTGGTGCTGCTGGTGGATCGGGTGGACCGGGTGGCCGAGGCGGTGGCGATCGCGCGCCGGTCCCGCCGCATCGCGCTGGAGGCGATCGCGCTCGGCATGGGGCTGTCGGCGGTTGCGATGGCGGTGGCCGCCTTCGGCTTCCTTCCCCCGCTGGCCGGGGCTCTGGTGCAGGAAGGGATCGACGTCGCCGCCATCCTCTACGCGCTCACCGCCCTGCGGCCGGGACGCGAGGAGGGGGTGACGGAACCGCTCTCCGATGGCGCGGGGCTTGCCGAACGGGTGGCCGAGCACGCCGCCTTCCGTCGCCTCGCCGGCCGGCTGCGCGAGGCGGCGGAGGCGGTGGGAGACGGGCCGGGTTCGCGCCCCCTCGTCGCTTCGGCCGAACGCGAACTGCGCGAGGCGGTGCTGCCGCACCAGGCGGCGGAAGAGGCTCGTCTCTATCCGGAGGCGGCGCGCCGCTTGGGCGGGCGTGACCCTCTGGGCAGCCTGATCCGCATGCACGGCGAGATCGAAGCGCTCACCCGACGCCTCTCGGCCCTGCTCGACCTCGCCGAGCGGCAAGATGCGTGGGAGGCGGCGGCGCCCGAACTCCGCCGCACCCTGCACGCGCTGGAGGCCTTGCTCAGCCTCCACCTTGCGGCGGAGGAGGAGGCGCTCGCCGACCTCTCCGCCGACCCCTCAGCCGAGGCGTCGGGCTAGGCCGAGAGCGCTGGCGTAGCCGGCGAGGGCGGCCGCGATCCACGCCCAGCCGTGCAGGCTGCCCGAGGCGATGCCCGACACGTAGGCCGAGATGTTGCAGCCCCCGGCGAGGATGGCGCCGAAGCCGAGCAGCGTGCCGCCGAAGGCCGCCCCGGCCGCGGCGCGCAGGGTGAGCCGGCGGCCCAGCAGCATTCGCCCCGTCAGCGCGGCCGACAGCCCCGCGCCGATCACCACGGCCACCGCCATCACCCCGAACCGGTCCGCCGTCAGCGGCGCGAGCAGACGGGCCCCCCGCCCCTGCTCCGCCCACCATGCCCAGAACAGCGGATCATCGAGGCCGAGATCGCCGATCAGCCGGCTGCCCCAGAGCGGGAAGGCGGCGACGATGCCCCACGGCCGGCCGGCGAGCAGCAGGGTGGCGAGATTGAGCAGGGCGAGGGCCGCAGCGCCCCAGGCGAGCGGCGCAAGGCCCTCGCGCACGGCGAACAGCGGCTCCACCGCGCCGGTGCGGCGGCGTTCGAGCAGGACCAGGACGCCCCAGGCCGTCGCAAGCGCTCCGAGGATCAGGCCGAGCGCGGGCATGGTGCCGAACAACCCCTGCAGGCTGACGGTGGGCAGCGCCGGCAAGCCCGACCAGTAGGCGCCGGTGGCGGCGGCGAGAGTCGCACCGACCACGGCGAAGGGGATGGTGAGCCAAGCCGGAGGGCTGCCCGCCCCGGCGCAGAACAGCGTGCCCGACACGCACGCCCCCGCCCAGTGCATGCCGATGCCGAACAGGAACGCGCCGACCACGGTGGCGACGCCGGCCGGTGCGATGATGCCCCCTACCTGAAGACCCCAGCCGGGGGCGAGCGCGAAGGTGGGCAGGAACAGCACCGCACCGAGGCCGAGCAGCAGCAGCTGGGCCCGCATCGCGCGCGTCCGCCGCTCGACGAGGAGGGCGCGAAAGCCGCCCGCGAAGGTGAAGGCCGCGCGATGCAGCGCGAAACCGAGCCCTGCCCCCACCAGCCACAGCGCGGCGATGCGCCAGCCGTGCAGGGCGTTGAGCCAAGTGGCACCGAGGGCGAGCAGGAGCACGCCGGCGGTGCCGAGGGCGGCGCGTGGCCAAGCTCGGCTCGCGGTGGCAGGGGTGGGGTGCGGTGCGGCGGCGGGGAGGGCGGGTTGAAGGGCGGTCACGGCGAGGGCCTCCGCGTTGATCACGGGAGAACTTCAACACGCGGCCCTTCAAAAATCAATACGATTTTCCGACGTAGTTTTGCTCGCCGCTCCGCCGCCCGTCAGATCGTCCAGGTCAGCGCCGCCGGCGGCTCGGGTGCCAGCCCGGCCGCCACGGCACGCCGGCACAGCGCCTCCACCGTGATGCCGTCGAGCCGGCCGAGGGCCGCCTCCGCCGCCTCGGCAAGAGCGGGCGTGACCACCGCCGCGATCAGCGCGGGCGCCCCAGCGGCAGCCTCCGTCTGCACCGCGCGCGCCACCTCGCCCGCGGTGATCTCGCGCCTCGCCCGTGCGAGGCGATAACCGCCGCCGCGGCCGCGGGCCGAGGCGAGGATGCCCGCGCGCGACAGGGTCTGTAGCAGGGGCTCGATACCGCGCGGGCTCTGCCCGAGCCGATCGGCGATCGCCGCCGCCCCGACCGGCCCCGCCACCCCGTTCAGCGCCACATCCACCACGACGGCGAGGGCGAGCGCCACGCGGCCGTCGGCGGAAAGGGAGAGCTCGGGCAGGCTGGCTTGCGGCAAGTCGGACGTCGAAGGATCGGCCATGCCCCTAAACTACGCATTGAGAGCGTGATATTCCAGCCTCATGACCCAGGCCTCGCCGCGCATCCGCGACAGCATCCTCGACACCATCGGTGCCACCCCGCTCGTGCGCGCCGCCCGCCTCGCCGCCGAGGAGGGGCTCGCCGCCGAACTCTGCCTCAAGCTCGAGTTCTTCAATCCGGGCGCTTCGGTGAAGGACCGCATCGGCCTCGCCATGGTGCGGGCGGCGGAGGCCGAAGGCCGCCTCTCTCCCGGCGCGACGCTGATCGAGCCGACCTCGGGCAACACCGGCATCGCGCTCGCCATCGTCGCCGCGGCGCGCGGCTACCGGCTCGTCGTCACCATGCCGGAGGGGGCATCGGAAAGCCGCCGGCGCATGCTCCGCCTCCTCGGCGCCGAGGTCGTGCTCACCCCCGCCGAACAGGGCATGCGCGGCGCCATCGCCGAGGCTGAGCGCATCCTCGCCGAAACCCCGAACAGCTTCATGCCCCGCCAGTTCGACAACCCGGCCAACCCGGAGATCCACGCGCGCACCACCGCCGAGGAGATCTGGGCCGACACGGGCGGCGAGGTGGATGCGATCGTCGGCGGGGTGGGCACCGGCGGCACCGTCACGGGCATCGCGCACGCGCTGAAGCCGCGCCGGCCCACCTTGCGCGTCTTCGCCGTCGAACCGGACGAAAGCGCGGTGCTGTCGGGTGACGCGCCGGGCCGGCACGGCATCCAGGGCATCGGCGCGGGGTTCCGACCGCGCGTGCTCGACCTCGAACGCCTCGACGGCGTGATCCGCATCGCCGAGGCGGAGGCGATCGCCACCGCCCGCCGGGTGGCGCGCACGGAAGGCATCGCGGTCGGAATCTCCTCCGGCGCGGCGGTGGCGGCCGCACTCAAGGTGGCGCGCGACCCGGGGCTCGCCGGCAGGCGCGTGGTCGCGATCTGCCCCTCCTATGCCGAGCGCTACCTGGCGACCCCGCTCTTCGCCAATCTCGAGTGACGGTCTCGCGGCCCACACTGTCGCGGCGTTGCGATGGACGCCGCCCGCACCGGGCCGGCACAGTCGACCCCGACATCACCGTGGAGGTGTGCGGATGACGACCGCGATCGACCCCCTGCCCAAGGTCTGGGACCCGAACATCCGCCTGGGCGAGATGCTGAAGGGCAAGCGCGGCCTCGTCGTCGGCATCGCCAACGAGCACTCCATCGCCTACGGCTGTGCCGCGAAGCTGCGGGCCTTCGGTGCCGACCTCGCCGTCACTTGGCTGAACGAGAAGGCCGAGCGGTTCGTCCGCCCCCTCGCCGAGGCGCTCGAGGCCGACCTGATGATGCCGCTCGACGTGCAGGTCGAAGGCCAGCTCGAGGCGGTGTTCGAGCGCATCCGCGACGCCTGGGGCCGGCTCGACTTCGTCATCCACTCCATCGCCTACTGTCCGAAGGAGGACCTCCACGGGCGGGTGATCGACTGCTCGCTTCCGGGCTTCCTGCAGGCGATGCACGTCTCCTGCTGGAGCTTCCTGCGTATGGCCCACTTGGCTGAGCCGCTGATGAGCCAGGGCGGGGCGCTGGTGACGATGAGCTACTACGGGGCCGACAAGGTGGTGAACAACTACAACGTCATGGGCCCGGTGAAGGCGGCGCTGGAAGCCGCCGTGCGCTATGCGGCGGCGGAGCTGGGCCCGAAAGGCATCCGCGTCTTTGCCGTCTCACCGGGGCCCCTGAAGACGCGCGCGGCCTCGGGCATCGCGCAGTTCGACGAGCTGATCGAGATGGCGCGGGCGCGCGCGCCGGCCGGGCGGCTGGTCGACATCGCCGAGGTCGGCCGCGTCGTCGCCTTCCTGGTCAGCCCCGCCGCCTCGGGGATGACGGGCGACACGATCTATGTCGACGGCGGGCTGCACAACGTCGCCTGAGCGGCCGGGGCGGTGCGGCGGGCGGGTTCAGGCGGGCGCGCCGCGCAGGCTGTCGATCAGACGGTGCACGACCAGCACCTGATCCAGCAATCGGTGCGCGTCGCGCGGCAGGCGGTTCAGGCTTGGCAGCAGCCCGCCCGCCTCGAATTGGCCGCGCACACGAGGCAGCAGGAGCAGGAACCGATCGCGGTCGAACCCGGCGTCGATGCCGCGCCAGCCCGCCGCGCGCGACAGCGACACCATCAGCGCGGCAAAATCGGGGGTGACGACGGCGAGCGCCGCCTCCCCGTCCGTCGTCCACAGGCCGAAGCGGCGGGCGAAGGCCCGATCCGGCACCGTGACCCGGACGAGGCCGGCGTTGCGAGGATTGTTGTTGCGCCACGGCGTGAGGAGAAACCAGTCAGGCCCGCGCAGCAGGATCGGCACCGCGATGGGCTGCGGGGTGGCGATCGCGAACAGCAGGCCCTTGAACACGCTGCGCGTCCTGCGTTCGGTCTTGTGGCCGCGCTGGCGGACGACGATTCGGCGCAACGCGATCTCGGCCATGGTGAAGGCGATGCCGGCGTGCTCGCCCTGGAACACGTCGTCGATCTCGCGCCCGTTGAACGGTGCCACCATGGCGAGGCGGGGCAGGCGATCGATCGACGCGCCCTCTCCGACCTGATGGCGGATGCCGCCGATCGCCCGGCACACGGGCGGCATGAGCGCGTCGCGCAGCCGGCCGCGGAACGATCGCGACAGGTGAACCGCCGCCCCGGGCCCGAGCATGGCGGCGATCACCGTGGCGACGAGGAAGGTCTCGAAATCGTCGCTGTCCCAGGCGAGCCACGTGAGGACCGCGAGCAACACGGGGGCGGCGAGGGCGGCGGCGGCCAGCAGGCGAAACCGCGTTTGCGTTCGCGCAAGGGCACCGAACTGCGGCGCGACCTCGGCCTCGAGCAAGGAATCGAGCCGGTCATGCGCCTCGGCCGCACCGTTTGCCGACGCCGGACCGGCGGCTCGCTCCCCCTCCATCGCGCGAGCCTGCCCGAGCCCGAGAGCCGTGTCGAGCGGGAAACGGCTCAGCGCCGACGCAGCGTCCAGTAGCGCGGGGTTCGCCCCTCGCGCAGCGCCTTCGCCTCGTAGCGCGTGCCGGGCCATCCCTCGGGCCGGATGGCGGAGACCGAAACGATGTCGAACCGATCCTGCCCCGCGAGCGTCTCCTCCACCCAGGCCTGGTAGGTCGGGTCGTCGGAAGCGATGCGCCATTCCCCGCGCGGCGCCATGACGCGCGCGATCAGAGGAATGAGTGCGGGGTGAACGAAGCGCCGCCGCGCATGGCGCGCCTTCGGCCAGGGGTCGGGGAACAGCAGGAACAGGCGGCTTATCGAGGCCTCGGGCAAGAGGCGCAACAGCGCGCGCGCATCGTCGGGCCAGAGGACGAGATTGGGCGGTAGGGCAGCCGTCTCCTCCTCGCCTTCCGGCACATAACGCGCCAGGAACGAGACGATCCCGTTCTCGAACACCTCCGCGGCGATGATCCCCACCTCCGGGTGACGCGCGACGAGTTCGGCCGTGTGCTCGCCCGAGCCGAACCCGACCTCCAGCCAGAGCTCGCGCACGGGGCAGGGGAAGGCGGCGAAGGGCGATTGCGCGGCGGTTTCGGACAGCCGCACGCGCGGCAAGGTGTGGGCGAGCAGCCGCGCCTGGCGGGGGCGCAGGGCGTGGCCGCGACGCCGCCCGTAAAGACGCTCGACCGGCGGGCGGTCGAGCTTCCGCGAGCGGGGCGAGGCCTCGGTCGCGGGCACCCTCAGCGGCCGAAGGCCTGTTTCAGCATCGGCACGAGGTCGGTCTTCTCCCAGGTGAAGGTGCCCTTCTCCTCGTCCGGTGTGCGACCGAAATGGCCGTAGGCCGACGTCGGCACGTAGATCGGCCGATTGAGCTGCAGGTGCTCGCGGATGCCACGCGGCGAAAGGTCGACGTTCTTCAGGAACACCTCGGAGAGCTTCTCCTCGTTCACGTCGCGCCCGGTGCCGTGCAGGTCGACATAGAGCGAGAGCGGCTTGGACACGCCGATCGCGTAGGCGAGCTGGATGGTGCAGCGCTCGGCGAGCCCCGCCGCGACCACGTTCTTCGCCAGGTAACGCGCCATGTAGGCGGCCGAGCGGTCGACCTTGGTCGGGTCCTTGCCGGAGAAGGCGCCGCCGCCGTGCGGGCAGGCCCCGCCATAGGTGTCGACGATGATCTTGCGACCCGTCAGCCCCGTGTCGCCGTCGGGCCCGCCGATGACGAACTTGCCGGTGGGGTTCACGTAGAACTCGGCCTCAGGGCACATCCAGCCCTTGGGCAGCGAGGATTCCACGATCGGCCACAGCATGCGCTTGATCTCCGCCTGCTCCAGCCCCTCCTCGTGTTGGGTGGAGACGACGATCGAGGTCGCCTTCACCGGTTTGCCGTCGACGTAGAGCAAGGTCACCTGGCTCTTCGCGTCGGGCAGGAGCCCGGCGACGAGGGGATCCTTGTTGCGGCGGAGTTCGCTGATCCGGCGCAGGATCAGGTGCGCGTAGTAGATCGGCGCCGGCATCAGCACCTCGGTCTCGGTGCAGGCGTAGCCGAACATGATGCCCTGATCACCCGCCCCCTCGTCCTTGTTGCCGGCGGCGTCCACGCCTTGCGCGATGTCGGCCGACTGGGCGTGCAGATGGCAGGAAATCTGCGCCTTTCGCCAGGAGAAGCCAGCCTGGTCGTAGCCGATGTCGTGCACCGCGACGCGCGCGAGGTGCATCAGGTATTCGTGGGTGATCGCCTCCGGCCCGCGCACCTCGCCCGCGATGACGATGCGGTTGGTGGTGACGAGGGTTTCGCAGGCGACGCGCGCATAGGGGTCGGCGGTGAGGTAGGCGTCGACCACGGCGTCCGAGATGCGGTCGGCCACCTTGTCTGGGTGGCCTTCGGAGACCGATTCGGAGGTGAATAAATACTCGCCCTTCGCACGCATTTGTCGGGTGGTCCTCGCTTGGGGGATTGCCGCGGCCGGCGGCGGGGGCCAATCGCAGCAAAGCCGTGCGGGGTCAAGGGAGAAGGGCGCGGGCGAGGATTGCCGGCGGAATGGTGTCGGGCACGACGACTTCGCGCATGGGGGCGCGTGGCGGAAGCAGGGCGATCGGCACGTAGAGGTCGGGGCCGCGGTGCGGACCGCGGCCGGCCGGCCGGCGGTCGATCGCGCCGCCGTTCACCGGCGCGGCGGCGAGCGAAAGCCCCTCGCCGATCAGCACGGCGGTGGCGAGGCGGAGCACGACCTGGGGCATGTCGGGGTCGGCGGCGGCGAGGCGATCCGCGTCGCGGCGGGCGCGCCAAAGGAACACATGCCGGTTGATGAAGCCGCGCCACGCCTCCGGCGTGAGGCCAGGGACCAGGCGCGCCGCGAGGGCGCGATCCGGCATGAGCTGGCGGCGAAGCCAGGCCCGCCCGAACTCGGCGTGGCGAAGCTCGACCCAGGTCCGTCGGTTCCGCCGCAGCAGGAGGTTCCGCTCGGCCTCGGGGAGGTCGAACAGGCGGCACAGCGCCTCGGCGGAGAGGAGACCGTGGCGGCGGATCGAGGGCAACGCCGCGGCGGGGGCGGCGTGGAAGAGGATCGGGAAGCGCGCGGCGAAGTCCGCGCTCATGCCAAGCCGAGCACGTCCTCCATGCCGTAGAGCCCGGGCGGTTTGCCGGCGAGCCACAGGGCCGCGCGCACCGCGCCGTCGGCGTAGACGCGGCGGTCGAAGCTGCGATGGCCGAGCACGAGGTGTTCCGAGGCGCCGGCGAACAGCACCGTGTGTTCCCCCACCACCTGGCCGCCGCGCAGCACCGCGAAGCCGATCGCGCCGTCGCGCCGCCGCCCGGTGTGGCCGTGCCGGGCGGCCTCCATGTTCTCCTCGAGCACGATGCCGCGCCCCGCCGCCGCCGCACGGCCGAGGGCAAGCGCGGTGCCCGAGGGAGCGTCGATCTTCTGTCGGTGGTGCATCTCCAGGATCTCGATGTCGAACTCGGGCCCGAGCGTGGCCGCCGCCCGGCGCACGAGCGCGGCGAGCAGCGTCACCCCCATGGAAAAGTTGGCGGCGAACACGATCGGCACGGTGCGGGCCGCCTCGGCGATCGCCCGCTCCTGGTCGGGGGTGAGCCCGGTGGTACCGATCACCAGCCGCTTGCGCTGGGCGATCGCCTCGTCGAGGTGGCGCCCCAACGCCTCGGGCTGAGTGAAGTCGATCACCACCTCGGCGGCGGCGAAGAGCGCGGCGGGGTCGTCGGTGGCGGCAAGCCCGATCGGCCCGAGCCCGGCGAGCGTGCCGAGATCCGCCCCCACGGCGGCACTTCCCGCCCGCACGCTGCCCGCGGCCAACACGGCCTCAGGGTGCTCGACGACGGCCCGCACCAACAGCCGACCCATCCGGCCGCGCGCCCCGGCGATCCCGACCCGCATGCCTTGCCCCTCTCTCTCGTGCCGCGGTGACCGTCAGCCGCGCCGCGAGCAGGGTCAAGCGGGGCTCGTGCGCACGAGCGCGGCCGGTGCTATCCGATCCCGCCACACGCGGGCGTGGCGGAACTGGCAGACGCGGCGGACTTAAAATCCGCGTCCCTCCGGGGAGCTGTGGGTTCGACTCCCACCGCCCGCACCACCTCCGTGCGGGTCGCGCCGGTTCAGACGGCGGACGACCACTCGCGCGGCACCATCTCGTAGCCCTCGCCCTCCTTGCGGACGTGACCGAGGCCGGGGAACGGCCAGTGGTAGCCGGCGATCAGCGTGCGGTCGGCGGCCAGGCGGTCGAACAGCCGACGCCGCGTCGCCTCGGCGGCGACGGGGTCCATGTCGAACACGATGTGCCAGCCCGGGTTGCGCACGTTGATCGCCGGGTGGTTGGTGACGTCGCCGAGCACGAGCAGGGATGCGTCGGCGGAGGTGACGAGCCAGGAGGTGTGGCCCGGGGTGTGGCCGGGCGTCGGCACGCCGCGCACGCCGGGAAGGACCTCGGCGTCGGAAGCCACACGGCGGATCCGCTCCGGGGGATACGGCGCGAAGCGGCTCTTCGCCATCGCCGCCGGCTGCTGCGGCGCGCGATCGCCCATCCAGAAGGCCCACTCCGCCTGCGGCACGATGAGTTCGGCGTTCGCAAAACGCGCCGTGCCTTCGCGCGTGACGAGCCCCGAAACGTGGTCGCCGTGGAAGTGGGTGAACACGATCTTGGTCACCGCCTCGGGTGCGATGCCGGCGGCGGCGAGGTTGTCCCACATCGTGCCGGCGGTCGCGGCGAGCAGCCCGCCCGTGCCGGCATCGAACAGGATCACCTCGCGGCCGGTGTTCACGACCGGGATGTTGTAGGTGATGTCGAGATGCCCGGTGGGCAGGAAGGCGCGGGCGAGGGCGGCCTCGACCGCCGAGCGGTCGGCGTTGCGCACGAAGCCCTCGCCGGGATTGTGGCGGCGATTGTAGCCGTCGTTGATGATGGTGACCTCGAATTCGCCGAGGCGGAACCGGTAGAACCCGGGCGCCTGGCGGCCGGAGAACGGGACGGCGGCCGCGGCCGGTGCCGCCGCGGCGGCAACCAGGGTCGGGGCGGCGAGGGCGGCGGTGGAGGCGACCAGCAGGTCGCGGCGGTCGAGCGACATCGTTCCTCTCCCAGAGCGTTTCGGCCGCCTAGCGCTAGCAGGGCGCGCGCGCGCCTGCTCTGCACGGAGCCGTGAGCCCCGGGGCTTGGCGGCTGCCGCCCTTCGCCCCACCTCCCGCGGAGACAAGGAGAGGCCGATGCCACGCGACGGCGGCGAGAAGGGAGCGAGGAACGTGCTCGGCGGGCCGCTCGCCCCCTGTTCCTACGACCCGCTCACGGGTTGGTTTCGCGACGGGTGCTGCAACACGGATTCGCGGGATGTCGGGCTGCACACGGTGTGCGCGGTGATGACCGCCGAGTTTCTCGCCTTCTCCCGCAGCCGCGGCAACGACCTGGTGACGCCCCGCCCCGAGTGGGGCTTCCCGGGGCTGAAGCCGGGCGACCGCTGGTGCCTCTGCGCCGCGCGCTGGCAGGAGGCGTTCGAGGCCGGCTGCGCGCCGCGCGTGGTGCTCGCCGCAAGCCACGAGGCCGCGCTCGCCGTCTGCCGGCTCGAGGACCTCAAGGCCTGCGCGATCGATCTCGCCTGACGACCCCGTCCTCCCGGCGCTTGGGCTTGTCTCAGCCGCACCTTGCCCCTAAGGCTGCGGCGTGCAGCCAAGGGCATCGATGTCGATCAGGACCGCTCCCCGCTACGTCTACGACGCGGCCGATGGCCGTGACCTCGAACGCGCGCTCGACGATCTGCGCCGGGGCACCGCGCAGTGGCGGCTCGCGGCTCGGCTTGCCTTGCTTGATCTGCGCAATCGCTTCCGCGGTTCCGTCCTGGGCCCGATCTGGATCACGCTCTCGCTCGCCGTGACGGTCGGCGCCTTGGGGACCCTCTATCCACTGCTGTTCCGGGTGCAGACGGAACGTTACGTGCCGCATCTCGCCGCAGGGCTCATCGTGTGGTCATGGGTTCAGCAGGCGCTGACGGATGCCTGCCAGACCTTCATCGCCGCCGAGCCGATCATTCGCCAAGTGCGACTTCCCTACACGGTGCACGTCCTGCGCAACCTCTTCCGCAGCGCGCTGAACGCTGCGCTCACGCTGCCCGTGTTCGTCGTCGTGGCAGTGATCTTCGGAGTGGCTCCCGGGGTGGGGACGTTGTTCCTGCCGCTTGGGCTCGCCGTCATGGCCGTCGCGCTGTGCGCGGCTGCCTTCTTCCTGGGCATGGTGTCGGCACGGTTCCGTGACGTTCCGCCCGTGGTGGCGAGTGTGCTGCAGCTTGCCTTCTTCGTGACGCCCATCCTGTGGAAGGCGGAACAGCTCGGCGAGCATCGCGACTGGCTCCTGCTCAACCCCGTCTTTCCCTTGCTGGAGAGCGTGCGGGCCCCCATGCTGGGGTACATGCCCGACGTCGCGATCTGGCTCGCTGCCTTGGGCTACGCGGGGGTGGCGTCCGCGCTCGCCTTCGCGCTGTTCGTGCGTCTGCGACGGCGCATCGCGTTCTGGGTTTGACCGGGGCGGGCGGGATGAGCCGGATCGTCGCGCGCGGGCTGCGCATCGAGTTCCCGCTCTATCATTACGAGTCGCGCAGCCTGAAGAAACGCCTGTTGGGCTCGGTGAGCCGGCGGTTGCAGCAGGACTCGCGCAACCGCCTCGTCATCGCCGCGCTGCAGGATCTCTCGTTCACCATCGAACGCGGCGAACGCGTCGGCCTGGTCGGCCACAACGGGGCGGGCAAGACGACTCTCTTGCGCACGCTCGCCGGCATCTACGAGCCGGTGCGGGGGTCGCTGCTGGTCGAAGGCCGCGTCGGCACGCTCATCGATACCGCCGCCGGCATGGACATCCTGTCGACGGGGCGGGAGAACATCCGCCTGCGCGCGCTCTACCTCGGCCTTTCCCCGTCCGAAACGGCTGCCTTCGAGGCCGAGGTCGCGGCCTTCGCCGATCTCGGCGACTTCCTCGACGTACCCATCCACTCCTACTCCGCCGGCATGTCGATCCGGCTCGCCTTCGCCATGGCGACCGCGATCGAGCCCGATATCCTGCTGATGGACGAGTGGATCGCAGCCGGCGACGAGACCTTCCTCGCCCGCGCGAATGCCCGGCTCGAGAAGCTGGTGAGCGAGGCGGAGATCCTGGTCTTCGCGAGCCACGACCGGACCCTGATCCGCCGCTGGTGCACCCGCGTGCTTCGCCTCGATGGCGGCCGCATCGTCGCCGACGGAACCCCCGACGAGGTGTTCGGTCCGGAACCCGCCGACGTCCTGCCGTCGCCCGCCTGAGCCGACGCCGGCCTGGACCGACGGGCGCGGCGGCCTACCTGAGTGGACGTGCGAAACGGGCCTTTCCACGTCGTGTGGTTCAAGCGCGATCTGCGGCCGGCCGACCACGCGCCGCTGGCCGAAGCCGCGGCACGCGGGCCCGTGCTGCCGCTCTGGATCGTCGAGCCCGAGCTGTGGCGGCAGCCTGACGCGTCGGCGCGCCAGTATCGTGTCTTCGCCGAGGCGGCGGCCGAGTTGCGCGTCGATCTCGCCGCGCTCGGCCAGCCGCTGGTGGTGCGGGTCGGCGATGCGGTGGAGGTGCTGGAGGAGATCCGCGCCCGCTTCGGCATCGCGGGCCTGTGGGCGCATCAGGAGACCACGGGGGCCTGGGGATATGCGCGCGATCGCCGCGTGCGCGCCTGGGCCCGCGCGCACGGCATTCCCTTCGCCGAACCCCGCCAGAACGGGGCGGTCCGCGCGCTTGCCTCGCGCGATGGCTGGGCGAGGCGGTTCGAGGCGTTCGTGCGCGCTCCCATCGTGCAGCTCCCGCGCGCGCTTGCCCCCCTCGGCCTCGAGCCGGGCGCGATCCCGGACGAACGCGACCTCGGCCTCGCTCCCGACCCCTGCCCCGGGCGGACCCGCGGTGGGCGGCGGGCGGCGCTGGCGCTGCTCGCCTCCTTCCTCTCCGGCCGGGCGGAGACCTATCGCTGCGCGATGTCCTCTCCGCTCGCCGGCTGGGAGGCCTGCTCGCGCCTGTCGCAGCATTTCGCCACCGGTGCCCTCTCCATCCGCGAGGCCTGGCAGGCCGCGCAGGCCGCCCGCAACACGGCGGCGAAGCCGTTGCGCGAAGGCATCGACAGCTTCCTCACGCGCCTCGCCTGGCACTCGCATTTCATCCAGAAGCTGGAGACCGAGCCCGCGCTCGAGCATCGTGCGCTGCACCCGGCCTACGAGGGCCTGCGCAGCGACGGTGCGGGCACGGAACGGTTCGAGCGCTGGGCGAAGGGTGAGACCGGTTGGCCCTTCCTCGATGCCTGCATGCGCTGCCTGAGCGAGACGGGCTGGCTCAACTTCCGCGCCCGCGCCATGCTCGTCTCTGTGGCCAGCATGCATCTCTGGCTCGATTGGCGCGCGGTGGGGCTGCATCTGGCCCGCCTGTTCGCCGACTACGAACCGGGCATCCACTGGAGCCAGGTGCAGATGCAGTCCGCAACGACGGGGGTGAACACCATCCGCATGTACTCGCCGATCAAGCAGAGCGAGGACCAGGATCCGGAGGGGCGGTTCATCCGTCGCTGGGTGCCGGAACTGGCGGACATCGCGGCGCCCGCCATCCACCGCCCTTGGCTCATCGGCGTGCGCGGCTATCCGCCCCCCATCGGCGACGCCAACGCGCTCGCCGCTCGTGCGCGCGAGCGCCTGTGGGGTGTGCGCCGCGGTGCCGCCTACCGCGCGGTGGCGGATGAGATCCAGGAACGGCACGGCTCACGCCGCTCCGGCCTCAGGCAGGTGGGTGCGCGCCGGCCGCGCCGCCCGACGGTCGATCAGCCGGTGCTCGATCTCGAGGCATGAGCGGCCCCGCCGTCGATCCCGCCGCGATCGCCGAGACCATCCTCCGGCTTTGCGCCGAACGCGGCCCCGCCAAGTCCATCTGCCCCTCGGAAGTGGCGCGTGCCCTTGCCGGGCCCGACGAGCGGGTCTGGCGCCTCCTGATGCATCCGGTGCGGCGCGAGGCCTTCCGGCTCGCCGATGCGGGGCGGATCGAGGTGCTGCGCAAGGGAAGGCCCATTTCGCCGACTGAGGCGAGGGGGGTGATTCGGCTGCGCATCCGCAACGAAACGGAGAGGGAATGACCGCGACGATCCGCTTCAGCGATCCGCCCGCCCTGCCGCGGCCGGCCGCCCACTATTCGATGACCGCCGAGGTCGCGGGTGCCGCGCGTTGGCTGTTCGTCTCCGGCCAGCTGCCCGTCGCGCCCGACGGGTCGGTTCCCGACAGCCTCGCCGACCAGGCCGCGCTCGTCATCGCCCATCTTCGCGCCGCGCTCGCGCACGGCGGCATGGACGAGGGGAACATCGTCAAGCTCACCACGTACCTCACCACGCGCGAGGCCCGCGCGCCCTGGCAGGCGGCGCGCGATGCGTGGCTCGCCGGCCGCGTCCCACCCGCCTCGACCCAGGTGATCGTCGCCGGGCTCGCCGATCCGCGCTGCGCGATCGAGGTCGAACTGATCGCCGCCGCGTGACCCTGTCGCCGGACGCGGCGTGCCCGCGTCAGGCGAGAGGCGCGTCCTCGCGCGCGCGGATGGTTTGCAGCACCTCGAAACCCTCGAACTGCGGGGGCCCGAGCGTCGTCGGCTTGGTCTGGCCCGCCCCGGCATGCGCGCGGCGAAAGGCCTCTGAGCGCGTCCAGGCCTCGAAGGCCTCCCGGCTCTCCCACACGGAGAACGAGGAATAGAGCACGTGATCCTCCGCCGCGGGCCCGCGCAGGAGGTGGAACACGACGAACCCGGGAACCGACTTCAGGTGACTCTCGCGCGTCAGCCAGGCACGTTCGAAGGCTTCCGTCTCGGAGGGAATGACGCGGAAGCGGTTGGTGGCGATGAACATGGGCGGCTCCCCGCTACGGCTTATCGCCCGAGACCCTAGCGCAGGGCGGCCGCGTGCGCACCCGGCGCGGGCGGCGTGGCAGCGGCGCTCAGCGCTCCTCGTCGTCCGCCCCGGGTTCGACCTCGATCTCGGCGCCGAGATCCTCCTCGCCCTCCAGGTCCTCGGCGTCCTCCAGCACCGCGTCGTCCGCGTCCTCGACCACCACCTCGAGGTCGGCGTCCTCCAGCGCGGGCTCGAGCGCGGCGGCACGCTTGAGTTTCACCTTGTCCTCCGCCGTACCGCCGCCGCGGCGAAGCTTCGGTTGTTCGGCCGGCTGTTCGGCGCCGCATTTCGGGCAGGTCACCGGCGTGCGGCGAAGGTCGTAGAATTTCGCCCCGCAGGCGACGCAGATCCGCTTCGTTCCGAGTTCGGGCTTGACCATGGTTCCCCGCTCCGCTGGCGCGAGAGGCGGGCTTCTCCCGCAAAGCCCCGGCCCTGTCAAACCCGGCCCGGCGTGCTACAGGCCCGGCCTCCCTCCGCCGCGGACCGACCATGACCGACACGTCGAATGCTCCGATCCCGCTTCGCGCCACCCGCCCGCTCGGCCCCCTCTCCGGCGTGGCGCGCGTGCCCGGCGACAAGTCGATCAGCCATCGCGCGCTGATGGTCGGCGCCCTCGCGGTCGGCGAGACGCGCATCGAGGGCCTGCTCGAGGGCGAGGACGTGCGCCGCACCGCGGCCGCCATGCGGGCGTTGGGGGCGGAGGTGGTGCGGCACGGGGAGGGCGCGTGGTCCGTGTTCGGGCGCGGCGTGGGCGGGCTCGCCGAACCCGACGACGTGCTCGACCTCGGCAACTCCGGCACCTCGGCCCGGCTGATCGCCGGCATTCTCGCCGGGCACGACCTGTTCGCGGTGATGACGGGGGATGCGAGCCTGCGCCGCCGCCCGATGCGGCGGGTGATCGAGCCTCTCACCCAGTGCGGCGCCGCCTTCCACACCCGCTCGGGCGGGCGGTTGCCGATGGCGGTGCGCGGTGCGGCCGACCCCCGCCCGATCGACTACACCCTCCCCGTCGCCTCCGCCCAGGTGAAGTCTGCCATCCTGCTCGCCGGGCTCTGTGCGCGCGGCGAGACGCGGGTGGTGGAACCCCAACCCACGCGCGACCATACCGAGACCATGCTCAGGGGCTTCGGCGCCGAGGTCTCCGTCGCCGTCCTGCCGGGCGGGGGCCGGGAGATCCGTCTCCTCGGCCAGCCCGAGCTCGAGGCCCGCCCGGTGCTCGTTCCGGCCGATCCGTCCTCGGCCGCCTTTCCCGCCGTCGCCGCCCTGCTCGTGCCGGGCTCCGCGGTCACGCTCGAGGGGGTGGGGATGAACCCGCTGCGCGCCGGCCTCTACGAGACGCTGCGCGAGATGGGGGCCGACATCGAGATCGCGAACGAACGCGAGGAGGCGGGCGAGCGGGTCGCCGACCTCACCGTCTCCTCCTCGCCGTTGCGCGGGGTCGAGGTGCCGCCCGAGCGCGCGCCGACGATGATCGACGAATACCCCATCCTCGCCGTCGCCGCCGCCTGTGCGGCCGGCGAGACGCGCATGCGGGGCTTGGCGGAACTGCGGGTGAAGGAGTCCGACCGGCTCGCCGCCATCGCCGAGGGGCTCGCCGCCTGCGGGGCCGAGGTCGCGATCGAGGGCGATGACCTCATCGTGCGCGGCCGTGGCCACCCGCCGCCCGGCGGGGCGAGGATCGCAACCAGGATGGACCATCGCATCGCGATGAGTTTCCTCGTGCTCGGCCAGGTGACCCGTGAGCCGGTGGAGATCGACGACGGATCTTTCATCGACACCTCCTTTCCCGGCTTCGCCGACCTGATGCGGTCGCTCGGCGCCGCCATCGCTCCGGCATGAGCGAGGATGGCCGGCGCGGTGGGCCGGTGATCGCGGTCGACGGCCCGGCCGCCGCCGGCAAGGGCACACTGGCGCGCCGCCTCGCCGCCGCCCTCGATCTGCCCCATCTGGACACGGGGCTTCTCTATCGCGCTGTGGGCCGGCGCGTGCTCGACGCCGGAGGGGACCCGGCCGATCCGGCGGTGGCGGCGCGGGAGGCGGAGGCGCTCGCTCCGCAGGACCTCGGCCGTGCCGACCTGCGCGCGCCCGAGGTCGATCGTGCCGCTTCGCTGGTCGCCGCCGTCCCCGCCGTGCGCCGCGCCTTGCTCGCCTTCCAGCGCCGGTTCGCCGAACCCCGCGGCGCCGTGCTGGACGGGCGGGACATCGGCACGGTCGTCTTCCCCGACGCCGACCTGAAGCTGTTCGTCAGCGCCTCGGACGAGGAGCGGGCGCGGCGGCGTTGGCTCGAACTGAAGGGCCGAGGCGTCGAGGTCCCGTTCGAGACCGTGCTCGCCGATCTGCGCGCCCGCGATGCCCGCGACGCGAGCCGCGACGTCGCCCCTCTCCGCCCTGCCGCCGACGCGATCGTGCTCGACACCACCGACCTCGACGCCGACGCCGCCTTCGCCCGAGCCCTGGCCATCGTGCGCGACAGGCTCGGCCGCGCTTGACTTCGTGGCTTCAGGCTGCGAGAGAGGGAAGGAACGAGCGGGCTGCCCGCGGGCGCCCGCCGTTGGTCGTTTCCGGACGACCCGAGAGCCTCAACCCCCGCCCGGCCCGCGCGACGCACGGCCGGGAAGTCGTGTCTGCCCCGAGGGGGCAGGGGCGCAAACCCCGGTCGCATGCGCGACCCCGAAGACGAAGGACCTCAGACACCGCATGGCCCGTACCGCCACCGCCCCGGCAGAGACCGAGGATTTCGCCGCCCTGCTCGATGCCACCCTCGGCAGCGACACGGGCTTCGACGGCAGCGTCATCACCGGTCGGGTGGTGCGGATCGACGGCGACATGGTCGTCATCGATGTCGGGCTGAAGTCCGAGGGCCGGGTGCCGCTGAAGGAGTTCGCCGCCCCGGGCCAGAAGCCGGAGGTGAAGCCGGGCGATCTCGTCGACGTCTATGTCGAGCGCTACGAGGACCGCGACGGCTCGATCATCCTCTCGCGCGAGAAGGCCCGCCGCGAGGAGGCCTGGACCACGCTGGAGAAGGCCTACCAGAACCAGCAGCGCGTGACGGGCGTGATCTTCGGCCGCGTCAAGGGCGGCTTCACGGTCGATCTCGGCGGCGCGGTCGCCTTCCTGCCGGGAAGCCAGGTCGACATCCGCCCCGTGCGCGACGTGGGCCCGCTGATGGGCACGCCGCAGCCGTTCATGATCCTCAAGATGGACCGCGCGCGCGGCAACATCGTCGTCTCGCGCCGCGCGGTGCTCGAGGAAACCCGCGCCGAACAGCGCGCCGAACTCGTGCAGGGGCTGAAGGAAGGCCAGGTGCTCGAGGGCGTGGTGAAGAACATCACCGACTACGGCGCCTTCGTCGACCTGGGCGGCGTGGACGGCCTGCTGCACGTCACCGACATCGCCTGGCGCCGCATCAACCATCCCTCCGAGGCGCTGCAGGTCGGCCAGACGGTGAAGGTGCAGGTGATCCGCTTCAACCCCGAGACGCAGCGCATCAGCCTCGGCATGAAGCAGCTGATGGCCGATCCGTGGGACGGGGTCGCCGCCAAGTATCCGGTGGGCGCGAAGTTCACCGGCCGGGTCACCAACATCACCGACTACGGCGCCTTCGTCGAACTCGAACCCGGGGTCGAGGGCCTGGTGCACGTCTCCGAGATGTCCTGGACCAAGAAGAACGTGCACCCGGGCAAGATCGTCTCCACCTCGCAGGAGGTGGAGGTGATGATCCTCGACGTGGATGCCGCCAAGCGTCGCATCTCGCTCGGGCTGAAGCAGTGCATGCGCAACCCGTGGGAGGAGTTCCTGGAGAAGCACCCCGTCGGCTCCACCGTGAAGGGCGAGGTGAAGAACATCACCGAGTTCGGCCTCTTCATCGGGCTTCCCGGCGACATCGACGGCATGGTGCACCTCTCCGACCTCGCCTGGGACGTGCCCGGCGAGGTGGCGATCCAGCGCTATGCCAAGGGCGACATCGTCGAGGCGAAGGTGCTCGACGTCGATGTCGAGAAGGAGCGCATCAGCCTCGGCATCAAGCAGCTCACCAACGACCCCGCCGCCGCCGTGCTCGATCGCCTGCAGAAGGGGCAGGTGGTCACCTGCGTCGTCACCGCCGTGCAGCCGAACGGCATCGAAGTGAAGATCGACGACGCCGTCACCGGCTTCATCCGCAAGGCGGATCTCGCCAAGGATCGCCAGGACCAGCGGCCCGACCGCTTCGGCGTGGGCGACAAGGTGGATGCCAAGGTCATCGCCGTCGAGCGTGCCGCCCGCCGCGTGCAGCTCTCCATCAAGGCCAAGGAGGTCGAGGAGGAGAAGCAGGCGATGGCCGAGTTCGGCTCCGCCGATTCGGGGGCTTCGCTCGGCGACATCCTCGGCGCGGCGATCCGGCGGCGGAACCAGCAGCTCGCCGGCGAGACCAAGGAGTGAGAGCGCGGCCGCGCGCCCGAGCCGCCGGCGGGCGGGGCGGGCACGGGGTGAGGGGGCAGCGCGAACGGTCGGAGCGGGCGCCTCAGGGATAGGCGCAGCGCTCCGCCGCCACCTGCACGAACCCCCTGAGGTCGCTCGCCGACACGACGAAGCGATGCTCGGTTGCGCCGCGCACGACCGAGAAGGCGACCGGCAGCACGCCCTGTGCCTCGGTGCGCGCCCCGCCCGGCTGGATGGCGGCGATGGTTACCGGCTGGGCCGGGTCGAACCAAGCGTGCGGTGAGCCGTCCGCCGCGCGGGCCGACACCCCCTCGCCGGTGATCACGATGCCGCCACTCATCGTCACCGCGTTGGCCCCACCACGCGCGATCGGGGTGGCGAGCAGGAAGCGCCGGGTCTCGATCTCCGGCTCGCAGCGCGTGCCGGCGGTGGCGTTGCGCAGCACGAGCGCGAGCCGGTCGGGGCTGAGCCCCTCGCCGAGCCTCTGCTGGATCAGGGCATAGAGCTCCCGCCCCGCCCCCGAGGGCACGTCGCGCGCGTAGGCCGCTTCGCGCTCGGCCAGCCGCGCCTCCGTCTCGCGCAGACGAGCCTCCGTCGCGGCGCGGGCCTGCTCGAGCCCGGCGATGGTGCGACGCAAGCCCTCGATCTCGCCGCGCAGGGCATCCGTCTCCAGTTGGGCGAGTCGACTGCCGGTCTCGTAGGCGAGCGCGCCCAGGCCGATCAGGGCGCCGAGCACCAGCAGGATCAGCAGGTTGCGTTGCCGACGTCGGCGCCGTTCCGCCCGGCGGGCTTCGCGCAATCCGAGGCTCATCGTCTCCGGTCCTGGGGTGGTCGGGCGGGCTTGTAGCACCCTCCGCGCCGGCGGGGGACCGAGGCTCGCGCCGCCCGCGCAGGTCTGCCCCCGCGGCGAGGGACTTTCCTCCCCGGGGGGCTCCGGGTGTATAGGGCCGCGCCGTGAACGCGCCCGCACAAAGCACGGCTCTGCCCGCCGTTGCCGCGACCGGATCGGGCTCTCCCCTGTTCGCCCTCGCCCTCGCCGCCCTCGGCGTGGTGTTCGGCGACATCGGCACCAGCCCGCTTTACGCCCTGCGCGCGGCGCTGACCCAGACCCCCGGCGTCGGCCCCGTCCCCGGCGACATCCTCGGCGTGCTCAGCCTCGTCACCTGGGCGCTGATCCTGGTCGTCACGTTGAAGTACGTCGTCGTGCTGCTGCGCGCCGACAACCGCGGCGAAGGCGGCATCCTCGCCCTGATGGCGCTCGCGCAGCGCGCCCTACCCGACGGCAGGCTGAAGCGCTGGGCGGCCTTGGTCGGAATCTTCGGGGCGAGCCTCTTCTTCGGCGAGTGCACGATCACCCCGGCCATTTCCGTGTTGTCGGCGATCGAGGGACTCGCCGTGGTGGACGAGACCTTCGAGCAGGCGGTGGTGCCGCTCTCCTTGCTCGTGCTCGCCGCCCTGTTCGGGGTCCAGCGCCGCGGCACGGGCCAGGTGGGGGCGGTGTTCGGGCCGATCACCCTCGTCTGGTTCCTCACCATCGCCGCCCTCGGTGCGGTCGAGATCGCGGTGCGCCCCGACATCCTGTTCGCGCTGAGCCCGCACCATGCCGCCCGCTTCGCCTGGGAGCACGGTTTCGCCGCCTTCGCCGTGCTGGGCGCGGTGGTGCTGGTGGTGACGGGGGCGGAGGCGCTGTTCGCCGACATGGGGCACTTCGGCCGACGCCCGATCCGCCTCGCCTGGCTCCTGGTCGTGCTGCCCGCCCTTCTCCTCAACTACTTCGGCCAGGGCGCGCTCCTGCTCGACGACCCGGAGGCGATCGCCAATCCGTTCTACCTGCTGGCCCCGGAGTGGCTGCGCTTGCCGCTCGTCTTCCTCGCCACCGCCGCCACCATCATCGCGAGCCAGGCGGTGATCTCGGGGGCGTTCTCGATCGCGCGGCAGACCATGCTGCTCGGCTTCTCCCCGCGCCTCACCGTCCGCCACACCTCGTCGGACGAGCGCGGGCAGATCTACATGCCGCAGGTGAACGCCGCCCTGTTCGTCGCGGTGGTGCTGCTGGTGCTCTCCTTCCGCTCCGCCGATCGTCTCGCCGCCGCCTATGGGCTGGCGGTGACGGGGACCTTCGTCTGCGGCACGCTGCTCGGTGCTGCGGTCGCGCTTCGGCTCTGGGGCTGGCCCGTGCCGCTGGTCGCGGCTGCGTTCGGCCCGTTCCTGCTCGTCGACCTCTCCTTCCTCGCCTCCACCTTGCTCAAGATCCCCGACGGGGCGTGGTTCCCGCTCCTGCTCGGGCTCGCCCTGTTCGCGCTGATGACGTCGTGGAAGCGCGGGCGCGACCTGATGTTCGAGCGCTGGCGCAGCGACAGCCTGCCGCTTGCCTCCTTCCTCGCCCGCCTGCCGGAGAGCCGGCACATCATCCGCGTTCCCGGCATCGCCGCCTTCATGACCGGCAACCCGGACTACGTGCCGAACGCGCTCCTGCACAACCTCAAGCACAACCGCGTGCTGCACGAGCGGGTGCTGTTCATCACCGTCGTCACCGAGGACGTGCCGACCGTGCCGGCCGAGCGGCGGGCCGAGGTGACGGAACTCGCGCCGGGGATCCTGCGCATCATCCTGCACTACGGTTTCATGGAGCAGCCCAACATCCCGCGCGCGCTCGCCGAACTCCGCCCCTTCGGCGAGCCGTTCGACGCGATGCAGGTGAGCTTCTTCCTCGGCCGCGAGACGGTGGTGCCGGCGCAGGTGCCGAAGATGCCGCTTTGGCGGCACTGGCTGTTCCTGGTGATGGCGCGCAACGCCGTGCCGGCCACCGAATTCTTCCGCATTCCCTCCGACCGCGTGGTCGAACTCGGCGTGCGGGTGGCGATCTGAGCCCCGGTCCCCTTGACGGGCTCGCGTGCCGGGCGGCAAGCAAGCTTGGGAGGAGACCGCGATGTCCCGCCTCTACACGGTGCGCATGCTGCTGGCCCGCAACCCCGGCTTCCCGGAGGGGTCGAACGAGCGCGGCTACGAGCTGCACGTCCCGCTGACGCCGGATGGGCATCTCGACGTCGAGACCTGGCGCCAGCGCCGGCACGACTGCACGGTGCGCCGGTTCTGGAAGAACGAGCCGGACAAGGTGGGCGAGCTGATCCATGGCCGGCATGGCTGGGCCTTCTCGTACGAACCGGGCGAGGCCGACGACGAGCCGCTCTATCGTCTCGAGGGCCATGTGTTCCGGCCGGGCGAGTACGTGACGGTGCGCGAGACGAACGGCGAAAGCCTCGTCTTCCGGATCGTTTCGGTGCACTGAGCGGGCGCGGGCGCGGGCGCGATCAGTCCCCCTCGCCGGCGGCGACGAAGGCGAGCTCCGTTCCTTCCGCCACGAGGTCGCCCACCGAGGCGCTGAGCCGCTGCACCACGCCGTCGCAGGGTGCTGCGAGGCGGAGTTCGGTCTTCATCGCCTCGAGCACGAGCAAGGTCTCGCCGCGTGCCACCACCTGGCCGGGCGAGACGAGCACGCGCACCACCCGGCCCGGGATGGGTGCGGTGACGGAGCCCGTCGCAGCCGCCGCCCCCCCCGTTCCGCCCAGGGGGTGGCGGATCCGCACCGTTCCCGTGGTGCCGTCGGCGAGCGTCACCACGATCTCGTCGCCGTAACGACGGACGCGCGCCCGGCCGACCACGCCATCGACCTCGAGGCGCAGCAGGTCGTGCTCCGCCTCGCGCCGTGCGCGCAGCACGACCTCGGTGTCCGCCTCGTTTTCGTCGCCGAAACGCAGCCGCCAGTACCCGTCGTGCCATTCCGCGCGCACCCACCGCACTCGGCCGTCCTGATCGAACGCGGTCTCCGACACCGCCGTGCCGTGCAGGCGCCAGCCGCGCAAGGCGACCCAGGGTGAGTGGGGGTCGGCCGAGGTTCGGGCCGTGCGCTCCGCCCGCTCGATCTCGTCGACCAGCACCGCGGCTGCGGCAGCGATCAGCACGCGATCGGGCGCGGTGCGGGAGGCCGCGAGTAGGTCCTCCGCATGGTCGGCGAGGAAACGCGTCGAGAGCTCGGCGCACCGGAAGGCCTCGTGCGCGACGATACGCCGCAGCAAGAGAAGATTGGTCGCCACTCCGTCGATGACCGTCGCCTCGAGGGCGCCGGCAAGCCGGCGCAGCGCGGTCGCGCGGTCGGGCCCGTGCGCGATGATCTTGGCGAGCAGCGAATCGTAGAACGGTGTCACGGTGTCGCCCTCGCGCACCCCACTGTCGATCCGCACGCCCTCGTGGTCGGGGAAGGCGAGGCGAACGATGCGTCCCGTCGCCGGGCGCCAATCGGCGGCCGGATCCTCGGCACAGAGCCGCGCCTCGATCGCATGGCCGGCGAGCGGCGGGCAGGCGGCGAAAGGCAGGCGCTCGCCGGCGGCGAGGCGGAGCTGGCAGGCGACGAGATCGAGCCCCGCGATCATCTCGGTGACGGGATGTTCCACCTGCAGGCGCGTGTTCATCTCCATGAAGAAGAACGCATCACCTTCGGCGATGAACTCCACCGTGCCGGCGTTGCGGTAGGAGACGGCGCGCGCGGCGGCAACGGCGGCATCGGCGATCGTGCGCCGGCGGCTCTCCGCCAGGGCGGGGGCGGGGGCTTCCTCGATGATCTTCTGGTAGCGACGCTGCACCGAACAGTCGCGCGTGCCGAGGTCGATGACGGTGCCGTGCGCATCGGCCAGCACCTGCACCTCGATGTGTCGCGGCTTGGCGAGGTAGCGCTCGAGCAGCACGCGATCGTCGCCGAAGGCGGAGCGCGCGATGCGCCGTGCGGCGGCGAGCGCCTCGGCGAAATCCTCCGCCCGCTCGACGACGTGCATGCCCCGCCCGCCACCGCCGGCTGCCGCCTTGATCAGCACGGGGAAGCCGATCCGCATCGCCTCCTCGGCCAGGCGCGCGTCCGACTGGTCCTCGCCGTCGTAGCCCGGCACGACGGGCACACCGGCCTCGCGCATCAGCGCCTTCGCGCGCGCCTTGTCGCCCATGGCCCGGATCGCCGCCGCCGGCGGGCCGACGAAGACGATGCCCGCCGCGGCGCAGGCTTCGGCGAAGGCCGCATTCTCGGCGAGGAACCCGTAACCGGGGTGGATCGCCTCCGCGCCCGCCCGTCGCGCCACCTCGACGATGCGCTCGATCCGCAGATAGCTGTCGGCGGGCGGGGCGGGCCCGATCGGGTGCGCCTCGTCGGCCGCTGTGACGTGGAGCGAGTCGCGATCGACCTCGGAATAGACGGCGATGCAGCGCAGCCCCATGCGGCGCGCGGTGCGCATGATGCGCACCGCGATCTCGCCCCGGTTCGCCACCAGCAGGGAACGGAACATCGCACCGCTCACATGCGGAAGACGCCGAAGCGCGTGGCTTCGATCGGCGCGTTCAGCGCGGCGGAAAGGGCGAGTGCCAGCACCTCGCGTGTGCGCGGCGGTTCGATGATGCCGTCGTCCCACAGCCGGGCGGTGGCGTAATAGGGGTCGCCCTCGCGTTCGTACTTCTCGCGGATCGGTGCCTTGAACGCCTCCTCCTCCTCGGCCGGCCAGGCGATGCCCTGACGCGCGAGGTTGTCGCGGCGGATGGTGGCGAGCACGGTGGCCGCCTGTTCGCCGCCCATCACCGAAATGCGGCTGTTCGGCCAGGTGAACAGGAAGCGCGGCGCGTAGGCCCGCCCGCACATGCCGTAGTTGCCGGCGCCGAACGACCCGCCGATCAGCACGGTGAACTTCGGCACGGCCGTGGTGGCGACCGCGGTGACGAGCTTCGCCCCGTCCTTGGCGATGCCACGGTTCTCGTAGGTCTTGCCGACCATGAAACCCGCGATGTTCTGCAGGAAGAGGAGCGGAATGCCGCGCTGGCTGCAGAGTTCGACGAAGTGCGCCGCCTTCAGCGAGGATTCCGAGAACAGGATGCCGTTGTTGGCGATGATGCCCACGGGATAGCCCCAGATCCGTGCGAAGCCGCAGACGATGGTGGTGCCGTAGCGCGCCTTGAACTCGTCGAACTCGGAGGCATCGACGAGGCGGGCGATCACCTCGCGCACCTCGTACGGGGTGCGCACGTCGGGCGGGATGATGCCGAGGATCTCCTCCGGGTCGTAGGCCGGTGGGGTGGGGTCGCGCAGGTCGAGGGCGATGCCCTTGCGCGAACCGAGCCGTGAGACGAGGCGGCGGGCAAGCGCGAGGGCGTGCGCGTCGTTCTCCGCGAAATGATCCGCCACCCCCGAGAGGCGCGTGTGCACGTCGGCCCCGCCCAACTCCTCCGCCGTCACCACCTCGCCCGTCGCGGCCTTCACCAGCGGCGGGCCGCCGAGGAAGATCGTACCCTGTTCCTTGACGATGATGCTCTCGTCGCTCATCGCGGGTACGTAGGCGCCGCCCGCGGTGCAGGAGCCCATGACCACGGCGAGCTGGGGGATGCCGAGGGCGGACATGCGCGCTTGGTTGTAGAAGATGCGACCGAAATGATCGCGGTCCGGAAAGATCTCGTCCTGGTGCGGCAGGTGCGCCCCTCCGGAGTCGACGAGGTAGAGACAGGGGAGACGGTTCGCTTCCGCGATCTCCTGCGCGCGCAGGTGTTTCTTCACGGTGAGCGGGAAGTAGGTGCCGCCCTGCACGGTCGCGTCGTTGGCGACGATCATGCACTCCCTTCCCGCCACCCGACCGATGCCGGTGACGATGCCGGCGGCGTGGATCTCGCCCCCATAGAGACCCCAGGCGGCGAGTGGGGAGAGTTCGAGGAAGGCGCTGCCCGGATCGACCAGACGTTCGATACGCTCGCGCACCAGCAGCTTGCCGCGCGCGCGGTGCCGCTCCCGTGCCGCCGGCGGCCCGCCTTGCGCGACGGTCGCGAGCCGTTCGCGCAAGGTTGCAACCAGCGCGCGATTGTGCGCCGCGTAGGCGCGGAAGGTCTCGTCGCGCGTGGAGACGGAGGAGAGGAGGCGCGTCACGCGGTCTCGCGGAACAGCTCGCGCCCGATCAGCATGCGCCGGATCTCGGAGGTGCCGGCGCCGATCTCGTAGAGCTTGGCGTCGCGCAGCAGACGCCCCGTCGGATAGTCGTTGATGTAGCCGTTGCCGCCGAGGATCTGGATCGCATCGAGCGCCATGCGGGTCGCCGCCTCGGCGGCGAACAGGATGGCGCCGGCGGCATCCTTGCGGCTCACCCGGCCGCGGTCGCAGGCCTGGGCGACGGCGTAGACATAGGCCCGCGCCGCGCTGAACGTCGTGTACATGTCGGCGAGCTTGGCCTGGATCAGCTGGAACTCGCCGATCGGCTTGCCGAACTGCTCGCGCTGGTGGACGTAAGGCAGCACGACGTCGAGGCAGGCCTGCATGATTCCCAAGGGCCCTGCGGCGAGCACCGCGCGTTCGTAATCGAGCCCGCTCATCAGGACGCGCACGCCGCCGCCGACGCGACCCAGCACGTTCTCCTCCGGCACCTCGCAGTCCTCGAACACGATCTCGCTCGTCGGCGAGCCGCGCATGCCGAGCTTGTCGAGCTTCTGCGCCGGGCGGAAGCCCTTGAAGCCGCGCTCGACGATGAAGGCGGTGATGCCGTCCTTGCCGGCCGCCGGGTCGGTCTTGGCGTACACGACCAGCACGTCGGCGTAGTGCGCGTTGGTGATCCACAGCTTGGTGCCGTTGAGGATGTAGCGGTCGCCGCGCTTGTCGGCGCGCAACCGCATCGACACCACGTCGGAGCCCGCGTTCGGCTCGCTCATCGCCAGTGCGCCGAGATGCTCGCCGGAGACGAGCTTGGGCAGGTAGCGCCGCTTCTGCTCCTCCGTGCCGTTGAGTCGGATCTGGTTGATGCAGAGGTTGGAATGGGCACCGTAGGAGAGGCCGACCGCGGCGGAGGCGCGGCTCACCTCCTCCATCGCCACGCAATGCGCGAGGTAGCCCATGTTCGCGCCACCATAGTCCTCCTCGACGGTGATACCGTGCAGGCCCAACTCTCCCATCTCTGGCCAGAGGTGGCGCGGGAACTCGTCGCTGCGGTCGATCTCGGCCGCGATCGGCGCGATGCGGTCGTCGGCGAAGCGGCGCACCGTGTCGCGCAGCGCGGCGATGTCCTCGCCGTGGTCGAACTCGAGGAAGGCCGGGGCGTTGGGGATCGTCACGGGGCTGATCCTGGTCGCGTCGCGGTCGAAGATTTAGGGCGGGGGGCGGCGATCGTCGATCACCTTGCCGTCGTTCGGCAGGGTGCCGGGCGGGTGCAGCGCAACACCGCCGCGCAGGCGCATCACGGCCTGCAGCGCCTCGGCGAGCCGCGCCTCGAGGTCGGGCGAAGGGGCGGGGCTCTCCGCATGCAGGGTCATCGCGTCCGTGCCGTTCGCGTGCTCGACGACGAGGCGCAGCCGGCCGAGGTCCGGGAAGCGGCGGGCGAGTTCGGCCACCTGTTCGGGACGGACGAACTGCCCCTTCACCTTCGTCGCCTGGTCGGCGCGTCCCAGCCATCCCCGGATGCGCGCGTTGGTTCGCCCGCAGGGGGAGAGGCCGGGGAGGATGGCCGACAGGTCGCCGGTGGCGAAGCGGATCAGCGGATAGGCCTCGGAGAGCAAGGTCACCACGACTTCGCCGACCTCGCCCTCCGGCACCGGGTCGCCGGTGCCGGGGCGGACGATCTCGACAATGACGTGCTCGTCGAGGATCAGGCCCTCGCGGGCCTCCGTCTCGTAGGCGACGAGGCCGAGATCGGCCGTGCCGTAGGATTGCAGCACGGTCAGCCCGCGCTCGGCATACCAAGCGCGCAAGGACGGGAGGAAAGGCCCGGCCGTGACGTGCCCGTATCGGATCGAGGAGGCATCGAGGCCGAGCTCGTCCGCCTTCTCGAGGATGGTCTTCAGGAAGTCGGGCGTGCCGACATAGGCCGCCGGGCGATAGTGCGCGATGGCGCGCGCCTGCAGTTCGGTGTTGCCGGGCCCGGCGGGAATGACGGGGCAGCCGAGCGCCCGCGCCGCCTCGTCGAACATGAAGCCGGCCGGCGTGAAGTGATAGGCGAAGGTGTTGTGCACGAGCATCCCCCGCCGGATGCCGCAGGCGAACAGGGCGCGGGCGAAGCGGAAATAGTCGGGCGAGTCGCCTTGGGGGTCGTAAATCGGGCCCGGGGAGACGAAGAGCCGCTTGAGCCCGGAGGGCGGCAGCGCGGCGAGACCACCGAAGGGCGGGCGTTGCGCCTGCAGCGCGATCAGCTCCGACTTGCGGGTCAGCGGCAGGCGGGCGAGCGCTTCGCGCGAGCGCACCGTTTCGGGATCGACTTCGGCCAGCAGCCTCGCGTAGTGCGGCGTGTTCGCCTTGGCGTGCGCGACCTGGGCGGCGAGGGCGCGCATCAGCGCCCGTTCGCGCTCCTCCGGGTCACGCGTCTCGAGCGCGTCGAAGTGTTCCGCCATCGCCGCCCTGCTTCCCGGCGCGCTCACAGCCAGCGCTTGCGGCGCTTGTAGGACTTCAGGTTCTTGAATCGCTTGCGCTCCGTTCCGTGGCCGCCGAGGTAGAATTCCTTCACATCCTCGTTGGCGGAAAGCTCCTCCGCGGTGCCGTCGAGCACGATCTTGCCCTGTTCCATCACGTAACCGTACGAGGCGACGGAGAGGGCCATGCGCGCGTTCTGCTCGACGAGCAGGATGGTGATGCCGAGCTCCTCGTTCAGCCGACGGATGATGCCGAACACCTCCTTCACCAGCAGCGGCGAGAGGCCCATCGAGGGTTCGTCCATGAGGATGAGCTTCGGGCGCGCCATCAGCGCGCGGCCGATGGCCAGCATCTGCTGCTCGCCCCCTGAGAGGTAGCCGGCGAGACCGGTGCGTTCCTTCAGGCGCGGAAAATACGCGTAGACACGCTCGATGTCCGCCTTCACCTCGGAGTCGGAACGGGTGAAGGCACCGAGGCGGAGATTCTCGTGCGGCGTCATGTCGGCGACGATCCGGCGTCCTTCCATCACCTGGAAGATTCCCTTGCGCACGATGCGATCGGGATCGAGGCCGTCGATCCGTTCGCCGGCGAATCGGATCTCGCCGCGCGTGATCTCGCCCTCCTCGGTCTTCAGCAGGCCCGAGATCGCCTTCAGCGTGGTCGACTTGCCGGCCCCATTGGCGCCGAGCAGGGCGACGATCTTGCCCTCGGGCACCTTCAGCGACAGACCGCGCAGGACGAGGATGACGTCGTTGTAGACGACCTCGATGTTGTTCACCTCGAGCAGGGCGGGCAGCGTATCCACCCAGCGTTTCGGTGCGGTCGCGACGGTGCCGTCCATCGTGCGATCCCGATCGAGTGAGGGGCGGACGGGTCTCCGCCCGCCCCTGCCGCTCACCAGCCGAGCCAGTCTTGGCGGCGTTCGAGGGTGATGTCGGTGACGCGCTCGAGCCGCATGGTGCCGTTGCGCATCAGTTCCGCGACCGACCCCTGGGTGGTGTCGCCGGTCACCACCGCACGGTAGAGCGAGACGGTCATCTGGCCGCGATGGTCCTCGTTGGTGAAGGTGGAAGGGTTGCACACGCCCTCGAGACCGCGCGGTACCCAGTCGCGCCGGGCGTAGAAGCCGTCACGGATGCGCTCGCCGGTGACCTGGCCGCCATTGGCGTGCGCCCACTCCATCGCCTCCACCATCAGCATCGCCGAGCAGATGCCGGCGAGGTAGTGCACGGTGCGGTATTCGGTCTGCGGCGTCGCGCCGGTGCGGCTGATCTCACGCACTGTGGCGAGGCCCGGCGGCGGGGCCGCGCGCAGCTGCGGCAGGTCGGCGACGAGAACGCCAAGCTGCGCGGCAAGACCGTCGAGCCGATCGCGCACCGCATCCGACTGGCGCGCCGCGCCTGCCGCCTCGCGCATGGCGGCGACCGCCGTGGCGAGCGCCTCGCGCGCTGCCGCCACCTGTTCCGCGCCCGGATCGGGCTCGAATGTTTCCGCAGCGATCACATCGGTCCAGGCGCGCGCGGTGCGCAGCGGGAACACCACACCGTTCGCCGCCGTGCCGGCCGCTTTCATCGCGTTCTCGTCCATGCCCCACACATTGCCGAGGAACTGCACGTTCACGCCGACCGTCTGACAGGCGCGCAGGAGAGAGATGTTCGATCCGGCGGTGTTGCCGAGATAGGCGTAGTGGGCGCCGGAGTTGCGCAAGGAGAGGCACTGCGCGGTGAAGTCGCCGGGCGTGAGGGTGAATTGGATCGCCGGCAGAACCTCGAAGCCGAGCTCGGCGGCGAGCGCCTCACCGGCCGCCTTGGGTGAATTCGGGTAAGGGTGGTTCGCGCCCATGTGCACGTATTTGGGCCGGCCCTGGCCGCCGCGCGCCTTCCAATCCTCGGCTGCCCATTTGATCATCGCGCGCAGCGCGTCCGAGTAGGACGGGCCGTAGAAGAAGTTGAAGGGTGCGGCCTTGTCGGCGCGCGGCGCACGCCCCGTGGGGTCGGTCAGCGCGGCGGAGTAGGAGCCGGAGATGTAGGGGATGCGGTCGCGCGTGACGAAAGTGATCAACGCCTCCGTATCCACCGTGCCCCAGCCCTGGATGGCGACCACGCGTTCGCGCTGCACCCAGGCCTGATACTGCGCGATCGCGCGCGGCGCCTGGTAGCCGTAGTCGAAGCCCGAAACGGCGAGTTGCCGGCCGCCCACGCCACCGCGCGTGCGGTTCACCCAGGCGAGCGCGTCCGCCACGCCCTGGCCGTAGGGCACCCCGACATCCGATGTCGGCCCCGAGTTGTCCATCAGGTGACCGACGGGAATTCTCTGTTGCGCGCTCGCCGCACTTCCGAGCGCAACCGCGGCCACTGCCGTGAGCAGAATGGTTCGCATCGACATCGCGTTTCCTCCTTCGACGTTGCCTCCCTGTGGGTCTTGCTCGCCCCTCAATGGGAGAACGGATAGAGTTTCCAATAAGCCTTGATCAGACGCCAGCGGTGCGCGAGCCCGTCGGGTTCGAAGATCAGGAACAGGATGATCACCGCCCCGATGGTCATCTCGCGCAGGTAGCTCACCGCCGCACCGAGCCCCAAGGCGCGGTCGATCGCGCTGCCCGACAGGGCGGCGGCGAACCACTGCACCACCTCCGGCAGCATGGTCATGAACACCGCACCCATCATCGACCCCATCACGGAGCCGAGCCCGCCGATGATGATCATGCCGAGGAACTGGATGGAAAACAGGATGTTGAACGCCTCCACCGAGACGAACAGCAGGTAGTGCGCGTAGAGCGCGCCACCGATGCCGGCGTAGAAGGAGGAGATGCCGAAGGACAGGGTGCGGTAGTAGGTGAGGTTGATCCCCATCATCTCCGCGGAGAGGTAGTGGTCGCGCACCGCGACCAGGGCCCTCCCGTCGCGCGTGCGCATCAGGTTCGACGCGGCGACGAACATCACCACCACGTAGAACAGCACGACGTAGAAGTAGCTCTCGTTGGTATCGAACCTGAGCCCGAAGAGCGTGAGCGGCTCCGTCACCCGCCCCGCCACACCGCCAGTGAACCAGCGGGCACGGGCGAAGAAGTCCTCGATGATGAACTGGGCGGCGAGGGTCGCGATGGCGAGATACAGTCCCTTCAGACGTGCCGCCGGGATACCGAACACCATGCCGACGGCGGTCGTCATCACGCCGGCGAGCGGCATCGCGGCCACCACCGGCACGCCTTGGTCGACGAGCCAGGCGGAAGAGAACGCGCCGAAGCCGAAGAAGGCGGCGTGTCCGATCGAGATCTGCCCGGTGAAGCCGACCAGGATGTTGAGCCCCAGGGCGGCGATGCCGAGGTAGCCCATCTGGATCATGAGCGACAGCACGTAGCGGTCGCCGGTCAGTGGCACGAGGCAGAGGAGGGCGACGGAGGCGATGGCGACGTTGCGCGAGGTGCGCGTGGGGAAGATGGTGGTATCTTCCCGGTAGCTCGTGCGGAAGTCGCCGCAGGGGGTGAGCGCAAGGGTCGCCATGATGCCGCTTCCTCAGCCGGCTGCCCTTGCGCCACTCACCGTCGCGCTCCTCCCGGCCTCCTCACCCCGCGCCAGCCGCATCGCGCCCTGCACCCCTCCCGTCACACGCGCTCGATGTTCTTGGTGCCGAACAGCCCGTAGGGCTTGATCATCAGGATGACGATCAGGACGTAGAACGGCGCGATCTGGAACATGTTGCCCCAGTGCAGGATCGTGCTGTCGAAGAAGTGGGCGATGTTCTCGAGCAGCCCGATGATGATGCCGCCCAGCACGGCGCCGAGCACGGAGTCGAGCCCGCCCAGGATGACGGCCGGGAACACCTTGATGCCGTAGAAGGAGAGCCCCGAGGAGACGCCGTTCACCACCCCGACCACCACGCCCGCGACCGCCGAGACGACGGCCGAGATCGCCCAGGCCATGGCGAACACCATGCGCACCGAGATGCCCAGGGACTGCGCCACCTGCTGGTCGAAGGCGGTGGCGCGCATCGCAAGCCCGTACTTCGAGGCGGTGAAGAACCAGGCGAAGGCCGCCATGATGGCGAGGCTGATGACGAGCGACAGGAGGTAGACCGATTGCACCTCGAGCCCGGCGATGCGCACGGCCTGGGTCTCGAAGATCGGCGGGAAGGGCTGGGCGAACACGCCGAACATCCACTTCATCAGCGCCTGGAAGAAGATGGAGAGCCCGATCGTGACCATGATCACGCTGATCACCGGCTCGCCGATCATGGGCCGCAGCACGATGACCTGCAGCAGCACCCCGAAGACGGTCATGAAGACGAGGGTGAGAAGGAAGCCCCACACGAAGGGGAGCTGGAACTCGGTGAGCAGCCACCAGCACGCCCAGGCGCCGATGAGCAGGAACTCGCCCTGCGCGAAGTTCACCACCTGCGAGGCCTTGTAGATCAGCACGAAGCTCATCGCGACCACGCCGTAGAGCGTGCCGACGATCAGTCCGTTGAGGGTGAGCTGAAGGAGGAGATCCCACTGCATTGCGCTCACGCTCCGCTGCGGCAGCGGCCGCCACGAGCGCCGTTGCCGCGCCCCAGTTGCCGCACCACGCCCACGCTCATGCCGCCTCCGCCCTCTCCCGTGCGCGGCTCGGCACCGGCAGCAGGTCGATCACGCGCAAGGTGGTGCGGATGCGCTGCGTGGTGCCGTCCTGGAACTTGATCACCGTATCGACCGGGATCTCGCTCCGCCCCTCATAGATCGCCTCGATGATGTCGGCGTATTTCTGCGCGATGACGCCGCGGCGCACTTTGCGGGTGCGCGTCAGTTCATCGTCGTCGGCATCGAGCTCCTTGTAGAGGAGCACGAACTTGCGGATCCGCTGCGGTTCGGGCAGTTCAGCGTTCACCGCCTCGATCTCGCGCTTGAGGATCTCGGCCACCTCGGGTTTGGCGGCGAGATCGGAATAGGTGGTGAAGGCGATGCGGTTCTTCTCCGCCCATTTCGAGACGATGGCGTAGCGAATGCAGACGATCGCCGAGAGGAAGTCGCGACCGTGGCCGAGGATGACGGCTTCGGCGACGTAGGGCGAGAACTTGAGCTTGTTCTCGATGAATTGCGGGCTGAAGCGGTCGCCGCGCGCGGTGGTTGCGATGTCCTTGATGCGGTCGATGACGACGAGGTGGCCCTTGGCGTCGAAGTAGCCGGCGTCGCCGGTGTGCATCCAGCCATCGCGCAGGTCGGCCCGTGTCGCCTCCTCATTCCTGAAGTAGCCGGCGAACATGTTGGGGTGGCGGGTGACGATCTCGCCCACGCCGTTGGCGTCGGGGTTGTCGATGCGGACCTCGATCTCCGGCACGAACGGCACGCCGACCGTGTTGAAGTCGACCTCGCCCGCGCGGTGCAGGGTGTAGGCGCCGAGGAGCTCCGTCTGGCCGTAGAGCTGGCGCAGCGGAATGCCCATCGCCTGGAAGAAGCGGAAGGTGTCGGGCCCGAGCGCGGCACCACCGGTGGCGGCGGAGCGGATGCGCGAGAAGCCCAACCGGTCGCGCAGCGCGCGAAAGAGCAGGAGATCGGCGAGGCGGGAGCGGCGCCCCTTCTCGAGCGCCTTCAGCCCCATCGCCATCGCGCGGTCGAACATCCAGCGCTTGAAGGGAGTGGAATCCATCATCCGCGCCCGCACGTCCGCCGCGATCGCCTCCCACATGCGCGGCGCGAACAGCACGAAATGGGGCCCGATCTCGCGGAAATCGGCCAGCATCGTCTCCGGCTCCTCGACGAAGTTGACCTTCATCCGCGCAAGCAACCCCCACCCCAGCACGTAGACCTGCTCCATGATCCAGGGCAGAGGCAGCACCGAGACGTACTCGTCGTCCGGCCGGCGCGGGTCGGCCGCGAGATAGGCCGCGCAGTGGCGAATGAGGGCGCGCGCGGGCAGCATGGCGAGTTTGGGGCGCGCCGTCGTACCCGAGGTGGTGCAGAGGATGGCAACGTCCTCGCCGCGTGTCGCCGCGACCATGCGCTCGTAGCGGTCGGGCTCGGCGAGACGGAGATCCTCGCCGCGCTTGACGAGCTCGGAGACCGACATCAGCCGCGGGTCGTCGTATTTGCGCATCCCGCGCGGATCGGAATAGACGATGTGGCGCAAGGAGGGCGCGCGCTCGCCCAAGGCCAGCAGCTTGTCGACCTGCTCCTCATCCTCGGCGAACACCACCTTCGCCTCGGCATAAGCGAGGAGATAGGCGACCTCGTCGTCGAGCGCGTCGCGGTAGATGCCCATCGACATCGCGCCCGTGGCATGCGCGGCGATCTCGCCCATCACCCAGTCGGGCCGATTGTCGCCGATCAGGCCCACCACGTCGCCGCGCCCGACCCCGAGCGAAGCGAGCCCCAGCGCGAAGGAGCGCACGCGTTCCTGATACTCGGCCCAGGTGATGCTCCGCCAGATTCCGAAGTCCTTCTCGCGCAGTGCGACCTCGCGCCCCCATTCGCGCGCGTTGAGCGCAAGGAGTTTCGGCAGCGTGTCGTAACGGTCGAGATCGGGCAGCGGCGTCATTCCACCCGCTCCGTCTCGTCGACCAGGACCTCGTCCTCCTCGCCGAGATAGGCGCGCTTGACGTGCGGGTCGGCGAGCACCTGGTCGGGGGTTCCTTCCGCGATCTTCTTGCCGAAGTCGAGCACGATGACGCGGTGGCTGATGTCCATCACCACCCCCATGTCGTGCTCGATCATGATCACCGTCATCCCCCACTCCTCGTTGAGGTCGACGATGAAGCGCGCCATGTCCTCCTTTTCCTCGAGGTTCATCCCCGCCATCGGCTCGTCGAGCAGGATCAGGCGCGGGCGGAGTGCGATGGCGCGCGCGAGTTCCACCCGCTTGCGCAGCCCGTAGGGCAGCGTGCCGGCGGGGGCCTTGCGGATGTGCTGGATCTCGAGGAAGTCGATGATGTCCTCGACGGCGCGGCGGTGCTCGAGCTCCTCCTTCTGTGCGCCGAAGAGCCAGTAGACCATGCCGGTGAGGAAACCGTGCCGCATCAGGTGATGGCGGCCCACCAGGATGTTGTCGAGCACGCTCATGTGCCCGAACAGGGCGAGGTTCTGGAAGGTGCGCCCGATGCCGAGGCCCGCCCGCTTGTTCGGTCCGAGCGCGGTGATGTCCTGCCCGTCGAACAGGATCCTGCCCTCGGTCGGCCGGTAGCGGCCCGAGATGCAGTTCACCATCGAGGTCTTGCCGGCGCCGTTGGGGCCGATGATGGAGAAGAGTTCGCCGCGCCGGACGGAGAACGAGACGTCGGTCAGCGCGCGCACGCCGCCGAAGCGGAGCGAGACGTGCTCGGCCTCCAGGATCGGCGTGTCCTGCTTCACCCCTTGGACGCTCCCTTCACTCAGCCCGGTGGTTCGTTTTGCCGGGCGCATTGCGGCGGAACATACGCGGAGCAGCCCCGCCGCGGCAACGACAAAGGGTCGTGCGACCGCTCAGAACGCCATCGCCGCGGCGGCGATGGCCGCGCGCATGCGGCTCGCATGCGCGAGGTCCTCGAGGCTCGCGATGCCGCGGTCCTCCGCCCGGCGCAGCATGTCGACGAAGAGATGGGCGGTGGCGACGGCATCGCCGAGCGCGTCGTGGCGCGAGGCGATGACGATGCCGTGCCGGGCGGCGATCGCATCCAAACTGTGATCGCGCTCGTGGGGATCGAGCCAGCGCGACAGCACCATGGTGCAGAGGGCGGGGTTGTCGAAGCGCACGCCGGCCTGGGCCTCGGCCGCATGCAGGCAAGAGAGGTCGAAAGCGGCGTTGTGCGCGACCAGAACGTCCTGGCCGACCCAGGCATGGAAGTCGGCCACCACGTGCGGCCAGGGCCGCGCGTGCGCGACCATGGCGTCGGTGATGCCGTGGATCGCGGTCGAGGCGGGCGGAATCGGCCGGCCGGGCTGGCAGAACGATTCGAAGCGGTCAAGTTCGTCCACCTGGCCACCGATCACCCGCACCGCGCCGATGGCGATGATGCGATCCCCGCGCGTGGGCTCGAGCCCGGTCGTTTCGAGGTCGAACACGACGTAGCGCAAGCTGGCAAGCGGCCCCTCGGGAAGGCGGAGCGGCTCGGTGAAGCGGCGCGACCGCTCCTCGCCATTCGGCGCGATCAGCCGGCCGCCGAGGGCAGCGAAGAACCGCCCGACCCGGTGCGTCAGGCTCCCCAGCATGGACGTTTCCTTCCCGCGCCATCCTGGCGCGTCGGCGCGGCGCGGCGCAAGGATTTCGCGCCGGTGCCCCGGGGCGGGCGGTGCGGCCGGGCGGTCGGGGGGTCGGTTGCGCGGCGGCCAGCGCTGACGCAGGCTTCCGCCAACGGCAGATCGATTCCAGGAGGAAACGGACGATGTCCTACGAGGCCACCTATGCCGCGTGGCGGCGCGACCCTGAGGGCTGGTGGCTCGAACGCGCCGGCCTGATCGACTGGGACACGCCGCCCAAGCGGGCGTTCGACCCGAAGCGGGGCGTCTATGGCCGCTGGTTCCCCGACGGCGTGCTCAACACCTGCCACAACGCGCTCGACCGCCACGTTGCCGCTGGGCGGGGCGATCAGCCGGCGCTGATCTGGGATTCCGCGATGACCGGCCAGATCGCGACCTTCACCTACACGCAGCTCCTCGTCCGCGTGGCCAAGGTGGCGGGGGCGCTCGCCGCGCGCGGCGTGAAGAAGGGCGATCGGGTGCTGATCTACATGCCGATGGTGCCGGAGGCGGTGATCGCCATGCTCGCCTGCGCGCGCATCGGCGCCATCCATTCGGTCGTCTTCGGCGGCTTCGCCGCGGCCGAACTCGCCTCGCGCATCGCGGATGCCAAGCCGCGCGCCATCCTCTCCGCCTCCTGCGGGCTCGAGCCGGGGCGTGTCGTTCCCTACAAGCCCTTGCTCGATGCCGCGATCGGGCTGTCACCCCATGCGCCCGAGTTCTGTCTGATCCTGCAGCGGCCCGAACGCGAGGCGGAGCTGACGGAGGGGCGGGACGAGGACTGGGCCGAGGCCGAAGCGCGCGGCGAACCCATCCCCTGCGTGCCGGTTTCGGCGCTCGATCCGCTCTACATCCTCTATACCTCGGGCACGACCGGCCGGCCGAAGGGCGTGGTGCGCGACAACGGAGGCCACGCCGTCGCCCTCGCGAACTCGATGGGCATGCTGTACGGCGTCGGCGCGGGGGACGTGTTCTGGGCCGCTTCGGACGTGGGCTGGGTGGTCGGCCACTCCTACATCGTGTACGGGCCCTTGCTCGCCGGCTGCACCACCATCGTCTACGAAGGCAAGCCCGTCGGCACGCCGGATGCGGGGGCGTTCTGGCGCGTGTGCAGCCAGCACGGCGTGAAGGCGCTGTTCACCGCGCCCACCGCGATCCGCGCCATCAAGCGCGAGGATCCGGAAGGCAGGCTGCTCGCGGCGTACGATCTCGCGCGCTTCGAGGCCCTCTACCTCGCCGGCGAACGATGCGATCCCGACACGGTCGTCTGGGCGCAGCGCCTCCTGAACCGGCCGGTGATCGACCACTGGTGGCAGACGGAGACCGGCTGGGCGATCACCGGCAACTTCCGGGGCTTGGGCCTCTTTCCCACCAAGCCCGGATCGGGCGGCAAGCCTTCGCCTGGGTTCGATCTGCGCGTGCTCGACGAGGCGGGGCAGCAGGTGCCGCCCGGCACCATCGGCGACCTGGTGGTGAAACTCCCCCTGCCCCCCTCCTGCCTGCCCACGCTGTGGCAGAACGACGAGGGCTTCCGCGAGGCCTATCTCGCCCGTCACCCCGGTTTCTACACCACGGCGGATGCCGGGATGATCGACGACGAGGGCTATGTGTGGGTGATGAGCCGCACCGACGACATCATCAATGTCGCCGGACACCGGCTCTCGACGGGGGCGATGGAGGAGGTGCTGGCCGCGCACCCCGACGTCGCCGAGTGCGCGGTGGTGGGGGTGCGGGATTCGCTGAAGGGCCAGGTGCCCTTGGGGCTCGTCGTGCTGAAGGCCGGCGTGGCGAAGGCGGAGGCCGTGCTGGAGGCGGAACTGGTGGCGATGGTGCGCGACCGGATCGGCCCCGTGGCGGCGTTCCGCCGCGTGCGGGTGGTGCCGCGGTTGCCGAAGACGCGGTCGGGCAAGGTGCTGCGGGCGACCATCCGCCGGATCGCGGACGGGCAGGACTACGTGGTGCCGCCGACCATCGACGACCCCGCGTCGCTCGAGGAGATCAAGGCGGTGGTAGCGCCGCCCCCGGGCTGAGCCCGAGTGTCGTCGCATTCTTTATCATGCAGTTGTATTTTTGGGCGTCGAAAAAATAAGATTCCTTGATCGTTTCTGGTTGACATGGTAACGCTGCCGTGCGGTGGGTTGGTCCACCGCGCAGCCAGGGGAACACACGCCATGTGGCTCAGAAACGCTCTCGCCGCCGCCGCCGTCTCGGCCGCGGTACTCGCCGCCCCGCAGACGGGGTCGGCCTCCACCATCACCATGACGAGCTATTCGTTCGCCGCCGGCTCGCAGGTGATCAGCAACGTCTCAGTGACCAGTTCCGTGCCGGGCAACAGCATCAGTTGGGGCAGTCTCAACGCCGGGCTCTTTCAGCTCAACACCACGGCCGGCACGCTGTACGGGTTCTGCGTCGACCTCTTCCACACCATCCAGAACAACACTGTCTATCAGACCGCGCCGCTGACCTTCGCCGGCGACAACAGCCCGCCCGGTTCATCCGGTTCCGCACCGGACATCTTCCCGCTGACCACGACCCAGGCGAAGCAGATCAACTGGCTCACCCTGCAGGCGGTGAGCGAGCTTGCCGCCAGCACTCTGACCGCCGCCCGCTCCGCCGCCTACCAGCTGAAGGTCTGGGAGGTCGCCTACGGCAGCGCCTTCTCCTACGGCAGCGCTCCCGCCGCCGTGCTCACGGCGCTCACCGGCATCTCGGCGGCCCTCTCCGCGGCCGACCTGTCGTCGATCGCGATCCCGACCGCGCTGATCTCGGTGCAGACCGGGCCAAACGGAGAAACGATCCTCGGCGAGCGCCAGATGCTGGTGATCGGCGTGCCCGAGCCGGCCTCGCTCGCCCTCCTCGGCGCGGGCCTCTTGGGCCTCGGCGCGATGGCGCGGCGGCGTCACTCCGTGCACTGATCGTCCCCGGGCAACCTGCCGGGAGGGCCCCGAGGGTTCGCGCCCTCGGGGCCTTCGCTTTTCCGCCAGCCTAGGCCAAAAAAACACACAGCCGCATTGCAAAATGGTGCATTCTTATGAAGGGTCTGGCAGCCTCCGAACGACGACCGTTCGTTCGTCGCTGCACAGGGGGCTTCATCATTGGACTCAAAACGTTCATTGCCGCCGTCGCCGTCGTGGTTGCGGTCGTGGCCCCACCCAAGCCGGGGGCGGCTTCCACCATCACCATGACCGCGTACTCGCTGGTCGGGACGGGGTCCAATCCGACGGTCACGGTTCAGCTGAGCGGGACACCATCGCTCGGTCCGATCAACGTGTTGGCCGGTCTCTTCCAGCTCAATACCACCGCCGGCACTCTCTACGGGTTTTGCGTCGACCTGTTCCATCCGATCCAGGTGCCGACGACCTACACCGTCGCGCCCGTCGCCGCCGCGGGTGACCCGACGCCCGGTGGCGCGCCGGTGGACTTCCCGCTCAACACCACGCAGCTGCAGCAGATCAACTGGCTGACCCTGGCCGCCCAGGCCGAGGCCGCCACACTGACCGCGATCCGCTCCGCCGCCTACCAGCTCGACGTGTGGGAGGTCGCCTACGGCTCCGCCTTCTCCTGGAGCTCGACCGCCGCGTCGACCATCACCCCCGAACTGACGGCGATCTCCAACGCCCTCTCCGCAGCGAACCTGTCCGCGATGCCGATCCCGATCGGCCTCACCGCGGTGGATGCGCAGGGGCTGGCCATTCCCCGTCAGAGCCTCGTTGTCGGCAACCCGATCCCTGAACCCGCCTCGCTCGCGGTCCTCGGCGCGGGTCTGCTGGGCCTCGGCTTCGCCGCCCGCCGCCGCCCGACGGTGTGCTGACCGACAAGCCGCGCCCAACCCGCGTTGAACGAGGGCCCCGGGGACACCCTCCCCGGGGCTTTTCCTGCGTCGGGGTCCGCAACGGGCGGAACGGCGGCCGCAGAGAAGGGGGTCTGCGATCGGGCAAGTGCGTGCCGCTTGTCGCGCCGGTTGCAAATGCGAGTGACTCTCATTATCATAACAGGCAGCAAACCCATGCGGCCACCGGAAGGACCACCCATGGCAGAGCGCACTCGGCACGCCGCCCTCGCCCTTCTTCCCGCTCTCGCCGCCGTCCCCCTCGGCACGGCGAGCGCCCTCGCCGCCGAAGCGGCCTGCCGAATCACCTATGCCGAGTTTGAACCGGCCGTTCCGCACGTCGATCTCGCCGCCTGCCCCGGCCGGCCGCAGCGCCAGGGGGAATTCTGCCGCGCCCAGATCCTGGGCCAGCAGATCACGATCTACCGCTTCGAGACTGGGCCCGATGACACCGCGTGTCTCGCCGATGCGGAGATGATGACCATTCGCGACTTCCTCGCCCGCCACGGCGTCACCGCCGCCGCGCGCTGAGGCTCACAGCCAGCGCACCAGCACAAAGCCGCCGGCGAGCAACGCCAGAAACACCAGGGTGAACAGGGTCAACCGCTTCTCCACCACCGCCAGCACGGGCGGGCCGAACTTCGCCGCGATCAGCGCCACCATCACGAACCGCGCCCCGCGCGAGGCCGCCGAGGCGACGATGAACGGCAGGAGGCCCATCCCCACCGCGCCGGAAGCGATGGTGGCGAGCTTGTACGGGATGGGCGTGAAGCCGGCGATCGCCACCACCAACCAGTCGTAGGCGAGGTAGAGCTCGCGAAACCGCGCATCCGCCTCGTGCAGGCGGTAGAGCTCGATGATCGGCACCGCCAGCGCCTCGTAGAGCCCCCAGCCGATGAGGTAACCCGCCACCCCCCCGAGGGTGGAGCCCGCGGTGCAGGTCAGCGCCGACGAGAGCCATCGGTCAGGCCGCGCCACCGCCATCGGCGCCAGGATGACGTCGGGCGGGATCGGGAACACCGAGGATTCGGCGAAAGCGACGAGGAACAGCCACACCCGCGCCTGCGGGTGGGCGGCGAGCCGGAGCACGGCGTCGTAGAGACGGCGAAGGCCGGGAAGTTCCACGGCAGTGGCACCTCGGGATGACGGCAAGCGCGCCCCGGTGCCATGCGAGCATGGCATCGGCAAGGCGCGGGGCAGGCGCGCAGCGCGCCCCGCCTCCCCCGCCGAGGCGGCCTCGGCTAGTGTCCCAGGCCTTGCCGAACGAGGGAGCCCCGTGCCGCGCCGTTCCGTCATGCTCGCCGCCATCGCCGTCGCCTTCGCCATGCCGGCCGACGCCCCTGCGCAGGGCGAACCCCACGCTTGGCTCTACGGCGCCTGGACCGGCGGCATCGCCCCACCCGACCCGCGGCAGGGCCGCACCGCGTGCCTCGCGGCGCCGACCGTCATCGTCACCCGCGACATCATCCTGCACCAGACCCTGCTCGATCCCTCCTACCAGCAGAGGATCGTCGAGACCGTGCGCGCGGTGCCCGAAGGGGTGGAGATCCGCCTTCGCCCCGTCCCGCCCCGCCCGGCCGGCGCGCCGCAGGCGGGCTTCGGCTGCGCCGACCCCAACGTGCTGCGCGTCAAGCGCGAGGCGGACGGGTCGATCTCCTTCCCAGGCTGCCTCGGCTTTCCGGCCCCGCTCGTCTCCTGCCTCGCGAAGTGAGATTCAGGCGGGCAGGCTGAGGGTGGCGCGCAAGCCCCGCGGCGAGCGGTTCTCCAGCACGAGCTCGCCACCATGCGCGCGCGCCACGCTGCGCGCGATGGCAAGCCCGAGCCCCGCTCCCCCCGTCTCGCGCGACCGCGACGGCTCGCCCCTCTGAAAGGGCTGCATCAGCCGCTCGATCTCGCCCTCCGGGATGCCCGGTCCCTCGTCTTCGACCATGATCCGCACCACGCCGCCCTCGGGTGGAAGGAGGCGGATCGTGCAGTCGCCGGCGTAGGCGAGGGCGTTCTGCACCAGGTTGCCGATCGCCCGCTTCAACGAGACGGGGCGGACGGAAACCGCCAGCGTGGCCGGCGCCTCCACCCGCACGATCTCTCGCCCGGCGAGGTCGTTCGCCTCGTCCGCCACGGTGCGCGCGAGTGCCGCGAGGTCGATCACGGCTGCGGCCTCGCGCACGGCATCCTCGCGGGCGAGCGCGAGCGTGGCGGAGACCATCGCCTCCATCTCGGCGAGATCGGCGAGGATCTTCTCGCGCAACGCCTCGTCCTCGATGAACTCCGCGCGCAGGCGAAGCCGCGTGATCGGCGTGCGCAGGTCGTGGCTCAGCGCGGCGAGCATGGTGGTGCGGTCGGCGACGAAGCGGCGGATGCGCTCCGCCATGGTGTTGAAGGCCGCCGCCGCCTGGGCGACCTCGCGCGGGCCCTCGGTCGACAAGGGTGGCGCATTGACGTCCCGCCCCAGCCGCTCGGCGGCGGCGCCGAGGTCGCGGATCGGCGCGGTCAGCCGCCGCACCGCCCAGAAGGAGAGGGCGGCGACGGCCGCCGTCATCACCGCGAGTGCGGCGAGGAAGGTGGGCGACGACCAGGGGACTGGGCGCGGCGGGCGGGCGGTGACGTTCATCCAGCCCTGATCGGGCAGCCGCAGCGAGGCGGCGAAGCCGCCGCCGGGCAGGTCGGCGAGGATGACCTCGCGCGGGCGCAGAGGCGGAGGGCCGCCGAGCCGACCGAGCCAGGCTGCCAGGCGCTCCGCCCGCTCGCCCCGTCCGCCGAACGCGAGGCCGACCGTGGTGGGCTCGGCGGAGAAAGTGACCGTGAACCCCTCCGGCAGGTCGGCTTGGCGGACGAGCTCGCCGCGCGCCGCGGCCGGGGCGGTCACCGCCGCCCGCCACAGCCCGGCGAGCCGCAGCATGGATTCGCGCGCCGCCGCGCTGCGCTGCAGCTCGAGGCGATCGAGCGCGTGGATGGTGAGCCCGATCACCTGCGCGGCGAACAGGCCGAGGAGCAGCACGAGGAAAGTTCGCCCCGCGATGGAGCGCGGCCAGAGGAAGGGCGTCACGACGTTTCCACCGCGGCGGCCAGCACGTACCCGCCGCCGCGCACGGTCTTGATCAGCGAGGGGTTCTTGCCGTCGTCGTCGAGCTTGCGGCGAAGCCGGCTGATCGCGACGTCGATCGTGCGGTCGAACACGCCGGCGGCGCGCCCGTGCAGCAGGTCCATCAGCGCATCGCGCGTCAGCACCCGCCCGGGCCGCTCGGCCAGGATGCGCAGGAGATCGAACTCGCCACCCGTCAGCGCGACCTCGACCCCGTTCGGGTCGGTCAGGCGACGGCGCGCGGTGTCGAGGGTCCAGCCGGCGAAGCGGAACACCGTCCCCGCCACCGCCGCCCCCGCGCGCGCCTCCGCCGCGCGGCGCAGCACGGCGCGAATGCGCGCGAGCAGCTCGCGCGGGTTGAAGGGTTTCGGCACGTAATCGTCGGCACCGAGTTCGAGCCCGACGATGCGGTCGGTCTCCTCGCCCATCGCGGTGAGCATGATCACCGGCGTGCGCAGGCCCTCGGCGCGCAAGGCACGCAGCAAGGACAGCCCGTCCTCGCCGGGCAGCATCAGGTCGAGCACGATCAGCGCATGCGCACCATGGGCGAGTGCGCGGCGCATCTCCCGCCCATCGCGCGCGGTGGAGACGCGAAACCCATGCCCCTCGAGGAAGCGGGCAAGGAGGGCGCGGATCTCGCGATCGTCATCGACGACCAGGATGTGCGGCTCCCGCTCGCTCATGGCGCGGGTTTTTGCGCGGGGTGGCGTGCGCGGCAACGCCGCACAGGTGACGGCATGTTGCAAACCGCCCGGCCCGTCACACGCCGTTACGGTTTCCTGCACTTCGTCGAAGCCCTGCCATCCGCCCGCAATGCGGTTCGCCCACGGTGCCGGCGTTCCCGGCGACAAGCCGGGGAGGAACCATGACGGAGGATGCGATGAGCCGGATCGTGAAGGTGGTGTTGCTGGCGGGGGGGCTCGCCTCGGCCGGGCTGGTCGGTTACGGCGCGGGCCGGATGGGGGCCTGGGCCCAGCCCGGCATGGGGCCGGGGATGGGGCCCGGCCAGGGCCCGGGCATGATGACCGAACGCGGCCCAGGGGCCCGCTGGGACGGGCCGCGCGGCGAGTGGGGGCGCGGCCATCATCGCGGCGAGGCGCGCGGCGAGCGCGGCCTGCTGCGCGGCTTCTTCATCAACCGGGACAACAAGAACCTCTCCGACGAGGAGGTGCGGAAGATCGCCGAAGCCGCCCTCCTGTGGCTCGGCGAGCGCAACTGGCGAATCGGCGAGGTCAAGGCGCTCGGCGCGCGCGAAGCGGAGATCGCCGTCACCACCGCGGAGGGGGGCGTGATCGCCCGCTTCGTGATGGACCGCGACACGGGCCGGGTGCGCCGCATCGGCTGAGGCCCGCCGTTTGACCGCGCGGGCACGGGGCGCGACAGTCTCGCCTCGTGCCCGACGCGCCCATCCCGCCAGAGCTTTCCGTTCCGCCGGCGGAACGCAAGGCCCTCGATGCGCTGTGCGCCCGCGACCCCGATCTGGCGGCGATCGAGGCCGCGGCCGGCCCGCTGCCCTGGCGGCGTCGGCCGAAGGGCTTCGCGGGGCTGCTCGCCGCCATCGTCGGCCAGCAGATCAGCAATGCGGCGGCGGCGGCGATCTGGTCCCGCCTCGTTGCCCTCGCCCCGCCCGCCCCCGACGCCGAGCGCCTGCTTCGCCTGTCCGAGGACGCCCTGCGCGCCGCCGGGCTGTCGCGGCCGAAGATCGGCTACGCGCGCGCGCTCGCCGCGGCCGTCGCGTCGGGCCGATTCGACCCCGACTCGCTCGAACGGATGGCCGATGAGGAGGCGATCGCCGCGCTCACCGCCCTGCCCGGCTTCGGGCGCTGGACGGCGGAGATCTACCTCCTGTTCGCGCTTGAACGCCGCGACGTCTTTCCCGCCGCCGACCTCGCCCTCGCCGCCGCGACGGCGGCGCTGAAGGGGCTTCCCGCGCGACCCTCGGAGCGGGCCCTGCGTGCGCTTGCCGAACCGTGGGCGCCGGCAAGGGGGCTTGCGGCGCGGCTTCTTTGGCATCACTGGCGGTTCGTCACCGCCCGTCCCGCCTTCGACCCGCAATGAGCGCCCTCCCCGTGCAGAGCCCAGACCCGCGAATCCGCCTCGAACGGCCCGACCCGCACATCGCCGTCGTCCTGTTCGACCGCCCCGAACGGCGCAACGCCTTCGATCTCGCCATGTGGCGGGCGCTGAAGACAGTGATGGAGGGGCTCTCCGCCGACACCTCGCTCCGCTGCGTCGTGCTGCGCGGGGCGGGGGCGGAGGCGTTCAGCGCCGGGGCCGACATCGCGGCCTTCGCCGAGGAGCGCGGCACGCGCGAGAAGGAGGACGTCTACGGGCGGGTGCTGCACGAGAGCCTGCAGGCGGTGCGCACCTGCCTGCATCCGACGGTGGCGATGATCCGCGGCATTTGTCTCGGCGGCGGGGCGGGGATCGCCACCATGTGCGACTTCCGCGTCGGCGGCGAGGGCATCCGCTTCGGCATCACCGCCCGCAACCTGGGCATCTGGTACCCCTACGCCGAGATGGACCCGGTGATCCAGATGGTCGGCACCGGGGTGGCAGCGGAGGTGTTCATCGAGGGTCGGATCTTCTCGGGCCGCGAGGCCTACGAGAAGGGCTTGCTTTCCCGAGTCGTGCCCGACGAGCGCGTCGAGGAGGAGGCGATGGCGCTTGCCCGCCGCATCGCCGATGGTGCTCCCCTCTCGGCGCGCTTCCACAAGCGGGCGATCCTGAAGCTGCGGGGCCCGCTGCCGATCACGCCGGAGGAGGAAGCCGCGGTGAACGACTTCGTGCTGACGGAGGACTTCCGGAACGCCTTCCGCGCCTTCCTCGAGAAGCGGGCGCCGAAGTTCGAGGGGTGCTGACGGGAGCAGAACCCGACAATCCGCCGTGTTGCGCCATCGCAGCGGGACCGCCCCCTGTTTCGTAACGGCGTGTTCACGACTCGGCGCGACAGTGGCGTGCCCTCATGCTCGCCGCGTTGACCGAAGCCGCCCCGCCGGCCGTCCCCGTCTCCTTCCGCCAGGCCTCCGCCACGCCGGAAACCTGGGCGGAACGCGGGGTCGTGCTGCCGCTGACCACGCCGGCCTTGGCCTTCGCCAGGCTCCGCCGCCACGGCACCCACCCGCCCGACCTCGTCCTGCGCGGGCCGGACGGCACGCGGGGCTGGTACGCGATCCCGCTCGCTTCGGTGGCGGACTTCGCCGCTCCCTCGCTGTTCGACCGGACCGTGCTCGCTGCCCTCTCGGCCGCCGGCACGCCGTCGCCCGAGGCGGTCGCCGCCGCCCGCCGCACGGCTGCCCTGCAGGGTCTGGCCGGGCGCCGCGTGGCCGCACGGGAGGCCGAACGGCACAGACGCGAGCAGGCCGAGCTCGCTGCTGCCCTGGTCGCTCTCGTCGCGCGTCTCGGCGACCGCGATGAGGAGGCGGTGGCCCGCTGCCCCCTGGGCGCGGACGCGCTCGTCGCGTTCGTGCAGGACAACCGTGTGCTGCTCGACCAGGTCGCTCGCGCAGCGGCCCTCGATACCCAGGCTTTCGTTTCCGCCCTGCACGCCCTCGCCTCCGCGATCGCCCTCGCACGGCGGCTGGAGGCGATCCTGCAGCGCCTGCGCGCCTTCACCGCCACCCTCGCCGACCTCGATCCCCTCTGCGAGGGCGAGGAGGTGGCCTTGCGCTTCGTCTCGGGCGCGGCCTCGGCCACTGCAGAGGCCGCCTCGGCGCTCCATGCCAGGTTCATGGACGCCGCCCTGTCGCCGATGCGCACCATCCGCGCGGCAGCCTCTGCTGCGGTTGCTTGGCGTACGCCGCTCGATCTCGCCGCTTGGGTCCTCGACGGCTGGCCTCTCCTGCTCTCCGTCTGGGAGGCGGCCAGCGACAGTGCGGCGGGGCGGCTGGCGGCGCTGTGGCTGATCGGGCGGTCGCTGCCTCCGCTGCCGCGCGAACTCGAGCACGCGCTTCCCGGGGCAGCCGTCTCCGCCACCGCGCGCGACCGGTGGCCCGATACGCCGGCGCGCCTCAGCGGGCGCGGCACGGTGCTGCGGCAAGCCCTGCTCGAGCGCCTGCTGGGCGAGGCCGAATGACCCTCGATCGCGCCACCCTCGCCGGCCTGCGCGCCGCGCTCGCCGACCGGCCGGCCGATCGTCTCGGCGCCGTCGTGGCGCTGGTGGACCGCCTGGCGGAACGGGGGGACGTGGACGCGCTGATCGCCCCGTTCCGGCCAGCGATGCGCTCAGGCGTCGTCGCCTGCCCACGCCCGGCTTCGCTCGGCCGTCTCTTCGCCCTGCCGTTCGAGCCGCTGCTGGTGCACCCCGCCGATTGGCAGCGTGGGGATCTCACCATCCCGCGCAGCGCGCTCAGGCCGATGATCGCCATCGTGACGGAGCGCCTCGCCGCCGGTCCCTTGTCCGCCCTGGCCGCCGATCTCAAAGGGCGCCTGCTCGCCGATCCCGAGGTGGTGAACGAAACGGGGCCGAAACTGTGGGTGGCGGCGGCGGACATCCTGCGTCCGTTCGGCGGCACGGCACCGCTGCCCGCGACAGCCGGCGCGATCCCGATGGTGGAGCCGCTGTTTCGCAGCTTCTGCGCCGCGGTCGCCGACCTGCTCCGCATCGGGCGGGAACTGATCGCGTTGAACCCTGCCTTGACCGCGAGCGACCCGTGGCAGGCCGTGCGCCGCGCCCTGGACGCGGCCGCGGCACCCACCAGTCCCGCCCTCTATCGCCGGGTGGCGTTGATCGCGCTCGTGCGCTTCGGCCACCTGCCCGGCGTGCCTCTGCTCGTGCGCGATCACGCCCGCAACGCCGGGCTCGGCGATGTCGAGGAGGCGATCGGCCAGGCGCTCGACGCGACGGTCGCCACGCTGGAGCGGGCGGTCGCGCAGGAGCGCGAAGCGCTGCTCGCCGCCCCCCTCGGCGATGTGCGTGGTGCCGTCGCGCTGGTGGAACGTCTCGCCGCCCTGCTCGACGATCGGCTGCAGATGCGGAACGATACGCGGCGCGACGCGATTTCCGCTCTCGGCCGCGCCTGCGAGGCGATGCTCGAGGAGGTGCTGACCAAGGCCGTCGGCGAAACGCTCGTGCGCGCCGCGCTCGCGGTGATCGAGCAGGGCGGGCCCGTCTCCGCCTTCGAGCGACTTGAGACCTCCGCCCGTGCGGCGAGCGAGCTGGCCGCCGCCGCCCAGAGGCTGGCCCCCCGCGCCGGCTGGCCGGATGCCGTGCTGCGCCGCGCCGCCGAGGCGTTTCTCGACCTCGGCCGACACTGCCCCCCCGGTCTGCCGCCGGACCGTCCCGGCAAGGTCGATCTGGCCCGCCTGGTCGAAATCCTGGCCGGGCCGGAGCGCGCCATGCCGCTCCTTGCGTGAGTGGCGCGGGATCAGGGGAGCCGAGCCGTGCCGCCGACCGCTCAGCCGAAGGAGCCGACCTCGTGCGCGATCGCGGCCGAGCCTTCGCGTACCAGCGCGAACCAGGTCCGCATCGGAGCGAACAGCTCCTCGTGCTCGCGCTCGTAGGTCGCCGCCGCGCGCGGGCCGGCCGGTTCGCCGAAGTCCATGCTGGCGGCAGGATCGGGCCGGCGGGGGAACACCTCCTCCAGGATGTCGACCGCGGCCGGCACATCGAGCCGCAGGAGGCGCGCGAGCACGCCCGCCCGGGTGATGCCGTGGCGCGGGGAGAAGTCCGGGATCCGGGCGGCGAGCAGCCAGATGCGGTGAATGGCGGCGATGCGCAGCGCATGCAGCGCGAACAGCCGATCCGATCCCTGCGGCCCGGGCCAGACCGCATCGAGCAGAAGCCCGTCCCGCTGCAGGCGGCGGAACAGCCTGCGCACCGGGGCGGCGAAACCGAGCGCCTCCAGCGCGTCCGCCACCGCGATCAGCTCCTCGCGCCGGCCCTGGCGCGTCGATCGCTGCGCCCGATCGAGCCAAGTGCCCGGGTCGAGGGTGGCGACGTAGCCGCGCAGGATGTCGATGTCGCCCTTGGTGCGCGCCGCCGCCGCCATCGCCATCGCCCGCCCGAAACGCGGGCTCCTCTGCACGAGTTCGGCAAACGTCTCGGGCGCGCGCGCGATGGCCTGGCCGAGCCCGTGCAGCGTGTTGGCGAGCCAGCCCAGCTGGTGAAGGATCGCGTTATTCGGGATTGCCCGCAATTCGCGCGGGTTCGCAATGACGGCCGGCCCGCCCATGCCGTCGGTCTGCCGCTTCGCCGGGCGCGACCCCGTCGGGTCGAGCAAGGCGGGACCGAAGGCACCGAGCAGGGCGGCATAGCCCGGATCTTCGACCAGGCTCTCCATCGCTGCGCGCAACGAGCCGAAGAACTCGGCGGCGAAGTCGGCCTCGAGGTAGATCGGATCCTCTTCCACTGCGGGCGTGCTGAAGGCGTGTTCGGCGATGCGCGCGACGGTCGCGGTGGCGAGTGCAGGCGTCCCGAACAGCAGGTAGCCGTCAGAGCCCTGGAAGGACGATTCCTCGCGCACGGCGAGCCCCGCTTCCGCGAAACGCGCACGCGACTGCGCAGGGGCGAGGTATTCGAGCCGGTCGGCGAGCGTGCCTGGGTGCGCGCCACGGCCGATCGATTCCCCATGGGTGTTGAACAGGACGAGTTCGAGGCCGCCGAGCGAGAACCGTCGCAGTGTCTCGGCCAGTTTCAGCCTGAGCCGCTCCACGAGGTAGGAGGCGGCGGGCTGGCCGACGAAGCGACCCGAATCCGAGTAGCCGAACTGCAGGCAAAGCCGCCCCGCGCGCCGCAGGTGCTCGCGGAAATGCGGGCTGCGCAGCGCCTCTTCCAGCACGCGGGCGCCGTGCTCGAGCCCCTCCGCGGTCTCGAACAGGGGGCTGATCTCCAGCCGATCCGCCACGCCGAAGCGGCGGGCGAGCCACAGCGCGGCGAGCAGCGTGTAGCCCGTCTCGGTCTCGGCGATCAGGAAGCGGATCGGCTGCGAGCCGTCGATGTGCTTGAGGATCTGGGCGACCGTCATCATCAGCCGTGTGGCCGAGGACTGTTCGGCCAGGATGGCGCCGAAATCGACCGGGATCGGCTCCACCGTGTCGAGCGCGGCGTTGATCGCGGCGATCAGGCCGCGACGCCGTGCGCGGTCCTCCGGGGTCGCGTCGAAGCCGAGGCGATGGCGCAGGGCGTTGTGCACCTGCTGCGCGTTCAGCCGCACATGGGTGTGGGCGAGCGAAAGGCCGTGCGAGACAAGCGAGGCGCGCGCCACCACGAGCGCAAGCCGCGCCTCCTCGTCCGCGCTTGCGGCGATCGCCTGGTCGAACAGCGCGCGCAGTTCGTCGATGTCGGTCAGCGCCCTCGCCTTGCCCTCGATCAGCGCGTGGGCGAAGCGCTGCACGGCCTCGGGCTCCGGCGCGGTGCCGGCCGGGCAGAGGGCGTGCTGGCGGTCGGTCTCGGCCAGCGCCGCCGCCAGGCGGTCGGCGAGCGGGCCCGGCGGTAGGCGAGAGGCGAGGCGGGCGAGCCCCATCGCCTTCATGCGCAGACGAAAGCGGATGGTGTCGGCCCAGCCGATGTCGGTCCGGCCGTCGGTGTCGTAGCCGACCCAGGAGGCGACGAGCAGCGGCGCCGGGTCGAGCCTCGTCCAGCGGTCCGGCCAAGTGGCGCGGGCGGCGCGGAGAAGGGCGGCGACGAAGGCGTCGATCGCATCGCGCGCGTGGGCGATCGCGCCGGCGGCCTGGGCGAACTCCTCCTCGAGCGTGATCGGCCCCGGCCGATGTCCGGGCGGCATCATCCGCCGCGCCTCGGGGTCGTGCGCGGCGCGGGCGAGCAGCGCGGCAGTGGCGAAGGGCATGGAAAAGGTGGGGTGGGCGGTGAACACGGCGGCGAAGCGCGGGCGCGACACCGCGGCGGCGAAGGTGGCCCAAGGAACGGGGCTGTCGGCAGGGTCGGGGCGGATCAAGCGCGCCGCGAGCCGGTCGAAGGCGGCGGGATCGGGGTCGCCGACATAGGCCGCGAGCCGTGCTGCCCGGTCGCGGAACGCCTGGTCGGCGAGTGCCCCGACAATGGCGCCGAAACTCCGCTCGTCGAGCACGCCGTCGTCGATGCGGCGGCTGATCGCGAGGGCGACCGACAGCACCGGGTTGCCGAACGGATCCCGCTCTGCGCCTGCGCGGGCGCGCGCGATCAGGCCCAGCAGGTCCTCGATCGCGGCGTCGAGGAAGGGGGTGGCAGCGAGATCGTGCATGCAGCTGAGTGTGCACCTGCGAAGGCCGTGCGGGCCAGGGGGCGGTTGACCGGCGTGCCGCCAAGCGAAGCGTCGATCACGGGAGAATCTGCGTGACGGTGTGACGGTGTTCAGGTGACGGAAGGAGACGGCCGACTACGGGGTGGTGGGCGGCGGCAGCGCGGGTTGTGTCGTCGCCGCCCGGCTTTCGGAGGATCCGACGGCGACGGTGACCCTGCTGGAAGCCGGCCCGGAGGACCGTCACCCCTACCTACATCTGCCTGCCGGCTATGCCCGTTTCTTTCGCTCCGGTGCCTTCGACTGGAACTACGAGACTGAGCCGGAACCCGAACTGAACGGCCGTCGCATCCGCTGGCCACGCGGTCGCGTGCTCGGGGGCTCCGGCGCGGTCAACGGCCTCGTCCTCGTCTTCCTGCGCGGCTCGCCGCGCGACCACGACCGCTGGGCTCAGGCCGTGGCGCGAGGCTGGTCGTGGGAGGAGTGCCTGCTCGTCTCCCGAGCACTGGAGTGCTGGGAGGGAGAGGCTGACGACCGGCACGGCACGGGGGGCGATGCGGAACCGGCCGACCCCGGACCTTTCGCCGGTGGGGCGCGCCTTCATCGAGGCCTGCGTGGCGGCGGGCTTCCCGCGTTGCCCCGACTTCAACGGCGCGTGGTACGAGGGCGCAGGGCCCAATCCGCTGAACGTCTCGCGCGGGCTCAGGATGTCCACGGCCAGGGCCTATCTCCACCCGGCCCGCACTCGGCCGAACTTGCGGGTGTTGACCGGAGCCCGGGGGAATCCGTCGTCCATCATCGGGGTCGGGCTCTCGGGGTGGCGGGACGTGACGGGCAAGGGGCGGTCAGGTGGATGGTCAGACGCGGCGTCGTGCTGTGCGCCGGCGTGCTCGAGACGCCGAAAGTCCTGATGCTGTCGGGCATCGGGCCGGCGCGGCACCTGCACAAGCTCGGGGTCATCCCGCGCCTCGATCTGCCCGGCGTCGGCCAGAACCTGCAGGACCATCTCGTAGTACGGATGCCATTCCGCACGCGGCCCTGCGGGACGATGAACGAATGGACGGCGGGGCCGCTGGGCTACGCCCCCATGGCGGCGAGGTGGCTGTTCCACCGGCGCGGCCCTCTCGCCGTCGGCGCCTCCGAGGCCTCGCTGTTCGCTCGCGTCACGCCGGGCGGCGGAGGAACCCGAAATCCAGATCCAGTTCATCAACTTCAGCTTCACCGCGACGGCGGAAGGGCTGCACCGCCATCCGGGCTTCACCTTCGTCGTCGGCCCCTGCCGGCCCGACAGCCGCGGCGAGATCCGGCTTACCTCGGAATATCCCCATTTGCCGCTAGCGATCCGCCCGAACTACCTCTCCGCCCCGAACGACCTGTTCCTGATGGTGGAGGGGGTGAAACTCGCGCGCCGGATCGTGGCGCAGCGGCCGCTTGCCGACTTGATCGAGAAGGACCTGGCGCCCGGTCCGGCGCTCGCGTCCGATGAGGCGATCGCGGCCTGGGTGCGGGAGGCCGCCTCCACCGTCTACCACCCCTGCGGATCGGTGCGGGTGGGAGAGGATCCGCTCGCCCCGCTCGACCCCAGGCTGCGCGTCAAGGGGCTGGAGCGGCTTTGGGTGGCGGACGCGTCGGCATTCCCTCTCGTGCGGTCCTCCACCATCCAGGCGGCGGTGATCATGCTCGCCGAACGCGCGGCGGCGATGATCCGCGAGGACAGCCGCGGGTGATTGGGCTCAGCGCAGGGCACGCAGGGCGATCACGACCCGCTCGACCTGGGCATCGGTGAGCTCGGGAAACATCGGCAGGGAGAGCACCTCCCGGGCGGCGCGTTCCGTCTCGCGGCAGGCGGAGGGGCCGAGCGCGATGCGGCCGCGATAGGCGGGCTGCAGGTGCACCGGCACAGGGTAGTGCACGCCGGTGCCGATCCCCTCCGCGCGCAGTCGCGCCTGCACGCCTGCCCTGTCGGTGCACCGGATCACGTACTGGTGGAAGACGTGCGTGCTGCCGGGGCGCCGCGCCGGCGGGGCGAAGGGGGTGGCGGCCAGCGCCTCGTCATAGGCGGCAGCGATCGCCCGGCGCCGTTCGTTCGCCGCATCGAGGCCCGTGAGCTTCACGCGCAGGATCGCGGCCTGGAGTTCGTCGAGGCGGGAATTCACCCCCGCGAGATCGCTGACGTAACGCTCGCGCCAGCCGTACTGGCGGAGTGCCGCGATCCGCTCGGCGAGCGCCTCGTCGTCGGTGGTGAGCACGCCGCCGTCGCCGAGCGCGCCGAGGTTCTTCGTCGGATAGAGCGAGAACGCGGCGGCCGTGCCGAAGCTGCCGCACTTGCGGCCGCGCCACATCGCGCCGTGGCTTTGCGAGCAGTCCTCGATCACCGCGACACCGAAACGATCTGCGATCGCGACGATCGCATCGATCTCCGCCATCCCGCCGTAGAGATGCACGGCGATCACCGCGCGGATGGGCGGCAGGCCGGGTGGGGGGTCGGCGAGCACCGCCTCGAGTTCCTGCGGATCGATCGTGTAGTGCAGCGGGTCGATGTCGATCAGGATCGGAGTCGCCCCCACCATCTCGATCGCGGCCACGGTGGCGACCGCGGTGTGCGAGACGGTGACGACGGACGCCCCCGGCCCGAGACCGAGGCCCCGCAGGATCAGGGCCAGCGCATCGGTGCCGTTGGCGACACCCACCGCCCGTTTCTGCCCTTGCCAGAGGGCGAATTCCCGTTCGAAGGCGGCACATTCCCCTCCCAGAATGTACCAGCCGGAGGCGAGCACGCGCCCCACCGCCCGGTCGATCTCCGCCGCCTGGGCGCGATAGGAGGCGCCGGGGTCGGCCTGCGGCACGAGGAGGGGCGGGGGAGGCGCGTTCATGGCTGGCCTCGCAGATAGAGCGGGAGGCGGTCACGATACCACGCGAGGGTGCGGGCAAGCCCCTCCTCGAGCGGCACGCGCGGCGCCCAGCCGGTGGCGGCGCGGAAGCGGGAATCGTCCGCCACATACGAACCGATGTCGATCTTCGCCCGTTCGGGCGGCATCTCCTTCACCTGGTATCGCCCGCCGCCGTGCACCGCGACCAGCAGGTCGGCCAGCGCGCGCAGGCTGACGGGGGGAGAGCCGCCGAGGTTGTAGATGCCGGAGGGCGCGGAGAAGGCGGCGAGGAAGGCCTCCGCCACGTCCTCGCCGTAGGCGAGATCGCGCGTCTGTTCGCCACCCCAGACCTCGAACGGTTCGCCCTCCAGTACGCGGCGAATCCAGATGCCGAGGAAGGTCTGACGCGCGTCCTTCACCCTGAGCCCCGGTCCGTAACAATTGGTGAGTCGGAGCGAGACGACCGGGCGGCCGCGCAGCCGGTGCTCGAGCAGCCAGTACTGCTCGGCCGCCCATTTCGACACGGCATTGGCGTCGGGCGGTTCGATCGGATGGTCTTCGGCGACGGGAAGCGACCGGGCGCGGCCGTACATCTGCCGCGTCGAGGCGTGCACCACCGCCGCGTCGGGGGCGGCTTCACGCGCGGCGAGGATGAGACGCAGCGTACCCACCGCGTTGTGGCCGAGGTCGCCGAGCGGGTCGGCCTCGCTGCCCGCATGCGAGATCTGGGCAGCGCAGTGCACGATCGCCTCCGCCCCCGCGAGAGCGGTCTCCAGCGGGTCATGCCTGAGGTCCAGGCGATGTATCTCCGCCGCTACCCCCTCGAGGTTGGCCGCATTCGCCCCCGTTTCGGGCAGGAAGGCGTCGATGATGCGCACGCGCGCGCCACGGGCGGCGGCAAGACGAGCGATGGTGGAGCCGAGGAAGCCCGCGCCTCCCGTCACCACCAGGGTCTTGTCGCGCCAATCCACCGCGTGCTCCTCGTCGCGCGCGCAGGAACCACGGCGAGGTGGCGGAAGCGTGGCACGATCACGCCGCTTCGGCCACGGCCGCGGTGCGACCGGCGAGGATCCGGTCCACCGCCTCGCGGGCGGCGTCCGTGAAGGGGGAGAGGATGAGGTCTGCCCCGAGCGCGCGCAGCCGCGCCTGCTGGTCCGGGTAGGTCGCGGTCAGCGCCACCTTGCCGCGAAACCCGGCATGGCGCAGGGCGGAGACGAGCGCGTCCGCCGTGTCGGCATGCCCGAGCACGCCGACGAGGTGCGGCACCGCCACCACCACCCATTCGGCCTGATCGATCGGCAGGTGGGAGACGAAGACCGGATCGGTGATGTCGCCGTAGATCGCCGGCCAGCCGCGGCGCTGGAAGGTGCGCACCGCCTCGGGGTCGAAATCGACGCCGAGGAAACCCACGCCGCGTTCGCACAGCCGCTCGGCGATGGCGGTGCCGTAGCGGCCGAGGCCGCAGAGCACGACGGGGCGCGCAGGCGCCTCCGCCTTCTCGGCGAGATGATCCTCGCGCAACCCGCTCTTGCGCTCGAACGGGCCGAGGAAGCGCTCGAGCCGGGCGTAGAGCGATCCAGAGTAGACGATCATGTAGGTGGAAAGCCCGATGGTGACGATGCCCACCAAGGTGGTGAGCCCCACCGCCTCGAGCCCGACATGCCCGAGGTCGTGACCGAGCGCGATGAAGACGAGCGAGAACTCGCTGATCTGCGCCACCGTCAGCCCGGCGAGGAAGCTCGTGCGTTTGCGGTAGCCCATCACGCCCATGATCACCATCACGATCAGCGGGTTGCCGATCAGTACGAACAGCGACAGCACCGCCGCGCGCACGACCTCGCCGCCCACCGTCGAGAAGTCGAACAACGCGCCGAGCTGGAGGAAGAAGAACAGCAGCAGGAAGTCGCGCAGGGGGGCGAGACGGGCGGCGATGGTTTCGCGCACCGAGGTCGAGCCGAGGCTCACCCCGGCGAGCAGCCCGCCCAGCTCCTTCGACAGCCCCACGGCATCCGCCGCCGCCGCCCCTGCCGCCGCCCAGCCGATGGCGAAGACGACGAGGAGTTCGGGCTCGCGCGCAAGGCGAACGAGCAGCGGTTCGGCAACGAAGCGCATGAAGAGGGCGGTGAGCGCGATCAGCGCGATCCCGCCCCCGAGAGCGCGGCCAAGCGCCGCCGCGCCGTCCTCGCCGGTCGCCGCGCCGTAGGCCGACAGAACGATCATCGCCACCACCACGCAGAGGTCCTGCACGATGAGGAAGCCCAAGGCGATGCGGCCGTGCAACGAGTCGATCTCGCGCTTGTCGGACAGCAGCTTCACGATGATGATGGTGGAGGAGAAGGTGAGTGCGACCGCGACGTAGAGGCTCTCCACCGCCTCCATGCCGAGGGCGAGGCAGAGGGCGAAGCCGCCCAAGGACGTGAACACCACCTGGCCGAGCCCGGTGGCGACGGCGACTCGGCCGAAGCGCCGGATCAGCCCGAGCTCCAGCTTCAGCCCGACGAGGAAGAGGAGGAGGGAGACGCCGAGGCGAGCGAGCGTCTCCACCACCTCGCCGGTGCGCACGAGCGCGAGCCCCGAGGGGCCGGCGAGGATGCCGACCGCGATGAAGGAGACGATGAGCGGCTGACGCGCGGCCACGCCGAGGAAGCCGACCGCCGAAGCGATCGCCAGCAGCACCGCCACTTCCTCGAACACCGACACGGCCGGCCCTCCTCCCTGATGCGGTGAGACTAGGCAGGTTCCGCCGCGCACGGAAACCGCCGCCCGCGCTTGGGGCCCGGGCGGGCTCTCCCCACATTCCGCGCATGCGCGCGCCCGTCGCCCCCGCCACGCTGCGTGACCTCGTGTCCGACCTCGCCCGCTTCGGCGACAAGCCCGCACTCGTGCACGTGCGCGGCGGCAAGGGCGAAGAAACGGGCTTCGCCGCCATCGGCGAGGCGGCCTTGTTGCTTGCCGGCGCGCTTGCCGCGCGGGGCTTCGGCCGCGGCGACATGGTGCTGCTGTGGGGCCCCAACTCCGTCGACTGGGTGATCGTGCGGCTTGCTCTCGGCGCGCTCGGCGCCATCGCCGCCGCCCTCGACGATCTGACGACGGAGGAGGAGGCACGCGTCCTCGTCGCCGACATCGCGCCCAAACTCGCCTTCGCCTCCGCCGCCCATGCCGCCACCGTGCGCGCCCTCGCCCCCGACCTCGCGCTGGTCGCGCTCGAGCGGGCCGAGGGACTGACGCATTGGTCCGAGCTCGCTGCCGGACCGAAGGCCGCCCTGCCGCCGATCGCAGCGGATGATCCGATGATGCTGGTCGCCACCTCCGGCACCACAGGGCGGCCGAAGACCTTCCTGCTTACCCACGCCAACGTCCTGCACAACGTGCGCGCGCTTGCCGCACAGGGCATCGTGACGGAAGCCGACCGCGCGCTGCTCCCGCTTCCCTTGCACCACGTCTATCCGCTGACGGTCGGCATCCTCACCCCGTTCACCATCGGAACGACCGTGGTGTTGCCCGAAAGCGTGACCGGGCCGCATCTCGTCGCCGCGCTCAAGGAGGGCCGCTGCACGGTGATGGTGGCGGTTCCCCGGCTCTACGCCGCGCTGCTCGATGGGCTGATGGCGCGCGTGCGCGCGCAGCCGCTCGTCAAGCGGGCGGCCTTCCGCGCCCTCTTTTCGCTCTCCATGCTGCTGCGCCGCCGCTTCGGCATTCGCGCCGGGCGGCATCTGTTCCGCTCGCTGCATGCCCAGTTGGCACCCGATCTGTGGCTGATGGCCTCCGGTGGGGCCGCGTTCGAGGCCTCCGTCATCTGGCCGCTCGAGGCGTTGGGCTGGCAGGTGCTCTCCGGCTGGGGGCTCGCCGAGACGGCCTCCATCCTCACCAACAACCACAAGGACAAGGCGCGCATCGGCTCGGAGGGCTGGCCGCTGCCCGGAGTCGAGCTGCGCGTCGCCGACGCCGACGAGCACGGGGTGGGCGAACTGCAGTGCCGCGGACCGTCCGTCTTCTCCGGCTATCGGAACGACAGGGAGGCGAACGAAGCGGCCTTCACGGCGGACGGCTGGTTCCGCACCGGCGACTTGGGCTTCATCGACCGGGACGGCTACGTGCACATCGTCGGGCGCGTGAAGGAAATGATCGTGCTCGGCGGCGGCAAGAACGTCCTCCCCGAGGAGCTGGAGAAGCGCCTCGGTGCCGACCCCGCGATCAAGGAGATCGCCGTGCTGGAGCGCGAGGGCAAGCTCGTCGCCCTCGTCGTACCCGACGAAGGAGCGATTGCGGCTTCGGGCTCGCCGCGCATCGAGGACGCGGTGCGCGTGGCGCTGGCGACCGCGCAGCAGGGTCTCCCTTCGTGGCAGAGGCTCGCCGGCTTCGCCATCACGCGCGAGGCGCTGCCGCGCACCCGCCTCGGCAAGATCCAGCGCTTCCGCCTGCCCGCGCTGTACGACGCCGCCCGTGCCGGCCGCACTTCGCCCGCAGCGACAATGACGGACGAGGATCATCGCCTGCTCGCAGAGCCCGCGGCGAAGGCGATGTGGGAGCTCCTGCGTGCGCGCTTCCCCGACCGGCTCGTTTCGCCCGCGCAGTCGCCGCAGCTCGATCTCGGCATCGACAGCCTCGGCTGGGTGGAGATCTCGCTCGAGGCGGAAAGCCGCCTCGGGCTTGCCTTCACCGAGGAGGACTGGGCGGGGGTGACGACGGTGCGCGACATCCTCGCCCTCGCCGTTGCCCGCTCCGGCGGTCCTGCTCCGGTGAAGCCCGCCGCCCCCGATCTGCGTTGGCTCGATCCGCCACCCTGGCCGTATCGCTTGGCGGGGCGCGCGCTCGCCATCCTCAACCAGGCGCTCTGCGCGGCGATGTTCCGGCTGCGCACCGAGGGGCGCACCAACATCCCCCCCGGCCCCGTGATCATCGCGGCGAACCACCTCTCCGACCTCGATCCCGCGATCATGGCCGCTGCCCTGCCCGGCGAGGCGCTCGCGCGTGTGCGCTGGTCGGGCGAAGCCTCGCGCCTCTTTCGCACGCGCGCGGGGCGTTTCCTCGCCCGCGCGGCACGGATCTTCCCGGTCGAGGAGCGCGCGCCTGCGACCACCCTCGCCTACGCGAAGGAATCGCTTGCCCGCGGCGAGTGCCTGGTCTGGTTTCCGGAGTCCTGGCGCAGCCCCGACGGCGCGATCCAGCGTTTCCTCCCTGGCATCGGCGAGCTCGTGCGCGCGACCGGAGCACCCGTAGTGCCGGCCCGCATCGTCGGCACCTTCGAGGCGATGCCGCGCACGGCGCGCTTTCCGAAACCCCATCCCGTCCGCGTCGTCTTCGGCGCCCCGCTCTCCGCCGCCGAACTCACCGCCGGGGCGGCGGATGCGCAGATGATCGCCGATCGCGTGCGCGAGGCGGTGGCTGCCCTGCCTGCTTGAGCGCGCGCTCTTCGGTTGACGCGCGCCCCGTCCCGTGATCCGTGCCCGGCATGAGCACCGACACTCCTGCCATCGATGCCGTCATCTTCGACCTGGGCGGCGTGCTGATCGACTGGAACCCGCGCCACCTCTATCGCAAGCTGTTCGCGGACGAGGCGGAGATGGAGCGCTTCCTCGCCGAGGTCTGCACCCCGGCGTGGAACCTGGAGCAGGACCGCGGCCGGCCCTGGGCGCAGGCGATCGCGGAACTGTCCGCCTGTCACCCCGACCAGGCTGAGCTGATCGCCGCCTATCGCGGGCGTTGGCCGGAGATGCTGAACGGCGCGATCGCCGGTACCGTCGCCCTGCTGGAGCGCCTGGATGACGCGGGCGTGCCGCTCTATGCGCTCACCAACTGGTCGGCCGAAACCTGGCCGTATGCGGAACGACTGTATCCGTTCCTCGCCCGCTTCCGCGCCATCGTCGTCTCGGGGCGCATCGGCCTGGTGAAGCCCGAACCCGCCATCTATCGCCATGCGCTCGCGCGGTTCGGTCTTGCCCCGGAGCGGACCCTGTTCATCGACGATTCGGCAAAGAACGTCGAAGGCGCGCGCGCGGTGGGGCTCCATGCGCTCCGCTTCGCGGGCGCCGAGGCGCTCGCCCGCGACCTCGCGAGGCTCGGTCTTCCCGTCTGAGCGGACCTGTGGGCGATGGACCGGCTCGAGCATCTCGCCGCCCGCCTCGTCGTCGGCAGCCGCTGGCTCCTGTTGGCCTTCATCCTCGGTCTCGTCGTCACGCTCGCGCTGTTCGCCGCCCAGTTCCTGGTCGCACTCGCGCGTTTCGCGCTCGCCTTTCCGGCTCCCGACAAGGCGCCCGTCATCGTCGCGGTGCTCGACCTCATCGACCTCGCTCTGATCGCGGGGTTGATCTTCACCGTCGCCGTCTCGCTCTTCTCGCACTACATCCGCCGGGTGGCGGTGGCGCGCGACGATGCGCGCCGGCCGGGCTGGCTGGTCACCCTCGATGCGGCGACGCTGAAGGTGACGGTCGCCTCCTCCATCGCTGCGATCAGCCTCGTGCACATGCTGCAGGTCCACCTCAACTCCGAGCGCTACTCGGGTGAGGCGCTGACCTGGAAGGTGATCGTGCACGTGGTGCTGATCGCGACCGCGGTCGCGCTCGCCTTCCTCGATCGGGTGAGCGCGCGGCGCGACGGGACGGGCGCGCCGCGGGACGCCGGCTGACGGCTCAGGGGCGATCGCGCAGGGCGGCGGCGACGCGCGCGCGGACGGCGGGGTCGGCGTCGGCCAGCGCGGCGAGCACGCGGCGCAGCGCGGCGCGCGCCTCGTGCAGCTGATCGAGCAGATCGAGCACCACCTCGACCCCTTCGAGATTGACGCCGAGGTCCTCGATCAGGTCGCGGATCAGCGCCGCCCGGGCGAGATCGGCCTCCGAGAGTTCGGCGCGCACGAAGCCGGCTTCGATCCAGGAGCGGACCGTTTCGATCTCGAGGCGGGCACGCAGGCAGAAGGTCTCGATGTCCATCACGCACCTCCGAGCCCGGCGCGCGGATCGTACCGCTTGCCCGCTTCCCAGCGGCGGAGGAACTCCTCGAGCTCGCGATCGGGTTTCGGTGGCAGAACCACCTTGAGGGTGACGAGACAGTCGCCGCGCGACCCGTCCGCCCGTGCCACGCCGCGGCCGCGCAGGCGAAGCACGGTGCCGGTGTTGGAGCCGGGCGGGATGGTCAGCATCACGGGGCCTGCGGGCGTCGGTGCCTCGACCTTCGCGCCCAGCACGGCTTCGGCGAGGCTGACCGGCAGGTCGTAGCGGATCGTCTCGCCCTCGCGGCGAAAGAGCGGGTGGGGCTCGACCGCGAGTTCGACCAGGGCATCGCCGGGCGGGCCGCCACCGATGCCGGGCAGTCCCTTGCCGCGCAGGCGGAGGATGGTGCCGTCCTCCGCCCCGGGCGGGATGGTCAGATCGATCACGTCGCCCGAGGGCAGGGTGACGCGCGCCTTGCCGCCGTTCACCGCCTCGAGGAACGGCACGGTGAGGCGGAGGCGGATGTCCTCGCCGGGGAAGGCGAAGCGGACCTCGCCCGCCTCGCCCCCGAACAGGTCCTCGAACAGGTCCTCGAGCCCGGAGGGCCCGGCGCGAGGCCCGCTTCGCCAGCGGAACGTGCCGGCCTCGGGACGGTCGCGGAAGAAAGGCCCGCGCGGCTTCTCCTGGCCCTCGGCGTCGATCTCGCCCGCGTCGTAGCGTCGACGCTTCTCGGGGTCGGAGAGGAGATCGTAGGCCGCCGACACCTCCTTGAAGCGCGCCTCCGCCGAACGGTCGCCCGGATTGAGGTCCGGGTGCAGCTTCTTCGCGAGCTTGCGATAGGCGGCCTTGATCTCCTCGGCCGAGGCGGTCCTCGGCACGCCGAGGATGGCGTAGGGGTCCTTGGCCACCGCTCAGCCTTCGCCTTCCCGTTCGGCGCGCAAGACGCGGCCGGCGATGACGTCGAGCCGATCGAGCAAGCTGGGGTCGCGCTTGTCGGGCGCGGTGATGATCGCGTTCTCCAGCGCGGTGTGGCAACCGGCGTGGCAGAGCGCCTTCCGTTCGCCGAGCTTGGGGATCACCTCTTTGAGCAGGGCGCGCGCCTTCGCCGCGTTCTCGAACAGCACCTTGACCACGAGCTCGACGGTGACGTGGTCGTGTTCCGGGTGCCAGCAGTCGTAGTCCGTCACCATCGCGACGGTGGCGTAACAGAGCTCGGCTTCGCGCGCGAGCTTGGCTTCCGGCATGTTGGTCATGCCGATCACGTCGCAGCCCCAGGCGCGGTAGAGCTCGCTCTCCGCCCGAGTGGAGAACTGCGGCCCTTCCATGACGAGATAGGTGCCGCCGCGCCTGTGCGGCAGCCCCAAGGCGCGACACCCGTCCTCCAGGATGTCGCCCAGGCGCCGACAGACCGGGTCGGCCATCGACACGTGGGCCACACAGCCCGCACCGAAGAAGGATTTCTGGCGGGCGAAGGTGCGGTCGATGAACTGGTCGACGATGACGAAGGTGCCGGGCGGGAGGTCCGCGCGCAGCGAACCGACGGCGGAGAGGGAGAGGATCTCCGTGCAGCCGGCGCGCTTCAGCGCGTCGATGTTGGCGCGGTACGGCAGGTCGGTCGGCGACAGGCGATGGCCGCGGTCGTGCCGCGGCAGGAAGACGCATGGCACGCCCGCGAGCCGGCCGAACAGGAGCTGCCCCGACGGCAGGCCCCAGGGCGTGCGCACCTCGCGCCACTCCGCGTCCTCGAGCCCGTCGATGTCGTAGATCCCCGACCCACCGATGATGCCGATCACCGGCGAGGGAACCGCATCTTCCGCCATCCCGTGCATCCTCGAAAACGAAAGGCCGCCCCGTAGTGGGGCGGCCTCATGTCGTTTGGCAAGGGGGCGGCGTCGGCCCCCCTCGCGCTCAGTGCTTCAGGTCGGCCCAGACGCGCCGTTTCACCGCATAGGTGAGACCCGCGAGCACGATCAGGAACAGGATGGCGCGCACGCCGATCTGCCGCTGCTCCTCCAAATAGGGCTGGGACGCCCAGGCGAGGAAGGTTGTGACGTCCCAGGCCATCTGCTCGGTGGTCGCCTTCGTCCCGTCGGGGTACTCCACCATGTCGTCATAGAGCGGGCGAGCCATGGCGATCCAATGCCCCGGGAAGTAGTCGTTCCAGTGCAGACCCTCGAGCACCGCAACCCCCGGCGGGGGTTCATCGCGATAGCCGGTGAGCAGGGCATAAAGGTAGTCCGCGCCACCGAGACGCGCCTTGGTGATCAAGGACAGGTCGACCGGATAGGCGCCGTTGTTCGCCGCCCGCGCCGCCTGCTCGTTCGGGAAGGGCGAGCGGAACCGATCGGACGGGCGGCCGGGCCGCTCGAACATCTGGCCCTCGTCGTTCGGCCCGTCGACGACCATGATCTCGGCCGCCAGAGCGCGGATCTCCTCCTCGGACAGCCCGATCGCGGCGAGGTTGCGATACGCCACCCGCTTCAGCCCGTGGCACGAGGCGCAGACCTGCTTGTAGACGAGCAAGCCCCGCTGCGCCGCGGCCCGGTCGAAGGTGCCGAACACCCCGCTGAACGACCAGTTCTGCCGCGGCGGGGTCGGCGCCTCGCCGGCGGCGAAGGCCGAAGCGGCGAGCCCCGCGGCGAGTGCCGCGCCGAAGAGCCCGCCGAGGAGGGAACGCAAGCTGCGCATCAGGCCTTCTCCATCGGCTTCGCCGCCACCGCCGCCGGCACGGGGCCGCCACCCAGCACGCGCTCGGAGATGGAGGTGGGCAGCGGCAGCGGCGTCTCGAGCTTGCCGAGGAGGGGCAGGATGACGAGGAAGTAGGCGAAGTAGTACGCCGTGCCGACGCGGGCGAGCGGCACCCAGATCCCTTCCGCCGGCTGCGCCCCGACGTAGCCGAGCAGCAGGCAGGAGCCGACGAAGGCCCAGAAGAAGGGGCGCGCCAGCGGGCGGAACTTCATCGACCGCACGGGGCTGGTGTCGAGCCAGGGCAGCACGAACAGGATGGCGATCGAGGCGAACATCAGCACCACACCGCCCAGCTTGTCCGGCACCGCGCGCAGGATCGCGTAGAAGGGCAGGAAGTACCACTCCGGCACGATGTGCGGCGGCGTCACCAGCGGGTCGGCCGGAATGTAGTTGTCCGGGTGCCCGAGGTAATTCGGGTAGAAGAAGACGAAGACGAAGTAGAAGATGAAGAACAGCAGGATCGCGAAGCTGTCCTTGATCGTCATGTAGGGGTGGAAGGGGATGGTGTCCTGCGGGCCCTTCGGCTCGACCCCGAGCGGATTGTTCGACGAGGTGATGTGCAGGGCGACGATGTGCAGGAACACCACGCCGACGATCGCGAACGGCAGCAGATAGTGCAGGCTGTAGAAGCGGGTCAGAGTCGGGTTGTCGACCGCGAAGCCGCCCCAGAGCCACACCACCAGCGCATCACCCACCCACGGCACCGCGCTCACCATGTTGGTGATCACGGTGGCACCCCAGAAGCTCATCTGCCCCCAGGGCAGCACGTAGCCCATGAAGGCCGTGCCCATCATCAGGAGCAGGATGACGACGCCGAGGATCCACAGCAGTTCGCGCGGATGCTTGTAGGACCCGTAGTAGAGGCCGCGGAAGGTGTGGATGTAGACCACGATGAAGAACATGCTGGCCCCGTTCGAGTGCAGGTAGCGGATCAGCCAGCCGTAATTCACGTCCCGCATGATGCGCTCGACCGAGTCGAAGGCGTGCGCGGTGTGCGGAATGTAGAACATGGCGAGGAAGATGCCGGTGACGATCATCATCATCAGGATGACCATCGCCATGCCGCCGAAGCTCCACATGTAGGTGAGGTTCCGCGGCACCGGGAACTTCGAATATTCCTTGTCCATCAGGGTGAACACCGGCAGGCGCTCGTCGATCCAGCGCACCACCGGGTTCTTCATCTCGCTCTTGTGCAGTCCGACCATGGAGCGTGCTCCTCAGCCGATCCGGATCGTGGTGTCGGATGTGAAGGTGTAGGGCGGAATCTCAAGGTTCCGCGGGGCGGGGCCCTTCCTGATCCTGCCCGAGGTGTCGTAGTGGCTGCCGTGGCAGACGCAGAACCAGCCACCATACTCGCCCTTGTTGTCGGTCGGGCGCTGGCCGAGCGGCACGCAGCCGAGATGCGTGCAGATGCCGACCATGATCAGCCACTGGTCCTTCTGCACCCGATCCTGGTCGCGCTGCGGATCGGGCAAGGCGGAAAGCGGGGTTTCGCGGGCGAGCCGAATGTCCTCCGCCGTGCGGTGGCGGATGAAGATCGGCTTGCCGCGCCACATGACGGTGATCGCCATGCCCTCGGCGATGGGGGCGAGATCGACCTCGGTCGAGGCGACGGCGAGGGTGTCGGCGGCCGGATTCATGCTGTCGATGAACGGCCAGGCGAAGGCCGCAACGCCGACCGCAGCGACGGCGGTGGTGGTGAGGGAGAGGAAGTCGCGGCGGGTCGCCTCTTCGGCGGCGGCGCCGCTCTGGGGGAGAGTGTCTGCCATCGTTCCCTGTCGCTCCTCGGTTGTCCCGGCCGGCAGGCGGCCGGGAACGTAACGCGTGGCGAGGCAAGCCGAAACGAGCGCGTTTGCGCTGCAGCCCCGCGCTCTCCCCTTCGCCGGCCGTACAGAGAGGACCCGCCCCGTCTGCCAGCCTCGCCATATACCAGCGGGCCGCCGGCCGGCAACGCCCTGCCGACGCGCGCCACTCCTAAGCCTGGGCGCGCTCCGCCGCTTCGCAAGGGGGCAAGGCGGTTGACGCTCGCCGGGGCGCGAGGGATCGTCGCCGCATGACGCCCGTGCTCGATGCCCGCAAGGAGGCCGCCCGCGCTTGGTTCGAGGAGCTGCGCGACCGCATCTGCGCCGCCTTCGAGGCGATCGAGGACGAACTCGCCGCCGGCCCGCACGCCGATCTGCCGCCGGGTCGGTTCGTCCGCACCGCTTGGGACAGGCCGGGCGGCGGCGGCGGGGTGATGAGCGTGATGCGCGGGCGGGTGTTCGAGAAGGTGGGGGTGAACGTCTCCACCGTCTGGGGCGAGTTCTCGGAGGAGTTCCGTCGCCAGATCCCGGGGGCGGAGGAGGACGGGCGGTTCTGGGCGTCGGGCATCTCGCTTGTCGCCCATCTGCGCAGCCCGCGCGTGCCGGCCGCGCATATGAACACGCGGATGATCGTGACCACCAAATCGTGGTTCGGCGGCGGCGGCGATCTCACCCCGATGCTGCTCGAGACGCCCGAGACGGCCGAGGACAAGGAGACCTTCCACGCCGCCTACCGCCAAGCCTGCGATCGCCACGACCCCAGCTACTATCCGAAGTTCAAGGAGTGGTGCGATCGCTACTTCTTCCTGCCACACCGCAACGAACCGCGCGGCGTGGGGGGCATCTTCTACGACTACCTCGATAGCGGCGACTGGGCGCGGGACTTCGCCTTCACCCGCGACGTCGGGCTTGCCTTCCTCGAAGTCTATCCGGCGATCGTGCGCCGGCGCATGCACGAGCCCTGGACGGCGGAGGAACGCGAACGCCAGCTCGTCCGGCGCGGACGCTACGTCGAGTTCAACCTGCTCTACGATCGCGGCACGGTGTTCGGGCTGAAGACCGGCGGCAACCCGGAGGCGATCCTGATGAGCCTGCCGCCCGAGGTGCGCTGGCCCTGAGCCCCCGCTTGCCGCCGGCGGTGCGGCCGGCTAACGCTGCCTTCGCAACCGCGAAGGAAAGGGCGCATGAGCGGCAAGACGGGAACGGTGGTCAGCGGCGAATCCGGGCTCGGCCCCTTCGGCCAGATCATCGTTGCGGAGCGGCACGTGCTGACGGCGGATCAGCCGGAGGCGCTCGGCGGCAAGGACACCGGCCCCACGCCGTTCCAGATCCTCGCCGCGGCGCTCGCCTCCTGCACCGCGCAGACGATCCGCATGTACGTGCAGCGCAAGGGCTGGCCGCTGGCGCGCGTGAGCGTGACCGTCAGTTTTCGCGAGGAGCACCCGAAGCACTCCTTCGAGGTGGCGATCGCGCTCGAGGGCGCGCTCGACGACGAGCAGAGGGCGCGCATCCTCGAGATCGCCGGTCGCTGCCCGGTGAACCGGGCGCTGTCCGAGGGGGCGAACGTGAGCAAGCGCTTGGCCTGAGCGCGCCGGCTCAGGAGCCGGCCGGCCGCGCGGGCTCGGGCGGCGGCAGACCCTGGCGGGCGCGCAAGGTGCGCTCGTAAGCCTCGAGCCCGCGCAGCATCTTCTGCGCGAACTCGGGGTCGCCGGCGGCCGGGGCAGGAGATTTGGCGGCCGCCAGCGTCGGCAGCGCAGCCTGGGCAGGGGCAGGGTGCGCGCGGGCGCCGAGCCGGGCGGCAAGCGGCCCCGCCGGTGCTGCATCCGGCGATGGGGAGGCGATCGGGCCGGGGGCAGTCGGTTCCGCCTTCGCCACCACGCCGCCTGCCTCGGTCCGGCCGGAGACGATCGTCTCGACCATGGCCGTGACGGCGGAGACGATCGCGCCGATCGGCCCGCCGAACAGGAAGCCGCCGAGGCCGCGAAACGCCGGGTGCGCGGTCTCGCCCGTGACCGCGCGGTAAATCCAGCCCACCACCGGGATGTGATGCAGCGGGTTGAGGTTGGCGAGGAAGGCGCCGAAGGAGAGCTCGGCCGGCATCGGCACCGCCTCGTCCTCGCGCAAGGGGGGGCCGCCGTCCGGCGCCGGGCGAAGCCCGGGCGGCGAGATGGCGTGCGCCGGCGTGAAGCGCGACCAGGCTGCCTCGATGCTCATGCCCTGATGGGCAGCAACTGTCGTGCCGGTGCCTCGATCCCAGGCGACTGCGGTTCGTCTGCCGGCGCACCGGCGCGCTCGCCCGCTCCTGCCGGGCAAATCCTTCCCGGCGGAACGGATTGGCGCCGTCAGCGCATCAGAACAGGTGGCCGAACCGCTCCGCCTTGGTGGCAAGGTAGCGCACGTTGTGCTCGTTGGCCGGGAAGGCGTGCGGCACCCGCGCCACCACCTCGACCCCGCAGGCGGCCAGCGCCTCGACCTTGTCCGGGTTGTTGGTGAGCAGGCGGACGCGCGAGAGGCCCAGTTCGCGCAGCATGGCGGTGGCGATGAGGAAGTTGCGCTCGTCCGGCCCGTAGCCGAGGCGGGTGTTGGCCTCGAGCGTATCCGCCCCCTGATCCTGCAGCGTGTAGGCGCGCAGCTTGTTGACGAGGCCGATCCCCCGCCCCTCCTGCGCGAGATAGAGCAGCACCCCCGCCCCTTCCTCCTGCATGCGGGCGAGGGCACCGCGCAACTGTGGCCCGCAATCGCAGCGGAGCGACCCGAGCAGGTCGCCGGTGAAGCACTCGCTGTGCAGGCGTATGAGCGGGGCCTGACCGTCGGCCCAAGGGTCGCCCACCACCATGGCGAGGTGTTCGGTGCCGCCGTCGGCCGGGCGGAAGGCGATGATGCGGAGTTCCCGCGCATCCTCTGTCGGCACGCGCGCCTCCGCCACCCGCGTGAGGGTGGCGGCCACCGTGTCCGGGTAGCCGAGCACGTCCTCGCCCGGCACGACGACGAGGTCGTGCGATTGCGCGAAACGACCGAGGTCGCCGTCGGCCGCGGCCGGGGCGACCAGTACGGCGGGCAACAGGCGGGCGAGCTTGGCGAGCGCGATCGCCGCCGCCCCGACCGGCTGCGGCGGCGGCGACACGGGTTCGGGACGGAACGGCACGGGCTCGGCGGTCGGGTCGGCCAGGGAGCGCAGCACGGCCGGCGTGACGCCGGCGGGGAGACGGAGCGCGACGGCGGGATCATCCGCCGCCCCGGGGGCGGGGCGGTGCAGCACCGCCGCCGCCCGCGTCGGGGCAAGCAGCAGCACTGCCGGCTCGCGCCCCAGCCGGGCCAGGCAGTCGAGCGCCGCCAGGCCGGCGAGTTCGGCAGCTGCGACGAGCCAGCCGCCGTCGGCCGTCGCCAGAAGAGCCGGCGCGCCGCGGCGCAGTTCCGCCACAGCACGATGCACCTGCCTGAGGCGGCGTTCCCCGGCGCACTGGGCGGTGGTGGCGGCGGCGGGAGAGGCGGCGAGCGGCGAGATGGTGCGCATGACCCTCCAGTCCGTCTGCTGTCAGCCACCAAGACGGCGCCGCGAAAGGGGCGCCATCATGGCAGGCCGGAGACAGTTGCGAAAAACCGTCGGAACGGAGCGCCGAACGTGCTCCGTGCTCAGATATCGGGGGAAGCTGCGCACCTCGCCAGGGGGCGTGGCGCGCGGGCGAGGGGAGCCCTTCCTTGCCGCCCTCGCCCATGCGCTGGCATTCTGCCGCATCTCAAGCCGGAGGACATGCTGAGCCATGGCGCTCGCCAGACCCATCCTGATCGTCGACGACGACCGCGCCCTGCGCGCCACCCTTGCCGAACAATTGAAGGGCGAGGGCGAGTTCGAACCCCTGGAGGCCGGCTCGCTCGCCGAGGCGGAGGCGATCCTCACCGGCAAGGACGCGCGGGTGGATGCGATCCTGCTCGACGTCGGCCTGCCGGACGGCGATGGGCGGGAGTTCACCGAGAAGGTGCGCAAGGCCGGCATCAAGGTGCCGATCATCATGCTGACGGGGGCGGACACCGAGGCCGACACGATCAAGGGGCTCACCGCAGGCGCCAACGACTACATCGTCAAGCCGTTCCGCTACGGCGAGCTGCTCGCGCGGCTGCGCCGGCACCTCGCGATCTTCGACAACTCCGACGATGCGGTGTTCTCGATCGGGCCCTACACCTTCCGCCCGGCCGCCAAGCTGCTGATCGAGCCGACGAAGAACCGCAAGATCCGGCTGACCGAGAAGGAGGCCGCGATCCTGAAATATCTCTATCGCGCCAACAACAAGCCGGTGCAGCGCCAGGTGCTGCTGAACGAGGTGTGGGGCTACAACGCCAACGTCACGACGCACACGCTGGAGACGCACATCTATCGTCTGCGTCAGAAGATCGAGCCCGATCCGTCCAACGTGCGCCTGCTCGTCACCGAGGGCGGGGGTTACAAGCTGAACGCGCAGTGGAGCCCTGCCCCGGCGCAAGCGGGTTGACCGCGAGGGCATCTGCCGCCACGGTCGTCAGGTGCCACAGAAGGTGACCGTGACGCGTTCGTGCGGCGCGGGCGGCAGGGTGTAGCGGTCGTCCGGCGTGCGGTCGGCGTAAGGGTCGATCAGCGCCGCGTGCAGGCAAGCGAAGGGGCCGAGGTCGCCGCGCTCCACCGCCGCCGCGATCGCCCCCTCGACCAGGTGATTGCGCGGGATCACCGCGGGGTTGGTGCGCTTCATCCGCGCCGCCACCTCCTCCGCTGGGCCCTCCTCGACAAGCCGCGCCCGCCACCGTTCTGCCCAAGAATCGAAGGCCGCAGGGTCGGCGAACAGCGGGCGGATCGCTCCGTCGGCCGCCGGGTCGCCTACGGCCTCGGCCAGGCGGCGGAAGGTGAGGGTGAAATCCGCCCCGTTCTCCGCCATTCGTGCCAGCAGATCGGCGGCGAGTTCGGCGTCGCCCTCGCGCGGGCGCGCAATCCCGATCTTGCGCACGATTCCCGCACGATATGCGGTGCGGAAGCGTTCGCCGAAGGCGGCGAGGGCGTCCTCGGCGATCGCGATCGCCTCCTCCTGTGGCTCGGCGAGCAGGGGAAGCAAACAGTCGGCGAGCCGGGCGAGGTTCCAAGCCGCGATCCGCGGCTGGTTGGCGTAGGCGTAGCGCCCGCCATGGTCGATCGAGGAAAACACCGCGCCCGGCTCATAGGCGTCGAGGAAGGCGCAGGGGCCGAAATCGATCGTTTCGCCGGAGATCGCGCAGTTGTCGGTGTTCATCACCCCGTGCACGAAGCCGACCATCAGCCAAGCGGCGACGAGGTCGGCCTGGCGGAGCGCGACGCGCTCGAGGAAGGCGCGGTAGCGTTCCGGGGCGGGCATGTCCGCCAGGTCTGGGTCGTGGCGGGCGATCGCGTAATCGGCGAGGAGTCGCACCGCCTCGATATCGTTCCGCGCGGCGAAGTACTGGAACGTGCCGACCCGGAGGTGGGAGGAGGCGACGCGCGTCAGCACCCCCCCGGGCAGCACGCGGTCGCGATAGACCGCCTCGCCGGAAGCGACCGCGGCGAGGCTGCGCGTGGTGGGGATGCCGAGGGCGGCCATGGCTTCGGAAACCAGGAACTCCCGCAGCACGGGGCCCAACGGCGCACGGCCGTCGCCCATGCGCGAGAAGGGGGTGCGGCCCGAGCCCTTCAGCTGGAGGTCGCGCCGCACGCCGTCCGTGCCCACCACCTCGCCGAGCAGGATCGCCCGCCCGTCGCCGAGCGAGGGGACGAAGACGCCGAACTGATGCCCGGCATAGGCCTGGGCGAGCGGCTCAGCCCCGGCGGGCAGGCGATTGCCGGCGAGGATCGCCGCCCAGGTCGTCTCGTCCACCGCCTCGGGGTCGATGCCCAAGCTGCGGCAGAGGCCCTCGTTCAGCGCGATCAGCGTGGGTTCGGCGACCGGGGTGGGGGGAAGGCGGGCATAGAAGCGCGCGGGCAGGCGGGCATAGGTGTTGTCGAACGAAATCCCTGGGTCCGCCTTGCGCGGCTGGGTGAGGGGCGGGGCGGCCGAGGCGTCCATGGCTATCCGACTATGGCACTCGGGATTTCCGCCGCAAGGGCTTGTCCCATGCGTGGCCTTGGTTAGGGTGCGTCGCGCTTCGACCCCCGGAGACCACGATGATCGACCTCTACGCCTTCGACACCCCGAACGGCCGCAAGATCACCGTTGCGCTCGAGGAGATGGGCCTGCCCTACCGCGTGCACATCGTCGACATCACCAAAGGCGAGCAGTTCGCGCCCGAGTTCCTGAAGATCAGCCCGAACAACAAGATCCCCGCCATCGTCGACCACGACGGGCCCGGGGGAGCGCCGATCAGCGTGTTCGAGAGCGGGGCGATCCTGCTTTATCTTGCCGAGAAGACCGGCAGGTTCCTGCCCAAGGAGCTGCGCGCGCGGGTGCCGGTGTGGGAGTGGCTGATGTGGCAGGTGGGCGGATTCGGCCCGATGCCGGGCCAGGTGCACGCCTACCTCCTGGTGGAGAACGAGGCCGACCGGCGTCACCCGCTCGAGCGCTATCAGAAGGAGACCAATCGGCTCTACGGCGTGATTGATCGGCGGCTGGCGGGGCGGGAGTTCGTGGCGACGGAGGGCGAGCCTTCGATCGCCGATTTCGCCATCCTCGGCTGGGCGTGGCGGCACGAGCGGCACCGGGTGAGCCTGGAGGACTATCCGAACGTGCAGGCGTGGTATCAGCGGATGATGGGGCGGCCCGCGGTGCAGCGCGGCTTCGCGGTGCCGCTGCGCCGAGCCGAGGCGGCTTGAGCATCGGTTCTCCGCAATGTGGTTCGGGTTGAAGGACGGTCCGCCGCTTTCCTAGCCTCGCTGCCCGATGGCTTGGGGGAGGGTCGGCGATGGTCGGATCGGCGGAGCGTCGGCTTTCAGAAGCGGACCGGCGGGACATTCTAGACGAACTCCGCAGGCCGCTCGTCGAACGACCTGAACCGGATCTCTTTCGGCTCGGTCTGGTGCTGGACGGCACCGTCTCCGCTGGCGCCTGGACGGCCGGAGCGCTCGATGCGCTGTTCGAGGTGCTGGACGCTTGGCAGGCCGCGAAGGACGCCGGCGAGGCGGTGCCCCGACATCGCGTCGTCATCGAGATCGCCGGCGGGGCCTCGGGCGGCGCGGTGTGCGCCGCGCTGATGATGCGCGCCGCACGCCGGAAGTTTCCCTACGGCGCGACGCCCGGCAATCCGTTCTTCGATCTCTGGGTCAACGCGCTCGATGCGCGTGACATGCTGGTCCGCGATGACCTTGCCGACAGCCGCCGCTCAGTCGAGAGCATTCTGGCCGCGAAAGCGATCGAGAACGCGATGGCCGCCTTGCTCCGTTGGCACGGCGCAGGGGAGGTCGAGCGGCCCTGGATCCGCGACCCGTTTCGCGTGCTGATGACGCTAACGAACCTGCGCGGCGTTCCCTACCGACTGTCGTTGCGGCCGGATGCCAACAACAACCCGCGGAGTACACGCTTCGTCTCGCACGCCGATCACGTCACCTTCGTGTTGGGTAGCAAGGATCCACCCAAGGATCAGCGTAAGGAGCGTAAGGACAGTGATCGTCCCCGCTCCGATGAGTTTTTCATCGATGCGAGGCTGCCCTACGCGTCGAACGGGTGGTGGACCACGCTCGCCCGCCATGCGCGCGCCTCCGGCGCGTTTCCGGTGGTGTTTCCGGCGGTGACCTTGAGCCGCCCCTACGCGCACTACCATTGGCGCGCCGTCATGGTTCCATCGGCCAGAACGGCGGATGGTGCCGCCGGCGCGCGCGTGTTCGAGCCTGCCCTACTCGAGCCGGATTGGCCCGCGGACGAACGACTCGACCAGGACTACACGTATGTCGCCGTCGACGGCGGTGCCTTGAACAACAGTCCGTTTCGGCTCGTGCACGACCGCATGGCGGGGTTGGGCGGGGTGCTGGAGCGCGACGAAAGCAAGGCCCAGGCGGCGATCGTGATCATCAGCCCGCTCGCCGCCGGTGCCGCTGCCCCGGCCTGGACACCGCCCGGGGACGTCATCTCGGTTGGGGGGCGGTTGATCGGCGCCCTGGTGGCGCACGGGCGCTACTCCGCCTCGGAACTCCTCCTGGCGTCGCGGGACGACGTCGCGAGCCGTCATCTCTTTCTCCCAAAACGCGAGAGCTCGGCGAGGCAAGACCACGAGTACTGGGGCGAGGACGCGCTCTGCGGCTCTGGGCTCGAAGCCTTCCTCGGCTTTCTTCACCCCGCGCTTCGCCTGCACGACTTTCTGCTTGGGCGCTGGAACATGCGGGGATGGCTGCGCCGGCACTTCACCATGCCCGTGAACCACCCCCTCGTTCGCGATTATTTTCCTCCTCGAAAGATCGAAGACTACAAAGGTGTTCAGGGGGTCCAGATCATTCCCATCGTCCAGCACCATCTTGGGCACGTCCAACAGCCGCCCTGGCCATTCGACGATCCGCGAGACGCCCGTGACTTGCGGCACCTGAGTGTGCTCGGCGGTGACCTAACGCCGCGTCTTCGCCGCGTCTTGCATCGTCTGGGGCTGGGTCGGCTGCCGATCGGCGGCTGGCTCCTCTCCAACGGCGTGGCCGATCACATCGGCGCCGTCGCGCGCGCCCGCATCGAGGCGGCGATCAGGTCACTGGAAGCCCGCCGCTGACGGCCTCCCTCAGCCCGAAGGCCGATCCGGCGGTTGAATCCCGTATCGCGCCACCAGCCGCCACACATGCGGCGGCACCATGTGCCGCACGCGCCTGGGCCGCGCGCGCGGCACGAGGAGCGCCGTCTCGATCGCCTTCATCTCCACCCGCGCACGCGCGAACTCGAGCCCCTTCGGCGCCACAAGGGGCATGATCCGGCCGACGATGGGCCTGAGCCACTTCGGCATCCGCCGCAACGGAAGCCCCCCCGCCGCACGGCGCGTGTTCTCGAGAAACGCCTTCACCGGGCCGTCGCGCCTGCCGCGATCGGTCGGGGCGCCGAGCTCCACCTCGTCGCCGAGCAAGTCGAGCAACGCCTCGCCGCGTGCGTTGCGCATGATCAGCCACTGCCGCCCCTCTCCCCCCATGTAGCCGACGACGAGATCGGCGAGCGCATTCACGTAATCGACACAGGTGCGGCAGGTGAGGGGGAAGAAATCGGCCGGCAGGTCGGCGATCGGCAGCATCAGGAACGGGATCGTGCGCACCCGCCCATCCGCGTAACGGAGCTCGACCAGCATGTCGGCGCGGAACTCGAGGTATGTGATGGAACAAGGGTCCTCGTCGAGGTTGGCGAGGAAGCGGTGGAAGTTCTCCGTCGTCGTATTGTCCGAACAGGGCGTGCCGATGACATAGAGACGCTCGAGCCCGAGGCGCCGTTCCAGCGCGCGCAGGGCGTAGACCTGGCAGGGAATGCCGATGACGGCGAGGCGGCGATGGCCGCGCGCGAGAGCGGGTTCGAGCAGGGCAAGGAGCGGCGCATAGCCCATGCGCATGCCGCGGCAGGCGGCCATGCCCTCGGCCCGCGTCACCAGCACCGGCACGGGGCGCCAGCGGTCATCCGGGTCGGGGGCGACGGTGAGCACCGCCTCGACCATCCCCGTCTCGAGCAGGCGTTCGGCCAGCCGGGTCGCGATGCCCGTCCACTGCGCGCCCGGGCGGGGCGCGCGCAGGCGGGCCCGCACGAGGCGAAGGAAGACGCCGAAATGGTCTTCATCCGCCCGTGCCGGATCGCGCGCTCGGCCATGCACTGCCGCCTCGAGCCCCGCATAGTCGGGACGGATGAACTGGCAGGCGGTCCCGCAGGCCTTGGCGTCGGCAAGCCGCGACACCCCGCAGTCGGTGCAGAGGTCGCGATACGGGGCGGCGCGCAGGGGTATGGTTTCGACCCCCGGGCCCCAGGGCCCCTCGCGCGGCGGGCGGCTGTCCATTCTGTCAGGCTAGCCTGACACTCGCGCTCAAGGCCAGCGTCGCCGCGCCCTTCACCCGTGGGCGAGCGGCGTTGCCTCGCCCCGCCCCCGGGGGCATACCACGCGCACGTGCCGGGCGGGCCCTCTCGCCCGGCCCCCGACCGGGAGTGCGCCTCGCGCCATGATGTACTTCGCGCCGTGGAAGATCGCCTCGATCGTCGGCGGCATCCTGCTCGCCGCCCTGCTCGCCGTGCCGTCCTTCGTGGACAAGGCGCGGCTCGGGGCCGCCGCGGAGTGGCTGCCCTGGCGACAGATCCACCTCGGGCTCGACCTCAAGGGCGGCTCCTACCTCCTCCTCGAGGTCGACATGGCTGCGGTGATCCGCGAGCGCCTCGACAACATCGCGGACGGGGCGCGCACACGGCTGCGCGGTGCGGGCATCGGCTACACCAACCTCGCCGCCGCCGACCGCGCCGTCACCTTGCGTCTCACCGACCCCTCCCGCGCGCCGGAGGCGCTCAGGCTCCTGCGCGAGCTCGCCAACCCGATCACCACCGGGATGGGCGCGCAGCAGCCCGACCTGGAGGTCACCGCCACGCCCGACGGCCTCGTCACCCTCGCCCTCTCCGAACCGTTGTTGCGCGAGAAGGCGACGCAAGCCGTGCAGCAATCGATCGAGATCATTCGCCGCCGCATCGACGAGACGGGCGTGGTCGATCCGCTGATCGCGCGCCAGGGTGCGAACCGCATTCTCGTCCAGCTCCCCGGCGTGCAGGACCCGGAGCGGATCAAGCAGCTGATCGGCAAGACGGCCCGCATGACCTTCCACCTGTTGGACGAGACGGCGGACGTCACCGCGCGCACGCCACCGCCGGGGGTGATGTTCCTCGAGGGCGATCGCGGCCGCGGTGGTGCGCCCGAACGCTACGCCGTGCGCCGTCGGGTCGAGGTGGATGGCGCCAATCTGACGGATGCACGGGCGGGGCAGAACCCGCAGACCGGCGAGTGGGTGGTCAATTTCAGCTTCGATTCGATCGGCACGCGACGCTTCGCCGAAGTCACGCGCAACAACGTCGGGCGCCCCTTCGCCATCGTGCTCGACGACAAGGTGATCACCGCCCCCGTCATCCGCGAACCGATCACCGGCGGGCGGGGTCAGATCAGCGGCAACTTCACCGCCGCCTCCGCCAACGACCTCGCGGTCCTGCTGCGCGCCGGCGCGCTGCCGGCCCCGCTTACGGTGGTGGAGGAACGCACGGTGGGGCCTGAGCTGGGGGCGGACGCGATCCGGGCCGGCATGATCGCGCTCGCCATCGGTTTCGTCCTCGTCGTCGCCTGGATGCTGCTGTTCTACGGCCTGTTCGGCGCCTTCGCGGTGGTGGCGCTCGTGGTCAACATGATCCTGCTGCTCGCCGCCCTGTCGCTGATGGAGGCCACACTCACTCTTCCGGGTATCGCCGGCATCCTGCTCACGCTCGGCATGGCGGTGGATGCGAACATCCTGATCAACGAGCGCATCCGCGAGGAGGTCAAGCGCGGACGCACGCCGCTCAATGCGATGGAGGCCGGGTTCAAACGCGCCTACGCAACCATCCTCGACAGCAACCTGACCACGCTGTTCGCGATGGCGATGCTCTACGCCTTCGGTTCGGGGCCGGTGCGCGGCTTCGCGGTCACCATCTCGGTGGGCATCGTCTGTTCGATGTTCTCCGCCCTGGTGTTCGTCCGTCTCCTGATGGTGCAGTGGTATCGCGGGCGCAGGCCCGCCGCCCTGCCGGTTTGAGGGAGGGCCGGCCATGCCGCTGCTTCGCCTGGTTCCCGACGGTACCAAGATCCCGTTCATGCGGGGGCGCCATGTGGGCCTCGCGCTGTCCGCGCTGATTTCGCTTGCCTCGCTCGTGCTGGCGGTCTGGCCGGGGCTCAATTGGGGCATCGACTTCAAGGGCGGCATCGTGCTCGAGGTGCGCACGCAAGGCCCGGCTGATTTCCCGGCGATGCGCGCCGCGATCGCCGAAGCGGGTGTGGGAGGTGCTTCGCTGCAGCAATTCGGCAGCCCCTCCGAGGTGCTGGTGCGGATGGAGGCGCAGCCGGACGAAGCCGCACAGCAGCGCGCGGTCGCCGCCGTCCGTTCCGCCCTCGAACAGTCGATCCCGGGGGCGCGCGTGGTGCGCGTCGAGGCGGTGGGCAGCCGGGTGTCGGCCGAACTTTTCGTCGCCGGCATGACCGCGCTCGGCATGGCGCTGCTCGCCATCCTGCTCTACATCTGGTTCCGCTTCGAATGGCAGTTCGCGGTCGGTGCCGTCGTCACGCTGGTGCTCGACGTCACCAAGGCGGTCGGGTTCCTCGCGCTGACGCAGATCGAGTTCGACCTCGCCACCGTCGCCGCCCTGCTCACCATCATCGGCTACAGCGTGAACGACAAGGTCGTCGTGTACGACCGCATGCGGGAGAACCTCCGCAAGTACAAGACGATGCCATTGCGCGAGCTGATGGACCTGTCGATCAACGAGACGCTGTCGCGCACCATCGGCACCTCGGCCACCACCTTCCTCACCGTGCTGCCGCTCGCGCTGCTGACCACGGGTTCGGTCGAAGGCTTCGCCTGGACGATGCTGTTCGGCATCGTGGTCGGCACCTCGTCCTCGATCTTCATCGCCTCGCCGATCGTGCTGCTGTTGGGCGAGCACAGGCTGCGCCGCGGGGTCGAGGCGCCGGCGGCGCCGGCGGGGTCGGCCGGCTGACGGTCGCACGGAAGCGACGGGGCTGGGCTGCCGAGGGGCTCCGTTGCGCGGGCGGATGCGCCGGTGTAGGAGCGCGCGGGTTTCGGAGGGGTGCCGGAGCGGTCGAACGGGCCGGTCTCGAAAACCGGTGTACGGGTTTCCGTACCGTGGGTTCGAATCCCACCCCCTCCGCCATCTCACGGCGACTTGCGGTGAATGATTGCTGTCGCAGCGACGGCGTTTTCGCCCCGTGATGAGGGTTTCGCTGCGGCCGCGGCGGAATGGGTGAGGCGGTCCTGCTGGCCGCCGCTTCGTGCATAACCGCGCCCCGACCATGCTGCGCCGACCGCACCTCTCTTCCTCGCTCCTGGTCAACCGCTTGGCTCCCCTCCTGCCCGGCGTGGCCTTCGCTCTGGTCGTCGCGCTCGCCGCCGCGTTCATTTCGGGCACCCATGGCGGGCCGGTGGTGCTGTTCGCGCTCCTCATCGGCATGGCGTTCAACTTCCTCGGCGCCGAAGCATGGTTCGCGCCGGGGCTTGGCTTCGCGTCGCGTGCCGTGCTGCGGGTCGGGGTGGCGCTGCTCGGCGCGCGCATCACGCTCGACGAAGTGGCGGGGCTCGGGTGGGGCACGTTCGCGTCGGTCGCGCTGATCGTTGCCGCGACCATCCTGTTCGGCCTCGTGCTTGCGCGCGCGATGGGGCTCGGCGCCGCGTTCGGTACCCTCACCGCCGGGGCGGTCGCCATCTGCGGCGCATCGGCGGCGGTGGCGATCGCCTCCGTGCTGCCGCCGCGCGCGGGGGCGGAGCGCGACACCGCCTTCACCATCGTGGGCGTGACCACGCTCTCCACCGTGGCGATGGTGCTCTACCCCGTGCTCACCGGCGTGCTCGGCTTCGACGACCGCACGGCGGGCGTGTTTCTGGGCGCCACCATCCACGATGTCGCACAGGTGGTGGGCGCCGGCTTCAGCGTCTCGGCCGAGGCCGGCACGGCGGCGACGGTGGTGAAGATGCTCCGCGTCGCCCTGCTTGTGCCGGTGGTGTTCGTCGTCGCGCTGGTCAGCCGACGGGTGACGAGCGAGGCGACGATGGGGACGAAGCGCCCCCCGCTCCTGCCCGCCTTCCTGCTCGTCTTCCTGGCTCTGGTCGCGGCCAACAGCGCTGGAGCCGTGCCGCGCGCGGTTCAGGCGCTGCTCGCCGATGCGTCGCGCTGGTGCATCGTCGTCTCCATCGCCGCGCTCGGGGTGAAGACGTCGCTTGCCTCGCTCGTCGAGGTCGGGCGGCCGGCGATCCTGCTCATGGTCGCCGAAACGGCGTTCATCGGCCTCGCCGGCATGGCCCTCGTCGCGGCCTGAGCGAGGGCGCTGCGCTCAGTGTTCGAACAGGTCGGGTGAGTCGAAGCCCAAGAGATCGAGTTCGGCGCGGGCGGGCAGGAAGCGGAAGCACGCCTCGGCGAGCGCGAGCCGTCCCTCCCGCTCGAGCAGGCCCTCGAGCCTGGCTTTCAACGCATGCAGGTGCAGCACGTCGGAGGCGGCATAAGCGAGCTGTTCCGGCGAGAGATCGACCGCTCCCCAGTCGGAGGATTGCTGCTGCTTGGAGAGTTCGATCCCCAACAGGTCGCGGCAGAGATCCTTCAGTCCGTGCCGGTCGGTGAAGGTGCGGGTGAGCTTGGCGGCCACCTTGGTGCACCAGCAAGGCGCGGCGGCGACGCCGAGGGCGTGGCGCAGGATCGCGAGATCGAAGCGCGCGAAATGGAACAGCTTGAGGCGTGTGGGGTCGGCGAGCAGGGCCTTCAGGTTCGGGCAGTCCGCCCCTCGCCCGCCCAAGGCGGGCGGGATGAGCTGGACGAGGTGCGCCACCCCGTCGCCGGCGGAAAGCTGGACGAGGCAGAGCCGGTCGCGATGCGGGTTGAGCCCCATCGTCTCGGTATCGACGGCGATCACGGGGCCGAGATCGAGACCGGGCGGCAAGTCGTGCCGATGCAGGTGGACGGTGGCGCCACCGAGGAAGAGCGTGTCCATGCCGGTCTCGCGGCGGAGGGTCGCCTGGTGCCCAGGAGAAGACTCGAACTTCCACGGCCTCGCGGCCACAGGTACCTGAAACCTGCGCGTCTACCAGTTCCGCCACCTGGGCACGGGCTCTGGCGAGCGCGTGTGCATAGAGCCCCGGGACGGCGGCGTCAACGGCCCGAGGCGGCCTTGCCGCGCCGGCTGCGACCCCCTTATGCACCGCGCGAACGGCTGAGGAGGAACGCGGGATGGTGGCCGAGGAGCGCAAGGTGGCGACGGTGTTCGGCGGCTCCGGCTTCGTCGGGCGCTACATCGTCAAGCGGCTCGCGCAGCGGGGCTACATCGTGCGCGTCGGCGTGCGCGACCCCGATCGCGCCAACTTCCTCAAGCCGATGGGCAATTTGGGTCAGATCGTGCCGATGGCGGCCTCGGTGCGCGACGCCGCCGCCGTTGCCGCCCTGGTGGCGGGGGCCGAGGTCGTCGTCAACTGCGTAGGCATCCTCTACGAGACCGGGAGCCAGACCTTCCGGGCGCTGCATGCCGAGGCGCCGGGCCGCATCGGCCGGGCGGCGGCGACGGCCGGGGCCAAGCACGTCGTGCATGTCTCGGCCATCGGGGCGGATCCGGCCAGCCCCTCGGTCTACGCCCGCACCAAGGCGGAAGGCGAGGCGGCGCTGCGGGCTGCCTACCCCGCCGCGGTCGTGCTGCGCCCCTCGATCGTGTTCGGCCCCGAGGACGACTTCTTCAACCAGTTCGCCGCCCTCGCCCAGGTCCTGCCTGCCCTGCCGCTGTTCGGCGGCGGCACCACCCGGTTCCAACCCGTCTATGTCGGCGACGTGGCGGAGGCGGCGATGGCCGCGCTCGATCGCGCCGAAGCCGCCGGCAACACCTACGAACTCGGTGGGCCGAGGATCTACACCTTCCGGGAGATCCTCGAGTTCATCCTGCGCACGACGGGGCGGAAGCGCTTCCTGATCTCCATCCCCTATTCGGTCGGTGCGCTGCAGGCGCGGCTGTTCGAACTCCTGCCCAAGCCCTTGTTGACGCGCGATCAGCTGATCCTGCTGCAGCGCGACAATGTGGTCTCGCCCGGCGCGCTGACACTCGCCGATCTCGGCATCACACCGAAGGCGGTGGAGGCGATCGTGCCCACCTATCTCGCGCGCTTTCGCCGCGGGGGGCCGCGGGCGCCGGCGGCGGCCTGAAAGGTCCAATTCGGCCCGATCACCCGAGGCGCCGGTGGCTGGGCGGCCCACACTGTGTCAGAACTCGGGCGCGACCCTGCCATGAGGGTCCGGATCGGACCTGATTGTTCGATTCTGTCTCGTCCAGGCCAGCTTGAGGACATATAAGACGCTGGCCCCGGCGAGACCGGGCCTCCCGCCCGACGGGGCCGGCTCCGGCCGTCCGCCCCGCCGACGCGGATCGAGCGAGGGAACGGGCATGGCCGAACGGATGCTGAAGTTCGTCTCCACGCCGCAGCGCACGCCGGACAAGCGGCCGGCGGAAGCGCGGGCGCATGACTGGGACGAAATCTACCGCGCGTTTTCGGCCGAGCGTGCGGCCGAACAGGCCTCGCGCTGCAGCCAGTGCGGCGTGCCCTTCTGCCAGGTGCATTGCCCGCTCGGCAACAACATCCCCGACTGGCTGAAGCTGACCGCCGAAGGCCGGCTCGAGGAGGCCTACGAGGTCGCCGCCGCCACCAACACCTTCCCCGAAATCTGCGGCCGGGTCTGCCCGCAGGACAGGCTCTGCGAAGGCCATTGCGTGATCGAAAAGGGCTTCGCGAGCGTGACCATCGGCGCGGTCGAGCGCTACATCACCGACACCGCCTGGGAGAAGGGCTGGGTCAAGCCGCCGAAACCCTCCCGTGAACTCCCCTACTCCGTCGGCATCATCGGCGCGGGGCCGGCCGGCCTCGCCGCCGCCGAACGGCTGCGGCGCAAGGGCTACGCGGTGCACGTCTACGACCGCTACGACCGCGTCGGTGGGCTGATGATCTACGGCATTCCCAACTTCAAGCTGGAGAAGGCGGTGGTGCTGCGGCGCTGGCGCCAGTTCGAGGACGGCGGGATCGTGTTCCACCTCGGCTGCACGGTCGGCAAGGACGTTTCGCTGGCCGAACTGCGCGCCCGCCATGACGCGGTGCTGATCGCGACCGGGGTTTACAAGGCGCGCGACATCGGCGGGCCCGGTGCTGGGCTCGCCGGCATCGTGCCGGCGCTCGAGTACCTCACGGCCTCCAACCGCAAGGGGCTCGGCGACACCGCGCCGGGCTTCGATGACGGGCGGCTGAACGCGGCCGGCAAGCGCGTGGTGGTGATCGGCGGCGGCGACACCGCGATGGACTGCGTGCGCACCGCCATCCGCCAAGGCGCGGCGTCCGTGACCTGTCTCTATCGCCGCGATCGCGCCAACATGCCTGGCTCGGTGCGCGAGGTGAACCACGCCGAGGAAGAGGGCGTGCGCTTCGTCTGGCTCGCCTCGCCGGAGGCCTTCCTCGGCGACGGCCATGTGCGCGCGGTGCGTGCCGTGCGCATGCACCTCGGCTTGCCCGACGCCACCGGGCGGCAGCAGGTCGAGCCCATTCCCGGCTCCTCCTTCACCCTGGAGGCCGATCTCGTGATCAAGGCTCTCGGCTTCGACCCCGAGGATCTGCCGACCCTGTTCAACGAACCATCGCTCGCGGTCACGCGCTGGGGCACGATCAAGGTCGATCACCGCACGATGATGACCTCCCTCCCGGGCGTGTTCGCCGCCGGCGACATCGTGCGCGGCGCCTCGCTCGTGGTGTGGGCCATCCGCGACGGGCGCGACGCGGCGGCCGAGATGCACGCCTGGATCGCGGCCCACGCCGGCGCGCGTCCCGCCCTCGCGGTTGCGGCGGAATGATCCCATTCCGGAACGGATCGCGCTGGCTCCTCGCCGCGATCGCGTTGAGCGTCGCGCTCGCGCAACCGCTCGCCGCCCAGACGCCGAATGCCGAGGAGGAGGCGAAGCGCATCCTCGCCATCACCGGCCTCGTCGATCAGATCCGCGACGGTGCGCCCCAGCTCGCCGAACAGCTTCAGGCCTACTTGCGCGAGCGCAACCCCGGGCGCGAGGCCGACATCCGCCATGCGGTGGAGGCCGCGATCATGCCGGCGATCGGGCGGAGGCTCGACGAGCTCCTGCAGCTGGCGGCGCAACCCCTGTTGCGCGGCTTCACGGCGGAGGAGCTGTCGCTGATCCGCCGTTTCCTCGAATTGCGGCTCGATCAGCGGCTGGAGGGCGCGCTCCAGCTCGTCGCCTTCGAGATCGAGCGGGAAAGCCCGGGCTGGGTGCGGAAAGTGGCTGAAGAGACCCTCGCCCAGTCGCGCGATGCGCGGCTGCGCGGGCTGCGCTACTGAGAGGAACGACGACCATGGACGGCATGATCCGCGAAACGGGTGACGACTTCGTCTCCGCCTGGTCGGACAATGCGGCGCGCCTGGCGCGCGCCGGTGTTGATCTCACCGAACACGATTCCTGCGGTGTCGGACTGATCGCCGCCATCGACGGCAAGCCCTCGCGCGCGGTGGTGCAGGCCGGCATCGATGCGCTGAAGGCGCTGTGGCACCGCGGCGCGGTGGATGCCGACGGCAAGACCGGCGACGGCGCAGGCATCCACGTCGAGATTCCGCACGACTTCTTCGCCGAGGCCGTGGTGCGCGGCGGCGACCGGCTGAAGCCCGGGCCGATCATCGTCGGTCAGGTGTTCCTGCCGAAGACGGACCTCTCGGCACAGGAACGGTGCCGGCAGATCGTCGAGACGGAGGTGCTCGCCTTCGGCTACGGCATCTACGGCTGGCGCCAGGTGCCGATCGACGTCTCCTGCATCGGCGAGAAGGCGAACGCGACACGGCCCGAGATCGAGCAGATCCTGCTGTTCGACCCGCAGCAGCGTGCGATCGACACCATCGAGCGCGATCTGTACGTGATCCGCCGGCGTATCGAGAAGGCGGCGATCGCCGCTCAGGTGCCCGATCTCTACATCTGCAGCCTCTCGGCCCGCTCGGTCATCTACAAGGGCATGTTCCTCGCCCAGGCGCTGACCGAGTTCTACCCGGACCTGCTCGATCCGCGCTTCGTCTCGCGCTTCGCGATCTATCACCAGCGCTATTCGACCAACACCTTCCCCACCTGGCGTCTCGCGCAGCCCTTCCGCATGATCGCGCACAACGGCGAGATCAACACGCTCGCCGGCAACGTGAACTGGATGAAGAGCCACGAGACGCGGCTCGCCTCGCCTCTGCTCGACCCCTATCTCGACGACATCAAGCCGGTGATCCAGGCCGGCGGGTCCGACACCGCGATCCTCGACAACGTGTTCGAGCTCCTGGTGCGCGCGGGGCGCGACGCGCCGATGGCGAAGGCGCTGATGATTCCGGAGAGCATCGGCAACAACGCCACCATGCCGGAGGCGCACCGGGCATTGTTCCTCTACTGCAACGCCGTGATGGAGCCGTGGGACGGCCCGGCGGCGATCTGCGGCACCGACGGGCGGTGGGTGATCGCCGGCATGGACCGCAACGGGCTTCGTCCCATGCGTTACACCATCACGCAGGACGGGCTGCTGGTCGTCGGTTCCGAGACCGGCATGGTGAAGCTGCGTGAGGACGAGATCGTCCGCAAGGGACGGGTCGGCCCCGGCCAGTGCATCGCGGTCGATCTCGACGAAGGCAAGTTCTACGACGACACCGCGCTCAAGGACATGCTCGCCGCGCGGCGGGACTTCCGCGCTTGGGTCAAGCGCACCACCCACCTCGATGCGCTGATCAAGGCGGAAGCACAGGAACCCGTTCGCCTCTCCGGCGAAACCCTGCGCCGCCATCAGGTCTCGGCCGGGCTCTCGCTCGAGGAGCTCGAGATGATCCTCCACCCGATGGTGGAGAACGCCGACGAGGCGGTCGGCTCGATGGGCGACGACACGCCGCTCGCCGTGCTGTCGGATCAGTACCGGCCGCTGTCGCACTATTTCCGGCAGATGTTCAGCCAAGTCACCAACCCGCCGATCGATTCCTTGCGCGAGACGCGGGTGATGACGCTGAAGACGCGCCTCGGCAATCTCGGCAACATTCTGGATGAGGACCCCTCGCAGTGCGACATGCTCGCCCTCGAGAGCCCCGTGCTGACGAACGCCGAGTTCGAGGCGATGCGCGCCTACATGGGTGCCTCCGCGGTCGAGGTCGACTGCACCTTCGACCCCGCCGAGGGCGAGGCCGGGCTTCGCCGCGCCATCGACCGCATCCGTCGCGAGGCCGAGGAGGGCGTGCGCGCCGGCGCCGCCCACGTCATCCTCACCGACGAGCGCGTGGGGCGCGATCGCTGCGCGATCCCGATGGTGCTGGCTGCGGGTGGCGTGCACACGCACCTCGTGCGCCAGTCCTTGCGCACCTTCACGTCGCTCAACGTGCGCTCCTCCGAAGCCCTCGATGTTCATTCCGTGGCCGTGCTGATCGGTGTTGGGGCGACCACGGTCAATCCGTGGCTCGCGCAGGAGTGCATCGCGGATCGCCATCGCCGCGGCCTGTTCGGCGACATGCCGCTCAAGACGGCGCTCGCCCGCTACAAGAAGGCGCTCGACAAGGGCCTGCTCAAGATCATGAGCAAGATGGGCATCGGCGTGCTGTCGTCGTATCGCGGTGGGTACAATTTCGAGGCGATCGGGCTGTCGCGCGCCCTCGTTGCCGAGTTCTTCCCCGGCATGCAGAGCCGGATCTCGGGCATCGGCCTCTCCGGGATCGCGCGCAAGGTCATCGCGCTGCACCGCAAGGCCTGGGCGGAGGAGGCGGTCACGCTCCCTGTCGGCGGGCTCTACAAGCTTCGCCGCTCCGGCGAGGCGCACGCCTTCGCCGGCAACCTGATCCATCTGCTTCAGCAGGCGGTGGCCACGGACAGCTACCAGACCTACAAGCGCTACACCGAGGCCGTCCGCAAACTTCCGCCCATCGCGCTGCGCGACCTGCTCGACTTCAAGACCGAGGGCCGCAAGCCGATCCCGGTGGAGGAAGTCGAATCGGTGACGGAACTCCGCCGCCGCCTCGTCTCGCCCGGCATCTCCTTCGGCGCGCTCAGCCCCGAGGCGCACGAGACGCTGTCGATCGCGATGAACCGGATCGGTGCGAAGTCGGATTCGGGCGAAGGCGGTGAGGACCCTGCGCGCGCCAAGCCGCGGCCGAACGGCGACAACGCGAACTCGGCGATCAAGCAGGTGGCCTCGGGACGCTTCGGCGTCACCGCCGAGTACCTGAACAACTGCCGCGAGATCGAGATCAAGATCGCGCAAGGTGCCAAGCCCGGCGAAGGGGGCCAGCTGCCGGGGTTCAAGGTGAGCGAGGTGATCGCCCGGCTTCGGCACTCGACGCCGGGGATCGCGCTCATTTCGCCCCCACCGCACCACGACATCTACTCGATCGAGGACCTCGCCCAGCTCATCTACGACCTCAAGCAGATCAACCCGGATGCCCAGGTCTGCGTGAAGCTGGTGGCGCGATCGGGGATCGGCACCATCGCCGCCGGGGTGGCGAAGGCGATGGCCGACGTGATCCTGATCTCCGGCCATGTCGGCGGCACCGGCGCGAGCCCGCAGAGTTCCATCAAGTACGCGGGCTCGCCGTGGGAGATGGGTCTGTCCGAGACGCACCAGGTGCTGATGCTGAACCGGCTTCGCCATCGCGTGAAGCTGCGCACGGATGGCGGCATCAAGACCGGACGCGACGTGGTGATTGCGGCGATGCTGGGGGCGGAGGAATTCGGCATCGGCACCGCCTCGCTGATCGCCATGGGCTGCATCATGGTGCGGCAGTGCCACTCCAACACCTGCCCCGTCGGCATCTGCACGCAGGACGAACGGCTGCGCGCCAAGTTCGAGGGCACGCCGGAGAAGGTGATCAACCTCTTCTCCTTCATCGCCGAGGAGGTCCGCGAGATCCTCGCCTCCTTGGGCTTCCGCCGCCTCGAGGAGGTGGTCGGCCGCACGGACCTGCTGAAGCAGGTGTCGCGCGGGGGCGAACATCTCGACGACCTCGACCTCAACCCCCTCCTCGTGCAGGCCGACCCGGGGCCCTACGCGCCGTACTGCACGCTACAGGGACGAAACGAGGTGCCGGAGACCCTGGATGCCCAGATGATCGCCGACGCCGCCCCGCTCTTCCAGGACGGCGAGAAGATGCAGCTGCAGTACAACATCCGGAACACCTACCGCGCGATCGGTGCCAAGCTCTCCTCCAAGATCGTGCGTCGCTTCGGCATGAAGGGGTTGGCACCCGGCCACATTACGGTGCGGCTGCGCGGGTCGGCGGGGCAATCGCTCGGCGCCTTCGCCGTGCAGGGGCTGAAGCTCGAGGTGTTCGGCGACGCCAACGACTATGTGGGCAAGGGACTGTCGGGTGCCACCATCGTCGTCCGCCAAGCTCCGTCCTCCACCCTGCGGTCGAACGAGAACACCATCATCGGCAACACCGTGCTGTACGGCGCGACCGCGGGCTACCTGTTTGCCGCTGGCCAAGCGGGCGAGCGCTTCGCCGTGCGCAACTCGGGGGCGATCGCCGTTGTCGAAGGCTGCGGGGCGAACGGCTGCGAGTACATGACGGGCGGCACCTGCGTCATCCTCGGGGCGGTCGGCGACAATTTCGCCGCCGGCATGACCGGCGGCATGGCCTTCGTCTACGACCCCGAGGACGTGTTGCCGAAGCGGATCAACCCCGAGCACGTGCTGTGGCAGCGGCTTACGCATCCGCACTGGGAGGGGGTGCTGCGCGACCTGATCGCCCGCCACGTGACGGAGACGAACAGCCGCTTCGCCGCGTCCTTGCTCAACGACTGGGAGCGCGAGCGCGACCGGTTCTGGCAGGTCGTGCCGAAGGACTTCGTGCGGTACTTGCCGGTGCCGCTCGCCACCGAGCGGGAGCTCGCCGCGGCCGGCGACTGAGCGAGAAGCGAGGGGGCGAGGGCGGCGCGGGAGCGTGCCCCCCTTCATGCAGGTGGCGGTTCGCCCTCTCGGGGTTCGAAGCCGAAGTCGCGGAACATCGCGCTGACGGCAGCGATCGCGGCATCCACCGCCGCGCGGTCGGTGCCGCGCGCGACGATCGCGACCCCACCCGGGTCGCGGTAGAACGGATAACTGCCGATGGCGACCGTCGGGTGCTCGGCCTGAATGGCGGCAAGGCGCTTTGCGATCTGTCCCTCAAGCGCGCCGATGGCGTGTACCGTGCGGCTCACCGTGGGCGGCCCGCCCGCCAGCGTCGGTGCCACCGCCTCGAACATCGACTGCATGATGCGCGGCACGCCGGCGAAGACGAACACGTTGCCGATGCGGAACCCGGGCGCCGCCACCGCCTCGCAACGCACGAGCGTTGCCCCGCGCGGCATCATCGCCATCCGCTGGCGGGCTTCGTTGAACTCCACGCCGCGCTTGGCGTAGTCCTCGGCAAGAATGCGCCAAGCCTCCTCGTTGCGCTCCCACGGCACGCCGAAGGCCGCCGCGATGCTTTCCGCGGTGATGTCGTCGTGGGTGGGGCCGATGCCACCCGTGGTGAAGACGTAATCGTTGCGTGCGCGCAGCTCGTTCACCGCGCGCACGATCGCCTCCCGCTGATCCGGCACCACGCGCGCTTCGACCAGGCGAATGCCCAATTCGCCCAGGCGTCGCGCGAGATAGGGGAGATTCGAGTCGTGCGTTCGGCCCGACAGCACCTCGTCGCCGATGATGATGATCGCCGCGGTCGGGCGCGGGTCGGGCGTGGTCACAGGTAATCCCTCAACATGGCGACGAGCGGCACGTCGGCTGGCGGCATGGGATATTCGGCGAGCCTGTTCGGCTTCACCCAGGCGAGCTCCTGCCCCTCGAGCGGCTTCACCACACCGCGCCAGCGCCGGCAGAGATAGAGCGGCATCAGGAGGTGGAACGTTTCGTAGGCGTGGCTTGCGAAGGCGAAGGGGGCGAGGCACGAGGCGGCGACGTCGATGCCGAGCTCCTCGGCGAGTTCGCGGATCAGCGCGGCCTCGGGCGTCTCGCCTTCGCGCAGCTTGCCGCCCGGAAATTCCCAAAGTCCGGCGAGCGCCTTGCCCTGCGGGCGGCGGGCGAGGAGGACGCGGCCGTCGGCATCGATCAGGGCAACGGCGGCGACGAGTACGAGCGGGCGCGCCACGCCGGGTGCGCCGGCGCCGAAGCCCGCGGCACGCAGGGCGTCCGCGCGGGTGAGGCGGAACCAGCGCACCGGGAAGGCGCCGCCGCGGGAGAGGAAGTCGTGTTCCGCCTCGTGGGTGAAGCGAAAGCCGAGCCGTTCCAGCACGCGCACGGAGGCGTCGTTGTCGTCGGCGACGTAGGCGACGAGTGTTTCGAAGCCGAGATCATCGAAGGCGTGGCGAACGAGACGCCCCGCGGCCTCGCGGGCATAGCCCTGGCGCCAGAATGGGCGCCCGATCCAGTAGCCGAGCCGCGCCGTTCGCGCCTCCTCGCGCGTGAGCGCCGCCACCCCGATCGGTCGATCGTCCTCGCGCGTGGCAATGGCGAGATGCCAGGCGCGTCCCGCCGCGCGATCCTCCGCCGTGCGCGCGATCCACGCCTCGAGCTCGGCGCGCGGATAGGGAAAGGGAACGGCGCCGAGGTGGCGTGCGACGTCCCAGTCGTTGATCAGGCGGTGCAGGAGGGCAGCATCGTCGGCGCGGATCGGGCGCAAGCGGAGACGGTCGCTGACGAGCGCCGCCCCTTGCTCCGCCCGCGGCTGCAGCACGTCAGCTCCGGTAGCTGCCATTGATGTCGATGTAGCCGTGCGTCAGATCGCAGGTCCAGACGGTGGCGCGGCCGCGGCCGAGGCCGAGATCGACCGCGATCGCGATCTCGCGCCCCTTCATGTGCGCAACCACCGGCGTCTCGTCATAGTCGGGCACGACCGAGCCGTCGCGCGCCATCCACACCCCGCCGATGGCGACCGAAAGCCGGTCGCGATCGGCGGGTTCCCCCGCCTTGCCCACCGCCATCACGATGCGGCCCCAGTTCGCATCCTCGCCGGCGATCGCCGTCTTCACCAGGGGCGAGTTGGCGATGGCAAGAGCCACGCGCTTGGCCGAGCGCGGCGAGGTTGCGCCTGAGACGTCGATGCGGATCAGCTTCTGTGCCCCTTCGCCGTCGCGCACCACGGCGAGGGCGAGATCCTGCAGCACCTCGTTCAGGGCGCGGGCGAAATCGCGCAGGAGAGGGCCCCCTTGCGCCGGCACGCGCGGGTGTTTCGCCTGGCCGGTGGCGAACAGCAGCACCGTATCCGAGGTCGAGGTGTCGGAATCGACCGTGGTGCGGTTGAACGAGCGCTCCACCCCGCGCGCGAGCAGGCGCTGCAAGGCGGGGGCGGGAATCTTCGCGTCGGTGGCGAGGAAACAGAGCATGGTGGCGAGATCGGGCGCGATCATGCCGCTGCCCTTGGCGATGCCGGCGATGGTGACGGCCGTGTCGCCGATGCGCGCCGTGCGCACCGCTCCTTTCGGGAAGGTATCGGTGGTCATGATCGCCCGCGCGGCACGCTCCCAAGCATCCGCCGTCAGACTTCGCGCCAGGTCGGGCAGGACGGCCTCGATCTTCTCGACCGGCAAGAGCTGGCCGATGACGCCGGTGGAGGCGAGGAACACCTCGCGCGGGCGGCAGCCGAGAAGGTCGGCGGCGGCGCGGGCGGTGCGGTCGCACGCTTCGCGGCCGAGCCGGCCGGTGAAGACGTTGGCGTTGCCGGCATTGACGACGAGAGCCCGCGCGCGGCCCGCGGCGAGGGCGGCGCGGCACCAGTCGATCGGCGCGCCGGGGCAGCGGTTGCGCGTGAACACGCCGGCGACCGCGGTGCCCGGGGCGAAGGCCATCATCATCACGTCGTCCCGCCCGCGGTAGCGGATGCCGGCGGCGGTGGCGCCGAGGGTGACGCCGGCGATCGGCGGCAGGGGGGGGAGCGGGACGGCGAGGGGCGAGACGGCGTTTGCCATCGGGGGCAGGCGGGCGAAGTGGGCGCGGGGTCAGCGCAGCGGCGAGCCGTCCAGGCCGAAGCGTTCGATGCGGGCGGCGGCGCGCAGGCGTTCGATCAACGCCTCGGCCGCCTCTTCGGCGGCGGCGCGACGGAGGTCCTCCCGCGCCTCCTCGAAGCTGGGGCGGGGCTGTTCGCGCCGTTCCTCGACCTTGATCACGTGCCAACCGAACTGCGTGCGCACCGGGGCGGGCGAGACCTGGCCGGGGGCGAGGGCGAAGGCGGCCTCGGCGAAGGCCTCGGGCATCTCGTCGCGCTTGAAGAAGCCCAAATCGCCACCTTCCGCCGCGCCGGGGCCGCGGCTCCTCTCCCGGGCAAGGGCGGCGAAGTCCGCTCCGCGGGCGAGTTCGGCCAGCACGGCGCGCGCTTCCGTTTCGGTGGCGAGCAGGATGTGGCGGGCGCGCACCTCGGCCTCAGCCGGCTTGTCGGCGATCTCGCGGCGGTAGCGTTCGCGCAGCACCTCGTCGGTGACCTTGGCGTCGATCTCGCGCGCGATCAGGGCCTGCTGGATCAGCCGATCCTCCAGCCGGGCGAGTTGGCGGCGCAGTTCCGGCGCCTCGTGCAGGCGTTCGCGCCGCCCCGCCTGGGTGACGACCGTTTCGCTGATCAGCTGGTCGATCAAGAGAGGGTAGAGGATCTGCGGCGGCATGCCCTGGAACTGTTCGGGCAAGCGGCGGGCGGCTTCGGTGACGTCGGAAAGTCGGATTTCGGTCCCGTCCACGCGCGCGACGACGGGGTCGGAGGCGGTGGGCTGCAGTTGGGCCGGGGCGGGGCTTCCGGCAGCGAGGAGGATCGTCGCCACCAGGGCGGCGAGCGCGGCGTGTCGGGGCATGGGAACGGCTCTCGGGTTGCGGCGCAGCGGCGGGATCATGGGCCCGCGCGGGGCACGCCGCAAGCGCGGCAGAGGACGCCTCGGAGGCGGGGCTTATGGTTCGGCGCCGACGCGGTTGATGCGGGCGATGAGGGTGGCGAGGTCGGCGGCCTCGCGGAACCGGGCGATGTTGTGTGGGCCGCCGACCAGGACGAAGGCGAGGGCGAGGGCAGTGGCGGCGCGGCGCCAGGGCCCGGCGAGGGCGAAGGCGACGATGGCGGCGAGGGAGGGCACGGCATGCGCCACGTAGAGGAGGACGATCTCGCCCCAGACCAAATGGAATGCCGTGTGGAAGAGCAGAAAGCCGATCGCGGCGACGGCAACGTCGCGGCGTGGCGAGCGGGCCGCGGAGACGACACCGAGCACAGCGAGAGCGCCGAAGCACGCCGCGGCGAGCATGCCGCTGACGCCGAGCGACAGGAGCGGCGCCGAATCATAGTCGACGATGGCCGGAGAGTATGGCGGCAAATAATTGTTGTTGCGAAGTTGGGGGGCGGCGCGACGACCGTGTAGATCAGGAGGGCTGCGATACGATCAGATAGCGAAAAGGGATAAGGCTTGTTCCATGCTCGGGGGCTGCTTCCGGCAGCTCCAAGGTCGTGTGTGAACACAAGCAGGTGTTCTTTGATCAAGAAAAAAATTTTTGAGCAGCGAAGACGCAGCGAGTGATGTCAATTGCGCAGTCCAAAAGAAATTCAAGGTGGCAAGAAGGGAGATGCCACCAAATGTTACTACGATCGCACGGCTCCAGCCGAGCCGAAGGAGCGCAGAAATCCCGCCACTGACGGCGTTGGTGATTGTCATGCTGCCAGAAAGACAATCTATGAGGACCCATGTCACAAAGTTATTTGAGCCCGTAATTGCTAACACAGAGAAAGGCAGAGCAATTGTCGGTATGGACAATGCAAAATGTTCGATGGCGCTCGCCCAATGCGTGAACGCCGCCGTCGCTGCGGCCGTCGCGACAGTCAGGGCGGCGGCAAACGGAGACGCACCGACCCCACGTGCCGTCCATGCCATGAGCACGGCCGAAAGCGTAGCCGAAGCGCTGAGCAAGGCTCTGAGCGACAACCCGATCGGAAGGCCCGCGTGGCGGGATACGGCGCCTCCGAACCACGTGACCGCCCCGTACAGGGGGTGGACCACGTTGCTCGTGGCAGCCGGGACGGACCCCACGACCCAAAATCGAAGGGTGAAGGGTATGTCCGACTCGAAATAGACATTGACGGATGTCAACTCCGCCGAGAGTGAAGTATCACGCATCGATCCGGAGAGTAGCCAAACGAGGACCGCCACGAGCGCGGATGTGGCAAAGGAAAAGACATTGAACAGGGAGTTCAGGCCAATTCTTCCTGTTTGCATTCGGTGCTCCGCTCACTTCGATGCTGCGGGACAAGACCAGATCGCATGCTGAACGCTGGCTTGCGGTAGGAGATCGAATCCGGCAGCCGAGATCTTGGCGGAAAGCCTACGCTCAGACGGCGATCGTCGATGCGCTCGTCAGGCCCGACCGGGCAGAAAGGAGCAGGACCACGGCCGCCGCGACCACCAGCCAACTCACCCAGTCCTTCGCCGCGTAGACGATCGGATCTTCCAGCATGTGGCCGCGGGCGGTGGAGAGCCACATCCGGCAGAGCCAGAACAGCGCGAGTGGACCAAGACCAAACAGGAGGAGAGGAGAGGGAAAGCGCTCCTCGGCGGTGGCGGACTGCATGAACAGGGCAAGCACGATCGCGGCCGAGAACGCGGACGCCACCCCAAACAGGGCGAGCATCTCACGATCACCGCCCATGTAGCCGCGTCGCGCGACGTATCCGTTGCCCTGCCGGGCCCCCAGTTCGGCGACGCGCTTCATCAGGGCGAGGCCCAGGAAGAGGAAGCCGGAGAAGGCGAACAGCCACTTCGACACCGGATGGCCGCTGGCCGCCCCGCCCGCGATCATGCGCAGGCCGTAGACGGCGGAGAGGGTGAAGACGTCGACCAGCGGCAACGTCTTCAACACGGCGGAAGAGAGGCTCGAGGCGGCGCCATAGAGGACGAGGTGCGGCAGGACGTCGAGCAGGGCCGCGACGAGGATGGCGACCAGGCCGAGGACGGGCGCGAGCGCTACGCCCCAGGACAGCGGCAGCGCGCCGGAGGCGAACGGGCGATGGCGCTTCGTCGCATGCGACCGGTCGGCGTCGAGGTCGGTGAGGTCGTTGACCAAGTAGACTGCCGAAGCGGCGGCACAGAAGGCGAGGAAGGCGCCGATGGCAGCCAGCCAGAACAGTCGTCGAACTGGCCGGCAGCGATCAGCGGCACGAAGACGAGCAGGTTCTTCGACCACTGGTGTCGCCGGAGCGCGCGCACTGCATGGCGCAACGCTTCGCCGCGACCATCGTCGAACCGAGCCTCGACAGCAACCGAGGGCGAAGGGGAGGCGGCCGGCGCGCCGCCGGGCCAACCAGCACGGCGGCTCCTGCCTGCCGCCAGACCGCGGCGCCCGCGGCGCTGTCCCCGGCATAGGAGAAGCCCCTTTCGCCGAACCGGGCGACCACGGCGGCCGCCTTCGCCGAACCCTCGAGGTTGTGCTCCGTGCCGGACGCGATCACCTCGTCGAACAGGCCGAGATGGTCGGCGATCGCATGCGCGACCCGTTCGTTCGCCGCCGTCGCCAGCACGAGCCGACGGCCGCCCCGCTTCTGCTCCGCGAGCTAGGCGAGGAGTGACTGGTGGTACGGCAGGCGCGACCGGTGGACCGGCGCACGCTCCGCCACCGCCGCCTTGAACGCGGCGCGCCCGCGTGCCAGCGCCAACGCCGCCTGGGCGAGGCGCCGGCCGAGACCAAGGCGGACCAGCCCCTCGACGAGGATATTCGTGCGCAGCAGCGTGCCGTCGAGATCGACACAGAGCGGGAGGCATACGGCGTTGGTGAGCGGTACGGCCGAAGGTTCGACTTCGTCCGGCCTCCCTTTCGCGAGCGATAATGCGCCTGCAACCATGCCGCGAGAATCCCAATCATAACTCGTCACTTGCGAGGTGCCCTATGCACGCTGACCTGCTAAGCAACCTTTAAGAAGGGGACGGGACGAAAAACAATGAGCATCTTACTTTCGCTCTGGTAAAGCAGATTGGTGGGCAGGGCGCCTACAGTCGTCCGTGATTGTGGCGCGCCCGAATGGCGATGGCGGTGTCGCCCATTCCGGTCGCCGTCCGTCTTCGCCGCGGCGTAGCGGAGCCGTGCATTGACGCTGCCGGGGAAGCGCGACTAAGCACCCGACGTGCCGCTCGGCCCGACGCCCGAATGGCGATCGTCGGGGCCGCCGCGACGTGATTGCCATCGCCGGCCCGACGGCGGATGAGACCGCACGCAACCCGAGGACGCCTGATCGCATGTTCGCCCGTCTCGCCCGCGCCATCCTCGGCACCCAGAACGATCGCGCGCTGAAGGCCTATCGCAAGCGCGTTCCCGCCATCAACGCGCTCGAACCCAAGATGGCGGCGCTGAGCGACGCCGAACTCGCCGCGCAGACCGTCCGCTTCCGCGAGCGGCTCGCACAGGGCGAGACGCTCGACGACCTGCTGCCCGAGGCCTTCGCCACCGTGCGCGAGGCGGCCAAGCGCACCCTCGGCCAGCGCCACTTCGACGTGCAGCTGATCGGCGGCATGGTGCTGCACGAGGGCAAGATCGCCGAGATGAAGACCGGCGAAGGCAAGACGCTGGTCGCCACGCTACCGGCCTACCTCAACGCGCTCACCGGCAAGGGCGTGCACGTCGTCACCGTCAACGACTACCTCGCCCGTCGCGACGCCGAGTGGATGGGCCAGATCTACCGCTTCCTCGGCCTCTCGGTCGGCGTCATTGTGCACGGACTGACCGACGAGGAGCGCCGCGCGGCCTACGCCTGCGACATCACCTACGGCACCAACAACGAGTTCGGCTTCGACTACCTCCGCGACAACATGAAGTACCGCTTCGAGGACATGGTGCAGCGGGACTTCCACTACGCGATCGTGGACGAGGTCGACTCCATCCTCATCGACGAGGCGCGCACGCCGCTCATCATCTCCGGGCCCGCCGACGACTCCTCCGAACTCTACCGCCAGGTCGACGCGGTGGTGCGCGAGCTCGTGCGCGATGCGGGCACTTACGAGAAGGACGAGAAGTTCCGCACGGTGACGCTGACGGAGGACGGCACCGAACGCGCCGAGCGCATGCTGCGCGAGGCGGGCATCCTGCGTGAGGGCAACCTCTACGACGCGGCCAACATCACCATCGTGCACCATCTCAACCAGTCGTTGCGCGCGCACACGCTGTTCCGCCGCGACGTCGATTACGTGGTGCGACGCGACCCGCGCGACGGGGTCGACAAGATCGTGCTGATCGACGAGTTCACCGGGCGCATGATGGAGGGCCGCCGCTACTCGGACGGTCTGCACCAGGCGCTCGAGGCGAAGGAAGGCGTGCCGGTCCAGCCCGAGAACCAGACCCTCGCCTCGATCACCTTCCAGAACTACTTCCGTCTCTATCCCAAGCTCGCCGGCATGACCGGCACGGCGGCGACCGAGGCCGACGAGTTCCTCGAGATCTACAACCTCGCCGTGGTCGAGATCCCGACCAACCTGCCGGTGATCCGCAAGGACCACGACGATGAGGTCTACAAGACCGCGCGCGAGAAGTACGAGGCGGTGATCAGGCTGATCGAGGAGTGCCGGGCGAGGAACCAGCCGGTGCTGATGGGCACGACCTCGATCGAGAAGAGCGAGCAGGTGAGCGCGCTCTTGAAAAAGCGGAACATTCCGCACCAGGTGCTGAATGCGCGCTTCCACGAGCAGGAGGCCTACATCATCGCCCAGGCCGGCGCCCCCGGCGCGGTGACGGTGGCGACCAACATGGCCGGCCGAGGCACGGACATCCAGCTCGGCGGCAATGCCGAGATGCGCATCCGCCTCGAGCTCGCGAACATGCCGGACGGGCCCGAGAAGGAGGCGCGGGCGGCCGCCATCCGCGAAGAGGTGGCGCGCAACCGCGAGATCGTGAAGCAGGCCGGCGGTCTCTATGTCGTCGGTACGGAACGCCACGAGAGCCGACGCATCGACAACCAGCTGCGCGGCCGCTCTGGCCGCCAAGGCGATCCGGGCGAGTCGAAGTTCTTCCTCTCGCTCGAGGACGACCTGATGCGCATCTTCGGCTCGGACCGCATGGGCGGCATGCTCGAGCGGCTCGGGCTGAAGGAGGGCGAGGCGATCGTCCACCCCTGGATCAACAAGGCGCTCGAGAAGGCGCAGAAGAAGGTCGAAGCGCGCAACTTCGACATGCGCAAGAACCTTCTCAAGTACGACAACGTGATGAACGACCAGCGCCGCGAGGTGTACGCGCAGCGGCGCGAGTTCATGAAGGCGAACGACGTCTCCGCCACCATCGTCGAGATGCGCCACGAGGTGATCGAGGACATCGTCGCCAAGCGCATCCCCGAGAACGCGATGCCCGAACAGTGGGATGCCGCCGGGCTGAAGGCCGACGTGCAGCGACTGTTCAACCTCGACCTGCCGGTCGAGGACTGGGCGAAGGAGGAAGGCATCGACGACGCCGACATCCGCGACCGCATCGTCAAGGCGGCCGATACGCTGATGGCGCGCAAAACGGCCGAGTTCGGCCCCGACCTGATGCGCCAGATCGAGAAGTCGGTGCTGCTGCAGATGCTCGATCAGGTGTGGAAGGAGCACCTCCTTCTGCTCGATCATCTGCGCCAGGGGATCGGGCTTCGCGCCTACGGCCAGCGCGACCCCCTGAACGAGTACAAGCAGGAAGCCTTCGTGCTGTTCAACCAGATGCTGGCGCATCTGCGCGAGCGCGTGACCGCCCTGCTCGCGCGAGTCGAACTCGCCCCGCCCGCCCCACCACCCGAGCCGATCCTGTTCTCGCGCGGCGTGCACGAGACCAGGCTCGATCCGGGTGAGGCGGGCGCGCTCGAACCAGCGGAGGGCAATGGCGGCACGGCGGTGCTGACGCGGCCCGCGCGAGCGCGGCAGACGCGGGTCGATCCCGCCGACCCCTCGACTTGGCACGCCACGCCGCGCAATGCGCCGTGCCCCTGCGGGTCGGGCAAGAAGTACAAGCACTGCCACGGCAGGATCTGACCCAAGGCGCGAAAAAACCGCGCGCGGGCGGCAGCGTAAGAGGCCTCGTGGGGTTCAGCGCGCTGCGGTCGGCTCCGCCTTCGGCTCCGTGCGGCTGGCACTTGCCGATCCCGGCTCGGCCGCCGAGGCGCACGTCGCCGCGTCATCCTGCGCGGGTGAAGCCGTGGCGCCATGAATCACCGTGGTCCGCTGCGGCAGCCGATACGGCGCGCCGAGCAGCGTGGCGGCCAAGGTCTCGGCGAGCGGGCGGTGAACGAAGGTCATGGCGAACTCCGCTGACACGCCCCGGTTGTGCAACACCAAGCGTTGACCGCCGATGAAGGGCCGATGACGAGACGCTGACATCCGCGCCGAGACATTCGCGCTCGCGCGACTTCATCATTCCGTCACGAAAGCGCAACGCGGCTGTCGCGCTCGCCGGCTAGGCATGCGGCGTCGCCACAGGAGATGCCCCATGCGTCGCCGCGCGCTGCTCGCCGCCCCCGCCGTGCTCGCCGCTGCCTCGGCCCTGCGCACGCCCGCTGCTGCGCAGGGCAATCGCGCCGTCTGCTACAACTGCCCGCCCGAATGGGCCGACTGGGCCTCGGCGCTCCGCGCAATCCGCGACCGGCTCGGCATCATCATGCCGCACGACAACAAGAACTCGGGCCAGACGCTGGCCGCGCTGATCGCGGAGAAGGCGAAGCCCGTCGCCGATGTCGCGTATTTTGGCGGCAATTTCGGTCCGCGTGCGGTCGAGGCGGGGGTGCTTGCGCCCTACTTCCCGAAGCTGATCGAGGAGGTGCCCGAGGGGATGAAGGACCCTCAAGGGTACTGGTTCGCCATCCACTCCGGCACCCTGGGCCTCTTCGTCAACACCGAGGCGCTCGGGCGGAACGTTCCGGTCCCGTCCGGCTGGCAGGACCTGCTCGACCCCCGCTATCGCGGCAAGGTGGGCTACCTGAACCCGGTCTCGGCCGCCGTCGGCCAGGTGGGTCTCTTCGCCGTCAACCTCGCCCTCGGCGGCTCCTACGACGACTTCAGCCCCGGCATCCGCTTCTTCGCGCAACTGAAGGCGAACAATCCGATCATCCCCACTCAGACGGCCTACGCTCGCGTCGTGTCCGGCGAGATCCCGATCCTGTTCGACTACGACTTCAACGCCATGCGCGCGCAGTTCACCGACCGTGCCCCTTGCCGTTTCGTGCTGCCGAAGGAAGGCACGATCAGCTTCCCCTACATCATGGGCCTGGTCGCGAACGGCCCGAACCCCGAGAATGGCAAGCGCGTGCTCGACTTCACCCTCTCCGACGAGGGGCAGCGGATTTGGGCGAACGCCTATCTCCGGCCCGCGCGCCCGAACGTCGCCCTGCCGGCGGAGGTCGCCGCGCGCTTCCTGCCGGCCTCCGAGTACGCCCGCGCCAAGCCCGTGGACATCGCGCGCATGGTCGCCACCCAAGATGCGGCGGTCGCGCGCTACCGCGCGGAAGTCGGCGCCTGAACCGTTCCCCGACCACACCGTTGCGCCATCGCCACGCTCCCGTTCCGGCATGATCGCGTTGTTCGACGAACTGCCCCCCCTGCCGCCCGTTCGCCGGCGTCGTCCGTTCCTGCGCAGGCTTTCCGCCCGCTTCCGCCGCCGTCGCTGAGCCCCCGCGATGGGCCGCGACCGGCTCGCCCTCGCTCTCCTGGTCGCCCCGGCGATCGCCTTCCTCGCCGCCTTCTTCCTCCTGCCCCTCGCGCTGATGCTGCGCACCGGCGCGACGGGGCCCGAGGGCTGGGCGACCTACGCGATCATCCTCACCGACGACCGCTACCTCGCGAGCCTCTGGAAGACGGTGGCGCTCGCGGCCTCGGTCACCGCGGCCACCCTCGTCATCTCCGGCATCGCCGGCGTGTTCCTGGCGCGGAACCGGTTCCGCGGCCGGAGGCTGCTCACCGCCTTCCTCACCCTGCCGCTCGCCTTCCCCGGTGTGGTCATCGGCTTCATGGTGATCCTGCTCGCCGGCCGGCAGGGCGTGATCGGCGAAGTGACGCTCGCGCTCACCGGCGAGCGTCTCGTCTTCGCCTACTCGCTCGCCGGGTTGTTCGTGGGCTATCTCTACTTCTCCATCCCGCGCACGGTGCTGACCGTGATGGCGGCGGCCGAGAAGCTCGACCCCGCGCTCGAGGAGGCGGCACGCTCGCTCGGCGCCTCGCCGTGGGCCGTCGTGCGCGACGTGATCTTGCCTGGGCTCAAGGGCGCCTTCCTCGCCGCCGGCGCGATCTGTTTCGCCACCGCCATGGGTGCGTTCGGCACCGCCTTCACCCTGGCGACGCGCATCGACGTGCTGCCGATGGTGATCTACGCCGAGTTCACCGTGGGGGCGAACATCGCGGTCGCCGCCGCGCTTTCCTTCCTGCTCGGCGCCATCACCTGGGCCGTGCTCGCGGCCGCGCGCACGGCTGCGGGTGGTGCGGTGGCGGCGGCGGGATGACGCGTCGTCGCGGCGCGGGGTTCGCGGCGGGCCTCGCGTTCACGGTCCTCGTCGCGGTCTTCCTCATCTTTCCCGTCGTGCTCTCCGTGCTCGCGGGCGTCACGGTGAACTATCAGCGCGGCATCATCGCGAGCGGCGTCACTCTCGTCTGGGTCGAGCGCGTGCTCGACCTTTACGCCCACACCATCGGGCTTTCGGTCGGCATCGCGCTCGCCACGCTGGTCTCGACCCTTCTGCTCGGCGTGCCGGTCGCCTACGCGCTGGCGCGTCATTCGGGGCGGGTCGCGCGGCTCGCCGAGGAGGCGTTGGTGATCCCCGTGGCCATCCCCGGCATCGCGACCGGCCTCGCGCTCATCCTCGCCTGGGGGGCGGTGGGGGATTTCCGCACGCATTGGAGTTTCATCCTGGTCGGGCACGTGTTGTTCACGCTCCCCTTCATGGTGCGATCGACCCTGGCCGTGATGCTGGCAGTCGATCTCCCGACGCTCGAGGAGGCGGCGCGCTCGCTCGGCGCCGGGCTTCTCGCCCGGTTCCGCACCGTCGTGTTGCCGAACGCCGCCCCCGGCATCCTGGCGGGCAGCCTGATGGTCCTCACCCTCTCCTTGGGCGAGTTCAACATGACGCTGATGCTGCACACGCCCTTCACCATGACTCTGCCCGTGGGGCTCGCGGACTCCTACGCCTCGATGCGGCTCGAAATCGGCTCGGCCTTCACCCTCGTCTTCCTCATCCTCCTCATTCCCCTGCTCGTCGCCCTCCAGTGGGCCTCCGACCGCGCCTTCGGTCTCGCGCCGACGCGATGAGTATCGCCGTCGACCTTCGCGCCTGCGCCTTCACCCACGCCGACGGCACGCGGGCGCTGCTTCCCACCGATCTCGCCATCAACCCGGGCGAGACGCTCGCCGTGCTCGGCCCTTCTGGCTGCGGCAAGACCACGCTGTTGCGCCTCATCGCGGGCCTTGTCCGGCCCGATCGCCCCGGGCGCGTGCTGTTCGACGGCCGCGACGTGACGGACACCCCGATCGAGCGGCGCAACGTCGGGATGGTGTTCCAGTCCTACGCCCTCTTTCCGAACCTCGACGTCGCCGGCAACGTCGGCTACGGCCTCAGGCTGCGCAACGTTCCCCGCGCGGAACGGGAGGCGCGCGTCTCCCGCTGGCTTGCGATGATGCGCATCCCCGAACTCGCGCACCGCAGGGTCGATCAGCTCTCGGGCGGCCAGCGGCAGCGCGTGGCACTCGCCCGCGCCCTCGCGGTCGAACCCGCGGTGCTGCTGCTCGACGAACCGCTTACGGCGCTGGATGCCAAGCTGCGCGAGGAGTTGCGCGTCGAACTCGCCGGCCTGTTGCGCGAGCTCGGCATCACCGCGGTCTTCGTCACCCATGACCAGGCGGAGGCGATGGCGCTCGGCGATCGGGTGGCGGTGATGCGCGCGGGGCGGGTGGAGCAGGTGGGCGCGCCCGAGGAGATCTACCGCCGCCCCGCCACGCGCTTTGTCGCCGAATTCGTCGGCACGCTGAACGTGCTGGCGGGCGAGGTGCGCGACGGAAAGCTGCATCTCCACGGCGGCAGCCTGCCTGCGAACGGGCTCGCGCCGGGTCCCGTCCTTGCCGCCGCCCGCCCCGAGGAGCTCCGCCTCGACCCCGAGGGCACGCTCACGGGGCGGGTCGAGGCGGCGTTCTTCCTCGGCGATCGCGTCCGCGTCGTGGTCGCGGGGGCGGCGGCGGGCCCGATCACGCTGGAGACGACCGGCGCCTCTCCTCGGCCGGGCGACGTGGTCCGGCTTTCCGCCGTGCCACCTGCGCCCTGGAGGCTGCCGGATGCGTGAGCCCCCTTTCCCGGGCGGCTCGGTTCGCCCAATCTGTGCGCTGGGAAACACGATCCGGCGGCGCACCGCCCGCCGCTCTCTCGAGGGAGGTCACGCCATGGCGATCAACCGCCGCACGCTGCTCGTCTCGTCCGGCCTGCTCGGTTCGGGGCTCGCCGCCCCTGCCGTGTGGGGCCAGCCGCGCAACCCCACCTGGCCGCGGGCCCTCACCATGGGCACGGCCGCGCCGGGCGGCACCTACGCCATCTACGGCCCGGCCTGGGGCCAGCTCGTCCAGGCGGCGACGGGGGTGAACATCAGCTACCGCACCACCCAGGGCCCGAACCAGAACATCGTGCTGCTGCAGACGCGGCAGATCGAGCTCGGCATGGTCACCATGGGGGTCGCCCTGCAGGCCTGGGAAGGCACGGGCGAGTGGACGCAGGGCAACCGCTTCCGCGACATCCGCGCCCTCTTTCCGATGTACGACACGCCGTTCCATGCGGTCGCCCTGGCGCGGTCGGGCATCTCCGACCACAGCCAGCTGAACGGCCGCTCCGTCGGTGTGGGGCCGCGCGGCGGCACGCCGGGCACCTATTATCCGCTGATCCTGCGCACTCTCGGCGTCACACCCTCCGCGATCCGGTTCGCTTCCGCCTCCGACCTCACCGGGCAGCTCGCCGACGGGCTGCTCGACTGCTTCTGCTTCGCCGCCGGCGCGCCGATCCCGTCCTTCAGCGAGATCGAAACGAGCCAGCAGGTGCGCATCTTCGGCTTCACCGACGCTCAGGCCGAAACCATCACCAAGGCGATGCCGGAGCTCTCCAAGGGCACGATCCCGGCCGGCACCTACCGTTCGGTTCCGGGGCCGATGACCATCGTCGGCATGTTCAACTTCGCGGTCTGCCACCGCTCTCTGCCGGAGGATCTCGTCTACGAGATCGTCAAGGCGGTGATGACGCAGAACGCGGCGATGGTGCAGGCGGTGGCGGCGGCGCGCGAGACGGTGCCGGAGAACGTGGGCAAGAACAGCTTCCTGCCCTTCCACCCCGGGGCGGCGCGCTGGTTCCGCGAGAACGGCCACCGCATCCCGGACAACCTGGTCGCCGCCTGATCGGGTTCGGGGCCGGTCGCGCTCGGGCTGGCCCCTTTTCCCCGGCGTGTCCGGTTTCGTGCCCCGCCAAGCCGGGGCCTCGTCCCGCGAGGCGATCCTCGGCTGGGCCGCGCTCGTCGCCGCGGTGGCGATCTGGGCCGGCTGGGCGGTCGGCACCCGGTTCCTTTTCCTCGAGGCGAGCCTCGGCACGGCCGACATCGTCGCGCTGCGCTTCCTGGTCGCGGCAGGGCTGATGGCCCCGCACGCGCTGCGGCGGGGGCTGGCCCTGTGGCGGGTCAAGCCCGTGGCTCTCGCCGGCGTGGTGCTCGGCTCCGGTTTTGCTTTCTCGCTGTGCAACACGGGCGGGCTCGCCTTCGCCCCTGCCGCGCACGGGGGAGCGATGACGAGCCCGCTCGGCGCCGTGTTCACCGGTTTCCTCGCCTGGGCGCTGATCGGCGAGCCGCTGCCGCGACGCCGCCTCGCCGGGCTCGCGCTGATCGCGGCGGGGGCGGCGGCGATCGTGCTGGCGAGCCTGGATGGGATTTGGGGGCTGCAGGCCTGGATCGGCCACTTGCTGTTCACGGCGGCAGGGCTTCTCTGGGCGGCCTACACGGTGGCCGTGCGGGGTGCGCGCGTCGGCGTGCTCGATGCGGTCACGCTCTCCGTCGTCGGTTCGGCCGTCGCGTTTTCGCTACCCTATCTCCTCCTCGTCGGCCCCCGTTTTCTTGCCGCGCCGCCTTGGGAGGTGGCGGTGCAGGGCCTGCTGCACGGCGTGCTCGGCGCGACCGTCTCGGTGATCCTGTTCAACCGGGGCTTGGTTCTGGTCGGGGCGACGCGGGCGGCGGCGGTCGGCGCCCTGACTCCGACCTTGACCGCGGTGTTCGGCATCATCGCCCTCGGCGAGGTGCCGTCGCTGATGGAGACCGCCGGCATCGCGATCCTCACCCTCGGCGTCATCCTCGCCTCCGCCCTGCCGCCGGCGCAGGCTCGGCCGCTTGCACCGGCCCCGCCCCGCCCCTAACAGTCGCGCGGTTTCGGCCGGGTGGGACGGAGGAGCGGGCGATGGGCTATCGGGTCGCTGTGGTCGGGGCGACGGGCGCGGTCGGGCGCGAGATGCTGAAGACCCTCGCCGAGCGCAACTTTCCGGCCGACGAGGTGGTCGCGCTCGCCTCCGGCCGCTCCGCCGGGCAGCCGGTGAGCTACGGCGAGCATCGCACGCTGACGGTACGCAACCTCGAGACCTTCGACTTCCGCGGCATCGACATCGGCCTGTTCAGCCCAGGTGCTGCGGTCTCGGCCGAACATGCGCCCCGTGCCGCGGCCGCCGGCTGCGTGGTGATCGACAACACCAGCCACTTCCGCATGGAGCCCGACGTGCCGCTCGTGGTGCCGGAAGTGAACCCTCAAGCGCTCGCCGGCTTCCGCAAGCGCAACATCATCGCCAACCCGAACTGCTCCACCATCCAGATGGTGGTGGCGCTGAAGCCCCTGCACGACCTCGCGCGGGTCAAGCGGGTGTCGGTGGCGACCTACCAGTCGGTCTCGGGTGCGGGCAAGGAGGCGATGGACGAGCTCTACGCCCAGACCAAGGGTGTCTTCGTCAACGACCCCGCGACGCCGCAGCAGTTCACCAAGCCGATCGCGTTCAACGTCATCCCGCACATCGACCGCTTCCTCGACGACGGCGCGACCAAGGAGGAGTGGAAGATGGCGGTGGAGACGCGGAAGATCCTGGATCCCGACATCGCGGTGATCGCCACCTGCGTGCGCGTTCCCGTCTTCGTCGGCCATGCCGAGGCGGTGCATGTCGAGTTCGAGCGCCCGATCACGGTGGCGGAGGCGCGCGAGGCGCTGCGGCGCGCCCCGGGGGTGAGCGTGGTGGATCGCCGCGAGGACGGCGGCTACGTCACCCCCATCGAGGCGGCCGGCGAGGACGACGTCTTCGTCTCGCGCCTGCGCAAGGACCCGACCGTGCCGAATGGCCTCGCCTTCTGGTGTGTGGCCGACAACCTGCGCAAGGGGGCGGCGCTGAACGCGGTGCAGATCGCCGAGGCGTTGATCGCGCAGGGCCTCCTTGCCCGCGAGCGCGTGCGGACGGGTGGCTGACGCGGTATTAGCGCCGCCGGGGCGGCGGCACGGAGCGGCCTTCGCCGATCGTTAACCGGAGGGTCGTTTCATTCTCCCGACTCGGTCGGGGAGAAGGGCGTGATCGACGCACGGGGTTCAGGCCGTCTGGGCGGCGTCGGGTTGGCGGTGGCGGGGCTCATTCTGCTCGCCCTGTTGCCGACCCTCCTGCTTGCGTGGTGGTTCGCCGCCGCTTCGCGCGACGAGGTGGTGTCCCGCGCCGCCGACCGGCTGGCGCAGGGGGCCCAGCTCGGCTCAGGCCTCTATGGCCAGATGTTGCTCGCGGTCGAACGCAGCCTTGCCGTCGAGCCGACGCTCGTGTCCCTGGCGTCCGGGGATCGGGCCTCGTGCGAGGCGCTGTTGCGTCGCGAAGTCGATTCCCATCCCTTCGTCATGAGCTCTCTCCTGCTCGGGCGGGACGGGCGGGTGATCTGCTCCTCCTCCGGGCGCGGGCACGGCATCGACCTGTCGGATCGGCCATACATCCAACGGGCGCGCGAACAGGACTCCCTCTCGGTGGGCGAGCCCCTGGTGGCGCGCACCGCGGCCATGCTCGTGCTGCCGGTGGCACGCCGCCTCGGCCCGAGCGCCGCTCTGCCCGGCCGGGGAGACGAGCCCGCGATCATCGCCGCCGCCCTCGACATCGACGGTCTGGCGCGTCGCTTGGGGGAGATCGTCACCGACCCCTCATCGCTGGACGACCCCACCATCGAAGTGTTCCTCGTCGATCGCGACAACCGCATCGTGGCGGCGTGGCCGGACCGGAAGCGAAAAGGGCAGACCATCGCTTTGCGGCCCCATCGCGACGGTGGCGCCCCGGTTCAGATCATGCGGGAAGAGGGCGGCACGAGCCTGATCGCCGGTCTCACTCCGCTGCTCACGGGCGGGATCCGCATTGTTCTCACTGAGCCTCTCGAAGTGGTGACGAAACCGGCGAATGCCCGGTTCCGCGATGTGCTTGCGCTGATGATCGGCGTCGCGCTCCTGGGCGCCGGGTTGTCCGTTCTCGCCGCACGGCGCGTGGTTGTCCTGCCCCTGCTCGCCCTTGCGCGCTCGGCCGAGGAGGTGGAGGAGGGAGGCCGACCGACCGCCCTGCCGCGCGGGCCCCTGTTCGGCGAACTCGAGACGTTGCGCCGCGCCTTCGCCCGCATGGTGGACGAGATCCTCCGCCGTGAGGCGTCGCTCTCCGAGATCAATCGCCGGCTCGCCGATCTCGCCCAGCGCGACCCGCTGACGGGCATCGCCAACCGTCGCGCTTTCGACGCCGCCCTCGCCCAGGCCTGGGAGCGGGGGCGGCAGACGGGGGAACCCTTCGGCCTCCTCATCATCGACGTCGATCACTTCAAGTGGTTCAACGACACCTACGGCCACCTGGAGGGCGATCGCTGCCTCGTCCGTGTCGCCCACGCGCTCTCCGCCTTGCCGCTCCGCCCGAACGACCTGGTCGCGCGTCTCGGCGGCGAGGAATTCGCCATCCTTCTGCCGGGGGCGGACGCCGTAGGCGCGGCAAAGGTCGGCGAGCGAGCGCGGTCAGCCGTCGCCGACCTGATGATCCTGCACGAGCGGTCGCCGCACGGTGTCGTCACCGTTTCGGTCGGTGCCGCGGCCGCGGTGCCGACCAGCCTCGGCGATGCCAAGGCTCTGCTTGCCGCCGCCGATCGCGCGGCCTATGCCGCCAAGGCGGGAGGACGGAATCGCGTGGTGATCGACGGGATCGATAGCGCGCAGCAGGCGCGACCGGCTGTGCTGGAGGTCCGCTGATGGCGGGCTCCCTCCTGCTGGACTTCGGCATCGGCAGAAGGCGGAACGCGTCGCACATGTCGGAACGACGGGAAGCTGAGGAGGCCCTGCGGCGCGCGCTGGTGCGCGCCTGCCATCGCCTGGCGGAACTCGGGCTCACACAGGGCACTTCGGGCAACGTGTCGGTACGGCGCGACGGCGGCCTGCTCATCACCGCCTCCGGCGCCCCCCTCGGCGCCTTGGCCGAGGACGACGTGGTGGCGATGCGCGAGGACGGCTCGTGGCGAGGGGCGGCGCGGCCGTCGACGGAGTGGCGCCTGCACCGCGACCTGCTGGCGGCGCGCCCGGAGATCGGCGCCGTCGTCCACACGCACTCGACCTACGCGACGGCGCTGTCCTGCCTGCGTAGCCCGATCCCGGCCTTCCACTACATGGTGGCGATCGCAGGTGGGACCGACATCCCGTGCGCCACGTATGCCACCTTCGGCACCGAAGCGCTGTCGCAGGCGGCTTTGCGCGCGCTCGAAGGACGCATGGCGTGCCTGCTCGCCAATCACGGCGTGGTCGCGCTCGGGCGCGATCTCGAGGAGGCGGTCGCGCGGGCGCACGAGGTGGAAATCCTCGCCAAACAATACGCTGTCGTGCGCAGCGTCGGCGCGCCGGTCCTGCTCGATGAGGCGGAGATGGCGGAGGTGCTGCGCCGCTTCGCCGACTATGGCCGGCGCGGCCGCGACGAGGAGGGCGGTCGGCCTCGCTAGGCGCGGCATCGCCCGCTTGCTGCGTCCTGCGCGGTTCGCCGCACGGGGGTAGGGAGGGGTTCCTTCGCGGGAGCGTCGCGCCGGGCGGCCGGCCAAGGCACGCTGACTTGGGGTCAGTGCCGGCAGCCAGTGCGGCCGGGCCGCTTGCCGCTGAGCGGGGACCTCAGGGCGGCTCGCATCGCCGAGACGCGATCCATTCGTCCGAGCCAGCGGGATGATGGAGTGATCGACGCGCTGCGGCTCAGCCGCGCGGCCGATCCGCTGCCGGCGGCCTCGCCCCCGCGGGGCGGCCGGCATCGAAACCGAGGAACCCGGCTTCGGGCACGGGCGCACCGCCATCGCCACGCCACAACGGCGCGGTGGGCACGGCGGCGGCCGGCGCAGGGGTCACCGGCACTGGCACGGGCCGGGCCTGCCCACGTCCCGCCACGGGCGGGATGGGTGCCGGCGCGCGCGGCGCGGCGGGCTCGGGCGGTTGCGCCCGGGTCGGCGCCCGCCCGAGCGACATGAGGAAGAAGGCGATGTCCGTCTGGCCGAGATCGAGTGCCAAGTCGAGCGGGGTGAGGCCGAGCACGTTGCGCGCTGCGATGTTGGCCCCGGCGGCGACGGCGGCCCGCACCTCGTCGAGGTCGCCGAGATTGATGGCATCGAACAGCGCCTGCGTCGGGTTGGTGGGCGCCTGGTGCGGTTCCGCCCGTTGCTGGGCGGCGGCGGGGCCGATGGCGGCCGCGAGGGCAAACAGCAGGGCGATCAGGCGAGAAACGGTGCGCATGGCGCGACCCTAGAGCCGACGCCGCCCGAGGTCACTGCCCCTCGCGCCGCCAGGCGACCACCGCGGCGCCGAGGATCAGCACCAGCGCCGCCCAAGGCGGCATCAGTGGCAGATCGGACACGCCGGTGACGACGTGGTCGCGGTTCCGCTTCAGCCCGATCCACCCCGGGCCGCGCGCCGGGCGACCGGCCGCCACGCGGCGAAGGTCGGGAACTTGGTCGGCAAGCCAGGCGACCGCGCCGCCCGACCGCTGCACCACGGCGGCGGCCGGTTCGGCCAGGGCGCGCAGGTCGAGGAACTCGCGCGGGTTGCCGGCACCCACCGCGGCGAAGGCGAGGCGCGTGCCGTCGGCGATGCGCCACACCCCCGGCTGGTCGGCGAGCATTTCGGCCCCGGCGCGGCCGGGCGCCAGCGTTTCGAGGGCGAGGGTGCGCGTCTCGCCGGAGGGAGCGGTGACGGTCAGCGAGGGCGGCGGTGCTTCGCCGAGGCTGCGGCGCTCGACCACGATCCGCTCGCCCTCGACCCGGGCACGCAGATCCTCCTCCTCGAGATCGGGCTCCTTCATCAGCCAGTGCGCGGCACGGCGCAGCACTTCGGCCTGCGGCCCGCCGCCGTCGTGGTTGCGGCTCCACAGCCAGATCTGGTCGGTGAGCAGGAGCGCGACCCGGCCCTCGCCCACCCGGTCGGCGATCAGGAGGGGCTCGCCGGCCGGACCCGTCATCAGCACCTGTCCGCGCGGCGAAGCGACGTCGATGCGCCTATACCAGCGGCCCCAAGCGGCGTCGGCCTCGCCAGCATTCGCCCCCGGCAGGGCGGCGGTGATCGGGTGGCGGGCGCCGACCTCGCTGACGCGGGCGCGGAACGGCGCCTCGCCGATGCGCCCCGTCGGGCTCGCCGGCAGCACCTGGCCGAGCGGCGTGTTGAACAGGGACACGGGACCGACGTACTCGGGCCCGACCGACAGGAAGAGCCCGCCGCCGCCCCGCACATACTCGGCGATGTTGCGCAGATAGGAGGGCGGCAGGATGCCGCGATTGGCGAAGCGGTCGAAGATGATGAGGTCGAACTCGCGCAGCTTCACCTGAAAGAGTTCGCGCACCGGGAAGGCGATCAACGCGAGTTCCGACAGCGGCGTGAGGTCGTCCTTCTCCGGCGGGCGGAGGATGGTGAAGTGCACGAGATCGACGTTCGGGTCGGCCTTCAGCAACCGCCGCCAGGTGCGCTGGCCGGCATGCGGTTCGCCGGACACCAGCAGGACGCGCAGCCGGTCCCGCACGCCGTTCACCGCGACCACCGCACGGTTGTTCAGCAGCGACACCTCGCCGGGCAGGGCCTCGGCCTCGATCTCCAGCACGGTCTGGCCGGCGCGTTCGATCGGCAGGCGGATGGTGTGCGGCTCACCGAGGCGGATCCGCGCCTGGCGCGGCGGTTCGCCGTCGCGCCGCTGCGTGATGGTCACGCTCTCCGCCCCGCCCGCGGTGCCGAGGTCTTCCACCACCAGGCGGATCTCGACGCTGCGGCCGACGATGCCGAAGGGCGGGGCCTCGAGGATGCGCACGCGACGGTCGGTCTCGCCGCGCCGGCCGGTCAGCAGCAAATGGAAGGGGGCACCACCGGTGGCGCGCGCGATCGCTTCCGCCTCCTCCGGCACGTCGTGGATCTGGCCGTCGGTGATGGCGATGGTGCCGGCGAGCCGCCCGCGGGGCACTTCGGCCAAAGCCCGGCCAAGCGCCTCGAACAGCCGGGTGCCGTTCGCCCCCGCCTCGGGTACCACCACGGTGCGGAGTTCGAGCGCATCGAGAGTGCGCGCCTTCTCCTCGAGCGTGCGTCGGGCGGCGTCCGCCAACGCCATCCGTTCGCCCACGCGCTGCGAGGCGGTCTGATCCACCAGCAGCACGGCGATGTCGGGGAGCGACCGCCGCGTCTCCTGCACCAGCCGCGGGTTGGCGAGGGCGAGCAGCAGCACGGCGGCGGCGAAGGCGCGGAACCACGCCCCCCGCGCGCGACGCCACAGCGCAAGCCCCACGGCGAGGCCGGCGAGAGCGGCCAGCGCGGCGAACAGCGGGGTCGGCAGCAGCGGGTCGAAGGCGATCGCCGCGAGAGTGCGGGTGCCGTCCATCGCGCTACTGCCCGAGACGCTCGAGGATGATCGGCACGTGCACCTGGTCGCCCTTGTAGTTGCCGGTGAGCGCGTACATCACGAGATTGACCCCGAAGCGGTAGGCGAGCAGGCGCTGCCGTGCCCCGCCCGGCACCGTGGCGTAGGGGTTGCGCCCGGCCTCGTCCACCGCCCAGGCCGCCGCCCAGTCGTTGGCGCCGATCACCACCGGGCTCACGCTGTCGTTCGCCCTGTCCTCGTGCCGTTGCACCCAGGTCTGCCCGCCGATGTAGCGGCCGGGGAAGTCGGACAGCAGGTAGAAGGCGCGCGTCAGCACGTGGTCGGCCGGCACGGGATGGAGTTCGGGGATGGCGAGCCCCCGTGTCAGGCGCTGCAGGGCGGCCGAGGCCCCCGCGTTCATCCCCCGCCCGAGCCCGGCGTCGCGGGTGTCGAACACGATGATGCCGCCGTCGCGCATGAAGGCGTTGAGCGCCTCGATCGCACGCTCGTCGGGCGAGGGCTGGTCGGCCGTCACCGGCCAGTAGAGGAGGGGGAAGAAGGAGAGCTCGTCGAGCCCGGGCCGCACCCCCATCGGCTCGGCGAGGTTGGTCGCGGTGCGCCGATTGACGAAGTCGGTGAGGCCGATCAGGCCCGCGCGCGAGACGCGATCGACCTCCGGCGAGCCGGTGACGACGAAAGCAAGCCGCGTCTCGAGGGCGGCGCGCATCGGGTCGACCTGCGCCGAGGCCGGCGCGGCGGCGGCGACGAGGAGGAGGGCGATCGCGGCCGGGGCGGCGGCGCGGGCAGGTGCGGGGGCACGCAGCAGGCCGCGCAGCCAGAGCGCGATGATGAGATCGAGGCTGAGCAAGAGAAGTGCCGCGCCGAGCAGCCAGGGGCGAAGGTCGCGGGCGAGCGGGGCTTCGCCCAGTCGCTGCACCGAAGCACCGGCGGGAAGCGCGAGCGGGGCGAGACGGTCCAGCGTGCCGCCAAGGTTGAGCGCGGTGCGCGCCGCCTCCGCACCGTAGAAGCCGGGCGGATGCCGCGGCGAGGGCGCGGTGCTGGCGATGGCGGAGGCGGCGAGTCCGGCGGCGAGGGGCGGCGGGGCGCCGAGCCGGCCGAACCCGTCCAGCGTCTCGAGCGGCGGCAGCACGGCGTCTCCCGTTGCCGCCACCCCGACCCCGAGGCGAATCAGACGCTCCAGCATCGCGACGAACAGGCCGGAGAGGGGGAGGTTCGACCAATCGGTGTTGGCGGTGACGTGAAAGAGCACCACCGTGCCGCGCCCGCGCCGTTCGCCCGTGACCAGCGGCGTGCCGTCGGTGAGCCGGGCCCAGGTCTTGCGCGTTAGATCGAACGCGGGTTCGGCCAGCACCTGGCGGGCGATGCGCACGTCGTCCGGCACGGCGAGGCCGGCGAAGGGGCTGTCCTCGGGGAAGGGGGCGAGCGAAGCCGGTTGCTGCCAGGAGAGGGCGCCGCCCAATTGGCGGTCGCCCGCGCGCAGCCGCACCGGAAGCAAGTCGTCGGGACGGGCTGCCGTGCGTGGCCCGGCGAAACGGATCAGCACGCCGCCTTGCTCGATCCAGCGCGCGAGCAGGGCCTGGTCGGCCGGGGTGAGCGTGTCCACGTCGGCGAGCACGATCGCCGCGATCTCGCGGGCGAGGAGATCGCGCACCGTGCCCCGGCGCAGTTCCGCGAACGGGACGAGGGCGCGATCGACGTAATAGAGCTCGCCGATCAGCGGTTGGTCGGCGGTCTCGGCCGAGCCCGCGATCAGGCCGACGGGGCGGCGGCGCCAGCGCTCGTCGAGCAGCGCGACCGCGCCGGCCGAGGCGACGTCCTCGATGACGAGGGCGGCGAGCGCGTTGCGCTGTTCGGGCGGCAGCGCGATCTCGGCTTCGGCGTCGCCTGCCCCAGGCGGGATGACGAGCTCGACGCGGGCGAGGGTGCGCTGGTCTGCCGTGCGGGCGAGCACGGCGACGCGCCGCTCCGTCTCGGCCGGCACGGCGGCGACGCGGGCGATGATCCCTCCCGGCTCCGAGCGTGGGGCGAGCAGGGCGGGCGCCGGCACGGCCGGGGCGACGACGGTGACGGGACCGAGTGCGGCGAGGCGCGCAGCGAAGTCGCGCTCGGCCTCAGCCTCGCCGTGGACGAGACCGTCGGCGAGCCAGAGCACGGAGGCGCCGCGCAGTTCGGCGCGCTCGAGCGCCCGTGCCGCCGCCGCCCGATCGGGCGCCCAAGGCAGGGGGCGCAGCGCGGCGACCCGCTCGCGCAGGTCGGCCGCCGGCATGACGGCGGTGACGGCCGGGGAAGCGCCCTGCTCGGAGGGCGCGGTGGTGAGCAGCGCGACCGGACGCCCCGCCCGCTCCGCCTCGCCGAGCGCGGCATCGAGCGCGCTCATCCGCGCTTCCCACTGCGGGCCGGAGGCCCAGCCGTCATCGACCACGACCAGGAGGGGGCCTGAGCCCGCGAGCGAGCGGCCACCGTCAAGGACCGGTCGGGCGAGGCCGAGGATGACGCAGGCCGCGGCGAGGATCCGCAACAGCAGCAGCCACCACGGCGTGCGGGCGGAGGTTTCCTCACGCCGCTCCAGCCCGAGCAGGAGCCGCACCGCCGGAAAGACCTGCTGCTTCGGTGCGGGCGGGGTGACGCGCAGCAGCCAGATCAGCACCGGCAACAGGGCGAGTGCCGCCAGCAGCCAGGGATAGGCGAAGGTGACGCCGGCGAGGGCCTCGATCATGCGCGCGCCGCTCTCACGCCGCCCGGCCGCGGACGCGGTCCGGCGCCAGCGCCAGGTAGAGGCCCATCAGGGCCGTCTCCGGCGCATGGTCGGTGCGATGCGTGGCGAAGGACCAGCCGGCGGCGGCGGCGATCGCCTTCAGCCCCTCCTGATGGGCGGCGAGCCGCGCCTGATAGTCCGCGCGGATCCCCTCGACCTTGCCGATCAGCGCCGCCCCCTCGCGCGCGAGCCCCTCGAACCGGACCCGACCGCGGAATGGGAGAACCTCCTCCGCCGGGTCGAGCACCTGCAGGAGATGCCCCGAGACCGGAATGGCGGCGAGGCGGCCGATCGCCGCCTGCACCGCATCGAGCGGGGAGAGGAAGTCGCCGATCAGCACCACCCGGGCATGGGCGGGCAGGGGCGCGGCGGGGGGAAGCGGCGAGAGCGTGCCGGGATCACCGCGCCGGGCGACGGCCTGGGCGAGGAGTTCGATCATGCCCCGCCCCGACACGGGCCGCATGCCGAGCCCGAGCAGCGCCACGCGTTCGCCGCCGCGCAACAGCAGCGAGGCGAGGGCGAGCAGGAGGAGTTCCGCCCGCTCCGCCTTCTCGGGCAGGCGGGGGCTCGAGCGCCAGCGCATCCCGGCCGAGGCGTCGCGCCACAGCCACACGCTCTGCGCGGCTTCCCACTCCGTCTCGCGCACGAAGGTGCGGTCGCTCTTCGCCGATTGCCGCCAGTCGATGCGCGAGACGGGGTCGCCGGCGAGGAAGGGGCGGAACTGCCAGAAACTGTCGCCCTGCCCGACCCGGCGCCGCCCATGCACGCCCTGCGCGACGGTGGCGGCGACCCGCTCCGCCGCGACGAGAAGGGGAGGAAGACGGGCGGCAAGCTGTTCGGCGCGCCGCGCGGAGGCGGCCGGCGCCTCGGGATGTTTCATTCGATCAGGCTCGTCAGTTTCGCGATCACGTCGGCCAATCGCACGCCGTCAGCGCGGGCGGCGAAATTGAGCGCCATGCGATGGCGCAGCACGGCGGGAGCGAGCGCGATCACGTCATCGACCGAGGGCGCGAACCGGCCATCCAGCACGGCACGGGCGCGGGTGGCGAGCATCAAGGCTTGCGCCGCGCGGGGCCCCGGGCCCCAGGCGAGATGACGCTTCACCGCCTCGATCGGCGAGGTCTCGGGCCGGCCGGAGCGCACGACGGTGAGGATCGCCTCGACCACGCTTTCCCCCACGGGCATGCGCCGGATGGTGGTCTGGGCGGCGAGCAGTTCCTCCGCGCTCATCGCCTGCTGCGGGCGGATCGCCGCCGCCCCGGTGGTGGCGAGCAGCATCGCCTTCTCCGCCTCGAGTTCGGGGTAGGAGACCTCGATCTCGAGCAGGAAGCGGTCGAGCTGGGCTTCGGGCAGCGGGTAGGTGCCCTCCTGCTCGATCGGGTTCTGGGTGGCGAGCACGTGGAACGGCCGCGGCAGCGCATATTCCACACCGCCCACCGCCACCTTCAGCTCCTGCATCGCCTGCAGGAGTGCGGACTGCGTGCGCGGCGAGGCGCGGTTGATCTCGTCCGCCATCAGGAGCTGGCAGAAGATCGGCCCCTTGATGAAGCGGAAGCTGCGCTTGCCCTCGGGCGTTTCGTCCAGCACCTCGGAGCCGAGGATGTCGGCCGGCATCAGGTCGGGCGTGAACTGCACGCGCTTGGCCGCAAGCCCGAGCACGGTGCCGAGCGTCTCGACGAGCTTCGTCTTGCCGAGCCCCGGCACGCCGACCAGCAGCACATGCCCGCCCGAGAGCAGCGTGATCAACGTCTGGTCGATGACCTCCTGCTGGCCGAAGATCACCTGACCGATCGCGCCGCGCACCCGCGCGATGCGCTCCGTCAGGCGCTCGACCTCGGCGACGAGGTCGCCCGCGTCGGCCTGCGGACGCTCGACGATGGCGGATGCTTCGGTCACGCGGTTTCTCCCTGGCCTCTACACGCGCACCCGCGATGCTACCTATATGCCGTCGTGTCGGAACCTCGCGGCTCCGAGGGTCACGCGGACGTGACGCGCGGCCGATGGCGAAGGACGAGCGGGAACAGGGCGGTGCTTCGGCGGTGTCTTTCCTGATGCGATCGGCGCATGAGCGCGTGGAGCCGAACCGATCGGCCGACGGCGGCGACCGTTCGCCCATCCCGGGGCTCAGGCTGACGCCGCCTCACGCGCGCAGCGAACGCGCGCCTGTCTTCTGCGGCGATGTCGCGATCCGCATCCGCCGCGACGGCACTTGGCTCTACGAAGGCAGCCCCATCCGCCGCAAGGCGCTCGTCTGCCTGTTCGCCTCCTGCCTGACGCGGGAGGCGGATGGTTCATACTGGCTGGTGACGCCGGCCGAGCGCGGGCGCATCACGGTGGACGATGCGCCCTTCGTCGCGGTCGAACTCTTCGTCGCGGGGGAAGGCGAACGCCAGGTGCTGTCGTTCCGCACCAACGTGGACGAGCTGATCGAGGCGGGGCCCGCGCACCCGATTCGGGTTGCGCACGACCTCGTCACCTGCCTGCCCACGCCGTATCTCCGCGTGCGGGAGGGACAGGGCCGGTTTCCGATCGAGGCGCGGATCGAGCGCGCGGTCTATTACGAGCTGGTCGCCCTCGCCGTGCCGGAGACGGTGCACGGCGAGCGGGTGCTCGGCGTGTGGTCCTGCGGTCGGTTCTTCGTGCTCGGCCCGGCGGGGGAGCCGTGACGCTCCATCCGATCGCCGCCCGGCTGCGCACCGAGCCCGGGTGTTTGAGCCGGGCGCTCCCGGTGCTCGAGCCACCGCCGGGCGCCGACCCGTCCGCGGCGCGGGCGGCGGCGGTGCTGGTTCCCGTCGTCCTGCACCCGGAACCCACCATCCTGCTCACCCTGCGCACGGCGACCCTCTCCGCCCATGCGGGGCAGGTGAGCCTGCCGGGCGGGCGGATCGAGGCGCACGACCCCTCGCCCGAAGCGGCCGCTCTGCGCGAGGCCGAGGAGGAGGTCGGGCTCGCCCGCGAGACGATCGAAATCATCGGCCGGCTGCCCGGCGTGTTCACCGGCACGGGGTTTCGGGTGACTCCCGTCGTCGGGCTGGTCACGCCGCCCTTTTCGCCGCGGCCCGACCCGCGCGAGGTGGCGGAGGTGTTCGAATTGCCCCTCACCCAGCTCACCGACCCCGCGCTGGGGCCCAGGCTCGAGGACGGCGCGGCCTACGGCAGCCGACGCCCCCGCGTTTGGGTGGTGCCGCACGATCGCCACGTGATCTGGGGGGCGACGGCCGCGATCCTTGCTTCCTTCGCCATCGTCCTGCGGGAGGTGTGACCGGTTCCATGCGCGGCGTCATCCAGGGGGTGCTGCTCTTCCTCATTCCCTTCGTGCTGTATTTCGGCTGGCTGTTCCTGGTGCGCCGCGCGGCGGAGGCGAACGGCGAGAGCGAGTCCGCGATCGCCTGGCGCGACGTGCCGTGGGTGGTGCTGTCCTTCGTCGGCGTGGTGCTGGTCGCGGTCGGGCTGATGCTGTTCGCCGACTTCCGCGCGATGAAGCCCGGCGAGACCTATGCGCCCGCGCGAATCGAGGGCGGGCGGATCGTGCCGGGCGGGCCGGCGCGATAGAGGGGTCAGAAGAAGGCGCGGAGGCGGAACTCCACCCGCGCGCGCGCCGCACGCGCACCGAAGTCGCTCTCCCGCTCACCCACGGTCGCCTGTGCGCGCAGGCGAAGCTCGAGATTGGTGAAGCCGGTATAGGACACCTCAGGCTGCAGCGTGGCCGACCCGTTCGCCGCATCGACGATCGCGGTGAAGGCGGGCGTGACGTAGAGGAGCCCCCAGGGCTCCTTGTGCGACACGCGCAGATAGAGGTAGTCCCGCAGGGGCTGCGGGCGCTGGTAGGCGCGGGCGAGGCGCCGCGCCACCTCGTCGCCCGGTGCGGGCGGCAGCCCGGCCTCCAGCCGATCCCCCGCGCGGTCGATCAGGGCGAGCGCGTCGGCGAACTCCTGCGGGCGGATCCCCGTCCCGTTGTGCAGGTATTCGAGGATCACCGTGGTGTCGGTGGGTGCCTGCCAGCGCAGGCCAACGAACCCGGCGATGCCGCCCGTGGTGATCCGCCCCATGCGCCCCGTGGCGCGATCCAGCACCACCGGGCGCGGTTCCTCCGCCGTCCAGGCGGCCTCGCCGTAGACGACGAGTTCCGCCAGCAGGTTGCGCCCCGCCCCGATGCCTAGCCGATTGGCCCGCGAATCCCCGGTGAAGGCGTAGAGGTCGAGATCGGTATCGGCGACCAGGGCGGTCAGGCGAAGCGCGGCGTTCAGTCCGCGATCGGCGGCGAACTCCCGGTTGAAGGCCGGGCTGACGGGAAGCAAGACGGCGGTCGCGCCGAGCGTGCGCAGAGGGCCCGCCTCGGCGAAGCTGCGCGTGAGTTCGAGGGTGCCCATCCAGTAACCTTCGCGCGCCGCGTCCGGGTCGGTCGGATCGCGCGCCCGTTCGACGAAGCCCACCGGCTGGAAGGCATAGGACTTCGACCAGCGCAGCACGCGCTTGCCGAAGGCGACCGCGTTGCCCGGCGCCCATTCGGCAAGCCCGTAGCTCTCGTACAGCAGGGCATCTCCCCGCCCGACATCGGTCGAATCCGCGAGGTAGGTGATGTTGCCGGAGGCGACGAGGCGAAAGGGACCCTGGCGGAGGATGCCGTTCAGCGTCAGCCCCGGCTGCAGGCGAAGCGAGGTGGCGGGCTGGCCGCCGGGGCGGGCGAGACGTCGGAACGGGCTTTCGGTGCGCCAGCGCGTCCAGTCCGACTTCAGTTCCGCATAGCCGCCCCACTCGAAGGGCTTCTGCGCCACCTCCTCGATCGAGAAGGTGAAGGCCTCCTGCGCCGCCGCTTGGGGAGCGAGGAGGAGGGCGGCGGCGAAAACGAGGCGGGCCCGCACGCGGCGATTAGGCCCCGCCGCGCAGACTTTCGACCCGCGGCAGGAAAGCGAGCGTGAAGGCCTCGTCCGGCAGGTCGCGCGCGCGGATGCCGTCGAACAGCATAACCGAGCGATGGCCGCGGAAGAGCGGGCTTTCGGTGTCGATCTGCGCGGGGCGAGTGATGCCGCCGCCGAAACTCTTCACCTGCGAAAACTTCAGCGTCTTCACCAGCAGGCCGTCGGCGGCGTGACAGTCGATGCGCGTGGGCAACTTCCGCGCCGGATCCACCCACATCTTCAGCCGATCATACGCCACCTGATCGGTCTTCGCCTTCAGGTGCAACAGGATCTCCGCCCCGTCGCGCTCCATCCGCTCGGCGCGATACTCCTCGTCGTAATCGACGCGCAGGATGTCGCTGTTGTTGAACACACCACCGATGACGGACTGCAACGAGGTGATGCGCACCGGCCGCCCGACCTCGGGGATGTAGAGCCACATGTTCTCGCCCACGCGGAGGGTGGACCGGCCCTTCTCCGAGGCAGGCGAGAGGAACACCGCGACCACGCGATCGCGCCCCTTCTTCGCCGAGTAGAGGACGAACTCCTTGCGCGCGCCCGAAGGCTCGATGTTGATGATCTTGCGGTACATCTCGTAGGAGGCGGGCTCGAGGTTGCGGTCGACCTCGCGCAGCAGCGCCTGCGCCTCCTCGGAGGCGGACAGGCCGCCGGCTGGAGCGAGCGCAAGGAAGGCGGGGCCGGCGAGCAGGGCGCGACGGGAAAGGTTCCGCTCGGTCATCGGTTCGTCTCCGGATCGAGGGCGGCGGGCACGGGGTGCGGTCAGACGTGGCGGAGTGCCAGGATCGGGTCGAGCCGTGCCGCCTTCCACGCCGGCTGCAGCGCGGCGAGGATCGCGACCGCGAGCACGATGCCGCCGACCAGCAGCACCTCCTCGGCCGGCAGGGTGGGGCGAAGCAGGAGCCCCGTCTGCTGGCCGAAGGAGAAGGTGACGGGGAAGACGTTGAGCAGGGCGACCGCGCCGTAAGCCAGCCCGATGCCGATCGCCACCCCGACCGCCCCCAACAGGAAGCCTTCGGCGAGGAAGAGGCCGAGGATGCGGCCGGGCGGCGTGCCCATGGCGGCAATGGTGCCGATCTCGCGGATGCGCTCGTAGACGGCCATGATCATCACGTTCATCACCGCCACCAGGACGATCGCAATCAGCAGCACGCGGATCCCTAAAGCCATGACGTCGATCATGTTGGCGATGGCGGCGAAGGGAGAGAGACGCTCCCACGGATGCACCTCGAAGGGCGGTCGCTGACCCTCCGGCGCGCGGGCGGCGAAGGCGGTTTCCAGCGCCGCGGCGGCGCGCGGGATGGCGTCGAGGTCGCGCGCGCGCAGCACGAATTCGCTCACCTCCGCCTCGGGGCTGCGCAGGATGGCGCGCGCATCGTCGATGTGGATGTACCCGTCGCGCCCGCCCGGGCCGGTCACGCCGGCGATGATCGCGCGCACCTTCAGCGTGCGCCCGTTCACCGACCCGTCGCGGTTGGTCGCGATCAGCACCACGCTGTCGCCGACCTGCACGTTCAGGCCGCGCGCGAGCAGTTCGGGAACCAGGATCTCGCCGCGCTCGAGCAGGCCCTCGCGTTCGCCGCGCAGGAAGCGGTCGGGCAGGGCGGGGGCGACGCGCAGCTCGCGCGCGGGGTCGATGCCGTTGATGCGGATGTTGGTCGTCTCGTTGAAGTTGGAGAACAGGGCGCCGAACTTCACGCGCGGCGCGATGGCGACGATCTCCGGGATCGTTCCCGCCACCTCCTCCACCGTGCGCGCCTGACGGGCCGACATGTTGAGGTGCAAGGGCAGCGTCTCCACCGCCGCTACGTAGCCGCGGCGATGCACCTGTAGGTGGCCCAGGTAGGAGTCCGTGATCTGGCCGATCATCATCGCCTTGAAGGAGCCGGCGGCGGCGACGAACAGCAGCACCGCGACCACGCCGATCGCGACCAGCCCTCCCGTCAGCAGGCTGCGTCGCCAGAGCCGCGTCAGGTTGCGCGCGGCGAGCAGGATCACCCTAGGCATGCGCTGCCTCCTTGGGGGCCTCCATGCGCACTGCACCGTCCTCGATGCGCAGGATGGTATCGACCGCGCCGATGATGCGCGGGTCGTGGGTCGAGAAGAGGAAGGTCACCCCCTCCTCGTCGCGGATCCGGCGCATCAGCGCGATCACGCGCTGTGCCGTCTCGCCATCGAGGTTGGCGGTCGGTTCGTCGGCGAGCACGAGCTTCGCCCCGGTCGCGAGCGCGCGCGCGATCGCCACCCGCTGCTTCTGCCCGCCGGAGAGCTGGTCGGGGCGCTTGTTCGCCTCGCTCGTCATGTCGACCGCGGCGAGAAGCTCGGCCACCCGCTTGCGCCGCTTCTCCGCCGGCCAGGACTGCACCATCACCAGCGGGTATTCGACGTTCTCGGCTGCCGTCAGCACCGGGATCAGGTTGAAGTCCTGGAAGACGAAGCCGATTCGCTCGGCGCGGAAGCGCGCGGCCTGGCGGCGCGAGAGGTGGCCGACCTCCTCGCCCAGCACGACGAGCCGGCCCTCCGAGGGGCGGTCGAGCGCGCCGATCATGTTGAGGAGCGTCGTCTTGCCCGAGCCCGAGGGCCCGATCAGGGCGGCGAAGCGGCGTTCGGGCAGGGTGAAGGTGACCCCCCGCAACGCGGTCACCTCAACCTCCCCCGCGCGGTAGCGTTTCACCACCCGTTCGGCGACGACGGCGTCCGGCATCGGCCCTTCCTCTCGTTGCGAGAGGAATACTACGCCTTCGACTGGCGAGTCGGCAGGGGAGAGGATGCATCGAAATGTCACGAAGCATGACAGCCGGCCGATGAGCGACCCCCCCGCCTTCCGCATCGCCCCGCCTCCCTTCCTCGCCGACCCGGCGGTGGCGCGCGTGCTCGATGCCCTGCCCGAGGCGCGCGCCGTGGGGGGCTGCGTGCGCGACGCCATCGCCGGAAGGCCCGTGGCCGACGTCGATCTTGCGACTCCCCGCCGGCCCGAGGAGGTGATGCGGACCCTGGCGCAACACGGCATCAAGGTGGTGCCGACGGGGCTCGACCACGGCACGGTGACGGCGGTGGTCGAGGGTCGGGCGATCGAAATCACTTCGCTCCGCCGCGACGTCGCGACCGACGGGCGGCATGCCGTGGTGGCCTTCACCGAGGACTGGCGGGAGGATGCCGCCCGGCGCGACTTCACCTTCAACGCGCTCTACCTCGATCGCGCCGGCAACGTCTGGGACTGGTTCGGGGGCAAAGAAGACCTTGCGCGCGGCGTGGTGCGCTTCATCGGCGACCCCGCCACGCGGCTCGCCGAAGACCACCTGAGGGGCCTGCGCTTTTTCCGCTTCCACGCCCGCTTCGGGCGGGGCGAGCCCGACCCTGCCGCGGTGGCGGCGATCGCGGCGGATGTGCCGAACCTCGCCAGCCTCTCCGCCGAACGCGTGTGGTCGGAACTGAAGCGGATCCTCGCCGCCCCCAACCCCTCGGGCGCGGTGCGGCTGATGCGGCAAACGGGCGTGCTCGCCGCCGTGCTGCCCGAGGCCACCGACCCAGAGCGCCTGGCGCGGCTTGCTTCGATCGGCGCCCCGCCCGACCCGCTGCTTCGCCTCGCCGCCCTCGCCCCTGGCGCCGACGTCGCGCGTCTGGCCGCCCGCCTGCGCCTGTCCGGCGCGGAGGCCGAGCGTCTCGCCGCCTTCCTCGGCCCCGCACCGCCGACCGAGCCCCGCGCCTTGCGCGCCGCCCTCGCCGAAGCCGGGGCGGAGACGATCATCGGCCTGGCTTGGCTGGCCGAGGCCGCCGGCCTCGCGGGGGATTGGGCGGCCGTGCGCGCCATCGCCGCGGCGACCCCGCGGCCTGTGTTTCCGTTGCGCGGGGCGGACGTGCTCGCTTTGGGGATCCCGCCGGGGCCCCGGGTGGGGGCGGTGCTCGGCGCGGTGGAACGGCGCTGGAAGGAGGCGGGCTGCCCGGAGGACGAGCCTTTGCTCAGGCGTTGGCTCGCCGAGGCCGCCGCCACAGCCGCCTGAGCGCGAGGAACCCCGCGTAGGCGACATCGGCGACGGGGCGGACGAGCGGGTGGCCGATCAGCCGTCCCAGGCGGCCGAGCCAACCCCCCATCGATCCCCAGATCACGGCGAAGGCGGCCGCCCCCGCCACCACGCGGCCGTCGGGCAGGCGCACGTGCATGCGCGCAAGCGCCCGGTCGCGATCGAGGCCGCCCAGCGCCGCCTCGTCGCAGGTGGCGAGATCGACCCAAGCGAGCCGCTCGCCCCCGTGGCGGGCGCGCAGCCAAGCGACTTCGCGGGCGCAGACCGGGCAGGCGCTGTCCCAGTAGGCGATCGGGCGGTGCGAGGTCTCCGTCACACGTCGGAGATGGCCCCTCGCGGCATCGGGCCAAGGGTCGGGCCCGCCCTTGCACCCCACCAACCCGCCCCCCACCTCGCGGCCATGGTCGGCGATCTCGTTTCGCTCGCGGTGTTCCTGTTCCTCTGCTTCGCCGCCGCCACCACGGGCGCGGTGTTCAAGCCGGGGGCGTGGTACGATTCGCTGTCGAAACCGTCCTGGACCCCGCCCGACTGGCTGTTCCCCGTCGCCTGGTCGGTGCTCTACGTGATGATCGCGGTCTCCGCCTGGCTGGTGTGGCGCGCGGCGGGGCTCGCGGGTGGCCTGATCCCGCTCGCCGTCTGGGGCGTGCAGCTCGCGCTGAATGCGGCCTGGAGCTGGCTCTTCTTCGGCCTGCGCCGGATGGACCTCGCCTTCGTCGAGGTGGTCGGGCTCTGGCTTTCCATCGCCGCCTGCATCGTGCTGTTCGCGCCCATCTCGCTCACCGCAGCGGCCTTGATGGCGCCCTACCTCGTCTGGGTCAGCTTCGCCGCCGCGCTCAACCTCGCGGTCTGGCAGCGCAACCGCGACGCCGTCGGCCGCACCGCCTGAGCCCCCCTCGCGCCCCGCCGCCGCTGGGGTGCTAGAAGCGGGGCGAATGAACGATCCTGCCGGTCATGGTTCCGCGCCGGAACCGCGCCTTGCTTCCCTCGGCGCCCGCCTTTGGCGTGAGCACGCGCACGACGAGTGGCGCGCGCTCCTTCTCGTCTTCGCCCTGATGGCGGTGGTGTCGGGGGCGACGGGTCTCTACCCGCTCGTCATCGACTGGGCCTACCGCCTGTTCGAGGCGCGCGACGGGCGCGTCGTCTGGCTCGTGCCGCTGGTCGCGGTCGCCGTGGTGTGCGTCAAGGCTGTGGCGCAGTACGCGCAGACGGTGGCCATGCAGGGGGTGGTGCTGCGCGTCATCCTCTCGCTGCAGGGCGCGATGTTCGACCGCCTGCTCGGAGCCGATCTCGCCCGGTTGCAGGCGGAACCGCCGGCGCGGCTCGCTTCGCGCTTCACCAATGACATGGCGGTGGTGCGCGAAGCCCTGGGCCGCGCGGTGTCCGGCGTCGTCGATGCGTTGACCGTCATCGCCCTCGTCGCCGCCATGCTCTGGCTCGATTGGGTGATGACGCTCGCCGCCGCCCTCGCCATCCCGCTCGCGGTGATCCCGATCGAGCGGATCGGGCGGCGGATGCGCAAGGCCTCGAAGGCGCAGCAGGAGCAGGCCGGCGAGGTGACCGCGGTGCTGACGGAAAGCCTGGCCGGCGCGCGGCTGGTGAAGGCCTACGGGCTCGAGGGCGTGGAGCGTCGGCGGGCGGGCGAGGCCTTCCGCGCCTGGTATGCGCGGCTGATGCGGGTGGTGCGCAACCGCGCCCGGGTCGACCCGCTGCTCGAGGCGATGGGCGGGGTGGCGGTGGCGGCGGTGATCGCCTTCGCCGGCTGGCGCATCGCTTCAGGCGCGGCCTCGGCCGGGCAGTTCACCGGCTTCGTCGCCGCCTTGCTGATCGCCGCCCGGCCCTTGCGCGCCCTCGGCACGCTCGCGGTCGCCTTGCAGGAGGGCGCGGCCGCCCTCGCGCGCGCCTTCGTCCTGATCGACGAACGGCCCCGGGTGGTCGATCGCCCCGGCGCCCGCGCGCTCGCTCCCGGCCCTGGGCGGATCGAATTCCGCGGCGTTTCCTTCTCGTACGGCGACGACCGCCCTGCGCTCAGGGGCATCGACCTCGTCATCGAGCCGGGCACCACGGTCGCGCTCGTCGGGGCGTCGGGGGCCGGCAAGACGACCTTGCTCAACCTCGTGCCCCGCTTCGCCGACCCGACCGAGGGGGCGGTGCTGATCGACGGGCAGGATCTCCGCGACGTCACCCTCGCCTCGCTGCGCGCCGCCATCGGCTTCGTCGGCCAGGAGGTGGTGCTGTTCGACGACACGGTGGCGGCGAACATCCGCTTCGGCCGCCTGGACGCATCCGACGCGGAGGTCGAGCGCGCTGCGCGGCTCGCCGAGGCGCATCACTTCATCGCCGCCCTGCCGCGGGGCTACGCCACCCGCGTCGGCGATCGCGGCCTCGCCCTCTCGGGCGGGCAGAGGCAGCGCATCGCGCTCGCCCGGGCGCTGTTGCGCGACCCGCGCATCCTGCTGCTGGATGAGGCGACGAGCGCGCTCGATGCCGAGACGGAGGCGCGCATCCGCGAGGCCCTCGGGCGCATCCGCCGCGGCCGCACCACGCTGATCGTCGCGCATCGGCTGTCCACCGTGCGCGAGGCCGATCGCATCGTCGTCCTCGAAGGGGGCCGGGTGGTCGAGGACGGCAGCCACGGCACTCTGCTCGCCTCCGGGGGGGCCTATGCCCGCCTGGTCGCCGCCCAGGCCTTCCTCGATGAGCCTATTCCCGCCGCAGCAGCCGATCAGTGAGGAAGCTGCCCGCGCGAGTCGCGCGGAAGGAGCGCCGCAGCGCCTCCTCGTCGTAGGGCCCGCGCACCCAGTCGAGGAAGCCGATCCCGCTCTCGCCGTGCGCCCGCTCGTAGGCCTCGAGGAAGGCGTCGAGGATCCCCGTCCGGCCGGCCCGGATGTGGCCGAAGCGGACCGAGAGCTGCGCCTTGGCCTCCGCCACGGGCCGCCCGCGCAGGAGCAGGTAGACGGCGGCGACCAGCCCCGCCCGGTCCGCCCCCGACTTGCAGTGGATCAGTGCCGGATAGGCGATGGTCTCGAACAGCGTGGCAAGCCGCAGCAGGCGGTCCTTGTGCGGGGCACCACGGCTCTCGAACGGTGCGTCGATCAGGGCGAGCCCGAGCTTCGCGCAGGCCTCGCGCTCGAGCGCGTCGGAGCCGCAGTCGCGCACGCCGCGGAGGTTGATCACGGTGCGGATGCCGCGCCGGGCCTCGGCGGCGAGCTGGAACGGCAGTGGTTGGTTGGCCCGATACAGACGCCCCTCCTCGACCACCGCCCGGTTGCGCCAAGCCAGCCGCAGCACGCCGTGATCGACGAACAGGGCGTCCGCCCAGGCGCGCAGCCGGCCCGAAGTCGTATCGAGAGCGAAACCGGAGGAGGCGAGGGTCACGCCCCGGAGATGGCCGAGGTGGGGGCCGGGCGCAACGCCCTACCCCCTGACGCGGGCGGCGGGGCCGGGGTAGTCTCTGCGGCATCCCCGACACCCGAGACCGACGACCACGAGAGACCCATGTCCCCGGTGAAGCTCTACGGCATCCCCCGCTCGCGCGCCTTCCGCTGCCTCCTTGCGCTCGAGGAGACGGGCATTCCCTACGAACTCGTCGCCACCGACTACCGCGAGGGCTGCAAGACGGAGGCGTTCCGCAAGCTCAACCCCAACGCCAAGATCCCCGTCCTGGTCGATGGCGACCTCTGCCTGTGGGAGAGCCTCGCCATCAACCTCTACCTGTTCCGCAAGTCGGGCACGCTGTGGCCGAAGACGCCCGAGGACGAGGCCCGCCTGTTCCAGTGGACGCTCTGGACCGCGACCGAGGCCGAACCTGCGCAGGGAGCCTGGTTCTACAACACGAAGTTCCTCCCACCCGAGGAGCGCGACCCGGCCCAGGCCGAGAAGGGGGCCGAGAAGCTGCGCGCCTGCCTCGCCGTGCTCGATCAGCATTTGGCCGACCGCCCTTATCTCTGCGGCGAAGCCTGGTCGGCGGCCGACCTGCAGGTCTCCTCGGTGCTCTACACCTCCTGGGCGAACGGCTTCGACTACGGCCCTTATCCCCGGGCGAAGGCGTGGCTCGAGCGTTGCCTCAACCGCCCGGCGGCCTTGAAGGCGCGCGGCATGCGGGAGGCGGCCTGATCCGCCTTCCCGACCCACGGGTGGAACTCGAGGCGGCCGCCTCCTGGCTCAGGCGGTCTCTGCTCGGGGCCCCGACGGAGACGGTGCGGCTCGCCGTCACCGGCCTCGCGCGGGCCGGCAAGACGGTGTTCGTCACGGCTCTCGCGGCCAACCTCCTCGCCGCGCTGCGCGACCCGCGCCGGCTTCCCGCCGCTCCCGCCGTCGCCGAAGGACGTCTCGTGTCGGTCGAGGAGGCGGGGCTGTCGGTGACCGACGCCCCGCTGTTCCCGCTCGAGGCGGCGCTTGCCGCCCTCGGCGGAGAGGCGCGCTGGCCGGAGCCGACGCGGCGTCTCGCCAAGCTCGCGCTCGACCTCGAGGTGCTCTCCCCCGTGCCGGGCCATGTCGGCCGACTGGTGGGGCCGCTCCGCCGCACGATCCGGCTGGAGATCGTCGATTACCCCGGCGAGTGGCTGCTGGATCTGCCCCTCCTCGGGCTTTCCTTCGAGGACTGGTCGGCCCGCGAACTCGCGCGCGCCCGCGCCGAACCGCGCGCCCGCTTCGCCGAAACCTGGCTTGCCCTGCTCCGGGGGCTCGACGTGCAGGCGCCGGCGGAGGAAGGCGTGATGCGTCGTCTGGCCGAGGCCTACGCCGCCTATCTGCGCCGCTGCCGCGACGAGGCGGCGTTGGCCGACCTCGCCCCGGGCCGCTTCCTCAATCCGGACGCCTGGGAGGGCATGGCCTTCCTGCTCTTCTGCCCGCTCGCCCTGCCCCCCGGCGCATCGCCGACGGCGGGGTCGATCTGGGAGCGGATGCGGGCGCACTGGGACGAGTACCGCCGCCGCACGCGGGCCGAGTTCCTCGCCCCCCACTTCGCGCGCTTCGATGCCCAGGTCGTGCTGGTCGATCTCTTCCGCGCCCTCGCCTCGGGGGCGGCGAGTTTCGCCGACACGCAAGCCGCCCTCGCCGCGATCGCCGCCGCCCTTCGGCCCGAACCGGGGCTTCTCGCGCGCCTCGGCCTGGAGCGCGCGCCGCCGCGCCCCGTCTTCTGTGCCACCAAGGCCGACTACGTGCCGGCGAGCCAGCGCGGCCAGCTCGCCGCCCTGTTGCGCCACTTGGTGGGGGGCAACGGCGCGGCGATCGCGCTCGCCGCCGTCGCCTGCACGCGCGACATCACGCTGACCGACGACCGCGGCCGGGTGCAGGACGCCGTCGAAGGCGTGGTCGAGGGCGGGGGGCGCGAGGCGTTCTGGTTCGCGGGCGGGGTGCCGGCGGAAAGCCCCGAGGAGGCGTGGTTCGACCGCCGCTACGAGGTGCCGCGCTTCCTTCCCCCCACGCCGGGGCCTGACGGCGGGCTTCGCCACGTCAACCTCGATCGCGCTCTGGCCGCCGCCCTGCCCGGGGTGTTCGGGTGAGCGGGGCGGCAGAGGCTCCCGGGGCGCGGCGTCGGCCGCTCGAAGCACCGCCCGAGCGAGTGGCGGACGATCTCGCCGCCCTCCCGCCCGAGCCGCCGCCACCCGCGCCGAAGACGGGGGCGGGGCTCGGCTGGCTGATCGGGCTCGCCGCCGCGGCCGGTGTTGGACTCCTCGCCCTCGACCTTTGGGCCTTCGTCGAGGCGCGCTTCGCCGCAAGCCCCGTGCAGGGCTGGGCGGCGCTCGTTCTCGTCCTCGCCCTCGCCGCCGCCCTCGGCCTTCTCGCGTGGCGCGAGTGGCGGGGGATCCGTCGCCTCGCCGCGGTGGAGGCGGTGCGCGGCGACCCCGATCGGGCGGCGGCCGCGATGGAGAAGGACCCTCGCCTCGTGCGCCCGATCGCGGTCTGGCGTGGCCTCGTGCGCGGGGTGAACGACCCTGACCGACGCGCCGCCCTGTTCGAGAGGCACGTGCTCGCCCCCCTCGATGCCGAGGCTGAGCGTGCCATCCGCCGCGCGTCGATGCGCATGGCGGGGGGCGTGTTGATCCTGCCCTCGGCTCTCCTCGACACGCTCTGGTTCGCCGTACAGGGGCTCGGGCTGATCAGACGCATCGCCGCGATCTACGGCCTTGCGCCGGGGGCGGCGGCGACTTGGCGTCTCGCGCGGCGCGTGCTCGGCGAGGCGGGGGCGATCGGGGCGGCGGATGCGGTGGCGGCGGCGGCGGCGCGCGCGGTCGGCGCCATCCCCGGCCTCGCGGACGCCGGGATCGCCGGTGTCGCGGCGCAGCGCATCGCGCGCATCGGCGTGCTCGCCAAGGAAGCCTGCCGCCCACTCGGTGCCGCGACGCGCAAGGAGGAGCGATGACGACGACCCCGCCCGAACCCCCGGACGCCGCGACCCGCCGCGCCGCCCCACCGGTGGTGGTGTACGAAGTGGATCGCCTTCCCGCCGTCGATCACGCCTTCTACGACCGCGTCCGCGCCTCGGCCCGCCCTGTGGAGACCGTGCTCGTGCCGCCGCGCGAGGGCAGGGCCTTCCGCGTCCCCGCCGGCCATCTGTTCCGCATCGTCTGCATCGAGGGCCCGCAGGTCGGCGACCTCAACCTCTGGAACGCGCACGACACCCGCGAGCGTTTCTTCTCCGGCAAGACGCGGGCGCTGCACCGCACGCACCTGACGGTAGGCGACAGGCTGTGGAGCACGCTTCCGTATCTCCACCCGATGGCGACCATCACGGCCGACAGCCTCGCCTGGTACGGCTTCGATGCCGACGGGGCGGGCGTGCACGACGTCATCGGCACGCGCTGCGACCCCTACACGAACCGCCTCTTGCGCGGCGAGGACTATCACCAGTGCTGCCACTCGAACCTCGCCCGCGCCTTCGCGACCGCGACCGGCGCGCGCCTCGAGGAGGCCGAGTTCGCCGTGCACGACGTGCTGAACGTGTTCATGTGTACCGGCTTCATCCGCGACACCCACCAGTACTTCATGAAGGCGAGCCCGGTGCGCCCGGGCGATTTCCTCGAGTTCTTCGCCGAAATCGACCTCCTGGGTGCCCTTTCCGCCTGCCCGGGCGGGGATTGTTCCGCTACCCATTCCTCGGACGCGGCGCGTTGCTTTCCGCTTGCCGTCGAGATCCTGGCCCCTGACCCCGCGACGCTGGCCGGCTGGAGCCCGCCTGACCCTTCGCCCTACCGCCATCCGGCGACGTGACGGCTGCGCTTCCGCTCGCCCTCGACTGCGACCCGGGCGTGGACGACGCGCTCGCCCTCCTGCTCGCCTGCGCCGCCCCTAGCCTCGCGCTCCGCCTCGTCACCACCGTCTCCGGCAATGCCCCGGCCTCCGTCTGCGCGGCGAACGCGCGCCGGCTGCTCGATCTCGCCGGCCGGGCGGAGGTTCCCGTCATTGCCGGCGAGGACCGCGCGGTGCCGGACGCCGTGGTGCATGGCGCCGATGGGCTTCGGGGGCTCGACCTTCCTCCGCCGTCGCGTCCGCCGGACGGCACCGAGGCCGCGGCGGCTCTTGCAGGCTTCGACGGGATCCTGGTCGCGCTCGGCCCGCTGACCAACCTCGCCCGCGCGCTCGCGCCGGGCGCGCGCTGGCGACGGCTGGTGGTGATGGGCGGGGCGATCGGGCCCGGCAACACGCCCTCGGGCGCCGAATACAACTTCGCCGCCGACCCGGCCGCCGCAGCCGCGGTGCTGGCCGCCGGGCTACGCCCCACCCTCGTCCCTCTCGACCTTGCCCGCGAAGCCCTCGCCACGCCCGAGCGCATCGAGGCCCTCGCCCGCGCCTGCCCGATCGGGCGTCGGATCGCGCCGATGCTTGCGGGCTATGCCGAACAGGACCGCTTCCACCACGGGCTTGCCGGCGCGATGGTCGCCGACTTGCACGCGGTGGCCATCCTGGATCGGCCCGACCTCTACGCCACGCGCCCCGCTCGCATCGCGGTCGACGAGGCCGGGCGCTGCCGCGAGGACACGGCAGCGCCGATGCTGGACCTCGTGGTGGCGGTGAAGGCGGACGCGCTGTTCGCCCACCTCGCCGAACGGCTGGCGCGGCTTTCCCAAGCCTGACGGAGCCCCTATCTCCCAGGGGCCGATGAGCCGGGACCAGAAGAGCCTGACGGAGGCGCCCGCCTCCGCCCAAGTCGCCGCCTTCCTCGAACGGGTGCGCGCGATGCCCGCGGTGCGCGCGGGCTCCGGCCGGCGCGGCCGGCTCCTGTTCGCGATCGACGCCACCGCCTCGCGCCAACCGACCTGGGATCGCGCCTGCGCGCTGACGGGGCACATGTTCGAGGCGACCAAGGGCCTCGGCGGGCTGTCGATGAGCCTCTGCTACTACCGCGGCTACGGGGAGTTCATGGCCACACCGTGGCTCTCCGACGTCGACGAGATCCGCCGGCGCATGACCACCGTCACCTGCCTCGGCGGGCAGACGCAGATCGGCAAGGTGCTGGAGCACGCGATCCGCGAGACGCGCAAGGAGCGCGTCAACGCCCTCGTCTTCATCGGGGATGCGATGGAGGAGCCGATCGACCCGCTCTGCCATCGCGCCGGCGAGCTCGGCATGCTTGGCTGCCCGGGCTTCTTCTTCCACGAAGGAGGGGACGCGCTGGCGGGTCGCGCCTTCCGCGACTTCGCGCGCCTCTCGGGCGGGGCCTATGCGCCGTTCGACCTCAACTCGCCCGACATGCTGCGCGACCTTCTCTCCGCCGTCGCGGTCTATGCCGCGGGCGGGCGGGAGGCGCTGTCCCGCCTGCCGCCCTCGCGCACGGGGGCCGCAGCCCTGCTCACCCACCAGCTTTCGGGCCGGCGATGACTTGGTTCCTCGCCGGGGTGGCGGCCGTCGGCCTGCTGCTGTGGTCGGCGCACGCCTTCGCCAATGCGCGCATCGAGACCATCAAGGCGATCCTGAAGTGGCTCGCCATCGGGCTCGGCATCGCGCTTGGGCTCCTGCTCGTCTTCACCGGCAAGGGGGGCCAGCTCCTGTTCCTTGGCGCGGTGCTCGCCCCTGTGCTGATCCGCTTCTGGAACCAGTGGCAGGCCTCGCGCACCTTCGGTGCGGGCTCGCAGCGTGAGGCGCGATCGAGCGAGGTGGAAACCGCCACCTTGCGCATGCGGCTCGATCACGACACCGGCACCATGTCGGGCACGGTGCTGCGCGGCGCCTACAAGGGGCGGGAGCTCGCCGAACTCGCGCTCTCTGATCTGATCGCGCTGTGGCTCGATTGCCGCGCCGAAGACCCCGAGTCCGTGCCGCTGCTCGAGGCTTGGCTCGATCGTGCCTTCGGCGAGGCTTGGCGCGATGCGGCGGAGGATGCGGCCGGAGAGGAGCGGGGCTCGTCGCGTCGGTCGCAGGCCGCGTCGGGGGGGCCGATGACGCGCGAGGAGGCCTACGCCATCCTCGGCCTCAAGCCGGGCGCGACGGAGGAGGAGATCCGGGCGGCGCATCGGCGGCTGATGCAGACCGCGCACCCCGATCGCGGCGGGTCGGATTGGCTGGCGGCACGCATCAACCAAGCGCGCGACGTGCTGCTCGGCGGCTGAGCGGTCCCGCCCCCCGCCGCCGCGCGCCCCGCCCCTGCGTCGGTTTACGCCTTTGCCCCTTTGGCCCTTTGCCGCTGCCGCCTTCGGAACGGCAGGAGATCGGATCGCGACCGGATTATCCACGCCCGGCCGCTCTTGGGCAAGCGCTGCGGCCTACGCCGCCTCCGCCCGCGGCGGCGGCACCACCCGCACCTTGCGGATGCGGCGCGAGTCCGCCTCCAGGATGCGGAATTCAAGCCCTGACGGGTGGGCGATGGTCTCGCCGCGGGCCGGGATGCGATGGGCGATGGCCAGGATCAAGCCGCCCACGGTGTCGATCTCGCCCTCCCGCTCCTCCTCCGACAGCACGGCGCCGACATGGCGTTCGAACTCCTCGACGGGCAGCCGTGCATCGACATCGAGCGTGCCGTCGGGGCGGGTGATCACCTGGGCGGCCAGCGGTTCGTCGTGCTCGTCCGCGATGTCGCCGACGATCTGCTCGATCACGTCCTCGATGGTGACGAGCCCGTCCGTGCCCCCGTACTCGTCGACCACGATGGCGAGATGGGTGCGCGCCTGCCGCATCTCGAGCAAGAGGTCGAGCACCGGTTTCGACGGCGGCACGAACAGCGGCTTGCGCAGGATGTCGGTGATGCGGAACTCGCCCTCGCGTTCGAGATGGGCGAACACGTCGCGGATGTGGATCATGCCGACGATGTCATCGAGGCTCTCGCGATAGACCGGCATGCGCGAGTGGCCTTCGCGCTTGATCACCGCGATCAGCGCCGGGAGGGTGATCGTTTCGGGTACGGCGACGATGTCGGCACGCGGCACCATGGCGTCGTCGGCGGTGACGCGGCGCAGCTTCAGCACGTTGGCGATCAGCGCGCGCTCGTGCGGATCAAGCGCCGGCGGCGGTTTCTCGCCGGCTTCCTTCGCCTCCTCGACCCGGCTCTCGATCAGTTCCTCGAGGCTGTCGCGCAGCGCACCGTCATCGCCCCGGCCGCGCAGGAGCCGCCGGAAGAGGGCGCGCAGGCCGCCCCCGCCCTCGCTCATCGTTTCCTCCTATAGGGGTCGGGCAGGCCGAGCCGGCGCAGCACCAAGGCCTCCTCGCGCTCCATCCAGCGCGCCGCCTTCAGGTCCTCGTGGTCGCGCCCCGCACAGTGCAGCGTGCCGTGCACCACGAGATGGGCGAGATGGTGGGCGAGCGGGCGGCCGGTCTCACGCGCCTCGCGCGCCGCCCGCTGGAGCGCGACGGCGATGTCGCCGCCGCCGCCCGGCCGGGGCCAGGACAGCACGTTGGTGGGGTAGGTCTTGCCGCGGAAGGCCGCGTTGAGATCGGCGAGGGTGGCGTCGTCGGCGAGCAGGACGGTGAGCGGCCCCCGCGTCCGCGCCGCACGCTGCGCCGCCCGCGCCGCGCGGCGCACCAGCGCTTCCACCCCAGGGACGGCGGCGCGCCACTGAGGGTCGGCGACGGTGATGCTGATCCCCGCTCCGGCGTGCCGGGCGGGGAGGCTACTTCGCGCGAGCATCGCCCCCTCCGGGGGCCGCTGCCCGGCGGCGCGCCTCGCGCTCCGCCGCCGCACGCCGCCCATAGGCCTCGATGATGCGCGCGACCAGCGGGTGGCGCACCACGTCGCGCTCGTCGAAGCGCACCACGGCGAGCCCGGCCATGCCCTCCAGCGTGGCGAGCGAGTCGACGAGGCCCGAAGCCTGGCCGGGCGGGAGGTCGATCTGGCTCGGGTCGCCCGTCACCACCATCCGGCTGCCTTCGCCGAGCCGAGTCAGCACCATCTTCATCTGCACCGGCGTGGTGTTCTGCGCCTCGTCGAGGATGACGAAGGCGTGCGAGAGCGTGCGCCCGCGCATGAAGGCGAGCGGGGCCACCTCGATCTCGCCCGTACTCATCCGCCGCTGCACCTGATCGGCCGGCAGCATGTCGGCGAGCGCGTCGTAGAGCGGGCGTAGGTACGGGTCGACCTTGTCGCGCAGATCCCCCGGCAGGAAGCCCAGGCGTTCGCCCGCTTCGACGGCGGGGCGGGAGAGGATGATCCGCTCCACCTTGCCCGAAGTCAGCATCGCCACGGCTTGCGCGACCGCGATGTAGGTCTTGCCCGTGCCGGCGGGGCCGAGGGCGAAGACGAGCTCGTGCGAGGCGAGCGCCTCCATGTAGCGCGCCTGCGCCGGCGAGCGCGCGGCGATCGTCGCCTTGCGGGTGCGGATGGAGGGGATGTCGGAGAGCGGCAGGCGCGGCTCTTCGGCCGGCTCCACCGTCTCGCGGGCGGCGCGCGCCATGCGCAGCGCGGCATCCACCTCGGCCCCGCCGATGCGCTCGCCGCGGCCAAGGGCGGCGTAGAGCCCCAACAGCGCGTCGCGCGCGCACTCCGCCTGTTCGGCCGGGCCGGTCACCGCCACCCGGTTGCCGCGGGAGGCGAGCCGCACCCCGAGCCGGTGCTCGATGCGGGCAAGGTGGGCGTCGTGCGCGCCGAAAAGGAGAGGAAGCAAGGTGTGGTCGGGGAAGGTGACGTGCAGGGTCACCGACGGCGCGGGCGCGGTGGTGCCCGGCAGGACGTGGTTCATGCGGCATCCAGCGCCGGTTCGGCGAGCCGGCCGGCAAGCGAGTTGGGATGGATGGCGGTGATCGTCACGGGGCGGAGGTCTCCGGCGAGGGTGGCAGGGGCTTGGGCGTGCACCGGCTGCAGCCAAGGGCTTCGACCGACCAGCTGGCCGGGGTGGCGGCCCGGCTCGAGGAACAGCACCTCGATCGTGCGGCCGAGGAAGGAGGCGTTGAAGCGGGCCTGCTGGTCGCGCAGGAGCGCCTGCAGTTCGGCGAGCCGGCGTTCCTTCGTCGCCTCGTCCACCTGGTCGGGGCGGTCGGCGGCCGGCGTGCCGGGGCGGGGCGAATACTTGAAGGAGAAGGCCGAAGCGAAGCCGACCCGCTGCACGAGGTCGAGGGTCGCGGCGAAATCCTCCTCCGTCTCGCCGGGGTGGCCGACGATGAAATCCGAGGAGAGGGCGAGGTCGGGCCGTGCGGCGCGCAGGCGGTCGACGAGGCGGAGGTAATCCTCGCGCGTGTGGCGGCGGTTCATCGCCTTCAGCACGCGATCGGACCCCGACTGCACGGGCAGGTGCAGGAAGGGCATCAGGATCGGCACGTCGCGATGGGCGGTGATCAGCGCCTCGTCCATGTCGACCGGGTGGGACGTGGTGTAGCGCAGACGCGCCAGCCCCGGGATCCGGTCGGCGAGTTCGCGGATCAGGCGCGCAAGCCCCCACTCCGACCCGTCGGGCGCCTCGCCGTGATAGGCGTTCACGTTCTGCCCGAGCAGGGTGATCTCGCGCGCGCCTTGGGCGACGAGGCGGCGGGCTTCGGCGAGGACGGCGGCGACGGGGCGGGAGAATTCCGCCCCGCGGGTGTACGGCACCACGCAGAAGGAGCAGAAGCGGTCGCACCCCTCCTGCACGGTGAGGAAGGCGGTGAAGCCTTGCGGGGCCGCTTCCTCCGGCAGGTGGTCGAACTTGTCCTCGGGCGGGAACTCGGTGTCGAGGAGGGCGCGTTCACCCGCTTCGGCGCGCGCCACCAGGGTGGGCAAGCGATGCGTGGTCTGCGGCCCGAGCACGATGTCGACGAACGGAGCCCGCCGCAGCAGTTCCGCCCCTTCGGCCTGGGCGACACAGCCCGCGACCGCGATCAGCATGCGCTCCCCCGCCTTGGCGCGCGCGTCCTTCAGCCGCTTCAACCGGCCGAGTTCGGCGAACACCTTCTCGGTCGCCTTCTCGCGGATGTGGCAGGTGTTGAGGATGACGAGGTCCGCCCCCTCGGGCGTGGGGTGCGGGGTGTAGCCGAGGGGGGCGAGCGCATCCGCCATGCGGGCGCTGTCATAAACGTTCATCTGGCAGCCCCAGGTCTGGATATGGAGCCGCCGGGCAGGCTTGTGCGTGGTCACGTCGGCGGAGATGGGGTGAAGCGAGGGCCGCATCAGCCCCTGGGGCCCGTCATGGCGTGCAGGGCAGGGTGCCCGCGGAGACGGGCAAGGCGCCGACAAGACACCCGGCACGCCGCCCGCCAGGGCGGGGCCGGCGTCCTGGTCCGGCGAGGCATCCGGTCGCGTGCGGCCGGACGGGTGGGGTCAAGGGTGCGGGCCTCTCCTTTCGCGATCGATCCTCGCCACAGCGAAGCGCGATCTGTCAAGCAGCTTGCGCACGGGACGGCGAGTCGGTCCCGTGATCGTTCGGTTGCAGGGCGGAGGGCAGCAGCGGAACCGCGCGCCGCCCCTGGCGCAGGGCGGCACAGCCGCGATCGACCACCTCCCAGGCCGCCTCGGCGAGCGCCTTGCGCGAGGGGAAGGCCGCGGGGTCGAGCGGGTGGTGGAGCAGGATGGTGGCGCGCGAGGACCGTCGCCCGAGCAGGGTGAAGGCGTGGCGCGCAATGTCCATCGCGCCGTACCAGGCGAAGTGCGGGCGATGGGGCCGGGTGACGGGCAGCCCATCCAGCCGGTCGAAGACGATGGAGACGGGCTGCACGATCGGGGTGACGCCCTCGGCATCGACGGCGATGGAGAGGAAGGCGGAGCGGAAGGGCAGCACGCGCACCCCGTCCGAGGTGGTGCCCTCGGGGAACAGGATCAGGCTGTCCCCGGCGGCGAGGCGGGAGACGAGCTCGTCGCGCTCGCGGGCGGTGTCGCCGCGGCGGCGGCTGACATAGACCGTGCGGCCGAGGCGGGCGACCGTGCGCACGAGCGGCCAGGAGCCGATCTCCGCCTTGGAGACGAAGCAGGCCTCGAGCCTGCCGCCCAGCACCAGGATGTCGGCCCAGGACTGGTGGTTGGAGAGGAAGAGCACGGGCCGGCCGGGGGCGGGGCGGGCGGGTTCGCCGATCACGCGCACGCGGATGCCGCCGATGCGGCAGAGCACGGCGTGATAGACGCGGGCGAGCACCACCTTGCCGCGGCCCGGAGCCGCGATCAGCACCGCCTGGACGGGGATGCAGGCGAGCGTCCAGAGGAGCATGAGCAGGAGGCGGCGGACGGCGCGGACGGCGCGCCAGGCGGAGGGTGCGCGTGCCTCACGGTAATCGGCGGCAAGTTCCGCCTCGTGGGCGGCGAGGCGGGCGCGCCAGTCCGTTCCCGCGGGGGGGCGGATCAGCGCGGTGCGGAAGCGTCGCGTGGCGAGCCGGCGCGGCGACATGGCGGGGCCTAGGCTTGGCGCGGGCGGGGCTGGGGCGCAAGCGGGACGGGCGGGGTCACGGTCGCGTGCGGGGGCGGCAGGACGGGACGGGCGCGCGCAAGGTGCCGGCTGTGGATCGCCTGCCCTGTGGAAAGCGGGGACGAGCGCGCGGCGGGCGGGGCGAGAGCGGGTGCCAAGCTTGACGCAAGGCCGAGCCAGCCGAGAACATAAAGCGAACAAGCGGCGGCGAGGACGGCGTCGGGTGTTGTGGACAAGTCACGCACGACCACCTGATGTCGTAGGCGCCGCCCCTGCCACCACTACATCTTGCGGCGGAGGAGCGGCCTGTGCCTGAATCCGAATCGTCACCTGGAGAATCCGCCGTGCTCGATGTCGTCCCGCTCGATACCGTCCAACTGCCCGGCCATGCCGCCGTCCGCGTCGATCGCGCACGCGACGCGCTGCTGACCGATTTCGGCAAGGCCACGCTGGATGACCGCTACCTGCTGCCGGGCGAGTCCTATCAGGACCTGTTTGCCCGCGTGGCCTCGGCCTACGCCGACGACACCGCGCACGCGCAGCGGCTCTACGACTACATCTCCAGGCTCTGGTTCATGCCGGCGACCCCCGTGCTGTCGAACGGCGGCACCACGCGCGGCCTGCCCATCTCCTGCTTCCTCAACGAAGCGGAGGACTCGCTCGAGGGCATCGTCGGGCTGTGGAACGAGAACGTGTGGCTGGCGGCCAAGGGCGGCGGCATCGGCTCGTATTGGGGCAATCTGCGCTCGATCGGCGAGAAGGTGGGTGCCGTCGGCAAGACCTCGGGCGTGATCCCCTTCATCCGGGTGATGGACAGCCTGACGCTGGCCATCAGCCAGGGCTCGCTCCGGCGAGGTTCGGCCGCGGTCTATCTCCCCGTGCACCACCCGGAGATCGAGGAATTCGTCGAAATCAGGCGGCCGACGGGGGGTGATCCCAACCGCAAGGCGCTCAACCTGCATCACGGCGTGCTGATCCCCGACGCCTTCATGCGCGCGGTGGAGACGGACGGCGAGTGGGCGCTGGTCAGCCCCAAGGACGGTTCGGTCATCCGCCGCATCTCCGCCCGCGCGCTCTGGATCCGCATCCTGACCGCGCGCATCGAGACCGGAGAGCCCTATCTGATCTTCATCGACCACGTGAACCGGGCCCGCCCGGAACACCACAAGCTCGCCGGGCTGACGGTGAAGACCTCCAACCTCTGTTCCGAGATCACGCTGCCGACGGGGCGCGATCATCACGGGCGCGAACGGACGGCGGTGTGTTGCCTCTCGTCCCTCAACCTGGAGACCTGGGACGAGTGGCACGAGCATCCGACCTTCATCGAGGACGTGATGCGATTCCTCGACAACGTGCTCGAGGACTTCATCCGCCGCGCCCCGGACAGCATGGCGCGCGCGAAGTATGCGGCGATGCGGGAACGCTCCGTGGGCCTCGGCGTGATGGGCTTCCACTCCTTCCTGCAGGCGAAGCGCGTGCCGTTCGAGAGCGTGATCGCCAAGGTGTGGAACTTGCGCATGTTCCGCCACATCCGCGCGGCCTGCGACCGCGCCTCGCGCCTGCTTGCCGAGGAGCGCGGGCCCTGCCCCGACGCGGCGGATTACGGCATCATGGAGCGCTTCTCGCACAAGCTCGCGATCGCGCCGACGGCCTCCATCTCCATCATCGCCGGCAACGCGAGCCCGGGGATAGAGCCGATCGCGGCGAACGTGTTCGTGCAGAAGACCCTCTCCGGCTCGTTCACCGTGCGCAACCGCCACCTCGCCGCACTGCTCGCCGAGAAGGGGCGGGATGACGCCGACACCTGGACCTCGATCACCGTGAACAAGGGCTCGGTGCAGCACCTCGACTTCCTGAGCGAACACGAGAAGGCGGTGTTCCGCACCGCCTACGAGATCGACCAGCGCTGGGTGATCGAGCACGCCGCCGACCGCACGCCCTATGTGTGCCAGGCGCAGTCGGTGAACCTGTTCCTGCCGGCCGACGTGCACAAGCGCGACCTGCATCGGCTGCACTGGCTCGCTTGGAAGAAGGGCGTGAAGAGCCTCTACTACTGCCGTTCCCTCTCCATCCAGCGGGCGGATGCGGTGAGCACGAAGGCGATCGCGATCGAAGGGGGGGCGGCGGAGGGTGCCAAGCCCACGCAGGAGGCGCCGGCGAACGACCCCGCCCCGCTTCCGCTCGCTGCCAAGCCCTCCACCTACGAGGAGTGCCTCGCCTGCCAGTGATCCTACGCATCAACTGCGGACGATCGGAGCTTCAGCCATGACGAGAACTCGAAACATTCATACGGTGCCTTCAGAACGCGGGTGGGCGAACAAGGAGGAGGGCAACCCCCATCCCCTCTCGACCCATCGCACCCAGAGCGCGGCGGCTGAACGCGGACGAGAACTCGCACGCGAGAGAGCCGCTGAACATCTGATCCATGGCCGGGATGGGAGGATTCGTGAGCGGAACAGTTACGGAAACGATCCATTCCCGCCGCGCGGCTGATCGCCATTTTTCCACGCGCCCGATCGGCGACGGTGCACACCTGCCGGCACGCCGACCACGCAAGACCCGTAATCAATCACCTAGGTGCTGAAGGACCGATGATGACCACCAACGGACACACCACCGATCTCGCCGCCCCGCGACGGATGGACCTGCTCACCGAGAACCCCGTCTACAAGCCCTTCCGCTACCCCTGGGCCTACGACGCCTGGCTCACCCAGCAGCGCATCCATTGGCTGCCCGAAGAGGTGCCGATGGCCGACGACGTGAAGGACTGGCAGAAGAACCTCACGCCGGCGGAACGCAACCTGCTCACCCAGATCTTCCGCTTCTTCACCCAGGCGGATGTCGAGGTGAACAACTGCTACATGAAGCACTACGCGCAGGTGTTCAAGCCGACCGAAGTGCTGATGATGCTCTCGGCCTTCTCCAACATCGAGACGGTGCACATCGCCGCCTATTCGCACCTCCTCGACACCATCGGCATGCCCGAGGTAGAGTACCAGGCCTTCCTCAAGTACAAGGAGATGAAGGACAAGTACGACTACATGCAGACCTTCAGGGTCGATTCGAAGGAGGAGATCGCCAAGACCCTCGCCGCCTTCGGCGCCTTTACGGAAGGCCTGCAGCTGTTCGCCTCCTTCGCCATCCTCCTCAACTTCCCGCGCTTCAACAAGATGAAAGGCATGGGCCAGATCGTGTCCTGGTCCGTGCGCGACGAGACGCTGCACTGCCTCAGCGTCATCCGCCTCTTCCGCACCTTCGTGCAGGAAAATCCAGAAATCTGGACGGAGCAGCTGAAGGAGGAGATCGTCGAGATTTGCCGCACCATCGTGGGCCACGAGGATGCCTTCATCGATCTCGCCTTCGAACTGGGCGGGGTCGAGGGGCTCGGGCCCGAGGAGGTGAAGCGCTACATCCGCTTCATCGCCGATCGCCGCCTCGTTCAGCTCGGTCTCGAGCCGATCTACGGCATCGAGCGGAACCCGCTGCCTTGGCTCGACGAGATGCTGAACGCGATCGAGCACACGAACTTCTTCGAGAATCGGGCCACCGAATACAGCCGCGCGGCGACGCGCGGCACCTGGGAGGAGGCCTTCGCCGACCACGTCTTCGCCGACCCGCAGCCCGAGGGGGCAATCCTCGTCGCCCATTGACGGGTTCGCACCGGGGGGGGAGGGCCGGCGCCCGTCGGCGGGCTTTTTCCCTACGAAAAACTGTGCTTAACTTTTGCGTGGTGATATCCGGCCTGCCCGATCCGGACACCGACACAGAGGCAGCATGGTGAGCGACGAGGACGACACCAAGGTGCGGGAAAGGGACACCGCGCGTAGCCCGACACCGCGCTACAGCCGACGCTTGTCCGACAAGATCCTGATCGCCTTCCATCACGCCTGTGACCAGGGCGATTTCGAGGTCGCCGAGCAGCTCCTGCACATTCTCGAGATGATGCTCACGCGGCGCCCGATGAGCCCGGACACCAACCGGCGCAAGAACATCGAGAGCCTGGTCGCCGCCCACGAGCGGCTTTGGCACCTGCGCCATCCGGAGGCAAGCCAGGTCTGAACGGCCGGTCCACTTTCTTTTCGATCAGGCGCGAGCCTGCGCCATCCGGAGGCGAGCCAGGTCTGAACGGCCGACGGGCGGCCGGTGGGCCGCGCGGCTGCGGCGTCGTGGGCGGGTGAACGGAGCGAACGGAGGAGGCGTCAGCCGAGCCTGAGCGCGTCGCCGTCGCGCAGCACGGCCTGCGCCTCGTCCGTGAACCCGTCGCCCTCGTGCAGCACGAGCCCCGCCGACAGCCGCAAAGGCGCGCGGCCCCCCTTCACGCCCTGCATGATCAACCGCCGCGCCGGCTGGCCAGCCCGCGGCCAGAGCGGGAACAGCACGACGCTGCCCACGCCGGTCGCTGCACAGGCGGCGAGCGCTTCGGCCAGACGCTCGGGCGGCAGGATCAAGGTCAGCGTGCCGCGCGGCAGCAGCCGCCGCGCCAGCACGGAAACCCAGAGGGAGAGGGGAGCCTCGGCCTCCTCATGCGCCGCCGCCCGTCGCAGCGGATCGGGCGGCGCCGTGCCGCCGCGGAAGAAGGGCGGGTTGGCCATCGCATGCCGGAACGGGCCGAGGCTCGCCGCCGCGCGCTGCGTCGTGCGGTCGGCAAGATCCCCGCAGAGGACGGCGAGCCGATCCTCAGCCGCGTTCAGGCCCGCGTTGGCGCGCGCGATCTCGGCGAGCTCGGCATCCCGCTCGATGCCCACAACCCGCGCCTCGGGCACGCGCGCGAGCAGCGCGAGGGCGGCCGCCCCGGTGCCGAGCCCCGCCTCCAGCACCGCCTCGCCGGCTTCGACCGGCACCGCGGCGGCCAGCAGCACCGGGTCGATGGCGGTGCGGAATCCATAGAGGGGCTGGCGCAGCCTGACCCTGCCCCCGACCAGCCGGTCCTCGCTCAGCACGCGGCTCAGCACTCGAACCCTTCGCCCGCCTCGCGCAGCACCCGCCGCGCCCGCGTCACGTCCTCCTCCGCCACCATCAGCCGGCACGGAATGGCGAGGCCCGAGCCTTCCAGCACGCTCATGCCGCGATCGAGCACGACGGTCTCGATCCCGGCGTCGCGCAACAGCGCACGCAGGAAGGACAGACGCACCGGATCATTGCTGCGCAGCAACTCGCGCACCGCCCTCTCCCGCCGCCTGCATTGACCGGCTTTTCGCCGGGCCAATATCCTCGTCGGTCTCCAGGGGCGGTCAAGCAGGCGAAAGGACGGGCCGGTGCGGGCGGCAGCCGAACGAGGTGCGGATTCGGTGTCGGTGGCGGCGCGCGAGGACGCCCTGACCGCGCTCGCCAGCCTGGTGCGCGAGGATCTCGAGGCCTGCAACCGCCTGATCGTGGCGCGGATGCAGAGCCCCGTCGAGCTGATCCCCAAGATCGGCGCGTACATCATCGCCGCCGGCGGCAAGCGGCTGCGACCCCTGCTCACGATCGCCGCCGCCCGGCTTTGCGGCTACCGCGGCCTGCGCCACGTCAAGCTCGCCGCCTGCGTGGAGTTCATCCACACCGCCACCCTGCTGCACGACGACGTGGTGGACGAGAGCGCCGTCCGCCGCGGCCTTGCTTCCGCCAACGCCGTGTTCGGCAACAAGGCCTCGGTGCTGGTGGGCGACTTCCTGTTCAGCCGCTCGTTCGAGCTGATGGTGGAGGACGGCTCACTCGCCGTGTTGGGGATCCTCTCGCGTGCCTCCGCCACCATCGCGGAGGGCGAGGTGCTGCAGTTGATGACGCAGAACGATCTCGCCACCACCGAGGAACGGTATCTCGAGGTGATCCACGGCAAGACCGCCGCGTTGTTCGCCGCCGCTGCCCGGCTCGGCGCGGTCGCGGCCGACCGTCCGCGGGAGGAGGAGGAGGCGCTCGAGCGGTTCGGGCTCAAGCTCGGGCTTGCGTTCCAGCTCGCCGACGACCTCTTGGATTACGCCGCCGACCCGAAGCGTCTCGGCAAGGCGGTGGGCGACGATTTCCGCGAGGGCAAGGTGACGTTGCCGGTGCTTCTCGCCTACGCGCGGGGGGATGAGGAGGAGCGCGCCTTCTGGCGTCGCACCATCGAAGAGCTCGATCAGCGTGATGGCGATCTCGACACCGCGATCGCGCTGATGCGCCGCCACGGTGCCTTCGCGGAAACGGCACGCCGTGCTCAGGCCCTGGCCGAGGAGGCGAAGGCGGAACTCGCGCTCTTCCCCGAACGGCCTGAGAAGCGGGCGCTTCTCGCGGTGGCGGAGTTCGCCGCCGACCGCACGCGCTGAACGGCGTTCCCCGGCTGCGGCGTGACGCTCAGACGCCGAATTCGGCGCGGATCTTCTCCGTGTGTTCGCCGAGGCGCGGCACCGCACCGAAGGAAAGCGCTTCGCCGGCGCGGCGCACCGGGGGGGCAGGGATGGCAATGGGCCCCGCTTCCGTCTCGATGACGACGCGACGCAGCACTGGGTGCGCGGCAAGCCCGGCGACGTCGTTCACGAAGCCATAAGCCGTCTTCGCGCGATCGAGCCGGGCGCGCGCCTCGGCCCGATCGAGCCGTGCGAGCCGTTCGGCGACGAAGGCATCGACCGTGGCGCGATTGCGCACGCGCGCCACGTTGGTCTCGAAGCCCTCGCGCTTCGGCAGTTCGGGCTCATCCAGCACCTCGGCGCAGAAGGCAGCCCATTCCCGCTCGTTCTGGATCGAGATCAGAACGAGGGCGCCATCGGCGAGGGCGAAGGCACCGTAGGGACAGATGGAGGGGTGCGCGAGGCCGAGCCGCGGCGGCGGCCGCCCCGTCGCCTCCCAGGTCAGCAGCGGCACCGTCATCCACTCCGCCATGCCGTCGAACAGGGAGACGGCGAGGCCCTGCCCGCGCCCGGTGCGGTCGCGTTCGATCAGCGCCTCCAGCACCCCGGCATAGGCCGAAAGCCCGCAGGCGATGTCGCAGACGGAAACGCCGACGCGGCCCGGGCCCTCGGGCCTTCCGGTGACGGAGCAGAGCCCGGATTCCGCCTGCACGAGCAGGTCGTAGGCCTTCATCGCGGCGTAGGGGCCTTCCTCGCCGTAGCCCGAGATGTCGACGGTGATCAGCCGAGGGTGACGCGCCCGCAACGTTGCCGAGTCGAAACCGGCGCGGGCGGCCGCGCCGGGGGCGAGGTTCTGCACGAACACGTCGGCGCGGGCGAGGATGCGGTGAAGGAGCGCCCGATCGTTCGGGTTCTTCAGGTCGGCGACCAGGCTTTCCTTGCCGCGATTGAGCCACACGAAGTAGGAGGCGAGGCCGCGCGCGTAATCGTCATAGCCACGGGCGAAGTCGCCTTCGGCGCGTTCGACCTTGATCACCCGCGCGCCGGCGTCCGCCAGGCGGCAGGTGAGCAAAGGGGCGGCGACCGCCTGTTCGAGGGAGAGGACGAGAAGGCCGGAGAGGGGTTTCATCGTCTGGTTCGCGTGGGGCCGATGGGCCCCCCGCGCCCCCCGGGAGGGCGGCCCTCCCGATGGTCGGGCCGCACGCGCCGCGACCATCGGGAGCGGCGCACTTTGCAGGGGGCGCGGGGGACACGCGTGTCCCCCGCCGTTCCTCCTAGTAGCTACGCGGCATGCCGAGCACGTGCTCGCCGATGTAGGCGAGGATGAGGTTGGTGCTGATGGGCGCGACCTGATAAAGCCGGGTTTCGCGGAACTTGCGCTCCACGTCGTAGGCTTCCGCGAAGCCGAAGCCGCCGTGGGTCTGCAGGCAGGCCTCGGCGGCGGCCCAGGAGGCATCGGCGGCGAGCAGCTTGGCGAGGTTCGCCTCCTCCCCGCACGGCGCCCCCGCCTCGAACTTCGCGCATCCTTCGCGCACCATCAGTTCCGCCGCCCGCATCTGCGCATGAGCGCGCGCGATCGGGAACTGCACACCCTGGTTCTGCCCGATCGGGCGGCCGAACACCACGCGCTCCTTCGCATACGCCACCGCCTTGGCGATGAACCATTTCGCGTCACCGATGCACTCCGCGGCGATCAGGAGGCGCTCGGCGTTCATGCCGTCGAGAATGTAGCGGAAACCCTTGCCCTCCTCGCCGATCAGACTGTCGGCCGGAATGCGAAGGTCGTCAAAGAACAGTTCGCAGGAGTTGTGGTTCATCATGGTGCGGATGGGCCGGATGGTCAGGCCGCGCCCGACCGCCTCCCGCATGTCGACCAGAAACACCGAAAGTCCCTCGGTGCGTTTCGCCACCTGCTCGCGCGGTGTGGTGCGCGCGAGCAGGATCATGAGGTCGGAATGTTCCGCCCGCGAGGTCCAGACCTTCTGCCCCGAAACGATCCAGGCATCGCCGTCGCGGCGGGCGAAGGTGCGCAGGCTGGTCGTGTCGGAGCCGGAGGTGGGTTCGGTCACGGCAAAGGCCTGCAGGCGAAGCCGGCCGGCGGCGATTTCGGGCAGCCAGCGCGCCTTCTGTTCGGCAGAGCCGTGCCGCAGAAGCGTGCCCATGGTGTACATCTGGGCGTGGCAGGCGGCACCGTTGCAGCCCGAGGCGTGGATGGTCTCCAGGATGGCGGCGGCGGCGGAGAGCGGCAGGCCCGCGCCGCCGTACTCCTCCGGGATCAGCACCGAAAGCCAGCCCGCCTCGGTGAGGGCGTGCACGAACTCGGTCGGGTAGGCGCGCTCGGCATCCAGCTTGCGCCAGTATTCGCCGGGGAAACGGCTGCACAGCTTGGCGACCTCGGCCCGCAGGTCAGCCCAAGGATCGCCACGCGCAAGGCTTCCGTCCATCGCCTTTCCTCCTCCGCCGCGTTATCGCGCCGCGCCCGAGACACGACAAGCCGGGCGGATGCCGATCGCGGTTGCGCGTGAGGCCGTGCTTCGGGCACCCCATGCCCGAACGGTGAAGGAGGCCCGATGATGCGCGTGGCGATGTTCTCGACCAAGCCCTACGACCGCCGCAGCTTCGAGGAGCGCAACGGCGGGCGCCTGTGCGACTTCGCCTGGCTCGAGCCGAGGCTCTCGCACGAGACGGCGCCGCTCGCCGACGGGTTCGACGCTGTCTGCCTGTTCGTCAACGACGATGCGAACGCGAAGGTGATCGAGCGGTTGGCGCGCGGCGGCGTGCGGCTGATCGCGCTGCGCTGCGCGGGCTTCAACAACGTCGATCTCGTGGCCGCCGAGGCGCACCGCATTGCGGTGGTGCGCGTGCCGGCCTATTCGCCGCACGCGGTGGCGGAGTTCACCATCGGCCTGATGCTGAGCCTGATCCGCCGCATCCATCGCGCCTATCAGCGCACGCGCGAGAACAACTTCTCGCTCGAGGGTCTCCTGGGGTTCGACCTGCACGACAAGACCGTCGGCGTGGTGGGCACGGGGCGGATCGGCGCGATCGTGGCACGGATCCTGCGCGCGGGCTTCGGCTGCACGGTCTTGGCGACCGATGTGCGGCGCGATGCGGCTCTCGAGGCGATCGGCGTGACCTACGTGGCGCGGGAGGAGCTCCTGCGCGCGTCTGACGTCATCACCCTGCACGCCCCACTCACGCCGCAGACGCGGCATCTGCTGAACGCGCGCAGCTTCGGCGATCTCAAGCCAGGCGCGATGGTGGTGAACACCTCGCGCGGCGCGCTGATCGACTCGGAGGCCGCGATCGAGGCGTTGAAGGAAGGGCGGCTCGGCGGGCTCGCCATCGACGTCTACGAACAGGAGGCGGACCTGTTCTTCGAGGATCTCTCGAACGAGATCATCAAGGATGACGTGCTGCAGCGCCTGATGATGTTCCCCAACGTGCTGGTGACGGGGCACCAGGCGTTCTTCACGCGCGAGGCGCTGGCGGCGATCGCGGAGACGACGCTCGCCAACATCGAGGCCTTCGCCAAGGGCGAGCCGCTGGTCAACGCGGTGACGGTGGCGAGCGTGAGAGCGTAGGGTGGGGGACAAGCCTGTCCCCCGCGCCCCCTGCGGGGGGCGCGGCCCGACCCTCGGGAGGGCCGCCCTCCTGGGGTGCGCGAGGGGCCTATCGGCCCCTCGCTCTCAAGCCCTCGCCTTTGGGTTCTTCAAAAGCCGCCCCGGTCGCGCCCCCGTTGGACCTTCGCCGTATCGATACACCGCCTCACCGTTCACCCACACCTGCTCGATCCCCGCGGCCGGCCGGGTGGGCTCCTCGAAGGTCGCCTCGTCGATCACGGTCGCGGGGTCGAACAGCACGAGGTCGGCGAAGGCGCCAGGGCGGATCACGCCGCGATCGGGAATGCCGAAGGTCTCGGCGGTCAGCCCCGTCATCTTGCGCACCGCCTCCTCGAGCGAGAAGAGCCGCTCCTCGCGCGCGTAGCGCCCGAGCACGCGCGGGAAGGTGCCCCAGAGGCGCGGGTGCGGGAAGGAATCGTGCGGCAGGCCGTCCGAGCCGATCATCGCGCGCGGATGGGCGAGAATGCGCCGCACGTCCTCCTCGCTCATCTGGAAGGTGATCGCGCCGGCAGGAAGCAGGCGCACGGCTGCCTCGCGTCGCGTGCAGCCCCAGGCGCGCGCGATGTCGTCGAGATCCCGCCCTTGCATCTCCGGGTGCGGCACCGACCAGGTGACGACGACCCGCACGTCGTCGCGCAGCTTCTCCGGCAACAGCACGGTGCTGGAGGCCGGGTAGGGATAGACGTCGAACGCCACGCGCTGGTGCTTCGCCGCCTCGTCGACGCGCGCGAGGGTCTCGACGCTGCGGCCCCAGTTCTGCGGCTGGATGCACTTGAAGTGGCTGATCACCACCGGCACGCGCGCGGCGCGACCGATCGCGCAGGCCTCATCGATCGCCTCCAGGATCGCATCCCCTTCGTCGCGCATGTGGGTGGCATAGAGGCCGCCCGCTTCCGTCAGCGCCTCGGCGATGGCGATCACCTCGTCCGTCGTCGCCGCGTTCGCCGGGGGGTACCAGAGCCCGGTCGAGAGGCCCCAGGCGCCCTGGCGGAGCGCCTCGGCGAGACGATCCTTCATCCGCGCGGCCTCGGCTTCGGTCGCTGTGCGGCCGAGCTCGGCATCACCCATCTCGCGTGCGCGGAGCGTGGTGTGGCCGATGAAGGCGATCGCATTGACGGCCGAGCCGTGGCGGCTGAAGTCCTCGGCGTATTCGGCGAAGCTGTCGTAGCGCCAGTGGGACGCATCGCCGAGAAGGTCGAGCGGGGCGGGCGGGCGCGTGTCGCGCACGAGAGGGCTGAGCGAGATGCCGCAATTGCCGACGACGACGGTGGTCACACCTTGGCTCAGCTTGCAGTGCAGGCACTCGGGCCCGCAGAGCACGGCGCGGTCGTCGTGCGCGTGCGCATCGATGAAGCCCGGGGCGAGCGCCTTGCCGGCGGCGTCGATCTCGACCCAGCCCGCGGTGGCCGAACAGTCGCCGACCGCAATGATGCGATCCCCGGCGACGGCGACGTCGGCGAGGCGGCGCGGCGCGCCGGTGCCGTCGAAGACGAGGGCGTTGCGGATGACGAGGTCGCAGCGGAACAGCGTGGCCATGGCAGCGTGCTCACCTCAAGGCCCGAAACAGAGAGTCGGCGTCGCCGGCGTAGCCTTCGACCGGTGCACCGTCCGGCAGCCGCTCTGCAGCGTAGCCGAGCGGGGCAAGAAGGGACCAGACGGTGTCCGGCGTGTCGCCGGCGCGCGCCAGCGAGGGGGTGACGATCTCAAGGAGGATGGCGGGGCGGAAGCGGGCGAGGGTGTGCATGCCGCCGCGCAGCACGTGCCCCTCCCAGCCCTCGACGTCGCACTTGATGAGGTCGAGACGGCGAAGGGCCAGCCGTTCCACCAGCCCATCCAGCGTCTCCACCGCCACGCGGTCCTGGCGCACGGCACCCGGCCGGTCGGAGGGGCGAAACTCGCCAAGCGGAACCCGACCGCGCCCGATGGCTTGATCGGGGTCGCGAGCTCGAGCTCGCCCGGCCGGTCCGATAGTCCGACCGGGACGACGATGACGTTGCGCAGGCGATGCAGGCGCACGATCCTCTCCAGGATCGAGCGTGCATAAGGCGAGGGTTCGACGGCGATGACGCGCCCCGCGGGAGCAAGACGAGCGAACAACTTGGTGAACTGCCCGGCATGGGCCCCGATGTCGAAGGCGACCCCGTCCGCCGGCAGGAGAGGGCGGAGAAGCGGCAGGAGATTGCGATGATGCTGCTGGGTCGCCGCCTTCCAGACATGGGCGACCCATTCGAGCCGCCCTCGCAACGACGCCGCCGCGCTCACGCCGCGTCCGTGACGAACCCGTAATCGCGCGCCGCCGCCTCCGGCGAAACGAGCCCGTCCGCCACGTCGCGCGCGACGAGCGCGGGGTCGCGCTCGCGCGGATCGCCCATGCCGCCGCCACCCGGCAGGTGCAGCACGAGGCGTCGGCCGGCGGGGATCACCTGATAGCCCTTGGTGCGCAGCACCACACCGTCGTCGCGCAGCACCGCGCCAGGTGCGCCGTCCTTGCCGCCGAAGCGGCCCCTCGGTGGGTTGGCCACGCGGTCGAAGATGGCGTTGACCGCGAACTCGGCGTCCTCCGCGGCACCGATCACCATCGTCTGGCCGAAGCCGCCGCGCGTGCGGCCCGCCCCGGCCGAGTCGGGGCGAAGTTCCTTGCGCCAGATGACGATGGGGGCGGCGTTCTCGGTCGCCTCCACCGGCATGGTGCGCACCCCTGAAGGAAAGGCGCAGGCGGAAAGCCCGTCCTTCGTCCAGCGCGCACCGGTGCCGCCCGAGTTGAAGGTGATGATCTCGAAATCGGGAAGCACCGCGCGCGGCCCCGACACCTGAGAGCCCCCGCGCAGCGGCGGGTTCCACAACGACGACGAACCCTCCGCCGCCACACGCTCGGGCACGGCCTGGGCAAGGCAGCCCATCATGAGGTCCGGCAGGAGCTGGCCGATGACGTGGCGGACCGAGACCGGGTAGGGCCGCGGCGCGTTCAGGATCGAACCCGGGGGGATCGTGATGCGGAAGGGCAGGAGCGACGCCCAGTTGTTCGGCACCTCGGGTGCCACCACCACCTTCAGGCCGAAGCAGGTGTAGGCCCGCGTGTATGCCGGCGGAACGTTGATGCCCCGTGACGAGAGCGGCGAGGTGCCGGCGTAGTCGACCGCGATCCCGTCCTCGTGCACCGTGAGCGCGGCGGAGAGCGTGATCGGCTCGTCGTAGCCGTCGGAGACGAGCTCTGCCCGCCAAGTGCCCTTCGGCAGGCGCGCGATCTCGGCCAGCGTCGCCTTCAGCGAAGCGTCGAAGATCGCCTCGGCGAGCGGCTCGAGGGAGTCGAGACGGTACTCCTCCATCATCGCGCGAAGACGCCGGATACCGGCTTCGTTGCAGGCACAGAGCGAATAGACGTCGCCCTCGAGCTCGGCCGGCGTGCGCGAGTTGGCGCGCAGGAAGGCGAAGAAGGTCTCGTTCGGCCGGCCTTGCTCGAAGCATGTCACGATCGGGATGGAGAGCCCCTCCTCGAACACCGACCGACCCTCCGGCCCCATGCCGAGCCCGCCGACATCGATCACGTGCGCGGTGTTGGCGAAGAGGGCGACGAGACGGCCGTCCATGAAGGCCGGGGTGACGACGGTGAGGTCGTGCAGGTGCCCGGTGGCGAGCCAGGGGTCGTTGGTGATGTAGTGATCGCCCGGGCGCATGGTTTCGGGCGGGATCGCGCGCAGGAAGTGCGCGACCGATTCCGCCATCGAATTGACATGGCCCGGCGTGCCGGTGACGGCCTGGGCGAGCATGCGGCCTTCGAGGTCGAAGATGCCGGCGGAAAGGTCGCCCGCCTCGCGCACGGTGGTGGAGAAGGCCGTGCGGATCATCGTCTGCGCCTGCTCTTCCACCACCGCGATCAGGCGGTTCCACATCACCTGCAGGCGGATGCGCTCGAGCGCCTCGGAGGCCGAGGAAGGGCGATGCAGCACCGCGTCGTTCATGTCCTCGCTCCCTGTTCGCGGGAAAGCCGGATGAAGCCCCGTGCATCGATCCTCGCACGCCAGCCGGGCGGGACGAGTGTCGAGGTCTCGTCTTCGGCGATGATGGCGGGCCCCGCGATCTCCGCGCCGGGGCCGAGGGCGGAGCGGTCATGGATGGCCCAAGGCGAAACGAGGCCGCTCGTCGTGTCGCGCACGGGGCGCGTCGTCGGTTCGGTGGCGGCGCCGCCGCCGGCGGGGGAGAGCGGAGGCGGCGGGTCGGCAGGTGCGGCGAGGCGCAAGGCGAAGGCGAGGATCTCGACGTCCGTCCCGGGCACCGGGCGGTCGTAGGTCGCGGCGTAGGCGCGGTCGTAGGCGGCGCGGATCGTTCCGATGTCATCCTGAACAAGGGCGCGCGCCGGCAGGGCGACCGCGATCTCGTGGCCCTGGCCGACATAGCGCATGAAGGCGACCCGCTCCTCCTCTGCCTCCCGGCCCGGCGCCCCTTGCGCGAGGATCGTCTCCGCCTCGCCGCGCATCTCCGCGAACAGCGCATTGACGCGGGCGAGGTCGAGCGAAGCAAGGCGCTGGTAGAGGCTGCGCACCACCTCGTAGGCCACGGGGGCGCGCAGGAAGCCGATCGCGCTGCCCACGCCTGCGCCGGGCGGGACGAGCACCGAGTCGATGCCGATCTTCTCCGCCACGCGCGCGGCGTGCACCGGCCCGCCACCGCCGAAGGCGATCAGCGTTCGCCCCTCGAGCGCGGTGCCCGCTTCGATCGCATGCACGCGCGCTGCGTTCGCCATCGCCTCGTCGACGATCTCGACCACGCCGACCGAAGCCGTTGCGATATCGATCCCTTGCGGGACCGCGACGTCGCGGGCCATCGCGGCTTCGGCGCGGTCGCGGTGCAGGGCGAGGCGGCCCCCGGCGAAACGGTCAGGATCGTAGCGGCCGAGCAGAAGATTGGCGTCCGTCACGGTCGGTCGGTCTCCGCCGCGGCCGTAGCAGGCGGGACCGGGATCCGCCCCCGCGCTGTCCGGCCCGACCGCGATGCGGCCGAGCGAATCGACGCGCGCGATCGACCCCCCACCGGCACCGATCTCCACCATCTCCACCACCGGGATGCGCAAGGGCAGGCCCGAACCCTTCTTGAAGCGCCCGACGCGCGCGACCTCGAAGGCGCGCGTGGTGTGCGGACGGAAGTCGTCGATCAGGCAGACCTTCGCCGTCGTCCCACCCATGTCGTAGGAGAGCACGCGGGTGAGGTCGGCCTCGCGCGCGATCGCGGCGGCGAAGAGAGCGCCGCCAGCGGGCCCGCTCTCGACCAGGCGCACCGGGAAGCGCCGCGCCGTCTGAACGCTGCACAAGCCCCCCGAGGAGAGCATCATCAGCAGGGGCGCGCGCGCCCCGATCGCGCGCAAGCCCTCCTCGAGCCGCGCGAGGTAGCGGTCCATCAGCGGCTGCACGTAGGCGTTCGCCACCGTGGTGGAGAAGCGCTCGTACTCGCGCATCTCCGGGCTCACTTCGGAGGAGAGGCTGACCGGCAGGTCGGGCCAGGCCTCGTGCAGAATCTCGCGCACGCGCCGCTCATGGCGCGGATCGACGAAGGCGTGCAGGAACCCCACCGCAACCGCCTCCACGCCCTCCGCCCGCAAGAGGGGAATCAGAGCGCGCACGCCCTCCTCGTCGAGCGGGACGAGCACGCGTCCCGCCCGATCGAGCCGTTCCCGCACGGGCAGGCGAAGGCGGCGCGGAACGAGCGGTTCGGGAAGGTCGATCTGCAGGTCGTACTGGTCGTAGCGCGACTCGGTGCCCATCGCGAGCACGTCGCGGAAGCCTTCCGTGGTGAGGAAGGCCACCTTCGCGCCCTTGCGTTCGATGATGGCGTTGGTCGCAAGCGTGGTGCCGTGCACGACGAGGTCGAGCGAGGCCGGCGCGAGCCCCGCTTCGGCCAGGATGCGCGCGGTGCCCTCGAGCACGGCGCGCTCCGGTTCGGCCGGCGTGGTCAGCACCTTGGCGGTCAGCCGCCGGGTCGGCGTTTCGAGGGCGAAATCGGTGAAGGTGCCGCCGATGTCGACGGCGAGCCGAACGCTCACGCCGCAGCCTCCGCGAGCCAAGCCTGCAGCACGGCGCAGGCCTGCGCGAAATCCTCCATGCGCATCGCCTCGTCGGGGTTGTGGCTGCCGTTCTGGTTGCGCACGAACAGCATGCCGGCGGGAATGCCGGCGCTGGCAAAGGCCGCCGCGTCGTGCCCTCCGCCCGAAGGCATCATGCGGTGGGGGATGCCGAGACGTTCCGCGGCGCGGGCGAGGCCGGCCCGGATCGCCGGGTCCATCAGGGCGGGGCGGGAGCCGGTTTCCGCTCCGAGTTCGAAACGGACCTTGCGGCGGGTTTCGATCTCGGCGACCAGGGCATGCAGTTCGGCGAAGAGGGCGTCGCAGTGCGCAAGCTCGACCGAACGGACATCGAGTTCGAACCGCGCTTCGCCCGCGATCTTGGTGAAGCCCGCCTCGGGGGCGGTGGCAAGCACGCAGAAGGTGCAGACGAGCTCCTTGCCCTCCTGCTCCATCCGTTCCCAGGCGAGGTCGAGGCGATAAGCGAGTTCGGCCGCGGCGATCGCGGCATCCGCCCGATACCGCCGCGGGGTCGCGCCGGAATGGTCGTAGCGGCCGAAGACGCGGGCGGAGCGCAGCCGTCGCGAGCCGGGGATGCCGGTGACGATGCCGACGGGGATGCCTTCCGCCTCCAGCACCGGGCCCTGTTCGATGTGCAGTTCGACGAAGGCGGCGACGCGGTCGCGGGCGAGATGGGCGCGCCCGCCGCGCACTGCCTCCGGGTCGAACCCCTCCTCGGCCATGTGCTCGGCGAGGCTGCGCCCACTGTCGCGGCGACGGATGTCGAGCTCCTCGGCGCGTAGGAGGCCCAGGGCGCCGCGGCTGCCCGGATAGGAGGTGGGGAACCAGGCGCCGGCTTCCTCGGCGCGGATCGCCATCACGGTGAGATCGCGGGCCGGCGCGAACCCCGCGCGGACGAAGCCGGCGAGCACGGCGAGACCTGCCGCGACACCGGCCGCGCCGTCGTAGTTGCCGCCGCGGGGAACGGAATCGAGATGCGAGCCGATGATGATCGCGGGAAGCGAACGATCCGTTCCCGCCAGCGTGGCGTAGAGATTGCCGACGTGGTCGGTCGAGAGCGCGAGGCCGAGCGAGGCGGCATGGGAGCGGAAGAGCGCGTGCGCGATGCGCTCGCCGGGCCCGTAGGCCTCGCGCGTGATCCCCACCCCGTCATGGGTGCGCGCGGCGAGATCGGCGAGAAAACGTTCCGCAAGCGCGATGTCCGGCGAGAGGTTGGGGCGCACGGGGCGTGAGCGATCGGTGCTTCAGACGCAGCGGATCAGCCCGCCGTCGACGCGGACGATGCTGCCGGTGATGTAGGCGGCGCGGTCCGAGGCGAGGAAGGCGGCGACGGCGCCGAACTCCTCCGGCCGGCCGAGCCTGCCGGCGGGAATGGTGGCGGCACGCTTCGCCAGCACCTCGTCGAGGCTCGCTCCGGTGCGCTTCGCTTCGAAACCGGCGGTCTCGCGCAGGCGGTCGGTTTCGATCGCGCCTGGGGCAAGGATATTGCAGGTGATGCCCTCCGCCGCGACCTCGGCGGCGAGCGTCTTGTTCCAGCCTACGATCGCGCCGCGCAGCGTGTTGGACAGCACCATGTTCGGCAGCGGCTGGATCATGCCCGAGGAGCCGATGGTGAGGATGCGGCCCCAACGGCGGTCGCGCATGCCGGGCAACAGACGCATGGCGAGCCGGATCGGGGCGACCACCATGCGCGCGAACTGCTCTTTCAGCGCCTCGAGCGAGAGCTCGAGGGCGGGCCCGACCGGAGGCCCGCCGTGGTTGAGCACCAGGATGTCCACACCGCCCAGGCGCAACACGGCCTCTTCCGCCAGCACGTCCATGCGCGCCTCGTCCGCGACGTCGGCAACGATGGCGTGCGCCGCCACGCCGTGCCGCGCCGAGAGATCGGCGGCGAGGGCGGCGAGGGCCTCGCGGTTGCGGCTCGCCAGCGCCACCGCCGCACCTTCCGCCGCCAGCGCGGTCGCGATCGCCCGTCCCAGTCCGCGCGAGGCGCCGAGCACCAGCGCGCGCCGACCGTTCAGCCCGAGATCCATCCCGTCTCCCTCGTCGATGCGCCGGATCGTAGCCGTCGGAGGGCGGCCCGCAAGGGAGGGACGCTGGACAGGCGGGTATGCCCCTGGCATGCGGCGCCTATCCCACAGCGTCGAGACTTCGCATGCAGCCGCAGGCCAAGACCAACCTCCTGCTGACGCGACGCCTGCCGCCGAACGTGATGGCGCGGGCGCGGCGCGACTACGCCCTGGTCGGGCCGGAGCCGGGGGATCTGCCGTGGCCGCGCGAGCGGCTGATTGCGGCCCTGGCGCAGGCAAACCCGCAGGCGGTGCTGTGCGCGCCGGGTGACGTGTTCGATGGGGCGACGATCGCGGCGATGCCGCCAAGCGTGCGCATCCTCGCCACCTTCTCCGCCGGCACCGATCACATCGACCTCGAAGCGGCGCGGGGGCGAGGGCTCGTCGTCACCAACGCGCCCGATGTGCTGACGGAGGCGACCGCCGAACTGACGCTCGCCCTCATCCTCGCCGCCGCACGCCGGCTCGGCGAAGGCGAGCGGCTGGTGCGTTCGGGGGCATGGCAGGGCTGGACGCCGACGCAGCTCCTTGGCCTGCGCGTCAGCGGCAAGCGGCTCGGCATCCTCGGCATGGGGCGGATCGGCCGGGCGCTGGCGCGGATGGCGCGCGGCCTCGGGATGGAGGTGCACTACCACAATCGGCGGCGGCTCGACCCCGCTCTGGAGGAGGGCGCGATCCATCATGCGGAGGCGGAGTCGATGCTGAGCGCGATCGACATCCTCGCGCTCACCGCCCCGGGCAGCGAAGCGCTGCGGCATTGGCTGAATGCCGAGCGGATCGCCTTGCTGCCGCGCGGTGCCATCGTGGTGAACACCGGGCGGGGAAGTTTGGTCGACGATGCCGCGCTGATCGCGGCCTTGCGCTCAGGGCACGTGGCGTATGCCGGGCTCGACGTCTACGACGGCGAGCCGGCGCTTCACCCGGGCTATCTCGACCTGCCGAACGTCGTGCTTCTGCCGCACCTCGGCAGTGCGACGGTGGAGACCCGGGACGCGATGGGGTTTCGTGCCCTCGACAACCTCGATGCGTTCTTCGCCGGCGCTGATCCGCCCGATCGGGTGGCGTGACGGGCGTACCGGAGCCTGCCGGTTCCGATCGGTCGCTGCCGCGTCGCGCCGATCAGACCCGCAGCACCGAACGCGCCCTCGCCGGAGCGTGTCCCGGCCTGCCGTCGTGCTCCGCAGCGTCCGAGCAGAACCCCCTCAGGCCGCGCGCATGCCGGCGAGGAAGCGATCGACCTCGGCGGTCAGCTTCGACGCTTCGGCGTTCAGGCCGTTTGCCGCTTCCAGCACCTGCACCGCCTCGCCTCCCGCCTGTTCGATGGCGCGGCTGACCGAGCCGATGGTGCCGGCGATCTCGGCGGTGCCGGCGGCCGCCTGCTGCACGCTGCGCGCGATTTCTGCCGTCGCCGCGCCCTGCTGGTCCACGGCGGCGGCGATGGAGGTGGCGATCGCCTCCATGCGCCGGATCGTTGCTGCAATGGCACGGATGGCGGAGACGGCCTGTTCGGTCACCCCCTGCATGGCGGTGATCTGGGTCGCGATTTCCTCCGTCGCCTTGGCGGTCTGGCTGGCCAGGTTCTTCACCTCGGAGGCAACAACGGCGAAGCCCTTGCCCGCCTCACCGGCCCGTGCTGCTTCGATGGTGGCGTTGAGGGCAAGCAGGTTCGTCTGCCCCGCGATGTCGCCGATCAGGCGCACCACGTCGCCGATCCGCGAGGCCGCTTCCGCGAGCCCCTTCACCGTCTCGTCGGTCGCCTGCGCCTGGGCCACCGCCTCCGCCGCAATCGTCGTGCTCTCCTGCACCTGGCGGGCGATCTCGCGCACGCTGGCGGCGAGTTCCTCGGCCGAGGCGGCGACCGTCTGCACGTTCGTGCTCGCCTGATCGGTGGCAGCGGCGACCGCGACCGTCCGCTTGCCCGTCTCGGAGGCGACCTGGGTCAGGGTCTCGGCCGAGGCGCGCATGGACTGGGCAGCGCCGAGCACGCTCTTCGCCACCGAGCCCACGTTCGCCTCGAGTTCGTCGGCGAGGCGGACTTCCCGCGTGATCAGCTCCCAGTTGAGGAGCGCGCCGGCATAGGCACCGTTGCGATTCCGAACGGGACTGATGGAAAGCTTCATCGTCTCCGGGCCGAGCCGGATCCGCGCCTTATGCGGGAGGTTGGCCGGGTCGGCGAGGATCCGCCGCACGCGCTGCGGGTCACGGTGGAAGATGTCGACGCTCTGGCCGATCAGCGCGTCGACCTTCACCGGGAGAAGGTGTTCGACTGCGGCAAGGGTCTCGCGCGTGGCCTGGTTGAGATAGGAGATGCGGAAGTCGTCCTTCGGATCGGCCACCATCACCGGCTGCGGCAGCTGGTCGAGGATCTGGCTCTGCAGGAAGGCCCGCTCGGCTTCCGCGCGCAGGCGCTCCGTCGCGGCGGCGATGCGGCCGATCTCGTCGCGACGGCCGGAGAACCCGACCGCGACGGAGGTGTCGCCCTCGGCGATGCGATCAAGCGTCGCCGTCATCCGCTGCAGCGGCGAGGCGATGGCAAAGGCGGTCACCACCCCGGAGACGACAAGGGTGAGGGCGATGGCGAGTCCCACCAGCATGAGCTGTCGCTCGACGGCCGCGGTCTCGCTCGCCGCTTGCGCCTTCGCCTCCGCCTGGATCGCGGCGTAGCTCTCGACCAGCGCGCTGAGGAGACGCTCCGCCGTCGCCCGTGCTGGGCCCGTGCCTTCGCTCTGGTGGACGGCCATCTGCGCGGTGAAGCCGGCGAGCTGACTCGCGGTTGCGCCGAGTTCGGCGAAGGCCTGCTGCAGGGCAAGCACCTGGTCGCGGAAGGAGGCCGAGACCGGCGCATTGAGTAGCGGCCGCAGTGATGTGTGGCCGAGGGCGATCGCGGCCTGCATGGCGTTGCGCTGCGTTGCCTCGTCCGTGGCCAGATAGCGCAGCACGGCGATGCGCAGATCGGCCGCCGCCTCCCCGAGCTCGACAAGCTTCGCGCGCGCGTCGTTCTCCGCAACCGTGTCCATGCCCTCGAGCCAGATCGCGGTCTCGACCTGCGTCACGCGGTCGCGGAAGCGGTCGGTCGCCGGCAGGAAGGCCTCGTCGCGGGCGGAGAGAAGGCGCTTGCGGATCTCGCCCATGGTGGCGATGGCGTCGCGATAGGCGACGATGGCGGTCTGCGCCTCAGAGAGGCGACGACGTAGCGCCTCCTCACCCTCGTCGCCGTGAAGCCGGCCCAGGGCAGCCAGCGCCCGGTTCGCCGCCTCCGACGCGCGGGCGACCGCCGCCTCGACGGCGCGCGCATCCTGCGCCATCTGGGCATCCCGGTTGAAGGTCGGCATCTGCAGGAGGGCGGCGATCGCCTCGCGCACGGCGATCTCGTTGGCGACGGCGCCGCTCTGACGCTGATCCGCGCTCGCTATCCGGTCGAGGCCGCGCATGGTCTGCACCACGAGCACGGCCACCAGGCCGAGGGTGACGGCGCCCGACACTGCGAGCTTGCCGGCGATCGGCAGGTTTCGAAACACGCGCATGGTCGCCCCCTCGCATGCCTTCACGGCGCGGCGCAGGATCGACAGGAACCCTTAAGCGCGCGTTAGCGAGGGCAACTGCCCTCGGACGCCGGCCTCACGTCGTGGCGAGCGCGACCGCCCCCCTCGGCGCTCACGCCAGCGTCGCTTCGCGCTCCGTCGCGAGCGCCACGGCGAGATCGTCGAGCGCACGGCCGAAGCGGTCGAGCATTTCGTCGATCTCCGCCCGCGTGATGATCAGCGGGGGGGAGAAACCGATGGTGTCCAGCACCATGGCGCGGCAGATCAGGCCACGCTCCTCCGCGTGTTTGACGAAGCGCGCCCCGATCTTGCGCGCAGGCGCGAAGTTGCGCCGGGTCTCCTTGTCCTCCACCAGCTCCACGCCCGCGATCAACCCAACCCCGCGCACCTCTCCCACCAGCGGGTGGTCGGCGAAACGTTCGCGCAGCTGCGCCTGGAAGTAGGGCCCCACCTCGCGCACATGGCCGACGATGTCGATCTCGTCATAGATCTTCAGAGTCTCCACCGCGACCGCCGCCGGCACGGGATGGCCCGAATAGGTGAAGCCGTGCCCGAAGGTGCCGATCTCGTGGCTCTGCTTCGCCAGCGCCTGGAAGATGCGGTCGTTCACCATCACCGCCGAGATCGGCAGGTAGGCGTTGGAGAGCGCCTTGGCGCAGACGAGGATGTCCGGCTCGAGGCCGAAGGTCTCGCTGCCCCAGTAGTTGCCGGTGCGGCCGAAGCCGCAGATCACCTCATCGGCGACCAGCAGGATGTCGTACTTGCGCAGGATGGGCTGGATCGCCTCGAAGTAGCCGCGCGGTGGGATGACCACGCCGCCGGCACCCTGCACGGGTTCGGCGAACATCGCCGCGATCGTCTCCGGCCCCTCGCGCAGGATCAGCGCCTCCAGCTCCTCGGCAAGGCGCAGGCTGAACTGCTCCTCCGTCTCGCCCGGCAGCCCCTCGTGGTAGAAGGTCGGGCAGCGGAGGTGCAGGAAGCCGGGCAGCGGCAGGTCGAAGGCCTTGTGATTGATCGTCTGCCCGGTGACGGAGCCGGCGGCGATGGTGATGCCGTGATAGCCGCGCACCCGGCCGATGATCTTCTTCTTCTCGGGCCGCCCCCAGGCGTTGTTCGCGTACCAGATCATCTTGATCGCGGTATCGTTCGCCTCCGAACCGGAATTGGCGAAGAACACGCGGCTCATCGGTACGGGGGCTCGGGCGAGCAGCATCTCGGCGAGCTCGATCATCGGCGGATGCGACCGCCCACCGAAGGCGTGGTAGAAGGGCAGGGCGCGCATCTGCCGCACCGCCGCCTCGATGAGGCGTTCGTTGTCGAAGCCCAAGGCGGCGCACCACAGCCCGGCGAGGGTGTCGATGTACTCGCGCCCCGCATCGTCCCACACCCGCACCCCCTTGCCGCGGGTGATGACGAGGGGGCCGGTGCGCAGGTGCGCCTCGAGATCCGTGTAGGGGTGGAGCACGGAGGCGATGTCGCGGGCGGCCGGGCTGTTGGGGCGGGGAAGCGAGGTCATTGTCGTCTCCTTGAGGCCGGCGCCACTATAGGGACGGGGAGTGCGATCCGACCAGAAGGGGAGAACGCACGCATGGCCCGCACGGCGTCATCGGCGGCCAGGCCGCGCAGGAAAGGCAGCGCAGGGGGCGGCGGGGATCTCACGGTCTTCTTCGCCACCAACCGCAACCCGGTCGGCGACCCCGTCCGTCCCGACGGCTTCGGCACGGCCCTCAACGGCGATGGGGCGGAACTCCGCTTCGGCGCCGCACGCTTCGCCGGGCTCGCGGCGTCGTGGTCGCACGACGTGCCGACCGGCCGCCACGCGCTGGGCGTGTTCGCCGAGGACCCGGGCGCCGGCGTGCTCGGCAGCACGGAACTCTCGGCGCGTCTGCAGCGGCTGCTCGGCGGCCAGGGCGAGGCGGCGACGCACGACCTTCTCCTCTACGTGCACGGCTTCCAGACGGGCTTCGCCGAGGCGCTCGCCCTCACCGCGCGGATTGCGGTGAACCTCGAGGCGATCCGTCGCGCCATGCCCGAGGAGGAACGGCCTCGCCCCCTCGTGCCGACGGTGTTCACCTGGCCCTCGGACGGCGTGCTCGGCACGCGCGCCTATTGGAGCGACGTCAAGGACGCCGAGCGGTCGGGCGAGGCCCTGCGTCGCGCGGTGAACCTTCTTGTCGACGTGCTCGCGGAGGTGGCCGCGGCGCGACCTCTCGGCGCCGCCCCGCGGCTGGTTCTCATGGTGCAGAGCCTCGGCCATGCCGTTCTTGCCTCCGCGCTGTCCGCCCTCGACTTTCCGGGGGGGATCGACGTCGTGCTGAGCACGGGGGCAGACATCGAGGCGGACGCCTTCGGTCGCGAGGGTGGCTTGCGACGCCTGCCCGAGCTTGTGCCCCGCACGGTCGTCTATCATTGCGAGCGCGACGGTGCTCTGCAGCTCAGCCAGAAGCTGCGGTCGAACCCGGTGCGCTTCCGCTTCGCCGGGTTCCGCCTCGGCCAGCGTGGCCCTTTGCGCGACCCCGGTGTGGCGACCGTGGAGGCGGTGGACGTCGGTGCCGTGGTGATCGGGACCGGCGATGACACCCACCACTTCTACGGCCGGCGGAACCGAACCGTGCAGGCCGACATGCTGCGCGTGCTCGCCGGCATTCCCCCCAGCCTGATCGCGGGCCGCAGCCCCGCCGGGGCGGGACGCTTCGTCCTCGGCCATGGCGGCTACGTCAGCCCCGCCGCCTGACGCCCTCGCGCTGAAGGCAGACCCGCGCTAAGTCACGACAGGGTGGCAGAAGCGAACGGGGGGTAACTGCGCGATGGCCATCGCCGTGCCGCACGCGGCGCATTGGGGCGCCTTCGAGGCCCTGGTCGAAGCGGGCCGCGTCGTCGGCGTGCGCCCCTTCCGCCGCGACCGCGCCCCGGGGCGGTTGATCGAGTCCGTGCCCGACCTCGTGCATGCGCGCGCGCGCATCGATCGCCCCTACGTGCGCAAGGGCTGGCTCGCGGGGCGTCGCGCCGGCTGCCCGCGCGGCGGCGATCCCTTCGTGCCGGTCTCCTGGGATCGCGCGATCCGCCTCGTCGCCGAGGAGGTGGCGCGCGTGCGGGCCGCCCACGGCAACGCCGCGATCTTCGGCGGCTCCTATGGCTGGGCCTCAGCCGGGCGGTTCCATCATGCGCGGACGCAGCTGCAGCGCTTCCTCGCGCTGATCGGCGGCTACGTGGGCCAGGTGACCAACTACTCCTACGCCGCCGGCATGACCCTGATGCCGCACGTCGTCGGCACCAACGACTGCGTCCAGGGCCCAGCCACCGATTGGCCCTCCGTCCTCGCCCACGCTCGCGTGCTGCTCTGCTTCGGGGGCCTGCCGCTGAAGAACGGCGAGGTCTGCGCCGGCGGAGCGGGCGAGGGCCAGTACCGGCTTCGGCTGGCCGAACTCGCGCGATCGGGACTCAAGATCCTCAACGTCTCCCCCGACCGCGGCCCCACACCGGCCTTCCTCGGGGCCGAGTGGATCCCCATCCGCCCCGGCACCGACACCGCCTTCATGCTCGCCGCCGCGAACGTCATCGTCGCCGAGGGGTTGGAGGATCGAGACTTCCTCGCCACCCACTGCACGGGGTGGCCGAAACTCCGCGCCTACATCCTCGGCGAGCCTGACGGTGTGGCGAAAACGCCCGCCTGGGCGGAGGCGATCACGGGGGTGCCGGCGGCGCATATCGCCGAGGTGGCACGGATGATCGCGCGCGAACCGAGCATGATCACCGCCACCTGGTCGTTGCAGCGGGCGGACTGGGGCGAACAGCCGTTCTGGATGGTGGTGGCGCTCGCCGCGATCACGGGCGGCATCGGGTTGCCCGGCCGCGGCTTCGCCTTCGGCTACGGCTCGATCAACGGGGTCGGCAACCCGCGCCAGGAGCTGCCCGTTCCCGCCCTCTCGCCGGGGCGCAACCCCTTGGGCCTGTTCATCCCCGTCGCCCGCCTCACCGACATGCTGGAGCGGCCGGGCGAGCCCTACGACTACAATGGCCGCACCCTCACCTACCCAGACATCCGGCTGATCTGGTGGGCGGGCGGCAACCCCTTCCACCACCACCAGGACCTGAACCGGCTTTTGCGCGCCTGGGCCAAGCCCGACACCATCATCGTGCAGGAGCCGTGGTGGACGCCGCTCGCCCGCCACGCCGACATCGTGCTGCCGGCGACGACCACGCTCGAGCGCAACGACATCGCCGCCTCCTCGCGCGACCGCTTCGTTCTCGCCATGAAACGGGCGGTGCCGCCGCAGGGCCAGGCCCGCGACGACTGGGCGATGCTCGCCGACATCGCCGAAGCCTTCGGCGTGCGCGAGCGCTTCACCGAACAGCGCGACGAGCGCGCCTGGCTCGCTCACCTCTACGAGACGGCGCGCCGCGGCTGGCGCGAAGCGGGGCTGGAGACGCCCGATTTCGACGGCTTCTGGGATCGGGGCTTCCTCGAGTTCGACCCGCCGGCGCGCCCCTTCGTCCTGTTCGAGGGGTTCCGGAACGATCCCTACGCGGAACCTCTCGCCACGCCGTCCGGCAAGGTCGAGCTCTTCTCCGAAACGATCGCCGGCTTCGACTACGACGACTGCCCCGGCCACCCGGTGTGGAAGGAACCACGCGAGTGGCTCGGCGCACCGGCCGCCGCCCGCTACCCGCTGCATCTTCTCACCGACCAGCCCGCCACGCGGCTGCACGGGCAGGGCGACCCGGGCCGGGTCAGCCTCGCCGCCAAGGTCGCCGGGCGCGAGCCGATCCGAATCCATCCCGAGGATGCCGCGGCGCGCGGCATCGCCGCGGGCGATGTCGTGCGCGTGTTCAACGACCGCGGCGCCTGCCTCGCCGGCGCGGTGTTCGACGAGGGCCTCATGCGCGGCGTGGTGGCGATGGCGACGGGCGCCTGGTTCGACCCGCTCGAGCCCGGCGTGCCGGGCTCGCTCTGTGTGCACGGCAATCCGAACGTGCTGACCCGCGACGAAGGAACCTCGCGCCTCGGCCAGGGCCCGGTCGCCCATTCCTGTCTGGTCGAGATCGAACGCTGGCGGGGCCCGCTCCCGCCTGTCCGCGTGCATGAACCCCCGCCGATCGAGGAGGAGTCGTAAGCCGGTGCCGATCCTCTCCCGACGCTCGCTGCTCGCCGCCTCCGCGGCTGCGCTGGCTTGGCCTGCCGCCGCTCAGCCGGGCGTGTCCGACGTCGCCGACGTCTCCCAGCCGGTGCTGCTGGATGATCGGATCGCGCGCGGCTATCGGCGCGACGTGCTGCTGCGCTGGGGCGACCGGGTGGCGTTCAACGCCCCGCCCTGGAACCCGCATCTTCCGGACGCCGAGGCGGCGGCGACGCAATTCGCCTGGGATGCGCGGCTCGCCGCCATCGTCGAACCTCCACCGGCGGCGGACGGCATTCCGCGCCTGGTCGCCGTCTTCTCCCATACCCGCGTCGACCCGCGCATGGCCTTCCCATCACTTCTGCCCAACCCGGCGATCGAGATCGGCATGGTCGGCGCTTCGGTGGTGAACCTCGAGTTCCTCGGCGGGCGCTGGGTGGTGGTGGATGGCGGGTTCCAAGCGCGGCGTCTCACCGGCACCACGCTTTGCCGCCTCGCGGGCCCGGCGGCGGGTGATGCGCGGCTGCGTACGAGCGAGGACCCGGCCGGGATGGCGGCGCGCGGCATCCTCGCCGCGGAGGGCGGCTGCGCCACACCCTGGCGGACTGTTCTGATCGGAGAAGGAGACGCGAGCGCACAGATCGCCGCCTGGCGCGACCTCGCCCCCCGCTTCCGCGAGGCGAACGAGCCGAACCGCTTCGGCTGGGTGGTGGAACTCGACGCCCTCGACCCGACGGCGGTCCCTGTCAAGCGCACTGCGCTCGGGCGCTTTCCCAAGGCCGATGTGGCGGTGACGCGCTCGGCCGATGGCCGGCCCGTGGTGTACATGACGGAAGCGCGCCGCGACGGGTTCCTCTACCGTTTCGTCGCCGCAAGTGGGCCGGACGGGGACGGGCTTGCCGCGAATGGCGCGCTGCTCGACGAGGGAGCCTTGTCGGTGGCGCGCGTGGAGGGATCGACCATCCGCTGGCTTCGTCTTCCCGCCACCGCCGCCGCGCTGATCGATGCCCGCATGGCGGCCGAACAGGCGGGGGCGACGCCGTTCGACTCGCCTTCTGGGCTCGCCGTTTCGCCGGACGGTCGGCTGTTCCTCGCTTGCCGCGGGGGAGAGCGGACGCCCGCGCGCCTCGACTCGCTGAACCCCCGCCCGATCAATCCTTGGGGCCACGTAGTCGAGATCCTCCCGGACAACCGCGACCACGGAGCGGACGCCGCTTCAGGCGCGGTGCTGATCCTCGGCGGAGATCCCGCCCAGCCGGGATCGACCGCGCGCTACGGGGCAGGCTCGCGCGTCTGGCTTGCGTGCCCCGCCGTGCTCGAGGTGGATCGGCGTGGGCGGCTGTTCATCGGCACGGCGCAAGGCCCCCTGCAGCGCAGCACCGGCATCGCCGACGGCATCTACGTTTGCGGCACCGCATCGGGCGCGACGCGGGGCACGATCGCGCTCCTTTACGCCGCACCGCGCGCGGCCGCGATCGGCGGGCTCCGCTTCTCACCCGACGACACCACCCTGTTCTCGGTGGTGCGCACCCCGGGGGCCGAGGCGGGGGCGGACTTCACCCGCCCGGCCACGCGGTGGCCCGCCTTCGAACCCGCCCTGCCGCCGCGCACCACCGTGATCGCGATCGCGCGCGATCGCGGCGGGCCGATCGGCGGCTGACGGAGACATCGATACGGTATAACGTTTCGTGGTCGGCATGGCTTGACCGGGCCGGCGCATCGTCCAACCATTCCGCGCAAGAATAACAGGAAGGAGGAGACGATGCCGTCGCAGAACGATCAGGCCGGCGTAGCCGCCACCACTACGCGGCGCCGCACGCTGGGCGCCGGCCTCGGTCTGTTCGGTGCGCTGGTGGGCGGAGGCTTCCTCTGCAGCCGCGTCGCCGCCGCACAGCCGATCCCGGCGGGCGGCGTGCCGGTGGTCGATCGCCTCGCCGTGCGAGTGGTGACGGACTCGTATCATCACGCCTTCGAACCAGCCCGCACGGTGCAAGGCGTGCGTGTGGAGCGTCTCGGCTTCGCCGTCGCCCCCGGCCGGCCGCCCAGGCACACGCTGCAGAACGAATGGGGGCTCTCCCTGTTCTGCGAGACGGAAGCCCGCGGCGAGCGGCGGAACATCCTGATCGACTTCGGCTACACGCCCGAGACGCTGCTCAACAACCTGATGCTGGCGCGAATCGACGCCGCCACCATCGACGCGCTGGTGCTCAGCCACGGGCACTACGACCATTTCGGCGGCTTGGTCGGTTTTCTCGAGGCGAATCGCGGCCGGCTGAAGCAAGGGCTGCCCTTCTATCTCGGTGGCGAGGAGTGCTTCTGCGTTCGCGAACTCAACGTGCCGGGCGAGGCAGGCAATTTCGGCGCCCTCGATCGTGAGGCGATGCTGGCGGCGGGGCTCGCCATCACGGTGGTGGACCGGCCCTCCCTCATCGCCGGCCACGGCTTCTCCGGCGGGCGGATCGCGGCCTCGTCGTTCGAGCGCGTGCTTTCCCCAACCCGAATGTACGTCGGCAAACAGGGTGCGTTCGGTTGCGCGCCGGAGGGGCTGTCGGAGGCGAAACGGACGCAAACCATCGTGCCCGACGATTTCGAGCACGAGGTCTCCACCGCCTTCCTGGTGCGGGACCGGGGCCTCGTCGTGCTGACCTCCTGCGGCCATCGCGGCGTGGTCAACTCCGTCCGTTCCGCCATGGCGGCCGCCGGCACCGACCGCCTGCACGCCGTGATGGGCGGCTTCCACCTCGCGCCATTCCCGCTCGACTACCAACGCCGCACCCTCGAGGAACTGAAGGCGCTGAAGCCCGATCTCCTGGTGCCGATGCACTGCTCGGGCGAGGCCTTCATCGCCATGGTGCAGGCGGAAATGCCGGAGAACTTCGTCCGCTCCTCCACCGGCACGCGCTTCGTGTTCGGCGCCTGAGGGGTCGGCGGAACGCGAAGGGGCTCCGCCCTTGCGGACGGAGCCCCCGTTGCGTTGCCGAAGGCGACGGCGTCAGGTGCCGATGAAGCCGCCGTCGTCCTTGGTGATCACCACGGTGGCCGAACGCGGCACGCCCTGCCCGTCCGGCCAGCGGCTGCGGATCTTCCCCTCCGCATACTCGTCGGCCGAGGTGTTGGCGCCCGGGTGCTGGACGTTGATGAACATCGTCCGCCGATCGGGCGTGGTCACGACGCCGGTGATCTCCTGGCCGATGGGCCCGGTGAGGAAGCGCTTGATCTCGCCGGTGATCGGGTCCGCGGCCAGCATCTGATTGTTGCCGAACACCGCGTGCGGTCCGCGGTTCTGCTCGCTCTCGCCGATGTCGGTCTGGATCCAGAGCCGGCCGGCGGAGTCGAACCACAGCCCGTCGGGGCAGGCGAAGATGTTGTCCTGGGTCAGCCGCGCCCCCGAGGCCGTGCGGCTCTCCTCGGCGGGGCCGGCGATGACGAACAGATCCCAGGTGAAGCGCGTCGAGGTGTGGTCGTCGTTCTCCTCGCGCCAGCGGATGATGTGGCCGAAGAGGTTGCGCGCCCGCGGGTTGGCTGCGTCCACCTGCTGTTCGGTGCGGCGCGAGTTGTTGGTCAGCGTGAAGTAGACGCGGCCGTCGCGCGGATCGACCGCGCCCCACTCCGGCCGGTCCATCTTCGTCGCCCCCGCCCGGTCGGCGGCGGCACGGGTGTTGACCAGGATCTCGGCGAGCGACCCGAAGCCGTTCTCGGGGGTGAGGCCGTTCACCCCGGGCTTCAGCGCCAGCCACTCGCCGGTGCCGTCGGCGTTGAACTTCGCCGCATAGAGCGTGCCCTCATCGAGCAGCGACCCGTTCGCCGTCGCCGCATGGTAGGGCTTGGCCGAGACGAACTTGTAGATGTACTCGAAGCGCGCATCGTCGCCCGAGTAGCACACCACCGGCTTGCCCTCCTTCACCGGGGCGAAGATCACGCCCTCATGGGCGAAGCGGCCGAGATGCGTGCGCTTGACCGGCACGCTGTTCGGATCCCACGGATTGATCTCCACCACCCAGCCGAAGGCGTTGGGTTCGTTGCGATAGTCCTGGGTCGGGTTCTCGCCGCGGGCGGTGGCGTCGAAGCGGACGAACTCGTCGCGGCCCGAGGCGGCGAGCTCCCACGCATAGCGCGACCGCTCCGTGCGCACGCCGTAGCGGGCGTGCTCGCGCGGCAAATCGGGCTTCTGGTCCACTATGGTGCCGTTGCGGAAGTAGCCGGCCCAATTCTCCTCGCAGGTGAGGTAGGTGTTCCACGGCGTGACGCCGTGCGCGCAGTTGTTCAGCGTGCCGCGGACGCGCGTGCCGTCCGGGCTGAACTTCGTGCGCACGAACTCGGTGCCGCGCACGGGGCCGCCGATCTCCATCACGGTCAGCCCCGTGATGCGGCGGTTGCGCGGATCATCCACGATCTTCCAGCTGCCGTCCGCCTGCTTGGCGATGCGCACGATGGTGACGCCGTGCGCGTTGATCTCCTTCAGCACCTCGTCGTCGTCGCGCTTGCCGTCGCGGATCACCACCGCGTCGGTCGCGATCTTCTGCCCGGCGTACTTCGCGGCGTGCAGGTAGCGCGGCTCGACGTACTCGTGGTTCATCACGAGCAGGCCGTCGGTCGAGGAGCCCTCGTAAGGCGAGCGGCCCTCGATCGGGAAGAAGTGCATGCCGTCATGGTGCATGCCGATCTGCTGCGCCTGATCCGCCCCCGTGTTGGTCGGCGCGAAGGCGGGGCCCGTGCTGCGGATCGGCTCGCCCCAGGCGCAGATCGCGCGCGCGGTGTAGCCAGGCGGAACGACCAGCGTGTCCTTGTCGCTCACGGGGATGGCGGCGAAGCCGAGCATCTTCTCGGCTGGGCCGATGGAGGTGGCGGCGGAGGCCAAGCTTTCGCCCGGGCGGACGAACATGGCGCCAAGGGCAGTGGCGAGCCCTCCCAGCAGCGCGCCGCGGCGCGAAAGCCGCGCCTCCAGGATCTCGCCGAAGGTCGGGTTGGCCGAATGGTTGGACAGGGGCTCATCGCCCTCGCCGGCGTCGTGCAGCACGAAGCTCTGCTCGGTCATCGATCGCTCCCTTGAACAACTTGGCCGCAACCTCCTGGCGGTCGCGCCTCGTTCACCGACTAGACGCGCCCTCGCCCCTCGTGGGCGAATTTTCGATGACAGTCAGCCGCGCCGCGCCTCGGCCTTCGGGTCCAGCGCATCGGCCAGCGCGTCGCCGGCGAAGTTCGTCGCCACCACGGTGACGAAGATGGCGAGCCCAGGCCACACCGCGGCCATGGGCGCGGAGAAGACGAGGTCCTGCGCGTTGGCGAGCATCGCCCCCCACGAGGCGGCCGGCGGCTGGATCCCCAAACCGAGGAAGGAGAGTACGGATTCGAGCAGGATCACCGCCCCGATGGAGAGGGTGGTCGCCACCGCGACGTGCCCGGCGAGATTGGGCACCACATGGCGAGCGAGGAGACGCGCGGGCGACACGCCGAGGGCGATGGCGGCGCGCGCATAGTCCATGCGCAGGATGGAGAGCGCCGCCGCGCGCGTGATGCGCGCCACCTTCACCCAGCCGAACAGGGCGACGATGACGATGATGCGCGCGAGATCGGCGGCGAGCGCCCCGCGCGGCAGGCCGATGCGCGCGGGGTCGACCGCGGCGAGCACGATCAGCAAGGGGAGCGCAGGCAGCGCGACGAGGCCGTCGGCCAGCCGCATCAGCACCGCGTCGACCAGGCCGCCCCACCAGGCGGCGGCAAGCCCCACCGCAAGCCCGATGAGCGCGGAGGCGAGCGCGCCACCCAAGCCCACCGCGAGCGATACGCGCGCGCCGTAGAGAAGGCGCAGCAAGAGGTCGCGCCCCAACTCGTCCGTGCCCAACGGGTGTTCGGCGGAAGGCGGGGCGAAGCGCTTGAACAGGTCGGGTGCGAACGGATCATGCCCCATCGCTTCGGCGAGGATCGGTGCGGCGAGCGCGGCGGCGAGGAGCGCGACGAGGACGAGGGCGGAGAAGGCCCCCGCGCGATGGGCGAGGAACCGGGAGAGCGCGCGGCCGCTCATCGCCTGAGCCTCGGGTCGAGGGCGAGCTGGATCAGGTCGGCGGCGAGCGAGGCGGCCAGCGTGACGAGGGCGGCGAGCAGGAGCGCGAGCAGCGCGACGTTGTAGTCGTTGCCGAGGATGGCGTCGTACAGGAGCTTGCCCATCCCAGGCCAGGCGAACACGGTTTCCACCACGAGCGCACCGGAGACGAGCGTGGCGAAATCCAGCGCAGCGACGGTGACGATCGGGATCGCCGCGTTCGGCAGGGCGTGACGCAGCAGCACGCGCGAAGGCGGCGCCCCCTTGGCGCGTGCGGTGCGGATCCAGGGCTCGCCCAGCGCTTCGATCATCGCCGCCCGGGTCTGGCGCGCATAGGCGGCAAGGCCAAGGGTGGTGAGGGTGAGTGAGGGCAGCGCGAGGTGGCGAAGCCAGGCGGAGAGGGTGGGTTCCGGCGGCGGCCCGCCCGCCGGCAGCCAACCGAGCACGACGGCGAACAGGATGATCAGCAGGATGGCGAGCCAGAAGCTCGGCATGGCGATGCCGGCGAAGGCGACGGCATTGATGATCGCGTCGACCGCGCCGCGCGGGCGCCGCGCGGCCAGGATGCCGAGCGCGATGCCGATCGCGGCCGAAGCGAGCGTGGTGGGCAGGAGGAGAGCGAGCGAGTTGACGAGGGCGGCGGCGAGCACCTCCTGCGCCGGGGCGGCGAACAGGCGCGAGAAGCCGAACTCGCCGGCGAGCGCCGAGACGGCCCAGGCGAGATAGCGCTCGAGGAGCGGGCGATCGAGTCCGTGCAGCGCACGCAACCGCTCCGCGTCCGCCGCGGAAAGGCGCGGGTCGGAGGCGATGGCGAGGTCGATCGGATCGCCCGGCATCAGCCCGATCAGGGCGTAGGCGGCGAAGGACAGGAGGACGACGGTGACGGCGGCCTGAACCAGACGGGCGCCGACCAGCCGCAGCATCGTTTCAGGAGCGGGTCATCATGGCGCCACGCGCCACGCCTCGACCCACAGCGAGGAGGGCGCGAGATGCCCCGTCGGCCGCACGCCCTCGAGCCAGCGCGGCCAGATATGCGCATCCGCGCGGAAGAAGAGCGGGATCACCGGGATCTCGGTGGCGTAGATCTCCTGCACCCGCCGCCACAGCGGGCGGCGCGCCTCGGGCTCGAGCGTGATCGGCAGGCGTTCGAGCAACTCGTCCATCTCCGCGTGGCGGAAGCCCGTGTAGTTCTGCCCCGCCCAGTTGCGCGCCTCCGTCGGGATCTCGGTCGAATGGAGGATGGTGCGCGGCACGTTCTCGGGCGAAGAGATCCAGGCGAACAGCGCCATGCCCTGGAAGCGGCGGCGCGAGAGGGTCTCGCCGAAGAAGACGCGCGGCGGTTCGTTGCGGATGCGCACCTCGACGCCGACCGCGCGCCACATCCCCTGCAGCACCTGCTGCACGAGCTCGCGCGAGCGGTTGCCGGCGGTGGTCATCAGTTCAAGCGAAAGCCGTTCGCCTGTCGCGTTGCGGCGGATGCCGTCGGGGCCGGGGCGCCAGCCCGCCTCCTCCAGCAGGCGTCGCGCTCCTTCGGGGTCGAAGGGAATGCGCGGCACGGTGGGGTCGTGCATGCGATCGAGCGGGTTGACGAAGGAGTGCGCCACCGGCACGCGGCCTTCGAACAGCCTCTGCACGATCTGGTCGCGGTCGATCGCGCGCACCAGCGCCTCGCGCACGCGCCGATCGGAGAGTGCCGGCAGGTCGAGGTTGAGGTCGATGTGCTCGTAGACGAGCCCGGGCTGGATGTGGAAGCGGAAGCGGGTCGCGGCACGGCGTTCGAGGGCGAGCGCCTGATCGAGCGGAAGCCCCAGTTCGCCCGCGATCATGTCCACTTGGCCCGCGAGCAGGTTCGCCTCCAGCGCGGCGGTGTTCTCCACCGTGCGGATGACGATGCGCCGGAAGGCGGGCTCGCGCCCGCGCCAGGCCGGGTTGCGCTCGAGCGTGACCGAGGCGCCGGCTTGGGTGGCAACCACGCGGTAGGGCCCGGACCACAGTCCAGGCCGCGCCGGTTCGCGGTCATACAGCGTGCGGGTGCGGTAGGCGCGCGGATCCGCCTGCCAGATCGCGCGCTCGAGATGCGCAGGCAGGGGACGAAGCTCGTTGATCGCGTTGTACTCGAAGGTGAGCTTGTCGAAATGGAGTGTGAAGGTCCGCGCATCGATCACCGTGATCCGGTGCAGCGAGCGGTAGAGCTCGGCGGGCCCGATCCCCGTGGCCGCCTCGCGCCCCGCTTCCCAGGCGAACAGGATGTCTTCGGTGGTGATCGGCGTGCCGTCGCCCCAGGCGGAATCGGCGCGCAAGCGGTAGGTGACGGCGATGCCCGGGTTGCCGTTCGGCGCCATCTCCGGCACCGCATCGCCGTTCTCGATCGTCGGCAGGCGCTCGCAGAGCATGCAGACGACCTTCCACTCCGCGTCGTGCACGGTGATCGGGCGCAGCGTGAAACCGTGCACGTAGGACTTCGCCGCCATCGATTCGATGGAGGGATGAAGGGTGGAAGGATACTGGGTGATGCCGATGGTGAGCGTGTCGCGCGCGAGGGGCGTGGCGGGAGCGGCGAGCGCGAGACCGACCGCGAGGGCGGCGAGGGCGCGACGCGGGGCGCGGAGGATCGCGCGCAGGGTGGCGCGCGCGCTCACGCCTCCTCCTTCGCCGCCGCCTCCTCCGGCGCCCCGATGCCGCCATGCGCCTTCGACCACGCCACCGGGTCGTCGAGGAAGCGGCGCACCTCGGCGAGTGCCGAGTCGGAGAAGTAAGGATGCGTGCGGCAGACCTCGAGCACGTCCCACCAGGTGCAGAGGTGATGCAGCCCGATGTCCATCCGCCGCAGTGTCTCGAAACTGCCGGGGAAGACCCCGTAGAAGAACACGACGAAGGTGTGGTGGACGATCGCGCCCGCGTCGCGCAGCGCGGTGCAGAAGCGGATCTTCGACTGCCCGTCGGTGGTGAGGTCCTCCACCAGAAGCGTGCGCTGGCCCGCCGGCACGTCGCCCTCGATCAGCGCGTTGCGCCCGAAGCCCTTCGCCTTCTTGCGCACGTAGATCATGGGCAGTTGCAGGCGATCGGCGATCCAGGCGGCGAAGGGAATGCCGGCCGTTTCGCCGCCGGCGATGACGTCGAAGGCCTCGTAGCCGACGTGGCGGCCGATCTTCTCGGCGGCGAGTTCGCAGATCTTGGCCCGCGCGCGGGGGAAGAAGATGATCTTGCGGCAGTCGATGTAGACGGGGGATTTCCAGCCCGAGGTGAAGGTGTAGGGCTCCTCGGGGCGGAAGTTCACGGCCTTGATGTCGAGGAGCGCGCGGGCGGTGATGCGCGCGGCGTCGCGGTCCCAGTCGGAGGTGTGGCGGTCGGACATGCGAACTCCCTGCGAGGGCCTCACCGTTCGTAGCCCCGCGCGGGCGGGCGCACAACGCCGAGGCGCCGGGTGAGCGCGAGTAAGGCCGTGGCCGAGGCGGCGGGGACGGACGCGGCATCGGTGTGGGTGCTGGCCGACCCGCGGCCCGGCACGGCGAACCAGGCCTTGGGCATCGCCGAACGGCTCGGCGTGCCGGTGCGCGTGGTGCCGCTCGCTTGGGGGCCGCTTGCGCGCCTCCCCTGGCCCTGGCCGACGCTGGCGGGGCTCGGCCCCGCCGCGCGCGCGCTCCTGCGTCCGCCTTGGCCCCGGGTCGTGATCTCGGCCGGGCGACGGTCCGCCCCCATCGCGCTGTGGCTGAAGCAGCACGGCGCGCGGGCGGTGCACGCGATGCGGCCGGGCTTCGGCGCATCCTCCTTCGACCTGCTCGTGCTCGGCCAGCACGACCGCCCGCCGCAAGCGCCGAATGTGATCGCGATCCTCGGCGCCTGCCACCGCCTGTCGCCCGCCGTGCTGGCGGCGGCGCGCACGCGGTGGTGCGATCTCCCGACACTGCCCTCGCCGCGGGTGGCGGTGCTGGTTGGGGGGCCCGTTCGCGGCCAGAGGATGGCGGACGCCGAGGCGCGGGGCCTGATCCGCGCCGTGCGCGATCGCTTCCCCGGCGGGTCGTTCCTGGTCAGCACCAGCCGGCGCACGGGGAGGCACGCCTCAGCCGCGATCGCCGAGGCGCTCGCCGGCGTGCCGCACCGCCTGTTCCGCTGGGGAGACGCGGGCGAGAACCCCTACGCGGGGTTCCTCGCTTGGGCGGAGGCGATCGTGGTCACCGCCGACTCGGTCTCCATGCTGGCCGAGGCCTGCGCGACCGCCGCCCCCGTGTTCGTCGCGGGCGACGCGGCCGGGCGGCACGCGCGGCTGGTGGCGAGCCTGGTCGCGGCGGGGAGGGTGGCGCGGCTCGGCGAGCCCGCCCCGTCTGCGGTGGTGCCGATCGACGAGGCGGGGCGGGTGGCGGCGGAGATCCGCGCGCGGGGCTGGCTCGGCTGATCAGGCCCGCGCGGGGGCGGCGCGGCGCAGCGCGGCGAGGGCAACCAGCCCCAGGCCGAGCAGAGCGAGTGCCGCCGGCTCCGGCACCTCGACCGTGACCGCGCGCAGGAAGACGTTGTCGACGTCGAGGACCAGGCGGTTGTCCGCCGTCGCGTTCTGCACGCTGATGGTGAGCAGCAGGCTCGCCGGCCCGGGGCCGGCGTAAGCGAGGGTGCCGGAGAGCGGGATCCAGGCGGTGAAGGAGAAGCCGGCGAAGCCGGAGATGGTGAACTGGCTGGCGAGCGCGTTCGGGTCGAAGCCGAGGGTCACCGAAGGCCCTCCACCCTGCACGGTGAGCGAGATCTGCCCCTGCGTGAAGTTGCCGGCGGCGGGCAGGACGGTCGCGTAGGAGAACACCGCGCCGAACGCGAAGGTGCCGGGGCCGGGCACGGTGACCGCCCGGCTGAGGCTTGCGCTGCCGATGCCCGTGTTGGGCAGCGAGGCATCGTTCAGCGTAGCGATCCTGCTTCCACCGCCAGGTGCGCAACCAGGCGGGATCCCCGCGCATGAAATGTCGAACACGTTCCCGCTCGTCGTCCATCCCGTCAGCCCGCTTTCGAACCCCGGGTTGATCAGCAGGTTGGCCTGGGCCGGGGCGGCGGCCAGGGCGGCGAGCCCCAGGGCGGCGGCGAAGGGCAGGGTGCGGGTCATGGGTCTCCTTTCGGGTCGGCCGCGTGCGGCGGGTTGCGGCGCGAGGCCGAGCAATTCCGGAGCCAAAATGGCAAGTGTCTGACACAATACGATTTTTCGTTACGATATCAGGCCGCGTCATCGAACCGTCAAGTTTTTCGACACCCCACGCATGGACGATTCCACGCGGTCATTCACCCCGTGCCTAACCCGTCGCCGCTTGCCTTCCGCTCTCCCGAACGCGGTCGCCCGACTCGACGGCGTCGGCTAGGAGGGAACGATGTGGTCGCGCCGTCGCAGCAGCCCGTGGTGGTGGCATCGCGGCAAGCGACGCCGCGCCCTCGGCGCGATCGTCGCCCTGTTCGCCGCTGCTTCCCTGGCCGGGGTGTGGCTGACCAGCCGGGTGCCCGCCCGGCTCGGCACCGAGGGGATGGACGGCACCGTGCAGGGCCCTGCCCGCGTGCATGACGGCGACACGCTGACCATCGCCGGCAGACGGATCCGCCTGCACGGCGTGGACGCGCCGGAGCTCGACCAGAGCTGCCTCCGCGACGGGGTCGCCTGGGCTTGCGGGCGCGAGGCGGCGTTCGCGCTTGCCCAGCGCGTCGCCGGCCGCCTCGTCTCGTGCCGCGGTGTTACGACCGATCGCTTCGGTCGCCTGGTCGCACTCTGCACGGTGGATGGCGAAAACCTCAACCGCTGGCTGGTGCGCGAGGGGTGGGCAGTCGCGTATCGGCGCTATTCGGACGCCTATGTCGTCGACGAGTGGATTGCCCGCTGGCACGGGCGCGGGCTTTGGGCCGGCAGCTTCGACCCGCCTGAACATTGGCGGCAGGGGCGTTGACCGCAACCCGGTCCGGCCCGATGGTCCCGGCGCAAAGGCGAGCGAGGGATGAGCGAGCGCGACGTCACCATCTGCGAGGTCGGGCCCCGGGACGGGTTGCAGAACGCGCGCGGGCGGATGACGACCGCGGACAAGATCCGCTGGATCGCCGCACTCGCCGAAGCCGGCCTGCCGGAGATCGAGGTCGGCTCCTTCGTCCGCCCCGACCTCGTCCCCGCCATGGCCGACACGGCCGAGGTGGTGGCGGCGGCGAAGCGTATAGAAGGCGTCTCGATCGTCGTGCTGGTGCCCAACCGCAAGGGGGCGGAACGGGCGCTCGCCGCTGGGGCGCGCAAGCTCACCGTGCCCGTCTCCGCCTCGCGCGCGCACAGCCGCGCCAACATCCGCATGGAGCCCGAGCAGGCGGTGGCGCAGGTGGCGGAGATCCTCGCCCTCGCCCGCGACGCCGACCCGCCGGCCGAGGTCGCGGTCGGCATCTCCACGGCCTTCGGCTGCACGCTGCAGGGCACGGTGCCGGAAGGGGACGTGGTGCGGCTCGCCGAAGCCCTGGCCGAAGCCGGGGTGGAGGAGATCGGGCTCGCCGACACGGTGGGCCACGCCAACCCCGCCCAGGTGAAGCGGCTCGTCCGCGCGGTGCGCGCGGGCGTGGGCGAACGCCTCGTCGGGCTCCACTTGCACGACACGCGCGGCCGGGGGCTCGCCAACGCCGTTGCCGGCCTGGAGGAGGGCATCCGCGCCTTCGATTCCTCCCTCGCCGGGCTCGGCGGCTGCCCCTTCGCGCCGGGGGCTTCGGGCAACGTGGCGACCGAGGATCTCGTCTGGATGTTCGAGGACATGGGACTGCGCACGGGGGTGGATCTCGATCGGCTGCTCGCCGCCCGCGCCATCCTGGCGGAAGCCCTGCCGGGCGAGCCCCTGCACGGCCACCTCGCCCGCGTGCGGTGCGCGGCATGAGCGCGAAACCCCTCGCGGGCCTGCGCGTGGTCGAGATGACGCACATGGTGATGGGCCCGACTTGCGGCATGATCCTCGCCGATCTCGGCGCCGATGTGATCAAGGTCGAACCGCCCGAAGGCGACAACACGCGTCGCCTCACCGGGCCCGGGATCGGCTTCGCGACGGTGTTCAACCGCAACAAGCGCAGCCTGGCGATCGATCTCAAGGACGGCCGCGGCCGCGAGGCCGTGCTGCGGCTGATCGACCGGGCGGACGTGTTCAGCGAGAATTTCCGCCCCGGCGCGCTCGATCGTCTCGGCTTCGGCCGCGACGCGCTCGCCGCCCGCAACCCGCGCCTGATCTACGTCTCGCACAAGGGGTTCCAGGACGGGCCCTATGCGCATCGCGTGGCGCTCGATGAGGTGGTGCAGATGATGGGCGGGCTCGCCTGGATGACGGGGCCGCCCGGTCAGCCGCTGCGCGCGGGCTCCTCCGTCAACGACATCATGGGGGGCATGTTCGGCGCGATCGGCGTGCTCGCCGCGCTCGAGGAGCGGCACCGCACCGGGCGCGGCAGCCACGTCGTCGCCTCGCTCTACGAGAACACCGTGCTCCTGATGGCCCAGCACATGGCGCAGCACGCGATCACCGGCCGGCCTCTGCAGCCGATGTCGGTGCGCAACCCGACCTGGGGTGTGTACGACATCATCGACACCGCCGACGGCGAGCGCGTCTTCGTCGGCGTGGTGACGGACACGCAATGGGGCGCGTTCTGCGCCGCCTTCGGCTACGACGACCTCGCCGCCGACGCACGGCTTGCCACCAACAACGGCCGGGTGGCCGAACGCGCTTGGCTGATCCCGGAACTTGCGCGTCGGCTCGGCGCCCTCGATGCCGCGACACTCTGCGCGCGCTTCGAGGCGATCGGGCTTCCCTTCGCCCCGATCGTGCGGCCCGAACAGCTGTTCGACGACCCCCATCTCAACGCCTCGGGCGGGCTTCTTCCCATCACGCTCCCCGACGGGCGGACGGCGAAACTGCCCGCCCTGCCGCTCGCCCTCGACGGGGCAAGGCCCGGGCTAGACCGACAGCCGCCGGAGGTGGGCGAGCACGGCCGCGCCGTACTGGCCGAAGCAGGCCTCACGGAGGCCGAGATCGACGCCCTCGTCGCCGCCGGGGTGGTCCGGCTGCCCCAGCCCGCCCCGGCTTGACTCCCCCCCAGGCCCCCTCCGACAACGCTTCCCATGCCGGGACACTTGCCGGACCTCGCCCCGTGCCGCAGCTCGCCCTGACCACGCCGCTCGGCGAGATCACGCTTTCGGAGGAGGATGGCGCCGTCGTCTCGCTGGATTGGGGGCGCGGGCGCGATCGCACCGCGACACCCTTGCTCGCGCGCGTGGCGGATCGGCTTCAGGCCTATTTCGACGGCGAGGCGGTGACGTTCGACGACCTGCCGCTGGCACCCTCCGGCACCCCCTTCCAGCGCCGGGTCTGGCAGGCGCTGCGGAGGATCCCGCGCGGCACCACCCGCGGCTACGGCGAGCTCGCGCGCGCGCTCGCCACCTCGCCGCGCGCCATCGGGGGGGCTTGCGCGCGCAACCCGATCCCTATCCTCATACCCTGTCATCGCGTCGTCTCCGCCGACGGGGCCCTTGCCGGCTACTCGGGCGGAGAGGGGACGGAGACGAAACTGTACCTCCTTCGCCTCGAAGGCGCGCTCTGAGACCATCCACGTCCGAAGGACACGAGGGATGCCCCACGCCATCCGGATCCATGAGCACGGCGGCCCTGAGGTGCTGCGCTGGGAGGAGGTGCCCACCCCGGCACCCGGCCCCGGCGAGGCGCTGGTTCGCCACGCCGCGGTGGGCCTCAACTACATCGACGTCTACTTCCGCACCGGCCTCTACAAGCCGCCCGGGCTTCCTTGCGTCATCGGCATGGAAGGGGCGGGCACAGTGGAGGCGGTGGGGCCCGGCGTGACCGAGGTGGCACCCGGCGACCGCGTCGCCTACGCCTCCGCCCCCATCGGCGCCTATGCCGAGCTGCGCACCATCAAGGCGGACCGTCTGGTGAAACTCCCCGACGACATCGGCTTCGAGACCGCGGCAGCGATGATGCTGCAGGGGATGACGGCGGAGTACCTGCTGCGCCGCACCTACGCGGTGAAGCCGGGGCAGACCATCCTGATCCACGCCGCCGCGGGCGGGGTGGGGCTGATCATGTGCCAGTGGGCGAAGCAGCTCGGCGCCACCGTGATCGGCACCGTGGGCTCCGACGCGAAGGCGGAGATCGCCCGCGCGCATGGCTGCGACCACCCGATCGTCTACACGCGCGAGGATTTCGTCGCCCGGGTGAAGGAGATCACGGAGGGCAGGATGCTGCCCGTGGTCTACGACAGCGTGGGCCGCGAGACCTTCCTGAAGTCTTTGGACTGTCTCGCGCCGTTGGGCCTGCTCGTCTCCTTCGGCAATGCCTCCGGCGCGGTGCCGCCCTTCGACATCGGGCTGCTGGCCGCCAAGGGCTCGCTCTTCCTCACCCGGCCTACGCTCGTCACCTACACCGCCAAGCGCGAGGACCTGGTCGCCTCGGCGGAGGCGCTGTTCGCGGTGGTGCGCTCGGGGGCGGTGAAGATCGAGGTGAACCAGCGCTTCGCGCTGAAGGACGCGGCGGAGGCGCACCGCGCCCTCGAGGGGCGGCGCACGACGGGTTCGACCATCCTCTTGCCGTAACGACCGATCCGGGCTTGCCGGGGGCGTGCTGCGCCCCATCTCCCGGCGCGTTCTTCCTCCACCCTGCCAGAGGTCCAGCATGGCCGATCGCTACACCGTCGCCGCGCTCTGCGGCTCGCTCCGCCGCGAGTCCTGGAACCGCAAGCTGCTCGCCGCGACCGCGTCGCTCGCTTCGCCGAGGCTCGCGATCACGGAAGTGCCGATCCGCGACCTCCCGCATTTCGACGAGGATCTCGAGCGCGAGCCCTGGCCGGCCGCGGTGCTCGCGTTCGGCGAGGCGGTGCGGCGGGCCGATGCGGTGATGATCGTCACCCCCGAATACAACGCCGGCATTCCGGGGCCGCTGAAGAACGCGATCGACTGGCTTTCGCGCGCCACCCCCGCGGGCCCCGCGCCGATCGCCGGCAAGCCCGTCGCCATCCTCGGCACCTCGCCCGGCATGCTGGGCACGGCGCGGGCGCAGTCGCAGCTCAGGCTGATCCTGCAAAACCTCTCTCTTCCCGTGCTGCCGGGGCCGAACGTGTTCGTCTCCAACGCGGCCGCGCGCTTCGGGGCGGACGGGTCGATCACCGACGAGGCGACGCGGGCGATGGTGGAGACGATGCTCGACCGCTTCGTCGCCTGGATCGCGCAACTCGCGCCCAAGCCGGCCTGAGAGGGCGTCAGGCGCGCGTGCGCAGGCCGTAGCGATAGGCCTCGCGGAAGCCGAGGCGGCGAAAGAGGGCGAGCGAGGCGTCGTTCGCCGTCTCCACCTGCACGAAGCCCCACCTCGCCCCTTCCGCGCGCGCCCAGCCGAAGCCCGCCAGCACGACGCGCCGGGCAAGCCCCTGGCCGCGGCAGGAGGGCAACGTGGCGAGCCAGGCGAGGCCCGCATGCACCCCGTCCGTCGCGACGAAGCCCGTCGCGGCGACCCGCCGCCCGGAGCGGACGGAAATCCAGGCATCGGGCACCAGCAGCAGCGAGGGGGCGGCGCGGAGCTCGGCCATCCGGGCGGGCGAGCGGTCGGCCGCTTCCTCGTTGGCGGCGAACCACGCCTCGTCCGGTTCCTCGGCGATCTCGGCCGGCCCGTCGGGCAGCGGCAGCGTGTCGAGCGGGGCGGCGAGCACCACCACCTCCTCGTCGCGCGCATAGCCGCGAGCCATCAGCGCATGGTCGAGGCCGGGCGGCGAGAGGGGCGTGAGGCGAAACCGGGCGGGAAAGCCCAGCCGATCGTACCAGGCCTCGATGCGCGCGACCCGGCTCGGCAGGTCCTGCCGATCGTCGGGATCGAGCCAGGTGGCGCAGTTCAGCCGCGAGGAGCCGCCGGCGGCGGCGCGCACCACCGCGCTGCCGAGGAACGCGACGCGCGAAGCCGGGAGCGTGGTCAGGAGCGCGCGCTCGAGCGCGACCGGGGCGGGGAGGGCGCAGGGTTCGGTCACGCGAACACGCCCACGCCGAACAGCCAGCGATGCAGCCCGCCGACGAACGCCACCCAAACGAGGCTGCCCACCCCGACGGCGATCCAGTCGCCCCTGTTCCAGCCGGTGCGCAAGCGGACCGTTCCGCCCTCGCGACGCTTCACCGCGATTCGGTCGTAGATCGCCCAGGCGAGGAAGGTGCCGAACAGGATCACCGAACCGAGATCGCCGTTGGCGAGCAGGTGCGCGAAGGCCCAGAGCTTCACCCCCGTCAGCATCGGGTGTTGCGTCGCACCCTTGATGAGCCCGGCCGGCGCATAGGCGGCGGCGAGCAGCACCATCGCCGGCAGGAGCAGGAGTGTGGCGGCATGGCGCACGCCGACCGGCGGGTCCCACAGCGGGATGTAGCCCTCGGCGCGGTAGCTGCCGAAGCCCCAGACGATGAGCACGAGCCCCGCGAGGGAGACGAGGCTGTGCACGATCTTGTACGGGCCCTCGCCCAGCCGGGCGACGAGCCGCGCGCGGGCCTCGCGGAAGGTGGTGACGGTGTGGGCGGCGAAGAAGACGATCAGGCCGAGGACAAGGAGGGCCATCGCGGTCTCCGGATCAGCGTTCCGCCCCGGTGCTGCCAGCGCGCGGCGGCGCGTGCAACCGCGGCGCTCACTCCCACTCGATGGTGCCGGGCGGCTTGGAGGTGATGTCGTAGGTGACGCGGTTGACCCCGCGCACCTCGTTGACGATGCGGTTCGCCACCCGCAGCAGGAATCCCATGTCGAAGGGGTAGACGTCGGCCGTCATGCCGTCGGTGCTGGTCACCGCGCGCAGCGCCACCGCCTGGTCGTAGGTGCGCCCATCCCCCATCACGCCCACCGTGCGCACGGGCAGAAGCACGGCGAAGGCCTGCCAGATCGCGTCGTAGAGCCCGGCGGCGCGGATCTCCTCGAGGAAGATCGCATCCACCTTGCGCAAGCGGTCGAGCTTCTCGCGCGTCACTTCGCCGGGGATGCGGATGGCAAGACCCGGCCCGGGGAAGGGGTGGCGGCCGACGATGCTCTCGGGGAGGCCGAGTTCACGCCCGAGCGCGCGCACCTCGTCCTTGAACAGCTCGCGCAGCGGCTCGACGAGGCGAAGGTTCATCCGCTCGGGCAGGCCGCCCACGTTGTGGTGGCTCTTGATGGTGGCGGAAGGCCCGCCGGTGGCGGAGACGCTCTCGATCACGTCCGGATAAAGCGTGCCTTGCGCGAGGAACTCGGCCCCGCCCAACTTGGCGGCCTCCTCCTCGAACACCTCGACGAACAGCCGGCCGATCGTCTTGCGCTTCTCCTCCGGGTCCGTCACCCCGGCCAGGGCGGCGAGGAAGAGATCGGACGCGTCGCGATGGATGAGGCGGATGTTGAAGCGGTCGCGGAAGGTGCGCACCACCTCCTCCGCCTCACCCGCGCGCATCAGGCCGTGATCGACGAAGATGCAGGTGAGGGCATCCCCCACCGCCTCGTGGATCAGCACCGCCGCCACGGAGGAATCCACCCCGCCCGAAAGGCCACACACCACGCGGCCCTGGCCGACCTGGCGGCGGATGCGCTCGATGGCGGAGGCGCGGAAATTCGCCATCGTCCAATCGCCCCGACAGCCGGCGACCGCATGGGTGAAGTTGCGCAACAGCGCCGCCCCATGCGGGGTGTGCACCACCTCGGGGTGGAACTGCACGCCGTAGAAGCGGCGCTGATCGTCCGCGATGGCGGCGAAGGGTGCCCCTTCGCTCACCCCCACGACGCGGAAGCCGGGGGGCAGGCGGGTGACGCGATCGCCATGGCTCATCCACACCGGCTCGCGCGCGCCCTTCTCCCAGACGCCGTGGAAGAGGGCGCAATCGTCCACCACATCGAGCCAGGCGCGGCCGAACTCGCGATGGTCCGAGGTCGCGACCTCGCCGCCCAGCTGCGCGACCATGGTCTGCTGGCCGTAGCAGATCCCCAAGACGGGAACGTCGAGCTCGAACACGATCGGGGGCGCGCGCGGGCTTTCGCCTTCGGTGACGGACGCGGGGCCCCCCGAGAGGATGATGGCGCGGGGCGCGAAGTCGGCGATGCGCTCGGGCGGGGCATGGTACGGCCAGATCTCGCAATAGACGCCGGATTCGCGCACGCGCCGGGCGATCAGCTGCGTGACCTGGCTGCCGAAATCGAGGATGAGGACGCGCTCCGTCATGCGCGAGGCATAGCGGATCGCGGCCTGCGCGTCAGGGGCGCCGCCGCCCCTCGCTCGGCCTCGCGCTCAGCGCTCGGCGGTCGGTTCCGTGGCGGCGAGCAGCGCCCCGATCGGCTCCCAGAGATAGGCGGTCTGCACGACGGCCCGGCCGCCGACGGCGATGGTCTGCTCCGCCACCGCCCGTCCGCCGAGGCGGCGGTAGAACCAGCGCGAGGGGTTCTCCTTCAGCACCCACAGCACGACGGAGCGGCAGCCGACCACGTTCAGGTGCGCCGCGAGCGCGCGCATCAGGCGGCGCCCCACCCCGCGCTCGCGCCAGTCGTCGGCCACGTAGAGGGTCTCGATCTCGCCCGCGTCGCGGCGTGTGCCGTCGCGCAAGCGGCCCCCCGAAGCGAAACCGACCACCGTGGGGGAGAGCGGGTCGGGGGAGTCGGAACCGGTGGCGACGGCGACGAAGGTCGCATGCCCCGCCGGAGGGGCGACCAGGCTGCGTCGCCAGAGCAGGGTCTGGCGGTCGACCGAGAGGCCTGCGAGGTAGCTGTCGGGCAGGATGCCCGGATAGGCGCTGCGCCAAGTGGCGACATGCACGGCCGCGATCGCCTCGGCATCGGCGGGGCGGGCGCGGCGGATGGCGATCACGGCGCTTGCTCCGCGCGGATCAGCGCGGCGGCGAAGAAGCCGTCGGTGCCGTGCCGGCCGGGGGTGAGGGCGAGGAAGGGACCGTCGCCGGGCAGGAAACCGAGGCCCGCGCGCGCCCGAAGCGCAGCGAGCGGCAAGAGCCGGAAGCTCGGGTTTCGCTCCAGGAACGACCTCACCTGCGCCTCGTTCTCCTCCTCGAGCACCGAGCAGGTAGCGTAGACCAGAACGCCGCCCGGTTTCACCAGGGTCGATGCACGAGCGAGGATTTCCCGCTGGCGAAGGAGGAGCTCGTCGAGATCCTCCCGCGCGAGGCGAAGCCGCGCATCGGGCTTGCGCCGCCAGGTGCCGCTGCCGGTGCATGGTGCGTCCACCAGCACGCGGTCGAAGGAGCCTCGCGCGCGTTTGATCCACTTCTCGCCCGGCGCGATGAGGCGACGTTCGACGTTGCTCACGCCGGCGCGACGAAGCCTTCGCACGGCGGCTTCCAGACGGTGGGCGGAGACGTCGGCGGCGATGATCGCGCCGCGGTTCGCCATCATCGCCGCCAGCGCCAGCGTCTTGCCGCCGGCGCCGGCGCAGAAGTCGCACACGCGCATCCCCGGCCGCGCATCGAGGATCGCGGCGACGAGCTGGCTGCCTTCGTCCTGGATCTCGATCAGACCGTCGCGGAAGGCGCGCGTGGCGGTGATCGGGGCACGAGAGGGCGCGCGCAGGCCCCAGGGCGAGAACGGCGTGGGTTCGGTCGCGATTCCCTCCGCCGCCAGGGTGTCGCGAGCGGCCTCGCGCGTGATCTTCAGCGTGTTGACGCGAAGGTCGGTGGGGGCGGGGCGATCGAGCGCCGCGAGTTCCTCGGCAAGAAGGGGGCCGAAGCGGGCGGCGAGCAAGGGGAGGAGCCAGGCGGGCACGCCGAGGCGCACGGCCTCCGGCATGGCGGGGTCGTCGAGGCGGCGGTCGGCGAGCCGGCGCAGCGCGAGGCGTTCCTCGTCCGAAAGCGGTTGGGGCCCGTGGCGCGCGCCGGAAAAGAGCCCGGCCGCGGCATCGGCGCTCATCCCCTCCGCCAGGGTGAGGGCCGCGAGCATCATCAGCCGCGGGGTGGCGGGCGCGCCGATCGCCGCGAGGTGCCAAGCCAGCCGCGGGGCGGCGCGCAGCATGGCCCAGAGGCGTTCGGCGATGGCGCGGCGATCGCCGGCGCCGATGTAGCGGCGGGACTTGAAGAAGGCGTCGGCGACGCGATCGGCCGGGACGTCGGGGTGCGCCTCGACCTCGGCCCAGAGATCGATTCCCGCCTGGATCCGCGCGGCCGGGGTCACGCGGCGGAACGATGCGCCATCGTCACGGCTCGAGCCGGTAGTTCGGCGCCTCGCGGGTGATGGCGACGTCGTGCACGTGGCTTTCGCGCAAGCCGGCGTTGGTGACGCGGCGGAAGCGTGCGTTGCGTCTCAATTCGGCGATGGTCGCCGCCCCCACGTAGCCCATCCCCGCCCGCAAGCCCCCGACCAGCTGGTGGATCACGCCGGCCACCGGCCCCTTGTACGCCACCCGGCCCTCGATGCCTTCCGGCACGAGCTTGTCGCGCGCGGCATCCTGCTGGAAGTAGCGGTCGGCCGAGCCGCGCGCCATCGCGCCGATCGAGCCCATGCCGCGATAGGCCTTGTAGCTGCGGCCCTGGTAGAGGAAGACCTCGCCCGGGCTTTCGTCGGTGCCGGCGAAGAGCGAGCCGATCATCACGCAGTCCGCGCCGGCGGCGATCGCCTTCACGATGTCGCCCGAGGTGCGGATGCCGCCATCCGCGATCGCCGGCACGCCGCGCGCCGCACACACCGCCGCCGTCTCCAGGATGGCGCTGAACTGCGGCACGCCCACCCCGGCGACGACGCGGGTGGTGCAGATCGACCCGGGCCCGATGCCGATCTTCACCGCATCCGCCCCGGCATCGATCAACGCCTCGGCCGCCTCGGGGGTCGCCACGTTGCCCGCCACCACCTCGACCGCGTTCGACAGGCGCTTGATGGCGGCGACGGCTTCCAGAACGCCGGCGGAATGGCCATGCGCGGTGTCGACCACCAGCACGTCGACCTCCGCCGCGATCAGCGCCTCGGCCCGACGCAGGCCGTCCGCGCCGACACCCACCGCCGCCGCCACGCGCAGGCGCCCCAGTTCGTCCTTCACCGCATTGGGGTGCGCCGTCGCCTTGTCCATGTCCTTGACGGTGATGAGACCGACACAGCGGTAATTCTCATCCACCACCAGGAGCTTCTCGATGCGGTGCTTGTGCAAAAGACGCTTGGCTTCCTCGGCATCCACGTGCTCGCGCACGGTGACGAGGTTCTCGCGCGTCATCAGCTCGTAGACCTTCACCTCCGGGTCGGAGGCGAAGCGCACGTCGCGGTTGGTGAGGATGCCGACGAGCCTGCCGCTGCCGCGCTCGACCACCGGGATGCCGCTGATCCTGTGCTGGCTCATGAGCGCGCGCGCCTCGGCCAGCGTCTGGTCCGGGTGGATGGTGACCGGGTTCACCACCATCCCTGATTCGAACTTCTTCACCTGGCGCACCTGCGCCGCCTGCTCCTCCGCTTCGAGGTTCTTGTGGATGACGCCGATGCCGCCCGCTTGCGCCATGGCGATCGCCATCTGCGCCTCCGTCACCGTGTCCATGGCGGCGGCGACGAGCGGGATGTTCAGCCCGATGCGGCGCGTCAGCCGAGTGGTGACGTCGGTGCGCGAGGGCAGAACGGCGGAGTAGGCGGGAACGAGGAGCACGTCATCGAAGGCGAGCGCCTCCTCGATGACGGGGAGGGCGCGCGGCGCGAGGCTCTCGCGCGCGGGAACGGGGGCGGTGTCGGGGGCCATGGCGCAACCTTTCGCAGCCTTGGCGGCCCCCCTTACGCCGCGAAGGGGGGCGGGGGCAAGCATGGAAGAATTGCGCTGAGGCGACGTGTTCAGGGTGGGGGCGCGACCGCGAGGGTTGGCGGCGGCCCGGTCGCCTCGCCGAGCCCCGGAATCGACGGCACGCCGGGGAGCGGGTCGAGCAAGGACGCATCGTTCGCCCTCGTGCCGTTGACGCGGGTGGAGACCGGCCAGACCGCGAAGGCCTCGGCCGGAGAGGGCTTCAGGACGCGGGCGGGGTCTCCCTCCTCCTCGCCGAGCCAGAGCGGCCAATCCTCCGGCGCCACCACCACCGGCATGCGCTCGTGCAGGAGCGCAAGGCGCGGGTTGGCGTCGGTGGTGACGACAGTGAAGGTGCGCAGGATCGTGCCGTCCGGCGCTCGCCAGCCCTCCCACAGCCCGGCGAGCGCCATCGGTTCGCCGGAGGCGAGAGCCACGGCGTAGGGTTGTTTCGTGCGCGAACCAGGCGGCGCGTACCATTCGTAGAAGGCGTCGATCGGCACCAGGCAACGGCGCTTGCGGTAGGCGTCGCGGAAGGCAGGCTTGGTGGCGAGGGTCTCGGCGCGGGCGTTGATCATGCGCGAGCCGATCGAAGGGTCCTCCGCCCAGCGCGGCACCAGCCCCCAGCGCAGGGGGTCGAGGTGGCGCGCCCGCGTCTGAGGGTTGAAGCGCACGACAAGCCCCTCCTGGGTGGGTGCCACGTTCCAGGAGGGGGGGTGGTTCGGCACCGGGTTGACGGTGCGGAACAGCCGCGCGAGGGACGCAGGCGGCGTGGTCTGGACGTAGCGGCCGCACATGGCGCCGAGGATAGGGTAGGCGGGCCCGGCCCGTCAGGGCCCGGCGGCGGGGCGAGGCCGAGCGCTCACGCGCGCACGTCCATCGCCTGCCTGAGCCCGTCCGAGAGCAGATTGAAGCACAAGGAGGTCGCGAAGATGCACGCCCCCGGCAGCATGGCGACACCGGGATTGACGTAGATCGCCGTGCGCAGCGTGTTCAGCATCAGCCCCCATTCGGGTTCGGGCGGGGTGACGCCGAGGCCGAGGAAGGAGAGGCCCGAGGCGAGGATCATCGACACCGAAATGAGGCTGGTGGCGTAGACGAAGATCGGCCCCAGCACGTTGCCGAGGATGTGCACGCGGATGATGGTCAGCGGCCCCGCCCCAGAGGCGCGGGCGGCTTCCACGAAGTCGAGGTTGCGCACCCCGGTGGTGACACTCTCCGCCACCCGGATGATGGGCGGGATGAACACCAAGGTGAGCGAGAGGATGGCGTTCATCGTGCCGGCTCCGAGGGCGCCGGAGATCGCGATCGCGAGCAGCACCGAGGGGAAGGCGTAGAACACGTCGGTAGCGCGCATGATCAGCATGTTGACGCCACCGCCGACGAAGCCCGCGAGCACGCCGAGCACGGTGCCGATGACGAAGGCGAGCACGACGGGGGTGATGCCCATGAACCAGGAGAGCCGCCCGCCGTAGAGCAGGCGCGTGAGCATGTCGCGCCCGAGCTCGTCGGTGCCGAGGGGGTAGTTCGGCGTGCCGATCGGGCGCAGGCGGCGCAGCATCGAGCCCTGGTAGGGGTCGTGCGGTGCAAGAAGGGGGGCGAAGACGATCGCCGCCAACATGGCGAGCAGGATCACGCCGCAGGCGATGGTGACGGGATCGCGCGCGAGCCGCTTGCGCACCCCCGCCCAGTAGCCCTCCCGGCGTGTGGCCGCCTCGCGGGCCTGGACGGCGAGTTCGGCGGCGGCGGACGCGGAAGGGCGCGCGGTGCTCACGCTTCAGCCTCGGCGGATGCGCGGGTCGATCGCCGTCTGCACGAGATCGACCGCGAGGTTGAGCACGACGAAGAACATCGCGAGCACGAGGATGGTCGCCTGCAGCACGGGAAGGTCGCGCTGGAAGATCGCGTTGTTCAACAACAGCCCCGTGCCGGGCCAGGAGAACACCGTCTCGACCAGGATCGAGCCCCCCAGGAGGTAGCCCAGCTGCAGCCCCATCACCGCGATGCTGTTGGGCGCGGCGTTCTTGACGACGTGCAGGAACACGCCCCACCCCGAAAGGCCCTTGGCGCGCAGCGTCTGCACGAAGTCCTGGTTCAGGATCTCGGCGACGATGCCGCGCACGGTGCGGGTGACGATTCCCATCGGGATGACGGAGAGGGTGACCGCAGGCAGGATCAGGTGGCGGACGTGTTCGGCATCCCACGCCCAGTCCGACGACCCTCCCGGCCCCGCCCCCATGGCGGGCAGCCAGTTCAGCTGGACCGAGAAGATGACCACCAGCACCATGCCGAGCCAGTAGTGCGGCACGGACACGCCGGCGACCGCGAAGGCGACCGCGAGCTTATCGATCGGGCTGCCCTGGAACGACCCCGCGAGCCCGCCCAACACGGTGCCGAGCACGAACCCGATCAGCGCGGCGGCGAACGCAAGCCGCAGCGTGTTGCCGATGGCGACCGAAAGGTCGGCCCACACGGGGCGGCCGGTCGCCAGCGAATTGCCGAAATCGCCTTGTGCCACCTTGCCGAGCCAGACCGCGAACTGGATGGGCAGCGGGCGGTCGAGCCCGTAGTCGCGCCGGATCTGCTCGACCAGCTCCTGCGGCGCATCGGCCGGCACGATGGCGTTGATCGGGTCGCCCGGCGCGATGTGCACGAGGAGGAAGCAGACGAGCCCGACCGAGAGGGCGATCGGCACCGCGTAGAGCAGGCGTCGGAGGAGGTAGAGGAGCATCGTGGTGTTCGGGTCGGGGGCGGGGCTCTCCCGCCCCCGCGGGCGTCATCGCCTCGCCGTCACTGGATGAACGGCAGGCGCAGATCGACGAACCACGACTGCGGCTGCACGAAGCCGCGCACGCGCGGGCTCATCGCCCGCGGGCCGACGTCGTGCGCGATCCAGATGAACAGCGCCTCATCCACACCGGCCGCGTGCAGGCGCGCAAGCGCGGCGTCGCGCTCTGCCGGGTCGAAGGCGTTGCGCGCCGCCGCCACCATCGCGTCGAAGCGGGGGTCCGAGAAGTGGCCCCAGTTGTTGGAGACGGGCGGGGCCATCTTGCTGTCCCAGAACCGCACCATGGCGAAGAAGGGGTCCATCGCGGCGAAGGAGACGTTGATCGCGTGCGCGCCGCGGGCGGACGGGTCCTTGCAGCCGCGGCGCCAGTTGGTGAACAGCGTGTTCCACTCGAGCACGTCGAACTCGACGTTCACCCCGATCGCGCGCAGGTTCTGCTGGATGAACTCGTTCATCGGCAGGGGCTGCATCTGCCCCGACCCGGAGGCCGAGATCTGCACCTTCAGGTTGAGCGGCCGCTGCGGGCCGTAGCCCGCTTCGGCGAGCAGGCGGCGGGCCTCGGCGGGATCGTACTTGATCTGGAACGAGGGGTTGCCCCACCAGGGATGGCCCGGTTGCACCGTGCCCACGGCCGGCACCATCATCCCACCGAGCAGGGTCTTCAGCCCCTCGCGGTCGATGCCGAGGTTGATCGCCTTGCGCACCCGCACATCGGCGAGCGGAGAGCCTTCGACGAAGCAGGGCTGCCACGGCCAGACATGCGGCTGGACGTTGGAGTGGATCTGCATGCCGCGCGCGCGCAGCTGCGGCAGCGCATCGGGGGCGGGGGCCTCGATCCAATCCACTTGGCCCGACAGCAGGGCCGCGGTGCGCGCATTCGCTTCCGGGATGGGCAGCAGCACGATGCGCTCGGCCTTGGCCTTGATCTCCCCCCAGTAGTTCTCGTTGCGCACGTACTCCACGCGCTCGCGCGGCACGAAGCGCACGAGGCGGAACGGGCCCGTACCGGAGGGGTCGGCGGCGAAGGCGTTCCAGGCGGCTTCGGCGTTGGGGGCGGCGGCGCGCTTGCGCTCCCAGTGCGTGGGGCTCGCCATGAACAGGTTGGTGAGGTTGATCGGCAAGAGCGAGTCGGGCTCCGAGGTGATCAACGCCACGGTGTAGTCGTCGATCTTCTCCGCCCGCCGCAGCGTGGGCATGCGGGTGGCGGTGACGCCGACCTGACGCGGGTCGAAGTGCGGCGCGTCGCGATCGAGCACCTTGCGCACGTTCCACACCACAGCATCGGCGTTGAACTCGGAGCCGTCGTGGAACTTCACGCCGCGGCGCAGCCGAAAGATCCAGCGCGTCTTGTCGTTCGGATCGACCGACCACTCGGTGGCGAGGGAGGGCACGAGCGGAGTCGGTCGGTCGGCCCGGGTGAGGTCCCAGGCGGTGAGACTGTCGTAGAGCGGGATGCCGGTGAAGCGGTTGCCCTCGAAGCCCTGGTCGGGCTGGCCGTGGGTGAGCGGGATGTCGGCCGCCGTCATGCCGATGCGGATGGTGCCCTGGGCGGCGGCATGGTTGGCGGCGAGGGCGGGCAGAAGCCCGAAGGTGGCGGCGAGCAGCAGGCGGCGCAGGTGCATCGCGGTGTCCCTGTCGTTTCAGTGAAGCCCGGGTAGGAGCGTTCCAGACACGACGAGGGGACGCAAGGCGTGTGCCGTGACGAGGCGGCGTCTTGCGGCGGGGCGGACGGCAGGGTCGGATCGACCGCCTGCCCGCGCAATGGGCAGCGAGGGATGACGATTCGGGCGGAGGGGCGATGCGGCTCCTGCTGATCAACGGCAACACCGATGCGGCGCTGACCGCGCGCATGGTCGGGTTGGCGATGGCCGAGGTCGGCCAGGGCGTCGAGGTGAACGGCGCGACCGCGCGTTTCGGCGCCCGCTACATCGCCAGCCGCGTCGCGGCCGCGATCGCCGCCCACGCCGTACTCGACGCCTATGCCGAGGCGGCGGCGCAGGGCGGCGAGCCGGATGCCGTGTTGATCGCCTGTTTCGGCGACCCAGGGCTGCATGCCCTGCGCGAGCTCGCGCCCGTCCCCGTCACCGGCATGGCGGAGGCCTCCATCCTCGTCGCGGCGGCGGTCGGGCAGCGCATCGCGCTGCTGACGGGCGGGGCGGCCTGGGTGCCGATGCTCGAGGAATTCGCCGCCGCGATGGGCTTCAGCGGTCGCGTGATCGTGCGCGCGGTGGCGGCGACGGGGGACCGGATCGCGCGCGACCCCGAAGCGGCGCTCGCCTCGCTTGTGGAAGAGGCGCGAGCGGCGGTGGAGCGCGATCGGGCGGAGGTGGTGGTGCTCGGCGGGGCGGGGCTTGCCGGGCTCGCGCCGCGGCTCGCTCCCCTCATCCCGGTTCCCGTGCTCGACAGCCTCGCCTCAGGGGTGCGGTTCGCGCTCGCCCTCGCCTCCCTCGGCCTCGCCCCGCGCGCGGCTCAGCCGGTGGAGGATCCCTCCGCCTTCGCCGGGCTCGGTGCGGCGCTGTCGGCGGTCCTCGCCGGGGCGCGGCAGATTCGGACGGCGAGGTCGTAGCGGCCCTCGAGATCGTCGCGCACCTGCCCTTCCCAGCGCGGCACGCCGAGCAGGTAGGTGGCGCGCGCGATCAAGTGCGAGGCGATCGGTGTCGTGAAGAGCAGGAAACCGACCCCGGCGAGGGCGCGCGCGACGACGTCGAGTTCGCCCACCCCGATCGCGACCGCGAACAGGAGGAGGGAGCCGCCCAGCGTGCCGGCCTTGGACGAGGCGTGCATGCGCATCAGCGAATCGGGCAGGCGCCAGATGCCGATCGCGGCGATCAGCGCGAAGCCCGCTCCCGCGAGGATCAGCACGACGAGGAGGAGATCGAGCAGGAGATCAGTCATCGGCCTGCTCGAGCGGCGGCGGCTCGGCCTGGCGGGCGCGGCGCAACGCCACCCACTCCACGTAGCGGGCGAAGGCGACGGTGGAGAGGAAGGAGACGAGCGCCATCACCAGCGCGAAGTCGAGATAGGCCGCGATCCCTGAGGAGAGCACCATCAGGCAGGCGGCGGCGATGCAGGTGAGAGCGAGCATGTCGAGGGCGACGATGCGATCCGGCAGGTGCGGGCCCTTGACGAGGCGCGCGAGCCCGATCGCGAAGGCCGCCGCGATCATCACCCAGCCGAACCAGATGGCGACCGAGACGATGCCGCTCATCGCAGGAACCCGAGAAGCCGGGCCTCGAAGTTGCCCTTGATGTCGGCGAGCGCGGCCTCTGGGTCGTCGAGGAACATCGCGTGCACGTAGAGGGTCGAGCGATCCTCCGAGACGTCGAGGGCGAGCGTGCCCGGGGTGAGCGTGATCAGGTTGGCGAGTGCGGCGATCTCGACGTCGCGCTCGGCGGCGAGCGGCACCGCGATCACGCCCGGGTGCGCCACGAGGCGCGGGCTCAGCACCTGGCGCGCGATCTGCAGCGAGGACTGCACGAGCGCCTTGGCGTAGAAGAGGGTGAAGGCGAGGAAGCGGACGGTCTTGCGGAAATAGGCCGGCGTGCCACCGGCCCAGAGGTCGCGCGTGAGATAGAGCGCACCGAAACCGGCCGCGAAACCCGTGCCCATGGTCCAGAGCGAGAACGAGCCGAAGGCCGCGCACCAGGCGAGCATCAACAGCAGGTTGATGGCGAACAACCCGACGTCGCGGTTCATCGCACCTCTCCGAGCACGGTGGCGATGTAGGCGGCGGGGTCGAGGAGTTCCCGCGCCGCCCGTTCGGCAACGACGTAGAAGGGCTGGGCGAACAGGCCGATCACCACCGTGCCGGCGGCGAGGGCGGCGATGGGGGCGAGCATCGCGGGCGGCGCTTCGGCGAGCGGTCGCGCCGCCGCTTCACCGGCCGGGTGCGGCTTCCAGAACGCCTCGCCCCAGATCTTCGTCATCGAGTAGATGGTGAGGAGCCCGGTGACGAGGGCCGCGGCCGCGATCCACCACGAGCCGATCTCGAGCGCGGCGCGCACCAGCACGAGCTTCGCCCAGAATCCCGAGAGCGGCGGGAAACCCGCGAGGCTGAAGGCCGGAATGAAGAACAGCACGCCGAGCCACGGCGCGGAGCGATAAAGCCCGCCGATCCTCTTCAGCTCCATCGACCCCGTCAGCCGCGCGGCCACGCCCGCGATCAGGAACAGGTTCGCCTTCACGATGATGTGGTGGACCAGGTAGAAGACCGAGCCGACGATGCCGAGCGGGGTCGCGAGCGCCAGCCCCATCACCATGTAGCCGATCTGGCTGATGATGTGCCACGACAGGATGCGCCGCATCTCGCTTTGCGCCGCGGCACCCAGCACGCCCGTCACCATGGTCAGGCCCGCGATCCACAAGAGCAGCGTGTGCGTCCAGTCGGGGTCGTGGGTGAAGAGGAGCGTGAAGGCGCGGATCAGCGCGTAGACGCCGACCTTGGTGAGGAGGCCCGCGAACACCGCCGAGACCGAGACGAGCGGCGTGTGATAGGCCGCCGGCAACCAGAAGAAGAGCGGGAAGACGGCGGCCTTCATGCCGAAGGCGGCCAGCAGCAGGGTGGCGGCGGCGGTCAGCACGCCGGTGTTGGCGACGGCAGGAACGCTGCGCGCGATGTCGGCGAAATTCAGTGTTCCCGTCAGCCCGTAGATCAGCGCGACCGCGAGCAGGAACATCAAGGTCGCGACGAGATTGAGCGCGACGTACTTCACCGCCCCATCGATCTGCGCCTTCGTGCCTCCCACCGTCATCAGGCCGAAGGAGGCGATCAGCATCACCTCGAACCAGACGTAGAGGTTGAACAGATCGCCCGTCAGGAAGGCGCCGCACACGCCGAGCAGCAGCACGTGCGAGAGCGGATGGAACCAGGCGCGCCGTTCCGTCTCGCCGATCTCGCCGAGGCCGAAGGCGAGGCAGGCCACCCCGGTGACGGCGGCGATCACCGTCATCACCGCGCCCAGCGTGTCGACGGCGAAGGCGATGCCGAAGGGGGCGGCCCAGTTGCCCGACTGCAGCACCACCATCCCGTCCGACAGCACGACGGCAAGGAGCGCGACCGAAACCGCGAGCAGGGCGAAGGCACCGGCCAGCGAAAGCCGCGCCTGCAGCCGAGGTGCGGCGTGCGCGAGGGTGGTCGCGCCGGCGGAGAGCATCGGCACGACGAGGACGAGCGCGGCGAGCCAGCCGCCCATCACGCCTTCTCCTCGGGAGGCTCGGCCACGCGCATCTCGTCGGTGCGCACGGTGCCGAGGCGCTCGTAGGCCACCCAGGCGAGGACGAGGGCGAAGGCGAGGAGGCCGAAGCCGATCACGATCGCGGTCAGCACCAGCGCCTGCGGCAGGGGGTTGGCGAAGGCACCGGTGATCGTTTCGGCATCGAGCGGCACGAGCGGCGGCGCATCGCGCGTGAGGCGCCCAGAGACGAAGATCGCGAGGTTCACCGCGTTGCCGAGCACGGCGAAACCCAACAACAGGCGGATCAGGTTGCGCGACAGCATCAGCCAGGTCGCGACCGCGGTCAGCAGGCCGATGAGGAGGACCAGCGGCAGTTCCATCGCCTCAGCCGCCCTCTTCGCCGCCCTCGAGCGAAGGCTCCTCCTCGAGGGCGGCGATCAACGCGCACACCCCGCCGATGACGGTGAGATAGACCCCGATGTCGAACAGGAGGGGCGTGGAGAGCGGCAGCACCGCGCCGTCGCCGAGGTCGAGCTTGAGCCAGAGCCCGGTGAAGAACGGCAAGCCCGCGAGCGCGGCCGGCAACGCCGCGACAACGGCGATCAGCACGCCCACCCCGGCCACGACGGCGGGGGGGACGACCAGGGTGCGGCGGATCGCCTCGGGGCCGAAGGCGATGCCCTGCAGCGCGATCGCCGAGGTGGCGACGAGGCCGCCGATGAAGCCGCCACCCGGCAGGTTGTGCCCGCGCCAGAGCAGGAACACCGAGAGCAGAAGCATCATCGGCGCGAGGATCCGCGTGCCTGCGCGCAGGATCAGGCTGCTCATCGCGCCCCCCGCCGCGTCGCCCGCGCCGCGATGGCGGCAAGCCCGGCGAGGGCGGCCGCGAACACGACAATGATCTCGCCCAGGGTGTCGATGGCGCGGAAATCGACCAGGATGACGTTGACGATGTTGTGCCCGAAGGCCTCCGGCACGGAGGTGCGCGCGAACCACTCGGAAAGCCGCGAATCGAACGGTTCGGCGAGCACGCCGAGCAGGAGCACGATGACGAGAAGCCCCGTCGCCCCGGCGATCGCCGCGTGCAGCGCGCGCGGGCGGTCGGCGGTGGCGGAGAGGCGGAAGCCGGGCAGGCGGACCAAGACGAGCGCCAGCAGCACGACGACCAGCGTTTCGACCATGAACTGGGTGATGGCGAGATCGGGCGCGCCGAACAGCATGAAGATCAGCGCGACCCCGATGCCGACCATGCCGAGCGCGGTGACGGCGAGCAGCCGGGTGGTGGCGATGGCGGCGACGATCGCGGCCGCAGCGGTGAGCGCCATCACCGCGATTTCGATCAGCCGCAGCCCATCCAGCGGGAAGGCGAGGCGGAGATCGCCGCGGAACAGGGCCGCCAAGGTGGCGACGACGATGACGGCGAAGGTTGCCGCGGTGTAGCGATGCAGGAGGCCCGGCTGCCAAAGCCGCGTCTGCCAGGCGGCGAGGCGCGCGAGGCCGACGAGGGCATGATCGTATCCGGCATCGGGCCCGCGCGAGAGCACCGGCTCGAGCCGATCGCGCCAGAGCTCGGCACGGCGCTGCCACAGCACGTAGAGCGCGGCACCGGCGGCGAAGGCGACGAGGGTGAGGCCGAGGGTCCAGTCGAACGGCTTGATCACCTTCGCCTCGACGGCAAGCGGCACGCCGGCGACGGCGGAGGCGGCGGGAGCGAGCACCGCGTCGGAGACGAGATCGGGGAAGAGGCCGAAGAGGAGCGAAAGGGAGGCCAGTGCGAGCGGCCCGACCAGCATCGAGGGCGGCGCCTCGTGCGCCTCCTTCGCCGCCTCGCTTTTGCGCCCGAGGAACGGTTCGATCGCGACCACGCCGGCGATCGCCACCAGGAGCAGGGTGGCGAAGGTGACCACCGCCACCGGCACGAACCCCCCCGCCTCGATCGCGGCGGCCTTGGTGATCGCCTTGCTGACCCAGCCGAGGCTCAAGGGAAACCCCGCCATGGAGGCCGAGGAGACGGCGGTGGCGGCGAAGGTGATCGGCATCGCGCGAACCAGCCCCGAAAGGTCGCGCAGGTCGCGCGTTCCCGCCTCGTGATCGACATTGCCCGCCGCCATGAAGAGGGCACCCTTGTAGAGGGCGTGGGTGAGCAGAAAGGCCATCGCCGCCCGCGCGCTGTCCTCGGTCGCCGGGCCGATCAGGAAGACGAGCGCGCCGAGGGCGGACACCGTGGTCCAGGCGAGGACGAGCTTGAGGTCGGTCTCGAGGAGCGCGAGCACGAGCCCCGCCAGCATGGTGATGCCGCCGATGACGAGCAGGGTGGTGGTCCAGGCCGCGGTGCCGCCGAAGGCCGGATCCAGCCGGGCGAGGAGATAGACGCCGGCCTTCACCATGGTGGCGGAATGGAGGTAGGCCGAGACGGGGGTCGGTGCCTGCATCGCGCCGGGCAGCCAGGAGTGGAACGGCCACTGCGCGCTCTTGGTGAACGAGCCGAGCACAATCAGCCCCATCGCCGGCAGGTAGAGCCCATGGCCGCGGATTGCCTCACCGGCGAGGACGAGGTCGGAGAGTCGCCAGGAGCCGCCGGCGATCGCGGCGAGGATCAGGCCCGCGAGCAGCGCAAGCCCGCCCGTCCCCGTGATCAGCAGCGCCTGCAGCGCGGCCCGCCGCGCGGCCGGCTTCTCGCTCTGGAAGCCGACCAGGAGGTAGGAGGCGAGGCTCGTCAGTTCCCAGAACACGAAGAGCGCGATCAGGTCGTCGGCCAGAACGAGGCCGAGCATCGCGCCCATGAACAGCATCAGGAACACGAAGAACCGGCCGAGCATCGGGTGCCCGGCGAGGTAACCGCCGGCATACAGCACGACGAGCGTGCCGATGCCGGAGATCAGCAGCACGAACAGCCCCGACAGCCCGTCGAGTCGGAAGGCCAGCGCGACGTCGAGCCCCGGCACCCACGGTGTCACGTCCGTCAACCCCGCGGCGAAGGCATCCAGGCGCGAGAGGGTCCAGGCAAAGATCGCGACCGGAACGAGGGCGAGGACGAAGGACGCCCGGCGGTCGAGACGTCGCACCAGCCACGGCGCGGCGAGGGCAGCGAAGAAGGGGGCGAGAACGACAGTCAGCACAGCCAGTCGCTCCGCCGCCGCTCGCTCAGGGCCTCGCCAATCGCCATCTCTCTCCCCCAGAAGGACGCGGGCGCGGCTGCGCTCGCCGTCCGGTCCGGGGCAGTCGGGCGATGCCCCGAGGTCTTCATGCACGCAGCACGGGGCCGACCCGCGCCGGGCGCGCATATAGGCGCCGGGGTGACGGGGCGCAACCGGGCGCCGCCAGGCCGGGCATGCGCCGGCGTTTAGGCAAGGCTTAATCCCTGTGCGGCAGTGTCGGGAGCGGGCGGGGTCGCGCGAGGCGGCTTCCATCCCGGCACGTGGGCACGATGAGCAAGGGCAAGGGCAAGGACAAGGACGCCGCGCCGATCGTCATCCGCCGCGACGAGGGCGAGGGCCACGGTCATCACGGCGGGGCCTGGAAGGTCGCCTATGCCGACTTCGTCACCGCGATGATGGCGTTCTTCCTGCTGATGTGGCTGCTCAACGCCACGACGGAGGAGCAGCGGCTCGGCATCGCCAACTACTTCGCCGAGGCGAACATCTTCGGCTCGGGCAATTCCGGCATGGGCCGTCCCTTCGGCGGCGCCGACATGACGCACGACGACTCGCTGGTCGGGCGCGCGGGCACGCCGACCGTGCCGCAGGTGCCACGCTCCTTCCCGCCCGACCAGGTGGACGTGCCGGATGAGGGTGAGCCGCATCAGGCCCAGTTCGCCGAAGGCGGGGCCTTCGCCAACCCCTACGCCGAAGGGGGGCGCTTCGCCGACCCGCGGACCCGTGGCGAAGGCGGGCTCGATGCGACGGAGGGCGAGGCCGCTCGCCAGGCGCAGGCGGAACGCGAGCGGGCGGAGGCGGAGGCGGAGGCGGAGGCGCGCGCGCTCGAGGCCGCAGCGGAGGCGATCAAGGCCGAGGTCGCGGCCGACCCGGCGCTCGCTGCCCTCGCCCGCCACCTCGCGGTGGACGTCACGCCGGAAGGCTTGCGCCTGCAGCTGCTCGACAGCGAGAACCGGGCGATGTTCGCACTCGGGTCGGCGCAGCCGAACGAGGCGGCGCGCGCGCTGCTCGCCAAGGTGGCGCCGATCCTCGCCCGGCTGGACAAGCCGGTGACCATCGCCGGCCATACGGATGCCGCGCCGTTCCGCCCGGGCAGTGCGCAGAGCAACTGGGACCTGTCGGCCGAGCGGGCCAATGCCGCGCGGCGCGTGTTGCAGGAGGCAGGACTGCCGGAGCGGCTCGTGCAGTCGGTCTCCGGGCGGGCGGATCGCGAACCGCTCCTGCCGGCCGATCCCCGCGCGCCGGCCAACCGCCGGATCGCGATCTTCGTCCAGCGCACGGTGCCGGGCCCGCAGGGCGTCACGGCCGCGGCGGTCAACTGATGGCGAGGGGCAGGCCATGCGGCGCAGGGGTGGAGGGCCAGTGATCACTCGGGCACGCGTGACGGCGGCGTCCTTGCCCGACGAGACCGTCGGTCAAGAGCCGTCGTCCGACCGGCCGAGGCCGCAGCCGCTCATCAGCCTCGCCTTCGCGCGGTGTTCCTCAGGTCGTGACGGGGACCAGGCCCGATGCTGACGATCGTCGGCTTCGTCGTCGTGCTGATCTGCGTCTTCGGCGGCTACATCCTGGCCGGTGGCAAGCTCGGCATCATCCTCGCCGCCCTGCCGTTCGAGATGATGATCATCGGCGGCTCCGCCATCGGCACGCTGATCATGGCGAACTCGATGCACGGCGTGAAGCACGTGCTGGCAGGCTTCGGCAAGATCATCAAGGGTGCGCGGTTCAAGAAAGCCGACTACATCGAGCTCTTGAGCCTGCTCTATTATTTCGTGCGGCTTGCCAGCACCAAGGGTTCGATGGCGCTCGAGCCGCACATCGAGAAGCCGCAGGAAAGCGCGGCGTTCAACAAGTTCCCCAAGATCGCGGCCGACCACCACGCGGTGACCCTGATCTGCGACTACCTGCGCATGGTGGGCATGAACGCCGACGACCCGCACCAGATCGAGGACGTGTTCGCCCGCGAGCTGAAGAAGATGCTGGCCGAGGAGATGCACCCCGCACACGCCATGCAGAAGATGGCGGACGCCCTGCCGGCCTTGGGCATCGTCGCCGCGGTCATGGGCGTCATCAAGACGATGGGCTCGATCACCGAACCGCCCCCCGTGCTCGGCAGGATGATCGGCGGCGCGCTCGTCGGCACCTTCCTCGGCGTGCTGCTCGCCTACGGGTTGATGGGGCCGCTTTCGTCGCGTCTCGCCGGCGTGGTCGAGGAGGAGATGAAGTACTACGAGGTGATCCGCGCCGTGCTGGTCGCCCATCTGCACGGCAACGCGCCGCAGGTGGCGGTGGAAACGGGGCGGAAGATGGCACCGACCGAGCACATGCCGTCGTTCCAGGAGCTCGAGGCGGCGCTGCAGGAGCTGAAGATAGCTTGACCCCATTGCATGTCGCGCGGCCGGGATCGGCGGCAGACGGGCAGGCGGAGGGTGGGCAATCCCGACACGGCTGACGAAGAGGGCGGCGGACGACCGGCCGGCATCGCCCGTCGTGCGTCAGGGTCGGACGCAGCGGCAAGGCGGGGGGTGCCGGGGCGGTTGACGGCGACGTCGGCACCGCCGATCCTCCGGGTGTCATCGCGAGTGGGGCGGTTTCGCCCCCGCCAACCTGCCCGCCCGGGCAAGGTGGCTGCCGCGACGGGGCTTGGGCCGAGGCGCTCCGGGCTCCGCGCGGGATGTGGCTCCAGGCGCACGGCGCCTGCGGGGCAACGAAGCGGGCCGAGGCGCTCCCCCCTCCGATGACGGTTGCAGCGACGGAGGGACCGATGAGCGCAACGAACGACGGCGACAGGGCAAGGGCGGACGAGCCGCGCGAGGAGGGCCGTGCCGATGGGTGGGAGGCGGCCGATCCGCTCGCCGCCCATGCGGTGGCTCCATCCGTGGAGGAGCGGGCGCGACTCGCCGCCATCCTCGGCCCCCTGCCGGAGGAGGCGGTGGGGCTCCTCGCCCGCTACGAGCGCCTGCATGACGACGACTGCGGCCCCGGCTTCGCCGGCGCGCTGCTGGCGGCGGAGATCCGCCGGCGCTTCCCGGCCGAAACCGCGGTGCTCGATGCCGCGCGCAGCGCCCGGCGCAAGGCCGCCGACGCCGCGGACCCGTCCCGCCCGTTGCGGCGTGCCCTGCTTCGGCTGCGCCACACCCTCGCCGGCGAGGCGGCGGAGGCCGAGCAAGCCTGGCGGGTCAAGGCCGATCGGGTGGCGGAGATCGACGGCCTGATCGCCGCCCTCGGCCGGCGTTGAGGCGCCGGATCGTGCAGGGAGCGGGGCGAAGCCGGGCTTCCGCCCCGCCTCAACCGCGCGCGCCGAAAATGGCGGTCCCCACCCGCACATGGGTGGCACCGTGGGCGATCGCGACCTCGAAATCCCCGCTCATGCCCATGCTGAGGCAAGCGAGGCCCTGGTCGCGGGCGAAGGCGGCAAGCCAGGCGAAGTGGGGCGCGGGGTCCTGATCGACGGGGGGGATGCACATCGCCCCCACCACGGGAAGCCCGAACTCCTCGCGCGCGAGGCGAAGCAAGGAGGCGGCCTCCCCCTTCGCCACCCCGGCCTTCTGCGGCTCATCGCCCACGTTCACCTGCAGGAACACATCGGGCCGGCGGCCTTGCTTCGCCATCTCCTTCGCCAGCACCTCGGCGAGCCTCGGCCGATCCAGCGTCTCGATCGCGTCGCACAGCGCCACGGCGTCCCCTGCCTTGTTCGTCTGCAGGGGCCCGATCAGATGGAGCGTGAGCCCGGGGTGGGCGGCGCGCAGGGCGGGGAACTTCGCCTTCGCCTCCTGCACGCGGTTCTCGCCGAACACCATCTGCCCCGCCGCGATCGCTTCCGCCACGCGCTCGGCCGGGTGGGTCTTGCTCACCGCGACCAGGGTGACGGAGGCAGGGTCGCGCCCGGCGCGCGCGCAGGCGGCGGCGATTCGGGCGCGGATGCGCGCGAGCGCTTGGGCGACGGGGGTTTCGGCCGAGGGGGGTGGGGTGTCGGGCATGGACCTGGTGGCGGCGGCGCGGCGGCTCGGGCCTCGGCCAGGCCTGCCGCGCCTGATCCTTATGACCGATGCCGCGCGCGGCGGCGACCCCGTGGCGGCCGCCTCGCGTCTGCCGCCCGCCCGAGTGCGGGGGTGCGGGCCGGGTTGGGCGGCGGTGGTGCTGCGCCATGACGGGGTGGCGGGGCGGGAGCGGCTCGCCGCGGTCCTGGCCCGCCTCTGCCGCAGCCGGGGGCTGCGGCTGGTCGTCGCCCGCGACGCCCGGCTCGCGGCTCGGCTCGGGGCGGGCCTGCATCTCGCTGACGGCATGCCCCGCCCCCTCTGCTGGAGGCCGCGGCGCGGCGCGCTGCTCACCGTCGCTGCACACGGGGCGCGCGCGCTGCGCCGGGCGAAGGCGCTGGGGGCCGATCTCGCCCTCCTCTCCCCGCTCTTTCCCACCCTGTCCCATCCCGGTGCGGCGGCGTTGGGGCCGGTTCGGTTCGCCGCACTCGCCCGTCGGGCCGGGCTGCCGGTGGCGGCCTTGGGCGGGCTTGCGGGCGGGGGGCGGGCGGTGGCGGCGCGTCGGGCCGGGGCGGTGGCCTTCGCCGCTGTGGGGGCCCTGGCCGGGCCGGTGTTGCAGCCTCGCCACGGTGTGCCCTGAAACGCACGCTCGGGCGCTGCACCCCGTGGACAGTCTCGCGCCCTGTTGAGCATGATCCGCCGCGAGGTCCGGCCCCTGGTCCCGTCATGCGCACCGTGCGGCATGGCGTGCGGCGTGCGGGGGGAGGGCGGGGCCGACGCGTGGGGGAGTGGTGAGCGACCCCGCGTGAGGGATGGCTGCCGGGTCGACCCGGCGTTGTGCAACACGAGAGAGGGATGGACAGGATGCGCAAGATCCTCCTCGCCACCGCGGCCGGTTTCGCCGCCCTGGTGGCGAACGGCGCGACCCCCGCGCCGGCCTACGCCCAGGCGGCGCAAGTCACCGGGCAGACCCCGCAGCCGGGGCTGTCGCTGACCGTTTCGGGCCGTTTCCGCTTCCATGGCGCCTGGGTCGACCAGAGCGGCGACAGCGCCAATGTGGCCACTCTCAACCACCAGGACGGCGACAAGCTCGCGAAGTACGACTTCAACACCTATGGCCGCCTGCGTTTCGACCTCTCCGGCCGCAATGAGGCCGGGCTGATCTACGGTGGCCGGCTCGAAGCCCGTATGGCCGCGACCGGCGGTGGCTCACCCACCATGTTCTTCCGCCGTGTCACCGGCTTCGTCGGCACCCCGACCCTCGGCCAGCTCCGCTTCGGTTCCGGCAACGTGATGGCGGTCGAGCAGATGCATGTCGGCCACATCATGGGCTCGATCGCGACCGGGCTGCTCGATGGCGATGCGTCAGACTTCTTCTACACCGGCGGTGGCTTCCTGGCGGCCAACAACTTCTGGTATTCGTCCTCCGTCGTCAACCGCAGCACGGCCATCGGCTACTACTCGCCGCAATTCGCCGGGTTCGACATCGGCCTCTCCTTCGCCCCGTCGGAGAAGGGCTTCCTGGGTGACTGCGGCGACGCCGCGATGCGCAACTGCGATCGCATCGAGCGCGTCGGCGGCGGCGGCACCAACGCCAATCAGGTGCGCAATATCGTCGACGCCATGCTGCGCTACCGCGGCACCTTCGGCGGGGTTGGCGTCGCCGCCTCGTTCGGTGGCCGCATGGCCAGCACGGCGGACGCGACCAACGGCGCCACCGCCTTCAAGAACCCGTGGGGTCTGATCGGCGGTGCCGAGGTCACCTTTGCCGGCTTTACTGTCGGCGGCTTGATGCACGGCGGCCGCTACCAGCGCAGCTTCGCCCCGCTGCAGGACACGGCTGCCGGCGGCACGAAGGACAGCGCGTTCGGCTGGCAGATCGGCGCCCGTTACACCTTCGGCGCCTTCACGGTCGGCGCCGCCTATCACGAGCTGAAGACCGAGGGCGACCAGGGCAACCCGGCCGACCTGAGGGAGCGTGGCTTCGGCCTCGGCGGCTCCTACTCGCTTGGCCCCGGCCTTGCCCTGTTCGCCGAGTACCTCTACAGCCGCGTGAGGGAGAGCGGCCGCGACTTCTTCAACTACCAGGTCGGGACGCAGGACAAGATGACCGCCAACGTGGTTCTGGTTGGCGTCGGCATCGGCTTCTGAGTCGGATCCTCTTGGGAGGTCGGGGCGGCGGAGCGATCCGCCGCCCTTTTTCTGTTCGCACGAGTTCTGTTCGCACGAGGCCCACCGGTTGACCCGCTGGTCGCGGCGCGCGACATAGGGGGTCTGATCGCCTGAGGCAGGATCACGTGGCATGCGAAGGGTTTGGCTCGCGCTGTTTGCCGTCCTCGCGCTGACCGCCTGCGGTCAGGGGCGGTACGTCGAGGAGAGCGAGTACAACGATGACTTCAACCGAGGGCCGGAGCGCGGTTCGATTGCGGGACGGGACGGCTTGATCGTCTTCGGCACCGACCGGTCGCGCCGCGACGAAGGTGGGGGCGCACTCGGCGTCAACGCCTTCCTCTGGCGCGGCACGCTCGACACCCTCTCCTTCATGCCGCTCGTCTCCGCCGACCCCTTCGGCGGCGTCATCATCACCGACTGGTACTCGCCGCCCGAAGCCCCCAACGAACGCTTCAAGGTCACCGCCTACATCCTTGGCCGGCAACTCAGGGCCGATGGCATCCGCGTCTCCGTCTTCCGCCAGGTGAACTCCCGCGGGCAGTGGATCGACGTGCCGGTGACCGCCGACATGGCCCCGCAGCTCGAGGACAAGATCCTCGCCCGCGCCCGCGAACTCCGCGTGCAGTCTCAGCTCGCCGGGCGCTGAGCCCCCGCTGCTTCCGCGCCACCCACCAAGCCTTCCCGTCCCGCCCCACCACGCGCCGAACCCGCGACGCCGCCCCTGGACCGGGGCGCGGTTTCGCGCCAACACAACGGGCATGAACGAGCTCTCGCCCGCCCCCCGCGCCTACGACCCCGCCACCATCGAAACCCGCTGGCAGAAAGCCTGGGAGGACGCGGCGTGCTTCGCCGCCCCCGACGTGCCCGATGGCACGCGGCCGAAATACTACGTGCTCGAGATGTTCCCCTACCCCTCGGGGCGAATCCACATGGGGCACGTGCGCAACTACACGCTCGGCGACGTGGTCGCCCGCTACAAGCGCGCGCGCGGCTTCGTCGTGCTGCACCCCATGGGCTGGGACGCCTTCGGCCTGCCGGCGGAGAACGCGGCGCGCGAGCGCGGCATCCACCCCGCGCGCTGGACTTGGGACAACATCGCCACCATGCGGGCGGAACTGAAGCGCATGGGGCTTTCGCTCGACTGGTCGCGCGAATTCGCCACCTGCGACCCCGCCTATTACGGCCACCAGCAGGCGCTGTTCCTCGACTTCCTGGAGAAGGGGCTCGTCGAGCGCAAGGAGGCCTTCGTCAACTGGGACCCGGTCGATCAGACGGTGCTTGCCAACGAGCAGGTGATCGACGGCCGCGGCTGGCGCTCCGGCGCCCCCGTCGAACGGCGCAAGCTCGCGCAATGGTTTCTGAAAATCACCGCCTACGCCGAGGACCTGCTCGCCGCCCTCGATCGCCTCGACCGCTGGCCCGAGCGCGTGCGCACCATGCAGCGCAACTGGATCGGGCGAAGCGAAGGGGCGCGCGTGCGCTTCCCGCTCGTCGCCCCGATCGGCGGCATCGACGCGGTCGAAGTCTTCACCACGCGCCCCGACACGTTGTTCGGCATGAGCTTCCTCGCCATCTCGGCCGACCATCCGCTCGCCGCCGCCGTCGCCGAACGGGACGCGAAGGCGGCGGAGTTCATCGCCGAGTGCCGACGCCTCGGCACCACCGAGGTCGCGATCGAAACCGCCGAGAAGCGCGGCTTCGAGACGGGGCTTTTGGTGCGTCATCCGTTCCTCGACCGCACCTTCCCGGTCTGGATCGCCAACTTCGTGCTGATGGAGTACGGCACGGGCGCGATCTTCGGCTGCCCCGCGCATGATCAGCGCGACCTCGATTTCGCCCGCGCCTACGGCCTCTCCGTCACCCCCGTCGTGTTGCCGCCGGGAGCGGACGCCGGCTCGTTCGCCATCGGTGACGAGGCCTACGTCGGCGACGGCACGCTGATCAACTCCGCCTTCCTCGATGGGCTGGACGTCGCCTCCGCCAAGCGCCGCGTGATTGAGGAGCTGGAACGGAACGGCTGTGGAACGGGGGTGACGCAGTGGCGGCTGAGGGACTGGGGCATCTCTCGCCAGCGCTACTGGGGCTGCCCGATCCCCGTCATCCACTGCGAAGCCTGCGGCATCGTCCCGGTGCCGAAGACGGATCTTCCCGTCACCCTGCCCGAGGACGTCGACCTCTCCCGCCCCGGCAACCCGCTCGACCACCACCCGACCTGGAAGCATGTCGCCTGCCCGCGCTGCGGTGCGCCGGCGCGGCGCGAGACCGACACCATGGACACCTTCGTCGATTCCTCGTGGTACTTCGCGCGCTTCACCGCACCGCACGCGGCGACACCGACGAAGCGCGAAGCGGTCGATGCCTGGCTTCCCGTCGATCAGTACATCGGCGGCATCGAGCACGCGATCCTGCATCTTCTCTATTCGCGCTTCTTCACCCGCGCGATGCGCGACACGGGGCACTTGGGGCTCGCTTCCGGCGAACCCTTCGCCGGCCTTTTCACCCAAGGCATGGTGAAGCACGAGACCTACAAGGGGCCGGATGGGCGTTGGCTCTACCCGTGGGAGGTGGAGAAGCGGCCTGACGGCACGGCCGTGCACAAGGAAACGGGCGAACCGGTGACGGTCGGCGCCGTCGAGGCGATGAGCAAATCGAAGCGCAACACCGTCGACCCCGGCGCCATCATCGACCGTTTCGGGGCCGACACCGCGCGCTGGTTCATCCTCTCCGACAACCCGCCCGAGCGCGACATGGAGTGGACGGAAGCCGGGGTGGCCGGTGCGCACCGCTTCCTCCGCCGCGTGTGGGCGCTGGTCACCGGCGCGCTCCCGTCTCTGCCGCCGCGTGGCACCGCCCCGCCCGAGCCGATGAGCGATGCCGCCCGTACGCTGCGCCGCTCCACCCACCGCACCATCGCCGCCGTCACCCAGGCCCTCGAGAGCTTCGCGATGAACGTCGCGGTCGCGCGGTTGCACGAGCTCGCCAACGCGATCGCGGAGGCGAAGGCGGACCAGGGCGACCCCTCGCTTTCGTGGGCGCGCCGCGAAGCGCTCGAGGCGCTCATTCGGCTTGCTTCGCCGATGATCCCGCATTTGGCTGAGGAGTGCTGGTCGCTGCTCGCGCCGGGCGAGCCGATGCTCGCCACCGAGCCCTGGCCGGAGCACGACCCGGCCCTCGCCGCCGCCGAGACGCTCACCATCGCAGTGCAGGTGATGGGCAAGCTGCGCGGCACGATCGAGGTCCCCGTCGGCGCCGACGAGGCCAGCGTGTTCGCCGCCGCCGAAGCCGAGCCCAACGTCGCCCGCGCCATCGCCGGCAGGCCGATCCGCAAGCGCATCCATGTCCCGGGCAAGATCGTCAACTTCGTCCTGTGAGCCGGGCCGAAGGCTGATCGTTTTGGCCGCGCTCGGCCTCGGGGGCTGCGGCTTCCGCCCGCTTTACGACGACCGCCCGCGCGGCGAGGCGCCGTCGACCGCCCGCGCACTCGCCGCCACGCGGGTCGCCACCATCCCCGACCGCCAGGGGCAGATCCTGCGCAACGCCATCATCCAGCGTCTCGGCAACGGTCCCGGGATCGCGCCGCGCCACGAGTTGCGGGTGGCGCTGACCATCCGGCGCGAGCTCCTCGGCGTGCGGCGCGACGAAACGGCATCCCGCCAGCGGGTGAACGCGACGGCCGAGTTCACGCTCCGTCCGCTGCCCTCGGGCGATCCCGTGTTCGCGGGGCGCGCCTACGCCGTCGATGCGTTCAACATCGTGCCGAACGAATTCTTCGCCGCGCAGCTGTCCGGCGAGGCGGCGGAGGCCCGGGTGGCGGAGCGGCTCGCCGAGGACATCGTCGCCCAGCTCGCCGCCTTCTACGCCCGCGGCGCGGGCAGCACGTGAAGCTCGACGGCCGCCAGCTCGCCGCCTTCCTCGCCGACCCGGGCGCCTCGCGCGGCGCTTTGCTCTACGGCGAGGACGAGGGGCTGATCCGCGATCGCGCCGAGGCGCTGGTGCGCGCAGTGCTCGGTGCGACGGAGGATCCATTTCGCCTCAGTGTCGTTTCGCGCGAGGCGGCTTCTGCCGACCCCGGCCTTCTCGCGGGCGAGATGGCCGCCCTCAGCCTGACCGGGGGGCGGCGCTGCGTGCGGCTGCGCGGGGCCACCAACGCGCTCGCCGCCGCGGTTTCCGCCGCGCTCGATGTGCCGGGCGACTCCTTCCTCCTCGTCGAGGCGGGCGCGCTCAAGGCCGGCGAGAAGTTGCGCACGCTGTTCGAACGCCGCAACGACGTCGTCGCCATCGCCTGCTGGCCGGAGCGCGGGGCGGAACTCGCCCAATCCATCGGCGCCACCTTGCGCGAGCTCGGCGTGTCGGCCGAGCCGGACGCGGCTGCCTGGCTCGCCGAGCATCTCGGCGAGGATCGCGGCATCACGCGCCGCGAACTGGAGAAACTCGCCCTCTATGTCGGCGAGGGGGGCCGGGCGGACGTCGCGGCGTGCGAAGCGGTGGTGGGAGACCATGCCGGGCTCGGCGTGGAGGATGCGTTGTTCGCCGCCACCGCCGGCGATGTGGCGCGCGCCGATCGCGCGCTCGCCGCTGCTGTCGCCGAAGGTGCCAGCAGTGTCGCCGTGCTGCGCGCCGCGCTTCGTCACCTGCAGCGGCTCGCCCTCGCCGCCGCGGAGGGGCTCGCACGCCTGCCGGCGAAGGAGGCCGCGCGCCGGGCCAAGCCGCCGGTGTTCTTTCGCCACGAACAGGATTTCGCCCGCGCGCTCTCCCGCTGGAGCGGCGAGCGTGCGGCCGCGGTGGCGGATCGTCTGTTCGCGGCCGAACTCGCCTGCAAGAGCACCGGCATGCCGGACGTGCTGATCGCGCGCCGCATGGTGGTCGAGATCGCGCTCGCCGCCGCGCGTCGCTGAGGCTTCCGTCGTTTCGTTGCGCGTCCTGGGCTGGCGCGCTACCCTTGCGTGCACACGCCGCGACAAGGTGTGACCGACAGGAGACGGATCGGGGAGGACGCGATGAGGGAACACGGGATGTCTGTGGCGCGTCGGAGGCTGTTCGGCGGTGCCGTGGCCCTGGCGGCGCTGGCGGCGACGCGGCGCGAAACCGCCGCCGCCGCTCCGCGCACCTTCCTCCGCCCGCCCGAGTGGTACCGCTTCCGCTTCGGCGAGTTCGAGATCACGGTGGTGGGCGACGGCGATCTCGATCTCGGCGACCCAGCGGGCGGCTTCCCCGGACACCCGAAGGACGATCTCACCGCGCTGCTGCGCGAGCATTTCCTGCCGACCGACAAGCTCGTGCTGCCGCAGAACTGTTTCGTCCTCAACACGGGCCGCCAGCTCGTGCTGTTCGACACCGGGGTCGGCTACACGCGCCCCTTCGGCCCGAACACGGGAATGCTGCTCGCCAACCTGCGCGCGGCCGGCATCCGCCCCGAGGAGATCGATGCCGTGGTGTGCAGCCACGGCCACATCGACCACGTCTGGGGCATCATCGGCGGCGACGGCAAGCCGAACTTCCCCAACGCCCAGGTGTTCATCAGCAAGGCCGATTTCGACTACTGGACGGACGAGGCGCGCGCCTCCGCCGCCGGCTGGGTCGGCACTTTCGTACAGGGCGCGCGGCGAAACCTTCTTCCCGTGCGCGACCGGCTCACCTTCGCCGAGGACGGCAAGGAGGTGGTGCCGGGTGTGGTCGCGGTCGCCGCACCCGGACATACGGTGGGGCACACGGCTTACGCCATCCAGTCGGGCAACCGGGTGGCGATGTTCATCGGCGACCTCGCGCACCACCAGGTGATCATGCTGCGGCGTCCGCTGATCGAATTCGCCTTTGATACGGACCCGAAGCAGTCGGCGCAGACGCGGCTTCGCCTGCTGCGGCAGATCGCGCGCGAGCGCACTTTCGTGCTCTCCTACCACTTCCCCTTCCCCGGTGTCGGTCACGTCGCCGCCGAGGGCGAGGGCTTCGCCTGGCACGCGCTGCCCTGGGGTGTGGACCTTTGAGCCGGCGCGCGCCGGCTCACCGCATCAGCACGTAGGTGCCGGGGGCGGGGCAGAGCGCCGGCAGCCCCGCCTCGCCCGGCACGCGCGGCGCCACCCACGCGCCGTTGTGGGCGGCGAGCCAGTCGAACCAGGCCCCCCACCAGGACCCGGTGCGCGCCTCGGCAGCCGCCAGCCATGCATCGGGGTCGAGATGAGACTCGCCCGGCCGATGCGTGCGAATGCGGTAACGCCGCCGCGGATGGTCGGGCGGCGAAACGATGCCGGCGTTGTGCCCGCCATTGGTCAGCACGAACGTCACCTCGCCCTCGGTGAGGTGGTGGATGGCGAACACGCTGCGCCAGGGCGAGACGTGATCCGTTTCGGTGCCGACCACGAACAGGGGCGGGCGGATGTCGTTGGGGGAGACGGGCCGGTCGTCGACGATCCAACGGCCCGCGGCGAAGTCGTTGTCGAGGAAGAGGTGGCGCAGGTACTCGCCGTGCATGCGCGCAGGCATGCGCGTGGCGTCCGCGTTCCACGCCATCAGGTCGGTCACGGCTGAGCGTTCGCCGAGCAGGTACTCGCGTACGAGCCGCGACCAGATCAGGTCGGCCGAGCGCAGCATGCGGAAGGCGCCCGCCATCTGCCGGGCATCGAGGGTGCCGGTGAGCGCCATCTGGTCCTCGAGCCAGGCGACCTCGCTCTCGTCGATGAAGAGGGCGAGTTCGCCGGGCTGCGAGAAGTCGGTCTGCGCGGCGAGCAGGGTGAGGGTCGCGAGGCGGTCGTCGCCGTCGCGCCCCATCGCGGCGGCGGTGATGGCGGCGAGCGTGCCGCCGAGGCAATAGCCGAGCGCGTGCACGCGCACCGCGCCGCAGACGGTGCGGATCGCATCGAGTGCGGCGAGCACGCCGAGCCGGCGGTAGTCGTCCATGCCGAGGTCGCGATCCTCGGGCCCCGGGTTCTTCCAGGAGATCGCGAACACGGTGAAGCCCTGCGCCACCAGGTGGCGGATCAGCGAATTGTGCGGCGAAAGATCCAAGATGTAGTACTTCATGATCCAGGCCGGCACGATCAGCACCGGTTCGGCCCGCACCCGATCCGTCGTCGGCGCGTACTGGATCAGCTCGATCAGTCGGTTGCGGAAGATGACCTGGCCGGGCGTGCAGGCGATCGTCTCGCCCACACGGTAGGCCTCGGCACCCACGGGAGGAAGGCCGGCGAGTTCGCGCGCCGCGTCCTCCGCCGCGTGCTGCAGCCCGCGCCACAGGTTGCGTCCACCCTCGGCCAGGGTGCGTTCAAGGATTTCCGGGTTGGTGACGATCCAATTCGAGGGCGAGACGACGTCGAGCATCTGGCGCACGACGAAGGACACGACCTCCTCGTGGTGGCGCGACACGCCACGCACGCCGTGGGTGGCGACATGCCACCACTGCTGGGTGAGCAGGAAAGACTGCGCGTAGAGGCTGAACGGCGGCATCTGCCAGCCAGGATGGGCGAAGCGCGAGTCGTTCGGCAGCGGCGTGATGCAGGGTTCGGCCGAGGGGTCGAGCGAACAGCGGGCGGCGTAGGTGGCGAGCCGCGCGGCCTTGGTTGCCGCCTTCACCCCGAGCATGGCCTGCCGTCCGGGCGAGGCCGCGAGATGGAGCCACCAATCGGTGAAGGCGAGCGCGATCGCCTTCGGCGACACCCCGGCGGTGAGGCGGGCGACCGCGCCGCGCAGCACGCGGTCGTAAGCGTCACCGAGCCGCTCCATCGCCTCGCCGGGCGAGGGCGCCTGCGCGGCGGGGCTGAACGGGGCGGCGAGCGGTTCAGGCGGGCCGGAAAGCGAGGTCATGGCGGGACTGCCGAGCCGAGGGACGGGAGGGCAGTGTCACCGCCGCGCTCGTGCGGTACCTTGATCGGGCGCAAGGGCCCGCTCCTCGGCGGGCAGCGCACGAGCGGCGGGGCAGGAACAAACGACCGACCCGTCGCTCAGCCGGTTGGGCTGGGTCACCTCGTCGCAGAAGGGACAGGCGAGCACCTCGCCGCGCCGCGGCGGCATCGGCGTGGGCCGCGTCATGCGCGGCCTGGCGCTCGCCGGTTGCGATCGGGCAGGGGCGCGAGGGCGCGGATGCGCTCGGCAAGACCCGTCGCCCCGTCGGCCTCGGCAAGCGCTGCCGCGGTGTCGCGGGCGGCGGCGAAGCCGGCGGCGTAGCCCGCGTAGGTCGCACGATCGAGCGCCTCGGCGATCGCGCTTCCCGGGTGGCGGGTGGCAGGGGAGCGTCGTTCCGTCACCGCTCACGCACTCCCGGCCGGCGCGGTCTCGGCGAGCCGCGCCAGGGCGGCCTCGGCGGCGGCGCGCAGGCGCGCCAGCCCGGCGAGCGCAGCCTCGGCATCGTCAAGCCCCGCCGCCCGCTCGACCGCGGCGGCGGCGGCGGCGAGCGCGACCAAGCCGTAGTTGGCCGCACTGCCGCGCAAGGCGTGCGCCTCGTGGCGAACGGCCGTGAGGTCGCCGCGCTGGCCTGCTTCCTCCAGGGCGGCAAGGCGCGCGCGTACATCCTCGGCACAGGCCTCGAGCAGCCCGCGCAGCGTCTCCGGCGTCAGACCGCGCGCGAGCGCAGCGAGGTGCGCACGGTCGATCACCTCGGCCGCGGCGGGCAGGGGGGTGGTCGGCTCCGGCCGGGAGGTGCGCTCGGCCGCCTCAGCCGGGCCGAGTTCGGCGAGCAACGCCTCGCTCAGCATCCGCCCCGTCACCGGCTTGGCGAGCACGCCGCTCATGCCGGCGGCGAGGAAACGCTCGCGATCCCCCGCCATCACGTTCGCGGTCAGCGCGATGATCGGCACCGTGCCGGCAGGCGGCGGCAGCCGGCGGATCTCCCGCGTGGCGGCGAGGCCGTCCATCTCCGGCATCATCAGGTCCATGAACACGATGTCGTAGGGACGGGAGGCGACCGCGTCCACCGCTTCCCGGCCATTGCCGACCACGTCCACGTGATGGCCGTCCTTGCGCAGCCAGGTGGCTGCGACGAGCTGGTTGGCAGGGCTGTCCTCGGCGATCAGCACGCGGGCGCGCCGGGCGCGCGGCAGGGGCAAGGGCTCCGCCGGCTGGTCGGGACGGGAGGCCGCTTCGGCGAGCGGCAGGACGAACCAGAAGACGGCCCCGCCGCCCGCGCGATCGGCGATGCCGATGCTGCCGCCGAGCAGTTCAACCAGGCGGCGGCAGATGGCAAGCCCCAGCCCAGTGCCGCCGGGCCGGCGCTGCCCTGCCGGCTCCATCTCGGCGAAGGGCTCGAAGAGCTCCGCCTTGCGTTCCGGCGGCACGCCGGGGCCGCGATCCGCCACCGCGAACCGCACCTGCCAGGGTTCGCCGCGTCGCGGTGGCGCCGCAAGCCCGATCTCGACCCGGATGTCGCCCGTTTGCGTGTGCTTGACTGCGTTCGACAGCAAGTTGAGCAGGATCTGGCGAATGCGCCCCGGGTCGCTGCGCACGAACGGCGGCACACCGGGCTCGATCGCGACCTCGAGCGCGATGCCGGCGGCGAGACAGGCGGGACGGTAGAGGTCGACCACGGCCGAGACGAGGGGTGCCAGGGCGAAGTCGGCGGGCTCGAGCGCAAGCCGGCCGGCCTCGATCTTGGAGAGGTCGAGAATGTCGTTGATGATGTCGAGCAGGTGCTCGGCACTGTCGCGCGCGGTCTCGACATAGCGCTTCTGTTCGGCATCGAGCGCGGTGTCGGCAAGCAGGCCGAGCGTGCCGATGATCGCGTTCATCGGCGTGCGGATCTCGTGGCTGACGATGGCGACGAAGTTGGATTTCGCCGCCGAGGCGGCCTCTGCCATCTCCCGCCCGCGCCGAAGCTGCTCCTCCGCCTCGTGGCGGGCGGTGACGTCGCGCAGGATGGCGACGAAACCGCCCGCGGGCAAGGGCGAGCTCCTGGTCTCGATCACTCGCCCGTTCGGCCGACGACGCTCCTCGGTCGCAGAGATTCCCGCCCGCGCCTCGTCGAGGCGTCGGCGCACCTCGCTCTCCAGCGCAACCGGGCCGAACTCGCCCGCCCGGGCGAGGGCCCGCAGGATCTCCTCGTAGCGCACGCCGACCTGCAGCAGCTGCGGCGGCACCCCGAGCAGGTCGGGCACGCGATTGTTCCAGGTGACGAGGCGAAGGTTGCCATCGACGACGATCACCCCGTCGGCGAGGGCGGCGAGGGTGGTCTCAAGGAGTTCGGTCTTGCTGTCGGCAAGCCGCTTCTCACGGGCGAGCGCGAGGCTCCGTTCCTCCAGCGCCTTGCGATCCTGGGCGAGCGCGGCCTCGCGGGCCTGCATCCGTCGCGCCTGGGTGGCGAGCCCCGCCAGCATCGCGACCAGCCCCAGGGCGAGGACGGCGGCTGAGGCCGCCCCGAGCGCCTCGGCCGGCGACAGCCCGCCGAGCACGGTGCGAGGGGAGACCGCAACCGCAGCGATCAGCGGCAGTTCCGGCAGATGGCGGAAGGCGAGGAGGCTCACCCCGCCGGCAGTCCCGTCCTCGAGCGGCACCACGCCCTCGGCGCGGGCGCGAAGCGCGTCGTAGAGCCCGTCCTGGGTCAGCGGCGAGCCGATCGGTCCGAGGGCGGCACCGGAAGCGGCCAACAGCCAGCCGTCGCTGCGGATGACCGCTGCCATGCTCTCTCCCGTCGCGACAGCGTCCGGCAGGCGCCGCAACAGGGCGTCGGGATCGAGGTAGGCGACGACGAGGCCGCCGAACGTGCCGCCGGCCCGCGTGATGCGACGCGCCATCGGCAGCGCGGCCTCGCCGGTGACGGGGTTGGGGGCGACGCGCCCGACCACCGCCCGCCCAGGATCGAACAGCAGCACACTCCGCCCCACTTCGTCGAGGTCGACGGTGAGGCGGGTGCCGGGAAGGCCCAGGTTGGAGGCGAGCACGCGGCCGTCGCCATCGATTACCGCGAGCGCGCGCAGGGCCGGGCCCGCCGCCTCCGCGACGGCGGCAAGCGCAGCGGGGGGGATCGTCTCCGCCCGGCCGCCTGCCGCGCGGGCCAGGCGGGCTGCGGCCTCATCGAGCGGGACGAGCTGCCGTCTGAGGTGATCTTCGAGCACGAGGGCGGCGAGGCGCGCCCTCTCCGCCCTCGCCGCCTCGCTCTCGGCCCGATCGCGCAGGGTATGCAGGACGACGGCCACCCAGGCGAGGGCGAGGAGAAGGACGCCGACCGCGGCGATGCCGAACCGCGCGCTGCGACCGTTCATACCGTCCTGCACTCCTCCTCGGCGGCGGCTTCGGTTGTCCTCGCCCGATCTTGACCATAAGGTGCCGGCGCAGGGCGAAGCCTAGCAAGGCTTGCGGCCGATCGTGGCAGGCTGCCGCAGCAATCGGGGACCAGATCGATGAGCAAGATCCGCGTGAAGAACCCCATCGTGGAGATGGACGGCGACGAGATGACGCGCGTGATCTGGGCGCTCATCAAGGAGAAGCTGATCCTTCCCTACCTCGACATCGACCTGAAGTACTTCGATCTCGGGATCCAGAACCGCGACGCCACCGACGACCGGGTCACGGTCGAGGCGGCCCATGCGACGCGCGAATACGGTGTGGGCGTGAAATGCGCCACCATCACCCCCGACGAGGCGCGGGTGAAGGAGTTCGGGCTGAAGAAGATGTGGAAGAGCCCGAACGGCACCATCCGCAACATCCTCGACGGCACGATCTTCCGCGAACCGATCATCTGCCGCAACGTTCCCCGCCTGGTGCCGCACTGGGACAAGCCGATCATCGTCGGCCGCCACGCCTACGGCGACATCTACCGCGCGGCCGAGTTCCGCATCCCCGGCCCCGGCACGGTGACGATCACCTGGACGCCGCACGACGGCACGCCGGGGCTGGCGATGGAGGTGATCGACATGAAGGGCCCCGGCGTGGCCTTGGGGATGCACAACACCCGCGCCTCGATCGAGGGCTTCGCGCGCGCCTGCTTCAACTACGGGCTGATGCGCAACATGCCCGTCTACCTCTCGACCAAGAACACCATCCTCAAGGCCTATGACGGGCTGTTCAAGGATGTGTTCCAGGAGATCTTCGACGCCGAGTTCAAGGAGGAGTTCGACCGCCGAGGCCTCATCTACGAGCACCGCCTGATCGACGACATGGTCGCCTGCATGCTGAAGTGGCGCGGTGGCTACGTGTGGGCCTGCAAGAACTACGACGGCGACGTCGAGTCCGACGTCGTGGCGCAGGGCTTCGGCAGCCTTGGGCTGATGACCTCGGTGCTGCTCACTCCCGATGGCAAGTGCGTCGAGTCAGAGGCCGCGCACGGCACGGTGACCCGCCACTATCGGGAATACCAAGCCGGGCGAGAGACCTCGACCAACCCGATCGCCTCCATCTTCGCCTGGACGCGCGGGCTCTACTACCGCGGCAAGTTCGACGACACGCCGGAGGTGATGCGGTTCGCCGAGACGCTCGAGCGCGTATGCATCGAGACCGTCGAAGCTGGCTACATGACCAAGGACCTCGCGGTGCTGATCGGCCCGCAGCAGCCCTGGCTGAACACCCACGCCTTCCTCGACCGGATCGCGGCGAACCTGCGCGCGGCGATGACGGCGTGGGACACGAAAGCCGCCGCCGAGTGAGCCGGGCGGAGGGAGCGGTGCGCGATCGCCGTCCTCAGCGGCCGGCAAGGCGGCGAAAGAGCGCGGCGTAGCGTTCGGCCGACCCTCGCCAGGAGACGTCGAGCCGCATTGCGTTGGCCTGCAGCACGCGCCAGACGTTTTGGTCCTGGAACAGGCGACTGGTGCGTCGGATCGCGGCGGCGAGAGCGGCGGCGGAGGGGGGCGAGAACATCACCCCCGTCCCGCAGCCCATGGAAAGCGCGGCATCGTTGGCGTCGATCACCGTGTCGGCGAGACCGCCGGTGCGGGCGACGACGGGGAGCGCACCGTAGCGCTGCGCGATCAGCTGGACGAGGCCGCAGGGCTCGAAGCGCGAGGGGATGAGCACGGCATCCGCCCCGCCATAGACGAGGCGAGCGAGCGGCTCCGAATAGCCGACGAACGTGCCGACCCGGCCTGGGTGGGCGGCTTGCGCCGCCTCGCAGGCGGCGGCCAGGGCGGCCTCGCCCTGGCCGAGGATGACGAGCGCGGCGCCGGTATCGAGCAGGGCGGGCAGGGCCTCGAGCAGAAGATCGATCCCCTTCTGCCAGGTGAGGCGGCCGATGAAGGCGAACAGCGGCCCGGCCAGGTTCGCATCGAGCGCGAAGCGTTCCCGCAGCAGAGCGGCGTTGGCCGCGCGCGGGGAGGGGTCGTCGGCGGAGAACCGCGCGGCCAGATGCGGGTCGGTCGCCGGGTTCCATTGCTCCACATCGAGCCCGTTGCGGATGCCGAACAGAGCCTCCGCTCGCCCGCGCAGCAATCCGTCGAGCCCCATGCCCCCCTCGGGTGTGAGGATCTCCTCGGCGTAGGTCGGAGAGACGGTGGAGAGCGCGTCGGCGTACCACAGCCCGGCCTTGAGGAAGCCCACACCGCCGTGGAACTCCACGCCGTCGATGGCGAAGGCCGAGGGGGGGAGGCCGAGCAGCGGAAAGAGATCGGCCCCGAACCGGCCCTGGAAGGCGAGGTTGTGCACGGTGAAGAGCGAGGGGATCGCGCGACCGTGACCATGCCTGAGATAGGCGGGCGCGAGCCCCGCCTGCCAGTCGTGCGCGTGCACCGCATCGACGCCGAGGAGGTGTGCGAGGCGGGCGGCCGCCGCGCCGAGGGCGGCGAACCGCAGGCCGTTGTCCGGCCAGTCCGCGCCGTCGGGGCCGAGATACGGGTTGCCGGGGCGATCGAAGAGCTGCGGGGCGTCGAGCACCACAAGGTCGAGCCCGGCCGCACGCCCGCGCATGCCACGCGCCGGCCCGCCCGGCAGGTCATGCCAGGCGGCGATCTCGGCTGCCTCCTCGAGCGCGTCGCACACCGTCGGGTAGCCCGGAACCAGGGTGGTGACGGTGACGTCGAACGGGGCGAGGGCAGCGGGCAAGGCGCCGACGACATCGGCGAGTCCGCCGGTCTTCACCAGCGGGTAGACCTCGGAGGCAACAGCGAGGACGGAGAGCGTCACGACGGCGCGCCCAGCCGGTCGATCATCGTCTGCGTGATCAGGCACACCCCGCGCGCGGTGCGACGAAACCGCCGCGCGTCCTGTTCCGGGTCCTCGCCGACGACGAGGCCGGGCGGGATGCGCACGCCGCGATCGACCACGACGTTGGTCAGCCGCGCGTGTCGGCCGATGTCCACCTGCGGCAGCACCACCGCCCCCGACAGCCGGGCGTAGGAGTGCACGTGCACGCCGGTGAACAGCAGCGAGCGGTGCACGAAGGCGCCCGAGATGATGCAGCCGCCCGAAACGAGCGAGGACACGGCCTGACCGCGCCGCCCCTCCTCGTCGTGCACGAACTTCGCCGGCGGCACGACCTCGGCATAGGTCCAGATCGGCCAGTTCTGGTCGTAGAGATCGAGATCGGGCACGACGTCGGTGAGGTCGATATTCGCCTCCCAGTAGGCATCGATGGTGCCGACATCGCGCCAATAGGGCGCGGCCTCGTCGCGCGAGCGCACGCAGGACCGTTCGAAGGCATGGGCATGGGCACGACCCCGCCGCACGATGCGGGGGATCAGGTCGCGGCCGAAATCGTGCGTCGAGGACTCGTCCGCCGCATCCTCCTTCAGCACGTCGAAGAGGTAGTCGGTGTCGAACACGTAGATGCCCATCGAGGCGAGGGCGAGGTGTGGCGCACCCGGCATCGCCGGCGGGTCGGCCGGTTTCTCGACGAAGTCGACGATGCGACCCGTCTCGTCGACCGCCATCACGCCGAGCGCGCTCGCCTCCTCGCGCGGCACGGCGATGCAGGCGACGGTGACCTCCGCCCCGGCCCGCACGTGCTCCTGCAGCATCACCTCGTAGTCCATCTTGTAGACGTGATCGCCCGCCAGGATGACGACGTGGCGCGGCGCGTGGTCGGCGATGATGTCGATGTTCTGGAACACGGCATCCGCGGTGCCGCGGTACCAGAGATGTTCGGACACACGCTGCGAGGCCGGCAGGATGTCGAAGCTCTCGTTGCGTTCGGGGCGAAAGAAGGTCCAGCCGCGCTGCAGGTGGCGGATCAGGCTGTGCGCCTTGTATTGGGTGGCGACCGCGATGCGGCGGATGCCGGAATTGAGCGCATTGGAGAGGGCGAAGTCGATGATGCGCGACTTGCCGGCGAAGAACACGGCCGGCTTGGCGCGGCGGTCGGTCAGCTCCATCAGACGGGAGCCGCGTCCGCCGGCCAGCACGAAGGCCATGGCGGTGCGCGCGAGGGGCCCCTGAGTCGTCTCGCGTGCGTGCGCCATCCCGTCCGTTCCTCCGCCTGTTCCTCGGCCCGTCGGCAGGGGATGCTAGCGCGACCCGGCGAGGGCCCGGCAAGCCCGGCCGCCCGAGTTCAGCTCAGGCGGCGTCCACCGGTACGGCGGGGCGCGGCGGTTCAGCGGCGGGCACGGGCAGGCGCGGCAGCGGGATGTCCCAAACCTTGGCGGCGTATTCCGCGATCGAACGGTCGGCGGAGAACCAGCCCATGGCGGAAATGTTGCGGATCGCTGCGCGTTGCCAGGCGGCCTGATCGCGCCAGAGCGCATCCGCCGCGCGCTGCGCCGCCCAATAGGACTCGAAATCGGCCGCGAGCATGAAGCGGTCCTCGCCGCGGATGGAATCGACCAGCACGCGGTAACGTGCGGGGTCGTCGGGGGACCAGGCGCCGGCGGCAAGCGCCTCCAGCACCGCACCCAGGCGGGGGGATTTCGCGATCTCCGCCGCCCCACCGACCCACTGCGCCCGGCGCGCCGTCACCTCCTCGGCGGAGAGGCCGAAGAGGAACATGTTCTCCTCGCCGATGCGCTCGGCCATCTCGACGGTCGCCCCGTCGCGTGTGCCGATGGTGAGCGCGCCGTTCAGCGCGAGCTTCATGTTGCCGGTGCCGGAGGCTTCCATGCCGGCGGTCGAGATCTGTTCGGAAAGGTCTGCGGCCGGAATGACCATCTCGGCGATCGACACGTTGTAGTTGGGGATGAACACGACCTTCAGCAGGTCGCGCACGACGGGGTCTTCGGCCACCTTGCGGCCGATGTCGTGGGCGAGACGGATGATCAGCTTCGCCCGCCAGTAGGAGGCGGCGGCCTTGCCGGAAAAGATCTTCACCCGCGGCACCCAAGCGGCACCGGGGTCAGCCTTGATCGCGTCGTAGAGGGCGATCGTCTCCAGGAGGTTCAGGAGCTGGCGCTTGTACTCGTGAATGCGCTTGATGTGCACGTCGAACAGCGCGCCGGGGTCGAGCCGAACGCCGAGGTCGCGCTTGAGCATGTCGGCGAGCGCCTGCTTGTTGCGCCTCTTCACCGCCGCCACCGCCGCCTGCAGGCCCGCATCGTCCGCGCGCGGACGCAGCGCGGCCAGCGCCTCGGCGTCGTCGCGGAAGCGAGGGCCGATCGTCTGCTCGATCAGTGACGCAAGCGGCCGGTTGGCCTGGAACAGCCAGCGTCGGAACGAGATGCCGTTGGTGATGCCGACGATGCGCCCGGGTGCGACGCGATCGAGATCGTGGAACACCGTGCGCTTCAGGAGTTCCGTGTGCAGGGCGGACACGCCGTTGGTGCGGTGCGAGCCGATGAAGGCGAGGTGCGCCATGCGCACACGCCGTTCCATGTTCTCGTGGATCAGCGACACGGAGGCGACCAGACGGTCGTCCTTCGGGAAGCGGGTGCGCACGTCCTCGAGGTGGCGGGCGTTGATCAGGTAGATGATCTGCATGTGCCGCGGCAGCACCTTCTCCATCATCCACACCGGCCAGGATTCCAGCGCCTCCGGCAGCAGGGTGTGGTTGGTGTAGGCGATGGTGCGGCGGGTGATGTCCCAGGCGTCGTCCCAGGCGACACCGTGCTGGTCGATGCAGAGCCGCATCAGTTCCGCCACCGCGATGGCGGGGTGCGTGTCGTTGAGCTGGATCGCCACCTTGTCGGGCAGCGAGGAGAGGTCCTGATAGACGCGCAGGTGGCGGCGGATCAGGTCCTGCAGCGCGGCCGAGGCGAAGAAATACTGCTGGCGCAGGCGCAGCTCCTGCCCGGCCGTGGTCTCGTCGCCGGGGTAGAGCACCTTGCTGATCGACTCCAGTCTCGCGCGATGCGCGATCGCCCCGACATGGTCGCCCTTGTTGAAGGCCTCGAGCAGCAGGGGGTCGGGCGCGCGGGCGGACCAGAGGCGGAGCGTCGTCATCGACCGCCCGCGCCAGCCGACGATGGGGGTGTCGTAGGCGACGGCGAGCACGGTCTCCGCCGGCTGCCAGCGATGCGGACCGAGCGGGTCGGCACCGAGGGGCACGGCCGCGCCGCCGAAGCCGATCTCGTGCGCGATCTCCGGCTTGGCGAACTCCCAAGGGTTGCCGCAGGCGAGCCAGTCCTCCGGGTACTCGTGCTGCCAGCCGTCGGCGATCACCTGGCGGAACAGACCGTGATCGTAACGGATGCCGTAGCCGAAGGCCGGGATCCCGAGCGAGGCCATGCTCTCGAGGAAGCAGGCGGCGAGCCGGCCGAGACCGCCATTGCCGAGGGCGGCGTCCGGCTCCGCTTGGCGCATGCGCTCGAGGGTGACGCCGAGGGGGGCGAGCGCGTCGTTGACCGCCTCGGTGAGCCCGAGGTTGTCGATGCTGTCGCGCAACAGCCGCCCGATCATGAATTCGAGGCTGAGGTAGTAGACCTGCTTCGCCCCGCTCTCGTAGGCGAGGCGGTTGGTGGCGATCCAGCGATCGACGAACCGTTCGCGGATGGCAAGCGCGGTGGCGACGAACCAGGCGTGATCGGAGGCCGACTGGCTGGAGCGGCCGAGATCGTAGGTGAGCTTGCGCACGATCGCCGCGCGCAAGCTGGAGGGGTCGATCGAGGCCGTGGTGGCCGGTGTCGTCAGCGTATCCAAGATCCCTCCAATACCATCGCCATGGCGCTGTTCGGCGCTTCGCTGCACCGCATCACCGGCATGATACCTTCGGCCGCGGAAAGGGGCGACGCCTTTGCGGGCGTTTCAGCCCCCCGCCACCACCGCACCGAGCAGCAGCGCGGCATGGGGAGGGAGCGGCAGCGCCTCCGACACCGTGGCGTCGGCCGGGGCGTCCGCCTCGGCGTCGGTATCGACCAGCACGCGCCAGGGCAGGGGCGGGTGCGGCAGGCGCACGGTACACGTCCGTTCCCCGCCGTTGAGGATGAGGAGGGTGGCCTGGACCGTGCCGTCGTCCGTTCGCGCCAAGCGGCGCAGCACGATCACGTGCCCCGCTTCCTGCCACGCTTCCGGCGTCATCGGGCGGCCTTCGGTGTCGAACCAAGCGATGTCCGCAACCCCGGGCATGGGCTCGTCCATGCCGTGCGGAAAGAGCGGGGGGCGAAGAGGGGCCCACTCGGCGCGCAGCGCGATCAGCCGGGCCGCGAAGCGGTGCAGCGCGACGGCGTCGGGACGGGCGGCGCGGTCCCAATCGAGCCAGCTCGTCTCGTTGTCCTGGCAGTAGGCGTTGTTGTTGCCCTTCTGCGTGCGGCGAACCTCGTCGCCCGCCAGCAGCATCGGCGTGCCGGCGGCCGCGAAGAGGGTGAGGAGGAGGGCACGGGCGATCCCAGCGCGACGGGCCTCGATGGCGGGGTCCTCCGTCTCGCCCTCCACGCCCCAGTTGCGGCTGAAATTGGCATCCCGGCCGTCCCGGTTGTCCTCGCGGTTCGCCTCGTTGTGCTTGCGTTCGTACGCAGTGAGGTCGAACAGGGTGAAGCCGTCATGCGCGGTGATGAAGTTCACGGACGCCCAAGGGCGGCGGCCGGCGCGGTCGAACAGGTCGGCAGAGCCGGCGAGGCGCGCGGCGAGGTCGGGGCGAACGTGCGCATCGCCGGCCCAGAAGCGGCGGGCCGCGTCGCGGAAGCGGTCGTTCCACTCGGACACACCCGGCGGGAAGCGGCCCAGCGCATAGCCGCCGGGGCCGAGGTCCCAGGGCTCGACGATCAGTTTCAGAGTCGACAGAAGCGGGTCCTGGCGCAGGGCGGAGAGGAAGGCGCCGCACGCGTCGAAAGCATGATCGCGGCCGCGGGCGAGGGTGGCGCCGAGATCGAAGCGGAAGCCGTCGATGCCGTAGCTCGTCGCCCAGTGCCGCAGGCAATCGAGCGCCCACTGCAGCACGCGCGGGTTGGAGAGATCGAGCGTGTTGCCGCAGCCCGTGTCGTTGACGTAACGGGCGCGATCGGTGCGGTCGAGCCGGTAGTAGGAGGCGTTGTCGAGCCCGCGCCAGGAGAGGGTCGGGCCGCGATGGTCGCCCTCGCCGGTGTGGTTCAGCACGATGTCGAGGATGACCTCGATGCCGGCGGCGTGCAGGGCGCGCACGGTGCTGCGGAATGCCACGCGGTCCTCCGGAGCGGGCAGGTAGCGCGGTTCGGGGGCGAAGTGGCAGAGCGTCTGATAGCCCCAGTAGTTGACGAGCCCCCGCTCGAGCAGGAAGCGATCGTGCAGGATCGCCTGCACGGGCATCAGTTCGATCGCGGTCACGCCGAGCCCCGTCAGGTGGTCGAGGATCGCGGGGTGGGCGAGGGCGGCGATGGTGCCGCGGATCGGGTCCGGCACGGCGGGGTGGCGCACGGTGAGCCCGCGCACATGCGCCTCGTAGATCACGGTGCGGTCCCACGGGATGCGCGGGCGGTCGTCGGGGGCGGGGTCGTCGGCGACCACCACCGCCTTCGGCACGTAGGGGGCGCTGTCGCGCGGGTCGGGTGCGCGCTCGCCGCCCGAGAGCGCCTCATGCCAGCGAAGCGATCCGCGCAGCTGGCGCGCGTAGGGGTCGATCAGCAGCTTGGCGGGGTTGAAGCGATGCCCGGCCATCGGGTCGAAAGGGCCGTGCGCGCGCAAGCCATAGACGAGGCCGGGGCCCGCGTCGGGCAGGTAGCCGTGCCAGATCTCGTCCGTCCATTCGGGCAAGGGAAGCCGCGCGACTTCCCGCTCGCCCCGCTCGTCGAACAGGCAGAGCTCAACCTTCGTCGCGTGGGCGGAGAAGACGGCGATGTTCACCCCCGCCCCGTCCCAGGTGGCCCCGAGCGGCCAGGGGCGGCCGGGCAGCAGGCGGGCGGGGCGGGGAGACGACATGGGTTCCAGTTCACGCGGGCGGGCGGGCGCGCGCAACGGCGCCTGTCCGGTGGTTGACCCCTGCCCATATCGCGGCTGATGGACCCGATCGCGCTCTACGTGCACTGGCCGTTCTGCCTGTCGCGCTGCCCCTATTGCGACTTCAACGCCCACGTGCGCGAGCGCATCGACGAGGTGCGCTACCGCCGCGCGGTGCTGACCGACCTCGCCTTCGAGGCAGCCCGCGTCGGCCCCAGGCCGCTCGGTTCGCTGTTCTTGGGCGGCGGCACGCCGTCGCTGATGTCGCCCGAGACGGTGGCGGCGATCATCGACGCCGCACGGGCGGCCTTCCCCGCGGCCGACGAGCCGGAGATCACGCTCGAGGCGAACCCGACCTCGGTCGAGGCGGGTCGGCTGCGCGGCTTTCGGGAGGCGGGGGTGAACCGGATCTCGCTCGGCGTGCAGGCGCTGGACGACGCTGCCCTCGCCTTCCTCGGCCGACGTCATACGGCGGCGGAGGCGCGCGCCGCGCTCGCGCTGGCGCGGGCGACCTTCCCCCGCGCCTCGTTCGACCTGATCTACGCGCGGCCCGGACAGACCGAGGCCGGCTGGCGGGCGGAGCTGCGCGCCGCCTTGGCGTTCGGGCTCGACCACCTCTCGCTCTATCAGTTGACGATCGAGCCGGGCACGCCGTTCGCCCGCGCCCAGGCCCGCGGCGAGCTCGTGCTGCCGGACGACGGCACTCAGGCCGAGCTCTACGCGGCGACGGCGGAGGAGGCCGAACGCGCCGGGCTCGTCCCCTATGAAGTGTCGAACTACGCGCGGCCGGGGGCGGAGAGCCGGCACAACCTCGCCTACTGGCGCTACCAGCCCTACCTGGGCGTAGGGCCCGGGGCGCATGGGCGGGTGCCGGTCGAGAACGGCCTGGTGGCGACGCGACGCGTGCGCGCCCCCGAGGCCTGGATGGAGCAGGTCGAGCGCCTCGGGCATGGGGTGGCGGAGGAGGAGGCGCTCGATCCGCCGACGCGGGCACGTGAGGCGCTGCTGATGGGGCTGAGGCTCGCCGAGGGGGTGGAACCGGAGGGTTTCCGCGCCCGCACCGGGGTTGCGCTCGACCAGGCGCTGGACCCCCGAGGCTTTGCGCTGGCGGAGGCCGAGGGGTGGCTGGTGCGCCGCCCCGATGGCAGGCTCGTCGCCACCGCAGCGGGGCGGCTCAGGCTGGAGGCGCTGCTGCCGCTCGTCGTGCGCTGAGGGGTCAGGCGGCCGGGGCGTGGGTGCTCGCCTTCGCCGCCTGCAGCACGGCGGCGAAGGTGGCGCGGGCGGTCATCGCCGGGGCCGGCGAGCCCGAGGCGAGGGCAACGACGATCGCGCCGTCCATCAGCAGGATGAAGGCATCGACCAGGGCCTGCGGGTCGGGCACACCGGCCTCGCGGGCGAGGCCGACCAGCACGGGCGAGAGCCGAGCCTTGTGCGCGGCGGCGACGCGGCGTGGCGCGTCGCCGGCGGCCGGGCCCTCGCCGATCGCGTTCAGGATCGGACAGCCCCGGAAGCCGGGCGAACGAAACCATTCCGCGAGGATGTCGAAGCCGGCGAGCAGACGCTCCTCGGCAGGGCCCGGCGTTTCGGCGAGGCGGGCCGCGAACCAGGCGCTCCAGCCGCGGCTGTGGCGGTCGAGCACGGCCTCGACCAGCGCCTCCTTGGACCCGAAGAGGCGGTACAGGGTGGCCTTGGCGACCTCGGCCTCGGCGAGGATCGCCTCGATTCCCGTGCCGGCGACTCCGCGGGCGCAGATCAGCCGTTCGGCGGCGGAGAGGAGACGGGCGCGGGCTTCGTCGGTCCGGCTGAGCCCGGGGCCGCGCTCGCCTGCGATCGTCTGCGTGGTGGTCGAATCCTGAGCAGCGGGCGCGTCCATTTCAGGCATGTGCCGCGTTCGGTAGCAGCCTTGGCGAGGGCTGGAAAGGCCGGGTCGCCGGGTGTCCGGGTGGGGCAAGGCTGGCACAGTTTGTGCAAGGCTGTGCACACGGAGAGACTGACCAGTCTGTCTTAGTGGTGAAGGGCAAAAATGTTTTCTACACTTTTTGACCGGGTTGTGCCAAAAAACCGGACATGCTGTTCCGGTCCAGGCGTCGCAGGCGCCACACCATGACCCGACGCGGCAGAGGCGCCCACGTCCAGATCGACGCCCTGTCGCACCGCTACCGGCGCGGCTCCGGCCCCGTGCTCGCCGACGTCTCGCTCGAGATCGCCCCCGGCAGCCGCGTCGCCCTGATCGGCCGCTCCGGCTGCGGCAAGTCCACCCTCCTGCACCTCATCGCCGGTCTCGCCACCCCAACCCTCGGGGCCATTCACATCGACGGCCGGCGCGTCACCGGCCCCGACCCCTCGCGCGTGGTGATGTTCCAGGAGCCCTGCCTGCTGCCCTGGCTCACGGCCGCGCGCAACGTAGGCCTCGGCCTCTCCTTCCTCGGCCGCCGCGAGGGCAGAAAGGAGAAGATCGCCGCCTTGCTCGACCTCGTCGGGCTGTCGGCCTTCGCCGACCGCAACGCCCAGGACCTTTCGGGGGGGCAGCAGCAGCGCGTGGCCCTCGCCCGCGCCCTCGCCGTCGAGCCCGACCTCCTGATGCTCGACGAGCCCTTCTCCGCCCTCGATGCGCTGACCCGTGCCGCCCTGCAGCGCGACGTGCGCGCGATCGCCGAACGGCTCGGCCTCACCCTCATCCTCGTCACGCACGACATCGCGGAAGCGGTCGCGCTGTGCGACCGCGCGGTCGTGCTGGCGGGCGAGCCGGGCCGCATCGTCGCCGATCTCACCTTCGATCTGCCGGCGGATCGTTCCCCGCTCGATCCCCGCTTCGCCGAGGCGCGCGCCCGTCTGTATGCCGCCCTCGCCGGCGATCTCGCCCCGCCCGAGGCCGCGACCGAGGCTTCGCCCCCCACCCCGTCCGTCCGTCCCGTCCCCGTCGAACGGAGCTTCTCCCATGCCTGAGCCGCGCCTGCCCCGCCCCTGGGCCACCCTGTACGCCTCCGACTACGTGGCACTGCCCCGGCGCGGCTTCCTCGAGGCGATCACCGCCGGCGGCGTGGCGGCCGCGCTCGCCGCCGGCGCGCGCCAGGCACGCGCGTCCGATCGCGTGGTGCGCATCGGCTACATCCCGATCACCGACGCCACCGCCCTCCTCGTCGCCTACGCCAAGGGCTTCTTCCGCGAAGCGGGGCTCGAGGCGGAACGGCCCGTTCTGATGCGCGGCTGGGCCCCCCTCGTCGAATCCTTCGCCGCCGACCGGGTGAACCTCGTCCACTTCCTGATGCCGATCCCGATCTGGATGCGCTACGGCAACGGCTTCCCGGTGAAGATCGTCGCCTGGGCGCACACCAACGGCTCAGGCATCGTGGTCGGTCGCAACTCGGGCATCGCCTCCTTCCGCGACTTCGCCGGCAAGCAGGTCGCGGTGCCCTTCTGGTACTCGATGCACAACATCGTGCTGCAGTACGCGCTGCGTGCGGCGGGCGTGCGCGCTGTGATCAAACCGCAAGGAGCGGCACTCGGCCCGGACGAGTGCAACCTGCAGATCATGCCCCCACCCGACATGCCGCCCGCGCTCGCCGCCGGCAAGCTCGACGCCTACATCGTCGCCGAACCGTTCAACGCGCTCGGCGAACTCCGCGCCGGCGGGCGCATGCTGCGCTTCACCGGCGACATCTGGAAGCACCATCCGTGCTGTGTCGCCTGCGTGCGCGAGAACCGCCTCACCGACGACCCGGATTGGACCGATCGCGTCGTCACCGCCGTCGTGCGCGGCGCCATCTACGCTTCGCAGAACAAGCGCGAGGTGGCGCGCCTGTTGTCGCGCGACGGCGAGGGGTACCTGCCGGTTCCCGCCGATGTCGTCGAGCGCGCGATGCTTGCTTACGACGAGCCCGCCTATCGCAGTTCGGGCGCGATCAAGCACGCCGACTGGCAGGCGGGGCGGATCGACTTCCAGCCCTGGCCCTATCCGTCCGCCACCGAACTGATGGTGACATTGCTGAAGGATACCGTGGTCGGCGGCGATGCGGGCTTCCTCGCCACCCTCGATCCTGCCTTCGTCGCGCGCGACCTCGTCGCTTACGGGCCCGTCCGGCGCGCTCTCGATCGCTTCCCGGACTGGATCAACGACGCCGGCGTGTCACGCCCCGACCCCTTCGTTCGCCAGGAGGTGCTCGCGCTGTGACCGCGCTCGCCCTTCCTGCCGCCGCGCGCCCCGCACCGCTCGCGCTCCGTCGCGGGGCGATGCGGGTCGTCCTGATCGCCGCCGGGCTCGGGGTGATCGGGCTCGCCTGGTGGCTGGGCGCGGCGGCGGTGGCGGCCAACCCGCGCACTTCGGCCTTCGCCGACTTCGCCCCGGGCCCGACCTTCGCCCGCTTCTGGCTGATGCTCGCGAGCGGCGAGGCCTGGGCGATGACGGCTCCCTCCTTGAACCGCATCCTCCACGGCCTCGCCATCGCGATCGCGATCGGCGTGCCGGTCGGCATCCTGATCGGCGCCTCGCCCTCCGTCCGCACCGCGACCAACCTGCCGTTCCAGATCCTGCGCATGGTGAGCCCGCTCGCCTGGATGCCGATCGCGGTGCTCGCCTTCCGCAGCTGGGACGAGGCGATCATCTTCCTGATCGCGGTCGCCGCCGTCTGGCCGGTGCTGTTCGCCACCGCCGCCGGCTACCGCCGCATCAATCCGGCGTGGCTTCGCATGTCGCGCAATCTCGGGGCACGCCCGCCGCATCTCCTCTGGTTCGTCATCCTGCCCGCGATCCTGCCCGACGTGCTGACAGGGATCCGCCTTGCCGTCGGCATCGCGTGGGTGGTGCTGGTGCCGGCCGAGTTCCTCGGCGTCACCTCCGGGCTCGGCTACGCGATCAACGACGCCCGCGACACGCTCGAATACGACCGCCTCGCCGCCACCGTGCTGCTGATCGGACTGATCGGCTTCGCCCTCGATCTCCTCTGTCAGGAGGCGCAGGCGCGCGCCTCCTGGATCCGCGAACCCTGAGCGCCAACCACGGAGCAACGAACCATGAACGAAACGACCCCGCCGGCGATCCTCCCCTCCTGCCTGAGCCCGGGCGATGCGCCTGCCCCGTCGGCGGCGCCCGCCGCTTCCGGCTGCCTGACGCCGATCGACCGCGAGGGGCTGCTGAAGCTGATCGAGTCCGGCAAGGCGAACCCGAAGGCGATCAAGACCCTGAAGTGCCGCACGGTGGCGGAAGGGAAGTTCCGCCACGCCAACTACATCCGCTCGCTTCCCCCCTACATCGTCGACGAACCCCCGCAACTCCTCGGCGACGATACCGCCCCCAATCCGTCCGAGGCCACGCTCGCCGCCCTCGGCTCGTGCCTTGCGGTCGGGCTGCACGCCAACGCCGTGCACAAGGGCTGGACCGTGCGCAAGCTCGAACTCGAACTCGAGGGCGACCTCAACATCACCGCCGTCTGGGGCACGGGCGACACCTCCGACAAGCCGGTCGGCTTCACCGACGTGCGCGTGAAAGTGGACATGGAGTGCGATGCCCCACCGGAGGAGGTCGCCGCACTGATCGCGCATGTCACCAAGTGGTCGCCCGTCGCCAACACCTTCCTCAGGCCCGTCAACCTCACCGTCGCGCCGAAGTGAGCCGTCGGGGCGCGGCGGCGAGTCCATTGCGAGATCGGATCAAGGAGAGCGAACGATGCAGACCATCACCCTGAGCGATGCCGCCGCGCCCAAGCCCGCCACCCCGGAGCTCGGCGCGACCGTCTCGGCGCTTGCCGACACCGAACTCGCCCCCCTCGCGGTACGCATCGACCGCGATGGTCTCTATCCCGAACCGTTCCTGCGCCGGCTCGGTGCGGTGGGCGGTTTCCGTCCCGTTGCCGCCGCCGACCTCTCCAGCCAGGTCGATGTCATCGCGCGGGTGAGCGAGGTGTGCCTCTCGACGGGGTTCCTTGCCTGGTGCCAGTCGGCGCTGATCTGGTACGTGCGCAACAGCCCGAACGCCGCCGCGCGCGAGGCCTGGCTCGAGCCCGCCGCCGCGGCGCGCCTTCTCGGCGGCACGGGGCTCTCCAACCCGATGAAGGCCTTCTTCGGCATCGAGCGGCTGCGACTGAAGGCGCGCCGTGCCGGCGACGGGTTCATCGTCGACGGGACCCTGCCGTGGGTGTCGAACTTGGGCGAGGGGCACGTGTTCGGCACCATCGCGGAGTGCGTCGACGACGGCAGCAAGGTCTTCTTCCTCGCCGAATGCGGCGCCCCGGGGGTGGAGATCAAGCGTGCCGGGCCCTTCATCGCGCTCGAAGGCACCGCGACCTACGCGGTGCGCTTCAAGGAGGCACCGATCCCTTACCGGAACGTGCTCGCCGACCCGATCGACGGCTACCTCTCCCGCATCCGGGCGGGCTTCGTCCTGCTGCAGTCCGGCATGGCCTTGGGGCTGATCCGCGACTGCATCGCCATCATGCGCGAGGTCGAACCGGCCCTTGGTCACGTCAACCGCTTCCTCGAGGTGCAGCCGGATGCTCTGGAGGCGGAATGCGCGGCCTTCGCGCGTGAGGCGCAGGCGCTGGCGGAGGATCCGTTCGACCCCTCGCCCGGCCACTGGCGGCGGGTGATCGCGCTGCGGCTCGCCGCCGGCGAGGCCACGCTGAAGGCGGCGCAGGCCGCCATGCTGCATGCCGGCGCGCGGGGCTATCTCGCCTCCGCCCGCCCGCAGCGGCGGCTGCGCGAGGCGCAGTTCGTCGCCATCGTCACCCCGGCGACGAAGCAGCTGCGCAAGATGCTGCACGACCTCGACGACGGTCCAGGCGTGCAGAGGCCACAGTGACGCCCTGGCGGTTCGCCGCCGTGCGTCGACGTTGAGGAGGAACGCCCGTCACCCAACGAACGAGGGAGACGGAGATGGTCAAGACGCTGATTTCACCCGCCGAGCTGGCGGCGATGCCGGACGCGGTGCCGATCGACACCCGCGCGCCGGAGGCCTTCGCGGCCGGCCACATTCCGGGGGCGGTGAACCTGCCTGAGATCTTCACCTACCTCGCCACGTCGGATGCGGAAGGGTTGGCGAAGCTGCGCGGCACTTTCGCCCAGGCCTTCGCCTCCGCCGGCCTGTCGGGGGCGGAGACGGCGGTGCTCTACGAGCAGTCGATGAACACGGGCTTCGGTCGGTCCTGCCGCGGCTACTACCTGCTCACCTGGCTCGGCTATCCCAAGGTCGCGGTGCTGCACGGCGGGCTCGCCGCATGGACGGCGGCCGGACTGCCGGTGACGACGGAGCCGACGCTGCGCGCCGCCGCGACCTTTCCGCTCGGCGCCGAACCGGCGTCGATCATGGCGACCAAGGAGGACATGCTCGATGCCCTTGGCCGGCCCGACGTCGCGATCCTCGACGTGCGCGACGTCGACGAGTGGATCGGCGAGTCCTCCTCGCCCTACGGCAAGGATTTCTGCCCGCGCAAGGGCCGGATCCCGGGCGCGCGATGGATCGAGTGGTACCGCTTCATGAAGCCCACCGCAGCCGGGCCGATGTTCAAGGCCCCGGCCGAGATCCGCGCCGAGCTCGCCACCGTCGGCATCACGCCCGACACGCCCGTCTCCCTCTACTGCTTCAAGGGGGCGCGTGCCTCCAACACCTTCCTCGCGCTGAAGGAGGCGGGCGTGAAGGACGTGCGGATCTACTTCGGTTCCTGGAACGAATGGTCCCGCGATCCGGCGTGCCCGATCGAGGAGGGCGCACCGGGCCTTCTTCCCTACGCCGAGGCCGCCTGAGCCTCCAGGGATCAGACCGGCAGGAGGGAGTCGAGCCGGGCGAGGGTCGCGCTCCAGTCGTGGCCCTCGCGCACGGCCGCCCGTGCCCGCTCGCCGAGCCCCGGATGCCGCCCCTCCAGCACGGCGCAGACGGCCTGAAGCGTCGGCTCGACGCCCTCGGCGACCAGCAGGTCCCGGCCGGGCACCGCGCGCACGCCCTCGAAGGCCTGCGGCGAGGCGACGACCGGTCGCGCCATTGCCATCGCCTCCAGCACCTTGTTCTGGATGCCGCGCGCGATGAAGAGGGGGGCGACGGCGGCTGCCGCATGGGCGAGGAACGGACGCACATCCGGCACTGAGCCGGTGACGGACACGCCGGGCAGCCGCGCGAGCGCACGCACCGGCGGGGCGGGGTTGGCGCCGACGATCCAGAAGCCCGCTGCCGGAAACCGTGCTCTGATCCGCGGCAGCACCTGTTCGGCGAACCACACGACTGCCTCGACATTCGGACGATAGTTCATCGTGCCGGTGAAGACGATCGGCAGCGTGCCTTGGGGAAACGGATTGGGCTGCGGAACCGTCGGGTCGAAGCGGGCGAGATCGACCCCGTTCTCCACCCAATCGACCCGTCCAGCCGCCTCCGGGCAAAGGTCGAGAAAGTGCCGTGCCTCTTGTTCGGAGACGAACAGGGTTCGCTCGAACGTCGCCGCCGCGCGCCGCTCCAGCGCCAGGAGGGTGCGCGCCTCGCGCTGCCACACGCGGCGCATCACGCCGCGCGCACCCGCCGCGTACGCCGCCCATTTGGTCGAGTCGACATCGACCATGTCGAGCACGCGGAACAGCCTGGCATCCCCCATCAGGTAGGGCGCCATCGAGGAGGAGTAGACGAGGGCGGCATCCCAGCGGCGTTGGCGCAGCCCCGCCTCGACCCAGGCGGCGAGCTTGGGGTGGTGGAACCAGCCTTGCGACAGCGGCACGCCCGGGCGGGCCCGCAGCAGCGCGCGCAGCGCGCCGCGCACGCTGCCACCGACTGCGAAGGCCTGCACTTCGGCGCAGATCTGGCCGAGCCGGGGCAGGTGAGCGAGGTCGCGCGGATCGTCGACCAGGCAGCCGAGATCGACGACGTATCGTTTCGCGACATGATCGAGCATGTGCCAGGCGCGGATCTTCTCGCCCTTGTCCGGCGGATAGGGGATGCGGTGGGCGAGGAAGAGGAGGCGGCACGGCATGGGAGAGCGATCCCGGTGGCGGGGCGAGCCCCGCTCCTAGCCCCGACCGAGTTGCAGCGGAAGCACTCCCCACACGCCCGGCGGTTCCCTTCGACCGCGTTCGCTGATAAGGGGCGGACATGGCGGCGACCGACCGTCTGCTCTCGCGCTTCTCGCGCTCCCGCGCGGTGCTGGCCGCCGACGCGCTGGCCGCCGCCCTATCCTGGCCGCTCGCCCTCGGCCTTGCGTCGCCGGCCGGCCTCGCCGGCCGCAGCTGGGGCGAGACCGCCCTGGAGGCGTGGGCCTTCGCCGCTCTCTGCGCGGTTGCCTTCCTCGCGGCGCGCATCCCGCGCGTGTCCTGGCGCTATCTCGGGCTCGGCGATCTGTTGCGCGTGATCGGCACGGCCTCCCTCTGCGCCGTGCTGTTCGGGCTCGTGCTCGGCGGGGTCGGTCACCTCGCGGGTTTCACGCCGCTCCTGCCGGTCATTCATGCCCTCGTCGTGTCCGCGCTGCTGCTCGGCGCCCGCGGTGCCTGGCGCGCGGCGGCCGACCGGCACGGCGACGGCGAAGGGGCGACCCCCGTGCTGCTCGCCGGCGGCGGCGACGGGGCCGATCTCTTCCTGCGCGCCATCGCCCGTGAGGCCGCACCGCGTTACCGCGTCGTCGGCCTCGTCACCGACGACCCGCAGCAGTCGGGGCGGCTGATGCATGGCGTGCGCGTCGAGGGCACGGTGGACGACATCGCGCACGCGCTGCGCAAGCTCGCGCGCAAGGGGAAAAGCCCGAAGCAGATCGTGGTCACCGGGCGCGAGATCGCGGGCGAACGTCTCGAGCGCCTGCTCGATGTCGCCGAGGCGGCTGGGGTCTCGGTCGCGGTGATGCCGCGGCTGACGGATCTCCGCCCCGCCGCCCGCGGCGAGCCGGCACGGATCGAACTCAAGCCCGTCGCCATCGAGGACCTGCTCGATCGCCCGCAGCGCCCGCTCGATCGCGAGGCGATGGCGCGGCTGATCCAGGGCCGGCGCGTGCTGGTCACCGGCGCGGGCGGCACGATCGGCGCCGAGCTCTCGCGCCAGATCGCCGCCCTCGGCCCGGCCGAACTCGTGCTCGCCGAGAACAGCGAGTTCGCCCTCTACGCGATCGATCTCGAACTCGCCGAGACCGCGCCCGAGGTGCCGCGCGTCGCCGTCATCGCCGACATCCGCGACCGCGAGCGGATCCTCGCCCTGTTCGCGCGCCACCGCCCCGAGCTCGTCTTCCACGCCGCCGCGCTGAAGCACGTGCCGATCGTCGAAGCGAACCCGGGCGAGGGCATTCTCACCAACGCGCTGGGCACCCGCATCGTCGCCGATGCCGCTCGCCTCTACGGCGCGGTGGCGATGGTGCTGATCTCCACCGACAAGGCGGTGAACCCGACCTCGGTGATGGGGGCGACGAAGCGGCTCGCCGAGATGTACTGCCAGGCGCTCGACCTGAAGGCGCGCGCGGATGGCCAGGGCACGCGCTTCGTCACCGTCCGCTTCGGCAACGTGCTCGGCTCGACCGGGTCGGTGGTGCCGCTGTTCCGCCGCCAGCTCGAGCGCGGGGGCCCGCTCACCGTCACCCACCCCGACATGCAGCGCTACTTCATGACGGTGCAGGAGGCGGTCGGGCTGGTCCTTGCTGCCACCGTGGTGCGGGTGAAGGACGAGGCGATCCCCGAGTCGGCGCGGCAGGGCGGCATCTTCGTGCTCGACATGGGCAAGCCGGTGAAGATCGTCGATCTTGCTCGGCGCATGATCCGCCTCGCCGGGCTTCGCCCCGAGATCGACGTCGAGATCCGCTACACCGGGCTGAGGCCGGGCGAGAAGCTGCACGAGGAGCTGTTCCACGGCCGCGAACGGCTGATCGAGCTCGGGCTGCCCGGTCTGCTGATGGCCGCCCCGCGCACGGTCGATCTCGCCATCGTCGCGCGCGCGATCGACGAGGCGGCGACGGCGGCGCGGGCGGGGCGGGAAGCGGCCGCACTCTCCGTGCTCGCCGCGCTGGTGCCGGAGTTCGCGCGCGAGGGCGGCGAGGCGGTGGAGCGGACGGCGCCCGGCGGCTGAGCGCGCGCCGCCGGGACGGGAAGACGCCGTCGGGGCCTTGCCGGTCGGGCGGTGGGCGGCCTATCCGCCGCCGCATGCTTCCTCTCGCCCCCGACGCGGCGCTTCGTCACGCCGGGTTCTTCCTGGCACTCGCCCTCCTGTCCGCGCTGTGCGTGCGGCTCGCGATCGCGTGGCGGATCCTGGACGTGCCGAACCATCGTTCCGCCCATGCCCGGCCCATCCCCAAGGGTGGGGGGCTCGGCGTCGTCGTCGCCACCCTGGTGGGGCTCCTCATCCAGTATCGGTTCGCCACGCTTGCCCGCCTCGACGACCCGTACTTTCTCGCCGTGATCGTCGGAGCGGCGGCGATCGCCGCCGTCTCGCTCGCCGACGACATCCTGTCGTTCCGCCAGCACTGGAAGCTGCTCGCTCAGGTGGCGGCGGCGATCGCCCCCCTGCCTTGGGGGCTCGCCATCGACACCCTCTCGCTGCCCTGGATCGGGCCCGTCCCACTCGGGCCGCTCGCCTGGCCTCTCACGGTGCTCTGGGTGGTGTTCCTCACCAATGCGATGAACTTCATCGACGGGCTGGATGGCATGTGTGCGGGCATCGCGCTGGTTGCCGCTCTCTTTCTCGCCGCGCTGGCACTCGCCGAGGGCGGGGCCTTCGTCTACGTCGCCGCCCTAAGCCTTGCCGCGGGCTGTGCCGGGTTCCTGCCGTTCAATGTGCCGCGGGCGCAGATTTTCCTGGGCGATGTGGGGTCGCAGTTCATCGGCTACCTGTTCGCCATCCTCGGCATCGCCGCCGCCCGCTTCGACCAGGCGCGCGTCTCGCTCTACATCGTGCCGCTGCTGCTCGCGGTACCCATCTTCGATGTCGCCTTCACCCTGATCCGCCGGGCGCTCGCGGGGGAGAGGCTTGCCGAGGCGCATCGCGGCCATCTCTACCAGGTGCTGGCGCGCACGGGCGTGCCGCCTTTGGCGGTGAGCGCGCTGTCGGTCGGGATGACGGCGGTGCTCGGCCTCGTGGCCTTCCGCTTCGTCGCCCTCTCTCCGCCCGCCAAGCTCGCGGTGGTGGCCGGGGTGGTCGCCGCGCTCGCCCTCTACGCCGCCTGGGTGGCGTGGCGGGCGCGACGGGCCGGCCTCACCAGCTGGTCGGGGGTTTCACCAGCTCGAAGGTGAGCCGCCGCAGGCCGGGCCCGATCCACTGCTCGGCCCGCCGGATCAGCCCGTCCTCGGCGCCGATCCAGAACCGTTCGGTGAAGCGCTCAGCGGTTTCCGTGCGGCAGGTCTCCACGGCCCGCAAGGTCGGCGCCGGTTCCCCGAGGATGCGGATCGTCTCCTCCCCGTCCTCGCGGTTGGCGCAAGCGATGGTGAGGCCCCAGAGGTTGGGCGCGATGTCGACCAGCCGCAGGTGTTCGCCGCCCGCGAGCGGCTTCGGCGGCTGACCGTCGCGGAAGCGGGTTTCGGTGATCGTGCCGGCAAGGCCGGCGAGGGCGACGACGCGGCCCTGTTCGGTCGCGATCGCCACCCGGTCGGCACTCAGCCAGATCTGCCGCCCGCCCTGCGTCGAATGCAGCACGACGAAGGCCGGCCGCCGACCGCCGAGGGTGCCCAGGGCGGAGGCGTAAGGAAGGGCCATCGCCTCGGCCCGGCTGACCGGGGGGGTGCGATCGGGTGCCACGGCCTCGCTGAGCACCTCGACCACCGCCCCGCCCGGCGTGTCGCTGCAGGCGGAGAGCATCACGGCGAGGGCGAGGACGGCCGGGGCGAACCGGATGCACGCCATGGCAGGAGGGTAGCACGAGCCGCATCACGGGCGCGGGAGGGGGGCGGATCCTCGCTGGCGTGGCGGTTGCGGGGCTGCTTCGGTCCTGTCCCACCGCTCGAACAGCTCGTCGGAAAGCACCCCACCATGCCAGCCGCATCCGGCGCTGAGGCGGCGCCGGCCCCCTCCTTCGCGACCGCCTGCCGGGTGTGGCTGGCGTTCGGTCTCGTCTCGTTTGGAGGAGCGGCGGCGCAGATCGCCCTCCTCCATCGCCTCGTGGTGGCGGAACGGCGCTGGGTGGGAGAGGGGCGGTTCGCGCTCGGCCTTGCCGTCGCGCTGCTGCTGCCCGGTCCGGAGGCGCACAAGCTCGCGACTTGGCTCGGCTTCTGCCTGCACGGCGTGACGGGGGCGATGGCCGCGGGCACGCTGTTCATCCTGCCCGGCACGGTCGCCATCGCCGCGCTGGCTGCGCTCTACGCCGCCCACGCCGAGGCGCCGGCGCTCTCCGCCCTGTTCTTCGGGCTGCGCGGGGCGGTGCTCGCCATCCTGGCGCAGGCGGTGGTGGCCCTCTCGCGTCGCGCCATCCGGCCGGATCGCGCTGGCGGTTGCGGCGTCCGCATTCGCCGCCGCCTTCTTCCTGCGTCTCCCCGCCCCCTCGATCGTATTGGCGGCGGCTGGTTTCGGGCTCATCGGCGGAAGGCTCGCATCGCGCGGGGCGGGCCACACCGCCCCCTCGCCGAACGTCGCGCCGCCCGGGCGAGCGGGTGTCGTCGCGGCCGGCCTCGCGCTGATGCTGCTGTGGGGGCTCGCCATCGCCGGCGCCGCAGCCATGGGCGAGGCGGCGGGTGCGATCGGACGGTTCTTCGCCAAGGTCTCCGTCCTCGCCTTCGGCGGGGCCTACGCCATCCTCGCCTGGGTGGCGGAAGAGGCGGTCGCCCGGCGCGGCTGGGTGACGGCGACCGAACTGATCGACGGGCTCGCCGTCGCCGAAACCACGCCGGGACCCACCATCCTGGTGCTGCAGTTCCTCGCCGTGCTGGCCGGGGCGCGCGAGGGCGGGCTCGGGCACGGCACGGCGGTGGGGTTTCTCGCCGTCGTCCTGCTCTTCCTGCCCTCCTTCGCCCTGCCGCTGCTGGCGGTGCCGGTGGCGGACCGCCTCGCCGGCAGCGCCCGTGCGAGGGCGGCGGTTGCCGGCATCTCTGCCGCCGCCGTCGGGTTGATCGCGAGCCTCGGTGCGACCTTCGCCCTCTCCGTCCTCTTTCGCGAGGTTGCCTGGCTACCGGTCGGCGCCCTGCGCCTGCCCCTGCCGGCGGTACCGGACTGGGCAGCCGTCGCGGTGGCGGGGGTGGGCGTCGTTGCCCTGTTCGCGCTCCGCCTCGGCGTGCTCTGCACCCTCGGCGCTTGTGCCGGGATCGGCGTGCTGATCCGCGCTCTCGACCCTTGACAGCGGCGGGGCGAGGGAGCATAGCGCGCGCCTCGTTTCGGGACGCGGGAGGAGGATGCGCCTCCGCTGGCACCGCGGCCCCCTTGAGCAGGCGGGGGTGAACGATGGCGAAGAAGGTCGTTGGCTACATCAAGTTGCAGATTCCGGCCGGGAAGGCGAACCCCTCGCCCCCCGTGGGCCCCGCACTCGGTCAGCGCGGGCTCAACATCATGCAGTTCTGCAAGGAATTCAACGCCGCCACCCAGCAGATGGAGCCGGGTGTGCCGACGCCGGTGGTCATCACCGCCTATTCCGACCGCACCTTCACCTTCGTCATCAAGACCCCGCCCAACACCTACTTCCTGCTCAAGGCGGCCAAGCTCGAGAAGGGCAGTCAGACGCCGGGGAAGGGCGCGAAGGTCGGCAAGGTGACGACGAGCCAGCTGCGCGAGATCGCCAAGATCAAGATGCGCGACATGAACTGCTACGACGAGGAGGCGGCGATGCGCATGCTGGCCGGTTCGGCGCGCTCGATGGGCCTCGAGGTGGTGGAGGGCTGAGGCGATGGCGCAGGTTGAGGCCCGCACCACCCCCGCTGCCGGCAAGCCCGCCGTCCCGCCGCGCGCGCTGAAGGCCGGCAAGCGGCTCGCCGCGCTCTATGCCGGCTTCGACCCGAACAAGGCCTACCCGCTCGAGGAGGCGGTGCGCCTCGTCAAGCAGAACGCGCGGGCGAAGTTCGACGAGACGATCGAGATTGCGATGAATCTCGGCATCGATCCGCGCCACGCCGACCAGGCGGTGCGCGGCATGACGGTGCTGCCGAACGGAACCGGCAAGACGCTCCGGGTCGCCGTGTTCGCCAAGGGGGCGAAGGCCGAGGAGGCCAAGGCCGCCGGTGCCGACATCGTGGGAGCGGAGGATCTCGCCGAGGCCGTGCAGGCCGGCAAGATCGAGTTCGACCGCTGCATCGCCACCCCGGACATGATGGCCCTCGTCGGCCGTCTGGGCAAAATCCTCGGGCCTCGGGGGCTGATGCCGAACCCGAAGCTCGGCACGGTGACGATGGACGTGAAGGGGGCGGTGCAGGCGGCGAAGGGCGGGCAGGTCGAGTTCCGCGCCGAGAAGGCTGGCATCGTGCACGCCGGCATCGGCAAGGCGTCCTTCCCCGAGGAGAAGCTGGTCGAGAACGCCCGCGCCTTCATCGACGCCATCATCAAGGCCAAGCCCTCGGGGGCGAAGGGGACCTACGTGAAGAAGATTTCGCTCTCCTCGACCATGGGGCCGGGGGTGAAGGTCGATCCCGCTTCGGTCGGGGTCTGAGCGAGAGGTTCTGCCCCCGGCTGAGGGGCGTACGGGTTCCGGCCGGGGGCTCGGCCCGCGTGTCGGAAGCAAGGGCGGGTCGGGTTCGATCCGCCCGATCCTGTCCGAGACCGCATGTGGGGGTGACCCCGTGAAGGGCCTTCGGGCCCGCAGGCGGTAGACAGGAGGAGCCGATCGGGCGTGACGGCCGGGGCGAGCAAGTGCCTCGGGTGTCGCGGTTCGGTTCGGTCTTCTTCGTTCGGGCAGGCGAGCCGGGCGGGCCGGTGCGGGCGCAAGCCCGGATCGGGTCGTCCATGGTGAAGGTCGGCGCGTTCGGGGATGGCTTCGGGCGCGCCGGAGCGATGGAGACGGGACGTGGACCGTACGGAGAAGAGGGAGCTCGTGGCTTCGCTCTCCGCCACCTTCGCCTCCGTGCCGATCGTCGTCGTCACCCGCAACGAGGGGTTGACGGTGGCGGAGGTGTCGGAGCTGAGGCGGCAGATGCGCGCGGCCGGCGCGACCTTCCGGGTGACGAAGAACCGTCTCGCCGCTCTCGCCCTTCGCGGCACGCCGTTCGAGGCCGTGGTTCCGCTGCTCAAGGGTCCGACCGCGCTGGCGTGGTCGAAGGATCCCGTGGCCGCGGCCAAGACGGTGGTGACGTTCGCCAAGGCCAACGAGAAGCTGGTGATCATCGGGGGCGCGGTCGGCACCCGCACCCTCGATGCGGAAGGGGTCAAGGCACTGGCCGAGTTGCCCTCGCTCGACGTGCTGCGGGCGAAGCTGCTCGGCGTGCTGAAGGCACCGCCGACACGGGTGGCGGGCATGCTCGCCGCGCCGGCCGGCCAGCTGGCCAGGGTGATCGGCGCCTATGCGCGCAAGGACGAGGCGGCGTGAGCGGGGAAACGGCGTCGCCCTGAGCAAAACGTGAACGTGCAGCCCGGGACGAGCGGGTTGCGTGCGAAGACCGAACCGAGTGAAGAAAGGATAACCCGATGGCGGATCTTGCAAAACTGGTGGACGAGCTCTCGAGCCTGACCGTCCTTGAGGCGGCCGAGCTCGCCAAGATGCTCGAGGAGAAGTGGGGCGTGTCGGCCGCCGCGCCCGTCGCGGTGGCGGCGGTGCCCGGCGCGGCGGCGGCCGGTGCTGCGGCCCCGGCGGCCGAGGCCGCTCCGGCGCAGACCGAGTTCACCGTCATCCTGGCCAAGGCTGGCGACAAGAAGATCAACGTGATCAAGGAGGTGCGGACCATCACCGGGCTTGGCCTGAAGGAGGCCAAGGACCTGGTCGAGGGCGCGCCGAAGGAAGTGAAGTCCGGGGTGAGCAAGGAAGAGGCTGAGAAGATCAAGAAGATCCTGGAAGAGCAGGGCGCGACCGTCGAGATCAAGTGATCGGTCTCGCCCCTGTCAGCAGAGCGGCTTCGGCCGCACGCAGGTGCCGGGCGGAGAGGGGGCCCCTCCGCCCGGCCTTCGGCTTTGTGTTCGGCCGTCCTCACGGCGGCCGAGGGCCCGATAGTGCCGTCCGCGCGGGCGGTGCCGGTTGCTCTGGCGGGAGAGCGGGTCGATGAGCGCATCGATGATCGGATCGTTCACGGGCAAGAAGCGGATTCGCAAGAGTTTCGGGCGCATCCCCGAGGTGGCGCCGATGCCGAACCTGATCGAGGTTCAGCGCGCCTCCTACGAGGCCTTCCTGCAGATGAACGTGAAGCCCGATGCGCGCACGCACACCGGGCTGCAGGAGGTGTTCAAGTCCGTCTTCCCGATCGACGACTTCGCCGGGCGCGGGCGGCTCGAATTCGTCCAGTACGAATTCGAGGAGCCGAAATACGACGTCGAGGAGTGCATGCAGCGCGGCATGACCTACGCCGCGCCGCTGAAGGTGCGCCTGCGCTTGATCGTCTGGGACGTCGACGAGGATACCGGGGCGCGCTCGATCCGCGACATCAAGGAGCAGGACGTCTACATGGGCGACATGCCGCTCATGACGGACAACGGCACCTTCATCATCAACGGCACCGAGCGCGTCATCGTCTCGCAGATGCATCGTTCCCCGGGCGTGTTCTTCGACCACGACCGGGGCAAGACGCACTCCTCGGGCAAGTACCTGTTCGCCGCGCGCGTCATTCCCTATCGCGGCTCCTGGCTCGATTTCGAGTTCGACGCCAAGGACATCCTCTACGTGCGCATCGATCGGCGCCGCAAGCTGCCGGTGACCACGCTCCTTTACGCGCTCGAGAGTGCGGCGACGGAAAAGCTGCGGGCCGAACGCGAGGCGCGCGGCGAGACGCTCGAGCCCGGCGAAATCCAGGGCATGGACGCCGAGGAGATCCTCGCCACCGTGTATGGCCGGGTGGTGTTCTCGCGCGGGGCGAAGGGCTGGAAGCGGCCTTACGACGTCGAGGCGTTCCGCGGTGTGAAGCTGATGGAGCCGCTGGTCGATGCGCGGACGGGCCAGGTGGTGGCCGAGGCCGGCACCAAGCTCACGCCGCGCAAGGCGCGGCAGATCGCCGAGGCCGGCACCACCGAAGTGCTGGTCGGGCGGACCGACCTGATCGGGCGTTACGCGGCGGAAGATCTCGTCGATCCGACGACGGGCCTCGTCTATCTCGAGGCGGGCGAGGAGATCACGGAGGCCAAGCTCTCCGACATCGAGGCGGCAGGCTTCGATGCGCTGCCCACGCTCGCGATCGACCAGAACACCGGCCCGTGGCTGCGCAACACGCTGGTGATCGACAAGAACACCAACCGCGACGAGGCGCTGCTCGACATCTACCGCGTGATGCGCCCGGGCGAGCCGCCGACACTCGAGACCGCCGAGGCCTTGTTCCGCGGCCTGTTCTTCGATCCCGAGCGCTACGACCTCTCAGCCGTGGGGCGCGTGAAGATGAACATGCGCCTCGGCTTTTCGCTGGATGAGGTGCCGGACACCGTGCGCACGCTGCGCAAGGCCGACATCCTGGCCGTCGTGCGCATGCTGCACGAGCTGAAGGACGGCCGCGGCAACATCGACGACATCGACAACCTCGGCAACCGCCGCGTGCGCTCCGTCGGCGAGCTGATGGAGAACCAGTACCGGGTCGGCCTGCTGCGGATGGAGCGCGCCATCCGCGAGCGGATGAGCTCGGTCGACATCGACACCGTGATGCCGCACGACCTGATCAACGCCAAGCCGGCTGCGGCAGCGGTGCGCGAGTTCTTCGGCTCCTCGCAGCTGTCGCAGTTCATGGACCAGACGAACCCGCTTTCCGAGGTGACGCACAAGCGCCGCCTCTCCGCGCTCGGGCCCGGCGGGCTCACGCGCGAACGCGCGGGCTTCGAGGTGCGCGACGTCCACCCCACGCATTACGGCCGCATCTGCCCGATCGAGACGCCCGAGGGGCCGAACATCGGTCTGATCAACAGCCTGGCGACTTACGCGCAGGTGAACAAGTACGGCTTCATCGAAACCCCCTATCGCATGGTGAAGGACGGCAAGGTCCTGCCCGAGGTGCGCTACCTCTCGGCGATGGAGGAGGAGAAGCTCGTCGTCGCCCAGGCCGACGTGCCGATCGGCCCCGACGGCCGGATCCAGGCCGAGCTCGTCTCCGTGCGCAAGGGCGGCGACTACGCGATGGTGCCGCCCGAACAGGTGACGGCGATTGACGTCAGCCCCAAGCAGCTCGTTTCGGTGGCGGCGGCGCTGATTCCCTTCCTCGAGAACGACGACGCCAACCGAGCGCTGATGGGCTCGAACATGCAGCGCCAGGCGGTGCCGCTGATCGAGACCGAAGCACCCCTCGTCGGCACCGGGATGGAGGCACCGGTGGCGCGCGACTCGGGTGCGACGATCGTCGCTCGCCGGCCGGGCGTGGTCGATCAGATCGATGGTGCCCGTATCGTCGTGCGCGCCACGCGCGAGGACGGCACGACGGAGGGGGTCGACATCTACCGCCTGCGCAAGTTCCAGCGTTCGAACCAGTCGACCTGCATCAACCAGCGCCCCTTGGTGAAGGTGGGCGACGTGGTGAAGGCCGGCGACATCATCGCGGATGGGCCGTCGACCGACCTCGGCGAGTTGGCGCTCGGGCGAAACGTTCTCGTCGCGTTCATGCCGTGGAACGGGTACAACTTCGAGGACTCGATCCTGATCTCCGAGCGGATCGTGCGCGATGACGTGTTCACCTCGATCCACATCGAGGAGTTCGAGGTGATGGCGCGCGACACCAAGCTCGGCCAGGAGGAGATCACGCGCGACATCCCGAATGTCGGCGAGGAGGCGCTGAAGAACCTCGACGAGGCGGGCATCGTCTACATCGGCGCCGAGGTGCGGCCGGGCGACATCCTGGTCGGCAAGGTGACGCCGAAGGGCGAGAGCCCGATGACGCCGGAGGAGAAACTGCTGCGCGCGATCTTTGGCGAAAAGGCCTCCGACGTGCGCGACACCTCGCTGCGCCTGCCGCCCGGCGTGTCGGGCACGGTGGTGGACGTGCGCGTGTTCGCTCGCCGCGGCGTGGACAAGGACGAGCGTGCGCTGGCGATCGAGCGCGCCGAGATCGAGAGCCTGGCCAAGGACCGCGACGACGAGAAGGCGATCCAGGAGCGGAGCTTCCTCAACCGGGTGAAGGAGAAGCTGCTCGGCAAGACGGCCGCCTCCGGCTTCAAGGGACTGAAGGCCGGCACGCTGATCACCGAGGAGGTGCTGGCGGAGATCCCGCGCGGGGCGTGGCGCAACATCGTCGTGACCGACGATGCGACGATGGCGGAGATCGAGGCGCTGAAGCGCGAGTTCGACGAGGCGGTGAAGAAGCTCGAGGCGCGCTTCCTCTCCAAGGTGGAGAAGCTGCAGCGCGGCGACGAGCTGCCACCCGGCGTGATGAAGATGGTGAAGGTGTTCGTCGCGGTGAAGCGCAAGCTGCAGCCGGGCGACAAGATGGCGGGCCGGCACGGCAACAAGGGCGTGGTGTCGAAGGTGGTGCCGATCGAGGACATGCCGTTCCTCGAGGACGGAACCCCCGTGGACATCGTGCTCAACCCGCTCGGCGTGCCGTCGCGCATGAACGTCGGCCAGATCCTGGAGACGCATCTCGGCTGGGCCTGCGCGGGGCTCGGGCGCCAGATCGGGGAGGCCGTGGACGCCGCGCGCCGGATGCGCGACTACGCGCCGCTGCGCGAGAAGCTGAAGGACATCTACGGCGAGGAGATCTATCGCGAGCAGATCGAACCGCTGACGGAGCCCGAACTCGACGAGCTCGGCGAGAACCTCCGTCGCGGCGTGCCGATCGCGAGCCCCGTGTTCGACGGCGCGCGCATGGACGACATCGAGGCGATGCTGGAGAAGGCCGGCCTCGACCGCACGGGCCAGGTGTGGCTGTACGACGGGCGCTCGGGCGAACGTTTCGAGCGCAAGGTGACGGTGGGCTACATCTACATGCTCAAGCTCCATCACCTGGTGGACGACAAGATCCACGCCCGCTCGATCGGCCCCTACAGCCTGGTGACGCAGCAGCCGCTGGGTGGCAAGGCGCAGTTCGGCGGCCAGCGCTTCGGCGAGATGGAGGTGTGGGCGCTCGAGGCCTACGGGGCGGCCTACACGCTGCAGGAGATGCTGACGGTGAAGTCGGACGACGTCTCCGGCCGCACGAAGGTGTACGAGGCCATCGTGCGCGATCAGGACACCTTCGAGGCCGGCATCCCCGAAAGCTTCAACGTGCTGGTGAAGGAGCTGAAGTCGCTCGGGCTCAACGTCGAGCTCGAGACGCGCGGAGCGTGATGAGACGGGGTGCTGCGGTGGGGCGCAGCACCCCGTCGCGAGCGAACGACGGTCGCGGAACCATCGCGGTGGCGATGAGGGCGAGGGTGGTGCGATGAACGAGTTGATGAAAATTCTCGGTCAGCAGAGCGGGACGCTGACCTTCGACCAGATCCGGATCTCGATCGCGAGCCCCGATCAGATCCGCTCCTGGTCGTATGGCGAGATCAAGAAGCCGGAGACGATCAACTACCGCACCTTCAAGCCGGAGCGCGACGGGCTGTTCTGCGCGCGCATCTTCGGCCCGATCAAGGACTACGAGTGCCTCTGCGGCAAGTACAAGCGGATGAAGTTCCGCGGCATCATCTGCGAGAAGTGCGGTGTGGAGGTGACACTCGCCAAGGTGCGGCGCGAGCGGATGGGCCACATCGAGCTCGCGAGCCCGGTGGCGCACATCTGGTTCCTCAAGAGCCTGCCTTCGCGCATCGGCCTGATGATGGACATGACGCTGAAGGAGGTCGAGAAGGTCCTCTACTTCGAGAACTATCTCGTGCTCGAGCCGGGGCTCACCGACCTCAAGCTCCATCAGCTGATCACGGAGGAGGAGTACCAGCGCAAGATCGACGAGTTCGGCGAGGATGCGTTCTCGGTCGGCATCGGTGCCGAGGCGCTGAAGGCCGTGCTCGCCTCCATCGACCTCAACGCCGAGAAGACCAAGCTCCGCGCCGAACTGAAGGAAACGACCTCCGAGGCCAAGCGGAAGAAGCTGGTCAAGCGGCTGAAGCTCGTCGAGGCGTTCCTGGAGAGCGGCACGCGGCCGGAATGGATGATCCTCGATGTCATCCCGGTCATCCCGCCCGAACTCCGTCCGCTCGTGCCGCTGGATGGCGGTCGGTTCGCGACCTCCGATCTCAACGACCTCTACCGGCGCGTCATCAACCGTAACAACCGGCTGAAGCGGCTGATCGAGCTGCGCGCCCCCGACATTATCGTGCGCAACGAGAAGCGCATGCTGCAGGAGGCGGTGGACGCGCTGTTCGACAATGGCCGGCGGGGGCGCGCGATCACGGGGGCGAACAAGCGCCCGCTGAAATCGCTGTCCGACATGCTGAAGGGCAAGCAGGGGCGCTTCCGCCAGAACCTGCTCGGCAAGCGCGTCGACTACTCGGGCCGTTCCGTCATCGTGGTCGGGCCCGAACTGAAGCTGCATCAGTGCGGGCTGCCGAAGAAGATGGCGCTCGAACTGTTCAAGCCGTTCATCTACTCCAAGCTCGAGAAGTACGGGCTGGCCACCACCATCAAGGCGGCGAAGCGGATGGTGGAGAAGGAGCGGCCGGAGGTCTGGGATATCCTCGAGGAGGTGATCCGCGAGCATCCGGTGCTGCTCAATCGCGCGCCGACGCTGCACCGTCTCGGCATCCAGGCCTTCGAGCCGGTGCTGATCGAGGGCAAGGCGATCCAGCTTCACCCCCTCGTCTGCACCGCCTTCAACGCCGACTTCGACGGCGACCAGATGGCGGTGCACGTGCCGCTCTCGCTCGAGGCGCAGCTCGAGGCGCGCGTGCTGATGATGAGCACGAACAACATCCTCAGCCCCGCGAACGGCAAGCCGATCATCGTGCCGAGCCAGGACATCGTGCTCGGCATCTACTACCTCTCGCTGGAGACGAAGGAGTTCGAGGAGGCTGACGACAAGACCGCGCCGGCCTTCAGCTCGATCGGCGAGATCGAGCAGGCGCTCGAGGCGGGTCACGTCACGCTGCACACCAAGATCAGGGCGCGACGGGAGACGGTCGACGCGTCCGGCAACAGGGTCTACGAACGTGTCGTCACCACGCCGGGGCGCATGCTGATCGGCGAGATCCTGCCGCGCCACCCGAACCTGCCGTACAGCCTGGTCAACCGCCAGCTCACCAAGCGCGCGGTGTCCGACGTGATCGACGCCGTCTACCGCCACTGCGGCCAGAAGGAGAGCGTGATCTTCGCCGACCGTCTGATGGGCCTCGGCTTCCGCCATGCCGCGAAGGCCGGCATCAGCTTCGGCAAGGACGACATGATCGTTCCCGCCAACAAGCGCGAACTGATCGCCAAGACCGAAGCCGAGGTGAAGGAGTTCGAACAGCAGTACCAGGACGGGCTGATCACCTGGGGCGAGCGCTACAACAAGGTGGTCGATGCCTGGTCGCGCTGCACCGAGGAGGTGGCGGCGGCGATGATGAAGGAGATCTCCAAGAAGGAGAAGGGCAAGCCGATCAACTCGATCTGGATGATGAGCCACTCCGGCGCGCGCGGTTCGCCCGCCCAGATGCGTCAGCTCGCCGGTATGCGCGGGCTGATGGCGAAGCCCTCGGGCGAGATCATCGAGACGCCGATCATCTCCAACTTCAAGGAGGGGCTGACCGTGCTGGAGTACTTCAACTCCACGCACGGCGCCCGCAAGGGCCTCGCCGACACGGCGTTGAAGACGGCGAACTCCGGCTACCTCACCCGTCGTCTCGTCGACGTCGCGCAGGACTGCATCATCGTCGAGGAAGATTGCGGCACGGAGAAGGGCATCACGGTGCGCGCGGTGCTGGACGGCAGCGAGGTGGTGTCGCCGTTGTCCGAGCGCATCCTCGGCCGCACGGCGGCGCGCGACGTGATCGACCCGATCAGCGGCAGCGTGCTCGTTCCCCGCGACAAGCTGATCGAGGAGGCGGATGCCGATGCGATCGAGCGCGCCGGAGTGGAGAGCGTATTCATTCGCAGCGTGCTCACTTGCGAGAGCCGGACGGGCGTGTGCGCCAAGTGCTACGGCCGCGACCTCGCGCGCGGTACGCCGGTGAACATCGGCGAGGCGATCGGTGTGATCGCCGCGCAGTCGATCGGCGAGCCGGGCACGCAGCTCACCATGCGCACCTTCCACATCGGTGGTGCGGCGCAGCGCGGCGCGGAGCAGAGCCAGGTCGAGGCGGCGACCGAGGGCACGGTGACGGTGAAGAACCGCAACGTGGTCCTCAACAGCCAGGGGGTGGCGATCGTGATGAGCCGCAACTGCGAGCTCGTCCTGCTCGATGCGCAGAAGCGCGAACGCGCGCGCTACCGCGTGCCCTACGGCGCGAAGCTGCTCGCCGACGAAGGCACCCAGGTCACGCGCGGCCAGAAGCTCGCGGAGTGGGATCCCTACACGCTGCCCGTGATCACCGAGAAGGGAGGCATCGTCGAGTACGTCGACCTGATCGACGGGGTGACCATCGTCGAACGTGTCGACGAGGCGACGGGGCTGTCGTCGAAGGTGGTGGTCGACTGGAAGCAGGCGGCGAAGGGGGCGGATCTGCGTCCGCGCATCGTGCTGCGCGACGAGAAGGGCGAGATCGTGCGCCTGCCGAACAATGCCGAGGCGCGGTACTTCCTCTCCGTCGACTCGATCCTTTCCGTCGAGAACGGGCAGCGGGTGAACGCCGGCGACGTGCTCGCACGCATCCCGCGTGAGAGCTCGAAGACCCGCGACATCACGGGTGGTTTGCCGCGCGTGGCGGAACTGTTCGAGGCGCGCCGGCCGAAGGATCACGCGATCATCAGCGAGATCGATGGCAGGGTGGAGTTCGGCAAGGACTACAAGGCGAAGCGCCGCATCGTGGTGAAGAACGACGAGACCGGCGAGGAGCGCGAATACCTGATCCCGAAGGGCAAGCACGTCTCGGTCCAGGAGGGCGACCATGTGCGCAAGGGCGACCCGCTGGTGGATGGGCCGCGCGTGCCGCACGACATCCTGCGCGTGCTCGGCGTGGAGGCGCTCGCCAACTACCTCGTCAACGAGATCCAGGACGTCTACCGGCTGCAGGGCGTGAAGATCAACGACAAGCATATCGAGGTGATCGTTCGCCAGATGCTGCAGAAGGTGGAGATCGAGGATCCGGGCGACACGACGTTCCTCGTCGGCGAGCAGGTCGACCGCATCGAGTTCGAGATGGAGAACGAGGCGCGCATCGCCGCCGGCGAGCGCCCGGCGAAGGCCTTCCCGGTGCTGCAGGGCATCACCAAGGCCAGCCTGCAGACGCACAGCTTCATCTCCGCCGCTTCCTTCCAGGAGACGACGCGCGTGCTCACCGAGGCCGCGGTGGCGGGCAAGGTGGACACACTCGCCGGACTGAAGGAGAACGTGATCGTCGGCCGCCTCATCCCCGCAGGCACCGGCAATGTGATGATGCGGCTGAAGGCGCTCGCCGCGCAGCGCGACAAGACGCGCGTCGCCCCTGGTCAGGCACCGGCCCTGCCCGGGGCCGAGGTGGCGGCGGAGTAGGCAGAGCCCACCGCCGACATGCGCGGGGGGGTGGGCTGTCCTGCGGCCCTGAGGCGGCGGTGCTCCGCTTGACGGCCTAGGCCGCCGCCGATAGGTTGCGCGCCTCGCGGTTGGCGGGGCCGCCGCGGCTGCTCAAGGGATGCGATCGGCTCCGGCGCCGCTCTCCGTTGGAGAGCTTAGGTCGGGGCAGATGAGGGTCAAATCACGGCTGTCGCCTTCGGGCCGACGGCCGGGGTGATTTGTTGTGAGGATGATCGACCGGGTGACCGGTGCGGCGCGAGGGATGGGATGCCGACGATCAATCAGCTGATCGCCAAGGGGCGTGAGGCGAAGAAGAGGCGAAACAAGGTGCCGGCTCTGCAGGGATGCCCGCAGAAGCGCGGCGTGTGCACGCGCGTCTACACCACGACGCCGAAGAAGCCGAACTCCGCCCTGCGCAAGGTGGCGAAGGTTCGCCTGGTGAACGGCTATGAGGTCGTCTCGTATATCCCGGGCGAAGGTCACAATCTGCAGGAGCATTCGGTGGTCATGATTCGCGGCGGTCGCGTGAAGGACCTGCCGGGCGTGCGCTACCACATCCTGCGCGGCGTGCTCGACACGCAAGGCATCGCCAAGCGTCGCCAGCGCCGGTCGCTGTACGGCGCGAAGCGGCCGAAGTGAGCGAGGAGGGCTGACGGATGGCTCGTCGCCGGCGTGCCGAGAAGCGCGAGGTGCTCCCCGATCCGAAGTTCGGGGACGTCGTGCTGTCGAAATTCATGAACGCCCTGATGTATGACGGCAAGAAGAGTGTGGCCGAGGCGATCGTCTACGGCGCGCTGGATACGGTGAAGCGCCGCGTCGGCGGCTCGACCGACCCGCTGCGCGTCTTCCACGAGGCGATCGAGAACGTGAAGCCGGCGGTCGAGGTGCGCAGCCGCCGCGTCGGTGGCGCGACCTATCAGGTCCCCGTGGAGGTGCGGGCGGAGCGGCGGCAGACGCTCGCGATCCGCTGGATCATCGAAGCGGCGCGCAAGCGCGGCGAGCACACGATGCAGGAGCGGCTTTCCAACGAGTTGCTCGATGCGGCGAACAATCGCGGGGCGGCAGTGAAGAAGCGCGAGGACACGCACCGGATGGCCGAGGCCAACCGTGCCTTCTCGCACTACCGGTGGTGACGCGGACGAAACGGCAGACGGACGAGCGATAGGGAAGGGCCATGGCGAAGGCGAAGTTTGAGCGGACGAAGCCGCACTGCAACATCGGGACGATTGGTCATGTCGACCATGGCAAGACG
>NZ_QMDI01000004.1 GCF_003336755.1 Elioraea thermophila (ex Habib et al. 2022) | reverse complement strand
ATACCGGGCAAGGCGGACACCGGTAAAGGCGCGAGCACCGATCGGGCCTCGCGCTTCCCGATGACGGAGAAGCCCCTCGGCTTGTCCCGCTCCGCCGCGAGCTTGGCGAGCAGTCGGTTCGGCGCGAGCCCGATCGAAACGGTGAGGCCGAGCTCGTGTTCGACCGCGCGCGCGAACCGGGCGAGCGCCACCGCGGGTGGGGCGCGATGCACGGCCTCGGTCCCCGTCAGATCGAGCACGGCCTCGTCGATCGACAGGGGCTCGACCAACGGCGTGAGCGCCAGCATCCGTTCCCGCAAGGCCCGGCCGACCGCGGCATATTTCGCGAAGTCGGGGCGAATCACCACCGCCTCGGGGCAGAGCCGGAGCGCCTTGAACATCGGCATCGCCGAACGCACGCCGAAGCGGCGCGCGACGTAGCAGGCTGCGGTGACGACGCCGCGACGCCCGCCGCCGACGATGACCGGCCGGTCGGCGAGATCGGGCCGATCCCGCTTCTCGACCGCAGCGTAGAAGGCATCGGCATCGATGTGCGCGATGGCAAGGCGAAACAGGTCCGGGTGCGCGACGAGCGCCGCCGACCCGCAGGCAGCACACCGGCTCTCGTCGTCGCCCGCGCCGAACGCGATGCAGTCTCGGCAGAGCCAGGGCACGCCCCCTCCCCGCCCCCACCGGCTCCGCTCAGCCCTCCCCCGGCCCCCAGAGCCAGGCGGCACCGCGCACGCCGGAGGAATCGCCGTGCTTCGCCTTCAGGATGGGGGTCGTGACCACGTCGGAGAAGACGTAGGGTCGAAGAAGCCGGGGCACCACCTCATACAGGTGATCCATGTTGGAAAGTCCCCCACCGAGCACGATCGCGTCCGGGTCGATCAGATCGATCACCACGGCGAGCCCGCGGGCGAGGCGATCGGCATGGCGGGCGAGCGCGGCGCGCGCCCGCTCCTCGCCGGCCGCGGCGCGGGCCGGGATCGAGGTGGCGTCGCGCGCACCGGGCCCGTCGCAGTCCTGGGCGAGCCCCGTGCCGCTGATCCAGGTCTCCAGGCAACCGTGGCGACCACACCAGCAGCGTTGCCCCGGGGTCTCGATGGCGGAGGGCCAGGGCAACGGCGTGTGCCCCCATTCGCCGGCGATCGCGTGCGGGCCCGTCAGCACGCGCCCCTCCACCACCACCCCGCCGCCGCAACCGGTGCCGAGGATGACGCCGAACACGACGCGCGCCCCGGCGGCCGCGCCGTCGGTCGCCTCCGACAGCGCGAAGCAGTTGGCGTCATTCGCGATGCGCACCGGGCGCCCAAGCGCCGCCTCGAGGTCGCGGTCGAACGGCCGACCGTTGAGGAAGGTCGAATTCGCCCCTTTGACGAGGCCCGTGGCGGGGCTGAGGCAACCCGGCATGCCGATGCCGACGCTGCCGCGGGCCTGCGTGGCGCCGTCGGCCGCCGCGACGAGGTCGGCGATCATGCGCACCACGGCCTCATAGTCGCCGGGGGTGGCGGTGCGACGACGGTACCGTTCCGCCCCCGTTTCATCGAGCGCGATGATCTCGGTCTTCGTCCCGCCGAGATCGATGCCGTAGCGCATCATCCCGCCGCCTCCGCGCCCGCCTCGCCGCGCAGGCGCGCGCGCAGGGCGAATTTCTGGATCTTGCCCGTCGCCGTCTTCGGCAAGGGGCCGAAGGTGACGTGCCTGGGCACCTTGAAGTGGGCAAGGCGGTCGCGACAGAAGGCGATGATCTCCTCGGCGGTGATGTCGTCCTCGCAGCCGGGCTTGGGGGCGATGAAGGCGTGCGGGACCTCGCCCCAGAACGGATCGGGGTGCGCGACGACGGCGGCTTCCATGACCTTGGGATGGGCGTAGAGCACCTCCTCCACCTCCAGGCTCGAGATGTTCTCGCCGCCCGAAATGACGATGTCCTTCGCCCGGTCCTTCACCTCGACATAGCCGTCCGGGTGCATGACGCCGAGATCGCCGGTGCGGAACCAGCCCTGGTCGAACACCGCCGCGTTCGCCTTCGGGTTGCGCAGGTAGCCCTTCATGATGGTGTTGCCGCGAATGGCGATCTCACCGATCGTGGCCCCGTCCGCCGGCACGCGTTCCGCCCGATCGCGCGCGAGCACGGCGACCTCCTCCAGGGTGGGAAGCCCCACCCCCTGCCGGGCGAGGAAGGCAGCACGTTCGGCGAGCGGCCGGGCGTCGAGCCCAGGCTGCCAGGCGTTCATCAGGCTGGGCCCGTAACATTCCGTCAGCCCATAGAGATGCACGATGTCGAAACCCATCGCCTCCATCGCCGCGATCACCGGCGATGGCGGGGCGGCCCCCCCAGTCGCCGCCGTCACGCGGTGCGGAAAATTGCGACGGGCTTCGGCCGGTGCGTTGATCAGCATGGTCAACACCACCGGCGCCGCGCACAAGTGAGTCACCCCATGTTCGGCGATCAGCGCGAAGACACGCGCGGGCTCCACCTTGCGCAGGCAGACATGCACGCCGCCCTGCAGCGTCACCGCCCAGGTGTAGGTCCAACCGTTGCAGTGGAACATCGGCAGCGTCCAGAGATAGACGCTGCGCGGCGAAAGCCCTAAGGAGAGCGCGTTGCCGCAGGCGTTGAGGTAGGCGCCGCGATGGTGGACGACGACGCCCTTCGGGTCACCGGTGGTGCCGGAGGTGTAGGACAGGCTGATCGCATCCCACTCGTCGGCGGGCGGCGAGACGGGGAACGACGGATCACCGGAGGCGAGCAGGGCCTCGTATGGCATGGCGTCGATCGCCGCCCCGTCGGGGCCCTCCGGATCGTCGATCACGACCACGATCGGCGGCGTGTCGAGCTCCTCGAGCGCCCGGGCGGCGATCGCGGCGTATTCGCGATCCACCAGCAGCACTTTCGCCCCCGAATGGGCGAGGATGAAGCGGATCGTTCCGGCATCAAGCCGGATATTGATCGGGCACAGCACGGCATTGGCCATCGGCACGCCGTAGTGCGCCTCGAGCATCTCGGGGATGTTCGGCATCAGGGCGGCGACCACGTCCGCGCGGCCTACACCGAGGCGCACGAGGCCTGAGGCAAGGCGACGCGCGCGTTCGAGGAGTTCGGCATAGGTGTACGCCCGAGCCCCATGCAGCACGGCCGGACGCGCGCCCCACGCATGCGCCGCACGCCTGAGGAACGAGACGGGGCTCAGCGGCACGAAATTCGCCCCGTGCTTCGGCAAGTCGTCTTCCATGGCGTCATCCTCCCGCGAGCGTCTTCGGTGCGCTCGTTTCGCATCGGAGCCGAGCGAGATCGGCGAGCAGTGCGGCCACGACGTCGTGCCGTTCGCTTCCCGGGTCGGCAGCGCCGGAGCGGATCAGCGCGCAGAGCCCGGCCCAAGGGTCATCCACCCTCCCGCCAAGCGCGGCGGCGCGCGGCTCGAGTGCCGCGAGGCGGGAGGGATCGACGGCGATCATCCGCTGCGCGATGCCGAGCGCGTTCGCCACCATGCGCGCGGCCAGCCGATGCGTCTCCGGCAAGGCGGGCAGGAGTTCCTCCAGCACGGTGGCGCGCGCGATCGCGAGCAGATCCGCCGCGTCGGGGCGTTCGAGCACGCCGCTCATGCCGCCCGCTCCAGGGCCGCCTCGCGCGCCGCCACCTCGCGCAGGATATGCCACTCGAGCTCCGGCACGATGTGCGGCGTGAGTGCCAGTTCGAGCGAAGGCTCGCGACCGGAGAGGTGGCGCGCCCCTTGCGCCAGCGCGATGGTCGCCCAGCGCAGATGGGCGGCGAGTTCCCACCAGGCGACGCGCGCCGGATCGGGCGCCGCACCGCCCGCCTCGACATAGCCCGCGTACAGTGCGGCGCGAGAGCCGACACCGCCAGCCTCCATGGCGAGATTGCCGAAACGCCAGCAACGGGCGCACAGCCAGCCGAGATCGGCGTGCGGGTCGCCCCAGCCGGCGAACTCCCAATCCAGCACGGCCGCGAGCTCCTGGTCCGTCCAGAGAATGTTCCCGGTGCGGAAGTCGTTGTGGCAGAGCGAGGCCGCGATGGGGCCGGGCGCGGTGCGGCGCAGGTGGCGCAAGCCCCACTCCAGGATCGGGTGCGGGCCGGCGGCATCGAGCGCGCGCTCCTGTTCGGCGCAGAAGGCGAGGCAAGCGTCGGCCGGGGGCACGCCGAGGAAGGCGAGATCATCCCCCGCCGGGCGCAGGCTGTGGATGCGGGCGAGTTCCCGCCCCATCGCGCGCGCAGCGGCCTCGCGCCCGCCACCCACCGCGTCCCACTTCACCACGCGGTGCGCCGCGGCGATGCCCTCGACCCGGCGCATGACGAGGAACGGCGCGCCGATCACGCCGGCATCGTCGCAGGCGAACAGCGGTTCGGCGACCCTCACGCCGGCGGCATGGGCGGCACGGAGCAGCGCGAATTCCTCCCTGCGCCCGTGCGACATCTCGAGTGTGGCCGGGTTGTCGGTGCGCAGGACCCAGCGTTCCTCCCGCCCGTCGCCGCGGCGCACGGTGAGACCCCAGTTCTGCTGTATGGCGCCGCCGGACAGCCGCTCGAGCGCGGTGATGGTGAGGCCGGCGTCGTCGGCCGCCCGCGCGAGCCACGACCGCAGGCGCTCGCGACGCCCCTCATCCATCGCGGCGTGCTCCCCAGGCGAAGAAGTGCCTCCCTTCCCGGCGCAGGAAGCCTGCCAGCACCATGCGGTGCACCTCCGAGGCGCCATCGACAAGCCGCGCCTGGCGGGCGTAGCGGTAGATCCACTCCACCGGCGTGTCCTTCGAGTATCCCTTGGCGCCGAGGAGCTGGAGCGCCGTGTCCGCCGCGCGGTGCAGCGCATCAGCCACCACCACCTTGGCCATCGAGATCTCCTTCCGCGCGAAACTCCCTTGATCGAGCGCCCAGGCCGCGCGCATGACGAGCAGACGGCCGATCTCGATTTCCATCGCGGCTTGGGCAAGCAGGCCCTGCACGCTTTCGCGATCGATCAGCGTCATCCCGAAAGACCGTCGGCGCGCCACGTGATCGGTCGCGATTTCGAGACAGCGGCGCGCGAGACCGAGCCAGCGCATGCAGTGGGTCAGACGCGCGGTGCCGAGGCGGATTTGCGTCACCTTCAGCCCGTCCCCGACACCGAGCAGGCGCTGCGAGTCCGGAATGAGCAGTCCGTCGAAGACGAGCTCGCAGTGCCCGCCGTGCTCTTCGGGGCCCATGATCGGAATGCGCCGCACGATCGACCAGCCGGGGCTTTCGGCGTCGAACAGGAAGGCGGTGAGGCCCTTGCGCTCATCTTCGGAGGTGCGCGCGATGAGGATGAAGATCTTCGCGTTCTCCGCCCCGGTGATGAACCACTTGCGGCCGGTGATGCGCCAGGCGTCGCCCGCGCGTTCGGCGCGGGTATAGGTGAGGGAGGGGTCGGAGCCGCAGCCGTCGGGCTCGGTCATCGCGAAGGCCGACTGCACGCGGCCGTCGATGATCGGCTGCAGCCAGCGTTCCTTCATCTCCTCGGGCAGGATGCGCTCCAGCAGCAGCATGTTGCCGTCGTCCGGTGCGGCGGCGTTGAACACGACGGGGCCGAAGATGGAGCGGTTCATCTCCTCGTAGGCGACCGCCATGCCGACGCGCGACAGCCCCCCGCCGCCGCGCGCCCTCGGCATCGCCAAGGCCCACAGCCCTTCGCGCTTCGCGTCCTCCCGCAGGCGCGCCAGCAAGGGAGGGGCGAGGTTCTCGTGCGCGTCGTAGGAGGCAGGGTCGGCCTCGAGGGGGATCAGCCGCTCGTCGACGAAGCGGGCGATGCGCGCACGCAGCTCCTCGAGTTCGGCCGGCAAAGCGAAGTCCATCGGTCCTCCCCGTGCGGCGGTTCAGCCCGTCGTCCCGTACCGAGGTGCCACGGCCTGGAGGTCGGGGGCAAGACGCCGGGCTTGCCGAGCGCGCAGCGGCTGCGCACCATCGGGGCATGGAGGAAACGACCCTCGACCTCAAGGGCCTCACCTGCCCGTTGCCCGTGCTGCGCGCCAACAAGGCGCTGCGCACCCTACCCGATGGGGCACGGTTGCGCGTGCTGGCGACCGACCCGGCGTCGGTGGCGGATTTCCGCAACTACTGCGAAACGACCGGGCACGCGCTGATCGCGGTGAGCGAGGCGCAAGGGGTGTGGTCCTTCGTCATCCAGAAGCGCGGACGCTCCGCTGAGGGTTCGGCATGACGGTCGCCCTCTTCACGCATCCGGCCTGCCTCGACCACGACACCGGTCCCGGCCATCCGGAGCGGCCGGATCGGATCCGCGCCATCGAGCGGGCCTTGGAGGCGGAGGAGTTCGCCACCCTCGCCCGCGAGCAGGCGCCGCGCGCGACGGTGGAGCAGCTCACACGAGCCCACCCGCAGCGCTATGTCGAGGGGATCCTCTCGATCGCCCCGCCGATCGGCGAGAGCGTGATGCTGGACGGCGACACGGTGATGAGTGCAGGGTCGCGCGAAGCGGCGCTGCGTTCGGCCGGGGCCGCGGTCGCCGCCGTCGATGCGGTGATGGAGGGTTGGGCGCGGGCGGCGTTCTGCGCCACGCGCCCGCCCGGCCACCACGCCGAGGCTGCGCGCCCGATGGGGTTCTGCCTGTTCTGCAACGCGGCGATCGCGGCGCATCATGCGCGGGCGCGCTGGGGGGTGGAGCGGGTGGCAGTGCTCGACTTCGACGTCCATCACGGCAACGGCACCCAGGCGATCCTGGAGGACGACGGCAACTTCTTTTACGCCTCGAGCCACGAGATGCCGCTTTTCCCCGGTACCGGGCATCCGCACGAACGCGGGGTCGCCGACAACGTGCTGAACGTGCCGCTCGCCCCACTGACCGGCGGGCCGGAGTTCCGCGCCGCGTGGGGAGACGCGATCATTCCGGCGGTGCGCGCTTGGCGGCCCGATCTGATCATCCTCTCGGCCGGGTTCGATGCGCATGAGCGCGACCCGCTTGCCACCCTGCAGGTGCGTACGGCCGACTTCTCGTGGCTCAGCCGCGCGCTCGTCGAGCTCGCGGATGAGCTGTGCGGAGGGCGTATCGTTTCGATCCTGGAAGGCGGATACGATCTCGTCGCGCTTCGCGAATGCGCCACCGTGCACGTGCGCGCGCTGATGCGAAGCTGAGGGGCGCTCTCGACCGCACGTTCCCAGTCCTGCCATCCGGCGGCGCGACTACAGCCAGCCCTTGCGGCGGAAGTAGAGAACGGGCAACACGGCCGAAACGATCATCAGCACCAGCGCCAGGGGATAACCGATCCCCCACTCCAGTTCGGGCATGAACTGGAAGTTCATGCCGTAGATGGAGGCGATCAGCGTCGGCGGCATCAATGCGACCGCGACCACCGAGAAGGTCTTGATCACCGCCGTTTGCTCGATGTTGATCAGGCCCAGGACCGCATCGAGCAGGAAGGTCGCCTTCTCGTTGAGGAAATGCGCGTGCTCCTGCAGGCCCCGCACGTCGCGCGCCAGCGTCTTGATGCGCGGCTTGTTCTCCTTCCGTATCGCCGTCTCCTTCTCGGCGGCTATGAAGGCGAGGATGCGCGAGAGCCCGACCAGCGTGTCGGAGGCGCGCGCCGTTGTCTCACCCACCTGGCCGAGCGCGATCAGCGCATCCTTCAACGCGGCGTCCTTGGCCGAGGCCGTCTCGCGACTCTTCGCCAGCTTGAAGGCGGCGTGGCTGCGGCGGTCCATCTCCGCCCCGACGCGTTCGAGGATGTCGGCCAAGCGATCGACCACATGCTCGAACAGGCCGAGCATCACCCCGTCCGAGGTGGTCAGCATCGATGGGTTCTTCTGCGCCCGCGCGGCGAACATACCGAAGGCCTTGGGGGTGGCGTGGCGCACGGTGACCAGAGTCTGGCTCGTGAGCACGAAGGTGATCGCCGCCGAGCCGAGTTCCCCCGTCTCCGACCCGTACATGAAGGGGGCAGTGAGGAAGAGCACATCGCCTTCGCGATAGAGGCGCGACGAGGCCTCGATCTCCTGCTGCTCCTCGCGCGTCGGCAACTCCGCGCCGATCAGCCGCTCCACCAGCCGCTCCTCGGCTTCCGTCGGTTGCAGGAGGTCGATCCACACCGGCAGGGCGGGTGGCGGCGGCGGCTGATCGGGCAGCGCGGCCGGCGCGTAGGCCAACGCGGGCAAAGCTTCGCCGACGATCAACTGGCCGGCTTCGACGCGATAGGTGGTGATCATCCGGGCCCCCGCTCATCCCTCACTGCCCCGCCTTCTAGCGAAGCGCCTTTGTCTTCCGAAAGTCGAAAGCAGGCTCAAACGTAGCCGAGAAGCCGCGCGCCCAGGCCCACGATGGCAAGCACGATGGCGATGTCGATGGCGATCGCGAGCAGCAGCACGACGATCGAGACCACGAACAGGCGCCGGTCCGCCTCGATCAACGCGACCGACATCACCACGATGGCAAGCGCCGGTGCCGGGTTGCCGAAGGGAATGGGCAAGGCGAGCAAGGTGGCGTTGATGGACAGCAGGACCGCGGCGACCACCTCGACCGTGCGGTTGGGCAGCGGCAGCGTGCCGGGACGGACCCGTGCCTCAAGCCGGGCGAGCCACGGCTTGGCGCGTAGGATCACGGCCTCGAGGGCGGCGCGTGGGACGCTCCGTTCGCGGATCACCTTCGGCAGCACGGGCTGGGGGTAACCCGCCAGCATCATCAGCGCGAGCAGGATGATCGGGGTCCCCAGCACGCCCGACAGCCCGGGGATCGGCGCCGGGATCAGGTTCGGCAGGGCGAGCACGAGCATGAGCAGCCCGTAGCCACGGTCGCCAAGGGCGCTCAGCAGGTCGCCGATGGCGATCCGCTCGGCGGGCCAAGCGCGGCAAAGGTCAAGCAGCAGGTCGGATGCGCGCTTGCGCTCGCGCTGGGCCGTGCCCGGCGGGTCTGGGCTCCGCATCGCTTGCTCGCGCCACTCCATCGGTCGGCCGCGACCCTGCCAGCCCGCCCTTGGCCAGGCAACCGCTCAGCGTCAGGCAAGCGCTCGCGAAGCCCGGACACGCTGCCACAGCGCGATGGCGGCACCGAGGGCGACGCCGAAGACGTCCGTGTAGCCTTCGGGAATGATGCAGAGCACCGCGGCGGCGCCGCACGCAAAGCGCAGCGGCAGGGAAAGACGCCCGGCCAGCCAGCCCTCGGTTGCGCAGGCCAGCAACACGACGCCAAGGAAGGCGGTGAGGAAGGCCTGGGCGACGGCAAGCAGCGGCCCCTGCGCCAGCAGGGCGGGGTTCAAATAGAACATGTACGGAACGATGAACGTCGCCATGCCGAACTTGAGTGCAGTGAGGCTGGTGCCCCACAGGTTGCCGCGAGCGAGCCCGGCAGCGGCGAAGGATGCGAGCGCCACCGGCGGCGTGATGGCCGACAGCACGGCGTAGTAGAAAATGAACATGTGGGCGACGAGCGGCTCCACACCCATGCGGATCAGCCCCGGCGCGACCACGGCAGCGGCGATGGCGTAAGCCGCGGTGGTCGGCACGCCCATGCCGAGAATGAGGGCGACGACGGCTGCAAACGTGAGGGCGAGCACCGGCATCGAGCTTCCGAGCTCGAGCAGGATGGTGGCGAAGCGGCCGCCGATCCCCGTCAGCCCGATCACGCCGGCGACGATGCCGGCCGTGGCGCAGACGGCGATGAGCTGCAGCGCCTCGCGGGCGCCGACCCACAGCGCTTCGCAGATCGCCTCCCAGAGCTGCAGCACACTGCCGCCGACGGCGGCAAGCACGCCTTCGCCCTGCAGGAAAAGACGATGGGCGAGGAACGTTCCGGCCATGATCACGATGGTGGCGGCAATGCCAAGGCCCGCAGCGCGAAACGGCGAGTAGCCGGACAAGAGCGTGGCGATCAGGATGGCGAGCGGAGCGAACAGGTAGGCCCTGACCAGCAAGGCCCCGAGCGGCGGCAGTTCCGAGCGCGGCAAGCCCCTGAGCCCCGCCTTCAGCGCATGCAGGTCGGCATGCATGAAGCAGGCGACGTAGTACAGCAGGGCCGGAATGATCCCGGCGATCAACACCTCCGTGTACCGTACGCCGAGGATCTCGGCCATGATGAAGGCGCCCGCGCCCATGACGGGGGGCGCGAGCTGGCCGCCCGTCGACGCGGTCGCCTCCACGGCACCGGCAGTGTCCGGATCGTAGCCAGCCCGTTTCATCATCGGAATGGTAAAGGTGCCCGAGGCGACGACGTTGGCGACCGACGAGCCGGAAACGGTGCCGAACATGGAGCTCGCCACCACCGCCACCTTGGCCGGACCACCGCGCGACCAGCCGACGAGCGCCATGGCGAGGTCGTTGAAGAAGTCGCCCGCGCGCGAGGTCTGCAGGAAGGCGGCGAAGGTGACGAACATGATGATGAAGGTGGCGGAGACCGAGGTGGTGATGCCGAAGATTCCCTCGGTGCCGATGAGGAAGTTCAGCGCCTCGCGCCACGGCACGCCGCGGTGATAGAGCGCACCGGGCAGCCAGGGGCCGGCAAAGACGTAGGCGATGAAGACGAGCGCGATGATCGGCATCGCGAGCCCCGCCGTGCGCCGCGCGAATTCAAGGAGGATCAGCAGCGCGGCGAGCCCGATCGCGGTGTCGCGCCAGTTCGGGCCGAGGAACGAACGCATCTCGATGCCATCCGCATCGAGGACGAAGTGCGCCACGACGGCGACCGAAGCGGCGATCAGCAGCCAGTCGTACCAGGGAATGCGGTCGGGTCGCCCCCGCTTGTGCGCGGCAAACAACCCGAGCCCAAGCACCGCGCCGAGGAAGACATGAATGGGGCGGCCGATCGTGGGGTCGATCGGCGAGACGAGCAGGACCCAAAGGTGGAAGGCGACGAACGCGATGCCGAACCAGCGGAAGGCGGAGGCGAGAAGGCCGTCCAGGCGGCGGCGCAGGGACGGCGCTTCGAGCTCCAGGATGCGGTTGGCCTCGTCGCGGTCCTGGGCAGTCGCCTGTGCCATCCAGTCCCCCCTTGTGCTCCAGCTGGGCAGCGTCGCCGGCAGCCAGAGCGGCGTGCGTGCTCGCGGCGGCGTGAGGCCGGAGACTATGGCAGAGCGGACGTCAATGGAACGGCCAAGCCGGACCGGCGCCGCGTGGCGGCGCCTCCGTCAGTGGCGGCGACTGTCAGCTGCGCGGCGCCGAAGACGAGGCCGCTTCCGCCTGACGGGCCGCCGTCTGCGTCTCGGGGCCCGGCAGGGTACCCGAAGGCTTGGCCTGCGCGTCGGCGGCGGTCGTCGTCTCCTCCTTCTCGTCCTTCAGGTTTTGCCGGAAGGACTTGATCCCCTTGGCGAGGTCTCCCATCAGCCCGCTGATCTTGCCGCTGCCGAACAGCAGCAGGATGACCAGCAAGACGACGAGCCAGTGCCAGATGCTGAAGGTACCCATCGCGTGTTCGTCCGTCCCGAAGTGGATGGCGGCAACCGGGACCGCCCCGGCGTTTTCGCTTATGTGGGGCGGACACTAGCCGAAGCGAAGGGGCCCGCGAAGGGGGAGGGAGCGGTTTTGCGCCGCCAGGCAAGCCATGGCCGCGTGCAGGGCCCTTGTCGGCTGGCGTCGGCGCTGCGATTGTCCGCGCATCGGGAGGGATGGCCGAGTGGTCTAAGGCGCGCGCCTGGAGAGCGCGTACACGGGCGACCGTGTCGTGGGTTCGAATCCCACTCCCTCCGCCAGCTGCCCGCAGCGGGGGTGCAGGTCGAAGCCGTCGATGGTCCTGACCGCCCCGGCAGGCCGAGGACCAGGCGGAAAGCCTGCCGCGGGCGCCGGACGAAAGCCTGACCTCACTCCACCCCTTCCATGCCGCGGGCCGTGACCTTGCGCGGCATGATCGCGATGTCCTGCACGATCGCCTTCACACGGTACCCCCCGCGCATCAGCGCATCGATGTCCTCGAGCACCCGCTCGAGCCGCTGTTCCGACATGATCACATAGATCAGCACGTTGCTGTCCACCCCGAGCATGCCCGAGCGCAGCCCCGTCGTGCCCGCCCCGGTGCAGGGAACGAGGGTGTAGCCGCCGATCTCGCGCCGCTTCAGCGTGTCGATGAGCAGGCGCTGCAGTTCGACCGGGGCGATCAGGGTGAGGAGTTTCTTGTTCTCGAGGGGGCGCATCGCCGGCTCCTTGCACGTCCGCCAGGAAAGAGGCCCTGAGGGTAAGTCCTCCTCGCCTCTCCCGCCATTCCCGCCGGGGCGTGGCTCGTCAACGCCACATGAGCTCCGAGATCGCGTGGTAGAGAGGGATTCCCGCGATGATGTTGAACGGGAAAGTGAGCCCGAGCGCCATGGTGAAGTAGATGCCCGGCCGCGCTTCCGGCACCGCATAGCGCAGGATGGCGGGCACCACGATGTAGGAGGCGGAAGCCGACAGGGCGGCGAGCAGCACCGCATCGCCCTGTGCGAGGGAGAACGCGCGCGCCAGGAGGAGCGCGAGCGAGCCGTAGACCATCGGCGCGATCAGCGCGAAGGCGGTCAGCACGTGCTCGAGGCGGAACTCCTTCTCGCCGAACTGGCGGCCGACGACCAAGCCCATGTCGAGGAGAAAGAACGCAAGGATCCCTTTGAAGAGGTCCGCGAACAGCGGCTTCAGCTGCTCCTGGGCTTGCGCGCCGGCAAGGACGCCTATGATCAGGCTGCCGACCAGAAGAACATGACCGCCATAGGCGACCGCCTCGTAGATCGTCCTTCGGAGCGACAGCGCCGGGATGACCTCGTCCTGCACCACGGCCGCGGACAGGGACTGGGCGGCCGGCGCCGTCTTCGCGCGCAGCACGCTGGCCAGCATCACGGCGAGGATGATGGCTGGCGTTTCCATCAGCACCATGGCGACCGCCATGTGGCCGCCGAACGGGATGCCGTTCTTCGTGAGGAACTGCTGCGCGGCGATGAAGGTGACCGCGCTGACCGAGCCGTAGGTGCCGGCGACCGCGACGGCGTTGAACGGGTCGACGAGCCGACGCAGCATCAGGAACGTCAAGATCGGCACGAGGATCGCCATGATCAGCGCGGCGAGAACGGCGAGCGCCCCCGACGTCGACAAACCCTCGACAGCGAGCGTGGTACCACCCTTCAGGCCGATGGCCACCAGCAGGTAGAGGCTGAGGAACTTCGTGACCGGCTGGGGAAGCTCGAGATTGGAACGGATCAGTCCGGCGACGACGCCGAGAACGAAGAAGAGGATCGCCGGATCGAGCAGATTCCGCGCAGCCGCCTCGAGCATCCCTCCCTCCTCTCAGGCCGCGGCTTGCCGCCGCTGGCCGCTTGCGTGCCCGACGGTCGAAGCCGTGCCCGATGAGGCGACCTCGGCGAGCGTGTGCCAGGCGCCGAGGCGCCGCCCGTCAGCGCTCTCCATCCCCGCAGTCGGACCGTCGCGCAGGAAGACCGGACAGGGTGGCAGGCCATGCAGCCAAGCGAGCGCGCGTTCCGTCGGAGCGTCGATCAGCAGGGCATCCGCTCCCGCCGCCGCTGCCGCCGCGACATCGGCAGCGGAGGCGCAGGTCGCGAAACGGAGAAACGGGGCGCGCGCCGTCGGCACCGGAAGACGGTCGGGCATATCGGCCACCCCGGCGGCCCCCGCCTGGATTGCCGCCTGCAGATCCCCCCGCACCAGCACGACACCGCCCGCACCGCGCGCAAGCCCGACAAGGCGACGCGCCAGCATGCGTCGTGGCGCCGGAGCGAGCTCGGGTTCGTCGACCAGAAGGGCGGCGCGGCCGGCGGCGGCCAAAGCCGGCGCAAGCGCCAACGCGGCGTCCATCGCGTGCGGGCCGGCGCGCGTACTGAGGATCACCGGCGGCAGGCCGAGCACCGCCATCACGCGCAGGTTCGACGGCAGGATCGGCCCGACCTCCGGGAAGCGAGGATCAACCCAGGCGATGCGCTGACCTTCCCGCCCCTGCGCGGTCCCGCGCCAAGCGGTGACGAGGAAGAGGTGCAGGCGAATGCGCCGGGTGGCGAAGAGGTGCTCGTGAACCGCGAAGGGCACGAGGGCGAGAGCCTCGAGCCCCACCTCTTCGGCAAGTTCGCGCGCCGCAGCTTGCGCCGGCGTCTCCCCGTCCTCGATCTTGCCGCCCGGCAGTTCCCAGAAGCCGGGAGAAAGCTGGAAGGCCTGACGTTCGGCGAGCAGGACCTTCCCGGCCTGATCCCGCACGATCGCAACACCGGCGTCGATCAGGGGGCGCGGCCAGCGCGTGGACATCGCTCGATTCCCCCTTGCTGCCCTGCCCGCGGGACCGACCCGGCGGTCAGTCCGGCCAGACCTCCGGGCCGATCGCCGCCGAACGCCGAGGAGAAGACGGCGGGGCGGCGGGAGCGGACTCGATCCGCTCAGCCAGCGCCGTGGCGTCGGCCGCCGTCGTGGGCCCCGATGCCCGGCGACCAGCGCCTGCCTTGCCGGTCGCCCCGCCTCGCTTCGAGCCCCCCGTCACGACGATTCCCCCTCCAGGAGGGCCGCCACCGCGAGGGCGAACCGCGCTGCTTCCGCCGCCGCCTCATCACCCTGCCCTTCGAGGTGAATGGTGACGTTGACGTGGCGGGAGGCGAAGTTCAGATCGGGGTAGCGGCCGGTCTGCTCCGACAGTTTCGCCAGGCGATCGAGAAAGGCGGAGGTCGCGGCGTAGTTGGGGAACTCGAAGCGGCGGAACAGGCTGCCGCCCCGGCCGATCACCGACCAGCCCTCCGGGATGTCGCTCACCGCCTCGCCTCGACCATCCAGCAGCGTGACAGCGCCCGTCATGAAACGGGCGGCTGCCCGTCAGCGACCGGAGACTTCGGCAGGATCTGCTCCACCTCGGCGTGCGGGCGGGCGATGATGTGCGCCGCCGCCAGGCCGTCGCCGACCCGCTCGCAGG
>NZ_QMDI01000003.1 GCF_003336755.1 Elioraea thermophila (ex Habib et al. 2022) | reverse complement strand
CCCCGCCCCGCCTCGGGCGCCCGTGGCGGGCCTGCCGCGCGCCGGCGGGCGGGCAGCCGCGGCGGTGGCGGTGCAAGCGGAGGCGGCCGCGCCATCGCCCCCCTCGCCGCGCAGCCTGGAGGAGATCGCGGCACTCGCCTCCGAACGGGGCGAACTTCGCCTGGCCTCCTCGATTCGAGCCTTCGTCCGCCCTGTCCGCATCGCCGAGGGCTTGCTCGAGTTCCGCCCCGAGGCCGATGCGCCGCGCGACCTCGCTCCGCGGCTTGCCGCCTTTCTCACCGAGGCGACCGGTCGGCGCTGGACGGTCGCCGTCTCGGCCGAAGCGGGCGCTCCCACTCTTGTCGAACGCGATCGTCTGCGGCACGACGCTTTGCGCGCCCGACTCGAGCGGCACCCGCTGGTGCGCGCCATTCTCGATGCCTTTCCGGGTGCCAGCATCGCCGCCGTGCGCGAGGCCTCGGCGATGCCCGCCCAGCCGCGCGACGTCGCAGCGCGCGATGCCGAAGCGGCGGATGTCGTGTTCGACGACGCCCTCGAGCCGGAGGACCAAGCATGAAGAACCTCGCCCAGATGATGAAGCAGGCCCAGGCGATGCAGAGCCGCATGGAGGAGATGCAGTCGCGGCTCGCCACGCTGGAGGTCGAGGGGGCGGCCGGTGCGGGCATGGTGAAGGTGGTCATGTCCGGGCGGGCGGAGGTGCGTCGGGTGAAGATCGACCCCTCCTTGCTCGACCCGAACGAGGTCGAGGTGCTCGAGGACCTGATCGTCGCCGCGATCGCGGACGCGAAGGCGAAGGCGGAGAACCTGGTCGCCGAGGAGGTGGCGAAGATCACCGGCGGGCTCGAACTTCCGGCCGGCTTCAAGCTGCCGTTCTGAGGAGACCGGCAGGGCGGGGCCCGAGCGCGGGCACGACCCGGCCACACGACGTTCCCCGACAATTTTTCCAAGGCGATGGCCGCCGATTTCGATCCAAGCCGCTGGTTGCGCTCCGCCCGGCGCCTCCTTGGCCGTCTGCCCAGCGTCTCGGCGACGTTCGCGCGCATCCCCAGTCAGCCGGCTCTGGCGTTGCGCGACCCCTGGCCCGGCGACCCGACGCAAGGCGGGCGACTACTGAAAGGCGAACTCGCCGCCTGCGGGGCCGTCGTGCCACTCCTGCCCGAGGCTTGGGGAACGACATGGCCCCCCGTCGTGGCCGAAGCGGCACACGGGTTCGCTTGGCTGCGCGACCTGCGCGCGCTGGGCAGCGATGCCGCCCGGTTGCGCGCCCGCGCCCTGATCCTCGGCTGGCTCGAGGCGGCACCGCGCCTCTCTCCGACCGCCTTCGGCGAGGCCGCGACGGGCGCCCGCCTCGCGGCTTGGCTCACGCACTGGGATTTCGTCGCGGCTTCGGCCGACGAAGCGTTCCGCCAGGCGATGATGGCGCGCGTCTGGGAGGATGCGCGCGACCTCGCGGCTGCCTTGCCGGCGGAGACGATGGATCGGCGCGCCTTCACCGTGTTGAAGGGCCTGGTCGCCGCCGGCGCCGCCCTGCCGGGCGGCGAGGCGTGGCTCGCGCGCGCCCTGCGCTTCCTCGGCCAGGAGATCGAGCGGCAGATCCTCCCTGATGGCGGCCATGTCGAGCGCAGCCCCGAGGGCCTCGCTGCCGTGCTGATGGACCTCATCGAGATTCGCGGCTGGCTCGCCGCGGCGAAGGTCGCGATCCCGGATTCGCTCGCTGCCGCCATTGCGCGCGCCGCCCCGATGCTCGCCGCGCTGCGTCACGGCGACGGTGGGCTTGCCCTGTTCAACGGCTCGCGCGAGGGCTCCGCATCCCTCCTTTCGCTCCTCCTCGCCCAGACCGAGGCGCGCATTCGCCCGGCCACGCGCTCGCCCGCGATGCGGCTCGAGCGTCTCGCTGCCGGCCGCACCGTGCTGATCGTCGATGCCGGGCCACCGCCGCCGCGCGGCCAGGACAGGCTGAGCCACGCCGGCACGCTTTCCTTCGAACTTTCGGTCGGGCGCGATCGGCTGATCGTCAACTGCGGCGCCGCCCCCGCCGCCCCGGACGCTTGGCGCGACGCGCTGCGCGCCACCGCCGCGCACTCCACGCTGGTGATCGCCGACGTGAACTCGTCGGAACTGAAGCCCGAAGGCCTCGGCCGCCGCCCTGAGGACGTGACCCTGCAACGGCACGAGGCGAACGGCGCCCATTGGTTGGACGCCACCCATGACGGCTGGCGCAAGCCGTTCGGCGCCATCCATCGCCGCCGTCTCTATCTCGGCGACAGCGGCGAGGACATCCGTGGCGAGGACGCGATCGAGGCCCCCCTGCCCCAGCCCTTCGCCATCCGGTTCCATCTCCATCCGTCGGTGACCGCGAGCTTGCAGCAGGACGGTGCGGGCGTGCTGTTGCGCACGCCGAACAGCGGCGGTTTCGTCATGCGCGCCGACGGGGCACGGCTCTCGCTCGAGGAGAGCGTCTATGCCGGAACGGATGAGCGTCGGCGCACCCAGCAGATCGTGCTGTCGGGCGGGCCCGAGGACGGGCCTTGCCTGGTGAAATGGGCGATCACGCGGGCGGGGGCAGGCTGACGCCCGTTATGCGCAGCCAGATCGCGGCGTTCGTCCGCGCACGGCACGCGCCCATCCGCCGCAGGCGGCCGGCGAACCGATGACGATACCGAAACGGATCCTGCAGGTCGCCGCCATCGACTTCCAGGTGCGGCACTTCCTGCTGCCCCTGATGCGCGCGCTGCGCGACCGCGGACACATCGTCGAGGTCGCAGCCGCCGATGGGTCCGACCTCGACCCGGCGCGAGCGGAGGGGTTCCCGATCCACCCCGTGCCGTTCGCGCGCAGCCTCGATCTCGCGGCACACTTCCGGGCGTATCGGCGCCTGCGCGAGCTCCTGCGACGGGAACGGTTCGACATCGTGCACGGGCACTATCCGGTCGCCGGCCACATCGCGCGTCTCGCCGCGCGTGCCGCTCGCGTGCCCGAGATCGTCTACACCTCGCACGGCTATTCCTTCCTCAAGCCCGGCAATCCCGTGGTGCGCGCGCTGATGTTCGGCGCCGAGGCGCTCGCCGCCCGCTGCCAGACCACGCTGTTCACGCAGAGCAGCGAAGAGGCACGGGTCGCCGAGCGGCTTCACCTTGCCCCGCGCCGCGGCGCGATCGCCATCGGCAACGGGGTCGATCCCGCCCGCTTCCATCCCGTGCGCGACGAGGCCGACCGTACCGATCGCGCACGCCTGCGCGCCGAGGCCGGCACGCCCGAAGACGCGGTGGTGCTGGTCATCGTCTCGCGCCTGGTTGCGCACAAGGGGCACGCGGAACTCTTCGCCGCCGCCGAGCGTCTGCCGGCGGCCCATGTCTGGGTGGTGGGCGAGCGTCTCGCCTCCGACCACGGCGCGCGGCTCGATGCGGTGATCGCGCGTGCCCGCCAGACTCTCGGGGCGCGGCTCGTGCTGCTCGGCCGGCGGACGGATGTCGAGCGCGTGCTGCGTGCGGCCGACATCTTCGTGCTGCCCTCGCATTTCGAGGGCATGCCGCGCACGGTGGCGGAGGCGATGATGAGCGGGTTGCCGGTGGTGGCGACCGACATTCGCGGCACGCGCGAGCAGGTGGTGGAGGGCGAGACCGGGCATCTCGTGCCGGTGGGCGACGTCGCGGCCCTCGCCGAAGCGCTGGCCCCGCTGGTGGCGGATGCCACGCTGCGGGCCCGCTATGGAACTGCCGCGCGGGTGCGCGCCGAGGCGCTGTTCGACGAACGGGCGGTGATCGCGCGCCAACTCGAGGCGCTGGGGCTCTAGGTTCGCATCCCGTGCCTCGCGGCGGATCCGGAGAACGGGTGACCCGTCCGGGGCCGTCAGGCGAAGAACGCGAGCCGTCCGACGTAGCCCAGGTATCCCGCCAGCATGAGCGCGGCGAGCGCCCGCCCGACGCGTCCCGCCACGAGAGCGGGCAACAGGAAGAGGGCGAAAACGGCCATCACCCACATCTCGACGCGTGCGATCTCGGGCGCGATCGGCACCGGTGCGATCAGCGACGCTACGCCGAGGATGGCGAGGATGTTGTAGATGTTCGAACCCAGGATGTTGCCGAGCGCGATCTCGGAGTGCCGACGGAACGCGGCGACGACGGAGGTTGCGAGCTCCGGGAGCGAGGTGCCGACGGCAACGAGGGTAAGGCCGATCACCACCTCGCTCACCCCGAAGGCGCGCGCGATGTTCACCGCCGCCCCGATCATCAGCTCGCCCCCGACCACGAGCAGGGCGATGCCGCCGAGCACCATCACCACGGCGAGCCACAGGCGCAGCGGCACCGCCCCCACCTCCTCGGCTTCCGCCGCATGCAGGGAGCCCGAGGGCGTGTCGCCGCGACGCTCCTGCAGGTAGGTCAGCGCGGTCATACCGGTGAGGAGGCCGAGGCAGAGGAGCCCGTGCCACCACACGAGCCGGTCGGCGGTCAGCGCGATGGCGAGGAAGACGGCAGTGGCGGCGAAGACGAACACCCCATCGCGGCGGATGGCCTGCGGGCGGATCGCGATCGGATGGATCAGCGCCGCAGTCCCCAGGATGAGCCCGATATTGGCGATGTTCGAGCCCACCACGTTGCCGATGGCGATGCCCCCCAAACCTTTCAGCGCCGCCTCGATGGAGACGACGAGTTCGGGCGTGGACGTGCCCCAGGCGACGACGGTCACCCCGATCAGCAGCGGATTGACGCCGAGGCGTCGGGCGAGGGCCACACCGCCGCGCACCAGACCATCGGCGCCGAGAACGAGCAGGGCGAGCCCCGAGACGAGCCAAACGAGATCCATCGGACAGCCTCTTCGACACGGTCGAAGCGGTCCGACATCGCGCGACGCGCGCAGCGCCGCGCCAGAGGGGCCCGGACCCTCGAGCTGGGCGGGAGGTGGGGGTGTCGAGCGGCGCGATCAAGAGCCCGTTGACAGGCCGCGCCCCGCTGTGCGGCAAGCCGGCCCGTGCTCGAGCTCTTCCTCTACGCCTTCGTCGCGCTCCTGGTGATCCTCGACCCGCCCGGCACGGCGGCGATCTTCCTTGCCATGACGCCGCGCGACACGGCGGAGGAACGCCGCGCGCAGGCCATGAAGGCCTGCCTGATCGCCGGCGTCGTGCTCGTCTTCTTCGCCATCGGCGGGGAGTTCCTGTTGCGCGCACTCGGCATCGGCTTGCCCGCCTTCCAGGTCGCGGGCGGCGTGCTCCTGTTCCTGCTCGCCGCCGACATGGTGATGGTGCGGCATTCGGGACTGCGCACCACCGAGCGCGAGCAGGCGGAAGCGGAGGCCGCCGATCACGACATCTCGGTCTTCCCGCTTGCCATCCCGTTGATCGCAGGGCCGGGGGCAATGACGACCATGGTGCTGTTGCGCGGCCGCGCCGGCGACGACCCCGTGCTGCTCGCCATCGTGTTCGCCGCCCTCGTGCTCGCCCTCCTCGCCACCCTCGCCGCCATGCTGGCCGCCGTGCCGCTCATGCGCCTCCTCGGCCGCACGGGGGCGGACGTGATCAGCCGCGTTCTCGGCGTGGTCCTCGCCGCCCTTGCCGCTCAGATCGCGCTGGACGGGCTGCGCGCCTTCCTGCTCGCCTGAGACGGGTCAGGCGAGGATCCGTTCCGCCAGCGTGGCGTACCAGGAGGCGCCGATCGGGAGCGCCTCATCGTTGAAATCATATTTCGGATGGTGGACGACCGGATCGTCCTCCGTGCGCGCGGTGCCGAGCAGCAGATACGAGCCCGGAACTTTTTCCAGCATGAAGGCGAAGTCCTCTCCGCCCATCGAGGGCCGGGGCGCCTCCATCACCCGCGCCTCGCCCTGCACGGCCGCGGCCGCCTCGCGCGCGAGCACGGTGGCATGGGGGTCGTTCACGGTGGCGGGATAGGCGCGCTCGAAGGTCACCTCAGCGGTCGCGCCGAAGGCCGCCGCGACGTGCCGCGCGGTCTCCGCCAAACGTCGCTCGATCAGCTCGCCCGCCTCCGGCGTGAACCAGCGCGCAGTGCCGCGCAGCCGCACCGTTTCGGGGATCACGTTGTGCGCATCGCCTCCCTCCAGCCAGGTGATGGAGACCACGCCGGCGTCGGTCGGCTCAAGGTTGCGCGACACGATGCCCTGCACGGCGGTGATCACGTGCGCGGCGGCGAGCACCGGGTCGATGCCGAGATTGGGCATCGCGCCGTGCGCGCCCTTGCCGCGGATGACGATGTCGATCCCCGCCACCGCCGCCATGACGGGGCCGTTCCGCCACAGGAACAGGCCGAACGGTGCGCGCGGCCAGTTGTGCAGCCCGAACACGTGCTCGACGGGGAAGCGCTCGAACAGCCCCTCGTCGATCATCACCTTGGCCCCGCCCAGCATCTCCTCCGCCGGCTGGAAGATGACGTAGACCGTGCCGGCGAAGTTCCGCGTCTCGGCAAGATATTTCGCTGCGCCGAGCAGCATGGCGGTGTGCCCGTCATGGCCGCAGGCGTGCATCACGCCCGGCCGGGTCGAGGCGTAAGGAAGACCGGTTTCCTCGCGGATCGGCAGCGCATCCATGTCGGCGCGCAACCCGATCGCGCGGGCGCCTGGGCGCGCGCCACGGATGACACCGACCACACCGGTCTTCGCGATCCCCGTGTGCACCTCGTCGACCCCGAAGGCCTTCAGCTTTTCGGCGACGATGCGGCTCGTCCGCTCCTCCTGAAAAGCGAGTTCGGGATGGGCGTGGAAGTCGCGCCGCCATGCCGTCATCTCGGCATGGAACGCGGCGATTCGGTTGTGCACGGGCATCAGCGGATTCTCCCCTCGCGCATATCGCCGTGGCCGAAGGTGCGCGCAAGCCCCACTTGGAGTGGCATCGGATCGAAACCGAGAAGATCTCGCGCAAGGGTGATGTCGAAGGCCTTGTCCTCGACCAGGCGGCGGATCTCGGCGCGGCGGATCCGCGGCAGCCCAGGCAGAGCCGAAACGATGGCGCCGAGGGCGAACGCCACGACGAGCGGAACCGGGAGGATGGCCACACGTCGTCCCGCCGCGGCCGCTACCGCGCGCACGAAGTCGGCGTAGGCCACAGGCTCGGGCCCGGCGAGCACGATCGGCTCGCGGTGCCGCAGGCGCCGTCGCACGGCGGCAACCACCGCGCGCGCGACATCCTCCGTGTGCACGGGCTGAATCAGCGAACGGCCACCGTTCGGCAAAGGAACCAGGCCGAAGCGCGCGAGGGCGGCGATGCGGCGGACGTTGTTCTCTCCGCCCGCGCCGTAGATCATCGTGGGATAGAGGAGCACGCCCGGGCTGCCCAAGGCGGCGAAGGCGTGTTCGAGCGCGATCACCGTCGCCGCGCGATGGTCGGGCCAAGCGGTCCAGCGCCGGGTGGAGCCGAGCAGAACGAGGTGCGGCCAGGGCGGAGCGAGGGCGGAGAGAAGAGCGACCGACGCCTCGGCCGGGGCGCAGGAAACGACGCTGTCCATGCCGGCGCAGGCTTCGGCCTGCGAGACCGCGTCCGGCGCGACGACGAGTTCCGCCTCGCGCGGTGCATCGGTGGCGCGCGTGCGATCGCGCACGATCGCGCGCACGGCGAAGCCCGCCGTGCACAGGGCGCGTGCGACCACGGCACCGGTCCTGCGACCGGCGGCGAGCACGGCGACGCGGGGTCTCGCCTCAGACGCCGGCATGCTGTGGTAATCTGGTACCGCTCATTGCGACGCGGCTTTCGGCTTGACTTTCCGGCGCCCCCTGCGTAGTGAGCGCGCCTCGCGCAGTGATGCGGTTTTGCGGAACGAAACGATGAAGAGCACGCCCTCGCTCAAGCCCTCCAACGTGAAGAAGGAGTGGTGGCTGATCGATGCCGACGGCCTGGTTCTCGGCCGGCTGGCCTCGCTGATCGCGTCACGGCTGCGCGGCAAGCACAAGCCCACCTTCACGCCGCATGTCGATTGCGGCGATCACGTCGTCGTCGTCAACGCCGAGAAGGTGCGGGTGACGGGCAACAAGGCGAACGACAAGGTGTTCTACTGGCATACGGGCTATCCCGGCGGGGTGAAGGCACGCACCATCGGGCAGCGGCTCGCCTCACGCCATCCCGAGCGCGTGATCGAGAAGGCGGTCGAGCGGATGATCACCCGTGGCCCGCTGGGTCGGAAGCAGATGCGCAATTTGCACGTCTATGCGGGGCCGAACCATCCGCACCAGGGCCAGGCCCCGAAGCCGCTCGACGTCGCCGCGATGAACCGCAAGAACAAGGTGGCCTGACGATGACCGCGGAAGCGCAAGCCGTCCGTTCGCTCGCCGATCTGAAGGAGTTGGGGCTCGGCACCGCCGCCGCGGCGGAGGCACCGAAGCGCGAACCGAAGCGCGACGCGCTGGGGCGCGCCTATGCCACGGGGCGGCGCAAGGACGCCGTCGCCCGCGTCTGGATCAAACCCGGCACGGGCAAGATGGAGGTGAACGGGCGGACGGCCGAGCAGTACTTCGCCCGCCCCGTGCTGCGGATGCTGATCGCGCAGCCCTTCCTGGTCGCCGATCGCTACAACCAATTCGACGTGTACTGCACCGTCTCTGGCGGCGGCCTCTCCGGCCAGGCGGGCGCGCTTCGCCACGGCATCAGCCGGGCGCTGGTGAACTACGACCCGGAGCTGCGCAAGATCCTCAAGGCGGCGGGTCTGCTCACGCGCGACCCGCGCGTGGTCGAGCGCAAGAAGTACGGCCGACGGAAGGCGCGCCGCAGCTTCCAGTTCTCGAAGCGCTGATCGCTGGGTGGGGCTCGGGCGGGGGCGCGCTGCGGCGCCCTTGCCGAGCCCCGCTGCGCCGACCAGGATCGCCCGAGGGCCGAGGAGGGAAGGCGATGGCGCCCATCCGTGTCTTCATCGACGGCGAAGCGGGCACGACGGGGCTGCAGATCCGCGATCGGCTCGCGAACCGTTCCGAGTTTCGCCTCCTTTCCGTCGACCCCGCACGGCGCAAGGACCCGGCCGCGCGGGCGGAAGCCATGGCGTCGGCCGATGTCGCCGTGCTCTGCCTGCCCGACGAGGCGGCGCGCGAGGCGGTGGCCCTCGCCGCCTCGCTGCCGGGCGGAGGCCCGCGGCTGCTCGACGCCTCCACCGCACACCGCGTCGCCGAAGGGTGGGTCTACGGTTTCCCTGAACTCTCGTCCGACCAGCCGGCAGCGATCGCGCAGGCACGACGCGTCGCCAACCCGGGCTGCTATCCGACCGGAGCGATCGCGCTTCTTCGCCCACTCGTCGATGCCGGGCTGATCCCGCCCGACTTTCCGCTCACCATCAACGCCGTTTCCGGCTACTCCGGTGGCGGGCGGGCGATGATCGAAGCCTACGAGAAGGGGAAGGCGCCGCCGTTCGAACTCTACGCCCTGGGGCTGGAGCACAAGCACCTGCCCGAGATCATGCGCTACGCGGGGCTTTCACGCCGGCCGATCTTCGTCCCCTCGGTCGGCAATTTCCGCCAGGGCATGCTGGTCTCGATACCGCTCCATCTCGATGCGCTGCCGGGGCGGCCGAAGGCGGCCGACCTCGAGGCCGTGCTCGCCGCGCACTATCGCGGTTCAACCTACGTGTCGGTCGTTGCCGCCGACGGGCTGGCGCGCCTCGAACCCGAAGCGCTGAACGGCACCAACCGGCTCGAACTGTTCGTCTTCCGCAACGCGGCTCACCCCCACGCCGTGCTGGTCGCGCGGCTGGACAACCTGGGCAAGGGCGCCTCCGGCGCGGCGGTGCAGAACCTCGAGACCATGTTCGGCCTCACGGCGGCGGAGCCCGTCCACACCGCGCAGGCGTGAGTGCGGCCTCGCGGCCCGGCAGCGGCTGATTTGGCTTCGGCGTCGCTGAGGCCGAGCGATCACGGCCCGGCCGGCGGGGTGGGGCGACCTACGGGACTCGAACCCGTGACATCCAGGACCACAACCTGGCGCTCTACCAACTGAGCTAAGGCCGCCGCCCGAGGCGGGCTTCCTACGCCCTCGCCGCGCGGCCCGTCAACGCCTCGGAAGCCGCCTCCGACCTGCGCTCGGCGAAGGCCGTGGCCAGCCGACGCAGCGCCTCGTCGATCGTCGCGTCGCGCTTGCAGAAGGCGAAGCGGACGAGGTGGCGCGGTGCGGTCGCGGGGTCGGCATAGAAGGCGCTGACCGGGATCGCGGTCACCTTCGCCGTCTCGGTGAGCCAACGGCAGAAGGCCGCATCGTCGCGCGCCATGCCGAGCGGGCGGATGTCGGCGGTGACGAAGTAGGAGCCCCGCGCCTCCAGCACCTCGAAGCCGATGGCGGCGAGGCCGCGGGCAAGGCGGTCTCGCTTGGCGGCAAGCCCTTCGGCGAGGCCCGCGAAGTACGCGTCGGGCAGGCCGAGACCGACCGCCACAGCGCGCTGCAGGTTGGGTGGCGTGGTGAAGGTCAGCAGCTGGTGCGCCTTGGCGATGCTGCGGGCGAGCGGGGCGGGGGCGGTGACGTAGCCCACCTTCCAGCCGGTGAGGCTGAACGTCTTGCCCGCGCTGCCGATGCGCACGCACCGTTCGCGCATCCCCGGCAGGCTCATCAGCGGGATGTGCCGCCAGCCGTCGAAGGTGATGTGTTCGTACACCTCGTCGCAAACGGCGTAGGCGTCGTGGCGCGCGAGCAGGTCGGCGAGGAAGGCGAGTTCGGCCGTGGTGAACACCTTCGCGGTCGGGTTGTGCGGCGTGTTCAGGAGGAGCGCTTTGGTGCGCTGCCCGAAGGCAGCGGCGAGATCGGCGCGCGGCAGGTCCCAGCGCGGCGGCTCGAGGCGCACGAGGCGCGGCACCGCGCCCAACATCCGCACCACCGGCAGGTAGGTGTCGTAGAGCGGTTCGATCAGCACCACCTCATCGCCCGGATCGAGCAGCGCCATCAGCGAGGCGGTGATGGCCTCGGTGGCACCGGAAGTGACGACGACCTCGCTGTCGGGATCGACCGCGATGCCCCAGAAGCGCCGGTTCGCCTCAGCCACCGCGCGGCGGAGCTCAGGCACACCGGTCAGCGGCGGGTATTGGTTGCGGCCATCGAGCAGGGCCTCGGCAGCGGCGCGCACAACCGCCTCCGGCCCTTCCTCGTCAGGAAAACCCTGGCCGAGATTGATCGCGCCGTGTTCGGCGGCGAGCGCCGACATCACCGTGAAGATCGTGGTGCCGGTGGCGGCGAGCAGGCTGTTGAGGGGTTTCATCGTCCGCTGGCGTAGTCCTCGTGATCGTCGATCGTGGCGGGGTGATGTCTTCCGCGCAAGATCTGCTCAAGTTTTAGGCAGGCGCTGCTGCCGCCCTGTCGTCCCTCCGCCCTTGCCCCCCGCCGCCTTGGCGTGCGAGGAAACCATGGTCCGGCGCCGGGCTGCGGCGGGGCCGGAGCCAGGAACGCCAACGCCCCCGCGGCGGTCGGGTCGCCATGAAGAAGATCGAGGCCATCATCAAGCCGTTCAAACTGGACGAGGTGAAGGACGCCCTGCACGAAGTGGGGTTGCAGGGCATTACCGTGGTGGAGGCGAAAGGGTTCGGCCGCCAGAAGGGGCATACCGAGCTCTATCGCGGCGCCGAATACGTGGTGGATTTCCTGCCCAAGGTGAAGATCGAGGTGGTTTGTGAGGACTCGATGGTGGAGCGGGCCATCGAGGCGATCATGAACGCCGCGCGCACCGGCCGCATCGGCGACGGCAAGATCTTCGTCTCCACCGTCGAGGAGGCGATCCGCATCCGCACCGGCGAGCGGGGCGAGGAAGCGATCTGACTCTCCCCGCGCGGGGGGCTTGCGCCGTCCGGCCCGGCGTGTGCATGGGGCGGATGGCGAGGGCTGAACTGGGACGCGGCGCGGCGCGCGGACGCCGCCGCCTCCGTTCGGTCTGACCACTGGGCCACGTCAGGCCCAAACCTTCCACTGGACTGCAACCCGAGAGGTCATGGGGACAATGGCTGCGACCGAAGACGTCAAGAAAGTGCTCGAGATGATCAAGGAGCACTCCGTCGAATACGTCGATCTCCGATTCACCGATCCGCGCGGCAAATGGCAGCACACCGCCCAGCACGTCAGCACGATCGGCGAGGACACCTTCACCGACGGCATCATGTTCGACGGCTCCTCGATCGCCGGCTGGAAGGCGATCAACGAGTCCGACATGATCCTGATGCCGGACCCGACGACGGCGTGCATGGACCCCTTCGCGGCCAAGCCGTCCCTGATCCTGTTCTGCGACATCTATGAGCCCTCCACGGGCCAGGCCTACACGCGCGACCCGCGCTCGACCGCGAAGAAGGCCGAGGAGTACCTGAAGTCCACCGGCATCGGTGACACCGCCTATTTCGGCCCCGAAGCGGAGTTCTTCGTCTTCGACAGCGTGAAGTTCGGCACGGGCGGCAACTACGGCATCTACCAGCTCGACAGCGTCGAAGGCCCGCAAGCGAGCCTGAAGGACTACCCCGAAGGCAACATGGGCCACCGCCCCGCCGTGAAGGGCGGCTACTTCCCGGTCCCGCCGGTGGACAGCGAGAGCGACCTGCGCGCCGAGATGCTCTCCACCATGGGTGAGATGGGGGTGATCATCGAAAAGCATCACCACGAGGTGGCGCAGAGCCAGCACGAGCTCGGCATGCGGTTCAACACGCTCGTGCGCATGGCCGACCAGATGCAGATCTACAAGTACGTCATCCACAACGTCGCGCACAGCTACGGCAAGACCGCGACGTTCATGCCGAAGCCGATCTACGGCGACAACGGCTCAGGCATGCACGTGCACCAGTCGATCTGGAAGGGCGGCAAGCCGCTGTTCGCCGGCAACGGCTACGCCGACCTTTCCGAACTCGCGCTCTACTACATCGGCGGCATCATCAAGCACGCCAAGGCGCTCAATGCTTTCACCAACCCGACCACCAACTCCTACAAGCGTCTGATCCCGGGCTTCGAGGCCCCCGTGCTGCTCGCCTACTCGGCGCGCAATCGTTCGGCCTCCTGCCGTATTCCCTACGCGACGAGCCCGAAAGCCAAGCGCGTCGAGGTCCGCTTCCCCGATCCCTCCGCCAACCCCTATCTCGCCTTCGCGGCGATGCTGATGGCGGGGCTCGATGGGATCCAGAACCGCATCCATCCAGGGGATGCGATGGACAAGGACCTCTATGACCTGCCGCCGGAGGAGCTGAAGGGCATCCCGACGGTGTGCGGCTCCTTGCGCGAGGCACTGCAGTCGCTCGAGGCCGACCACGAGTTCCTGCTCAAGGGCGACGTGTTCAACAAGGACCAGATCGAGTCCTACATCGCGCTCAAGTGGCAGGAGGTCTACCGCTTCGAGCACACCCCGCATCCGGTCGAGTTCGAGATGTACTACTCGGTCTGATCGCGGATCGGATCGCTTCTGCAACGGGGCGGCTCCGCGCGGAGCCGCCCCTCCCTTTTCCGCCGCCATTGCATCGCTTGCCCTCCCGCCCGTCCTGCGAGACGGGCGCGCAAGCCATGCCGAAGCTTCGCTTGCTGCGGCGCGACATGTTCGCGATCATCCGGCCATGCACAACGCCGCGCCCTCCGCGGCGACGACCGAGCCGGCCGCCGCCGCCTCGCCCACATGGCATCTCTTCGTTCCGAAGACCATCACCGTCCTGCGCCAGGGGTATCGCTTCACCGACCTGCGCGCCGACCTGATCGCCGGGCTGACGGTCGCCATCGTCGCCCTGCCGCTCGCGATGGCGCTCGCCATCGCCTCGGGCACCACGCCGGAGAAGGGCCTCGTCACCGCGGTCGTCGGCGGGTTCCTCGCTTCCCTCCTCGGCGGGGCGAGGTTCAACATCTCGGGGCCGACCGGCGCCTTCGTCGTCGTCGTCTTCGGGGTGATCGAGAAATACGGCTACGACGGCCTGGTCGCGGCCACACTGATGGCCGCCGCCATGCTGGTCGCGGCGGGACTTTTTCGCCTCGGCACCTGGATCAAGTACATCCCGGAACCGGTGGTGACCGGCTTCACTGCCGGCATCGCGGTGATCATCTTCTCGAGCCAGGTGCGTGATCTCGTGGGTCTCGAGATTGCGAAACTGCCGGGCGGAGTGGCCGGCCAGTGGCAGACATACTGGGCGGCGCGGGACACGCTCTCCGTCTCGGCGGTGCTCCTCTCGGCCGCCTGCCTCGTCGTCATCCTCGGCCTTCGGCGCGTCGCACCGCGCTTGCCGGGTTTCCTCATCGCCGTGGTCGGCGCCGCTGCCGCCACGGCCTTGCTCGGCCTGCCGGTGGAGACGATCGGCAGCCGTTTCGGCACCGTCTCGGGCGCGATCCCGCCGCCGTCGCTGCCGCACGTGCCGCTCGACAGGCTCGGCGACCTCCTCAGCCCCGCCTTCACGATCGCCTTCCTCGGCGGCCTCGAGTCGCTCCTCTGCGCCGTGGTTGCGGACGGCATGACCGGACGACGCCACCGCTCCAATTGCGAGCTGGTCGCGCAAGGCGTCGCCAACGCCGGCTCTGCCCTGGTCGGCGGCCTGCCGGTGACGGGCGCGATCGCGCGCACCGCGACCGCCATTCGCGCCGGCGCCCGCAGCCCTCTCACCGGCATCTTCCACGCCCTGTTCCTCCTCGTCGCGATGCAAGTCGCGATGCCGCTCGCCCGCCACATCCCCCTCGCCGCGCTCGCCGCCGTCCTCGTCGTCGTCGCCTGGAACATGAGCGAGCAGGATCGCGTGCGGCACATCCTGCACACGGCGCCGGTGGGCGAGCGTCTCGTGCTTCTCGCCACCTTCGGCCTCACCGTGCTGGTCGACCTCACCACCGCGATCGAGGTCGGCGTGGTGCTCTCCGCCATCCTGTTCATGCACGGCATGGCAGAGGCGGTCTCGCTCTCGCGCGACGGGGCGCAGATCGTGGCCCGCGACATCGACGACTTCACCCGCCCACCCGATGACCGGGCGATCCAGATCGACGCGCTGCCGCCCGGTGTGGAGGCGTTCAAGCTGTCCGGGCCCCTGTTCTTCGGCTCCGCCGGCAGGCTCGCCGACGTGATGGACCTCAGCCCCGGTCGGCCGCGCGCCTTCATCCTGCGCATGCGCGAGGTCCCGTTCATCGACACGAGCGGCGTCGCCGCCCTGGAGGCCTTCGTCCGCCGCAACCGCCTGCGCGGCACGACGGTGATCGTGACCGGAGTGCAGCCGCAGCCGCTTGCGGTGATGCGTCGCATGGGGCTGACGGAGACGACGCCGGGCTTCGTGCTGGCGCGCGACTTCAAGGAGGCGATCGCGATCGCGCAAGGCGGGGCGCCGCCTGCCTGAGCGGCGCGAGCATGGCGGCGATCAGCCGAACCGGGCTTCCAGCCACGCCACGACGGCGCGCACGACGTCGCCCCAGGCGTGATCGAGCATCATCGCGTGCGCGACCGTCTCGAGCACGACGTGATCGGCGCCGTGCAGCCATGAGGTGCGCACGACCGCATCCGCCGGCACCAGCGGGTCGATGCGCGAGGACAGCACCAGCGCGGGAAGCCCCAACAGGCGGGCCGAGGCGACCGGGCGCGGCCACTGCGCCTCGGCCACTGCGCGCAGGCTTTCCGACTGGAAGCGCTGCAGGAGCGACCAGGCGCGCGCATCAGGGAGTGCCTCGGAGAACAACGCACGACGCAGCCGCTGCGGCGGCGTCTCCACCGCCTCCGCCCAAGGCATCCGCGCCACCTCGCGCCACAAATCGGGGTCGGAGAACGCGAGCTTCAGGCTCGCCGCCGCGAGGCCCTCGGGCGGCACGGGCGCCATCAGGACCACACCCCGCAGGCGCGGATCGCCGAGCAGCATCTGCGCGACGAGGCCACCGAGCGAGTGGCCGATGACGATCGCCGGGCCATCGAGCGAAGCCAGCGCCGCCCGTGCATCCAACAGGTAGTCGAGCAGCCCGTAGCCGTGCAGAAGCGCGCGGCCGTGGCTGCCGCCATGGCCGCGGAACGAGACGGCCACGCAACGCCAGCCGGTGGCGGCAAGGGGCTCCATCAGGTGTTCCGCCCACACCCAGGCGGCGGCGGAGGCACCGTGCAGGAACAGCAGGGCAGGACGACGATCGTTCCGCTCCCCCGCCCGCAGCACCTCGATGTCGCCGACCACCAGCCGCTCGGGCTCGAAGCCGGCGGCGCGGGCGCGGAACGGGATCACCGCCGCACCGACGCCCCTACCCCGCCCGGACCCGGGGCTGGCGGCGGGCGAAGACTGATCGGAACCGCTCAGTTGCGGCTCCGATCGACCAGCGCGTTCTTCTTGATCCAGGGCATCATCGCGCGCAGCTTCTCGCCGACCTGCTCGATCGGGTGCGCGGCGAGGCTCCGGCGCATCGCCTTGAACGACGCCTGGTTCACCTTGTTCTCCAGCATCCACTCGCGCGCGAAACGACCCGATTGGATGTCGGCCAGCACCTGCTTCATCGCCGCGCGCGAGGCCTCGCCGATCACGCGCGGGCCCGAAATGTACTCGCCATACTCGGCGGTGTTGCTGATCGAGTAGTTCATGTTGGCGATGCCGCCCTCGTAGATGAGGTCGACGATCAGCTTCATCTCGTGCACGCACTCGAAATAGGCCATTTCCGGCGCGTAGCCGGCCTCCACCAGCGTCTCGTAGCCGGCCTTCATCAACTCGACGAGGCCCCCGCACAGCACGGCCTGCTCGCCGAAGAGATCGGTCTCGCACTCCTCCTTGAAGGTCGTCTCGATGATGCCGGCACGCCCGCCGCCGATCGCCGAGGCGTAGGAGAGCGCGAGTTCCAACGCATTCCCCGAGGCGTTCTGCGCCACCGCGACCAGGCAGGGCACGCCCGCGCCGCGCTGGTATTCGCTGCGCACGGTGTGGCCCGGGCCCTTGGGCGCCACCATGGCGACGTCCATGTCCGGGCGCGGCTCGATGAGGTTGAAGTGGATGTTGAGCCCGTGCGCGAACATCAGCGCGGTGCCTTCGCGCATGTTGGGACCGAGCTTCTCGCGATAGAGATCGCCCTGCCCTTCATCGGGCGTCAGCACCATCACCACGTCGGCCCACGCCGCCGCTTCCGCCGGGTCCATCACCTTGAACCCGGCGGCCTCGGCCTTGGCCACACCGGCGGAGCCGCGCCGCAGACCGACCACGACCTCGGCGACCCCGGAGTCACGCAGGTTGTTGGCGTGCGCGTGGCCCTGGCTGCCGTAGCCGATGACGGCGACCTTCTTCGCCTTGATCAGGTTCACATCCGCGTCGCGGTCGTAGTAGACGCGCATCTCGTTCCCTCTCCGGTTCGGTGTCGTGACTCGGGTTGTCGGCTGTAGCGGCCGTCGCACCGCCTCGCAAGCGGGGCGGGTGTTTCAGCCGTCGATGCCCTTGGGCCCGCGCGCGATGGCGACGATGCCCGTGCGGCTCACCTCGACGAGGCCCAAGGGCCGCATCAGGGCGACGAAGGCATCCAGCTTGTCGGTCGCCCCCGTCATCTCGAAGACGAAGCTTTCCGTCGTCGCATCGACCACGCGGGCGCGGAAGGCATCCGCGATGCGCAAGGCCTCCACGCGCTTCTCCCCCGTGCCGGCGACCTTGATCAGCGCGAGTTCGCGCGCGATGTGCGGCCCCTCCATGGTGAGATCGGCCACCTTGTGCACCGGCACGAGGCGATCAAGCTGGGCCTTGATCTGCTCGATCACCATCGCCGTGCCGGAGGTGACGATGGTGATGCGCGAGAGCTGCTTCTCCTCGTCGACGGGCGCCACGGTGAGGCTGTCGATGTTGTAGCCGCGGCCCGAAAAGAGGCCGATGACGCGCGCAAGCACGCCCGCCTCGTTTTCCACCAGCACGGCGATCACCGCCTGACGGGTGGAGGTGTCCTGCGCGGGGCTCAGGGCCTTGAGCATGGGCAAGGGGTCCTCGGGTGCCCGGCCGCTCAGACGAGCACCATGCCTTCCTCGGTCACCCCCGGCTGGGCGGAACCCGTGGGCGCCTCGTCCTCCGGGCCGAGGATCATCTCGTTGTGCGCCGCCCCCGAGGGGATCATCGGGAAGCAGTTCTCGTGCTTGTCGACGCAGATGTCGGCGATCACCGGACGATCCACCGCCAGCATCTCGCGGATGACGTCATCGAGGTCGCCGAGCGTCTTCGCGCGCAGGCCGACCGCGTGGAAGCTCTCGGCGAGCTTGACGAAATCGGGCAGCGCAGCGGAGTAGGATTCCGAGTAGCGGCCGCCGTGCAGCAGTTCCTGCCACTGCCGCACCATGCCCATGTACTCGTTGTTCAGGATGAACACCTTCACGGGCAGGCGATATTGCGCGGCCGTGCTCATCTCCTGAATGTTCATCAGGATCGAGGCTTCGCCCGCGATGTCGATCACGAGCGCCTCGGGGTGCGCGATCTGCGCCCCGATCGCCGCCGGCAGCCCGTAGCCCATGGTGCCGAGCCCGCCCGAGGTGAGCCAGCGGTTGGGGCGTTCGAACTTCCAGAACTGCGCAGCCCACATCTGGTGCTGGCCGACTTCGGTGGTGATGAACACGTCGCGCCCCGTTTCGCGCACGATCTCATACAGACGCTTGATCGCATGCTGCGGCTTGATCACCGCATTCGGCGCGGGATCCTGGCGGTAGCGCAGGCAGTCGCGCGCCCGCCAGAGGTCGATCTGTTTCCACCAGGCGGCGAGCGCTCCGGTATCGGGCTTCGTCGGATCCGCCTTCCAAGCCGCGATCAGCGCGGCGAGCACGCGGGCGGCGTCGCCGACGATGGCGCAATCCACCCGCACGTTCTTGTTGATCGAGGAAGGGTCGATGTCGGCGTGGATCTTCAGCGAATTGGGCGAGAAGTCGCGCAACCGGCCGGTGACGCGATCATCGAAGCGGGCGCCGATGTTCAGCATCACGTCGCAGCCGTGCATCGCAAGATTGGCCTCGTAGGTGCCGTGCATGCCGAGCATGCCGAGGAACTGCGGATCGGAGGCCGGGAAGGCGCCGAGGCCCATCAGCGTGTTGGTGCAGGGAAAGCCGGTGAGATGCACGAACTCGGTGAGCAGGCGCGCGGCTTCCGGCCCCGCATTGATCACACCGCCGCCGGCGTAGACGATCGGGCGCTTCGCTTGCTTCAGCATCCGCACGGCCTGGGCAATGGCCTGCGGGTCGGGGTCCACCACCGGGCGGTAGGAGCGGTGCGGCGCGGTGGGGATGCCCTGATACACACCGCGGTTGATCAGCACATCCTTCGGCAGGTCGACCACCACCGGGCCCGGCCGGCCGGAGCGGGCGACGTAGAACGCCTCGTGCAGGATCCTCCCGAGCGCGTTGACGTCCTTCACCAGGTAGTTGTGCTTGGTGGCAGGACGGGTGATGCCGGTGGTGTCCGCCTCCTGGAAGGCGTCGTTGCCGATCAGATGCGTGGGCACCTGGCCGGTGAGGCAAACGACGGGAATGGAGTCCATCAGCGCATCGACGAGCCCCGTCACCGCATTGGTGGCACCTGGGCCTGAGGTGACGAGCACCACCCCCACCTTGCCGGTCGAGCGCGCGTAACCTTCCGCCGCGTGCACCGCCGCCTGCTCGTGCCGAACGAGGATGTGCCGGATGGCGTTCTGCTGAAAGAGCGCGTCGTAGATCGGCAGCACGGCCCCGCCGGGGTAGCCGAAAATGACGTCCACGCCCTGATCCTTCAGCGCGCGCAGGACGATTTCGGCACCACTCAGGGTCTCGGTCGACGTCATATCAAGGGTCCTTCCGCTGGCCCCGGCCCGGCAGGTGCTGGGGACGAGGGGGTTATCCCGACCGTGCCGCGAGGCGTCAACAGGAAAGCGTCAACAAACGAAAACAAGGCAGCCATGTTGATTTCCGAAAATTGCGCATCGGAGCCCATCCAGGATCGAATGATGAAGGTCCGCTCGGGTGGCGCCAGCTTGCGGTGCCGGAACCAGGTCGCCTGACGCTTGGCGTACTGGCGGACCTGGGCCTGGGCCCTGGCCACCGCCTCGGCAAGCGGGAGCTCGCCGCGGATGGCGGCCGCGAGCGGCGGCACGCCGTGCGCGCGCATCGCCGGCAGGGCAGGATCGAGCCCCTGCGCGAGGAGCGCCCGAACCTCCTCCAGCGCGCCGCGCTCCAGCATGGCGAGGAACCGGGCGTCGATCGCGGCACGCACGCGTTCGCGCGGCGGGTCGAGCAGGATGTGGGCGAACAGCCACGGCGCCGGTGGATGCACCGCCCCCCGCCACCACGCGGCAAGGCCCCGCCCCGTCGCCTGCAGCACCTCCCAGGCCCGGATCACGCGCTGGGTGTCGGACGGGCGAACGGCGGCGGCCGTCTCCGGGTCGCGTTCGGCGAGACGCGCGTGCAGGGCGGGCGCTCCCAGTTCGGCCGCAAGACGCCGCGCCTCGGCCCGGATGGCGGCCGAGACGGATGGGATCTCGCCGATCCCCCGCACCAGCGCCTCGAGCCAGAGCCCCGTGCCGCCGCAAAGGATGGGAACCCGCCCCATCCCCCTCGCCTCCTCCATGGCCGCCAGGGCCGCTTGCCGGAACCAGGCCGCATCGGCCGCCTCCGCCGCATCGCGCACACCGTAAAGGAGGTGCGGCGCACGCGCCTCGTCCTCGGCCGAAGGCCGCGCCGTCAGCACGCGGAGGTCACGATAGACCTGCATCGAGTCCGCGTTGATCACCGCGCCGCGGTAGCGTTCGGCGAGCGCAAGCGCGAGGGCGGACTTGCCCGAGGCGGTCGGCCCCGAAACGATCAGCGCGCGCGGCAAGCCCTCGCCGGCGGCGGCTTGCATCTCAGCCTCGGCCATCGCACCACCCGGCCATGGACCAGGTCCTGACCCTGATCGCGCCGGCCGCCGGACCGACGCTTGCCGATGCCCACCTGCGCGAGGCAGCCGCAGCACTGCGCGCGGCCGGAGCGAGCCTCGGTTCGCCGACCTGGCTCGGCCCTGGCGAGGCGGCCGACCTGCCGTTCTCCGGCCTCGCTCCCGAAGCGGCCGAGGCCGCTGCCCGCGCCGCGCTCGACGGCGAATCGCTCGACCTCGCCGTGCTGCCCGCCGAAGGCCGGCGCAAGCGGATCCTGGTCGCCGACATGGACAGCACCATCGTCGTCGGCGAAACACTCGACGAGCTCGCCGACTTCGCGGGACTGAAGGAGCGCATCGCCGCCATCACCGCCCGTGCGATGGCGGGGGAGCTCGATTTCGCGGGCGCCTTGCGCGAACGGGTGGCCATGCTGAAGGGGCTCTCGGCCGAGGCGCTGGAGAGGACCTGGGAGCGGGTCGCCATCATGCCGGGTGCTGCGGAGCTCGTCGCCACCATGCGCGCGCATGGTGCGGTCTGCGCCCTGGTGTCCGGGGGCTTCCGCTTCTTCACTGCCCGCGTGCGCGACATCTTGGGGTTCCATCTCGACCGTGCGAACGAGCTGATCATCGAGGGGGGCAGGCTCGCCGGGCGCGTCGCGGAGCCGATCCTCGATCGCGCCAGCAAGGCGGCGACCCTGCGCGCGCTCGCCGAGGAGCACGGCGTGCCGCTCGGAGCCACGCTCGCGGTCGGGGACGGGGCGAACGACTTGCCGATGCTGCTCGCGGCCGGGCTCGGCGTCGCGTTCCGCGCCAAGCCGGCGGTGGCGGCGGCGGCACGGGTGCGCATCACCCATGCCGACCTGCGGGCGCTGCTGTGGCTGCAGGGCTACCGGGCGGAGGAGGTTCGCCGCCCCTGAGGCGGCGCGCGCCCGGCCACCCTCCCCCCGCCGGTCGGCGCGTCAGCCGCGGCCGACCGGGATCGCCACCCAGCGCGGGCCTTGCCCACCCTGGCTCTCGATCAGCACCAGCACGTTCCGCCGGCCCGTCTGACGCGCGCGGTCGAACCGCTCGCGCACCTCGGCGGGGTTGGACACGGTCTCCTGCTGCACCTCGAGAATGAGGTCGCCGGGGCGAACGCCACGCTCGGCGGCGGGGCTGTTCGGGTCGACCTCGACCACGAGCACGCCGCGCGCGTCCTGCGGCAGGCCGAAGCGCTCCCGCAGTTCCGGGGTGATGGTGGAGAGGCGAAGCCCCGTTCCCGGCACCTCCACCGGCCGGCCGCCGCGATCCTGCGGGCCCGGGGTGGCCGCGGCGAGCTGCGCATCGTCCGGCAGTTCCCCCACCGTGACGCGCACCGTCTCGCGACGCCCGTTGCGCCAGATGACCACCGGTACCTCGCGGCCGATCGGCGTATCGGCGACGACGCGCGGCAGGACGCGCATCTCGCGGATTTCCTGGTTGTTGAACTCGAGGATGATGTCGCCGTTCTGCAGCCGCGCCTTGTCGGCAGGCCCCCCCTCGTTGACGCCGGCGACGAGCGCGCCGCGCGCCCCTCCCGGCAGGCCCACGCTCTCCGCGATCTCGTCCGTGACCTGCTGGATGCGCACGCCGAGCCAGCCGCGACGGATGCGGCCGTGCTCGCGCAGCTGGCTCACCACGTTCTGCGCGATCGCCGAGGGGATGGCGAAGCCGATGCCGATCGAGCCTCCCGTGGGCGAGAAGATGGCGGTGTTCACCCCCACCACCTCGCCCGCCATGTTGAACAGCGGCCCGCCCGAGTTGCCGCGGTTGATCGCGGCGTCGGTCTGGATGAAGTCGTCGTAGGGACCGATGCGGATGTCGCGCCCTCGCGCGGAGACGATGCCGGCGGTCACCGTGCCGCCGAGGCCGAAGGGGTTGCCGATGGCGAGCACCCAGTCGCCGATCCGCAGGGCATCGGAGTTGCCGAACTTCACCGGGATCAGCGGCTTGTCGGTGCGCACCTTGAGGAGGGCAAGGTCGGTGCGCGGATCGCGCCCCGCCACCTCGGCGCGCAGCGTGGTGTTGTCGTGCAGGATGACGTTCACCTCGTCCGCGCCGTCGATGACGTGATTGTTGGTGACGATGAAGCCTTCGCCGTTCTCATAGGCGATGATGAACCCCGAGCCGAGGGATTGGGCGCGGCGAGGCCTCTGCTGCGGGCCCTGGCCCTGGCGCTGCTGGCGGTCGAAGAACTCGCGGAAGAACTCCTCGAAGGGCGAGCCCGGCGGGAACTGCGGCGTTTCCGGCCCCTGGCGCTCGCGCCCCGCCACCACGGTCTGGGTGGTGGAGATGTTCACCACCGACGGCAGCAACCGTTCGGCAAGGTCGGCGAAGCTTTCGGGAACGGCGCGCGCGACCACCGGTGCAGTGGCGAACGGTGCGGCGAGCCCGATCGCGACGGCGGCGGCAAGGATACGGACAGTGCGGATCATGTCGTGTCGCGTCCTCTCGGGAGGGGGGGGAACGGGACCCCGCCTCGATCTTCAGTCCCCGATCTTCGGGCAACGGTTTCGTCGCCGAAAGACGGTCCGCCCTCGGCTCCCGCGGTTCTGATCGCCTCGCCGGTGACGGGCTGCCCAACGCGCGTGCGGTCAAAGCGCGCCCGCGACCAGCACGAGGGCGGCGCCCGTTGCCGCGACGACAAGGCCGAGGCCGCGCAGTGTCGTGTCCGGCAGCGAGACCAGAGTGGCGAGGGCCCGCCGCACCGCGTCGGGAAACGCGGCGTAGACGAGCCCTTCCAAGGCCAGCACCAAGCCGAGGCCGGCGAGCAGCCCGGCGAGGCTCATGCCGCCCAGGCGTCGCCCGCCCCTGCCTTCAACCCCGCCTCTCGCTTCCGTCAGCGCGCCTCCGCCGCCCGCACGTCCTTCGGGATCTCGCGGAAGAAGCGGAAGAACTCGCTGTCCGGGGTGAGCACGAGCCGCGCCTGCGCCTCCTCGCCGAAGGCCTCGCGATAGGCCTGCATGGAGCGCCAGAAGGCGAAGAACTCGCGGTCGCGGTTGAAGGCGTCGGCGAAGATTCGGATCGCCTCCTGCTCGCCCGCACCGCGGATGATGTCGGCCTGCGCCTGCGCCTCGGCGAGGATGACGGTGCGCTCGCGTTCCGCCGCCGCCCGGATGCGGGCGGCGACCTCGGCACCCTCGGCGCGCGCCTCGCGGGCCACACGTTCACGCTCGGTCTGCATCCGCGACAGGATGGCCTGGGTGTTCTCCTCCGGCAGGTCGGCGCGACGGATGCGCACGTCCTCGACCTGAATGCCGAAGCGACGCGCCTCGGCGTTCACCTGCTGGCGGATCTCCGCCATGATACGCGCGCGATCCTCCGACAGCACCGACAGCAGTGGCTCGTTGCCGAGCACGCGGCGCAGCGCCGAGGGCACGATGGAGGAGAGCCGCGCGCGGATCGCGGCTTCGCCGAAGCCCACCGTCTGGAAGTACTGCAGTGGATCGACGATGCGGAAGCGGGTGAAGGTGTCGACGATGAGTCGGCGCTGGTCGCCGAGGATCACCTCCTCGCTCCGCCCCTCGAAGTCGAGCAGGCGACGATCGAAGCTGATCGTGTTCTGGATGAACGGGATCTTGGCGTGCAGGCCGGGCTCCGTGATCACCCGCACCGGCTTGCCGAACTGCACGACCAGCACCTGCTCCGTCTGATGGACGGTGAACAGGGTGGAGAGCGTGACCGCGCCGGCGACGACGACACCGATTGCGGCGCCGATGAGTGCCTTCTGGTTCATGATCCGGATTCTCCTCGCGTCGCGCTCAGCGGATGGTCGCACCGGTGCCGCTCACCCGGGCGGCGGGGCCGCCGGGCGGGGGCGCCGCCGGGGCCGAGGGCAGCGGCATCGGACGGTCGATCCCCGGCGCCGGGCGCTGCTGCGCGGGAGCGCCAGCGCGGTTGAGATCGCCGAGCGGCAGGAACGGCACCAGGTTCTGCACCCGCTCGTCGACGACGACGGTCGGCGAGATGCGAAGGATGTCCTCCATCGTCTCGAGATAGAGCCGGAGCCGGGTGACGTCGCGCGCCTGGTTATAGGCCTCGAACACCTGGATGAAGCGCTGCGCCTCGCCGCGGGCGCGGGCGATGCGGGCCTCGCGATCGCCCTGCGCCTCCTGCACCAGCCGCTCGGCCTCACCGCGCGCGCGGGGAATGATGTCGTTGCGGAAGGCTTCGGCCTCGTTGCGCAGGCGTTCGCGGTCGGCATTGGCGCGCTGCACGTCGCGGAAGGCGTCGATCACTGCGGCCGGCGGGTCCACCTTCTGCAGCTGCACCTGAGCGACCTCGATGCCGGAGCGATACTGGTCGAGCATCGCCTGCGTGCCGGCGCGCACCGCCTGTTCGATCTGTGCGCGCGCCTCGGTCAGTGCGGGCTGGATCGGCGTCTTGCCGATCACTTCGCGCATCACCGATTCGGCCGCGCTCTTCACCGCCTGTTCGGGGTTGCGGATGTTGAACAGGAAGTCGCCGGCGTCGCGAATGCGCCAGAATACGGCGAAGTTGATGTCGATGATGTTCTCGTCGCCCGTGAGCATCAGGCTCTCCTCCGGTACGACGCGGGTGGGCACCGGGCGCGCGCCCTCCACCTCGCTGCGGAAGCCGACATCGATGCGGTTGATGCGGGTCACGCGCGGCGTGGTGACGCTCTCGATCGGCCAGGGCAGCGCGTAGTTCAGGCCAGGCGGGGTGGTGCGGTGGAAGGCGCCGAAGCGAAGCACCACGCCCTGCTCGTCGGGCTGGACGCGGTAGAAGCCGGAGAGGAGCCAGCCGCCGACCAGGATCGCGGCGACGATGGCGATCGCGCGGCCGCCGCCGAAGCCCCGCGGCAGGAAGCGGCGCGCGAAATCCTGCCCCTTGCGCAGGAGCTCATCGAGGTTGGGGGGCTGCGGCATGCCGCCGCCACCGCCACCCCACGGTCCGCCTGGCCGACCTCCCCAGGGGCCGCCACCGGTGTTGTTGGTCCAAGGCATTCGTCGCCCTTCCCCGGTCTCCGTTGGAAGTCGCCGGACCACACCCCATCTTCCGCCATCGTCACTGGAACGGAGGAGCGCGCGGCGGCCGCTTGGGCTCGCCCCCGGCACGTGCGCGGCATATGGACAGGTTCTCGGGGAGTTTCAAGCGATGGCGAAGGTGACCGAGGCCGCGGTGCGCGCCGCTCTCGCCTCTGTGCGCGATCCCTCGACGGGGCGTGACCTCGTCTCTCTCGGCTGGGTCGGCGGGGTGGAGATTCGCGACGGCCTGGTGCGCCTCACGCTCGAGGTGCCGCGCGAGCGCGCCGCCTCCCTCGAACCGGTTCGCCGCGCCGCCGAAGCGGCGGTGCAGGCCCTGCCCGGCGTGCTGAACGCCGCCGCCGTGCTGACCGCCCACCGCGCAGCCGCCGCCCCTGCCACCGGCCCCGCGGCCGGCGCGGCGCAACCACAGCGGCCGGCCCAGTTGCTGAGCAACGCGCGGGCCATCGTCGCCGTCGCTTCCGGCAAGGGCGGGGTCGGCAAATCGACCACGGCGGTCAATCTGGCGATCGGGCTCGCCCAGGAAGGGCTCAAGGTCGGCCTGCTGGATGCCGACATCTACGGGCCTTCGCTTCCCCGCATGCTCGGCATCCGTGGCCGCCCGCTCGCCGCGGGCAACCTGATCCAGCCGATGGAGAAGTGGGGGCTGAAAGTGATGTCGATCGGCTTCCTGGTCGAGGAGGAGACTCCGATGATCTGGCGGGGGCCGATGGTGATGGGCGCGCTCGAGCAGATGATGGGGCAGGTCGCCTGGGGCCCGCTCGACATCATGATCGTCGACATGCCGCCGGGCACCGGGGATGCGCAGCTCACCATGGCGCAGCGCGTGCCGCTGACGGGAGCGGTGATCGTCTCCACGCCGCAGGACGTGGCGCTGATCGATGCGCGGCGGGGAATCGCGATGTTCGCCCGCACCAACGTGCCGGTGCTGGGCCTGATCGAGAACATGAGCTTCTTCTGCTGCCCCAACTGCGGGCACCGCAGCGACATCTTCGGCCATGGCGGAGCGAGGCGGGAGGCCGAGCGGCTGGGCACGGAGTTCCTCGGCGAGATCCCGATCGCGCTCGACATCCGCACCACCTCCGACGAGGGAACGCCGATCACCGCCACCCTGCCCGATGGCGAGGAGGCCCGGCGTTATCGCGCGATCGCGCGGCGGGTGTGGGAGAAGTGCGAGGCGGTGCTGGCGGAACGCGCGACGGCTCTGCCGCGCATCGTCGTCGAATAGCGGCCCGTCAGCACGAACCTGCCTGAACGGCCGCCTTCACCAGGGCGGCCGAGGCGCCGGCGGCGAGGGCCGGGGCGAGCGCGAGCCAGACGAGACCCGTTGCCGTCGCGGCATGGGCGACCATCAGACCGGTGGCGAACAGGCGGTCGAACGCGCGCATGCAAGGAAGCCTAGCCGGCCGCCGTTAGCGGGCAGTGAACGCACCGGTGAGGGCGGCGTCGATCTCCGCCGCCGACGGCAGGCCGGCCTGCGCGCCAGGCCGCGTGCAGGCGAGCGAGGCGGCAACGACCGCGCGCCGCAGCGCCGCCGGCAGCGCAAGGCCTCGGGCAAGCCCGGCCGCCAGCACGCCGCAGAGCGCATCGCCCGCCCCCGTCGTGTCCACGACCGGGACCGGCAGGGCCGGAACCCTGACCTCGGCGCCGGCATCGACGAGCACCGCCCCCTCGGCGCCGAGGGTGACGACGACGGCCGTACCGAGCGTGCGCGCGATCGCCAGTGCCTCGGCCGCAAGGCCGAGCTGCGCCGCGAGTGCTGCCGCCTCCGTTTCGTTCACCACCAGGACCGAAGCCGCCGCGAGCGTCTCGCGCGGCAGGGCGATGAAGGGAGCGAGATTCAGCACCACGCGGGCGCCCCGATCGCACGCCCGCTGCGCCAGGGCGGCCGTCTCCCCGAGGTCGCATTCGCCCTGCAGCAGCAGCACCGTGCGGGGGCCCAGATCCTGATCCGCCACTTGCGATGCCCGTGCGGCTCGGTTGGCGCCCGCCGCGACCAGGATCTGGTTGCGTCCCTCCGCATCGACGCCGATCGCCGCGCAGCCCGTCGGAGCGTCCACGAAGGCCAAGCGTGCGAGATCGACCCCGGCGGAGCGGAGCCCGGACAGGGCATGCTCGGCCAAGGGGTCACGCCCAACGGCCCCGGCCAAGGCGACGCGCGCCCCGTCGCGCGCCGCCGCCACCGCCTGGTTCGCGCCCTTGCCGCCAGGCTCGAACCGGAGGAGGGGCCCGACCACCGTCTCTCCCGGCGCGGGCAGGTGGGAGACGGGAAACACCAGATCGAGGTTGATCGAGCCGAACACGATGACGCTCATGCGGGGGGATCCGATTGCGCTGGCGCAAGGCGGAACCCGCTTGCCTCACGCATGCTCGATGAACCATCATATCCACACTCTCGCGATGGGTTTGTCCGCGGGCAGCGGGAGGAGGCGTCAATGAACGATGGGCACGCCATGGCAACCAGCGCCGCGTCGGGGCAAACGACCGCCATCTGTGGCCGCGCTGCCGACTGGACCGCGATCGGGGCGGGACACGGCCCACCGGCAGAGCCTGGCGCGGACGGGGAGGACGACCCGTTGTTCCTGCAGATCCGCCTCGCCGAATTGAGCGGGGCCCTGGCCACGATGGACCGGAGCCTGCGCGAGGCGCGCCGCTGCGGCATCCCCGTCAGTGACCGGCATACGCGGCTTGCCGCCGACATCTGGGCCGCGCAACGGCTGTTGCGCCGCATCGCCGCCGAACTCTGCCTGCCGCGCGCCGGACGCTGAGCCGCGGCGAACCGTGCATGGCGGCACGCAGCTACTCCGGCAGACCGAGGGCTGAGCGGAACTCCCGCCACTCGCGCCGCCCGAGCCCGCTCGTCTCCGCCGTCACCGCCTCGCCGGCGAGCATGCGCTTGAGGCAGGCGAGCATGGGACCCGAGAACGTCACCGCCGACAGCCGATAGTCGCGGAAGGCGCGCGCGGTGATCGGCACCCAGGCCTCGAGCACGCCGAGCATCGCCTCCGCGTAGGCGCGAATCTCGTATTGCGCGTGAGGGTCGGCGCGCAGGCGCAGGAAGTGCATGAGATTGTGAAGGTTCGTCTTCCAATACCACTGCGTATAGACGTTGAGCGTCAGGTTCATCCGCGCCAGTTCCCGCGCGATGCCGGGCCGGTCCGGGTCGAGCGGGGTGCCGTCCTCGCTCTCGTTCAACAACCACAGGTAATGCTGGTAGCAGCGGGCGGCGTCCTCGCGCAGCAGCCGAAGCACGGCCTCGGCCCGGTCCGCCGGCAGGGTCGCGCCCCTGCCCTGGCGGTTCGACGCACTCTGCTCGGCCAAGTGTTCCGGCGCCGGCAGGTAGAACTCGCGATCGAGCACCGAGTAGCGGGCCGAATACTCATTCACGCTCGCCGTGCGGTGGCGGATCCATTGCCGGGCGACGAAGATCGGCAGCTTCACGTGCAGCTTGATCTCCGCCATCTCGAACGGCGTGGTGTGCCAGTGCCGCATCAGGTAGCGGATCAGCCCCTCGTCGTCCTGCACGCGCTTCGTGCCGCGCCCGTAGGACACGCGCGCCGCCTGCACCACCGCGGAGTCGTCTCCCATGTAGTCGACGACGCGGATGAAGCCGTGATCGAGCACCGGGATGGGCCGATGCAGCAGCGCCTCCATCGCCGGCACGGTCGGGCGAAGGGTCGGCTGCGCGGCGGAGCGCGCCTCCTCGATCTCGCGTGCCTGGCCCTCCGTCAGTTCCATGCGGTGCCTTCCTTGCGCCGACTCGCGCCGGCCTTCCGTATGACGCCTGCGTTTCCTATATTCCGGACCGCCGGGGCAACCCGGCTATGGCGATAAACGGCGAACGGAATAAGCGTAGCGGACCCGGGGGCAGTGCCCGGCGCCTCCACCAAGTTTCCGCCTCGGCTGTGGCGGCTCGACGGGGGCGAAACAGGCTCGACGCGCGCAGTAAAGGTTCGCTTTTCGCCCGGCATGGTACCGCCGTCATCGGGCCGATCCATAAGTGCCAACGACAACAGCCGTCTGGCGCTCGCTGCCTGACCTGACTTAGGCAAGCGCGGTCCGGGGGGCACCGGGCAACAGAAGCCCCCCACTCATCCGCCAGGGGCCGCCGTCGCGGCCCCGGGGCGCAGATTGGAGAAGAGGGGACGCGGGCCGCGACCGCATGGGCGCCGAAGAGCCGGGACTGAAGGACAGCCTTCTCCCCTATGAAGCCTGGATCCAGGAGAGCCTGCGCCATGTCGTGCGCGCCGCGCTCGGCTCGGTGGCCCGCGACGGCCTGCCCGGCGACCATCACTTCTACCTGACGTTCCGCACCGATCACCCGGAGGTGGAGCTGCCGGCGCGTCTGCGGGCGCAGTATCCGCACGAGATGACGATCGTGCTCCAACACCAGTTCGATGCCCTGGAGACCGACCAAGCCGGCTTCTCGGTCACGCTCTATTTCGGCGGCGTGCCGGCACGGCTGCGCATTCCCTGGGGGGCGATCACCCAGTTCGCCGACCCCTCCGTGCGGTTCGGTCTGCGCTTCGAGCCGTCGGTCGGGCGGCAGGACGAGCCGCACGGGGAGGTGGGGGAAGAGACGTCGGCCCAGGCGGCGGATGCCCCGGAAGACGCCGACCGCCCGGCTCAGGTGGTGAGCCTGGACGCCTTCCGCAAACGCCCCCCCAAACCCTGATCCCGCCGCGCGCCCCGTTCCTGGCACGGGTGGCCCGCCCCCCCTGGTCGTGCCATAAGCGGCGCAAAGCGACGCGAGAGCGAGGAGCGCCCCGAGGATGAACGCGCCCTTTCCGCTCGCCCCCCGCGCGGGCGAGTTCCTCTACAGCCCGATGTTCCCCCTCAGCCAGGCCGAAGTGCCGTGGACCAAGCTCGACCTTGGCGGCGTGCGCACCATCGAGGTGGGTGGGCGGCGGGTGCTGCTCGTCGCCCCCGAGACGCTGACGGAACTCGCCTTCCGCGCCTTCCGCGACGTCTCGCACCTGCTGCGCCCCTCCCACCTCGCGCAACTGCGCGCCATCCTCGACGACCCCGAGGCGTCGCCCAACGACCGCTACGTCGCGCTCGAGTTCCTGAAGAACGCCAACATCGCCGCCGGCGGCGTGCTGCCGATGTGCCAGGACACCGGCACCGCAATCGTGTTCGGCAAGAAGGGCCAGCGCGTGTGGGTGGACGGGAACGAGGAGGAGGCGATCAGCCGCGGCGTCTTCCGCACCTACACGGAGACCAACCTCCGCTATTCGCAGATGGCGCCCCTCTCGCTGTTCGAGGAGGTGAACACCGGCAACAACCTTCCCGTCCAGTTCGACATTTACGCCGCCCCCGGGGAGGAGCATGCGGAGGAATTCCAGCTGATGTTCGTCGCCAAGGGCGGGGGCAGCGCGAACAAGACCTTCCTCTTTCAGGAGACGCGGGCGCTTCTGAACCCCGAGCGGCTCTATGCCTTCATCGAGACGAAGCTGAAGACCCTCGGCACCTCGGCCTGCCCGCCCTACCACCTCGCCATCGTCATCGGCGGCACCTCGGCCGAGACGACCCTGAAGACCGTCAAGCTCGCCTCCTGCCGTTACCTCGATGGCTTGCCCACCCGAGGCTCGCTCGCCGGCCATGCCTTCCGCGACCTCGAGGCCGAGATGAAAGTGCTTGAGATCACCCGCCGCCTCGGCATCGGCGCCCAATTCGGCGGCAAGTATTTCTGCCATGACGTGCGGGTGATCCGCCTGCCGCGCCACGGCGCCTCGCTGCCCGTCGGCATCGGCGTCTCCTGCTCGGCCGACCGCCAGATCCTCGCCAAGATCACCCCCGAGGGCGTGTTCCTCGAACAGCTTGAGATCGATCCCGCGAAATACCTGCCGGAGACGACGGAGGCCGAGCTCGGTGGCGAGGTGGTGCGCATCGACCTCACCCGGCCGATGGACGAGATCCGCGCCACCCTCTCCCGCTACCCGGTGAAGACCCGCGTGATGCTCTCGGGCCCGATGGTGGTCGCGCGCGACATCGCGCACGCCAAGATCAAGGAGCGGCTCGATCGCGGCGAGCCGATGCCGGAGTACCTGAAGAACCACCCCGTCTATTACGCCGGACCGGCGAAAACGCCCGCCGGCTACGCCACCGGCTCGTTCGGGCCGACCACGGCGGGGCGCATGGACTCCTACGTCGAGGAGTTCCAGGCCAAGGGGGGGTCCTTGGTCATGCTCGCCAAGGGCAACCGCTCGCGCGCGGTGCGCGAGGCCTGCCGCAAATACGGCGGCTTCTACCTCGCCTCCATCGGCGGGCCGGCCGCACGGCTCGCCCAGGACTGCATCCGGAAGGTGGAGGTGCTCGAGTACCCCGAGCTCGGCATGGAGGCGGTGTGGCGGATCGAGGTCGAGAACTTCCCGGCCTTCATCGTCATCGACGACAAGGGCAACGACTTCTACGACGGGCTCGAGTGAGCGCAGAGCTGCGGCGGAATTGAGCCGCGATGTCTCGAGTGCGCGTCGTCCCGCAGCCTGAAATCAACGGTCGCCGCGCGTCAGCCACTGTCGAGCTTGCCTCGGTTGCAGACGACGGTGACGAGATTCGCTTCACGTGGCACGGACGAATCGCGTGCGGTCGGGTTGGAAAGCGTCTCTGGCTGTGTCAGGGCCCAAGGGAAAGCGGTACGGTGGTCGAACGCACGCTTGTTGGATCGGAAGGCTGATCGATGGCCGTGACCCGCCGCCACATCTCCTCCGGCTCCCGCTTCGAGGCCGAGATCGGCTACTCCCGCGCGGTGGTCGACGGCGACTACGTCTGGGTCTCCGGCACCACCGGCTACGACTACGCGACCATGACCATCGCCGACGACGTCGCCGCCCAGGCGGAGCAGGCCTTCCGCAACATCGCCGCCGCGCTGGCGGAAGCCGGCTGCACGCTGGATGACGTGGTGCGCGCCCTGTTCATCGTGCCGCGGCGGGAGGACTGGCCGCCCTGCTGGCCGGTGATCAGGCGCCACTTGGGCCGCGCCCGCCCCACCTCCACCCTCATCCACGCCGCCCTGCAGGAAGACGCGATGCGGATCGAGATCGAAGTCACCGCCCGCCTGACTCGCTCCGCCTGATGCGCTTCGCCGTCGACCGCCTGGATCACCTCGTCGTCACCGTGCGCGACGTCGAGATCGCCGCCGCCTGGTATGCTCGCGTGCTGGGCATGGAGGTGGAGACCTACGGGCCGCACCTGCGCACTGCCCTCTTCTTCGGCGGGCAGAAGATCAATCTCCGGCCGGCCGATTCCACCCAGCAGGAATGGTGGACCGGCGTCAACGCGGCCCCGGGCACGCAGGACCTCTGCTTCGTCGTCACGGTGACGATCGAGGAGGTGATCGCGCACCTGCACGATCTCGGTGTGGCCATCGAACTCGGTCCCGTGAAGCGCGACGGGGCGCTCGGCCCCATCACTTCGGTCTACTGCCGCGATCCGGACGGCAACCTGATCGAGATCGCCACCTACGCGTGACGCGCCCGCGCCACCTGGAGAAGCGCTCGCTCAGCCTCGCCGGCCATCGCACCTCGGTCGCCCTCGAACCCGCCTTCTGGGCGGTGCTGGACGAGGCGGCGCGGCGCCGCCGCCTGCCGCTCGCCGCACTGGTCGCCGAGATCGATGCCGCCCGCTCCGACCCCGCCCTGCCGCTCGCCTCCGCGCTGCGGCTGTTCGCGCTTGCCGAAGCTCAGCGACGCTGAGCCCGTTCGGCGAGGAAGCGGGCGACCTCGGCCAGTTCCGGCACACGCGCCGGCCTCTCCCAGGCCCCCGTCAGCCTCAGCCCCAAGCGGGGTGGCGGTCCGACCGCAGCGGGGACGATTCGGGCCGAGAGGTCGAGCGAGCGCGTGCGCACATCGATTTCACCCGCGAGCGAGATCGCCCCTTCCTCGGAAGCGATCTCCACCCGCTCGAGCAACACCGTTCCCGCCACGACGCGCAATGCGCTTTCCGCCCGCGAGAGGGGCGTTGTCCCGCCGGCGAGGCCCGCGCGCACCTCATCGAGCGCACGGTCGGGCGGCTCGACCCCGGCCAACGCCCTCGTCACGCGGCCGAGATCGATCCCGATCAGGGTCCCCTCCGCCACCGTGACCGCTGCCTCACCCTCCACCGCGCCCAGCAAGGAGACCGCACTTCGTCCAGCGGCCGAAAGCCGCGCCAGGCCGCTCAGGCGGCCGCCTGCGACGTCGATGGCAAGGCCGAAGAGCGGTCCATCGAAGGGCAGCCGGTCGGCCTCGGCCTCCAGCTCGAGCCGACCCTGGGGCGGGTCGTAGCGGCCGCGCAGCGAAATCGTTCCATCGCCGCGGGCGGCGACGAGGCGCGACAGCGTCAGCGCGCCGTCCGCCACTTCGAGAGCACCCTCCGCCGACTCGAGCAACCTCTCGCCGGCCGCGTGCACCTCGCGTGCCCGCAGCAGGATCGCCGCCGTCCAGCCAGCGAACGGATCGGGCGGCAACGGTGCGCTGGAGCGCGGATCGAACCCGGGCAGGCGAAGGCTCTCCGCCTCGACGGAGAGGGCGGCGCGACGGCCGGCGGCACCGAGCACGAGCTCGCCTGAGAGGCGCCCACGCATCTCGCCGATGCCGACCTCCACCGTGCGCAGGGCGAGCCGCTCACCGTCGCGCGCAAGATCCGCGATCACCGCGAGCGAGCCTTGCCCGAGCCAGGTTTCCGTCTCCGGCAAACCGAGGGCGGCGAGCAGGCGCGACGCCCCGGGGTGGCGCAGGGCAAGCCTGCCCTCGAAGCGCGCGAGATCGGCGGACGCCCGGCCCGCCGCCTCGAAGCGGGCGTCGAGGGCCTCGATCGCCGAGGTCACGACCAGCCCCGCCCCCTCCGGCCGCCCCGCAACCCGCAGCGTGTAGCCGCCCTGCCAGAGCGGACGGACGGCTTCCACCACATGCCACGGCAACAGGGGCACCAGCCCGGCGACATCGCCGCCCTCGAAGGCGACATCGAAGGCGCCGAGCCGCGCCTCCGGCGCGAGCGTCCCCACCGCCGACAGCGACAGGCGACCGCCGGCGATGTCGGCGATCGCCAAGCGGATCACGCCCTCGCCGCCGCCGGGCGGACGGGAGGCTTCGAGGACGACGTCGCGGGCGACGAAATCGCCGATCGGCATCGCCCCCACCTCGAGACGCAGGGCGCCCGCGACCGGCAGGGCGAACGCCGCGCGCGGATCGCCACGCGCGAGCTCCAGCCAGGGGAGGGGATCGAGGTGGGTGGTGCGCAGCGCGGCCGAGACCGACGGTGGATCGCGGCCTTCCAGCACGAGCGTACCGGTGAGCGGGGTGCCGTCGATCGCCGTCCGCTCGCCCGCGTCCAGCCGGATCGCGGTCGCCGAAGCGACCACGCCGCCCGACAACACCGCCTGACGGAGCACCGAGCCGGCCGGCGGGGAGAAGCCGAGCCAAGAGAGAAGTGCGGGCAGGTCGGGCGCGTCGAGTTCGACGAGCCCGTCGAAGCGGGGCCCATCCGCCGAGCGCGAGACGCTGCCGCCGATCGCCAGGATCGCCCCACCAGGCAGGAACGCGGCGGCCTCGTTGATCGCGATCTGGTCGGCCTCGATCTGGGCTGCGACCCGCAGCGACCGCAGCAAGCCCCCGCGCAAGGACGCCGCCTCGACGGAGAGGTCGAGCCCGATCGGAAAGGGCGGTGCGGCGATCAGCCGCGGCGCCGGCGCCACCCAAGGGTCGAGATCAAGACGGACGGCGGCGAGCGCGAGATCGGCCCGCGGCGCGGTGTCGAGGCGCAAGGAGAGCGCACCGGCGAAGCGGCTGCCGCCGATCTCCAGCTGGAGCTGATCGGCCGTCGCCGCCGCCCCTTCGATGGAAAGCCTCGCTTCGGCGCGGAACGGCAGGGCGGGGCCCGGCAGGAGCGCCGAAAAGTCGGTCCCTTCGACCTGGACCGAGCCCGCGAAGGCGAAGCCGCCGTACCAGGAGATGCCGGAGGCGCGCATGGCCGCCCCTCGCCAGGCGAGCCTGAGTTCGAGCGGGGCCGCCCCTTCGTAACCGCCCTGACCGAGGGCGACGGAAAACTCCGCCGGCTCGCCGGCGACCTCGAACCGCCCCTGGGCGGTGTAGGCACCGACCACGCCCTCGGCCGAGAGGCGCGCGAACACCCCGCCCAAGCGCGCGCCGCCGACCTCGACCTCGCCGCGCTCGAGCCGCACCTCGGCGCCGGCGAGAACGATCGCCGGCCGGCCGACGACCTCCCACAGCGGCGCGGTGAGGGCGGCCACGCGGAGCCGCGGCGCAACCAGGGTCAGATCCGTGACCACGACCTCGCCGCGCAGCAGCGGCGCCAAGGCGAGCCCCAGCCGAAGCTCCTCTGCCGAGCCCGAAAACCCATCCCCCGCGTCACCGATGCTGACGCCGCGCGCCGTCAGCCGCGGCTGCGGCAGGAGCTCGAGGGCGAAGGCGCCGTCGATCCGAACCTCCCGTCCCAGCCGGGCCGACCCGACCCTCTCCACCTCGGCGCGATAGTCGGACCAATCGACGTGCCGCGGCAGCAGCCAAGCCGCGAGCACGCCGAAGGCGGCGACAAAGGCGAGAAGCCAGGCAAGCGAGCGCAGAACGGAGCCCACGGCGGCGGGATTGCCAGAGAGCCCCCGGCGGAACAAGCGAAGCCCGCGTCAGGCGGGGGCGCCGTAACCTCCTCCGCCGGGGGTTTCGATCACGAACACGTCGCCCGGGAAGAGGTCGCGCGAGTCGGTGCCTGAGAGAGGCTCGATGCGGCCATCCGCCCGCTCGACCCACTGCCGGCCGGGCGCGCCGTCCGCCCCGCCGGCAAGGCCAAACGGGGGGACGGTGCGGCAGGAGGCGAGGATCGCCGCCTGCATCGGCGCGCGGAAGCGGATGCGCCGGATCGCCCCGTCCCCGCCGCGCCAACGCCCCGCCCCGCCCGAGCCGCAGCGGATGGCGAAGGTCTCGAGCAGCACGGGGTAGCGCAGCTCGAGGATCTCGGGGTCGGTCATGCGCGTGTTGGTCATGTGCGTCTGCACCGCCGAGGTGCCGTGGAACCCCGGACCCGCGCCGGAGCCGCCGCAGATCGTCTCGTAGTACTGGAACCGCCCATCGCCGAAGGTGACGTTGTTCATCGTCGCCGCCGAACAGGCGATGGCGCCGAGCGCGCCGAACAGGGCGTTGGTCACCGCCTGGCTCACCTCGACGTTGCCGGCGACCACCGCCGCCGGGGCCTTCGGCGCGAGGAAGGATCCCTCGGGCAGCACGATGTCGATCGGCGCGAGGCAGCCGTCGTTCAGCGGGATGTCCTCGCCGACGAGGCAGCGGAAGCAATACAGCACGGCGGCGCGGGTGACGGCGGGAGGTGCGTTGAAGTTGTCCGCCCTCTGGGGGGCAGTGCCAGTGAAATCGACCACCGCCCGGCGGGCGGTCCGATCCACCCGCACGGCCACACGCAAGAGGTCGCCGTTATCCATCCGGTAGTCGAACGAACCGTCGCCGATGCGATCGATCACGCGCCGGACGGATTCCTCCGCGTTCTCCATCACGTGCCGCATGTAACGCCGCACCGTGGCAAGCCCGAAGGTGGCGATGGCGCGTTTGAGTTCGATCACCCCCTTCTCGTTGGCGGCGATCTGGGCGCGGATGTCGGCCACGTTCATGTCCGGGTTGCGCGCGGGATAGCGCGCTGCGGCGAGGAGGGCGCGGAACTCCGCCTCGCGGAAGCGGCCGCCTTCGACGAGCAGGAAGTCGTCGATGAGCACGCCCTCCTCCTCCAGCGTGCGCGAAGCCGGCGGCATCGAGCCCGGGGTGATGCCGCCGATGTCGGCGTGATGGCCGCGCGAGCCGACGAAGAACAGGATCTCTCGCCCCGCGTCGTCGAACACGGGGGTGATGACGGTGACGTCGGGCAGATGCGTGCCGCCGTTGTACGGGTTGTTCAGCGCCACCACGTCGCCGGGGCGCAAGGTCTTGCCGCGCGAGCGGATCACCGTGCGCACGGACTCGCCCATCGCGCCCAGGTGCACCGGAATGTGCGGCGCATTGGCAACGAGCCGCCCCTCGCCGTCGAACAGGGCGCAGGAGAAGTCGAGCCGCTCCTTGATGTTCACCGACTGCGCGGTGTTCTGCAGCACCGCCCCGGTCTGCTCGGCGATCGACATGAACAGGTTGTTGAAGAGTTCGAGCATCACCGGGTCTGCCCCTTCGCCCTCGCGGTCGGTGCCGATGGCAATGCGCGCGGGGCGGGCGGCGATGCGGCGGAGGATCAGATGGTTCGCCTCCGTCACGGTGGCGCGCCAGCCGGGCTCCACCACCGTGGTGGCGTTGGCCTCACGGATCAGCGCCGGGCCGTCGATCACGTCGCCGGCGAGCAAGGTGTCGCGGTCGAACACGGGCGTGTCGTGCGCCGTGCCGCCCGTGAACATCTCGACGCGATCGATGGGGGCTGGCGCACCCTCCGTGCGGCGCGCATGGGCCGCCTCGCGCACGGGCTCGCCGGGCTGGATGGCTTCCACCGCCACCGCCTCCACGATCAGCGCGCGATCCGGGGTGGCGAAGCCGAAGCGCGCGCGATGCGCCGCGGTGAAGGCCTCGACCATCGCCTCGTGGTCGGCGAAGGGAACGGGCAGCGGCGTGTCGGTGCCCTCGTAGCGGATGTGCGCGGTTCGCACGAGCCGGATGGCGTCGCGTTCGGCCCCCTGCGCGATCAGGGCCGCGGTCGCCTCCTCGGCGAGGGAGCCAAGCCGCGCCTCGAGCGCGGGGATCGTTTCGGGCGCGAGCCGCATCTCCACTGCCCCCTCGCGGATCACGCTCTGGTCGGCAAGCCCCATCCCGTAGGCCGACAGCACGCCGGCGAAGGGGTGGATGAATACCGTGTCCATGCCGAGCTCGTCCGCCACCAGGCAGGCATGCTGGCCGCCCGCGCCGCCGAAGCAGACGAGCACGAAGCGCGCCGGATCGCGCCCCTTGCGGATCGACACCTCCTTGATCGCGTTCGCCATATTGGCGACCGCGATCTTCAGGAACCCTTCCGCCACCTCGCGCGGGTCCTTGAGCGGTGTGGCGGTGGCGCGCGCGATGCGGGCGGCGAGTGCCAGGAAGGCCTCGCGCACGGTGGCGGCATCGAGCGGGCGGTCGCCGGAGGGGCCGAAGATCGCCGGGAAATGGGCCGGCTGGATCTTGCCGAGACACACGTTCGCATCCGTCACGGTGAGCGGACCGCCGCGGCGATAGGACGCGGGACCCGGGTTGGCGCCCGCACTGTCCGGCCCCACCCGGTAGCGCGCGCCGTCGAAATGCAGGATCGACCCGCCGCCCGCCGCCACGGTGTTGATCGCCATCATCGGCGCACGGATGCGCACCCCCGCCACCACCGTCTCGTAGGTGCGCTCGAACTCGCCGTCGTAGAGGGCGACGTCGGTCGAGGTGCCGCCCATGTCGAAGCCGATGATGCGCGCGAAGCCCGCCATGGCGGCGGTGCGCGCCGCGCCGACGATGCCGCCGGCGGGGCCGGAGAGGATGGCGTCCTTGCCCTGGAAGGCGTCCGCGCGCGCCAACCCCCCGTTCGACTGCATGAAGTAGAGGGGCGTGTCGCCGAGTTCCTCCTCCACCTGGCGGACGTAGCGGCGGAGGATCGGCGAGAGATAGGCATCGACCACCGTGGTGTCGCCGCGACCGACCCACTTGATGAGCGGGCTGACTGCGTGGCTGGCCGAGACCTGGGTGAACCCCTCCTCGAGCGCGATCGCGGCGAGGCGGCGTTCGTGGTCGGGGAACTTCCAGGCGTGCATCAGCACGATGGCGACGGCGCGGATGCCGTCGGCAAAGGCGGCGCGCAGGGCGGCGCGCGCCTCCTCCTCGCCGAGGGGTTCGATCTCCTCGCCCTCCACCGTCACGCGGCCCGGGACCTCCACCACGCGCTCGTAGAGGAGTTCGGGCAGCTTGATCTCGAGATCGAACAGGCGGGGGCGGGCCTGGTAGCCGATGCGCAACTGGTCGGCAAAGCCGCGGTTCACCAGCAACAGGACACGCTCGCCCTTGCGTTCGAGCAGCGCATTGGTGGCCACCGTGGTGCCCATCTTCACCGCCGCGATCAGCCCCCGCGGGATCGGCGCGTCGGAAGGAAGCCCCAGCACGGCGCGGATCCCGGCCACCGCCGCGTCGCGGTAGCGCTCGGGGTTCTCCGAGAGGAGCTTGTGCGTGGTGAGGGTGCCGTCGGGGTGGCGGGCGACGATGTCCGTGAAGGTGCCGCCGCGGTCGATCCAGAACTGCCAGGCCATGCGATGCGTCCGGGGAGAAGGGCGAGCGAGGGGGTGAACGCCGCTCAGAGCGCGGCGAGACGGCTGTTGCGCAGATCGGTCACCAGCATGCAGCCGGGCGCGTGGGTGATGGCGAAGGGCACGCGCGCGGCGACGATCACCGCCTGCGGGGTGACACCGCAGGCCCAGAACAGCGGCAGCTCGTCGTCCTCGACCGGCACCGGCTCGCCGTAGTGCGGCGCGGAGAGATCCTCGATGCCGATCAGGTGCGGGTGGCCGATGTGCACGGGGGCCCCGTGCACGGCGGGAAACCGGGACGTGATGGCGATGGCGCGGATCGCGTCCGCCGGGCGGAACGGGCGCATGGAGACGACGAGGGGCCCCGCGAACCGGCCCGCCGGTGTGCAGGGAATGCTCGTGCGCCACATCGCCACGTTGCGCCCCATCGCGAGGTGCTTGAGGGGGATTCCGTCGGCGATCAGCGCCTCCTCGAAGGAGAAGGAGCAGCCGAGCACGAAGGCGACGAGGTCGGTGCGCCAGTGCGCCAGGATGTCGGTCGGCTCCGCGACGAGTTCGCCCGCCCGCCAGACGCGATAGCGCGGCAGGTCGGTGCGCAGGTCGAGATCGGCGCCCAGGGCGGGAAGGTGCGGGTCGCCCGGTTCGGAGACGGCGAGCAGCGGGCAGGGCTTGGGATTGGCCACACAGAAGCGGAGGAAGTCGGCCGCGTCCGCCGCCGGCAGCACGACGAGGTTGCCCTGCACGAAGCCCGGGGCGAGGCCTGCGGTGTGGCCGGCATAGCCTTCGCGCGCGGCGCGACGGGCGGCGGCACCATCCGGGCAGTCGGGGCGGGCCAGGGTCACGACAGGGGCATGGCAGCTCACGGCTTCGCTCGCTGACGTTTCGGGACAGAGCCGGCATCATGCCCGAGCCGGGCCGCTTGGCCAGAGGAACCGCCCATGCCCGCTCCTTCCGCCTATCCCGACGGCTTCCGTCGCACGGTCGCCCGTGTGGCCGCCCTCAACCTCGGCTATTTCGGCATCGAGGCCACGGTCGCGCTGCTCATCGGCTCGGTCGCGCTGCTCGCCGACTCGATCGACTTCCTCGAGGACGCCTCGGTCAACCTGCTGATCTGGGCCGCGGTTGGGTGGAGTGCGGCGAACAGGGCGCGAGTCGGGCACGTTCTCGCCCTGCTGCTCCTGGTGCCGACCATCGCCGCGCTGTGGATGGCGTGGCGGAAGATCCTCGACCCCGTCGCCCCCGCGGCCTTGCCGCTGTCGCTCGCGGGCGCCGGCGCCCTCGTGGTCAACGTCGCCTGCGCGCTCATGCTCGCCCGCTTCCGCGCGGGTGGGGGGTCGCTGATCCGCGGCGCCTATCTTTCCGCCCGCAACGACGCCATCGCCAATGTCGCGATCATCGTCGCGGGCATCGTCACCGCCACCGTCTGGCGCAGCGCCTGGCCGGACGTGATCGTCGGTCTCGGCATCGCGGCGCTCAACGCCGATGCCGCGCGCGAGGTCTGGCAAGCGGCACGGGCGGAGGCGCGCGAGGCCCGCGCCTGAACGACATCGGCGTTCATCAATCGGTGACCGGAGCGAGGCACGAATTCGCCTCGCGCTGACGGCACGCCGGTCGCGTGCTAGAGGGGCGGATCGGGGAACGGGTGACGACGTGGGGTTCTGGGGCAAGGTCCTCGGCGGCATGGCCGGCTTCGCGATGGGCGGGCCGATGGGAGCGGTGATCGGCGCCGCCCTTGGCCACGCTGCGGATCAGCGTGCCACGGCCACCGGCGGGGCCATCCCCAACCCGATGGACGCCCTGCTGCGCCCCGACCCGCTGCGCCTGGTCGACGCCGCGCGTCTGCTCGGCAACCGCGACACGGTGTTCTCGATCGCCATGGTCGTGCTCGCGGCCAAGCTCGCCAAGGCGGACGGGCCGGTGAAGCGGGCGGAGATCGACGCCTTCAAGCGGATGTTCCGCTTCCCGCCGGAGGCGGCGAAGGACATCGCGCGGCTGTGGGACCAGGCGCGGGAGAACCCCCATGGCTTCGAGCCTTTCGCCGAGAAACTGGCGGAAGCCTTCGCCGACAACCGCACCGTGCTCGAGGACGTGGTGGCGGCCCTGCACCAGATCGCGCTGGCGGATGGCCCGATCAACGACGCCGAGCGTCGCTTCATCGACGAGGTGGCGCGGCGGATGAAGCTTTCCGAACGCGAACGCGAGCGGGCGCGTTCCGGCGGCGGTGCTCGGCCAGCGCCGAACGAACCCGACCCCTACGAGGTGCTCGGTGTGTCCCGAAGCGCGTCGGACGAGGAGATTCGCGCCGCCTGGCGCCAGCTGATGCGCGAGCACCATCCGGATACGCTGGCCTCGCGGAACGTTCCCCCGCGTTTCGTCGAGCACGCGACGCGACGCGTGGCGGAAATCAACGCCGCCTGGAACCGGATCAAGCGCGAGCGCGGGCTGTGAGCCGCGCGACGGCGGTGCCCAGGGGACGGTGATCCCGATCATCGACACCCCCTCGCCGAACCACGACGCGCGTCCGCCGGGCGTGCCGATCGACGTGCTCGTCCTGCACTACACGGGCATGCGCACGGGCGAGGAGGCGCTGGCGCGGCTGCGCGATCCGACGGCGAAGGTCTCGTCGCACTGGCTGGTCGAGGAGGACGGGCGGGTGTTCGCGCTCGTGCCCGAGGAGCGGCGAGCTTGGCATGCCGGCGTTTCCTTCTGGCGCGGGCGGGTGTTGCTGAACGACCGCTCGATCGGCATCGAGATCGTGAACCCCGGCCACGACTGGGGCTACCGCCCGTTCCCGGAACCGCAGATCGCCGCCGTGATCGCGCTCTGCCGCGACATCCTCGCCCGGCACCCGGTTCGGCCGATCGACGTCGTTGCGCACAGCGACATCGCCCCCGACCGCAAGCGGGACCCCGGCGAGCTCTTTCCCTGGGCGCGGCTCGCCGCAGCCGGGGTCGGGCTGTGGCCGGGCGAGGCACCCAGAGCCGTGGATGAGGTGCCGCCGCTCACGCCCGGTGAGACGGGCGACGGCGTACGGGCGCTGCGCGCCACCTTGCGGCGGATCGGCTACCGGGTGGCGCCTGAGGGCCCAGTGGACGAGGCGCTGACCACGGTGCTGACCGCCTTCCAGCGGCACTGGGCGCCGCACCGCACCGATGGGGTGGCGGATGGGCGCACGCGCTGGGCGGCGGGGCGGGTCGCCGCCCTCGCCGAGGGCCGTGGCGCAGGCCCTTGAACCGACTGACCCGGACGTCCCACATTCGTCGTGCGGGTCAGGCGGCCGGACGGCCGCGCCGGCCGGGGCGAACGCTCCGGCGGTGAGGAAAGTCCGGGCTCCACGGGAACACGGTGCCGGGTAACACCCGGCGGGGGCAACCCCAGGGACAGTGCCACAGAGAACAGACCGCCGACGCGCGAGGGAAACCTCGCCCGCCGGCAAGGGTGAAACGGTGCGGCAAGAGCGCACCGCGGCCCCGGCAACGGGGACGGCACGGCAAACCCCACCGGGAGCAAGACCGAATAGGGGCGGGCGGCGGCGGGTTCCCCGGCCGCAGGCGCGTTCCCGCGCATCCCGCCCGGGTTGGTCGCGCAAGGCGTCCGGCGACGGGCGTCCCAGATGAATGGCCGTCCAGGGGTGGCGACACCCCGGACAGAACCCGGCTTACAGGCCGCCTGACCCGCGCGCCCGTAACGATCGTGCGTGAACAAAACGCGAATACTGCCGGCGGTCCTGGCCAGGCGCTGAATCCTGCCGGGGGCTTGCCCTCAATCCTTTCTTCACGATTGGCAGAACGGCGTCAAAAACCGCGCTGAACCAGGTTTTTCCATGGTTTCGCGTTGACTGCCCAGGATTTCCCATGCTATCCCATATCTGACCATGAGGCGGCAGCGCCGCCCGCCTTCGTCCCGCGCCCCGCTGCCCGCGCGTCGGCCGAAGGCGGGGCGCGAGAGAGAAGGGCGGGCACGGCGGACGAGGGATGGGCCAGTTCCTGGGCACCCACGTGAACAGGCTGGACCGCAAGGGCCGGGTCTCGGTCCCCGCACCCTTTCGCGCCGCACTCGCACGGTTCGAGACCACCGAGTTGATCCTGCGCCCGCACCACAAGTCGGCCTGCATCGAGGCTCGCCCGGAACCGGAGTTCCGCCGCCTCGCCGCACGCCTCGACACGCTCGACTCGTTTTCCGACGACCACGATGCGCTCGCCTTCGCGCTCTTCGCCTCCGCCCACTCGGCCATTCCGGACGCGGAAGGGCGGATCGTGCTGCCCGAGGCGCTGATCGCGCATGCGGGGCTCGGCGAGACGGTCGCCTTCGTCGGGCTCGGGCGGCTGTTTCAGATCTGGACGCCGGAGGAAGCGGAACGGATGACGCGGAGTGCGGTGCAGGCGGCACGCGAGCGCGGCCTCACCCTGCCGGGCGGAGGGACGGCGTGAGCGGGCACGTTCCCGTCATGCTGCGGGAGGCGGTCTCCTTCCTCGCGCCGAAACGGGGCGGCATCTATCTCGATGCGACCTTCGGCGGCGGCGGCTACACGCGCGCCATTCTCGAAGCCACAGAGTGCACCGTGTTCGCGATCGATCGCGACCCGGATGCGATCGCGCGCGGTGCCGCCCTGCTCGCGCGCTACCCGGGCCGCCTCACCTTGATCGAAGGACGTTTCGGCGATCTCGTCGATCTTCTCGCCGCGCATGGTGTCGCTTCCCTCGACGGCGCGGTGTTCGACTTCGGTCTCTCCTCCTTCCAGCTCGACGACCCCGCGCGCGGCTTCTCCTTCCGCGCGGAAGGCCCGCTCGACATGCGGATGGGGCGGTCCGGGCGCACCGCGGCCGATCTCGTCAACACGCTCGACGAGGTGGAGCTCGCCGCCCTGATCCGTGATTACGGCGAGGAACGGCACGCGCGGCGCATCGCCCGCGCCATCGTGCGTACGCGCGCGGAGGCGCCGATCACCACCACCGCCCGCCTCGCCGACATCGTGCGTTCGGTCGTGCCGCGTGCGGCGGACGGCATCGACCCCGCCACGCGCAGCTTTCAGGCGCTCAGGATCGCGGTGAACGAGGAGCTCGACGAGATCGCGCGCGGGCTTGCCGGCGCCATCGATCTTCTTTCTCCGGGTGGACGAATCGTCGCTGTTTCGTTCCATTCCCTGGAGGATCGCATCGTGAAGCGTCTCTTCGCCGACGCCGCCGGACGCAGTCCCTCCCCCTCGCGGCACGACCCCCGCGGCCTTCTCTCGCCCGCGCACCCGCGTTTGCGCCTGCTCACCACCAAGCCTGTGGTTCCGGCAGCGGACGAGATCGCCGCCAACCCGCGCGCGCGCTCGGCCCGGCTGCGCGCGGCCGAGAAACTGGCGGAGGCCGCATGATCCGCCCGGGCCTCCTGCTCTGGGCCGCGCTCGTCGTCGCCGCGGGGCTGCTGCTCTACAAGGTGAAGCACGACGTTCGCGAGCTCGAGGCGGAGCTCGCGGGCCTCAACCGCGCGATCCAGGAGCGGCGCGACCGCATCCACGTTCTGGAAGCGGAATGGTCCCTGCTCAATGAGCCGGAGCGGCTGCGTGACCTCGCGACCCGCCATCTCGCGCTAGGCCCCTTGCGCGCCGATCAGCTGGCCCGTGCTTCCGAAGCGGTGCCACGTCTCGCGCTCGCGCCCGCCCGCGCCCTGCCCGCCGCCGAGCCGCCCCCACCCGTCGCGCAGTCGGCACCCGCCGCGGAGCCGCCCCTCGCACCCACCGTCGTCGCATCGCTACCCCTGCCGCCGGTCTTCCCCGACACCGTGCCGCGGAGCGCGCCGCCGCCCCAGGCGGCGGAGCGTCGCAGTATCGCCACGCCGGCCCCGTCCTCCGCCCTGCCGCAGGCCCGCCCCCTCTCTGCACCCGAGGTCCCGGCGCCGCGCCCCGCCCCTCGGCCGGCTGCCGCGCCCGTTTCCCCCGCAACTGGGCCCGCAGGTCCGGTCGCCGCGCCGCCGCAGCCCTCGCCGGCCACGACACCCGCTGCGCCGGCGACCCCGGTTCTGCCTAGGCCGGCCCTCGCCTCCGCCCTCGGCACCCCCGCCGGCAGCCTGCCGCCGCCCGTCGCAGGACCGCCACGGTGAGCGAAGCGAAGGCCGCGCCGCGACATGCCCTGCCGCCGGTCGCCGTCTCCCACGGCCGGCCGCTGGTGCCGCTCGGTCGCGACCGGCCGAAGCGACATCCGCTCGAGGTCGCGCGCGCCCGCCTCGCCTTCGGCGCCGGCGTTTTCGCCTTGCTCTACGTCGCGCTCGCCGCCCGGCTGATCGACGCCGCCACCGCCGAACCGGGCAAGATCCGCGCTCAGGCCGCGCCGACCGCGCTCGTCGCCGCCGAACCGCGCGTCGACCGCGCAGCGATCGTCGATCGCAACGGCGTGGTGCTGGCGATGAGCCTTCCCTCGGCTGGGCTCTACGCCAACCCGCGCGAAATCATCGACCCTGAGGAGACGGCGCGCCGGCTCGCCACGGTGCTGCCGGGGCTCGACCCGGCGGCCCTCGCTCCGCGGCTCACCGGCGAGCGCCAGTTCGTCTGGATCCGCCGCCACCTCAGTCCGCGCGAACAGCAGGCGGTGATCGCGCTCGGTCTGCCGGGGCTGCATTTCCAACGCGCCGAACGCCGGGTTTACCCGCAGGGCCGCGCGGCCGTGCATGTGCTCGGCGGCACCGACGTCGACGGCAACGGCATCGCCGGCGTGGAGAAGTCCTTCGACCATCGCCTGCGCGAGAACCCGGCCGAGCCCCTGCGGCTTTCCATCGACGTGCGCGTGCAGCACGTCCTGCGCGAGGCGCTCGCGCGCGCGATCGAGCGCTTCGACGCGATCGGGGGGGCCGGCGTGGTGCTCGACGTCAGCTCCGGCGAGGTGTTGGCGATGGCTTCGCTGCCCGACTACGACCCGGCGGACGTCGCCACCGCAAGCGAGGCCGAGCGCTTCAACCGCATCACCGTCGGGGTCTACGAACCGGGCTCGACCTTCAAGCTGCTCACCACCGCCGCCGCCCTCGATCTGGGCACGGTGCCGATCTGGGGCGGCTACGACGCCTCGCGCCCGATCACCTACGGCCGCTTCACCATCAACGACTTCCGCGGCAAGAACCGCTGGCTCACGGTGCCGGAGATCTTCGCCTACTCCTCCAACATCGGCACCGCGCGCATGGCGCTCGACATCGGTGTGGCCCGCCACCGCGCCTTCCTCGACCGGGTGGGCGTGCTGCGTCGGGTGCCGATCGAGCTGCCCGAGACCGCGATGCCGCTCTTCCCGCACGGGGCGAACTGGCGCGAGATCAACACCCTGACCATCTCCTACGGGCACGGCATCTCGGTCACCCCGCTGCATGTCGCGATGTCCGCCGCGGCCATGGTCAATGGCGGGAGGCTCGTCCGTCCCACCATCCTCGCCCGCGACCCGACCGAACCCCCACCGCTGACGCCGCAGGTGATCAGGCCGGAGACCTCGGCCACGCTCAGGCGCCTGATGCGGTTGACGGTGACGGACGGGTCGGGCAAGGGCGCCGACGTTCCCGGCTACTTCGTCGGCGGCAAGACGGGCACCGCGCAGAAGGTCGGCCCGGGCGGGCGCTACCTCGCCAATGCGCGCATCAGTTCCTTCACCGGCATGTTCCCCTCCTACGACCCCCGCTACGTCGTCTACGTGATGATCGACGAGCCGAAGCCCCGGCGGGACACGCACGGCTTCGCCACGGGTGGGTGGGTGGCGGCACCGGCCGCGCGCGAGGTGATCGAGCGCATCGGCCCCCTGCTCGGCTACCTGCCGCAGCCGGAGACGCCGGTGATCCGCGAGGCGCTGGCGATGCCGATGCAGCCGCCGCGCCCCGCCCGCCCCGCCCCGCGGCCGGCCGAACCGCAGCGCGCCGGCCCCGCCGCGCCGGCCCCGACCCCTCAGCCCGCTCGCCAGGCCGCGCTCGCCCAGGCGATCGGTAGCGCGCCCGCGACCGATGCGGCTCGCTGACCTCATGCACGGCTCGGCACTCCCCGCCACGCTGGAAGGCCGCGCGCTGGAGGCCGCGCGACTGGCCGCCTTCGAGGTGACCGGACTCACCGCCGACAGCCGCCGCATCAGGCCGGGCGACCTGTTCGCTGCCCTGCCGGGGACGAAGGCCGACGGCCGCGCCTTCATCGCCGAGGCGGTGGCGAAGGGCGCGGTCGCCGTGCTCGCCCCCGAAGGCACCGCTTGGCCGCCGGGCGTCCCCCCCCGCCCCCTCATCCTCGATCCCGACCCGCGGCGGCGCTTCGCGCTGATGTGCGCGGCGTTCCACGGTGCCCAGCCGGCCACGGTGGTCGCGGTGACCGGGACGAACGGCAAGACCTCGACCGTCGATTTCCTGCGCCAGATCTTCGCCGCCCTGCATGACGGCAAGGCCGCCTCGCTCGGCACGCTCGGACTGATCGCGCCGGGCTTCGCCCCGGGCGCGTCGCTGACGACGCCCGACCCCGCGAGCCTGCACGAGACGCTCGCGGCGCTCGCGCGGGCGGGGATCGCGCATGCCGCGATGGAGGCCTCCTCGCACGGGCTCGATCAGCGCCGTCTCGACGGCGTGCGGCTCGCCGCGGCGGCCTTCACCACCTTCACCCGCGACCATCTCGACTATCATGGCACCATGGCGGCCTATCTCGCCGCCAAGCTCCGTCTGTTCGAGGCGCTGCTCGAGCCGGGACGGCCGGTGGTGGCGCCGACGACGCTGGCGGCGGAGGCGACGGCGGCTTTGCGCGAGGTCTGCGCCCGGCGCGGCCTCGTTCTGCACACGGTCGGGCGGGGCGGGTCGCTGATCGAGGTCGAGACCCTGGTCCCCCTCGCCGAGGGCACGCGCGTTGCGCTGCACTGCCGCGGCGAGCGGTTCGAGCTCATCCTGCCACTGGTCGGCTTCCAGGCCGAGAACGCGCTGACCGCGGCCGCGCTCGCCATCGTCACGGGGTCGGAACCGTCCCGCGTCTTTGCGATTCTGCCGCGGCTTGCCGGCGTGCGCGGCCGCATCGAGCGGGTCGCCACGCTGGCGAACGGTGCCGCCGTCTACGTCGACTACGCGCACACGCCGGATGCGATCGCCGCCGTGCTCGCCGCGCTGAGGCCGCATTGCGCGGGCCGCCTCACGCTCGTCTTCGGTGCCGGCGGCGATCGCGATCCCGGCAAGCGCACGCCGATGGGCGAGGCCGCCTGTACGGCGGATCGCATCATCGTCACCGACGACAACCCGCGCTCCGAAGACCCGGCGGCGATCCGCGCGGCAGTTCGCGCGGGCTGCCCCCAGTCGGAGGAGATCGGCGATCGCGCCGCCGCGATCGCGGCGGCGATCGCCGGGCTCGGCCCCGGCGACGTCGCGGTGATCGCCGGCAAGGGCCACGAGCAGGGCCAGATCGTCGGCGACCGCGTCATCCCGTTCGACGATGCGGCGATCGCACGCGACGCGGTGGAACGGCTGGGCGGGCGGCGATGAGCGCGCTCTGGACTTCGGCCGAGATTGCGGACGCGGTAGGCGGACGCGCGTGCGCTCCGTTCGTCGCCTCAGGCGTGTCGATCGATTCCCGCACGCTTGCCCGCGGCGACCTGTTCGTCGCCCTGAAGGGAACGCGCGACGGGCACGACTTCGTCGCCGATGCGCTGCGCAAGGGAGCGACGGGGGCTCTCGTTTCGCGCGATCCGCCCGAGGTCGCGGGCGACCCGCGCCTCATTCGGGTCGAGGACACGCTCGCCGCTCTCACCGCTCTCGGCCGGGCGGGCCGCGGCCGCGCGCGCGCCACGCTGATCGCGGTCACGGGCAGCGTGGGCAAGACGGGCACGAAGGAGGCGCTGCGACACGTGCTCGCCCGCCAGGGCGGCTGCCACGCCGCGGCGGCGAGCCACAACAATGCGATCGGCGTCCCCCTCACCCTCGCCCGCCTGCCGCGCGACATCCCCTACGCCGCGGTCGAGATCGGCATGAACCGGCCGGGCGAGATCGCGCCGCTGGCGAGACTTGCCGCGCCGCATGTCGCGATCATCACCACCGTCGAGGCGGTGCACATCGAGTTCTTCCCACACGAGGAGGCGATCGCCGACGAGAAGGCCTCGATCATGCAAGGCGTGGTCGAGGGCGGTGCCGTGGTGCTGAATCGCGACAACCGCCACTTCGCCCGCCTCCTTTCGGCCGCGCAACACCTCGGCATCGCGCGCATCCTGACTTTCGGCGCCGATCCCCGCGCGGATGTCCGCCTGCTCGATTGGCGCGCGGAAGGTTTCGGCGGACGGGCGCGCGCCAGCCTGCTCGGCCAGGAGATTGCGTTCCGTCTCGCCGCCCCCGGCCGGCACGCCGCCCACAACGCGCTCGCCGTGCTCGCCGCCGTGTTCGCGGCCGGAGCCGATCCGTTCCGCGCCGCGGAAGACCTCGCCGACCTTCCGCCCGCTCCGGGGCGCGGGCAGCGGCTCGCCATCCGGCTGGGCGACGGCGAGGCGATCCTGATCGACGACTCCTACAATGCCTCGCCGCCCTCCATGCGTGCCGCCTTCGCCGTGCTGGCCGACGCGCTGGCCGCACGCCGTGTCGCCGTGCTCGGCGACATGCTGGAACTCGGCGAGCGGGCGGAGGACGAGCACCGCGCGCTCGCCCAGGCCGCGGCCGAGGCGAGAATCGACCTCGTCTTCTGCTGCGGGCCGCTGATGAGGCACCTCTACGAGGCGCTGCCCATGCGCATGCGCGGCGCGCACGCGGCCGACTCGGAGGCGCTGCTGCCCCTCCTGCAGGGCACGCTGCAGCCGGGCGACGTGATCCTGGTCAAGGGCTCGCTCGGAAGCCGCATGGGCCGCATCGTCGACGCCCTCGCGCGGACGGGAGGGTGAGCGATGCTGTTCAATCTGCTCGCCCCGCTCGCCGACGAGTTCATCCTGTTCAACCTGTTCCGCTACCTGACCTTCCGTTCGGGCGGGGCATGCATGACCGCCCTCTTCCTCTCCTTCCTGCTGGGTGGGCCGATCATCCGGCGGCTGAAGCGGCTGCAGGCGCAGGGCCAACCGATGCGCGAGCAGTACATGACGGAGGCGCATCTGTTGGGCAAACGCGGCACGCCGACCATGGGAGGCGTGCTGATCCTGATCGCCCTCGTCGTCTCCACCGTGCTGTGGGCGGATTGGCGCAACGCCTATGTCTGGGCGGTGCTGATGGTGACCCTCGGCTACGGGCTGCTCGGTTTCGCCGATGACTTCCTGAAAGTGACGAAACGCAACACCAAGGGCGTGTCGGGCCTGGTCAAGCTCGCCGTGCAGGGCGGAATCGGCCTCGCGGCGAGTCTCTGGATCATGATCGTCGCCCGCCCGCCGCTCGAATCCGCTCTCGCCGTGCCGTTCTTCAAGGACGTTCTGATCGAGCTCGGCTGGTTCTTCCTCCCCTTCGGCGCGCTCGTGATGATGGGGACGTCGAACGCGGTGAACCTGACGGACGGTCTCGATGGGCTCGCCATCGTGCCGGTGATGATCGCCGCCGCGTGTTTCGCGCTCATCGCCTACCTCGTCGGCAACGCGGTGTTCGCCAACTATCTGCAGCTCCATTTCGTCTCGGGAGCGGGCGAGCTCGCCGTCTTCTGCTCGGCGCTGATCGGCGCCGGAATGGGCTTCCTGTGGTTCAACGCACCACCGGCGATGGTGTTCATGGGCGACACGGGAAGCCTCGCCTTGGGCGGGGCGCTCGGTGCGATCGCGGTCGCGACCAAGCACGAGATCGTGCTGATCATCATCGGCGGCCTGTTCGTGCTGGAGACCGTTTCCGTCATCGTCCAGGTCGTCTCGTACAAGCTCACCGGGCGCCGGGTCTTCCGCATGGCGCCGTTGCACCACCACTTCGAGAAGAAGGGCTGGGCGGAACCGACCATCGTCATCCGCTTCTGGATCATTTCGATGATCCTGGCCCTCATCGGCCTTTCCACCCTGAAGCTCAGATGAGCGCGCCCTTCACCCCCTTCGCCGGCGAGCGTTACGCCGTGATGGGCCTCGGCCGGTCCGGGCTGCCGGTGGCGCGCGCCCTGCTCGCCTACGGGGCGGACGTCGTCGCCTGGGACGATTCGGAAGCGTCGCGGCGCGCCGCGGCGGAAGCCGGCGTTCCACTCGCCGACCTCGGTGCGGTCGAACTCCGGGGCTTCGACGGCCTCGTGCTGTCCCCCGGCATCCCGCACCGTCTGCCCGCGCCGCACCCGGTGGCCGCACGCGCCTTGGCGGCGGGGATGCCCATCCTCGCGGAGGCGGATCTCCTGTGGCGCGCGGTGCGCGGAAGGGGCTCGCGCGCGCGCTTCGTCGGCATCACGGGCACCAACGGCAAGAGCACGACGACGGCGCTCACCGCAATCATCCTCGCCCGCGCGGGCACTCCGGTGGAGGTCGGCGGCAACTTCGGCACGCCGGCCCTCGCCCTCAAGATCTTGGGAGACGACGGGGTCTACGTCCTCGAGATGTCGTCCTACGCCTTGGAGCGACTCGCGGCGATCCGCTTCGATGCCGCAGCGATGTTGAACCTTTCGCCGGATCATCTCGACCGGCACGGCGACATGGCTGGCTACGCGGCGGCGAAGCGGCGGATCTTCGACCGCCAGGATGCCGCCTGCACCGCCGTGGTCGGTGTCGATGACGCCTGGTCGCGCGCCATGGCCGAGGACCTCGCGCGCGGTCCGGCACGGCTCGTGCGGATCAGCGGCGAGGGGGCCGTTCCGGGTGGCGTCTATGTCGAGAACGGACGGCTGATCGACGATCGCGACGCCTTGCGGCTGCGCATCGCGAGCCTCATGGGGCATCGTGCTTTGCCAGGGCCGCACAATGCGCAAAATGCCGCCGCTGCAGCCGCCCTTGCCCTGGCACTCGGTGTGGCGCGCGAGGACATCGCCTCCGCCATCGCCACCTTCGCGGGACTTCCGCACCGGCAGGAACGAGTGGCCGAGATCGACGGTGTGGTGTTCATCAACGACAGCAAGGCGACCAACGCCGACTCGGCCGCCCGCGCCATGGCGTGCTACGACCGCTTCCATTGGATCGCCGGCGGGCGTGCCAAGGCGGGCGGCATCGCCTCGCTCGCGGCCTTGTTCCCGCGTGTGGCAAGAGCTTACCTGATCGGCGAGGCGGCAGAAGACTTCGCGCATACGTTGGCCGCAGCGGGTGTGCCGCACACGGTCTGCGGCACGCTGGAGAACGCGGTGCGGGCGGCCTTCGCCGCGGCGCGGCGGGACGCCCCGGCAATCGTGCTCCTCTCCCCCGCCTGCGCCTCGTTTGACCAATTCTCGGGGTTCGAGGCGCGCGGCGAGGCGTTCCGTCGCCTCGTCGCGTCGTTGCGCGCAAGGGCCTCGGCATGACGGCGCTCGCGCGCAACGACGGCTCGCGCCTCGGCCGATGGTGGTTCTCCGTCGATCGCTGGATGCTGGCGACGATCGCACTCTTGATCGTCATCGGCATGCTGAGTTCGCTCGCGGCAAGCCCGGCGGTGGCGGAGCGGATCGGACTCGATGCCTTCGCCTTCGTGCGCCGGCAGATGCTGTTCCTTCCGCTTGCCGCCGCGTTGATGCTCGCGGTCAGCCTGCTCGGCCCACGCAGCATCCGCCGGCTCGCCGTCGTCGGTTTCCTCGTCTCGCTCGCCTTCACCTTCGCCGCCCCGATCATCGGCCCCGAGATCAAGGGGGCGCGGCGCTGGATCTCGCTGCCCGGGCTTTCCCTGCAACCCTCGGAATTCCTCAAGCCGTGCTTCGCCGTCGTCACCGGCTGGCTGTTGGCCGAAGGCCTGCAGACGCGGGGTTTCCCGGGGGCGGCGATCGCCTGTCTGCTGCTCGGCGTCGTGCTGGTGGCGCTCAAGCTGCAACCGGACATCGGCATGGCCGCGGTGGTGCTCGCCGTCTTTCTCGCGCAATGGTTCGTCGCCGGGCTGCGCATCGTCTGGGTCGCGTTGCTCGGCGGCGTGGTCTCTACGGTCGCGGTTGCGGCGTATCTGTTGTTCCCGCATGTGCAGAGCCGGGTCGCCCGCTTCCTCGATCCCTCTTCCGGCGACACCTATCAGATCGACCGCGCCCTCGAGGCCTTCGCCCATGGCGGGCTGCTCGGCCGCGGCCCCGGCGAGGGGCGCGTGAAGTCGGTCCTGCCCGACGCGCACGCGGACTTCGTCTTCGCCGTGCTCGGCGAGGAATTCGGCATGCTGGTCTGCCTGTTCATCATTGCGCTGTTCGCCTTCATCGTGCTGCGCGCGCTCATTCGGCTGATGGGCGAGACCGATCCGTTCGTCGTCATCGCCGGCTCGGGGCTTGCCTTTCAGTTCGGGCTGCAGGCCTTCATCAACATGGGCTCCACCTTGCACCTCATCCCGACGAAGGGGATGACGCTGCCGTTCATTTCCTACGGCGGGTCTTCGGTCTTCGCGATCGCGCTCGGGCTCGGGATGCTCCTCGCGCTGACGCGCAAGCGCACTCGGAGCGACGCGCCATGAGAGGGGCGAGGATGCGCCCGATCGCGATTGCCGCCGGCGGGACGGGCGGGCACCTCTATCCTGCCATCGCCACCGCCGCTGCATTGGCGGAGCGTGGCGAGCGCGTCGTTTTGCTGACGGATCGGCGGACGGCGGAGCGCTCCGCTGCTGCCTTCGGCCCGGCCGAAATCCACGTCATCAGGGGCGAAGGGATCGCCGGGAGAGGCTTAGCGCGGGCACCGAGGGCGTTCGCCGCGCTTGCTCTCGGCGCGATCGAGGCACGAGGCATCCTCGAGCGCCTTTCACCGGCGGCGATCGTCGCCTTCGGCGGCTACGCTTCCGTCGCGCCCGTGCTTGCATCGCGCGCGCTCGCGCGAAGAGACCGACCGCGTGTCGTCCTGCATGAGCAGAACGCCGTGCTTGGACGCGCCAACCGCCTGCTCGCTCGCTTCGCCGACCTGCTCGCCCTTTCCTTCGCGGAGACGGTGGGCGTGCCGGCGCGAACGCGGACGGCCCTGATCGGCACGCCGATCCGACCCGAGATCGCCGAACTGGCCGGCCGGGCCTACGTCGCGCCGGCTGCAGGAGAGCCTGTCAGGCTGCTGGTGCTCGGCGGCAGTCAGGGGGCGCGGGTGTTCGCCGATCTCATTCCGTCGGCGCTGACCCTGCTGCCCCACGCGTTGCGTGAGCGGCTCGTTCTGACCATGCAATGCCGAGCCGAGGATGTCGGGCGCACGGAGGATCATCTCGGCCGGCTCGGCCTGGCCTTCCGCCTAGCACCGTTCTTCGACGACGTCGCCCGGCTCTATGCGGAGGCCCATCTCGTCGTCTGCCGCGCCGGCGCCTCCACCGTGGCGGAACTCGCCTGCGCGGGACGCCCCGCCATTCTTGTGCCCTTTCCGCACGCGACCGACGACCACCAGAGGGCGAACGCGCACGCGCTCGTCGCTGCCGGCGCGGCGGAAGCCTTCGCCCAGTCGGCGCTGACGCCGACCCTGCTTGCGGAACACCTGACCGCCCTCCTCGCCGATCCCGCCCGTCTGCAGGCGATGGCCGAGGCCGCACGCCGGCTGGCGCGCCCGCAGGCGGCGCGCGACCTCGCCGAGGCCGTGCTGGCGCTCGCGCCGGCGGAGACCCATTGATGCGCGCGCTCCCGCTCTCCATCGGCACCATCCACTTCGTCGGCATCGGCGGCATCGGCATGTCGGGCATCGCCGAGGTGCTGCACAATCTCGGCTATCGCGTGCAGGGCAGCGACATCGCCGAGGGCTACACGGTGAAGCGCCTGCGCGACCTCGGTATCCCCGTCACGATCGGCCACGCGGCGGAGAACCTGGGCGAGGCGCAGGTCGTCGTCGTCTCCTCGGCGGTGAAGCGCGACAACCCCGAGGTCGTCGCCGCGCGCCAGCACCTGATCCCCGTGGTGCGGCGGGCGGAAATGCTCGCCGAACTGATGCGGCTCAAGTGGTCGATCGCGGTCGGCGGCACGCACGGCAAGACGACGACGACGAGCCTGATCGCCGCCGTGCTGGAGGCCGCGCATCTCGATCCGACGGTGATCAACGGCGGCATCGTCAACGCCTACGGGTCGAACACGCGTCTCGGGTCCGGCGACTGGATGGTGGTGGAGGCCGACGAATCGGACGGTTCCTTCCTTCGCCTGCCGGCACTGATCGCGGTGGTCACCAACATGGATCCCGAACACCTCGACCACTGGGGCACGGCCGAGGCGATGAAGGACGGCTACGCCCAGTTCGTCGGCAACATCCCCTTCTACGGCTTCGCCGTGCTCTGCCTCGACCACCCGGAGGTGCAGGCGATGATCCCGCGCCTGGCTGATCGGCGCATCGTCACCTACGGCTTCTCCCCGCAGGCCGACGTGCGGGCCGAGAAGCTGGTGATGGATCGGCTCGGCGCGACGTTCGAGGTCGTGGTGTCGGACCGGCACGGCGGCCGCGCTCGCCGCCTCAAGCCGTTCCGCCTGCCGATGCTCGGCGCGCACAACGTGCAGAACGCGCTCGCCGCGATCGCGGTTGGCGTGGAAATGGACATCGCGGAGGACGTCATCCGCTCCGCCCTGCTCGGCTTCAAGGGAGTGAAGCGGCGCTTCACGCGCGTGGGCGAGGTGGGCGGCATCACCATCATCGACGACTACGGCCACCATCCGGTGGAAATCGCCGCCGTGCTGAAGGCGGCGCGTCAGGCCGGGGCGCGCGAAGTGATCGCCGTGGTGCAGCCGCACCGCTACACGCGCGTCGCCGCGCTGTTCGAGGAGTTCTGCACCTGCATGAACGACGCCTCGACGGTGATCGTCGCCGACATCTATCCGGCGGGCGAACAACCCATCCCGGGGATCGATCGCGACGCGCTGGTCGATGGCCTGATCGCGCGGGGGCACCGCTCGGTCGTCGCCCTTCCCGATCCCTCGCATCTTGCCGAGATGGTGCACGCCATCGCCAGGCCCGGCGACTACGTCGTCTGTCTCGGTGCCGGATCGATCACCCAATGGGCGCACGCGCTGCCGCGTGAGCTGGCGGCCCTGCAGGCCGCCATCCCGCGCCGCGCCGGCGGGGGGGCGTCGTGAGCGCCGTCGCCGCTGCCATGGCCGGTCTTGGCCCTCTGCCCTCCGCCCGCGGCCGCCTCGTCGCCGACGCGCCCCTCGGCGCGCTCACCTGGTTCCGCGCGGGCGGCAGGGCGGAGTTCCTGTTCCGGCCGGCGGATGCGGAGGATCTCGCCGCCTTCCTGCGTGCTCTCGATCCCGGCATTCCCGTCACCGTAATCGGTGCGGGGTCGAATCTATTGGTGCGCGACGGTGGCGTGGCGGGCGTCGTCGTCCGCCTTCCCGCGTCGGGCTTCGGCAGCATCACGCTCGAGGCCGACGGCATCGTCGCCGGCGCGGCCGCGCTCGATCGCACCGTGGCGGAGGCCGCGGCCGAGGCGGGGCTCGCGGGGCTCGCCTTCCTCTCCGGCATCCCGGGCAGCCTCGGCGGCGCGGTGGCGATGAACGCTGGCGCCTACGGCTCCGAGATCGCCGACATCCTCGACTGGGCCGAGATCGTCACGCGCGACGGCGCCGCGCTTCGTCTCGGCGCGCACGAGCTCGCCCTCTCCTATCGCCACGCTCGGCTGCCCGCGGGTGCGATCGTCACCCGCGTGCGGCTGCGCGCGCGACCCGGCGACCGCGCAACGATCGCTGCGGAGATGGCGCGCATCCGGGCCGCGCGCGAGGCAACCCAACCGGTGCGCGGCCGCACCGGCGGCTCCACCTTCAAGAACCCGCCCGGCGCCAAGGCCTGGGAACTGATCGACGCGGCCGGCTGTCGCGGCCTTCGTCGCAGCGACGCGCAGGTGAGCGAGAAGCACTGCAATTTCCTGCTCAACCTCGGCGAGGCCACCGCCACCGATCTCGAGGCGCTCGGCGAGGAGGTGCGCGCTCGCGTTCGTGCCGCCACCGGCATCGCGCTCGAGTGGGAGATCCGACGCATCGGCCGCCCGCTCAAGGAGGAAGGCGGGCGATGAAGCGCGTCGCGGTCCTCTACGGCGGGATCTCGGCCGAACGCGAGGTGAGCCTCGTTTCGGGGGCGAAAGTGGCGGAGGCGCTCAAGGAGGCGGGCTACGAGGTGGTGGCGATCGAGGTCGGTCGCGATCTCGGCGCGCTGATCGCCGCCCTCACCGCCACGCGGCCCGACGTTGCGTTCAACGCCCTGCACGGTCGCTACGGCGAGGACGGCTGCATCCAGGGCATTCTCGAGTGGCTCGGCATCCCCTACACGCACTCGGGCGTGCGGGCCTCGGCGCTCGCGATGGACAAGGCCGCCGCCAAGGCCTGTTTCGCCGCCGCAGGCCTGCCGGTCGCCCCGCACCGGCTGGTGACACGCGAGGACGTCGCGCGCGGCCACCCCATGCCCACGCCCTACGTGCTGAAACCGATCGCGGAGGGCTCCTCCGTCGGCGTGGTGATCGTGCGCGAGGGCGACAACCGCCGCGAGCAGATCGTGCGCGAATGGACCTACGGCCCCTTCGCCATGGCCGAGGCTTATGTTCCGGGTCGGGAACTGACCGTCGGCGTGCTCGGCGATCGCCCGCTCGCGGTGACCGAGATCGCCACCACGCACGGCTTCTACGACTACGAGGCGAAGTACCGGCCGGGCGAGAGCCGGCACCTCCTGCCCGCGCCGATCCATCCCGAGGCGTATGACCGCGCGCTTGGCATCGCGGCGGCAGCGCATCGCGCGCTCGGCTGCCGCGGCGCGAGCCGGGCCGACCTGCGCTACGACGACAGCGACGGCGAGCCCGGGCGCCTTGTGCTGCTCGAGGTCAACACCCAGCCGGGCATGACGCCGACCTCGCTCCTGCCGGAGCAGGCCTCGCACTGCGGCATGCCGTTCGCCGCCCTTTGCGCCTGGATGGTGGAGGAGGCGCGATGCGGCGCGTGAGCAACGATCGCCGTCCGCAACGGCCGGGGCGCCTGCGGCTGTTCTTGCGCCGTTGGCGCCGCCTTGTCCGGCCCGCGGTGGGCGTCGGTCTCGTCGTCGTCGTGCTCGGCGCATTCGTGGGGGGCCTCGCTGTCACCGGCACGCCGCAGCGCCTCATCGCCGACGCCACGCGCGCGATCGAGGACGCCGCCGCCGATGCCGGGCTCGTCGTCGCCACCGTCACCGTGGAAGGCCGCGTGCACGAGGACCGTGACGCGATCCTGGCCGCGACGGGGCTTCGGCTCGGTCAGCCGATGCTCGCCGTTTCGCCGGAAACGGTGCGCCGGCGGCTTGAGGAGCTGCCCTGGGTCGAGCAGGCCTCGGTGCATCGGCGCCTGCCCGGCCATGTCCATCTCGCGATCGTCGAGCGCACGCCCTTCGCGGTCTGGCAGAATCGCGGTGTCTTCGCCGTCATCGACCGTGAGGGGCGCGTCATCACCCGCGACGGTGTCGAGCGTTTCGCCCATCTGCCGCACGTCGTCGGCGAGGGAGCAGCGGAGACGGCGGCGGCGTTTCTCGACCTGCTCGACCGCCACCCCGAGGTGAAGCAGCGTGTCGCCGCCGTCGTGCGTGTCAATCAACGGCGGTGGAACCTGCGGCTCGTTTCGGGGGCGGATGTCCTGCTGCCGGAGGGGCATGAGGCGGCGGCGCTGGCGCGGCTCGCGGAGTTGCATCGTGACACGGCGGTGCTGGATCGCGCGCTGAAGGTGGTCGATCTCAGGCTCGCCGATCGCCTCGTGCTGCGGCCCGCGGCGGATGTGGCTCCGGCCCCGGCGGCGACACCGGCGGACAGAGGGCGCCGCGGATGAACGAGATGCCGAACCGGCCCTCGCCGGCCCCGGAAGCCCTCGCGATGCGCTCCACCCCAACGCGCGGTCGGCCGCGCGGCCGGTCGGGCCCGATCGCGGTGCTCGACATCGGCTCGACCAAGATGACCTGCCTGATCGGGCGCGTGGACAGCGATGGCTCGATCCGCGTGCTGTCGGTCGGCCACCAGCGCTCGCGCGGCGTTCGCGCGGGCTCGATCGTCGATCTCGACCAGGCGGAGGCCGCGATTCGCGCCACCGTGGCGCAGGCCGAGGAGCAGGCTGACCAGCCGGTGCGCGAGCTGGTGGTCAATCTCTCCTGTGGCCAGCCGCAGAGTCGCCACTTCGACGTGCGCATGGCGATGCACGGCGATGCGGTGACGGATGCCGATCTCCGCCGCATTGTCGCCGAAGGCCGGATGCGCGCCTACGCCGAGGGGCGCGAGGTGGTGCACGCCATTCCTCTTGGTTATGCGGTGGATGGCACATCGGGCGTGCGCGACCCGCGCGGGATGGTCTGCGAGTCGCTCGGCGCGCGGCTGCACGTGGTCGATGCCTCGGTGGGGACGCTGCGCAACCTCGCCGCCTGCCTCGGCCGCTGCGACCTGGAGATCGAGTCCTTGGTCGCCGCGCCGTTCGCCGCCGGCCTCGCCGCTCTGGTCGAGGACGAACGCGAGCTCGGCGTCGTCGTGATCGACATGGGCGGCGGCACGACGAGCCTCGCCGTGTTCGCCGACGGGCAACTGCAGCACACCGACGTGATCCCGATCGGCGGCCAGCACGTCACCAACGACATCGCGCGCGGGCTTTCCACCACCGTCTCCCATGCGGAACGGATGAAGACGCTGCACGGCTCGACCGATGCGGCGCCCGGGGATGAGCGCGACCTTCTTCCCGTGCCGCTGGTCGGTGAGGACGACCACGCGATCGCCAAGGTGCCGCGGTCGATGCTGATCGGCATCATCCGCCCCCGGCTCGAGGAGACCTTCGAGCTGGTGCGCGCTCGTCTCGATGCGGCCGGGCTCGGCAGTGCGGCCGGCCGGCGCGTCGTGCTGACGGGTGGGGCGTCGCAACTCATCGGCGTGCGTGATCTCGCGGCGGCGATGCTCGACAAGCAGGTGCGGCTGGGTCGCCCGCCCGCCCTGCGCGGCTTGCCCGACGTCGCGCAGGGTCCTGCCTTCGCCGTGCCGGTCGGGCTGCTGATCTGGGCCGCGACGGAAGGCCAGGTCGCACGCGACCTCGCCCCGGTCGGCTTCGCCGGCATTCCCGGCCCCCTCCGCCGCCTCTTCACCTGGCTTCGCGAAAGGCTGTGACGCCGATGCGGGCCCCCACCCCAACCCCGAACCGGAACGCCTCTTCAGGAGACACGCCATGGCCATCACGCTGACCGTCCCCGCCCAGGCGCTGAACGATTTCCAGCCGCGCATCACCGTCATCGGTGTCGGCGGCGGCGGCTGCAACGCGGTGAACAACATGATCGCCTCGCAGCTCGACGGGGTGGAGTTCATCGTCGCCAACACGGACGCGCAGTCGCTGATGAAGAGCCGGGCCGATCGCAAGATCCAGCTCGGGCCTCACCTCACCCAGGGGCTCGGTGCGGGCGGACGGCCCGAGGTCGGGCGTGGCGCGGCGGAGGAAGCGGTGGAGGAGATCGCCTCCCACCTCGCCGGCGCACACATGGTGTTCATCACCGCCGGCATGGGCGGCGGCACCGGCACAGGGGCGGCACCGGTGGTGGCGCGCGTCGCGCGCGAACGCGGCATCCTCACCGTCGGCGTGGTGACCAAGCCGTTCGAGTTCGAGGGGCTGAAGCGCAAGCGTGCGGCGGAGGCCGGCATCGAGGAGCTGCAGCAATACGTCGATACGCTGATCGTCATCCCGAACCAGAACCTGTTCCGCCTAGCCAACGATCGCACCACCTTCGCCGAAGCGTTCAAGATGGCGGACAACGTGCTCTACATGGGGGTGCGCGGCGTGACCGACCTGATCGTGCATCCGGGTCTGGTCAATCTCGACTTCGCCGACATCCGCGCAGTGATGGCGGAGATGGGCAAGGCGATGATGGGCACGGGCGAGGCCGAAGGGGAGGACCGCGCGGTGCGCGCGGCCGAGATCGCGATCTCCAACCCGCTCCTCGAGGACGCCTCGATGAAGGGGGCGAAGGGCGTGCTGATCAACATCACCGGCGGGCCCGACATGACGTTGTTCGAGGTCGACGAGGCGGCGAACCGGATCCGCAAGGAGGTGGGCGACGAGGAGGCGAACATCATCTTCGGCTCCTCGATCGACGAGGACATGGCGGGGCGGATTCGCGTGTCCGTGGTCGCCACCGGCATGGAGGCGAACCAGGCACGCCAGCGCCCCGCCCTGGTGGCGGTGGATGGTGCGCCGGTGGCCCGGCCGGCCGCCGCTCCCGTCGCGGCCGCTGCGGCCACCGCGCCCGTGGCGGCCCCGGTTACGGCCACAGCGACCAAAGTGGTCGGCAACACCGTGCTGCAGACCGCCCCCCTCGCCGCCGAACCGGTGGTGGCGGAAAAGCCGCAGCCGCCCGAGCCCGCCAGACAGCCCACCATGGTCGAGCCGGCGATCGTGGCGGGCGAGCCGCCGGCACCGCTGTTCGCGCCGCGCGAACCGACCGTCCCCCAAGACGCCGTCGCCGCGTCGGCGCCCGCTCCGGGCATGGCTGCAACCGGCCCTTCGCCGGCGCGCAGCCTGTTCCAGCGCATGACGCGTCTGATCGCCGGGGGTGAGGCACCGGCGACCGCCCCCATGTCGCGCCCCGCCGTCTCGCCGCGGGCCGAACCGATCCTCACGCCGGTCGGGCATGCTTCGTCCAAGCCACAGCCGCGGCCGGGCCTGGAGGAGAGCGGGCTCGACATCCCGGCCTTCCTGCGCCGACAGGGTAACTGAGGCCGACGCTTCTCACCCGCTGACCGTCGTCGCGTGCGTTTTTCTGCCGCACCTGTGCGGCTCGGGTGACGTTGCCCCAATTCAGCCAAAATGCGGAAAGATCAAGGCAGTGAACTGATACATTGAGAAAAGAAGCTTGACTTGCTGCGATGCGGCGGTGGCTCCTAAGGTGCATTGCAGAATGGCGGATCGGGGCGGGGCCTTAACCTTTCGCGGCATCCGAACCGATCCTCTCCCGGCTCAACCGCAGCGGTTGCCGCGTCGGGAGCTTCCGGTCGGAGACCCGTCGAACGTGCAGTTGGCGTCTGACGATCAATTGGCGAGCAGCGTTCAGCCCTTCCAGCGGACGCTTCGGGCGCCGATCGGCTGCACGGGGGTTGGGCTCCACTCCGGGCGTAAGGTTTCGCTCACCCTTCGCCCGGCGGCGGAGAACGCGGGCATCGCCTTTCGGCGCATCGACCTCCCCGACCAGCCGGTGATCCCAGCCCGCTGGGACCATGTGATCGACACCCGGCGCAACACCACGCTCGGCCTGCCCGGGCGTCCTGAAGCCAGTGTGGGCACGGTCGAGCACCTGCTCGCCGCTCTCGCCGGCAGCGGCGTCGACAATGCGATCGTCGACCTCGACGGTCCCGAGGTGCCCATCATGGATGGGTCTGCCGCGCCATTCGTGTTCCTGATCGAGTGCGCGGGGCTGACGACGCAAACGGCTGCGCGGCACATGCTCGAAATCCTCCGCCCCGTGACGGTTGAGGAAGGTGGCGCCAGCCTGACCCTGCTGCCCGATCCCGGCGTCGTGCCGACCTACGAAATGGAGATCGAGTTCGCCTCCAGCGCGATCCGTCGCCAACATCGCGTGGTTCGGCTGGCTGCCGGCGCCTTCAAGCGTGATCTGGCACGCGCGCGCACCTTCGGCTTCGTCGAGGAGATCGAGGCCTTGCGCGACGCCGGCCTCGCCCGCGGCGGCAGCCTCGACAACGCGGTGGTGCTGCGCGGGGCGACGGTGCTGAACGCCGGCGGGCTGCGCTACACGGACGAGTTCGTCCGCCACAAGCTGCTCGATCTGGTCGGCGACCTTGCCCTCGCCGGGCTACCGCTGCGTGGCCGCGTCGTCGCGCGGCGTGCCGGTCATCGCCTGAACAATCTCGCACTGCGGGCCCTGTTCGCCGACCCGCGCGCTTGGCGCGTCGTCCCGCTGCTGGCCGCCACCTCGGTGCGCGACGGTGTGAGCACTCCCCTCGCCGCCGCCGCCGCCGCGCCGGTCTGACCGCCGCGCCTGCTCTCGCCGCGCCTGGCCGCGTGCTATAGAGCCGCGCGATGGCTCTCCTTCGCATCGCCGCCCTGTTTGTGCTCGTCATCGCGCTCGCCGCCTGCAGCGGCCGCGACGACGTCGACACTCAGCTCACACGGGAACGCCCCGTGGAGGACATCTACAACGACGCGGCCGACGCCCTCGAGGCAGGACAGTATGCGCGCGCCGCCACCTTGTTCGACGAGGTCGAACGGCAACATCCATACTCGTCCTGGGCGGTGACGGCGAAGTTGATGGCGGCCTATGCCCACTACATGCGGAACCAGTACACGGAGGCAATTGCCGCCCTCGATCGGTTCATTCGCCTGCATCCCGCCAACCCGAACATCGCCTATGCCTACTATCTGCGCGCCCTCTCCTATTACGAGCAGATCGCCGACGTGACCCGCGACCAGCGGGTGACGGAACAGGCGTTGGGCGCGCTGACCGAGGTGGTGAACCGCTTTCCCGACACGCCATATGCGCGTGACGCGCGGCTCAAGATCGACCTCGCCCGCGACCATCTGGCCGGCCACGAGATGATGATCGGCCGCTACTACCAGCGCCAGAACCTCCATCTGGCGGCGATCAATCGCTTCCGCCGCGTGGTCGAGCTCTACCAGACGACGAATCATGTCGCCGAGGCGCTGCACCGATTGACCGAGTCCTATCTCGCACTCGGCCTCACCGAGGAGGCCCGGCGAACCGCGGCCGTGCTCGGCCACAATTTCCCGGGTTCTCCCTGGTACCAGGACAGCTACGCCCTGCTCGTCCCCGGCGCCGAACCTGCCGAGCCGCGTCGCACCGGCATGCTCGCCCGCTGGTGGTCGTCCATCTTCTGAGCCCTCGGCAGCGAGTGCGTCGATGCTCGTCGCACTCTCCATTCGCGACGTCGTCCTGATCGACCGCCTCGACCTCGCGCTTGGACCAGGGCTGACCGCGCTCACCGGCGAGACGGGGGCCGGCAAGTCGATCCTGCTCGACAGCCTCGGCCTCGCCCTCGGTGCGCGCTCGGAAGCGGGGCTCGTTCGCGCCGGTGCGACGCAAGCGGTGGTGTCGGCCGTGTTCGAGCCGCCCGCCGATCATCCGGCGCGCCGCCTGCTCGCCGAGCACGGACTGCCGGACGAGACGGCGCTCACGCTCCGTCGCGTCGTGCAGACGGATGGACGCTCGCGCGCCTTCGTCAACGACGAGCCGGTGAGCGTGTCGCTGCTGAAACGGCTCGGCGAGAGCCTGGTGGAGATCGAAGGCCAATTCGCCCAGGTCGGGCTGGCGGATGCCGGCACCCATGCCTCTCTGCTCGATGCCTTCGGCGGGCTGGAAGGGGAAGCGGAGCGCGTGCGCGGTGCCTTCGCCGCCTGGCGTGCGGCGGAGCGCGCGCGGGCCGACGCGGAAGCGGCGATCGCCGCCGCGCGGCGCGACGAGGAATGGCTTCGGCATGCGGTGGCCGAACTCGATCGTCTCGCCCCCAAAGCGGAGGAGGAGGAACGGCTCGATCGACTTCGCCGTAGCCTGCAGGGAGCGGAGAAGCGGGCGGAGGCACTGGCCTCCGCCCGCGACGAGCTCGCGCGCAACCGTGGTGTTGCGCAGGCGCTGCGCTCCGCCGCGCGCAGCCTTGAACGCCTTGGCGAGGATGCCGCGGTCGCTCCCGTTCTCGCCGCCCTCTCCGCCGCACAGGACGCAGTCGCCGAGGCCGAGACGCTGCTTGAGCGGCTGCTCGCCGACTCCGCACCCGATCCGCGCGCCCTTGAAGCCGCCGAGGAGCGTCTGTTCGCGCTGCGGGCGGTGGCGCGCAAGCACCAGGTGACGGTGGCGGAGCTGCCGGCGCTGCGTGACAACCTGTGCGAACGGATGCGCGAGCTCGATCTCGGCGAGGAGCGGATCGCGGCTCTGGCCGATGCCGCGCGTGCGGCGCGCGAGGCCTATCGGACGGCAGCGGAACATCTTTCGGCGGCGCGACGAGAGGCGGCGGAGGCGCTGGCGCAGGCGGTGGCGAAGGAACTCGCGCCCCTCAAGCTCGAGCGCGCTCGTTTCGTCGTCGAACTCACCCGCCTTGAGGAGGACACCTGGGGGCCCGAAGGTGCGGACCGCGTGCAGTTCCTGGTCGCGATGAACCCGGGCCAAGCCCCCGCACCGCTCGCGAAATGCGCCTCCGGCGGCGAACTCTCGCGCCTGATGCTGGCGCTCAAGGTGGTGCTCGCGCGCAGCACGCCCGTCACCACCTTGGTGTTCGACGAGGTCGATGCCGGCATCGGCGGTGCGACCGCGGCGGCGGTGGGCGAGCGGCTGTCGCGGCTTGCCGAGAGCCTGCAGGTGCTCGTCGTCACCCACTCGCCGCAGGTGGCGGCCAAGGCATCGCGGCATTGGCGGGTGAGCAAGAGGGCGGAGCATGGCATGACGCGGACCGGGCTCGAGGTGCTGGATGCGGCCGCACGGCGAGAGGAGATCGCGCGCATGCTGGCGGGCGAACGGATCACCGACGCCGCGCGTGCGGCGGCCGCCGACCTGCTCGCGGGGGTGTCGTGAAGCGTCTGCGTGACATCCCCGTCGAAAAACTCTCGGAGGAGGAGGCGCGCGCCGAACTCGCCGCCCTTGCCGCCGAGATCGCCGAGCACGACCGCGCCTATTACGAACGCGACCGCCCCATCATCACCGATGCGGAATACGATGCGCTGAAGCGCCGCAACGCCGCGATCGAGGCCCGCTTCCCCCATCTGATCCGACCCGACAGCCCCTCGTTCCGCGTCGGTGCCGCCCCGGCGCGCGGTTTCGCCAAGCACCGGCACCTCAAGCCGATGCTCTCGCTCGACAACGTGTTCGACCGGGCCGAGTTCGCCGCCTGGATCGATCGCGTGCGCCGCTTCCTCGGCCTCGCTGCCGGCGAGCGCATCGCCCTCGTCGCCGAACCGAAGATCGACGGCGCTTCGATCAGCCTCACCTACCGCAGGGGCCGCTTCGTGGTCGGGGCCACACGCGGCGACGGCACGGAAGGCGAGGACGTGACGGCGAACCTGCGCACGCTCAGGGATCTGCCGCTCTCCCTGCCGCCGCCCTGTCCGGAGCTGATCGAGATCCGCGGCGAGGTGTACATGGCGAAGGAGGCCTTCCTCGCGCTCAACGAGCGCATGGAGGCCGAAGGGGAAGAACCCTTCGCCAATCCGCGCAACGCCGCCGCCGGCTCGCTCCGCCAGAAGGATCCGGCGGTCACCGCGTCGCGCCCGCTCGCGCTGTTCGCCTACGCGATCGGCGAATGCTCGGAACCGATCGCCGACACCCACCAGGGCCTGCTCGCGCGGCTGCGCGCCTGGGGCTTCGCGGTCAATCCCCTCTCGCGGCCGCTGCAGGATTGGCCCGAGGCCGAATCGTTCCAGGACGAGATCGGGCTTGCTCGTTCCTCCTTGCCCTACGACATCGACGGCGTGGTCTACAAGGTCGATCGGCTCGACTGGCAGGAACGGCTCGGTTTCGTCGGCCGTGCGCCGCGCTGGGCGGTGGCATGGAAATTTCCCGCCGAAAAGGCGACCACCAGGCTGGTCGCGATCGAGATCCAGGTCGGCCGAACCGGCGCGCTCACGCCGCGGGCGGTGATGGAGCCGGTGAACGTGGGCGGCGTGATCGTGCGCCACGCCACGTTGCACAACGAGGACGAGATCGCGCGCAAGGACATCCGCGTCGGCGATACGGTGATCGTGCAGCGCGCGGGCGACGTGATCCCGCAAATCCTCGGCGTGGTGCCGGAGAAGCGTCCGCCCGATGCCAAGCCCTTCGTCTTTCCCGACCGCTGTCCCGTCTGTGGGTCGCACGCCGTACGCCCGCCCGGCGAGGCCGTGCGACGCTGCACCGGTGGCCTCACCTGCCCCGCCCAGGTGGTGGAACGCTTGAAGCACTTCGTCTCGCGCGCGGCCTTCGACATCGAGGGCCTGGGCGAGAAGACCATCGAGGCCTTCCACGCCGACGGGTGGCTCACGAGCCCGGTCGATCTGTTCAAGCTCCCCGCCCGCGAAGCGGAGATCGCCGCGCGCGAAGGCTTCGGCACCGTTTCCGCACGCAACCTCGTCCGCGCGATCGAGGCGCGACGCCGCATCCCGCTCGATCGCTTCATCTACGCCTTGGGGATCCGCCGCATCGGCGAGGCCAATGCGCGCCTCCTCGCCCGCCACTACGGCACGTTCGACGCCTGGCGACGGGCGATGCTCGCCGCGCGCGACCCGACAAGCGAGGCGCGGGCCGAACTCGAGGCGATCGTCGGCATCGGCCCCGCGATCGCGCAGGAACTCGCCGATTTCTTCGACGAACCGCACAACCTCGCGGTGCTGGAGGCGCTCGCGCACGAGGTGACGATCGAGCCCGCTTCCGCGCCGGAGGCGGGCGGGGCATTGGCCGGCAAGACGATCGTCTTTACCGGCACGCTCGCCACCATGACGCGCGCGGAGGCGAAGGCCCGCGCCGAGGCGCTGGGCGCGAAGGTGACGGACACGGTGTCGAAGAAGACCGATTTCGTCGTCGTCGGCGAGGAGGCGGGTTCGAAGGCGGAGAAGGCGAAGGCGCTCGGCGTGCGCATGCTGACGGAAGAGGAATGGCGCAGGCTCGCCGGCCTGGCGTAGAGGGGGAGAGGCGGCCATGAACCGTGACGCGACCGGCTACGCGGCGAGCGGCGAGGTGGCATCGATGGCCGCACTCGATGCCTTCGCCGAGGATCTTCTCGGCTACCGCGCCGAAATCGGCCGCATCGTCAAGGCCGCCGAGGCCGACCCGTCCTGCGCGCTCGCCAATGCCTGGGCGGCGGCCCTCTGGCTGCTCACCGAGACGCGCAAGGGCCACGCCCGTGCCGCACGCTTCCTCGATCGCGCCTCGGCCGCCGCGGCGACCGAGCGGGAGCGTCTCGCCGTTGCCTCGATCCGGGCCTGGCACGCGGGCGACACGGCGACGGCGCTCGCCCTCTGCGCCGAGAGTGCGGTGCGGTTTCCGCGCGACCTCGTCGCGGTGAAGCTCGGCCAATACCACGCGCTCAACCGCGGCGACGCACCCTCCTTGCTTCGCCTTCCCTTGCTGGCGGCGGCTGCGAACGAGCACGTGCCCTGGGTGCACGGCATGCTCGCCTTCGGCTACGAGGAGTGCCACCTGCTCGAGGAGGCGGAGCACGAGGCCCGGCACGCCATCGAGCTCCGTCGCGACGAGCCTTGGGCGCACCATGCGCTCGCCCACGTCCTGCTCACGCAGGATCGGGCCGAGGAAGGCATCGACTTTCTCGCCACGGTCGCCGACACCTGGGAGGGGCGCAACCCCTTCGTCGTCACGCACAACTGGTGGCATCAGACGCTGTTCCTGCTCGATCGCGACCGAACCGACGAAGCGCTCGCCCTCTACGACACGCGCGTCTTCGCGCTCGAACCCTCCTGGGGGCAGATCCAGGCCGGGGCGGTGTCGTTGCTGATCCGGCTCGAGCTGCACGGGGTGGATGTCGGCGACCGCTGGCAGCGTCTCGCCCCCCGACTCGCGACGCCTGACCAGCGCCATGTCGAGCCCTTCATCGACCTTCACCTCGTGCTCGGTCTCGCCCGCGCCGGGCACCCGGAAGCGGAGACCGTGCTCGCCGGCATCGCCGACCGTACCGCGACCGCGCATGAGGCGACGCGCGCCGCCTGGGCCGAGGTGGCGTTGCCGGCCGCCCGCGCGCTCGCGGGCTTCGGGCGCGGCGATCACGAAGCGTGCGTGCGCGACCTCTCGCCCGTGCTGCCGCGCCTGCACGAGATCGGCGGCAGCCACGCCCAGCGCGACCTGTTCGAGCAGATCCTGATCGCCTCCCTGCTGCGCACGGGCCGGCTGGCCCAGGCGCAGCGCATGCTCGCGCTCCGCCAGGCGCTCAACCCGAAGGTCCCGATGACGCAGCGCCTGCTCGCCCGCGTGCTCGCCGCCGCCGGCGTGCCCCGGGCCTGAGGCTCAAAGTGGGGCGCAGGCCTGCTCGAGCCAGGCGCGATCCAACCGATCGAGCAGAGGCCCGATCTCGGCTGCGACGCGCGCATGGTAGGAATCGAGCCAGGATCGTTCCCACTCCGAGAGCAAAGCCGGTTCGATGAGGCGGCGATCGAACGGGGCGAGGGTCAGCGTCTCGAAACCGAGGAAGGGTTTGATCGCACCCTCGATCGGCTCCTCGCGCACCATCACCAGGTTCTCGAGCCTGATTCCCCAACGGCCGGGCAGGTAGAAGCCCGGTTCGTCGGAAAGGATCATGCCCGGGGCGAGCGGGATCGGGCGAGCGGCGCGCGACAGCCCCGTCGGCCCTTCATGCACACCGAGATAAGAGCCGACCCCGTGGCCGGTGCCGTGGTCGTAATCGAGCCCCTGCTGCCACAGCGCACGGCGGGCGAAGGCCTCGAGATGCGGCCCCGCGACCCCCTTCGGCCAGCGCAGTGTGGCGATCGCGATCAGGCCCTTCAGCACGCGCGTGTAACGGTCGCGCTGTTCGGCGATCTCCTCGCTCGGCTCGCCGATCAGCACCGTGCGCGTGACGTCCGTCGTCCCGTCGAGGTACTGCCCGCCGCTGTCGATCAGGTAGAGATCGCCCGAGGCCAGCATGCGGTTGGTGGCCTCGCTCACGCGGTAGTGGATGATGGCGCCGTTCGGCCCGGCCGCGCTGATGGCGGGGAAGCTCTCGCCGCGGAAGCGGTCGCCCTCGGCACGCAGGGCGAGCAGGCGCTTGGCCGCCGCGAGTTCGCTGACCGGTTCGACCGGCGCGGTGCGGTCGAGCCAGGCAAGGAAGCGGATCAGGGCGACCGCATCGCGCCGGTGTGCGGCGCGCGCGCCCACCTGTTCGACGCTGTTCTTGCATGCCTTCGGCAGTGCGACCGGATCGGGCTCGGCGAGGATCGTCGCCCCCGCCTCCTCGAGACGCTGCGCCACGCGGGCCGGGGTCGTACGCGGGTCGACGAGCACCGTCGCCCGTTCGGCGCCGAGCCGCGCCAGCGCGAGCGGAAAGGCGGAGCGGGGTTCGACGGCGACCTCGTTGCCGAGATGCGCGCGCGCTGCGGGATCGACGCGGGCGGGGTCCAGGAACAAGGTGGCGCGCCCGTCCGCCTCCAGCAGGGCGTAAGCCAGCGCCACCGGCGTGAAGGGCACGTCGTCGGCGCGGATGTTGAAGAGCCAGGCGATGCTGTCCGGCGCGGTCAACACGGCGGCTTTGGCACCTGCGGCGGCGATTGCGGCACCGATGCGAGCCCGCTTCGCCGCCGCCTCCTCGCCCGCGAACTGGGCCGAGTGGGGCTTCACCGGTGAGGCGGGCGGCGGCGGGCGATCGGTCCACAGGGCGTCGATCGGGTTCGGCTCGACCGCGACGAACCGCCCGCCCGCCCGCTCGACCGCGCGCCGAAGGCGATCCACCGCCTCGGCCGAATGAAGCCAGGGGTCGTAGCCGATCGCTGCTCCCGCCCGCACCGAGGCGGCGAGCCACGTCTCGGGCGGCTCGTCGATCAGGTGGCGGAGTTCGAAGGCGCCGAGGTCGACCTCGGCGCGCGCTTGGGTCTGGTAGCGGCCGTCGGTGAAGAAGGCGGCGCGGTCGCGCAGCACGACGGCCAGCCCCGCCGACCCCGTGAAACCCGTGAGCCAGCGCAGGCGTTCCGCGCTGGCGGGGATGTATTCGCCGAGATGCTCGTCGGCGCGGGGGATCAGGAAGCCGTCGAGGCCCCGTTCGGCAAGGGCGGCGCGCAGGGCGCCGAGGTGGTTCCTTTGAGTCAAGACGATGACATACCTCCCTGCTTAGTCATGCGTTCATTGCATGGCGGACCGGGAATGTTCTCGCATTTCCCACAACCGATGAAAGCCTATTTTGCGGGTGCGAAAAGGCGGGGCGCAGCCTTCCGGCAGAGGCCGGCGGCCGAGAGTGCCCCGCCCGACGAGCAAGGATGCTGAACGATGGATGCCCGCACGCCCAGGGATGAGGCCGATCTCTTCCCGACCCTCACGCCATCGCGACGCGCGATGGAAATCGAGGAGATCCGGCTGGCCGCCATCCGTGCCCGCGACGAGGCGATCGGCCGGGCCATCGCCGCCGCCGCGCGCTGGCTGTGGAACGCGGTGCGGGGGACGGTGACGTTCCTCGCCACCTATCCCCGCCGCCGCGCCCTGTATGACCAGCTGAACGCGATGTCCGATCGCGAGTTGCGCGACATCGGGCTGACCCGCGGCGACTTGGCCCGGGTGTTCGACCCCGATTTCGCCACCCCGCAACTCGGCACCGCGAGCGGCGAGCGGATGGCCACACCGGAACCGGCGAACAGCAACGTCGCGGCCGCGCGCGCGGCCTGACGGAGCGGCCTTCTCCCGCAAGAAGCACGAGGGCGGCGTCGACACCGGCGCCGCCCTCAGCGTTTGGCAAGCACGAGAGTCGTCCACGTCTCGACCTCGTAACGGCGGACGAGCACGAACCCGACCCGTCGATGCGCGGCGACGACCATCCGCGCCTGTGCGGGATGAAACCCTGACAGGATCAGTCGCCCGCAGCGGGCAACCCGTCGCGCGGCGTGGCGCGCCATGGCGCAAAGCGGCCGGGCAAGGATGTTGGCGAAGGCCACGGCGTAGGGCGCACGACGGCGGATCGCCGGCGCATGCCAACCGTCGCCCCGCACCACGCGCACGAAGCGGGCAAGCCCGTTCGCCTTCGCGTTTTGTGCTGCGGTGTGCGCCGCCCACGGCTCGAGCTCGACGCCGACCACAGGCACCCGCCAAAGCCCGGCGGCCGCGAGCGCGAGCACGCCAGAGCCAGTGCCGATGTCGGCGACGGGCCCTTGGGGGCGACGCAGCCGCTCGAGCGCGATCAGGCAGCCGCGCGTGGTCGCGTGTTCGCCGGAGCCGAAGGCGAGGCCGGCGTCGATGGTGAGCGCGAGGCGGCCGGGGCTGGTGACGTGCGCGTCGTGCGTGCCGCGGATGAGGAAACGCCGCCCGATCGGCAACGGCGGAAAGGAGGCAAGACTGCGCGCGAGCCAGCCGTCTGCCTCCACCTCGCCCTCGGCGACCTCGGGCACCGCGACGCCGGCGGCGGCGGCGGCGAGCGCCAGTGCGGCGTCGAGCTCGGCACGCCGCGACGCCTCGCGCAACAGCCCCGAGACGGCCCAGCGCGCGCAGCTCTCGTCCTCGCGCACGAACTCAACGCTGTCGCACACGCTCTCGAAGGCGGCGACAAAGGCGGGAACCGCCGCCTCCGGCACGCTGACGGAAAGGCGCGCGAACCGTCTCATGCGCGGCGAACGAAGCGATCGAGCACGCGCTTCACCCCCGTGCCGAACTCGATGTCGAGACGATCCTCCTCCACCGCGCGCACCGTTCCGTAGCCGAACTTGTCGTGGAAGACGCGATCGCCGGGCGCGTACCGCTCCGACGACGGCGGCCGTTCCGCCACCTCCCACGCGCCCACCTCGAACACCCGCCCCCGCCCCGCTCCGCCGTAGGCGACGGCCGGAAAGACGGACGACGCGGCGTCGAAACGTCGTTGCGCGACGAGCGGCGTCGTCGCGCGTCGCAAGTGTGCTTCGGGCAGTTCGTCGAGGAAGCGCGACGGGATGGCGGACTGCCACGCGTTGTAGATGCGCCGGTTCGCCGCCCAGGAGATGATGGCGCGACGGCGCGCGCGCGTGAGCCCAACATAGGCGAGGCGCCGTTCCTCCTCCAAAGCCTTGGCCCCGCCGTCGTCGAGCGCGCGCTGGTTGGGGAACAGCCCCTCCTCCCAGCCGGGCAGGAACACGGTGTCGAACTCCAGCCCCTTCGCCGCGTGCAGCGTCATCAGGTTCACCCGGTCGCCTTCGGCGGCCTCGTCGTTCTCGGTGACGAGTGCCACATGCTCGAGGAAGCCCTCGAGGGTTTCGAACTCCGCGAGCGCCCGGACGAGCTCGCGCAGGTTCTCGAGACGCCCGGGCGCATCGGGCGAGCTGTCCTTGCGCCACATCTCGGTGTAGCCCGATTCGTCGAGCATGGCCGCGACCGTCACGGCATGGCCTTCGCGCGAGAGCATGGCGCGCCAGCGATCGAGATCGTTGAGGAACTGCACCAGCGCGGCGCGCGGTTTGCCCTTGAGGAGATCGGAACGCGCGAGGTCGGCGGCGGCACGCGAAAGGGGGACGCGATCGGCGCGCGCCCGCTCGTGCATCGCCCGCAGCGCAGCCTCGCCCAAGCCCCGTTTCGGCACGTTGACGATCCGCTCGAAGGCGAGATCGTCGGCGGGTTGCACGAGGAGGCGCATGTAGGCGAGCGCGTCGCGGATCTCCTGCCGCTCGTAGAAACGAATCCCGCCGACGATGCGGTACGGTATGCCGAGCACGATCAGCCGTTCCTCGAAGGACCTCGTCTGGAACCCGGCGCGAACCAGGATCGCGATCTCGGCCAGCGCGTGTCCCTCGGCGCGCAGCGCCTCGATGCGCGCCCCCACCAGGCGCGCCTCCTCCTCCGAGTCCCACAGCGCGTGCACCTCGACCGGCTCGCCGACCTCGGCCCCCTTGGCGGCAGCGCGCAACGTCTTGCCGAGCCGGCCCTCGTTGTGGGTGATCAGAGCCGAGGCGGCGGCGAGAATGGGAGCGGTGGAGCGGTAGTTGCGCTCGAGCCGCACCACCTTGGCACCCGGAAAGTCGCGCTCGAAGCGGAGGATGTTCTCGATCTCCGCCCCGCGCCAGGAGTAGATCGACTGGTCGTCGTCGCCCACACAGCAGATGTTGCGATGAGCTTGCGCGAGCAGCCTCAGCCACAGGTACTGCACCAGGTTGGTGTCCTGGTACTCGTCGACCATGATCCAGCGGAAGCGGCGATGCGCCTCGGCGAGCACCTCGCCGTCGCGGCGCCACAGGTCGACCACGTGCAGCAACAGGTCGCCGAAATCGACCGCGTTCAACGCCTTCAGCCGGGCCTGATAGGCGGCATAGAGCGCACGCGCACGGCCATCGGCGAGCCCGCGATCGTCCTCTGCCGAGACGGCATCGGGCGAAAGACCGCGATCCTTCCAGCGCTGGATCTCGGCCATCAGATGCGCAGGCGGGCAGCGCTTGGTGTCCGCCTTCTCGGCCTCCATCACCTGCCTGAGCAGCCGGAGCTGATCGTCGGTGTCGAGGATGGTGAAGGACGGGGTGAGGCCGATGCGCTCGGCGTGGCGACGAAGGAGACGCGCGCACAGGGCGTGGAAGGTGCCGAGCCAGAGCCCCTCGACAGGGCGGCCGATGAGGGCGGCGATTCGCTCGCGCATCTCGCGCGCCGCCTTGTTGGTGAAGGTGACGGCGAGCACCTGGCCGGGAGCGGCGCGGCCGGTGAGCAGGAGATGGGCGAAGCGCGTGGTGAGCACGCGCGTCTTGCCGGTGCCGGCCCCCGCCAGCACCAGCAGGGGGCCGTCCAGCGTCTCCACCGCCTCGCGCTGTTCCGGGTTCAGCCGCGCGAGGTAGTCGTAGGGCTCAGGGATCGCCGCTCGAGCCGTCATGGTTCCACTCTGCCGCGACGGCGCGGCGCACGACAGATACGGCCGCGTTACTGACAGACCCCGACCGAGCCTTCCGCACAGGTGCGGGTACCGTCGATCCAGCGAGCGCCACCGAGCTCCGCCCCGTTGAGATCGACCCCGGCGAGGTTCGCCCCGGTGAGGTCGGCGCCGCGCAGATCGGCGCGGAAGAAACGGGCGCGGCGCAGATCGGCCTCGCGCAGGATCGCCCCGCGCAGGTCGGCGCGCGTGAAATCCGCACTGCGGAACGTCGCGCGCGAGAGATCCGCCTCACGCAGATTGGCGGAGACGAAACGCGCGTCCGACCCGTCCACTTCGACGAGCTTGGCGCCTGCGAGTTCAGCCCGCTGCAGCGAGGCGTCGCGCAGGATGGCCCGGGTGAGGTCGGCGCCCGTGAAATCGCGCCGATCGAGCAGGCAGCGCCGCCAGTCCACACCTGGGGCGGCGGGGTCGGAACAGGACGCGAAGGCTGGCACGGCGCCGGCGAGGAGCAGCGCCGCGACGAGGGCGGGTAGCGCGGGCATGGGGGGGCATATAGAACAGGGCCCCCGCTCCGCAAAGGCCCGATCCGCCTTGCTTCTCCGCCGCATTCTCGAAGCCTGCGCCTGGCACGGCTCCGCCCTGCTCGCGGTCTCGATCTTCCTCGGCCTCTTCGCCCCGCCGCTGGCGCGCGCGATGCGCTTCATCATCACGCCGACCGTGGTGGGGCTGATGACGCTCGTGCTGCTGCGCGTCGATTTCGCAGCCGTGTTCGGCTATCTGCGCCGGCCCAAACTCGTGCTGTGGCTGGTCGTGTGGCTGATGGTCGGCGCGCCGTTGCTCGCCTGGGCCATCGTGCGGCTCGCGCGATTCGAGGGCGCGCTCGCCGAGGCCCTGGTGATCATGGCAACCGGCTGTGCCGCCACATCGGCCCCCGCCTTTGCCCGGCTGGTCGGGCTCGATCCGCAGCTCTCCCTCGTCGCGTCCGTCCTGTCCACGCTGGCGGTGCCGTTCACCGCGCCGCCGCTCGCGCTCGGCCTGCTCGGCGTCGCGTTGCCGCTGACGGTGGGAGGGCTGTCGGCGCGGCTCGCCCTTGTCGTCGGTCTGCCGCTGCTGCTCAGCCTCGCCATTCGCCGATTGGTGGGAGAGGAACGGCTCGCGCCCTGGGGGCGGGCAATCGATGGGGCGGCGGTGCTGCTCGTTGCTCTCTACGGCATCGGGGTGATGGACGGCATCCTTGCCGGCTTCCTCGAACGGCCGCAGTTCATGGCCTTGGCGCTCGTTCTTGCCTTCGCCGGCAATTACGGGCTGAACGCAGCGACGGCGCTCGCCTTGCTCCCGTTCGGCCGCAAGATCGCGCTGGCCACGGGCCTCCTTTCCGGCAATCGCAACATGGCGCTCTACCTGGCCGTGCTGCCGCCGCAGACCGGGTTCGACATCCTCGCCTTCTTCGCGCTCTGCCAGTTCCCCCTGTTTCTCAGCCCGTTCCTGCTCAAGCCTCTCTATCGCCGGCTGGTTCGCCCCTGACTGGCGAGAGAATGGCCTTGCTGCACCGCGGCAGATTGCCGTGGGACGGCGGCCGGCCTAATCTGACGCGGCCGTGAACGAAAGGGGCGAGATCGGATGCGCCCCAAGGCCCCGGGAGAGCCGCCATGAACGAGATGTCGAAGCCCGCCGCGCAGACGGTGACCATCACGCTCGACGGCACCGACCGCTCGGCCACGCTGCCGGTCATCCCCGGCACGCTCGGACCTTCGGTGATCGACATCCGGCGGCTGTATCAGGACCTCGGCATGTTCACCTACGACCCCGGCTACGGGGCGACCGCGGCGTGCGAGAGCACCATCACCTACATCGACGGTGATCAGGGGATCCTGCTGCATCGCGGCTATCCGATCGAGCAGCTCGCCGAGCAGTGCACCTTCCTCGAGGTCGCGCATCTCCTGCTCTACGGCGAGTTGCCCACGAAGGCGCAATACGAGGCGTTCGCGCGCACCATCACGCGCCACACGATGATCCACGAACAGCTGCGACGGTTCTTCGACGGCTTCCGCCGCGACGCGCATCCGATGGCCGTGCTCACCGGCGTGGTCGGCGCGATGAGCGCCTTCTATCCGGATTCAAGCGACGTCAACGACCCGCATCAGCGCGAGATCTCCGCCCACAGGCTGATCGCGAAACTGCCCACCATCGCGGCCTGGGCCTACAAGTACTCGGTCGGGCAACCCTTCATGTATCCGCGCAACGATCTCGGCTACGCGGAGAACTTCCTCTACATGCTGAACGCGGTGCCGACCGAGCCCTACGTCGTCAATCCGGTGCTCGCACGCGCGATGGATCGCATCCTGATCCTGCACGCGGATCACGAGCAGAACGCCTCGACCTCGACGGTGCGTCTTGCCGGCTCAACCGGGGCCAATCCCTTCGCCTGTGTCGCCGCCGGCATCGCGACGCTGTGGGGGCCCGCCCATGGCGGGGCGAACGAGGCGGTGCTGAAGATGCTGGCCGAGATCGGCTCGGTCGATCGCATCCCGGACTTCATCGCCAAGGTGAAGGACAAGAACAGCAATGTCCGGCTGATGGGCTTCGGGCACCGCGTCTACAAGAACTACGACCCGCGGGCGAAGATCATGGCACGCACCTGTCACGAGGTGCTGGCCGACCTCGGCATCGAGCACGAACCCCTGCTCGAGATCGCGATGGAGCTCGAGCGGATCGCGCTCTCCGACGAGTACTTCATCAGCCGCAAGCTCTATCCGAACGTTGATTTCTATTCTGGAATCATTCTCAAGGCCATGGGGCTGCCCACCAGCATGTTCACCGCCTTGTTCGCGGTCGCCCGCACGGTCGGCTGGATCAGCCAGTGGAAGGAGATGATCGAGGATCCGTCGCAGCGCATCGGCCGCCCGCGCCAAGTCTACACGGGAGCCGGCCAGCGCGACGTCGTGCCGCTTTCGGAACGGGGCTGAGGGTGAGCCGGGCGGCTCGGGCGGCGAAATCCCCCTACGACAGTCGGGAAACGCGAGGCAGCAACGTCCCATGGCGTGAGCCCGACTCACGCCACGATCCGGCGTCTGGCGAGTCTTGACGCCGACTCATCGTGCGCGCAAAAGTTACGTTGCGCGGGCGTGTCGTCCCCAGGACTCACAGCCTTTCCGGTGTTGCTCCGATCAGGCGGAGCCGGCCGAGGCACGGGCAGGAGCGCTGGGTTTTCCGCATTTCGACTCACAGGGTGACACGCGACTCGCCGGCGGGGGCAAAGCGTGAATTTTCTATCATAGGTTGATGAGCCCCGCTTGCACTTTCCCGACGGTTGTATTCAGAATGCGTCCTGGAGGCACGGAATGCACCCCCCAGGAGGCAGCCCCATGGAACGGTACGCGAGCCTGGATGCGCTGGTCCGCCACCAGTTGCGCAAATGGCCCCAGCATCCCCCCGGGCTTTGGACGCGCCTGTCCGGCACCCCACGCGTCCTTCGGGGCCGCCCGGCCGATGCCGCGAATGCCGTCTCACCGTTCCTGAAGATCCCGGGCACCGATCGGCTGAAGACCCTGCCTGACGGGATGTGGCTGCAGTTCGGCGGTACCCCCGCCGAGCCGTGGTGTGATGTGGTGGCGATCGAGGCCTGTTCCTCTTTCCAGAACCTGCTCGACAAACGGGCGCGCTTCGCGCCTTCCACGCATTCGCTGCTGGCGGTCTGCCCCTTGCCGTGGCTCCTCGCCCCGGCGACGGAAGGAGACCCGACCCCGCGCTGGCGACTGACGGGGGTGGTGGCGTCGGAGCCGACGGGGCCGCTCACCCTGCCCGTGCGCGACATCCGCGTCCTCTACGGCCTGCGCGAGAAGCACTACCGCCCCTTCGCTCAGGGGCAGGTGCCGCATGCCCATGAATTCTTCTGCCCGATGACGGCACTGACTGCCGACAAGGGCTACGAGTCTCCCGCCATGCAGGCGCTGCTCAGTCGGCTCTCGACGACGGCGAATTTCTACGACCTGCCACAGGATCGCTCACCTGGCTGACGGCAGGGGTTGCGGCAGCGGCAGGCCGCGCCGTGCCAGCACGGCACGGGCGCGGTCCGGATAGTCGGTGATCAGACCGTCGACACCCCAGGCGATCAGGCGCTCCATGTCGGCAGGTTCGTTCACCGTCCAGGGAATGACCGCGAGGCCGAGGCTGCGTGCTTCGTCCACCTGGGCAGCCGTCAGGTCGCGATGGTCGGGTGACCACACCCGTCCGCCGGCGGCCTGAACAGAACGCGGGGTCGAGCCGCCAAGCGCGCGCGGGTCGATGCCCGCCAGCCAGGGCGACGGGTCCGCTCCCCGTGGCGCGAGCGTGCGGGCGGAGGTGAGGAAGGAGGTCGTGATCGTCGGGTGGTGGCGCTGCACCCAGAGCAGGCTGCGCCAGTCGAAGGACTGCACCATGGCCCGTTCCGCCACGCCTTCCGCGATCAGCACCGCCACTAGGCGCTCGGCCATCTCCTCCGCCGCGACGGTAAGGTCGGGACGGTCGGGAAAGAGCTTCGTCTCGATATTGAACCGGACGCCATCCGCCCCCACGGCACGGGTGAGCGCGATCACCTCGGCCAGGGTGGGGATGCGTTCGCCATCGAGCGGAACCTGTTGCGGAAAGAGCGCCGCGGTGCGGCTGCCGGGCTTCAGGCGGCCGACATCGTAGCGCCGGAGCTCCGCCAGGGTGAGGCTGCGGATCGCTGGCCCCGGCGCCTCCAGCCAAGCCCCGTCCGGCCCCCGCGTCAGGTCCGGGTTCAGCACCGGGTCGTGGCTGACGACCACCACGCCGTCCGCCGTCACCGCGATGTCCATCTCCAGCGTGGTGACGCCGATGGCCAGCGCCCGGGCGAAGCCGGCAAGCGTGTTCTCCGGGGCCAGGCCCCGCGCGCCGCGATGGCCCTGCAGATCGAAGCCGCGCATCACCAGCGCTGTCGGCGCGCCGCCGAACGATCCGTTCAGCTCAGCCGCTCAATCGCAGGCACAGCCGCGCGTCGGCGCCGTGCTCTCGCGCACCACGTGATGGTCGATCCATTCCGCCACCAGCCGTCGGGCTTCGTTCATCGACGCCTCGGGGTGGTGGATCCGGTAGAGGATGGTGCAGGCGCGAAAAGCTTCCGGATCAGCCGTGCCGTGGGCGCGCAACTCCCGATAGGCGGAGACCACCGCGCGCTCGCACCGCCGTGCGATGTAGCTGAAGTCACGACCCATGCGCCGTTCGCCCCCGTCTCTGGCCGGCCCGTCCGTCCCGCCGCCCCGTCGGCGTTTCGCCGCGGTGGACGCTGTGAGACCTCCGTGACGCGAGCCAACTGAGAATCGCTCGCAACTGACAGGCGCAGTGTAGGCTGCCCAACCGGGCCGTTCAACCATCGGCCCTCAGCCGGAACGAACCGCGGCGGCGATCGCCTCGCCGACTTCGCGCGTCCCGGCCTGGCCGCCGAGGTCGCGCGTGCGCGGGCCGTCGGCCAGCACCCGCTCGATGGCACGCAGGATGGCGGCGGCCGCTTCGGCCTCGCCGAGATGGTCGAGCATCATCCCCCCTGACCAGATCTGCGCGATCGGGTTGGCCACACCCTTGCCGGCGATGTCGGGTGCGGAACCGTGCACGGGTTCGAACATCGAAGGAAACCGACGCTCGGGGTCGATGTTCGCCGAAGGCGCCACCCCGATCGAGCCCGCCACCGCCGGACCGAGGTCGGACAGGATATCGCCGAACAGGTTCGACCCGACCACGACGTCGAACCAGTCCGGGTGCTGGACGAAGTGCGCACACAGGATGTCGATGTGGAACTGGTCCTGCCGCACGTCGGGATAGTCCCTGCCGATGGCGGCGAAGCGTTCGTCCCAATACGGCATGGTGAAGGTGATGCCGTTCGACTTCGTCGCGCTGGTGAGGTGCTTCTTCGGCCGCGAGCGGGCGAGGTCGAAGGCGTAGCGCAGGATGCGATCGACCCCGATGCGGGTGAACACGCTCTCCTGGAGGACGAATTCCCGCTCGGTGCCGGCGAACATCCGGCCGCCCTGCGAGGAATACTCGCCCTCCGTGTTCTCGCGCACCACGACGAAGTCGATGTCTTCGGGCCCGCGCCCGGCAAGCGGGCTTTTCATGCCGGGGAGAAGCCGAACGGGCCGCAGGTTGACGTACTGGTCGAAGCCGCGGCGGATCGGGATCAGGAGACCCCAGAGCGACACATGGTCCGGCACCCCCGGCCATCCGACCGCGCCGAGGAAGATCGCATCCGCTTCACGCAGGCGATCGAGACCGTCCGCTGGCATCATCGCGCCGGTCTTCAGGTAGCGGTCGCAGGACCAGTCGTATTCGGTGCAGGCGAGGGAAAAGCCGAAGCGGCGCCCGGCAGCCTCCAGCACGCGCAACCCCTCGGGCACGACCTCGCGCCCGATGCCGTCGCCTGGGATCACCGCGATGCGGTATCGCCGCTCGCTCATTCGGCCGCTGCTCCCTTTCTCGATCGGCAGGCAGGCTCGACAAGGCGGCTCCGCACGTCAACGCCGCGGTCGCGCGGGACGGCCATGTTCGTTTTGTTCTTGCAGCGGATGGGCCGGTGTCCTTGACCGGACCGGCGTGCCGTCGGACAAGCGAGCTTGGGAGAAACGACGATGACACGACGCCGCGCCCTGCTCGCCGCCGCAGCCCTCGCACCCTTCGCCGCACGGGCCCAAGCCCCCGCCTATCCGACGCGCCCGATCCGCATCATCGTCGCGTATCCACCGGGCGGGTCGACCGACCTCCTCGCGCGCGCCTTCGCCGAACGCCTCGCCGCGCGTTTCAATGGGGCGGCGGTGGTGGTGGAAAACCGCGCCGGCGGTGGTGGCATCGTCGGCACCGTCGCCGCGGCCCAGGCGCCGGCCGACGGCTACACGCTCACCCTCGGCAACAATCAGACCCACGCCTCGAACCAGGCGATGATGCGGGTGCTGCCCTACCACGTGCTCGACAGTTTCGCCCCCATCGCGCGCCTCGCCTCCGTGCCGCATGCGATCATCGTGCCGGCCTCGGGGGCGAGAACGATCGCCGAGCTGAAGGCGAAGGGGCGTGTCACCTATGCCTCCTCCTCGGTGGGCAGTGCGAGCCACGTCATCGGCGAGGGGATCGCACGCCGTTTCGGCTTCGAAGCGACGCACGTGCCCTATCGCGGCGCCGCCCCCGCCACCCAGGACACGGTCGCCGGCATCGTCGACTACTACGTCTCCACCCTGCCGACGATGATGCCGCTCTTGCGCGAGGGCCGGGTGCGCGCGCTTGCCATCGGCTCGCCCGCGCGCCACCCAGAGCTGCCCGACGTGCCGACCTTCGACGAGGTGGGCGCGCAGGGGCTCGCGGTCGATGCCTGGTTCGGGCTGTGGGCGCCGGCCGGCACGCCGGAGCCGATCGTGAGCAGACTCGGCGAGGCAGCGGTGGCGATCGTGGGCGAACCCGCGATGCAGGAGCGACTCGCCGGCATGGGCTTCGTCGCCGCTCCGCTCAGCCCCGCCGAGTTCGCCCGCTTCCAGCGCGAGGAGGTCGCGCGCTGGACCGCACTCGCCGAACTCACCGGCATCCGCATGGAGTGAGGGCGTGATCCTCCGCCCGACCGACGACGGCGGCGGCATCGCCATCACCCAGCCCGCGCATGCCTGGGTCTCGGCCCAATTCGCGCGCGCCTGGGGTGGCGCGGTGGCGGGGGTCGAGCGTCTCGACGAGACGCTGATCCTCGCCGTCGAACAGCACGACATCGGCTGGCACGCGCTGGAGCGGGCGCCGGTGCGCGACCCCGCCACGGGCCGGCCGCACGACTTCCTCACCCTGCCGCGGCCGTTGCACACCGCTCTGTGGTCCGACGGCGTGGCGACGGCGGAGGCCTGCTACGGTGCGGAGGTGGCGCTGCTGATCTCCCGTCACGGGCGCGCGGTGTACGCCCTGACGCCGGACGAGGCGCGCAGTGCCGAGGACCGCGCGGCCATCGCGCGCTTCCGCGCCGAACAGGACGCCCTCGAGGCGCGGCTGCGGCCAAGGATTGCGCACGACGATGCCACGCTCCGCGAACGCGCGCGGCTGTTGTTCCTGTTCGACCTCCTCGCCCTCGTCGCCTGCGGCGCCTTCGGCGAGGGCGAGAAGCGCGCACCGCCGGCGCGCCTTGCCGCGGCCGATGCGCGCCTCGATCTCCGTTTCCAAACCGCTCCGAACCGGCTGGAGATCGATCCCTGGCCGTTCCGCGAGCGGTGCTTCGAGGTCGCCTGCCGAGCCCGCCGTCTTGCTGCCATCACTTTCGCCGACGAGGCGGCGATGCGCGCTACTCTGCGCGAGGCCGAGGAGTTCGACCACCGCGTGCTGGTCACGCCGCGCTAGCCTGCCTTCTCCCACCCCGTCGCGGTCTGTCGCCAGTAGGTCAGGGTGTGTCCTGCGGCCTTGGCACGGCGCCAGCGCTCCCGCGCCGCCGCCACCGCCGCCTCGTCGTTGCCGTCGAACAGGTCGAAGACGCGATCGAACCGATCGAGGATCGCGCTCTCCGCTCCCTCGACCAGGAACAGGTGGCGCGCGCCGTTCGGCGCCTCATCCGCGGTGGTGAGCCAGATCGGCTGCAAATCGGCCTCTCCGGTGGCGGCGGAGCCGTGCGGCAGCCAGTCAGGGTCGGGCGACAGCCAAAGCGCCGTGTCCAGCGCCGCGATCCGCTCCGCCGTCGCCGCCTTCACCACCGCTCGCCCGCCGGAGGCGAGCACGCGACCAAGCAGTCTCGGCAGCGCGACCTCGAGCGCGGTGCGGGTGAGGTGATAGAAGCCGATCTCGGCCATCCGCGCCGCCTCACGCGTCCGCGTCCTCGAAGCGCAGCGCAACCAGCCGATCGAGCAGCCGCACGCCGAACCCCGTCGCTCCCGCCGGACCGAGGTCGCCGTCCTCCGCCCGCAGATCGACCCCGGCGATGTCGAGATGCACCCAGGGCGTGTCGGCGGCGAAACGCTTGAGGAAGATCGCGGCGTGACAGGCATCGGGCTGGAACCGCTCGGCGACACAGTTCTTCACATCCGCAATCTCGCTCTTCAGCGCCTCGGCGTAAGCCTCATCGAGCGGCATCGGCCAGACGGGTTCGTCGACCGCCTCCGCCGCCGCGGCGAGGTGGGCGGCGAGCGCGGCGTCGGAAGCGAACATGCCGGCGCGATGGTTGCCGAGTGCCACCACGATCGAGCCGGTCAGCGTGGCGAGGTCGATGATCGCCGCCGGTGCGTAGGCGAGGCGCGTCCAGGCGAGACAGTCGGCCAGCACGAGCCGGCCTTCCGCGTCGGTGTCGATCACCTCGATCGTGGTGCCGTTTACCGCGCGCACCACGTCCGATGGTCGTTGCGCCTCCGACCCGATCATGTTCTCGACCAGACCGAGCACGGCGACGGCGGGGCAGGGCGAACGGCGGCGCGCGAGGGCGAGCATCGCCCCCGCGCAGGCGGCGGCACCGGCCATGTCGGCCCGCATCTCCCACATCCGCTCGGCCGGCTTGAGATCGACGCCCCCGGTGTCGAAGGTCACGCCCTTGCCGACGAAGGCGATGGGGGCGCGGTCGATCGTGCCCTTCCAGCGCAGCACGGCGAGACAGGGCGGGTTGGCGGAGCCCCGCGCGACGCCGAGCATCGCGCCGAAGCCGCGACGCGCAAGCCAGTCACGGTCGCGGATCTCGACCTCCAGCCCCTCCTCGGCAAGCCCCCTGAGGCGGGCGGCGAACACGGTGGGCGTGAGGCGGTTTGCCGGTTCGGAGACGAGATCGCGCGCGAGGAGAGTGCCGGCCACGCCGGCCGAGAGCGTCTCCCACACCGCGCCGGCGTCGCGTTTCGCCGCCGTCACGACCTCGAGGTGCTTCAGCCGCGGCGGAACCGTATCCGGGTCGGGGCGGGTCTTCAGCCGGTCGAACCGCCAGCCGCGCAGGCTGGCGCCGACCGCCGCTTCGGCGGCGAGTTCCGGCGCGAAGCCGCGCGCGTCGAGGACAAGCCGTTTCTCGCCCAACGCCGCCCCGGCAGCCCGCCCGGCTGCGGCGCGCACGGAGGCCGCGTCCGCTCGCGCGCCGAGCCCTGCGAGCACGACCAGACGTCCGGTCGCATCTCGCCCCGCCGCCACCTCGTCCGCCCTGCCGGCGAAGCCGATGAGCCGGGCGAACGGGTCGGCCGCCGCCTCCTCGGCCGTGAGAAGGCGGGCGAGTGCTCCCTTGGGGTGCCGATCGCGCTTGCGGAAACGGACCGAGAGCATCGGCCCGGCCCAACCCTCGCCCGCGCTGCCCTCAGCCCCGCTCGTAGTACTCGGCAACCAGCCGATCCAGAAGGCGCACGCCGAAGGCGGTCGCCCCCTTCGGCACGCAGGGCTTGTCCTTCGTCGTCCAGGCGGTACCGGCGATGTCGAGATGCGCCCAGGCCTTGCCGTTGACGAAACGCTGCAGGAACTGGGCGGCGGTGATCGCGCCACCCGGGCGCCCACCGATGTTCTTCATGTCGGCGATGTCGGACTTCAGCATCTTGTCGTAGGCCTCGGCGAGCGGCATCCGCCAGAGGAGTTCGCCGGTCGCCTGGCCGCACGCGATCAGCTTCTGGGCGAGCTCCTCATCGTTCGAAAAGAGCCCCGCGTGCTCGTGGCCGAGGCTGATCACGATCGCCCCCGTCAGCGTGGCGAGGTCGATCATCACGCGCGGATCGAACCGGTCCTGGCAGTACCAGAGCACGTCGGCCAGGACGAGGCGGCCTTCGGCGTCGGTGTTCAGCACCTCCACCGTCTGGCCGGAGGCGGTGGTGACGACATCGCCCGGGCGTTGGGCAGTCCCCGAGGGCATGTTCTCGGCGAGCCCCAAGAGGCCCACCGCGTCGACCTTCGCCTTGCGCCCGGCGAGTGCGGCCATCAGCCCGGCCACTGCGCCCGCCCCGGCCATGTCCCACTTCATGTCCTCCATGCCCTGGGCGGGCTTGAGGGAGACGCCACCCGTGTCGAAGGTGATGCCCTTGCCGATGAAGGCGAGCGGCTTCGAGGCGTCGGCCTTCGCCTTGCCCTTGCCCTTCGCGGCCTTCTCCTCGCCGCCCGTCGCCCCGTGCCATTGCAGGACCACGAGGCGGGGCTCGTTCGCGCTGCCCTGGGCGACGCCGAGGAAGGCGCCGAAGCCGAGCTTCTTCATCTCCTTCGGGCCCAGCACCTCGACCTCGAGCCCGAGCCGGGCGAGGCCCTGGCAACGCTCGGCGAAGGCGGCGGGGGTGAGCACGTTCGGCGGCTCGGTCACCACCTCGCGGGTGAAGAACACGCCCTCGGCGACGGCCTTGAGTGAGCCCCAGGCGGCGCGCGCCTTCGCGGGCTCGTCGTGCGCGACGGTCAGGCGCGCGAATTTCGGCTTGTCCTCCGGCTTCTCCTTCGTGCGGTAGCGGTCGAAGCGCCAAGCGCGCAGAGTGGCGCCGAGGGCCGCCTCGGCCGCCTGCGCCGGGCCGACCGGGCCGGGGTCGAGCACGGCGGCGGGTTCCTGCGCCAGCGCCGCCGCCGCGGTGCCGGCCGCCTCCTCGGTGGCGCGGCCGCCCGCCTCGGCCCGCTTGCCCAAGCCCACCACGACCACCCGCGACAGGCCCGCGCCGGGTGCGAGGATGGTCACGGTCTCGTTCTTCTTCGCCTTGAAGTTGGCGGCGGCGAGCGCGCGCCCGATCGCCCCGCCCGTCGCGTCGTCCGCCGCGGCGCGCAGCCCCGACGGCGGTTCGTCCTCCCCCACCAGCAGGGCGAGTGCCCCGGCCTCCGGCAGGGCGGGCTTGGCGAAACTGACCTCGAGCATGCGACTCCCCGTGCAACGAGCCTGATCCGACTGTAGCAACGGCGAGGGGCTTTGCCAGGGTCGGCAACCGGACGCTACACGGGGGCAATGACCGATGACGACAGACTGGCCCTTGCCGCCCGCCTCGCCCGCGAGGCGGCAGCGGTCATCCTCGCCGCTCGCCGCGCCGGGGTGACGGTGTCGGCGAAGGGCGATCTCACCCCCGTCACCGAAGCGGATCACGCGGCGGAACGGCTGATCGTCTCCGCCCTGCGCGCCGAAGATCCCGGCATGCCGGTGATCGCCGAGGAGGAAGTGGCCGCTGGGCAGGTGGGCCCGCTCGGCGACTCCTGGTGGTTGATCGACCCCCTGGATGGCACGCGCGAATTCGCGCAAGGCCGCGACGAGTTCGCCGTTTGCCTGGGCTTCGTCCGGAAGGGGCGTCCCGTGCTCGGCGCCGTCGCTCTCCCCGCTTCGGGTGAACTGTTCTGGGGCCGGGTCGGCCACGGAGCATGGAAGGAGGATGCGACCGGCCGACGCCCCATCAGCGCTCGCAAGCCGCCGCCCGAGGGGCTCACGGTGTTCGCCTCGCGCCACCACGCCGACGACCCACGCATCGCCCGTTTCGTCGCCGGGCTTCCGCTGGCTCGCCTCGTCAACGCCGGTTCTGCCCTGAAGTTCTGTCGCGTTGCCGAGGGTGCGGCCGACCTCTATCCGCGCTTCGGCCGCACCATGGAATGGGACACGGCGGGGCCGCAGGCGGTCGTCGAGGCGGCCGGGGGCAGCGTCACCACAGCCGACGGCGCCCCCCTCGCCTACGGCAAGCCCGGCTTCGTCAACCCGGACTTCGTCTGCCGCGGCCGGTCGTGACGCGGCTGCTCGCCGCCGATCCGGCCGGCATCGCCGCTGCGGCCGACATCCTGCGCGGCGGTGGCCTGGTCGCCTTCCCGACCGAGACCGTCTACGGCCTCGGTGCGGATGCGACCGACGACCGCGCCGTCGCGCGAATCTTCGCGGCGAAGGGAAGGCCGCGCTTCAACCCGTTGATCGTGCACGTTTCCGATGGCGAGGCGGCCTTCCGCCTCGGGCGCGGCGACGCGCGCGCGCGCGCCCTCGCTTCCGCCCTCTGGCCCGGGCCCCTCACCCTCGTGCTGCCCGCCGCCGAAGACTGTCCCATCTCGCTTCTCGCCCGCGCCGGGCTCGACACCGTCGCCCTCAGGGTCCCCGTTCACCCCGTCGCCCAGGCTCTGCTCGCCGTGGCCGGGCTGCCCATCGCCGCCCCGTCCGCCAACCGCTCGGGCCACGTGAGTCCGACCACTGCCGCCCACGTCCTCGACGACCTCAGTGGGCGGATCGACGCCGTGCTGGACGGCGGCCCCTGCCCGATCGGCCTGGAGAGCACCGTGCTCGACCTCTCCGGCGCGAGCCCGACGCTGCTCAGGCCGGGTGGGGTGACGGTGGAAGCGATCGAAGCCGTGATCGGGCCGATCGCCCTCGCGGGCCGGAGCGACGGCTCGGCGCCGAGAAGCCCGGGGCGCCTGGAGAGCCACTACGCGCCGAGCCTGCCGCTTCGGCTCGACGTCCTCGAGGTTGCGCCCGACGAGGCCCTGCTCGCCTTCGGCCCCGCCCCCCCGCCCGCCCCCCTCGCGATCAATCTCTCGCGCGAGGGCGACCTGACGGAGGCGGCGGCAGGGCTCTATGCGGCGTTGCGCAGCCTCGATGCGGAAGCCCGAAAGCGGGGACTGACCCGGATCGCGGTGATGCCGATCCCCCGCAGAGGGCTTGGCCTTGCCATTGCCGATCGGTTGCGCCGCGCGGCCGCACCGCGTCCGCCGCGCGCCGAACTCAACGGCGGTTGACCGGCACCCGCTCAGGGCGCAAGCCTCGCCGCATGCCTGATGCCGCCGCCCCAGCGCCCGCGCTGCCGACCGCCGTGCGCGATCGCCTCCTCGCCGCGCTCGGCCCGCGCGGCCTTCTCGTCGAGCCGCGCGAGGTGGCGCCCTATGCCGCCGACTGGCGCGGCCTCTTCGCGGGCTCGGCTCTCGCCGTGCTGCGGCCCGCCTCCACCGAGGAGTGCGCCGCCGCGGTGCGCATCTGCGCCGAAGCGGGGCTGAAGATCGTCCCTCAGGCCGGCAACACCTCGCTCGTCGGCGGCTCGACCCCGCTCGGCCGCGGCGACGAGGTCATCCTGTCGGTGGCGCGGATGAACCGCATTCTCGCCATCGATCCGGTGGATCTCACCATGGAGGTCGAGGCGGGGGCAGTGCTCGCCGAGGTGCAGAAGGCGGCCGAGGCGGCAGGATGCCTGTTTCCGCTCTCCCTCTCCTCCGAGGGCACGGCGCAGATCGGCGGGCTGATCGGCACCAATGCGGGCGGGAACACGACGTTGCGCTATGGCAACATGCGCGAGCAGGTGCTGGGGCTCGAGGTGGTGCTCGCCGACGGCAGCACGCTCGACCTGATGCGGCGCCTGCGCAAGGACAACACGGGCTACGCCCTGCGCCAGCTGTTCATCGGCGCGGAAGGCACGCTCGGCATCGTCACCCGCGCGGTGCTGCGCCTTTTGCCCGCGAACACCGAGGTGGCCGTTGCGCTCGCCGGCGTGGCCTCGGTCGAAGCGGCGCTCGATCTCTTGGGCCGCGTGCGGCGGCGTGCCGGCCCCTCGCTCAACGCCTTCGAACTGATGGATCGTTTCGGGGTGGGGCTCGTGCTCAAGCACATCCCCGGCACCCAGGATCCGCTCGCCGAGCCTCATCCCCACTATTGCCTGATCGAGCTCTCCTCGCCCGCCCACGACGCCGGGCTGCGCGCGACCCTCGAGGCGGTGCTGGCGGAGGCGATCGAGGAGGGCGTGGTCCGTGACGCCGCGCTGGCCGAGAGCGAGGCGCAGCGGCGCGCGCTGTGGCGCCTGCGCGAGGAACACGCCGAGGCGCAGAAACGCGAAGGTGCGTCGGTGAAGAACGACGTCTCGGTCCCGATCTCGCGCATTCCCGCGCTGTTGCGCGAGGGAACCGCGGCCGTCCGCGCGCTGATCCCCGGGGTCCGTCCCTGCGCCTTCGGCCACCTCGGCGACGGCAACATCCACTTCAACTTCTCCCGCCCGCTCGACATGAGCGACGGGGATTTCCTCGCCCGCTGGGACGACATCGTTGCCACGGTGAACGCCGTGGTGCGGCGCTTGGGCGGCAGCTTCGCCGCCGAGCACGGCATCGGGCGGCTGAAGACCGGCACGCTGGCGGCGTGGCGGGCCGGGCCCGAGCTCGAGGTGATGCGGCGGCTCAAGCGGGCGCTCGACCCGGATTGTCTGTTCAATCCGGGCAAGCTGGTCGCGTGAGGGCGGATCTGACCGCGCGCGCATGCCCCGCCTGACCCGCTACATCCTGCGCCAGCTCGTGCTCGGGCTGATCGCCGTCACCGGCGGGCTTGCCGCCCTCGTCTGGCTGACCCAGAGCCTGCGCTTCCTCGAGCTCGTGCTGAACCGCGGGCTGTCGCTCGGCGTGTTCCTCGAGCTCACGCTCTACATGCTGCCGAATTTCGTCGCGATCGTCCTCCCCGTCACCACGTTCATCGTCGTGCTCGCGGTCTATCACCGTCTCGAGAACGATCGCGAACTCGTGGTGATGCGCGGGGCGGGCCTCAGTCCCCTCGCGCTCGCCCGCCCCGCCCTTCTCATCGCCGCCGCGGTGGCCGCCATCGGCTGGATAATGAACCTGTGGGTGGTTCCGGAGACATATCGATCCTTCCGCGAATATCAGTTCGACATCCGCCATCGCATGGCGGCCGTCCTGTTGCAGGAAGGCGTGTTTTCGAGCCTCGGCGATGGGCTCACCGTGTTCGTGCGCGCGCGCGAGGCCGACGGCTCGTTCCGCGGCATCCTGCTGCACGATGCGCGGGACGCGCGTGCCCCGGCCACGGTGTTCGCCGAACGCGGCTGGTTCGCCCTCGAGAGGGACGCGCCGCGGGTCGTTCTGGTCAACGGCTCACGCCAGGAGCTCGATCCGCGCACCGGCACCGTGCGCACGCTGAGCTTCGCCGAGAATACGGTGACTATCGCCACGCCAGCGATGCGCGAGGAGGCCCGCTACCGCGAGGCGCGCGAACGGACGCTGAGCGAGCTTCTCCATCCCGATCCGGCCGAGCGGATCAGCGACCGCGACCGCCGCCGCTTCGTTGCGGAGGCGCATCAGCGACTGAGCGGGCCGTTCCTGGCCGTCTCCCTTGTCCTGGTCGCCCTGGCTTTCCTGCTCGGCGGCGATTTCAGCCGCTTCGGCAAGACGCGCCGCCTGCTTGCCGCGGTGGCCGTCGGTGCCGGCCTGATCGCCTCGGGCGTGGCGCTCGGCAATGTCGCCGTGCGTCACCTCGCCCTTCTGCCGCTGATCTGGGCGCACGCCGTTCTGCCGGGGCTGATCGCCGGGTTCTGGCTCGCTGCCCCGTGGCAGAGCCTGCGGCCGGTACGGGAGAGCATCCGCGGGTGAGGACGCTCTCGATGCGCCTGCCACTGGTCCTTCCCCTCTACGTCGGCCGGGTGTTCCTGGTCGCCACCCTCGCGGTGCTGGCCGGCCTGCTCGCCATCGTCGCCTTGCTCGACGTGATCGAACTAACCCGCCGGGCAGCCGGGCGCACCGACGTCGCGTTCGTGAGACTGGCGGAGATCACCGCCCTCAAGCTGCCGTTCCTGGCCATCGAGATCCTGCCCTTTGCGGTGCTCATCGGCGGCCTGGTCGCATTCTGGCGGCTGACCCGCAGTTCCGAGCTCATCGTCGCCCGCGCCGCCGGGCTGTCGGCTTGGCAATTCCTCTCGCTGCCGGCTCTCGCCGCGGCCCTGCTCGGTGTCGTGGCGATCACGCTGGTCAGCCCGATCTCGGCCGCGCTCTTCGCCCGCGCCGAACGGCTGGATGCGAGCCTGCTGCGCGGCGGGGCCGGACCGCTCGGCCTCACCGGCGGAGGGCTCTGGTTGAAGCAGCGGGACGGCGGGATCGTGCCCGACGGCAGTGCGATCCTGCATGGCGGACGGGTGCAAGTCGTCGCCGATCGCCTCGTCCTCGAACGCGTCACGGTGTTCCGGCTCGGCCCGGATGATCGGCCGATCGGACGCATCGAGGCGGAGCGGGCGGTGTTGGAGCCGGGGCGGTGGCGGCTGGAGAATGCAGCCGTCCTCGCTGGTGACCGGCTCCTTGCCCCGACCCCTGTGCTCGCGCTCCCGACCGATCTCACGCTCGAGCGCCTCGAGGAGGGGCTGGCGCCGCCTGACACGTTGTCGTTCTGGGATTTGCCGGCGTTCGCGCGGCTGCTGGAGGAGGCCGGATTCCCCGCCCAGCGGCACCGCTTGCGCTTCAACATGCTGCTCGCCCTGCCGGTGCTCGCCGCCACCATGGCGTTGGTCGCCGCCGGTTTCGCGATGCGGCCCGCCCGCCGCGGCGGTGTCGCGCTGCTCGCGGGGTCCGGTGTCGCCGCCGGGTTCAGCCTTTTTGTGCTGACCAAGGTCGTCGGCGAATTCGGCGTCGGCGGCGCGGTTCCCGTCGCCATGGCGGCGTGGACGCCGACGGTGGTCGGCCTGATGCTCGCCGTCTCTCTCCTCCTCCACCTGGAGGACGGCTGAGTGCGGCGCCCCCCACTCGCCGGCGCAGCCCTGGCCTGCGCCGCGCTCCTTGCGGCCGCCGAGGCCCACGCCCAGCCGCGGCGGCTGACGGAAGCCGACCGCCAACCCGTCGTCTTCACCGCGGGCGAAGTCGTCTACGACGAGCGGGACGACCTGGTGATCGCCCGCGGTGGCGTGGAGGCATGGCAGGGCGAGAGGATCCTGCGTGCACGCGAGATCACCTTCCAGAGGCGGACGGGCCGTGCCGCCGCCCGCGGCGACGTGGTGCTGATGGAGCCCGACGGCCAGGTGTTCTTCGCCGAAGAAGCGGAGCTCACCGAGGACCTGCGCGAGGGCGTGATCCGCGAATTGCGCGCCCTGCTTGCCGAGGGAGGGCGCCTTGCCGCCTCCGGAGCGGTGCGGTCTGAGGGACGGCTCACCGACATGCGCCGTGCCGTCTACACGACCTGCGAGGCCTGCCCGCGCGATCCGCTTCGCCCCCCGCTGTGGCAGATTCGTGCCAATCGCGTCGTGCATGACGAGCAGGACAAGATCGTCGAATACTTCGACGCCACCCTCCAACTCGGCGGCATACCCGTCCTCTACGTGCCGTATTTCTGGCATGCCGACCCCTCCGTGCGCCGCAAGTCCGGCTTGCTCGCCCCACAGTTCGGCCGCTCCACCTATCTGGGGCCCTATTTCCGCCAACCTTACTATTGGGTGATCTCGCCGTCGGCGGATGCCACCATCGCCCCGATGATCACCGGCAACCGCGGCCCTGCCCTGTTCGGTGAGTACCGCCAGCGCTTCAATGCGGGCCTCGTCACCCTGCAGGGCAGCGGGGCGCGCGACAGCCGCGACGACCGTTGGCGCGGCCACCTGTTCGGCACGGTCCGCTTCACGGTGAACGAGACCTTCCGCACGGGGCTCGATCTCCAGCGCTCCTCCGACAACACCTATTTGCGGCGCTACCGGGTCGGCTCCCTCAACAACCAGCCGGTGCTCGTCTCGACCCCATTCCTCGAAGGCTTCTCGCCGACGGCCTATCTGCGTGCCGACGCATTCTTCTTTCAGGGCCTCGGCTCTGAGGACGATGATCGCCGCACACCGATGGTGCTGCCGCGGCTGTTCGCCGAATTCCGCACCGAACCGGATCGGCTCGGTGGTCAGTGGCACGCCGATGCCGGCGTCTTCGTGGCCGCCCGGAGGCGCGGGACCGATACGCAGCGCATCGCCTCGCGGCTCCGTTACACGCTGCCCTGGCGGGGGCCGATCGGCCAAGTCTGGTCGCTCGACGGCAACCTCGACCTGATCGGCTATGCGGTGCGCGGCGATCCGCAGAGCACGCCGGTGCCGGGCGGCATCACCGGTGAGGATGGCAGGGTCCAGCCGCAGGTCGCGCTCACCTGGCGCTGGCCTTTCCTGCGCACCGGGGGGGCATGGGGAAGCCAGCTCATCGAGCCCATCGTGCAAGGCGTCGTCGGGCCGAACACGGGACGCAACCCGCGCATTCCGAACGAGGACAGTGTGGATCTCGAATTCACCGATGCCTCGCTGTTCGGCTTCAATCGTTTCCCCGGGCGCGATCGGCTGGACGGCGGAGCACGGCTCAATACGGGGCTGCGGGGGGCCTGGTTCCTGCCGGGGGGGCAGAGCGTGGAAGGCCTGTTCGGCCAAGCCTTCCGCGCCGCGGCCGACGATCTCTACCCCGCGGGCTCAGGGCTGGAGGGCCGCCGCTCCGATTACGTGGCCAGGCTGACGGTGGTCCCCTCGCAGCATCTCAGCCTGTCGTACCGAACCCGGCTCGATCGCGACACGCTGGCGACGGAACTCGCCGACGTCTCGACCACCCTCTCCGGCTTCGGTCGCTACGTCACGCTCTCCTACCTCACCGCCCCGGCCCAGCCCGAAGCGCTGCAACCCCTAGCCCGGCGCGAGATCGGCGGCACGATCGGTGGGCGGATCAGCGGAAACTGGTCGGGCTTCTTCGGTTCGCGGCGCGACCTCGCGCGCGAAAAGATGGTCGCCTCCTTCGGCGGGCTGCGCTACGAGGACGAGTGTTTCGTGTTCTCCGTGACCTATCTGAGGCGGTTCGGCGCCGTGCGCGACGCAGCGGGCGTATCGGACGGCGCCGGAACGGACCTTCTGTTCACCGTCGTCTTCAAGACGGTGGGCGAATTCGGCTTCTCCGCCCTGTGATACCGCCCCGGCCGAACGAGTCCGTTGCGGACCGATGGCATCGCGCCTAAGCAGCGGCTCATGGCACCCAGGGCCCTTCGCCTCCTCGCCGCGCTGATGTTGATCCTCGCCGCGCCACCGGCGCTGGCGCAGTCGGCCGGTATCGTCGCGGTGGTGAACGGCGACATCATCACCACCTTCGATGTCGAGTCGCGTCGTCGCCTGTTCGCCGCCACCGCCGGCCTGCCCTTGACGCCGGAGGTGCTGGATCGGATCACGCCTCAGGTGCGCCGTTTGCTGGTGGATGAGCGGCTTCGGCTGCAGGAGGCGCAGCGGCGGCGAATCCCGGTGACCGATGCCGAGATCGCGACCGCGATCGCCCGCATCGAGCGGCAGAACCGCCTGCCCGAGGGCGGGCTTCGTGCCAATCTTGCCCGCCAAGGCATCGATGTGCGGGCGCTCTACGCGCAACTCCGCGCGACCATCGCCTGGGCGAAGCTGGTGCGCGCCGAGCTCGGCCCGCAGGCCGACATCGACCCCGAGCAGGTGCGCCAGCGCATCCGCGAGATCGAGGCGGCGACGGGTCAGCCCGAGTTCCTGGTCTCCGAAATCTTCATCGCGGTCGACGACCCCTCCCAGGAGCGCGAGGCGGAACGAACCGCTGCCGACCTGATCGACCAGCTTCGCCGTGGCGCCCCCTTCGCCGCCGTCGCCGCCCAGTTCAGCCAGGCACAGTCGGCCGAGGAGGGGGGGGATCTCGGCTGGGTCCGGCTGGGCCAGCTTGAGCCGGAGGTGGAGGCGGTGCTGACCCAGATGCCCGTCGGCGCCATCTCGTTGCCGATCCGCACCGCCGGCGGCTACACGGTGGTCACTCTGCGCGGGCGGCGCGAGGTCGGGCGCGACATCGCCACCCTGCTCACGCTGCGTCAGGCGTTCCTGCCCTTCGACGCGATCCTGGATCCGCGCGCGCCGACACCGCAGCAGATCCGCACGCTGGAGACGGCACGCCGAATCTCGGAGACCGCGCGAAGCTGCGACGCATTCGAACGCCAGGTGCAGGCGAGCCCGGGCGCGCGGCTGACCGTGCCGCCGGGCGACGTTCGGCTCGACGAGCAGCCCGCCGAGCTGCAGCGCATCCTCAACGGACTGTCGCCGGGGCGCCCGAGCGAGCCGCTGATCGCCCCCGACGGCATCGTGCTGTTCATGGTCTGCAACCGTCGCCAGGAGAACCTCGCCATCCCCACGCCGGAGGCGGTGGCGGAAACCATCCTGCGCGAGCGCGTGGATCTCCTGTCGCGCCAGATGATGCGCGATCTGCGTCGTCGCGCCGACATCGAATTCCGCGCATGAGCGGCGTGCTCGCCCTCACCATGGGAGATCCCGCCGGCATCGGCGGCGAGATCGCGCTTGCCGCCTGGCAGGCACTTCGGCGCGAAGGCCCTGTCTTCGTCGCCATTGACGATCCCGCGCGTCTCACCACCCTCGCCGCCGCGCTCGCACAAGGGGTCCCCGTGCGCGCCGTCTCCTCCGTCGCCGAGGCCGCCGCCGTCTTCCCTCGCGCCTTGCCGGTGCTCGCCGAACCGCTGCCGACTCCGGCCTGCCCCGGCCGGCCCGACCCGGCCCACGGGCCCACCATCCTCGCCTCGATCCGCCGCGCCGTCGCGCTTGCCCGCGCCGGCGAGGTCGCCGCCGTCGTCACCAACCCGATCGCCAAGACCACCCTGTTCGATGCCGGGCTGCCGCATGCCGGCCACACCTCGTGGCTGGCGGAACTCGCGGGTGGTGGTGATCCGGTGATGATGCTCGCCTCGCCGAAGCTCCGCGTCGTCCCCGTCACCGTCCACATCCCGCTCGCCGCGGTGCCGCGCGTGCTGACCGTTGAGCGGATCGTCACCGCGGGGCGCATCACCGCCGCTGCCCTCGCCGCCGATTTCGGCCTTGCCCGGCCGCGTCTTGCGGTCGCCGGCCTCAACCCGCACGCGGGCGAAGGGGGCACGATCGGCGATGAGGAGGAGCGCATCATCCGCCCCGCCATTGCGTCCTTGCGCGCGATGGGGCTCGACGTGAGCGGGCCCCATGCGGCGGACAGCCTGTTCCACAACCGCGCGCGGCAAGGCTACGACGCGGCCCTCTCTATGTACCACGACCAGGCGCTGATCCCGGTGAAGACGCTCGACTTCGCCGGCACGGTGAACGTCACGCTGGGCTTGCCCATCGTGCGCACGAGCCCCGATCACGGCACGGCCTACGACATCGCGGGCCAGGGCAAGGCCGACCCCTCGAGCCTGATCGCCGCGCTGCGGCTCGCCGCCGAGATCGCCGCCCGCCGCCGCCTCGCCCGCGCGGCGTGAGCGCACGCCGGCCGCTGCGCGAGGTCATCGCCGAACACGGGCTCGCCGCGCGCAAGTCCCTCGGCCAGCATTTCCTGCTCGATCCCAATCTCCTCGCGCGCATCGTGCGCGAGGCGGGGCCCCTCGCCGGCCGACATGTCATCGAGATCGGCCCTGGGCCAGGCGGCCTCACGCGGGCGCTGTTGGATGCGGGGGTGGCGAGCGTGACCGCGATCGAGCGCGATCCCCGCTGCGTGGCCGCACTCGCCGACCTGGTGGCGGAGAGCGGAGGGCGGCTTCGGGTGATCGAGGCCGATGCGCTGACCGTGCCGGCGGCCTCGCTCGTCCCGCCACCGCGCGCGATCGTCGCCAACTTGCCCTACAACATCGCCACCCCGCTGCTGGTCGGCTGGCTGCGCGAGATCGCGGCCTACGAGAGCCTGACCCTGATGTTCCAGGCCGAGGTGGCGGAGCGGATCACGGCGAGCCCCGGCTCCCCCGGCTACGGACGCCTCGCCGTCTTGGCGCAGTGGGTGGCGGATGCGCGCATCGTGCTTCGCCTCCCCCCGCGCGCCTTCACCCCCCCACCCAAGGTCGCCTCCGCTGTGGTCCGGCTCGTTCCGCGCCAGGATCAACCCCGGTGTGACCTCTTTTCGGCGATGGAACGCGTCACGGCGGCGGCCTTCGGCCAGCGCCGCAAGATGCTGCGCGCCGCCTTGAAGTCCCTGGGCGAGGCGGAGGCGCTGCTCGCGGCAGCCGGGATCGCTGCCGACCGTCGGGCGGAGACGCTGAGTGTGGCCGAATTCGACCGCCTCGCGCGGCTCATGCTTGCGCGGCGGCCTCCAGCGCCTCCGATGCGGTGAGCCAGGCCTCCTCGGCGGCGGCGAGCAGGCGGCGCACTTCGGCAAGCCGCGCGCCGTGCGCCGCGATGGTCGCCGCGTCGCCGCCACCGGCGTAGAGGGCGGGGTCGGCCAGCGCCGCCTCGAGGCGCTCCCGCTCCTTGCCGAGGCGCGCGATCTCGGCCTCGAGCGCGGCGATGCGCTTGCGCAACGGGGCCACCGCGGCGCGGGCCTCCGCCCTCTGCCGCCGCTCCTCCGCCCGGCTCGGTACCGTCTCCGCGCGCGCCACCGGCCGCGTCTGTTCGGTCAAGATGGCGCGGTAGTCGTCCAGATCGCCCTCGAACGGCCGCACCGTGCCCTCGGCGACGAGCAGCAGCCGATCCGCGACGAGCTCGACGACGTGCGGGTCGTGCGTGATCAGCACCACCGCGCCCTCGTAGTCGGCCAGCGCCCGGATCAGCGCCTCGCGCGCATCGAGGTCGAGATGGTTGGTCGGTTCGTCGAGGATGAGCAGCTGTGGGGCGTGCCGTGTGGCGAGCGCGAGCAGAAGACGCGCCTTTTCTCCGCCCGACAATGCGGCGACGGGTGTGTCGGCGCGATCCGCATCGAGGCCAAAACGGGCCAGCTGGGCGCGCACCTCCGGCGGAGACGCACGCGGGAGGGCGCGCGCCATGTGGTCGATCGGCGTCTCGGTGCCGATCAGTTCCTCCTCCTGGTGCTGGGCGAAGAAGCCGACCGACAGGCGGGGCGTGCGGAACACGCTGCCCGCGAGCGGCTCGAGCCTTCCCGCCAGCAGTTTGGCGAGCGTCGATTTGCCGTTGCCGTTGCGGCCGAGCAGCGCGATGCGGTCGTCGGCATCCAGGCGAAGACTGACGCCGCGCAGCACCGGACGACCGTCGTAGCCCACGGCGACGCGGTCCAGGGCGAGGAGCGGCGGAGCAAGTCCCACGGGGGTGGGAAAGGCGAAGCGCGTCGGCCTCTCCTCGACGATCGCCTCGATGGCGGGCAGGCGGGCGATCGCCTTCAGGCGAGACTGCGCTTGGCGCGCCTTGGTCGCCTTGGCGCGGAAGCGGTCGACGAAGGCCTGCAGGCGGGCGCGTTCGCGCGCCACCCGCTCCGCCAGTGCCGCCTCGCGCGCCGCCCGCTCCTCGCGCAGGCGCACAAACGCCGAGAAGCCGCCGGGATAGAGCGTGATCCGGCCGCGATCGAGATGGGCGATCGCATCGACCGCCCGATCGAGCAGGCCGCGGTCGTGGCTGACGATGATCGCCGCCCCGGGAAAGCGCGCGAGCCAGCCCTCGAGCCAGAGCGTCGCCTCGAGATCGAGATGGTTGGTCGGCTCATCGAGCAGCAGGAGGTCGGGCTCGAGGAAGAGGGCGGAGGCCAAAGCGACCCGCATCCGCCAGCCTCCCGAGAACGAGGAGAGCGGGCGGGCTTGCTGCGCCTCGTCGAAGCCGAGGCCTGAGAGGATGGCGGCCGCGCGCGCCGGGGCCGCATCCGCCCCGATGGCCCGCAGGCGGTCGTGGAGCTCGGCGAGGCGTTCGGGCGGCGCGTGCTCGGCTTCGGCGAGCAGCCGCGTGCGCTCGGCATCGGCCGCGAGCACGGTCGCGAGCAGGTTCGCCGCGCCCGAAGGCGCGGTCTGGGCGACGGCGGCGAGGCGAACCCCGCGCGCGAGACGGATTGTTCCGCCATCGAGCGCAACCTCGCCCAGGATGGCCCGCAGCAGGGTGGACTTGCCGGCCCCATTGCGCCCGACCAGGCCCACTTTCCGCCCTGCCGCCACGGTGAGGTCGGCCCCATCGAGCAAGGTGCGTCCGGCGAGGCGCAGGACAGCGCCCTCGATGGCCAGCACCGTCATCGCCGCGCCTCAACCGTGCCGGCAGCGCTCCCCCGCGCGCGGCAGGGGTTCACGCGCGGCCCCATCTCGCCTACAGGGCGGCCGCACCGCACCATCGTTCACCCTGGCAGATGGAGAGAGGCCGCATGGCCGTCGAACGCACCCTCAGCATCATCAAGCCCGACGCGACAAGACGCAACCTCACCGGCAAGATCAATGCGATCTTCGAGGAGAACGGCCTGCGCATCGTCGCCCAGAAGCGCATCTGGATGAGCCGCGCGCATGCGAAGGAATTCTACAAGGTGCATGCGGAGCGGCCGTTCTACGCCAGCCTCGTCGACTTCATGTGCTCGGGCCCCGTCGTGGTGCAGGTGCTCGAGGGCGAGAACGCGGTGGCGAAGAACCGCGAGCTGATGGGCGCGACCGACCCGGCCAAGGCGGCACCCGGAACGATCCGCGCCCTGTTCGCCGAAAGCATCGAGGCGAACTCGGTGCACGGCTCGGACAGCGCGGAGAACGCGGCGCGCGAGATCGCCTTCTTCTTCGCCCAGACCGAGATCGTGGGCTGAAGGGCGCGCCGGGGCGGACCGTCGAGGGCCGCCCTCCCGAGCGCCTCTCTCGGCAGCGACTAGAGCAGGAACACCGCGAGCAGGATCAGGATCGCGGCGACCGATGCGACCGTCCAGACGATCGCCCGGTTGAAGCCCCGATACATCTCCTCGCGCGTGCGGAGGAACTCGTCGAGTTTCGGGTCGTCCATCCTGACCGCACCACCTGTTCCTGCCATGGCTGCCCTCCCCTTCTCCATCAGGCCCCCCTCCCTTAGGCGGAGCGAGGCACCAGCGGCAAGGGGTTGAACAAGACGGTCTCGGCCGAAGCCGGGCCGGTGGCGACCCCGAGATAGGCGGCAAGCGCGGTCGGATAGAGACGGTGTTCGGCCGCCAGCACCCGCGCGGCGAGGCTGTCCGCCGTGTCGCCCGGCAGCACGGGCACGGCCGCCTGGGCGAGGATCGGGCCGTCGTCCATCGCCTCGGTGACGAGATGGACGGTGCAACCGTGCAGCTTGGCGCCGGCGGCGAGGGCGCGAGCATGCGTATCAAGCCCTGGGAAGGCCGGCAGCAGGCTCGGGTGGATGTTGAGCATCCGGCCGCGCCACAGACCGACCAAGTAGGGGGTGAGCAGGCGCATCCAGCCGGCGAGGCAGACGAGGCTGACCCCCGCCCCGTGCAGCGCAGCCTGGATCGCCGCCTCGTGCGCCGCCCGGTCGCCGCGGAACGGGCGGTGGTCGATCACCGCCGTCGGCACCCCCGCCGCCCGCGCGATGGCAAGCCCTCCGGCGGCGGGTTCGTTGCAGACGACCAGCGCGATTTCGGCCGGAAACGCCGGGTCGGCCGAGGCCTCGAGGAGGGCGCGCAGGTTGCTGCCGCGCCCGGAGATCAGCACCGCAACCTTCGTCTTCATGCAAGCCAGCCGTCCGGCACCGCGACCTCGACCCGGGCCGGCCCCTCCCCGGCGACGAGGGTGCCGATCCGGAAGACCCGCTCGCCGCATGCGGAGAGGATCGCGGTCGCAGGCTCGGCCTCGGCGGGAGCGACCACCACCGCCATGCCGATGCCGCAGTTGAACACACGCAGCATTTCCTCAGCCGCCACCCCGCCCGTGCGCGCGAGCCAGGCGAACACCGGCGGCACCGGCCACGTGGCGGCATCGATGGAGGCGACCAGCCCCTCCGGGAGCACCCGCGGCAGGTTCCCGGGCAGGCCGCCGCCGGTGATGTGCGCCGCGGCCTTGATCAGCCCCTGGCGGTGCGCAGCCAGCACAGGTGCCACGTAGATGCGCGTCGGTTCGAGCAACGCCTCGCCGAGGGTCACCGCACCATGCCACGGACAGGGCGAGGACCAGCCAAGCCCCGCTTCGGCGACGATGCGGCGGACGAGCGAAAAACCGTTCGAGTGCACCCCCGACGAAGCGAGCCCCAGCACGACGTCGCCGGGCGCGAGGTCGGCGCGCGGCAGCAAGCTGCCGCGCTCGGCCGCCCCCACCGCAAAACCGGCGAGGTCGTAGTCGCCCGCCGCATACATCCCGGGCATCTCCGCCGTCTCGCCCCCCACCAGGGCGCAGCCGGCAATCCGGCAGCCCTCGGCGATGCCGGCGATCACGTCCGCCGCGTGGTCGATCGCCAGCCGGGCGGTGGCGAAGTAATCGAGGAAGAACAGGGGCTCTGCCCCCTGCACCACGAGGTCGTTGACGCACATGGCGACGAGGTCGATCCCCACCCCCCGGTGGCGGCCGGTCTCGATCGCGATCTTCAGCTTCGTTCCGACACCATCCGTGGTCGCGACCAGCACGGGGTCGGCGAAACCCGCCGCGCGCAGGTCGAACAGCGCGCCGAACCCGCCCAAAGCGCCGAGCGTGCCGGGCCGATCAGTGGCGCGGGCGAGCGGCTTGATCCGCTCAACAAGCGCCTCGCCCGCCTCGATGTCGACGCCGGCGTCGCGGTAGGTGGCTCTGGCGATGGTCTCCCCCGATCGGCTAAGGCAGCATGCACCCGGTCACCGCCGGGTCGTGTCGGGGAAGGGGCGTGTCGTCAAGAGCAAGCATGTTGGGGGCGCTGGTCGCGCTCGCGCTCTGGTGCGGGGCGGCGCAGGCCGGCGAGTGGGGGTTCCGGGTCGGCGGCATCGCGGTGGACGAGACGGCGGCGGACGCGCTGGCGGCCAGGGCCGCGGCGCAGGCGACCGGCCGGCGGGCGGCCTGGGAACGTTTCCTCGCCCGCGAGGCGCCGGAAGCGGCGGCACGGCTTCGGCGGTTGCCCGAGAGCGAGCTCGACCACTTGGTCGAGGGCTTCGAGGTCGCCGAGGAAGAGATCACGGCGCGGCGTTACCGCGCGACCCTGACGGTTCTGTTTCGCCCCGAGGCCGTCCGCGCCCTGCTTGCGCGCGAGCTCGGCCCCGGCGAGACCATCGAGGTGCGGGCGCGCTTCGCCTCGCCCGCCGAGTGGGCGGAGCTCAGGCGCCGCCTATCCGCCATCCCTGTCGTTTCGCGGGTCGAGCTGCGCGGCCTCGGCGCCGGCGAGGCTCGCCTTGCCCTCACGCTCTTCGGCGGTGCGGCGAGGGCCGAACCTGCTCTTGCCGCCGCCGGGCTCGTGCTGGCGACGGACGGCGAGCGGCGCAGCCTTGCCCTCGCCCCGTCGGTAGCGGCCGAGGACCGGGCGCGCGATTGAACCGGGGCGATGATCACCGCGCCCAACCTGATCACCCTCCTCCGCCTGTGCGCCGTGCCGGCCGCGGTGTGGCTCATCCTGCAGCGTGAGATGGCCTGGGCGTTCTGGCTGTTCGTCGCTGCCGGCATCTCGGATGCCGTCGACGGCTTCATCGCCAAGCGGTTCGGGCTGCGTTCGCGCGTCGGCGCCGTTCTCGACCCCGTGGCGGACAAGGCCCTGTTGGTCAGCGTTTACGTCACCCTGGGCGCGATCGGGGCCTTGCCCTCGTGGCTCGTCATCCTTGTCGTGTTCCGCGACGTGCTGATCGTCGGCGGCGTGCTCACCCTCTATGTTCTCGGCCAGGAGGTCGTGATTCGCCCGCTGTTCGTGAGCAAGGCCAACACGGCGGCGCAGATCGTGCTCGCCGCCGCCGTGCTGCTGCACGCGGCCTACGGCGTGCCAGGCGAGACAGCGGTGACGGTCCTGGAGTGGGTAGTGGCGGCGAGCACGGTGGCTTCCGGTGCGGCCTATCTCGCGCGCTGGGTGCGCGGCGGCGGTGCGGCGGCGATGTGACGATGGAAACGCCGGCCGAAATCGCGGCGCGTCGCCAGCGCCTGCTGCTCATCCTGGGTACGATCGCAGCACTCCTGTTCGCGCTGCACCTGTTTTCGTCGATCCTCCTTCCCTTCGTGCTCGCCGCCCTGATCGCCTACCTGCTCGATCCGATCGCCGATCGGCTGGAAGCGGTCGGCGTGCCGCGGGGCCTTGCCGCGATCCTGCTGGTCGTCGCCCTGCTCGCGCTCATCATCGCCTTCCTGCTGCTGTTCTACCCGCTGATCCTCGCCCAGATCAGCATCCTGATCTCGCTGATCCCGCAGTACATCCGCCTGCTCGGCGACCTCATCCAGCAGTCGCTGCTGTGGCTCGAAGAGAATCTCGGGCCCGAGTTCGTCGACCAGCGCCTGCGGCAGCTCGCGTTGAACCAGGTGAACACGATGATCGGCTGGCTGACGGGCGCGATCGCCAGCGTGGTGGGCGGCGGCGTGCAGTTGATCAACGTGCTGACACTGATCGTCGTCACCCCGATCGTCGCCTTCTACCTCCTGCGGGATTGGCCGAAGATCATCGCCCGCCTCGACTCCTGGGTGCCGCGTCGCTATGCGCCGACGGTGCGCGAGATCGCCGCCGAGATCGACCGCATCCTCTCCGCCTGGGTGCGCGGGCAGGCCCTGGTCTGCCTCATCCTCGCTCTGTTCTACGCCACCGCGCTGACGGCGGCGGGGCTGCAGCTCGGCCTCATCGTCGGGCTCACCGCCGGCATCCTCTCCTTCATCCCGTATGTCGGCACGCTGACGGGGTTCGTCGTCGGCGTCGGCATGGCGGCGGCGCAATTCGGCACTTGGTCGGGTGTGCTGACCATCGCGGCGATTTTCGTGTTCGGCAACGTCGTCGAGGGATACGTGCTGTATCCGCGCCTGCTCGGCGAGCGCGTCGAGCTGCACGCGGTTTGGGTGATCTTCGCCCTGTTCGCCGGCGGGGCGGTGTTCGGCTTCCTCGGCGTTCTGCTCGCCGTGCCGATCGCGGCGGCGATCGGCGTCATCGTTCGGCACTGGCTGAGACGCTATTTGGCGAGCGAGCTCTATCGCGATGAGGGGCGGTTGTGAGCGCCGAGCAGCTCGCCCTCGACTTTCCCGCCAAGCCCTCGTTCGCCGCGGCCGACTTCGTCTCGGCGGCGGCCACGGAGGAGGCCGAACGTTGGCTCGCCTGCTGGCCCGACTGGCCGGCAGGGCGGCTCGTGCTGGTGGGGCCCGAGGCCTCGGGGAAAAGTCATCTCGGCGCGATCTGGCGTGCGCGAAGCGGCGCGGCCGTGGTTTCCGCCGCCGCACTTCGCCTTGCCGACGTGCCGGATCAGCTCGGTTCGGCTGTGCATGTGCTGGTCGAAAACGCCGAGACGGCGGCTGGCGAGGCCGCGCGTGAGAGGGCGCTTCTGCACCTGCTGAACCTTGTCGCCGAACAGGGCGGAACCGTGCTGCTCACGACGCGCTTGCCCGCTTCCCGCTGGCCGCTCGCGCTGCCCGATCTCCGCTCCCGTCTCGTCGCCTCGGCGACGGCGACCATCGGGGCACCGGACCAGGCTCTGCTCGCTGCCGTGCTGGCCAAGCAGCTCGCCGATCGGCAGATCGTCTGTGAGCCTACTGTCGTGACCTATCTGGCCACCCGTCTGCCGCGGGATTTTGCCGCGATCGCCCGGGTCGTGCGCTGGCTCGACGCCCTCACCCTGGCCGAGGGACGACGGCTTGGCCGCGCGCAGGCCGCACGCGTGCTCGCCGCACTGGCCGAGGACTGATCCTTGCCGCGCCGTCCGCGAACCCGGAACCCCTTGCCGCCCCCCGGCCAGTCGTGGGAGGGAAGTGCGGCGCGGCACGGGGCCGCGCACCCGGTGCAGGAGACGAGCGTGAGCGAGCGTCGCGAGCTCGCAGGCGAGGTGCCGAGCGAAACGATCACGGCCCCGCCCATCGGCATCGACGATCCGGCCCGCTTCATCAACCGCGAGCTCTCCTGGCTCGCGTTCAACGCGCGCGTCCTGGAGGAGGCGGACAATCCACGCCATCCGCTGCTCGAGCGCGTGCGCTTCGTCTCGATCTCCGCCAGCAACCTCGACGAGTTCTACTCGGTCCGCGTCGCGGGGCTCGTCGGGCAGGCGGCGGCGGGGCTGAACGTGGTGAGCCAGGACGGCCTCACTCCCGGTCAGCAGCTCGCCGCCATCCACACCCGCGCGCAGGCGCTGATGGCGGAACAGCAGCGCGTCTGGCGCAACCTGCGGGGGCTGTTGCGCGAGCAGGGCCTCGCCGTGATCGAACCGGGCGAACTGTCCGCCGAGGATCACGCCTGGCTCGCGCAGTGGTTCATGGAGCGGATCTTCCCGGTTCTCACCCCGCTCGCCATCGATCCGGCCCATCCGTTCCCCTTCATCCCGTCGCTGGGTCTCGTGATGGTGCTGAAACTCGCCCGCGGCGATGACGGCACGGTGATGCGCGCGCTGCTGCCCATCCCGCCGCAGGTCGACCGCTTCGTTCGCCTGCCCGATCGCGGTGGAATTCGTTTCCTCATCGTCGAAGACGTGATCGACCTCTTTCTCGATCGCCTCTTTCCCGGCTTCACGCTGGCCGGCCGCGGCATGTTCCGCATCATCCGCGATTCCGATGTCGAGTTCGAGGAAGAGGCCGAGGACCTCGTGCGGTCCTACGAGACGGCGCTGAAACGGCGCCGGCGCGGCCGTGTCATCCGCCTCAAGGTCAACCGCGAGATGCCGCCCGACCTGCTCGAGTTCGTCGCCGACGAGCTCGATGCGCCGCGGGCCGAACTTTTCGTCGTCGACGGCATGCTCGGCATCGGCGACGTCAAGCAGATCATCGTCGATGATCGCCCCGATCTCGTCTTCAAGCCCTTCACCGCCCGCTTTCCCGAACGGATTCGCGACTTCGGCGGCGACTGCTTCGCCGCCATCCGGCACAAGGACATCGTCGTCCACCATCCGTACGAATCGTTCGACGTGGTGGTGCAGTTCCTGCGCCAGGCGGCGCGCGACCCGAACGTTGTGGCGATCAAGCAGACGCTCTATCGCACGAGCCGCGACAGCCCGATCGTGCGCGCGCTGATCGAAGCCGCCGAAGCCGGCAAGTCCGTCACCGCCATGGTCGAGCTGAAGGCGCGCTTCGACGAGGAACAGAACATCCGCTGGGCGCGCGAGATGGAAGCGGCCGGCGTGCAGGTGGTGTACGGCTTCGTCGAACTGAAGATCCACGCCAAGGTGAGCTTGGTCGTGCGTCGCGAAGGTGGGGCGCTCCGCTCCTACGTGCACTACGGCACGGGCAACTACCATCCCTACACCGCGCGCGTGTACACGGATCTCTCCTTCTTCACCTGCGATCCCGATCTCACGCGCGACGCCGCACGGCTGTTCAACTTCATGACCGGCTATGCGCGCCCCGAAACGATGGACGCGATCGCCTTCGCTCCGGCCACCCTGCGCCCGCGCCTGCTCGAGCTGATCGAGGAGGAGATCGCGCATGTGCGCGCCGGCCGGCCCGGTACGATCTGGCTGAAGATGAACAGCCTGGTCGACGCGACGCTGATCGACGCGCTCTATCGCGCCTCGCAGGCGGGGGTGGACATCGCCATCGTCTGCCGCGGCATCTGCTGCCTCCGCCCCGGCGTTCCCGGCCTCTCCGAAACCATCCGCGTGAAGTCGATCGTGGGCCGCTTCCTCGAGCACAGCCGGATCTTCTGCTTCGGCAACGGCGAGACGATGCCGTCGCGTCGTGCCAAGGTGTTTATCTCTTCGGCGGACTGGATGCCGCGCAACATGGATTGGCGCGTCGAGGTGATGGTGCCGATCTTCAACGAAACGGTGCACGCGCAGATCCTCGACCAGATCATGGTCGTCAACCTGCAGGACGAGATGCAGACCTGGGACCTGCTGCCGACCGGCGCGTATCGCCGACGTGCCGCGCGCGAGGGCGCGGTGTCCGCGCACGAGTACTTCATGACCAATCCGTCCCTGTCGGGCCGGGGCAGCGCGCTGCACGGGCCGGCCGCAGTGAACGTCCCGCCCTCGGTGTTCGGCCGCGACCGCCCGGACCGCGTGCTGGAGGACTGAAGGTACCTGCCATGCACGCGCCCCTTTCGCCTCAGCCGCCGCGGCTCGGCGTGATCGATCTCGGTTCGAACTCCGTTCGCCTCGTCGTGTTCGAGGGACTGACGCGCAACCCGCAGATCGTGTTCAACGAGAAGGCGATCCTTGGCCTCGGGCGCGGCCTGCAAATGACCGGCCGGCTGAATGAGGAGGCGATCGCGCAGTCCGTCACGGTGCTGGAACGCTACGCCGTCGTTGCGGCTGCGATGCGGGCCGACCCCGTCGAGGTCCTGGCCACCGCAGCGGTGCGCGACGCGCAGAACGGGCCCGCCTATGTCGAGATGCTGCGTCGACGTTTTCCATCCTTGCCGATCCGCGTGCTCGGCGGCGAGGAGGAGGCGCGCCTCTCCGCGCTCGGCGTGCTGTGCGGGATCCCGCAGGCGGACGGCATCCTCGGCGACCTGGGCGGCGGTAGCCTGGAGCTCGTTCGGCTCGATCGCGGTGTCGTTCGCACTGCCACCTTGCCGCTGGGCGCGCTGCGGCTGATCGACCGTTCCGGCAATGACGTGGTGCGGGCGCGCGCCATCGTCGAGGAGACGTTGCGCGACATTCCCTGGCTTGCGGAGGGGGCTGGGCGCGACCTCTATCTGGTCGGCGGTGCGTGGCGAACGCTCGCTCGCATCCACATCGGGCAGACGGGCTACCCGCTCTCCGTTGTGCATCACTACACGCTCTCGCGCGAGGAGGCGCGCGACCTCACCGGCGTCATCACCAACCTCTCGCGCAAGACGCTCGAGCGCATTCCGGGCGTGTCGCGCCGCCGCCTCGACACCCTGCCGTTCGCCGCCGTGGTGCTGCGTCGGTTGTTGCGCGCCACTGGAGCCCGGCGCGTGGTGTTCAGCGCCAACGGCCTGCGCGAAGGGTGGTACGCCACGCATCTGGACCCCGAGGTTGCGGCCGAAGACCCCGTGATCGCAGCGGGGCGCGACCTTTGCCGACGTTTCGGGCGCAGCGAGGATCTTCCGCCCGCGCTGATCGCCTGGACGGACCCCATCTTCCCGGACGAGACGCCGGCGCTGCGACGCCTGCGCGAGACCGCGTGCTGGGTGTCCGACATCGGCGCGCACGAGCACCCCGAATACAAGGCCGAGCAGGCGTTCCTCCGCCTGTTGCGCCAACCGGGGATCGGGCTCGATCACCACGCGCGCGCCTTTCTCGCCCTCACCTTGGCGATCCGCCACGAGGCGGACCCGCTGGCGCCGTGGCTGGCGCCGGCGCGGGCTCTGCTCGACGTCGCCTCGGCCAAGCGCGCCGAGGTGCTGGGGGCGGCGTTGCGGCTCGCCTACACGCTGTGCGGCGGCACCTCCGCCCTGTTGGCGTTGACCGCGCTGCGCATGGAACAGGAGCGGATTGTGTTGAGGCTTGCGCGCGGCGGGGGCGTGTTCGCGGGCGAGTCCGTCTGGCGGCGGCTGGAGCGTCTGGCCGAGGCGGTGGGACGGGAACCGGCGACGGAGCTCGCGCCGGAGGCGGTGGCGGCGGCCTGAGCCCCCGCCCGTAGCCCGCCCGTCGCACGCTATCCCCCTCTCTGCCTTCGCCTGCTGTCCGCCGCCCCGGGCTTCCCCGTGCGCACGGCTCGGCCGCACGTTGATCGTTGCGAACGAAGCGCCGATACTTCTGCATGCGATCGTCTGCTGTCCGGGCACACCCGGGGGAGTTCGGGGGACTGGCGGTGGTCAGCGAAACGGAACAGCGGGAGCCAAGTTCGGCGTTCGTGGCGCTGGTCGCGCGCGCGCAAGACGATCTCCGCACGCTCGTCTACTTCAACGCCGCACATCCGACGGGGTCAGAGGACGACGACGCGTTGAAACCGGAGGACGCAGCTGGGGACGGGCAAGCGGCGCCGGCTTGGACGCCCGGCGCTCTCGGCACGCTTCTCACGCTCGATCCTGTCACCATCGCCAAGGACAGCGGCCGCGTGGTGGAACTGTTCAACGCGTACCGACGGGAATCGAACCGGGCGCAGAATTTCCATCCCGACGTGAGCGCCGACAGTATCCGCGTGACCGCCGGCTATCTGGGCTTGGTGGGCGATCGCCGGCAATTACATCGCCGCAACGGGATGTTCCCGGCGGTGCTGCTCCGCCTCGGCAGCTTGGCGGTGGTCTGGCAGCGCTCGCGGGAGTGGCCGGTCGACGCCGAGGGCCGCCACCGAGTGGTCTTCGCTCTCGGCCCGCTTGCCGTGGTCGCCCTGGACGGCGGACGAAGAGATGGCCAGGGGGCAGCGAGGTCAGGGCAGACCCGCGCGGCTTCGCCGGGCACCGCCGGCGTGGAGGCGGTCGCCGCGCCGAATGCGGGCAACGGTGCGGGGCGGGCGGCGCCCGAGGCGGCGGCCGGGGCAGGCGGCGTGGTCGGCCGCGGGCGGCCACCGCCGGGAGAGGAGGGGGGCGGAGGGGAATCGCACGGCACCGTGCCGCGCGGACTGACCGAGGCAAGTGCGCCGATGCGTTCGGCGGAGGCGGAGGCGGAGTTGCTGGCCTGGCGGATCAATCGCGGCCGCCTGCTCGCCGTCATCATCTTCGCGCTCACCCTGACCCTCTCGATTTACGCCACCATGGGGAAGCAGTTCCTCGCCGACCTGCAGAGGATCGAGAATGACTTGAAGGCGGTGACCGAGCAGGCGCAGAAGGATGCCGACATCCAGCGCGCGTTGGCGGCGATCACCGACGTGAGGCTGAAGGAGAGCACGGTCCTAATCCCGCTCAGTCATGCGCTTTGGCGCCTCGAGAAAAGCGCGCGTGAGGCGAACGTCCGCGGCTGGGTTGCCGATCCGTGCGGGAAACTGTTCCTGGTCTCCGAAGCGCGTGCCGCGTGGTCCGCCCAGTCCACGGACCGTACGATCACCCTCCAACCGGTTTCGAACCCCCTGAGGAAAGTCGATGCCAGTCCAAATCTCCACAACGGGCCGACGAACCTGTTCCTCGTTCTTGAGCCCCAGGACACCAAACTCGCCTCCGGATACGCGTGGACCGCACGCGTGAGGGATGAAAGGGGCAAGTCCGACGAGATCCGGACATACGCGATCGAAGCACGAGTTTTTCCGAATGAGCGGATCCGCGATTTCTGCTTCGCGTACGAGACGCTCGATGCGCAACGGAAGGCCGCATACGACGCCATCGACGGCTGGATGCGCCCGGCTCGGGCGGTGGCCGTCCTGCTGCCGACCGTCCTCTTCCAGGATGTGCCGCGAGTGGTTTTCAACGATTTACCGCGGTTCCTCGTTCACGACCTCCCGACCGGCATCGGCGATCTCCTCGCAAGGGCCGGCGGCGAGGTCGCGGCTTGGCTGAAAAGGCCCTCGGCAGCGGCGTCGTCCGTCGCCGACCCATTGTCGGACGCGAAGTCGGCCGACGCCGACGCGAACACGCCTCATGTTCGTTCTGGCAACGACGCCGCCAGGGGGCCGGCGCCGCCGAACCAAGTCCAGGCAGACCGCCCGCCGAATTGGCTTGCCTTTCACGTCTATCCCCAGGCCACGCTCGCCGCGTTGAGCACCTTCCTCCTGCCTGCCCTCTACGGTGCCCTCGGCGGCTGGATGGCGGCCGAGCGTTCGCTGCGTGGGCGCCTGCAAAGTTTCGCTCTCACCCGCACCGAGGGCCGCCTGTTCCTTCGCCGAATCTTGCTCGGCGCCGTCGTCGGCGGCATGATCGGCGTGCTTCTGTCCGGGCTGAAGCTGTTCGGCGACGGCAAGCTGTGGGCGGCGCTCGAAATTTCTGCCCTCGCCCTGCTCTTCGGGTTCGCCGGCGATCGCCTGTTCTCCCTCTTCGACAACCTGCTGCGGCGCATGATCGGTCCGGCCACGGCCGCACGCTGACGGAATGCCGCGCCGGGGAGGCATCGCCGGAGCCCCCCTCGCGGTGCAAGCACGCCCACAGCGGGCCAAACCCACGGCCGAGACCGTCCACGCCGCCGGCTGCCGTGGCACGACCCGGCCTTCGTCGCCCCCTCAGCTCAACCGGCCGCCGTTGATGGCAGAGGCACCAGGCTGACGCGCCGCCCCGCGGCGGAGAGCGCGACCTTGCCGGCCTTCAGCGCCAGCGCCGCCTCGCCGAACACGGCGCGACGCCAGCCGTGCAGGCAAGGAAGGTCGGGCTCGTCCTCCGCCGCCAGGCGTTCGAGATCCTCCGCCGAGGCGACGAGGCGCTGCGCCACGTCATGCTCCTCGCACTTCGCCGCCAGCAGCACCTTCAGCAACGCAACGAGCGCCGGCGAGGCCCGCCCGCCGTTGCGCCTCTCCTCCACTTCCGGCAGCGCCTCCTCGGGCAGAGCCTTCGCTGCAGAGATGGCCGCGAGCAGCGCCGCACCCGACTTCCCTTCCGCGAGCGAGCGGGGAAAACCCCGCGCGCGCAGGAGCCCCGCGACGTCCGACGGCGCCTGGGCCGCGACCTCCAGCACCGTCTCATCCTTCACCACGCGCTGGCGCGGAATGTTCAGGCGCTGCGCCTCACGCTCGCGCCAGGCGGCCACCGCGCGCAGCACCGCCAGGAAGCGGCGGTTGGTGCTGCGGGGTTTCAGCCGCTGCCAAGCCTCTTCCGGGTCGAGCCGGTAGGTGGCAGGGTCGGCGAGGGCAGCCATCTCCTCCGCCACCCAAGCGAGCCGCCCGCTGCGCTCCAGCCGGGCGCGCAGCTTGACGTAGGCGCGCCGGAGATGGGTGACGTCGGCCGCGGCATAGGCGATCTGCTGCGGCGTGAGGGGCCGGGCCGACCAGTCCGAAAACCGGAACGCCTTGTCGATCGTCGCTCCCGTCAGCGCGGCGATCAGCGCGTCGTAGCCGACCTGATCGCCGAAGCCTGCCACCATCGCCGCGACTTGGGTGTCGAACAGCGGCGTGGGCAGCCGACCGGTGCGGAGGTGGAAGATTTCCAGATCCTGCCGGGCGGCATGGAACACCTTGGTCACCCGCTCATCGTCGAACAGCGCATAGAGAGGAGCGAGATCGAGGCCCGGTGCGAGCGCGTCGATCACCGCCACGTCCTCGGGTCCCGCGATCTGCACAACGCAGAGTTCCGGCCAGTAGGTGCGCTCGCGCATGAACTCGGTGTCGACGGTGACGAACTCCGCCGCGGCGAGCCGGGCGCAAAGAGCGGCGAGCGCGTCCGTGGTCTCGATCAGGACGGGGTCGGGGAAGGCCGGCTTGGCACGCTGGCTCATGGGCGGCGCGCTTCTACACCCCCACTGCACGGGCACCAAGCGGGCGGCTTGACTTCCCCCGCCCGTGCCGGTTCCCTCGAGGCTCCGCTTCCAGCCCAGATCGAGCCATGCACCCCTACCGCACGCACACCTGCGGCGCGCTTCGCGCCGACCATGCCGGCCAGACCGTCCGCCTCTCCGGCTGGGTGCACCGCAAGCGCGACCACGGCGGCCTGCTGTTCATCGACCTGCGCGACCACTACGGCATCACCCAGGTGGTGATCGATGCCCATTCGCCCTTGCTGGCGGAAGCGGAACGGATCCGCCCCGAGAGCGTGATCACGGTCACCGGAACGGTGGTGCGGCGCACGCCCGACACCGTGAACCAGAAGATCCCCACCGGCGAGATCGAACTGCGCGCGGAGGCGATCACCGTGCAGTCGGCGGCCGAGGTGTTGCCCATCCAGGTCGCGGGCGATGCTGAATTCCCGGAGGAGCTGCGCCTGCGCTACCGTTTCCTCGACCTCCGGCGCGAACGACAGCACCGCAACATCGTGCTGCGGTCGCAAGTCATCGCCTCCATCCGGCGGCGAATGATCGAAGCCGGGTTCATCGAGTTCCAGACGCCGATTCTCACCGCCTCGAGCCCGGAGGGTGCGCGCGACTTCCTCGTCCCTTCGCGGCTCCATCCGGGCAAGTTCTACGCCCTGCCGCAGGCGCCGCAGCAGTTCAAGCAGCTCTGCATGGTGGCGGGCTTCGACCGCTACTTCCAGATCGCGCCGTGCTTTCGTGACGAGGATGCGCGGGCGGATCGTTCGCCGGGCGAATTCTACCAGCTCGACTTCGAGATGAGCTTCGTCACCCAGGAGGACGTGTTCGCCGCGATCGAACCGGTGCTCGCCGGCGTGTTCGAGGAGTTCGCGAACGGCCGCAGCGTCACACCCCCACCCTTTCCGCGCATCGCCTACGACGAGGCGATGCTCGCCTACGGCACCGACAAGCCCGATCTGCGCAACCCGCTGCGCATCGCCGATGTCACGGAAGCCTTCGCGGGCTCGGGGTTCGGCCTGTTCGCGCGCGCCATCGAGAAGGGGGCGGTGGTGCGCGCCATCCCCGCCCCCGGCGCTGGCGCGAAGCCGAGGAGCTTCTTCGATCGGCTGAACGAGTGGGCGAGGGCGGAAGGTGCGGGCGGTCTCGGCTACATCGTCTTCGAGGCTGGCGAGGCGAAGGGGCCGATCGCGAAGAATCTCGAGCCGGAGCGCAGCGCGGCCATTCGCCGCCGGTTCGATCTCGCGGATGGCGATGCCGTGTTCTTCGTCTGCGCCGCACCGAAAGAGGCCGCCGCCTTCGCCGGCAAGGTGCGTCTCCGGCTCGGTAGCGAGCTCGACCTCGTCGAACGGAACGCGTTCCGCTTCTGCTGGATCACGGATTTTCCGATGTACGAGCGGAACGAGGACACCGGCGCGATCGAGTTCAGCCACAACCCCTTCTCCATGCCGCAAGGTGGGCTCGAGGCGCTGAACACGCAGGACCCGCTCACCATCAAGGCCTACCAGTACGACATCGTCTGCAACGGGGTGGAGCTCTCCTCCGGTGCCATTCGGAACCACGACCCGGAGATCATGCTGCGCGCCTTCGAGATCGCGGGCTACAGCCGCGAGGAGGTGGAGGCGCGCTTCGGCGGCATGCTCAACGCCTTCCGCTACGGCGCGCCGCCGCACGGCGGCTCCGCCCCTGGAATCGATCGCATCGTCATGCTGCTGGCGGATGAGCCGAACATCCGCGAGGTGATCCTGTTCCCGATGAACCAGCAGGCCGAGGACCTGATGATGGGGGCACCGGCGCCGGTGCCGCCCGAGCGGCTGAAGGAACTGCACATCAAGCTCGACCTGCCGCCGCCGAAGCCGCGCTGAGGCGGGACGACAACGCGACCTGCGTCCCTCGTTCAGGCGGCGCGGCCAGCCCGCTTCTCGGCGTACATGGCACGGTCGGCCAGCGCGAGCAGGGCCTCAGGCTCCTCCTCGCCGGTGAAGGGAGCGATGCCGACGGAGAGCCCGAGCGAGAGGCGCTCGCCCTGCCAGTCGAACGCCGTGCGGCGCACCGTGGCGGCGAGGCGGGCGGCGAGCGCCAAGCCCTGATCCGCCCCGACGCGCGCCATGACCACCGCGAATTCATCCCCGCCGATTCGCGCAACGGTGTCGGTCGCGCGCACGGCATCGCGAATGGCGCGAGCGGTGGCGAGAATGGCGGCATCGCCGGCGGCATGGCCGAGGCGGTCGTTGATCGCCTTCAGCCCGTCCATGTCGCAGAACATCAGCACCCCCGGCTCGCGGTGGCGGGCGGCCTCGGCGAGCCGCTCCGCCAGCCGGCGAGCCAGACCGCGCCGGTTGAGCAGGCCCGTCAGCGGATCGGCCTCGGCCAGCCGCTCGAGTTCGCGAATGCGCGCCGCCTGGGCGCGGATCACCTCGCTCGCCCTGAGAGCGATCCGTTCGGCACGGGCGAGCAACATCCGACAGGGGTCGCCCTCGGGCAACGCGGCCGCGGTGTCGGCGAACAGGGCGGCAAGCGGATCGGGCAGATCCTTGGCGAAGGCGGCTGCGGTGGCGCCATCGAGCGGCATGGTCGTCCTCGCGTGCATCGTCACGACTGACGCGGAAGGCTTGGCAAGGGCCGTGCCAGGCCGGAAAGCCCGCGTCAGCACCCAAGTAGGCGGGTGCCATGCCGCTCCCGGCAAATCCTGCCGCGCCCCGCTTGCCGGGGCGGCAGAAGCGACCCGGCTCGCGCGGAAGCCATGGGCAGGCGCCCCGTTTCTCGCCTACTCTCGCACGCGCCCGTTCATCGAGTGACCCATGCACCGCATCCGACCTCTGCTTGCCCTTGCCGCCATCGCGGCAGTGATTGCCCCCTCCGTCCCGGCCGAGGCCGTCTCGCTGATCTCGCATCGCGCGGGCTATCGGCTCACCCTCGACACCACGCGCCCGAGCCAGGACGTGGAGAGCGCGGCGGGGGCGATGCTCTATGAGGTGGTCGATCGCTGCGAAGGCTGGACGGTGGAGCAGCGCTTCACGTTGCAGGTCGTCTCGCGCAGCGGCCAAGCCTACGAGATGGCCTCGGACTACGTGACCTGGGAGGAGAAGGACGGCAGCCGCTTCCGCTTCCGGCTGCGGCAAGCCACGGACGGAACGGTCGTGCAGACACTGATCGGCGAGGCGCGCATCGACCCTGTAACGTCTGCCGGCGAGGCGCGCTACACGGCCCCGGACCAGCAGACCGTTGCCCTCCCGCGCGGCACGATGTTCCCCATGCTGCACACGCTGCGCTTGCTGGAGGCGGCCGAGCGCGGAGCGCGCGTCTTCCCCGCGCCGATCTTCGATGGCACGGAGGAGGATGGCGCACGCGACACCAATACGGTGATCATCGCCCGCCTCGCCCCCGATGCTTCGCACGCTCAGCCGAAACTCCGCGCGCTGCCGTCGTTCCGCGTCCGCATCGCCTTCTTCGATCCGCAGGGCAGCGGTCAACCGGAGTACGAGGTCGGCATCCGCTACTTCGTCAACGGTGTCGCGGACGACCTGCGGATGGATTTCGGCGAGTTCGCGGTGCGCGGAGAGCTCGTCGAGTACGAGGAGCTGCCGGGCGGCTGCAACTGACGCCCCGCTCAGAGCTCGCGCCCTCGCCGCACCGCCGCGGGCCCAAAGCGCGCACGCAAGCTGGCGATCGCCTCCGCCCGCGCCTTGCGCCGCGCCCGCTCGGGGTCGGCGAGATCGGGCGGGTCGGCCACTTCGGCCGGCGCCAGCGGCTCCGCCCCGAGCCCGAGCAGGCGATAGCGCACCTCGCCCACCTCGCGCGCGAGCAACGGCGTGGCCGCCTCGAACAGCACCTCGGCGAGCTGGGTGGGAAAAGCGAGCCGTGCGTGGCGACTGCGCGTCACGAAGCGATCCGTCCTCAGCTTCAGCACGACCCCCGCCGCGGCATGGCCCTTCGCGGTGAGACGCGCGGCGAGCCCATCGGCGAGACGCCACAGCGCCGTCTCGAGCGAGGCGAGGTCCGAGAGGTCGCGGTCGAAGGTCGTTTCGATCGAGATCGATTTCGGTCGCCGATCGGGCACCACCGCGCGATCGTCCTCGCCACGGGCAAGCCGCACCAGCGCCGGGCCGTGCCTCGAAACACGCCCTGCCTCGTCGGGGGCGAGCGCGGCGAGCGCGCCGAGCGTGGTGACCCCGGCTGCCGCGAGACGCGCCGCCGCTTTCGGTCCGATACCGGGCAAGGCGGACACCGGTAAAGGCGCGAGCACCGATCGGGCCTCGCGCTTCCCGATGACGGAGAAGCCCCTCGGCTTGTCCCGCTCCGCCGCGAGCTTGGCGAGCAGTCGGTTCGGCGCGAGCCCGATCGAAACGGTGAGGCCGAGCTCGTGTTCGACCGCGCGCGCGAACCGGGCGAGCGCCACCGCGGGTGGGGCGCGATGCACGGCCTCGGTCCCCGTCAGATCGAGCACGGCCTCGTCGATCGACAGGGGCTCGACCAACGGCGTGAGCGCCAGCATCCGTTCCCGCAAGGCCCGGCCGACCGCGGCATATTTCGCGAAGTCGGGGCGAATCACCACCGCCTCGGGGCAGAGCCGGAGCGCCTTGAACATCGGCATCGCCGAACGCACGCCGAAGCGGCGCGCGACGTAGCAGGCTGCGGTGACGACGCCGCGACGCCCGCCGCCGACGATGACCGGCCGGTCGGCGAGATCGGGCCGATCCCGCTTCTCGACCGCAGCGTAGAAGGCATCGGCATCGATGTGCGCGATGGCAAGGCGAAACAGGTCCGGGTGCGCGACGAGCGCCGCCGACCCGCAGGCAGCACACCGGCTCTCGTCGTCGCCCGCGCCGAACGCGATGCAGTCTCGGCAGAGCCAGGGCACGCCCCCTCCCCGCCCCCACCGGCTCCGCTCAGCCCTCCCCCGGCCCCCAGAGCCAGGCGGCACCGCGCACGCCGGAGGAATCGCCGTGCTTCGCCTTCAGGATGGGGGTCGTGACCACGTCGGAGAAGACGTAGGGTCGAAGAAGCCGGGGCACCACCTCATACAGGTGATCCATGTTGGAAAGTCCCCCACCGAGCACGATCGCGTCCGGGTCGATCAGATCGATCACCACGGCGAGCCCGCGGGCGAGGCGATCGGCATGGCGGGCGAGCGCGGCGCGCGCCCGCTCCTCGCCGGCCGCGGCGCGGGCCGGGATCGAGGTGGCGTCGCGCGCACCGGGCCCGTCGCAGTCCTGGGCGAGCCCCGTGCCGCTGATCCAGGTCTCCAGGCAACCGTGGCGACCACACCAGCAGCGTTGCCCCGGGGTCTCGATGGCGGAGGGCCAGGGCAACGGCGTGTGCCCCCATTCGCCGGCGATCGCGTGCGGGCCCGTCAGCACGCGCCCCTCCACCACCACCCCGCCGCCGCAACCGGTGCCGAGGATGACGCCGAACACGACGCGCGCCCCGGCGGCCGCGCCGTCGGTCGCCTCCGACAGCGCGAAGCAGTTGGCGTCATTCGCGATGCGCACCGGGCGCCCAAGCGCCGCCTCGAGGTCGCGGTCGAACGGCCGACCGTTGAGGAAGGTCGAATTCGCCCCTTTGACGAGGCCCGTGGCGGGGCTGAGGCAACCCGGCATGCCGATGCCGACGCTGCCGCGGGCCTGCGTGGCGCCGTCGGCCGCCGCGACGAGGTCGGCGATCATGCGCACCACGGCCTCATAGTCGCCGGGGGTGGCGGTGCGACGACGGTACCGTTCCGCCCCCGTTTCATCGAGCGCGATGATCTCGGTCTTCGTCCCGCCGAGATCGATGCCGTAGCGCATCATCCCGCCGCCTCCGCGCCCGCCTCGCCGCGCAGGCGCGCGCGCAGGGCGAATTTCTGGATCTTGCCCGTCGCCGTCTTCGGCAAGGGGCCGAAGGTGACGTGCCTGGGCACCTTGAAGTGGGCAAGGCGGTCGCGACAGAAGGCGATGATCTCCTCGGCGGTGATGTCGTCCTCGCAGCCGGGCTTGGGGGCGATGAAGGCGTGCGGGACCTCGCCCCAGAACGGATCGGGGTGCGCGACGACGGCGGCTTCCATGACCTTGGGATGGGCGTAGAGCACCTCCTCCACCTCCAGGCTCGAGATGTTCTCGCCGCCCGAAATGACGATGTCCTTCGCCCGGTCCTTCACCTCGACATAGCCGTCCGGGTGCATGACGCCGAGATCGCCGGTGCGGAACCAGCCCTGGTCGAACACCGCCGCGTTCGCCTTCGGGTTGCGCAGGTAGCCCTTCATGATGGTGTTGCCGCGAATGGCGATCTCACCGATCGTGGCCCCGTCCGCCGGCACGCGTTCCGCCCGATCGCGCGCGAGCACGGCGACCTCCTCCAGGGTGGGAAGCCCCACCCCCTGCCGGGCGAGGAAGGCAGCACGTTCGGCGAGCGGCCGGGCGTCGAGCCCAGGCTGCCAGGCGTTCATCAGGCTGGGCCCGTAACATTCCGTCAGCCCATAGAGATGCACGATGTCGAAACCCATCGCCTCCATCGCCGCGATCACCGGCGATGGCGGGGCGGCCCCCCCAGTCGCCGCCGTCACGCGGTGCGGAAAATTGCGACGGGCTTCGGCCGGTGCGTTGATCAGCATGGTCAACACCACCGGCGCCGCGCACAAGTGAGTCACCCCATGTTCGGCGATCAGCGCGAAGACACGCGCGGGCTCCACCTTGCGCAGGCAGACATGCACGCCGCCCTGCAGCGTCACCGCCCAGGTGTAGGTCCAACCGTTGCAGTGGAACATCGGCAGCGTCCAGAGATAGACGCTGCGCGGCGAAAGCCCTAAGGAGAGCGCGTTGCCGCAGGCGTTGAGGTAGGCGCCGCGATGGTGGACGACGACGCCCTTCGGGTCACCGGTGGTGCCGGAGGTGTAGGACAGGCTGATCGCATCCCACTCGTCGGCGGGCGGCGAGACGGGGAACGACGGATCACCGGAGGCGAGCAGGGCCTCGTATGGCATGGCGTCGATCGCCGCCCCGTCGGGGCCCTCCGGATCGTCGATCACGACCACGATCGGCGGCGTGTCGAGCTCCTCGAGCGCCCGGGCGGCGATCGCGGCGTATTCGCGATCCACCAGCAGCACTTTCGCCCCCGAATGGGCGAGGATGAAGCGGATCGTTCCGGCATCAAGCCGGATATTGATCGGGCACAGCACGGCATTGGCCATCGGCACGCCGTAGTGCGCCTCGAGCATCTCGGGGATGTTCGGCATCAGGGCGGCGACCACGTCCGCGCGGCCTACACCGAGGCGCACGAGGCCTGAGGCAAGGCGACGCGCGCGTTCGAGGAGTTCGGCATAGGTGTACGCCCGAGCCCCATGCAGCACGGCCGGACGCGCGCCCCACGCATGCGCCGCACGCCTGAGGAACGAGACGGGGCTCAGCGGCACGAAATTCGCCCCGTGCTTCGGCAAGTCGTCTTCCATGGCGTCATCCTCCCGCGAGCGTCTTCGGTGCGCTCGTTTCGCATCGGAGCCGAGCGAGATCGGCGAGCAGTGCGGCCACGACGTCGTGCCGTTCGCTTCCCGGGTCGGCAGCGCCGGAGCGGATCAGCGCGCAGAGCCCGGCCCAAGGGTCATCCACCCTCCCGCCAAGCGCGGCGGCGCGCGGCTCGAGTGCCGCGAGGCGGGAGGGATCGACGGCGATCATCCGCTGCGCGATGCCGAGCGCGTTCGCCACCATGCGCGCGGCCAGCCGATGCGTCTCCGGCAAGGCGGGCAGGAGTTCCTCCAGCACGGTGGCGCGCGCGATCGCGAGCAGATCCGCCGCGTCGGGGCGTTCGAGCACGCCGCTCATGCCGCCCGCTCCAGGGCCGCCTCGCGCGCCGCCACCTCGCGCAGGATATGCCACTCGAGCTCCGGCACGATGTGCGGCGTGAGTGCCAGTTCGAGCGAAGGCTCGCGACCGGAGAGGTGGCGCGCCCCTTGCGCCAGCGCGATGGTCGCCCAGCGCAGATGGGCGGCGAGTTCCCACCAGGCGACGCGCGCCGGATCGGGCGCCGCACCGCCCGCCTCGACATAGCCCGCGTACAGTGCGGCGCGAGAGCCGACACCGCCAGCCTCCATGGCGAGATTGCCGAAACGCCAGCAACGGGCGCACAGCCAGCCGAGATCGGCGTGCGGGTCGCCCCAGCCGGCGAACTCCCAATCCAGCACGGCCGCGAGCTCCTGGTCCGTCCAGAGAATGTTCCCGGTGCGGAAGTCGTTGTGGCAGAGCGAGGCCGCGATGGGGCCGGGCGCGGTGCGGCGCAGGTGGCGCAAGCCCCACTCCAGGATCGGGTGCGGGCCGGCGGCATCGAGCGCGCGCTCCTGTTCGGCGCAGAAGGCGAGGCAAGCGTCGGCCGGGGGCACGCCGAGGAAGGCGAGATCATCCCCCGCCGGGCGCAGGCTGTGGATGCGGGCGAGTTCCCGCCCCATCGCGCGCGCAGCGGCCTCGCGCCCGCCACCCACCGCGTCCCACTTCACCACGCGGTGCGCCGCGGCGATGCCCTCGACCCGGCGCATGACGAGGAACGGCGCGCCGATCACGCCGGCATCGTCGCAGGCGAACAGCGGTTCGGCGACCCTCACGCCGGCGGCATGGGCGGCACGGAGCAGCGCGAATTCCTCCCTGCGCCCGTGCGACATCTCGAGTGTGGCCGGGTTGTCGGTGCGCAGGACCCAGCGTTCCTCCCGCCCGTCGCCGCGGCGCACGGTGAGACCCCAGTTCTGCTGTATGGCGCCGCCGGACAGCCGCTCGAGCGCGGTGATGGTGAGGCCGGCGTCGTCGGCCGCCCGCGCGAGCCACGACCGCAGGCGCTCGCGACGCCCCTCATCCATCGCGGCGTGCTCCCCAGGCGAAGAAGTGCCTCCCTTCCCGGCGCAGGAAGCCTGCCAGCACCATGCGGTGCACCTCCGAGGCGCCATCGACAAGCCGCGCCTGGCGGGCGTAGCGGTAGATCCACTCCACCGGCGTGTCCTTCGAGTATCCCTTGGCGCCGAGGAGCTGGAGCGCCGTGTCCGCCGCGCGGTGCAGCGCATCAGCCACCACCACCTTGGCCATCGAGATCTCCTTCCGCGCGAAACTCCCTTGATCGAGCGCCCAGGCCGCGCGCATGACGAGCAGACGGCCGATCTCGATTTCCATCGCGGCTTGGGCAAGCAGGCCCTGCACGCTTTCGCGATCGATCAGCGTCATCCCGAAAGACCGTCGGCGCGCCACGTGATCGGTCGCGATTTCGAGACAGCGGCGCGCGAGACCGAGCCAGCGCATGCAGTGGGTCAGACGCGCGGTGCCGAGGCGGATTTGCGTCACCTTCAGCCCGTCCCCGACACCGAGCAGGCGCTGCGAGTCCGGAATGAGCAGTCCGTCGAAGACGAGCTCGCAGTGCCCGCCGTGCTCTTCGGGGCCCATGATCGGAATGCGCCGCACGATCGACCAGCCGGGGCTTTCGGCGTCGAACAGGAAGGCGGTGAGGCCCTTGCGCTCATCTTCGGAGGTGCGCGCGATGAGGATGAAGATCTTCGCGTTCTCCGCCCCGGTGATGAACCACTTGCGGCCGGTGATGCGCCAGGCGTCGCCCGCGCGTTCGGCGCGGGTATAGGTGAGGGAGGGGTCGGAGCCGCAGCCGTCGGGCTCGGTCATCGCGAAGGCCGACTGCACGCGGCCGTCGATGATCGGCTGCAGCCAGCGTTCCTTCATCTCCTCGGGCAGGATGCGCTCCAGCAGCAGCATGTTGCCGTCGTCCGGTGCGGCGGCGTTGAACACGACGGGGCCGAAGATGGAGCGGTTCATCTCCTCGTAGGCGACCGCCATGCCGACGCGCGACAGCCCCCCGCCGCCGCGCGCCCTCGGCATCGCCAAGGCCCACAGCCCTTCGCGCTTCGCGTCCTCCCGCAGGCGCGCCAGCAAGGGAGGGGCGAGGTTCTCGTGCGCGTCGTAGGAGGCAGGGTCGGCCTCGAGGGGGATCAGCCGCTCGTCGACGAAGCGGGCGATGCGCGCACGCAGCTCCTCGAGTTCGGCCGGCAAAGCGAAGTCCATCGGTCCTCCCCGTGCGGCGGTTCAGCCCGTCGTCCCGTACCGAGGTGCCACGGCCTGGAGGTCGGGGGCAAGACGCCGGGCTTGCCGAGCGCGCAGCGGCTGCGCACCATCGGGGCATGGAGGAAACGACCCTCGACCTCAAGGGCCTCACCTGCCCGTTGCCCGTGCTGCGCGCCAACAAGGCGCTGCGCACCCTACCCGATGGGGCACGGTTGCGCGTGCTGGCGACCGACCCGGCGTCGGTGGCGGATTTCCGCAACTACTGCGAAACGACCGGGCACGCGCTGATCGCGGTGAGCGAGGCGCAAGGGGTGTGGTCCTTCGTCATCCAGAAGCGCGGACGCTCCGCTGAGGGTTCGGCATGACGGTCGCCCTCTTCACGCATCCGGCCTGCCTCGACCACGACACCGGTCCCGGCCATCCGGAGCGGCCGGATCGGATCCGCGCCATCGAGCGGGCCTTGGAGGCGGAGGAGTTCGCCACCCTCGCCCGCGAGCAGGCGCCGCGCGCGACGGTGGAGCAGCTCACACGAGCCCACCCGCAGCGCTATGTCGAGGGGATCCTCTCGATCGCCCCGCCGATCGGCGAGAGCGTGATGCTGGACGGCGACACGGTGATGAGTGCAGGGTCGCGCGAAGCGGCGCTGCGTTCGGCCGGGGCCGCGGTCGCCGCCGTCGATGCGGTGATGGAGGGTTGGGCGCGGGCGGCGTTCTGCGCCACGCGCCCGCCCGGCCACCACGCCGAGGCTGCGCGCCCGATGGGGTTCTGCCTGTTCTGCAACGCGGCGATCGCGGCGCATCATGCGCGGGCGCGCTGGGGGGTGGAGCGGGTGGCAGTGCTCGACTTCGACGTCCATCACGGCAACGGCACCCAGGCGATCCTGGAGGACGACGGCAACTTCTTTTACGCCTCGAGCCACGAGATGCCGCTTTTCCCCGGTACCGGGCATCCGCACGAACGCGGGGTCGCCGACAACGTGCTGAACGTGCCGCTCGCCCCACTGACCGGCGGGCCGGAGTTCCGCGCCGCGTGGGGAGACGCGATCATTCCGGCGGTGCGCGCTTGGCGGCCCGATCTGATCATCCTCTCGGCCGGGTTCGATGCGCATGAGCGCGACCCGCTTGCCACCCTGCAGGTGCGTACGGCCGACTTCTCGTGGCTCAGCCGCGCGCTCGTCGAGCTCGCGGATGAGCTGTGCGGAGGGCGTATCGTTTCGATCCTGGAAGGCGGATACGATCTCGTCGCGCTTCGCGAATGCGCCACCGTGCACGTGCGCGCGCTGATGCGAAGCTGAGGGGCGCTCTCGACCGCACGTTCCCAGTCCTGCCATCCGGCGGCGCGACTACAGCCAGCCCTTGCGGCGGAAGTAGAGAACGGGCAACACGGCCGAAACGATCATCAGCACCAGCGCCAGGGGATAACCGATCCCCCACTCCAGTTCGGGCATGAACTGGAAGTTCATGCCGTAGATGGAGGCGATCAGCGTCGGCGGCATCAATGCGACCGCGACCACCGAGAAGGTCTTGATCACCGCCGTTTGCTCGATGTTGATCAGGCCCAGGACCGCATCGAGCAGGAAGGTCGCCTTCTCGTTGAGGAAATGCGCGTGCTCCTGCAGGCCCCGCACGTCGCGCGCCAGCGTCTTGATGCGCGGCTTGTTCTCCTTCCGTATCGCCGTCTCCTTCTCGGCGGCTATGAAGGCGAGGATGCGCGAGAGCCCGACCAGCGTGTCGGAGGCGCGCGCCGTTGTCTCACCCACCTGGCCGAGCGCGATCAGCGCATCCTTCAACGCGGCGTCCTTGGCCGAGGCCGTCTCGCGACTCTTCGCCAGCTTGAAGGCGGCGTGGCTGCGGCGGTCCATCTCCGCCCCGACGCGTTCGAGGATGTCGGCCAAGCGATCGACCACATGCTCGAACAGGCCGAGCATCACCCCGTCCGAGGTGGTCAGCATCGATGGGTTCTTCTGCGCCCGCGCGGCGAACATACCGAAGGCCTTGGGGGTGGCGTGGCGCACGGTGACCAGAGTCTGGCTCGTGAGCACGAAGGTGATCGCCGCCGAGCCGAGTTCCCCCGTCTCCGACCCGTACATGAAGGGGGCAGTGAGGAAGAGCACATCGCCTTCGCGATAGAGGCGCGACGAGGCCTCGATCTCCTGCTGCTCCTCGCGCGTCGGCAACTCCGCGCCGATCAGCCGCTCCACCAGCCGCTCCTCGGCTTCCGTCGGTTGCAGGAGGTCGATCCACACCGGCAGGGCGGGTGGCGGCGGCGGCTGATCGGGCAGCGCGGCCGGCGCGTAGGCCAACGCGGGCAAAGCTTCGCCGACGATCAACTGGCCGGCTTCGACGCGATAGGTGGTGATCATCCGGGCCCCCGCTCATCCCTCACTGCCCCGCCTTCTAGCGAAGCGCCTTTGTCTTCCGAAAGTCGAAAGCAGGCTCAAACGTAGCCGAGAAGCCGCGCGCCCAGGCCCACGATGGCAAGCACGATGGCGATGTCGATGGCGATCGCGAGCAGCAGCACGACGATCGAGACCACGAACAGGCGCCGGTCCGCCTCGATCAACGCGACCGACATCACCACGATGGCAAGCGCCGGTGCCGGGTTGCCGAAGGGAATGGGCAAGGCGAGCAAGGTGGCGTTGATGGACAGCAGGACCGCGGCGACCACCTCGACCGTGCGGTTGGGCAGCGGCAGCGTGCCGGGACGGACCCGTGCCTCAAGCCGGGCGAGCCACGGCTTGGCGCGTAGGATCACGGCCTCGAGGGCGGCGCGTGGGACGCTCCGTTCGCGGATCACCTTCGGCAGCACGGGCTGGGGGTAACCCGCCAGCATCATCAGCGCGAGCAGGATGATCGGGGTCCCCAGCACGCCCGACAGCCCGGGGATCGGCGCCGGGATCAGGTTCGGCAGGGCGAGCACGAGCATGAGCAGCCCGTAGCCACGGTCGCCAAGGGCGCTCAGCAGGTCGCCGATGGCGATCCGCTCGGCGGGCCAAGCGCGGCAAAGGTCAAGCAGCAGGTCGGATGCGCGCTTGCGCTCGCGCTGGGCCGTGCCCGGCGGGTCTGGGCTCCGCATCGCTTGCTCGCGCCACTCCATCGGTCGGCCGCGACCCTGCCAGCCCGCCCTTGGCCAGGCAACCGCTCAGCGTCAGGCAAGCGCTCGCGAAGCCCGGACACGCTGCCACAGCGCGATGGCGGCACCGAGGGCGACGCCGAAGACGTCCGTGTAGCCTTCGGGAATGATGCAGAGCACCGCGGCGGCGCCGCACGCAAAGCGCAGCGGCAGGGAAAGACGCCCGGCCAGCCAGCCCTCGGTTGCGCAGGCCAGCAACACGACGCCAAGGAAGGCGGTGAGGAAGGCCTGGGCGACGGCAAGCAGCGGCCCCTGCGCCAGCAGGGCGGGGTTCAAATAGAACATGTACGGAACGATGAACGTCGCCATGCCGAACTTGAGTGCAGTGAGGCTGGTGCCCCACAGGTTGCCGCGAGCGAGCCCGGCAGCGGCGAAGGATGCGAGCGCCACCGGCGGCGTGATGGCCGACAGCACGGCGTAGTAGAAAATGAACATGTGGGCGACGAGCGGCTCCACACCCATGCGGATCAGCCCCGGCGCGACCACGGCAGCGGCGATGGCGTAAGCCGCGGTGGTCGGCACGCCCATGCCGAGAATGAGGGCGACGACGGCTGCAAACGTGAGGGCGAGCACCGGCATCGAGCTTCCGAGCTCGAGCAGGATGGTGGCGAAGCGGCCGCCGATCCCCGTCAGCCCGATCACGCCGGCGACGATGCCGGCCGTGGCGCAGACGGCGATGAGCTGCAGCGCCTCGCGGGCGCCGACCCACAGCGCTTCGCAGATCGCCTCCCAGAGCTGCAGCACACTGCCGCCGACGGCGGCAAGCACGCCTTCGCCCTGCAGGAAAAGACGATGGGCGAGGAACGTTCCGGCCATGATCACGATGGTGGCGGCAATGCCAAGGCCCGCAGCGCGAAACGGCGAGTAGCCGGACAAGAGCGTGGCGATCAGGATGGCGAGCGGAGCGAACAGGTAGGCCCTGACCAGCAAGGCCCCGAGCGGCGGCAGTTCCGAGCGCGGCAAGCCCCTGAGCCCCGCCTTCAGCGCATGCAGGTCGGCATGCATGAAGCAGGCGACGTAGTACAGCAGGGCCGGAATGATCCCGGCGATCAACACCTCCGTGTACCGTACGCCGAGGATCTCGGCCATGATGAAGGCGCCCGCGCCCATGACGGGGGGCGCGAGCTGGCCGCCCGTCGACGCGGTCGCCTCCACGGCACCGGCAGTGTCCGGATCGTAGCCAGCCCGTTTCATCATCGGAATGGTAAAGGTGCCCGAGGCGACGACGTTGGCGACCGACGAGCCGGAAACGGTGCCGAACATGGAGCTCGCCACCACCGCCACCTTGGCCGGACCACCGCGCGACCAGCCGACGAGCGCCATGGCGAGGTCGTTGAAGAAGTCGCCCGCGCGCGAGGTCTGCAGGAAGGCGGCGAAGGTGACGAACATGATGATGAAGGTGGCGGAGACCGAGGTGGTGATGCCGAAGATTCCCTCGGTGCCGATGAGGAAGTTCAGCGCCTCGCGCCACGGCACGCCGCGGTGATAGAGCGCACCGGGCAGCCAGGGGCCGGCAAAGACGTAGGCGATGAAGACGAGCGCGATGATCGGCATCGCGAGCCCCGCCGTGCGCCGCGCGAATTCAAGGAGGATCAGCAGCGCGGCGAGCCCGATCGCGGTGTCGCGCCAGTTCGGGCCGAGGAACGAACGCATCTCGATGCCATCCGCATCGAGGACGAAGTGCGCCACGACGGCGACCGAAGCGGCGATCAGCAGCCAGTCGTACCAGGGAATGCGGTCGGGTCGCCCCCGCTTGTGCGCGGCAAACAACCCGAGCCCAAGCACCGCGCCGAGGAAGACATGAATGGGGCGGCCGATCGTGGGGTCGATCGGCGAGACGAGCAGGACCCAAAGGTGGAAGGCGACGAACGCGATGCCGAACCAGCGGAAGGCGGAGGCGAGAAGGCCGTCCAGGCGGCGGCGCAGGGACGGCGCTTCGAGCTCCAGGATGCGGTTGGCCTCGTCGCGGTCCTGGGCAGTCGCCTGTGCCATCCAGTCCCCCCTTGTGCTCCAGCTGGGCAGCGTCGCCGGCAGCCAGAGCGGCGTGCGTGCTCGCGGCGGCGTGAGGCCGGAGACTATGGCAGAGCGGACGTCAATGGAACGGCCAAGCCGGACCGGCGCCGCGTGGCGGCGCCTCCGTCAGTGGCGGCGACTGTCAGCTGCGCGGCGCCGAAGACGAGGCCGCTTCCGCCTGACGGGCCGCCGTCTGCGTCTCGGGGCCCGGCAGGGTACCCGAAGGCTTGGCCTGCGCGTCGGCGGCGGTCGTCGTCTCCTCCTTCTCGTCCTTCAGGTTTTGCCGGAAGGACTTGATCCCCTTGGCGAGGTCTCCCATCAGCCCGCTGATCTTGCCGCTGCCGAACAGCAGCAGGATGACCAGCAAGACGACGAGCCAGTGCCAGATGCTGAAGGTACCCATCGCGTGTTCGTCCGTCCCGAAGTGGATGGCGGCAACCGGGACCGCCCCGGCGTTTTCGCTTATGTGGGGCGGACACTAGCCGAAGCGAAGGGGCCCGCGAAGGGGGAGGGAGCGGTTTTGCGCCGCCAGGCAAGCCATGGCCGCGTGCAGGGCCCTTGTCGGCTGGCGTCGGCGCTGCGATTGTCCGCGCATCGGGAGGGATGGCCGAGTGGTCTAAGGCGCGCGCCTGGAGAGCGCGTACACGGGCGACCGTGTCGTGGGTTCGAATCCCACTCCCTCCGCCAGCTGCCCGCAGCGGGGGTGCAGGTCGAAGCCGTCGATGGTCCTGACCGCCCCGGCAGGCCGAGGACCAGGCGGAAAGCCTGCCGCGGGCGCCGGACGAAAGCCTGACCTCACTCCACCCCTTCCATGCCGCGGGCCGTGACCTTGCGCGGCATGATCGCGATGTCCTGCACGATCGCCTTCACACGGTACCCCCCGCGCATCAGCGCATCGATGTCCTCGAGCACCCGCTCGAGCCGCTGTTCCGACATGATCACATAGATCAGCACGTTGCTGTCCACCCCGAGCATGCCCGAGCGCAGCCCCGTCGTGCCCGCCCCGGTGCAGGGAACGAGGGTGTAGCCGCCGATCTCGCGCCGCTTCAGCGTGTCGATGAGCAGGCGCTGCAGTTCGACCGGGGCGATCAGGGTGAGGAGTTTCTTGTTCTCGAGGGGGCGCATCGCCGGCTCCTTGCACGTCCGCCAGGAAAGAGGCCCTGAGGGTAAGTCCTCCTCGCCTCTCCCGCCATTCCCGCCGGGGCGTGGCTCGTCAACGCCACATGAGCTCCGAGATCGCGTGGTAGAGAGGGATTCCCGCGATGATGTTGAACGGGAAAGTGAGCCCGAGCGCCATGGTGAAGTAGATGCCCGGCCGCGCTTCCGGCACCGCATAGCGCAGGATGGCGGGCACCACGATGTAGGAGGCGGAAGCCGACAGGGCGGCGAGCAGCACCGCATCGCCCTGTGCGAGGGAGAACGCGCGCGCCAGGAGGAGCGCGAGCGAGCCGTAGACCATCGGCGCGATCAGCGCGAAGGCGGTCAGCACGTGCTCGAGGCGGAACTCCTTCTCGCCGAACTGGCGGCCGACGACCAAGCCCATGTCGAGGAGAAAGAACGCAAGGATCCCTTTGAAGAGGTCCGCGAACAGCGGCTTCAGCTGCTCCTGGGCTTGCGCGCCGGCAAGGACGCCTATGATCAGGCTGCCGACCAGAAGAACATGACCGCCATAGGCGACCGCCTCGTAGATCGTCCTTCGGAGCGACAGCGCCGGGATGACCTCGTCCTGCACCACGGCCGCGGACAGGGACTGGGCGGCCGGCGCCGTCTTCGCGCGCAGCACGCTGGCCAGCATCACGGCGAGGATGATGGCTGGCGTTTCCATCAGCACCATGGCGACCGCCATGTGGCCGCCGAACGGGATGCCGTTCTTCGTGAGGAACTGCTGCGCGGCGATGAAGGTGACCGCGCTGACCGAGCCGTAGGTGCCGGCGACCGCGACGGCGTTGAACGGGTCGACGAGCCGACGCAGCATCAGGAACGTCAAGATCGGCACGAGGATCGCCATGATCAGCGCGGCGAGAACGGCGAGCGCCCCCGACGTCGACAAACCCTCGACAGCGAGCGTGGTACCACCCTTCAGGCCGATGGCCACCAGCAGGTAGAGGCTGAGGAACTTCGTGACCGGCTGGGGAAGCTCGAGATTGGAACGGATCAGTCCGGCGACGACGCCGAGAACGAAGAAGAGGATCGCCGGATCGAGCAGATTCCGCGCAGCCGCCTCGAGCATCCCTCCCTCCTCTCAGGCCGCGGCTTGCCGCCGCTGGCCGCTTGCGTGCCCGACGGTCGAAGCCGTGCCCGATGAGGCGACCTCGGCGAGCGTGTGCCAGGCGCCGAGGCGCCGCCCGTCAGCGCTCTCCATCCCCGCAGTCGGACCGTCGCGCAGGAAGACCGGACAGGGTGGCAGGCCATGCAGCCAAGCGAGCGCGCGTTCCGTCGGAGCGTCGATCAGCAGGGCATCCGCTCCCGCCGCCGCTGCCGCCGCGACATCGGCAGCGGAGGCGCAGGTCGCGAAACGGAGAAACGGGGCGCGCGCCGTCGGCACCGGAAGACGGTCGGGCATATCGGCCACCCCGGCGGCCCCCGCCTGGATTGCCGCCTGCAGATCCCCCCGCACCAGCACGACACCGCCCGCACCGCGCGCAAGCCCGACAAGGCGACGCGCCAGCATGCGTCGTGGCGCCGGAGCGAGCTCGGGTTCGTCGACCAGAAGGGCGGCGCGGCCGGCGGCGGCCAAAGCCGGCGCAAGCGCCAACGCGGCGTCCATCGCGTGCGGGCCGGCGCGCGTACTGAGGATCACCGGCGGCAGGCCGAGCACCGCCATCACGCGCAGGTTCGACGGCAGGATCGGCCCGACCTCCGGGAAGCGAGGATCAACCCAGGCGATGCGCTGACCTTCCCGCCCCTGCGCGGTCCCGCGCCAAGCGGTGACGAGGAAGAGGTGCAGGCGAATGCGCCGGGTGGCGAAGAGGTGCTCGTGAACCGCGAAGGGCACGAGGGCGAGAGCCTCGAGCCCCACCTCTTCGGCAAGTTCGCGCGCCGCAGCTTGCGCCGGCGTCTCCCCGTCCTCGATCTTGCCGCCCGGCAGTTCCCAGAAGCCGGGAGAAAGCTGGAAGGCCTGACGTTCGGCGAGCAGGACCTTCCCGGCCTGATCCCGCACGATCGCAACACCGGCGTCGATCAGGGGGCGCGGCCAGCGCGTGGACATCGCTCGATTCCCCCTTGCTGCCCTGCCCGCGGGACCGACCCGGCGGTCAGTCCGGCCAGACCTCCGGGCCGATCGCCGCCGAACGCCGAGGAGAAGACGGCGGGGCGGCGGGAGCGGACTCGATCCGCTCAGCCAGCGCCGTGGCGTCGGCCGCCGTCGTGGGCCCCGATGCCCGGCGACCAGCGCCTGCCTTGCCGGTCGCCCCGCCTCGCTTCGAGCCCCCCGTCACGACGATTCCCCCTCCAGGAGGGCCGCCACCGCGAGGGCGAACCGCGCTGCTTCCGCCGCCGCCTCATCACCCTGCCCTTCGAGGTGAATGGTGACGTTGACGTGGCGGGAGGCGAAGTTCAGATCGGGGTAGCGGCCGGTCTGCTCCGACAGTTTCGCCAGGCGATCGAGAAAGGCGGAGGTCGCGGCGTAGTTGGGGAACTCGAAGCGGCGGAACAGGCTGCCGCCCCGGCCGATCACCGACCAGCCCTCCGGGATGTCGCTCACCGCCTCGCCTCGACCATCCAGCAGCGTGACAGCGCCCGTCATGAAACGGGCGGCTGCCCGTCAGCGACCGGAGACTTCGGCAGGATCTGCTCCACCTCGGCGTGCGGGCGGGCGATGATGTGCGCCGCCGCCAGGCCGTCGCCGACCCGCTCGCAGG
>NZ_QMDI01000002.1 GCF_003336755.1 Elioraea thermophila (ex Habib et al. 2022) | reverse complement strand
ATGGACGAAGGCCTGCGCTTCGCCATCCGCGAAGGCGGCAAGACCGTCGGCGCCGGCGTCGTCACCAAAATCCTGCAGTAAAAAAGGACGAGGGCAAGTCGACGGGCGGCTTCGGTCGCGCGCGTGCGTGACCGAAGCGGTGCCGAGAGAAGGTCGCGATGGACAACCAGAACATCCGCATCCGGCTGAAGGCCTACGATCACCGCGTGCTCGATACCTCGACGCGCGAGATCGTGAACACGGCCAAGCGCACGGGGGCACAGGTGCGGGGGCCGATCCCCTTACCGACCCGGATCGAGCGCTTCACCGTGAACCGCAGCCCGCACATCGACAAGAAGAGCCGCGAGCAGTTCGAGATCCGCACGCATCGGCGGCTGCTCGACATCGTCGACCCGACTCCGCAGACGGTGGACGCGCTGATGAAGCTCGACCTCGCCGCCGGCGTCGATGTCGAGATCAAGGTGTGAGGGTCGAGGCATGCTGCGCACAGGCGTGATCGCACGCAAGCTCGGCATGACGCGGCTGTTCGCCGAGGACGGCACGCATGTGCCGGTGACCGTGCTGGCGTTGGACGACGTGCAGGTGGTGGCGCACCGCACGGCTGAGCGTGACGGCTACACGGCGGTGCAGCTCGGTGCCGGCCGGGCGAAGGCGAAAAACCTGAGCAAGGCCGAGCGAGGTCACCTCGCGAAGGCCAAGGTCGAGCCGAAGGCGAAGCTCGTGGAGTTCCGCGTCGATCCTCAAGCCATGCCCGAGATCGGAGCGACCCTGTCCGCCTCGCACTTCGTGCCCGGCCAGCGTGTCGATGTCACCGGCACCACCAAGGGACGCGGCTTCGCGGGTGCGATGAAGCGGTGGAACTTCCGTGGGCTGGAGGCGTCGCACGGCGTGTCGATCAGCCATCGCAGCCACGGCTCGACCGGCAATCGGCAGGACCCCGGCAAGGTGTTCAAGAACAAGAAGATGGCGGGTCACTACGGGGTCGATCGCGTCACCGTGCTGAACCTCGAGGTGGCGCAGGTGGATGCCGAGCGCAACGTGATCATGGTGCGGGGTGCGGTCCCCGGCGCGCCCGGCTCTTGGGTGCTGGTGCGTGATGCGGTGAAGCGCAGCCGCCCGGCCGAGGCGCCGGTTCCGGCGGGTGTACGGGCGTGAGGGAGAGGGCGATGAAGGCTCCGGTCATCACGCTGGCGAACGAAGCGGTCGGCGAGATCGAGCTGCCCGATGCGGTGTTCGGCGCCGAACCGCGGCCGGACATCATGGCGCGCGTCGTGCACTGGCAGCTCGCCAAGCGTCGTGCCGGCACGCACAAGACGAAGGGCATGGGCGAGGTCAGCGGCACGACCAAGAAGCCCTGGAAGCAGAAGGGCACCGGCCGGGCCCGTCAGGGCTCGCTGCGCAGCCCGCAGTTCCGCAAGGGTGGCGTCGTGCACGGGCCGGTGGTGCGCGACCACGGCTACGATCTGCCGAAGAAGGTGCGGCGGCTTGGTCTGATTTCGGCGCTCAGCCAGAAGGCGCGCGAAGGCAAGCTCGTCGTGCTCGATCGCGCGGTGGCCGATGGCAAGACGGCCGAGCTGAAGCGCCGGGTTGCGGCGCTCGGCTGGCGGTCGGCCCTCATCGTCGACGGCACGGTGGTCGACGAAGGGTTCCGGCGCGCGGCGCGCAACATTCCGGGCCTCGACGTGCTGCCCACCATCGGCGCAAACGTCTACGACATCCTCCGGCATGACGTCGTGGCGGTGACGCGCGAGGGCGTTGCGGGTCTTGCGCAGCGGCTGGGCGTGGCGGCTGGCGGGGAGGAGGCGCGGGCATGAGCGAGGAGATGCAGGCGAAGCGGCCCGCGCGGCGCGCGGTGTCGGCCGAGCGGATGTTCTCCATCATCCGCAGCCCCGTCATCACCGAGAAGGCGACCGCGCTGTCGGCGGCGAACCAAGTGGTGTTCCGCGTGCCGCTGGACGCCACCAAGCCGGAAATCCGCACCGCCGTGGAGACGCTGTTCAACGTCAAGGTGCAGGCGGTGAACACGCTGATCGTGAAGGGCAAGGTGAAGCGATTCCGCGGCCGGCCGGGTCGGCGGTCCGATTGGAAGAAGGCGATGGTGCGCTTGGCACCCGGCTTCTCCATCGACCTGACCACCGGGCTCGCGTGACGGCGGAGGTGGTGCGATGGCATTGAAGACGTTCAAGCCGGTCACGGCGAGCCTGCGCGGGACCGTTCTCGTCGACCGCTCGGAGCTCTGGAAGGGGAAGCCTGTGAAGGGGCTGACGGTCGGCAAGGCGTCGACCGGCGGGCGCAACCATCATGGGCACATCACGGTGCGCTTCCGCGGCGGCGGGCACAAGCGCGCGTATCGCCTGGTCGACTTCAAGCGGCGAAAGTTCGACGTGCCGGCGGTGGTTCAGCGTCTCGAGTATGACCCGAACCGCTCGGCCTGGATCGCCCTGATCAAGTATGCGGATGGCGAGTTGTCCTACATCCTCGCCCCGCAGCGGCTGAAGGCGGGCGATACCGTGATCTCCGGCCAGAAGGTGGACGTGAAGCCGGGCAACGCGATGCCGCTCGCCTCCATCCCCGTCGGCACCATCGTGCACAACATCGAGATGAAGCCCGGTGCGGGCGGCAAGATCGCGCGCGCCGCCGGCACCTACGCCCAGCTCGTCGGCAAGGATGCGGGCTACGCGCAGATCAAGCTGGCTTCGGGCGAGCTTCGCGTGGTGCGCGCGGAGTGCATGGCCTCGATCGGCGCGGTGTCGAACCCCGACCACAACAACGTGCAGATCGGCAAGGCGGGGCGCAGCCGCTGGCTCGGCCGTCGTCCGCACAACCGCGGTGTGGCGATGAACCCGATCGACCATCCGCACGGCGGTGGCGAGGGCCGCACCTCGGGCGGGCGTCATCCGGTCACGCCGTGGGGCAAGCCGACCAAGGGGGCGAAGACGCGCCACAACAAGCGCACCGATCGGATGATCATCCGTCGGCGCAAGGTGACGAAGGGCTGAGGCGATGCCGCGTTCGGTTTGGAAAGGCCCGTTCGTGGACGGATACCTGCTGGCCAAGGCGGAGGCCGTGCGCGCCTCGGGGCGCAACGAGATCATCAAGACCTGGTCGCGTCGGTCCACGATCATGCCGCAGTTCGTCGGGCTGACCTTCGGTGTCTACAACGGCCGCAAGTTCATCCCCGTGCAGGTGACGGAGGCGATGGTCGGCCACAAGCTCGGCGAATTCGCGCCGACCCGGACCTTCACCGGGCACGCGGCGGACAAGAAGGCAAAGAGGGGCTGAGCGATGGGCAAGCCCGCACATCCGAGGCGTCTGGCCGACAACGAGGCGCAGGCGGTGGTGCGCAACCTCCGCGTCTCGCCGCGCAAGCTCAACCTGGTGGCGGAGATGATCCGCGGCCTGCCGGCGTCAGAGGCGCGCGCCGCGCTCACCTTCTCGAAGCGTCGCATCGCGCATGCCGTGCGCAAGGCGCTCGATTCGGCGATCGCCAATGCGGAGAACAACCACGGGCTCGACGTCGATCGGCTGACGGTGCGCGAGGCGACGGTCGGGCGGAGCGTGGTGATGAAGCGGTTTCATGCCCGCGGCCGCGGCCGTGCGGCGCGCGTGGAGAAGTGGTTCAGCCATCTGACGATCGTGCTGCGCGAACGCCCGCAAGGTGAGGCGGCGGCGAAGGGGAGGGGCTGAGATGGGGCAGAAGGTCAACCCGATCGGGCTCAGGATCGGCATCAACCGCACCTGGGACAGCCGCTGGTTCGCCGACAAGGACTACGCCAAGCTGCTGCACGAGGACCTGAAGCTGCGCAGCTTCCTGCGCGAGAAGCTGGCGCAGGCCGGGGTGTCGCGGGTGGTAGTCGAGCGGCCGGCGAAGAAGCCGCGCGTCACCATCTACGCCGCCCGGCCCGGGGTGGTGATCGGCAAGAAGGGTCAGGACATCGAGAAGCTGCGCCAGGAGCTGAAGGCGCTCGCCGGCGGCGAGGTGCAGCTCAACATCGTCGAGATCCGCAAGCCCGAGCTCGACGCCCTGTTGGTGGCGGAGAACATCGCCCAGCAGCTGGAGCGGCGCGTCTCCTTCCGCCGGGCGATGAAGCGGGCGGTGCAGTCCGCGATGCGGCTGGGCGCCCAGGGCATTCGCATCAACTGCTCGGGGCGTCTGGGCGGGGCGGAGATCGCGCGCATGGAGTGGTACCGCGAGGGGCGGGTGCCGCTGCACACGTTGCGGGCGGACATCGATTTCGGCCGGGCGACCGCGAAGACGACGTACGGCACCTGCGGCGTCAAGGTGTGGGTGTTCAAGGGCGAGATCATGGCGCACGACCCGATGGCGGTCGACAAGCGGCTGGCCGAGCAGGCGCCGCAGCGCTGACGGAACGGGCAGGACGGAGAGGACGCCGGACGAGGATCTGCACGAAGCGCGGATGGCGGGGGATGGTGCGGGCAACCGTGCGACCTCTCTCGCGTGAGCCCCGTGCGCCGGATCCGGTGGAGCGGAAACGACGACGATGCTGCAGCCGAAGAAAACGAAGTGGCGCAAGGCCCACAAGGGCCGGATCCACGGCATGGCGAAGGGGGGTACGAGCCTCAATTTCGGCTCGTACGGTCTGAAGGCGCTCGAGCCGGAGCGGGTGACCGCGCGGCAGATCGAGGCGGCGCGTCGTGCCATCACGCGTCAGATGAAGCGTCAGGGGCGCGTCTGGATCCGCATCTTCCCGGACGTGCCGGTGTCGCGGAAGCCCGCCGAAGTGCGCATGGGCTCCGGCAAGGGAAGCCCGGAGTTCTGGGTCTGCCGCGTCAAGCCGGGCCGGATCATGTTCGAGCTCGACGGCGTGTCGCCGGAGGTTGCGCGCACGGCGCTCGAGCTCGCTGCCGCCAAGTTGCCGATCAAGACCAAGATCGTCACGCGGATCGGGTTGGAGGGCTGAGGCGATGACGAAGCCTGCGGAGCTCAGGGCGAAGACCGTGGACGAGCTGAAAGAGATGCTGATCGCGCTGAGGCGCGAGCAGTTCAACCTGCGGTTCCAGCGCGCGACCGGCCAGCTCGAGGCGACGAGCCGGATCCGCGCCGTGCGCCGCGACATCGCCCGCATCAAGACGCTGTTGACCGAGCGCGCGCGCGCCGCGTCCGGCCAGGCCGCCTGAGCGGGAGGAGGGATAGGGTCATGCCCAAGCGCGTGCTCACCGGGCGCGTGGTCAGCGACAAGATGGACAAGACCGTGACGGTGCTTGTCGAGCGTCGCGTCATGCACCCGCTGTACAAGAAGTTCATCCGCCGATCGAAGAAGTACGCCGCGCACGACGAGGCGAACCTTTGCCGCGAGGGTGACACGGTGCGCATCGAGGAGTGCCGCCCGATCAGCAAGCGCAAGACCTGGGTGGTGATCGAGCGCAACGGCGAGGCAGTCGCTCCCGTTCTGCCCGAGCTGCGCTGAGGGGAGGGGCCGATGATCCATCCCGAAACGAATCTCGACGTCGCCGACAACTCGGGGGCCCGGCGGGTGCAGTGCATCAAGGTGCTCGGTGGGTCGAAGCGCAAGACGGCCTCGGTCGGCGACGTGATCGTCGTCTCGGTCAAGGAGGCGATCCCGAAGGGCAAGGTGAAGAAGGGCGACGTGCACCACGCCGTCATCGTGCGCACGGCGTATCCGGTGCGCCGTCCGGACGGCAGCGCCATCCGCTTCGATCGCAACGCCGCGGTGCTGATCAACAAGCAGATGGAGCCGATCGGCACGCGCATCTTCGGCCCGGTCGTGCGCGAACTGCGGGCGAAGAAGTTCATGAAGATCATCTCGCTCGCCCCGGAGGTGCTTTGAGATGGCGGCGAAGATCCGCAAGGGCGACCGCGTCGAGGTGATCGCGGGCGCCGACAAGGGCAAGCGCGGCGAGGTGCTGAAGGTGCTGCCGCGCGAGAACCGGGCCGTGGTGCAGGGAGTGGCGGTGCGCAAGCGTCACCAGAAGCCGCGCGGGCTCGGCCAGCCCGGCGGCATCGTGGAGAAGGAGGCGCCCGTCCATCTCTCCAACCTGATGCTGATCGACCCGAAGACGGATCGCCCGACGCGCGTCGGCTTCCGCATCCTCGAGGATGGCCGGAAGGTTCGCGTGGCGAAGGTCTCGGGCGAGGTGATCGATTCGTGAGCGAGACGGCCATGTCCGAGGAGAAGACCACGCAGCAGGCGCGGCCGAAGCCCCGCCTGCAGCAGCACTACGAGACGGTGGTGCGCGAGCTTCTGGTGAAGGAGTTCGGCTACAAGAACCCCTTCGAGGTGCCGAAGCTCGAGAAGATCGTCATCAACATGGGCGTGGGCGAGGCGGTCGCCGATCAGAAGAAGCTCGACTCGGCGGTGGCCGAACTCGCCCTGATCGCCGGCCAGAAGCCGGTGAAGACGCGGGCGAAGAAGGCGATCGCGGGCTTCAAGATCCGGGCCGGGATGCCGATCGGGGCGAAGGTGACGCTGAGGCGGGCGCGGATGTACGAGTTCCTCGATCGTCTGATCACCATCGCCCTGCCGCGGGTGCGCGACTTCCGCGGCCTGCCCGGCAACAAGGGGTTCGACGGGCGCGGCAACTACGCGATGGGGCTGAAGGAACAGATCGTCTTCCCCGAGATCAACTACGACAAGGTCGACAAGATCCGGGGCATGGACATCATCATCTGCACGACGGCGAAGACGGACAAGGAGGCCAAGGCGTTGCTGAAGGCCTTCTCGATGCCGTTCGTCAACTGAGGAAGCGGGCTTCGGAAGACCACCGGCGGGTGCCGGCAGGTCCGGAGGAACAGGACGCATGGCGAAGACATCGGCGATCGAGCGCAACAAAAAGCGGGAGCGGATGAGCAAGCGCGACGCGGCGAAGCGTGCCGCGCTGAAGGCGATCATCCGCAACAAGGAGACCTCCCCCGAGGAGCGTTTCGCCGCCATGCTGAAACTGGCCGAGATGCCGCGGAACGGCGCGGCGGTGCGCGTGCGGCTGCGCTGCGAGCTCACTGGGCGACCGCGCGGCAACTACCGCAAGTTCAAGCTCTGCCGTGTGATGCTGCGCGAGCTCGCCTCGCAGGGGCAAATCCCCGGCATGATCAAGGCGTCGTGGTGAGGAGGTGACGAGGTGAGCCTGTCCGATCCCCTCGGTGACATGATCACGCGCATCCGCAATGCGCAGCGCGCCCGCCGCACCACGACGCGCGCGCCGGCCTCCAAGCTGCACATGAACGTGCTGGAAGTGCTCAAGCGCGAGGGCTTCATCCGCGGCTACCGCGTGATCGAGGTCCGGCCGAACGTGCGCGAGCTCGAGATCGAATTGAAGTATTCCGAGGGCGAACCGGTGATCAAGGAGATCACCCGCGTGTCCACCCCAGGGCGCCGCGTGTACTCCAAGATCAAGGAGCTGCCCCGCGTCTACAACGGGCTCGGGGTGTCGATCCTGTCCACGCCGCGGGGCGTGATGAGTGACGCGGAAGCACGCGCCGCCAATGTCGGCGGTGAAGTGCTCTGCCGCGTGTTCTGAGGCGGGAGGGGACGATGTCGCGTGTCGGCAAGTATCCCGTGCCTGTGCCGGCGGGTGTGACGGTCGCCATCGCGAACCGCGTGCTTACGGCGAAGGGCAAGCTCGGCGAACTGAAGCTTCCGCTGCACGACGAGGTGGAGGCCTCGGTCGAGAACAACGCCGTGGTGGTCAAGCCACGCACCGAGTCGAAGCGAGCGCGCGCGATGTGGGGAACCACGCGCAGCCTGGTCGCCGGCATGGTGAAGGGCGTGAGCGCGGGTTACGCCAAGGCGCTCGAGATCAACGGCACCGGCTTCCGCGCCGCGGTGCAGGGAAAGGACCTCGTGCTCAACCTCGGCTTCAGCCACGAGGTCCGCTACTCCGTCCCGCCCGGCATCAAGATCACCTGCGAGAAGCCGACCTCGATCAGGATCGAGGGGATCGACAAGCGCCTCGTCGGTCAGGTTGCGGCGGAGATTCGCGCGCTGCGCCCGCCCGAGCCCTACAAGGGCAAGGGGATCAAGTACGAGGACGAGACGATCCTGCGCAAAGAGGGCAAGAAGAAGTAAGCCATGGCGAACCGTCTCGATGCGAAAGAGCGGCGCAAGGCGCGTTTGCGCTACCAGCTCCGGCTCAAGGGCGGCGGGCGGCCGAGGCTCTCGGTCTTCCGCTCCTCGAAGCATATCTACGCTCAGGTCATCGACGACAGCGTGGGGCGGACGCTGGCGGCCGCCTCCTCGCTCGACCCCGAGCTTCGCGCGAGCCTGCGCACGGGTGCGGACAAGGCGGCGGCGGCGGCGGTCGGCCGCCTGGTGGCTGAGCGGGCGAAGGCCGCCGGCGTGACCAAGGTCGTGTTCGACCGCGGTGCGTATCTCTATCACGGGCGGGTGCGCGCGCTGGCGGATGCGGCGCGCGAAGGCGGGCTCGAGTTCTGAGCGCGCCGGAAGGGAATCGACAGCATGGCACGTGAACCGAAGGAAGGCCGCGAGCGGGCCGAGCGTCGCGAGCGGGAGGGCGAGGAGCTCGTCGACAAGCTGGTCGCCATCAACCGCGTGGCCAAGGTGGTGAAAGGCGGGCGGCGTTTCTCCTTCGCCGCGCTCGTCGTGGTGGGCGACAAGAAGGGTCGCGTCGGCATGGGCAGCGGCAAGGCGCGCGAGGTGCCGGAGGCGATCCGCAAGGCGACCGATGCGGCGAAGCGGTCGATGATCCGCATTCCGATGCGCGAGGGCCGCACCCTGCACCATGATGTCGAGGGCCATTTCGGCTCCGGCAAGGTGGTGCTGCGCTCTGCCCCGCCCGGCACGGGCATCATCGCCGGCGGCCCGATGCGCGCCGTGTTCGAGACCATGGGCATCGGCGACGTGGTGGCGAAGTCGCTCGGCACGAACAATCCGCACAACGTGGTGAAGGCGACCTTCGCCGCGCTCAGGCGTGTGCAGAGCCCGCGCGCGGTGGCCGCACGGCGCGGCAAGAAGGTGTCGGAGATCCTCGGCCGCCGGCCTGAGGCGGCGGAGGCACGGGAGGGTGCCGATGGCTGAAGCGACGGCGAAAGCGGCCGATGGGGCCGCCGGTGGGGCGCGGCTGCGCGTCACCCAGATCGCGAGCCCGATCAAGCGCAAGGGCGATCAGCGCGCGACCCTGATCGGGCTTGGGCTGAACAAGATGCACCGCACGCGGGAGCTGCCGGACACGCCGGCGGTGCGCGGCATGATCCGCAAGGTGGCGCATCTGGTCGAGGTCGAGGAGATCCGCGCCTGACGTCGGCCCGAGAGGGACGACGGCAGTGACGCGGCGGAGTGGACGGCGATGAAGCTCAACGAACTGCGCGACAATCCGGGCGCGCGGCGGAAGTTCAAGCGTGTCGGCCGGGGCATCGGCTCCGGCAAGGGGAAGACCTGCGGGCGCGGCGTGAAGGGCCAGAAGGCACGCACCGGCGTGGCGCTGAACGGGTTCGAAGGGGGGCAGCTGCCGATCTATCGCCGCCTGCCGAAGCGCGGCTTCAACCCGCTGACGCGCACCGAGTACAGCCCGGTCAATCTCGGCCGGATCGAGGCGGCGATCGAGGCAGGCCGGATCGACCCCACGCAGCCGATCGACGAGGCCGTGCTGCGTGCGGCAGGCCTGGTGCGCAAGGGCAAGCATGCGGGCGTACGTCTGCTCGCCACCGGTCGTGTCAGTCGACCGCTGACGATTTCCGTCACCTCCGCCTCGGCTGCGGCGGTGGCAGCGGTGGAAGCGGCGGGCGGCACCGTCAGGACGGCTGCCGTGGCCGCAGCGCCGGCAGGCCAGGCGAGCTGACGGTACCGCGTTCCGCGGTCGACAGGTCGGTGCCGCGTGGCCGCGCGGCAGCCCCGTGCCGGCGCGACTGGGGGGGACGCGGCCGTGATCGCGCAGGTGCTGCGGCACGTCTTGATCGCGCGCCCGGTCCGTGGGCACTGTCCGGCCCGCGGTTGCCCGACCGGTGATCTGAGAGAGCGGAGCGTCCATGGCCTCGGCCGCTGAACAACTCGCCGCCAGCCTCAACTTCGGCGCCTTCGCCAAGGCGACCGAACTGAAGAAGCGGATCTGGTTCACCCTCGGGGTGCTGATCGTCTACCGCATCGGCACCTACATCCCCGTCCCCGGCATCGATGCGGCGGTGATGGCCGAACTCGTGCGCGCGCATGGCGGCGGCATCCTCGGCATGTTCGACATGTTCACGGGGGGCGCGCTCGGGCGGATGACCGTGTTCGCCCTCAACATCATGCCCTACATCTCGGCCGCCATCATCATGCAGCTGATGACGGCGGCCTCGCCCACTCTCGAGGCGCTGAAGAAGGAGGGCGAGCAGGGGCGGAAGAAACTCAACCAGTATACGCGCTACCTCACGGTGCTGATCGCGACCGTGCAGGCCTACGGCATCGCGGTCGGGCTCGAGAGCGTGCGCGGCACGGTCGGCCCCGCCGTGCCGGAGCCGGGTTTCTTCTTCCGCTTCTCGGCGGTGGTCACCCTCGTCGGCGGCACGATGTTCCTGATGTGGCTCGGCGAGCAGATCACCGCGCGGGGGGTGGGCAACGGCATCTCGCTGATCATCTTCGCCGGCATCGTCGCCAACCTGCCTTCGGCGCTGGCCGCCACGCTGGAACTGGGCCGCACGGGGGCGATCAGCACCTTCGTGCTGTTGTTTCTGATGATCATGGCGGTGGCGGTGATCGCGGCGGTGGTGTTCGTCGAGCGCGCGCAGCGGCGGATCGTCGTGCAGTATCCGAAGCGCCAGGTCGGCAACCGCATGTTCGGTGGCGATTCCACCCACCTGCCGCTGAAGATCAACACCGCCGGCGTGATCCCGCCGATCTTCGCCTCTTCCCTGCTCCTGCTGCCGGTGACCATCGCCGGCTTCTCGGGCGACGGCGGGCCGGAGTGGCTGCAGCCGATCACCTCGGCGCTGGCGCACGGCCAGCCGGCCTACATGCTGCTCTACGCCGCCCTGATCATCTTCTTCGCCTACTTCTACACCGCGGTGGTGTTCAACCCGGTGGAGACGGCGGACAACCTGAAAAAGTACGGCGGCTTCATCCCCGGAATCCGACCGGGCCAGAACACGGCGGAGTATTTCGACTACGTGCTGACGCGGCTGACCACGGTGGGCGCCATCTATCTCGTCGCCGTCTGTCTGCTGCCCGAGTTCCTGATCGCGCGCTACGCGGTGCCGTTCTACTTCGGCGGCACCTCGCTGCTCATCATCGTCACGGTGACGATCGACACCGTGGCGCAGATCCAGTCGCACCTGATCGCGCACCAGTACGAGGGTCTCATCAAGAAGGCCCGGCTGAAGGGGGTGAAACGATGAACCTGATCCTGCTCGGGCCGCCGGGGGCGGGCAAGGGCACGCAGGCGAAGCGGCTGGAGGCGGCGCACGGCATCGCGCAGATCTCCACCGGCGACATGCTGCGGGCCGAGGTGGCGTCCGGCTCGCCGATCGGGCAGCAGGCGAAGGCGATCATGGAGGCGGGCCAGCTGGTGCCGGATGCCCTGATCACCGAGATGCTGGCGAAGCGGATCGAGGCACCGGACTGCGCCAAGGGGTTCATCCTGGACGGGTTTCCCCGCACCCTCGCCCAGGCCGAGGCGCTGGATGCCATGCTCGCGGCGAAAGGCAAGTCGCTCGACAAGGTGATCGAACTGAAGGTGGACGACGCCGCACTGGTGGCGCGCATCGCCGGCCGCTTCGCTTGCGCCAAGTGCGGGGCCGGCTACCACGACACGTTCAAGCGCCCCAAGGTGGAGGGGGTGTGCGACGTCTGCGGAGCGACGGAGTTCACGCGCCGGGCCGACGACCGGGCGGAAACGGTCTCCGCCCGGCTCGAGGCCTACCACAAGCAGACGGCACCTTTGCTTCCCTACTACGCCGCCCGCGGCAAGCTCGCCACCGTGGACGGGATGGCGGAGATGGACGAGGTGACGCGGCAGATCGAAGCCGTGCTTGCGGCGTGAAGCGGGCGTGAAGGCCGGAAGGGCGGCTGAGATGATCGCGGGGCGGCTGCGCAGGAAGCGGCGTTGACAGGGGCTCGCCGGCCCGTATAGTCCCGCGCTCCGGCGGCCGATTGGCCGCTGTTGCCGTTTGCACTGGAACGCGTGGCGATGCCCCGGCCCGAGGCGTCGTCATGGGGCGCGCGGCCCCGAGAACGCCGCGCATCGGGCCGAGGGGCTGGAGTTCGGACGTGGCGCGCATCGCCGGTGTCAACATTCCGACCAACAAGCGCGTGACCATCTCGCTGCGCTACATCTACGGCATCGGGCCGAAGAAGGCGCAGGAAATCTGCGATGCTCTGAACATTCCGCCCGAGCGTCGCGTGAACGAGCTCACCGACGAGGAGATCCTGCGCATCCGCGAACTGATCGACCGCAACTATCGCGTGGAGGGCGACCTCCGCCGCGAGGTGGCGATGAACATCAAGCGGCTGATGGATCTCGGCTGCTATCGGGGCTTGCGTCATCGCAAGGGCCTGCCGGTGCGCGGCCAGCGGACGCACACCAACGCCCGGACGCGCAAGGGCAAGGCGGTGCCGATCGCCGGCAAGAAGAAGGTCACGAAGTGATCGCTCGACCGCTTCTCTTTGCCTGAAACTCAAACGATCCCGATCCGGAACCGATCATGGCCAAGCAAGCCACTGCAGCCCGCCCGCGCAAGAAGGAACGCAAGAACATCACTTCCGGCGTGGCGCATGTGAACGCCTCGTTCAACAATACGATGGTGACCATCACCGACGCCCAAGGCAACACCATCGCCTGGTCATCGGCCGGCATGATGGGCTTCAAGGGCAGCCGCAAGTCGACCCCCTATGCAGCCCAGGTCGCCGCCGAGGACGCCGGCCGCAAGGCGCGCGAACACGGGATGGAGGTGCTCGAGGTCGAGGTGTCGGGTCCCGGATCCGGCCGCGAGAGCGCCCTGCGCGCGCTGCAGGCGGTCGGCTTTCAGATCACCGCGATCCGCGACGTCACCCCGATCCCGCACAACGGCTGCCGGCCGCGCAAGCGCCGTCGGGTCTGATCGGAGAGAGCGTCGGGAATCGCGGCTCCGTTCCGCGCTTCGGCTCGGCGCAGGAACGGCACGTAGACGGAGCGATATCTTCGCCACCGAGCCGCTGGGGCGAATGGCACGAAAGGTTCTGGCCGTGCTGCAGAGGAATTGGCAATCGCTGATCAAGCCCGCCAAGCTCGACATCGAGCTCGGGCACGATCCCAACCGGATCGCGACCGTCGTCGCCGAACCACTGGAGCGCGGCTTCGGCGTCACGCTCGGCAATGCGTTGCGTCGCGTGCTGCTCTCCTCGCTGCAGGGGGCGGCGGTGACGGCGGTGCAGATCGATGGCGTGCTGCACGAGTTCAGCTCGATCGCGGGTGTGCGCGAGGACGTCACCGACATCGTGCTGAACATCAAGCAGCTCGCCATCCGGATGCATTCTGAGGGCCCGCGGCGGATGACGCTGTCAGCGACGGGCCCTGGCGAGGTGCGCGCGGGTCAGATCCAGACCAGCGCCGACATCGAGATCCTCAACCCCGATCTCGTGCTGTGCACGCTCGATGACGGCGCGAAGCTCGGCATCGAGTTCACGGTGAATCTCGGCAAGGGCTACGTGCCGGCCTCCGAGAATCGGGCCGAGGACGCTCCGATCGGCCTCATTCCGATCGACGCGATCTACTCGCCGGTTCGCCGTGTGGCCTACAAGGTGGAGCCGACGCGCGTGGGGCAGGTGACGAACTACGACCGCCTCGTGCTGACAGTGGAGACGAACGGCACCGTGACGCCGGAGGATGCGGTGGCGCTCGCCGCGCGCATCCTGCAGGACCAGCTGCAGCTCTTCATCAACTTCGAGGAGCCGCGCCAGGTCACGCACGAGGAGGCGCGCGAGGAGCTGCCGTTCAACCGCAACCTCCTGCGCAAGGTCGACGAGCTCGAGCTCTCCGTGCGCTCGGCGAACTGCCTGAAGAACGACAACATCGTCTACATCGGCGACCTCGTGCAGAAGACCGAGCAGGAAATGCTGCGCACGCCGAACTTCGGGCGGAAGTCGCTGAACGAGATCAAGGAAGTCCTGGCGGCGATGGGCTTGAGCCTCGGCATGACGATCCCGGGCTGGCCGCCCGAGAACATCGAGGAGCTGGCCAAGAAGCTCGAGCAGGAGCCGTTCTGAGCGTTTGAGGAGAGAGGACGATGCGCCACCGTGTCGGCGGCCGCAAACTCGGCGTCACCAGCAGCCATCGTGCGGCGATGTTCCGCAACCTCGCGGTCGCGTTGTTCAAGCACGAGCAGATCACCACCACCCTGCCCAAGGCGAAGGCGCTTCGCCCCTATGCCGAGAAGCTGATCACGCTGGGCAAGCGGGGCGGCTTGCACGCGCGCCGTCAGGCCTACGCCCAGCTGCGTGACGATGCGATCGTCGCGAAGCTGTTCGGTCCTCTGGCCGAGCGCTACGGCTCCCGCCCCGGCGGCTACACCCGCGTGCTGAAGGCCGGCTTCCGCTACGGCGACATGGCGCCGATGGCGGTGATCGAGCTCGTCGAGCGTGATCCTTCCGCCAAGGGACAGGACAGCGGGCCGAAGCCCGAGCCGCGCGAGGAGGAGACCGAGGAGGAGAAGGAGGACTGAGTCCTTCCCTCGGGTGGATGCGCGAAGGGGGCCTTGCAGCCCCCTTCGTTTTGCCACGTGCCCGTGTCCGCCGGTCAGTCGGCGGTGATGTTGGCTTCGCGTACCAGCACCGCCATCGCCTCGCGTCCCTCTCGGACGAAGCGGGCGAAGTCACGCGGCGCGGAGCCGACCGGCACGGCGCCGAGCTGATCGAGACGCGAGCGGATCGGTTCCTCCGCCAGCACCTTGGCGAGTTCCGCGTGCAACCGGTCGACGATGGCGGCCGGCGTGCCGGCAGGGGCGAAGAGCCCGACCCACTCGCTGACGTCGAAGCCCGGGAAGCCGCTTTCCGCCAGCGTCGGAACGTCCGGAAAGGCTGGCAGGCGCTGCGGAATGGTCAACGCCAGCATGCGGGCGCGGCCGGCTTCGACCACGGGTCGCGTCGACAGAACGGTGATCAACGTCCCGTCCAGCGTTCCCCCGGCGAGGTCGCGCGCGGCGGCCGCTCCGCCGCGGTAGGAGACGTGGGTGAACTTGACGCCAGCGGATCGTTCGAGTTGCGCAAGGGCCAAATGGCCCGCGGTCGCATTGCCCTGGGTGCCGATGCTGATCTCGCCCGGCCTCCGTCGCGCCGCCTCCAGGAGCTCGCCGATTGTCCGCGCCGGGAAGTCGGCCTTCACCGAGATGGCCTGTGGAAAGGTCGCGACCAGGCTGATCGGGGTGAAGGCGGTGGCGTAGTCGAACGGCAGGTTCCGCAGCAGCGACGGGTTCACGATGTGCGAGGAGGCATCGTAGAGCAGCGTGTAGCCGTCCGGAGCCGACTGGGCCACCGCCGCGCCGCCGATCGAGCCCGAAGCCCCCGTGCGGTTCTCGACCACGAAGGTGGTGCCGAGAAGCTCGCCCAAGCGCGGGAGGATGGTGCGAGCGGAACTGTCCGCCGCACCCCCGGCGGCGAACGGCACGATGACGCGGATCGGCTTCACCGGCCAAGCCTGGGCGCGCGCGGTGCGGGGCAGCGCGAAAGCGAGCGGGGCAGCGAGCAGGGCGCGACGAGCAAGCCGCATGACGTGGTCCTCCGATTTCGATCCGTTGCGGTGATCTGACCTGCGACGGTGGAGGCTGTCCAGAGGCGAGCCCGTCTTGCGCCCGCGCCGCGGCAGACTAGCCTCGCGGCGACACGACGGAGGAGAAAAGGGATGCGTCTTGCCGGCAAGGTGGCGTTGGTGACGGGGGCGGCTTCGGGCTTCGGGGAGGGAATCGCGCGCGCCTATGTGCGCGAGGGGGCGCGCGTCGTCATCGCCGACCTCAATGCCGCGGGGGCGGAACGTGTGGCCGGGGAACTCGGGCCAAACGCGGCGGCGATCGCAGGCGACGTCTCGAAGGGCGAGGACTGCCGGGCGATGGTCGCGCGCGCGGTCGAAACCTTCGGCGGCCTCGACATCGTGGTCAACAACGCCGGCACCACGCATCGCAACAAGCCGCTGACGGAAGTGACGGAGGCCGAGTTCGACCGCATCTACGCGGTCAACGTGAAGTCGATCTATTGGATGACGCTCGCCGCCCTGCCGGTGCTGCGCGCGCAAGCACGCGGCGGGTCGATCATCAACATCTCCTCCACCGCCGGCATCCGTCCCCGCCCGGGCCTCACCTGGTACAACGGCACCAAGGGCGCGGTGAACGTGATCACGCTGTCGATGGCGCAGGAACTGGCGCGCGACAACATCCGGGTCAACGCCATCTGTCCGGTGATCGGCGTCACCGGGCTTCTGACGGAGTTCATGGGCGCCGAGGACACGCCGGAGAACCGCGCGCGCTTCCTCGCCACCATTCCGCTCGGGCGGATGAGCACGCCTGCCGACATCGCCAACGCCGCGGTGTGGCTCGCCGAGGATGCGACGAGCTTCGTCACGGGGATCCTGCTGCCGGTGGACGGCGGTCGGACGGCGTGACGGAGGCGGAACGAGCATCGCGCGGCGCGAACCTGCGCATCAGCGCCTTTTCGCCCTCGACGACGAGGAAGACCGCAACGGCGGCGGCGAACGCGACCAGCCATCCCGACTCGTCGGGTGGCGCGACGCCGAACACGACCTGGGAGGAGGGGATGAACAGGAATCCCCAGTGCAGCAGCGCGATCAGCACCACCGTCACCCACACGGCGGCGTTGCCGAACAGCCCGGCGCGCGAAAAGGCGGAGCGGCGGAAGGAGCGCGCGTTGAACAGGTAGGCCGCCTGCCCCGCGATCAGTGCCGTGATCGCAGCCCCCCGGGCGGTCTCGAGGCTTGCCCCGTCGGCGAGTTCGAACAGGAAGGCGCCGATGGTGGCGGCGGCGAGGAGGGCGGAAATCAGGACGATCCGCCAGGCGAGGAAGGCGTCGAAGATCGGCGTATCGGGCCGCCGCGGCGGGCGATCCATCACGTCGGGCTCGGGTGGTTCGAAGGCGAGCGCAAGCGCGAGCGTGACGGCGACCACCAGGTTGACCCAGAGGATCTGCACAGGGGTGACGGGCAGTGCCGCGAGCCCCGCAAGCACGGCGACGATCACGCTCGCCGCCTGGCCGCCATTGGTGGGGAGGATGAAGAGGAGCGTCTTCTTCAGGTTGTCGTAGACGGTGCGGCCCTCGCGCACGGCGGCGGCGATGGTGGCGAAGTTGTCGTCGGCCAGCACCATCTCGGCGGCTTCCTTTGCTGCCTCGGTGCCGACCTTGCCCATGGCCACACCGATATCGGCCCGCTTGAGGGCAGGCGCATCGTTCACGCCGTCGCCCGTCATCGCGACGATGTGGCCGCGCGCCTGCAACGCCTCGACGAGGCGGAGCTTGTGTGCCGGTGCGGTGCGCGCGAACACATGCACGCGTTCGGCCGCTTCGGCGAAACCGGCATCGTCGAGCGCGTCAAGGTCCGCCCCGGTCAAGGCACCGGCCGCGGTGTCGATGCCCACCTCTTGGGCGACGGCGAGCGCGGTGCCGGCATGGTCGCCGGTGATCATCGTCACCGCGATGCCGGCCCGGCGGCACTCGGCCACGGCGGCGATCGCCTCTTCGCGGGCGGCGTCGATCAGACACGCGATGCCGAGGATGTCGAGTTCGCGCACGTCGTCGAACTCGAGCCCGACCATTTCGGAGTCCGCGCGACGCACGGCGACCGCGATCAGCCGAAATCCACGACGGGCGAGCGCCTCCAGACGGACCCCCCAGGCCTCGCGGTCCTCATCCGTCATCGCGCAACGAGGCAGGATCACCTCCGGTGCGCCCTTGGCCGCGATCAGCGCGTTGCCTTCGTGGTCGTGCACCAGCACGGCCATGAACTTGTGTTCGGAGTCGAAAGGAATAGCATCGCGGCGCGACCACTGCGCGCGGACCGAGGCGACGGCGAGGCCGGCCTTCTCGGCGAGGACGAGGAAGGCCCCGTCGGTCGGATCGCCGTTCACGGTCCACCCGTCCTCCGCCTCGTGCAGGGTGGCGTCGTTGCAGAGGATGCCGGCCCGAACGAAGGCGGCGAGCGATGCGTCGGCCTCGATCGAGGCGCGTCGCCCTGCGCGCGTGACTTCACCCTCCGGCGCGTAGCCCGATCCGCTCGCCTCGACCTCACCGTCCGGCAGCGCGAGGAGGCGAAGGGTGAGCTCGTTCAGGGTGAGCGTGCCGGTCTTGTCGGTGCAGATGACATCGACGCTGCCCAGGGACTCGACGGCGGGCAGGCGGCGGACGATGGCGTTGCGCTCGGCCATGCGGCGCACGCCGAGGGCGAGGATGACGGTGATGACCGCCGGCAGCCCTTCCGGAATGGCGGCGACCGCGATTCCGACGGCGGCGAGGAACATCTCGTCCGCTCCGAAGTCGCGCACCAGCACACCGAAGGTGAAGGTGGCGGCGGCGAGGGCGAGGATGAGCACGCTCAAGGTCCGGCCGAAGCGGCCCAGCGTACGCAGGAGCGGCGTTTCCACCGTCTCCACGCGGGCTAGCATGCCGCTGATGCGGCCGATCTCGCTCATCGCACCAGTGGCGACGACGACGCCCTTGCCGATGCCGGCGGCGACCACCGTGCCGGAGAAGGCCATCGAGGTGCGGTCGCCGAGCGGGGCGGTTTCGGCGACCGGTTCGACGGATTTCGCCACCGGCACGCTCTCGCCGGTGAGGATCGCCTCCTGGATGGCGAGGCCGCGCGCCGCGACCAGGCGCAGGTCGGCCGGCACGCGGTCCCCGGGTTCGAGCAGGACGATGTCGCCGGGCACGATGTCGGCCGCATCGACCGAAAGGCGCTTGCCGTCGCGGATGACGGAAGCCCGTGGCGAGAGCATGCGGCGCACCGCTTCCATCGCGGCTTCCGCCCGCCCTTCCTGAATGAAGCCGACGAGCGCGTTGATGAGGCAGACGGCGACGATCACCGCGGTGTCGACCCAATGCCCGAGTATCGCCGTCACGGCAGCCGCGGCGAGCAGGACCTGAATCAGCACGTTCTCGAATTGGGCGAGGAAGCGGCGCCAGGCCGGCGTGCGACGCGGCTCGGGCAGCACGTTCGGCCCGTATCGAGCAAGGCGAAGCGCGCTCTCTTGGTCGGTGATGCCGTCGGGCCCGACGGCGAGACGCGTCATCACCTCCTCGGCCGGCAAGGCGTGCCACAGCGGCGCGGTCTCGGTGGCGGGCAGGGTGTCCGGCATGGGTCGGCTCTGACGACACGCGTGCAAGTGGTCCATGATCGAGGTCAAGGCACGCCCTGTCGCGCGATCCGGCTGGTCGGCGTGGCCGCGTCCGCTCAGTGCGGCGCAGGCTCGACCAGCCGGCCGTCCTCCATGGCGACGATGCGGTCGGCGATGTCGTGGATACGGGGGTCGTGGGTGACGATGAACACGGTCCGACCACGTTCCTTCGCCAGCCGCTGCAGGAGCACCATCGTCTCGTGGCCGGTCTTGCTGTCGAGGGCGGCGGTCGGTTCGTCGGCGAGAATGAGCCCCGGTTCATGCACCAAGGCGCGCGCGATCGCCACGCGCTGGCGCTGCCCGCCCGACAGCACCGCCGGGTAGGCGTCCACCTTGTCGGCCAGCCCCACCGCGCGCAGCATCGCCTCGGCGCGCGCGAGCCGCTCCGCCTCGTCGAGATCGGGGTCGAGTTCGAGCGCCATCGCCACGTTCTCGCGCGCGGTGAGGAAGCCGAGGAGATTGTGGTGCTGGAAGATGAAGCCGATGCGGCGTCGCAGCGCCACGCGCGTCCGTTCGTCCGCGTTGGCGAGTTCGGTCCCCAGCACGCGGCAGGAGCCCGTCTGCACCGCGCGCAAGGCGCCGATCAGCGTGAGCAGCGTCGTCTTGCCCGAGCCGGATGGGCCGGTCAGCAGCACGACCTCGCCCGAGGGGATGGTGAGATCGAGGTCGTGCAGCACGGTGAGCGCCGTCGGGCCCGAGCCGTAGCGGTGGCTGAGGCCGCGGATCTCGACCGCGTTCATCGGAACATGTCCGCGGGATCCGCATCGCGCAGCTTGCGGATCGCGATCAGCCCGGAGACGACGCACATGACGAAGATCAGGGCGAAGACGAAAGCGGCGCGCGGGATCGTCATGTGCAGGGGGATGAAGATCTGCGCGGTGGCGATCTCGTAGAGACCGAGGCTCAACACGAGCCCCGGCATGAAGCCGAGCACGGCGAGGATGAGGGCGGCGGACATCACCACGCGCGCGAGGTAGCCGTTGGTGTAGCCCATCGCCTTCAGCGTGGCGTATTCGCCCAGGTGGCGGGAAATGTCGGAAAACAAGATCTGATAGACGATGACGCAACCGACGACGAGGCCGATCGCCACCCCGAGACCGAAGATGAAGCCGATCGGCGCGACGTTGGCCCAATAGTCGCGTTCGAACTGGGCGAGCTCGGGACGCGTGAACACCATCACGTCATCGGGCAGGAGAGCCTGCAGCGCGCGTTTCGCGGCCACGACATCCGCCCCCGGTTTCAGCACGATCGCGCCGACATCGACCTGGGAAGGATTCCGTCCCGCGGCGATACGCCAGAATGTCGCCTCCGAGGCGATCGCGTTCGACTCGGAGGAAAAGGTGGCGCCTAGGCCGAAGGTGCCGACGACCTCGACCCGCTTGCGGTTGAGTTCGCCGAAGAACGGCCCCTGCGCGAGCAGCGAGCGGATGGGGCCGAACTCGGGCTTGCCGCGTTCGTCGAACAGGATGGTGTCCGGGCGGGTGATCGCCTGCCAAGCGGCCTCGTCGAGGCCGTGAAAGCCGAGCAGTTTCGCGGTGGGATCGACCCCGAACAGCAGCAGCGTGCGGTTGAGGCCCGTCTCGGGGTTCTTCCACGGCACGTTGGCGACGTAGAGCGGCACCACACGCTCGACCTCGGGAAGGGCGAGCGCCTGGGCGAGGCGCGCGCGCGGAAAGGAGGTCGACCGCCACAGCGCCTCGGTGGTGCGGTGCATCAGGAAGAGATCGGCGCGCAGCGAGTTCTGCACCAGCACCGCGCTGTCAAAGAGCGCGTTCATGAAGCCGATCTGCATGAAGATCAGCAAGGTGGCGAACACCACCCCCGAGAGGGCGGCAGCGAGGCGGGCGGGCTCGTGGCGGAGCTGGCGCCAAGCGAGACGGAAGGGCAAGCGAAGCCCCGGGCCGCGCGGCGGCGGGAGCGCCGGTGCCGGGGCCGGTGTGGCCGGGGCGGGCGAGGCGCGCGCGAGGGGAGCAAGCTCGTTCACGGCCGGATCGCGACCTGGACCTGCATGTTGGTGCGACGCCGCACGACCTCGTTCGCGCCCGGGTCGAGCCTGAGCCGCACCTCGACCACGCGCGAGTCGATGGAAGCGACGGGGTCGGGCGAGATCACGGATTGGCGCCCGACCCGCCAGCCGAGATCGACCACACGGGCGGGGAAGGGGCGCGGTTCGCCGGGGACGAGCACCTCGGCGGCGGCGCCGAGGCGCACCCGCGGCAGGTCGGTCTCGTAGATCTCGGCCACCACGTCGAAGGCGGTGAGGTCGGCGAGCTCGAGCACGCCGTCGTTGCCGACCCGTTCGCCCTCGCGGGCATGGATCTTCAGCACCGTGCCATCGATCGGCGAGACGAGGAGGGCGAGGTCGCGCGCCGCACGGGCCTCCGCCACCGCCGAGCGGGCCTGGGCGACCTCGGCGCGGGCGACAGCGACGTCCTCCGCCCTGGGCGCGAGCAGCGCCTCGAGTTCGGCCTCGGCGCGGGTGCGTTCGGCGGTCGCCTGGGCGGCGGCGAAGCGGGCGCGGTCCCAGGCCGCCTCGTTGCCGGCGGCGGTGCGCAGCAGCGCCTCGGCGCGGCGGGCCTCGCGCACGGCGTTCTCCTCCGCCGCGCGGGCGGCGGCGAGCCGGGCGCGAGCGGCGGCAATCTCGGTGTCGCGGCCGGCGGCGAGGATGCGGGCCAGCCGCGCCTCGGCGAGCGCCAGCGCGGCTTCCGCCTGGGCGAGGGCGGCCTCCTTGCGCGGCAGGTCGTGGAATTCGGCGAGCACTTGGCCGGCGCGCACCTCCTCCCCCTCGCGCACGAGGAGGCGCCCCACCCGCGCCCCTTCCGGACCCGCGCCATGGGAGAGGCGAAGGACGCGGCTCGCGGGCTCGATCCGCCCGAGCGCGCCGGCACCGGCGACCACGGAGGCCGAGGTGGCTGACACCGCCCGCGCGTCGGCCGGCACGGGCACGCGTTCGCGGCTGAGCAACAGCGCCGCCGCCGGCACGAGGACGAGGGCGAGGGCACCGATGAGCAGGGGCCTCAGCATGGTTCGGCGAGACGTCCGAGCGCGGCCTCGATCGCTTGGGCGAGCGCCTCGTCCGGCGACCACAGGCCGAACACTTTGGCGAGGAAGATGCCGTCGGCGGCGGCGAGCACGGCGTGCGCATGGCCGGGCGGCAGGCCGTCATCGGCGATGGCGGCGCGGATGCGGGCGTGTTCGCGCCGCACCGGCTCGATCAGCGCCGGGTCGTGGGCGTGGGCCGACAGCAGGGCGGCGGCCAGGCGGAGGTCGCGGGCGCGCTGTTCCGGGCTCGGCCGCAGCGCCCAGGCGATGCAGGCGCGGGTGTGCCGGCCAGGGCCCTCCGGTTCGGCAGCGACCACGGCGTCGTAGCCCGCGCGCATCTCCGCCACCATGCGCTCGACCAGGGCGGTCAGCAGCGCCTCCTTGGAGCGGAAGTGGTGGAGAAGCCCGCCCTTGCTCACCCCGGCGGCGGCGGCGGCGGCCTCGAGCGAGAGGGCGGCGACCCCGCGTTCGGCCACCACGCTTTCGGCGGCGTCCAGGATGCGCTCGCGCGTGTCCCGCGTTTCGCTCGTCTGGTCCAACATGGCGCGCTGCAACATGCCGTCCGGACGGTCGGGTGGCAAGACCGTCCGGACGGTCGGGCCGTATCAACCCACCGCGAGGGCCCAGACCAGAGGGAGGAGCAGAGCGGTGGCGAGCGCGTTCAGTCCCATCGCCAGGGCGGCGAAGGCACCAGCCGTCTCATTGACGGAAATGGCGCGGGCAGTGCCGATGCCGTGCGCGGCAAGCCCGACCGCGAAGCCGCGCGCCCGCCAATCCCGCACCCTGAGCAAGCTGAGTACGGCCGGGCCGAGGGCGGCGCCGGCGATGCCCGAGAGGATGACGACGACCGCGGTCAGGCTCGGAATGCCGCCGATCTGCTCGGCGATGCCCATGGCGACGGGGGTGGTGGTCGCCTTCGGGGCGAGGGTGGCGAGCACCGCGCGGTCGGCGCCGAAGGCCCAGCCGATGGCGACGGCGGAGGCCGAAGCGAAAGCGCTGCCACTGAAGAGGGCGACCGCCAGCGCGGGCCCCGAGGCCCTGAGCAGACGCCACTGGCGCACCAGCGGCACGGCGAGCGCGACGGTGGCGGGGCCGAGCAGGAAGTGCACGAACTGCGCGCCCTCGAAATAAGCCCTGTACTCGATCCCCGCGACGAGCAGGAGCCCGACGAGGAGGAGGGCCGCCACCAGCACCGGGTTGACGAGGGCACTGCCGCGAGCGGCGGCGTGCAGGCGAAGCCCGGCGAGCCAGGCCGCCAGCGTGACCGTCAGCGCGGCGAGCGGCGAGGCGGCGAGATAGACCCAGATCTCGGCGAGCTCAGGCCGCATCGTGCGAGCTCCGCGAGCGCAGCAGGCGCGCCGTGAGAAGGCCCGTGAAGCCGATCGCCGCCAGCGTGCCGGCGAGGATGGCGAGCGCGATCGGTGCGGCGGCGCGGGCGAGCAGGTCGAGGTGCAGCACCACGCCGACCGCCGCCGGCACGAACAGGAGGCCCAGGTTGCGCAGGAGCCCGTCCGCCACGGCGACGAGCTCGGCCGGAGGCTCTGCCCCGCGGACGAGCAGGCCGGCGGCGAGCAGGATCAGGCCGACCACCGGGCCGGGCAAGGGCAGGCCAAGGGCGCGGGCGACGATTTCGCCTGCGAGCTGACAGGCGAGCAGGAGGGTGAGGGCGGCGATCACGGCGTAAGCTCCTCGGGGCTTGTCGGAGGCGGCGACGACGGAGGATTTTTCGCAGATGCGTCGCCGCGGCTCGGGTCGCAACGGCGGGGCGGCACGGGGAGGAAGGGCGATGGACACGATCGCGGAACGGCTGGCTGCCTGGGCGGAAGGTGAGGAGGCGCGCTTTCTCGGCCGGCTCGAGGACGAGGAGCCCTGCAACCGCTGGATCGCCGAGTATTGGCGCATCGTTGGCGACGCCGCAGGCCGTCCCGCCTATCGGCACGTGGACGGGCGGACGACGGACGCGAACGGCGACCGCTGGGCCTGGTCGGCCGCCTTCATCGGTGCGGGGGTGTGGGCGGCGACGCGTGGTGCCCCTTGGTTCGCCTACTGCGAATGGCACTCCACTTACGTGCGGGATGCGATCGCCCGCGCCCAGGCGAGCGGCGATCAGCCCTATCGCGGCTTCCCGATCGATGCGCTGCCGCTGCGGCGCGGCGACATCGTCGTGCAGTGGCGCCTCGGCATCGGCGACGGGGCAGGGAATCGGCCGGTGACCTTCGAGCGGGCCCTGTCCATCGACCCCTTCACCAGCCATGGCGACATCGTGGTGCGGGCCGGCCCGGGCGGCGCCGAGATGATCGGCGGCAACCTGGCCGATACGGTGCTGCGGCGGTCTCTCGTGCTCGACGAGGCCGGACGGCTGCGCGACACATCCCAGGCGCGCGGGCACTGGTTCGCGCTCATCCGCTTCGCGGCCTGACGGCGGGCGGGGCGGCGGAGAGCGCGCGCAGGCCCGTTGCCGGGCGGGCCCGCGCGGCGCCCAGCCGAGCGGGCTAGGCGATCTCTTCCTGTTCCGCCGTCGCCGCCGCGGCCCGTGCCGGAGGTGGCTCGGCCGGCAAGCGCGGCAGATAGTCGGCGGCCGAGGCGACCAGGTGCCGCCACAGCGCCTCCGCCACCGGCAGGAGCCGCTTGTCGGCGCGACGGATGACGAACCACTGCCGCACCACCGGCAGTCCCTCCGCGTCGATCAGCGCGAGCCTGCCGTCGGCGAGCTCGGCGGCGCAGGTGTGGGCGGAAATCAGCGCGATGCCCATGCCCGCCATCACGGCCTGCTTGATCGTCTCGTTGGAGCCGATCTCGATCCGCGGCCCCAAGGGTGGCTCCTCGGGAAAGAGGCGCTTGAGCAGGGCGCGCGTGCCGGAGCCGGGTTCGCGCAACAGGATCGTCTCCCGCCCCACCACGGTGAGGGGAACGGCGCGCTGCCCGACCAGGGGATGGTCGGGAGGCGCGATGATCACATGCGGGTTGGGGCCGAGCACGGCGCGGGCGACAGGAAAGTCCTCCGGCGGGTAGCCGGTGATGGCGAGATCGAGCTCGAAACTGCGCAAGGCGGAGAGGATCGCCTCGCGGTTGCCGATCCGGATCGCGAGCTCGACGCCGGGATGGGCGCGCTTGAAGGCGGCAAGCGCGAGCGGGGCGAAATACTTCGCCGTGCTGATCATGCCGATGGCGACCCGCCCGGCCGAGACGCCGCGCAGCGTCTCGAGCGCGATCGCGACATCGGCGAGCGCGGCCTCCACCCGTTCGAGCGCGGCCAGCACCTCGCGCCCGGCATCCGTGAGGCGGACCCCCTTGCTGTGGCGATCGTACAGGGGAAGGCCCCCCGCCGCTTCCTCCAGCTTCTGCAGCTGTTGGCTGATCGCGGGCGGGGTGAGCGAGAGCCGCTGCGCCGCACCGCTGATGCTGCCTTCCGCCACCAGGGCAGCGAAGGCGCGCAACTGCTTGAGGCTGACCCGCCGGGCGAAGGAAGAAAGATTTTCTTTCATCTCGGAAAAGTGTAAAAGAATTCCCCAAGCCAGGGAAGCCGGCTAGTTTCGACTTAATGAAGGCAGTTGCGCCCGGTCGGGGACGCGATCGAGCGCGCGCGAGAGGAGGAACGGCCCGTGACCACGCTCCGTGAGCATCTGGAGGCATTTGCCGGCAGCGATCCCCGCCGGGTCGCCGTCGCCGAGACGGTCGCCGCCCTCGCCGCCGCCTCCGTCGAACTCGCCGACCTGCTTGCTCTCGGCGCGCTCGCGGGCCGCATGGCCGAGGTCGTCGGCGCCTCGAACGACGGCGACGGGCAGAAGGTGCTCGACGTACGGTCGAACGAGATCTTCCTCCGCCATCTCGAGCCCTGCCCGGTGGCCGCCATCGTTTCCGAGGAGATGGACGAGGTGAAGCTCACAGGGCGGGACGGGCCGCTCGCGGTGGCCATGGACCCGCTCGACGGCTCCAACAACATCGAGCAGAACATGTTGGTCGGCAGCATCTTCTCGCTGCTGCCTCTGACCGATCCGGCCGATCCGGCGAAGGCCTTCTTCCAGCCCGGCACCGCCCAGCTCGCCGCCGGCTTCGTGGTCTACGGTCCCTCCACCGTGCTCGCCCTCTCGCTCGGCGACGGGACCGATCTCTTCACCTTGCATCGACCGTCCGGGGAGTGGCGCCTGACGCATGCCAAGGTGCGGATCCCGACCTGGAAGCCCGAGTACGCGATCAACGCCTCCAACATGCGGCACTGGACGCTGCCGATCCGCACCTACATCGAGGAGCTGATCGCGGGTGCCTCGGGGCCCCGCGGCGTGGACTACAACATGCGCTGGCTCGCCTGCTCGGTGGGCGAGGCGCTGCGCATCCTGCTGCGCGGGGGCATCTACCTCTATCCCTCGGATGCGCGGCGCGGCTACGAGCGCGGTCGGCTGCGTCTCCTCTACGAAGGCTTCCCGATCGCTTTCGTCATCGAACAGGCAGGCGGGATGGCGAGCGACGGGTTCAACCGCATCCTCGAGCTCGTTCCGCAATCGATCCATCAGAAGATCCCGCTGATTTACGGCTCGCGTGAGAAGGTCGAGCGCGTGATGGCGATGCACAACACGGGCGTGATCCCGCCCGGCGGTCAGCGCCCGTTGTTCGGCGAGCGCGGCCTGTTCAAGTCCTGACCCGAGCCTTTCCCCTGCCCCGCACGCGCGACATGTCCGTCAAGCACCCGATCATCGTCGTCACCGGCTCCTCCGGTGCCGGCACAACCACGGTCAAGCACACCTTCGAACAGATCTTCCGTCGCGAAGGCATCACCGCGGCCTGGATCGAAGGCGACGCCTTCCATCGCTACGACCGCGCCGAGATGCGGCAGAAGATGGCTGAGGCCGAAGCGGCCGGAAACAAGCACTTCAGCCATTTCGGCATCGAGGCGAACCTGCTCGAGGAGCTGCAGGAAGTCTTCGTCCAGTACGGTACCAACGGCACCGGCCGCACGCGGCACTATGTGCACGATGCGCGCGAGGCCGAACTCTACGGCTCTCCGCCCGGCACCTTCACGGCCTGGGAGGAGTTCCCGCCGAACACCGACCTCCTGTTCTACGAAGGCCTGCACGGCTGCGTGGTGACCGACAAGGTCAACCTCGCCGCGCTCGCCGACCTCAAGATCGGTGTGGTGCCGGTGATCAACCTCGAGTGGATCCAGAAGATCCACCGCGACCGGGCCGCGCGCGGCTACTCCACCGAGGCGGTGATGGACACCATCCTGCGGCGGATGCCGGACTACGTGCACTACATCTGCCCGCAGTTCGCCGAGACGGACATCAACTTCCAGCGCGTGCCGACGGTCGACACCTCGAACCCCTTCATCGCGCGGTGGATCCCCACCCCCGACGAGTCCATGGTGGTGATCCGGTTCAAGAACCCGCGCGGCATCGACTTCCCCTACCTCTTGTCGATGATCCCCGGTAGTTTCATGAGCCGAGCCAACTCCATCGTCATTCCGGGCGCGAAGCAGGACTTGGCGATGCAGCTGATCATGACCCCGATCGTGCTGCAGCTCGTCGACCGCGCGCGTCGGGCACGGCACTGAGAACGACGGGCAAGAAGAAGGCGAGGGCGGAGGACGCGAGGATGAGTGGTGCGGCGGAAGTCGACCTGAGGACGATGGCGAACGCGATCCGCGCCCTCGCCATGGATGCGGTGGAGAACGCGAAGTCGGGCCACCCGGGCATGCCGATGGGCATGGCGGATGTGGCCACCGTGCTCTGGACCCGCTTCCTGAAGTACGACGCCGCCGCCCCCGACTGGCCGGACCGCGACCGTTTCGTGCTCTCCGCCGGCCACGGCTCGATGCTGCTCTACGCCCTCCTCCACCTCACCGGCTTCCCGGGGATGACGATGGAGGAGATCCGCCGCTTCCGCCAGCTCGGCTCGCTCACGCCGGGCCATCCGGAGTACGGGCACACGCCCGGGGTGGAGACGACGACGGGCCCGCTCGGCCAGGGGCTCGCCAACGCGGTCGGCATGGCGATCGCGGAGCGGATGCGCAACGCCCGCTTCGGGGACGCGCTCGTCGATCACCGCACCTTCGTCATCGCCGGCGACGGCTGCCTGATGGAAGGCATCAGCCACGAGGCGATCTCGCTCGCGGGCCATCTCAAGCTCGGGCGTCTCATCGTCCTGTTCGACGACAACGGCATCTCGATCGACGGGCCGACCTCGCTTGCGGTGTCGGATGACCAGTGCGCGCGCTTCGCTGCCTCCGGCTGGCACGTGCAGCGGGTGGACGGGCACGACATGGAAGCCGTTTCGGCCGCGATCGAGGCGGCGATCGCCGACCCCCGCCCCTCGCTCATCGCCTGCCGCACCATCATCGGCTTCGGCGCGCCCAACAAGCAGGGCTCGGAATCGACGCACGGTGCCCCGCTCGGCGCGGCCGAGGTGGCGGCGGCGCGCGAACGCCTCGGCTGGCCCTGGCCGCCGTTCGAAATCCCCTCGCCCATCCTCGAGGCCTGGCGTGCCGCCGGTGCCCGCGGCCGGGCTGCGCGCGAGGCGTGGGAGGCGCGCCTCGCCGCCGCGCCCGACGAGACGCGCGAGGCCTTCCGCCGCGGCGAGACCGGTGAGATCGCCGCTTCCGTGCGCCAGGCGACCGCCGCGCACATCGAGAAGCTGCTCGCCGAGAAGCCGACGGTGGCCACGCGCAAGGCCTCCGAGGCGGCGCTGAAGGCGCTCACCGCCGCGGTGCCGGAACTGATCGGCGGGTCGGCCGACCTCACGCACTCGAACAACACCGTCACGCCCGCCACACCGGCGATCAGGCCCGGCGACTTTTCGGGGCGCTACATCCACTGGGGCGTGCGCGAATTCGGGATGAGCGCAGGCATGAACGGCATCGCGCTGCATCGCGGCTTCGTTCCCTATGGTGGAACGTTCCTGGTCTTTTCCGACTACGCCCGCAACGCGATCCGCCTTTCGGCGATGATGAAACTGCGCGTCGTCTACGTGATGACGCACGACTCGATCGGGCTCGGCGAGGACGGCCCCACGCACCAGCCGATCGAGCACCTCGCGTCCTTGCGGGCGATGCCCGATTTGCTTGTCTTCCGCCCGGCGGATGCGGTGGAGACCGCCGAGTGCTGGGAAGCGGCGCTGACGGGGCCCGAAATGCCTTCGGTGCTCGCGCTGACGCGCCAGAACCTGCCCGCCCTGCGCACCCAGCCTGCAGCGGAGAACCTGTGCGCCAAGGGCGGCTACGTGCTCGCCGAAGCCGAAGGTGGCCCGCGCGCGCTGACCATCCTCGCCACCGGCTCCGAGGTCGCGCTCGCCGTCGAAGCGCGCAAGGCGCTGCAGGGGGAAGGCATCCCGGTCGCGGTCGTCTCGCTGCCGTGCTTCGAGCTCTTCGACCGCCAGAGCCCCGAGTACCGGGCGGCCGTGCTCGGTGCGGCGCCGCGCATCGCGGTCGAAGCGGCCTCGCCCTTCGGCTGGACGCGCTACGTGGCGAGCGAGGACGATGTGCTCGGCATTTCCACCTTCGGCGCCTCCGCCCCCGGGCCCGATCTCTTCCGCCACTTCGGCTTCACCGTCGACTCGCTCGTTCGGCTCGCCAAGGAGCGGCTCGCGCGCACGCACCGCGCGGCGGCCTGAGGGTTGGGTCGGGGCTACGGGGATCGAACCACGCAGGACGAAAGGACGCGATCATGGCCTTCATCACGCTTCGCCAGCTTCTCGATCACGCCGCCGAGCACGGCTACGGCGTGCCGGCCTTCAACATCAACAACATGGAACAGCTGCGCGGCATCATGGAGGCGGCGGCGAAGACGGAAAGCCCCGTCATCCTGCAGGCTTCGCGCGGTGCCCGCGCCTATGCGGGTGATGCCATCCTGCGCGCGATGGTGACCGCCGCGGTGGAGATGTATCCCGACATTCCCGTCTGCCTGCATCTCGATCACGGCGACAAGCCGGCGACCTGCCTCTCCGCCATCCAGGTCGGTTTCACCTCCGTGATGATGGACGGCTCGCTCGAGGAGGACGGCAAGACCCCCGCCTCCTACGAGTACAACCTCGAGGTCACCCGCAAGGTGGTGGAGATGGCGCACTGGGTCGGCGTCTCCGTCGAGGGCGAGTTGGGCTGCCTCGGTTCGCTCGAGACCGGGCACGGCGAGAAGGAGGACGGGCACGGCGCGGAAGGCACGCTCTCGCGCGAACAGCTGCTCACCGACCCCGACCAGGCGAAGGACTTCGTGGCGCGCACGGGCGTGGATGCGCTCGCCGTCGCGATCGGCACCTCGCACGGCGCCTACAAGTTCAAGCGCAAGCCGACGGGTGACATCCTGGCGATGGACGTGGTGCGCGCCATCCACGAGCGACTGCCGAACACCCACCTCGTCATGCACGGCTCCTCCTCCGTGCCGCAGGAGCTGCAGGACCTGTTCAACCAGTTCGGTGGCGAAATGCCGCAGACCTGGGGCGTGCCGGTGAGCGAGATCCAGGAAGGCATCAAGCACGGCGTGCGCAAGATCAACATCGACACCGACTGCCGCATCGCGATGACGGCCGAGTTCCGGCGCGTGGCGATGGAGAAGAAGGGCGAATTCGACCCGCGCAACTTCCTCAAGCCGGCGATGGCCGCGCTCACCAAGCTTTGCGCCCAGCGCTTCGAGGAGTTCGGCACGGCGGGCCAGGCGAAGAAGATCAAGCCGCTGCCGCTTGCGGCGATGGCGAAGCGCTACGCCTCGGGCGAACTCGACCCGGCGGTGCGCGCGGCGGTGGCGCGCGCGGCCTGAGGCCGGGACCAGGCCTCACCCTGGGGAACCGTTTTCATTGCGCAACACAGTCCGGCATTGCAGCAACGGTCGAGCGGGCGGAGGCATTCGGCCTCCGCCCTTTCCGCCTGATCCCCGCCGATCCCGTGGCCGATCGGCTTGATCGCCGGCGCGCAACGGGCGCAGGATCACCCCCCGTAACGATCGCACTTGGTGTGCGCGGCGAGCCTCTGCTCTCAGGGAGACGCGAACGTCCATGGCCCCCGTCCTGATCGCCCCCTCCATCCTTTCCGCCGACTTCGCGCGCCTCGGCGAACAGGTGCGGGAGGTGGATGAGGCCGGCGCGGACTGGATCCATCTCGACGTGATGGATGGCCATTTCGTGCCGAACATCACCTTCGGTCCCGACGTGGTGCGCGCCATCCGCAAGTATTCGGCGAAGTGCTTCGACACCCACCTGATGATTTCCCCGGTCGATCCCTACCTCGAGGCATTCGCCAAGGCGGGGGCCGACCGCATCATCGTGCACGCGGAAGCGACGACGCATCTCGATCGGACGCTGCAGGCCATCGCGGGCCTGGGCAAGAAGGCCGGCGTCTCGCTCAACCCTGCGACACCGGAGGACGCGGTCGCTTACGTGCTCGACCGCATCGACCTCGTGCTGGTGATGACGGTGAACCCGGGCTTCGGCGGCCAGTCCTTCATTCCATCGCAGCTGGAGAAGATCCGGCGGCTGAAGCGGATGATCGGCGATCGGCCCATCCATATCGAGGTCGATGGCGGCATCACGCCCGAGACAGCCCCGCTGGTCATCGAAGCCGGTGCGGACGTGCTGGTGGCAGGCTCCGCCGTGTTCGGCCGCCCTCCCTACCATCGCGCCATCGCCGCCCTGCGCGGAGAGCCGGTCGCCGCCTGACCGCGCCGCAGGGGCGCCGCACGCCGGGGGGCGAGGCGATGCGCGCCTTGGGCATCGACTGCGGCACCTCGGGCCTGCGCGCCGCCCTGATCGATGCCGCGGGCGAGTCGATCGCGCAGGCCGCCGTCCGTTACGCGACCGGGTCGGAGCGCGATCCCCAAGCCTGGGCGAGGGCATTGCGCGAGGCACTCGCGCTCCTTGCTCGCGAGGCCGACCCCGCCTCCGCCGCGGCGGTGGCGATCGACGGCACCTCGGGCACGCTCGTCGCCCTCGGCGAGGACGGGGCGCCGCTCGCCGCGTCCCTGTATGACGAACGCGCCGAAGCCGACGACGTCGCCGCCGTCGCCGCGGTCGCGCCGGCGGACAGTCCCGCCCGGGGCGCGACCTCGCCGCTCGCCCGCGCGCGCGCCCTGGCGCGGCGCGCCGGCGTCGTTCGTCTCGCCCACCAGGCGGATTGGCTCGCCGCCCTGCTGCACGGGGGGGAGCCGGTGGCGGACGAGAACAACGCGCTGAAGACCGGCTACGATCCCCTCTCGCGCCGCTGGCCGGCCTGGGTCGCCCGCGTGCTCGATCCCGCGCTGCTGCCGCGCGTCGTGCCCGCGGGCGGGCCGATCGGAACGGTCGCGCATCGTGCCGCGCGCGAGATGGGCCTGCGGGCTGGCGCCGTCGTCGTCGCCGGCACCACGGACTCCTGTGCGGCCTTCCTCGCCGCCGGTGCCACGGAACCCGGGGAGGGTGTGACCTCGCTCGGCTCCACGCTCGCGGTGAAACTCCTCTCTCTCGTGCCGGTGGCGGACGGCGCGCGCGGCGTGTACAGCCACCGGCTTGCCGGGGCCTGGCTCGCGGGTGGCGCGTCCAACACCGGTGGGGCGGTGCTCGCCCGCTTCTTCGACCCCGAGACGATCGCGCACATCTCGGCCCGCCTCGACCCGGCGCGGCCCTCGGGGCTCGACTACTACCCGCTGCTGGCCCCCGGAGAGCGTTTTCCGCGCCACGACCCCACCCTCGCGCCCCGGCTCACGCCCCGCCCGGCCGACGACGCCCTGTTCCTGCAGGGGCTCCTCGAAGGCATCGCGCGCATCGAGGCCGAGGGCTACCGCGCGCTCGCGGAACTCGGGGCGCCGGCGCTGCGCTGCGTCCGCACCACCGGTGGGGGCGCGCGAAATCCCGCCTGGACGGCGATCCGCGCCCGCATCCTCGGCGTGCCGGTGCTGCCGGCGGCCTGCGAGGAGGCGGCGGTCGGTGCGGCTCGGCTCGCCCTCGCCGGGCTCAGGCGAACGTCGCCTCCGCCGCCAGCGTGACGGCTCCCGACGGGTCGCGCACGGATAGCGCGACGCGGTCCCCGCTCTCCGCCCCGACGAGCCGCAGCCGCTCACCGACGAAGGCCGGGCGCAGGCCGCGGAAGGAGAAGCGGGCAAGCCGCCGCTGCGGTCGCAGGCGAGCGGCCAGGCCGGCAAGCCACGTCGCCTGCAGGGGCCCATGCACGACGAGGCCAGGATAGCCCTCGACCTCCCGCACGTAGTCGGCGTCGTAGTGGATGCGGTGGCCGTTGCCGGTGAGCGCCGAGTAGCGGAACAGGAGGACGGGATCGGGCACGATCTCCGCGATAGCGGCGCCCTCCGGCACAGGCTCCGGCGGGGCCTCCTTGCGGGCCGGGCCGGAACCGTCTCGATAGACGATGTCCTGCTCCTCCTCGATGACGCAGCCGCTGGGCCCGTCGATGACGTGGCGGACGGTGACGAAGACGAGCGGGCCGGAGGCGCCGTGCTTCTCCGTGATCGCGGTGATGGTGCTGGTCCGGCGCACCCGATCGCCGATCCGCAAGGTGCCCGGAAAGGCGAGGCGTCCGCCGGCCCACATCCGCCGCGGCAGATGGTGCACGGGAGGGAGGAAGCCGCCGCGCTTCGGGTGTCCGTCCGACCCGAGCGAGGCGGGCGGCCGCCAGTCCTGGAACAGGATCCAGTGCCAGAGCGGCGGCAGCGCCCCGCCGGGGGCGGCCTCGGCCAGACTGACGCCGAGCGTGGCGGCCAACCAGGCCGGCCGCCGCGGGTCGACCTCGTCCTCGAGCGTGACCGTGCGGCCAAGCCAGGCCTGCCATGCCTCCCCCATCGCGACCTCCTCTGGCGTGTGCGATCTGGTGCGGCGAGCGGCGCCGTGCGAAAGCCCGATTCGTCGGCGATCCCCGGCCGCAGGATGGAACCGCAAGAATACGACCTGATGGACCGTGTCGAGGGGGAGATGTGGTGGTACCGCGCTCTCCACGCTCGGGTCGTGTCCTGTCTCGACCGCTTTCCTGGCCTTGTGGAGCGGCCTTTGCTCGACGCCGGCTGCGGTACGGGCGGGCTGCTTGCGCGGCTTGCCGTCGCCTTTCCGACTCGGGAGCTCGTCGGGGTGGATGTTGCGCCGGAGGCGGTACGCCGTGCCCAGCGCAAGGTGCCGAGGGCACGGCTGATCGTCGGTTCGGTGTCTGCCCTGCCTCTGGCGCCGGGCTTCTTCGGCGCCATCGTGTCCTGCGACGTGCTGTGCCATCGCCTGGTCGACGAGCACGCGGCACTCGCTGAACTCCATCGTGTGTTGGCGCCGGGCGGAACCTTGGTGCTGAACCTGCCGGCGCATGAGTGGTTGCGCTCGGCGCACGACGAACGGGTGCACAACGCGCGCCGCTACTCGCGGAGGAGCCTTCGCCCGCTGCTCGAGCAGGCAGGGTTCATGGTGCGGGACATGCGGCATTGGAACGCGCTCCTGTTGCCGCTGATGGTCCTCAAGCGGAAGGTCTTGGCGCGGGGGAAAGGCGCGTGCAGCGACGTTGCCCTAATGCCGCCACCGATCGAAGAAATGCTTCACGCCATTACGCGGGTGGAAGCGGCGCTCGCCGGCGCCGGGGTTCGGTTTCCGGCTGGCGGGTCGCTGCTTGTCGTCGCTGAACGGTCCCCTTGAACGGATGAGATCCATGGTTGCCGCATTGCCCATGCCGCCTGAACACGGCGTAGGGTGCGACGGGCCGGCACCGACGCTGTCTGTCGTCATCCCCGTTTACAACGGCGCCGGCACGATCGGGGAACTGGTCGCCGCCCTCTCGGGGCTCGAGGTCGAGGGCGGGCTCGAGATCGTGTTGGTCAATGATGGCAGCCCCGATGACAGCGATCGCGTCTGTCGCGCCCTGCTTGAGACGTGCCAAGTCCCGATCACCTACGTCGAACACGCCCGCAACTATGGCGAGCACAATGCGGTGATGACTGGGCTGAGACACGCCCGCGGCGCGTTCGTGATCACGATGGACGACGATCTGCAGAACCCGCCCGAGGAGGTGCTTCGCCTGCTGCACGCCTGCCGCGATGGTGGTTACGACGTCGTCTACACGTTCTATGCGGAGAAGAAGCACGCCTGGTGGCGCAACCTCGGCAGCCGCTTCGCCAACTGGGTGGCCGATCTGCTGCTCGACAAGCCGCGCGGTGTGTACCTGTCGTCGTTTCGCTGCCTCAACCGTCTCGTCGTGGATGGGGTGACCCGCTACGAGGGCCCGTTTCCGTACGTGGACGGGCTGATCATGGAGGTGACGCAACGCATCGGCACGCTCGAGGTGCGCCACCTGCCGCGCGCCATGGGGCGATCGAACTACACGCTGCAACGGTTGGTGCGGCTCTGGCTCAACCTCGCGTTCAACTTCTCCCTCCTCCCGCTTCGCCTTGCCGTGCTGGCGGGGCTCGGCATGGCGGCGGTCGGGGCAGTGGCGGCGCTCTACGTCGTGCTGGAGGCGGTGTTCGGCGAACCGCCCGCCGGCTGGGCCAGCACCATCACGGTGGTGCTGCTGCTCTCGGGCGTCCAACTCTTCGTCCTCGGCATGATCGGCGAATACATCGGGCGGACGTTCCTCACCGGCAACCGCAAGCCGCAGGGCATCGTGCGGAGAGTCGAACGTTCGTCGGTGCCGGCGGTCTTGGGCTGAGCAGTTCGATGCATTGGACATTCCTCGCCGGCGCGCTGATCGTCGGCACGGCGGGTCAGCTCCTGCTGAAGATGGGCGCGGTCGGACCCGGGGGGTTCCTTGAGCAGCTTTTTCGCCCTGCGACGCTCGGCGGGCTCGTCTGCTACGGGTTGGCCGCGATGCTGTACATCGTCGCCCTGCGCGGCATTCCGGTGTCGATCGCCTTTCCGGCCGCCGCCTCGCAGTACGTGATCGTCGGCCTGTTCGCCTGGCTCGTGCTGCACGAGCCCTGGACCCTGCAACAGGCCGCCGGGCTCGGTCTCATCGTGCTGGGGGTCGCCCTGCTCGCGACGTCCCACTAGCCAGCGCGTCGGTCCTGTTTGGCAGGACCGGATGGTGCCGACACTCGGATTTGAACCGAGGACCTACTGATTACGAATCAGTTGCTCTACCGCTGAGCTATGTCGGCAACCCGCGGCGCGCGTTCTAAGCCGCACCGTCCGCCGGTGCAAGCGGCGCCACCGCAGCCCCGGCCCGCTTCAGACCCCACACATCCCCGGGCGGCCCCTTGCGGATCGCCGCCAGAAGGGTGCGCACCTCCTGCCGGGCCGCCACATGGCTCATGGTCAGCGACCCGCCGATGCCGGCCTCCTTCAGGTCCATCAGCGTCAGACCCTGCAGATAGAGCTCGCGGAAAATCACCCGCTCGCCGAAGCCGCGCACGGTGCGGAACCCGATCCGCTTCGCCAGTTCCTCGAGCGTGGCACCGACGTCGCGCTGGTTGCGCGCCTCGCGCGCGCCGAGCCTATTCCGCATCACGATCCAATCGAGCCGCCCGCGATCACGCGCGAAGCGTGCCTTGCGCGCCTCCCAAACGAGTTCGGCGTAGACCGACGGGCGTACCACGCGCCGATCGTCCGGATCGACGATCGCCAGCATGGAAAAGTCGACGAAGCTGTCGTTGATCGGCGTGATCAGGGTGTCGGCCAGGGCATGCGCGCGGCGGGCGAGGTAGGTGTCGGCTCCCGGACAGTCGATGACGACGAATTCCGCCTCGCGCGCGAGTGCGGCGATCGCCTCGCTGAGGGCCGCCTCGTCCTCGGCCTCCGCCTCGCGCCGCGTCTCCGCCCGCGAGGCGTGGATCGCCCGCGAGGCCGGCAGCGGCAGGGACACGCCGCGTTTCGCCGCCGTCGCCGCGCGCGCCTCGAGGTAGCGCGTCAACGTCGCCTGGCGCGCGTCGAGGTCGATCGCGCCGACACGGTAGCCGTCGCGCAACAGCCCGACGATGACATGCATCGCCGCGGTCGACTTGCCCGACCCGCCCTTCTCATTGCCGAGCACGAGGATGTGCGGGCGGGTGTCGAGCGTGACTCTCGGTGTCGGCAGCGTCCCGTGCACCGCTGATCACAGTCCGGGCAGAGGGGCGGGCAGCAGCAGTTGCGGCGACGCGGCCCGTGCCTCGCCCCAACGCAGGCTGCCCACCGCGCCGCAGGAGCTGCACAAGTGGCTCCACTCGGCGTGGCTCGAGCCGCAATTCGCGCAGGTCCAGTCCGGCGGTTCGGGGGCGGAGGCCGCATCGCGCCAATGCGCCTCGGCCTCCGCATGCGCCCGCTCCGAGCCGGCGAACTCGCCTTCCGCGATCTTGGCGAGGAGCGCGTGCAGGCGGCGATCCTCCACACCGCCCGATCGCGCCCGCTCCGCCCAGCGTCGGGCCTCGGCCCAATCCTCCGCTTCCAGCGCGGCCTGGGCGGCGGCCAGCGCCAGCTCCGCCCCGCCCACCTCAGTCGCCAGTGCCGCCACGCGCTTGGCGCGCCCGGCCTTGCTCTCGTCGGCCGGTCCCTCCAGCGCGAGGGCGGCGAGCATCGGATGCGACGCCTTGGCGAGCCCCTCCTTGAGAGCGGAATCGGCCGCCCGCGCTTTCCCCATGGCGCGCAGCCGCCGCACCACGGCGGCATGGGCGGGGGCGAGGGCGGGCGCGAGCGCCGCTGCCTGCTGTTCCAGGCGCAAGGCGGCGCGGGGCTCGCTCTCCTCCGCCGCGGCGGCGAGCAGGAGGGCGGCACGGCGAAGCCCCTCCTCCGACCCGCTTTCCGCCGGCGGCAACAGCCTCAGCGCCGCCTGCCAGTCGCGCCGGCGCACCGAATCCTCGAACGCCAGGGACTTCGCCCAGGCTGCATTCGGCTGGTAGGCGAGCGCCGCCCGAGCCGCCTCGGCCGCCACGGCGCGGTTGCCGCGTTCGACCGCGATCTGGGCGATGCCGCGCTGGCCGAGAGCGGCCGCCGGCCCGTCCTGTTCGGCCAGCAGGCGGAAGGTGGTTTCGGCCGCCTCGACGCGCCCCGCCGCGCGCGCCGCGTAGCCCGCGAGCATCAGCGTGAGCGGCGTGTCGCCGAGCAGACGTCGGGCCTTCTCGCCGTATTTCAGGGCGGCCGAACCGTCGCCGGCTGCCAGCGCGGCGAAGGCCGAGACCATCGCCTCGTCACCCTCGTCGCGGTGGCGCAGCGCGCGCTTGAGGCGCCGCCGGGCGAGCCAGGAGCGGATGCCGGCATAGAGCCGGACGATCAGCCCGACGACGAACAGCGAGATGGCGAAGGCGAGGGCCGCCAGCCACAGCGGGATGTCGATCGCGAGGTCGCCGGCGGCGACCGTGACGGAGGCGGGGCGAGCCGCGACCCACAGCGTGCCGGCGGCGACCAGGCCGAGGACGATCAGGATGAACAGCGCACGGCGCATCGGGGCGGCTCCTCAGCGGCCGGCGGCGAGGGCGACGAGGTCATCGCGGGCGGCGATGACCGATTCCGCCTGGGCGATCCAGCCTCCCATGGCCCTCGCCGCGCCCGGCGGCAGGCCGGAGAGCGCGGCCAGAGCCCCGCGCAGGTCGCCCGCCTCGAGCGCCTTCTCGGCCTCGGCGAGCAGGGTGGCGACCGGGTCGCCGACCACCACCGAGCCGCCGCGGCGGACGGTGACGAGGCCGGTGATGCGGTTGCCGGTGCGCTCCCAGAAATCCTCGCCCACGGTCTCGCGCAGCTCCCGCGCCGCCTTGGCGGCTTCGGGGAAGGACCGGCGCAGGGAGGCGATGGTCGGCGGCGAGCGCTCGGCGAAGGCGGCGAGCGCGCGCGGCACTTGCGTTCCCGGCGGCAGGGCGGCGAGGGCGGGGCCGAGCGGGCGCCCGGTCTCCAGCGCGGCCTGCGCGGCCATCGCCGCGGCGAGGCGGGCGGCGAGCGCATCGAGCCGCGGGTCCTGCATCGGCCGCTGCTCGAGGGCGGCGAGGCGGGCGGCGAGGTCGGGCAGTCGGGGGTCCTCGACCGGCTTCGCTTCCAGCGCGGCGAGGCGGGCGGCGAGGTCGGGCACGCGCGCATCCTCTACCGGGCGCTGCTCCAGCGCGGCGAGGCGGCCGGCAAGATCGGCGACGCGGGCGTCCTCGACGGGGCGCCCTTCGAGCGCGGCAAGACGGGCGGCGAGGTCGTCGAGGCGCGGATCGGCGGCGGGAGCGGCCGGCGCGGCAGGGCGCGCCTCGAGGGCGGCGAGGCGGCCGGCGAGCTCCTCCACCCGGGGATCCGGTGGTGCGGTGGGCGCCGGGCGCTGCTCGAGGGCGGCGAGGCGGCGGGCGAGCTCCTCCACGCGGGGGTCCGGCTGGGCGGCCGGGGCCGGGCGGCCCTCGAGGGCGGCGACCCGGCTGGCGAGCGCGGCCAGAGCAGGATCGGCCGCCGGCGCGTTGAGCCGATCGATCGTCTGCCAACCGACCAGGATGGCGAGCACGCCGACGGCCGCCCACAGCAGGCCCGTGCGAGCACCTGCGCTGGCCTGGGCCGGCGGCGGGGCGGCGGAGGGGGATGCGGGCGAGGCGGGTTTCGCTGCGGCGGACGGCGGCGGAGCTGCTGGCGGCGGGGTGGCGGGGGCCTTCGCCTGGCCGGCTGAACCGGCGGGTTGTCCCGGCTGTCCCGTCGGCGCGGTGGCGGGCTTCGCTTCCGCCTTGGGGTCGGGCTTGGCCTCGGGCGGGGGCTGGGGCGCCGCCGGCTTCTGCGCCTGGGCCGCTTGGCTGGAGGGGCTGGCTGGAGTTTGGGCCGAGGCTGGCGTCGGCGGCGCTCCGGATGGCTTCGGTGCCGGCGGGGGTGCGGCGGCCTGCGGTGCGGGGGGCTTCGGCGCTTCCGGCGCCGCCGCGGGTGGCTTCGCTGGCTCCGGTGCGGCGGCCGGCGGCTTGGCGGCCTGGGCCGGTGCCGGCGGCGCCCCGGCGGACGGCGAAGGGCTGGGCTTCTGCGGCTGCGGCTGGCCGTCGGTCTTGCCAGGAGCGACGTCTTTCCGCCCGTCCGGTGGAACGCTCATCCTCGATCCTTCCCCATCCCCTCAGAGCCGCAGGAGGCGGCGAGCAGGGCCAAGAGACTGTCCTGGTCCGGGCGCGCCGCCGAACGGATACGCCGGAACGCGAGCCCCGTCAGCCCCGACGCGGCGGCCTCGCTGATGGCGAGCGCCTCCGCCCCGGCGAGCTGCCCCTCGAGGCCGTGGTCCCGCACCAGTCTAGCGAAGACTCGCGCCGCCGAGGCGGAGAAAAAGAGCACGACCGCGACGTCGTGCGTCCGCAGCGCCGCCTCGGCCTCGGGTGCGAGCTCATCGACGGGAACCGCGTCGTAGGTCACGCGACGCAGGACCCGAAAGCCCCGGGTTCGGAGGTCGGCGGCGAGCCGCAGTCCCTCGCCCGGGCGGGTGGGCAGGAGCAAAGGGCCGGCGGTGGCGTCGAGGGTCCGCGCGGCGAGGGCGGCGAGGGCGGTGGCATCGCCAGAGGCGGAGCGGACGTCACGGAAACCGTGCCGACGGGCCTCCTCGGCGGTGGCGTCGCCGACCGCGAGCAGGGGCACACCCCGGTGCGTGGCGGGGAGGGTGCGGACGGCGTTCAGCGACCCGGCCAGCACCGCCTGCAGACGATGCGCCGGCGGCAGGCGGGCCGGCAACGGTGCGATGCGCAACATCGGCGCGAGCAGAGGCCGAAAGCCGCGCGCGCGCAGGAGCGCGGCGGTGGCGTGCGCGTCGGGCTCGGGCCGCGTCACCAGGACGACTGGGCCGACGCCTGCCGCCCCGCAACACCCGCCGTCGGCTGCCGCTTGGCCCCCTTCGCTCACGCTCCCCCGGTCCGTCGCCACGCCGTTCGCCCCGCGCGCGGACGGGCCTCAGTCGCCGGTCTCGATCCGGGCGACGAGTTCCTTCACGGTGGGGATGAAGCCGTTCGAGTAGAACGGATCGGTCGCGAACCGATAGGCATTGTGGCCGGCGAACATCAGGTTGCGTTCGACGTCCTCGCCGTGCGCGATGTCCTGCAGCGTCTTCTGGATGCAGAACGAGCGCGGGTCGGCCTTCTTGCCGGTGGTGAAGTCCGGTTCATGCTGCGACCAGTTGGAGAAGCGGCAGGCGGAGAGGCAGCCCATGCACTCGATCTGGTCGCGCCGGATCTCGGCCGCCTTCTCGGGGGTGACGAAGATCAGCGTGCCGTCCGGCGTGCGCATCGCTTCGGTGTAGCCGTCCGCCACCCACGCCCGCGCGCGCGCGGCGTCCTTCGGCGTCAGGTACACCGTCCGACCGCGCGGGCCGGTGGGGAAGGGCTCCGTGTGCTCGCCGAGCGCCTCGGCCGTATAGGCGACCTGGCGTTCGTTGCGCTCGCGCAACTCGCGCAGGAAGCCGTTGTTCACCGCCGACGACCAGAACCCGGTGGGCGAGAAGCGGTTGAGGAACACGTCACCGGGCTTCAGGGTGAGCAGGCGACGCTTCCAGGCCTCGGAGATCGGGCTTTCCTTGGTCAGCAGCGGACGGGTGCCGAACTGGAAGGCCACGGGGCCGAGCTCCGGGTTGTCGATCCAGTCCTCCCACTCGCGCAGGTACCACACGCCGCCCGCCATCACGATCGGCGTGTCGTGCAGCCCGAACTCGTTCATCGTGCGCCGCAGCGCCAGCACGCGCGGGTAGGGCGGTTCCGGCTTCTCCGGATCCTCCGAGTTGGACAGGCCGTTGTGGCCGCCGGCAAGCCACGGGTCCTCGTACACCACCCCGCCCAGCCACTCGCGTGTCTTGTGGTAGGCACGGCGCCAGAGCGCGTTGAAGGCGCGGGCGGAGGAGACGATGGGGTAGTAGTAGACCTTGAAGCGGGCGGCGATCTCGGAGAGCCGGTAAGGCATGCCCGCCCCGCAGGTGATGCCGTGGATCAGGCCCCTCGCTCCTTCCAGGATGCCGGTGATGACGCGCTCGGCGCCGCCCATCTCCCACAGGATGTTGGCGTGGATGCGGCCCCGCCCGCCGGACATCTCATAGGCGGTGCGCGCCTGCTGGATGCCGCCCTGGATGCCGAAGGCGATCAGCTCCTCATGCCGCTCACGCCGCGTGCGGCCCTCGTACACCTGCCGCACCAGGCGTCCGTCGGGCGTGTAGCTGTCGGCGTTGACGGCGGAGAAGGTGCCGATGCCGCCGGCCGCCGCCCAGGCGCCGGCGGACACGCCGTTGGAGACCGACACGCCCTTGCCGCCCTCGACGAGCGGCAGGACTTCCGCCCCGCTCATGCGGAGCGCGTTGAGCGGCTTCATCGCGCCACCGTTCCTTTCCTGCCGCGATGATAGAGGCGAGAGGGGAGGGCGGGCGCAAGCCCCGCCGCGACGCGGCCACGGTTGCCCGGTGCCATCGTTCGGCGGTCTTGCCTCCTTCCCCCGCCGCTGTCCGTCACGGCGACCGCGGCTCTCACTGCGCCGCCGGCGCCTCCGCCTCCTCGCGACGGCGCCCGCCCTTTGGCCCCACCTTGTCGGTGATGTCCTCGCCGGTCTTCTGGTCGACCACGCGCATGGAGAGCTTCACCTTGCCGCGCTCGTCGAAGCCGATGACCTTCACCTTCACCGAGTCGCCCACGTTGACCACGTCGGTGGTCTTCGCCACCCGGCCGGGGGCCAGTTCGGAGATGTGCACCAGCCCGTCGCGCGAGCCGAGGAAGTTGACGAAGGCGCCGAACTCGGCCGTCTTCACCACCTTGCCCTCGTAGATCACGCCGATCTCGGGTTCGGCGACGATGCCGCGGATCCAGTCGATCGCCGCCTTCGCCGCCCGTTCGTCGGTGGCGGCGACCTTCACCGTGCCGTCGTCCTCGATGTCGATCTTGGTGCCCGTCACCTCGGTGATCTCGCGGATCACCTTGCCCCCCGTCCCGATCACGTCACGGATCTTGTCGCGCGGGATGTGGATCACCGTGATGCGCGGCGCGTTCTGGCTCACCGCATCGCGCGGGCGGGCGAGCGCCTTGCCCATCTCGCCGAGGATGTGCATCCGCCCCTCGCGCGCCTGTTCGAGGGCCTGGCGCATGATGTCGGGCGTGATCGAGGTGATCTTCAGGTCCATCTGCAGGGAGGTGACGCCCTTCTCGGTGCCCGCCACCTTGAAGTCCATGTCGCCCAGATGGTCCTCGTCGCCGAGGATGTCGGAGAGGATCGCCACCCCCTTCTCTTCCTTGATCAGGCCCATGGCGATGCCGGCGACGGGGCGCGGCAGCGGCACGCCCGCATCCATCAGCGCGAGCGAGGAGCCGCACACGGTCGCCATCGAGGAGGACCCGTTCGACTCCGTGATCTCGGAAACGACGCGCAGCGTGTAGGGGAACTGTTCCTTCGACGGGATGAGCGGATGGATCGCCCGCCAGGCGAGCTTGCCGTGGCCGATCTCGCGCCGCCCCGGCGAACCGAGCCGCCCGGTCTCGCCGACCGAGAAGGGCGGGAAGTTGTAGTGGAGCAGGAAGCGTTCGCGATACTCGCCCTCGAGCGCGTCGATGATCTGCTCGTCATCGCCCGTGCCGAGGGTGGCGACGCAGAGCGCCTGCGTCTCGCCGCGGGTGAAGAGCGCCGAGCCGTGCGTGCGCGGCAGCAGGCCGACCTCGACGTAGATCGGGCGAATGTCCTTCGTGCCGCGCCCATCGATGCGCAGCCCCGTGTCCAGGATCGCGTTGCGCACGATGTCGGCCTCGATGTCCTTCAAGAGCTCCTTCGCCTTGGCGGCATCCAGGCCTTCGGCGGCGATGGTGGCGAGCGCGGCTTGCTTCGCCTGCTCGATCCGCTCGCGGCGCGTTTGCTTCACCGTCTCGCGATAGGCCTCGGCCAGGGGGCCGCGCGCGAGCTCGTCGAGGCGGGCCTTCAGCGCGGCCGCCGCGGCATCCTCCTCCGCGAGCGGCCAGGGGTCCTTGGCCGCCACTTCGGCGAGCTGCACGATCGCCTCGATCACCGGCTGCATCTGCTCGTGGCCGAAGACCACCGCCTGCAGCATCTCCTCCTCGGACAGCTCGTGCGCCTCGGACTCCACCATCAGCACGCCCTCGGCCGTGCCGGCGACGACGAGGTCGAGCTTGGAGGTCTTCATCTGCTCCTGGGTCGGGTTCAGCACGAACTGCCCGTCGATGTGGCCGACGCGCGCCGCCCCGATCGGGCCGAAGAACGGGATGCCCGAGAGCGTCAGCGCGGCCGAGGAGGCGATCATCGCCACGATGTCGGGGTCGTTGGTCAGGTCGTGCGACAGCACGGTGGCGATGACCTGGACCTCGTTGCGGAAGGCCGGGGGAAACAGCGGGCGGATCGGGCGGTCGATCAGCCGCGAGACCAGCACCTCGCGCTCCGTCGGGCGGCCTTCGCGCTTGAAGAACCCGCCCGGGATCTTGCCCGCGGCGAAGGTCTTCTCCTGGTAGTGCACGGTGAGGGGGAAGAAGTCCTGCCCCGGCTTCGGTTGCTTGACGCCGACGGCGGTGGCGAGCACCACCGTGTCGCCGTAGCGGGCGAGCACCGCCCCGTCGGCCTGGCGGGCGAGCTTGCCCGTCTCGAGGATCAGGGGCCGGCCGCCCCAGGTGAGTTCCTTGCGGAAGAATTGGAACATGCGTGTGGTCTCTCCGTCGCGCGGGCGCGAGCCAGGGCCTGGTCACGACGGAGGAGAGGGGGCGGTCGGCCGACGGCGTCTCGGGCGGCATGGGTCGGGGGCAGCGACGGCGAGCGGCACCTCCCCGCGGTCCATGTGGCCGGAAACGCCGGCGATCTCATCCGACGGCGCACTCCCTTCGTCGCGACGGGGGCTTGCCGCCGCGAACCCGCGAGTTGTCGCGCGCCCCAATGGCGCGCGAGCGTGATGTGGGGCCTGAGCGCGGTTTTCGCCACGTTCTGCCCCGCTTTCGCCTCGGGCGCCTGCCTAGCGCCGCAGCCCGAGGCGGTCGACGAGCGCCTTGTAGCGCGCGGCGTCCTTGCGGCGCACGTAGTCGAGCAGGCGTCGCCGCTGCCCGACCATCATCAGAAGCCCGCGCCGGGAGTGGAAGTCCTTGGCATGGGTCTTCAGGTGCTCGGTGAGGTTGCGGATGCGCTCCGACAGCAGCGCGATCTGCACCTCGGGCGAGCCGGTGTCGCCCTCGTGCTGAGCGAATTCCTTGATGAGCGCCGCGCGGCGCTCCGGCGTGATCGACATCGCGTGGGCTCCTTCGCCATCGCTTCGCCCGCAGCGCGGAGCGCTGACCGCTACCCCCGCGCCGCGGGCCCCTTTGCCCGCCTCAACCCGGCTGCGGGCTCAGCAGCCGCACCGGGTGCAGCATGCCGGCCTCGAGCCTGCCGATGGCGAGCGCCTTGCCCCCCGCCATCACCCGCACGACCCCGCCATCGGGATCGGCTTCGGGCGGAATGCGACCCAGGAACGACACGAGCGACAACCGCTCGCCGTTCGCCAGTCGCTGGGCTTCCGCTGCCGTCAGGGCCAGCGCCGGGATGTCGGCCAGCGCGGTCTCGATCGGCTTCAGGAAACCCGGAGCGCCGTCCTCTTGCCCCATCGCCTCGGCCCTGTCCAGGGCGACGGCGTCGCGCTCCGTGAAGGGGCCGACCCGCAGCCGGCGCAGGGCGGCGACGTGGCCCACCGTGCCCAGGGCGCGGGCGAGGTCGCGCGCGAGCGAGCGCATGTACACCCCCTTGCCGCAGACGACGCGAAAGACCGCCGTGTCGGGGTCGGGCCGAGCCTCGAGGAGGAGGGAATCGATGCGGGCGGGGCGGGGGGCGAGCTCGACCGCGATGCCCTCCCGCGCAAGGTCGTAGGCGCGCTCGCCCTCCACCTTCACCGCCGAGTAGCGGGGCGGGATCTGCTCGATGTCGCCCGTGAAGCGCGGCAGGGCGGCGCGGATCGCCTCGTCCGTCGGTCGCACGGGGGAGGTCTCGATCACCTGCCCGTCGGCATCGTCGGTGTCGCGCGCCTCGCCGAAGCGCAGCGTGAAGACGTACTCCTTCGCCCCGTCCATCACGTAAGGGACGGTCTTGGTCGCCGCGCCGAAGGCGATCGGCAGAACCCCGGTGGCGAGCGGGTCCAGCGTGCCGCCATGGCCCACCTTCTGGGCGCGGAAGGCGCGCTTCAGGCGGTTCACCACGTCGGTCGAGGTGAGGCCGGAGGGCTTGTCGATGACGAGCCAGCCGTCGATCGGCCGGCCCTTGCGGGTGCGGGGCATGGGGTCGGGGCGTGTGGTCGGGCGCGCGGGGCCGCGGCGCGATGCGGCGGCGTGATGGCACGGCCGGTCGCGGACGGAAAGCCCCTCCGCGGCGGGACCGAGACGCTTGCACCCATCCGCCGTGCCGTTCTACCTTCGAAAAAACAAAATCGTGAGGGGAAACGCCATGACCCGCCCAGCGGTCCGCCCGTCCCACCTGCCGCGGCTCTCTCGCCGCGCCGTGCTCGCCTCCGCTCTCGCCACCCCCCTGCTTGGCCCCGCCCGCGCGCAAGGGCGCGTGCGTGTGGCCGTGGTCGGCGGCGGTTGGGGCGGGCTTTCCGCCGCCCGCCACATCCTCAAGGCGATCGACGGGGCGGAGGTGACGCTGATCGAGCCCAACCGCGCCTTCTTCTCCTGCCCGCTCTCCATCCACTACATCGTCGGCGACCGGCGGGCGGAAAGCCTGACCTTCCCCTTCGACGGGCTCATTCGCGAGGGCGTGCGGCACGTGGCGGAGCGCGCGCAGGCGATCGACCGCGCGGCGCGCGTCGTCGTGACCGAGACGCAACGCATCCCCTACGACTTCCTCGTCCTCTCGCCCGGCATCGAGTACATGGAGGAGGCGATCCCGGGCTTCGCCGAAGCCAAGGGCGCGATCCCCGTGGGCTTCCGCGCCTTCGAACAGGAGGCCGTGCGGCGCGCGCTGGAGGCGCACCCGGGCGGGGACATCGTGCTTTCCGTTCCGCCCGTGCCCTATCGCTGCCCGATCGCGCCTTACGAGCGCGCGGCGCTGATCGCGCAGTGGATGGACCGCCGTGGCATGCCGGGCAAGGTGATCCTGCTCGACCTCAACCCGGCGATCCCGATCGGCGGGCCGACCATCCAGGCCGCCTTCCGCGAACTCTACCCCACGCGGCTCGAACACCATCTGGGGGTGAAGATCACCCGCGTCGATGCCCACGCGAAACGGATCGAGACCGACAAGGGCGTACTCGCCTACGGCACAGCTTCGCTGATCCCGCCGATGCGCGCGGGCTCGATCATTCGCCAGGCGGGGCTGGGCGAGCGCTGGGCCAACGTCACCTTCCCCAACTTCCTCTCCGCGGCGGACGACCGGATCTACGTCATCGGCGACGCGGTCGGTTCCACCCTGCCGAAGAGCGGCCACCTCGCCTACGAGACGGGGGTGCACGTGGCCGACCATATCGCCGACCGGGTGGCGGGCCGCACCGGCCAGGACGGCGACGGCTTGCCGTCCGCCATCTGCTTCGCCTTCTTCACCTCTGAGGAGGCGATGGGGGTGAAGATCGAATCGCGCTGGAACGATCTCACGCGCGAAATCGAGCGGCGGGCCGAGATCGATCCCCGCAAGAACCGCAACGCCGCCCAGGCGGCGCGGGAGTGGTCGGAATCGATCTGGGCCGAACTCGTCGGCTGACGCGCGGGGCGCGGGCGCGCGCGACGCCGCGTCGCCCGGCGTTCACTCCTCGCGCGGGCCGAGGTCGCGCGCCACGCCCGGGGATTGCAGCAGCGCCTCGATCCGCGCCGCTTGGTCGATCGCGGTATCGGCGCGAAAGACGAGGTCGGGCGCGAACTTCAGCCGCACCGCGGAGGCAACGCGCGACCGCAGGAACGGGGTGGCGCGCTTGAGGGCCGAGAGCAGGACGGAAGCGTCGCCGCCGCCGAGCCGGGTGACGAACACCGTCATGTGCCTGAGGTCGGGCGAGGCGCGCACTTCGGTGACGGTGATGCGGGCCGAGGCGAGATCGGGGTCGCGGAAATCCCCGCGCTCGAACAGGGCGGCGAGCGCGTGCCGCACCTCCTCGCCGACCCTGAGCTGGCGCTGTGAGGGCGCCTTTGTGCTCATCCCTCAACTCCCGCCCGAGGGTGCCGCTCCGCTCACGCCGGAACCGTCTCGATCTCGAAACACTCGACGACGTCGCCCTCGCGGATGTCCTGCCAGTTGGCGAAGGCCATGCCGCACTCGTAGCCGCGCGCGACCTCCTTCACGTCGTCCTTGAAGCGCTTGAGCTGCGACAGCTCGCCCTGGTGGATCACCACGCCATCGCGCAGAAGCCGCACGCCCGCGCCGCGCTTGACCACGCCTTCGGTGACCATGCAGCCCGCGACCTTGCCGACCTTGGTGATGTCGAACACCTTGCGGATCTCGGCGTAGCCCAGGAACTTCTCGCGCTCCTTCGGCGCCACCTTGCCCTTGACCAGCTTCTCGATGTCGTCGGCGACGTCGTAGATGATCGAGTAGTAGCGGATGTCCACGCCGTCCCGCTGCGCGAGGTCGCGCGCCTGGGCGGTCGCGCGCACGTTGAAGCCGACGATCACCGCGTTCGACGCCTTGGCGAGCTGCACGTCGCTTTCGGTGATCTGGCCGACCGCCGAATGCAGCACGCGCACGCGCACCTCGTCGTTGCCGAGCTTGGCCAGCGTGGCGGCGATCGCCTCCGCCGAGCCCTGCACGTCGGCCTTCACCACCACCGCCACTTCCTTCTGCTCGCCGGCCTGGATGCGGGCGAGCATCTGATCGAGCGTGCCGCGCGCGGCCACCGCCCCGGCGGCCGCCTTCTCGCGCAGCTTGCGCTGGCGGAACTCGGAGACCTCGCGCGCCCGCGCCTCGTCGGCGACGACGACGAAGCGCTCGCCGGCCGACGGCACGCCGGAGAGGCCGAGGATCTCGACCGGCATCGAGGGCGGCGCCTCCTTCACCTGGCGGCCCTTGTCGTCCAGCATCGCGCGCACCCGGCCCCACTCCGTGCCGGCGACGACGATGTCGCCCTGGCGGAGCGTGCCGCGCTGCACGAGCACGGTCGCCACCGGCCCGCGCCCGCGATCGAGCTTCGATTCGATCACGGTTCCTTCGGCCGCCCGCTTCGGGTTGGCGCGCAGGTCGAGGATCTCGGCCTGCAGCAGGATCGCCTCCTCGAGCTTGTCGAGGTTGATCTTCTTGATCGCCGAGACCTCGACGTCCTGCGTGTCGCCGCCGAGCTTCTCCACCACCACCTCGTGCTTGAGCAGCTCGTTGCGCACGCGATCGGGCTTCACCCCCGGCAGGTCGATCTTGTTGATGGCGACGATGATCGGCGCCTTCGCGGCCTTGGCGTGCCGGATCGCCTCGATCGTCTGCGGCATCACCCCGTCGTCGGCGGCGACGACGAGGACGACGATGTCGGTCACCGAGGCACCGCGCGCGCGCATCGCCGTGAAGGCCTCGTGGCCCGGCGTGTCGATGAAGGTGATCTTCTGCCCCGACGGCAGCGTCACCTGGTAGGCGCCGATGTGCTGCGTGATGCCGCCCGCTTCGTGCGCGGCGACGTCGGTCTGGCGCAACGCATCGAGCAAGGAGGTCTTGCCGTGGTCGACATGGCCCATGACGGTGACCACGGGCGGGCGCGGAACGAGATCGCTCTCCTGGTCGACGCCGCCTTCGAGGCCGAGTTCGACGTCGGACTCCGAGACGCGCTTCGGCTTGTGGCCGAGTTCGGTGACGACGAGTTCGGCGGTGTCGGCATCCAGCGTCTGGGTGATGGTCGCCATCACGCCCATGCGCATCAGCGCCTTGATCACGTCCGCCCCGCGCACCGCCATGCGGTTGGCGAGCTCCTGGACGGTGATCGCCTCGGGGATGACGACCTCGCGCACGATCCGGCTTCCCTCCGTGCGCAGTCGTTCGCGCTGCGCCTGCAGACGTTCGCGCTCGCGCTGCCGGCGCACCGAGGCGAGGCTGCGCACGCGCTCCTCCTCGTCGTTCAGCACGGCGGAGAGGTCGAGCCGGCCGGCGCGGCGATCGCGATCGGGCAGGCCCTTCTTCGCCGGGGCGAGGGCGGGCTTCTTCGGCGCGGCACCTGCGCGGCGCGCGGGGCGCGCACCCTCCTCGTCCTCCTCCTCGTCCTCGACCCCGCGCAGGCGGAGCGTGGTGCCGGCGATCGTCGGTGCGGCGGGCTTCGCGGGAGCGGTCGCCGCCTCGGCGGCGCGGCCGCGCGCTTCGGCGCGTTCGCCCGCGGCGGCAGCGCGGCGCTTGGCCTCCTCCTCCTCGGCGCGGCGCTTGGCTTCCTCCTCGGCCTTGCGGCGGGCCTCCTCCTCGGCCCGACGCTTGGCTTCCTCCTCGGCCTTGCGGCGGGCCTCCTCCTCGGCGGCGCGGCGAGCTTCCTCTTCGGCCTTGCGGCGCGCCTCCTCGGCGGCGGACAGGACGGAGATCTTCTGCGCCTCGGCCTCGCGCCGGCGCTGTTCGCGCAGCTGCTCTTCGAGCGCCCTCTGGCGGGCCGCGCGCTCCTCGCTGGTGAGCTGACGGGCGGGGGCTGCCGGGCGCTGCGCCGGCTGGGGAGCGCGAGCCTGCGCGGCGGCACCGGCGGCTGCGGCGGCCGCGGTGGCGCGTTGCGGGGTCGCGGGCGCGGCTGGGGCGGCGGTCCCGGCGGGAGCCGCTGCGGTGCCGGGGGCGACGACGCGCTTCTTCACCACCTCGACCTGCACGACCTTGCTGCGGCCGTGCGGGAAGCTCTGGCGCACGCTGCCGGCGTCCACCGTCTTGCCGAGCTCGAGCCGGCCACGGCCTAAGGAAAGCCGGCCCTTGGCCTGATCCGGTTCCTTCGTCTCGCTCATCCGCTCAGCCGGTCCTTTCTCGCTGCCCCCTCTTGCGCCGCGCCGCGCACGCCCGCAAGCCTCTCCGCATCACGCGCGATGGCCTGCGCGAGCCGCCCCGGCGCGAGGGCGACATGCACCACGTGGTCGCGCCCGAGCGCCGCCCCGAGCTCGGCCGCCGTCAGCGGCGACACCACGGGCAGGTGGCGCGCGCCGGAAAGGAGCTTGCGCCGCCCCTCCGGCGCGCCGTCGCAGGCTTCGACGATGAGACCCGCCCGGCCCGCCGTCACCCACTCGCGCGCGGCGACGAACCCGGCCACCGCCTGGCCCGCACGCCGCGCAAGGCCGAGATGCTCCGCGATGCGACGGGCGAGCAGCTGCGCCACGCTTTCACGCAGCCGGGTGGGGATCGTCACCGGCCCCTTGGCGGCGCGGGCGAAGGCGCGCGCAAGCTTGGGGTCGTCGAGGAGATCACCGCACGCGCGCAACCAGAAGCCACGCCCGGGCAGGCGTTCGGCGAGATCCGGCACCAGCGCGCGATCGGGGCCGAGCACGAAGCGGATCATCCGCTCGCGCGCGCCCCGCTCTCCGGTCGCCACACAGCGCCGGAGCGGGCCGGTCTCCCCGGCCTCCTCCGGCGCGTGCTCATCGTGCTCCGCCAACACCGCCATGCCTCGCGCCCGCTCCCGTCGCGCTCAGCCTTCCGCCTTCGCCTGATCCTCGCCCTCGAACCAGTGGGCGCGCGCGGCCATGATCACCGCATTCGCCGTCTCCTGGTCCATCGCCTCCTCGCCCAGGATCTCGATCAGCTCGTCGGAGGCGAGGTCGGCGAGGTCATCGAGCGTCTTCACCCCCTTCTCGCCCAGCGCCACCAGCATGGCCGGCGTGAAGGGATGCACGGTGGTGAGTTCCTGGGACACGCCGAGCTCCCTCGCCTTCTCCGACAGCTCGGCGTCGCGGCGGGCGATGAATTCCTCGGCGCGGCGCTTCAGTTCGGCCGCGATGTCCTCGTCGAAGCCCTCGATCGCGGCGAGCTCCTCGAGCGGCACGAGCACGAGGTCCTCGACCGAGGTGAAGCCCTCGGTGACGAGGAGCCCCGCGATCACGTCATCCACATCCAGCGCCTCGACGAAGAGGGCGGAGCGGCGGCGGAACTCCTCCTGGCGCCGTTCGCTCTCCTCCGCCTCGGTCAGGATGTCGATGTCCCAGCGCGTCAGTTGCGACGCGAGCCGCACGTTCTGCCCGCGCCGGCCGATGGCGAGGCTGAGCTGATCGTCCGGCACCACCACCTCGATGCGGCGGTTCTCCTCATCCAGCACCACCTTGCTCACCTCAGCCGGGGCGAGCGCGTTGACGACGAAGGTCGCCGGGTCGGGCGACCAGGGAATGATGTCGATCTTCTCGCCTTGCAGCTCCTGCACCACAGCCTGCACGCGCGACCCTCGCATGCCCACGCAGGCGCCGACCGGGTCGATCGAGGAGTCGTGGCTCACCACCGCCATCTTGGCGCGCGAGCCGGGATCGCGCGCCACCGCCTTGATCTCGATGATGCCGTCGTAGATCTCCGGCACCTCCTGGGCGAACAGCCGGGCGAGGAAGTTCGGGTGGGTGCGCGAGAGGAAGATCTGCGGGCCCCGCGTCTCCTCGCGCACGTCGTAGATGTAGGCGCGCACGCGATCCCCGTTGCGGTAGGTCTCGCGCGGGATCAGTTCGTCGCGCCGCAGGAGCGCCTCGGCGCGGCCGAGATCGACCATCAGGTTGCCGTACTCGGTGCGCTTGACGATGCCGTTGACGATCTCGCCCACGCGGTCCTTGTACTCGTTGTACTGGCGCTTCCTTTCGTACTCGCGCACCCGCTGCACGATCACCTGCTTGGCGGTCTGCGCGGCGATGCGGCCGAAATCGATCGGCGGCAGGGGGTCGACGATGAACTCGCCGACCTTGATGCCGGGCTTGATCTTCTGTGCGACCGAGAGCGGCATCTGGGTCGCCTCGTTCTCCACCGCGCCGTCCTCGACCACCTCGGTCCAGCGCGAGAGGCGAACCTCGCCGGTCTTGCGGTCGATGTGGGCGCGGATGTCCTTGTCGTGACCGTACTTGGCGCGGCCGGCCTTCTGAATGGCCTGCTCCATCGCCTCCAGCACTTCCTCGCGGTCGATCGACTTCTCGCGCGCGACCGCATCCGCGACCTGCAGGAGTTCGGGGCGGGCGATGGCGATGTCCATGGATGTCCTCCGGTGGTGTCAGTTGGCGGCCCGTTTCGGCCGCGAAGCATCGATCAGCGCCTCGGTGAGCACGAGCCGGGCGGTGCGGATGGCGGCGAGGGGCAGCGCCACCTCGGTGCCGTCCTCCAGCTTGAGCCGCGCCTCGCGCCCGGCTTCCGCGCCGAGCACGATGCCGGAGAATCGGCGCCGGCCGGCCAGCGGCGTGGCGAGCTCCACCTTGGCGAGGTGACCCGCGAAACGGTTCCAGTCCTTCGCCCGGGTGAGCGGGCGATCGATCCCGGGCGAGGAGACCTCCAGCGTGTAGGTGGAGGGGATCGGGTCCTCGACGTCGAGCAGGGCGGAGACTTGGTGGCTCACCGTCTCGCAGTCGTCGACCGTGATGGGAACCTGGTCGGCGCGTTCCACCATCACCTGCAGGGTGGGGCGTTCCTTGCCGGAGAGGCGCACGCGCACGGTCTCGTACCCCATCGCGGCGAGGGAGGGCGCGATCAGGTCGTAGATGCGGGCCTCGAGCCCTTCGTGGTGTGGTCGGTCTTCGCTCAAAACCAAAAAGGCGGCCCCGTTGCCGAGGCCACCCTCCGTTCGATCGGCTGGTGTCTTCGCTTCAGATACGATCGCGCGCCGGCGAAGACAAGCCCCCGCGCATCAGGCGCCTTTCGCGCGCGGGTGCGCGGCCCGCCAGACCTCGAACAGGCGTGTCTCGTCCACCGCCGTGTAGCGCTGCGTGGTCGAGAGGCTCGCGTGCCCCAGCAGGGCCTGGATGACGCGCAGATCGGCCCCCGAGGCGAGGAGGTGGGTGGCGAAGGAGTGGCGCAGGCTGTGCGGGGTCGCGCGTTCGGGCAGGCCTAAGCGCCGGCGGGCGCGTTCCATGGCGCGGCGCAGCAGACGATCGTTCAGGGGGCCCCCGCGCGCACCACGGAACAGCGGCGAGTCGGGAACGAGCGGGTGCGGGCAGAGGGCGAGGTAGCGCGCCACGCCCTCGCGCACGACGGGCAGCACCGGCACCTCGCGCTCCTTCGCCCCCTTGCCGCGCACGCGCAGCGGCGCGTCATCTCCCGGCAGGGGGGCGTCGCGGCGACGCAACGCCAGCGCCTCGGCCGAGCGAAGCCCGCAGCCGTAGAGGAGGAGGACGAGGGCGGCATCGCGGGCGGCGATCCAGGGCTCGTCGGTGAGCGTCTCGGCCTCGTCGACCAGACGGTCCGTCTCCGCAACGGTCAGCGCACGCGGGGCGGGCCGCCGCACCTTGGGTGTGGCAAGGAGTTTCAGCGCCGGGCAGTCGGGCCCGCCGGTGCGGGCGAGGTAGCGGAAGAAGGTGCGGATGGCGGCGAGTTCCCGCGCGCGGGTGGCGTTCGACGCCCCCGCCGCCGCCCGCTGCGCCAGGAAGGCGCGCAGGTCGGCCAGCGCCAGACCGCCGAGCCCGGCACGATCGGGGAGACCCCCCAGGTGGTCGGCGAGGAAGGCGAAGAAGCGCGCCAGGTCGCCCTCATAGGCGCGCAGCGTGGCGGGTGAGGCCCGGCGTTCGGCCGCGAGCCAAACGAGGAAGGCCGCGCGCGCCTCCTCCGCCGTCATGCCGGCCTCATCCGGCCGCGCGGGCGAAGCACGCCTCCAGCACGCTGGCGAGGAAGGCGAAGGTCTCCGCCCCGGACGCCAGCCCCCCGCGCTCTGCCTCGCGCCAGCCGAAGGCGACGAGCCCCGCCGTGCCGCCGAGGGTGAACCGCGCCAGCACATCAGCGGCGACGAGGGCCGCCGCCTCGCCATGGATCGCCTCGCGCTCCGTCGGGCGGTCGCGCACCACCGCCCCGGCCGTGCCGAGGATACGGCGGACGAAGCCGCGCGGCAGGCGCCTGAGCCCGAGGGTGCTCCGCCCTTCGACGGCGAGGGAGACGACATCCAGCCCGAGGATCGCCGGCCACTCGCCTTCGACGACCTCGACCGCCTCGGCCGCACTGCGCGCGGAAAGGATGGCGAGGACCGCGCGGCGGGCGCGTTCGGCGAGCTTGGCTTCGGCGCGACGGGCGGTGATCAGCGCCGCCTCGCGAGCACGCGCCTGCTCGATCATCGCCGCCATGTGGTCGGCAAGCCGCTCGCCGTGCACCCGCCGCGGTGGCGCAAGCAGGGCATAGAGGTGCGGCCGGCGAGCGAGGAAATCGGGCTGCGCGCGCAGGAAGGCTTCGACCGCGGCGGCCTCGTCCGGATCCCCCTCCGGCTCGGCGGCGGGGTGTCGCGTCGTCCGCCTCACAGGATGGACTGCCCGGTCTTCGCCCAGTCCGCCAGGAAGCCGGCCAGCCCCTTGTCGGTGAGCGGATGGTTGATCAGCGCGCGCAACACGGCGGGCGGCATGGTGGCGACATCCGCCCCCAGCTTCGCCGCCTGCACGACGTGCATCGGGTGACGCACGGAGGCGACCAGCACTTCGGTCGCGAAGTCGTAGTTGTCATAAATCGCGAGGATGTCGGCGATCAGCCCCATGCCGTCGTGGCCGACGTCATCGAGCCGGCCGACGAAGGGCGAGACGTAGGCGGCACCGGCCTTGGCGGCGAGCAGCGCCTGGGCGGGCGAGAAGCAGAGGGTGACGTTGACCAGGATCCCCTCCTCCGAGAGGTCGCGGCAGGCGCGAAGCCCGTCGGCGGTGAGGGGAAGTTTCACCACCACGTTGTGGGCGAGTTTGCGCAGCGCCCGCGCTTCCGCCAGCATGGCCGCATGCTCGGTCGCCGTGACCTCGGCCGAGACCGGGCCCTCCACCGCCTCGCAGATCTCGCTGATGACCTCCGCCATCTTCCGCCCCGTCTTGGCGATCAGGGACGGGTTGGTGGTCACCCCGTCGACCAGGCCGAGGGCGGCGAGTGCGCGGATCTCGGCGATGTCGGCGGTGTCGAGGAAGAACTTCATGACGAGAGCGGGGTCCCCTTGGCGCGACTGCGCGGCCGCACCTTAGCGGCGGGGGAGGCCCCGGAGAAGCGCGCGGCGGCGGAGGGTGCTCCGCGGCGAATTCCGGTGCTGCTGCCGCTACCGCTGGCCGGGCCCTACGACTATGCCCTGCCGGAGGGACTGGAGGTCGCGCCGGGGACGGTGGTCGTCGTCCCGCTCGGGTCGCGCCGGCTGTCGGGCGTGGTCTGGCACGGCGCGGCGTCCGGGGAGGTACCCGCGACGAAGCTCCGCCAGGTCGCGGCCCTTGCCGACGTCCCACCCCTGCAGCCGCCCTTGCTCCGCCTGATCGACTGGGTCGCCGCCTACACGCTGTCGCCGCCCGGCGAGGTGCTGCGCATGGCCCTGCCCGAAGCGGCACTCGCCCCGCCGCCAGCGCCGCGATCCGGCTGGCGTGCCGCCGCCCCGCTGCCCGAGGGGGCGCGGATCACGCCGGAACGGGCTCGCGTTCTCGCCGTGCTCGCGGACGCGGGCGGCCTCGCCTGGGCGGGGGCGGAGCTCGCCCGCGCGGCCGGGGTCTCGCCCGGGGTGATCCGGGCGATGGCGGAGGCCGGCCTACTCGTCCCCACCCCGCTGCCCGACCCTACCTTCTCTTCCCTCTCGCCGTCTTCGCCGCGGCCGCTGCGCGCGGCGCAAGCCGAGGCGGCCGCCGCCCTCCGCGCCCGCGTTGCCGACGGCGGCTTCTCCGTCACTCTCCTCGACGGGGTGACCGGGTCGGGCAAGACCGAGGTCTATCTCGAGGCCGCCGCCGAGGCGGTGGCGCGCGGCAAGCAGGTGCTGGTGCTGCTGCCCGAGATCGCGCTCTCCGCCCAGGTGATCGACCGTTTCGCCGCTCGTTTCGGTGCCGCCCCGGCCGTCTGGCACTCCGACGTGCCGGGGGCACGCCGCCGTGCCACTTGGCGGGCGGTGGCGGACGGCACCGCACCCATCGTGGTCGGCGCCCGCTCCGCGCTTTGGCTCAATTTCCGCTCGTTGGGGCTGATCGTCGTCGACGAGGAACACGAGACGGCGTTCAAGCAGGAGGAGGGCGTCATCTACCATGCCCGCGACATGGCGGTGGTGCGCGCGCGGCTCGAGGACATCCCCTGCGTACTCGTCTCCGCCACGCCCTCGCTCGAGACCCGCGCCAATGTCGAACGCGGCCGCTATCTCAGGCTTCACTTGCCCGACCGGCACGGGGCGGCGGGAGAGCCGACCGTCGAGGCGATCGATCTCCGGCGTGAGCCGCCGCCGCGGGGGTTCTTCCTCTCGCCCCCGTTGCGCGAGGCGCTGGCCGAAACCCTGGCGCGCGGCGAGCAGGGGCTTCTTTTCCTCAATCGCCGCGGCTTCGCCCCGCTCACGCTCTGCCGCGCCTGCGGCCACCGCTTCGCCTGCCCGAACTGCACCGCCTGGCTGGTCGAGCACCGCTACACGCGCACCCTGCAGTGCCACCATTGCGGGCACAGCGAGCCCGTTCCCCCCGCCTGTCCGGCCTGCGGGGCGGAAGGGGCCCTCACCGCCGTGGGTCCCGGGGTGGAGCGGATCGCGGAGGAGGTGCGCACGCTCTTCCCGTCCGCCCGTGTGCTGGAAATGTCCTCCGACACGGTGGACGGGGCGCGCAAGGCGGCGGCTCTGGCGGCGATGATCGAGGCGCGGGAGGTGGATCTGATCGTCGGCACCCAGCTCGTCGCCAAGGGCTGGCACTTCCCGCACCTCACCCTGGTCGGCGTGGTCGATGCCGATCTCGGCCTCGCGGGCGGGGACCTGCGGGCGGCCGAGCGCACCTTCCAGATCCTGCACCAGGTCGGCGGGAGGGCCGGGCGGGCGGAGCGGCCGGGGCGGGTGCTGCTGCAGACCTGGGTTCCCGACCACCCGGTGATGCGGGCTCTGGTTTCGGGCGATGTCGAGCGGTTCGTCGCCGCCGAGCTCGCCGAGCGTCGCGCCGGGGGCTGGCCCCCGTACGGACGTCTCGCCGCGCTGATCGTCTCCGCCGGCGATGCCGAGACGGCGGATCGCGCCGCCCGCGCTCTGCGGGACGCGGCACCCGAGGGGAGCCGCTTCGTCGTGCTCGGGCCCGCCCCCGCACCGCTCGCCATCCTGCGCGGGCGGCATCGGCGGCGGCTGCTGCTCAAGGCCGCACGCGACGTCGACGTGCCGGGGCTCTTGCGCGGGTGGCTCGCCTCCGCCGCGATCCCCCGCGCCGCGCGCATCGAGGTCGATGTCGACCCGATCAGCTTCCTCTGAGTGTGGCGCGAACCACCGTTTTTCGACGATGCCACCTTCCGGCCCGTGCTACGATCAGGCCTCTCCCGGAGGCCGCCGTGTCGCGTCTGCCAACCGTACTCTCCTGCCTTGTCGCCCTGACGGCGGCCTGCGCGCCCTCCGCTTCCGGCCAGACGGTCTGGGTCTGGGATCCGCATCGCGGCTGGGTCCCGGCTCCGGCGATCGTCGCGCCGCCATCCGCCGGCGTTCCTCCCCAAGCCGGCCCGGTGCCGCCGCTCTCAGGCTCACCCGTTCCGCCCTTGGCCGGCGCGCCGCCCTCCGCCGTGCCGGCGTATCCTCCGGGACCACCCTTCGTGCCGCGGCGGCCAGAGGCGATCGCGCGCGATGCCTTCGGCCGCCCCATCGGCACCTTCGAGCGCACCCCGACCGGGCGGGTGATCGAACGAGACGCCTTCGGCCGTCCGGTCGCCACCTACGAGCCGCGCCCCGACGGCGGTTGGGTCGAGCGCGACGCGTTCGGCCGGCGCGTCGGCACGGCTGACCCGCAGCGGGGCGGCGGCTGGGTGACGCGTGATGTCTTCGGTCGCCCGACCGGCCGGGTCGACCCGCGCCCGGACGGCGGCTACATCGTGCGCGACCCGTTCGGCCGCCCGACCGCGACGATCGAGCCGCGCCGCCGCTGACGCGTCACGCCGCTCTCGCCGGGAGCCCGCCCAACTCCCAGCGCGGGCGGGGGGAGACGAACAGATCCTCACCCGGGTCGCCCACGCGGGCGCGTTCGATCGCCGCCCAGGCGACCATCACCGCATTGTCCGTGCAGAGGGCGGGCGGGGGGGCGACGAGGCGACGCCCCTCCTCGGCGGCCACTTCGGCCAAGGCGGCCCTGACGGTCGCGTTCGCCGCCACCCCGCCGGAGATGACGAGGGTGGCGCAGGCGGGCACCGTCCGCAGCGCCGCCCGCGCCCGATCCGCCAGCTGCTCCGCCACCGCCGCCTGGAAGGAGGCGGCGAGATCGGCCGCCTCGCGCTGCGAGACCTCGGCCCCGCGCGCCGCCAGCCGGGTCGCCACCGCCGTCTTCAGCCCGGAGAAGGAGAAGTCGCAGCCCGCGCGGCCGCGCATCGCCCGGGGAAGGGGAACCGCGCGAGGGTCGCCCTCGGCGGCGAGCCGCTCCAGCGCCGGTCCCCCCGGCCAACCGAGCCCCAGCATCTTCGCCACCTTGTCGAAGGCCTCGCCCGGCGCGTCGTCGAGCGTGCGGCCGAGCACGCGATGCGCGCCTGGGCCCTGCGTCTCGACCAGCAGGCAATGCCCGCCCGAGACGAGCAGGGTGAGGTAGGGAAAGTCGGGCGGAGGCTCGGCCACCCCGGGCAGGCGCGCGGAGAGCGCATGCGCCTCGAGGTGGTTCACCGCGTAGAACGGCAGGCTGCGGGCCAGCGCGAGGCCCTTGGCGAGATTGGCGCCGACGATCAGCCCGCCGATCAGCCCGGGCCCGGTGGTGGCGGCGACGGCGGTCGGGGCCGCCCCGGCCTCGGCCAACACTGCTTCGACCATGCCGGGCAGGCGGGCGAGATGGGCGCGCGCGGCGAGTTCGGGGACGACGCCGCCGAAGCGCGCATGCTCCGCCACCTGGCTCCACAGCGCCTGGGCGAGCACCCGGCCCGCCCCGTCGAGCACGGCGGCTGCCGTCTCGTCACAGGAGGTCTCGATGGCGAGCACCGCACCGGCGCGGTCGGGTTCCGTCACGGGGCTGTCATTCCCGCTCTTTCGCTTATCTTCGCAACATCGTAGGAAACGTCCGCCATGTCACGCCACCCGGGGGAACGCCCCGTCTCGCCCCACGCTCCACCTCCCCGGGGGCACGAGCGTCGCCCCCTGCCGCTCCGCGTCGGCACGCGCGGCTCGGCGCTGGCGCTGACCCAGACCCGGCTGTTCCTCGCCCGCCTCACCGGCTTCTGCCCCGTGCTGCGCGACGCCGAAGCCTTCGAGGAGCACCCGATCACCACCACCGGCGACCGGGTGACCGATCGCCGGCTTGCCGATGTCGGCGGCAAGGGGTTGTTCGCGAAGGAGATCCACGAGGCGCTGCTCGATGGCCGGATCGACTTCGCGGTCCATTCGCTGAAGGACCTGGAGACCGAACTCCCGCCCGGCATCGTGCTCGCCTGCTGCCTTGCGCGGGAGGACGCGCGCGACGCGCTGGTGCTTGCTCCCCACTGCGGGCCGGTGGATCTCGGCGATCCGCTCTCCGCCATCCCGCCGGGCGGCACCGTGGGCACCTCCTCCGTCCGCCGCGCCGCCCAGCTTTTGCACCGTCGGCCCGACCTCGTGGTCACCCTGCTGCGGGGCAATGTCGGCACCCGCCTCGCCCGCGTCAGTGCGGGGGAGATGGACGCCACCCTGCTCGCCTACGCTGGGCTGCGCCGGCTCGGGCTCGAGGGCGCGGCGGCGGCGGTGCTCGACCCCGAGGTGATGGTGCCGGCGGCCGGCCAGGGCATCGTCGGCATCACCGTGCGCGAGGACGACACCGAGCTGCGCGAGCTTCTCGCCGCCATCGAAGACCCCGAGGCGGCCGCCGTCAGCCGGGCCGAACGGGCCCTGCTCGCGGCGCTGGACGGCTCCTGCCGCACCCCGATCGGGGGACACGCGGAGATTCGCCCGGACGGCACGCTCCGCCTCGTGGGCTTGGTTGCGAGCGAGGACGGCACCTTCCTGCTCAAGCGCGCCATCGTCGGCGCGCCCGCGGATGCCGTGCGGCTCGGGCGGGAGTTGGGGCAGAGCCTGCGCCGCGACAGCCCGGCGGAGATCTTCGTGGGATAGTGGGACGGGGATGCGGGGGAAGGGCCGATCGGCCCTTCCCCCGCCCGCCCCCATCCCGCTTCACGCGACGGCGGCGCCGCCGACCTCGCGCCACAGCTTGGCGAGGATCGCCTCGGCGAAGGCGGCGTAATCCTCGGCGCGAAGGACGAAGGCGCCGGGCCCGACGATCAGCGCCTCGCGGTAGTAGTCCGCGAGGTCGGGCTCCTCGTTCACCACCGCGAGCCCGTTCACCGTCACCCACGCGAGTTCTGCCGCCGCCCGCGCCGTGGCCAGCGGCAGGCCGGCGTTGGCGCGGCCATCGCCCGAGACATCGACCACGCGCCGCGCCGCGGGCCAGGGGCAGCGTTCGAGCAGGGCAAGCGAGGCCGCAAGCCCCTCGCCGAGGGCAGTGGCACCGGCGGGGATCATGCGCGGGGTGGCGTCGATCGCCTCCGCGAAGGCGGCAGCGTCGGCGACCGAAGCGACCCGCCGCCACGGCACGGCGATCTCGCGCACCCCCGGCCCCGACCAGAACAGCATGGCCACCGCCGTCGCCCCCGCCGCGCCCGAGGCGAGACGCTGCGCCAGCGCCTGGTCGCGGAACGCCGCCGCGTAGCCCCCCATCATCAGCCCGAATTCGCCGAAATCGACGGAGGCCGAGACGTCGACGGCCAGCACGAGCGCGAGATCGACCGGCGTGCCAGCGGCATGAACGGACGTTGGCATGCGGCAAGGCTAGGTGATGGCGGGCCTGAAGGGGATTTCATTCCCCCGACGCGCGCATCAGGCTATGGTGAGAGGCGGGAGCGTCGTATCGGCAGGGTGTGGTTCGGTCTGTTCGGGCCGGGCATCGTGCGTCGCGAAGGGGGGCAGACGATCGTGGAGTTGTCCGAGCCGAAACCGCTCCCGGTTGCGGAATCGCGGGCGAGCGTCCTCGGCTCGCTCTCGCCCCATCCCCCCGGCAAACCACCCGTCGGCGGCAATGGGCGCCATGTCCCCGTCTCGGTGCTGATGACGGAACTGGCCGCCGCCTGGCCGAAGCCGCGCATCACCCTGGGCGAGATGATCCACGCCTTCGGCGCGCGCGGCTACGGCATCCTGATGATCCTGTTCGCCCTGCCGAACCTGTTGCCGATCTACATTCCCGGCTGGTCGCCGATCTTCGGCATCCCGCTCGCCATCGTCTGCCTGCAACTCGCCCTCGGCCTTCCTGAGCCGAAACTGCCGCGGTTCCTCACCGACCGCTCGATGCGGCGGGAGGATCTCGCGATGATCGTCGAGAAGTCCTCGCCCTGGATCCGGCGCATCGAACGCTACATTCGCCCTCGCCCCTCGGTGCTGACGGGATGGAAGGCCGATCGCATCGTCGGTGCCTATGGCGTGTTCCTCGCCTGCCTCGTGATCGTGCCGCTGCCCTTCACCAACGGCCCGCCGAGCCTGGCCGTGGCCATCATGGCGATGGGGCTTCTGGAGGAGGACAGCCGAGCCATCGTCGTCGGTGCCCTGGTCGGTCTGCTCGCCTCGGCCCTGACCTTCGCGATCATCGGCGGCTTGTTCTGGATGGTGGTGCAGGCGATCGGCTTCGTCCTGTAAGGCCGGCGAGACCGCCCTCTTCCGAATCCGTCAGGGACGATTTACGGTCATTCCGGTGCCGGTGGCCCGCAAGGGCTGAAACGGGAACGCGGTGGGGTGCGCGCGGCCGGGGTGACGGGCCGGGGCGCGCCGAAGCCGCGGCTGCCCCCGCAACCGTAGGCGGAGAGGCCGCGCGCCGGAATGCCACTGGGCGGGATGCCCGGGAAGGCGGGGCGCGGCGGCGGAGGGTTCGCCCTCCGCGCTCCGCGAGCCGGGAGACCGGCCGGCACCGGCCGCTTCGCTGCCGGGCGGGGTGAACCGGAGCGACGGTCGGGCATAAGCCCTCCGCACGCGGCGTGTTGGTCGTGGCCGTTCGCGGAGGGGGCGAGCGTGAAGCGTGATCTGCGTGCGCCGTGCCTTCGGTCTGGCGGCTTCGGCCGTCGATCGAGACCGAAGGAGAGACCGTGCGCACACGCTTGCTTGCCGCCGCGGCCGCCGCCGCGATCGCCTTCCCCGCGCTTGCCCAGACGGAAGCCCCCGGCCTCAGGCTCCTGCCCGAGACGGTGGTGACGGCGACCAGGGTGCCGACGCCGATCGAGCGCCTGCCCGCCGGTGTCACGGTGATCACGCGGCAGGCGATCGAGGAGCGCGGCTATCGCAGTCTCGTCGATGCGCTTTCGGCCGTGCCCGGGCTTCGCCCGGTGCAGCTGGGCCCGATCGGCCAGCAGACGAGCGTTTTCATGCGGGGCACGAACTCCAGCCACGTCCTCGTGCTGCGCGACGGCATGCCGATCAACGATCCCTCCGCCCCGGGGGGCTTGTTTGACTTCGGCAACGATCTGCTCGACGATGTCGAGCGCATCGAGGTGGTGCGCGGACCGATGTCCGGCCTCTACGGCTCGGGCGCGATCGGCGGCGTGGTGAACGTGATCACCCGCTCCGGCCGTGGGGCGGGTCGCGCCGTGAGCGCGCTCGGCGAGATCGCCGGCGGCACGCAATCGACCGCGGCCGCATCGGGCGTCCTCGCCGGGGAGTGGCGCGGGCTCGACTACGCAATCGTCGCGAGCGGCCTCACCACCCAGGGCTTCAACATCCAGCCCCCGCGCCTCGCCACCAACATCGGCGAGCGCGACGGGGCGCGCATCGGCACGCTCACGGCCAATCTCGGCGCCGCGCTCGGCGAGCGTTTCCGCCTCTTCGCCTTCGGCCGGCTGCGCGAGAGCAAGGCCGATCTCGACCAGGCGGGTCAGGACGACCCGAACTACACGGTGCGCAACCGCAGCGGCATGTGGCGGGCGGGCATCGCCGGCACGGTGATCCCCGGCTGGCTCGACACCGCCCTCGCCGTCGGCCAGTCGCGCGACAACCGTCAGTTTCGTGACCGTCCCGACCTCTTCCCCTTCTCCGGCAGCGACGACTCGCGCTACCTCGGCACCCGCACCGTCTGGCAATGGGACAATACGTTGCGTCTGCCGAACGGTGGCGCGGTGGACGATGCGGCGATCACCTTCGGCCTGCAGCGGATCGAGGACCGAACCGACGTGAAGGTGCGCTTCGACGGTCCCTTCGGCCCCTTCGCGCGGGACGTCGATCGCGGCACGCGCAACCATGCGGCCTATCTCGGCGCGCAGTTCCGCCTGTTCCGACGCCTCGACCTCACCGGCAACATCCGTCACGAGATGCCGCGTGACTTCGCCGACACCACGACTTGGCGTGTGGGCGGCGTCCTCGCCGTTCCCGAGGCAGCCCTGTCGCTGCACGCCGCCTACGGGACGTCGTTCCGTGCTCCCACGCTGTTCGACCTGTTCGGCGTGGGCAGCTTCGGCTTCCGCGGCAACCCGAACCTGAGGCCGGAGAAGGGACGCGGCGGCGAGGTGGGCGCGGCGGTCGATCTCGCCGCCGTCATGCCGCATCCGGGCCGCTTCTCCGTCACCTATTTCCGGCAGAACATCCGCGACCTGATCGCGGATGATGCGTTCTTCACCACCCGCATCAATGTCGGTCGGGCCGAGATCGACGGCGTCGAGACGGCCTTCGACCTCTCTCCGGCCGACTGGCTCGACCTGCGCGCCACCTACACGTGGACGGTGGCGCAGGACGGGAACACCGGGCTGCAGCTGCAAAGGCGCCCCCGCCATCAGGGCAGCGTGGGCGCGACCCTGCGCGCCAATCCGCGGTTCAGTCTCTCGACCGACGTGCTCCTGTTCGGCCCGGCGGCCGACATCCTCTACCGCGACAGCGGCGCCTTCGCCGGACGGGGCTTCAACCAGGGCGGCACTCTGGTGAACGTCTCCGCGCGCTGGCAGGTGACGGAGGTGCTCGAATGGTTCGCGGTCGGGCGCAACATCACCGGCAGCCGCTACGAACCGGCGAACGCCTACGTCGTTCCGGGAGCCTGGGCGCTGACGGGCCTGCGCGCCCGCTGGTGAGGCGTCACGCCGCGAGCTCGCACCAGACGGGGGTGTGGTCGGAGGGGCTGTCCTTGCCGCGCAAGGAACGATCCACCCCCGAAGCGACCAGCCTCTCCGCCGCCCGTGGCGAAAGAAGCAGGTGGTCGATGCGCAAGCCGCGGTCCTGCGCCCACGCGCCACCCTGGTAGTCCCAGTAGGTGTAGCCCGGCTCCTCGGCGTGCAGGGCGCGGAAGGCGTCCGTCCAGCCCTGCCACAGCACGGCGTGCCAGGCGGCGCGGCTCTCCGGCTGACAGAGCGCATCGCCCGCCATCGCTTCTGCATCCGCCACGTCGCGCGCGGTCGGGCAGACGTTCCAGTCGCCGCCCAGCACGATCGGGCGCTCGGTGTCGAACAGCGCTTCGGCATGGGCGGCGAAGCGGCGCATCCAAGCGAGCTTGTAGGCGAACTTGTCGGTGCCCACCGGGTTGCCGTTCGGCGCGTAGAGCGAGACGACGATGAGGTCGTCGATCTCGGCTTCGAGGTAGCGCGCCTGGTCGTCCGTCCCGTCGCCCGGCAGGATGCGCGCCCGCTCCACCGCCTTCTCGCGCGAGAGGATCGCCACGCCGTTGAACCCCTTCTGCCCGACGATGAGCGCGTGGTAGCCCGCTTCACGCACCTCCAGGGCCGGAAACGCGTCTTCGGTCGCCTTGAGCTCCTGCAGGAGGAGGACGTCGGGTGCGTTCGCATCCCGCAACAGGTCCAGGAGGTGCGCAGCACGCGCCCGCACGCCGTTGAGATTCCAGCTCGCGATGCGCATCCGGTCCGCCATGGTCGCGCTCTCCCTCGTCTCCCTCTCCGATCAGTCGCGCAGCCGGAACGTGATCGGCACGGCGACCCGATCCTCCACCGCCACGCCGTTCCGGCGGGCGGGAACGAAGCGCCACTGCCGCACGGCTTCCATCGCCGCCTCGTCGAGCACGCCGTAGCCGGAGGAGCGTGCGATGTCGATCGCGATCGGGCGGCCATCTGGCGAGACGGTGACGGCGAGCAGCACCGTGCCCTGCCAGCGGTTGCGCCGGGCTTCCCAGGGATAGGTCGGATCTTGCCTCGTGCCGATGCTCGCGGGCAGCAGCGTGCCGCCATCGCCAAGCGCCGGCATGCTTCGCTCCACGGCGTCGCCGGTGCCGGCCGGACCGGCGGCAGGGGCGGGCAGCGGTGTCGGGCTCGCCCCAGGTCGCGCCAGGGCGCGCGGCGCCGACGGCAGCGGTGGCGGCAGCGGCAGCGCGGCGGGCGAAGGTGGTGCCGGTTCGGTGTCGGCGTCCACCGGCGGCGTGTCCTCCGTCACCGCCGGGGCATCCGCTTCGGTCGCAAGTGGGGGCGCGTCGTCATTCGCTCCGTTCGGCGACGATGGTCCTCCGACCACGCCGGCGGCGTCGGTCCAGACGAGGGCGAAACCAGGCGCCGCGTCGTGATCCATCGGTCGTCCGCCGGACGGCCCCTGCCACAACGCCGCCAGAACCGCGGCATGGATGGCGGCGGAGGCGGCGAAGCCAGCGGCGAAGGCTCGGCTCATGCCGGCAGTACCGCGTGATCCGCCCCGAAGCGCACGCCGAACACGCGACCCGCGGTCGCGTCGTTCAGCACGGCGGCGGCGGGGCCCTCGGCGACGAGGCGTCCTTGCGTGAGAAGAACGAACCGGTCGGCGAAGCGGGCGGCGAGCGTCAGATCATGCAGCACGACGACGACCGCGCGTGCTTCCTCTTCCGCCACCGTTCTGAAGAGGCGCATCACCGCAAAGCCCGCTGCCGGGTCGAGATCGGCGGTGGGCTCGTCAAGCAGCAGCACGCGCGGTTCTCCGGCGAGCACGCGCGCGATCATCACCCTCTTCGCCTCGCCGCCGGAGATCCGATCAATGCGCGCCCCCGCCAGCGAGGCGAGCCCGAGACGCGCGAGCGCCCGGTCGATCGGAGCCTGAGCCCGATCGCCGTGCGGGAGGCGGCCCAAGGAGACGACCTCGCGCACCGTCATGCCCCAGGCGGCACGCGCGCCTTGTGCGAGCCAGCCGATCCGTTTCGCCCGCGCCTGAGGGGGCAACCCCTCCAGCGGTTCGCCGTCCAGCAGCACGCGCCCGCGATCGGGCCGAACGAGGCCCGCGAGCCCGCGCAGCAGGGTGGACTTGCCGGCGCCGTTCGGGCCGATCAGCGCCACGACCTCGCCGATCCGCGCCCGGAAGGACACGCGATCGACGACCGGCCGGCCCGACCTGACGAGCGTGAGTTGCTCCGCCGCGATCATCCGACGCGCGCCTCGCGCAGGGCGACCGCGAGCAGCACAGGCGCGCCGAGCAGCGCCGTCAGCACGCCGAGGCGCAGCTCCTGCTGCAGCGGAACGAGCCGAACCGCGAGATCGGCCGCGAGCACGAGGGACGACCCGGCGAGGGCGGAAGGGAGGAGAAGCGCGCTCGGCCTCTCGCCGACCCTGCCGCGCAGGAGGTTCGGCACGATCAGACCGACGAAACCCACCCCACCTGCGACCGCCGCCGCCCCGCCGACGGCGAGCGCCGAGCCGAGGGCGGCGCGCGCCATGGTGGGGCCGATCGCGACGCCGAGCGAGGCGGCGGTCTCCTCGCCGAGCGCGAGCGCATCGAGCCTCTCGCCGAGCGACAGCAGCAGCAACAGCCCGGCGACGACGGCGGGCGAGGCGAGCCACACCTCGTGCCAGGAACGATCCGCGAGCGAACCGAGCAGCCAGATGGTGATCTCAGCGAGCGCAAAGGGGTTGGGAGCGAAGGAGAGCGCCATGGTGACGAGGGCGGAGGTGATCGCCGCCACGCCGATGCCGGCGAGGATCAGCGCAGCCCCGGTGCCGGCATGCGCCGCGACGGCAAGCACGGCGGCGGCGGCAACGAGCGCGCCGACAAGCCCGCCAAATGGCAGGGCGAGCGGGAACGCGGTCGCAAGCCCCCAGTAGAAGGCGAGCACGGCGCCGAGCGAGGCGCCGCCGGTCACACCAAGGAGGCCCGGATCGGCGAGGCGGTTGCGCAACAACCCCTGCAGTACCGCACCCGACAGCGCCAGCGCGGCGCCGACCAGGGCGGCGAGCACGGTGCGCGGCGCGCGCACCTGCCACAGGATGAGGGGATCGATGACGAAGCCGAATCCCGCCGCGCCGACGGCGAGCGAGAGGAGCGCGAGCGCGAGCGCGAGCGTACCCGCGGCGAGCGAAAGGATCATTGCGCGGCCAAAACCTCGACCGCGCGCAGGGTCTCGGGCCCGCCGCAGGCGAGCCAGGCGGCGGGAAGGGCGAGGCGGGGAATGCGCGCCAGGGCCGGGTGGTCGAGCAGCGCCTCCGACAGGGAGGGCGCGGCCGAGGCCGACAGCGTGACCAGGAGGTCGGGCGGGACGGCAAGTAATCGCTCCAGCGGCACGGTGCCGTAACCGGCGAAAGGGGCGGCGTTGCGCAGACCGGCCGCACGCAGCACCCAGTCGGCGAGGGTGGCTTCGCCGGCGGTGAAGCCGCGCGCCTCCCAGATCAACACGCGCCGATGTCGTTCCCCACGGCGAACCGTCGCGAGCCGCGCCTCCATCGCCGCGACCAGCGCCTCGCCGCGCGCGACTTCCCCGACCGCCTCGGCCACAGCGCGGGTCTGGGCGATGATGTCGTCGAAATCCCCCGCCAAGCCGAGACGAACGACGCGCACGCCGCGCGCTTCGAGCGCCGCGACGACCCGCGCGCCACCCCACGCGCCGGCAATGGCCAGATCGGGACGAAGCGGCAGGATCTCCTCGAGCACGGGCCGGGCCGTCGGCAGCCCGCGCGCAGCCTCGGCGGCGGCCGAGAGCGAGGGATCGGCGGCGAGCGGCGAAAGGGCCGCGATGCGCGCGCGATCGGCCAGCGCGAGCACGAACTGATCGGCGCAGAGGTTGAGCGAGACCACGCGCGACGGTTTCGCCTCCGCGCCCGTCATGCCGACCAGGAAGGCGAGCAGGAGCCTACAGGACGACCACACCGCGATGCTTCGCCTTGTGCGGCGGCTCGACATGGATGGTGATGACGGCCGGATCGAGTTCCGCCTTCAGGGCATCCTCGATCCGGTCGCAGATCTCGTGCGCTTCGCCGACGGCCATCGTCTCCGGCACCACCAGGTGGAATTCGATGAAGGTGAAGCGCCCTGCGCGCCTCGTCCGCAGATCATGCGCCTCGATCGCGCCGTCGGCATTGGTGGAGATCAAGGCCTTGATGCGATCGAGCGAGTCGGGCGCGAGAGCCTCGTCCATCAGCCCGCCCACGCTTTCGCGCATGAGGCGCCAGCCCGACCACAGCACGTTCGCCGCCGTCGCCGCGGCCAGCGCGGGGTCGAGCCAGAGGATGCCGGTGAGCGCGACGAGCGCGACGCCGACGATCACGCCGAGCGAGGTGACGACGTCGGCGACCAGGTGCTTGCCGTCGGCGACCAGGGCGGGAGAGCCGAGCCGTCGGCCGCGCCGGATGAGATGCCAGGCCCAGGTGCCGTTGATCGCCGTGGCGGCGGCCGTGACCGAAAGACCGAGCGGGGCCTGTTCGATCATGCGCGGGACGGTGAGGGCCTCCCAGGCTTCCTTCAGGATGGAGGCGGCGGCGATGACGATCAGCACGCCGGTGAACACCGCCGAGAAGTATTCGGCCTTGGCGTGTCCGTAGGGATGGTTCTGGTCGGCCGGACGCGAGGCGTAGAGGACGGCCGCGAGCGCCACCGCCGAGGCGGCGACGTTGACCACGCTCTCCAGCGCATCCGCGTAGAGCGCGACCGAGCCCGTGATCCACCATGCCGCGGCCTTGAGGCCGAGCACCACGACGGCGACGGCGAGCGAAGCCACGGCGAGGGACTGGGCGCGCTTCATCGCGGCGGCTTATAGCAGGGGGCGGAGGCCGGCGCAGCCGCGCCCGCGGTCGGCGGAACCATGCCACCACCGACCGTGCCGCCGGCCGCTGCGGCTCGCCTCCGGTCAGACCGAGAAGTACTTCGCGCGCGGGTGCAGGATGACGAGGGCCGAGGTGCTCTGCTCCGGATGGAGCTGCCACTCGTCGGAGAGGCTGACCCCGATCCGTTCCGCGCCCAACAGACGAAGCAGCGGCTCCTGGTCCTCGAGCCGCGGGCAGGCCGGGTAGCCGAAGGAGTAGCGGCTGCCGCGATAGCCCTGCTGCAGCATCCTCTCGATGTCGCGGTCGTCCTCGGCGGCGTAGCCGCATTCGGCGCGGATCCGCTTGTGCACGTACTCGGCCATCGCTTCGGCGAGTTCGACCGAGAGCCCGTGCAGGTAGAGGTAGTCCTGGTAGCGGTTGGCCTCGAACCAGGCGCGAGCGACATCGGAGGCCTTCTGGCCGACGGTGACCACCTGCAGGGCAATGACGTCGCGCGCCTCGGGCCCGTCCTCGATGTCGCGCACGAAATCGGCGATGCACTCGCCGTCCTCCTTCGCCTGCCGCGGCAGGGTGAAGCGGACGAGTTCGGTGATGCCGTCCTCGTCGAACAGGACGAGGTCGTTGCCTTCGCCGGCCGCCTTCCAGTAGCCGTAGATCGCCTGCGGCTTGAGGATCGCCTCATCCTCGCAGAGTTTCAGCATCCGCTTGAGCACGGGGCGCAGTTCCTGTTTCGCCCAGCCGAGGAAGTCCTCGAGCCGGCGGCCCTGTTTGCGGAACCCCCACTGGAACTGGTAGAGGGAGCGTTCGTTCAGGAACGGAACGATCGCCTTGGTCGGCGCCTCGACGAGGCGCGGGCCCCAGAAGGGTGGCGTGGGCGGGGTGTGCTCGCGGGCGAGACGACGCCGCCGCGCCCGCACCGTGGCGCGGTCGGGCGGGGCCCAGGCCGCCTCCACCGCCTCGCCGAGCTTGCGGCGCCGGTTGGTCGGCTTGCCGCGGCGCTTCGCTTGCACGGCGGCGAGATAGTCGTCGAAGGTGCCGCCCACCACCTTGTCCATCAGATGCAGGCCGTCGAAGGCATCCCGCGCATAGGCCACGCGTCCGCAGGCATAGGCCGCAACACAGTCCTGCTCGACGAAGTTCCGCGTCAACGCCGCCCCGCCGAGCAGGACCGGGATGTCGACGCCAAGCCGCGACATCTCCTCGAGGTTCTCGCGCATCACCACGGTGGATTTGACGAGCAGCCCGCTCATGCCGATGGCGTGGGCGTTGTTCTCGTTCGCCGCCTTCAGCATGTCGGAGAGCGGCACCTTGATGCCGAGATTGATCACCCGATAGCCGTTGTTGGTGAGGATGATGTCGACCAGGTTCTTGCCGATGTCGTGCACGTCGCCCTTGACGGTGGCGAGCACCACCGTGCCCTTGGCCTGGCCTTCGACGCGTTCCATGAAAGGTTCGAGGTAGGCGACGGCGGCCTTCATCGTCTCGGCCGATTGCAGCACGAAGGGGAGCTGCATCTTGCCTGCGCCGAACAGCTCGCCCACCGTCTTCATCCCGTCGAGCAGAATGTCGTTGATGATGGCGAGGGGCGCGTGGCCCTTCGCCATCGCCTCCGCGAGATCGGCCTCCAGCCCCTTGCGGTCGCCGTCGACGATGCGCTCCTTCAGCCGTTCCTCCACCGTCTCGGCGCGCTTGCGCCCGCCAGCGTCGGCGGCCTTGCGGTCGGCGAACAGTTCGAGCATGCGCGCGAGCGGGTCGTAGCCCTCGCGACGACGGTCGTAGATCAGGTCCTCGGCGACCCTCACCTCCTCCTCGGGGATCTGGTGCAGCGGCTTGATCTTGGAGACGTGGACGATCGCCCCCGTCATGCCGGCACGCACGGCGTGATCGAGGAACACGGAATTGAGCACGTGGCGGGCGGCCGGGTTGAGGCCGAAGGAGATGTTGGAGAGGCCGAGGATGATCTGGATATCGGGGAACTCCTCGCGGATCAGGCGAATGCCCTCCAGCGTCTCCAGCCCCAACTTGCGGTCGTCCTCGTTGCCGGTGGCGATGGTGAAGGTGAGCGGGTCGATCATGAGGTCGGAGGGCGGAAGGCCGTGCCTGCCGCAGGCGAAATCGACCAGGCGGCGTGCGATGCGCAGCTTGTCTGCCGCGGTCTTCGCCATCCCGCCCTCGTCGATGGTGAGCGCGATCACCGCCGCCCCGAAGCGTCGGGCGAGGATCATGCGGTCGTTCGCCGCGCGCTCGCCCTCCTCGAAGTTGATCGAGTTGATGATCGGCTTGCCGCCGTGCAGCTTGAGAGCGGCCTCGATCACGTTCGTCTCGGTGGAGTCGATGACGAGCGGGGCGTTGACCGAGGAGGTGAAGCGGCGCACCACCTCGCACATCTCGGCGAGTTCGTCGCGGCCGACGAAGGCGGTGCAGACGTCGAGCGCGTGCGAGCCTTCCGCCACCTGCTCGCGCCCCATGGCCACACAGCCGTCCCAGTCGTTCGCCGCCTGCAGTTCGCGCCACTTCTTCGACCCGTTGGCGTTGCAGCGTTCGCCGATGGCGAAGATGGCGTTCTCCTGCCGCAACGGCACCGCCGTGTAGAGCGAGGCGACGGAAGGGATCCACACCGCCTGGCGGGGCACGGGAGCGGGGCGGCGGGCGGCCCCGGCGCGGCGGCGCAGCATGGCGTCGAGGGCGGCGATATGGCGATCGTTGGTGCCGCAGCAGCCGCCGATCAGGTTGACCCCGTCCTCCTCGATGAAGCGTTCGAGCCAGACGGTGAGCTCCTCCGGGGTCAGCGGATAGTGGGTCTTGCCATCGACCAGTTCGGGCAGGCCGGCGTTCGGCTGGACGGAAAGAAGGCCCGGCCAGTGGCGGGAGAGCCAGCGGATGTGCTCGGCCATCTCCTGCGGGCCCGTCGCGCAGTTGAGGCCGATCAGCGGCACATCCAGCGCGTGCACGACCGTGGCGGCGGCGGCGATGTCGGGGCCGACGAGCAGGGTACCTGTCGTTTCGACCGTGACCTGGACGAGGATGGGCAGGTCGGGCCGGCTCGCGCGGCTGCGCGCGATCTTCGCCCCATTCACCGCAGCCTTGATCTGCAGCGTGTCCTGGCAGGTCTCGATCAGGATGCCATCCACACCGCCGGCGATCAGCCCTTCCGCCTGCACGGTGAGCGCCGCCTCCAGCGTGTCGTAGTCGACATTGCCCAAGGTGGGCAGTTTCGTTCCGGGACCGATCGAGCCGAGCACCCAGCGGTCGCGCCCATCGGTGAACTCCTCGGCCGCTTCGCGCGCGATCTCGCCCGCCCGCTTGTTGAGCGCAAAGGCTTCCGCCTCGAGCCCGAACTCGGCGAGCGTGATCGGCGAGGCGCCGAAGGTGTTCGTTTCCACCATGTCGGCACCGGCGGCGAAGTAGGAACGGTGGATGTCGCGCACGATGTCGGGGCGCGAGAGGAGCAGCACCTCGGTGCAGTTTTCCTTGCCGAGGAAGTCACGCTCGACGTCGAGGTTCATGGCCTGCACGCGGGCACCGAAGCCGCCGTCGCACAGCAGGACGCGGTCCTTCAGCACATCGAGAAGGTGAGGGCGGGACATGGCGTGGGCCTCAGGCGTGTGCGTCGGCGTGCTGCACGTGTTGGGCGGCGAGGGTGGGCTTGCGCGCGACCACGATCAGGGCGGGCAGTGCGCTCGGCACGGTGATGGCCGGCTCCGGGTCAAGACCAGCTTCGCGCAGCCAGGCGTCGAGGCGGGCGGGCGCGAAGCCCGGCCAGCGATGGGCGAGGCGACGCAACAGCGCGTCGTCGCCGTGCGGGGCGAGGTCGATCAGCGCAAGGGTGCCGCCGGGAGCCAGCACGCGACCCGCTTCGGCGATCACCGCCGCCGGATCGTCGACGTGGTGCAGCAGCATGGAGAGCGTGACGGTGTCGAAACTGCCATCCGCGAAGGGCAGGCGGGTGGCGTCGGCCTGGCGCAGCGCGACGCGGCCAAGGCCAGCCGCGCCGAGCCTCGCCCGGGCGGCGGCCAGCATGTCACGGGAGAGATCGATGCCGGTGGCAGCTTCGGCACGCGGCGCCAGCAGTTCGAGGAGGCGGCCCGAGCCGGTGCCGAGATCGAGCAGGCGGCCGAGCCCGCGGGCGGGCAGGGCGGCGACCAGTTTGGCCTCGATGACGTCGGCCGGCAGGCCGAGCGCGCGGAGTTCGTCCCAGGCGGCGGGGTTGGCGCGAAAGGTTTCCGAGGCGGCGCGCGCGCGGGCCGCGCGCAGGCTGGCGGCGCGGCGACGGTCGGCACTCAGCAGGGGGGCGTCCTGCGGCAGGTGGGCGAGCGCGGTGCGGGCGAGGGCGGCGGCGGGGCCCGCGGTCGCGAGGCGGACGATGAGGTGCGGACCTTCGCGGCTGCGCTCGACCACGCCCGCTTCGCCGAGGAGCTTGAGGTGACGGGAGAGGCCCGGCTGGGAGGTGCCGAGGATGTCGACAAGGTCGGACAAGGTCCATTCGCCGTCGGCGGCGAGGGCGGCGAGGCGGAGCCGCGTGGGCTCGGCGAGGGCGCGCAGGGCGGCGAGAACGTCGTCCATGGGTTGTTGATGACATAAACATATGTTTATGTCGAGCGCCATGGTGGGAAAAATCCCGGTGACCTTTGCCGCCTCCGCGCCCCGGCCGGTGAGCGCCGGAACGGCGGTCGTCGTCGCGGCGGACGCGATCGCGCCTCGCGGCAACCCGCTGGTGCGCCGGCTCGCGTCCTCGCGGCACGGTGCGGCGTGCGCCTGCTGCCGCCCGCGCGCAGCCCTCGCCGAGGCGCTGCACCGGCTTTTTCTCGATCGGGCGCGCGGCGCGGTGCCCTGGTTCGACCGCGTCGAACTCCGGCTCGCGCCGGATACGGAGACGCTGGCGGCGTTTGACGACCCGCTGGTCGCCGCTCGCTTCAGCCTGGATTCGCCGCGCCCCGACGACGGGCAGGCCCCTGCGGAAGGCGGCTTGCGCGGCACGCGCTGATCGGTATAGACGCGCATTGTGTCGCCGCAGCGACCTGAAGCGGGCGTAGCTCAGGGGTAGAGCACAACCTTGCCAAGGTTGGGGTCGAGGGTTCGAATCCCTTCGCCCGCTCCAGTTGCAGGACCTTGCTCACAGGTCTTCCATGTAGGACCGCGACGTCAGCCACCGCGGTTCGCGACGGCAGGGAACGGATGACGGTAGCCGTCGCTTACCCGGCGACCGCGACGGGCGATCCAACCGCTTGCGCACCCCTTCTTCCCCTGCGCCACACGCGGTGAGGACGACCTCGACAGCCGGCAGCCGACGCGTGTACAACGCGGGTGCGGTTCGCGCTCCGCGTGTTGGAGCCCCACCTCCTTGGATGTCGGACGCATAGCTTCCAAGCCGACCTTTGACCCGCCGTCGACCGAAGGCGCGACCGCACGGAGTTTGGAGACCAGGCCTCGTCGTCTGATCGCTCTCCTCTGGGCGGGGGCCGTCACGGTCGCGACGAGCATCCTCCTCAGCGCCTGGTACTTCGTCTCGCTCGAGCGCGCCCGGACCGAAGCCGCGGTGGGCGAAACCCTGCTCCGCCTCACCGCCACCCTCGCCGCCAATGCGGAAAGCGTGCTCGCCGAGGCGGAGCGCCGGCTGGTCCAGGCCTCAGCCGCCCTCGCCTGGATGGTGCCGGAGCACGCGGCGATCGTCGGCGTGCGCCGTGCCCCGGGCGAGGGTGTGGCGGAGAGCGAAGAACCGGCCGTCGTGGTGTTCGTCGCCAGCGATGGCCAGGGCATGGCGCCGATCCCTGTCCTCGGCCAGTCGTTCTCCGATCGTAGCGAAGTCGCCATGGCGCTGAAGGCGGAGCCTGGCGAGGTCACGTGGGGGCCGGTTCGTTACAGCGAACGACTGGGCACCTACATGCTGCCGCTGAGCCAGCGACTTGCCCCCAACCCGCACGACGCCGCAGTCGCTGTCTCCGCCGTGCCGCTGCCCCTGCTGCTCGGCGTTCTCGCCTCCGCGCAGCTGCCGCTCAACGGTGCCGTCGCGCTGATGTACGAGGACGGCAGCTTCATCGCGCGCCTGCCCTTCGACCCCCGCATCCTCGGCCGGCGCTTTTCCGGACCTGCCGTGCAAGGGTTCCAGCGCGCCGACCTCGGTGTGGTCGCCGGCCCGGTGCAGACGGACGGCGCCGACCGGATTATCGCCTTCCATCGAGTCGGCAGCCGCCCGGTCTTCGCCCTGGTCGCTACCGGGCGCGAGGAGCTGTTGGGTCTCGGCCGAACCAGGGAGCTGCTCGTCTTCGCCTTCGCCGGGGTCCTTGCGGGCGGACTCCTGTTCGGCGCGGCGGCGACCTCCCGGCAGTTCCGGCGCGACTCCCAGCGCCTCGTCGAGATCCGTCGCGCGCGGGAGGAGGCGGAACGCGTCGCCGCCACGCTGCGCGAGATGGGGGCGGCGATCGCGGTGACCGACGGCGAAGGCCGGCTATCTTGGGCCAACCGGGCCTTCTTCGGCCTGACTGGGCTGCGCGACGACGACTTCGGGGGCCGGGCCATCTTCACGCTGCTCGTCGATCACGAGGCTCAGCCTGAGCCACAGCCTCATACCCGACTCCGCGCTGCGATCCGGGACGCCCAGCCCTGCGATGAGGTGCTCCAGTTGCGCAAGATGGACGGCGCTCCGTTCTGGGCGCGCTGTGTTGGGGCGCCCTTGTCGGCGCGCCTCGAGACGCACGAGCGCTACGTCCTCGTGCTTGCCGATGTGACGGAGGAAATGCGCGCCCGCGAGGCGGCGGTGCGGGCGGAGCGGCTCTCCGCCCTCGGCCGGCTCGCCGGGTCGGTCGCCCACGACACCAACAACCTGTTGGCGATCGTGGCACTGCACCTCGAGGTGCTCGCCGAGACGCCGCTGTCGCGCGAGCAGCGGGAGCTCGTCGATGCCGCCCTGGGTGCCGCCCAGAGGGGGGCCGACCTCACCCGCCCACTGCTCGCCTTCGCGCAGCGCAGCATCGACGCGCCTCGCACGATCGACCTCACGGCGACGCTAGAGAAGCTCGTGCCCCTGCTCGTGAAAGCAATGCCGAACCGGATCGCGCTGGTGACGGAACTCGGCAGTCTCGGCCGCGGCCGTGCCGATGAGGGCGGGCTGGAGAGTGCGGTGACCAACCTCGTCCTCAATGCCCGTGATGCGATCGGCGACCAGAGGGACGGCCGGATCGTGCTCTCCTGCCGCCGCGTCTCCCTCGACGGGCCGGCGGCGCGGCGGCTGGGCCTCGTCCCCGGGCCCTATGCGGCGCTGGTGGTGGAGGACGACGGTCCCGGGATGCCGCCCGAAGTGCTCGAGCACGTGCTTGAGCCGTTCTTCACCACCAAGGGCGATCGCGGCAGCGGGCTCGGCCTGCCGTCGGCTTATGGCTTTGCCCGCCAATCGGGCGGCACGCTGGAGATCGAGAGCACGCCGGGCGCGGGCACACGGGTGACGATCTACCTTCCGCTGGTCGACGGCACGGAGCCCGCCGCGCCGAACGGCACCGCGGTCGGCACGGACGCTTCGCTGTCGCTCCGCGACCGCACGGTGCTGGTGGTGGAGGACGACCCTCAGGCCCTGCTCGGCCTGCAACGACTTCTCGAGGCTCAGGGGGCGCAGGTCTTCGGCGCCCTGGACGAGGACCAGGCTTTGGCCCGGGTGGCGGTCTCCTCGCCGGACCTCCTGGTGCTCGACATCAAGTTGGGGCACGGAGCGAACGGCCTCGATCTTGCCCGCAGGATCCGGCGATCCCTGCCGAAGGTTCCAATCGTGTTCGTCACCGGCGACCCCGGTCTCGATTTCGAGGCCAGGATCGCCGCCCTAGACATGGTGACGGTGGTGCAGAAGCCGTTCCGACGCGACACGCTGCTTGCCGCGATGGCCGCGGTGATGCGACAGGGAACGGTCGTGGCACGCGACGTTGAGACGGAACCCCTCTGCGAGGCGCGACGATAGCGCCGGACCGTCGATGCGCGAGGTCGCGGTCGGCTCGGCTGCACCGTTCCGCTCCTTGCGGATCGTATCCCACAGCCGTCGCGGGATCGTCGCTTTCGGGTCGGCGGCGTCGCAGCGGCGTTCGGGGGTGTCGCGGGGCCCTTGACCGCTCACCGATAGAACACGGTCGGCAGATAGAGCACGAACCCCGGCCAGTAGGTGACGATCAGGAGCGCAGCGAACAGCGGCACCAGGAACGGCGCGATCGCGCGCGTGACGAACTCGAAGCTGCGCCCCGAAATGCGCGCCAGGATGTAGATCACCATGCCCACCGGCGGGGTCAGCAGCCCGATGACCAGGTTCAGCGTCATGATGATACCGAAATGGACGGGATCGACGCCGACCTTCGTCACCAGCGGCAGCAGCACGGGCACCAGGATGGTGATGGCGGCGATGGTCTCGAGGAAGCAGCCGACGACCAGCAGGAGCGCGTTGACGACCAGGAGGACGAGCACGCGGTCGCTGGTGACTGCAAGCACCGCCTCGGCGATCTCCTCGCTCACCCGCGTGGTGGTGATCAGCCAGCCGAAGATGGAGGCACCCGCAACGATCAGGAGCACGACCGCGGTGGTTTCGATCGTCTCCATCGAGACACGCACGAGGCGGTTCCATCCGAGCGTGCGATAGGCGACGAGACCAAGGAACAACGCGTAGACGGTGGCGGCGATGGCGGCCTCGGTCGGCGTGAACAGGCCGGACTTCATGCCGCCGATCAGGATCACCGGCGTGAGCAGGGGGAGCGTGCCGCGCCAGGCCGCGCGCGCGAGCCTGCCCAAGCGGAAGGCCGCGTCGCGCGGGAAATGATTCAGCCGTGCGACCACCGCAACCCAAGCGAACAGCACGAGCGCAATCAGGAGCCCGGGCAGGATACCGGCGGCGAAGAGCTGGCCCACGGACGCGTTTGCCATCACGCCGTAGATGACCAGAGGCAACGAGGGCGGAATGATCGGGCCGATGACGGTGGAGGCCGCGGTGATGCCGATCGAGAACTTGTCGGGATAGCCGTTGTCGCGCATCGCCTTGATTTCGATCGTGCCGAGGCCGCCGGCATCGGCCACTGCGGTGCCGGACATGCCGGCGAAGATGATCGAGGCGAAGACGTTGACGTGACCGAGGCCCCCACGCGCCCAGCCGACCGCGGCGAGCGCGAAGTTGAAGATGCGGTCGGTGATGCCGGCGCTGTTCATCAGGTTGCCGGCCATGATGAAAAACGGCACGGCAAGAAGAGGGAAACTGTCGATGCCGTTCACCATGCGATGCACGACGACGAGCAGCGGCAGATCCCCGGTCAGCGCGACGTAGAGGAGAGACGCACCGCCGAGCGCCACCGCCACGGGAAGCCCGATCAGCAGGCCACCTAGGAAGGTGCCAAAGAGAAGGGCCGTCATGTGCGGGCGGACAGCGAAGGATCGATGGCCTCCGGCTGCGGCGCACGGAATGCCGCGACCGCATGCCAAGCGAACCGCACCGTGGTGAGTGCGAGACCGAACGTGGCGACGTAATAAACGATGCCGAGCGGCACATTGATCACCACCATCGGTTGGTACCACATCGCCTGTGCGATCTCGAAGCACAACCAAGCGGCGATGGCGAAGAAGGCGGTCGCGACGAGATCAAGACAGAAGCGAAACCAGCGCCGGGCGGCTGGCGGCAAGGCGAAGGCAAGGATCTCGAGCGCGATGTGGCTGCCCTTGCGCGCCGCCATCGCCGCGCCGACGAAGGTGGTACCGATCAACAGGTAGCGTGCGATCTCCTCGGTCCAGGCGATCGAGTCGTTCAGCACGTAGCGGGTGAAGAACTGCAGGAAGACGACCGCGGCGAGCACCCAGAAGATCGCGAAGGCCAGCCAGTCTTCGATTCGCCAGTCGCCCGGCGGTTCGTGCCGTTCGCGCTCCTCCTGCTCGTGCAGCAAGGTCTCGTAGCCGGCCTCCGCCGCAAGCGTATCCCCCGCGTCTGTCGTCATGCCCTTTTCCTCGTCGCCACCCGGCCTAGACTGCACTCTCCGGAAGCGTCATGCCCAGGATGGAGCCTCTCTCGTGCCGAGGATCGTGCGCGTCGAGATCGGTCTGATCGACCTTCGCCCGCGCGTGGCGCGCAGCGATGCGATCCAGGCCTTCACGGTGCAGGAAACGCCCTTCGTGCGCCTGTGCGATGCGGAGGGTGCGGAGGGCACGGGCTACAGCTACACCATCGGCACGGGTGGCAGTTCGGTCATCGCGCTGCTGCGCGACCATCTCGCGCCGCGGCTGATCGGTCGCGAGGCGGAGGCGATCGAGGCGATTTGGCAAGACCTGTTCTGGCACACCCACGCCCTGTCCGTCGGTCCGCTGACCGCGCTCGCCCTCGCTGCCATCGACGTCGCGCTGTGGGACCTGCGCGGGCGCCGGCTTGGTCTTTCGCTGGCGCGCCTCGCCGGGGGGGCGAAGGACTCGATCCGCGTCTACGATACCGAGAGCGGGTGGCTGCATCTCGAAACCGGCGCTCTGGTGGACGCGTGCAGCGCCGCCGCGGCGCGCGGCTTTCGCGGTGTGAAGGTGAAGGTCGGCAAACCCGGCTTGCGCGAGGATCTCGCCCGCCTCGAAGCCGTGCGGCGTGCACTTGGTCCCGACGTCGAGCTGATGACCGACGCCAACCAGGGCTTCAACGTGGCGGAGGCGATCCGTCGCGCCGGCGCCTTCGAGGCGGCGGGGCTTGATCTTGCCTGGTACGAGGAGCCGCTGCCGGCCGAGGACGTCGAGGGCCACGCGCGCCTTGCCGCGGCGACCACGATCCCGATCGCGGTCGGCGAAAGCCTCTACCACCCAGCGCAGTTCCGCGACTACCTCGCCCGCGGCGCCTGCCGCATCGTGCAGGTCGATGTCGCGCGCATCGGCGGCATCACGCCGTGGCTCAAGGTCGCGCACATGGCGGAGGCGTTCAACGTCGCGGTCTGCCCGCACTACCTGATGGAGCTGCACCTGCCGCTCTGCTGCGCGGTGCCGAACAGCGCCTGGCTCGAGCACATTCCGCAGCTCGACGACGTGACGGAAAGCCGGATCGAGATTTCGCACGGCACGGCATCCGCGCCCGACCGGCCGGGGCACGGCATCATCTGGGATCAGCGCGCCATCGAACGCCATCAGCGCTTCTCGCCGATCGTCGTGACGTGAGGGGCGGCGAGCAAGGCCGCCGCCCCAGGGCCGGAGGCTACCTCAGTTCGTCCGCGCGCCGAGCGCCTGCAGGCGGTCGTATTGTTCGCGCGTCCAGCCAGCACCCGCCTGCGGGTCGTTGTGCAGCGGCAGGGCGGCGGCGCGGAAGGCGGCACGATCGGGGCGAATGACGGTCTTCCCCTGCTGTTCGAACCAGGCCGGCAACGTTTCTTCCGCGATGCGAATGGCGTAGGTCGCGCGATTGGCCGCTTCCCGCCACACCTCCTCGAACACGGCGCGATCCGCCGCCGAGAGGCGTCGCCACAAGTTGCCCGAGGCGATCGTCAGCAGCGACTCGGTGATATGCCCGGTCAGGATGATGTGGCTCTGCACCTCGTAGAACTTCTTGGCCTGGATGGTGGGCAGGGGATTCTCCTGTCCGTCCACCGTGCCGTTCTGCAGGGCGAGATACACTTCCGCGAACGCAATGGGCGTGGCGTTGGCACCGACGGAGCGAGCGAACATGAGGTACAGCGGGGCCTGCGGGACGCGCAGCTTCATCCCGCGCATGTCCTCGGGGCGGTGGATCGGCCGGTTCGCGGTGACGTGGCGCGCGCCGTAGTACGTCATCGCGAGCACCTTGTGGCCGGTTGCGCGATCGTAGCCGGCCATCAATTCCTTCAGCAGGTCGCTGTCGCGGTAGGCGAGCCAGTGGTCGAAGTCGCGGAAGACGTAAGGCGCGTTGCTGATGGCGATGGGGCGAAAGCGGCTGCCGGCGAAGGCGGTGCCGGTGTAGATCATGTCGATCGTGCCGAGGGTGAGTCCCTCATTGATCGCCGGCTCGTTGCCGAGTGCCGAGGCGGGAAACACCTCGATTCGCCAACGATTGTTCGTCCGCTTCGCGATCTCCTCCGCTGCCCAGAGCGCCTCCGTGTGATAGGGTTCGCTCACCTCGTACACATGCGCGAAGCGGAGCCGGGTTTGGGCATCGGCCGGCAACGCGCCGGCCAAGGTCGCAGCGGCGACGACGGACGCGAGCAGCGAACGGAACATGACGTGACCCTCCCTGTCTTGCCGGTTTGCCCGGCGCTTCGGATGATTGGAGGATGACGAAGGCCAAGGCGGGGTGCAATACCGGCAACCGCGGCGGTCAAGGCATGGGACGCATGAGATGGCTGCAGCCTCACTGACCATTCGTCTTCATCCCGCCGACGGCGTGGTGATCGCACGCACCGACATCCTGCCGGGCACGCCTCTGCCGGGAGAGGGAGTGATCACGGCGGAGCGCATTCCACCAGGCCACAAGGTGGCAACCCGCCCGCACGCCCCCGGCGAGGCGGTGCGGCGGTACGGACAGATCATCGGCGTCGCCACGCGGCCGATCGCGCCCGGCGAGCATGTGCATACGCACAACCTGGGCATGGGCGAACACGAGCGCGACTACGGCTTCTGTTCCGAAGCGCGGCCGACCGCCTTCATCGACCCGCCGGCGACTTTCGATGGCATCGTCCGCGCGGACGGCCGTGTCGCCACCCGCAACTACATTGGCGTGCTGACGACGGTGAACTGCTCCGCCACGGTGGCGCATTACGTGGCCGATGCGTTTCGTCGCAACCCCTTCACCGGGCATGATCCGTTGGCGGAGTTCCCGAACGTCGATGGTATCGTTGCACTGACGCATCGCACCGGTTGCGGGATGAGCGACGACGAGCCGCTGCGGTTGTTGCGCCGCACCCTCGCCGGCTATGCCCGGCACCCGAACTTCGCCGCCGTCGTCGTGCTCGGCCTCGGTTGCGAAGTGAACCAGATCGCCGGCTTGATGGAGGCGGAAGGGCTGGAGGGCAAGCCGCGCCTGCGCGCGCTCACCATCCAGGCGAGCGGCGGGACGGCGAAGACGGTCGCGCGCGCCGTCGAGTTCGTGCGCGAGATGCTGCCGGAGGCGAATGCCGTGCGGCGCACGCCCGTTCCCGCCAGCCATCTCTGCGTTGCCCTGCAGTGCGGCGGGTCGGACGGCATGTCGGGGATTTCCGCCAATCCCGCCCTTGGCGCCGCCTCCGATCTCGTCGTTCGCCACGGCGGCACGGTGATCCTGTCCGAAACGCCGGAGACCTATGGCGCCGAGCACCTGCTGACCCGGCGGGCGGTGAGCGCAGAGGTCGGGCGCAAGCTCGTCGAGCTGATGCGGTGGTGGGAGGACTACACGCGGCGCCAGGGAGGAGAGCTCGACGACAATCCGTCTCCGGGCAACAAGGCCGGCGGGCTCACCACCATCCTCGAGAAGTCGCTCGGTGCGATGGCGAAGGCGGGCACGACCAATCTGGTCGAAGTCTATGGCTACGCGGAGCCGGTGACCGCAAAAGGCTTCGTGTTCATGGACACGCCAGGCTACGACCCGGTGTCCGTCACCGGGCAGGTGGCCGGTGGGGCGAATGTCGTCTGCTTCACCACGGGTCGGGGCTCCGTGTTCGGCTGCAAGCCGGCGCCATCGATCAAGCTCGCCACCAACACGCCGATGTTCCTGCGCATGCAGGACGACATGGACATCAACTGCGGCACCATCATCGACGGCGAAGAGACCGTCAGCGCCTGCGGCGAGCGAATCTTCCATGAAATTCTCGCTGTTGCCTCCGGCAAGAAGACGAAGAGCGAGGTGTTCGGCTTCGGCGACCAGGAATTCGCGCCGTGGGTGCTGGGGGCGACGATGTGAGGAGGGAGCGTGGACGCTTCGCCGATCGTTGGACGCGCCGTCGGCGGAAAGGGAGCGGGACAGGCGCCTGCCAAGCGCACGGAAAAGGGGCCGAGGTTGTTCCCCGGCCCCGAGTGCCCGACCGTGAGGTGTTCTCGGATCAGTTCGTCGCCACGGCGGGCGCGAGACGGAACACGCGGCCGTGGATCTCGTCGGTCAGCACGTGGATGAAGCCGTCGGGCCCCCGCCGGACGTCACGCACCCGCTGGCCGATGCGCATCGATTCGTGCGCCATGACCGAAACCTGGGAAGCGCCGACCTTCGAGGGAATCCGCATGGATGCCGAAGTCCGCTCCTACAGCGATGAACTCGCCGAGGAAGAAATCTGATCCGCCTCCGGCGACCGGCCTCGGCCGGTCGCCGGCTCCAACCACGTCCACATGCAGGTCCGAGTTCTCGGCTCGGCGGTCGGGGGTGGCTTTCCGCAGTGGAACTGCGCCTGCCGGCTTTGCGAGAGGCTTCGCCGTGGCACTCTCCGCGCGAAGCCGCGGACGCAGGAAAGCACGGCCGTCAGCGCTGATGGCGAGCGTTGGGTCTTGCTCAACGCGAGCCCTGAGATCCGAGCGCAAATTGAAGCGACACCTTCCCTGCATCCCCGCGCAAAACGGCATTCCCCGATCGCCGCCGTGGTGCTGACGAACGGGGACCTCGACCATGTCCTCGGTCTGTTGTCGCTGCGCGAAGGGCAGCCGCTTGCGGTCCACGCCACGGAGCCGGTGCGACCCGGCTTTGTCGACGGGACCACGTTCGCGCGCACGCTCGCAAGATTCGAAAATCAAGTCGTCTGGCGCACCATTGCAGACGGCGAAGAGATTCCGCTTGCCGACCGCGACGGTCCCCCGCTCGGTCTCAGCCTGCGTGCCTGCCCCGTACCGCGGCGTCCGCCACCGCACCTCAAGGGCTTGGCCCTCGAGGATCCGCTCGAGACGATCGCCGTCGCCTTGAGCTGCAACGGCCGACGGCGGCTGTGTTACGTTCCCGGCGCGGCGGCGATCACGCCTGACCTGCGCGCCTTCCTGGACGACGCGGACGCCATCTTCTTCGACGGAACGTTCTGGTCGGACGACGAGCTGATCGCCGAAGGGCTAGGCACGGCGACGGCGCGCAGCATGGGCCACCTGGCGGTCGGAGAGCCTGACGGGAGCCTCGCTGCTCTCAGAGGCCTCTCCGTCGGTCGTCGTCTGCTGAGCCATCTCAACAACACGAACCCTCTCCTCGACGAGGACAGTGCCGAACGTCACGCGGCCGAAACGGCGGGATGGCAGATCGCCGAGGACGGCATGGAGATGACACTGTGAACGAGCCGATCGATCCGCTGCGCCCCCCGTTGCCTGAACAGGAGTTCATCGATTGGCCGCGCCGCGAGGGGGCCGCTCGCGATCATGACCATCATCCGTTCCATCGGCGCATGCACGCCGGCCGGATCTCCCGCGAGGAGATCCAAGGATTGGTTTGCAACCGGTACTATTGTCAGACCCGCATCCCGATCAAGGATGCGATCATCCTCTCCAAGTCCGACGATCCTGCCTTCCGGCGCATGTGGGTCCGCCGCATTCGCGAACATGACGGCGAAAGAGACGGCGAGGGTGGGCTTGCGCTCTGGCTCAGACTTGCCGCCGGCGTGGGTCTCGATGTCGAGCGGGTGCGCTCCTGCGTCGACGTCTTGCCTGGCGTGCGCTTCGCCTGCGACCACCACGTCACGCTGGTGCGTGAACGCTTCCTGCTGGAGGCGGTCGCCTCGTCGCTGACCGACTTCTTCTCGCCCGACATCATGACGAAGCGGATCAACGCTTGGGAAACGCACTACCCGTGAGTCGATCCGGCGACGATCACTATTTTCGCAATCGCGTGGTGCAAGCCAGGGTGGACAGCGCCGAGGCCATCGCCTTCGTCGTCCGGCACGCCGATACCTGCGCCAAGCAGGCAGCTTGCGTCGCGGCTTTGGTCCGCAAGACGGGGATCCTGTGGCATGTGCTCGATTGCATCGAGGCCGCAACGGCACCTGCGGCGGCGCCACGCGCCGCCTGAAACCATGGCGCCCGACGCGAAACCGCAGCTCGTGCCGCATGCGCGGTTGCGTCCTGACCGGCTGACGGGCGAGACGCTGCTGCTCTACTCCGAAGCGGGGCTCAAGTTGAACCCGACGGCAGCGGCCACCCTCGCTCTCTGCGAAGGGACCCGCACCTTCGCCGAGATCACGCAGCTGCTTGCGCGACGATATGGATGTGACGCGGCCGCCGTCGCCGCCGCCGCCGATATCGGGTCCTTTCTCGATCGCCTGCTGGCCCGTGGTCTGATCGGGGCCAAGTGATGGCCGTGCCACGCCCCTATACGGTCGTTGCGGAGCTCACCTACCGATGCCCGCTCCGTCGCCCCGTTGTTCCAATCCGCTCGACTGGACGACGCGACGGGACGCGCTGACCACGTCCGATTGGCTGCGCGTGCTGCGAGAGGCCGAGGCGCTTGGCATCGTCTCGGTCAATCTGTCCGGAGGAGAACCCTTCCTGCGTCAAGACCTCGACGACATCGTGCGGGAGGCAAAACGGCTCGATCTCTTCAGCACCCTGATCACGTCCGGCCTGCCCTGCACCGGACAACGCCTCGGCGCTCTGGCTGAGGCCGGCCTCGACGCCGTGCCGCTCTCGCTCCAGGACGTGACGGAAGCGCGATGCGATCGAATCGCGGGCACCCCGAGCCTTCGCCAGAAACTTGCGGTCGCCCGCTGGACCAAGGCGTTCGGTCTTCCGCTCACGCTGAACATCGTCCTGCATCGAGCGACCATGCCTCATGTCGATGCCGCGATCGCGCTCGCCGAGGAGCTCGGCGCCGATAGGCTCGAGCTCGCCGACACGCAGTATCTCGGCTGGGCGCTGCCGAATCGCGCGACGCTGATGCCGAGCGCGCAGGCCATCGCGGCGGCCCGAACCTTGGCGCAGGCGGCGAGAGACCGTCTGCGGGGTCGGATGGACATCCTGTTCGTGCTGCCCGACTACCTGGCCGATCGGCTGCGCCCCTGCATGGACGGCTGGGGAGAGCGTTTCATCGTGGTCACACCCGACGGCTTCGCGCTCCCATGCCACGCCGCGCAGGTCCTGCCGGGCGTCGTGTGGGAGAAGCTCACGGACAAGGCGCTCGCCGACATCGGGCACCACAGTGTCGGCTTCAACCTGTACCGTGGCACCGACTGGATGCGAGAGCCGTGTCGCAGTTGCGATCGCCGCGCGAAGGATCACGGTGGATGCCGTTGTTAGGCCTTCCTGCTGACCGGCGATGCCGCCGCGACCGATCCGGCCTGTATCCTCGCTCCCGACCATCATCGTGTCGTCGCCGCGCGCGAAGCGGCTGCGACGGCGAGCGAGACGTGGCTTTCTCGCGCGGGCCGCCCTTCGCCCCGCCAATAGGGCAAGGCGGCCTCAGCGTGGCGATGTCCGCTGCGGTGGCCGACTCGCCAGCGCGGCGGCAAGCCGCCAGAACCGAACACTGCGCTCGCAGAAGGTCAGCAGCGCGATCAGGATCGGCGGCCCGAGAAAGGCCCCGGCCACGCCCCACGGCAGTCCGCCCATGAAGACGGCGAACCGCATCGCGAATGGCGAGACCGAAACGATCCGCCCGCTGATGCGGGGCTCGAGGCAGGAGCCGAGGACGAGGCGGATCGCGTTCATGCCGAGGAAGACCGTGATCATCATCTGCCAGGTGCCGAACTCCAGGCCGGCGAATGAGGTCGGGAACAGCCTGGCGACCGGCGGACCGATGAAGGGAATATCGTTCATCGTGAAGGTGATGACGGCCCACTCGAGGGCAAGCTCATGCCCGGTTGCGCGTGCCAAGGCCCAGATGCCGAACCCTGCCGTCACGGCGATGACCATCGTCGCTGCCGCGAGCCATTCAAAGCTTCCACGAAGTGGGCCGGCTGCCTCCTCCTGCTGGCATGACGTCATCATCGCCGGAACCTCGGCGCACATAGCGCACGACGCCCCGCCGGGTCGCACGCGTTCAGGGCACCAGCAGACCATAGACGGCGGTGGCGACTTCGATCGCGATCAACGCGGCGACGGCGGCTTCCAGACCGAGGGAGCGCCTGGCCTCGACCAACGAGAGCAGCGTCTGCGTGGTCTTCCCGATCAGGACAAGTTTGCGATCCAACGCCTCGCCGCGGTCGCGCCGTTCATACTCTTCAACCAGCCTCGCGTGGAACCGTTCGAGCTCGGGATGGTCCCAGAGCAGGTCGGGCTTCTCATCGGGCTGCAGACGGGCGACGGCGCGGCTGCGGGCGGAGATCGCGGCACCGATGGAACGGAGCAAAAGGCCGGAGCGCAAGCCGAGGCGCCCGCGATCGCGGAGGCTGGCGATCGCCGGTTCCATCCGGTCGAGCGTTGCCGTCAGCAACGTCTCCTGCTGGCTGAGTGCCGCGCTCTTCGCCAGGGCATCGGCGACCAGTCCGACCCGCGGCGCGGCGAGATCCTGCAGCGCGATCGTGCCGTCGGGTTCGATCCGATCCTGCTCCGCTCCCGCCGTCACCGTGGCGATCTCGTCCATCGGCATGGCGAGCGGCCGGGTGACGCGCGGCGCTAGGGCGTGCAGCAGGGCCGCTTCCTGCTCCGCCGTCATCCCTATCATGGCAACCGCGCCCCAACGGAAGACGAAGGCGCGGGTGCCGGGGCAGGCCTCGATCTCGATCGGGTCGCCGGTTTCGGCCCCGGTACGGGCAAGGCCGCGCACATCGAGGCGCTCGCCGACGAGACAGCCGCGAAAGCGGAGCGAAGAGAGGGCAGCCATGGCGGCAGAGGCCAGCGCAAGGGAAGCAGCAGCGGCACGAGAAGCACCGAGACGACGAGGACGACGAGCGAGAAGGGCACGCCGATGCGGACGAAATCGCCGAACCGGTCGTTGCCCGGCCCGACCACCAGAGTGTTCACCGGTGACGAGATCGGCGTCATGAACGCGGTGGAGGCGGCGAGCGCGACGATCATCGCGAACGGGCGCGGCGACAGGCCGCTCCCTTGCCTTCGCCAATGCAATCGGCGCCATCAGCACTGCCCTCGCGGTGCTGGAGATGAAGAGCCCGATGCCGGCCGTCAGCGCGAACAGCGTCGCGAGCACGGCCGTGCTGCCGGCTTCACCCAAGACGGACAGCACGGCATCGGCGGCAAGGTCGACGCCGCCGGTACGCTGCAGCGCGATGGAGAAGGGGAGCATCCCGACGATGAGAACCAGGGCTCTTCCAGTCGATCGAGCGGTGGGCGGAGGCGAAATCGACGCAACCGAACAGGCCCATCAACAGGCAGCCGATCAGTGCGGCCTGCACGATGGGCAGCACGCCGGTCGCCATCAGCACGACGGTGAGGCCGAGCGAAGCGACCGCGTGCGGCGCCTTGGTGGCGGCGGGTGGCACGTCCTCAAGCTCGGCCGGTACGTTGAGCAGCACGACCTTGCCGCCACTGGCACCGAGCCGCGCGATGTCGCTCCCGAAGCCGACGAGCAGCAGCGTGTCGCCGACCCGAAGCCTCTCCGCGCGCAGTCCTTTGGCGACCACATCCCGCCCACGGCGAAGCCCGATCACGGCGAGGTTATGGCTGTCGCGCAGCAGAGCGCCATCCACCGTCCGGCCGACGACGGGGGATTCGGCGTGGACGATCACCTCAGCCATGCCGATCTCGTGCTGGCGGTCGGTGAAATAGCCGCCCGAAGGGTCGAGCGGCAGGCGATCGAGCTTCAGGTCGCACCGGACCGTCTCGATGTCGATCTCCGGCTCGAAGATGTCGAGCAGGAGCACATCGCCCTCCTCGAGCGTGCGTTCGGGTAGCGGGCGTAGCGTGTCGACACCGAAACGGAGAGGCCGCTCGATCGCGATCAGGGTCACGCCCCTCATCGTGCCGCGCAGGTCACCGAACCTTTTGCCGATCAGCGGCGAGCCCGCCGTGATGCGTACGCGATGCGCGCGCTCGGCGAGGCCGTCGGCCGTGATCCGTTCCTGCAGGCGTGGTCGCCGGTGCCTCGCCGTTTCCGCCCCCACGCCACCGCCGAGGAAGCGGCGAGCGACCATCATGTAGAGGATGGCGAGCGCAAGGATCGGCAGGCCGAACGGCGTGAAGGCGAAGAAGCCGAACCCCTCGTGGCCCCGACGCGTCAGCTCCGGGCCGACGACCAGGTTGGGTGAAGTCGCCATCAGTGTCACCATGGCGCTGATCAATGCCGCCGTGCTGAGCGGCATCATCAGCGAAGACGGCGCGAGACCGCTGTTTCGGCAGAGTCGCAACACGACGGGGATGAAGATCGCGACCACGGCGGTCGAACTCATGAAGGCGCCAGGCCCGGCGACGATCCTCATGAGCAGAACGACGAGTCTCGTCTCGCTCGCTCCCGCGGTGCGGTAGAGCCAGTTGCCGAGCTGGCGCGCGACCCCGGTGCGCCCCAGGCCTTCGCCGAGCCAGAACAGGGCGGCGAGCAGTGAACAACCCGCCGATCAACAGGACGGTGCGATCGCCGAATAGTGTCAGCCGGCCGAACGCGTGCAGGCCCAATGCGGCACAGAGGGCGACGATTGCGACCGGCACGCGGCCCGAGGCGAACAGCGGCACCATGACCGCGATGGTGCCAAAGACGATGGCGACGGGGCTCGGGGTCGGCACCGTCGATTCCGATCAGCGGTCTCGCCGCAGCCGTGCCGCTTTGCCGGCCTGCCGCGATCCGCTCAGAAGCCCCAAGGCAGACCGGCGAGCTGCCAGAGCGCGAAGAACGCCATCCACACTGCCATCAGGATCAGCAGGTACGGCAGCATGAGCGCGATTACCGTGCCGACCCCGGCATCCTGCTGGTACTTCTGGCAGAAGGTGTCGACGAGAGCGAAGTAGGCGTTCAGCGGCGTGATGGCGTCGATCGGCGAATCCGCCACGCGGTAGGCGGCCAGCACGGCTTCGGGTGGGACATCGAGGCGCATCAGCAAGGGGATGAAGATCGGCGCGAAGATAGCCCATTTCGGGATCGCGCCGGTGATGATCACGTCCAACAGCAAGGTGACGACGATGAAGCCGATCAGGAGCCGGAGCGTGTCGAGATCGAGCCGCTGCAACACGTCGGCGAGCGAGACGGCGACGAGCGGTGCGATGTTGGAATAGTTGGGGAAGGCGAGAGACTGGCTGATGACGAACAGAAAGAGCAGGAGGCCGGACAGGCTGGAAAGCGATTTGGCCATCGCATCCACCACTTGGTCGACGTGGGTCATGGTGCCCGACCCCTCGCCGTAGCAGATGCCAGAGACCCGAAAGACCAGCGCGATGGTGACGATCAGGCTATTCATGAACGGCGTGGCGCCGATGATGGCACCCGTCTCCGGGTCGCGCAGCGGGGCGCCTGGCGGCAGCGTCGTCAGAGCGACGAAGGCGAGCGAGCCGAGGAGCCCCCACAGCGCCCAGCGCGGACCGCGCGCCTCCGCCTCCGGCTTGCCCGCCGTCTCCTCTTCCAGCCTGTACTCCCCGCGGTAGGGGCCGAGTCGCGGCTCGATGATGCGGTCGGTGATCAGTGCGATCAGCACGGTGAGTACGACCACGGAGCCGACGGAAAACCAGAAGGTGGCCGTCAGCGAGATTTGGCGTTCGGCATCGATCAACGCGATCGCGTCGTTCGTCATTTCGGTGAGGATGCCGTCGACCGGCACGATCAGGACGTTCACCAGGAATGCCGCTGCGACCGAGGCGAAGCCGAGCCCGAGCCCGGCGATGGATGTCGGCCGATGCTGGAGAAGGCGACCGCCGAGAGCGGGATGAGCACGAGATAGCCTGCGTCCGCCGCGATCGACGAGACGATGCCGATGAAGGCGAGGAGTTAGGACAGGGCCGAGGCCGGTGCCACCCGTACGAGGGCGCGGATCGAGGCCTTGATCAGCCCCTTCTCCTCGGCGACGCCGACCCCCAAGCATGGCGACGATGATCACGCCGACGGCGGTGGAGGACATGAAGTTGGCGACGACGCCGGTGTACATGAACCGGAAGCCGTCGACGGTGAGCAAGCTGCGCGCGACGGTGGTGCGTTGCTCGTAGTCGGAGGTCTCCGGGTTCCAGACCCAGTAGGTGACGGAGGCCCCGACGAGGCCGAGAACGGCGGAGAGGACCGCGACGAGCAGGATCAGGTAGACGAAGATCATCGCCGGGTGCGGCGCGCAGTTTCCCGCGCGCTCCACCGCATCCAGGATCCGCTGCATTCGCGTCTTCCGTACCGCTGTGGCGTCTGCCATTCCCGCGCCCTCCCACCAACCGCGCCGTCGAAGCCGGCGGCGAACGCATTGTCGATCTCGGCCGCGACGGTGATCAGAGCGGCCGGTGTCAGTGAGGGGCTCGGCAGGCGAAAGGGGGGATCGGCTCGCGATATGCGCGACATCGGCAAGCGCCGGCACCGAGGCAACAAGCTCTGCCGCGCCGAGCTTCGGGGCGAGCCCCCCACGTTCGGCCGGCAGCATGGTGATGGTGCCCGAGAGAGAGGACGAGGAGCCGCGGCCTTCTCATACGCGCGCGCCGCTGAGGCGCAGCTCCGCCTCCGCCTTCTCCACCTCTTGTGCTGCCGCCTTCAGCGCCTCCTGGCTCTCCGGCTCTGGGTGCGCGGGGATCTGCCCGGGCTTGAAGTCCGGCAGGCGACCAGCCGGAAAGATGGCGAGGAAGGCAACGCCCGCCATCAACAACAGACCGATCTTGATCGCCTGGATCCGCGACTCGGTGTTGATCCGCACTGCCTCGGCCAGGCGGCCTCGGAGGCACCGGTGTAGGCCATGATTTTGTTGAGACGCGAGGTTGAAGGGCAGCATCGCCACGGCGGTTTCGAGCGGCGTGCGGCCCTGCCCGATCTGGATGTAGAGCGGCACCGAGAAGTTCAGCATCGCCTCCAGCGCGACCACGGCGAACATGCAGATCACGGCCGCCTTTTCGCGGCTGGAGGTGATGACGCAAAGATCGAGCAGCGGCGTGCGCCCTTGGGGCTGCGCGCGCCTGGTCCAGGTCAAGAAGGCTTGCAGCAGGAACACGCCGACCACGATCATGATCGGCGCCGGAGAGAGACCGACGATCTCGAACCGCGCGCCCGGTCGGGCGAGGCCGAGACCCCATCGGGTGAGGTTGTTGAAGCCAAAGCCGATCAGGATGATCGCGGTGGCGGCGAGGACCACGCCCACGACATCGATGCCGACCTCAGGCCTGCCTTCCTCCGGCTTCAGCTTGAAGCTGAGGAGGAAGACGAGCGCGCTGACCGCGATCAGAGTGCCGAACACCGGTCGCCAACCGATGAAGGTGCCGAGAATGCCGCCGATGAGGAAGGCGAGCACGCCCGGACCTGCACGGGCCGAGCCGAGCGCGCCGACCGCCGTCGCCTGCTGCTCCCCGCGATAGTGGTGCGCGATCAGCGCCACCAAGGCGGGCACGATGACGGCGGCGGCAAGCCCGGCGCAGAGCTGAGCGACCAGCATCACCATCGCTGCCTGCGAGAAGGTCATCAGCACCTGGGCGATGCCGAACGACGCGACGACGACGCGGGACACGCGCGTCGAGCCGAAGCGCCGCACCGGTTTCGCGCCCAGCATGACGAAGCCGGCAACGGCGAGGGAGTACATGACAATGCCGGTCGCGATGGTGGTCGGCGGCACACCGAAGCTCTGCACCATCCCCGCCGAGCGAGACCGGCAGCGCGGCGACGTTGAACGACATGATCGCCTGCCCGAGGGCGATCGCGATCATTGGCGTCCTGGGTTCGCGGGCGGCGCTGGCCGACGCAGTGGCAGTTGCTGTGGTGGCCATTGCGGCGGTCCCTCGCCTGTATCGTGCGGCGGCGATCGAGGGCGCAGGCTCAGGCAAACGTGCGGGAAGCGAACAGGTTGTGGCCGAGCCGCTCCGACAGGTAGGCGGTAACGCGCTGGCCCTTGATGCTGTTGCCCGCGGCATCGAGCGGTGGGGCCAAGGTGCCGAGGCCGCCCTTGCCGGGAGAGATGGCGACGATGGCGCCGCCGCCCCCGCTCTTGCCGGACAGGCCGATCTCGAAGAGCCAGTCGCCGGATCGCTCGTAGAGCCCGGCGGTGGCGAGAGCGGCAACCACGTGCTTGCAATGCGCAGCATCGATCACGCGCTCTCGCGTCAGCGGATTGACGCCGCCATCGGCCAGGGTGGCTCCCATCACGGCGAGGTCGTGCGCGGTGACGTTGAGCGAGCACTGGCGGGTGGTAGATGTCGGTCGCTTCCAGCGCGTCCCAGTACATCCGCCCCTAGCCTTCCAGCAGTTTGGCGATGCCTCGGTTCCGCAGCTTGGTCGCTGCCTGCGACTGGTCGACCTCCTCGTTCAAGGCGAGGTCACGCCCGGCGAAGCGCGACAGCCCTTCTCGGATGGACTGCCATGTCGCCTCCGCCGTATCGCCTGGGGCGAGGCTCGTGGTGGCGATCGCGCCGGCGTTCACCATCGGGTTCATCGTCCGATCGGGATTGAGCTCGATCGCCATGACGGAATTGAACGGAAGTCCGGTCGCATTCACCCCGATCTTGGCCTGGACCGTTTCGGCACCGACTGCCGGCATGACGAGGGCGTGGACGAACGGTTTGGAGTCGGACTGGATGGAGAAGGGATGACCGACGTCGCCGACCTCGACGATCGTGCCATCGGAGCCGACGGCCGCGATGCCGAACAGGTGGCGTGGCACCTGCGCCAAGGGCGGGGATGTAATCGGCCACCCTGCCGCCTTCGTTGTCGCGATACCGCTGGCAGGCCGCGTGCACGTTCTGCACCACGTCCTCGCGCGTCGGCAGCCTGCCGGTGGAGACGAGGGGGGCTGGATCGTCCTCGATCGGGGCGAACATTCACTCGCCCCGGCTGTGCTGAACGTGCTCGCCCGTGGGTGCCACGTTGCCTGGCGCGGACATGCCGCCATCTCCTTCCGACCGTGCCGGCGAACGCCGCGCGGCGGCGCTTCCCGGACATCGATCGACAGGATTAGTCCGTTTCGCTGATGACGTCCCGTGCTGCGGGTCCGGCGGCCGTGCGCGCCGTCTCAAACGGAGGCGGAATGACCGTGCCGGCTCACGGCGCTAGAGATCGCGCAGCAGGCGGGCAAAGTTGTCCGGGCCCGTCTTGGCCGCCGGGCCTTCATGCTGAGCCATGGGAACGATGGCACCTGCGCTGGCGGCGAGCCGCACCTCGGTCGGCGTGCAGCCGAATTCGGCACGGAACGCACGCGAGAAGGTGGAGCCATCAGCGAAGGCAAAGGCTTCGGCGATGGCCTGGATGGTTGCGGTCGTCGTGCGGATCCGACAGGGCGGAATGAGCTGCCCGCAGATGTTCGCGCTGGATGACGGAAGCGACGCCGCCCTGACCCTCGAACAGGCGATAGAGGAGGGACCGCGCCAGGCCCGACATTCGGCAGAGCTGGCGTGGGGTCAGTCTTCTGTGCAAGCCGAGGTTGGACCGGATCGGCCGACGGACGCGCTCCCGCCGGGAAAGGTCGGCGGCGGCGCTGCGTGGGACGTAGAGGACGCGATACTGCGCGCTCCGACGCTTGATCACCTTGGGCAGTGCGGTCGACGCGATCACCGGCGCACCGGGACGTATCGTGAGGCACCGATCTGCGATGCGCAGCCTCGTTTCCCGCTCCCGGCTTGCGCTCAGCAGGAACCCATGGTCGACGGAGTCGCGTCGGGCTTGTCTCTCGTGGCGGACGATCCGAACCGGGCTTGCCAGCAGGCTGTGACTGAATGCCAGAGGCCCGATGCGCCACACGCGATGCACGCCGGAAAAGTCACGCGCGCTATCGTCGAGCGGCTGAATGTCAAGCGTGGGCGAAAACCATTCGCGCCAAGCCGGGAAGCGATCAGCAGGGCTGAGAGGATCGGTGCAGAAGGATCGGTTCGCGTCCATGGTATGCCCTGATCACGGAAGGATCGGTGCTACCCGGCGGAACCTTGCATGTTACCACCCTGTCGCCGACGTCGCTGCCGGCAGACGCTTTCGAGCGTTCACGGCATCGGGTCTTCAACAGGACCGGCCGTAGCACGCCACGCTCCTCGCGGCTGCACGCCAGTGGTGTAAGCAGGCCGGCACGGAACCCTGTGTTTTCCACACGCTTCGGCAGAAGCGCGCTTTCGCGAACGCGTTCCGGCGCCCTCCGTCACCACGGCCGGGCTCACGCCAAGACGGCGGCCGGAGCAGTGCGACGGAAAGAGCTGCCGAACCTGGCGGCAGCCTGCCGCAGCTGCAGGCAGATCCGACATCGTTGCCGGCAGGGCGCCTGGAGCACCGCACCGCCAGACGATGGAATGACTCTTGCTCTCAGCCGTGCCTGGACTGGTGCTTGGACTGGTGCTTGGGGCTGGGTCGGTGCGCTTGGCCCGGCAGCGACAGGGAGCGGGCGGGGAGAACGGACGATGACGCAGAGCAAGCCAACCCGGCGTGCGGTCCTGGCAGGTGGTGCGGCTGCAGCGGCCGCGCTGGCCGCGCCCGCCCTCGCTCAGACGCGCGAGGTGACGATCGCGCACCAGTATATGGTGGTACCGTTCCGGGCCGCCATGGCCGCGCAGGAGGTGGAACGCGCCACCGGCTACCGGATCAACTGGCGGATGTTCACCGCCGGCGCGGAGGTCATCCGCGCCATGGCCTCGGGCGGCGTGAAGATCGGGGAAGTCGGCTCCTCGCCGACCACCGCGGCGATCGCGCAGGGCTTGGACATCGAACTGTTTTGGATCCTCACCGACATCGCCGATGCCGAGGCGCTGGTGGTGCGCAACGGCGCAGGGATCAACGCGCCGCAGGACCTGCGCGGCAAGCGCATCGGCGTGCCTTTCGTCTCGACCACGCACTACCACCTCCTGTTCGCGCTCGAACAGTTCGGCATTCCGGCGAACGCGCTGCGCATTCTCAACATGCGCCCGCCCGAGATCGCCGCTGCCTGGGAGCGCGGCGACATCGACGCCACCTTCGTTTGGGAACCGACCCGCAGCGCGGTGCTGCGCACGGGCAAGGTGCTCATCACTTTGGGCCAGCTCGCGGCCTGGGGTCGGCCGACCTTCGACGGGGTGGTCGTGGATCGCAGTTGGGCGCGGCAAAACGAGGAGTTTTTGCGTGCCTATGCGCGCATCCTGGCGAAGTACGATGCCGAGTATGCGGCGGACCCGAGTGCCTGGGGCCCGGGCACCGAGCGTGCTGCGGTGACCGCTCGCATCACCGGTGCGAAGCCCGAAGACGTGCCGGGCATGATGAAACTCTATCGCTTCGTTCCGGCGAGCGAACAGGCCTCGCCCGCCTGGCTCGGCGGCGGGGCGGAGGGCGGGGCCGTGCGGGCGATCCGGCACACGGCCGAGTTCCTGCAGGCGCAGGGCAGGATCCAAGCCGTGCCGACCAACATCGCCGCCCACGTCACGCCACGCTTCGCCGCGGCCGCCGCTGCCTGAGGCCGTGGGAGCGGTCTCGATCCAGGGCCTCTCCGTCTCCTTTCCGCTGCCGGGAGGAGGCTGGATCGACGCGCTTTCCGGGATCGATCTCGCCATCCCGGAGGGTGGCTTCTGCGTCGCGCTCGGCGCCTCGGGCTGCGGCAAGACAACGTTGCTCAACTGCATCGCCGGCTTCATCGCGCCCTCCTCCGGGCGGATCCTGGTCGCGGGCCGCGAGGTCTCCGCGCCGGGCGCCGATCGCGGCGTGGTGTTCCAGAAGCACGCCCTTTTGCCCTGGCTCAGCGTGTGGGAAAACGTGGCATTCGGGCCGCTGCTCGCGGGAATGAAACGGGCGGAGCGGCGTCGGCTCGCCGAGGAGAAACTCGCTCTCGTCGGCCTTGCCGGCTTCGCCGATCGGCCCGTCTGGACGCTTTCGGGCGGACAACAGCAGCGGGTGGGCATCGCGCGGGCTTTGGCCGCCGACCCGCAGGTTCTGCTGATGGACGAGCCGTTCGCCGCCCTCGACGCGCTGACCCGCGAGGCGATGCAGGAGCACCTGCTCGAGGTCTGGGCAGCCTCGGGCAAGACCGTGTTCTTCATCACCCACGGTGTGGAGGAGGCGCTGTTCCTTGCCACCGAAGTGGTGGTGATGAGCCCCCGGCCGGGGCGGATCGTGCGCCGGCTCCCGGTCTCATTCGGTCGTCGCTACTTGGAGACCCGTAACGCGCGAGCAGTGAAATCGGATCCGGCCTTCATCGCCCTGCGCGAGGAGGTTCTGGCCGAGGTGCGGGCGAGCGCGCGCGACGGCGCGGGAGCCCTCGCGTGAGCGGGGAGGAGGCGGCGGCGCGCCGATCTCGCCCGCGCGCCGCGTCGGCATCACCGACCGATCGCCGGCCCGCCGCCGCGCGCAATGTCTTCCCGGATCCGCGCAGCGCGGTCGCGATCAGCATCGCCACCACCATCGCCCTTCTTCTGCTCTGGTGGGCGGCAACGGAGTGGCGCTGGATCGGCCCCCTGTTCCTGCCTGCTCCGGGGGTAGTGTTCGATCGTCTCGTCGAGGGCTTGGCACGTCCGATCGGCGATGCGACCCTGGTGGGCCACGCCGCGCTGAGCCTGTTCCGCGTGCTGTCGGCCTTCGTGCTTGCCTGTCTCACTGCGGTGCCGGCCGGTATCGCCATGGGTGTGTCGCGCGTCGCGCGCGGCCTGCTCGACCCGCCGATCGAGTTCTATCGCCCGCTGCCGCCGCTCGCCTACTTGCCGCTGGTGGTGATCTGGTTCGGCATCGACGAGGCGGCGAAGATCGTCCTCATCTATCTCGCCTGCTTTGCTCCCCTCGCGCTCGCTGCGCGCGCCGGCGTGCGCAGCGTGGCGCCGGAGCAGGTCAATGCCGCGCTCTCGCTCGGCGCCACGCGCGCGCAATTGCTGCGCCACGTCATCCTGCCCGCCGCGCTGCCCGAGATCCTCACCGGCATGCGCATCGGGCTCGGCTTCGGTTGGACGACGCTGGTGGCGGCGGAGATGGTGGCGGCGAATGTGGGGCTCGGGCAGATGGTGCTGAACGCGTCGAACTTCCTGCGCACCGACCTGGTGGTGATGGGCATCGTGGTGATTGCCGCCTTCGCCTACGCGTTCGACCTCCTCATGCGGCTCGCCGAACGCCGGCTCGTGCCCTGGAAGGGGCGGATGTGACGGCACGAGCCGGTGGCGCGCCTCAGTCTGCGATGGCGGGCTTCTGACCATCGACATTCCAGCACGTTTCGCGACGCGCGAATGCCAGGCGGCGCGACCCGCCGGCGGTTTGGCGAACGCGGATCCGCTATTCGGCCGCCAGGGCAGGGCGAAGGGCCGCCAGGGCGCGATCGAGCCCCCGCAGGAAGCGCGCGCCGATCTCGTGCGCTTCGTCCTCGCTCAGGATCAGGGGCGGGGTGAAGGCGATGCGGTCGCCGATCGCGCGCACGATCAGGCCCTCCTCCTCGCAGCCCTTCTGCACGTCGAGCCCGGCCTTGGCCGCCGGCGGGAAGGGAGCGCGCGTGCGCTTGTCGGCGACGATCTCCACGCCGCAGAGGAGTCCGACCCCGCGCACGTCGCGGACCAGCGGGTGGCTGCGCGCCTGTTCGAGGGCGCCGAGGAAGACGGGCGACACCCGTCGCACATGGCCGAGGATGTCGCGCTCCTCGTAGATCTTCAGCGTCTCGACCCCGACCGCGCAGGCCACCGGGTGGCCGCCATAGGTGAAGCCATGGCCGAAGGTGCCGTGCTTGCGGCTACCCTCGAGGAGGGCGTGATGGATCTCCTCATTGATCAACAGCGCGGAAAGCGGCTGGTAGGCCGCGGAGAGCTGTTTGGCGCAGGTGAGCAGGTCGGGCTCGATCGCGTAGGTGTCGCAGCCCCACATGTTGCCCGTTCGTCCGAAGCCGCAGATCACTTCGTCGGCGACGAACAGGATGTCGTGGCGGCGCAGGATCGGCTGGATCAGGTCGAAGTAGCGCGCGGGGGGCGTGATCGCGCCACCCCCACCCTGCACCGGTTCGGCGAAGAAGGCGGCGATGGTGTCAGCCCCCTCGCGTTCGATCAGCGCCTCGAGGTTCGCCGCCATCCGCGCGCTGAACGCCTCCTCGCTCTCGCCGTCCTCCGCGAAGCGATACCAGTTCGGATTGTCGATATGCAGGAAGCGATCGCCGTAGGGCAGGTCGAAATCGGCGTGCATGTGCGGCTGGCCGGAGACCGAGGCGGCGGCGACGGTGTTGCCGTGATAGCCGCGGATGCGCCCGATGATCTTCTTCTTCCGCGGCCGGCCGCGCAGATTGTTGTAGTACCAGATCAGTTTGATCGCGGCATCGTTCGCCTCGGACCCCGAGCACTGGAAGGCCACGCGGGCGAAACGTCCGCCGCGAGCGGGGGGCGCGATCGCCAGCAGGCGTTCGGCAAGCTCGATCGCCGGTTCGTGCCCCTTCTGGAAGAAGGTGTGGTAGTAGGGGAGGGTGAGGAGTTGGCGGTACGCCGCTTCGGCGAGCCGCTTCTCGCTGAAGCCGAGCGAGGCGCACCAGAGCCCCGCCATCGCCTCGATGTACTCGCGCCCCTCCGTGTCCCATACCCGGCAGCCCTGGCCGCGCGCGATGATCAGCGCGCCCTCGCGGCTGAACGCGTCGAGATCCGTCTGCTGGTGGATCAGGCTCGCGATGTCGCGGGCATGCAGGCTGTTGGGACGCATCGCCAACCACTCCCCGTGCTTCGCCGCATGAACGGTCGCGCGCCGGAGCGGCAGGTGCAAGGCATCGCCGGCACGACGGCGGGCGATCTCACGCGAGGAGCGACAGCCCCGACAGCGCGACGTCGAGCGCCGCGCTCGGCGAAACCACACAGGCCATCCTCAAACCACAAGGCGGGCCCTCGCCTCCGGCGCCCGAATACGGTGGCGTGCGAAGCGGGCGCCGCCCAACTCTGTCGTTGCAGAACGCCAACTGTCTGCATACACTTCTCGCGTGGCGATCCCGGGGTGGAGGGGCGCGCCAGCCTGTCAGGCTCGATGCCCCTTAGTCCGCCTTTGGGAAGCGCAATCATGCTTCGACGTTCAAGCCTCTTCCTCTCGGTCATTGTCCTGATCGCGGTCTTCTCCCTTCTCGCTCCCGCCTCGGCCGATGCCTCGCCGAAGATCACGGTGACGGCGAGGGGAACGATCATCGAGGGCCGGGATGTCGACGGATCGCTGACCGGTGGCGTCGACAGGGATCTCGAAGGGGTCAGCGCATCCGTCGTTCAAGTGTTCACGCTCGCACCGGATACGTTCGTGATCGACACGAGCGCACGGGGTACTCTCTTTGCCTTCTTCCAGGAGGTGACGACGACAGTGATCGTCGGATTGGACGGTCTGACGGTATCGAGCACGACCGGCAGCGCGTTCTACGTCCTGCTCAGCGGCGAAGGTTGGGGCGCGCAGAGCACGATTGCGACCGGGACGATGGAACTCAATGCGAGCGTGTTCGTCTTCGACGCCGCTTTCGCCTTCTCCTCCATCTTCCAGGACTTCGCGTTCACCGCCGATCCGGGTGACCCGAGTTCGCCCTCGTCATTCGGAGCGTCGTTCCTCGACCCGAACTCCGAAGCGACCGCGTTCTACTTTCTCGCCCAACCCCTGTCGGTCGCCGTGACGGTCGAGGGTGTGGCGGTGCCGACCCCGGGGGCCCTCGGCGTGTTCCTCGCGGGCCTTGTCGGTCTCGCAGCCGCGCGCCGCCTCGCCTGATCCGGCGGGTGCGTGACCCGGGTCACGCCGATCGCCCGGGCGAGTCCTGTTCCTTTCGTTTGGTACGGTTCCGTTCGCAGATCTCCGCTCGAAGCGTCGTGCCGGCGGGCGTTGGCCCGGAGGCATTGAGAAAGGGTGACGCATGAACCCGTCGATGACGTTCAACCTCGCGGGCGGGCCGGGGATCCGCGTCACCGTCGTGCAGATGCCCGACGGAACGCTGCAGATCACGGCAAGCCTCATCTCGACCGCCATCGTCGGCGACCTGCGCGGCCTGTTCTTCCAGGTGAGCAACGAGAACCTGCTCGGTGGTCTGTCCGTCACCGCGAGCACGAGCGGCGTTACGAGATTCGCGCAGAACGCCAACGCGGTCTCCAATCTCGGGTCCGGAGTCAACACGCTCGGCGCGGCCCGCGCCTCGGATGTCGGCATCGCCTTCGGCACGGCCTCGGCGAGCGGAGCGGACGACATTCGGTCCGTCACCTTCACGCTGGCGCACGCCACCGAGGCCCTGACGCTCGACTTCCTGAGCCAGATGCAGTTCGCCGCGGTGATCGGCAGCGTCGGGCCGGCCGGAGGCCCCCGAAGTGCCACCGTGCGGGCCGTCGGCTCTGCTCCCGCGAACGCACCGCCGCTGGCCCAGGACGACACGGCCACGGTGGCGGAAGGTGGCAGCGTGACCATCGACGTGCTCGCCAACGACACCGATCCGACCAACGACGCGCTCACCATCGCCGGTTTCACCGAGCCGGCCAAGGGAAGCGTGACGCTCGCCGACGGCAAGCTCGTCTTCGACGCGAGCGCCGGGTTCGAGAGCCTCGGCGACGGCGACAGCGAGATCCAGACTTTCACCTACACGGTCTCGGACGGCCGCGGCGGCATGACGACCGCCACCGTGGCGGTGACGGTGACGGGTGTGACGCCGCCTGCACCAACGATCGCCTTCGCCACGCCCGATGCCGGGGCGACGCCGGAGAACGGCGGCGCCCTGGTCTTCATCCTCACCCGCACGGGCGACCTCTCCGCCGCCTCCACCGCGGATCTCCGCCTTTCCAGCACGGCCGACGGGGACGACATCTTCGGCATCACGGGCGCGGTGCAGCTGGCCGATCCCGCGCTCTGGCGCGTGTCCTTCGCGCCCGGGCAGGCGAGCGCGACCGTCGAGGTGCTGATCGCCCCCGACAGCGTGCCCGAACCGGACGAGACCGTGACCTTCACCATCGCGGCCGCGACGGGGGCCGTGCTCTCCCCGACCGGGCCTCTGGTCGCAACCGGCACCATTTCGAACGACGATTTCCCGCCCGCGCTCGCCTTCCGCAGCCTCGACCTCGGCAGCAGCACGGAGGGCACCGCCGGGTTCTCGCCCCAGGGCCGGCTCGTCGTCGCGCTCGACCGCAGCGGCGACCTTTCCTTCGCCACCAGCGTGGTGTTCGACCTCGGCGGCACGGCCTCGCTCGACGACATCGCCTCCGTCTCCGCCACCAATGGCGGCAGCGTCACGCTCTTCCCCTTCGTCGCCACCCGCTACATCCTCACCTTCGATCCCGGCGCGGCGAGCGCCGAGATCGAACTGTTCCTGACGCCCGACACGGAGATCGAGGCGGACGAGACGGTCACCATCACCCTCGTCTCCGCGACGGGCGGCGTGCTGCCGCCGGAGGGGCAGCGCACCGCGACGGGCACCATCCTCGACGACGACGCGGTCTCCGTCGGCTTCGCCGAGGCCGATGCCGGCAGCGTGAACGAGGGCGGCCCGGGCCCGGACGGGCGGCTCGCCTTCACGCTCCAGCGGAGCGGCAGCCTGGCGCTCGACACGGTGGTGCGCTTCGTCGTGCAGGGCGAGGTGGCGGCCGACGAGATCGACCTCCTCGGCGCGACGCGCATCGGCGACGGGCCGCCGGGCAGCGCCGGCCTCTTTGAGGCGACCATCGCCGCCGGCGCGAGCGAGACGGTGATCGAGGTCTTCGCCCGCGGCGACCGCATCCCCGAGGCGGACGAGACGGTGACTCTCGATCTCGTGGAGGTCGTCGCCAACGGTGCGCTCGCCGGAATCACCTCAGCCTCCGGCGTGTTCCTCAACGACGACGTGCCGCCCGCCGTCGCCTTCCGCGCCCTCGACGCCGGCGCCACGCTCGAAGGCACGGCCGGCACCACGCCGCAGGGCGTGCTGTTCTTCGTCCTCGAACGCAGCGGCGACCTCTCCTACGCGACCACCGTCACCTTCGAGGTCGGCGGCACCGCCTCGCCGGACGACATCGCCTTCCTCGCCGCGACCAATGGCGGCAGCCTCGCCCCCGTGCCGGGCGCGCCGGGCCGCTACACGCTCACCTTCGATGCCGGTGCCGCAAGCGCCGACATCGAGGTGTACATTACCCCCGATGCGGCGGAGGAAGCGCCGGAGACCGTCACGCTGACGCTGCTCTCGGCCTTCGACGGCCGCCTGCCCGACCCGGCGGAGCGCACCGCGACGGGGATCATCCTGGACGACGACGCACCGCCTCCGCCGCCCGCGCTTGCCCTGCGCGAGGCCGATGCCGGCAGCGCGCCGGAAGGCACGCTAGGCGTCGCCCCGCCCGGGCGCCTGGTGTTCGCCGTGACGCGGACGGGCGATTTGTCCGTGCCGACGACCGTGACCTTCGACCTCGGCGGCACCGCCTCGGCCGACGACTACTGGGTCAGCAGCGTCGCGGCCGGCGGCAGCGTCGCACCCGTCCCGCTCGTCCCCGGGCGCTACATCCTCACCTTCGACGCCGGCGCCGCCGAGGCGGAGATCAAGCTGCTCATGGTGCCGGACGCGGCGATCGAGCCGGACGAGACGGTCACCCTCACGCTGGTCTCCGCCACCGGCGGCACGCTGCCGCCGGCCGATGAACGGACCGCCACGGGCACCATCCTGGACGAGGACACGCCGCCGCCCAACACGCCGCCGGTGGCGAACGACGTGTCCTTCGCCATCGACGAGGACACGCCCTTCATCGCCAACATGTTCGGCTTCACGAGCGATGCGGAGCTGAACCAGGAGAGCATCGCGATCCTGGGCACGACCAACCTGACCGTCACGAGCTTCGACGGGGCAACCGGCGCGATCGAGGTCCAGCCGCTGCCGAACTTCTTCGGCATCGCCACCATCACCTACCGGGTGACCGACTCGGGCGGGCTGAGCGACACGGGCGTCATGACGCTGACCGTGGTGCCGGTGGACGACCCGCCGGTCGGCGTGCCCGACACGGCGACGACGGCCCCCGGCGAGATGGTCGTCATCGACGTGCTCGCCAACGACTTCGACGTGGAGGGTGAGGATCTCTACGCGATCTACACCTTCACCCTCCCGCAGAACGGGTTCGTGATCTTCTTCCCCGGTCTGGCCGGCGGGCCGGTCCACTACACGCCCGATCCGGGCTTCGTCGGCACCGACAGCTTCACCTACACGCCCTTCACCATCGGGCCCGACGGGACCGCCGTGCCCGGCAACGAGACGCTGGTGACGGTGACGGTCGCTCCGCCCGCCCCCTTCGCCATCACCCAGACGGGCGAACGCGCGCGGCCCGAAGGCAACCCGGACACCCCGATCGGCTTCGTCTTCGAGGTGACGCGGAGCGGCGCCCACCTGCCGGCGGCGACACTGACCTACGCCCTTGGTCCCGGGCCCGGCATCTCCGCCGACAGCGCCGACCTCGTCTTCGGCTTCGGCACCTTCACCGTCGACTTCGCGGCCGGGCAGACCTCCTCCGGGATCATCTCCATCCCCGTTACGGCCGACCTCGTTGCGGAACCCGACGAGACCTTCACCCTCTCGCTCGTCGGCGCCACCGCGGGGGATGTGGACACGACGCCGATCGTCTTCACCATCCTGGACGATGACGGGGTGCCGCCGCCGCCACCCCCATCGGGCGCGCGCTTCTACTTCTCGGGCTCCACCCCCGGCGCGGGCCGCGAGCTCTGGTTCTACGACACCAACTCCGACCCCAGCACACCCTTCGCGACCATGGTCGAGGGGGCGGAGTGGCTCGCCGGTCCGCAGTCTAGCACGCCGCGCGAGATCATGGGCCGCTCCGGCACCGTGTTCTTCCGCGCCGACGAGGACGGCACGCCGACCTGGCTCGCCTGGACCGGCAGCACCCTGATCGCGCTCGGCGCCGTGGACACCGAGGCCTTCGACGCCGGGCTGCCGCTCGCCGAGCGGAACCTCGGCGTCCTCTCGGGCGATCTCGCCTGGCTCGCGATCGAGGGGGAACTCCGCGCCTTCGACGCCGAGGGGCAGCAGGTGGCGGCGGTGCCGCTCGAGGGCACGGAAAATCGCCGCCTGCTGACGGACGGGGGCGGCAAGCCGGTCTTCGCGGCCGAGACCCCGTTGTCCGACAACGGCGACGTGTTGGTCCCGGTGCTCGATGCCTATGGCTGGACCTACACATCCGCGGGCTCGTTCAGTTCGCCGAACATCAACGTGATCCGCGAGATCGCAGGCTTCCGGGACACGCCCGAAGGCGTCCTGCTGAACGTCAGCGATCCGGCGAAACGGGTGCTCGATGCCGCCGCGTTCTTCTTCTCGGGCGATCATAACGGCCACCCGAGCCTCGGCTTCGTGACCGACGCGCTGTTCCGGCAGGATCTGTGGTTCGCGGAAGTCACCCGCTCCTTCGGGCCGGGCATCGATCCGCTGATCGACATCGTGCTCTACCTGCCGTCCGCCAGCTTCGTGGACATCAACGGCACCGACGGAGCGGTGCCGCTCGCCCCCTTCGCGCTGACGGTCGCACCCGTCACGGACGGCGCGGGTGGCAGCCGCGACACGCTCTTCCTGTTCGGCAACGACAACCAGGGCCTCGGCCGCCTCTTCGCCTACCGATTCGACGCGCTGTCCAACGCCGCGGGCCTAGGTGGCGACGAGCAGATCACCAGCACCGACCTCGCCGGCGCGCCGCTACTTGGCCTGGACATCGCGCCCTGGATCAACGGCGTGGTGTTCAGCGCGCTCGGCGAGGACGGTATGGGGGGCTTCGAGGCCGTTGTCGGCCGCTGGACCGACGCGGACGGCAACGGCGCCTTCGACCTGTCCATCCTGTTCAGCACCCCGGGCGGCACCATCGAGCACCTGACGGTGGACGGCGCCGGCAACGCCGCCTGGGTGCTGGATACCGGCGATGTGGACATGCTCTACGCCTATGCCGGCGGCACGCTCACGCCGGTGGATGTGCGCTTCGGCGAGATCGACGAGCTGCAGATGGCCGGCGGCCACCTCGTCTACCGCGCGGACAGCCTCGCCAACCCCGGCGAGGCCGCGCTGTTCGACTACGCCTACGCTGCCCTCTCTCCCGTCCCCACCGAGGTGCCGACCGACGAGGACACCGGCGGCATCCCCGGCTCCGGCTGGGCCGGCGGCCTGTTCGACCGCGCGATCAGCGAGGGCTTCGTCTTCGAGGCGCTGGTCAACAACGGCGCCGAGCGGCGGCTGTTCGTGACCAACGGCTCCGAGGTGTTCGATGCGCTGCGCGGCGGCACCCGCCACAGCGAGGGCGCGGTGCTGGACGGCCACTGGGTCGGCACCGGCCAGCGCGGCGACACCGGCGAGTTCGGCCTGTTCCAGGTTCAGGCGGACGGCAGCCTGACGACGCTCTATGCTGCCGCCGCCCCGCTCTCCCTCGAGGCGGAGGTGCTCGGCCGCCAGGTGCTGTTCGGCACGCGCGACGCGGCCGGCAACGACATCCTCGTCTACGACGCCGTGTTCGGCACGACCGAGGTTCTGCTCGAAGACCACCTGCTCGGCTCGGCCAGCACCATCGGCAGCCGCATCGTCTTCACCGCGCGCGACGAGACCCGCGCCGAGAACAGCGACGCCGACCCGACGAACGATGTCTGGTCGCTCTATGCCTTCGACGGCATGGAGGCGCAGTTCTACTCCGATCTCTTCTCGCCCTTCGGGCAGGATCCGATCCAGGGCTGGCATGGCGGGACGGCGGATTTCGTCGGGGGCGGCAGCCGCGCGTTCTGGAAGCAGGCGCATTTTCTCCCCTTGCCCGCGCCGGGTGAGCCGATCGAAGCCTCGATCGCCTCCCTCGACCTCGACGAGCCGCCCGGTTCGGCGCTGTACTTCTTGCATTTCGCCAACGAGACGGGGGGCAACTACGACGAGGCGACCTTCGCCGACGGCCGCGCCTATTTCCAGGGCTCGAACGCCGGCGGCATCGACGTTCCGGGCGGGCTCGCCCAGATGCGGGTCTGGACCTGGGACGGCGTCATTCCGGAGGGTGTGCTGGCCGCTGTCACAGGGGCGGAGCTGCGCCATCCCTTCGGCTTCCCGGCGAACCTGGCGGCGATCGGGGAGGAGGTCTTCTTCCTCGCACTGCGCGAGCCGACGGGCAGGCCGTCCATCTTCCAGGTGGAGGATGACGGCGTGACCGCATCACCGATCCTGCACCCGGGCTTCCTCGATACGAGCGGCCTCGTGGCCGGCGGCAGCGACCTCTTCTTTTTCGGCAAGTCTGCGCCTGCGGAAGCGGCGCAGATCTGGCGCCTCTCGCCCGGGGCGACGCCCGGCGAGGCGGGGCTGCCGGAGGCGCTCACCAACTTCGCCGCCGACGCCTTCATGGCCGGCCTCCGGCTCGGCGGCGACGGCAACCTCTACTTCGTGCGCTTCGACGATGCGACGGGGATCGAGTACTGGGTGGTGGACGTGACTGCGCCCGGCGGCGCACGGCTGCTGCTGGATGCGAACCGGGACGTGACGCCCTTCGGCTACGCACCGCAGCAGGTGGTGTTCGCGCCCGATCTGATCCTGGTCTGACCGGATCAGTACGTCGCGCGGCCGCCCGAGAGATCGAACACCGCGCCGGTGCTGAACCCGTTCTCGCGCGTGCAGAGCCAGGCGATGAGGCTCGCCGCCTCGTCGAGTTCGAGGAAGCGCCCGCGCGGGATCTTGGAGAGCATGTAGGCGATGTGCTCCTGCGTCATCTGGTCGAAGATCCGCGTGCGCGCCGCCGCCGGCGTGACGCAGTTGATCGCGATGTCCTGCGCGGCGTGCTCCTTGCCGAGCGACTTGGCGAGCGCGATCACGCCGGCCTTCGAGGCCGAGTAGGCGGCCGCGTTCGGGTTGCCTTCCTTGCCGGCGATCGAGGCGATCAGCACCACCCGCCCGTAGTTCTGCTTCACCATCGCGGGCAGCACGCACTTGCAGCAATGAAACGTTCCGTTCAGGTTGACATCGAGGATCCGCCGCCACTCATCGACTGGATAGTCGATCACCGTCGCATTCATGCCCGCGATGCCGGCGCTGGTGACGAGCGCATCGATGCGGCCGAAGGCGGCCAGGGTGTCGCGGGTGGCCGCCTGAACGGCATCGAAATCGGTCACGTCGACGGCGAAGGACCGCGCGCCGTCGCCGAGTTCGGCGGCCGAGCGTTCGGCGAGCGGACCCTCGACGTCCCAGATCGCCACCTGCGCGCCGGAGGCGGCGAGGCGTCGGGCGACGGCGAAGCCGATGCCCTGCGCCCCGCCGGTCACCACCGCGACCTGACCATCCATGTCATACCGGTTCACCCGCCTCCTCCCCCCTTTTCCCTGTCCGACCCGGCTCAGCCGAGCGCGGCGATCACCGCGTCGACGGTCGTGACCATCGACACGTTCTGCAGCGCGTAGTTGATCGAGGCGCGGTGCCAGTCCGCGTTCATGGTCGAACACCCGTCCTCGGGCACCACCATCACGTAGCCCTTGTCCGCTCCCGTCCGCGCGGTGTGCTCGATCGACATGTTCGTCCAGGCGCCGGTGACGATCACGATGTCGCGCCCTTCCGCCTTCAAGATGGTCTCCAGGCTCGTGCCTTCCCAGGCCGACATGCGCATCTTCTCGACGATGTGGTCGCCCGGCCGCGGCTCGAGGCCGGGCACGGGTGCCGCACCCCAGGTGCCGCGCACGAGGGCCTTCGCCTCGACCACGCCTTCGAACAGAGGCGCGTTCAAGGTGAGGCCGCGCGCGCCTTCCGTGACGACGAACCAGACATGGATCACCGGCACGCCGAGCGCGCGGCAGCGATCGGCAAGACGCGCGATGTTGGCGATCGCGTTCTGCTCCCGGCAGTGCTGGGCCGACCCGGTGGCGGCGAAGGCGCCGCCCTCCATCACCACGTCGTTCTGCATGTCCTGGATGATCAGCGCGCAACGCCGCGCATCGAGCCTGAGCGGAGCGTCGCGCGCGGGGTTGCGCGACGTGGCGCGGGCGCGCATGAACGGCTCGCTGCGCGGGCCGACCTTGACCGGGACCGCATAGACCGAGGTGGTCGCGCAGACGAACAGCGTGCGCCAGTCCGGCCCGCCCCAGGCGAGATTCGCCGCCGGTTCCGGGATCGAAACGCGCCCGATGTGCGTGCCGTCCGGGCGGAAAACCCACAGCCCGCCCGGCCCCGTGACCCAGACATTGCCCTCGGCATCGCACTTCATGCCGTCGGGCACGCCGGGGTTGAGGCTTTCGCGAATTCCCGAGGCGAAGACGCGACCGCGCCGCAGCGAGCCGTCCTCGGCGACGTCGAAGGCGCGGATGTTCGCCTGCTCGGTGTCGTTGACGTAGAGGGTGCGCTCGCAGGGCGAGAAGCAGATCCCGTTCGGCTGGGTGAACAGGTAACGCTCGACGAGGAGCTGCGGTTCCGCCCGGGGAACGTGATTCGGCGGCAGGCGATACACCCCCTGGAAACCGAGCTCGCGCGGACGCTCCACCCCGTAAACGGGCATGCGGCCGTACCACGGGTCGGTGAAGTAGATCGCCCCGGAGGAATGGACGCAGAGATCGTTCGGGCTGTTCAGCTCACGCCCCTCGAAATGGCTGGCCAGCACCTCGCGGCGCCCGTCGGGTCGGAACCGCGCCACGCAACTCGTCGCGTGCTCGCAGGCGAGCAGGTTGAGCTCAGCGTCGAAGGTCAGGCCGTTCGCCTTGTTGGACGGCCGCATCACCTCGCGCACACCGGCTTCCGTCCAGCGTCGCCGCACGTCGGCCGGCATATCGGAGAAGTAGAGCGCCTGCTCCTCCGGGTGCCAGACGGGGCCTTCGGTGAAGGTGCATCCGCCGACGAGCTGCCGCACCGGGGCATGCTCGTCGATCAGGCGGCGGAACGCCGGGTCGAGGGCGATATGCGCCATCGGTCCCTCCTCACGCCGGGAACCAGGCGCGACGATGCACGCTGTGGCTGACCGGCCCCGGCACCTCCCACTCGAGCCGGCCGACCACCTGGCCACGGTGCACCTTCGCCGGCTTGTCGTGCACGGGAAGCAGGAAGTCGGATCCGTTGAGCAGCTTCTTGATCGCCGCCTTCTCGGCCCGTTTCGACCCGGCGTGGTTCCCCGTCACCTGCACCTCGTCGGCGAAGGCAATGCGGAACGGTTCGACCACCTGGTCCTGGATGTCGTAGATCACGTCGCCGCAGATCGTCGCTCGCCCCTCGGCGGTCTCGACATGCACGTTGAGCGAGCCCTCGGTGTGGGCGTAGGCCGCTTCCAGTACCACGCCCGGGATCAGCTCGATCGGGCCGGAAAGCTCGAGATCCTCGAGCCGCAGCGCCTGCGGCGTGTGCAGGCGCTCGATCAGGTGGATGATGTCGGGCTTCGGATACTGCGGATGCATCAGCCCGGAGACGGAATATTCGAGCTCGCGCCGGTTCACCACCACCGTCGTCGTCATCGGGAAGTGATCGTCCTTGCCGGCGTGGTCGATGTGCAGGTGGGTGTGCACGATGTAGCGCACGTCGCGCGGTTTCACCCCGTGCTTGGCGAGTTGGCGCTCGATCATGTTCTCGTGGAACTGCAGCCCCCGCATGCCCAGCGTCTCCATGATCGCGTTGTCACGGTAGCCCGTGTCGACGAGGACTGGGTATGCGCCGCCGAGGATCAGGAAACCATAGGTGGGCACGCGTCGCGTGCGCCCGCAGTCGCGCCCCAGCACGAGGAAGCTCGATTCGAGTTCGATGTCGCCGTAGTCGAGGATCCTGATCTCGAGCGCCATGCGGCCTCCCCCTCTCAGAGCCTGTAGATGCGTTGCGCCGTGCGGGCGAAGATCGCGTCCGCCGCCGCCGTGCCGATGCTCGACACGGCGGTGCGGTGTGCGGCGAGAAGCGCAGCGTAGTCGGTCCAGAGCTTCTCGATCGGGAAGTTCGAACCCCAGAGACAGCGGTCGGGCCCGAAGAGAGCAACGGTTTCCGCCACTACGAAGCCGATGTGGCCCTGATCGACGCAATGGAGGAAAGTGCTCAAGCCCGAAAGCTTGGCGACCACGTTCGGGCGCGCGGCGAGCAGCGCCATGCCCTCGCGCCATCGATCGATGGCGGCCGGCGAGAGGTCCTCGAGCATCCCGGCGTGCTGCAGCACGAACGTCGTGTTCGGGCAGGCCTCGGCGAGCGCGGCGGCCCCCGTCATCTGATGGGAGAAGACCTGCAGTTCGAACACGAGCCCCGCTTCGCCGATCCGTGCGATGTTGCGCTGCACCGCGGGGTCGAGGCAGAGGTCGGGACGGGCGGCAAAGCGATACTGCGGATTGTCGTGCCAGTGGAATTGCTGGCGGATTCCCCGCAGGAGCGGAAACCGCAGGAGCCGCTCCAGCGCGGGGCGGACGTCCGGCACCGTGACGTCGGCGAAGCCCACGATCGCCTGCGGCCAGCCCGTTTCCTCGGCGATCGAGGACACCCAGGCGACCTCGTCTTCCGCCCGCTCCGGAGGCCAGTTGGCCTGCACGTAGACCGCGGCCGCAACACCTTGGCCCGCGATGTCGTCCAGATACTCGGTCATCGGGTAGTCGCGCCGGATCGCCTCGTAGGGGCCGAAGATGCGCGGCTGCATCGGTCCGGTCAGCCACGGCAGGTCGGCCATCCGCCAGATGTGGAAATGCGCATCGACGATGCTCATCGCCGGTCGCGGGCTCCGTCGGGGCCGAAGGCGGCCGCCAGCGACGGCACGGAGCTTCCGTCGCCGAAACGGTCGAGCAGCGGAAGGATGGCCCTTAGCGCTGCGGTCTCCGGGCGGTATGCGGGGTCCTGGGCGAGCGGGGAGAGCCAGACGATGCGCCAAGCGAGGCCACGCAGCCGCGTCATGGCGGAGACGAGCGCCTCGGGCCCTCCACGCTCGAGCCCGTCGGAGACGACGACGACCAGCGCGCCGCGCGCGAAACCGACGAAGCGCGGCACGGAGAGGAACACGGCGAGGGCTTCTCCCAGTCGCGTCCCGCCGTCCCAGTCGGCCACCAGCCAGGAGGCGCGCTCCAGCGCGATCGTGGCGTCGCGGTGGCTGAGCGCCCTGGTGATGCGCGTGAGCCGCGTGCCGAGGGTGAAGACCTCCGCCCGCTCCGCCGCACGAACAAGAGCGTGAGCGAAACGAAGCGTTCCGTCCGTGCTCCCTTTCATCGACCCGGAGACGTCGATCAGCAGCAGGACATGACGCTGGCGCTGGCGACGGCGCATCCTGGGCAGGACCATCAGCTCGCCGTCCCGCCGCACGAGCTGACGGAAGGCACGCCTCGGGTCGACCCAACGACCTCGGCCGGGGCCGCGTCGCCGCGTCGGCCGACGCGGCAGGAGACGCGGCGCGGCGCGGGCGAAGCGCTGGAGAACCATGTCGTCGCTCTCCGGGCCGAACACACGTCGGCCGAGCCGTTCCGCCGCCGTGGCCGAGCGACCCGATTCCTCCTCCGTCGCGTCCTCGCCGGCGAGATCGAACCCGCCCGCTTCGAACACGCGAGGCAGATCCTCCGCTTCTCCCGGCATTGGAGCGGCGATCGAACGGCCGAGGAACACCTGGTCGAACACCGCATCGAACTCCGCCATGCGTTCCGGGGGAGGGCCGAACACGGCACGGGCGGCGAGCCGGATGTCGCGCAGGGATCGCGGCCCCAACGCGGAGACGGCGTCGAGGAACGCCACCCCCTGGTCGGGCGAGGCCGGGAAACCGGCGGCGCGAAGTGCGCCGGGGAAAGCGAGGAACGGGTCGAGAACGGAACGAGCGGTCATGCCGCTGCCTTGGCGATGATCGCTTCGAGGCGCGGCGCCAGATAGGCGAGGTCGTCCTGGTCCTTCACCGCCACCCCGATCGAGCGCAGGAAGGCCGCGGGCCATGGCGCGCCGTGCCCGTGCAGGAGTGTTGCGGCCTCGGCCCACTCCACCGTCTCCGCCACCCCCGGCGGCTTGGCGAGCGGTTCCGCGCGCAAGGCGCCGACCGCGGCGACGATGCGCTCCGCGGTGTCGCGCGCCACCGCCGAGGCCCGCATCAGCACGATCTCGGTCTCCAGCAGCGGGTCGGGATAGGCGATCCAGTGGTAGACGCAGCGACGCCTGAGCGCCTCGTGCAGCTCGCGCGTCCGGTTCGAGGTCAGGACGACCACCGGGGGTTCCGAGGCCCGCACCGTTCCCCGCTCGGGGATGGAGATCGCGAAGTCGGAGAGGAACTCGAGGAGGAAGGCCTCGAACTCGTGGTCCGCGCGATCGATCTCGTCGATCAGGAGAAGGCGGTCGCGCGGCGCCTGCAGCGCGAGCAGGAGGGGGCGTGCGATCAGGAACTCGTCGCCATGGAGATTGACGTAAGCATCGCCCGCCCGGCGGATGGCGAGCATCTGGCGTGGGAAATTCCACTCGTAGAGCGCGGCCGAGGCATCGATGCCCTCGTAGCACTGCAACCGCACCACCTCGCGGCCGAGCACGGAGGCGAGCGCCCGCGCGGCCTCGGTCTTGCCGACACCCGGCGCACCTTCGAGCAGGAGCGGCTTGCCGAGGGCGAGAGCGAGATAGGCGGCTGTGGCGAGACCTTCGTCCGCGATGTACTGGGCGTCGCGCATCGCCCGCGCGAGCGAGGCAGGGTCGGAAATGCCGGCGATGCTGCGTCTTACGGGCACGGGTCAGAGCCGCCGCTTCGGCCGCGCCCCGCCCTGCGCCTTCAGCGCGCGCAGGATCTTCTCGGGCGTCGCCGGCAACTCGTCGATGCGCACGCCGACCGCGTCGTAGATCGCGTTCACCACGGCCGGCAGCACGGGATTGGCGCACATCTCGCCTGGTCCCTTGCCGCCGTAGGGGCCGTCGGGGGCGGGCCGTTCCAGGATCGAGATGTGATGCGGGGCGAGATCGCCGGGCCCGGGCATCAGGTAGTGGGTGAAGTCGACCGGGCGGTGCGAGCGGTCGGGATAGCAGGGCTCCGTCGTCTCCCACAGCGCGTGGCTCATGCCCATCCATGCGCCGCCGCGGAGCTGCTGCTCGACGAGTTTGGGGTTCAGCGCGCGGCCGACCTCGTAGGCCGACTTCATGTCGAGCACACGCACCTCGCCGGTCTCGTCGTCCACCTCGACCTCGACCAGCATCGCGGCGTGGGCGAAACAACTGACGGGTGTCATCTCCCCGGTCTCGGGATCGACGTCGGAGAGCGGGATGAGGAAGATCCCCCGCCCGGCGATGGTGCGCCCCTGGCGGAACTGAGCGGCCTGCGCCGCCGCCATCACCGTGATCGTCCGCGCCGGCGTGCCGCGGACGTGGATGTTGCCTTCCCCGTCGGTGACGAGGTCGGCAGCATCGACCTCGAGCTCCTCCGCCGCCGCCTCGAGCAGGATGGCGCGCGCCTCCTGTGCCGCCTGGATCACCGCGTTGCCGACACGGTGCGTGCCGCGCGAGGCGAAGGATCCCATGCAGTGCGGGCCCGTGTCGCTGTCGGCGGTGTCGACATAGACGTCCTCCACCGGCACGCCCAGCGTCTCGGCGGCGATCTGGCGGACGACGGACTTCATCCCCTGGCCAAGATCGATGGAGGAGAGCGTGACGGTGAACTTCCCGTCGGGGTTGGCGTGAACCAGCGCCTGCGACGGATCGCCACCGAGGTTCATGCCGATCGGATAGTTGACGGCGGCGAAGCCGCGCCCACGGTGCAGCGCCATCAGCGCCTCCTGAGGCCGGAGATCGAGGAGAAACGGATGGGCGCGCGCGGCGCCGGTCCCGACGGAGGAGACGGCAGCGGCGGCTGCGAAGGGGCGGCGCGCGCGGGAGCCGGCTGCGGTGGCGCACCTGCAGTCGAGGGAGGTTTCGAGGCGATGTCCCTGGCAGGCAACGCCGACGATGTCCGCGCGAAGGCGGGTTCGGGCGATGGCCGCACCGGGGTGTCGGGCGCGCCGCGTCGGTGCCCTTTCCGCGCGTAGCCGTGCGCGGCGAAGCCCTCGACCCGCCCCTTCTCGTCGAGGGCCGTGCGGGGCGGGAGTTGCGCGCGCTCGCCTCCGCCGCCCTGGCGCGAGGAGGCGCGCTTCGCCTCGGGGCTCAGCGCCACGCCCGCCTTCTCCGCCACGACCTGGCAGCACTCGATCAGCGCGCAGTTCTTCGCGATCCTCCGATGCGCCTTCATGTCGCCGTCGCGGTACGAGTTGAGGATGCGGAACTCGATCGGATTCATGCCGACGACCTCCGCCACCTTGTCCATGTGCGCCTCGATCGCGAAATCCACCCCCGTGATGCCGAAGCCGCGCATCGCGGTCGCCGGCGTGCGGTTGGTGAACACGCAATAGACATCGGCATACACGTTGGGGATGGTGTAGGGCCCGGGCAGGTGGCCGACCGCTTTCATGATCGCGTAGGAGGTGAGGCGGGTGTAGGCACCGGAGTCGAAGTAGCCGACGAACTTGCGCGCGACGATCCGCCCATCGCGCATCACCCCGTCGGTGATGTACCACCGTTCGGCCCCGCGCGGCCCGCCGACCTGCATCTCCTCCTCGCGGTCCCAGGCGTACTTCACCGGCCGCCCGGTCAGCATCGCGCCTAGGATGGCGAGCGGTTCATGGATCGAATCCACCTTGCCGCCGAAGCCGCCGCCCACCGTGCCGCCGATGAAGTGCAGCCTGCTCGAGGGCAGGCGCAGGACCTTCGACGTGGTCGCGAGCGAGAAGAACAGCGCCTGCGTGGAGGTGTAGCACACGTAGCGATCGTTCGTTTCCGGAGCGGCGATCGCACCGCAGGTCTCGATCGGCGCCTGTTCGATCGGCGACATCTGATAGCGCCCCTCGACCACGTAGTCGGCCGTCCGCAGCGCGGCTTCGACGTCGCCGAAGCGCAGCTTCTGGTGGTCGTACTTGCCGTGACAGATGAACCGGTTGCCGGGATAGATGTCGAGCACGACGGGGGCGCCCGGCTTGATCGCTTCCTCGACGTCGAGCACGTGCGGCAAGGGCTCGTAGTCCACCCGCACCTTCGCCGCGCCCTCGCGCGCCGCCGCCTCGCTCTCCGCGATCACCGCCGCGACGGGCTCCCCCATGTAGCGCACCCGCTCGCCGCTCAGCACCGGCTCGTCGTCGATGCCGAAATCGAGCAGGGAGAGGAGCGTGTTCAGGTTGCACGGCACGTCGCGCCCCGTGAGTACCCGCACCACGCCTGGGCTGCGTTCGGCCTCCGTGACGTCGATGCGCCGGATCCGCGCGTGATGGTGCGGGGAGCGCGCGCAGCGCAGGTGCAGAAGCCCCTCGAACAGGTGGTCGTCGAAGAACGGCGATCGCCCGGTGACGTGGCCGAGAATGTCCTGCCGGCGCACCGGCTTCCCGATCACCGTCAGACGATCGTCGCGCTCGTCGGCGAAGAGATCCTTTCGGAACTCGATCATGCTGTCGCTCATGGGCGTGCCCCGCTTGCGGCGGCGGAGAGGATGGCGGCGATGATCGGCTCGTAGCCCGTGCAGCGGCAGAGATTGCCGGAAATCGCTTCGATCACCTCCTCGCGCGTCGGGCGCGGGTTGCGATCGAGCAGCGCCTTGGCCGACATCAGCATCCCCGGCGTGCAGTAGCCGCACTGGGCGGCGAAGTGGGCCATGAACGCCTCCTGCAGCGGATGCGGTGCGGGGCCGCCGAGGCCGGCGACGGTGTCGACGCGGCGTCCCTCCACGGCCTCCGCCAGGGTGAGGCAGGCGAGCACCGGCTCGCCGTCGAGGAGAACGGTGCATGCGCCGCACCCACCCTGGCCGCAGCCGTATTTCGGGGTGAGATCGCCGACACCGCGGCGCAGGAAGTCGAGCAGGTTCTGCCCGGGATCGGCGAAGGCCGCGCGCTCCGCGCCGTTGAGGACGAAGGTGATCGGTTTCTTCGGCATCACGGTCTCGACAAGCGTTCGAGCAGACGTCGCAGGTGGACGCCAACCACCTCGCGCCGGTACCAGGCGGAGGCGAGCGAATCCGTCGGCGGCTCGAGGCCCTGCGCCGCAACCGCGACCGCGCGCGCGATCGTCCCTTCGTCGAGCACGGCGCCTTCCAGCGCCCTTTCCACGGCTGCCGCCTGGATCGGGCGATCCGCCATGCCGCCGTAGGCGATGCGGACGCCGCGCATGCGTGATCCCTCGCGCGGCAGGAATGCGGCGATGGACAGCAGTGAGGCGCCGCGGGGATGGATGCGCGCGATCTTGACGAAGCCGAACGCGCGGTCGCCCCGCGGACGCGGCACCTCGATCTGCGTCACGAGGGCGGGGCGTTCGCGATCGCGCAGGAGATCGGCGAGCGACCGCAGGCTCGTCTGTCCGGCGAGAGCGACGCGGGCCCCGAGTGCCAGCAGGGCAACGGCGAGATCGCCGTAGGGGTGGCGCGCGAAGAGGTTGCCGCCGACGGTCGCCATGCTGCGAACCTGCGGCCCCCCGATCTGGCGTGCGACGTCGTGCAGCACGGCGCAGTCCCGGCTCGCAAGGATCTGCGCCATGGTGACGCCGGCGCCGAGTCGGATCGTCTCTGAGCTCGCGACGATCTGACGAAGTCCAGGGTCGACCGTCCGCACGAGCCGCGGCGGCGTGCGATTGGCGTTCACCTCGGCCATCACCAGGGTGCCGCCGGCGAGATAGATCGCCCCTCCGCCGCCGAGCGCGCGCGCCGCCTCCTCCGCCGAACGATAGGTCTCGACGGCGGTGATCATGGCGTCACTCCGGCGGCGAGGTGATCGCGGAGTGCTGCGAAACCACCCTCATAGATCTCGCGCCCGACGAGGTCGGCGAGTTCCCGCTCCCGGCCGCGCGGCGTATCGAAGCGGCTCTCCCAATGCCAGAAGGTGCCGTTCCCGTCCGTCACCGGCGCAAGCCGCACATGCGCGACGTAGTTAAACAGCGGCACCGGTGTGTCGAGCAGGCAATACGAGTAGGCCGTATCGGCATCCGACAGGGTGAGCAGGAGTTCGCGCAGCTCCGAACCGTCACGCAGTCGAAACCGGCGAACGCAACCGACGCGGTCCGACGGCTGCCCGCGCTCGATCGTACTCTCGGCGACCGCCGGGTGCCAGCGATCGTGCCCGTTGAAGTCGCGCAGCACGGCCCAGACCTCGTCGATCGGCCGGTCGATGACGGTGCTCCTCACCACGCGCGGCATGCTCAGGCCGCCAACTGTCGCTTCAGGGCGTCGAAGCCGGCCTGGAACACGTTCCGGCCGATCCCCTCCACCAGTTCCGCCGCGACCTCGGGCGCGCATTCGAACTCCGCCGTCCACTCGGCGAAGGTGCGATCGCCGTCCGTCACCGGTGTGAGCCGAAGTGTGGCCACGTAGTCGGTGAGCGGCATCGGCGATTCCAGGATCGCGTACGTGACGAACATGTCGTAGTCCGAGAGGCCGAGGAGGCGCTCGCGGATCCGCTCGCCGTTCTGCAGGTGGAAGTCACGGACGCAGCCGACGCGGTCGGAGGGATCGCCGTTCTCGATGCGGCTGTCGCGGATGCGCGGGTGCCAGCGCGGCAGCGCGTTGAAGTCCCGGATCCGTTCCCAGACCTTGCTGGCCGGAGCATCGATCACCGAGGAGACGTACACGCGCGGCATCGCTCAGGCTTGCCCCTCGCCCTTCTCGGGTTTCGCCACCGCCTTGCGCGCCTCCGAGGCGATGCGTTGCATGTCGGCGGCCTCGCGGATCAGTCCGCCCTGCTTGGCGAGGCTGCCGCCTTCGATGCCGAGATCGGCGAGCAGGGAATCGATGAGCGGCGCCTGCACGCGGTAGCGCAGGGCGGAGGTGACCACCTCGTCGGTCGGGCTCTGCCCGCGACCGCCGCCGGTGCCCAGCCCGTCGAGCTGCATGATCTTGATCTCGTTGATCTTCTCGAGCGGCTTGACGGAAGCCGCGATGATGCCCTCGACGTGCTCGAGGAGCTTGCGGCGGAACAGCGAGAGGCGTGCGGGGTCGGTGAGCACGTTCTCCGCCTCGTTCATCAGTCGTTGCGCCTCCGCCTCGACCAAGCGCCGCACCTTCTCGGCCTCGGCTGCCAACTTCACCTCGGCAGCCTCCTTCTCGGCGATCAGCATGTCGATCCGGCGACGACGCTCGGCGACCTCGGTCTCGCGCGCGGTGCGGATCCGCTCCTCGGCCTCCGCTGCGCGCGCACGCGCCTCGTCGGCCTCGATACGGGCCGCACTCTCCTCGAGTGACTTGCGGGCGATGGCGATCGACTTCTCGATCTCCGCCGTCTCGACCAGCCGTTCGCGCTCGATCTCCAGGCGCCGGCGCTCCGTCTCGTGACCGATCCGGATCTCGTCGAGGGCGCGCTCGCAGGCGATGCGGGCGCGCTCGATGTCCTCGCGGCTCTGGATCTCGGCTTCGCGCAATGCCTGCATGCGCGCGATCTCGAGCTGCTCGAGCGAGCGGCGCCGTTCGATCCGCGCCGCTTCGACCGCGCGCTCCCGCTCCACCTCCGAGGTCTCGACCGACCGCTGGGCGTTGATCTGGGCCTGGCGAACCGCCGCTTCGGCGGCCGCGGCCTCGGAGCGCTTCTCGGCGAGGGCGACCACCCGCTCGTGGTCGGCCTCCTCGATCGCCTTGCGGCGCGCGATCTCGGCCGCCTCCAATTCGCGCTCGCGCGCGATCTCCCGCGCGCGCACGGCGAGTTGCGCCGCGATCCGCGCCTCGTCCAGCGAACGGTCGCGCAGGATCTCCTGCTCGCGCGTCGCCGCTTCGGCCGCGATCCGTTCCGCGGCGAGGGCCTTGTCGCGCGCGATCTTCGCCGCCTCGACCGCCTGCCTCGCGGCAACCTCCGCCGCCTCGAGGGCGCGTTCCCGCTCGATCTCGAGTTCGCGGATCCTGCGTTCGCGCGCGATCCTCTCCTCGCTGACCTGCGCCGCTTCGGCGATGCGCAACCGTTCGGTCGCCTCGCGCGCGGTGATCTCGGCCTCGTCGGTGGCGCGACGTTCGGCGATCTCGCGCTGCCGGATCTCCTCCTCCTTGGCGATGCGCGCTTCGGCGATCGCCTTCTCCTGGGCGATGCGGGCCTGCTCGATCGCTTCGCGTGCGGCGATCTCCTCCGCCTCGATCGCCTTCTCGCGTGCGATTTCCTGCGCCCTGATCTCCCGCTCCGACGCGATGCGCGCTTCGGCGATCGCCTTCTCCTGGGCGATGCGGGCCTGCTCGATCGCCTCGCGTGCCGCGATCTCCTCCGCCTCGATCGCCTTCTGCCGCGCGATCTCCCGCGCCCTGATGTCGCGCTCGGAGGCGATCCGCGCCTCGGCGATCCGCCGTTCCTGCTCGATCCGGGCCTCCTCGACCGCCTCGCGGGCGGCGATCTGCGCGGCCTCGGCGTCCCGTTCGCGTTCCGCCCGCTCGCGGGCCAGTTCCGCGCGTTGCTGCGCGCGACGGAACTCGATCTCGCGCTCCTGGGCGAGCCGTGCCTCCTCGCTCATCCGCTCGATGTCGAGGGCCTCGCGCTCCGCCTCCAGGTTGCGGACGCGGATCGCGATCATCGCACTCTGCTCGATGTCGTTGCGCAGCTTGCGACGCTCCTCGATGTCGCGGATCAGCGCGGTCAAGCCCTCGGCGTCGAAGCGGTTAGAGGGGTTGAAGTACTCGAGGGGAGTCTGATCGATGTCGAGGATGGCGACGCTTTCGAGTTCAAGCCCGTTCTTCTCGAGGTCCGCTTGAGCGACCTCGCGCACGCGCGAAACATACTGGGCGCGCTGCTCGTGCATCTCGCTCATCGTCATCTCGGCCGCGACCGCACGCAACGCGCTCTCGAACTTGCCGGCGAGCAGGGCGTGCAGCGTCTCGGGCTCGAGCGTGCGCCGCCCGAGGGTCGAGGCGGCCATCGCGACAGCGTCGCGGTCGGGACGGACGCGAACGTAGAACTCCGCCTCGATGTCGATCCGCATCCGGTCCTTGCTGATCAGCGCATCATTCCTGCTGCGTTCGATCCGCAAGGGCAGCGTGTTCATGTTGACGGGGGTGATGTCGTGGATGATCGGCCAGACGAACGCGCCGCCGTCGATCACCACCTTCTGCCCGAGAAACCCTGTGCGGACGAAGGCGACCTCCTTCGTCGAGCGACGATAGAGGTATTGCATCACCCAGTAGACGACCGCGATGACGACGACCGCGACGATGATCCAGAGGATCGCCTGGCCGATGAATGCTCCGCTCATCCCCTCACCTCATCCCTTTTCCGCCGCTCGGCCGACCTTCGCCAACGCGCGCGTGCGCAGCGCGACGAACGCGCGCACCTGTTCCGTCAAGGCCCGCTCGACGGGCAGCCGTTCCATCGAGGACGCGCCATAGAAGCCGTGCACGACATGGCTTCGTTCGAGCACGTAGGCGGCATCCGCCGGCTCCGCCACCGGCCCTCCATGCACGAGGACCAGGATGTCGGGATTGACCCGCAGCGCCGCTTCGCCCCAGGCGTCGGCGAGGGCCGGGCAATCCTCCAATCGGATCGCGGTTTCGGCACCGATCGTGCCACCCGTCGTCAGACCGAAATGACAGACGATGATGTCCGCTCCCGCCCGCGCCATCGCCTGCGCCTCCTCGGCATTGAACACGTACGGTGTGGTCAGCAGGTCCTTGGCGTGTGCCTTGGCGATCATGTCCACCTCGAGGCCGAAGGACATGCCCGTCTCCTCGAGATTGCGGCGGAAGATGCCGTCGAACAGCCCGACGGTCGGGAAGTTCTGCACGCCGGCGAAGCCGAGCCGCTTGATCTCGTCGAGGAACACGTCCATCCGCCGGAAAGGGTCGGTTCCGTTGACGCCGGCGAGAACCGGTGTGCGGCGAACGATCGGGAGAACCTCGGCGGCCATGTCGAGGACGATCGCATTCGCATCGCCATAGGCGAGCAGTCCGGCGAGCGAGCCCCGGCCCGCCATGCGATAGCGACCCGAGTTGTAGAGCACGATCAGGTCGATGCCGCCGGCCTCTTCGCACTTCGCGGAAAGCCCCGTGCCGGCGCCGCCGCCGATGATGGCCTCGCCGCGCGCCACCTTGGCCCGAAGCCGCTCCAGGATCGCCTGTCGCGATGTCACGCCTTCCTCCGTCGTCCGTCGCTTCGCCGCCGCAGCCGGTCGTCCCCGTGGAGGGCGCGGAACGCCTTCACCAGTTCGGCGGCGAAGTCGGTGTCGTTGATGTGAAGCGGCAGGCGGATCAGCTGCCGCTGCGGCGACTGGCGAACGGTTGCCTCGAGCGCGGAGAAGAGGGCTTCGCGTGCTTCGCGGTCCTCGAACGGCTGGCCGGGCGCATCGAGCGCCGAGACGCCGCCCTCCGGCAGGAAGAAGCGGACCGGCCCTTCCATGGCGTTCAGGCGTTCGCCGATCCAGCGACCGATGCGCGTGCTCTCCTCCGCGGTCGTGCGCATCAGGGTCACCTGCGGATTGTGCCGGTAGAAGAGGCGGCCCGCATAGCGTTCCGGGATCGTTTCGGGAGGGCCGAAATTGACCATGTCGAGCGCGCCGACCGAGCCGATGTACGGCATGCGCAGGCGGATGATGGCGCCGAAGCGATCCTCGTGCGCCGGCAGCACGCCGCCGCAGAGCAGGTCGGCGACCTCGGTGGTCGTGACGTCGATCACGGCGTCGACCTTGCCGGAGTCGATCAGCTTCTCCATCGACTGGCCGCCGATCCCGGTGGCGTGGAAGACGAGGCAGTCGTAACCATCGCCGAGCAAAGCGACCACTTGGCGAACGCAGGGCGTGGTGACCCCGAACATGGTGAGGGCGACCGTGCGCTTCGCCGCGTCGCGGGGCGGTGTGGCGGGGCGTCCCTTGACCATGCCCACCATCGCGTAGGCGGCGTTGGTCAGGACCTCGCGGGTGATCGCGTTCAGTCCCTGCACATCGGCGACCGAATGCATCATCATGATGTCGGAAGGGCCGATGTAGCGACGCACCTCGCCGGAGGCGACGGTGGAGACGATCAGCTTCGGCACGCCGACGGGCAGCGCGCGCATCGCAGGGGCGACGATCGCCGTGCCGCCTGAGCCGCCGGCCGAGACGATGCCCGCGATCCCCGTCTGACGGGCGATCCAGCGCGCGAAGGCTTCCGTCATCGCCGCGACCGACTCGCCGCGATCGCCGGTGAACACCGCAGCCGGTCCGCGCGGATGGAAGGCGGCGACGAGATGTGCCGGCACGTCAGCCCCGCTCTCCTTGCCGCTCGTCGAAAGGTCGACGAGACGGACGACAAGGCCGGCGTCGCGGATCAGGTCGCGCAGGAAACGAAGCTCGTCGCCCTTGGTGTCGAGCGTGCCGGCGACCAGCACGACACGCTCGCCGGGGGCGGCGAGCGGGCGGAGCTCGGGCTGGTTGGAACTCGGTCCCGGCGGCAGCGCGCTCAGCACGCGGGCGGCGCGTTCGATCTGCTCGACGGGCACCGGTTGCGACCAGCGCGTCGGGCGGACGGGGTTGGAGAGGTAGATCCGCGCGATGCCAGGCGGCGGCTCGGCGCCGGCCCCCCGCGCCTCGGGCGAGGTCTGGATCTCGAGAGGAGTGTCGTCGTGCCCGTGCCGTCCCACGCCGAGGAGCCGTTGCTGCAGGGCAACGTCCTGCGCGAGCTCGCGCGCCGGCACGATCCGGTTGATGCGCCCGTTCACCATGACGGCGACGCGATCCGCCGTCGCACAGGCGACTCCGATGTTCTGCTCGACGAGCAGCACCTCGAGATCGCCCTCCTCGGCGAGCCGGTGCAAAAGCTCTTCCAGCTGCTCGACGATCACCGGCGCGAGGCCCTCAGTGGGCTCGTCCATGACCAGCAGGCGGGGGTTCTGCAGCAGCGCCCGCCCGATCGCGAGCATCTGCTGCTCGCCGCCCGAGAGCTGCGCCCCACCATTGTTCCGCCGCTCGGCGAGGCGGGGGAAGGTCGCGTAGATGCGATCGACCGTCCAGGCGCCGCGCGAACCGCGCGCGACCATGCGCAGATGCTCATCCACCGTGAGCGAACGCCAGAGCCGCCGGCCCTGTGGCACGTAGCCGATGCCGAGCCGGGCGATCTCGGACGGCGCCAGACCGACGAGGGATCGGCCGGCGAAACGGATCGTTCCCGAGGCGATCGGCACGAGGCCCATGATCGCCTTGCACAGCGTGGTCTTGCCCATGCCGTTACGGCCGACGAGGGAGAGCACGCCGCCTTCGAGCGTCAGGTCCACCCCTTGCACGGCGTGGCTCGCGCCGTAGAACACGTTGAGCCCGCGGATCTCGAGGGCCGGAACGCGGGCGCGCTCAGCCATGGGCCCCTCCGAGATAGAGGGCCTGCACCTCGGGGTCGTCCTCGATCTCGTCGGGCGCGCCTTCCTTGAACACGCGACCGTTGTGCAGCATGGTCACGCTTTCGGCCACGCGCAGCGCGACGTCCATGTCGTGTTCGATGATGACGAAGCCGATATGACGCGGCAGGGTGGTGAGGATCTCGACCAGCTCCCGGCGCTCTGCGGGAGAGAGGCCGGCCGCCGGTTCGTCGAAGAGGATCAACCGCGGCGCGCCCGCGAGTGCGAGCGCGATCTCGAGCTGGCGCTGCTGGCCGTAGGACAGTTCGGAGACGAGTCGGTCGCGCGCCGGTGTCAGATGCACCGCCTCGATGAGTTCGGCGGTGCGCATGAGCAGCGGATCGCCGGTGCGCGGGCGCAGCAGGGAGTAGCGCCAGCGCGAGACACCGCGGCAGGCGAGATAGACGCTGTCGGCGACGCTGAGGCCCGGGAACAGGAGCGAAATCTGGTAGGTCCGGCGCAGCCCGCGCCTGATCCGCTCGTAAGGCGGGAACCGCGTGACGTCCTCGCCGAACAGGCGAACCGTGCCGGAGGTCGGCAGGATGTCGCCGGTGATGCAGTTGAACAGCGTGGTCTTGCCGGCACCGTTGGAGCCGAGCACGGCACGGCGCTCGCCGGGACGCACGGTGAGGCTGACGTCCGCGATGGCGGCGAGCGCCCCGAACATCCGCGTGACGCCGCGCAACTCGAGGGCCGCGGTCGCGCCGACCGAGGCCAGTCGACTGGAGGGTGCCGGGCTGTCGAGCACGCTCACGGCACCTTCCCCGTCAGCGGGTCGGGCCGGCGTGCGCGCCGTGCCTGCCAGCGGTCCCAGAGCCCGAGCACGCCGTCGGGCGAGAAGAAGACGGCGGCGAGGAATCCGAGGCCGACGATCAGCTTGAAGCGGTCGGGCTCGAGGCCGAAGGCGGTGAGGATGTCGGGGGCGAAACTCGACAGCACGACGTAGATCAGCGCGCCGATGAAGGGTCCGATCGGTCGCCTGAGCCCGCCGACCACGGCGATCACCAGGATGTCGATCACTGCCGGGATGCCGGCCGTTCCGGGCGCGATCTGACCGTTCTGCCAGACGAGCAGCACCCCACCGACCGCCGCCAGCACCGAGGCGAAGCCGTAGGCTAGGATGCGATGGGCGGTGACGTTGTAGCCGAGTGCGGCCATGCGCCGCGCATTGTCGCGGATGCCCTGCAGGGCGAGGCCGAACGGGGCGCGCGCGACGTAGACCACCGCCGCGTAGCAGAGCGCGGCGCAGGCGAGGGAGAGGTAGTAGAACGGCACGGGCTGGCGCCAGTCGACGCCGAACAGGTCAGGCGGACGGACCAGGGTGAAGCCGTTGTAGCCGTTGAAGATCGTGTAGTTCTGGCGAGTGAAGTAGAAGAAAGCGGAAGCGATCGCGAGGGTGATCATGATCGTGTAGATCCCCTCGGTGCGCACCGCGAGGGTGCCGACCAGCGTGCCGAACAGGGTGGCGACGGCGAGCGCGACCGGCAGGTAGATCCACCAGGAGAGGCCGAGGCTGATCTGCTCCGTCCCCGAAGGCCCCAAGATCGCGACCATGTAGCCGGCAAGCCCGGCGACGGTCATCTGGATCAGCGAGACCATGCCGCCGTAGCCGGCAAGGAACATCAAGGACAGCGCAATGATGCCGAGGATGAAACTCCAGCCGAACACCTGGAACAGCACGAAGTTGTTCGCATAGGCCGGCATGGTCAGCAGGACCGCGCCGACGAGCCAGACGCCGGTCGGAATGCGGGCGAACCACGGCGCCTCGATGCCGGGGTCGGCGGCTGCACGGCCTGTCGCCGCAAGCGTGCTGCGCGTGCGGGCGGCGACCGCCATCTCAGAGCCTCCGTCCCATCAGGCCCTGCGGCCGGAAGGCGAGCACCGCCGCCATCAGGAGGAAGGTGAAGACGACGGAGTAGGTCGGCGCGTAGGTCAGGCCGATCTGCTCGGTCAGTCCGACGATCAGCGCTCCGAGCGCGGCCCCGGTGATCGAGCCCATGCCGCCGACGATGACGACGACGAGGCTGGCGAGCAGGAACCGCGTGTCCTCGCCGGGCGAGAGGGATTGGAACGTTCCGCCGACGATGCCGGCGATGCCGGCGAGACCGGCCCCGAAGGCGAAGACGGCGACGAACACCGCCTGCACCGGAAGCCCCGAGGCGGCGAGCATCTCGCGGTCATCGACACCGGCGCGGATCAGCATGCCGATGCGCGTGCGGTTGATGACGAGCCACATCGCGATGCCGAGCACGATCGCGGCGGCGAGAATCCAGATCCGCACGCGCGGGTAGCGGAGATAGACGAAATCGCCGTTCGGGCGCACCGCGGTGACCAGCGGCAGTTCCATCGGCCCGGACAGGAAGTCGGGCGTCAGGATCTGGTAGGAGCGACCGCCCCAGATCGCCAGCATCAGGTCCGCAAGCACGATGGAGAGGCCGATGGTGACTAGGGTCTGACGCAACTCCTCGCCCTCCATGCGGCGGAACACGACATATTGCAGCACGATCCCGATCAGCGCGGTGATGACGAACACGATCGGGAAGGCGAGCAGCCAGGATCCCGTCCGGTCCGCGACCTCGAAGCCGATGTAGCCGCCGAGGAGGTAGAGCGAGCCGTGCGCGAGATTGACGTTGCGCATCAGCCCGAAGATGAGCGTGAAGCCGGAGGCGACGAGGAAGTAGAGCGCGCCCAGGGTGACGCCGGAGAGGATCGCGGAGAGGAAGACGCGCTTCGGTCCCATCACCTCGGTCACGGCGGGTGGCCAGGGCGCGAGGACGAGCCAGGCGAAGAAGGCGACGACAACGGCGATGGCGAGCGTGGCGATCGGACGTCGCTGCACGAAGCCCGTCACGGCTCGGATGCCTTCCTGCGGGCGATACGCCCGGCGTGGCGCGGTGACGCCGCGCGGTTCCGGGGATCCGGCACGGCCGGGCCGAGCAGCGCAACGTTCCGCAGCGACGGACGCCGCATCCGGTCCGGTCTCATTCCGCGATTCCCGATCGGCGATCCGAGTCCATCACGCGACGGCGCATGCAGGGGACATCGCCTCGCCCGCGTCAGCCGCTTCTCCTCAGTCGCGCGCAGTTCGGCGTGTCGCGCCCGGGCAGGCCGAGAGCGCGGAACTCCTCGATCGGCAGTCCCAGCGTCTGGTTGACGTCATCGATCCGCCGCACCATCCGGTTGTAGAGCGCGCCGTCCGCGCGCTGCGTCACCTCGGAAACAAAGACGGGTCCGATCGCCTGGCGGTTCTCATCAAGACGGATGGCACCGAGCGGCGTGTCGAGCACGAGCGAGGCGAGCGCGCGCTGGAACGCCCGCTGTCCGTCCGAGAGGTCGCCGCGCACGGCGTCGAGCGCAGCGAGCGCGGCGCGGGCGGCGATGAAGTAGGAGGTGGCGAAGAAGGAGGGCGAGGCGAAGCGCTGGCCTTCCGGGAAGCCCTCGCGATAGGCGCGCACGAAGCCCTGCCAGGCGGGGTCGGGGTTCTCGTCGGAGATCATCCCCGAGGTCGGCGTGCCGATCAGCGCCTCGCGCGCCCGCCCGCGCGAGGAGAGGATGGTCTGATCGGCCATGGCGGAGCCGCCGATGAAGTTCATCCGCGCTCCTGCCTGCAGGTATTGGTTGAGGAAGTTGATCGCGTCCGACCCGCCGAGGCCGAGATAGATCGCGTCCACGTCGTCGGGCAGCTGGGCCACGACGGAGCCGAAATCCGCCTGGCCGAGCGGCACCCAGAAACGGCGCACGATGTCGCCCCCGGCGCGGCAGAAGTCGATCGCGAAGCCCATGAAGTTGGTGTGGCCGAACGAATAGTCGGCAGCGACGGTGGCGATGCGTCGCCAGCCCTTGCTGCGCACCACGTATTCCCCGAGCCCGGCACCCCACTGCAGGCCGTGGGTGATGAAGCGGAAGAAGTTCGGCGCGGGGTCGATGAAGGTGGTCTCCAGCGCGGCCGAGGAACCGTTGATGATGGTCCGATCGGGGATCGTCTTCGCGTAGTCGCGCAACGCGATCCCTTCCGAACCCGAAAGCGGCCCGATGATGAAATCGACTCGGTCCTGTTCGATCAGCTTGCGTGCCTGACGCAAGGCGACGTCGGGCCGGGCGTCGGTCGGTCCGACCACGGTTTCGATGCGGCGCCCGGCCACGCTGTGCCCCGCTGCGCGAAGCGCGAGTTCCAGCCCGCGCAGCCCGTCCTGGCCCGAGGCGGCGAAGGGCCCGTCGAGGGTGACCAGGACGCCGATCTTCAGCGGTGCCGCCTGGGCGAGCGGGGACCGGGCGGCGGCCGCGCCGGCGAGGACGGCCGGAGCAGCCAGGAGGTGACGGCGGGTCAGACGGATCATCGGTTCCTTCCCACGGCTTCGACCAGCTGCGGAGACGGCAGGAATGATCCGAGCCCGGATCATTCCTGCATCAGTCCTCTTCGGTGCGATCGTTCAACGCCGCCGCAGGCGGGCGCAATCGGGCGTGTCGCGTCCCGGCATGCCGAGCGCGCGGAACTCCGCCACCGGCAGGCCCAGGGTCTGCGACACGTTGTCCACCCGCTTCACCATGCGGTTGTAGAGCGAACCGTCCGGGCGTTGCGCCACCTCGTTGACGAAGACGGGGCCGATCGCCTGCCGGGTCTCGTCGAGGCGGATCTTGCCGAGCGGCGTGTCGAGCTCGAGGCGGGCGAGCGCGGCCTGGAAGGCGCGCTGCCCGCCGGAGAGGTCGCCGTTCACCGCCTTCAACCCCTCGAGCGCAGCCATGGTGCTGATGTGATAGGCGGTGGCGAAGATGGTGGGCGAAGGGAAGCGCTGGCCTTCCGGATAGGACTCGCGATAGCGGCGCACGAAGGCCTGCCAGGCGGGGTCGGGGTTCTCGTCCGAGATCATGCCCGAGGTCGGCGTGCCGATCAGCGCCTCGCGCGCCCGCCCGCGCGACGTCAGCACCGTTTGATCCGCCATGATCGTGCCGCCGATGAAGTTCATCTTCGAACCGGCCTGGGCGTATTGATTGAGGAAGTTGATCGCGTCCGTGCCGCCGAGGCCGAGATAGATCGCATCGACGTCATCGGGCAGTTGCGCGATCACCGCGCCGTAGTCGGCGGCACCGAGCGGCACCCAGAAGCGGCGCACGATGTCGCCGCCCGCACGGCAGAAATCGATCGCGAAGCCCATGAAGTTGGTGTGGCCGAAGGAGTAGTCGGCGGCGACGGTGGCGATGCGCCGCCAGCCCTTGGTGCGCACGACGTACTCGCCGAGCCCCGCACCCCACTGCAGCCCATGGGTGTGGAAACGGAAGAAGTTGGGCGCCGGGTCGACCCACGTCGTTTCCAACGCGCCCGAGGCGCCGTTGATGAAGGTCTTGTCAGGCTGGGTCTTGGCGTGGTCGCGGATCGCGATGCCCTCGGACCCGGAGAGAGGACCGATGATGAAGTCGACGCGATCCTGCTCGATCAGCTTGCGCGCCTGCCGCACCGCGGTGTCAGGCCGCGTGTCGGTCGGCGCGATCACCGTCTCCAGCCGCCGTCCGGCGATCTGGTTGTTGACGCTGCGCAGCGCCATCTCGATGCCGCGGATGCCGTCGCGTCCGCCTTCCGCGAAGGCGCCTTCCAGTGCGACCAGGATGCCGATCCGGATCGGTTCCTGCGCGACCGCCACGGTCGGCAGGCCAAGTGCAAGCGCGGTGACGCCCGCGAGGAACGCCCTTCTCATCCGTCTCTCCCCAAGTTCGTTCTTCGGTCGGCGCGTGGTTCGCCGTCGCCGCGCGGTTCCTTCGTCACCGCTGTTCGAGACGATACCGTCCGGTTGGATCGGCTGTAAACGGCTCCTGCGTCGGTCGGCGACCGCGGCTGCTATCTTCCTGGCTGCGAAGGCTCAGCCGCAGCCGAGACAACCGCAGAGATGGGAGGCGATGGCACGATCGAGCGCGGGCAGCGCGGCGGCGAAGGCGTCGGGCCGGGCGAGGCCGGCGCGCGCTCGTGCCAGAAGTTCCCGGCTGAGCGCCGCATGGTCGACGCCGGTCAGCCGGCCGTCCCGCACCACGGAGCGGCCCGCGACGATCAGCTCACGGATGTGGCGCGCCGTGCCGCGCGCGAACAGGAGATCAAGCAGGTCGCACTCGGGCAGGAGCCGATCCCCGTCGAGCGCATCCGCGTCGAGCAACAGGAGATCGGCCGGTTCGCCGACGGCGAGCGTGCCCCCTTCCTGCCGCCCGGTCACCGTTTCGCATCCGTTTCGAAAGGCGAGGGCGAGCATGGTCGCGCGAGGGATCGTCTCGTCGAAGCCCCAGCCGCGGTGCAGCGCCCAGAAGAGCCGCATCTCGCGCAACCCGTCATCGTCCTCGTCGAAGGCCATGCCGTCGACGCCGAGGGCGACCCGGCAGCCGCGGCGCAGCATCTCGGCCACCGGTGCCACGCCGGAGCGCAAGCCGAGATTGGACGAGGTGTTGACCGCGATGGTTGCGCCCGAGGCGGCGATGCGTTCGAGCTCGTCGGGCCGCGCCCAGACGCAGTGCGCAAGCGTGAGGCGAGGGCAGAGCAGGCCGAGCCGCTCAAGGTGAGCGACGATCCCGCCTGGCCCCGGATAGGTGCGGTCCGCCCAGTCCCGCTGATAGCGCGTCTCGAGGAGGTGCATGTGGATCCGGCGCCCGGTGCGGGCCGAAGCCTCGGCGATCGCCGCGAGCAGGGCGTCGCTGCACCACTGGGGGCCGGCCGGTCCGTACTGCACGGAGACCATGTCGTCGGCGATCCGATCCGCTACGGCATCGACAAGCGCGATCCACTCGGCCGGCGGGACTGGGGGCCGTACGAGTCGCGCCTCGATCGCCGCGCGGTCGGCAGGGGAGAGCGCGGCGAGCAGCGGACCGTGATCGCCGTAGACGAGCGGGTTGCGGTCACGCATCGCGACGGCGAAACCGATGCGTACCCCAACGTCACGCGCAGCCCGCGCCACCTCGGCTGCCTCATCGGGCAGCGGCATCGGGCCGAAGGGGCGGGTGTAGTGCACCATCACCGCGCCCGCCCCGCCGAGGGCGGCACGGCCGAGCGCGACGGCCGCGGCAAGGTAAGGCTCGAGCGGCGGCAGGATGGCGAGATGGTGCAGCCAGGTCTCGAGCGGGCGGTGCGCCGCACCGAGGCTCGAGGAGCGCACCGGCCGCGCATGGTCGTGCGCGTTGACGAGAGCGGGCAGCACGAGGAGGGACGCATCGGCTGCGGTGTCGGGCTCGACAGCAGCGATCCGTCCCTCGACGAGGCTCAGCGCGACATCGCGCCGGACGTTGTCGGGGTCGGCGACGGTGCGGGCCACGATCCGTCGCGGCCCGAACCCCTCGCTCATGCCCGCGGCGGCGTCAGCACGCGCTCGGAAGCGGGCGGCAGGAAGGCACGGTTGAACACCACTGCCGGCGCCGGTGTGCGCGGCAGCTCGAACACCTCCACCGTCTGCGCGATGGCCTTGACGAGACGGGCGTCATCGAGATCGCCCGCACCCAGGCGCACCGCCTCGGGGGTGGCGATCACGGTGCGCCAAGCATACTCGATGCGCTGGCGTTCGATGTCCTCGTTGAGGTTGGGCTCGATGCGCGCCATCAGCTTCGCCCCTTCGGCGGGGTTGCGGCCGACCTCCAGCATGGCGCGGTTCACCACGGCAACGAGGGCGCGCACGGCTTCGGGGCTGTCGCGCAGCAGGCGCTGGCTGACCATCACGCCGTTCGAATAGGCGGCGATGCCGTGATCGGCGAACACGAACCAGCGGAAGTCGCGATCCGGGTTCTGCCGCATGCCGACGAGATTCATGTACGACGTGAGGGTGAAGACGAGCGAGCCATCGACCTGGCCGCGGATCAGCATCTGCTCCTGCAGGTTGGGCGCGATGTTGACGATCTCGTTCTTCGCGGGGTCGATGCCGTTCAGCCGCGCGAACAGCGGATAGATGCGGGTGGCGGCGGAGCCGGCGGGGCCGGCGAGCTTCTTGCCGGCAAGGTCGGCCACGGTGCGGATCGGCCCGTCCGCCTTGACCACGATGGCGAAGGGCGCCGCGTTGTAGATCTGGTAGACCATCACCGGCTGTTCGCCCGGCCGTGCCGCCGCCTGTTGGATGATGGCGTTCATGTCGCCGAAGCCGGCATCATAGGCCCCGCCCATGATGCGCGTCACGGTGGCGGCAGAACCCTCGCCCTGGTCGATCGTCACGTCGAGCCCGGCGTCGCGGAACCAGCCGCGATCCCGCGCCAGGAAGTACCAGGAATGCACGCCCTGCAGGCGCCAATCCAGCGTGAAGCGGATGGCCGTGCGCGCCTGCGCGATGGCTGGGGCGGCGAGCGGCGAGGCGGCGAGGGCGACGGTGGCGGCGAACAGCGAACGTCGGGACAGGGTCATCGTGGCCTCCTGTTCGTTGTGGTTCGATAACGGAACGCTGCCGCCACCGGCGCGGTTCAGGTGGCGACGGCCAGATCGGTCTTGCGGTGCGCCCAACCGGTGACGCGACGCTCGATCAGCGAGAAGATGACGTAGAGCGACACACCCATGGCGGCGAGCAGGAAGAGCCCGGCGAAGACGAGCGGCACATTGAACGAGGACGAGGCGATCATCATCATGTTGCCCACGCCGCGGTTGGAGGCGACCGTCTCGGCCACCACGGAGCCGACGAAGGCGAGGGTGATCGCCACCTTCAGCGAGGCGAAGAAGTAGGGCATCGCGCGCGGCAGGCCGACGTTCCAGAGGATGTCGAGCTTCGAGGCGCGCAAGGTGCGCATCACGTCCTCGAGTTCGGGCTCGACGGTGGCGATTCCCGTCGCGACGTTCACCACGATCGGGAAGATGCAGATGATCATCGCCGTCAGCACCGCCGGCACCGTTCCGGCACCGCACCAAAGGACGAAGATGGGCACGACCGCGACCTTCGGGATCGAGCTGATGCCGACGAGCAGCGGATAGGCGGTCTGGAAGGCGAGCCGCGAGGAGCCGATCAGCACGCCGAGGGCGACACCCACCAGCACGCCCCAGCCGAAGCCGACCAGGGTGGTGTAGAGGGTCTGCGAAGCGTGCGGCGCGATCGCCGGCCAGCGGTCGACCAGCACGGCGACGACCTGGGACGGCCGGGGCAGGATGATGTCGCTGACGCGGAATCCGAGGCAGGCGACTTCCCAAACCACGAACACGCCGAGGATCAGCGCGATCGAAGCTGCCCGGGTGCGCACGGTGTCGAGCAGGCGCTCCATGGCGAGCGACCCCTAGAGGGAGGCGGCCGAGCGCACGCCCATGATCAGCGTGCGCAGCCGCTGCGTCAGCGTGACGAAATCGGGCTCGTAGACGACCTCCATCGGGCGCGGGCGGGGGAAGGCAACCGCGCAGTCCTCAAGGATGCGGCCGGGCCGCGCGCTCATCACGCAGATGCGGTTGGCAAGATAGGCGGCCTCGCGCAGGTCGTGGGTGACGAGCAGCACGGTGGTGCGCTTGGTCATCCACAGCTCCTGCATCGTCGCCCACAATTCCTCGCGGGTGAACTGGTCGAGCGCGCCGAAGGGTTCGTCGAGCAGCAGGAGATCGGGCTCGTGGATCAGCGCGCGGCAGAGATTGGTGCGCTGCTGCATCCCACCCGAGAGCTGCCAGGGATACTTGTCACCGAAGCCCTTGAGGCCGACCTGAGCGAGCAAGGCCTCGGCGCGGTCGCGGTATTCGCCCCGCTTCTTGCGCCGCCACGCCGAGCGGAAGGGCTCGACGATCTTGAGCGGCAGCATCACGTTCTGCCGCACGGTGAGCCAGGGCAGCAGCGTGGCGTTCTGGTAGGCCATGCCGATGCGTACCGGCTCGGCGCCCACTTCCCGCCCGGCGACGATCACGGTGCCGGAGGACGGCGGCAAGAGCCCGGAGACGAGACGAAGGATGGTGCTCTTGCCGCAACCCGATGGGCCGACGAGGGCGACGAAATCCCCGCGCGCGATGGCAAGTCGCGTCTCGGCGAGCGCGGTGACGGACGCCGCGCCACGGCCGAAACGCACCGTGACATCCTCGAGCGCGATCAGCGGGCGCGGCGGCAGGCCGGCCGCCGCTGTGGTGGAGGCGAGGGGAGGCGAAGCCTGCACGAGCGGCGCGACCGTCATGCCGCCGACCTTGCCAAGGGAAGGCGCGGGGCGAGGCGGTCGATGGCGAGATCGGCGTTGCGCAGCACGGGCGTGGGCATGCGCTGGATCTCCGTCACCGGCCTGCCCCAGCCGGACGAGTCGGAGACGAAACGACGATCGCGCTGCACGAGCCGGCCGCGCACCAGGGTGTGCACGGGAACTCCGGTGACGGTGACCCCGTCGAACGGCGTCACCTTGGCGCGGCTGTGCAGGTCAGCGGCGCGGATCGTCTCCGTCCGCTTCGGGTCGACGATGGCGATGTCGGCATGCGCGCCGGGCGCGATGCGCCCCTTCGTCGGCCACAACCCGAAGGCCTTGGCCGGTGCCTCGGCGGCGAGCCGCACATACTGCTCGATGGTCAGCCGCCCGCGCGCGACCTCGGTCAGCATCAGCGGCATCTGCGTCTCCACGCCGGGAAAGCCGCAATCTGCCCGCCAGATCGGCAGGCGCGCCTTCTCCTCCGGCGTGTGCGGCGCGTGGTCGGTCGCGATCATGTCGATGACGCCCGAGCGAAGGGCGTGCCAGAGCGCGTCCCGGTCATAGGCTTCACGCACCGGCGGGTTGACGCGGATGAGGGGCCCGAGGCGGCCGTAGTCCTCGCGGGACAGCAGGAGATAGCAGGGGCAGGTCTCGCCGGTGACGTCCACCCCGCGCGCCTTCGCCTCGGCCAAAGGGCGGAGCTCGGCTGCCGAGGAAATGTGCAGGATGTGGATCCGCGCGCCTGTCCATTCGGCAAGGGTGGCGGCGCGGCCGACCGCCTCGACCGCGACCACGGCGGGGCGGGCGAGCAGGTGGTCGAGCGGATCGTTCCGCCCGGCCGCGGCGAGGCGTGCCTGGCGGCGGGCCATGATCGTCGCCTCTTCGGCGTGCAGGCTGATGCGAAGCCCCGTTCGCGCGATGATCTCGAAGCCCTCGAGCATCGCCCCCGTCGAGGGTGCCGGCAGATCGCCGAAGGTGTTGCCCATGAAGCACTTGAAGGCGTTGGCCCCGGCCGCGATCAGGCCTTCGAGCTCATCGAGATTGTCCTCGGCAAGCAGGCCGTAGAGGCCGAAATCGACCGAGGACTTGGCGGCGAGCGCGCGCTTCTCGGCGAGCTCCGCCGCACTGCGGGTGGGTGGGTTGGTGTTCGGCATCTCGAACACCGTCGTCACTCCCCCCATCGCCGCCGCGGCCGAACCGGTCGCCCAGTCCTCCTTGTGCGTGTAGCCGGGTTCGCGGAAGTGCACATGGACGTCGATCGCGCCCGGCAGCACGAGAAGCCCCCGCGCCTCGAGCCGCTCGCGCGCCGGCGGCATCGCCTCCGGCCTACCCACGGCGACGATGTGCTCGCCAGCGATCGCGACATCGGCCGCGATCGAGGCCTCGCCGCTCACCACCGTGCCGCCGCTGATCACGAGATCGGCGACGAAGGGCGCCGCCCCCATTGCATTCATGGATCGTTCTCCTAAAGCATCGCCCAACCGCCATCGACCGGCAGGTCGACGCCGGTGATCTGCCGCGCCGCCCGATCGGAGGCGAGGAACAGGCAGGCATGGGCGACGTCCTCGGCGGTGGAGATGCGCCTGAGCGCGTAGTCCGCGGCATGGCGCCGGGCCGCCTCCTCCTCCGAGATGCCGAGCCGTGCCGCCATCTCCCGACACACCTTCTCGCGGAAGCGCGGGCCGTCGACCATGCCGGGAGCGACGGTGTTCACCGCAATACCGTGCGGGCCGAGTTCGAGGGCGAAGGACTTGACGATGCCGCGAAGCCCCCACTTCGAGGCCGAGTAGGCGAGCCGCCCGGCGCGGCCGCGCATGCCGAAGGTGCCGCCGACGGCGACGATGCAGCCCGCCCCCTGGCGCACCATGGCGGGTGCCACCGCGACGATGGCGTTGAACACCCCGCGCATGTTCAGATCGACGATCTGGTCGAACTCCGCCTCGGTCGTCTCGAGCCCCGACTTGCCGATCGGGCCCGTCCCACCTGCGACGGCGACCAGGATGTCGATGCGACCGAAGCGGGCGAGGGCCGCTTCGGCCGCGGCGCGGCAGGCCGCCCCGTCGGTCACGTCGCAGGCGGAGACGATCGCCTCCGTTCCGCCTGCGGCGAGGTCGGCGGCCAGCGGTTCGATGGCGGCAAGATCGCGCCCCCACAGCGCGAGCCGGCAGCCTTCGGCGGCGAAGGCGCGGGTGATCGCTTCCCCCATGCCCTTGGCCGGGCCGGTGATGGCGCAGACCTTGCCGGCGAGAGCGAGCTCCATCGCCGCTCAGCCCATCACGCGGGTGATGCGCTCGGCGAGCGGGGGCAGGAAGTCGCGGACGAACACCTCGCCCATGGCGGGCCGCCGCGGCAGCGCCTGCGCCTGCACGATGATGTCGATGCCACGCTCGAACCGCTCGTCCACGACATCGCCGAGGCCGATGCGCGCGATTTCTGGATGGTTCATCTCGTCGCGCACGGTGGCATCCAGCCGCGCGCGCTCGACTGCGACGTTGATCGGCGGTTCGCGCCGGGCGACGGCGGCGACGGCGGCATCCGGTTCGGCCAGCATGGCGGCGAGCCCGCGGTTGATGCCGCGCAACAGGCCGCGCACGGCTTGGGGAGTGTCGCGGGCGAGACTGCGGGAGACGACGATGCAATTGGAGTAGAGGTCCATGCCGTAGTCGCCGTAGGCGATGAAGCGGTAGGCTTGGTCGGCATCGGTGCCGATCAGCCGGGCCGAGAAGCGGATGGTGTTGATGAAGCCGAACACACCGTCGACCTGGCCTCGATTCAGCATCTGCTCGCGCAGTTGCGGCTGCATGGTGACGATGGTCACCTTCGACGCATCGATGCCGGCGAGCCGGGCGAAGGCGGGGAAGAGCCGAAGCGCCCCGTCATTGGCGGGGCCGCCCAGGGTGCGGCCCTCCAGGTCCTTGGGGGTGCGGATCGGCCCGTCGGCGCGAACCGCGATGCAGAACGGCGGGCGGTTGTAGAGCATCATCACGCCCAAGGGGGCCTCGGCCGGCCGGGTGGCGGCGAGAGCCACGGTGGCGTTGATGTCGCCGAAGCCGACGTCGTAGGCCCCCGTGGCCACCTTGGTCACGGCGGCGGCCGACCCTTCGCCCTGGTCCATCGCGACCTCGAGCCCTTCCTCGCGCCAGAACCCCCGGTCCTCGGCGAGGAAGAACAGGCCCTGCGGGCCCTGGTAGCGCCAGTTGAGGATGAACTTCAGCCGCGTGCGCACTTGGCCGATGGCGGGTGCGGCCCAGGGTGCGGCGAGTGTCGCGGCGAGAAACGAGCGTCGGTTCATGCGGCACCTTCCGTGATGGCCGGGATGGCTCCGAAGGAGGTGCCGTGTGGTCTGGCGTTGTCAGGAGCGCGGGTGACAGAGGTCGTCCCTGCTGAAAAGTCCTCGCCGTGCTCATTCCTGCTGAGGTTGGCGCGCCCTTCCCGCAGACATCGTGTGGGCGTGGCGGCCGTGTCATCGAGCCGGGGTTGCACGAGGCGGGCGGCGAATCCTATACCCTCGGCGACCCCGCGGGCCGTCCATGGGCGAAACATGCCGGTGTAGGACCGGAGACGACGGGAAACGCCGGCGGCGCGGTGGCGGGAACGGGTGGGGCAGGAAGGCACTTCGTTGCAGGAAGAAGACGGCCGCCAGGCCATGCCGAAAGTCGGCGTGGCCGTGTTCGCCTACAACGAGGAGCGACTGATCGGCGGCGCGCTCGATCGTTTCGAGGCGATGCGCGACGAGGCGGCGCTCGAGGTCCACGTGCTGGTCAACGGCTGCACGGATCGGACCGAGGACATCGTTCGCGCCCGCGCCGCCACCCGCCCCTGGATCCGTCCCGTCGTCATCGCGCGAGGCGACAAGGCCAATGCCTGGAACACCTACGTCCACGAGACGGCCCCGCTGGACGCGGCCGTGCACGTCTTCACGGACGGTGACGTGCGGATCCGCCCGGGCGCGATCGCCGCCCTGGTGCGCCGCCTCGCCGAGGTGCCGCACGCGAATGCCTGTGCCGGCGTTCCCGGCAGCGGACGAAGTGCCGAGGCCTTGCGGCGCCGCATCGTCGAAGGGGGCGAAATGTACGGCAACCTCTATGCGCTGCGTGGATCCTTCGTGGCCGAGTTGCGGCGGCGGGGCGTGCGGCTGCCATTCGGCATGTTCGGCGAGGACGGGCTCGTCACCGCCCTCGTCTGGTGCGACCTCGATCCGAGGCGGCCGTTCGACCACTCGCGCGTCACCGCGGCGGAAGACGCGGTGTACGAATTCGATGCACTTTCACCGTGGCGCCTCGGCGACTGGCGGATCTACCGCAACCGCAAGCGGCGCTACGCGCTGCGCCTGCGGCAAGGCGAGATGCTGTGGTCGTTGCTGCAGGAGCATGGCCTCGCCGCCATGCCAGCGCACGTGGTCGACCTCTACCTGTTGAAGGGGGCCGGCCTGAAACCGCGCGGCCGCGGCCTGAACCGCCTGTTCGATTGGGAGGCACGGCGGTGGATCAGGAAGGCGATCGCGGCCGCCGAGGCGGCGAAGGCGCGCGAGGCTGCTCACCTGTTCAGCTGAGGCATCGCGCAGGGGGGCGTGTCGGTCGGCCCGATCTCGGGCGGAGCGAACGGTCGTCTGCGCGAGCGGACGGTCGCCGAAACAGGAAGGCCGCGCCGGGTGGCCCCGACGCGGCCTGGAAGAGGGGGAGCGGAGCCCCGCGCTCAGCGGAACGGCGGCGAGTACATCAACCCGCCCTTGGTCCAGAGCTCGTTGATGCCGCGCTGGATCCCGAGCGGCTTCACGTTGCGCTCGAAGCTCTCGCCGTAGTTCCCGACCTGCTTGACGATGTTGTAGGCCCAGCGGTTGTCCACCCCGAGCATCTGGCCGAAGCCGCCCGTCGCACCGACGAAGCGCTGGATGGTGGGGTTGGTGCTGTTCAGGTGCTGGTCGATGTTGGCGGAGGTGAGGCCGAGCTCCTCGGCCTCGATCATCGCGAAGTGCGCCCAGCGCACGAGATCGGCCCAGCGGTTGTCGCCGTGGCGCACGACGGGGCCGAGCGGCTCCTTCGAGATCACCTCGGGCAGGATCACGTACTCCTCGGCGCGTGCGCCTTGCGAGGCGCGCACCGAGGCGAGACCCGACACGTCGGTGGTCAGCGCGTCGCAGCGACCGGCGAAGAAGGCGGCGTTCACCTCCTCGAGCCGCTCGATCACCACGGGGGTGAAGCGGAGATTGTTGGCGCGGAACCAGTCGGTGAGGTTGAGCTCGGTGGTGGTGCCCGGCTGGACGCAGATGGTGGCGCCATCCAGCTCCTTGGCCGACTTCACGCCGAGCGAGCGCTTCACCATGAAGCCCTGGCCGTCGTAGAAGTTGATGCCGACGAAGTCGAGCCCGAGCGAGGTGTCGCGCCCGAGGGTCCAGGTCGTGTTGCGCGACAGCATGTCGACCTCGCCGGACTGGAGCGCGGTGAAGCGCTGCTGTGCGGTCAGCGGCACGAAGCGGACCTTGGTGGCGTCGCCGAACATGGCGGCGGCGACGGCGCGGCAGAGATCGACGTCCAGGCCGCGCCACACGCCCTGGCTGTCCGGGGCGGCGAAGCCGGCGAGGCCCGTGTTGACGCCGCAGTTCACCACGCCGCGCGCGCGCACCGCATCGAAGGTGCTCTGCGGCTGGGCGAGCGCGGGGCTGGCGGCGAGGGTGAGGCCGACCGCGGTCGCGGCGGCGAGCAATCTCCTGCGCATGGCGCATCTCCCTGTTCGTTCGTCCGAAGCCTCCCCGCGACCCGGCCGCGGGGACCGCCCGTCCCTTACGCGGAAGGGGGGGCGCGATCAACGCCTCTCGCAGCCCTGCTCTGAGCGGGGCGCGGGGTTTCAGCGCGGGGCCAGGATGGCGGGGACGAGGCGGCGCGAGGCCGCGCGGGCGCAGGTCTCGAACACGCCGAGTTCGCGGAACGGGTCTTCGGCGGCGGCCGTGGCGCGCACGAACACGCCACCGGCCGCCGCGATGCCGCCCTCCAGCATGAGGTTGTCGGAGAGGCCGAAATCCTCGATGTCCATCTGGTCCGGATCGTCCAGCACGCGGGCGGCATAGTCGCGCGGGTCGTTGGTGTAGGCATAGAGACCGAGACCCAAGCCCCGCGCGAAACCGAGTTCGTAGACCGTGCCGGCATCCGCCGAGGCGCCGCGGAAGGGGGTGAGGTTGGCGAGGATGGCGACACAGGAGCGGATCAGCGCCTCGTTGGCGGCGGCGATGGCGAAGGCGCGCTCGCCGCGCTCCTGCGCCGCCGGGGTGGGCGCGTCGAGCAGGGGGCAGACGCCGATCAGCCCGAGCCGCGCGCAGATCGCTTTCTTGCGGGCGAGCACGGTTTCCGCGTCGGGCAGGAAGACCTCCGGCCCGGCCAGATAGATTCGCGGCGATTCCACGGCCGGGAGGGGGACGATCATCGCCGTGGTCAATGCAGGTGCCGCGGGCGGCCGAGGCCGCGCTGGCGGATCACCAGGGAGACGCCGTCCTCCGCCGGTTCGATCGCCTTCTCCGCCGTGCGTGGCAGCGGCACGCCGGCAAGCCGGCACCACCCGACCAGCACCGCGGTCAGCTCCTCGGCGTCGAGCGTGCAGTCGCGATAGAGCCCGCCTGAGCGGCGCCAGCGCGCCACCACCACCGCCTCCTCGTCGACGTCGTCCTCCGGTGTGGCCATCCGCACGCTGTCGAGTTCGGCGTCGGGCATCTCCAGCCGGATGAGGTCAGCCACCGTGGCGCGCACGGCCTCGGCGATCAGATCCGTGCCGAAATCGATCCGTCGGTACTCCCGAAATCGCATCGTCAGGCTCCCCGCTTCGCGTCCGCGCCCTCTGATCCGGCTGTCCGAAGGCTACAACCCTGTGTTGCACCGTCAACAATGCGTCAAAGCTCCGTTAACCATCAACCTACTTTCGGTTGCCGTCCCCTCCCACCTCCTCCCGCCAGCGTTGGCGAAGGCGCGCACTCGCGCCAAGGCGAAGGCTCCGTTCGATGAAGGCATTGAGCTCCGCCTGCACGGCACGCGCCACCTCCGCCTCACCATAGGTTTCCGCCCATTTCTGCGCGAGCCAAAGATAGGCCGTGCAAAGCCGGGCGGAACGCTCGGCTTCCGCCAGGTCGGCCGGGTCGTCGGCGACACCGCGGGAGAGGAGCCGCCGCGGTGGGGCGGGGGCGGAGACCGGGGCGCCGTGGGCGTGCCGACGCGCCCAGGCGAGCAGGGCGGAGGCGGAGAGCCGGTCGCGCAGGTCGATCGGGCAACCGAGATAGCCGAGGCTTTCGCGCAAGGGCAGCCGGGCGGCGGCACAGACCTCGGCCAGCCGGATGGCCTCGTCGAGGCGGGACAGCGCGAACCCCGCCCCGGGCCAGCGAAACCGCTCGGCGACCACGGTCAGCACGCGAAGCAAGGACGGCTGGCCGAGCCGCCGCCCGATCTCGAGGAGTTGCGCCTCGCGCGGCAGCACGCGCATCGGCCCTTCGAGCGGCGGTGGCGGGTGGTCGATGGCGGCGGCGATCGGCTCCAGGTCCTCCCCGCCGAGCACGCCGACGAAGCCTTCGGGGTAGATGCCGTAGCGCCCGGCCCGGCCGGCGATCTGGCGGATGAGGTGCGGCCCCAACCCGCCGTATTTCGTGGTGGCGGCGAACAGCACGCGCCGGATGGGCAGGTTGAGCCCCATGCCGATGGCGTCGGTCGCCACCAGCACCGGGGCGCGCCCCTCGCGGAACCGCTCGGCCTCGGCCCGCCGCACCTCGGGACCGAGGGCGCCGTAGACCATCGCTGGCGGGCGGCCGCGCGCGATCAGCGCCTCGCGAAGCGCGAAGGCATCCCGCCGCGAAAAGCAGACCAGCGCATCGCCGGGTTCGACGCGAGCGAGCGGCACGGGGCGACGCAGCACGGTCAGCGGCACCATCCGCTCGAACCGCCGCACCTCGAGCGGCTCGCCGGTGAGCGAAGCGAGCCGGCGGATCAGCGGCTCCGCCTCCGGAGCGCCGGCGAGGAGCAGCGTCTCCGCCGGCAGCCCGACCACCGCCTGAGTCCAGGCCCAGCCGCGGTCCTCGTCGGCCAGGATCTGGATCTCGTCCACCACCGCGACCGGGACGGGGGTGACGAGATCCGCCATCTCGACCGTGGCGGAGACGTGCGTCGCCTCCGGGTCGACACGCCGCTCCTCCCCCGTCAGCAGCGAGGCCCGCACGCCGCGTTCGGCGAGCCGCTCCTGGCCTTCCCAGGCGAGGAGGCGCAGGGGGGCGAGGTAGGCGCCGCGCGGGGCGGCGGCGAGCAGGTCGAAGGCGGCGTGGCTCTTGCCCGAGTTGGTGGGGCCGAGGAAGGCGACGATGCGGCGACGGATCGAGCGGGCGGGAACGAAGGACGCCACCCAGCGCCCGAGGGTGAGTGCGCCCACCACCTCGCCCTCGTGGCGGTGGCGGGCCTTGGCGGCGAGGTCGGCGAGCCGCTGCCGACGCCACTCCTCGAGCCGTGCCTCGGCGGTGGCGCGCTCGGCATGCGTCATCGCGCCATCCGCTTCGGCGCGGCGAAGCCGACCGCGGATCGCCTCGGCGAGCACGGAGACGAGACCGATGTCGTCGAGCGAGGAATCGGCCGCGAGGGCGGCGAGGCCGGCGGCGACGTCCTCGCGCCGGACGGGCACGCGAAGCCCGGAAAGGAGCTGGTCGATGCGCCGCCGGGCCGGGGGAGGAAGAGCCGTCACGGCTCCGGCGTGCCGGAGCCTGTGGCCACGTGTCAACGCACGCGCGGTTGACGGCACGGGCGGCGCGCGCGCAGCCTGACTGGCACGCAGTCGTACCGACCCGAACGATCGACGAGGGCAGCATGTCCGTCGCCGTCAGCCTCGATCCCTGGGTGAAGGGATACCCGCCCTGCCGTGACGCGCCGCCGATCGGCACCTTCGAGATCGGCCTCTGCATGGCAGGTGCGGTGTCGGCCGGCGCCTACACCGCCGGCGTGCTCGATCTGCTGATCGAGGCGCTCGATGCGTTCGAGGCGGAGAAGAAGGTCCGCCGCGAGCGCGGCGAGCCGCCCCTGCACGAGGTGCGGCTCAGCGTGCTCGGCGGCGCTTCGGCGGGGGGAATGTGCGCCGCGCTGGGGGCGATGTTCTGCGACGCCGAGTTCCCGCCCGTCACGCCGCAGGCGAACGACGCCACCAAGGCGGCGAACCCGCTCTACGACGCCTGGGTGCGGCGGATCGACATCCGCCACCTGCTCGGCATCCGCGACCTGGCGGACGGGACGCTGCGCTCCGCCCTCGACTGCACGGTGCTGGACGAGATCGTCTCCGACCTGATTGCGCGCCGGCCGAGCATGACCATGCGGCCGCGCGCCTGGCTGCCCGACCGTCTCGAAGTGCTGCTGACACTCGCCAACTTGCGCGGCGTGCCCTACGCGCTGCGCTTCCAGGGCGCGACCCTCAGCCACCTGATGTCGCTGCATGCCGACCACATCCGCTTCGCCGTGGTGCGCGACGGCGTGCAGGTGGCGGCGCGGCCCGACGAGGTGATCCTCGACCGTTTCGGTCCCGATCCTCACGCGACGCGCGAGCTGTTCGCCGCCGCCACCCTTGCCACCGGGGCCTTCCCGATCGCGCTCAGGGCACGCACGCTCGAGCGGGCGCGGAGCGACTACGATTTCCGCGCCCTGCTCGCTCCGCGCAGCCGCCTCGCCGAGGAGCTCGTGCACACGCCCGACCTCAGCGGACTGCCGGAGTGGGCGCGGGAGTGCCTCCCCGACTGGACCGGGGCGGCCTCCGAAACCGGGGTGGTTCAGGTGCCGTGCGTCGATGGCGGGGCGATGGACAACGAGCCGCTGGAACTGGTGCGCCGGGCACTCGCCGGCTGGGACGGGCGAAATCCGCGCCGGGGCGATCTGGCCAATCGCGCGGTGGTGCTGGTCGACCCGTTTCCCGGCGATCGAGGGCCAGACCTCACCGACGCGCCCTCGCTGGCCGCCCTGCTGCCCGCCCTGTTCGGAGCGCTGATGAACAACGCCCGGTTCAAGGCCGAGGACCTCGCCCTTGCCGCCGCGCCGGACACCTATTCGCGCTTCCTCATCGCGCCGTCGCGCGGGCCCGCCTGGTCCGCCCCGATCGCCATCGCCTCGGGCTACCTCGGCGGCTTCATGGGCTTCCTTGCCGAAGCCTACCGCCACCACGACTACATGCTGGGCCGGCGCAACGCGCGCTCCTTCCTCCGCCGCCACTTCGTGCTGCCGATCGGCAACCCGCTGTTCGGCCGCAAGGACGCCACGCCGCGCTGGTCGGACACCGACGTCGCCCGCTGGGCCGTGGCGCGCGAGGAGGATGGGCCGGCCGACCATCTGCCGATCATTCCGCTCTGTGGTCGGCTTTGGCCGGGGCCGGGGCAGGACGAGGACGAGATCGAGCCCTTGCCCGCCTGGCCGGACGGCGAGCTCGACCCCGCGAGCCTCACGCGGCTGATACAGCTGATACGAGGGCGGGCCGAGGCGGCGACACGGGTGCTGTACGACGGTGGCGCCGGGGCTCAGCTCAAGGGCATGCTCCGCCGCATGGTGGAGGAGCGGATCGCGGAGCGGTCCTGGCTCGTGCGCACCGCATCGCGCCTCGCCTACCGCCTGCTCGACGGCTGGGTCGAGCGGAAGATGGACGCCAAGCTCCCGAACGTTCCGCCCCGCTTCGTCGTCGAGCAGGCGGAGAAGACGATCCGCAAGGCCGTCGCCGAACTCGACGCCGCACGGTAGGAGGCGTGCGCCCTCGCGCCCCTCAGCCCTCGAGCTCGCTGTCCCAGTAGAGGTAGTCGCGCCAGGACTCGTGCAGATAGTTCGGCGGGAAGGCGCGCCCGTTCTCCTGCAGCTCCCACGAGGTCGGCTGGCGCGGCGGCTGGCGGGGGAACATCTGGCACTCGCGCGGCAGCCGGTTGCCCTTCTTCAGGTTGCAACAGGAACAGGCGGTGACGACGTTCTCCCACGTGGTCCGCCCGCCGCGCGAGCGGGGGATGACGTGGTCGAAGGTGAGGTCCTGGGTGGGGAAGGGCTCGCCGCAGTACTGGCACTCGAAGCGGTCGCGCAGGAAGACGTTGAAGCGGGTGAAGGCCGGGCGGCGGGCGGCCGGGATGTACTCCTTCAGCGCGATGACGGAAGGAAGCCGCATCGAGACGGAGGGGCTGCGCACCTCGGTGTCGTATTCGGAAAGGACCGAGACGCGGTCCATGAACACCGCCTTCACGGCATCCTGCCACGACCAGACGGAGAGGGGGAAATAGGAGAGGGGGCGGAAATCCGCGTTCAACACGAGAGCGGGATAGTGACTACCGCCATCCGGCACGCGCCGATCTCCCGTCGCGGCCGCACCGCACCCCCGACCTCGGCCCCGGTGTGGGCTGCCGTTGCGCCGCCCGCCACCTCGCCAGCCCCCGACCCATGGGGTTCGACGACTGGGCCCCTACCAGATGATGTGGCACAGCCTGTGGACAGCTCGCGTTATGCACAGAATGCACGGCTCTGTCCAGCAACCCGCCGTCCTCGTCACGCAAGCTTCATGCGCTCGGCGGCCGGGTGAACGGCCGGCAGAGCGCGACCAGCGCGGCGAGCCCGGCCTGATCGATGCCGTGGCCGAGGCCCGGGCGGTAAAGGGCGGTGACGGGCACTTCGGCGCGCTGCAGCGCTTCCTCCGTCTGCCGGGTGAGGGCGACGGGCACGATCGGATCGTCTTCGCCGTGAACGAGCAGGACGGGGATACGGGCGCACGGGCTCGGCAGGAGCGGGAGGGCGCCGGAGAAGGCGGCGATCGCGGCCGGCGGCGAGGCCATGCCGAGCCCGGTGTGGAGCGCCGTCATTCCACCCTGGCTGAAGCCGCCGAGCACGACGCGCTCCATCGGCAGGCCGAGCCGCGCCGCTTCGGCGGCGACGAAACGAGCGAGAGCCGGGGCGGCCCGACGCACGCCGGCGGCGAGCGCCTCCGCCGAAAGGTCGAGCAACGGAAACCACTGCCGGCCGAAGGGGGCGAAGGCGAAAGGCTCCGGCGCATCGGGGCAGACGAAGGCCGCCTCGGGCAGCTCAGGCGCGATCTCCTCCGCGAGCCCGGCGAGATCCCGCCCATCCGCCCCCACGCCGTGACAAAGCACGACGAGCAGGGCGGGACGGCCGCCGCCATGCGGCGCCAGCCGAGGTCCATCGAGCTCAGGGAGGTCGTCGTGCATCGCGCCCCGGCGCATAACGGCGCGTGATGAGCCCGTCCACCGTCGTCACCCGCTTTGCCCCCTCGCCGACGGGCTTCCTCCACCTCGGGCACGCGATGAGCGCGTTGTTCGCCTGGCGCATCGCCCGTGCGGCGGGCGGGCGGTTCCTCCTCCGCCTCGAGGACATCGACCGCTCACGCTGCCGGCCCGAATACGCCGAGGCGATCCTGGAGGATCTTGCCTGGCTCGGGCTCGACTGGGACGGGGCGGTGCGGGTGCAGTCCGAGCACTTCGACGAGTATCGCATCGTGCTTGATCGGCTGGCCGCGCGCGGTTTGCTCTACCCCTGTTTCTGCACCCGCGCCGAGATTGCGCGCGAGGTGTCGGCGATCGGCAACGCCCCGCACGGCATCGACGGGCCCCTGTATCCTGGCACCTGCCGCGCGCTGGACCAGGGAACGCGGGCGCGGCGGATCGCTTCCGGCGAGCCCTACGCGCTGAGGCTGGACATGGCGCGCGCCCTCGCCGCCGTCCCCTCACCCCTGTTCGCCGAGGAGGAGGGCGAACCACCCTTCGCCATCGACCCCGCCCCTCTCTTCGGCGACGTGGTGCTGGCGCGCAAGGACACCCCGGCCTCCTACCACCTCTGCGTGACCCACGACGATGCCGTGCAGGGCGTGACCCTGGTCACCCGCGCGGTCGACCTCAAGCCGGCGATCCACCTGCACCGGTTGCTGCAGGCGCTGATGGGTTGGCCGGTGCCGCGCTGGCGCCACCACGCGCTGCTGAGGGGGCCGGACGGCAAGCGACTCGCCAAGCGCGACCGTGCCCTCACCCTGCGCGCGCTGCGCGCGGCGGGACGCAGCCCGGCCGAGGTGCGGGCGATGGCGGGCTTCCCGGACGAGGCGTGAAACGCCTGAGGGCGCGCCCTGCGCCCGCGTCCGATCGGGCGCCGTGCCACAACGCCCTCCGCGCGATCCGCCTCCCCCTGTCACCGAGACCCTCCCGTCGTGCTCGTCGCGCCCTCCTCGCCGCCCGCCGCCCCGTCACGCCGCTGCGCGCCCGGGTGATCCGCAACGCACGCCTCGATCTCAACTGGATGGAGACGGATCGCCGCACCTTGACCATTGCGCAGCGTGCTCTCAGCACCCTGCTGGCGGCGTCGGGCTACTTCGACGTGCAGCGCGTGTGGCTGGTCACACAGCGCGATGGGGTTGAGGTCCGCCTGGCCGACATCGGCGAGGACTTCACCGAGACCTACGACGAGCCCTTCGACCCCGCCTCCATGCGCGCGCTGTTCGCCTATGCGCAGCGGCGGATGCGCAAGGGGAAGGTCTGGGTGTCTCACCCCCCTGGGGTCGGCTGAGCGGCGAGATCGGTCTGATCCTGCCACGCCGCGAGCCATGCCATTGCCTCCGCGGGCGGCATCGGGCGCGCGAACAGGAAACCCTGCGCCGCGTCGCAGCCGATCTCGCGCAGGTAACGGGCCTGGATTTCCGTCTCCACACCCTCGGCCACCGTCTCGAGCCCGAGCTCCTTGGCCAGCGCGACGATGGTGCGCGCGATCATGCCGGAGCGGGCCGAGCCGTCGATCGGGGCGACGAAGCTGCGGTCGATCTTCAGCCGTCGCACCGGAAAGCGGGTGAGATGGGACAGCGCAGCATAGCCGGTGCCGAAATCGTCGAACGCGATGCCGACCCCAGCCTTGGCCAGGCGCTGCAGCACGGCGTCGATCCGCTCGATGGCGCGATCGAGCAGCACGTTCTCGGTCACTTCGATCTCGAGGCGGTCGGCCGCCAGGCCATGGGCAGCGATCGCAGCGAGGATGCGCTCCACCGCATCGGGCGCCAGCAGTTGCGGTGTGGAGACGTTGACCGCGATGTGGCCGGGCTCGAGCCCCGCGGAGGCGAAGTCTGAGGTGGCGGCGAGCGCGGCGTTCAGCACCGCCCAGCCGAGCTCGAGGGCCAAACCGCGCTCCTCGGCGACCGAGACGAACTCGGCGGGCGAAACCGGCTTGCCGTCCTCCGTCCAGCGGGCCAGCGCCTCGAAGCCTTCCAGGCGCCGATCGGCGAGGCGGAGCTTCGGCTGCAGGGCGACGGTGATCCGCCCCTCAGCCAGGGCCGCCCGCAGCCGCTCGGCGAGCGATGCTCGGCCCGCCATGCGTCGGGCGAGCCCCGCATCGAACAGGGCGATGCGGTTGCGGCCGTCGCGCTTGGCGGCATAGAGGGCGGTGTCGGCGGCGCGCAGCAGCGCGTCCACCGTGTCGCCATCCTCCGGGTAGAAGGCGGCGCCAAGGGAAACCGAGGGGGTGATGGTGCCTCCCTCGCACAGGATCGGGCGCTGGATGTGTCGGCGCACCCGTTCGAGCAGGGACAGCGCATCGGGCGCCTTGCCGCGGCCGGGCAGCAGCAGGGCGAACTCGTCGCCGCCCATGCGGGCGATGACATCCGAGGCGCGGACGACCTCGCGCATGCGGCGGGCCACTTCCGCCAGCACCCGATCGGCGGTCGGGTGGCCGAAGGTGTCGTTCACCGACTTGAAGTGATCGAGATCGATCAGGGCGAGGCAGCCGCCGAAACTGTCGCCGCTGCGCCGTGCCGCCATCGCCTCGGCGAGGCGCTCGAACAGCACGCCGCGGCTGGCAAGGCCCGTGAGATCGTCCTGTTCCGCGCGCCGGCGCGCCTCCGCCTCCGCCTGCTTGAGGCGGGTGATGTCGGTGCGCACGCAGACGAGGTGGCCCGAGCGGGAGCGGCGTTCCCGCCCCTGCAGCCAACGCCCGTCGGCGATCGGGAATTCGCGGCTCGGGCTCGCGTCGCCGGCGGCGCGGATCTGGGCCAGGCGGCGCGCAAGCCACGCTTCCTGCTCGGCAAGCGGTGCCGTGGGCGCGATCTCGTTGGCGTAGCAGCCGCTCACGATCCCCGCCCGCAGCAACCCCTCGAGCGTCGTTCCGGCGGCGAGCGCCGGCACGAGGCGCGGAAAGAACTCCGCATAAGCGCGGTTCCAGAGGATCACCCGCTCCTCGGGGTCGCAGACATAGACGCCGGAGGGCAGCGTCTCGATGATCTCGCGCAGCAGAGTCTCCGCCTCTGTGCGGCGGAAGAGTTCGGTGAAGGCGGCATCCTCGGCGGCGCGGCGGGCGGTGATGTCGGTCTCGACCGCGATGAAGCCGGTCAGGTTCCCCTCCGCGTCGCGGATCGGGCTCGCCTCGATGTCGACCCAGTAGGCCCGACCGTCCTTGGCGTGGTTGACGATCTCGACGTGGAAGCCCTGGCCGCTGCGCACGCCCTCGCGCATCTGCGCGACCACCGCCGGATCGGACTCCGGCCCCTGCAGGACCGAGCCGGGGGTGCGGCCGACGAGGTCGGCCAGCGTGTAACCCGTGACCCGTTCGAAGGCCGGGTTCACCCACTCGGTCAGCCCCTGCGCATCGGTGATGATCACCGGTGTGGTCATCTGACGCACGACGAGGGCGAGGCGGGCGTGTTCGCGTTCGCGGTCCGCCCGCTCGGTGATGTCCTCGATCGTGCCGTACAGGGCCTGGGAGCGACCATCGCCGTCGAACAGGCAGCGGCCGCGCACGCGCACCGTCAGGTGCCGCCCGCGGGCCGTGACCAGGGGCAGGTCGAGATCCCAAGGCATCGCCTCGCGCTTGGCCCTCTCCAGGGCCTCGATCAAGCGTTCGCGCGCCTCCGGCGGGTAAAAGGCGAGCGCACCTTCGAGCGTCGGGACGAAACCGTCGTCCACCTCGTGCAGGCGGCGGCAGCCGGTGGACCACCAGAGAAGCTGTTCACCGAGCTCAAGCCGCCAGGCGCCAAGGCCGGACACGTCGAGCAAGGTTTCCGCAATCCCTCGCCCGTCACTCCATCGCGAAGCCTGCACCAGTCCGTCCATCACCCGCCCTGTCGCGAGGGGCGCCGCCTTGTCCCGGCCGACCCTAGCGGCGGGAGGTGGACGGACCGTTAATCGGGTGCCGGCCGTCTCAGATCGCTGAACAGCGCTCGAGCGCGGCGCGCAGCCGCCCCACCCCTTCTCCTGGTGGGATGAGCCCCTCGCGCAGGAAGAGGTCGATCAGGACGAGGGGAATGTTGAACTTGAAGTCGTCCGTGTCGCGAACGAGGCGGACCACCTCGGAGATGGGGAGGAGCTCGAAGCGCGCCACCTCGCCGTCGTTGGGGCGGGGGACGAACCCCTCCGGCAGGTCGAGGTCGAACAGGTGCAGCGTGTCGCGCCGCATGCCCCGCGCCTGGCCCGGCTCGGTCCACGCCATGCGATAACGCACGCATCCCACCGGGCGGGCGGTGGCGGCAAGCTCGGCCGGGATCGACGCCTCCTCGTCCGCCTCCTTGATCAGGGTGGAGAGCGCCGTTTCGCCCGCCGCGATGCCGCCGCCGATCAGCGTATCGCGCTTGCCGGGCGCAATCGTCTTGTCAGCCGCGCGCTCGCCGATCCAGACGAACAGCCCCTCCGGCCGCCGCACCAGCCCGTTCGCGTGCACACCCTCGGCGGCGATGCCGAAGGCCGGGATGGCGGCGCGGTCGATCCTGGCGAGGCTCTCGCCGCCCCTCTCGGCCCGCACGTCGTAGAGCTCGCCGCGCAGGCGGGGGATCAGCCCGCGCGCCAGCAGACGGTCGGCCAAGGCGGCCAGCGCCTCGGTCCGTTCGGCAGGTGTCCGCGCCGAGGGCGTAAGCGCGAGGGTCGCGCCCTCGCGCACGATCTCGCGCGCGGGACCAAGCGCTTCGGCCGTCTCGGGCGCGACCCAGCCGACCCGCCGGCCGCCGATGTGGAACGGCAGGAAGCCCTCGAGCGAAACAAGATCGTTGCAGCGGGCGAGGTGGCGGAAGAAGGGGCCGAGGTCCATCAGCACCACCATGCGCCAGGATGGGCCGCGATGGGAGGGATGCATCCCCCTCCCTTTGCGCCGGCGCCCGCCGCACGACATGGTGCCGGGCGGAACGGAGCCACACACGTGAAACACGTCCAGGATGGCGGGATGACCGCCGACGCGCCGGCCGGTCGGGGGCGCGCCCCCGAGCGGTCGCATCTCGATACGATCATCACCCTGCTGCCCTATCTCTGGCCGAAGGACGATGCGGGCCTGCGCCTGCGCGTCGTCGCCGCTCTCGTCTTCCTCGCTTGCGCCAAGGTGGCGACCGTCGGCGTGCCGCTGGTGCTCGCCGCCGCGGTGGATGCGCTCGCCCCGCGCGAGGCCCCCCTCGTCGCCGTGCCTTTCGCCCTCGTCCTCGGCTACGGGCTCTTGCGCCTCGCCGCCTCGGGCTTCCAGGAGCTGAGGGATGCCGTGTTCGCGCGCGTCGCACAGGCGGCGATCCGCACCGTGGGGCTCGCCACCTTCCGCCACCTGCACGCGCTGTCGTTGCGGTTCCATCTCGACCGCCAGACGGGCGGCCTCTCGCGCATGGTCGAACGTGGCGTGCGCGGCATCGAGACGGTGCTCCGCTTCGCCCTCTTCAACACCATCCCGACCCTGGTCGAGATCCTGCTCGCCACCGGCGTGGTGTGGGCCGTGCTCGGGCCCCTGTTCGCCGTCATCGTCTTCACCACCCTCGTCGTCTACGTCGCCTTCACCCTGCTGTTCACCGAGTGGCGGGTGAAGTTCCGTCGCGCGATGAACGAGACCGACCAGGCGGCGAACGCGAAGGCGATCGATTCGCTCCTGAACTACGAGACCGTGAAGTACTTCAACAACGAGGAGCACGAGGCGCGCCGCTACGAGGCCGCACTGCGCCGCTACGAGGAGGCGGCGGTGAAGAGCCAGGTGACGCTGAACCTGCTGAACCTCGGCCAGGCGGCGATCATCGCCATCGGTGTGACGGCGGTGATGCTGCTCGCGGCACGGGGCGTGCTCGCCGGCACCACCACGGTCGGCGATTTCGTGCTCGCCAACACCGTGATGCTGCAGCTCTACATTCCCCTCAACTTCTTGGGCTTCGCCTATCGCGAGATCAAGCAAGGCCTCGTCGACATGGAGGCGATGTTCCGGCTGCTGGCCGAGGAGCGCGAGATCGCGGATGCGCCGGATGCGAAACCGCTCGCGGTGCGTGCGGGCGAAGTGCGGTTTGAGGATGTGCGCTTCGGCTATCGGCCGGATCGCGAGATCCTGCACGGCGTGTCGTTCGTCGTCCCGCCGGGCAGGACGGTCGCCATCGTCGGTGCCTCGGGCGCAGGCAAATCGACGATCTCGCGCCTGTTGTTCCGCTTCTACGACGTCTGGTCGGGGCGGATCCTGATCGACGGGCAGGACATCCGCACCGTCACGCAGGACAGCCTTCGCCGCGCCATCGGCATCGTGCCGCAGGACACCGTGCTGTTCAACGACACCATCCGCTACAACATCCGCTACGGGCGGCCCGACGCGACGGACGCCGAGGTGGAGGAGGCGGCCAGGCTCGCCCGCATCCACGACTTCGTCGTCTCCACCCCCGACGGCTACGACACCCGTGTGGGCGAGCGTGGTCTCAAGCTCTCGGGTGGCGAGAAGCAGCGCGTGGCGATTGCGCGCACCATCCTGAAGAATCCGCCGATCCTGATCTTCGACGAGGCGACCTCCGCCCTCGATACGCGCACGGAACGCGAGATCCAGGCCAACCTGAAGGAGCTCGCGCGCAACCGCACCACCCTCGTCATCGCGCACCGGCTCTCCACCGTGATGGACGCGGACGAGATCCTGGTGCTGGATCAGGGCCGCATCGTCGAACGCGGCACGCACGAGGCGCTGCTCGCGCGCGACGGGCTCTATGCCGAGATGTGGCGACGCCAGGCCGAGGCGGCGGAGGGCGAGGCGGCGGAAGCGCGCGAGGGCACGCTCTCGGTGGCGGCGGACTGACGGCGGCGATCGCCGGCGTGTCCGTTACGGCACCAGCACGAGCGCTCCCGTCACGCGGCCGCCGCGCAGCCGATCAAGTGCCTCATCGGCGGCCGCAAGCGGCAGGGTCTCCGTCTCCGTCCGCACCGGCACGCGGGGGGCGAGGGCGAGGAAATCGAGCCCGTCCTGCCGGGTGAGGTTGGCGACCGAGCGCACCACGCGTTCCTTCCAAAGGATCTCATAGGGGAAGGACGGGATGTCGCTCATGTGGATGCCCGCGCACACCACCACCCCGCCGGCCTCCACCGCCCGCAGTGCGGCCGGCACCAGCGCCCCGACGGGGGCGAACAGGATCGCCGCCTCGAGCGGCGCGGGCGGCTGCTCGTCCGATCCTCCCGCCCACACCGCGCCGAGGCTGCGCGCGAAGGCCTGCGCCTCGACATCACCCGGGCGGGTGAAGGCGTAGACCTCGCGCCCCTCGAACCGCGCCACCTGGGCGATGATGTGCGCCGCCGCGCCGAAGCCATAGAGGCCGAGCCGGCGCGCCTCCCCCGCCATGCGCAGGGCGCGATGTCCGATCAGCCCGGCGCAGAGGAGCGGGGCGGCGGCGACGTCGTCGTACTCGGGCGGGATCGGCAGGCAGTAGCGCGCATCGGCCACGGCGTACTCGGCGTAGCCGCCGTCGATCTGCCAGCCGGTGAAGCGCGCGCGCTCGCAGAGGTTCTCGCGCCCCGCTCGGCAGAAGCGGCAATCCCCGCAGGTCCAGCCGAGCCACGGGATCCCCACGCGGTCGCCGATCCGCAGGCCCGTCACCCCCTCGCCCAGCGCCTCGATCCGGCCGACGATCTCGTGCCCGGGGATCACGGCAGGCTTGGCGGGCGGCAGATCGCCGTCCACCACGTGCAGGTCGGTGCGGCACACCGCACAGGCCGCGACGCGCACCAATACCTGGCCCGCCCCGGGCTGGGGCACCGGCAGGCAGGCGAGCCGCAACGGCTGGCCCGGCCCCTCGCACAGCATCGCGCGCATGGTCCGTCCCGTCGTCATGGCCCGAGTGTAACGCCCCGCTGCCCGTCATGCGCGGCTGGGGGTTTCGCCAAGCCGGGGCGGTTCCCATCTGTCAGGCGCTGAGGGAGCGGGAGGTGGTGTCGATGCAAGCCGACCCGATGGGTGAGGCACCGGAGGATCTGAGCCTGGCGGGCTCGGTGGTCGATCAGGCGATCGCGACCATGATGGAGCGCAACATCGGCCCTCTCTCGGCGGCCTCTGCCCTGTTGGGGGGCGCGATCGGCATCCTCTCGCGCATGCTCGACGAGCCGGCGGTGATCCGGGTGCTGGAGAACGCGATCGCCGCCGTGCGCGCCGGCGAGTTGCGCGAGCTGCAGGGCGGGGCCGCGGTGGATGGCCGCTCCGCTTGACCGCACGGCGGCCGGAGCGTAGAGAGCGCGGCTCTGCCGGGACGCTTCGTGCGCCCGGCCCCTGTTCGTCGCGACCCGACCTGATCGAGGAGTGTGCCATGGCGCGTCGTTGCAGCGTCACCGGCAAGGGCGTGCTGACCGGCAACAACGTCAGCCACGCCAACAACAAGACCCGCCGCCGCTTCCTGCCCAACCTGCAGGAGACGTCGCTGATGAGCGACATCCTGGGCACCACGGTGCGGCTGCGCCTGTCCACGCGCGGCATCAAGACGATCGAGCACAATGGCGGGCTCGACGCCTGGCTGCTCTCCACGCCGGATCGCAAGCTGTCGGCCGAGGCGCTGGAGCTGAAGCGTCGCATCGAGCGCGCCAAGGCGAAGCGGGCGGCCTGAGCCGAGCCGTCGCCCCTTTGCGGCCCGGCCCGCCCGCGCGCGGGCCGTTTTCGTTCATCGCACGCGCATGCTCTCCCCCGCCGGCCTGATTGCGGCACTCCACACCCTCCCGCCCGAGGCGGTGTGGGCGATGATGCTCGCCGCCGCCTACACGGGGCCGCTCGCCCTGCTTCGCCTCGGCGGCGCGGCCGGGCTGAAGGTGTGGATCGCGGTGGCGGTGATCGCCGCCAACCTGCAGGTGTTGAAGGTGGTACCCTTCACCCTCTTCCCCGGGCCGGTGGCGGAAGGAACGGTGGTGTTCGCCTCCACCTATCTCGCCACCGACCTGCTGACCGAGCACTTCGGCGAACGCGAAGCCCGCCAGGGCGTGTGGCTCGGCTTCTCCGCCCATCTCGCGATGACGGTCTTGATGCTGCTCGCGCTCGGCTACCGTCCGCTCTCGGCGGAGGAGGCCGGCGAGGGCCTCGCCTGGGCGCTCCCCTTCCACGACCATCTCGCCGCGATCTTCAGCCCCGCCCCGGCCTTCTTCGCCGCCGGCATCGTCGCCTTCCTCACCTCGCAGATGCTCGACATCCGCCTGTTCGGCGCCCTGCGGCTCGCCACGCGTGGGCGACACCTCTGGCTGCGCAACAACCTCTCCACCATCGTCGCGGCGCTGATCGACAACACGATCTTCTCGGTGCTCGCCTTCCGCCTCTTCGCCGCCGACCCGGTGCCGTGGGAGGCGCTTATCCGCTCCTACATCCTCGGCGCGTGGCTGCAGCGCGTGCTGCTTGCGCTTTTCGACACGCCGTTCATGTACGCGGGCGGACGCGTCGCACCCCTCGTCGCGCGGGGATGAGCGGGCGTTACGCGGCGTTCTCCTGGCGCGTGATCGCGCGCGATGCGGCGACGCGCGCCCGCCTCGGTCTCCTCGCCACCCCGCACGGCGTGGTCGAGACGCCCAATTTCATCCTCTGTGCGACGCGCGGTGCCCTGAAGGCGGCGACCATGGCGGAGGCGCGCGCGCTCGGCGCGCAGATCGTGCTCGCGAACACCTACCATTTGATGCTCGCCCCCGGCGCGGAGCGGGTGGCGCGGCTCGGCGGGCTTCATCGCATGACGGGCTGGCAGGGCCCGATGCTGACCGACTCGGGCGGCTTTCAGATCTTCTCCATGGGCCATGGCGGGGTCGCGGCCGAGGTGAAGGGGAACCGGGCGCAGGCCGGCGAGGCGACGCTGATCCGGATCGAGGAGCGGGGGGCGACGTTCCGCTCCTATATCGACGGCAGCGTGCAGGAACTCACCCCCGAACGGTCGCTGGCGATCCAGGCCGCGCTCGGGGCCGATCTCGTCGTCGTGCTCGACGAGTGCACGCCCTACCACGCCGAGCGCGACTACGTCGCGCGCGCCCTCGAGCGCACCTTCCGCTGGAGCCGCAGAAGCCTCGCCGCCTTCGACGCCGCAGGCGGGATGGGGACGGAGGGCCCGCAGGCGCTCTACGGCATCGCGGGGGGGCACGTGCACGAGGACCTGCGCCGGGCGGCGGCGGATTTCGTCAACGGCGAGGACTTCTTCGGCCACGCCATCGGCGACTCGCTCGGCGCGACGCGAGAGCAGATGCACGCCGTGGTCGCCTTCCAGGCCCCGCTGTTGCGCGAGGACAGGCCCATTCACCTGCTCGGCATCGGCCAGGTGGCGGACATCTGGCACGGGGTCGCGCAGGGCGTCGACACCTTCGACTGCGTCCACCCGACCCGCATCGCCCGCCACGGCGGGGCGCTCGTGCGCAACGTGGAGGATGAGGGCGTGGACGGCCGCGATCACCTCAACCTGCGCAACGCGCGTTTCCGCGACGATGCGCGTGTGCTGGAGGAAGGCTGCGACTGCCCGGCCTGCGCGGGCGGCTACGCGCGCGCCTATCTCCACCACCTGCTGAAGACCGGCGAACTCCTCGGGCTGTGGCTGATCACCCAGCACAACATCCGCTTCATGATGCGGCTGATGGCAGAGGTGCGGGCGGCGATCGCGGCCGGGCGGGTGCGCGAGGCGGCAGCCGAGTGGGGCGTGCGGCTTTCCGCCTGACGCCCTGCCGCTTCAGCCGAGCGGATCGAACCCGTTCGGGAAGGGAATGAGCGGCTTCGGCAACGCATAGGGCCCGCGCGCCAAGTAGCGCCCGGAGCCTGCTTCCGCCTGCACCGAGCCCTCGCGCATGACCACCTCGCCGCGCCGCACCGTCGCCACCGGCCATCCCGTCACCTCGAGCCCCTCGTAGGGCGTGTAGTCGATGGCATGGCGCATCATCTCGTTGGTCAGGCGCACGCGCTTCGTCGTATCCCACAGCACGAGGTCGGCATCCGCTCCGATCGCGATCGTGCCCTTGCGGGGTGCCAGCCCGAACAGGCGTGCGGGGTTGGTGGCGGTGAGCGCGACGAAATCGGTGATGTCGATCCGTCCCTTCGCCACGCCCTCCGAGAAGAGGATGGGCAGCCGCGCGGCCAGCCCCGGAATGCCGTTCGGTACGTCGCGGAAGGGTGCGGCGCGGCCGTGGCGTGCCTTGCCGCGATCGCCCTCGTAGCTGAATCCACAGTGGTCGGAGGTGACGACGTCGAGCACACGGCTGCGGATGTAGCGCCAGATCCGCTCGTGCTCCTCCGGCCCCCGCGGGGCGGGGCTGCACATGAACTTCGCCCCCTCGAAGCCGGGGCGGTCCATGTCGGCGGCGGTGAGGGTGAGGTATTGCGGGCAGGTCTCGCCCCAAACCGCGACCCCGCGCGCCTTGGCGCGCGCGATCTCCTCGGCGGCTTCCGCACAGGAGACGTGGAAGATCTGGATCGGCTGACCGAGCAGCTCGGCAAGCGCGATGGCGCGGTGGGTCGCCTCGCGCTCGACCACGGGCGGGCGCGACCAGGCGTGATACTTCGGTGCGGTCATGCCGCGCGCGAGCAGCCGTTCGGTGAGGAAGTTGATCGCGTGGTAGTTCTCGCAGTGCACGGTGACGAAGGCGCCGAGGCGACGCGCGGCGGTGAGAACGCGCAAGTATTGCGCGTCGTCGATGTGCAGCGGATCGTAGGTGAGGAACACCTTGAACGAGCGCACGCCGTGCGCGACGAGCGCGGGCAGCTCCTTCTCCACCACCTCCTCGGTCGGGTCGGTGACGATCTGATGGAAGGCGTAGTCCACCATCGCCTTGCGCGCGCGAAGGCGGTAGTCGTCGAAGGTTGGCCCGATCGGGTGGCCGCGGAACTGCGGGATGAAGCAGATCACGCTGGTCGTGCCGCCGGCGAAGGCCGAAGCCGAGGCAGTGACGAAACTCTCCTCGTGCACCGTGCCGTCCGCTTCCGGCTGTTCGATGTGGCAATGGCTGTCCACCCCGCCCGGCAGCACGTGGAGTCCGCCCGCATCCAGGACCTCGCCCTCGGCCGGCAGGTTTTCCGCGAGCGCAACGATCCGTCCGCCCGCGATCCCGATGTCGGCACGCACGGCATCCGCCGCGGTCACCACCGTGCCGCCGCGCACCACGAGATCGAACGTCATTGCTCCCCTCGCTTCCCTCTGGCAACGATCCGTGTGCGGTCCGCTCGCCCCGCTCGCCGACGACCAGGCGCGCAGGCCGCCTCAGGCGACCAGCGGCGCTCGCTCGGCAGCGGCACGCTGCCAGGCGCGCGCGGCATCCTCGTCGAACAGGTCGGCGAGCTGCTTCATCATCGTGCCCCCCAGTTCCTCGGCATCGACGATGGTGACCGCACGACGGTAGTAGCGCGTGACGTCGTGGCCGATGCCGATCGCCACCACCTCGATCAGCCCCTCGCGATCGACTCGGCGGATCACGTCGCGCAGATGCCGCTCGAGATAGTTGCCGGGGTTGACGGAGAGGGTGGAGTCGTCGACCGGCGCGCCGTCCGAGATCACCATCAGGATCTTGCGGTGTTCGGGACGGGCAAGGAGGCGGCGATAGGCCCACTCCAGCGCCTCGCCGTCGATGTTCTCCTTCAGGAGGCCCTCGCGCAGCATCAGGCCGAGGTTCTTGCGCGCCCGGCGCCAGGGCGCGTCGGCCTCCTTGTAGATGATGTGCCGGAGATCGTTCAGTCGGCCGGGGTTGCGCTTCTTGCCTTCCTGCACCCAGCGTTCGCGGCTCTGCCCGCCCTTCCAGGCGCGGGTGGTGAAGCCGAGGATCTCCACCTTCACCCCGCAGCGCTCCAGCGTGCGGGCGAGGATGTCCGCACTCATCGCGGCGACCGTGATGGGCCGGCCGCGCATCGAGCCCGAGTTGTCGATCAGCAGCGTGACGATGGTGTCGCGGAACTCGGTATCGCGTTCGCGCTTGTAGGAGAGCGAGTGCATCGGGTTCGCCACCACGCGGGCGAGCCGCGAGACATCGAGCAGCCCTTCCTCGAGGTCGAATTCCCAGGAGCGCTGTTGCTGCGCCATCAGCCGCCGCTGCAGGCGGTTGGCGAGCTTGGTGACCACGCCCTGCAGGTGCTGCAGCTGCTGATCGAGCTGAGCGCGCAGCCGGGCGAGTTCATCGGGGTCGCAGAGGTCGGAGGCCGCGACCTCCTCGTCGAACTGGCGGGTGAAGGCGCGATAGCGCGTGTCGTCGGCATCGAGCGGCGGGTCGCGCCGCGCCTGCGGTCCCGCCGGGCGCTCGTCGCCGTCCGAGGCCGAGCCTTCGTCCTCGCGCTGTTCCGCCGCCTCGATGGGCTGCGCTTCGCCTTCGGCCTCCTCCTCGCGCGCCCCGGGCAGCGACTCGGCTTCGGCCGCGCCCGCGCTGCGCTGCTCCTCGTCCTGCTGGTCGCCCTGCTCCTCGCCTTCGTCCTCCTCGTCCTGGGCCCGGTTCTCCTCTTCCGCTTCCGCAACGTCCTCGGCGAGGTCGAGGGCGGAGAGGAGGCGCCTGGCGACGCGGGCGAAGGCGTCCTGGTCCGCCGCGCAGCTGCTGAGCTGCTCGATCGCGGTGAGCGCGCTCTTCGGCAGGTGCGGGCGCCAGAGCTCGACGATGCGGCGGGCGGCTTCGGGCAGAGGCTGGCCGGAAAGCGCCTCGCGCGCGAGGAGGTCGATCGCGCGCGCAAGTGGCAGCTGCTCCTTGCGCACCATGCGATCGTAGCCTTCCGCCTCGCACTGCTCGGCGAGCCGCGCGCGCAGGTTGGCGGCGACCCCGGGCATGGCCCGGGCGCCGATCGCCTCGCAGCGCGCCTGTTCCAGGAGGTCGTAGATCTCGCGCGCCTCGCGCCGGGCGGGGGCGAGGCGGGCGTGGGTGGCCTCGTCGTGATGCGCAAGTCTCAGCGCCACCGCATCCGCCGCCCCGCGCACGCGCGCGATCTCGGCCGGCGGCAGGGCGCGCGACGGGAGCGGCAGCCGTGCCCGTTTGCCGGCGATCCCGGGAGCGCCGGGCGCGAAGGCCACTTCGATGTCGGCACGGTGCGCAAGCGCCCGCACCACGCCGGCGGTGGCGCGGCGAAACTCCTCGGCGCGGGCCGCGTCGGGGTTGGACATCGCCTCCGTCAGGCCGCCCGGCGGGGCGACAGCCCCACCGGCAGTTCCTCGTTGAAGCAGCGCTGGTAGTACTCGGCGACGGTGGCGCGCTCCGCCTCGTCGCACTTGTTGAGGAAGGTGACGCGGAAGGCGAAGGCGAGGTCGCCGAAGATGCGCGCGTTCTCGGCCCAGGTGATCACCGTGCGCGGGCTCATCACGGTGGAGATGTCGCCGTTGATGAAGCCCGCGCGCGTGAGGTCGGCAAGCGCGACCATCGCCTTGATGCGCTTCTTCGCTGCCTGATCGTTCGGGTCGATCTTCAGCTTCGCCATCACGATCTCCACCTCCTGCTCCTGCGGCAGGTAGTTGAGGGTGGCGACGATGTTCCAGCGGTCCATCTGACCCTGGTTGATCTGCTGCGTGCCGTGGTAGAGCCCCGTGGTGTCGCCGAGCCCCACCGTGTTGGCGGTGGCGAACAGGCGGAACGCGGGGTGCGGCCGGATGACCCGGTTCTGGTCGAGCAGCGTGAGCTTGCCCTCGACCTCGAGCACGCGTTGGATGACGAACATCACGTCGGGGCGGCCGGCGTCGTACTCGTCGAACACGAGCGCGCAGGGGTGCTGCAGCGCCCAGGGCAGGATGCCTTCGCGGAACTCGGTCACCTGCTTGCCGTCGCGCAGTACGATCGCATCCTTGCCGATCAGGTCGATGCGCGAGATGTGGGAGTCGAGGTTCACCCGAATGCAGGGCCAATTCAGCCGGGCCGCCACTTGTTCGATGTGGGTCGATTTTCCGGTGCCGTGATAGCCCTGAACCATCACGCGGCGGTTGTAGGCGAAGCCAGCCAGGATCGCCAAGGTCGTCTCGCGATCGAACCGATAGGCCTCATCGAGGTCGGGCACGTGTTCGGTGCGCACCGAGAAGGCGGGCACCTCCATGTCCGAGGGGAAGCCGAAGGTCTGATCCACGCGCACGCGGATGTCGGGCAGGTCGATGGCCGAGGTCGGCCGTGCATCCGCAAGCTGCGTCACCGTGTTCATCCGTTCTGTCCAGTCATCATGGAGGGCACAGTGTAGACCCCCGGGCGGGGGATGCGAAGGCCGTGCCGCGGCGGCCTCAGCCCTGCGCGGGCTTGAGCGCGCGCATCACCGCAGCGTAGGCGGCGTTGATTTCCTTTAGTTTTTCCTCCGCCTCCGGCGAACCGCCGTGCCGGTCCGGATGGTGGGCGAGGGCGAGCGCCTTGTAGCGCTTCTTCACGTCCTCGCGTGCGACCGGCCAGCCGAGGCCGAGCACGGCGAGCGGCCGGCGCAAGGCGGGCGGTGCCTCCTCTGCCGGCGGGGTCGGGCGCGTGCGACGCCGGGCCAGGAGACCGAGCGGATCCGCCAGCGCCTCATCGAGCGCGCCGAGCCGCCCGAGCGGCCAGGAGGGCCGGCGCCACGTCGTGTCGCGACGCAGTTCCGCCTCGATCTGGGCCGGCGTCATGCCCTTGTAGTAGTCCCAGGCGCGGTTGTACTCGCGCACGTGTTCGAGGCAGAACCACCAGTACTGATCCAGCGCCTCGCGCGACTTGGGTGCGCGGAAGGCGCCGGGCTCGGTGCAACCGGGCGAGTCGCAGACGCGCGGCTCGGCTTCGGCCCGCGGGTCGGGCACGTAGTAGCGCCGGGTTCTTGCAGCGGTGCTGCGCATTGCCTTGTTATGGCGGCGGGGGTCGGACGCTGCAAGAAACGGACGGGGTGTCGCATGAGCGAAACGCGCGCGGAGCGCATCGAGCGTCTGCTGACCCATGCCTTCGCGCCCGAGCTGCTCGAGATCGTCGACGAAAGTGCGCGGCATGCCAAGCATGCGCATCGGATCGGCGAGAACGCGCCCGGGCGGTCGCAGGAGGCGGGCGAAACCCATTACCGCGTGCGCATGGTCTCGGCCCGCTTCGCCGGCTTGTCGCGGCTTGCCCGCTCGCGCGCCGTGCACGAGGCGCTGGCCCGCGAATTCGCGACCGGGCTGCACGCGCTGAGCCTCGATTTGCGCGCCCCCGGCGAGGCGTGAAGCGGTTTCGTCTCGCCTCAACCTTGGTTTAAGGCTTTCGCCGCCATGATCCACCCCGCACGGAGGGTTGGTTCATGTCGAGAAGCACACTCGTCAACCGCAACATCGTCGCCGAGCGCGGCCGCACCTCGATGCGGCTCGAGCCGGAGCTGTGGGATGCGCTGGCGGAGATTTGCCGCCGCGAGGGCACCACGCCGTCCGAGCTCTGCCGCCGCCTGGAGCGCACCGGCTTTCCGGGCGGTCGCACCTCCGCCATGCGCGTGTTCATCCTGCAATACTTCCGCGCCGCGGCGACCGAGGAGGGGCATGCCGCGGCCGGGCATGGCAGGGCGGCGGAAACCCCTCGTCGCAGCAACGGACGACGCGGCGCCGAAGCGCGGGCCGCGGCCTGAGGGATCGCCCGGGCTTACGGCGGCGGCGGCGAAGTCGCTCGCTGATCAGCGTCGTCGCTGACGGCTCCTTGCCTGCCGGCGGCGCTTGCGAGTGGCTGCTCGGCCGGGGTGGCGCAGGCTTTGCGCGGCTTTGCGCCAAGTTGACGCGACTCGTCGCCGCGTGCGTGCAGGGTTCGCGGGATGCGTTGCCGCAGGGAGGGTGCGCCGCATGAGCCGCATGAACGGAGAGGCAAACTCCGGATCTACCGCTCGGGGCTCCCAGTGTTGCCGCAGGGAGGGGGCGCCGCATGAAGTGCCAGGGCGCGTCCTCGCTCGCCGGGATGGCAGTCGATCAGCCCTAACGAAGCCGGTGGCAGCCGCGTCCCGCCGCTTCTCCTGACCACGCTCTTCTCCGCGCTGCCCACGACGCGCGCCGCCAAGCCCTGTCGGCCGCAACCGGGGCGACCTTGGAGCAACCTCGGCAGACGGCGACGGACGTCCTGGAGGCGTTGGCGAGTCCCGCCCGAGCGCGTGGCCGCGTCGCACCGCGGCCGTCGCCGCGGCTCAGCCGGCGGCGGCGCTGCCAGCCGCCTGCACGTCGCGGGGATCGTCGTCCGCGCTGCCTTCCAGCACCTGCCGGCTTGCCGGCTCGTGCTGCGCAGCCGCCCGCTCGGCTTGCGCGAAGCGCGGCCAGCGCCGCGCCACCACCGGGCTGTCGGCGGCGTAGGCATGACAGGTGTTGAGCAAAGCCGGCGGGCGGCTCTCGTCCACCGGCGCCTCGCGGCGGAGCACGACCAGGGTCTGGAAGGCCACCGTCGCCATCGGCCCGAGCAGTTCGACGAGGTGCGTGCAGCCCTTCACCCCGCCCACGCGCTCGCGCACCGCCCGCATCCAGCCGGGCCCGATCCTGAGCCCGGCAAGGGCGGCGAAATTCGGCGTGATGGCGGGGCAGATCGCATAGGGCGCGTACTCCGTGTTCGCCTCGCAAGCGACCACGCGCATCTCGGCATCGATGGTCAGGCGCATCAGCATGCCATGCAGCGGCTCGCCCGGCTCGATCCGCCCGCGATCCTCGTTGGCGAAGCCGTAGCTCTTGGTGTCGGTCAGCCGCGCCTCGACGTCGAACAGCCCATCCGCCCGCCTGTAGCCCTCGAGGACGATGGTACGGGTGTGCAACTTCTCTCGCGGCTCTGGCTCGCTCAGCGGCATCTCTACCTCCGCGCCTGCGGTGCGGGACCGACGCCGGTGATCATGCCGTCGCTCCTTCCTCGAGCAGGAAACCGCGCACCGCCTCTTCCGCCACGTCGCGGGCGACGAAGGCTCGGCCCACGCCGCGCACCAGCACGAAGGTGAGCGTGCCTCCGGCGGCCTTCTTGTCGCGCCGCATGCGCGCGATCAGCCGCTCCGCGCTCCAGCTGCGCCCGGTGTCGGCGAGCCGGACGGGCAGGCCGACGGCGGCGAGGTGGGCCGTCACGCGCTCGGCCTCCGCCGCCTCGCACAGGCCGAGCCGGACCGAGAAACGGAACGCCAGCGCCATCCCCAGCCCGACCGCCTCGCCGTGCAGCAGCACCTTCCCGTCGTAACCGGCTTCCGCCTCGACGGCATGGGCGAAGGTGTGGCCGAGATTGAGCAGGGCACGGCCGCCCTCGGCCGCCTCCTCCCGCTCATCGGCCGCCACCACGCGCGCCTTCGCCGCCACCGACCGCGCCACCGCCTCGGCCAGCGCCTCGGCGTCGCCCGCCACCACCGCCCGCCCGTTCGCCTCGCACCAGGCGAAGAACGTCGCGTCGTCGATCAGCCCGTATTTCGCCACCTCGGCGTAGCCCGCCCGCAGCTCGCGCGGCGGCAGGGTGGCAAGCAGCGCGGTGTCGCACAGCACGGCACGCGGCTGGTGGAAGGCGCCGACCAGGTTCTTCCCGTGCGCGGTGTTGATCCCGGTCTTGCCGCCGACCGAGGAATCGACCTGAGCAAGCAGCGTGGTCGGCACCTGCACGAAGGGCAGGCCACGCAGGGCGACGGCGGCGGCGAAGCCGGCGAGGTCGCCCACCACCCCGCCGCCGAACGCGATCACCGCCGTCCTGCGGTCGAGGCCCCCCGCCAGCATGCGCTCGACCAGATCCTGGAAGGCGGGGAAGGACTTCGCGCCCTCGCCGGGCGGGACGAGCAGCGTTCGCCCGCTGAAGCCCGTCTCGGCCAGCCCCTCCTCCAGCACCGCCCCGTGCAGGCGCCAGACCGCCTCGTCGGCGACGATGACCGCGCGCCGCGAGGGCAACAGCGGCGCGAGCTCTGCCCCCGCCCGCCGCACGAGGCCGGGCGCGATCAGCACGTCGTAGGCGTTGTGGGAGAGCGGCACGCGCACCGTGCGCGGCGGGCGATGGGCGAGGAGGGCGTTCAGCACGCGGGTGGTCGTCTGCTCGGGGGCTTCGTCGCGACAGTGCACGATCACGTCGGCCTCGGCATAGACGGGATACCGCTTGGCCGCGAGCTCGGCGAGGATCGCCGCCGGATCGCCGCCGGCGAGCAGCGGCCGGTCGTTGCGCCCCGACACGCGGCGCACCAGGATCGGCAGATCGACCTTGAGCCAGATCGAGCGCCCGCGCGCGCGCACCAGCGCCCGGGTCTCCGGATCCATGAAGGCACCGCCCCCGGTGGCGAGCACGATCTGCGGCCCGGCGAGCAGGCGGGCGATCACCCGCCGCTCACCGGCCCGGAAGGCGGGCTCGCCGAGGCTTGCGAAGATGTCGCGGATGCTCATGCCGGCCGCCCGCTCGATCTCGGCATCGGCATCGACGAAGGGCAGGCCGAGCCGGGCGGCGAGGCGCCGGCCGATCGCGCTCTTGCCCGCCCCCATCAGGCCGACGAGCACGATCGAGCGGCCGTCTGCCACGGCCGGCCCCGGTTCGCCGCCCGCCGCGTCGGGGCTAGACTGGATGGGGCGCGAGTCGGGCGCGGCCGGACAGGGGGCGAGCAAGTCCCGCATCATGCCGGACCAACGCTAGCATGCCCGCCGCCCAGCGCCAGGATTGGCCAAGGGGGTCTCGTTTGCGCGTCTGGTTCGTGCTCGCTCTCGTGCTTCTCGGCCTCGTCGTGGCGGGGGCGGTCTGGCTCGGGCTGGATCCGCCCCAGCCGAAGCCGGTGGCGGTCGAGAAGGTGCTACCGACCGAGCGTTTCGCCCCGCGCTGAGCGTGATGCCCGCGCCGCCCAGCTCCCCGCGCATCGAGGCCTTCCTCGAGATGATGGCGGCCGAACGGGGTGCCGCGCGCAACACGCTCGCCGCCTACGCGGCGGATCTCGCCGACTTCGCCGGCTTCTGCGCCCGTCGCGGCCTCGGCCTCGAGGCGGCCGCAACCGACGACCTCAGGGCCTATCTGCAGGGGCTCCACGCTTCGGGGCTCTCCCCGCGGACGGCCGCCCGTCGGCTCTCCGCCCTGCGCCAGTTCCACCTCTTCCTCTTGCGCGAGGGCCTCAGGGCGGACGACCCGACCGAGGGCCTCGATCGTCCGAAACCGGGCCGGCGTCTGCCGAAAGTGCTTACCGAACGCGAGGTTGCCGCCCTCTTGGAGGCGGCCGGGCGCCTGCCGGGCGAGGAGGGGCTGAGGGCGAGCGCGCTTCTCGAGCTTCTCTACGCCACGGGGCTCAGGGTGAGCGAGCTCGTCACCTTGCCGAGGGGGGCGATTCGCCCCGGCGCGGCGGCGATCCTGGTGCGCGGCAAGGGGGCGAAGGAGCGGCTGGTGCCGCTCGGCGGCGCGGCACGGGCGGCGGTCGAGGCGTGGCTGGCGCATCTCGCCACGCGTCGCGCGACGGGCCCGGCCGCGCGGTGGCTGTTTCCCTCCCGTTCGCGCGCGGGCCACCTGACGCGGCAGGGCTTCGCGCTACTGCTGAAGGAGGTCGCGCTCGCCGCCGGGCTCGACCCGGACCGGGTCAGCCCGCACGTGCTGCGCCACGCCTTCGCCACCCACCTGCTGGCGCGGGGGGCGGATCTGCGCAGCCTGCAGGCCATGCTGGGTCACGCCGACATCGCCACCACCGAGATCTACACCCATCTCGACGGCGGGCGGGCGGCGCGGGCGGTGGCGGACCACCACCCTCTCGCGCAACGAAGAGGCCGAGTGCGCGGGTCAGGTTGACCGTGCCGTACGCTACCCGATGATGGAACGGTAGGCTCTGATGGCAGGGACCGTGGCTCAGGACGGAGAGACGGACGGTGTGGCGGCGGCAGACGCGATCGCGCTGCTCGATCGCCTCGTCGCCTTCGACACGGTGAGCCGCAACAGCAACCTCGCCTGCATCGACTTCATCCGCGACCATTTGGCGAAGCACGGCGTGGCCTCGCGCCTCTTCCACGACGCGACGGGGCGCAAGGCCAATCTCTTCGCCACCATCGGGCCCGAGGACCGGCCGGGGGTGGCGCTGTCGGGCCATGTCGACGTCGTGCCCGTCGACGGCCAGGCCTGGACGCGCGATCCGTTCCGGCTGCATCGCGAGGGCGGGCGTCTGTATGGCCGCGGCACCGCCGACATGAAGGGCTTCGTCGCCGCCTGCCTGGCCGCGGTGCCGATGTTCGCCGCCCGCGCGCTCAAGCGCCCGATCCACCTGCTCATCACCTATGACGAGGAGGTGGGCTGCCACGGCGCCCGCGCCCTCGCCGCCGACCTCGCGCGCCTGCCGGTGCGTCCCGAGTGGGTGATCGTCGGCGAACCGTCCTCGATGCGCCCCATCCTCGGCCACAAGGGCAAGCTCTCGGTGCGCTGCACGGTGCGCGGCCGCGCCGGGCACTCGGCCCATCCCGAGCGGGCGGCGAACGCCCTGCACGCCGGGGCTGAGATCGTCGCCGCCCTCTCCCGCCAGCAGGCGCGGCGGGTCGCCGAGGGCCCGCATGATGCGCGCTTCACGCCCCCCTGGACCACCTGCCACGCCGGGGTCTTCCGCTCCGGCACCGCGCTGAACGTGGTGCCGGAGGAGGCGGAGATCCTTTTCGAATATCGCTTCATTCCGAAGGACGATCCCTTCGCTCTGCTCGAGGAACTCCGCACCCATGCCGAGCGGGTGGTGCTGCCGCCGCTGAAGGCGGTTGCCCCGGAGGCGGCGATCGCGTTCGAGACCAACCCGCTGCTGCCGGGGATGGATCTCGCCGAGGATCACCCGCTGGCGGTGATGGTGCGGGGCTTGACGGGGGCGAACGAGACCGGCCGGGTATCGTACGGCACGGAAGGCGGGGTGTACGAGGCGGCCGGCATGGCGGCGATCGTCTGCGGGCCGGGTGACATCGCCCAGGCGCACACGCCGGACGAATGGATTGCGGAGAGCGAGCTTGTCGCCTGCGCCCGCTTCCTCGAGCGCCTCGCCGACCGCCTCGCCGCCTGAGGGGCGCGCTGCCGTGCCCGCCGGCCTCTCCCCGCCGCGACGGGTCGAGATCGCTGCCCCGGACCTCTCGGCCTGGCGTGCCGGCAACGTGGGGATCCCCGGCGTGTGGAGTTTCGTCGCCGGTGCCCCCGGGCCTCACGTCGCGCTGGTGTCGCTGGTGCACGGCAACGAGATCGCGGGCGCGCGTCTGCTCGACCGCCTGTTGCGCGAAGGATTGCGTCCCCGGCTGGGACGCCTCTCCCTGGTGTTCGCCAATCTCGACGCCTTCGCCCGCTTCGACCCGGCAAACCCCACCGCGAGCCGCTTCGTCGACGAGGACATGAACCGCGTGTGGTCGGAGGAGGCGTTGGCCGGCCCGCCTGACAGCGCGGAGCGGCGGCGGGCGCGGGCGCTGCGGCCGCTGATCGACACGGTGGATGTTCTGCTCGACCTTCATTCGATGCTCTGGGAGGGCGAGCCGCTGCTGATCGCGGGGGCGGCGGCGAAGGCGCGGCGCTTCGCGGTCGGCGTCGGCACGCCGCCCCTCGTCGTCGGCGACGAGGGTCATCTGGGCGGACGACGCCTGATCGATTACGGCCCTTTCGCCGACCCGACCAGCCCGAAGGTGGCGATCCTGGTCGAGGCCGGCCAACACTGGGTGGCGGAGACGGAGCGGGTGATGGCGTCGACGGTGGCGCGGCTCCTGGCCGGGCTCGGCATGATCGACCGGGCGGCCGCCGAGCGCATCGCGCCCCGTTCTTCCGCCCACGCGCCGTCCGCCGTCCGCTACGCCGAGGTCACGCGCACGGTCACCGCCCGCACCTCCGACTTCGCCTTCGTGCAGCCCTTCCGCGGCGGCGAGATCATCGCCGCGCGCAACACGCTGATCGCGCTCGACGGCGGGGAAGAGATCCGCACGCCGCACGACGACTGCCTGCTGGTGATGCCGAGCTTGCGCACCTGCCGCGGCCACACGGCGGTGCGGCTCGCCCGCTTCGCCCCGCCCCCCGCCGGCTGAGCCGCCGGGTGTGGGCGGCCGCCGTGCGGTGGGCTATAAGGCGCGCGGCGCGGGCGTGGCGGAATTGGCAGACGCGCCGGACTCAAAATCCGGTGACCGGAAGGTCATGTCGGTTCGACCCCGACCGCCCGCACCATCGAGCCCCGCCGCCCGGGCGAGACCGGCGGGCGGCGGCACCTCCGCTGCGAGGCGGGCATGCAGCGCCGCGGGCGTCGTCGCCTCGCCGCCGAAGGCGCCGAGGAACCAGCCGAGATAGGCGTCGATCCGCCCGACCAGTGCATCGCGCTCTGTCGCGTCGCGGGCGTAGGGCGTGTAGCCGGGGCTGAGCGAGGGGCTGTGCAGGGAGAGGGTGAACACCCTCAGCCCCTTCGCATGCAGGAGCCGGGTCAGGCGCTGCATCTGAGCAAGAGTCGCTCCCTCTGGCGACAGTCGGACCGGGTAGAGGGCGTTGGCCCGCGCCGCCAGACGGCCGAGGCGCGCCTGCGGCGAGAGCCCCCGTCCGTCGGCAAGCCGCGACAGCCAGCCGATGCGTCCCGCCGTGGTGGGGAGGGAGAGGATCGGCGTGCCGTGGCCGAGGAACCAGCCCGGGCGGGCGGAAAAGCGGGAAAAGTCCGGCCCGCCGATCCGGCTGTAGTCGTAGGCCGGGCAGATCGAGCAGTCGATTCGGTAGCCCAGGCCCGCGAGCGCGGCGACCGTGTTGGCGGAAAGCCCGTAGCGGCCGGCCTTGAATATCGTCGGCTGTCGCCCGAGCAGGGCCGTGATCCGCTCCGTCAGCGCGGCGAGCTTCGCCCGCTCGAGCGCGGGGCCGAGATTGCCGCAGAAGGAATGCCAGTCGTCGCGCGGTTCGACGGCGGGCGGCGAACTCCAAGGATGGAGGTGGGCGCCGATCTCGCAGCCTTCCGCCGCCAGCGCGCGGATCACGGCCGCACTCTCCGGGTTGGTCGCGACGGGCTGGTCGACCACCAGCACGGGCCGCAGCCCGTACCGGCGGAACAGGTCGAGCCCGCGCTCCAGCGCCCGGGTCGGCACGGTGTCGCCGACATCGGTGTAGGTACCCTTGTCCCATTCGAACGCCGCCTCGGTGTCGATGACGACCAGGAGCTGCGGCCGCCAGGTGCGGGGCGTGTCCACCTCGACCAGGCCCAGCGACCCCGGGCCGGGCGAGAGGTCCCGGGCGAAGCGAACGACGAGATCGGGGGCGACCGCAGGCGGCGTTTCGCCGCGATAGAGGGCGGCGTAGCCGCGCGCGACCGCGGTGAGGTCGAGATTGCGTTCGGCGAAGCGTCGGTTCTCGCGGCCGAAGGCTTGCCGCCGCTCGGGGTCGGCGGCGAGCTGGGCGAGGGCGGCGGCGAAATCGGTCTCGGTCGCGGCGAGGTGGCCGGTCTCCCCTGGCCGGACGAGGAAGTCGGCAAGCCCCGGCAGGAAGCGCATGACGATGGGCAGGCCGTGCGCCATCGCCTCGACCAGGACGTTGGGGAAGCCTTCCGCGGTGGAGGCGAAGACGAACACGTCGGCCGCCCGGTAGTAGGGTGCGGTGTCGTCGCAGAAGCCGACCAGGCGGACCCTGTCCGCGAGCCCGAGTTCGGCGGTCCTGCGCTCGACCTCGGCGGCGAAATCGGCCTCGAGGACGGGGCCGACGACGACCAGCATCACCCGCGGGTCGGCGACCCGAGCGAGGGTTTCGACCAGCCAGTCCGTGCCCTTGCGTCGCGATACCGAGCCGACGTTGAGCAGCAGCACGGCGTCCTCGGGCAGGCCCAAGGCGCGGCGCTGGGCAAGGCGTTCGGCATCATCGGTCGGTGTGGGTGGCAGCACCGTGCCCTGCGGCAGGAACACCAGTCGGTCGCGCGCCACCGTCTCCAGCGACCGGCGCAGGAGCTGTGGGCTGATCACCACGAAGCGGTCGATGGCGCGGAACAGTTGGCGGACGAGTGGACGATAGCGCGGGCGGTAGCCCGCGAGCACCTCGGTCGGGCTGTCGTCGAGGCTGCAGGAGAACAGCACGCGCCAGCCGAGCGCGCGCATGGCGAGATAGGAGATGAGCGTGCGGTCGACGTGCGAATGGAGATGCAACACGTCGTAGCGTCGGCGGTCGGCGATCAGCCGGCGCAGCAGGGCGATGGTGGAGGGCTTCCGGCGGGCGGCGAGGTAGTGCACCGTCACCCCGCGATGGCTCAGTGTCTCGGCCCCGTCGGGCGGGGTGGTCTCGTGCACGAGGACCTCGCCGGCTGATCCGGCGGCAGCGATCAGCGGGATCAACCGGGTGAAGTAGATGCCATCGCCCGTGTAGTCGGGGTGGAAGCGCCGATAGAGGTGGAGCACGCGGGGCCCCGACGGGGGCTGGGGTGTGGCCTCTGCGGCGGCGTCGGATCGGGGCATCGGCGTCTCCCGCAGGGCGGCGTGGCGCGGCGTCGTCCGCGTTGGGGTCTAGCGCGGCGGCCGATCGGAGGGGAGAGGGCGGCCGGGTCGAGGCGTCTGCATGGCAGCGCAGCGCGGCAGCTGGTTGCAAAAAACACTGAGACAGATATATTATTGAGACGCTGGCTTGAAGGGGTTCACCATGCTCCGCTGCTTCTGGGTCGCCCGCCCTCGCGCCGCTCGCCCAGCCGGCGAGTGGCAGCCGGCAGCCGCACCGCGGCCACGGCCGGTGCGCCGCGCCGCCACCGGCTCGGCGGGAACCGCGGCGGCGATGCGCCCGCGCGTCGCGCCGGTGCTCACCTTGGTTTGCGTGGCCGCCGGCGTGCCGGCCCTGATCCCGCCGGCGGAGTTCGTGCCCGCTGCCGCCCCCGTCGCCGCGCCGGCGGCCGCCCCGGCCCCCCCCTTCGTCCCGCCCTTCCTGCTCGGCCCGCCGCTCACCTTGGGCCCTGCGGCCTTCGCAGGTCCCGGTGGCGGTGACGGCGTGCCGGTCGGAGGAGGCGACGGGCCGACCGAGTCCCCGGGCGGCGACGGGCCGCCCCCCACCGAGGTCCCGGAGCCGAACGCCTTCGCCCTGTTCGGCTTGGGCCTGCTCGGCGTGGCACTGCTCGCCGGGCGTCGCCGGACGGCAGCCACTGCCGGCTGAGGGGCGCCCTCGCGCTTGCGGAGGGAGCTTTGCTCGGGCATCTTCTCCGCCGGGCGTCGCCCATCTCTGCGAGACTCATCGCGCGCCACGAGATGACCGTCCGGCACGAGAGGCCCGATGAACGTGATCAGCTCGCCGTCGGCCTCCCGACCGGCTCCCGCACCCGAACCTGAGCGGACGCCCTCCCCCTGGCGTGGGCCGCTGATCGCCCTCTCCCTCGGTCTCGCCTTCCTGCTCGGCGTCGTCTTCGCCGAGGAGGGGGCGGCTGCCGTCCGCGTCTGGAACAATTCCACCGCCTACAACCACTGCTGGCTGATCGGCCCGATCGCCGCCTGGCTCGCCTGGCAGAGGCGCGAGCGGGCGGCCCACCTCGCGCCCGCCCCAGACCCGCGGCTTGCCCTGCTCGCCGTCCCCCCCGCCCTCGCTTGGCTCGCCGCCGAACGGCTCGGCATCATGGAAGGGCGGCAACTTACCGCCTGGGCGATCGTCCAGGTCTTCGTCCTTGCCGTGCTCGGCTGGCGGGTCGCGGCTGCCTTCGCCGGCCCCCTCGCCTACACGATCTTTCTCATCCCCTTCGGCGGCTTCACCGTCCCCCTCCTGCAGCACATCACCGCCCGCTTCATCGACATCGGGCTCGATGTCTGGGGCATCACGCACTACACGGACGGTCTGCTGATCGAGACCACCGCCGGCGTGTTCCACGTCGCCGAGGCGTGCGCGGGGCTGCGCTTCACCATCGCGGCACTCGCCTTCGGCGCGCTCTACGCGCTCACCATGTTCCGCAGCCCCGGGCGGCGGCTGATCGTGATGGCGCTGGCCATCATCGTGCCGATCATCGCCAACGGCGTGCGCGCCTTGGGCATCGTGGTCGCCGCCGAGTACATCGGCTCGGCCGAGGCGGCGGCGGCCGACCACGTGCTCTACGGCTGGGGTTTCTTCTCGGCCATCATCCTGCTGCTGGTCCTCGCCGGGCTGCCGTTCCGCGAGGATCGCGCCGACCACCCGCGTGCCTTCTGGTGGCGACGGCTGATCCGCCCCGTGGGGCCGGCACGCGGACGGGCGGTCGCCCTGGCCACTGCGGCCGGGCTGGCGGTGGCGGCGGCCGGGCCCGCGGCCGCCGCCCTGCTGTCGGCCGACCCGGAGCCGCAGCCGCAGCCGCCCCGTCTCGCCGCCGGACCGTGCGCGGCGGAGGGTGACGCCCTGGTGTGCGCCGGGCTGCGCGCCGAGGCACAGGTGCTCGTGTTCCCCACCGCGGCGACCTGGAACGAGGTGGCGGCGGCGCGGCGGCGCTTCGCCCGGGAGACCGACACCGACCTCACCTTCGCCGTGCCGACCGGGGCGGGCGGGGTGTGGCGCGTCCGCGTGCAAGGGGCCGAAGGCCGGGTGGTGGCGACCGCCTCCTTCCTCGACGGGAGGGGGGTGGGCGACGGCATCGCCACCCGGCTCGCGCAGGCGAAGAACAGCCTGGGCCTCGGGGCGGGGCGGCCGGTGGTGGCGGCGGTGGAGCTGCGCGCGCCGGAGGGGGCGCCGGAGGCGGTGTCGGGGCCGCGGGCGCGGGCGGTCGCCGAAGCGCTGCTCGCCGCCCAGACGGAGGGGCTGGCGGCGCAGGCCGCCGCGCTGTCGCGCGGGCAGTGATACACCATAACGTGTCGGAAATCCTTACACCGGGCTCCGTTCGGTACGTCTTCACAACGCCAAGTGCCTGATTCCGCTTTGCTGGCATGCTGTTTGCCAATGTGACAGTTGCGTGTCGCCGCGGGGCGCGCGCCGGTCAGCGGAGTGCAGTCAGGAGGGGTGGAAGCATGCGTGGGAGATCGTTGCTCGTGGGTGGAGTTGCGGCCGTCGGCCTCGGCCTCGCCGCGGTGCCGGCCGCCGAGGCGAGCATCCTGGTGGCCACCTTCGGCGACCCAAAGGATCCGCAGAACGACTGTGCCGGTCTCTTCGGCAAGCCGCCTGAGTGCTACGCGGAATTCGACTCCCAGGATCCCAAGATCCCGTCGATCAAGAAGACCCCGATGATCGCGAAGTTCGACTTCGAGTTCACGAAGGGTGGCTTCGAGATCACGTTCACGCCCGGGCTGTTCCCGTCCATCGACGGCAACGAGTTCAAGTTCGAAACCAACGACGACGAGGGCAAGACGGGGGTGTGGTACTACACCCCGGGGCCGGGTGATCCGCTGATCACGGCCTTTACCGTGAAGGGAGGGCCCGGGTTCAACCTGTTCGCCTTCACCGACGGTCCGGATCCCAACGGCGTCTACGCCGCGAAGTGGTTCACCCCCGCCTTCTGCGGCAGGGGCGGCGACGACCCCTGCGGCCTCTCGCACCTCGTGTTCTACGACACGAAGGCGGATGGGGGCACCCCGGTGCCCGAGCCCGCTTCGCTCGCCCTGCTCGGCGCCGGCCTTCTGGGCTTGGGCTTCGCCGCGCGCCGCCGCCGCAGCGCCTGACCGCGCGCCCCCCGCCGCCGACCGCGGGGCTTCAGGGGACACGGGCCGGGAGGGCGACCTCCCGGCCCGTCGCTTTTACCGCTCGAGCGGGGGTGTCGGAATCCTTTACACCCCGCTCCGACCGTGCCGCTGCCGCAACGCAAACGCGTTCCCGATCAAGCCCTTGTCCGCTTGGCACGCGACGTGCAGAACGACGTACGACAGCCGAGGGGCTGCAGCATTGACTGACGAGGGATACCGATGCGCACACTCCTTCTCGCCGCGACCGCCGCCGGGGCGCTGGTCGTGGCCGCGCCGGCGACTGCCGCGCTGCTGACCATCACGGGCGGCCAGGCCTTCACCACCACCGCCAACAACGACTTCGCCGGCGCCGGCTGGGCCGGGCGCAACAACAACGTGGCGATGACGATCTCGACCACGGTGCCGAACGTGGAACTCACCTTCGAGTTCCTGTTCCGCGAGTCCGGCTTCACCGCCAATGCGTTCGAGTGGACGGCAGCGCCGACCTTCAGCTTCGTCTCCACCCAGCGCGCCAACCTCTCCTTCGCCGGTCCGTTCCCGACCCAGGTCAGGACGATGGCCGCCGCCGGCCCCCTGCCGTTCCAGTTCGTCAGCCAAGCCCAGCCCGGCAACCCGAACGCGAACGGCGAGGCGGCCGAACTGATCGGCGCCGGTCCGCTGAACTATGGCTTCTGGGCCACCTTCAACGACCCCACCGGCCCTGGCAAGGGCAATCCCGTCAATTCGGGCGACACGGGCACCGTGCTCTGGCTCGGCTTCGATGACAGCGGGCGCAATGCCGACGACGACTTCGACGACCTGATCATCCGCATCACCGCGCGCGTGATCGGAGTGCCCGAGCCCGCTTCGCTTGCGCTCCTCGGCGCGGGGCTGATGGGCCTCGGCTTCGCCGCCCGCCGGCACCGCGCCGGCTGAGCGGAGACTGACCGGCGCCGCCGCCGACACCTGCGGGGCCGGACACAGGGGCCGGGCGGCGGGGGGCCGCCCGGACGAATACGGGCCGGGAGGGCGACCTCCCGGCCCTTCGCGTTGCCGCCGGCCCCGCCCGCTGCGGCTTGGGGGTGTCGGAAAATCTTACACCGCCCTCTGCACATCATCGTCGGTAAGGCGCGGTTTGCCGCGGGCAGGTGTCGGAAAACTTGACACCTGACGCCTTCCCGCATGCGGCTCACGAGAAAACGCCTTTCCGATCAAAGGGTTCAGGATTTGGCCCGGGCTTTGCTTGGGCAATATTCGCGCGTGTCGGGATGGGCCCGGCCACGCCATACAGGGGATGGACCAAGATGCGTTTGACCGCTCCCGTTCTCGGCCTTGCCGTCGCCGTCGGCGTCGGCGGTGCCGCCAGCGCCGCCACCGTGTTCCCGCCGTTCACGCCCGGCATGCCGGTCAACCAGGTGCTGAGCCTGGTCGGCGGGTCGCCGGCCATCGAGGCGATCTTCCTCTATTCCGACGCCGCCGATCGCTCGATCCTCAGCGGGCCGGCGGGTGCGCTGTTCACCAACAACAACCCGGGAGCTGACGCCCCCGGCACCATCAAGTCTTTTGCCTTCGCCGGCGGCCCGATCGCCTTCAAGCTCGAGAACACGACGTCGGGGGAGACCTATTATACCGACGTGCTCGATGCTGACGGCAACGGGCACGCGGTGCGGGTGACCGGCACGACCAGCTTGGCCACCATCGAGTCCGTCCTCGGCCTCACGCCGGGCGCGATTTCAGGCCAGCCCGGTGTTGCCACCGCGTGGTCGAACTTCGTGGCCGCCGCCGGCTCCGCCCCGATCATCGTCATCGCCTGGGAGGACCGCAAGCTGAATGACCCCACCGGCCAAGGGGTGGACTGGGACTACAACGACCTGATCTTCGCCTTTGCCGGCATCGTACCGGCCCCCGAGCCCGCGTCGCTCGCGCTGCTCGGCGCGGGCCTCTTGGGCCTCGGTTTCGCCGCCCGTCGCCGCCGCGACGCCTGAGGCGGGTACCCGCCCCGCCGCCGACGGGAGGGGTCGACACGCAGGGGAGCGGACGGCACGGCGCCGTCCGCAAGGAGCCGGGCCGGGAGGGCGACCTCCCGGCCCTTTTCCATGCCGCCGCCCTTCGCGGTGAGCGGCGTGCAACCCAAGGACGTGTCGGAAAATTTGACAGGTCGGACCGGTGGGGACGATCGTGGCCAGGGAAAGGGCGGATTTCCTCCATTGGTACCAATTTTGCGACGTGTGCGACGGCGTCGGCGCATTCGTGCGCCGCACCGCAAGGAGGAACAACCGATGCGTGTCCCTGTCCGACTGATCGCCGCCATCCTGGGCCTCGGTGCCGGTCTTGCCACCGGGCCGGCCACCGCCTCGCTGAGCCAGCTCAACGCGAAGTGGTTCGTGCTGCCCTTCGGCAGCTCGGTGCAGCCCGGCCAGACCCAGCATGTCGACGTCCAGGTGAGCATCACCGGGACGGTGACGGGCCTGGTGAACGCCACCCTCGGCCCGAACGGCTTGCCGGTCCGGTCCTCCGCCTCCGCGTCCGCTCCGGCGACATCGGCCGCCAACATCCTCGACGTCGATAGCAACGGCCAAATCCTGTGGTGGACTGCCGGTACGCGGACGGCGACGCGGGGCAGCACCACTTTCACCTACACGGTGCAGACCGACACCTTCTGGCCGAGCATCGTCACCCTGCCGTTCAGCCAGCCGAGCAACCTCTTCCCCGGTGGTGCGTCGTCCAACGCCGACGGTTTCCTCGCCGGGCACCTGTTCGGCGAGTTCGACCTTCCATCCCCGGGCTCGATCACCCTGACCCTCGGCGCCGACGACGATGCCTGGGTGTTCATCAACGGCGAACTGAAGGTCGATCTCGGCGGGGTGAAGGGGCTCACCCCGGCACCGATCACGGTCGCCGGGCTTCCCGCCGGCACCAACCGGATCGACGTCTTCTTCGCCGACCGCCACCTCGTGCAGTCGGGGCTGGTGTTCGGCGCCGACGTGACCTTCCGCCCGATCGAGGTGGCCGAGCCCGCTTCGCTCGCGCTGCTCGGTGCCGGGCTGCTGGGTCTCGGTTTCGCCGCCCGCCGCCGCCGCGACGCCTGAGGCGGGTACCCGCCCCGCCGCCGACGGGAGGGGTCGACACGCAGGGGAGCGGACGGCACGGCGCCGTCCGCAAGGAGCCGGGTCGGGCGGGCGACCTCCCGGCCCGTCGCCCGTCCACCCCTCAGCCCTCCGCCAGCACCCCGGCCGGGTCGACCACCCGCTGTTCCGCAAGGCGCCTCCGGTCGATGCCCCGGAACGCGCGGTGCGGCACCAGGAACGCCACCACCGCCGCCCGCGCCGTCGCGAGCAGCCGGGCCTGGTCGGGGGCGGCGGCGATCAGGAACCAGGGGTCGAGCGGGATGCAATGCCCACCCACGCCGGCACCGGGGCGCAGGATCGCCACCCGCGGCTGGTGGTTGGCGAGCGCGATCGCCTGCCAGACATCCACCCCGAGACGCTCGCAGAGGGCGGCGAGCTCGTTGGCGAAGGCGATGTTGACGTCGCGAAACGCGTTCTCGGCGAGCTTGACCAACTCCGCCGTGCGGCAGTCGGTAACGATCAGGGCCCCCTCGACGAAGCACGCATAAGGGGCGCGGGCCTGCTCGGCGCAGGCCGGGGTGAGCCCGCCGACCATGCGGTCGTCGGCGACGAGCCCGTCGAGATCGGGTTCGCGGAACGGAGGCTTGCCGTCGTTCACCCGCGCGACGACGCGGGGTCGCTGTCGCAGCCGATCACCGTACAACCGCGCGCGGCGAGCATCGCCGCCGCCGGCAGGCCGACATGGCCGAGCCCGACCACGCAGACCCGGCTCATGTGCCCATCCAGTCCCCGATCTCCGCCGCGATCCGCTCCGCCGCCCGTCCGTCGCCCTAGGGAAAGACCGGGCGCGCCGCCATCGCGTAGGCCGCGTCGTCGTCGAGCAGCCGCTCGGCCTCGGTGAGGATCCGCCAGGGGTCGGTGCCGACCAGGCGCACCACCCCGGTCGCCAGTGCCTCCGGCCGTTCGGTGACGTCGCGCAGCACGCGCACGGGACGCCCGAGGGCGGGCGCCTCCTCCTGGATGCCCCCCGAGCCGGTGATGATCAGGGTGGCGCGCTGCATCAGCGCAACCATTTGCGCGTAGCCCAACGGCTCGACCAGGCGGATGCCGGGTGTGCCGGCGAGCGTGGCGGTCACTGGGCGGCGAACCGCCGGGTTCGGGTGCAGTGGCCAGACGATCTCGACGTCGCCGCGGTCGGCGAGGGCGGCTAGCCCGCGGCAGATGCCGGCAAGCCCCGCGCCGAAACTCTCCCGCCGATGCGCGGTGACCAGGACGAGACGCCGGGAGGGGGCGAGGTCCGGCAGGGCGCGAGCCACCGCCGCGCGCAAGGCGGGCTCGGTCTCCGGACGCTGCGCCGCTGCGAGCAGGGCATCGATGCCGGTGTTGCCGGTCACCGCGATGCGTCCGCGCCGTACGGCCTCCCGGCGGAGGTTCTCCGCCGCGTCCGCGGTCGGCGCGGGGGGGCGCCCGGACCGACAGTCGTGCAAGGGAGGGGCCCGAAGCCGACCGCGTCTCAGCCGCGCCACATGCGGCAGAGCACGGCCCGGCCCTGCCGCTGGTGCAGCAGCGCGGCCGCGGCATGGCCCGGCACGAGCACGGCCAGCGCGAGATGGATGGGGCGAAGCACGCGGTACAGGGCCGCGCACGGCGCGCGCACGTGCGGCAAACAGCCTGAGCACCGAAGACGGACAGGCGATGGAGCCGACGCGTTCGTCGATCCGGTAGATCGGGGCGGCGGCGGGACCGGGCGGCAAGTCCAGAACCGCGAGAGCGGCGAACAGGCCGCGTCGCGGCAGGAGGTGCTGGGTCGGCGGCTCCGCGTGATCCCTCAGTCCGGCCATCGAGCACGGGGGAGGGGACGCGGGGACGCGAAGGGGGCCTTACCGAGCCGCGTCGCGCGCCGCGATCGCCAGGGCGCGGCCAGCGCGATTCTCGAACAGCACGAACCAGGCGGGCGGGGGTGGGACATCCGCCGGGGCGGGGATGAGCCGCCCGTCGGGCCCCGTCGGCAGCAGGATCAATCGCACCGCGTCGCCGAGATTGCCGCCGATCGCCTCGACCACGCCTTCGCGCACGCCGACCACGACGTCGCAGTGCATCGGCACCGGACGGCCGGCTTCGGCGGCGCGATCCTGAGGCCGGGCGTAGCGGCCGCGCGCGGCACCGCGGGTCGCGCACAGGAGGTCGCCCGGCTGCGGCGGGCGGGCGCTCGGGGCGTGGGGGGCGAAGGGGGCGCGGCCGGGAAAGCGGGTCTCGCGCGCGATCAGATGATCGACCAGAACCCAGTGCGCCTCGGCCGAGGGCGCATCCGTCGCGTCGTATCCGGCGGCGCGGAGGAGGAAGGAGAGGAAGGCGGCACTCCAGGGCACGTCCGTCCAGGGCGCGGCGTCCGGTGTCCCACCCCCTTGCAGGACGCGAAGCCGGGCGCGATTGCGGGCCAGCGTCGCCTCCCGCCCCGGCACCGCCGACCAGTAAGCGACGAGAGCGGGGAAGGCCTCCTCCTCCTCCTCGGTCCGCGGGGCCTGGGCGGGAGCGCCGGCCACGCTTCCCGTATGGTCGGTGAACTGCCGTCCCCATTCCTCCCATTCGGCGAGTGCGATCCGCACCAGCCGTTCGCGGGCCGAGGCCGGGTAGAGGATGGGCGGCTCCTCCAGCGCGGGCGGTGGGGCTGCGCAGGCGGCGACGGCCAAGGCCACCGTGATGCCGCAGAGGCGTGCGACCCTCCACGAGATCGTCAAGCGCACCAGAGTCAAGGGCACCACGAGACGCATCAGAAGGGTTCGGGAGATCCCATGGTTGCCAGGGTGACGCGTGTCCTCGCCCTTTGCGTCATGCCGGTGGTTCTACTCGTGTCCGCGTGCGTGCAGGCGCCCGGCACGCCACCGGAGCGCGGTCTCGTCTACGGCGACCTGTTCGGGGTTGCGATCACCACCGACCCGGTGGCGACCTCGGTCGCCTCCGCCTCGTACTACCTGCGCTCTCCCGGCGCCCTGACCGCGCGACCGGCGCTGGCCGCCCAGGTCGTCGCGCAATATGAGTTCGCCGCCCTTGAGCTCGAGGGCCTCCGTTTCGTCGGCGTCAATCCTCTGAGCCAGATCCTGATGCGGCAGGGCCGCGCGGAGTTGCGGGCGATCCTCGGCGTGCGGCCGGACGCGCCGCCGGAGGCGGTGATCCGCTCCCTCGTTGCCGCGGCGGGGGCGCTGGCGCGCCAGGATCGCGCCGCGGCGGAGGCGGCGATCGCCCCGACGGTGTTCGTCAAGCCCCCGGCCGAGGTGCTCGTGCTTCTCGACGACATGCCGGCGGCGGTCCAGGCGGGCCGTGCCGCCGCCTTCGCCGAGGCGCAATTGAACCGGCCCGACGGCTCCCACCGCCGTTTCCATTTCTGAAGGGCCGCTCACCGCACCTCCTCGCCCGGGTAAACCCCCCACATCGCCGCCCGCGGCAGGAAGCCTCGTCGTCCCTGCACCTCGACCTCGCACCAGGCGGAGGAGGCCGCGCAGCGTCGGATGGTGCCGAGCACGCCGGCCCCGACGCGGGCGACGGCGGCTGAGCGTTCTGAGGCGTCGCGATGCAGGGTGTGCGTGCCGGCCCGCACGATGAAGGTGCGGCGGCCCGACAGCCGCGCCTGCTGCACCCAGCCCTCGACCCCGTCCATGTCGCGCACGCGTCGCCAAGTGTCGGACTCGTGCAGGATCTCCACCGGGATCCCGGCCCGCTGATAGGTCCACTCGATGGGGAAGCGGGTGCCCGGCCCGGCGCGGAGATTGATCTCCGATCGCCCGAGGCTCGCGAAGCGCGGCAGCGGCAGCCCCGTCACGGGGCCGCGGGTGAAGGTTGGCGGGGCGGCCGGCGGGGCAGCGGCGCCCGGCGGGGGCGGCGGCAGTGGCACGGCCGGGGAGGGGGCGGGGGCGGCGCGCTCCGCCGGCCAGGGGGGAGGGAGCGGTAAGGCGGCCGTTCGCCGGCTTTCCGCCATCGCTGGTTGTGACAACACGACCAGAACGAGCAGGACCGGCAGCATGGCGTTCCTCTGCCAAGCCGCGCCGCGCCGTGTCAAAGCGTGATGATCTGCCCGCCCTCGGTCTCGGCGAGGAAGGTGACCACGCCGGCGACCTCGCCGTTCAGTCCGGGGTCGAGCTGCTCCGCCCGCAGCCCTTCCGCCTTCAGCCCGGCCTCGCAGACGATCAGCCGCACGCCGAGCTCGCCCGCGGAGGAGAGGAGTTCGGCAAACCCCGCCACCCCCTTCTCGCGCAACCAGGCGTCGCGGGCGAGCGCCCCCTTCGGCCCGCCGATGCCCACCGCTTCCAGCGCCGCCCAGCCCGGCGTGCCGTCGGCGGCGGGACCGAGGAAGGCACGGCAGCCGCCGGCGGTGGCGAACAGGACGACCGGCCGGCCGACCGAGGCGGCGGCGGTGGCGAGCACGAGGGCGTAATGGGCGCGCTCGTAGGTGCCGGAGATGAGCAGGATCCCGAGGGGCACCGGGCCGGTCTGGGTCGGCAGGGCGGGCAGGGGAAGATCGAACAGGCTCATGCCGGACAGGCGGGTTCACGGAGGGTGGCGTGGGCCGAGAGGTCGCGGATGGTGGCGTTTGCGCCGCACAGCGCGCAGGCGGGGTCGCGCTTGAGCCGAACCGTGCGGAAGGCGGCAGCGAGCGCATCCCACAGCAGGAGCCGCCCGGAGAGGCCCTCGCCGATGCCCAGCAGTTCCTTCAGCGCCTCCGTCGCCTGCAGGGCGCCGAGCACGCCGGTGACGGCGCCGAACACCCCGGCTTCGGCGCAGGTGGGAACGAGCCCGGGCGGCGGCGGCGCGGGGTGGAGGCAGCGGTAGCAGGGGTGCGGCGGGCCGAGATGCGACTTGAAGGTGGAGAGTTGGCCTTCGAAGCGCAGCACGGCGGCGGAGACGAGCGTGCGGCCCGCGAGGTGGCAGGCATCCGCAACCAGGAACCGGGTGGCGAAATTGTCCGACCCATCAAGCACCAGGTCGTAGCGGGAGACGAGATCGAGCGCATTGGATGCATCGAGGCGCGCCCGGTGCGGCTCGACCCTCACGTCGGGGTTGAGGGCGGTGAGGCGCGCCGCCGCACTTTCCACCTTCGGCCGCCCCAGCGCGGCGGTGTCGTGCACGATCTGCCGCTGCAGGTTGGAGAGATCGACCACGTCGTCGTCGATCACCCCGATCGTGCCGACACCGGCGGCGGCAAGGTAGAGGAGGGCGGGAGAGCCCAAGCCCCCGGCACCGACGACGAGCACGCGCGAAGCCAGAAGCCGCGCCTGGCCGACCCCGCCGATCTCGGGCAGCAGGATGTGACGGGCGTAGCGCCGGATCTGGTCCTCTGAGAAGTCCATCGCGGGCGAGAGATGGCCACGGATCCCGCCCGCCGTCACCCCCCGCCCGGCCCTCACATCAGGACCGGCCGGCGAGCAGGGGGGCGAGCACGTCGGTCACCCCGTTGATCAGAATCTGGACCCCCACCGCGAGCAGGAGGAAGGCGGCGAGCCGGGTGAGCACGCGGGTTCCGGTGGCACCCAGGCGACGGGCGATGGCCGGGGCGTAAGCGTAGGCGAGCAGGATGGTGACCGCCATCGCCAGGCAGGCGAGGGTGGTGCCGAGGGCGAAGGAGGCGAGAAGCGTTGGGTCGCGCGGGCGGGTGGCGCCGAAGGCGATGCAGACGGCGATGGTGCCGGGGCCGGTGGTGAACGGGAGCGTGAGCGGAAAGAACGCCGCCTCGTCGCCGATCGTGCGCGCGGTGGCCTCGTCGCGCTTGCGCTCCTCCCGCTGTTCCGGTGCCGAAAGGAGATTGAACGCCCAGAGGGAGAGCACGAGGCCGCCTGCGATGCGCACGGCGGCGAGGCTGATGCCGAACAGGGACAGGATGGCGGAGCCGGCCCAGGTCGCGACCAGCATGACGATCAGCGAGTAGAGCGCGACGCGGCGGGCGAGGCGGGCGGCGAGCGTCCGCTCCGCCCCGGCCGTCGCCTCGTTGAAGATGAAGGCGCCTGCGATCGGGTTCACGATCGAGAAGAGCGCCGGATAGACGAGCAGGAAGGTCTCCAGCGCCTGCCGGCTGAACAGCGTGGTGTCGAGCACGGGCGGTCGCCTCGCTCACCGCCTCGACCGCCCCGCCCGCAGGTCAGCGCGCGGTCACGCCGACCAGCCTGCCGATGGTGTCGTTCCACATGCGGATGCACTCACCGCCGCAGCGGCGGGCGAATTCGGGCAACACCGCCTCCGCGAAGGCGCGCTTGCGCAGGGCCTCGTCGGCCGGCGTGAGGGGAACGAGCCGCATGGAGGCAGGCTGGCCCTCCGGGCAAGGCCCGGTGCCGGTGTTGCAGGCAATGCCGATCTCGGTCTCGCTTTTGGCTTGTTCGAAGATCGCCTCCTCCATCTTGCGCAGCTCGCGCTCCAGCAACTCGCGCACGCGCGCATCGAGCCCGTTCCAGAAACGCAGATTGGCGAGATGGCCGACGACGGCGAAGTTGACCGGCAGAGGCGAGAGGAAGCGTGCCGCCTCGTGCCAGCGCGCGCGGTAGCCCGAGAGAGCGCCGGTGATGCCGCAATCGACCACGCCGGAAGCCAGCGCCGGCTGCACCTCGGCGAAGGCGATGTTGACGGGAGAGGCGCCGATGAACTGCACGAAGGCCTGTTGCGAGGCGCCTGAGGCGCGGATTTTGCGGCCCCTCAGGTCGCTGATCTGAGTGAAGGCGTCGCGGCAGTAGATGAGCTGCGCCTGATAGGTGCCGAACCCCAGGAGCTTGATGCCGTGGCGCTGTTCCAGGAATTGCGCGTAGGGGCCGCGGATCGCATCGAGCCCGCGCTTCAGTTCCTCGACCGAACCGAACAGGCCGACGAGATCGGCCGCCTCGTTGATCGGCACCTCGCCCGAGTTGTAGTTCAGCACCGTCGAGGCGAAGGGCAGCGTGCCCTGGCTGACCAGGCGGAAGATTTCCGGCCCGCGGAAGCCGAGTTCGGTGAAGGGGCGGAGCTGGACCCGGATCGCGCCGCCCGAGACCTCGGGAATGGTCCGCGTCCAGAACGGCACCTCGATGTTCTGGTACATCGAGAGCGTGCCGATGGTGCCGACCACGTTGAACTCGGTGCGCGGCAGGGGCGGGGCCTGTTGGGCGAGTGCCGGTGCCGCGAGGGCGGCGGCGAGCAGTCCGGCGGCGAAGTGTTTCATCCGTCGTCTCCCTTTCGTTGCGGAGGGGATCATGGCCTCGGGGCGAGGAGGGAGGGAAGCCACAGCGCAAGCCCCGGAACGGCGATCAGCAAGAGGACGAGGGCGAGCATGGCGGCGACGAAGGGAAGCGCCCCCAGTGCGACCTCGGCGAAGCGGCCCGACCGCCGCACCGCCTGCACGACGTAGAGATTGAGGCCCACGGGCGGCGTGATCAGCGCAGCCTCGATCAGCACCACGAACACCACACCCCACCAGATCGGCGAAAACCCCAAGGCCTTCACCACCGGCACCACGATCGGCGTGGTCGCGATCATCATCGACAGCGTCTCCATCACGCACCCCAGGAGGAGGTAGAAGACGACGATGGCGAGGATCATCGCGGTCGGCGGCCAGCCGAGGCCCAGCACGAGGTCGGTCACGGCGCGGATCAGCCCGATCGAGACCATCACCATGTTGAGGAAGAAGGCGGCGATCACGATCAGCATGATCATGCCCGTGCTGCGCGCCGTACCCTCGAAGGCGGCGGCGAGCACGGGCCAGGTGAGGCGGTGGTTCAGCGCGACGAGGCCCAAGGTGGCGGTGAGCCCGAGCGCGGCCGCCTCCGTCGGGGTGGCGATGCCGGCATAGATCGAGCCGACGACGAGCAGGAACAGCACCAGCGGCGGCACGAGGTGGATCAGCCCCGAGAGGCGCGCGCGCCAGAGCCCTTGCGGATCCGCTGGCGGCCCGTCGAGCCCGGGACGGAGGAGACAGAGCACGAGCACGGTGAGCGAGAAGAGGAGCGCGAGCAGGATGCCGGGGATCAGGCCCGCGGCGTAGAGGCTGATCACCGAGGTGTCGGACAGAACCGCATAAAGGATCATGTTGATGGAGGGCGGGATGAGGATGCCCAGCGTGCCGCCGGCCGCGATCGAGCCGAGGAAGAGCGGGGGAGAGTAGCCGCCGCGCGCCATGTTCGGGATCGCCACCGTGCCGATGGTGGCGGCGGTGGCGACCGAGGAGCCGGAGGTGGCGGCGAAGATGGCGGAGGCCGCGATGTTGGTGTGCATCAGCCGGCCGGGGATTCGTGCGAACCAGGGGGCGAGCGCATCGAACAGGCGCTCGGAAATGCCCGAGCGGTGCATCAGCTCGCCCATCATGATGAACATCGGGAGCGCAACGAGCAGGAAGTCGTGCGAGGCGTTCCAGGCGAGCTCGCCGAGGGCGCCGGTGAGTGGGAGGAAGGCGTAGCGTTCGGAGAGGATGTAGCCGAGCAGGCCGAGCGCGGCGGCGACCGGAATGCCGGTGCCGATCAGCGCGACGAGCAGCAACGCCGTGGTGCCGATCATGGCGCGCGATCGTTCGCGGGTTTGGGGAGCGGTGTGCCCGCTTCCGCGATCTCCTCCTCGACGCGGGTGGGGCCGATCAGGCGATCGAAGGACGCCGCGTCGCGCGCGACGAGGGCGCGCAGCGCGAGGATGGGGGTGAGGAGGGCGACGATGGCGAGCCAGGCGAGCCCTGCCCACCACAGCGCCTGCGGCAGCCACAGCGGGGTGCGCAGGGTGGCGACGGAGCGCGCGTCGATCGACCAGGAGTAGGCGAGGGTGCCGAAGGCGAACCAGGCCAGCGCAGCGGCGACGATGGCGAAGGCCAGGGCGGCGACGAGATCGAGCCCTCGCCGCAGCGCGGTCGGCAGGCGTTCGAGCAGGATGTCGACCCGGATGTTGCCCTTGGACGTCACCGTCCAGGCGGCGCCGAGGCCGATCGCCACCGCCAGCGCGTAGCCGGAGAGTTCGAAACTCTCGACCATGCCGCGGCGAAAGATGGCACGCGTGACGACGTCGACGGTGATCAGCAGGCCGCAGCCCGCCAGGATGATCGCACCCGATGCCCAGGCGAGCACGCGCGTCACGCGGCGCACCGCCTCTTCCAAGCCTCTCCCGCTCACGCGCCCCCCGCCCGGATGTCGGGGCGCATTTCAGGCTTGCGCGGTACCGGCGGCAAGGGGGCTCAGACCTCGAGCAGCAGCCGCTCCGGGTCTTCGACCGCTTCCTTGATCCGCACCAGCGTGCTCACCGCCTCGCGTCCGTCGATGATGCGGTGGTCGTAGGAGAGGGCGACGTACATCATCGGCCTGATCTCGACCTTGCCGCCGATCGCGACGGGGCGGTCCTCGATCTTGTGCATGCCGAGGATCGCCGATTGCGGCGGGTTGAGGATGGGGGTGGACATCAGGCTGCCGAAGACGCCGCCGTTGGTGATGGAGAACGTTCCGCCTGCCATCTCCTCCAGGGTCAGCGTGCCGTCGCGCGCCTTGCGGCCGAACTCGGCGATGGCGCGTTCGATCTCGGCGATCGACAGCGTCTCGGCATTGCGCAGCACCGGAACGACGAGGCCGGCGGGGCCGGAGACCGCGATGCCGATGTCCATGTAGTGATGATAGACGATGTCCTCGCCGTCGATCATCGCGTTGACGGCGGGGAACTCGCGCAGGGCGGCGACACAGGCCTTGACGAAGAAGCCCATGAAGCCGAGGCGCACGCCGTGCTTCTTCTCGAAGGCCTCGCGATACCTGGCGCGCAAGGCGATCACCGCCGACATGTCGATCTCGTTGAAGGTGGTGAGGATGGCGGCGGTGTTCTGCGCCTCCTTCAGCCGCCGCGCGATGGTGGCGCGCAGCCGCGTCATGCGCACGCGCTCGGTGCGCCGTTCGCCGCCGATGGGTTTTGCTGGCGGAGCGGTCTTCGGGGCGGCGGCCGGTTCGGGCTTCGGCGTTGCGGACGGGGCAGCAGGGGCGGCAGTGGGCGCGATGGGGGCAGCCGGTGCCGGTTGCGCCTTCGCCGCACCGCCCTCGATCACCTTCAGCACGTCGCCCTTGGTGATCTGGCCGTGCTTGCCGCTGCCCGGCACGTCGGCGGGCGTGAGCGCGTGCTCCGCCATCAGCCGGGCGGCGGCGGGAAGAGGCGGGCGGTCGGATCCGCTTGCGGGTGTTGCCGGCTGCGGTGCGGTCGGCGCCGGCGGGGGGGATGAGGCGGGTTGGGCTGCGGTCGTCGCCTCCCCCGCGGCGAGGGTGCCGACGACCGTTCCGGGTGCGACCTCATCGCCCTCCTTGGCGAGGATCGCTTCCAGCCGGCCGGCGGCCGGGGCCGGCACCTCGACCGTGACCTTGTCGGTCTCGAGCTCGACCAGGGGTTCATCCGCCGCGACGGCGTCGCCCGGCTTCTTCATCCAGCGCGCGATGGTGGCGGTGGCGACACTTTCGCCCAAGGAGGGGACGACGATGTCGAGCGGCATGGTTCACTCCCCGCTTTGGCTCGCGGCCGTTTTTGAAGCCCGCGGTGACGGAAAAGGCAACCGGGGCGTCCGCCGAGGCGGATAACGCAGCGAGGCCCTGAGAAGCTGTTCGCCCGTCATCGCGCCCATGATCGAGCGAAGGATGGCGCGCCCAAGCGGCGACGCCGCGCCCCTCACACCGCGAGCGCTTCCTCGATCAACGCCTCCTGCTCCGCCTGGTGCACCTTGTAGAAGCCCGTCGCCGGGCTCGCCGCCTCGGGCCGGCCGACGTAGCGCGGACGGGCGCGGGAGCGCTGCGCGGCCATCGCCGCCTCCTCGATGCGGCGGTCGATCCAGGTCCAGGCCCCCATGTTGCGCGGCTCCTCCTGGCACCACACGATCTCTGCGTTCACGTAAGGGGCGAGCACCTTGGGCAGGGTGATGCGCGGGAACGGGTAGAGCTGCTCGAGCCGGATCAGTGCGACGTCGGTGATGCCGGCCTCGCGCCGCGCGGCGAGCAGGTCGTAGTAGACCTTGCCGGTGCAGAGCACGACGCGCTTCACCGCCTCGGGCGGCGCGATCGGGTCGATCTCGGGAATGACGAGCCGGAACGACGAGCCAGGGCCGAACTCCTCGAGGCGCGAGACGCAGAGCTTGTGCCGCAAGAGCGACTTCGGGGTGAACACCACCAGCGGCTTGCGGTAGTTGCGCCGGAGTTGCCGCCTCAGTGCGTGGAAATAGTTCGCCGGCGTGGTGATGTTGCACACCTGCATGTTGCGCTCCGCGCAGAGCTGCAGGTAGCGCTCGGGCCGCGCCGAGGAGTGCTCCGGCCCCTGGCCCTCGTAGCCGTGCGGCAGCAGTAGCACGAGGCCCGACATGCGCAGCCACTTCGACTCGCCCGAGGCGATGAACTGGTCGATGATCACCTGCGCGCCGTTGGCGAAGTCGCCGAACTGCGCCTCCCACAGCACGAGGCAGTGCGGGTCGGCGAGCGAGTAGCCGTATTCGAAGCCGAGCACGCCCGCTTCGGAGAGGAGCGAGTTGTAGGCCTCGAACTGCGCCTGGCCGGGCCGGATGTGATTGAGCGGCACGTACTCGGCCTGCGTCGTCTGGTCGATCAGGTAGCAGTGGCGCTGACTGAAGGTGCCGCGCTGCACGTCCTCGCCCGAGAGGCGCACGCGGTTGCCTTCGACGAGCAGCGTGCCGAAGGCGAGCGCCTCGCCGGTTGCCCAGTCGATGCCCTCGCCCGTTTCGATGGCGCGACGCTTCTCCTCGAGCTGGCGCGCGATCTTCGGATGCAGGTCGAAGTCTGCCGGCACGCGGCAGAGGGCGAGGCCGACCTCGCGCAGTGTCTCGAGCGACACCGCGGTCGGGCACTCCTTCGGCTCGTCCTCCTCGCCGGCCGGCGCGAGCCCGGCCCACTTGCCCTCGAGCCAATCGGCCTTGTTCGGCTTGTACGACTTCGACGCCTCGAACTCGCGCTCGAGCGCCTCGGCGAAGCGCGTCTGCAGCGCGGCCGCGCCTTCCGCCGAAATCGCGCCCTCGGCGACGAGACGTTCGGCGTAGAGGGTGCGCGTCGTCTTCTTCGTCCGGATCGCCTTGTACATCAGCGGTTGGGTGAAGGCGGGCTCGTCCGATTCGTTGTGGCCGTGGCGCCGGTAGCAGACGACATCGAGCACCGCGTCGCAGCCGAACTGCTGGCGGAACTCGGCGAGCAGCTGGGCGCAGAACACCACCGCCTCGGGGTCGTCGCCGTTGACGTGCAGGATCGGCACCTGGATCGATTTCGCGATGTCGGTGCAGTAGAGCCCCGAGTAGGCGTGGGCGGGCACGGTGGTGAAGCCGATCTGGTTGTTCACCACGATGTGCAGCGTGCCCCCCGTGCGGTAGCCGATGAGCTGGCTCATCGCCAGCGTCTCGGCGACCAAGCCCTGGCCGGCGAAGGCGGCATCACCGTGCAGCAGGATGCCCATGACGGAGCGGCGCATGCGCCGATCCCCGGCCATGTCCTGCTTCGCCCGCACCTTGCCGACCACGACGGGGTCGACCGCCTCGAGATGCGACGGATTGGGCTGCAGCGAGAGATGCACCATGCGTCCCGCGATCTCGAGATCGACCGAGGTGCCGAGGTGGTACTTGACGTCGCCCGAGCCCTGCACGTCGTCCGGGTGCGGAGCCGCGCCCTGGAACTCGCTGAACACGGCGACGAAGGGCTTCTTCAGCACGTTGACCAGCGTGTTCAGGCGCCCCCGATGCGGCATGCCGATGACGATCTCGTCCACACCGGATTGCGCGGCGACCTCGATCGCGGCCCTGAGTGCGGGGATCACGCTCTCGCCCCCCTCGAGGCCGAAGCGCTTGGTGCCGACGAACTTCTTCTGACAAAAGACCTCGAAGCCCTCGGCCTCGGTGAGCCGCTCGAGGATTCGGCGCTTCGCCTCGGGGGTGAAGGCGGTGCGCCACGGTGCGCCTTCGATGCGGCGCTGGATCCAGGCCTTCTGGTCGGGGTCCTGGATGTGCATGAACTCGACGCCGATCGGCCCGCAATAGGTCTCGCGCAGCACGCCGAGGATCTGGCGCAAGGTTGCGGTCTCGAAGCCGAGCACGTTGTCGATGAAGATCGGCCGGTCGTAGTCGCCGGGGCCGAAGCCGTAGGAGGCGGGATCGAGCTCCGGATGGGCGGCCGGGATCTTCAGCCCCAGGGGATCGAGCTTCGCCTCGAGATGACCGCGCACGCGGTAGGCGCGAATCAGCATCAGCGCGCGCACGGAATCGAGCGTCGCCGCACGTGCGTCCGCCACCCCGCCGACGGCGGCACGGCCGCGCGCAGGTGTGGCCGGAGCCTGGGCGGTTTCGATGCCGCCGTTGACCAGGGCGCCGAACAGCGCCGCCCAGCCGGGCTCCACGCTGGTGGGGTCGGCGCTCCACCGGTCGTACTTGCCGGCGACGTAGATGGAATCGCCGGGCGGAATGCCCTCGAGGAAGGCGTCGAGATTGAGCTGTGCCATGGTTCCGTCCGGCCCCCGGCGGGCCGTCCCGTTGTCCCGTGAGCGTCCCTGTGTGCCGCGATCGGGTTTCGCTCCCCGTTCACCCTAGCGCATGCGCGGCGCGGCGTCCCTTCGCCGCCCGTTTCCGATAGCCCTTGCCGCCGGCGCGCGGCAGCGTGACGCGCGCAGCGGCGCCATGCCGGCCGGACATGGATGGGTTGCCGGCAGGCGACCGCGCGCCCCCGTGTTCGCCCATCCCCTTGAACGCCGCCACAATCTGGTCAACATCCCGGCCGGTCCGGCGCGGGACGGGGGTGGTCCCGCCCAGGGCCGAACGGAGCAGCATGCAAGTCCATGGCAGTTGCTGCGCCTGGCACGGCCTCGCCGTCCTGCTGCGCGGCGCCCCCGGAAGCGGCAAGTCCGACCTCGCCCTTCGCTTGGTCGATGCCGGCTTCACCCTGGTTGCCGACGACCGCGTCGACCTCGCGGTGACGGAGGGCGGCATCACCGCTTCCGCCCCGCCCGCTCTCGCAGGCTTGATCGAGGTGCGCGGGATGGGCGTCTTCGACCTCGGCTCGTCGGTCTCGGCCCCGCTCGGCCTGGTCGCCGACCTCGCTCCCGGCGGAGAGACCGAGCGTCTGCCCGAGCCGGCGCGGGAGGAGATTTTCGGCGTTGCCCTGCCGGCGATCCGCGTTGATCCCGCCGCGCCCTCGGCGGTGGCACGGGTTCGGCTCGCGCTCGACGTCGTCGCCGGGCGGGCGGCAAGCCGCTGCGGCGCGCTCGGGGACGCGCCTCAATCGTGCGCATGAGCGAGGAGCCGAGACGACGCCGCGTCGTGCTGGTGACCGGCCTCTCCGGGGCCGGCAAGGCGTCGGTGCTGCGCGCGCTCGAGGACTTGGGCTTCGAGGCGATCGACAACCCCCCGTTGCGGCTGATGGACCAGCTCCTCGCCCCAGATCCCGGCGGCGGGCCGCTCGCCATCGGGCTCGATGCCCGCCAACCGTCCTTCGATGCCGACGCCGCCGAGTCGCTGATCGAGGGGCTGAGGGCGCGGCCCGATCTCGACGTCTCGCTCGTCTATCTCCTCGCCGAGGACGAGGTGCTGCTGCGCCGCTACACCGAGACGCGCCGCCGCCACCCGCTCGCGCCGCAGGGCCGGGTGGCGGACGGGATCGCCCGCGAACGCATCCTGCTCGCGCCGTTGGGCGCGATCGCGGATGTGGTGATCGACACCTCGACCCTCGCACCGGCCGACCTGCGCGCGATGATCGAGGCGCAGTACGGGTTCAGCAACCACACCGCGATGACCATCGGGGTGGTGAGCTTCTCCTACGCGCGCGGGCTGCCGCGCGAGGCGGATCTCGTCTTCGACGTGCGCTTCCTGCGCAACCCGCACTACGTGCGCGAGCTTCGCCCGCTCACGGGGCTCGATGCGGCGGTGGACGCCTACGTTGCGGCGGACGCCGATTTCGGCGCATTCTGGGCTCGGATGACCGGGCTTCTCGACGCCCTGCTGCCCCGCTACGTGCGGGAGGGCAAGAAGTATCTCACCATAGGCTTCGGCTGCACCGGCGGGCGGCACCGCTCCGTGGCGGTGGCCGAACGCATGGCGGCGCACCTGAAGGAAGGCGGCTGGCGCGCCACCGTGGTGCATCGCGAATTGTGGCGTTCGGCCGAGGAGGCGCGCCTCGCTGCCGTCGCGCCCTCATCCGGTCCCGTTGCCGAGGCGCGGTGATCACGCAGGCATGATCGGTCTCGTTCTCGTCACCCACGGCAGGCTGGCCGAGGAGTTGAAGGCCGCGATGGAGCACGTGGTGGGCCCCCAGGAGAAGGTGGCCACCGTCTGCATCGGGCCCGACGACGACATGGAGAAGCGTCGCGAGGAGATCCTGCGCGACATCGAGGCGGTGGATACCGGCGACGGCGTGGTGCTGCTCACCGACATGTTCGGCGGCACCCCCTCGAACCTCGCCATCTCGGCGATGGCCCGCAAGGGCGTGGAGGTGATCGCCGGCGTCAACCTGCCGATGCTGGTCAAGCTCGCCTCCGTCCGCTCGACGCATCCGCTCGGTCAGGCGGTGAGCTGCGCGCAGGATGCGGGCCGCAAATACATCGCCTGCGCCTCCGCCCTGTTGGCGGAGACACCGCGATGAGCCCTTTGCCGCCGGCCGAGGAGGGGCGTCCATGAACGAGTGGCCGAACGCGGGCGGCGAGGATGCGCCGCAGGACCCGAACGACCCGTTCCCGACCCTGGCTGACGCGCCCTGCAGCGGGCCGGTGCTGACGCGCAGCCTGACCATCCGCAACAAGCGTGGCCTGCATGCCCGCGCCGCGGCCAAGTTCGTCAAGCTGGCCGAACAGTTCTCGGCCTGCGTGACCGTGCGCAAGAACGGGGCGGCCGTCTCCGCCCGCTCGATCATGGGGCTGATGATGCTGGGGGCGGGGCAAGGGGCGGAAATCCTGCTCGAAGCCGAGGGCTGGGACGCGCGCGAGGCGCTCGACGCCTTGGCCGGCCTGGTCGAAGCCGGCTTCCATGAGGAGTGAAGCGGGCCGCGGCCGCAGCTCCCCGGCCCGCGCGGCGAGCGCGCCCGAGAAGCCCGAGCGCATCCTCACCGGCCTCGCCGTCTCGCAAGGGATCGCGATCGGGCCGATCGCGCTCGCCGAAGCCGCCGCCATCACCGTCGAACGGCGCGCGCTGTTCGACGATCAGGTCCCGCACGAGATCGAGCGCTTCGACGCCGCCGTCGCCCAATCCCGCCGCCAACTCGCCAAGCTGAAGGCACGGCTCGCCGTGCTGCCCGAGGATGCGGTGCGCGAACTCGAGCCCCTGCTCGACGCCTATGCCCAGATGCTCGGCAACTCGCGCCTCACCCGCGGCATCCGCCGCCGGATCGGCGAGGCGAAGATCAACGCCGAGGCGGCGGTGGAGGAGGAGACCGAGGCGCTGGCGCACGCCCTGCTCGCCGGGGACGACGACCGCGCCGGCCGGCAGCGTCGGGCCGACGAGGTGCGCGAGATCGGCCGGCGGCTGTTGCGCAACCTCACGCGCACGCCGTTCCGCAACTACGCCGCCTTGCCGGAGGGCAGCGTGCTCGCGACCGAGGTGCTGACGCCGGCCGATGCCGCCTTGCTCGAGCCCGGGCGGCTCGCCGGGGTGGCGGCGGAGGAGGGCGGGCTCGAGGGTCACACCGCGATCATGCTGCGCGCCCTTGCCCTGCCCGCCGTGCTCGGGGTTGCGGGGCTGATGGAGGAGGCCTCGCCCGGCGAGCTCGCCATCGTCGACGGCAGCGCCGGCACCGTCACGCTCAGCCCCACGCCCGACACCCTCGCCGCCGCGCGCAAGGCGCTCGGGGCTTACGCGCGCGAAAAACAGCGGCTCGCCAAGCTGCGCCGGTTGCCGGCGGTGACGAAGGACGGTGAGCCGGTCGAGCTGCAGGCCAATCTCGAACTGCCCGTCGAGCTTCCGCTGATCGCCCAGTCCGGCGCGGTCGGCATCGGTCTCTTACGCACCGAATTCCTGTTCATGAACCGCGACGACGTGCCGGACGAGGACGCCCAGGCCGAGGCCTACACGCAGATCGTCGAGGCGATGCAGGGCGACCCGGTGACCATCCGCGTGCTCGACTGGGGAGGCGAGAAACAGATCGAAAGCCTCGTCGCGCATGGCTGGGTGCCCGGGGCGGGCGGGGAGAACCCCGCCTTGGGCGTGCGCGGCATCCGGCTTCTCTTGAAGGAGACCGATCTGTTCGAGGATCAGCTCGCCGCCATCCTGCGCGCCTCGCTCAAGGGCCCGGTGCGCGTGCTGTTGCCGATGGTGACGGTGCCGGCGGAGGTGCGCGCGGCACGCGAGCTCTACGAGCGCGTGGCACGGCGGCTGAAGCGCCGCGGCCTCGATCTGCCCGAGCCTCTGCCGCCCTTGGGCGTGATGATCGAAACCCCCGGTGCGGCGCTCGCCGCCGACGGGCTCGCGCTCGAGGCCGACTTCTTCGCCATCGGCACCAACGATCTCGCGATGTACACCCTCGCTGTCGACCGCTCCGAGGTGGGCGCGGCTTCGCTCTACGACCCTCTTCACCCGGCGGTGCTGCGGCTGATGCAGTTCGCCATCGAAGCGGCGCTGCGCATGCGCATGCCCGTCTCGGTCTGCGGCGAGATCGCCGGCGATCCGAAGCTGACACCGCTCCTGCTGGGCTTGGGCGTGCGCTCGCTGTCGATGACGGCCTCGGCCGTGCCGCGCGTGAAGCAGGCGGTGCGGTCGGTGGAGATCGACGCCTGTGCGCGCTTCGCGCGCCTCGTGATGGAGCAATCGGACCCGCAGCGGATCGCCGAGCTCGTCGCGCAGTTCGGGCAGAAGCTGAAGGCGGAGGCCTGATAGCGGCCCCGGGCTGGCGCTGGCCAAGGATGGGCCCATGTGCTAGGCCGCCGCGCGATCGTTTCGAGAGGATCCCCAAGATGCCGGAAAGCCCCGTTCCCGCCCAGGATTTCGCCGTCCGCGACCTCTCGCTTGCCGACTGGGGACGCAAGGAGATCGCGATCGCCGAGACCGAGATGCCCGGGCTGATGGCGATCCGCGAGGAGTACGGGCCGAAGCAGCCGCTCAAGGGCGCGCGCATCGCGGGCTGCCTGCACATGACGATCCAGACGGCGGTGCTGATCGAGACGCTGAAGGCGCTCGGGGCCGACGTGCGCTGGTCCTCCTGCAATATCTTCTCCACGCAGGACCATGCGGCGGCCGCGATCGCCGCCTCCGGCACCCCCGTGTTCGCCAAGAAGGGCGAGACGCTCGAGGAGTACTGGGACTATGTGCGCCGCACCCTGACCTGGGGCGACGGCGGCGTGCCGAACATGCTGCTCGATGACGGCGGCGACATGACTCTCCTCGTCCACCTCGGCCTGCGCGCCGAACAGGGCGATCGCGCCTTCCTCGATCGTGCCGAGAACGAGGAAGAGGAGGTGCTGTACGCGCTGATCAGGGACACGCTCACCACCCGGCCCGGCTGGTTTGCCCGCCTTGCCGCCGAGATCCGCGGCGTGTCCGAGGAGACCACCACCGGCGTGCATCGCCTGTATCGGATGGAGAAGGAGGGCCGCCTCCTCTTTCCGGCCTTCAACGTCAACGACAGCGTGACGAAGTCGAAGTTCGACAACCTGTACGGCTGCCGCGAGAGCCTGGTCGACGGCATCCGCCGCGCCACCGACGTGATGATGGCCGGCAAGGTGGCGATGGTCTGCGGGTTCGGCGATGTCGGCAAGGGCTCGGCGGCCAGCTTGCGCAGTGCAGGCTGCCGCGTGCTCGTTTCCGAGATCGATCCGATCTGCGCGTTGCAGGCGGCGATGGAGGGCTACGAGGTGACGACGATGGAGGACGCCGCCCCGCGCGCCGACATCTTCGTCACCGCTACCGGCAATGTCGACGTGATCACGCTCGAGCACATGCGGGCGATGAAGGACCGCGCCATCGTCTGCAATATCGGCCATTTCGATTCCGAAATCCAGGTCTCGGCCCTGCGCAACTTCAAGTGGCACAACATCAAGCCGCAAGTGGACGAGATCGAGTTCCCGGACGGCAAGCGGATCATTCTCCTCTCGGAAGGGCGCCTGGTGAATCTCGGCAACGCCACCGGCCATCCTTCCTTCGTGATGTCCTCCTCCTTCTCCAACCAGGTGCTGGCGCAGATCGAGCTCTGGACCAACCCGGGCAAGTACGAACGCAAGGTCTACGTGCTGCCGAAGGCCTTGGACGAGAAGGTGGCCGCGCTGCATCTGCCCAAGCTCGGCGTCAAGTTGACGAGGCTCACGCCGAAGCAGGCCGAATACATCGGGGTGCCGGTGAACGGGCCGTTCAAGCCCGACACCTATCGCTACTGACCGACGGCATGTCGGGGGCGGGCGAGCGGCGGCCGGAGCGCGGGACGATCGGATGAGCGCGCTCTCCGCCATCGCCGCCCTGTTCGCCACCGCGCTCCTCTTCGGCGGCATGGTGTTCTTCGCCGTCGTCGTCGCGCCGCAGGTGTTCCGCGCCCTCGAGCCCGCCGCAGCCGGAACGTTCCTGCGTCGTCTCTTTCCCGTCTACTACGTCTGGGGTGCGGGTCTCGCCGGGGCGGGGGCGCTCGCCTTCCTGCCCATCCTGTGGGAGGCGAGCCTGATCCTCGCCGTCGTTTCCTTGGGCTTCGTCTTCGCGCGCGAGGCGCTGATGCCGCGCATCAATGCCTGGCGCGACCGCGAGCTCGCGGGCGATGCGTCCGCCCATCGGCCCTTCGCCCGCCTGCATGGGCTTTCCGTCGCGCTCAACCTCGCGCAGATGGTTCTGGTCGCGGTGGTCCTGGTCGCCTTCGCCCTCTGATGCGGCCCGAACGGGGCGTCACCTTCGCCATCCCGCTTTTCAACAAGGCACCGTGGGTGCGCGACACGCTCGACTCGATCGCCGCCCAGCGCGGCGACTTCGCGCGCGAGATCGTGGTGGTGGATGACGGCTCGACGGACGGCGGCGCCGAGCTGGTGGCGGACTGGTCGCGAATGCGGAACGACGTCGTGCTGATCCGGCAGGACAACGCAGGGTCTGCTGCCGCCAGCAACGCCTGCCTCGCCGCCGCGCGGATGCCCTTCGTCAAGTTCGTCGATGCCGACGATCTTCTTCACCCGGAGGCGACCGCGCTTCTGCTCGAGGCGCTGGAGCGGGAGCCTCGGGCGGTGCTGGCGTATGCCGATCGCGCGACCTTTCCGGACGGTACCGTGCCTGCGATGCCGCCGTCTCCGTGCGTCACGCCGCGCCGGCTCGACGATGCGCTCGTCCGAACCATGCGCAACTCGCTGTTCAATCCGACGCAGATCCTCGTGCGCACTGAGGCCGCGCGCGCGGTCGGCGGCTGCGACGAGCGCGTGCGGCACTCCCAGGAATACGGGCTCGCGCTCCGTCTCGCCGCCGCCGGTCCCTTCGTGCACGTCCCCGCACCCCTCGCCTTCCAGCGCATAGGCATCGCCGGCAACCTCTCCGCCGACCAGGGTCGGCAACTCGCGCGCATCACCCTCGCCTTGGGGCATTTCCTCGCCGATCGGCCGGATCTTCCGGTCGCTCTCAAGCGTCTTGCCGCTCGTCGGGCTGCCGGCCGTGCCTGGCTCTGGCGTCGGCGTCACCTCGACGAAAGCCTCCTCTCGTCCTGGTCGCTCCGTCGCCTCGCCGCCTGGTTGCCGCCTCGCGACGCCGCGGCCTTCGTGCTCGACTGTGCGCGCGCCTTCGAGCCGCCGCGATGAGCCAATCCCCCTACGATCGTCGCTTCTACGACCTGTTGGCGACGACGGCCGACCCGTCCGCCGCGGTCGTGGTGCCGATGCTGCTCGCGCTCGCCGCCGTCTCATCGGTGGTCGATGTCGGGTGCGGCACGGGTGGTTGGCTTGCCGCTTTCCGCGCGCACGGGGTGGAGGACGTGCTCGGGTTCGACGGTCCCTGGGTGGCGGAGGAGCAGCTCCGCATCCCGCGTGAGTGCTTTCGTCGCGCCGATCTCTCTGGTCCGCTTCGTCTCGACCGCCGCTTCGACCTCGCGCTGGCGCTCGAGGTGGCCGAACACCTGCCGCCCGGCCGCGCGGAAGGCTTCGTCGCCGACCTCCTCTCCGCCGCCCCGCTCGTGCTCTTTTCCGCTGCGATCCCAGGCCAGGGCGGCGAGGGGCACGTCAACGAGCAATGGCCCGCGTGGTGGGCGGAACGTTTCGCCGCGCTGGGTGCGCGTTGCCTCGACCCGTTCCGTATCGCCCTCTGGCACGACGAGCGCGTGGCCTGGTGGTATCGGCAGAACATGCTGTTGTTCGCCACCCCCGAGGCGCTTTCGCGCTGGCCTGCGCTTGCCGCGTTGCCGCCGGCGGATCCGCCGCGCGCGCTCGTCCATCCGGCGCTGTGGGCGATTGCGCGGCGCCGCGCCGAACCGGGCGTCGGGCGCTGGCTGAAGGGGTTCGGCCCGGCCCTCCGCCGCAGCCTCGCCGGCCGCACGCGGCGCTGAGCGATGTGCGGCTTCGCGGGCCTCCTCGACCCCTCGCACCGGCACGGCGACCCGCTCGCGCTCGCCGTCGCGATGGCCGAGCGCATCCGGCATCGCGGCCCGGATGACGACGGCACCTGGGGCGACCCCGAAGCCGGCCTCGCTCTCGCCTTCCGCCGCCTCGCCATCCTCGACCTCACCCCGGCCGGGCATCAGCCGATGCTCTCCGCCGATGGTCGTTTCGTCATCGTCTTCAATGGCGAGATCTACAACCACCACGAGCTGCGCCGCGGCCTCGCGGTGAACTGGCGCGGCCGGTCCGACACCGAGGCGCTCGTCGAATCGATCGCCGCACGCGGCCTCGCGGAGACGCTCGCCCGCGCCGACGGCATGTTCGCGCTTGCCGTGTGGGACGTGCGCGACCGCGTGCTCCATCTCGCGCGTGACCGCTTCGGCGAGAAGCCGCTCTATCTCGCGCAGCTTCCAGGTGCGCTCGCCTTCGCCTCGGAGCCGAAATGTTTCGCCGCCCTCGCGGCACTCGACCGCACGCCGGACGTGCAGGCGCTCGCGGGCTTCCTTCGCTTCGGCTACATCGCCGCCCCGCGCACGGCCTGGTCGCGCGTGCGCAAGCTCGGTCCCGGCGAGGTCCTCTCCGTGCCGCTTGATCGCGCCGGCGACCCGCCCGCCCCATGCGCGTTCTGGGATGCCGTGGCGGAGGCGGAACGGGCGGCGCGCGAACCGTTCCGCGGTACGGCCGACGACGCCGTGGCGGAGGTCCGCACGCGGCTGCGCGCAGCGGTGGCGAGCCGCCTCGAATCCGACGTTCCGCTCGGCGCCTTCCTCTCGGGCGGTATCGACTCCTCGATCGTGGTCGCGGCGATGGCGGCGGCGGGAAGGGCGCCGAAGACCTTCACCATCGCCTTCCCCGGCACGCCCTACGACGAGGCGCCGCACGCCGAGGCGATCGCGCGCCACCTCGGCACCGACCATTACGTGCTGCCCGTTGCGGAGGCGGAGGCGATCGCCGTCGCACCCCGCATCCCCGAGATCTACGACGAACCCTTCGCCGACGCCTCCGCCCTGCCGACCCTGCTGCTCGCGAGACTCACTCGGCAGCACGTCACGGTGGCCCTTTCGGGCGATGCGGGGGACGAGCTCTTCGCGGGCTACCCGCGCCTGCATGCCGCGGCCGCCGTCTGGCGCGCCGCCGAACGCATCCCTCGCCCGCTGCGTCGCCTCGCCCGCGGCTTCGCCCGGCTCGTACCCGCCGGGGGCTATGCGTGGGGGCGACTTCTGTCCCACCTCTCCGCGCGCGCCCCGCTCACCGCGGCGGAAGCCGCGCAGGGCACGGTGCAGCGCTGGCCGCCCGAACACCGCCTGGCCGCCGCGGAGGCGCCGGACATCGCGCTGTCGCCCGCACCGCGCCTCTCCGCCCTGCGCACGGCGATGCTGCAGGACCTCCGCACCTACCTGCCGGATGATCTGATGGTGAAGGTCGATCGCGCCGCGATGAGCGTCTCGCTCGAGCCCCGCGCGCCGCTGCTCGCCATCGACTTCGTGCGCTTCTGCTGGTCGCTGCCCGACGCTTTGCTGACCGACGCCGGCGACGGCTTCACCGGGCCGAAGGCGCTCTTGCGCCGCGCCCTCTCTCTCGACCTGCCGCGCGCGCTGTTCGAGCGCCCGAAGCAAGGCTTCGAACCGCCCGTGGGCCAGTGGTTGCGCGGGCCGTTGCGCGAGTGGGCGGAGAGCCTGCTTGCGCCCGCCCGCCTCGCGCGATCCGGGCTGATCGCACGGCCCGACTTCGTCCGTCGCGTCTGGGCCGAGCACCTGAGCGGCCGCCGCGCGCACACGCACCGGCTGTGGACGGTCCTGATGCTGCTCGCCTGGGCGGAACGTGAGCGGATCCACTGAGCCTCGGCTCTGGCGCCCCGCCGCCGCTTCCGCTAACTCGATCACACGGAAGGCCTGCGCGAAGGCAGGGCCGCAAACGTGTCGGGAGGATCGATCCTCATGAAGCGTCGTTCCCTCATCGCCGCCGGGGCGGGTGCCGCCGCCGCGGCCGCCACCTTCCCCACCCCCGCGATCTCGCAGGGCCGGATCCAGTGGCGCATGGTCACCTCCTGGCCGCGCGGCTTCCCCGGCCTTGGCGTGGGGGCGGAGCGGATCGCGCGTCGCATCGGCGAGATGTCGGGCGGGCGGCTCACCGTGCAGGTCTTCGCCGCCGGCCAGCTCGTGCCCGCCCTCGGCGTGTTCGATGCGGTGACGCAAGGAGGCGCGGAGATGATGCACTCCGCCGCCTATTACTGGCAGAACCGCAACCGCGGGCTTGCCTTCTTCACCGGCGTGCCGATGGGCATGACCTCGAAGGAGCTGCGTGCCTGGGTGCGCTTCATGGGCGGCCAGCAGCTGTGGGACGAGATCTACGCCCAGTTCAACCTGAAGGGCTTCCTCTCCGGTGATACCGGCGTGCAGGCGGGCGGGTGGTTCCGCCGCGAACTCAACAGCCTCGCCGATGTGCGTGGGCTGAAGTTCCGCACCCCCGGCATCGGCGGCGAATGCTGGCGCCGCATCGGGGCGGCGGTGGTCAATCTCGGCGCGCCCGAGATCCTGCCCAACCTGCAGTCCGGCGCGCTCGATGCCGCCGAGTTCGTCGGCCCCGCCACCGATCTCGCCTTGGGCCTGCATCAGGCGGCGCGGTTCTACTACTGGCCGTCCGTGATCGAGCCCGGCCTTGCCACCGAACTGACGGTGGACAAGCGCAAGTTCGATGCGCTTCCCGCCGACCTCAAGCGCATCATCGAGGTCGCCGCGCAGGCCGACTACGACGAGGTTCCGGCCGATCTCGACGCGCAGAACATCGTCGCGCTGCGGCGTCTCACCACCGAGTTCGGCGTGCAGATCCGCACCTTCCCGGACGAGATCATGATCGCGCTCGGCAACGCCGCCGGCGAGGTGCTGCGTGAGCTGCGCGACGGCGGCGATCCGCTCACACGGCGCGTGGTCGACTCCTTCGTCGCCGCCCGCACCGCGCTGATGGAGCAGGCGAAGCTCACCGACGACGCCTTCGCGCGCGCCCGCGCCCTGCCCTACACCTATCTCTGATCGCGAGCGGGGGAGCCTGCGGGCTCCCCCGCTCCTCCTTTTCCGACCCGTCTCGTCATCGCCGCGACCAGCCTCGGTGTGGCGGCGAAAGCGAGTTTCAGCCCGAGCCCGATCCAGTCGGCGCCGTCGCGCGGTGGGGCGAACGGGGACGACCGAGCGAGCAGTGCGGCGAGGATGGTCTCGGCCGCGAGCAGAAGCGCGAGCCCGATCAGGCAATGGCGAGCGGATCGGCACGCCGGTTGCGGTGAAGCAACGCTCGCGCGGTCATGACCATCACCGCGAGCATGAGCGGCGCCTCGATCGCCACCGCCGCCGTCCTGCCGAGCGAAGGTTCGAGGGCGATGACGCGGATCGGTCCGAGGATCGCACTGGCGGCGAAACAGAAGGCGAAATAGAGAAGCCCCGCTCGCGCCGAACGGGTCACGCGGCGCGCGGCGGGGAGGGCCGTCACACCGCCTGCGCCGAGGCCTCGGACCGCACCCCCTTCACGCGCTGCGCCAGGGCGGCCGCCATGAAGTCGTCGAGATCCCCATCCAGCACCGCCTGCGGGTTGCCCTTCTCCACCCCGGTGCGCAGGTCCTTCACCATCTGGTAGGGCTGCAGGACGTAGGAGCGGATCTGGTGACCCCAGCCGATGTCGGTCTTCACCCCGGCATGCTGCGCGGCCTGCTCCTCGCGCTTCTGCAGTTCGAGCTCGTAGAGGCGCGCGCGCAGCATCTCCATCGCGATCGCGCGGTTGCGGTGCTGGCTGCGGTCCTGCCGGCAGGCGACCACGATTCCCGTCGGCACGTGGCGAATGCGGATCGCGCTTTCCGTCTTGTTCACGTGCTGCCCGCCCGCACCGGAGGCGCGCATGGTGTCGATCTCGAGATCCTCGTCGCGGATCTCGATCGCGATCGTCTCGTCCACCACCGGCGAAACGCCCACCGAAGCGAAGGAGGTCTGCCGCCGCGCATTCGCATCGAAGGGGCTGATGCGCACCAGGCGATGCACGCCCGATTCGGTCTTCAGCCAGCCATAGGCGTTGGGGCCGATGACCTTGATGGTGGCACTCTTGATGCCGGCCTGTTCGCCGTCGGACCGTTCGACGAGCTCGACCTTGTAGCCGTGGCTCTCCGCCCAGCGCACGTACATGCGCAGCAGCATCTCGGCCCAGTCCTGCGCATCGACGCCGCCCGCGCCGGCGTTGATCTCGACATAGGCATCGTTGCCGTCGGCCTCGCCGGAGAGCAGGGATTCGATCTCGCGCCGATGCGCCTCCTCGGCGAGCGCGCGCAGGTCGGCAGTGATAGAGTCGAGCGCGGCCTCGTCGCCTTCCGCTTCGGCGAGTTCAGCGAGCGCCATCGCATCGGCCGCCTCGCGCTCGATGCGCGCCACGGCCTCGATCTGGGCGGCGAGGCGGTTGCGTTCGCGCATCACCTTCTGCGCCGCCTCCGGGTCGTTCCAGAGGTCGGGGTCCTCGGCGCGCGCGTTCAGCTCGGCGAGACGCCTGGTCGCGGCGTCCCAGTCAAAGATGCCTCCTCAGCAGACCGACCGATTGGGCGATCTGCTCGTTCAGCGCGACGATCTCTGCCCGCATCACGAACTCCCTTGCGCCGCCGCGCGGCGGCGAGGGGCGGTCAATACAGCCCGCCCAAGGAGGCGTCCAGCGCCGCCGCGCCCGAAGCACCCCGGCCGCCGCCGGCGGCCGCACCGATCACGCCCGTCGGCGCGCCCTCTGACCCCGGTTCGGTGCCCGGCCGGAAGGCTTCCAGCAAGGCGCCCGGCGCGTTGGCGGGCGCGGCCTCCCCGGTATTGGGGTTCACCCACACCATGCGCACGCCGTCCGGGGCGCGGAACGGCACCACGGGCCGGCCCTCCAGGGCCTCGCGCATGAAGGCGCCGAAGATGGGAGCGGCGACATTGCCGCCCGTCTCGTTGTCGCGTGCGCCACCGAGTGGGCGCGGTTCGTCGAAGCCGACCCAGACCGCGACCACGAGGTCGGGGGTGAAGCCGACGAACCAGGCGTCGAGCCAGTCGTTGGTCGTGCCGGTCTTGCCGGCGACGGGGCGGCCGATGTTGGCGCGGGTGCCGGTGCCGCGGGTGACCACGCCTTGCAGGATGGAGACCATCTGGAAGGCCGAGATCGGGTCGGTCGCTTGCTCGCGCACGTCCGGCAGGTCGGGCGGGACAGGGCCGGGCGAAGGCTCGCGGCAACGGTCGCAGGGGCGCCGGTCGGCGCGGAAGATGACCTTGCCGTTGCGGTCCTGCACCGAGTCGATCAGGGAGGGTTCCACCCGCTTGCCGCCGTTGGCGAAGGCGGCGTAGCCCGCCGCCATGCGCAGGACGGTCGTTTCGCCCGCACCCAGCGCCATCGCGTAGGTGCGCTCCAGATTGTCGATCACGCCGAAACGCCGTGTGGCGTCCGCCACGCGATCGAGCCCCATCTGGGCGGCCAGCCGGATGGTCATCAGGTTCTTCGACTTCTCCATCCCGACCCGGATCGGGGTGGGCCCGCCGAATTCGCTCTCGTTGTAGTTGGTCGGCCGCCAGCGGCCCTGGCCCGGGCCGAGATCGATGACGAAGGGGGCATCCAGCACCTTCTGGGTCGGCGGCAGGCCGGCCTCGAAGGCGGTGATGTAGACGAAGGGCTTGAAGGCCGAGCCCGGCTGCCGCAGGGCCTGGGTGGCGCGGTTGAACCACGAGCGGTCGAAGGACCAGCCCCCCGAGAGGGCGAGCACCCGCCCGGTGGTCGGGTCGAGGGCAACGAGGGCCCCCTCGACCTCGGGCGCCTGGCGCAGGCTCGCGCGCTCGGGCAGCGCCGGCCGGGCCGGGCGGTTGCGGGCGGCCGCCTGGGCCGGTTCGGCGGGCAGGGGCTCGATCAGGATGACGTCGCCGACGGCCACCACGTCGGAGGCGGCGCGCGGGGCGGGGCCGAGGCCGCCGTTCGGCAGGGCCCGGCGCGCCCAGGCCATCTCGGCGAGCGGCAGTGCGAGGGTGCGCGGCATCGGCGGCAGGTTCGGCCGTTCGGGCCGCTCGAGCCAGCCGACGCGGGCCTGCTCCCGCCCCACCTCCAGCACCACCGCCACCCGCCAAGCGGGCAGCGTGCCGGGCGGGCGCGGCGTGGCGGCGAGGCGTTCGACCCAGGCGGTGGCGAGCCGGTCGGCCGGCAGGTCGATCCGCGCCACGGGGCCGCGCCAGCCGCCGCGGCGACGGTCGTAGGCCATCAGCCCCTCGCGCAGCGTGCGGTCGGCGATCTCCTGCAGGCGGGGGTCGAGGGAGGTGCGCACGGTGAGCCCGCCCTGGGTGGTGGCGGTCTCGCCGAAGCGGGCGATCAGCTGCCGGCGCACTTCCTCCGCGAAATACTCGGCGGGCACGCGTTCGGCGAAGCGGCCGGGGCGAACCTGGATCGGCGTCGCCTTGGCGGTTTCGGCGGTGGCGGGGTCGAGCACGCGGTCCGCCACCATGCGATCGAGCACCCAGTCCCGCCTGCCCTTCGCCGCCTCGGGAAAGCGCCAGGGGTTGTAGTTGTTCGGCGCCTTGGGCAGGGCGGCGAGGTAGGCGGCCTCGGCGGGAGTGAGTTCGTCGAGCGCCTTGCCGAAATAGGTCATCGCCGCTGCGCCCACCCCGTAGGCGCCCTGGCCGAGGAAGATCTCGTTCAGGTAGAGCTCGAGGATCCGCTCCTTGGTCAGCGCCCGCTCGATGCGGAAGGCGAGGATCGCCTCGCGGATCTTGCGCTCGAGCGAAACCTCGTTGCCGACCAGCATGTTCTTCGCCACCTGCTGCGTAATGGTGGAGGCGCCGATCGGCCGGCGGCCTGTTCCCATCTGCTGCAGGTTGGTGATGGCGGCGCGGAGGATGGCGCCGGGGTCAACGCCGGGATGGGTCCAGAAGTTCTGGTCCTCGGCCGAGATGAAGGCGTCCTGCACGAGCTTGGGGATGGAATCGATCGGGACGAAGATTCGCCGCTCGGTGGCGAGTTCGGCGAGAAGCCGCGAGTCGCCGGCGTAGACCCGGCTCATCACCGGCGGTTCATAGTCCTTCAGCACGGCGTAGTCGGGCAAATCGGCGGCGTAGTGATGCCAAGCCCACACCGCGACACCGCCCGCCGCGACCGTGCCAAGGGTGACGAGGCCGACCAGGAGACCGAACAGGCGTCCCAAGAGCGAGCGGCGTCGGCGACGCCGCGGCCGCTCCCTGGCGTGGGGCGAGGGGTCTGGGTCGGGCGGAGACGCTGGCTGAGCCTGGGCGGGACGCGCCCGCGGCAGCCCGGCGAGCGGTTCGTCTGCACGCATCTTGGGCCGCATACCACAAGGCCAGGTGATCCGTCAGGCGAAACCCGAGCGAGGCGGGGGTGCGTCAGCCGGCGAGCTGAATCGGCGGCGAGGCGGCGAAGTGGCGATCGACCGCCTCGGCAATGGCGCGGGCGAGGCGTCGGCGATGATCGGCGCGGCGCAAGAGCGCCTCGTCCTCGCGATTGGAGAGGAAGCCGAGCTCGATCAGCACCGAGGGCACGTCGGGCGATTTCAGCACGACGAAGCCGGCCTCGCGGTGCGGCCTGGGCAGCAGCGTCGTCTCGCGGGCGAGCGCCTGCACGGTGAACCGCGCCATCTGCACCGACCGTCGCCCGGTCTCGCGCCGCACCTGGGCGATCAGCGCGCGCGCCGCCGCCTCTTCCGCCAAGGCGCGCGACCGCCCCCGGCGGTTGTGCACCGCGGCCAGGCGCTCGGCGATGGGGTCGGAGGCGTCGGCAGCGAGGGTGTAGACGGAGGCGCCGCGCACCGAACGGTCCTCCAGCGCGTCCGCGTGGATGGAGAGGAAGAGATCGGCCCGTCGTTCCTGCGCGAACGCCGCCCGGTCGGCGAGCGGGACGAAGACGTCGCGGTCGCGCGTCATCGCCACTCGGTAGCGACGGCGCTGGAGCAGGGCGGCGCGGAGGTCGCGGGCGGCGGCGAGCACGACGTGCTTCTCATGGGTGCCACGCGGGCCGATCGCGCCCGGATCACGTCCGCCATGCCCGGGGTCGAGCACAACGAGCGGACGCGCCGCCTGAGGCGGGGGGCGCGACGGCGGAGCCGGCGGGATGGGCAGAGGGCGGGCGAGGGCGGCGGTCTGCTGGACGGGAGCGGCGCGGGCGGCCGCCAGCGGTCCGCGCAGGCCCTGGGCGAGGAACACGTCAAGCGGGGCCGGTTCAAGCCTGAGGAGAAGCCGGCCGCTCGAGGCATCGTAGGCAGCGTTTCGCACAACGACCGGCTGGACGAGGTCGAGCACCACCCGCGTCACCCCGGGACGATTGAGGCCGGCGCGAACCCCGCGCACCACCCCTGTCGGCGGTGGCAGGGCCGGTGCGGCCCAACGCAGGCGATGCACGTCGAGCACAAGCCGCGGCGGGTCGGGCACGGGGAAGAGGTCGAAGCGCGCCCCAGGCGGGATGCGGAGGGCGAACACGCTGGCCGTGCCGTCGCGCCAGAGGGCCGCCTCGGCGATGACGCTGCCCAGGGCGGCGGTCGGGCCGATCACGGTCGCGCCGGCAAGCAGCAGCGCACGCCGTGAGAGCACGATCCCGCCGCGCGTGGTCGGCTCTTCTCCCATGGCCCCTTCATGCAAGATCAGAGGGCTACTGGACAAGATTGACAGATCGCAGGCGGGAGCCCTAGTGCAGCGCCGCCACACGGCGCGGAAATCGACATCTCAGGGTTGCGGCACCCCCGCCGCTGTCCCGCCCTTGTGGCCACGCCCCGCTTGCGCCATTGTCGAGGTTGCCCGCGCAAACCGCGCCGCCTGCCGCCACCCGCCCCGATCAGCGGGGTAAAGGCCGAGGCGGCAGCGCGCCACCAGGCGATGAGCGCATGCGGGCCGCCCCCGGGCGGCTCTGCGATTGGCGCTGACGTCCGGGGTCGGGAATACGCCGGGCAAACGACACCGGGCGGGCCCTTCCGCCCGTCGGATTCGGGAGCGCATGAGCGCAACGACCCATCGCTTCGGGGCTTCATCCGACGCTGCGTTCGGCAGCGGTGGCGCACGCACAACCCTCATCATCCGCCGCGCCCCGCTGGGCGGCGCGGCGCGGAGTTCGCCCCTTCATGACCAAGCGCATGCTCATCGATGCGACCCACCCGGAAGAGACCCGGGTGGTCGTGCTCGACGGAAACCGTCTTGAGGAATTCGACGTCGAGACCTCGACCAAGAAGACCCTCAAGGGAAACATCTATCTCGCCAAGGTCGTCCGCGTAGAACCCTCGCTGCAGGCCGCCTTCGTCGACTTCGGCGGCAACCGGCACGGTTTCCTCGCCTTCAGCGAAATTCATCCCGACTACTACCAGATCCCGGTCGCCGACCGGCAGCGCCTGCTCGAGCTCGCCGCGCAGGAAGCCGCCGAGGAGGCGGAGCGCGAGGAGGCGGAGGCCTCCGGCCTCGCCCCGGTCGAGGCTCCGCCCGCCGTCGCGGAGGCGGAACAGGCCTCTCCGCAGGATGGGACGCCGGCTGAGGCGGCGACCGACCTCGCGCCCGTCGTGACGACGGCCGACGAGGCTCCTTCGCCAGAGCCCGGCGGCGAGGCGGAGAGCCGGGGCAGCGCGGCGTCGGCCGCCGAGGCCTCCGCCCCGCCTGAACCGCCGGCCGCGGTCAAGACCCCGCCGCTGCACGCCCCAGCCCCGCCCGAGCCTGCGGCGGAAGCCGCACCGGAGCCGCGCCCGCCCGCCGCCCAGCCGGCGCGGATCGAAACCGAACGCCTCTCCCTCGACCCCGACGCATCACCCCCCGCCGCCGACGCCGAGCCGGCCGCCGGGGACGAGGCGGCTGCGGTCGCGGCGCCGAGCGAGCCGGAGCGCGAGGCCGGCGTGGCGGAGGCGGAGGCCGAGGCCGAGGACACGATCCCCGCCGGGCCGGAGCCCGTTTCGCGCGAGATCGAGACGGTGGCGGCGGAACCGGCCGTTCCCGAAACGGTCGGCGGCGGCAACGGTCATGACGGGGCGGACGAGGACCGCCCGCGCCGCATCCCCCCCAAGTTCCTCCGCCAGTACAAGATCCAGGAGGTCATCAAGCGCCGCCAGATCCTGCTCGTGCAGGTGGTGAAGGAGGAGCGCGGCAACAAAGGGGCCGCTCTCACCACCTATCTCTCGCTCGCGGGCCGCTACTGCGTGCTGATGCCGAACACGCCGCGCGGGGGGGGGATCAGCCGCAAGATCACCTCGCCCGCCGACCGCAAGCGCCTGCGCGAGATCATGAACGAGCTCGAGATCCCGGACGGGATGGGGCTGATCGTGCGCACCGCCGGCGCCAACCGCCCGAAGGCCGAGATCAAGCGCGATTGCGAGTACCTGCTGCGCCTGTGGGACGACATCCGCGAGAAGACGCTGCAGTCGGTGGCACCTTGCCTGATCTATGAGGAAGCGAACCTCATCAAGCGCGCCATCCGCGACGTCTACTCGCGCGACATCGACGAGGTGATCGTCGACGGCGAGGAGGCCTACAAGGCGGCGAAGGAGTTCATGCGCATGCTGATGCCCTCGCATGCGCGCAAGGTGCAGCTCTACCGCGACGGCGGCGTGTCGCTGTTCGCCCGCGCCGGCGTGGAGGCGCAGCTCGACGCGATGCACAACAAGCGCGTCGAGCTGAAGTCGGGCGGCTACATCGTGATCGACCAGACCGAGGCGCTGGTCGCGATCGACGTCAACTCGGGGCGCGCGACGCGCGAGCGCAACATCGAGGAGACCGCGCTCAAGACCAACTTGGAGGCGGCGGACGAGATCGCCCGCCAGATCCGGCTGCGCGACCTCGCGGGCCTGATCGTCATCGACTTCATCGACATGGAGAACAGCCGCAACAATGCGGCGGTGGAACGACGCCTGAAGGAGGCGCTGAAGCAGGACCGCGCCCGCATCCAGGTCGGCCGGATCTCGCATTTCGGCCTGCTCGAGATGAGCCGCCAGCGCCTTCGCCCCTCGCTCACCGAGAGCTCCTTCGTCACCTGCCCCACCTGCAACGGCTCCGGGCTGGTGCGCTCGGTCGAATCGAGTTCGGTCGCCGTGCTGCGCGCGATCGAGGAGGAGGCGGCGAAGCGTCGCGCCGCCGAGATCCTGGTCCGCTGCGCCGGGGCGGTCGCGCTTTATCTGCTCAACCACAAGCGCGCACGGCTTGCTCAGCTCGAGGAGACCTTCGGGCTGAAGATCCTGTTCGCCGCCGATGACAGCCTCGCCCCGCCGGCGGTGCGGATCGAGCGCACGAAGCCGGCGCTCGCTGCCCCGCCCGCGCAGCCGGTGGCGCCGCTGCCGCCGCCCGTGTCGGCGACGGAGGAGGAGGAGACCGACGAGGCCGAGGCCGTCGAAGCCGAGGGCGAGGAGGAGGAGGCGAGCGCCGAGGCCCGTGCCGATGGGGCCGAAGAGGGCCGCGGGGCGACGGAGGCAGAGCGCGAGGGACGCCGCCGCCGTCGTCGCCGCCGCCGCCGGGGCGGTCGACGCGAGGACGGGCAGCGCACCGTGCCGCCCGGTGTCGGCGATCAGCCGGAGCTCGCCACCTTGCCGGTGCCTCCCATGGAGGAAGGCGAGGCGATGGCGCCCGCGCCCGCCGCCGCTCTGGCGGAGCCGGCGGAGAGCGGTGCTGCGACGGAGAGCGAGGCGCGCGGGCCGCGTCGCGGTCGCCGCGGCGGGCGACGCCGTCCGGATTTGCCCGGCGCGCCGCCCCCCACCCCCGCCTATGTCGGCGCGACCCCGGCCAACCCGTTCGTCGAGGCGACCGTCGACCTGTTCGAGGCGCTCGAGGAAGGCGCAGCGGCACCGCCGGCGCCACCCTCTGGCCCCAGCGCGCCCGCGGCGGTGAGCGCGGTGCCGATCATCGCCGCCCCGCCGCCCGAGGCTGCGCCCGAACCGTCAGCCCCGCCGGTGGCGGAGGAGGCGCCCGGCGCGCCCGAGGCGGAACCGCCCGTCGCGGCCGAGCCCGCCCCCGCCCAACCATCCCCGCCGCAAGGCCCGATCGCCTCGGCCGAGATCAAGCCGATCGTGGTCGACGAGGTGATCGAGGTGGTGCCGAAGAAGCGCGGCTGGTGGCGGCGCTGACCCGGCGGCCCCGAGGCCTCAGCCCAGCCAGCGGCTGAGGCGCTCCGCCGCCTCGGCCACATCCTCGGTCGCGCCGCAAAAGGAGAAGCGGATGGTGCGGTGGCCGCGGGCGCGATCGAAATCCACCCCCGGTGTGGCGGCGATCGCGATCTCCTCCAGCATGCGCCGGCAGAAGCCCGCGCTGTCGTTGGTCAGGTGGCCGATGTCGGCGTAGAGGTAGAAGGCACCTTCGGCCGGCGCGATCCGCGCGATCCCCGCCCGCGGCAGGGCGTCGAGCAGCAGAGCGCGGTTGGCGGCGTAGCGCGCGCGGTGCGCCTCCAGTTCCTCCGTCGCCGCGAAGGCGGCCAGCGCCGCCACCTGGGACACGGCCGGGGCGGAAATGAAGAGGTTGGAGGCGATCCGCTCCACCGGCCGCACCAGGTCCTCGGGCAGCACCATCCAGCCCACGCGCCAGCCGGTCATCGACCAGTACTTGGAGAAGGAGTTGATGACGATCGCGCCCGGCAGGGCGGCGGCGGTGGCGGCCGGTTCGCCGTAGGTGAGGCCGTGGTAGATCTCGTCCGAAATCAGCCGCACGCCTTGCTGCGCGCACCAGGCGCCGAGGGCGGCGAGCTCGTCGGCGTGCAGCATGGTGCCGGCCGGGTTGCAGGGCGAGGCGACGATCAGCCCGTCGGGAGGCGGGTCGAGGCGCTCGAGCATGGCGACCGTCGGCTGGAAGCGCGACTCGGGGCCCGCTTCCAGCAGGACGGGGACGAGGCCCAAGGCCTCCAGGATGTTGACGTACGGGGGGTAGTAGGGCGAGGCGAGCGCCACCCGATCGCCCGGGTCGAAGGCGGCGAGGAAGGCGAGCGGAAAGGCGCCCGAGGCACCGACGGTGACGGCGATGCGGGCGGGATCGACGGCAACGCCGTAGCGCTCCGCGTAGAGCTGCGCGATGCGCTCGCGCAGGGGCCGGATGCCGAAGGTCTCCGTGTAGCCGAGCGTTTCGCCCGCCCGCATGGCGGCGATGGCGGCCTCGATCGCGGCGCGCGGCGCGCCGGTTGAGGGCTGGCCCACCTCCATGCGGATCACCCGCGGGTCGGTGGGGGTGGCGCGGGCGGCGCGCGCGTTGGCCGCCGCGATCACGTCCATCACGATGAAGGGGGGGGCGGCCGCCCCCTTGCCGACTTTCAGCGCCATGGCCCAGTCGCGCCCTAGGGCGGGCGCGGCGTCAAGGGGCCGGGGGCGATGCCGCGCCTATTTCAGCGTGACCGACTTGGCGTTCTCGACCGTGAGCTTCATCCCCTCGGCGAGCACGCCGTGGCGGTGCAGGACGTAGGCGGTGACGGCGAGCTTGTCCTCGTCCGGAATGCGGGTCGGGTCGTCGAAGGGCATCAGCATCTGGGTGTAGGCGAGCAGTTCGCCGGCATGGCCGAACTTGGCGATCTGCGCGCCCTGGCCCCAGATCGGATTGCCGTAGCCGGGGCCGCCGCGGCCGTCGGCGCCGTGGCAGACGGCACAGGCCTCGGCATAGACCGTTCGCCCGCGCTCGAGCTGCGGGTTCTCGGCCCTGGCGGGGGCGGCGGTAGGCAAGGAAACCGTGAGGGCGAGGCCGGTGGCCGCGGTGGCGACGGCGACAAGGGCGAGGAAGCGCGACATCGTCTTTCCCGAAGGCTTTCCTGTTGGCGGCGGTGGGGAGGCGTCCCCCTGTGGGACGCCTCCCGGCGCTGGTCAGGCGACGACGCGGATGCGGAACTTGGGGATTGCGTTGTTCGCCATCCCGTAGAGGTTGAACGGCACGCTGGCCGGCTGGGTGTTGCCGGCGTTGTCGGTGGCCCTCGTTTCGATCACGTGCTCGCCCGGGGTGGCGTCCCAGGGGAAGTCGAAGCGCACCCAGGTGTAGCGCCCAAGGTTGGGTTGGCGGATGTGCGCCTCGCGCCATGGCCCGCCGTCGATGCGGTATTCCACCTTGCGCACGCCGAACTGCGGGCCCCAGGCGTAGCCGCGCATCGTCTGACGGCCGGCGGCCAGGATGGGGAGTTCGCCTCTCTTCAGCGGGTAGTTGACCGGTAGGGAGGGTGACTTCTCGATGACCAGCGGCACGGTGAGGGTGGACTTGACCGGCATCCACTCCACCATCGGGCCCTTGATGTCATCGGGGGTGACGTTGCGGAACTCGTCGTTCGGGCTGAAGGAGGGGCGGGGGTAATCGGGGCCGACGAAGACCTCGCCCTTGGTGTTCAGCCGCACCCAGAAGTCGTGGTCGGCGACCTTGAGCTCGGTCAGCCATTTGATGGACGCCGCCCCGCCCCAGCCGGGAACCAGGGCGCGCACGGGAGCGCCGTGATCGGGGAGCAGCGGGTTGCCGTTCATCTTGAAGGCAAGCCCGATGTCGTCGGGGCGGGAGAGCACCTCGCGCATCGGCACCGGCCGGCCGATGTCGCCGCCGCCATCCACACCCGACCAGAACAGCAGCGCCTTGGCGGTGGGCTTCAGTCCGGCGAGGGCGAAGATCTCGGAGAGCGGCACGTACTCCCACTCGGCCAGCCCGATCGCGCCCATCACCCAGTTGCCGCCCGAGACGTCCTTCATGTCCTGCTGTTCCCAAAAGAGCGTGCGGCAGTTGCCGTGGCACTCCATCGTCGCGAACAGGGTGCGCGAGGGGAGTTTCAGCAGGTCCTCGTAAGAGAGGGTCAGTTCGCGCTCGAGCGCGTTGCCGTGGATGCGGAGCTTCCAGTTGCGCGGATCGAGCTCGGGTTTCTGGTCGGCCGTCGGCGTCGGGTAGTGGTTGCGGACGTAGAACTCCTCCACCGGTGTGATCCAGGTCTTGAAGTTCCAGTACTGCCCGCTGCGCACGGTGGCACCCATGTTGAGAAGGCGCGAGTCGTCCTTCTGCAGGATGCGGCGCGCCGGGGCAGCCGGGGCCTGGGCGGCGGCCGAAGAAGCGGGAAGCGCGGACGCGGCGGCGGCGCCGACGACGGACCAGGCGGCGACCTCGAACATACGCCGCCGTCCGACGTCCTCGCGCTTCAAGACCTTCTCGACGAGCGCGCGCTCCTCGCGTTCGATCTCCGTGCGGTTCATTCTCGATCCTCCCGTGATGGTGGGCGGCCGATGCGGCCTGCCACGGCCACGGGATGCATCCGGCGTGCCGCGCGCGAGCGACGGCAGAATGAGGCTTTGTCCGGGGGAGGCGTCCGGAACGCCGGACGGCTGACGAGGACCGCGTCCGAGGTTCCGGACTCGAAACGCCCTTGCTCAGCCCGTGCGGATGCCGAGGCGGCGAATCTTCTCGAAGAGGGTGGAACGGGCGATGCCGAGGCGCTCCGCCGCCGCCGTGACGTCGCCGCCTGTCGCCTCCAGCGCGGCGAGGATGGAGCGGCGTTCCGCGGCGGCGACGGCCGCTGCGAGGGAGGGTATCACCTCCTCCATCGGTCGCGGCTCGCCGGGGAAGAGGTCGGCCGCGTCGAGCCAGGGCCCGGCGGCGAGAGCGATCGCCCGCTCCACACGGTTGCGCAGTTCGCGCACGTTGCCGGGCCAGTCATGGGCGAGCAGGGCCTCCTCGGCAGAGGGGCGCAACAGCGGGGGGGCGCGGCCGAAGCGGGCGGCGCATTCGACGGCGAAGCGGCGGGCCAGTGGCAGGATGTCGTCGCGCCGCGCCCGCAGGGGTGGAATGGCGATGCGAATGACGTCGAGGCGGTAGAGGAGATCACGCCGAAACCGCCCCGAGCTCACCAGGGCCGAAAGGTCGGCATTGGTGGCGGCGACGACGCGGGCGCGGAACGGGATGGACTTGGCCGAGCCGAGACGGGCGAACTCGCGCGCCTCGAGCAGGCGCAGAAGCTTCGACTGCAGGGCGGAGGGCAGCTCGCCGATCTCGTCGAGGAAGAGCGTGCCGTCCTGGGCCGCTTCGGCGAAGCCCTCGCGGCGGCGGTCCGCGCCGGTGAAGGCGCCCTTCTCGTGTCCGAACAGCTCGGCCTCGAGAAGCGCTTCGGGGATCGCGGCGCAGTTGACGGCGACGAACGGGCGGTCGGCGCGCGGCGAGCGGGCATGGAGGAAACGCGCCGCCACCTCCTTGCCCACGCCGCTCTCGCCCGTCAGCAGCACGGTGCTGTCCACCCTCGCCGCGCGTTCGAGGAGCGCCTCGACCTCGCGCATGGCGGCCGAAGCGCCGAGCTCCCCGCCCGCCTCGGCGAAGACGGGCAGGAGGGCCGCAATCCGCCGCAGCAGGTCCTCGGTCTCGAACGGCTTGACCAGGAAGTCCGCCGCGCCCTCGCGCATCAGCCGCACCGCGAGATCGATGTCGCCGTAGGCGGTCATGAAGATCACCGGTGTTGCCCCGATCAGCGGGCGCAGCCGCGCCATGAGCGCTTCGCCGGTGCCGTCAGGGAGCCGGATGTCGCAGAGCGCAAGCGCGGGGCGGACGCGCCTCGCCGTCGCCTCCGCCTCGCGCCCACTCCGCGCCCAGGCCACGTCGAATCCCTCGAGTTCGAGGCGATCGGCGAGTGCCCCGCCCATCACCGGGTCGTCCTCGATCAGGATCAGGCAGCCGCGGCTCTGCGCGTCAGGCGGCAAGGGCGGGCTCTCCCGCAATAGGTGCGGCAAGGCCGAGGCGCGACCCACCCGGCGCGGCCTCGACGAGGATCCTGCCCCCCAGCGCGCGGGCAAGGCGCGCCGCCGTCCACAGGCCGAGCCCGCCCCCCGTCGGCGGTCCCTCCTCCGGGTGGGCCAGGACATGGCGGGCCCAAGGGGGAAGCCCGCCGCCGGAATCGGCCACCGTCACGCGCAGCGAACCGTCCACGATCTGGGCGGCGAGCGAGACGGTGCTGCCCTCGGGGCTGGCGGCGACGGCATTCAAGAGGAGGTTCAGCACGACCTGGCGCACCATGGTGCGATCGAGTGCGAGCTCTCCCGCGAGGTCGTTGCGCCAGATGAGGCGAATGCCCTTGCGCTCCGCCTCGTGGCGGACGAGGAGACGAAGGTCGTCGATGTCCTCCGGCCTGAGCGCACCCTGGCCGGGGCGTTCCTTCGCCGTGACCAGGGAGGCGCGCACGACGGTGCGAATATCGGCAAGGCCGCGGCGGAGGAGAGCCAAGGTGCGCTGACGCACCTCAGGGTCGGCGCCATGGCGGCTCAGCGTGTCGACTGCGGTGAACAGCCCGCCCAAGGGGTTGTTGACCTCGTGCGCCAAGCCCGAGGCGAGCTTGCCGAGCAGGGCATATTTCTCCTCCTCGGCAAGCCGCGCCGCCATCGCCTCGCGTTCGGCAAGCGCCCGCGCGGTGCGGTTGAAGGCGCGAAAGAGGGCGGCGAATTCCGGGGGCTGGCGCGCGATCACCACCTCCGGCACCGGGGTCATCGCGCCATCCTCACCCGCCGCGACGTGGGCGCGCAGGATGGAGAGGGGGGCGAGCATGCGGCGCACCAACCAGAACCCGGCGGCGGCGAGCAGGACCGCGATCGCCGCGTTCACCGCGACCAGGGCCAGCCGGACCTCGGCGCGCTCCGCGATCAGCGCGGCGATGTCGAGTTCGACCAGGATCCGGCCGACCGCGATCTCGCCCTCGCGCAGCTCGCGGGCGATGAACCCCCTCTCCGCCGCCGCATCGATGACAAGCCGGTCTCCGTCCGGAAAGCGGGCGAGAAGGGGCTCCGGCAGGACGGAGCCGACGGGAAACAGGCGCGGGGCGGATGCCGCCAGCACCGTCCCGCTCGGCTCGGTCACGATCGCGACCACGATGGCGATGCCGCGATAGCGGTCGCGGGCGCGATCGAGCGCCTCGAAGGCCTCCCAGACGTCGCGGCGGATCGCCGCCGGCAGGACGGCGGTCGACACCCCGTCCAGATAGGCGGAGGCGAGCTCCGCGAGGTGGCGTTCCTGGTCGCGCGAGAGCCGGTGCAGAACCACCTGGCCGATGACGAGGGCGAGTCCCGCCATCAGCAGGGCCACGAACAGCGGCACCTTGAAGGCCATCGGCCAGGCGCGGGGGGAGAGGGCCCGCATCTCAGCCCTCGGCGCGAAGCCGCTCCCGCATGGCGGCAATCCCGGCGTAGAGGATGGGCTCGCCGGGAACGAAGCCGTCGAGGTCGAGCACGGCGAGGATCTCGCGCCCGAGCGGGTCCTGCGGCATCGCCACCAGTGCCCGCGCCAGCGCCTCCACCGCGGGGGACCGCCGCTGCGCGGCGAGGGCGGCGATGGGGGGGAAGCCGAACCACTCGCTCGCCTCGAGGACGCGCGTCGCACCGGCGATCGCGGGTTCGCGCCGCGCCATCACCTCCCAGACATAGCCGTCGACGGAACCGCCATCCGCAAGCCCGGCGGCGACCGCGCGGATGACGTTGCGGTGGCCGAAGGTGAAGAAGCTGCGGGCGAAGAAGGTCTCGGGCCGCTCGCCGTCGAGCAGCAGACGGTGGCGGGTGACGAGGTAGCCCGAGTTGCTCGCCGGGTCGGAGAAGGCGTGGGTGGTGCCGCGCAGATCCTCCAGTCGCTCGGCGCCCGAATCGGCCGGGACGATGAGGTAGGAGCGATAGAGAGGGCTGCCGCGGTGCAGCGGCACTGCGACCAGGGCGAGCCGGTCCGCGTGCTCGACGAAGGGATAGCCGCAGATCCAGGCGGCATCGAGCCGGCCGGCGAGCAGCAGTGCGGTGATCTCCTGGTAGGTGCGCCGCTTGACGAGCTCGGGCGCGAAGCCGGTGGCCCTCCCCAGGTAGGCCTCGAGGGCGCGCAGGAGGGCGAGGTCGGAATCCAGGAAGACGGGGGTCAGGCCGAGGCGCAGCGGTTCCCTCGCCGCGGCCCGCCCGCCCAGGACAACCATCGGCAGGGCCGTCACCACCGCGCGTCGGCTCACGTCGCGCCTGCGCACCGTCGTTCCTCCCCGTTGCCGACAAGGCTGCCCCGTCGCGGGAGGAACCGCAACCTTTTCCGAGGGACGCGCCTGCCCGGCTCAGTCCGCGCCGAGGGCGAGGCCGTGGCCGCGCGGGTCGGCGGCCCAGCTGCAGGATGAAGGGTCGCGCGGCAGATAGCCCGGGCAGTGCACCAAGTTGACGCGCCCAAGCCGGTCGCCGAGGCCTGGCCGCGGGGCTGCCACCGCTTCGGCGGCCGTTCGCCGCGCCAAGGCCTCGCTCGCGGCGACGGCGAGCGCGATCGGGCCGGCTTCACCGCCCGAGGCGGAGGCGGCCAGACGGACGGCGCGCAAGGGCGAGTTGGAGATCAGCAGCACGCTCGGCAGGGCGGGTGGGATGGCGCCGATCCCCGGCGCGGCGGCGAGCACAAGCCCGAGCCCGGGCGCCACCCGCCCGGTGCCGAACAGATTGTTGTTGGTGAAGGCGCAGGCGACCGCCTGGCCGTCGCGATCGACCGCGACGAATCCGGTGGTCGCGCCGAGGGCGGCGGGAAGCCCCCCGCCCGTCGGCGTGGCGCCGTCCAGCACCGCCTGCGGATCCGCCCCCGCCCGCACCGCTGCCGCGGCGGCGCGCGCCGCCGCTGCCGCCTCCTCCGCCGAGGCCCGCGCCGCCAGCGCCCGCAGCGCCACCGCCGCACCGACGGAGCCGCCGACCGGCGCAGCGTGCACCACATCCGAACCGAGCCGGACCGCGACCGTCGTCGTCAGCTGCGGCAGGGTCGTGCGCAGATCCTCGAAGGCGAGCGCGCCGCCGGCCGCGCGCGAGGCGTCGGCGAGGCGTCGCGCCAGCCCACCCTGGTAGAGGTCGCCCACGCCCTGAGTGCGAATCAGCCCGATCAGGTTGGCGAGTTCGGGCTGAACGAGGAGATCGCCCTCGCCGAGCGGGGTGCCGTCGGGCCGGGCGAAACGGGCCCGCGCGTTGGGGTCGGCGAACAGCGGCGTGGCGACGACGGCGAGGTCCCGCGCCAGCGCCCGGCTCATCGGCGTGCCGAAACGGGCGGCTTGCTCGGCCGGGGCGATCACCTGCTCGAACGGAAGCCGCCCCAGCCGGGCATGCAGGGCAAAGAGGCCGCGCGGTGTGCCGGGCAAGGCGGCCGGCCGGTCCGAGCCCGGGTCGAGCACGGTCGGCGCGCGGGGGAGGAAGGTGGCGGCGATCGCTTGGTCGCGCCTGGGGTCGTAGGCGAGGCAGACGCCACCCCCGGCAAGCGAGGCGCGCGAAGGCAGGGTCACACCGAGGGCGAAGCCCATCGCTGCGGCAGCGTCGGCCGCCGACCCGCCTGCTGCGAGGATGTCGCGCCCGATCAGCGCCGCCCGCGGCTCCTCGGCCGCCACCCCGCCCAGGAAGCCCTGCACGAAACCGGGGGTGCCGAGCGGCGGGCCGGAGGCGCCGAACAGCCCCTCGACCGTCGAACAGCCCGCGAGCACCGCACACGCGGCCGTGGCAAGACCGACCCGCACCAGGCGGTCTATGGTCCCGCGCATGGTGCACCGCATGCCGACCGCCGTGCGCAGGGCCGCGGCGGTCCTGCTCGCCGCGCTGATCGCGTTCGCCGCGCCTGCCGCGGGCCAGACCCGTTCGATCACGCTGATCCGCGACGCCGAGACGGAAGCGCTGCTGCGGGCGGTGAACGCGCCCCTGTTCGCCGCCGCCGGGCTCGACCGGGGGCTCGTTCGCACCTTCATCATCGCCGATCGGTCGATAAACGCCTTCGTGACCACCGGCAACCGGCTCGCCGTGCACACCGGCCTGATCACCTCGATCGAGAGCGTGAACGAGCTCGCCGGGGTGCTGGCGCATGAGGTGGGCCACATCTCGGGTGGCCATCTCGCCCGGCTGCCGGAGGAGTTGCGCTATGCGATGATCCGCTCGGTCGCCGCCATGCTGGTGGGGGCGGCGGCGGCGGCGGCGACCGGCCAGGGTGGGGCGGCCGCCGCGATCGGCATGGGAGGGCAGAGCATCGCGATGCGCGAACTCTTCGCCTTCACCCGTACCCAGGAGAATGCGGCCGACCAGGCGGCGGTCACCTTCCTCGCCCGGGCCGGCTGGTCGCCGGCGGGGTTGCTTCGCCTGATGGAGCGCCTGCAGGCGCAGGAGGCGCTCTTGACCGAGAAACAGGACCCGTATCTGCGTACGCATCCGCTGACGCGCGATCGCATCGAGTTCCTGCGCGAGCGTCTCGCCGAGTCGCGCCATGCCCAGACGCCGATGCCGCCCGAACTCGAGGAGGCGTTCCGCATGGTGCGGGCGAAGCTCGTCGGTTTCCTTGAGCCGGCCTCGGTGCCGCGGCTCTACCCCCCCTCCGACCAGTCCGCACCCGCGCGCTATGCCCGCGCCATTCTCGCCTTCCGCCAGGGCCGCACGGATGAGGCGGTGGCCGGACTGGATGGACTGATCGCCGAACGCCCCGCCAGCCCCTGGCTGCACGAGCTGAAGGGGCAGGTGCTGTTCGAGAGCGGGCGGGTGCGGGAGTCGATCGAGCCCTACCGGCGCGCTGCGCGCCTCGCGCCGGGCGAGGGGCTGATCCGCGCCGCGTTCGGGCGCGCCCTGCTCGAGAGCGGCGATGCCGCCCTTCTTCCCTCCGCCATCGAGGAGTTGGAGACCGCGACCAGGCTCGACCCGCGATCCGGCTTCACTTGGCGCACCCTCGGCATCGCTTATGCGCGGGCGGGCGATCAGGGGCGATCCGCCCTCGCCTTCGCCGAGGAGGCGGCGCTCTCGGGCGATCTGCGCACGCAGCGCGAGATGGCGGCGCGTGCCGAGCGCGCCCTGCCGCCGGGGCCGGCGCGGCTGCGCGCCCAGGACCTGTTGCGCGCGGCGGAGGTGATGCGCGAGGAGAGGCGGCGATGATGCGCGCCCTCGCCCTCCTCTCCGCCCTGGCCCTCATCCCTCTCCCCGCCACCGCGCAGCCCTTCACGGCGGAACAGCGGGCGGCGATCGTGGAGATCCTGCGCGAGGCGCTGGTGAGCGACCCCTCGATCCTGCGCGAGGCCTTCGCCGCCCTCGAGGCGGCCGAGCGCGAGGCGGAAGCGGAGGCACGGCGGGCGGCGGTCCGCGCGCAGGCGGAGGCCCTGTTCCGCAACGCCGAGGACCCCGTCCTCGGGCCCGCCCGCGCCCGCGTCACCGTGGTCGAATTCACCGACTATCGCTGTCCCTACTGCCGCTCGATGCGGGGGGTGATCCTCGATCTCCTCCGTCAGGAGCGGGACGTGCGGGTGGTGGTGAAGCCGATGCCGATCCTCGGCCCCGCCTCGGTCACCGCGGCGCGGGCGGCGATGGCCGCCCACCTGCAGGGCAAATTCGCCCCGTTCCACGATGCCCTGCTCGCCTTGCGCGGCGAGATCGACGAGGCGGCGGTGCTGCAGGTGGCGGCGGAGGTCGGGCTCGATGCGGGACGGCTGCGGCGGGACATGAACGGGGCCGAGGTGACGCGGCGTATTTCCGCCGCCCTCAACCTTGCCCAGGCGCTCGGGTTGCAGGGCACGCCGGCCTATGTGGTGGGCGAGACGGTGTTCCCGGGCGCTGTTCCGCTCGCGCGGCTGCGACAGGCGGTGGCGGAGGCGCGCGGTCAAGCCCGCTGATCTTCCGTGGCGTAGATTCCGTGCCGCCGCGCCTCGGGGCGGTGGCTCGGCCCCGGCTCTCGGTCCGGTTCGCGACTGGGCGGGCTGCCCCTCACGCCCGAGGTTTTCGCCCTCTCCGTCCCGCTCTCGCCGCCTCTGGTCGCGGTCAGCGGATCGCGCCGACGACGATGGGGCTCAGTGCCGGATCGAGCGGCAGCGCCTCGGCGCGACGCAGCACGGGGAGGGTGACGGTGTCGATCGCCCTCTCGTAGGTCGGCGCGCCGATCAGGAACCCCTGCACCTCCTCGACCCCGAGATCCGTCAGGGCGGCGAGTTCCGCCACCGTCTCCACCCCTTCCGCAATCACCCGGGTCGCCGTGCCCTCCACCATCCGCATGATGCCGGCGACGATGGACCGCCGGACCCGGTCGCGGTCGATGCCCCGGGTCAGTGCCATGTCGATCTTCAGCACGTCGGGTTCGACTTCGGCGAGCAAGCCGAGACCGTTGTAGCCGGCGCCGAAATCGTCGAGGGCGAGGCGGACATTGACCGTACGGGCGGCGTCCGCCAGCCGCCGCAGCCGCGGCGGGTCGTCGATCCGTTCGCCTTCCGTCATTTCCAGCACGAGCCGGTACGGCGGGAAGCGCTCGGCCTCCGCAAGCCGCAGCAGCCGTTCCGCCGCCTCCGCCGCGCCGCCGACGGTGCGGGTCAGCACGTGCGGCGAGAGGTTGACGTGCAGATCGACCGTGATGCCGAGGGCAAGCGCGCGCGCCATCGCGTACTGCACGACGGCGAGTTCGAAACTCGCCCTGGCCGCGGCCTCGACACGCCCGAGCACGGTGGCGGCGGGCCTGCCGCCGACCCCCCGCACCAGGGCTTCCTGCGCCGTCAGCCGCCGCGTGCGGACCGAGGCCACCGGCTGGAAGGCAATGCCGAAAGGGGGTGGGAGCCGTTCTCGTCCGTCGCTCATCTGCCGTCGGCGCCGTGCCGTCCCCCTCCGTCCTTCGCCAGGCCGTGCCCGAGGTCCACCCTCGACCATCCTCGGGGCCGGGGGTAAACGCTGCGTTAACGCAGCGGGCCGATCCATGTCGAGAACGACACGAAGGGCGCGCGCGCCCGGCGGCCTCCACGGCGTGCCCTGCGCCTTGCGACGGAGCGTCAGTCGCGCACGGCGAGCACGATCTTGCCGATGTGCTGCGAGCTCTCCATCAGCCGATGCGCGTCCGCCGCCGCGGCGAGCGGGAAGACCGTGTGGATCACCGGCCCGCAGCGGCCGGCCTCCAGCACCGGCCAGACGTGCCGCCGCAACGCCTCGGCGATCGCGCCCTTCTGCGCCGTCGTGCGCGGCCGCATGGTCGAGCCGGTGATGGTCAGCCGCCGCGTCATCACCGGCAGGAAGTCCATCTCCGCCACCTTCGAGCCGCGCAGGAAGGCGATGATGACGAGCCGCCCGTCGAGGGCGAGGCAGCGGATGTTGCGCGGGATGTAGTCGCCGCCCACCATGTCGAGGATCACGTCCACGCCGCGCCCGTCCGTCAGCCGCTTGATCTCCTCGACGAAGTCCTGCGCGCGGTAGTCGATCGCTGCCGCCGCCCCCAGCCGAAGGCAGGCGAGGCACTTTTCGGCCGACCCCGCGGTGGCGTAGACGGTGGCGCCGAACTCGTGCGCGAGCTGGATCGCGGTGGTGCCGATCCCCGACGTGCCGCCATGGATCAGCGCGGTCTCGCCGCGCGTGAGATGCCCGCGCTCGAACAGGTTGGCCCAGACCGTGAAGTAGGTCTCGGGGATGGCGGCCGCGCGGATGAAGTCGTAGCCGGCAGGGATGGGCAGGCACTGCGGCGCGGGCACGGCGACGAACTCCGCATAGCCCCCGCCGTTGACCAGGGCGCAGACGCGATCGCCCACCCGCCAGCCCTCGACCCCGGGGCCAAGGGCGGCGATCACGCCAGCGACCTCCAGCCCGAGGATGGGCGAAGCGCCCGGCGGGGGCGGGTAGCGGCCCTCACGCTGCGCGATGTCGGGGCGATTGACGCCGGCGGCGTGCACCTCGATCAGCACCTCGCCGGGGCCGGGTTCCGGCACCGGTGCCTCGGCGAGCGCGAGCACCTCGGGCCCGCCGGTGCCGATCATCGCGATATGCCGCATCGTCCGCTGCATGCCCTCCTCCCGGAAGAGCCGGAACGCTGGGTGCTGACGGGGAGGGCGTCAAGCGACGGCTTCGGGACAGGCGACGAGGCGGGCGTAGAGATCCGGATCCGTCGCCCCTTCGGTGCCGAACAGGAGGACGCGGGAGCCGGGCCCGAGCCCGAGTGCCATGGCGGCGCCGCGGTTGGCGCGCGCCAGGGCGAGCCCGATCAGCCCGGCGACCGCGCTTTCGCCGGCGACGACGGGCGGATCGCCGCGAACGCCGCGCGCGAGAAGCCGCATCGCCGGTGCGACCGCCTCCTCCGGCACGCCGAGGGCGGCCTCGGCACGCAGGAGGAGTTCCTCGAGCGCGAGCGGCGAAGGCTCGGCGCAGGCAAGGCCTGCCATCAGCGTGTCCGGCCCGGGCGGGGACGGAACCGCGCGCCCGGCGGCCAGACTGCGGGCGATGCCGTCGAAGGCCATCGGCTCGACCACGATCACGCGCGGCCCCCGCTCGCCAAAGGTCGCCGCGGCTTGGGCGGCGACGGCCGCCGCCGCCCCGCCCACTCCGGCCTGGATGAAGACGTGGGTCGGCGGATCGCCCCGCCACTGCGCGAAGGCCTCCGCCGCCATCAGCCGATAGCCCTGCATCACGGCGCGGGGGATCTCCTCGTAGCCCGGCCAGGACGTGTCGGAGATCACCGTCCAGCCTTCGCGGGCGGCCGTCTCGGCGCAGAGGCGGACGGCGTCGTCGTAGGTGGCGCCCGCCCGCCGCACCTCGGCCCCGAAGCGCGCAATGGCCTCCGCCCGGCCCGCACTCACCGTGGCATGGACGAAGACGACCGCGCGGCAGTGGAAACGCTGCGCCCCCCAGGCGACGGCGCGGCCGTGGTTGCCGTCGGTGGCGCAAGCGACGGTGACGGAGCGCGTTCGGTCGGCGAAGTGGCCGGCGGCGAGGTCGGCGTCGGTGGCATCGACGCCCTCGGCAGCAAGGGTTTGCCGCAGGTGGCGAGCCACCGCGTAGGCCCCGCCCAAGGCCTTGAAGGAGCCGAGGCCGAAGCGGCCCCCCTCGTCCTTCCAGCGGAGCGCGGCCACGCCGAGCCCGGCCGCCAGCCCTGGCAGATCATGCAGCGGGGTGGGCGCGTAGCCGGGCCAGGCGGTGATCGCGGCCTTCGCCTCCGCGAAGCCCGCCGGGTCGAGCACGGGCCGCCCGGCACGGCCGCGAAACCGATTGAGGGTGAGACGGAAGGGCAGGGCGGGAAGCATCGCTTGACCGGAACGCGGGATCTCCGCGAAGCCTGCGGCGGAAACGGCTGAAGGAGAAGACACCGATGGGCCGAAGCCTGGGGGTGGTGATCGCGATCGCGCTGGCCGTGGTCGGCCCCGCCGGCGCAGCGACCGACCCGGGCGAGCGCGCCTATGCCGAGGCCTGCGCCTCCTGCCATCGCGTGCCGTCGCGCGTGCTGAGGCCCTATCTCTCCATGACGCCGGACCAGCGTCGCCAGGCCCTCGATACGCTCCTCAAGGAGCATTATGCCGAGGACGACGCCAAACGGGCCGCGATCATCGCCTGGCTGGAGGCCAACCACGTGCGGCGCTGACCAGCCCGAAGCGACCGCCCCTCACAGCACGAGGGCGCGCGCGGCGTAGAGGAAAACCGCGCCCCACACCGCGCCGAGCAAGGCGCGGATCCGCCAGCGCAGGCGACGCTCGACGCGCGGCAAGCGCACAGCCTCAGTCATAGACGAAGGCCTCGTAGAGAATGGCCGAGGGTGGAAGGCCGAGCGCCTCGAGCTCGCCGGCGACCGCGAGCATCATCGGGCGGGGGCCGCAAATCATCACAAGCGTGCGGGCGGGATCGAGCCCGCGCAGCGCCTCCGTCAGCACGGCGCGGTCGATCCGCCCCCTGCCCACCCCCTCGGGCAGCTCGCCCTCCTCGACCCGAAGGATGAGGCCGAAGCCCCGCGCGGCGGCAGTGGCCGCGAGCTCCTCGCGATAGAGAAGTTTCGTGGCGACCTGGGCGCCGTAGATCAGCCGAACCGGAGCGGGGTGGCCCGCGCGCGCGAGATGGCGCCAGATCGCCAGAACGGGCGCGATGCCTGCCCCGCCGGCGATGAGGAGGATCGCGCGGGTCTCCCCCTCGTCCAGGCGGAAGGCGCCGTGCGGACCATCCACCCGCACCGGCGTGCCGGGAGCGAGGCGGTTCAGGCTGCGGGTGAAGTCGCCCGCCTCGCGCAGGACGAAGGCGAGGTCGCGCTCGCCCGGGGCGGAGGCGATGGAGAACGGGTTGTCGTCCCACGGCGCGCGGCGGCCGACAGCGAGCCAGACGAATTGACCGGCGGCGAAGGCGAACGGTTCGGGCGAGGGGCGGCTCAACACGAGCTCCCAGTAGCCGTCGCCGAGCCGCCGCACCCCGGCCACCCGCCAGCCCTGCCGGGCACCGAGCAACGGTTTCACACCCCAGGTCCAGACGAGGGCGCCGACGGCAAGCCCCAAGCCCGCGAGCCACACGGCCCGCAAAGCCTCCCCCTCGCTGTACAGCCCGACCGAGAGCGCATGCTCGACCGCGAACCCGACGGCGGCGAGACCGAGCCCGGCGTGCAGCGCCCGCCATGTCTGGTAGGGCAGGCCGAGCCGATGGCGGGTGTGCGAGAGCAGGACGAGGAGAGCAAGACAGACGAGAGCCGCCACCCCGCTCGCCATGCGCGGCTTGGCGACCAGCCGCCACAGCTGCTCCAACGCATGGCTTGGCGCGGACAGGAGGGCCGGGAAGACGAAGGCGATGGGGTGCAGCAGCGCCATGGTGAACAGGGCCAACGCCGCGGCGCGATGCAGCCGCATGGTGCGGTCGATGCCGATCCGGCCCGAGAGAGTCTCGAACCGCCCGGAGTGGGCGAATTGCAGGACCATCAGGGCCAAGGCGGCGAGGCCGAGCCCGATGCCCATCTCCGTCGGCAGAGCCTCGGGCGGCTCGCCGGAGAGGGCGGCAAGGGCGAGCGGGGCGACCGCCGCGGCGAGGAACAGGGCCGCGACCAGGCCGGGCGGCAGGCCCTGTCTCACGACAGGCGCTCGAAGGCGAGGGCGTGGGCGGGAAGCCGGCGGAACAGGTCCTCCCGGCAGGTGAGGAGGATGATCTGCAGGGTCTTCGCCGCCTCCGTCAGCACGTCGAACATCCGCGCGATGCGCGCATCGTCGGAGAAGACGAGCGCGTCGTCGAGGATCACCGGCGCGGGCTTGCCCTGCCGCTCGAGGAGATCGGCGAAGGCAAGGCGGACGAGCACCGCGATCTGCTCCTGGGTGCCGGCTGAGAGGATCTCGACCCGTTCGGCGCGGCCGCTGCGGCGGATGGTGACGACGCCGAGCCCCTGGTCGATCTCGACCGCCTCGGCGCCGAGCACTTTGGCGAGCCAGGGGCCGACGGCGCGCGCGACGGGGGCCACCCACTCGGCCTTCGCCCGCTCCTCCTCCTCGGCGAGGATGCGGTCGAGGAGCCTGAGGCCATCGCGCTCGCGTTCGAGTGCCCGCCGCTCCCGCTCCAGCTGTTCGCACTCCTCGGCGAGAGCGGCGAGGCGATCATCGAGCCCCTCCGCCTCCAGGGTGCGGATCTCCGTTTCGGCCGCTGCCAGGTCGACGGCAAGGCGGCGTTCCTCGTCGGCGATCCGCTTGCGGTCGGCCTCGCACCGATGGAGCTCGGCTTCGGCCGCGGCGACTTCTTCGGCCGTGGGAGCCGGGTTGGCGTCGCGTTCCCGTGCCGCGCGCAGGAGATCCTCCTCCGCCCGCTGCAAGCGCTGGCGCAGGGCCTCATCGGCGTCTCGGGCGCGCTCCTCGGCCAAGTTCCGGGTTGCCTCGGCCGCTGCCTTTTCCGCTTGATCGGCTTCCGCGCGAGCGCGAAGAGCCGCCCGTTCCATCTCCTCGGCCTGCGCGCGGGCGCGGTCGCGCTCTGCAGGCGAGACTTCATTCGGGATGGCAAGGCCGCGCGCGGCGGCCTCGGCCCGCAGTTCCGCCGCGCGGTTTCGGGCCTCCTCCGCGCGGGCGAGGGCGGCGGCGAGGGCCTGTTCCGGAGCTTCGCCCGGTGCGAGGAGGGCGAGAGCGGCTTTCGCGTCACCAAGCCGTCGCCTCGCCTCCTCGGCCGCGCGGGCGGCGGCGCGGGCGCGGAGGATGGCGCGGAGACCCAGCGCCGCGGCAGCGAGGAGCGCGAGAGCGGCGCCGAACCAGCCCGCCTGGGGCGGCACCTGGGCCAGCGCGGCCAGGATGGCCAAGAGGGCCGCGATCACGGCGAGGATGCTCGCGGTGGCCAGGGTCGAGGATGCCGCCCCTGCAGGCGGCGCCGCCGCTGCGGCCGCCTCGGCCGCGCGCAGCCGCCGCATCCCCTCGGCCAAGGCCTCGGCCTGGCGGCTCGCCTCGCGGGCCTCCACCGCCGTCCATGCTGCGTCCAGGGCGAGGCGTCGGTTGGTCGCCACCTCGGCCGCCGCTGCGGCATCGCGCGCGTTTCCCGCGAGACGCTCGGCTTGGCGAGCGGCCGCTTCGGCGCGGGCGATATCGTGCTCGCGGCGGGCCCAGGCTTGCGCGGCCGCATCGCGCAGCCGGGCGGCGTCTGCGGCCTCGCGTTCGAGCGACCCGCGGCGATCGGCGGCGCGGCGAAGGGCGTCCAGTCCGGCTTGCGCCTGCGCGACGGCCTCTTCCGCCTGCATGTCGGGCCTCTCGGCAAGACGGGCGCTGCGTCGCGCCCTCAGCTCGGCGAGACGTGCCAGGGCCTTCTCGGCGCGATCCCGCCGTGCGCGGAGATCGCGCTCCTCCTCGGCGAGCGCAGCGAGCCGATCCTCCACCTCGCGCAGGCGGCCGGCCGAGCTGCGCCCGGCTGGCGTCTGGAACGCGAGCAGCTCCCGCGCGATCGCGGCGCGCAGCCGGGCCGCTCCGCGCACGCCGGTGACGGTGTCGATCTCGGCCTCCAGCACGCCGCGCAGCGTGTCCTGGGCGGCCCGATCGAGCGCCGGTTGGACGAGAGAGGCCCCCTGCTCGACCCACAGGGCACCCCACACGCCACGCGCCGGCGGCCCTCGCCCAGCGGCGGGGGGCGGCAGGCCGAACAGGCGGCGGATCTCTTCCTCCGCCTCGTCCCCGGCCCAGCTCCTGCCGTCGGGGGCCACCACCTCGGCCCGCCCCGCCGTTCCCGCGAACCGCTTGCGGATGCGCCAGAGCCCGGCGCCGTCGGCGAGAACAAGGGTGACGGTCGGAATGCCGCCCGCGAGAGGCCTCAGACGCCGGGCCTCCTCGCCCTGCGCGCGATGCGGCAGCAGGATGGCCGAGCGGATCGCCTCCAGCAGCGTGCTCTTGCCGGCTTCGTTCGGGGCGGCGAGCAGGTTGAGCCCCGGCGCGAACGGCCCGACCCGCCAGCGCCCAGAGAAGCGCCGCACGTCCTCGAGCTCCACCTCGGCGAGCCGCAGTGTCATGGCCGCGCGTGCGCGCGCAGCCGCCACAGCGCGGTGAGCGCCGCGCGCGCGGTCTCGCTCTGGGGATCCGCAGGGTTGCGCGCGATCGAGGCGAGCCGGTCGGCCGCCCGCCGCACCACGCCCTCGAGGTCGATCAGGCCGAGCTCGTCGTCCTCGGGCCGCACGATGAGGTTGCCATCGTCGCAATCGAGCCAGGCGAGCCGCGGGCCGAGGCCTCGGATGATCCGCTCGCGCAGCCTCTCATGGTCCGAGAGCGTGAGCGCGCCCGAGAGCTCGAGCCGCAACAGGGTGTCGGCGGCTCCGGGCAGCCCCTCGAGGCGGTCGGCGAGGGCAGCGACCTGATCGGCGGAGGAGAGGGTGGCTGCGCAGCGCCGCCAGACGAAGCGGGCCGTGTCGACCGGTGTGACCCGCGGGGGAGCGCCCGGCCCCTCGATCGCGACGATCAGCGCCTGGCCGCCGACGCAGAGCGTGCCGTCCCCCTCCGGGTCGAGACGGAAGCGATCGGGCTCCGGCGTGCCGGCGTACCAGGTGCGATCGTCGATCCGCTTCCGCCCGTGCCAGTCACCGAGCGCGAGGAAGGCGAGGCCGGCGCGGCGGGCGCGATCGGGGGCGATCCGGTTCGGCGTGGCCTCATCTTCGGCTGCGAAGCCCGCGACCGAGCCGTGCGCGAGGCCGAGGCGGAGCGCGCCCTCAGGTGTGGGGGCGTGATCCATCCAGGCCGTCGGGTCGTCCGCCGTGCGGCGCGCCGTGAGCGGGGCCGGCAGGAGCCACGCCGCCGGCTCCCCCGGCGCGGTGTCCAGGGCGACCCGAGCCGGATCGAGATGGAGGCGCACGTTGGGCGGCAGCCCGTCGCGGGCGAAGCGCTCCCACACGCCGCCCGCACGATGCGGGTCGTGGTTGCCGGGCAGGATGTGCCAAGTGAGGTCGGCGGCGCGCGCGAGCCGCTCCTTCACCTGGGCGATGGTCCGTTCGGACGGCCGGGCGCTGTCGAAGGTGTCACCCGCGATCAGCACCCGCGGTGCGCCGTGCGCGCGCGCCTTGGCGGCCAGCCGATCGAGCGCCTCGAAGCGGGCTTCGGCGAGCAAGGCGGCGCGGTCGGGCGGGGCGAAGCCGAAGGCCCGGCCGATCTGCAGGTCGGCGGTGTGCAGGAAACGCAGCGCCATGGGGTGGGCGGAGAGTGCCCGAGCGGGTTCGCGTCGGCCAAGGCCCAGCCTCCCAGATACGTCCGATCCTGACGCGTCACCCTCCTACGGTCGCGCGCGAACGGCGAACGGAGAGGGAACCGATGGACCAGGCCGAGCAGATCGTCGCATTGGGCTACGCGCGCACCGCGCTCGCCCGCATTCCCCGCCGCTCCCGCCGCGCCGGCGCGATTGCCGCCTGGCTCGCCCGGTTCCAGGACGCGCTCGGGCTCGCCCCGCGCGGGGCACGGCTCGAGCGGGGCGAGCAGGGCGAGCTCTTCACGGACGCGAAATCGCCGCCCGACGCCGCCGAATGGGCGGCCATCCTGAGGCGGATCGAAGCGCGCACGCGGCGGGCCCGCGGCGGGCGGTCGGCGATCGCGCTGCGGCTCGCGGCGGTGGCGCGCGCGGTCGGGCTCGACGAGGCGGAAGCGGAGATCCTCGGTCTTGCCGCCCGCTACCGCCTGCACCGCCCGGTGGAGCGGCTGTGGGACATGGTCTCCGACGCCATGGGGGGCGCGATGCGGCTCTCCGCCGACCCCGCCTTGATCTCGTTGCTGACGGGCATTCCCGAGGCGGTGGTCGAACAGAGGCTGTCGCCAGCGGGGACCCTGCGCACGGCGGGGCTGCTGACCGTCGATGCCGATGGCGAGCTGATCCTGCTCGAGCGACTGCGGCGCCATCTGGCCGATGCCCTCTCCATCCCGGCCGGCGCGGACGGGGCGGGCGAGGCGCTGCTCGGCCGCCCGCTCGCCGCCACCCTCGCGATGGAGGACTTCGCCCATCTCGGCGAGGCGGCGACGCACGCGGCGGAGGTGCTGGCGGGTGCGCTGCGCGCTCGCCGGGCGGGGGTTCACCTGCTGCTCTACGGCCCGCCGGGGACGGGCAAGACCGAGTTCGCCAAGACCCTCGCCGCCGCGGTCGGCACACCGTTGTATGCAGTGGGCGAGACGGGGGCGGACGGGCACGAGCCTGGACGGTCGGAACGGCTCGCCGAACTCCGCCTCGCCCAGAGGCTTCTCGCCGGCGGCTCGCCCGCGCTCCTTTTGTTCGACGAGGCGGAGGACCTGTTCGACCGTGGCCTGTTCGGTGCGGCGGCCGAGCGGGGCTCGCGCGCGCACGTGCTGCGGTTGCTGGAGACCACGCCGGTGCCGGTGATCTGGACGACGAACGCGCTCGACCCGCTGGGCCCCGCCGTGATCCGCCGCATGACCTTCGCTATCGAACTGCGCGTGCCCGACCTGCCCGTGCGCGTGCGGCTGTGGGAGCGCGAGCTCTCCCGCCACGGGGTCGCGATGGCGGAGGACGAGGTGGCCGCGCTTGCCCGCGAGGTGGCGGCCCCGCCGTCGGTCGCCGCCGCGGCCGTCTCGGCGGCCGCCCTCACCGGCGGCGGTGCGGCGGCCGTCCGTCGCGGCGTGCTGGCGGTGGCCAAGGCGATGGGCGGCGGACGGCTGCCGATGGCGGAGCAAGACGCCGACGTTGGCTTCGACCCTGCTCTCGCCAACGCCGATTGCGACCTCGCCGCGCTGATGGACCGGCTCGCCGCGGCGGAGGCGCCGCGCGCCGTGTCGCTTCTCCTCTCGGGCCCCCCCGGCACCGGCAAGAGCGCCTTCGCCCGTGCGCTCGCCGAACGGATGGGGCTGACCCCGCTCGTCAAACGCGCCTCCGACCTCCTCTCGCGCTGGGTGGGCGGCAGCGAGCAAGCGATCGCCACGGCCTTCCGTCAGGCGGAGGAAGAGAACCGCTTCCTCATCCTCGACGAGGCGGACGGCCTGCTGGCCGATCGCCGCTCTGCCGCGCACGCCTGGGAGGTGACCCAGGTGAACGAGCTTCTCACCTGGATGGAGCGGCATCCGCTGCCCTTCGCCTGCACGACGAACTTGCCTGAACGGCTGGATCCCGCCGGCTTGCGGCGGTTCCTGGTCAAGATCCGCTTCGCGCCCCTCTCGCCCGCTCAGGCCGAGGCCGCCTTCCGCGCCCGATTCGGCCTCGTCCCTCCGCCCGATCTCGCGCGGCTGCCGCCGCTCGTTCCGGCCGATTTCGCACTCGCCGCGCGCAAGGCGTCGCTGTTCGGCATCGCGCGCGACGCGCAGGCCTTGCTGCGCCTTCTCGAGGAGGAAGCATCGGCTCGACCGGGTGCTACCGCGCCGATTGGATTTCGCCCCTCGTGATGACGGTTTGACGACGGTTTCACGCGACCCTTGCCGACCTGTCGCGCAAGATCGTTGCCACCGTGTGCCCGGGAACGCCTCGATGCACTACCTGAAACTGGAGCAGATCCTGCGCCTCGCCTTGGCCTTCCAGGGCACGCGCGAGGGCCTCTCGCTCGCCGACATCCAAAGCGAGTTCGGTGTCGCCCGGCGCACGGCGGAACGGATGCGCGATGCGGTGGCGCGGGTGTTTCCGCAGTTCGAACGCTGCGACAACGGCGACCGCGTGCGGCGCTGGCGGCTCCCTCCCGGTACGCTGGGCGGGCTCGTTGCGGTCTCGGCCGAGGAACTCGCCGAGCTCGACACGGCGGCGGCCGAACTCGCCCGCCGGGGCTTGCGCGAGCGCGCCGACCTCGTCGCGTCAGCCGCGCAGAAGCTGCGCGCCATCACCCGGCCCGACCACCTGCGCCGGATCGAGCCCGACCTCGAGCTGCTGATGGAGGCCGAGGGCTCCGCCTTGCGACCCGGCCCGCGCCCGGTTTTGCCGCCCGGTCTCCTCACCAAGCTGCGCCGCGCCATCCTCGGTGCCCTGCCGGTGACGATGGAATACCGCAGCCGCCGTTCGGGCGTCCCCTACACCACCACCGTCCACCCCTACGGCATCCTCTACGGCAGCCGGCCTCTGCTGGTCGCCGCCCCGCAGGCCTGCTGGAGCGAACCCAAGCTCTACCGGCTCGATCGCATCGGCACCCTCGAGGTCGGCAATACGCCATTCGTGCGCCGGGCCGATTTCGACCTCGCCGCCTTCGCCGCCCGAGCCTTCGGCACCTGGCAGGAAGAGCCGCTGGATGTCGTGCTCCGCTTCGATGCCGAGACGGCGGAGGAGGCGTCGCAGTGGCGCTTCCACCCCACCCAGCAGGCGGAGCGGGACGGCGAGGGGCGGCTCGTCGTGCGCTTCCGTGCCGGGGGCCTCACCGAGATGGCCTGGCACCTCTTCACCTGGGGCTCCTCGGTCGAGATCCTCGAGCCGCCGAGCCTGAAGGAGCGGCTTGTCGACCTGCTGCTCGAGGCGCTCGAACACCACGGCGGAGCCCTCGCGGCAGAGCGTCTCTGCGCCTGACGCCCCACCTCTTGCCCGGGGCGGCCGGGCGGGCGAGAGAGCGGGCGCCGGGGACGCAGGGAGGGAAGCGGGCGATGCACGTCGTCATCACCGGAGCGGGCGGCTTCCTCGGCCGCAAGCTCGCGAGACGGATCGCGGAGGAGGGTCGGGTGGGGGCCCACAGGGTGACGGCGATGACGCTCGCCGATCTCGCCGCGCCACCCGTCCCGCCGGCCGCGTTCGCGGTCGAGACCCTGGCGGCCGACATCGCGGAGGCTTGCGCCTGCGCGCGCTTGATCCGCCCCGACACCGGGCTCGTCGTTCATCTCGCCGCCGTCGTCTCGGCAGCGGCTGAGGCCGATTTCGCCTTGGGCTGGCGGGTCAATCTCGACGGCACTCGCGCCCTCCTCGAGGCCTGCCGCGAGCGCGCCGAGGCTCCGCGCTTCGTCTTCACCTCTTCGGTCGCCACCTTCTCCGGCGGGCAGGGCGCCCTCATTCGTGACGACACCCGCCCCGTCCCGGCCAATTCCTACGGTGCGCAGAAGGCCGCCGGCGAACTCCTCGTCCACGACTGGACGCGCCGGGGCTTCGTCGATGGCGTCTCGCTGCGGCTGCCGACCATCGTCATCCGACCCGGCCGGCCGAACCGGGCGGCCTCCTCCTTCGCTTCCTCCATCCTGCGCGAACCGCTCATCGGCGAGGAGGCGCTGCTTCCGGTCGCGGAGGATTTCGCGCTCTGGATCGCGTCTCCCCGCGCGGCGGTGGATTGGCTGCTGCACGCCGCGTCGATGAACGGCGCGGCCTTGGGGCTCGATCGCGGGATCAATCCGCCCGGGCTCACCGTGACGGTGGGCGAGATGCTGGACGCCCTCGAGCGCGCGGGCGGGGCGGAGGCGAGAGGGCGGGTGCGGCGGGTGGCGGACCCCGAGGTCGCCGCCATCGTCGGCGCCTGGCCCGCGCGCTTCGACGCCACCCGCGCCCGGGCCTTGGGCTTCCGGGAGGCGGAGACGATCGCGCAGACGATCGCGGTCTTCCTGACCGACGACCTCGAGGAGACGCGCGCGCTGCGCCACGCGGCTTGAACCGCTCGAGCAAGCTGGCGCGGCCGGCTCAGAGACTGCCGTTCCCCGGGAGAAGGGAGATCACGAAAGTCGTCAACCTCTGAGCAGGCCCAAGCGTTTCAGGCTGATCCAGTCTTGCCCAGCTACAATAACGTGGTCATGGAGGCTCAGCCCGAGCGCGCTAGCCCCCCTTTCCACGATGCGGGTCAGTTGAACATCGTCCAGGCTCGGCATTGGATTGCCGGAAGGATGATTGTGGACCAGGATAAAAGCGGAAGCGCGGCGCTCCAGAGCGGTCCGGAGAATATCCTGTGGCTCTGCTGCGACAAAGTTCGGTGAACCACGTGCCTGCACCACATCCGCAATGAGTTGATTGCGTGCGTCGAGACAGAGAACGCGGAGTTGTTCGACCTGTTCTCCAGCGAAGCTGGCACGGAGGTAGCTCACGACCAAGTCCCAGTTGCCAAGGACAGGTCGTTCTCGCCAAGGATCCAGGAAGACACGGCAGGTTGCGGCCCGTGCAGCCTTCAGAGCCGTAACCGCTTTGATATCGACAGGGGCGACACACAACATTTCCTCTGCTGGTGCTGCGAGAACGGCGGCAACGCTGCCGTAGCGCTCGAGCAGGAGTGACGCAGCCAGCCGAGCGCGGCGTTTGGGTATGAAGAAGGACAGGAAAAACGAAAGGAAGTCCCGATCGTCGATATGGGATGGGTTCGCTTCAAGAAACCGCAAAACATGACACATCGAGCGCTGGCAGAGCGGAATTTCAAGCTTTTTCGTTTTCTTTCTGTCAGGAACCTTTGATCCGCTATTCATAATATTGGCCTGAATATACGTTTGCTCCAAGGCGCTTGCTGAGGCAGACCGCGTGAGCAGTGGTCCCTCCTCGTCTTTGCCTGGGAAGGTCGAGGCGGACGTGTTGCTTTCGGTTGTGCCTCGTGGGTCAGAAAGGCACGCCTGCAGCGCTTGATCCTCGGAGAAAGCGTGACAGCCAGACAACATGACCTCCCGTCTACAACGTGCGAATTCACTCCGACCCTTTCGTCTTCCTCCTACGGCCAGACCACATTGGGTCGAGTCCCAACTGGTTTGCTGCCGCGATCGTAACCGACTGCAACCTATGGTTGCTGCGCGGATTTTCGTCCCGTATGCTGTCTGTTGAAGACCCGCCATCAACAAAAGAGCGTTCATCATCCGCAAAAAATTCACTTGCTGGTCTTTATGGTCGAGCACTTCTCGCCTGGCGCTCAGAGAACCATCAAGCTGGTACCGACAGCCGCTCCTCTGAGACTTCAATCAGGGGGCTGGCGGCACAGGTGCGCAGACGCCGGTTTCGAGGCGACGACCCGGCTCGTTGGGCCAGAGAGGAAAAGCGCCGTCGAGTCGGACCGGAAACGCACTATTCATCGTGCGCGCCGGTCGCTTTGCGCTCAGAGGCCCTACCTAAGGAGCGAAGTCAGGGAACGCCGCCGCGATCCCGGCCTCGTCGGGCAGCCCGCCCAAGGGAAACAGCCGGGTGACGTGCCCCATCTTCCGCCCGGCCCGCACCTCGCCCTTGCCGTAGTGATGCGGGATGAGACCCGGCGTGGCGAGCAGGCGCGGAAAGGCGAGGATCGCCTCGCCGATCAGGTTGCGCATCAACGCATCCGAATGGCGTGACGGGTCGCCCAAGGGGAGCCCCGCGATCGCGCGCACCTGCTGTTCGAACTGGCTCACCGCACAGGCTTCGATCGTCCAGTGCCCCGAGTTGTGCGGGCGGGGCGCGATCTCGTTGGCGAGCACGGAGCCGTCCGCCAGCACGAAGAGTTCGAGGCAAAGGAGGCCGACGAGATCGAAGGCCTCGGCCACGCGCAGGGCCGCCGCGCGCGCGGCGGCGGCCGTTTCGGGCGCGATCCGGGCGGGGGCGATGGAGAGGTCGAGGATGCCGCCCTTGTGCCTGTTCTCCACCACGTCGAACGAGGCGGTGTTGCCCCGGGCGTCGCGCGCGATCAGCACCGAGACCTCGCGCACGAAGGGCACGAAAGCCTCGACGATCAGCGGCGGCAGCGCGCGGCCAGCGGCCAGCCGATCGAGAGCGGGGGCAAGGTCTTCCGGCCCGTGCAGCACGGCTTGGCCCTTGCCGTCGTAGCCCCAGCGCGCGGTCTTCAGCACGCAGGGGAAACCCACCTCGGCCACCGTCGCTTCGGCTTCCTCGCGGTGGGCGATCGGCGCCCACGGTGCGGTGGCGACACCGATGCGATTCAGGAACGACTTCTCCCGGGCGCGATCCTGGGCGACCGCGAGCACCGCAGGGGCGGGGCGGATCGGTGCGGCGGCTGCGAGGGCGGCGAAGCCGTCGAGGGCGACGTTCTCGAACTCGAAGGTGGCGACGTCGATGCTTCGCCCGAACGTCGCGAGCGCCTCGGCATCATCGAAGCCCGCGATGGTCGTTCTGGTGGCGACATGACCGGCCGGCGGGTCCGGTTCGGGCGAGTAGACGTGGGTGCGATAGCCCAGCCGTGCGGCGGCCATCGCCAGCATGCGCCCCAACTGCCCGCCGCCGAGAATGCCGATGGTCGAACCGGGCGGCAGCGGCGGAAACGGCTCAGCCATCGGCGGGTGCGTCGGGAACGGCCTCGGTCTGGCGCGCGCGCCAGGCGGCGAGGCGTGCGGCGAGATCGGGGTCGGAGAGGGCGAGGATGGCGCAGGCCAGCAACGCGGCGTTCACCGCTCCTGCCCGCCCGATGGCGAGCGTGCCGACGGGGACGCCCGCCGGCATCTGCACGATGGAGAGCAAGGAATCCATGCCCTTCAGCGCGTGGCTCTCCACCGGCACGCCGAGCACCGGCAGTGTGGTGAGCGAGGCCGTCATGCCGGGGAGGTGTGCTGCTCCGCCCGCGCCCGCGATGATGACCCGAACCCCCCGCGCCGCCGCCGTCGTTGCATAGTCGTAAAGCCGCCGCGGCGTGCGGTGCGCGGACACCACGCGCGCCTCGTAAGCGACGGCGAGCTCATCGAGCGTGGCGGCGGCATGGCGCATCGTCTCCCAATCCGACCGGCTGCCCATGATCAGGCCAACCGGGGGGGCGGCGGAGGATGGCGAGATCGGATCCGTCACGGAACGAAGAGGTCGGCGGTGATGCGAGGGGCGAGCGAACGGGAGGCCGCGATCTCAGGCGATGATGTCCGGGATCAGCCGGTTTTCGATCCAGGCGATCTCGTCCTTCAGCTTGAGCTTGCGCTTCTTCAGCCGGGCGAGATGGATCTGGTCGGCCTGGCCGGAGGCGGTGAGTCGGGCGATCACCGTGTCGAGATCGCGGTGTTCGATGCGGAGTTCGTTGAGCCGCGCGAGCAGCGCCTCGCGATCGCCCGTCCCCATCGCTCCGTCGTCCACCGCCTGTCCGTCTCCCGCGCCCAGCCCCGGCTCCGCCCGCGCGCACCCGCCGCCATCGTTCCCCGCCTGTTCTAGCCGATGTGCGGGGGCGGGCGAACCCCTCTTACGCCGCCTCGTCGAGCCCGACGAGCGAGCGGGCGAACTCGTCCGGGTCGAACGGGCGAAGATCCTCGGCCTTCTCGCCCACGCCGACCGCGTGCACCGGCAGCCCGAAGGTCTCGGCCAACGCCACCACCACGCCCCCCTTCGCGGAGCCATCGAGCTTGGTGACGATCAGCCCGGTCACGTCCACCATCTCGCGGAACACCTTCACCTGGGAAAGCGCGTTCTGCCCAGTGGTGGCGTCGAGCACAAGGAGCACGCTGTGCGGCGCCTCGGCAACTTGTTTGCGCAGCACGCGCACGATCTTGCCGAGCTCCGCCATCAGGTCGGCCTTGTTGTGCAGCCGCCCGGCAGTGTCGATCAGCAGCACGTCCGCCCCTTCCTTCCGCGCGCGGGCGAGCGCGTCGTAGGCGAGACCGGCGGCGTCCGCATTCGGCGGGCCGGCGATGACGGGGCAGCCCGTCCGCTCGCCCCAGATGGTGAGCTGCTCGACGGCGGCGGCACGGAAGGTGTCGCCCGCGACCAGCATCGGCTTCAGCCCCTGCGCGGACCAGTGTGCCGCGAGCTTCGCGATGGTCGTCGTCTTGCCGGTGCCGTTGACGCCGACGACGAGCACGACGTGCGGCGCGTGTGCCGGGTTCGGCAGCAGGGGAACGGCGACGGGGCGCAGGATGTCGGCGATCTCGGCGGCCAGCGCCTCCTTCACCTCGCGCTCGCTCACCTGCGCGCCGAAGCGGGCGATGCGGAAGCGGTCGACGATCCGTTTCGCCGCCGACGTGCCGAGATCGGCGGTGATCAGCAGCTCCTCGAACTCGTCGAGGGCGGCATCGTCCATCAGCCGGTCGCGGAAGAGGGCGGCGATGCCGGAGCCGATCTTTGCCGAGGAGCGGGCAAGCCCTGCCTTCAGCCGGGCGAGAAAGCCGCGGCGTTCGCGCTTCCCTTCCGCCTCGGCGTCCGCCGCCGTCGCCGGCGAATGGGCGGCTTCCACGTCGGGCGCTGGCGGCGGCGCCGGCGGGCATTCGGCGGGGCGTTCGGCGACGATGGTGGTCGCGGGCGTCGCCTCCGCCGGTGGTTCCGCAGGCGGCGGAGCGGGTGCGGCTTCTGCGCCGACCGCGTCTGCCGGCTCGGGCGCGGGCGGCGGCTCGGCCGGCTTCTCCGCCTCACCCTTGCCGAAGCGGAACAGACGCTTGAGCACCATCAGGCGACCTCCGCGATCAGCCCACGGTCGTTCGCCGCGGTGATCCGCACGCGCGCGATCGTACCCGGATCGATCCGGCCGCGGATCAGCCGGGCGGGCGCGAAGTGTTCCGTATGCCCCTCGCCCGTCTCGCGTTCGGCGAGCAGAGCGGCCACGCTGCCGATGCGGCTGTCGTAGAAGCGTCGGGCCATGCGTGCGCCGAGCTCGCGCAGGGCGGCGGCACGTTCGCGGATCACGCTCGGAGGAAGCTGCGGCATGCGCGCGGCCGGCGTGCCCGGGCGGGGCGAGAAGGGGAAGACGTGCAGGAAGGTGAGCCCCGCGTCCTCGATCAGCGCGCGCGTGTTGGCCGCCGCCTGTTCGCTCTCCGTGGGGAAACCCGCGATCAGATCGGCGCCGAACACGATGTCGGGGCGAAGACGTCGTGCCCGTTCGGCGAGTGCGATCACGTCGCGCCGGAGGTGGCGGCGCTTCATCCGTTTCAGGATCAGATCATCCCCCGCCTGCACCGAAAGATGCAGGTGCGGCATCAGCCTCGGCTCCTCGGCGATCAGCCGCCAGAGCTCGTCGTCGATCTCGACCGGGTCGAGCGAGGAGAGGCGAAGCCGCGGCAGCTCCGGTACCAGGGCGAGCAGGCGGCGCACGAGCTGGCCCAAGGGCGGACGCCCCGGCAGGTCGGCCCCGTAGGCGGTGATGTCCACCCCCGTCAGCACCACCTCGCGGTAGCCCGTCTCCACCAGCATGCGGACCTGGCGCACCACTTCGCCCACGGGCACGGAGCGCGAGGGGCCGCGTCCGAAGGGAATGACGCAGAAGGTGCAACGGTGGTCGCATCCCGTCTGCACCTGGACGAAGGCGCGGGCGCGGCCGCCGAATTCGGTCACGAGATGATGGGCGGTCTCGTGCGCCGCCATGATGTCGGAGACCGCCACGCGCGGCGCCTCGGTGGCGGGGGCCGACCAGGTTTGCGGCGCGAGCTTCTCCACGTTGCCGACGACACGATCGACCTCCGGCATCGCCGCCCAAGCCTGGGGATCGATCTGGGCCGCGCAGCCGGTGACGACGATGCGCGCCTCGGGGTGGTCGCGTCGGGCACGGCGGATCGCCTGGCGCGCCTGGCGTTCGGCCTCGGCGGTGACGGCGCAGGTGTTGACGACGATGACGTCGCGGCGGTCGGCGGCGTCGAGATGCGCGCCGATGACGGCGGACTCCACCGCGTTCAGCCGGCAGCCGAAGGTCAGCACGCGCGGATGCACGACACCTCTCAGGCGGCGAGAGAGGCGAACGCGGGGAGGTCGAGATCGATCTCGCCGCGGAAGGATTCCGCCACCGGCCCGGTCATCCGTACGCGATCGTCCTCACCCCAGGCGATGCGGAGTTCGCCGCCGTCCAGCATCACGGTGGCTTCGCGCGCGGCAAGCCCGCGCCGATGGGCGTTGACGAGGGCGGCGCACGCCCCGGAGCCGCAGGCGAGGGTGAGCCCCGCACCGCGCTCCCACACGCGCAGGCGAATGAGGTCGGGCGCAAGGATCTCGGCGAAGCCGATGTTGGCGCGCTCGGGAAAGAGCGGGTCGGTCTCCAGTGAGGGGCCGAGGCGCGGGATGTCGATCGCGCTCACGTCGTGCACGAAGAAGGTCGCGTGCGGATTGCCCATCGAGCAGGCTGCGGGGTCCGACACCCCGTCGCGCGCGAGCGGCAGGTGCAACGTGTCGACCTCGCGCGCCAGCGGGATGTCGCGCCAGCCGAAGCGGGGTTCACCCATGTCGACGGTGACGAGGTTCCCATCAGCGCGAACGGCGTGCAGCACGCCGGAGGGCGAGCCGAGGCGGATCGTGTCCGTTCCCGCCTCGCGCATCAGCAGGTCGGCGATGCAGCGGGCGGCATTGCCGCAGGCGCCCGCCTCGGAGCCGTCGGCGTTGAGAATGCGCATGTAGGCGGCAGTACCCGGCTCGCGCGCCGCCTCGAGCACGATCACCTGATCGCAGCCGACACCGCGCCGCCGGTCGGCGAGGGCGCGGGCGGCCTCGGGCCCGAGGGCGAAGGGCCGGGCGCGGGCATCGAGCACGACGAAGTCGTTGCCCAGGCCCTGCATTTTACGGAACGGAAGCATCGGCCGTGATATAGGCCGCCCGTCGGTCATGGGCCAGGGAGCGTGTCCGGCGGCGGAGCTCTGCCCCGCGCGGGCCGTCCCTTGGCGGTCATCGGCTTGCGGCTCGCGATCGGCGTCCTTGCGGCGAAGGCACCATGCACCATGCGGCTTCTGTTCCCCGGCGAGACCCTCGCCGATTTCCTGAGCCGTCCTGGGCTGTACAAGCGGCTTCGGTATCGGCTTCGGCTCGCGCTGTGGGACGTGGGCGTGGCGGGGGTCGAACCGGAGTGGCGTCTGCTCCCCGTTCTGGTCGATCGCACGCGGGCGGCCGTCGACGTCGGGGCGAATTACGGCGCCTATGCCGGGGCGCTCTGTCGCCTCGCCACGCGGGTCCACTGCTTCGAGCCGATCCCGCAGCTCGCCGCGATGTTGCGCGTGCGGCTTCCTCCCCAGGTGACCGTCCATGCCGCCGCCGCATCGGACCATGCCGGAGAGACGACCCTCGTCGTCCCGCTCAGGCCGGACGGGACCGTGGCCTCGGCCAATGCCTCGATCGAGCGGTCGAACCCGGACCTTGCGAACTATCCCTCCCTGCAGGAGATCACCTGTCCGGTCGTCCGGCTGGACGACGTCGTTCAGGAACCCGTCGGCTTCATCAAGATCGACGTCGAGGGGCATGAGTACTCGGTGCTCAAGGGGGCCGAGCGCATCATCAGGGAGTGCCGCCCCGTCTTCCTGATCGAAAGCACCAACTTCATGAATTCCGACTCCCCTGGCCGGGTCATCGAGTTCCTGAAGGGTCACGGATACGACGCGTTGTTTCTCTTCGCCGGTCGCCTCAACCCGCTTGAGGCGTTTGCGGTGGACAAGCACCAGCGGCTGCACAACGGCCGGCCCGTGGAGCCGTTCGTCTACAATTTCATTTTCCTGCCGGTGGGGGCTCCGTAGGCAGGGGTTGCGCCGCCGCGAGGTGCGGCGTATAGGCGCGCCTCCCGCGTGCGCGCCGGGCGCTGGGGCATGCCCGGCCGCCGCCGCTCGCCCATACGGCGGGCTTCGCTCACGAAAGGACGGTGCCGAAATGCCCAAGTTGAAGACCAAGTCGAGCGTGAAGAAGCGCTTCAAGATCACCGCCACCGGCAAGGTGAAGGCAGGCCACGGCTTCAAGCGCCACAACCTCGCCTGCAAGAGCCAGAAGATGAAACGGCAGAATCGCCGCACCATGGTGCTGACCGACATGGACGCGCGCACCGTGAAGCAGTGGACGCCGTACGGGCTCGGCTGAGCACGCGAGCACAGGGCGAGGAGAGCGAACGATGGCACGTGTGAAGCGCGGCGTGACCAAGCACGCCCGGCACAAGAAGGTTCTCGAGCGCGCGAAGGGCTTCCGCGGCCGTGCGGGCAACACCATCCGCATGGCGAAGCAGAAGGTCGAGAAGAGCCTTCAGTACGCCTATCGCGACCGAAAGGTGCGCAAGCGGGAGTTCCGTGCGCTGTGGATCCAGCGCATCAACGCCGCCGTGCGCGAGCGGGGGCTGACCTACAGCCAGTTCATCGCGGCGGCGAAGAAGGCCGGCATCGCGCTCGATCGCAAGGTGCTGGCCGAGCTCGCCTTCGCCGAACCGGCGGCCTTCGCCAAGGTGGTCGACCAGGCGCTCGCCGCCCGCGCCGCCGCCTGAGCGGGCGGCCCTGGCGTCGAGGACGGGGGCCGAAGGCGCGCGCGATGGACGCGACCGCGACCATGGAGGATCTCGAGCGGCTGCGGGCGGAGACGCTCGCCGCCGTCGCTGCCTGCTCCGATCTCGCCGCCCTCGAGGCGGTGCGGGTCGCAGCGCTGGGCAGGAACGGCTCCGTCACCGCCCTCCTCAAGACCCTCGGCGCCGTCCCGCCCGAGGACCGCAAGGCGCGCGGGGCGGCGCTGAACGCGCTGAAGGATGCGATCACGGCGGCGATCGAGGCGCGCCGGCGGGTGCTCGAGGACGCCGCCCTCGATGCCCGCCTCGCCGCCGAACGGATCGACGTCACCCTCCCGCCTCGGCCTTCGCCGGAGGGGCTGATCCACCCGATCAGCCGCACCATCGAGGAAATCGTCGCCATCTTCGGCGCCATGGGGTTCACGGTGGCCGAAGGGCCGGACGTGGAGGACGACTGGCTCAATTTCGGCGCACTGAACATTCCGCCCCATCACCCAGCACGCCAGGATCACGACACCTTCTACCTGCCCGGCCGAACGGCCGAGGGGCATGAGAAGGTCCTGCGCACACACACCTCGCCGGTGCAGATTCGGGCGATGCTGGCCAACCCGCCGCCACTCCGCGTCATCGCACCGGGGCGCACCTATCGGGCCGATCACGACGCCACCCACTCCCCGATGTTCCATCAGGTGGAGGGTCTGGCGATCGACCGCGACATCACACTCGCCCACCTCAAGGGCTGCATCGTCGACTTCCTGCGCGCCTTCTTCGGCATCCCCGATTTGCCGGTGCGCTTCCGCGCCTCCTACTTCCCCTTCACCGAGCCCTCGATGGAGGTGGACATCGGCTGGAACCGCCGCACCGGCGAGCTCGGCCGCGGCGGGGATTGGCTGGAGATCCTGGGCAGCGGCATGGTGCACCCGAAGGTTTTGGAGGCGGGCGGCATCGACCATCGCGCCTGGCAGGGCTTCGCCTTCGGCATGGGCATCGAGCGCATCGCGATGCTCAAGCACGGCATCACCGATCTCCGCCCCTTCTACGAGAGCGACATCCGCTGGCTTCGCGCCACCGGCTTCCGCCCCGACGACGTCGCCTCGCTCGCCGCCGGGCTGAGCGGCTGAGCCGGACGGCCGCACGCGGAAAGGGGGACGGCAGGGGGTGTCGTGACGGTCGGGGGTCGTGACGGCAGCGTGACGGGAAGGACGCAGGGATGAAGTTCACCCTCTCCTGGCTGCGCACGCATCTCGACACCGATGCCTCCGTCGAGCGCATCGCGGAAACGCTCTCCGCCATCGGCCTCGAGGTCGAGGGGGTGGAGGATCGTGGTGCCGTGCTCGCCCCGTTCCGCATCGCGCACGTGCTCGAGGCCCGGCCGCACCCCAACGCCGATCGGCTGCGCGTCTGCACGGTCGATCCCGGCGACGGCCGGCGGCTCAACATCGTCTGCGGCGCGCCGAACGCGCGCACCGGTATGAAGGCCGTGCTCGCCCTGCCCGGCGCCACCATCCCGGGCACCGGGATCACGCTGAAGGTCGGGCAGATCCGCGGCGAAGTGTCCGAGGGCATGCTCCTTTCCGCCCGCGAGATGGGGTTGGGCGAGGACCATACGGGGATCGTCGAACTGCCCGAGGATGCCCCCGTCGGTGTGGCTTACGCGCACTGGGCCGGGCTCGATGACCCGGTGATCGAGATCAAGGCCACACCCAATCGCGGCGATGCGCTCTCCGTGCGCGGGGTGGCGCGCGATCTCGCCGCGGCGGGCTTGGGCGTGCTGCGGCCCTGGCGGGCGGAGCCGGTGCCGGCTTCCTTCGTCTCGCCCATCCGCTGGGTGACGGAAACACCGGCCTGCCCCTGGGTGCTGGGGCGGTACATTCGCGGCGTGCGCAACGGTCCGTCACCGGAATGGTTGCGTCGGCGTCTGGAGAGCGTGGGCCTCAGGCCGATCAGCGCGCTCGTGGACGTCACCAACTTCTTCACCCTCGATCTCGGCCGCCCCCTGCACGTCTTCGACGCCGGCACGCTCGAGGGCGGCGTGCTCACCATGCGGGGTGGCCGCGGCGAGACCTTCCGCGGCCTGCATGGGCGTGAGGTGACGGTGACGGAGGCCGACTGCGTCATCGCCGATGCGCAGGGGGCACGCGCGCTCGCCGGCATCGTCGGTGGCGAGGAGACGGGCTGCACCGAGGCGACCACCGAGGTGTTCCTTGAAGTCGCCCTGTTCGATCCCGTCGCGATCGCCAATTCCGGGCGCCGCCACGGCATTACCACCGATGCGCGCTACCGCTTCGAGCGCGGCATCGATGCCGGCATCATGCGCGAAGCGACCGAGGCGGCGACGAGGATGATCCTCGAGCTCTGCGGCGGCGAGGCGTCGGAGATCGTGGAAGCCGGCGAGGAACCACGCACGCGCCGGACCGCGTCCTTGCGCTTCTCCCGTCTCGAAACCTTCGGCGGGCTCGCCGTGCCGGCGGAGGAGGCCTGCGCCATCCTCGATCGCCTCGGCTTCGAGACGGTGTCGCGCGATGCCGATCGCATCACCGTCCGCATCCCCACCTGGCGCAACGACTGCGCTGGCGAACCCGACCCGCAGGCCGAGTACGACCTGATCGAGGAGGTGCTGCGCATCGTCGGGCTGGACACGGTTCCCGCCGCGCCGATGCCGCCGCTGAAGGACGACTCGGGCAGGGCCAGGGCGGTACCGCCACCCTCGCTGACCCCCGGCATGGCGCGCGCCGCCACCGCCCGGCGCGTGCTTGCCGCGCGGGGGCTTGCCGAGTGCGTCACCTTCTCCTTCATGGACGGCCGGTTGGCCGCCCTGTTCGGCGGCGGGGACGACGCACGCCGCCTTCTCAACCCGATCGCCTCCGATCTCGACTCGCTGCGCCCGACCGTTCTCGCCACCCTGGCCGCGGCGGCGGGGCGCAATGCCGCGCGGGGCTTCCCCGACGTCGCCCTCTTCGAGATCGGCCCCGCCTTCCAGGGGGGAGAGCCGGGCGAGCAGAGCCTGGTCGCCGCCGGGCTTCGCGCCGGAACCACGCCGCGGCACTGGGCGCAGCCGTCGCGCCCCATCGATGCGATCGACGCCAAGGGCGACGCCTTCGCCGTGCTCGCCGCTCTCGGGATCAATCTCGACGGCGTGCAGGTGGTGCCGGAACCGCCCGCCTGGCTGCACCCGGGCCGCTCCGCGCTGCTGCGCGCGGGCCCGAAGGTCACTCTGGGCCTGTTCGGTGAACTCCATCCGCGCGTGCTCGCCGCGCTCGACCTCGCGGGCCCGGTTGCGGTGTTCGAGCTCGATCTCGGCGCGATCGCGCCGCCCCGGCGCAAGCGGCGCGGCAACCCCGACCTGCCCGCCTTCCAGCCCGTGTTGCGTGATTTCGCCTTCGTCGTCGACGAGGCGGTGGCGGCGGAGGCCGTGCTGCGGGCCGCGCGGTCGGCAGACCGTGCGCTGATCGAGCGGGTGGAGCTGTTCGACGTCTATCGCGGCCGCGGCATCGAGCCCGGCAAGAAGAGCCTCGCCGTCGCCGTCACCATCCAGCCGCGCGAGAGGACGCTGACGGACGCCGAGCTCGAGGCGCTGGCCCAGCGCGTGGTGGGCGCGGTGGCGAAGGCGACGGGGGCGGTGCTAAGGTCCTGACGTTCGACAGCGGGGACCAGCATGGCTTCGCCACCATCGCCCGAAACGCGCCGTCTCCTGGACGCCAATCGCGAAATTCTCGACGCCGGAGAGCGCCTGCTGCGCGACGCCGAACGGGTGAACGATCCGGAGATCGCGCGCAGCCTGGTCGAGACGGCGAAGCGGCTGCTCGATGTCGCAAGCCGCCTGCGGGAAACGGTGGAAACCTCGATCCAGCGGGCGTGAGTCCGTCCGATGGGCGGCGAGCAGGGTGACCCGCCCCGTCTGGAGGCGAGCCGACTTCTCGAGCAACTTGCGCGGGAACGGCGCTTCGTCGAGACGGCCGAGAAGACCCTGGAGCGTGTCGAACGCGAGGCCGAGACGCGTGACCGCTCGACCGTGACGATGATCGTCATGGTGGTATTCGCCGTCGCACTCCTGGCCAGCATCATCGTGCTGGTGATCGCGTCCTACGCCTCGGACAACTGGTCCAGCCTCAGCCAGAATGTCCTGGACGTCCTGAAATCGGTGGTGCTGCCGGTCGTCACGCTCGTCCTCGGCTACTATTTCGGGCGAGGGGGGCGCGGCTGAAAGGCGACCACCGCCGGTTTGACAAGGCGCGCGATTGCCCTAAGTCGCAGACATCGACGCTCACCGGCAGCCGGGCCGCCGCCCGACGGACAGGGCCATGACCGACACGCCCCTCTCGCGCATCCGCAACTTCGCGATCATCGCGCACATCGACCACGGCAAATCGACCCTCGCCGACCGCCTGATCCAGGCCTGCGGCGCGCTGTCCGAGCGCGAGATGAAGGAGCAGGTGCTCGACTCGATGGAGCTCGAGCGCGAGCGGGGAATCACCATCAAGGCGCAGACGGTGCGCCTCACCTGGCGTGCCAAGGACGGCGAAACCTACGTGCTGAACCTGATGGACACGCCGGGGCACGTCGACTTCGCCTACGAGGTGTCGCGCAGCCTCGCCGCCTGTGAGGGCTCGCTCCTGGTGGTCGATGCCTCGCAAGGGGTGGAGGCGCAGACGCTCGCCAACGTCTATCAGGCGATCGACGCCGGGCACGAGATCGTGCCGGTGCTGAACAAGATCGACCTGCCGGCGGCGGAACCCGATCGCGTCAAGCAGCAGATCGAGGACGTGATCGGCCTGCCGGCCGATGACGCCGTGCTGATCTCGGCGAAGACGGGGCTGAACATCGACCAGGTGCTGGAGGCGATCGTCACCCGCCTGCCGCCGCCGAAGGGCGACGAGGCGGCGCCGACCAAGGCGCTTCTCGTCGACTCCTGGTACGACTCCTATCTCGGCGTGGTCGTGCTCGTGCGGGTGAAGGACGGACGGCTGCGCAAGGGGCAGCGCATCCGCTTCATGAGCACAGGCGCGGTGCACACCGTCGAGGCGGTCGGCGTGTTCACGCCGAAGATGGTGCCGGTGGAGGATCTCGGCCCCGGCGAGATGGGCTACATCACCGCCGGCATCAAGACGGTGGCGGACTGTTCGGTGGGCGACACGATCACCGATGATCGCAACCCTGCCGCCGAACCGCTGCCGGGCTTCAAGCCTTCCGTCCCCGTCGTCTGGTGCGGTCTCTATCCGACCGATGCCGACGATTTCGAGAAGCTGCGCGAGAGCCTGGCCAAGCTGAGGCTGAACGACGCCGCATTCCACTACGAACCCGAAACTTCCGCCGCGCTCGGCTTCGGCTTCCGCTGCGGCTTCCTGGGGCTCCTTCACCTCGAGATCGTGCAGGAGCGGCTCGCGCGCGAGTTCGACCTCGACCTGATCGCGACCGCGCCCTCCGTCGTCTACCGCGTGCACCTGACCAACGGCGAGACGATGGAGTTGCACAACCCGGCCGACATGCCGGACCCGTCGCGCATCGAGTACATCGAGGAGCCGTGGATCAAGGCGACCATCTTCGTCCCCGACGAGCATCTCGGCGCCATCCTCACGCTCTGCAACGAACGGCGCGGCGTGCAGGTCGATCTCACCTATGTGGGCAACCGCGCGATGGCGGTGTATCGGTTGCCGCTGAACGAGGTGGTGTTCGACTTTTACGACCGGCTGAAGTCGGTGAGCCGCGGCTATGCCAGTTTCGACTACGTGATGGACGGCTACGAGCGATCCGACCTCGTCAAGATTTCCATCCTGGTCAACGGCGATCCGGTCGATGCGCTCGCCTTCATCGCGCACCGGTCGCAGGCGGAGAAGCGCGGACGGGCGATCTGCGAGAAGCTGAAGGAGCTGATCCCGCGCCAGCTGTTCAAGATCGCGATCCAGGCCGCGATCGGCGGCCGCATCATCGCGCGCGAGACGATCTCCGCCCTCGCCAAGGACGTCACCGCCAAGTGCTACGGCGGCGACATCACGCGCAAGCGCAAGCTGCTGGAGAAGCAGAAGGAGGGCAAGAAGCGGATGCGCCAGTTCGGCAAGGTGGAGATCCCGCAGTCCGCCTTCCTCGCCGCTCTGAAGATGGACGCGTGAGGCGGCGCGCCACCGCCTCCGCGCCCGCCGTCAGATCTTGAGGTAGGCGAAACCCTCGCGCTGCTGCAGGCGCATCACCTCGAATACGCCCGACTGCACGAGGTCGCCCTCATCCGCGTCGTAGAGTTCGGACAGCTTGATGTTGTCGAGTTGCAGGGTGATGCGGCAAATCTGGAACTTCACCCCTTTCAGCTTGAGCTCGTCCACCGTGGCAGCGATCTGCGGGTCCGCCTTGGCGGCGCGGCGTAGCAGGTTGATCCCGGGCCCGTGCATCACCACCCGCAGATCGATCCCCTCGGGCGGATTGATGCTGAGGTGGTTGCGGATGTTGCGCAGCATCTGGCGGTAGTAGGCGAAGTCCTCACCGCCCGGCTGGTTCAGGTGGTAGACGACCTTGAACGGACCCGGCGACGAAGCTTGCGCGGCGGCCGGAGCGGCGGCTGCCGCGGCGGCGAGGGCCGGCAGGGCGGCCCGGCGCGACAGACGGCGCGGACGGTCGGTCATGGTTCCCTCCCCATCGTTAAGCTTGCTCGATGAGCCTCCGACTTCGCCGGCCGTGCCGTCAAGAGCCCGCTGCGATCAGGGGCCCTCCCCGTTTCCGTCCAGTGCCTTGCGCAGGGCCGCCTGGGCGTCGAGGAGGCCGCGCGGGGTGGGCGCGCCGATCTTCTTCTGCAGTTCTTCGAGGGGCGCGTTGGCGAGGGCCGCGAACTCCGCATAGCTTTTCAGCCCGAGCGCGCGCAGCCGTTCACCGAGCAGTTTGCCGCTGATGCCGGCGCGCGTGCCGGCTGCAGCCTCCACGGCCCGCGCGATCAGCGTGTCAACTTCGGGTTCGGCCGCGACGACGACGTCGACGGCGGTACCGGGCGCAACCTCCGTCCCGGGCTTCGGCTCCTGGGCGAGGACGAGGCCTGGACGCCCGTTGGGCTGCCTCGTGACCTTGCCGAGCGAAAGGCGCGACGCGCCGAGGGCTGCCTCCGCCGCCCGCAGCGGTTGGCCGCGCAGTGCCGGCACGAGCACGGTTGCGGGCGGCGCCTTCGCGACCACGACGGCGACGGCGCTGCCTCGATCCACGCGCGTCCCGGCCGCGGGGCGCTGCTCGACAACCGTGTTCTCGGCCGCATCGCGCGTCATCCGCTCGGTTCTCTCACCCAGCACCAGCACCGCCTGCTCAAGCCGCGCGATGGCCGTCTCGATCGGCAGGCCGATGACGTCCGGCACCTCGGAGCGGAGCGGTATCGCAACGACCAGATCGACCAGGCGATCGGCAGCGACCTCGACCCCCGGCTGCGGCGCCTGGTCGACCACGGTACCGGGCGGGTAGCGGCTCTCGCGCTCGCTCACTCGGCCGGGCTTCAGCCCGGCCCGGGCGAGCGCCTCGAGCGCCGCATCGCGCGGCAGACCGAGGAGCGCGGGAACGGCGATGAGGGCAGCCTCGACCTCTGCGGCCATGGTGGCACGAAGGCTGAAGCGCACCTCGGTGAGCTGGCCGGGCTCGAAACGGTCGGCCGGCGTGGGGAGGACGAAGGCGAGCGAGCCGTCCTTCTCGAGCGCGAGCAGGCTCTTCAGCCCAACCTCAAGCTCGTTGACGGCGTAGCCGATGCGATCACCCGGCCGAGGGCGGAGGGCGGACTGCATCGTTTCCACCGCGCGTCGAAACGCCTCCGTCACCTGCTCGGGTCGCGCCTGCGTGCGATCGGCACTCAGCGCGGCGAGCCGATCGGCGAGCTTCTGCTTCTCCGCCTCCAGCGCCACGATCCGGCTGCGCAGCGCCGCCTCATCGGAAGCGCTGCGATCGCCGCAAAACCTCTCGACGGCGGAGAGGCGCTCGTCCAGCGCCTTCAGCCGCCGTTCGATTTCGCCGAGGCGCTGATCGAACCGATCGTCTTGGGGCATCGTCCCGTCCTTCTCACGTCCGCGAAGCGTATGCCTTATTCGCTCAGGCGGACTGGCGCGGCGGCGGCGGGACGGAGACGATGCGGGCCTTCAGCGTGCTCGTTCCCTGGACCTCGAGGCCGAGGGTGTTCTGCACCCGAGCGTTATGCGGGGCGGCCAGCAACGAAAGACTGCGCTCGACGATGCGCCCGCCGCTGTCGGTCTTCGCACTGCGCTGCAGGCTGAGCGAGAGCCTCAACTCGAGCGTGACTTCGGGCATGTGGTACCATGTCGCCTGCAGCCCGTAGCCCGATAGCACCGGATCGTTGTCGATCAGCGTCTGGGTCGCGATGGCGGCGAGGTCCATGGTCCTCTGCGCCTGGGCCACGCCGTCCGCCACCTTGGCGAGCACCTCGCCGAGGGGGCGGACCAGCACGTCCTCGATGTCCGTCGGCACGGCGCACCGTCCTTCCGCTGGGTCGTGAGACTGCCGTTCAGGGCGTGGGGCCCGCGGGTTGCGCCACCGTGATCTTGGGGATGGTCCGTTGCGGCGGCGGTACGGGGCGCAGCACGGTGCGCAGCAGGCTCGCACCCTCCTCCTTGTAGTTGAACTTGCCGGTGTAGGAGGCGTTCATCGTCGCGCTGTAGGCGACCGTGGTCGTGTTCTCCACGCTCGCCTTGGCCGAACCCGCCAGCAGCTTGAGCAAGCCGCCGGACTGGAAGGCGGCGTTGAACTTGGTCTTGTTCTGATAGCTGAAGGTCTGGCCGAAATCGAACTTCGTCGCGCGCTCCACCGCCATGGTGATCGCCATCTTCACCTCGATCACCGTCTCGCTGAAGGCATAGAAGGTCGGGTTGATGCCGTAGACGAGGAGCGGCATCTCCTTGTCGTTGTACAGAACCTCGGTGTTGGTGACGTTGCCGTCGGCATCGACGGTCTCCTTGATCGCGACCACCACCGTGCCCTCGGGCAGAGTGGTGTTGGCGAGGGCCTGCGCCGTCTTCACGCTGTTGAGGTCGAGCGCCATCTGCGCCTCGGCGATCGCGAGGGCGAGCTTCTCGACCATCTCTGGAAACGGCACGTCGAGAAGGGCCTGGCCGACGCTGCGCTGGGTGACTGCCATGGATCTGTCCTCCGGGTTTCGGTTCAGCCGCCGACCGGCCGGCCATCAAGGTCAAGGCGGATGCGGCGGATCGGGCGGGGCGCGAGTTCGACCCCGCCAAGGTGCCGCACGCCGGGCAGGGCAGCGACAGCCTCTTTCATCGCCTCGGCGAAACGGGCGATCACGGCACCCGATGCCAGCGCGATCACGACACGGCCGCCCGAGCCGCGGACCAGTTCCGTCACGCGCCGCTGCGCGTTCGGGCCTTCGGCCAGGATGAGGAAGTGACGCTCTGACATCCTTCGCGACACGGCTCTCGGCAACCGTCGCGAAACCTAAGGAACTTTTTCCTTTGCGTCAACGAAAATGTTTGGCTGGCGTTCCTGCTCGCCGAGCCCGGCGTCCGGAACTCGGCGAACGGCGTCAACCGCGCAGTGCTTTCACCATGGTGCTGCCGAGAGCGGCCGGGCTGTCGGCGACGTGGATGCCGGCGCTGCGCATGGCCTCGATCTTGTACTGCGCGGTGTCCTTGCCGCCGGAGATGACGGCCCCGGCATGGCCCATGCGCCGCCCCGGCGGGGCGGTGGTGCCGGCAATGAACCCGACGACGGGCTTCTTCGTTCCCGAACGCCGGATGAAGTCCGCCGCCTCCACCTCGCTCTGGCCGCCGATCTCGCCGATCATGATGATCGCCTCGGTCTCGGGGTCGGCGAGGAAGAGTTCGAGCACGTCGATGAAGTCCATCCCCTTCACCGGATCCCCGCCGATGCCCACACAGGTGGATTGGCCGAGCCCGGCGGCGGTCGTCTGCGCCACCGCCTCGTAGGTCAGGGTGCCGGAACGGGAGACGATTCCCACCTTGCCGCGGCGGTGGATGTGGCCCGGCATGATGCCGATCTTGCATGCATCGGGCGTGATCACGCCCGGACAATTGGGCCCGATCAGCCGCGTCTTCGACCCCGCCAGCACGCGCTTCACGCGCACCATGTCGAGGACGGGAATGCCTTCGGTGATGCACACCACGAGCTCGAGCCCGGCGTCGATCGCCTCCAGGATCGCATCCGCCGCGAAAGGGGGCGGCACGTAGATGGCCGAAGCCGTGGCGCCGGTCTTCGCCACCGCCTCGGCCACGGTGTCGAACACCGGCAGATCGAGATGAGTCGTGCCGCCCTTGCCCGGTGTCACGCCGCCGACCAGTTTCGTGCCGTAGGCGATCGCCTGTTCCGAGTGGAACGTCCCTTGCGCGCCGGTGAAGCCCTGGGTGATGACCTTGGTGGTGTGATCGACCAGGATCGCCATCGTCAGGCCGCCTTCTTCACTTCGCGCACGATCTTCTCCGCTGCGTCGGCCAGGTTGTCGGCCGAGACGATCGGCAGGCCCGAAGCGGCGAGGATGCGCTTGCCGAGCTCCACGTTCGTGCCCTCGAGCCGGACCACGAGGGGAACGTTGAGGCTCACTTCGCGCGCGGCCGCCACCACGCCTTCCGCGATCACGTCGCAGCGCATGATGCCGCCGAAGATGTTGACCAGGATCCCTTCCACCTTCGGGTCGGAGAGGATGATCTTGAACGCCGCGGTCACGCGCTCCTTCGTCGCCCCACCGCCGACATCGAGGAAGTTGGCGGGCTCGCCGCCGTAGAGCTTGATGATGTCCATCGTCGCCATGGCGAGGCCCGCGCCGTTGACCATGCAGCCGATGTTGCCGTCGAGCGCCACGTAGTTGAGATCGTGCTTGGCGGCCTCGAGCTCGCGAGGGTCCATCTCCGTCTCGTCGCGCAAGGCGGCGAGGTCGGGGTGACGGAACAGGGCGTTGTCGTCGAAGGCCATCTTGGCATCGAGCGCGACCACCGCGCCGTCCTTCGTCACCACGAGCGGGTTGATCTCGAGGATGCCGCAATCGAGGTCGACGAAGGCGCGCGCCGCCGCCGTGACGAAGGCGGTGAACTGGGCGACCTCCTTGCCCTTGAGCCCGAGCCCGAAAGCGAGCTTGCGCGCCTGGAAGGGCATCAGCCCGGTTGCCGGATCGATCGTCTCGCGCAGGATCCGTTCCGGGTGTGTGGCGGCGACTTCCTCGATTTCCACCCCGCCTTCCGAGGAGGCGATGACGGCGACCCGCCCCGCCCCGCGATCGACGAGAAGACCCAGGTAGAGTTCGCGCGCGATGTCGCAGCCCTCTTCGACGTAGACGCGCTGCACCTTCTTCCCCGCCGGTCCCGTCTGGGCGGTGACGAGGACATGCCCGAGCATGGCGCGCGCGTGCTCGGCCGCCTCCTCGGGCGAGCGGGCGAGTCGCACGCCGCCTTTGCCCGACGAATCGCCTTCGAAACGGCCCTTGCCGCGCCCGCCGGCGTGGATCTGCGCCTTCACCACCGACACGGGGCCCGGCAGCGAGGCGGCGATGCGCCCCGCCTCGTCGGCGGTCCACGCCACCCCGCCCTGCAGCACGGCGACGCCGTATTTCCGCAGGAGCTCCTTCGCCTGGTACTCGTGGATGTTCATCGCGACCTCCCTTCCGCGGCGGCGTGCGGGTTCAGCCGACCAGGCGACGGGCGGCCTCGATCAGCTCGCGCACCGCCTCGCAGGAGCGGACGAAGGCAGCCCTCTCCTCATCGTTCAGCGCGATCTCGACGACGCGTTCGACACCGTTGGCGCCGATCACCACCGGCACGCCGACATAGAGGTCGCGCACGCCGTACTGGCCGGTGAGCCAAGCCGCGCAGGGGAGCACCCGCCTCTTGTCCTTGAGGTAGCTCTCCGCCATGGCGATGGCGGAGGCGGCCGGCGCGTAGTAGGCCGAGCCCTTCTCGAGCAGCTTGACGATCTCGCCGCCACCGTTCCGCGTGCGTTCCACGATGGCATCGATCCGCTCGCGCGTCGTCCAGCCCATGGCGATGAGGTCGGGGAGGGGGATGCCGGCGACGGTCGAGTAGCGGACGAGGGGAACCATGGTGTCGCCATGGCCGCCGAGGACGAAGGCCGTCACGTCCTCGACCGAGACGTTGAACTCGTGCGCGAGGAAGAGGCGAAAGCGCGCCGAGTCGAGCACGCCCGCCATGCCGACCACGCGATGATGCGGCAGGCCCGACTTCTCGCGGAACACCCAGACCATCGCATCGAGTGGGTTGGTGATGACGATGACGAAGGCGTCGGGGCAGTGCGTCCTCACCCCTTCCGCCACCTGGGCGATGACGCCGGCGTTCTTGGCGACGAGGTCGTCGCGGCTCATGCCCGGCTGGCGCGGGAAGCCCGCGGTGATGATGACGACGTCCGAACCCGCGATGGCGGCATAGTCGTTGCCGCCGCTCATCATCGCGTCGAACCCTTCAACGGGCCCCGACTGCATGATGTCGAGCGCCTTGCCGGCGGCGACACCGGCGAAGACGTCGAACAGCACGACGTCGCCGAGCTCCTTCAGACCGATCAGGTGGGCGAGCGTGCCGCCGATGTTGCCGGCGCCGATCAGCGCGATCTTCTTGCGGGCCATGCCGGGTTGCTCCGTGGGACGTGCGAACGGGGAGGTGGAGGGGGCTCCTGCCTCGGCCGTGGGAAGGCGAGGCTCCCGTAGCCCGTTTGCCGCGGCGCGACAAGGCGAGGTCGCGCCGTCCCGCCGCCCGGCCGGACATGCGCATCGAGCCGGGGGCCGCTCCGGCGGCGACGCGGTGCCGCAGCAGACGTGAGCGCCGGCCACCAATCTCGGCCCGGTCCGATCGCGGCCCGGGGTGAGGCTGCACCCTGCCTGGCCCGGTGATGCGCGAGGGCCGAATGTCGGCGCCCAGGCAGGTCAACCCGCGCGGCGCTGGCCAGCCTCGTCCAGGGCCGCCTGCTCCTTGCGGGCGCGCCGGCGCGCCTCGTCGGCCGCCCGGCGTTCCGCCATCACCTCCACCGCACGTTCGGCCGCGCGGGCTTCGGCGAGCGCGAGGCGGGCCGCTTCCACCGCCTGTTCCGACGCTTGCGCCTTGGCGGCGGCACTGAGCGCGCGTTCGATGCCGCGCGGCAACCAGGCGGCGTAGAGGGCCGGGTCGGAGGCCGCCTCACGCTCGAGCGCGGCGAAGGCCTCGCGCGCCTCCGTGGCATGGGCCGCCGCCTGAGCCAGCGCATCGGCGAGATCCCGCCGGGCTTCCTCGACCTCGGCGCGGCGGAGCTTCAGCAAGGTGGCGAAGGGGTCGGTGCGACGGCTCATGATCCTGCCCTGACGATCACATCGGTTCGCCCAACACTGCGGCGAGGCGGGCGAAGGCCTCGGCCGGGGGCGAGACCTCGTCCTTCTCCTGGGCGAGGAGTTTTTCGATCTCCGGGGCGAGGCGAACGGCCTCATCGGCCTCGGCGTCGTTGCCTGGGCGATAGGCACCGAGCCGCACCATGTCCTCGAGATCGGCGTAGAGGGAGAGCAGGCGGCGCGCACGGGCGATGAGCGCGCGTTCGCGCGCATCAAGCACCCCGTTCGCTGCCCGGCTGACGCTCCGCAGCACGTCGACGGCCGGGTAGCGGCCGCGTTCGCCGATGCGGCGATCGAGCACGACGTGTCCGTCGAGGATGCCGCGCACCGCGTCCGCCACCGGCTCGTCGTGATCGTCGCCCTCGACGAGGACGGTGAACAGCCCGGTGATCGAGCCGCCCGACCCTTCGAGCCCCGGCCCCGCGCGCTCGAGGAGCCGCGGCAGTTCGGCGAACACGGACGGCGGGTAGCCGCGCGTGGTGGGCGGCTCGCCGGCGGACAGGCCGATCTCGCGGAGCGCGAGACAGAAGCGCGTCACGCTGTCCATCATCAGCAGCACGCGCTTCCCCCGATCGCGGAAATGCTCGGCCACCGTCATGGCGGCGAGCGCGGCTTCGCGGCGGAGAAGCGGCGGCGCGTCCGAGGTGGCGACGACGACGACGGAACGCGCCATCCCCTCGGGGCCGAGATCGTCCTCGACGAACTCGCGCACCTCGCGCCCGCGCTCACCCACCAGAGCGATGACGGCGACATCGCATTCCGCCTTGCGGGCGAGGGAGGCCATGAGCGTCGATTTGCCCACCCCGGAGGCGGCGAACAGACCCAGGCGCTGGCCTTCCCGGCAGGCGGTGAACAGGTCGAGCACGCGCACGCCCAAGCCGAGACGGGGGCCGAGGCGCGCGCGCGCCGTGGCTGGCGGCGGCGAGGCGCGCACGGGCCGCATCTGCCGCCCGCGCGGCAGGGGCCCCTTGCCGTCGATCGGCGCGCCGAGCGGATCGATCACCCGCCCGAGCCAAGCATCGGACGGCGCAAGCCCGGGCGCACCGACGCGCTCCGCCCACAGCCCGGGGCCGAGACCCGCGAGATCGCCGAGCGCCATCGCCTGGGCCAAGCCGCCACGGAAACCGACCACCTCGAGCGGTACCGCCCGGCCGTCGCGCGCGGTCGCGACCAGCCTGTCCCCCACCGCGAGCAGGCGGGCGATGCCATCGACCTCCACCATCAGCCCGGTGAGGCCGACGATGCGGCCGCGGATGCGGGCGAACGGCAAGGCGGCGACGGCGGCGGCGAAGGCCTCGAAACGCTCGGCGACCGAAAGCTCGGCGGTGGTGGCGGAAGCAGGCATCCTGGCCCCGCACAGTGCCAAGCGGTCCGTTAAGCGATCGCCAATGGCGCCTGCCGCAGGCGCGCTCCCTCAGCCGCGCACGGGCCGCTTGCGCCCCTCGGCGTCGAGGGCGACGAAGGTGAAGATCGCCTCCGTCACCTTCACATGCCCCGCCTGGTCGGGCCGGCGTCGCCAGGCGGAGACGCGGTAGCGCAGCGAGGTGGTGCCGACGGCGAGGAGTTCCGCCCACACGCTCACCTCGTCGCCGACCTTGACGGGGCGCTTGAAGGTCATCGCATCGACCGCGACCGTCGCCACGCGCCCTTTCGCCTCCCGGCTCGCCGCCAGCCCTCCGCCCAAGTCCATCTGCGCCATCACCCAGCCGCCGAAGATGTCGCCGGCCGGGTTGGTGTCGGCCGGCATGGCGACGGTGCGCAGGACGGGCTCGAGGGGTGGCGGATGGTCGCCGCCGTTGCGATCCGTCGTCACGGCAGATGGGGCAGGCCGAGATAGTCGCGCGACTGCATCTCCATCAGACGCGAAGCGGTGCGCTTGAACATCTCGGCGTTTTCGCCACGGTCATAGAGGCGGTCGGGATGATCGGCGGCGGAGGCGATCAGCTTCACGCGGTGATCGTAGAGCGCGTCGATCAAGGTGATGAAGCGCCGGGCGGCGTCGAAGTTCTCCGGGCCGAGGCGGGGGATGCGGTCGATCAGCAGCGTGTGCATGTGGGTGGCGAGCGCCAGATAGTCGGCCGGCCCCAGGGCCTGGCCGCAAAGTTCGGTGAAGGAGGCGCGCGCGACCCCGTTCGCCGCACGGGGCAGGGTGAGGCGGCGGCCGAGCACGGAGAGGGTGAGGGGGGCGCCGGGTTCGCCCGCGAACTCGAGGAAGGCGGCATCGAGCGCGGCCTCCGCCGCCGCATCCGCCGGCACGTGCCACACGCCGACGGCGGCGAGCCGATCGCGCCGGTAGTCGCGCCCCACTTCGAGCACGATCACATCGAGGCGCTCCTTGATCAGCCGGATGAAGGGCAGGAAGCGGTCGCGCTGCAGCCCGTCCTTGTAGAGATCGTCGGGCAGGGTGTTCGAGGTGGCGACGACGACGACGCCACGCGCGAACAGGGCCTCGAACAAGCGGCCCAGAATCATCGCATCGACGATGTCGTGCACCTGGAACTCGTCGAAGCAGAGAAGGGCGGCGCGGGCCGCGATCTGGTCGGCGAGCGGCGGGATCGGGTCGATCTCGCGCGCGGCCTTGCGGCGGAATTCGTGCAGGAAGGCGTGCGCCTCCTGCATGAAGCGATGAAAGTGCACGCGGCGCTTGCGGGGGAGCGGGGCGGTGTCGAAGAAGAGGTCCATCAGCATGGACTTGCCGCGGCCGACCGCGCCGACGAGATAGAGACCCTGCGGCGCCTCGGTGCCGTCCTCGCGCGGGGTGCGCAGGCGGTGGAAGCCGAGGCGGGAGCGGAGCGAGGAGAGGAGCCCGCCCGACCGTTCCCGCTGCGGATCGTATCCGGCGAGCGCGCGCCAGAGCTCCTGCAGCCGTTCGGCGGCGAGTGCCTGAGCGGGGTCGTGCTCGAGGAGGCCGGCGGCGACGCGGGCACGCAGGCCGGGGAGGGGCCCCTGGGCCGAGGCGGCGACGACCTCCGCCGGCAAGGCGGGCCCGGGCGGCGGGTGCTGCATGACGGCCCGCGCCCTAGCCCGGGCGGGGCGGCGGCTTCAAGTGCCGCCCGCGCGGTTCAGAGTTGCCAGGGCCTCGGCACGAACAGGTAGCCCTCGCCGTCCGGCACGATGCGGCCGAAGGCGGGCCACGGGAGATGCACCCCGCCCACCAGCATACGCTCGGCGGCGAGCATCGCGAGGGTGGCCAGGCGCGAGGCCACCGCCGCGTCGGGGTCGACGTCGATCGCGAGGCGCCAGCGCGGGTTGGCGAGCTGGATCACCGTCTGGTGCGTCACGTCGCCCCAGATCAGCATCGCCTCGTTGCCGGACGCGATGCGGTAGGAGACATGGCCAGGCGTATGGCCAATGGCGGGGACGGCGGTGATGCCCGGCAGCACCTCGGTCTCTCGCCCGGCGTCGAAGGTGCGGATGCGATCGGCATAGGGCCCGACCGCACGCCGCGCGGCCTGGATGAAGCGCGGGCCTTGGGGGACGCGCGATTCCATCGCCGGGTCGGTCCAGAACGCGTGGTCCTGGGCGGACACGACGACCTCGGCGTTAGGGAAGGCGCGCCGGCCTTCGCCGTCAACGAGGCCGAGCGCGTGCTCGGGGTGGATGTGGGTGAGCAGCACGGCATCGACCTGTTCCGGGCGATAGCCGGAGGCGGCCAGTGCCTGGTGCAGTCGGCCCGTGCCGGGAAAGAACCAGTCGGCACCGCCGCAATCGATCAGCGCAAGATGGCGCCCCGTGTTGATCACGTATGCGCCGACCGGCTGATGCAGGAAGCCCTCGACCCAGAAGGCGCGTTCGCGCAGGCGACGCACGACGGCTTCGTCGTAGTCGCGAAAGAAACGGGGCGCGTTCGCCTCCGGCATGCGCATGCCGCCGTCGAGCAAGGCGGTGATTTCGACCTCGCCGAGGCGGATGCGATGAAAGCCCGGGGCCGCTACCCCGGCCTTCGGTGCTGCGGCGGAGGCGGCCCGGGGCGCGCTCGCCGCGGCGAACGGCAGGGTGGTGAGGCCCACGAGAGCGGGGCGGCGAGGGATCATCGTTCGGTCTCCCAGTTCGATAGGGCACGAGCGGCGCGGTGAGCGGGCGCACACCGTTCCCGGCCGCACTGTCCTACCGTCGTCTTCACCCTTTGGTGACGGTTTCAGCCCATGCTTGCGCATGCCCCGGCTGAAGGGAAGGACACGATGATGAAAGCGCCTCGCCCATCTCCCGCCCGTGCCGCGCCGGCGAGCCCGCTCGTGGTGTCGGACCGGCTGATCACCCTCGCCCAGTCCGCTTCGGCGCATGGTCGACGTGAGGCTGCCCTCGTACTGCTCGCCGCGGCCCATGCCGTGCTCGAGGCGCCGAAACGCACGGCGGCAGGGCGGTCGCGGCGGCCGGCCTCCTGAACCTGCCCCCTCTCTTGCCGCAGGCGGCCCCGCGCGCGTAGAGAGAGGCGCGCTTGGGGCGTCGCCAAGCGGTAAGGCAGCGGATTTTGGTTCCGCCATTCCCAGGTTCGAATCCTGGCGCCCCAACCATAGCCCCATCTTCCGGACCGCGGCGCCACCGACAGGGACACGACGAAGGCCGCGCCCTTTCGGCAGAAAGTGCGGGCAGGGCCGGGGGGCCAGCGCGCGCCGCGCTGCCGGGGCCGCGCGGCGTGCCGGCGCGGGCCCGACGTTGCGGCGCCGCTCCCATCAAAGCCAGAGGGTGTCGTCGAGGCGCACGAGGGCGTCGGCGAACTGCAGCTGCGCCACGCCCGCGAGCAGATCCGTGCCCTCGTCGCCATCGACGGGGTTGAGGTCGACGATGACGAACCGCCCGTCCGGTGCGCGCGTGATGGAGAAGTCCTCGCGCAGCCCGTCGTAGAGCGCGACCACCGTGCCGCCGCGGCCGATGATCACGTCGTCGCCCGCTCCGCCCTTCACCGTCTGCCGCGCCGAGCTGATGGTGCCCGCCGACGCCTCGGCGGCGAAGGCGAGCTCGATCACGTCGTCGCCGGCCCCGCCGTCGACGTAGACCTGAGCGCCACCACGACCCTGCGCGCCGATGGTGATGGCGATCGCGTCATCGCCGAAGCCCGTGAGCACGAAGGCCCAGCGTGCGCCCTCCACCGTCAGCGTCTGCGCCCCATGCCCATCGAGGCGGAGTTGCACGTCCTGGAAGCCGCGCACGGTGAGCGCCTTGCCGGAGAACTCGTCGATTCGCACGCCGCGCACCGCGTCGTAGCCGGCCTCGTTGCGCAACAGGGCGGTGTCGCGATCGATCCAGTCGAGGGTCGCGACGGCGCCGGTCTGCGACGGGCCACGCTCGAAGAACGCCTCCCGAATGGTGACGTCACCGAGCGAAGCGAGGAAGCGATTGACGTGCGAGCCGGTCGAGTCCGTGAGCTCGCGGCTGTCCTGCACGCCTGCCACCCGCTCCGCCTGGTAGCGGAAGCCGGTGGAGAGATTGTCCTGCGCGTTGCGCCCGGGGCCTTCCGCTGTCGGGAAGCGGGTCATCGTCTTCGCGAGGTCGAAGGTGATCGCCCGCGTCGCCTCGACCGTGAATTCACTGACGACGCGCGGCGCCTCGAACGACCCGTCGGGCTTGGCGCGGTAGTCGTCGATGCCCCACGTGCGCACGGTGAGGATCCCCGTGACGGCGTCGACGTCGAACTCCGTCCAGCCATAGGTGTGGGCGGCGAGGTAGTCGCCCTGAAGCAAAGTGGCCTCCAGCAGGGCGCGCGCCTGCGGCAGCACGGCGTTCAGCCCGACCGGGTCGTAGCCGAGCGGGGTGATGTTCTGGTCGATGATCAGCTTGAAGACATCGTCCTTGTCGTTCGGGATGCTGTCCCCATCGGGTGCGATCGGCAGCGACTGCCACAGCGCGAACTGGGCCGGGGTGATGAGACCGAGCGCGCGCGCGAGCCCGATCGCGGCCGGCGCGAAGGGCGGGTCGAACGCGACGGAGCCCGTGGTGATCTCGAAGGACGGCAGCGCGATCTGCGCCCCGCCCGGCGCCCGCTGGTAGGTGAGGTTGTTCGTCACCGTGCCGTGCACGTCGGCGGCGACGAAGACGACGTTGTCGATCCGGTTCTCGTCGATGAAGCGCAGGAGCTCGGTGCGTTCCGCCGCGTAGCCCTCGAAGCGGTCGACCGCGGCGAGCGGGCCGAGGTTCTGGATCGGCTCCGGCACGTGCACGAACTTCCAGGTGATGCCCTTCGCTTCGGCATCGAGCAGATCCGCCTTCAGCCGCTCGATCTGCGGGCGGCCGAGCATGGTGCGGCCGGGCGTGAAGGCCTCGGCGAGGAAGCGCGGCAGGTCGGCCGGCGTGCCGTTCCAGGCGGCGATCGGCGCGTCGCGGAAGGAGCGCGCATCGAGCACGAACACCGCCGCATCCGACCCGAAGGTCTGGTAACGGTAGAGGTCGTAGCGACCGTCGACGCGTGCGTCGCCGGTGCCGGACCAGACCCGGTCCTCGATCGCGTTGTACTCCTGGAACGCCTGCAGCCCGTTGCAGAAGAGTTCCGTCTCGTTGATCAGGCCCGTGGTTTCCGGGAAACGCGGATCGGACGAAGCGGGGGCTCCGCCCGAGAAGTCGTTGATCACCTCGTGGTCGTCGATGGTGGCGAGGATCGGTGTGACCTTCTGCAGCGCGCCCCAGAAGTTCGGCCCCGGCGCCTTGCCGTACACCTCGGCGTGCTTCAGCCGGTACTCGGCGAGGGTCTCGGCCTGCGGCTTCGGCACGAGGGGGGTGGCGTAGTCGGCGTAGATCGTGTCGCCGAGCTTGACGAAGAGGTCGAGGTCACGTGCCGCGGCATTGGCGATCGCCGGGAAGGGAGCGAGTTCGCCCCGCCAATCGCCCGAGACGCCGAAGCGGAACCCCGCGTTGACGCCGAGCGCGTGCGCGGTGGCGAAGGTTCCTTCCTCCATCCGCCCGAGCGAGTCGATGAAGCGGTAGTGGTAGCGCGTGCCGGCCTCGAGCCCTTTGGCGAGCACCTTCACCGGCAGGGTGGGGTCGGTGACGGTGACGGTGGCGGAACCGGCAAGCGTGGCGAAGGTCGGATCCGTCGACCACTCGACGCGCACGGCCCCGCGCACGGGAACGAGGGCCCAGAGCACCGCGCTGTCCTGATCCACGTCGCCCGAGGAGACGGCGTTGGGGAACGGTGCGGGAGCAAGACGAAGCCCGAGCAGGAGCGGGTCGTGGTCGGAGGTGCGCCAGGGCACCATGCCGTCGAAGTAGGTGGGAAGCCGGCCGAAATCGAGGTTGTAGTCAAGCGCATCCGCCTCGTCGGCGTTGATGTGCCAATCCGCGATGCCGGTCATCTGCCCGAACAGGGAGGGCGAGAGCAGCATGTGGTCCAGGCTGCCCTTCTGCCCGTCGAACACGAAGGAATAGGCCTTCGGTGCGTCGAACAGCGGATTGATCCAGCCCCGGTCGAGCAGGAAGCGGATCGGGTCCTCGCGCATGTAGGCATTGAGGTCGCCGAGGATCAGCTTGTCGGGGTCGGTCGAACCGGTCGGGTTGGTGGCGAGCCAGAGGTTCAGCGCCTCGGCGGCGAGCAGGCGCTGGTTGACCCAGTTGCCCTGGCCGTCGAGCCGATCGGCGTCCGCCCCCGTGCCGGTGCCGGATTTCGACTTGAAGTGGTTGATCGCCGCGGTGAAGGTTTCGCCCGAGGCGATCTCCTCGAAGGTGACCGCAAGCACGGCGCGCGAGGTGTCGGGCCCGTCGAAGATGCGGCCGATGGTGGAGCGCGCGAGCAGCGAGGCATCGAGAGAGGCGACGACGGCGTCGGTCAGGATCGCCGGGCGCGTGCCCTCGGCGAGGCGCACCGCGCCGGTGTCGAAGATGAAGCCGACGGCGATGGCGTCGTCGCCCAGGAAGCGCACGCCAGGATCGACCCAAGCGTAGCGGTTCTCGCCCAGCGTCTCGTTCATCAGATCGACGAGGAAGGCGAGCGCATTGCCCGCGCTGCCCGCGAGGAAGTCGTTCTCCAGCTCATTCAGTCCGATGATGTCGGCATCGAGGGTGAGCAGGGTGGTGACGAGTTTCTGCGCCTGGCGGTCGAACTCGGCGGTCGAATTCGCACCGCGCGGCGCAAGCCCGATCGCCGTGCTGGCGCCGGGCGTGTTCAGCGTGGTGAAGAAATTGAGCACGTTGAACGAGGCGACCTTCAGCGTGCCGCCCACATCGGGCACGTCGGGGCGCGGGTTGACGCCGCGGGTGAACTCGTTCGACCCATCCAGCACGGAGCGCACGCGCCAGGTCGACCCCGACGCCGCCGCCCCGGCCCACTGGTAGTCGAGCACGCCGGTGAGCCCGGTGATGGTGTCGCCCATGCGCGGCGCGGTGACGGTGGCGTAGGGGGCGAACCCGTCGAGCAGGTCGACCGGCAGGTTCTGCGCGTTGATGCCGTCGTCGTAGGTGATGGTGCGGGCGCCGACCGCGCGCAGGTGCGCCTCGAACCCGGCGACGGAGGGATCATTCACCTGGGTGAAGGAGAAGGGGCGCTCGCCCGGTTCCTCGCCGGCGTAGAGCCGGATCTCGTTGAAGCGGTCGAGGTTGAACTGCTCGCTGATGGTGAGCGTCTGCGGAAAGCGCACCAGCATGCCCTCGAAGCGCTCGAGGTCGGGCTGGAAGCGGCCGTTCTGGTTCAGCGTCACGCCGGCGGTGGGCAGCGTGACGGGCACGGCGAGGGAGAGGATGTCGGCAGGCTCGACCGCGCCGGCCTGCACCACGGTGATGGCGGAAGCGCGGAGCTGGGTGAGGCCGAAGAACTCCTCGACCGTGCCGGTGACGCGAACGCGATCGCCGAGCGAGACGGCACCCGCGACGGCGGAAGGCTGGAAGATGAAGAGACCCTCCGAGGTGAGCGGGTCGGCATCCCAATCGGCCATCTCCTCCTGCAGGAAGAAGCCGCCCAGGTTGCGCTTGGTGTCGGCATCGCCGTTCTGGAAGTCGCCGATGACGATCGCCTCGACGGTGACGGTCTGGCCCAAGAGCGGCGAGGTGTCGCCCGGGCCCTGCACGGCGGAGATCCTGGTGATGACGGGGCCGGGCGGCGGTGGGGGCGGCGGGGCGTTCAGCGCACCGGGGGTGTTGCGCGCCTCGCCCGCGGCGACCGGCCCGCCGGGCAGGCCCGGGATGCCCTCGCCATTGAAGGCGTTGCGCGTCCAAGCGCCGTCGCCATCCGGGATGCGCGAGGCGCCGCCGGGCGCGAAGGCGCCGCCGGCGAAGGCGGGGCCGAGCACCTCCACCCCCGCGTAGGTGCGATCGTTCGCCCCGCCGTCGCTGACGGCGATGCCGTCGACGATCGCGGCCCACGGGGTTGCGTCGAGCACGCCGTCGTTGTCGGTGTCGAGGTCCTGGTTCAGCGTGCCGGTGAAGTCGCGCACGAGCAGGAGCGTCTGCGTGCCGTTCTGCAGGCTGTCCTGCGGCAGGAAGCCGGTCCACCAGATGCCGTCCGCATTGGTGAGGCCGAGCTGGGTGCGGAAGATGACGTTGCCCAGCGTGGTCCCGCTGTCGCCCTCGATGAGCACGAGCCAGAGGTCGGCGAGGCTCGCGTTCGGGTCGCCGAACACCTCGACGTATTCGCGGGTGTCGATCCCCGTGTGGTTGAAGACGAATTCGTTGATGCGCGGCATGCGGGACATGGCTCACTCCCTCATCGCGGCTCTCGAAGCGAAGCGGGGGGCCGAAGCCCCCCGCCGGTTTCGTCAGATCGGGAACAGGAGATCGTTCAACGCGACGACCTGGTCGGCGAACTTCACCTGCCGCACGCCGAACAAAAGGTCGGTGCCCTCGTCCCCGTTCGTCGGATCGATGTCGGTGATGCGATACTCGCCGGCACCGGTGCGCACGATCTCGTAGCCCGCGCGCGGCCCATCGTAGAGCGCGGTGACGATGGCATTCTCAGTCACGCGGATCACGTCGTCGCCCTCGCCGCCGCGCACGCTGGCGCGGCCGCCCGCGATAATGAACACGTCGTCGCCGGCGCCGAGATCCACCGTGGCGTTGAGGAAACGATCCGACGCCGCCGGCCCCTTGCCGAAGGAGAACGTGCCGGCCGCGCCGAACTCGACGCGATCATCGCCCGCCCCCGTCTCCACCCGGAAGGTCGCACGTGCCGCCTGGTTCGCCGCCGCCACGCCGATGGTGACGACATCCGCCGCATCGCCCGTGAAGACGCTGCCGCGCGAGGCGCCGTCGATCTGCACCACGCGAGCGAGGTCGGGCCGCGGGTCGGCATCGCGCAGGTCGACATCGACGCGCACGAAATCGAGCACCGTCAGCGCGTCGCCGGTGAAGGCGGTGATGTCGATCGCGGCGATCTGCCCGCGCGTCTCGGCGGCCACCGTCGCCTTGCGCGCCTGCCAGTCGATGGTCAGCGCCGGCTTTGCGTCAGACCCCAGCGAGCCCGTGCCGTCGAAGTCGATGCGCGAGACGGTGATGTCGCCGTCGCCGGCGCGGAAGCGGGCGAGCGACGCCCCCGTCGGGTCATCCGCCGCATTGCTGTTGAACGTCCCCGCGACCTTCTCCGCCGTGTAGACGAGGTTGGTCATCGGGTTGCGCAGCGTCTCCGCGTCGCCGCGGAACGTCGCGGTGCGGTGCAGGCCGAACTCGAGCACCGGTTCGACGGTGTCGAGGCGGAACACCGTCTGCTGGATGCGGATATCGAGCTCCACCGGCGTGTTCGGCGCGTTGTAGGCCGTCTCCGGCGTGGCGTGACGGGCGGCGAGGAACTCGGCGAGCGCGTCCTGCTCCGTCCCGTCGTCGGCGAAGGTCGCAACGCCGGTGCGCTGGCCGGGGACGACGAGGTCGACCCGGTCCTTGCCCAGTGTGGCGAAGGGATAACCGTCGCCGCCATTGGCGAGGAAGTTGAGGGTGACGATGCGGATCTCGCGCCCGGCATCGCCGACGAGCTCGCCGTCGCGGACCAGCACGTCGACGATGTCCCCCGCCTCGTTCACGATGACCGCGTTCTGGATCCTCGACCCGGCGGGCCTGGTGAGGTCGAAGCTGAAATTGACCCCTGAGACCTGCGGGAACTGCCCGGGCGTGTTGGTGGCGGTGAGCGTGCTGACGCCGTGCTCAAGCACCTGGCGCAACCCGTCCGCGGTCAGCGTGAGCAGGGTGAGGCTGTTGTTGAAGCGCAGCGCGTTGACGATGTCGAGCTGGCTCACCGCCCCGGCCGGTTTGCCGGCGTCGGGGTTGGCGAGCGGCGGCACCTCCTCGGCGATGGGCGTGCCGACGACCGCGCCGATCGAGTCGCGAATGCCGCCGCCGTTCTTGATCGAGACCATCACCGTCGGGTCGGTCTTCTTCGCCTCTGCGAGGTTGGCGTCCGCCGTGAGGTTGCCGAGGTTGGTCTCCTGCCGGCGCACCTCGATGCGACGCCCGGAGAGGAAGACGTCGGTGAAGCCGAACCAGTTGCCGTCCTGGGCGTTGATCACCGCCCCGACGGCATCGGCGAGGTCCTTCACCAATTGGCCGGTGGAGCCTGGCGCGAAGGCCTCGGAGGCGAACAGGTCTTCCGGTGCGACGCCCCAGGCCTCGGCGACGCGCTCCGGCGTGGTCGCCCATGCGCCGTTGACCGAGACGTAGTCCGCCAGACGGTCGGTGACGATGCGGCCCTCGGCATCGAACTCGACGACCAAGCGGCCGACATACGCGTATTCGTTCGGCGTCGAGACGATCAGCACCGGGTCGCCGTCGGCGTTGAACCGCAGGACCGGATAGCCTTCGGCCGGCACGTCGCCGGGGCGGAGCACGTCGTCGTCGTCGGCGAACAGGGCGTGCGAGCCGGCGGCGAGCACGATGTCGACTCCCTTCAGCCGGGTCGCGAGGTCGAGCTCGAACGCGTACTGCTGCAGATGCGACATCAACACGATCTTGTTGATGCCCTGTTCGGCGAGCGCGTCGATCTTCGGCTGCAGGATGGCGGCGAGTGCGGCCATGTCGTTCTGCTGCGGCCCGATCACGCGCACCGCACCCGGCGAGGAGATGGAGGCGAGGAGCTGCGTCGTCGCGCCGACGAGGCCGATCTTCTCCCCGCCGATCGTCACCACCGCGGTGCCGGCGATCCGCCCCTTGATGGAGGAAGCCTCCTGCCCGTCCGCGGTCACCGCCGCGGCGAGGTTGCCGCCGATCGCCCCCGTGTCGGCCGAGAAGTCGAGATTGGCGGAGAGGTAGGGGAACAGCGCGCCCGGATACTGGCCCGAGGGGCGGATGATGCCGGCGATCGGGTTGGTGCCGAGGTCGAACTCGTGGTTGCCGAAGGATGCCGCGGTGACGCCGACGGCGTTCATCGCCGCCATCGTCACCCGGCCCGAGGTCTGCGCGCCGGAGGGCAGGTTGATCGGCGTGCCGAGGAGCTGGGTGTAGAAGCGTTCGAGCGGAACCTCGAGCGAAGGGTCGGCCTCGGCGGCGTAGAACGGGCCCGGGATCCAGAGGTCGCCCGGAGTGAGCACGATGGTATTGGCGTAGTCCTGCTTGAACCGCTCGTGCAACGACGCCCACAGCGGCATGCGGGAGACGGCCTGCAACCCCGCCTCATGGTCGGAGGAGTGCAGCACCTGCAGGGTGAAGTTCTGCGACAGCGCATAGACCGCCGAGGTGTTCGACACCTCGGAGGGCACGATCAGCAGCGGCTGGCCGCCGGTGTTGGAGGAGACGGGGACGGTGACGAACACCTCCGGCGCCTGGTGGCCCGGGGTGGCGATCACGCCCTGCAGGGTCGCGTCCGGCAAGCCATCGCCGTTCGCGTCGCCGATGCGGAACACCGCCACCGCGTTCGACCGCTCGAGCCCGACGAAGGCGTAAGCGGCGGTTCCGATGGTGGCGATGGTGAGGTGTTCTGGCTCGGGGCCCTTGTTGTCGGAGCGGCTGTCGTCGCCGAGCCCGTCCTTCGTGCCGATCTGGGCAGCGGTGGGCGGTGTCCAGTTCGGATCGAGCAGGGCGATCGCTTGCTCGATCGCATCCCCCGAGTCCCAGACGAGCGTGCCGTCCGTGCTCCAGAAGGAGAGCGAGCGGGCGCCGAAGACGTGGATCTGGTCGAAGCGCCCGTCGCCGTTCGTATCGCCCGTGGCGTTGGATACGGTGAGCCGGCCGAGATTGGCGGCCTGCTTCAGCACCGCGGCATTGGGGAACGTGCCGGGATCGAGCACGTAAGAGGCGGCGCCGACGCGCACCTCCTCGTTGAAGCCCGGCCAATCCCGCGCGTCGCCCTCGTTGGCGGAGGCGATGTACTCTACTCCGTTGAAGGTGAAGGTGGCGATCCCGTCCGGCTGGTACATGCCGAAGACCGGCCAGGTGCGGATGTTGATCGCCGGGCCGTTGCCAGGGCCGTCGCGATCGGAGGCATCGAGCCCGTTGCCGGGGAGCGAGTGGTCCTTGAGCCCGAGCGGGAGGATGGAGACGAAGGCGGCCTGCTCGATGTCGAGCACGGCGATCGCATTGTTCTCCTGCAGCGCGACGAAGGCCGTCTTCCCGTCGGCGGAGACGGTGATGTACTCGGGCTCGAGGTCCTGCGCGACGGTCGCACCGGGGCCGAAGATGCGGACGCCGGCAGCACGCAGCGCGTCGATCTCGCCGTTGAAGGCGGTGAAGTCGGCGGTGCGCACGGTGCCCGAGGCGAGGTCGATGATGGAGACCGAGCCTTCCGGGTCGACGTCGCCCGGGCGGTAGCCGTTCGGCTCGCCCTCGTTGGCGACCAGAAGCTTCGTGCCGTCCGGGGTGAAGGTGATCTGGTCCGGGTTGGCGCCGACCGTGTAGGTGGCGACCGGCGTGACGGTCGGGCGGAAGCCCGCGACCGGGTCGACCTCGCCGCCGATGCGGAACGTCAGCACCGTTCCGGGCTGGGTCTTGTCCGGCCCGGCGAGGGCGATGCCGAGCAGGCCGTCGTGGAAGGCGATGGAATTGGCGTTGCCGCCGAAGGGAGTGACGTCGACGCTGGCGAGGATGGTGCCTGCCGGCTTGCCCGGGCGGGCGACGGCGGTGACGATGTCGACCCCGTTCGGCCCCATGATGAAGGCGAGGCGCAGCACAGGGTCGTAGGCGGCGACCTCGGCTCCGCCGGCGGGTGTTGCCGCGTGGTTCACCGTGAACAGGCGCTGCGCCGTGAACCCCGCCGACGTCGGCAGCGGGATGAACGCGTTCGTCATCCGTGGACCTCTTCCTTCCCCCTTCGCGAGATGCGCTGAGGCTAGAGAGAGTCACGCGCCCGCATGACGACAGTTCGATGAAAGAACAATGACGAATGCAGGTGTAAAGCGGACCGACAGGCGAGGATCGTGTCGGCCTCGTTTCGTCTTCCAGTCGCAGTCGCGCGATCGGTCCTCATGACCAAATCGGCATCTCCGGCACACAATCGTACTTGGTTCGCTTCCGTTCCGACAGTAGTCGCCGCGATCTATCGTTTCGAAGCCGAACACCATCTCGTCGACGGTACTGCACTGGCGCGCGCATCGCGTGGGGGATCTTGGATTGCGAACAGCCGCGGTCAGCTGTGGCTTGCCGGCAGGCGGACCATGCTTGTCGCTGCCGCCGGTGCCTCTGTCATCGATCTGTCGCTGTCGGAAAATTTTACACCGTCGCCGCTGGCAGGCGGGCACGCCGCCCTCGACGCGCCGATCGCGGGAGCGTTCTCGGCGCTCGGCGTGCGATGGCACGCAGCCTGCTTCTCATGCGGCCGCCTGAACGAGGGAGATCGTCCGTGCTGCCACGCCGTCTTCGCGTCGCCGTTGCCTCTGCCGTCGCAGTCGCTTTCGCCCCCGCGCTCGCCCAAGCCGGCGTCGTGCTCGAGGGGCGGTTCCTCAAGTTCCAAATCAGCGATCTGGGCACGATCGGCCCTGGCCTCGACGAGGGCTTCGGCATCGTGGTCGACCCCCGCGGCGGCGGCCGGCACTGCATCGACATGCTGAACGGGCTGCGCCACGAGGGCTTCGGGGTCGTCTCCGACCAGACGGGTTTCGTCGAGAACGCCAACGGCATCGCTGATCTTGGCAGCGGCGCCGTGGAGGCGATCGATGGCGGCGCGCGCTGGACGGGATCGTTCGGCAGCCTCTTCGAGATCTCGCACACCTATCTGTTCGATCCCCACGGTACGAGAATCGTGATCGAGACCACGATCACCGCCCTGCAGGATCTGGAGAGCCTCGCCTTCGTCCGTGCCGTCGACCCGAGCCCCGACGCTTCGCTCGAGCTCGACGACACCGTCGATCCGTTCGAGACCGACAACACGCGGGGCGGTGCCGGCTTGAGCGCAGCCGATCGGATCTTCGGACGCGGTCCGCTGACGGGGCTCGGCCTCGCCCTGATCAACCTCACCACCGACTACCCGAGCAATACGCTCATCGGCGGCGAGTGTTGCACCACCGACTCGCCGCTCACCGTGCTCGAGGGGGCGGGGGCGGTGTCTCCGCGCGTCGAGCGCGGTGACTTCAGCCTGCAGATGGCTTGGTTCATCGGCGATCTCGCCGCCGGCGAGAGCGTGACCCTCCGCTACGCCTATCAGATCGAGGTTCCGATCGAGGTGGTGGAGCCGGCCAGCCTCGCCTTGCTCGGCTTCGGCCTCGCCGCCCTCGGCCTGGCCCGCCGGCGGGTCTGAGCGAAGACGTCACGACACGGCACGGCGCGCGGGTGAGACGCCGGCGCGCCTGTCGTTTCCGCACTCCCGGCGGAACCGCTCAGGCGGCGAGTCGGCCTTCCTCCACCGCGTGGCAAGCGACGAGCGCCTCGCCCTCGGCACGAAGCCGCGGCACCTCCGCCCGACAGCGCGCATCCGCGAACGGGCAGCGCGGATGGAACGCGCAGCCCGGCGGCGGCGCGATCGGGGAGGGCACCTCGCCGCCGACGGGAATGCGCCGCCGCCCCGTCATCTCGAGGTCCGGGATCGCATCGAGCAACATCCGCGTGTAGGGGTGGCGCGGGGCTTCGAACAGCGCATCGGTCGGTGCGAGCTCGACGATCCGCCCGAGATACATCACCCCGATGCGGTCCGACATGTGCCGCACCACCGCGAGATTGTGGCTGATGAAGAGGTAGGTGAGGCCCATCTCCTCCTGCAGGTCCTTCATCAGGTTCAGGATCTGCGCCTGCACCGAGACGTCGAGCGCGCTCGTCGGTTCGTCGCAGACGAGGAAGTCGGGGGTGGCGGAAAGCGCGCGCGCGATGGAGATGCGCTGGCGCTGCCCGCCCGAGAACTCGTGCGGATACTTCTCGCCGTCCTTCGGCGACAGGCCCACGTGCCGGAGGAGCTCGGCCACTCGCTCGGCGATCGCACGCTCGTCCTCGAGCACGCGGAAGGCGCGCAAGGGTTCGGCGATGATGTCGCGCACGCGCCAGCGCGGGTTGAGCGAGGCGTAAGGGTCCTGGAAGATCATGTTGATCCGGCGGCGGATCGATCGCGCCGCGTCGTCCGCCCCGAGCGCCGTGATGTCCGACCCGTCGAAGCGGATCCTGCCCCGTGTTGGCCGATACAGGCCGACGACCAGGCGCGCCACCGTCGTCTTGCCGCAGCCCGACTCGCCGACGAGGGAGAGCGTGGTGCCGCGAGGGATGGCGAACGAGACGCCGGCGACCGCGTGCACGATGCGCCGCGGCTCGCCGTTGAGCACGCGGAACAGCCAAGGCCGCGAGACGTCGAAGTCGCGCGCGAGGTCCTCGACCTCGACCAGCGCCTCCGTGGCGACGGTGCGCGAGGCGTCAGGCGGCATGGCCGAGGGCCTCGTCGCGTGACGACGGATCGTGCAGCCAGCAGGCGGCCCGGTTGGGCCCGTCGGTCGCCATCAGCTCGGGGCGGTCGCGCCGGCAGCGGTCGAAGGCGCGCGGGCAGCGCGGGTTGAAGGCGCAGCCGGGAGGGATGTCGGTCAGCCGCGGCATCGCGCCCTCGATCTGCGCCAGCCGGCGCACGCGATGCGAAAGGGGGGGGATCGAGCCCATCAGCCCCTCGGTGTAGGGGTGGCGGGGGTGCTTCACCACCTCGCGCACGGGGCCGATCTCCGCGATGCGCCCGGCATACATGACCGCCACTCGGTCGGCGGTCTCCGCGATCACGCCCATGTCGTGGGTGATCAGCATCACCGCCGTGCCGTGGTCACGACAGAGACGTTTGAGGAGCGCGATCACCTGGGCCTGGATGGAGACGTCGAGCGCGGTGGTCGGCTCGTCGGCGATCACGAGCTTGGGCTCCGCGCACAGGGCGAGCGCGATCACCACGCGCTGGCGCATGCCCCCCGAGAACTGGTGCGGATAGGCATCGATCCGCTCGGCGGCGGCGGGAATGCCGACCTCCTCCAGCCAGCGAATGGCCCGCGCCCGCGCCTCCTTCGCGCCGAGACCGAGATGGGTCTGCATCGTTTCCGCGAGCTGGCGCCCGATGGTGTAGAGCGGATTGAGCGTGGTCAGCGGGTCCTGGAAGATCGCGCCGATCTCCCGCCCCCGCACGCTGCGCATGCGCTCCGGCGGCAGGGTGTCGATGCGCCGCCCATCCAGCCAGATCTCGCCGCCGGCGATCCGCCCTGGCGGTTCGATCAGGCGGATAATCGCCGCCCCGGTGATCGACTTGCCCGCACCCGATTCGCCGACGACGCCGAGCACCTCCCCGGGCTCGATGCTGAACGAGACGTCATCCACCGCGACGAGCGTGCCGCGCCGGGTGGGGAACTCCACGCGCAGGTTGCGCACATCGAGGAGAGGCATCGCGCGCCGGCCTTGCTAGCGGAGCTTCGGGTTGAGGGCGTCGCGCAGCCAGTCGCCGAGCAGGTTGACCGACAGCACCATGATGGCGAGCGCGGCTCCGGGAAACACCGTGATCCACCACTCGCCGGAGAAGAGGAAGTCGTTGCCGATCCGGATCAGCGTGCCGAGCGAGGGCTGGGTGGGCGGCACGCCGACGCCGAGGAAGGAAAGCGTCGCCTCGGCCAGGATGGCGAAGCCGAGCTGCAGCGTGGCGATGACGAGCACCGGGCCCATCACGTTCGGCAACACGTGCGACCACATGATGCGCGCCGGTGAGAGGCCGATGACGCGCGCGGCCATCACGTACTCCTTGTTCTTCTCCACCATGGTCGAGCCGCGCACGGTGCGGGCGAAGGGCACCCAGTTCGAGATGCCGATGGCGAAGATCAGCACCCAGATCGCAATGCGGTCGTGGAGTTCGCGCGGCAGCACGGCCCGCACGATGCCATCGACGAGCAGCGCGATCAGGATGGCGGGAAAGGTGAGCTTGATGTCGGCGATGCGCATCAGCACCGCATCCACGGCACCCCCCGCGTAGCCGGCGACGAGCCCGATGGTGACGCCGAGCGTCATCGCGAACAGGACGGAGCAGAAACCGACGAACAGGCTGATTCGTGCCCCGTAGAGGATGGTGGACAGCACATCGCGGCCCTGGTCGTCGGTGCCGAGCGGGAAGCGCGCGTCGCCACCCTCGAGCCAGATCGGTGGGGTGAAGGCGTCGAGCAGGTTCAGGGTGGCGAGATCGAACGGGTTGTGCGGCGCGACCCACGGCGCAAAGGCGGCGGAGCCGATCATCGCGACCGCGACGAGGGCGGAGACGACGACGGTCGGCGAACGGGTGAACGACCACCAGAGATCGGAGTCGAAGATGCGCGCGAGGTAGTGCATGCGGGCGAAGGCGCTCATCGGCTCAGCGCCCCGATGAGGCGACGAGCCCGCTGCGCAGCCGCGGGTCGACCGCGTAGTAGAGAAGGTCGACGATCAGGTTGATCACCACGAACAGGAGCGCGATCAGCATCAGGTAGGCGGCCATGATCGGGATGTCGGCGTTCGCCACCGCCTGGATGAAGAGAAGCCCCATGCCCGGCCACTGGAACACCGTTTCGGTGACGATGGCGAAGGCGATGATGGCGCCGAGCTGCAGGCCGGTGATGGTGATCACCGGAACGAGCGTGTTCTTCAGGGCGTGGCCGAAATGCACGATGCGGTCTGGCAGGCCGCGCGCGCGGGCGAACTTGATGTAGTCGGTGCGCAGCACCTCGAGCATCTCGCTGCGCACGAGGCGCATGATCAGAGTCATCTGATAGAGCCCCAAGGTGACGGCGGGCAGAATCAGGGCCTTCAGCCCCGAGGCGGTGAGAAGCCCCGTGCTCCACCACCCGATCGTCACTGTCTCCCCGCGGCCGAACGAGGGCAGCCAGCCGAGGATCACCGCGAACACCAGGATGAGCAGGATGCCGATGAGGAAGGTCGGCAGCGACACCCCGATCAGCGACACGGTGAGGAACACGCGCGACAGCCAGGAGTCGCGATAGAGCCCCGTGTACACCCCCAACGGCACGCCGACGAGGAGGGCAAGCAGGGCGGCGGTGAGCGCGAGTTCGAGCGTGGCGGGGAGGCGTTCGAGGATCAGGTCGGCCACCGGGCGACCGAGGCGATAGGAAATGCCGAAGTCGCCCCGCAGCACGTTTTGCAGGAATTCGACGAACTGTACGAAGAAGGGCTGATCGAGCCCCAACTCGCGCACCAGTGCCTCGCGCTGCGCCTCCGTGTAGTCCTGGCCGAGCATGATCGTCACCGGATCGCCCACGTAGGCGAACATGGCGAAGCTGATCAGGCTCACCGTCAGCATGACGGGGATCGCCTGCAGCAGCCGGGAGACGATGAAGGCGAGCATGCGAAGCCGAACGCTCCGTCTCAGACCGCCGGGGTCGGCGAGGCGGCGTCAAGGTGCCCCTCGCGCTGGAGCGGCGCGAGGGGCCTCCGGGCACGGGCGATCAGTTGACCCGCGCCCAGCGCATGTAGGGCTGGTTGTTCGCCATGTGCGGCATGGTGATGTTGGCGCGCATCGCCCAGGGGATCATCTGGTGGTGCAGCGGGATGTGCGGCACGTCCTCGTGGTAGATGCGCATCGCTTCCGCGATCGCCGCGTTGCGCTTCTCGGGATCGGATTCGTTCTTGATGGTCTCCACGAGCGCATCCATGCGCGGGTTGGAGTAGTTGCCGTAGTTCCAGATGCCGTTGCCGGGGCGGCCGTCCCTGGTCGCGAGCAGCGACTGGATCGAATACAGCGCATCGAGCGTGGGCACGCCCCAGCCCAGCAGGTAGATCGAGGTGTCCTCGCGCTGGATCTTGGGGAAGAACTGGGCGAGCGGCATCGCGTTGAGCCGCGTGTTGACGCCGACCCGCGTCCACATCGCCGCCACCGCCTGGCAGATCTGCTCGTCATTGATGTAGCGGTTGTTCGGGCAATCGAGCGTCACCTCGAAGCCCTGCGGGTAGCCCGCTTCGGCGAGCAGGGCGCGGGCGCGGGCGGGATCGAAGGGCAGACGCTTGTCCCATTCCTTGGCGTAGCCGTTGACCTGCGGCGGAAACAGCGTGCCGGTGACGATCGCCTGACCGCGCATCACGCGGGTGCGGATCGCCTCGATGTCGATCGCGTGGTAGAGCGCCTGGCGCACGCGCAGGTCCTTGAACGGGTTCTTCCCCTTGACGCTGGAATAGAGAAGCTCGTCGCGCTTGACGTCCATTGCGAAGAACAGGGTGCGCACCTCCGGCCCCTCGAGCACGGTGATGTTCGGCGCGCGCTTCAGCCGTTCGAGATCCTGCAGGGGCGGGTCCATGACGAAGTCGACCTCGCCGGAGAGGAGGGCGGCGATGCGCGTCGCATCGGACGCGATCGGGCGATAGACGATCTCGGTGATGTTGCTGTCGTTCCCAGGAACGTTCCAGCCCCACCACTGGTCGTTGCGCACCATCACCGTGCGCACGTCGGGTTCGCGGATGGTCAGGCGGAAGGGGCCGGTGCCGTTGGTGTTGCGCACCGTGTGAGTCTCCTCGCGCGCCCGCGTGTTCTGCGGCTGGCGGACGTTGTTCGCCTCAGACCATTCGCGATCCATGATGTACACCGAGGCGAGCTTGTTCGGCAGGATCGGGTCGGGGATCTTGGTGACCACGTCGACGGTGAAGTCGTCGACCTTCACCGCCGACTGCACGGTGTCGACGAAGATGCCGTAGTTCGAGGTGGGGGCGAGCGCCCGCTCGATCGAGAAGACGACGTCGTCGGCGTTGAAGTCGTTGCCGTTGTGGAACTTGACCCCCCGGCGCAGTTCGAACCGCCAGCGCGTCGGCTCGAGTTGCCGCCAGGCGGTAGCCAAGCCCGGCTCGAGGCCGAGGTCACGCGTGCGCAGGATCAACGGCTCATAGATCTGATTGAGGATCTTCGTCACCGTTCCAAGGTTCTGCGAGTGGGGATCCATGGTGTTGGGATCGCCCGCCGCCGACCAGCGGATGGTCCGCGCCTCGGCGGAAGCGAAAGTCGCGGCGAGGGCGAGGGCCGCCGCAGCGGCAAGGAGCGTGGTGCGCATCGTTGTTCCGTCTCCCGAGCGAAACGGGCGGTGTCGGCCGCCCGAGCACTGGCAGGGACCCTAGCGGATCGCGGGCGCGGGATGAAGCATCGACCCTTCCGCGAGACGCGGCTGCACGAGGCGGCGGTTCGCGGTAAGGTTGCAGCCATGTCGCTGATGCCCCGCCTCGACGCCACCGACGCCCGCTACGAGGTGCTGGCGCGCAACGCCCTGTTCGGCCGCCTGCCGGCGGAGGACATCGCGCGGCTTGCCGCCTACGCGCATGTGCGCCCGATGCGGCGGGGCGAAACGCTGTTCCGCCGCGGCGACCCCGGGGCAGGGCTGATCGCGGTACTCGCCGGCCGGGTGCGCATCGTTCTCCCCTCCGAGGACGGCAAGGATATCGTGTTGAACACAGTGCGCGCAGGCGAGGTGTTCGGCGAGATCGCGCTGCTCGATGGCCGGCCGCGCTCGGCCGATGCGGTGGCGCTGACGGACGGGCGGCTGATGACGCTGGAGCGTCGCGACGTGTTGCCGCTGTTGGAGGCGCGCCCGAAGCTCGCGCTCGCCGTGATCGAGGTGCTCTGCGAGCGGCTGCGGCGCACCTCGGCCCAGGTCGAGGAACTTCTCTTCTTTCCGCTCGAAGTTCGGCTTGCGCGTGCCCTGCTTCGGCTGGCCGCGGCGCAGAACCTCGCCTCCATCCCCGCGACGCAGAAGGAACTCGCCGAGCTCGTCGGTGCGGCGCGGGAGAGCGTCAACCGCGCGCTGAAGGCGTGGGAGGCGGACGGTGTGGTGTCGCTGATCCCGGGCCGGGTGACCATCCGCAACGAGGCGGCGCTCAGGGCCCTGGCGCAGGAAGGGGACGAGCGCTAGCGCGTCGCCCCCGCCGCCCTCTCCGGCCCAAGGCCGCTCAGAGCGCCCGCGCCGCCTCCAGCACCTCCGCGGCGTGCCCGTCCACCTTCACCTTCTTCCACGCCCGCGCGATGCGCCCGTCCTTGTCGATCAGGAACGTGCTGCGGATCAGCCCGATCGAGCGGCGCCCCATGAACACCTTCTCGCCCCACGCGCCGTAGGCCTGGGCGGTGGCGTTCTCCGGGTCGGAGGCGAGCGGGAAGTCGAGCCCGTATTTCTGCGCGAACTTCTCGATCGCCGGCATCTTGTCGGGGCTGACGCCGATCACCTCGAGCCCGAGCCCCTTGAACTGCGTCAGCGCCTCGTTGAAGGCGCAAGCCTCGGTGGTGCAGCCGGGCGTGTCGGCCTTCGGGTAGAAGTAGAGCACGAAGGGCTTGCCCTTCATCGCCTCCAGGCTGACGGTGCGTCCGCCGGTGGCGGGAAGCGAGAAGGGCGGGGCGGGGTCGCCTTCCTTGACGCCGGGCGGAATGGCCGCCGGGGCAGGGGCGGCCTTGGTGGCGGTCGCCTTGCTGGCCGCGGCCTTCGACGCGGTGGCCTTGCTCGCCGCCTTTGCCGCCGTCGCCTTCGCGGCGGCGGCCTTCGCCGTCGTCTTCGTCGCCGTCTTCGCGGCGGCCGTCTTCGGCGGCGTCTTGGCCGCCGTCTTCGCCGCCGGTTTCTTCGTCGTCGCCATCGACGTGACCCCTCTCCGTCGTTCCCTTCGCTCAATCGTCCGCTCGCGCACCGATCGCGTGCTCCGCGATCGGGCCGAGATCGGCGACATGCCGGTTGAAAGCCGCGCGAATTCGTTGCGCAGCGTCTCGCATCTGGGCGGCAAGTTCCCGCAGGTCAACGGCGTCGGCGGCCCCGGAGGCGGCGGCGGCGCGGCAGAGCGCCTCGGCCACCGGCCCGGGGATCTCGGCCTCGGATCGCGGCTTGCCGACGGTGAGGCGCAGCACGCCCTGCACGGCGCGGAAAAGGCGCATGGCGGCGGCGAGCTCCTCCGCCTCCTCGGCGGAAAGCACGCCCACGCGGGCCAGCCGTTCCAGCGCCTCGGTGGTCGTCGTCGCGAGCACCTCGGGGTGGCGTGCGGCGTGGATCAGCTGCAGCACCTGGCAGACGAACTCGCCCTCGAGCAGCCCGCCCGCACGATACTTCACGTCCCATTCGGAGAACGGGGGCAGTTCGCGCGCGATCCGACGGCGGAGCTCGGCCGCGTCCCGCCGCACCGCATCCGCCTCGCGGGGGCGAGCGAGGGCGGCGCGGATGGCGGCGCGTGCCCGCCGCCGCAACGACGGCGGGCCTGCGATGACGCGCGCCCGGGTCAGCGCCAAGTGCTCCCAGGTCCAGGCTTGCTCGAGTTGGTAGCGCGCGAAGCCTTCGATGTGCACGGCGATCGGCCCCTTGTTGCCGGAGGGCCTGAGCCGCATGTCGACCTCGTAGAGCTTGCCCTCGGCGGTGGGCGCGGTGATCGCGGCGATGAACCGCTGCGTCAGCCGCGCGAAGTATTCGGGTGGGGAGAGGGCGCGCCCCGAGGCCCCGACCGCCGCTTCCACCCCCGCCGCGTGGTCGTAGAGCAGGATCAGGTCGAGATCGGAGGCGGCCATCATCTCCCGCCCGCCGAGCTTGCCGAGGGCGACGACGGCGAGCGCACCGCCGGGGATGGTGCCGTGCCGCGAGGCGAAGTCTTGCTCGACCAGCGGCAGCAGGGCGCGCAGGGCGGCGTCCGCGTGGCGGGCGCGCAGGAGGCCGGCGTGATCGACGGCGATCGCGCCCTCGAGGGTGGCAACACCGACCAGGAATTCGCGCTCGCGCACAACCCGCCGCACCACCTCCATCGCCTCCTCGAGGAAGCGCGTCTCGGCGAGCCGTGCGCGCAGCGCCTTGGCGATCGGACGCTCGGGCCCCGCGCCGACGAGCAGCCCATCCAGCACCTGCGGATGGGCGGCGAGGTAATCGGCGAGCAACGGTGCGGCCCCGCAGATCAGCGCCACGCGATCGAGAAGCCCCGGATTGCGCTGCAGCAGGCTCAACAGGTTCACCCCCGCCGGCAGCCGGTTCAGGAATGAATCGAAGCGGCGGAAGGCGGCGTCGGGATCCTTCTGGCGGGCAAGCGCGGCCAGCAAGGCGGGCATCAGCTCGGTGAGGATCTCCCGCGCGCGCGCACTGCGTGTGGCCCGCGGCCGCCCGTGGTGCCAGGCGCGCACCGCCGCTCCCACCGCCTGCGGATTGGCGAAGCCCATACGAGAGAGGGTGGCGAGCGTCTCGGGGTCGTCCTCCACCCCGGTGAAGACGAGGCTTCCCGGCCCGCCGAGCTCGGGCGCTTCCTCGAACAGCGCGCTGTAGTGCCGTTCCACCGCCGAAAGGTGGGCGAGCAGCGCCTCGGCGAACGCCTCCCTGGAGGGGAAGCCGGAGAACCGCGCGACGCGCTCGAGCCCGGCCTCGTCCGCGGGCAGGGTGTGTGTTTGGCGGTCGTCGATCATCTGCAGCCGGTGTTCGATGCGGCGCAGGAAGCGGTAGGCGGCGGACAGCTCACCGAGGGCCACTTCGCCGATCAGCCCCGCCCGGGCGAGGGCGGCGAGGGCGGGGAGGGTGGCCGGCTCGCGCAAGGCGGGATCCCGCCCGCCCCAGATCAACTGCTGCACCTGGGCGAAGAACTCGATCTCGCGGATGCCGCCGCGGCCGAGCTTCAGGTTGTGCCCCGCCACCGCGATCGCGCCGCCGCCGCGATGGGCCTGGATCTGGCGCTTGATGGAGTGGATGTCGCGGATGGCGGCGAAGTCGAGATGGCGTCGCCAGACGAAGGGCCGGAGTTCGGTGAGGAAGGCCCGCCCGGCCTCCCGGTCGCCGGCGATGGGCCGGGCCTTGATCATCGCCGCCCGCTCCCAGTTCTGCCCGAGCGAGCCGTAATAGGTCAGCGCCGCCTCGACGGAGACGGCGAGCGGGGTGGCACCGGGGTCGGGGCGGAGCCGCAGGTCGGTACGAAAGACGTAGCCCCCACCGGTGCGCTCCTCCATCAGCCGCACGAGGTCGCGCGCGAGGCGGACGAAGAAGGCGAGCCGGTCTTCGCCGTGGTAGGGTGCGCGCTCGGGATCGAAGAGGACGACGAGGTCGATATCAGAAGAGTAGTTGAGTTCGCGCGCGCCGAGCTTGCCCATCCCGAGCAGGATCAGGCCCGAAGCGCGCGTCGGGGCGAGGGGGTCGAGGGGGCCGATCAGGCCGCGGCCCGCCGCCTCGAGGAGAAGGAACCCCGCGGCCGCCTCGACGGTCGCCTCCGCCAAGTCGCTCAGCGCACCGGTCACCTGTTCGAGCGACCACCGCCCGAACAGGTCGGCGAGCGCGATGACGAGGGCGGCGCCGCGCTTCGCCGTGCGCAGCGCCTCGGCGAGTTCACTGCGGGTCGCGCGGGCGAGCGCCTCGCCGGTGGGAATGACGGTCATCGCCTGCGCCAGCGCCGCCTCTGCACCTTCGGCGAAGAACCGGTGCAGCGTCTGGGGCTCGCGCAGGGCGAGCGCGGCGAGATGCGGGCTCGATCCGAACACCGCCGCCAGCGCCTCGCGCCATGCGGGCGGCAGCCCGCCCGCCTCGTCGGCGAGCCGGGCGAGCGCGCGCTCTGCGGCCTCGTGGTCGTAGGGAAGCGGCAGGCTTGGGGAGAGGCCGTCCATGCGCGCGGAGGCTGGAGGCCCTTGCCGGGCCGCGTCAATCGGGCCGGCCGACGCGCGGGGGCGGCATGATCCTGGCCTCCGCCCGCCTGCTGCGGCGGATCGCCACGGCCGTCGGAGCGATCCTCGTCCTCGCCTGCGTCGTCGCCGGTGCTCTCGCCTGGCGTCTTGCCCAGGGCCCGCTGCCGCTCGATCCGCTTGCCCGTTTCATCGAGGCCCGGGTGGCGGCCACCGAGGGCGGGCGACGGGTCGAGATCGGCGGGGCGGCCCTGGTGTGGGAGGGGTTCGGCGAGGGGCTCGACCGCCCGATCGACCTGCGCCTCTCCGGGATCCGCTTCATCGACGCGGACGGCACGCTGGTCGCCGAGGTGCCGGAGGGCACGGTGAGCCTCGGGCTGCGCGCCCTCGTCCTGGGCCGCATCGAGCCGCGCGCGCTCGAATTCGCCGGCGTCACCCTGCGTCTGCGGCGCGGAGCGGATGGCGTCTTCGCCGTCGATATCGCCGCCCCGCAGGAGGGGCGCGGCGCGGAAGAAGCACCGGCGGGAGACGATCGGGGGCTTGCCGAACGGCTGCTCGCCGAGCTCGGCCTGGAGGGGGAGGCGCGGGCGGAAAGCCGGATCTCCCGGCTGACGCGTCTGCGGATCCGGCGCGGCACCGTTCTCGTCGAGGACGAGCGGCTCGGCCTGCCCTGGCGGGTCGAGGAGGCGCTGCTCGACCTCCGCCGTCTGCCGGGCGGCGGGGTGGCGGTCGCGCTGGAGGGGCTTGCCTCGGCCGGCCCTGCCCAGGTTGCCATCGCGGCGCGCGGCGAGGTCTCGCCGAGCTTCGCTGCCGATCTGGTGGTCGAGCTTTCGCCCTTCCGCCCGGCGGTGCTCGCGCCGCTTTCGCCGGTGCTGGCCCCGCTCGCCGCGCTCGATGGTCTCGTTTCCGCTTCGGCCCGACTTGCGCTTGCCGAGGGACTGGCGCCGCACTCGGCACGGATCGACGTCACGGTCGGCGCCGGACGACTGGTCCTGCCCGAGGGCGGGGGTGCCCTTCCGCTGACCTCGGCCCGAGCCATCCTGCATCTCGATGCCGACGGGGTGAGGGTGGAGACCGCCCGCCTCGTTTTGCCCGCACAGCATGGCCCTTCGCCGACCGTCACCATCGCCGGCCGGGCAGCGCGCGATGGCGCGTTGTGGCGGGCGGAGGTGCAGCTTGCTGTCGAGAGTGTGGCCTTCGCCGACCTCCCCACCCTCTGGCCGGAGGGGGTCGGGCGCAACGAACGGGCGTGGATCACCACCAACCTGACGGCGGGCGTGGTGCGCGAGGCCCGCTTCGAGGTGGCACTCCGCCTCGATCCCGCGACAGGTGGGGTCGAACCGATCGCCTTCGCGGGCACGGGCCGTGCCGATGACGTAACGGTGCACTACCTGCGGCCGATGCCGCCCGTCACCGGGGTGGCGGCGGAAGCCCGCTTCGCCCTCGACCGGATCGAGATTTCCGCCCGCGACGGGGTGTTGGGCGGCATCCGCGCGCGGGCGGCGACCATCGTGCTCTCGGGCCTCGACACCCGGCCGCAATGGGCCGAGCTTGCCCTGGCCATCGAGGCCCCGGTGGCGGAGGCGATCGCGCTCCTGTCCCACCCGAAACTTGCGTTCTTCGCCCGGCGCGGGCCGCCGCCCCCCGGGTTGGCGGGCCGGGCGCAGGTCGATCTCGCGCTGCGTTTTCCCCTGCTTGATGCGCTGACGTTGGACGATCTCGACGCGCGCGCCACCGCGCGCATCGCGGAGGCGAGTCTGCCCGCCGCCGTGCTCGACCGTCCGCTCGAGCGCGGCCGCTTCACCCTCACCGTCGATCGCGACGGGCTGAAGCTCGAGGGCACGGGGCAGCTTGCGGGGCTCGACTCGCAACTCGCCTACGAGGCCGATTTCCGCGCCGGCCCGCCGTCGCAGGTGATCGAGCGGGCGACGCTTCGCCTCCCGCCGCAGCCGGGGGTGGCCGACGCCTTCGGCGTTCCGCTCGCTCCCTACCTGACGGGGGCGGTGGGGGGCGAAGCCCGCCTCACCGTGCGGCGCGATCGCCAGGCGACCGTCAGCCTGCGCGCCGACCTCACGCGCGCACGCCTCGGCGTGCCCGAGCTCGGCTGGGAGAAACCGGCGGGCGAGCGCGCGTCCGCCGAAGCGACCGCGCGCCTCGCCGGGCCGCGCCTGACCGCGATCGAGCTCACCCGACTGGAGGGGGCGGGGCTGGCGGCGCGCGGCCGGGCGACGTTCGACCGCGAAGGGCGTCTCGAGCGGGTCGAGATCGCCGACCTCGCGCTCGGGCGCAGCCGGGCCGCGGGCGAGGTGCGGGCGCCGAACCGACCCGGCGACCCTTGGGTCGTGTCCTTGCGCGGCCCCCTGCTCGACCTCTCGCGCCGCCCGCGCGACGAACCGGGGGCCGACGATGGCGGCGGCATGCCGATCGTGCTCGACGCCCGGTTCGAGCGCGTGCTGCTCGGGGCCGAGCCGGGGCGCGAGCTGCGCGAGGTGTCGCTGTCGCTGACCCGGCACGGCGGGCGCATCGCCGCCCTCGACACGCGCGGTCGGGCGGGGGCGGAGGGCACGTGGCAAGCCAGCATCCGGCGGTCGGGCGGACGGCGCAGCCTCGAGGCCGAAGCCTCCGATGCCGGCGCCTTCCTCGCCGCGCTCGGCATCGTCTCGACCATGAACGGGGGGCGGCTGCGGCTGAGCGGGGCGTGGGACGAGGGCCGGCCGGACGCGCCTCTGGTCGGCGAAGCGACGATCGAGGAGTTCCGCTTGCGCGAGGCGCCGGCGATCGGGCGCGTGCTGCAGGCGATGACGCTCTACGGGCTGATCGAGGTCGCGCGCGGGCCCGGCCTCTCCTTCCTCCGCCTGGTCGCCCCCTTCTCCTACGACGGCGAACGGCTCGAGCTGCGCGATGCCCGGGCCTTCGGCGCCTCGCTCGGTTTCACCGCGCGCGGAACGGTCGACCTCGCCCGCCGGCGCATCTCCGTCGACGGCACCATCGTGCCGGCTTACGCCTTCAACACCATCCTCGGCCACATCCCGCTGATCGGACGGCTCTTTTCCCCCGAAGCCGGGGGCGGGGTGTTCGCCGCCACCTACCGCGTGCGTGGCTCGCTCGACGACCCGGAGGTCACAGTGAACCCGCTCGCCGCCCTCACCCCGGGCTTCCTGCGTGGCCTGTTCGGCCTGTTCGAGGGTGACGGCACGCCAGCTTCCCAGCCGCAGGGAGAGCCCGAGCGCGGGCGTTGACCTTTGCTTCACCTGACCGGGCGATCTTCGCGCCGGTTTGGCAGGTTGAGGATCCGACCATGAAACCATCGGCACGCCATGCACTGGTCGCCGGCTTGGCCGGCCTTCGTCGCCGGTTCGGCTTGGCCACCCAGGTGGTGGTCTCGGGCGTGGTGGTGACCGCCGCCGCGGTCGCCCTGCTCACCTGGCTGAAGGTGAGCGAGATCGCGGAGAACGAACGTCAGCGGGCGCAGGCCAATCTCGAAATGAACCTGCGCGCGTTGAAGGACCAGGTGCACCGCTTCGGGCGCGAGTTCCGGGTGGACGGGGATCGTCTCCTGGTCGGCGAGACGGCCCTGAACGGGCGGAACGATCTGGTCGATGCGGTGCGCGACATCGCGGGCGGGGTCGCCACCCTCTTCCTGGGCGACCTGCGCATCGCCACCAACGTGGTGCGTCCGGACGGGTCGCGCGGCGTGGGCACGCGGCTCGCTCCCGGCCCGGCCTACGACGCCTCGATCACGCGCGGCCAGATCTACCGCGGCGAGAACGAGATTCTCGGCCGACGCCACCTCACCATCTACGAGCCGATCCGCGACGCCTCCGGGCGCCAGATCGGGCTCTGGTTCGTCGGCGTGCCGATCGACCAGATCGACGCCGTCGTCGCCGCGGCGCGCCGCGAGGCCATCCTGGTCGGGCTTGCCGTGATCGCGGCGGTGGCGCTCGCACTCTGGCTCGTCATCCGCACGTCGCTCCGCCCCGTGCTCGCCCTGCGCGATGCCACCCTGAAGGTGGCGGAGGGCGACACCGAGGCGCCGGTTCCGGGCACGGACCGCGGCGACGTGGTGGGGGCGCTGGCGCGGGCGGTGGTCACCTTGCAGGAGCGTACGCGGGAGGCGAAAGCGGCGCGCGAGCAGGTGGAGGCCGAGCGCGCCCGCAACGCCGAGGAGCGCCGGCAGCAGCGGCTGGAGCTCGCGGGGCGTTTCGAACGCGAGGTGATGGCGGCGGTGGCCGCGGCCACCGAGGCGGCGCAGCGGCTTCGCCTCGCTGCCGATCAGATCGCCGCAGGGGCCAAGGATACCGAGGTCCTGTCCGGCTCGGTCGCCAGCGCCTCGGAGCGGGCGGCCGGCGGCGTGCAGGCTGTGGCCGCGGCCGCCGAAGAGCTCTCCGCCTCCATCCGCGAGATCTCGCGCCAGGTGACGGAGACGGCTTCCGCGGCGCGGTCAGCCGCCGAGGAGTCCGAGCGCACCAACGCCCAGGTGGCGGAGCTCGCCCAAGCCGCCTCCCGCATCGGCGACGTGGTGCGGCTGATCAACGACATCGCCGGGCAGACCAATCTCCTCGCGCTGAATGCAACCATCGAGGCCGCGCGGGCGGGCGAGGCCGGCAAGGGCTTCGCCGTCGTGGCGTCGGAGGTGAAGAACCTCGCCTCGCAGACGGCGAAGGCGACAGAGGAGATCGCGACCCAGATCTCGGCCATGCAGGCGGCGACCGACGGCGCGGTCGGCGCGATCAAGGCCATCGGCAATCGGATCGACGAGATCAGCCGGCTGGCCTCCGCGGTCGCGGCGGCGGTGGAGGAACAAGGCGTGGCGACGGCCGAGATCGCGCGCAGCGTGCAGGATGCCGCTGCCGCGACCTCGGAGGTGTCGCAGGCGATGCGCCAACTCTCCGCCAATGTCGAACGGGCCGCGGCAGGCGGCGAGGCCGCGCGCAGCGAGTCCGCACGGATGGCGGAACAGACCGGCACCGTCCGCCGCGCCGTCGAGACCTTCCTCGGTCACCTGCGGGCGGCCTGACGGCGACCGGCGGCCGGCGGGGGGGTGGCCGTCGGCGCGATCGGCCGCCTCCGCTGGGGGATGGGTGTCGGAGGACTCGGGCGACAGGGACAGGCCCGCCGCCGGCGATGCTCTGTTCGGCGCACGTGCCGGCCGCCGCATGGGCCTAGGCGGTCGCGATCACAGGCGGAGGGCCGAGGAAAGTCGCTCTGTTCCACGCGACAGGTCGCAGTTGCCAGCGCCAACGACGCCGCGGTGGTGCAGGTGTCGACCGCTGAGTCAAACCGCGTCTTCGAGAGGGAGCCTGGCGCTGCCTTGCCGCCCGCCTCACCCGCTCAGCCGAACGAAATTCGCGTGTAGTCCTGGAACCAGTTGCGCGCCTGCACGAAGCCGCGCACGCGCGGCGACAACGCACGCGGGTTGAGGTCGTGCACGACGAAGAGCGCTGCCGCCTCCTCGACCAGGATCTCGTGCAGCCGCGCCATCGCGGCGCGGTTCTCCTCATCGCCGAAGGCGGAACGTGCGGCGGCGAGCTGCGCCTGCACCGCGGGCGAGTCGTATTCGCCCCAGTTCACCCCGCGCGGCGGGGCGAGGTCGCGATCGTAGATGATCCAGCCCGTGGTCGGGTCCATGGTCGGGATGGCGATGTTGATCGCCGCCGCCCCGCGTGCCGTTGGTGCTCGCGCCCCGGCGCGCAACATGTTGATGATGGTGGCGAAATCGACAACCTGGAAGGTGACGTCGATCCAGATCGCGCGCAGCATCTCCTGCAGCGCCTCGTTCATCGGCATCGGCACCATCTGCCCGCCGCCGCCCGAGGCGATGATGACGGAGATCGCCGCCCGGCGATCCGGCCCAAAGCCCGCTTCGCGCATCAGCGCCCGGGCGGCGTCGGGATCGTACCGGAGGTCGAATGACGGCCTGCCGAACCACGGATGATCGGGCGTGATCTTGCCCTTCGCCGGCAGGGCGGAACCCGCCAGCATGGCGACGATCGCGTCACGATCGACGGCGAGGTTGGCGGCGCGGCGGACGCGCACGTCGCGGAACGGGCTGTCGGGCAGGACGGAAAGCCGCCAGGCCCAGACGTGCGGGTAGGCGTTCATCACCACGCGCAGGCCGGCGGCGCGCAGGGACGCGATGGTGTCGGGCGGCACGGTCTCGACCACATCCACCTGCCCCGCGCGCAGGGCCGCCACCCGCGCCGTCCCTTCCGGCATCGGCAGCAGCACCGTGCGCGGCACGCGCGGGATGCGCTCCTTGTCCCAGTAGTCGGTGTTGGGTTCGAATTCGGCGCGCTCGCGCGGACGAAGCGAGACGAAGCGGTAGGGCCCGGTGCCCGAGGGGTTGGCGGCGAAACGCTGCCAGTCTCCGCCGAGCGCGCGCCAGTGCGCGGGCGAAACCATCCACAGGAACGGCGCCTGATAGGGAAAGAGGGCGTCGGGCGCGTGCGTCGTCACCTCGAAGGTCATCGGGTCGATCACCCGCCAGGAGGCGATCGAGGTGAGGCGCGTGCGCACGAGCCCCGCCCTTAGCGCGTCGAACTGCGGCGCGCCCTGATCCAGCACCGAGGCGAAGTTCCACGCACAGGCCTCGGCGTCGAACGGCGAGCCGTCGTGGAACCGCACCCCGGGGCGCAAGGAGAACACCCACTTGCGCCGATCCTCGGGATCGACCCGCCAGGAGGTGGCGAGGCCCGGCACGAGGCCTGAGGGCCGGTCGGCCGAGGAGAGGTCCCAGTTGATCAGCGCGTCGTAGAGGAACAGGGCGCCGAAACGGATGCCCTCGAACCCTGCTTCAGGTCCGCCCCACAGGCGCGGGATGTCCGAGATCGACGTCGCGATGCGCAACGGTGCGGCTTGCGCCTCCGCCGTGCGGGCCGAGAGCCAGTGGGGTGGCGGCAGCTGCGGCGAGCAGGCCGCGGCGGGTGAGCGCGGGTGCAGGTCCGGCCATGGGGGTGCCTCGTCGGTGTGACGGTCGACGCGGGTGCAGCAAGCCGCGTGCCGCCCCGCCGCGGCAAGCCCGACCGGCATGGTCGGCCTTGCCCTGCCCATCGCTCGAGCAGGGGCTGATGCCGCCCCGGGCAGACGGCCGCGGCGTCAGCCGGCGCGAACCAGCACGGCCTGCTTCTTGCCGAGCGACAGGCGCGCCGCCCCGTCGCGCAGGCTTTCGGGGCCGATCAGCTGCGCCTCGTCCGTCACCGGCGCATCGTTCAACCGCACCGCCCCGCCGCGGATCTGGCGCCGTGCTTCCGCGTTCGACGCGAGGCCGAAGGCGCGGGCGACGAGCTGGAAGGCCGGCAAGCCGTTCGACAGTTCCGGAATGGTGACGGAGGGCAGCCCCTCCTCGCCCGCTCCCGACGCGGCCTTGCGCGCCGCTTCCGCCGCCTCGCGGCCGTGCAGGAGTGCGGTCGCCTCGGTGGCGAGCACGATCTTCGCTTCGTTGATCTCCGCCCCGCGCAACGCCTCCAGGCGCACGATCTCGCTCTCCGGCAGTTCGGTGAAGAGCCGGAGGAAGCGGCCCACGTCGGGGTCCTCGGTGTTGCGCCAGAACTGCCAGTAGCCGAAGGGCGCGAGGCGATCCGCGTTCAGCCACACCGCGCCTTGCGCGGTCTTGCCCATCTTCGCCCCCGAGGCGGTGGCCAGCAGCGGCACGGTCAGGCCGAAGCACTCCGCGCGGTCGGTGCGGCGAATCAGGTCGGCCCCCATCACGATGTTCCCCCACTGGTCCGACCCGCCCATCTGCAGGCGCACGCCGAAGCGGCGGTAGAGCTCGCGGAAGTCGTAGGCCTGCAGGATCATGTAGTTGAATTCGAGGAAGGTGAGCGGCTGGTCGCGCTCGAGCCTGAGCCGCACGCTGTCCATCGACAGCATGCGATTGACGGAGAAGTGCACGCCAACCTCGCGCAGGAGCGGGATGTAGCGGAGCTCGTCGAGCCAGTCGGCGTTGTCGGCCTCGATCGCGTCGGTCGGCCCGTCGCCGAACCGAAGGAGGCGCGCGAAGGGCTTGCGAATGCCCTCCTTGTTGGCCGCGATCTCGGCCTCCGACATCAGCCGCCGGCTCTCGTCCCGCCCCGACGGGTCGCCGATCTTGCTCGTGCCGCCGCCGAACAGCACCACGGGCCGGTTGCCGGTGCGCTGCCACAGCCTGAGCAGCATGATCGAGATCATGTGCCCGACATGCAGGCTGTCGGCGGTGAGGTCGTAGCCCACGTAGGCCGAGACGGGGCCGGCCGCGAGCAATGCGTCGAGCGCCTCGAGATCGGTGCACTGGTGGACGAAGCCGCGGGCGTGCGCCTCGGCGAGGAAGTCGGAGCGGAAGCGGGTCATCGTGCGTCCGTTGCGGTGCGGCCGGGCGCCTAGCACAGTCGCGTCATGGGCACAAAAGCCGATGCTTCGGGCCTGTTCATCGGCCTGATGAGCGGCACCTCGCTCGATGGCGTGGACGCCGCGCTGGTGGAGACGGACGGGCGGCGCATCGGCCGTCTCGGCCCTGCACTCACGCTGGCGTACGACGATGCGCTCCGCCGCCGCCTGCGCGCGTTGCTCCATCGCGCGCCGACGCTTCCGCGCGACGATCCCGACCTCCGTTCCGTCGAACGCGCGCTCACCGAGCGGCACCGCGAGGCGGTAGCGGTCCTGCTCGAGCGTGCCGGCCTCGCGGCCGCTGACGTGACCGCGATCGGCTTCCACGGCCAGACCATCCTGCACAGACCGGCGGCCGGGCTCACCTGGCAGATCGGCGACGCCGCCCGGCTGGCCGAGGCGACGGGGATCGCGGTGGTGCACGACTTCCGCACGGCCGACGTGGCTGCGGGCGGGCAGGGGGCGCCGCTCGTTCCCCTCTTTCACGCCGCTCTGGCCGCCGATCTCGCGAAACCTCTGGCGGTGCTGAACCTGGGCGGGGTGGCGAACGTCACCTGGCTCGGCGCGGGGGGCGAGGTGATCGCCTGCGATGTCGGGCCCGGCAACGGACCGCTCGATGATTGGATCGCCTCCCGCACGGGGCAGGCCTACGATGCCGAGGGGCGGATCGCCGGCGCGGGCCGTGCCGACGGAGCCGTGCTCACCCGCCTGCTCGCCGATCCCTTCTTCGCCGCCCCACCGCCGAAATCCCTCGACCGTCTCGCCTTCGCCGGCGTGATCGCCGGCTCGGGTCTCGCCGCGCTCACGACCGAGGACGGGGCGGCGACCCTCGTCGCCTTCACCGCCCGCGCCGCCGCGGCCATCGTTCGCCATTTGCCGGCCGCGCCCGTCCTTTGGATCGTCACCGGAGGCGGGCGGCACAATGCGGCGCTGCTCGCTGCCCTGCGCGAGAGCCTCGGCGCGCCCGTTGTTACCGCCGAGGCCGTCGGCTGGAACGGCGATGCGCTGGAGGCGCAGGCCTTCGCCTTCCTTGCCGCCCGCAGCCTGGCAGGGCTGCCGCTCAGCCTGCCGACCACGACGGGGGTGCCGCGACCGATGCCCGGTGGCCGGGTGGTGCCGCCGCCTGGTCAGGTCCGAACCGCTCGGCGAGGCTGAACCCCGTCACACGCCGGCCCCTCGGCGCCGTCCCTCCGCCTCATGGCCTCGCTCGCGATCGATTCCCGCGGGTTTCCGCCGACGCGATCTGCCGTCCGTCAATCGGCGGCGAGCTTCATCCGCTCGTCGCGGCCGAGCGCGGTCAGCAGGTGGTCCTCCGCCGCTTCGGCGAGGCGGTCGCAGTGGTTGACGAAGAAGTGGTCGCAGTCCTCGAACACCCGGTAGTCGATCCGAATGCCCTTCTGCGCATTGAGCTTGGCGACCAGCTTGGCCACCGCCGGCTCGGGCACGATCTCGTCCTTGCCGCCGGTGACGATCAGCCCCGACTGCGGGCAGGGGGCGAGGAAGCCGAAGTCGAAGTGGTTGGCGGGCGGCGTGACGGAGATGAAGCCGCCCACCTCGGGCCGCCGCATCAAGAGCTGCATGCCGAGCCAAGCGCCATACTGGTAGCCCGCGACCCAGATCGTCTTCGAGCCCGGGTTGATCCGCTGCAGCCAATCCAGCGCTTCGGCGGCATCCGAGAGCTCCCCTTCGCCTCCCGAATAGCGGCCCTGGCTCTTGCCGACCCCGCGGGTGTTGAACCGCATCACCGAGAAGCCGAGCTTCTGGAACACTTGGTACAGCGTGTAGACGACGCGGTTGTTCATGTTGCCGCCGTGCAGCGGGTGCGGATGCAGCACGAGCGCAAGCGGCGGGTTGGTCGTCTTCGCGTGGTGGTAGCGGGCCTCGAGTCGTCCATCGGGCCCCTGGAACATCACCTCGGGCATCGCGTTCCGCTTTCCATCCTGGGGCACCCCTGCGCCCCGACCCCTGACAGGACACCTGTCCGCCGGTGGCGAGCCGGCTTCGCGTCGGGCCGCTCCGGGCACGCCCCAGTCAGCCCCGCGACCGCCACCGTTCATTGACGGCCCTCGGCAGAGTGCCTAGCGTTCCCGGACGAAGACCCGGCGGAAGCGCGCTGTGACGTCCTCGATCGGCCGCTGCCACGCGCTCACCTGCCCGTCGGACAGTCTGTTACTATAGGGACCGTCACACCGAATTCACATAGGAATCGCGCTGAGCATGGCGGGACGCTGGGTTGAAGGAATCGATGCGGTGCTCGCCCGCGATCCGGCCGCCAGGTCCCGGCTCGAGGTGCTGCTCTGCTATCCCGGCGTCCACGCCTTGGGGTTGCACCGAATCGCGCATCGGCTGTGGCGTTGGGGGCTGAAACTGCCGGCCCGCATGGTCGCCCATCTCTCGCGCATGCTGACCGGGATCGAAATCCATCCGGCAGCGCGCATCGGGCGGCGACTCGTCATCGACCACGGCGACGGCATCGTGATCGGGGAGACGGCCGAAATCGGCGACGACGTGCTGATCTACCACCAGGTGACGTTGGGCGGCACCTCCCTCGTCGGCGGCAAGCGGCACCCCACCATCGGCAACAACGTGATTCTCGGCGCCGGCGCCAAGGTGCTGGGGCCGATCACAATCGGCGACGGGGCGCGGGTCGGCGCGAACGCGGTCGTCCTGTCGGACGTCGCACCCGGCCAGACGGTGGTCGGCATTCCGGCGCGCCCCGTGGACCGCCGTCCGGCCGGAGCGGACCTGCTGCTCTACGGCACGCCCTGCGACGAGGGGCTCGACCCCGGCGTGCGGGCGATCGAGGCGTTGCGGGCGGAAGTCGCGGCCCTTTCCGCTCGCCTGGCGGCTTTGGAAGCGGAGCGCGACCGCGTGGTCGCGCCGAAAGGATAGGTCCCATGCGTCTGACCACCCGCGGCCGCTACGCGGTGATGGCGATGGCGGAGCTTGCTGCGCGCACCCTCGCCAACCCCGAGTCGCGGCCGGTGACCCTGGCCGAGATCGCCGCCCGCCAGGGCCTCTCCCTCTCCTACCTCGAACAGTTGTTCGGCCGGCTTCGCCGCGCCGGCCTCGTCACCTCGGTCCGCGGCCCGGGCGGCGGGTACCGGCTGGCGTTTCCGCCCTCGGAGACCCGGATCTCCGACATCATCCTCGCCGCCGACGAGCCGATCCGCGCCACCCGCTGCACGGTGGGCAGCCCCAAGGGCTGCCTCGGCGGCCAAGTGCGCTGCCTCACCCACGACCTGTGGGAGGAGCTCGGCAACCAGATCCACCTCTTCCTCGCTTCCGTCTCGCTCGAGGACGTGGTGAAGAAACGGGTGTTGGGCCGGGCAGGATTGCTGCACGCCAAGCTGCGGCAGGTGGAGGGCCCGAGGGTTGACGGCGAGGAGCACGACCTCGCCGCCGAGTGAGCGGCGGAGGCGGGGGTGACCGTACCGCTTTATCTCGACGCCAACGCCACCGAACCGCTGCGGCCGGAGGCGCGCCGGGCCGTCATCGAGGCGCTCGACGTCGCCGGCAACCCCTCCTCCGTGCATGCGCTGGGGCGGGCGGCGCGGCGCGTTCTGGAGGACGCGCGCGAACGCGTGGCGGCGATGCTGGATGTGGCCGCCTCGGCTGTCTTCTTCACCGCCGGAGCGACGGAGGCGAATGCGATCGCGCTGGCCGGCGCGATGCGTGAGGGCCGGCGCGTGCTGGCCTCGGCGATCGAGCACGACTCCGTGCTGCGGGCGGTACCAGGGATCGAGATGGTGCCGGTCACCGCGGCGGGGGTGATCGATCTCGCCGCGCTCGAGGTGGCCCTCGCCGCCGACCCGCGCCCGGCCCTCGTCGCCGTGATGGCGGCGAACAACGAGGCGGGGGTGATCCAGCCCCTGAATGAGGTCGCCGCGCTCTGCCGCGAGGTCGGCGCTCTTCTCCACGTCGATGCGGCGCAGGCGCCCGGGCGGTTGCCCCTGCGCGAGATCGCGGCGTGCGGGGCGGCCTCGCTCGTTCTCTCCGCCCACAAGGCCGGCGGGCCGAAGGGGGCGGGCGCGCTGGTGCTGCCGACGGGCTGGTGGCCGGGCGCGTTGATCCGCGGCGGCGGTCAGGAGCGGGGCTTGCGCGGCGGCACCGAACCCCTGCCGGCGATCGCGGGCTTTGCGGCAGCACTCGAGGCGGCGGAGGCCTGGCGCGCGGGCGGCGGGGCGGAGCGGATCGCTCGCTTGCGTCGCGCGATCGAGCAGGGCGTGCGGGAGCGGGTGCCGCAGGCGGTGATCGTTGCCGAACACGCGCCGCGTCTGCCGAATACCGTTTGCCTCGCTCTCCCGAGGATCGCCTCCGCCACCCAGGTGATGGCGCTCGACCTCGCCGGGGTCTCCGTGTCCGCCGGCTCGGCCTGCTCCTCCGGCAAGGTGGCGGAGAGCCACGTGCTCTGCGCGATGGGGCTGGGGCCGCTCGCGTCCTCTGCCATCCGCGTCAGCCTGCCCTGGGACGCGGCGGACGATGTGCCGGCGCGCTTCCTCGCCGCCTATGCCGCGATGGCGGGTCGGCTTGCGTCGCGGGCGGTTGAACCCGTGCCGGCCTGACGCGACATCCCCTGCCATGCACGGCCCCGTCGCGCCGCCAAGGCTTCTGTATCTCGACCATCACGCCACCACGCCGTGCGACCCGCGCGTCGTGGCCGCGATGCTGCCCTGGTTCGCCGACCGCTTCGGCAACCCGCACTCGGCGGAACACGCGTTGGGGCGCGAGGCAGAGCAGGCGGTGGAGCAGGCGCGGGCCGAGGTCGCGGCGCTGATCGGGGCGGAGGCGCGCGAGATCGTGTTCACCTCCGGCGCGACGGAGGCGAACAACCTGGCGATCAAGGGCGCGGCCCGCTTCGCGCGCTCCCAAGGGGCGTCGCGCACGCGGATCGTCACCGTCGCCACCGAGCACAAGTGCGTGCTGGAAAGCGTGCGCGACCTCGCCACCGAGGGCTTCGAGCCGGTGATCCTCCCCGTCCGGCCCGACGGGCTGCTCGACCCCGACGTGCTGGCGGGCGCGGTCGATGAGCGCACCCTGCTCGTCTCGGTGATGGCGGCGAACAACGAGATCGGCGTCGTGCAGGATCTTCCCACCCTGGTGCCGATCGCGAAACGGGCGGGCGCTCTCTTCCACACCGACGCCGCCCAGGCCGCGGGCAAGATCCCGCTGGACGTCGAGGCGCTCGGGGTCGATCTCGTCTCGCTCTCCGCCCACAAGATGTACGGGCCGAAGGGGGTCGGCGCGCTCTACGTCCGTCGTCGCCCCCGCGTCCGCCTCACCCCTCTCTTCTCCGGCGGCGGGCAGGAGCGTGGGCTGCGCTCCGGTACCTTGCCCGCGCCCCTCATCGTCGGCTTCGGCGAGGCGGCTCGCCTCGCGCGCGTGGAGATGGCCGAGGAGGCCGAGCGGCTGCGGGGCTTGCGCCGGCGCCTGTGGTCGCGCCTCGTCGACGCGATCCCTGGGCTGAGGCTGAACGGCCACCCCGATGCCCGGCTGCCCGGCAACCTCAACCTCACCTTTCCCGCCGCTCGTGCGGCCGACCTGATCGCCCGCTGCCCGGGCCTCTGCCTCTCCACGGGCTCCGCCTGCTCCTCGGCCGAGATCGAACCCTCCTACGTGCTGCGCGCGATCGGACTGTCGGCGGAGGAGGCCGGCCGCACCTTGCGCATCGGGCTCGGCCGCTCTACCTCCGCCGCCGACATCGACATTGCCGCCGCCGCGCTGATCGCCGCCCACGAGGCCTGCGCCGCGGCCGCCTGAGGACGGACGGTTCTGCCCATGCCCAAGATGGTCTTCATCGAGCGTGACGGGACGCGCCGCGAGGTCGACGCGCCGCTCGGGCTTTCGGTGCTGGAGATCGCGCACCGCCACGGCATCGACATCGAAGGGGCCTGCGAAGGCTCGCTCGCCTGCTCGACCTGCCACGTCATCGTGGAGAAGAAGTGGTTCGACATGCTCGAACCCCCCACCGAGGACGAGGAGGACATGCTCGATCTCGCCTTCGGTCTCGAGGAGACCTCTCGGCTCGGCTGCCAGATCGTGATGACGGAGGAACTCGACGGGCTGACGGTGCGGCTGCCGAAGGCGACGCGCAACGCGATGAAGTCCTGATGCGCGGTCGGGGGGTGGCGTGATGGCGGAAGGGGGATTCTCAGCGAAGGCGCGCGACGCGCTCGCCGCACCGGGGACGCTCTTCGCCCGGCTGCGCGATGCCGCCCGGCCCTCCTGGGAGGCCTACGTCGCGCACCCCTTCGTGCGCGGCCTGACCGACGGGTCGCTGCCCGAGGCCGCGTTCCGCCGCTACCTCACCCAGGACTACCTGTTCCTCATCCACTTCGCCCGCGCCTATGCGCTCGCCGCCTTCAAGCACGCCCGTGTGGCCGACATCCGCGAGGCGGCCGCCACACTGCACGCGCTGATCGACCATGAGATGAAACTCCATGTCGCCTACTGCGCCCAATGGGGCATCGACGAGGCGGCGATGGAGCGCGAGCCGGAGGCCGAGGAGACCATGGCCTACACCCGCTACGTGCTGGAGCGGGGTCTCGCCGGCGACGTGCTCGACCTCGAGGTGGCGCTCGCGCCGTGCGTCATCGGCTACGCCGAGATCGGGGCGCGGATGGCGCGCGACCCGGCTCTGAGAGTCGAGGGCAACCCCTATCGCGCCTGGTTCGAGATGTACTCGGGAGCGGAATTCCGGGGGGTGGCGGAGGCGGCGATCGCGCGGCTCGACCGCCTGGGCGCGGCGCGCGGGGCGGAGGCGCGGTGGGACGACCTCGTGCGCACTTTCGACTCCGCCTGCCGGCTGGAGGCGCGGTTCTGGCAGATGGGCCTCGCCGCCGCCGGCTGAGCGGCGGCTTTACGCCTTTGCCGCTTTGGCGCTGTGCGCCGGGGGCTGATCGGGGCGCGGCGGTGTCGCGGCCGGGGCGAGTATGGGCCGCCCCTCCGTCAATGCCGGACGTGGGCGGCGCGCGCGTCCGGCTGATCGTTACGATTGCATGCGCGCCGCCGGCTTGGGCAGAGTTTCGCCCGTGCCCGAGGCCCCGCTTCCTTCCCGGCCGGCGACGGCGGAGACCCGGCCGGCCGCCTCCGCGCCGCGCCAGCCGAGCTCGTTGCGGCGTTGGCTCCACGCCCGCTGGCCTTGGCTGGCGGCGGCCGTGCTGCTCGCCCTCGCGGCGGGGCTGACGGCGCGGCTGCTGCCCCTTCGTGCGGTGGCGATGGACGAGCCCGCGCCATGGGCGTTGCGCTGATGGATCGAACCACCGGAAACCCACGCCTGGGCGCGGCTGCCCGTCGTGCGGGCTCACCTGGGCGCCGTCGCGCTCTCGGCGGACGGGCGGACGGCGCTGGCGGTGGGGGAAAGGGGGACGATCCTGCGCAGTGCGGACGGCGGCCTGACCTGGAACCGGGTTGGCCTGCACCGGCGCGGTGTGCCGCCCGTCTCCTGGCTCCTGCTCGCGGTCGCCTTCGTCTCCGCCCTGCCCGCCTTCCGCCCGCCGCCATCCCCCGAGCGACGAAAGGCGGCCGGCGACGCCGCCGGCCTGTTCGCCACCGACCGCCCGCGCGCCCCCGGCGACCGCGACGTCGCCGGCGCCGACACCCTCGCCCGCCGGATCTCCGCCTTCCTGCGCAACACCCGCACCGTACCCCCGCTGACGCTGGCCATCGTCGGCCCCTGGGGCAGCGGCAAGAGCAGCGTGCTGAACCGGCTGCACGACGACCTTCGCGCGCACGGGCTGCGCCCGGTGTGGTTCAACGCCTGGCACCACCAGAGGGAGGAGTACCTGTTCGCCGCCCTGCTGCAGGCGGTGCGGGCGAAAGCCGTGCCGGGATGGTTCGCGCCCGGTGGCTTCCGGCGAAGCATCGAACAGCCGTTTCAGAGCGCCGTCGTCCGCGAGGTGGCGTTGCGCCCAGGACAGGACCGACTCGCAAACCCGCACGGTGGGTACAATGGCGCGAGCAGTCGCTCCGTCCGCGCCCGATCGATCAGCCCGGCGAGACGTCCGGCCGACGATCGGAGCCAGCACCCGCAGGCGGCAGCGCCTCCGGCGAGCTGTCCTGCCCGATCCGACGCCGAGCCATCCCCGCCTCGCCTTGCCCGCCACGAGGCTCGGCGACCCAGGACATGACGCTCAGCCAGGCGTTTCGAAGAGGTTTCCCGGGTGCGAGCCGTTGACAAGGAGAGCTCGTGATCTACAGTCATTTCGCTGGATGCTCGCGAAGCGGTGACGAAGCAGCGCCTCCGGCGCGAGTCCGAGCGGCTCCGTCTGCGGCCGCCGGATTGGGCAGGCGTCCCGCAGACGCGAGAGGAAGACATCCCTCCATGCAAGCCATCCGAACTCTGGCACTGGCAGCGTTCGCGAGCGCCTGGTCGCTGTCGGCCCAGGCGGCGCTGCTCGACTTCACCTTCACCTTCTCCAACCGTGCCCTCGGCCTGAGCGGCACCGTCACGGGCATCGTGCGCGGCCTCGCGGACAATGCCACCTCCGCGGCGGGAAGCGTCGAGATCCTCTCGAACACCGATGGGTTCGGGCTGGGCGAATATGTCGGAAGCCCGACCAACAACACCTGGACCGTGGCGGCGGGCATCATCACCGGCTACGACTTCGTCGTCTTCGGGTCCTTCAACACCGCACCGGCCGTCACCTGCTGCACGCTGTACCTCAATTCCCTGTCCGTGAACGGCACGGCCCTGTTCGATGCCCCGGACGGCGGCGCCTTTAGCGGTACCCCCAAGGACATCCTCTTCGCGCGCGCGACGACCGTCGTGCCCGAGCCGGCCTCGGCGCTGCTGTTCGCGGGGGCGCTGGCCGCCGCCGCCCTGCTGCGCCGCCGGCCCACCACCGCCTAAGCCCGAGCCGGAGGACCCGCCCTCCGCGCCGGTAGTCGAGCGACCCGCGATCGTTCAACCCATCGCCGCGCCGCCGCCCGACTGGTGGTGGCTCGCCGTCCTTCCCGTCGTCCTGCTGCTCGGCTTGGCGGCGTGGCTGCAGGGGCGACGGCCTTCCCTCGCGCTGGTCGAGGTGGACACGCCGGAATTCACCCGCGCGCTCGAGGCTTGGGCCGAGGCGGCCTTCCTTGCCCGCGAGAGCCCGCGCGAGATGAAGCGCTTCCTCAACCGCCTGCGCTTCGCCAACACCGGGCCAACGACGCCGGACGGGCCGACCATGGTCGGCCTCGCCGTGCTCGCGCACAAGGACAGGAGACGGGTGGAGGCGTTCCGCGACGGCCGGATCGGGCTCGAGGCGCTCAGCGGCACGTCCCGCAACGACCAGGACGCCTTCGCCGAGGCCGTGGAGCGTGCCATGGCCGCGCTGCGGTCGGACGGGCTGCCGTTCCAGCCCTCGCCCGAGGACGCGCGCGCCTTCCTCGACGCCTGGACCGCGGTGACGGTGCGGGCCTGAAACGAGGACGGCAAGCACGGCGCCGAAACGAAAGCGCGGGAGCCCGCACGCCCCCGCGCCGAAGAAGGCGAGCCGAAGCGCCTTCGCCGCTCAGAACCCATAGCGTACCGCAGCCCCGATGATCCACGGATCGAGGTCGGTCGTCGCCGTCACCGCGCCGCGGTTCACCGACACGTCGGGCCGAAGCCGGCGCTTCTTCACGTCGACGTTGAGCCGCCCGTTCGGGCTGAACTCGTCGTCGAGCTCCATGTTGAGCCCGTAACCCCACGCGTTCTCCACGTCGACAACGGTGATGCCGGCGGAGCGGCTGCCGCCCTCGCTGTAGAACACCGTGCAGTTCACCCTGGCCCGCTTGTTACCGCCGGCGGCATGGGTGTTCTCGACCCCGATCGGAAGAGGGAGATGAGCCGCTGCTTGTGCGGCACACTGTTGCGCCCGTGCCACGCCCGCGGTTGGGGGCGCATGCCACCGCTTTGCCGCCCCAGGTACGGTGAAGGGCTGCGTGTGCGTGACTGCATTCGGAATGGTTTGATCATCCCTCCGAAGTACAATCATCGGTTGCCGACACAATCTGGTGCTTGACCATTCGATGACAGCACGGCGTAGTTTTGGACGCGGTGCACAACGCCGTACCGTTTCTAGCTGCCACCAGGAAATCATCAGGGGGTCCAAGATGAACACGGTTACGAAACTGTTGGGGGTTTGTGCGGTCGCCGCCGGGGTCTCGCTCGCGACACCCGTGCAGGCCGGACCGATCACGCTGCTCGATGTGCGCGCGTTCGACGGCAACCTGCTGGTCCGTAACGTCGGCGGCCCAGCCGGCTTCAACCTGTTCGTCAATCCGCTCGGCGGCCCGGCGACGTTCAGCTATACCATCCCGCCCAACGGCTTCTACCGGGTGTTCGTCACCGCGATCGGCGAGATCGTCGGCGAAACCACCGTCGGCGGCGAGTACATCAATCGCCTTGCCTTCACCGGGCATCTGAGCTTCTCCGGCACGCCCGCGACCGGGCTGACCGCCGCCTTCGACGGTCTGGTCAGCCCCGCACTCACCGCGTTCCTCAACGCCAACGGCATCACCGTGCCCTCGCCGGCGGTGGGGACCATCACCGTCGGGCTCGTCCCCGGCATGGTTCCCGGCCAGATCGGGCTTGCCGTCAGCGGCACCGGCGCCTTCGCCCCGGTCGAAACGATCCTGCTCGGCCTCGTCGGCCTCGACGGTCAAGAGGATCTGTCGCTCGGCATCAAGCAGCTGACCATCACCGCCGAGGCGATCCCCGAGCCCGCCGCACTGGCCCTGCTCGGTCTCGGCTTCGCCGGGCTGATGGCGTTGCGCCGGCGCGAAGCGCAGGCCTGACATCGGCCGCCGATCCCGCAGCGACGCGCTCCGCTGGAATGGGCCTCGGTTCGCCGAGGCCCTTCTTCTTTCCGCGACGGCTGGCCTGCGGGCCGATTGGTGAGACCGTGCCGGCGCCGCCACCGCCTTGACCGCGCCGCACTGCCCCCGCATCTCGCCCGCATGCGCATTCTCGTCGCCATGTCGGGCGGGGTCGACTCCGCCACCGTCGCCGCGCTTCTCGTCGAAGCCGGGCACGAGGTGGTGGGCGTCACCATGCAGCTCTACGACCACGGCCGGGCCGTCGGGCGGAAGGGAGCGTGCTGTGCGGGGCAGGACATTCACGACGCCCGCCGGGTGGCCGACAGCTTGGGCATTCCCCATTACGTGCTCGACATGGAAGCCCGCTTCCGGGAGGCCGTGATCGAGCCCTTCGCCGCAGCCTATGCGCAGGGGATGACCCCGATCCCGTGTGCCGCCTGCAACCGGCACCTGAAGTTCACCGACCTGATCGGGCTTGCCCGCGACCTCGGCTGCGAGGCGCTCGCCACCGGGCATTACGCGCGCATCGAGACCGTCGACGGCGAGCCGGCACTGTTGCGCGCGACCGACCCCGTGCGCGACCAGTCCTATTTCCTCTGGGGCATTCGCCGCGAGGACCTCCCGTTCCTCCGCTTTCCCTTGGGCGGGATGCGCAAGGAAACCGTGCGCGCCGAGGCCGCGCGGCTCGGCCTGCCGGTGGCGGAGAAGCCCGACAGCCAGGACATCTGCTTCGTTCCCGAGGGGCGCTACGACCGCGTGGTGGCAGCGCTTCGCCCCGAGGCCGCCGAGGAGGGCGAGATCGTTGCGCTCGACGGCCGCGTGCTCGGCCGGCATCGCGGCATCGCGCGCTTCACGGTGGGCCAGGCGAAGGGCCTGGGCGAGGCCTCGGCACGGGTGGGCGAGCGTCTGTTCGTGGTGGCGATCGAAGCCGGCCGCCGCCGCATCGTCGTCGGCCCCCGCGCCGCCCTGGGGCGGACCGAGGCTTGGGTCGATGACGTGTCCTGGCTGATCGACCCGCCCGCCGCACCGGTCCGCTGTGCGGTCAAGCTGCGCGGGCGCGAGGCGGCGCAGCCGGCGGTCTTGGCCTGGGACGGGGCGCGGGTGAAGATCAGGCTCGAGGCGCCGGCCGTGGTCGCGCCCGGCCAGGCGGCGGTGTTCTACGACGGCGAGCGCGTCTTGGGCGGCGGCACCCTGGCGGCGTCGCGGGTCGGGGCTGCCGCGGGCGGCGTTGACAGCGACGGGGACGGCGCCCTAACTGCGGCTGAGGCGGCGGCGTAGCTCAGCTGGTCAGAGCACGGCACTCATAATGCCGGGGTCGGCGGTTCAAGTCCGCCCGCCGCTACCACCGCCGCAGACGCCCCGCAGCGTTCCGTCACGAACGAGATCAGCCGCCGCTGCGCTGGGTGGCCGACCGCTCAAAGGTCGAGATCGACCCAGATCGCGTGGTGGTCGGACGCCGCGTGCACAGGCGCCGTGAGCTCCGGATAGACTTCCCAACGCCGAGGCTTCTTTCCGGGCCAGGCGCCCTTGCGGAAGATCCCGCCCTTGGTCACACGCGCGAACAAGGCGGGCGAGAGCAGGATGTAGTCGATCTTCTCGTCGTCGCGCCCGTTGCCGTAGGTGCCGATGCCGCGCCCGCCGGTGCGCGCGCGATACTCGAACTCGGTGAAGGCCTTGTGCTCGCTGACGTCCTTGAGGTCGGTGTCGCGCAGGAGCGGGGCGAGGGGGTCGCTCTCCGGCGTATCGTTGAGGTCGCCGCACACGACGACGTTCTCGTGCCCCTCCTGGCGCAGGCGGCGGTAGATGTCCGCCACCGTCTGCGCCTGCAGCCGTCGCTTGTCGTTGGCGCGGCGCTGCCCGTCCTTGCCGGGGGCGAACTTGCTCTTGAAATGGTTCGGCAACACGACGATCCGCTCGCCCGAGGGGGTGGTGACGACGTATTCCGGGCAGTCGCGGCTGAACACCGGCTCGCCGGAGGGTGCGCGGAGGTCGACGTTCGAGCGCATCAGCCCGATCGGGAAGCCCTCGCGCGTGGCGAGCCCGACATCGATGCCACGTTCGTCGTTGCCGTCGATCAGCATGATGTGGCGGTAGCCCTGGGCGGGCGCGACCCCCAGCTTCGGCAGCAGAAGGTCGTGGAAGCGGCGCAGGACCGGCCGGCTCTCCGCCTCCACCACGGCGAGGATGTCTGCGCCGACGTCGCGGATGACGCGCGCAGTGTTCAGCATCGCGATCTCGTCCACCGCCTCGGTCACGAGTTCGCACCAGCCGACCCAGTCCGACCGCCCGCCCGCGACGATCTCCGGCTCGCCGCCGCGCGGCGTGTGCACGAGCTTGCCGCGAATGCGGCGGATCAGCGCGAACGGCCCGGCGTAGCGCGGCGGGCGAAGCTCGAGCGCCGCCATCAGCGCGAGCATGCGGCGTTTCGTCCGCGCATCGTACGTCGCCTGCTCGAACAGCCGGTTCAGTTCGGCATGGGCGTCGAGCACTGCCTGATGGGCCCCCGGCGTGTCGGCGTTGAGCGCCTTCGCGCGGTCGAACAGGTTCTCGACGTTGAAGGCGGCGATGCGGACGGTCATGGCGGTCTCACCGATGGTTGCCCATCGCGGGCAAGCCTCGCGCAACGGAACCCGCCGCGGAAGCCGTCATCCGCCCGTTGTCACGGAAACGACACGAGCGGGATCAGCCGCGCGCCCTCACGCCATGCGGGCGCGAACGACCGCCGCGAGCCGTCCGATCAGCGGCCAGAGGAGGAGGACGAGACCCGCCGTCATGATGATCCCGGACAGCCAGCCGTGGAAGAACACGGCGAGCGATCCTTCCGAGAGCAGGAGCGACTGGCGGAAGGCCTGTTCCGTGCGGTTGCCGAGCACGAGTGCGAGCACCATCGGCGCGAGCGGGTAGTCGAGCTTCTTCATCACGTACCCGACGAGACCGAACACCAGCATCAGCACCACGTCGAACATCGCGTTGTTCACCGTGTAGGCGCCGATCGCGCAGGCGATGAGGATGAGGGGCGCAATGATGGCGAAGGGAATGCGCAGGATGGCGGCGAAGAGCGGCACGAGGGTGAGCACGACCAGGAAGGCCGCGACGTTGCCCAAGTACATCGAGGCGATCAGGCCCCAGACGAAGTCCTTCTGTTCGACGAACAGCATCGGCCCCGGCTGCAGGCCCCACATGATGAGCCCGCCCAACAGCACCGCCGCAGTGGGCGAGCCCGGCACACCGAGGGCGAGCATCGGCAGCAGCGCCGACACACCAGCGGCATTGTTCGCCACCTCCGGCGCCACAACCCCCTCGATCCGCCCGGTGCCGAAGGCGGCGCCGTCCTTCGAGAGCTTGCGCGCCATCCCGTACGACATGAAGGAGGCCGGCGTGGCGCCTGCCGGTGTGACTCCCATCCAGCAGCCGATGAAGGAGGAGCGGAGCGCGATCGCGGCATAGCGCGGCAACTCCTTCCACACCCGGAACACCACGCCGGAGTCGATGCGCGCCTTGGCACCTTCGAACTTCAAGCCTTCTTCGACCGCGATCAGCACCTCCGAGATTCCGAACAGGCCGATCACCGCGACCAGGAAGTCGAAGCCGCGCATCAGCTCCATCGACCCGAAGGTGAGCCGCAGCAGCCCGGTCACCGTATCGAGCCCGACGCAGGCGAGCAGGAAGCCCGCCATCATGGCCGCGATCGTCTTCCAGGCCGAGCCACGGCCTTGGCCGACGAAGGCGGCGAAGGAGAGGAACATCACGGCGAAGAATTCGGGCGGGCCGAAGCGCAGCGCGAAGCGGGCGACGAGCGGGGCGATCGCGGTGATCATCACGATGGCGACGAAGGCGCCGAAGAAGGAGGAGGTGAAGGCCGCGACCAGCGCCTCCGCCGCGCGCCCCTTCTGCGCCATCGGGTAACCGTCGAAGGTGGTGGCGACCGACCACGGCTCGCCCGGAATATTGAACAGGATGGAGGTGATCGCGCCGCCGAACAGCGCGCCCCAATAGATGCAGGAGAGCATGATGATCGCGCTCACCGGCTCCATCGAAAAGGTGAGCGGCAGCAGGATGGCGATGCCGTTCGCGCCCCCGAGCCCGGGCAGCACGCCGATGACGACGCCGAGCAGCACGCCGACCAGCATCAGCACGAGGTTGGACGGCGTGAGCGCGACCGCGAAGCCCGCGGCAAGCGCGGCGAGGTTCTCCATCGCTCAGTACCCGAGCAGCTCTTCGAGGGGACCCTTGGGGAGCGAGACGAGGAACCAGAGTTCGAAGACGACGAAGACGACGACGGCGGCAGCGATGCCGGAGGCGATCGAGACGAGCCAAGGATACCCGCCGAGTCGGATCATGAACCAGGCGAGCAACCCGGCCGAGGCCACATAGAGCCCGACGAGGTGCATCGCCGCCACGTAGACGGCGGCCGGGATGAAGACGCGTGCGACGGAAGCGAGCTGCTCGTTGGTGGCGAACATCGCCCGCGTGCGCCGCAGCACCGCGCCGGCGAGCACCGCGCCGGAGGCGAGCATGAGCAAGCCCCCGACCCAGTACGGGAAGGTGCCGGATTGCGGCCCGTCGAACCCCCAGCCGAAGCCGATGCGGGCGGAGTCGAACATCGCGAGCCCGCCCAAGGCGGCGAAGGCAAGCGCCGTGGCGATCTCGACGGGGCGCGCGCGCAAGCCCCGCGGCACTTCGCTCATCGCAGTCGATCCGGAACGAGGCGCGCGGTCAACGGGCGAGGAAGCCCGCTTCCGCCATCAGGCTGCGGTGCCGCTCCTCCTCGCGCGCCACCCACTGCGCGAAGGGCTCGCCGGTCATCGTGGTCAGGTTGAACGCGCCCTCGGTCATCAGCTGCTGCCACTCGGGGGTGGCGCGCACGCGATCGAGCAGGTTCACGTAATACTGCACCACGGCGGGTGCGATGCCGGGGGCGCCGAAGATGCCACGCAGCATCAGGTACTCGACGTCGAGCCCGGATTCCCGGCAGGTCGGAATGTCCGACCAGGCCATGGTCTCCGTCACCTTGTCGGTCACGGTCAGGCGCTGCGTGTCGAACACGCAGAGCGGGCGCAGCGTGCCGGAGCGCCAGTGCTGTACCGCCTCGATCGGGTTGTTGACGGTGGAATCGACGTGCCGGCCGACGAGCTGCACGGCGACTTCGCCGCCGCCGCGGAACGGCACGTAGGTGAAACGGGCCCCCGTGGCGCGTTCGATCGCCACCGTGATGATCTGGTCTTCCTGGCGCGAGCCGGTGCCGCCCATGCGCAGCCGGCCCTCGCGCGCGGCGGCGATGAACTCGGGCACGGTGCGCCAGGGGCTCTCCGCGTGCACCCAGAGCACGAACTGATCGAGCGCCATCATCTTGATCGGCGTCATGTCGCGCCAGGACACCGGTACGCCGGTGGCCAGCGGCGTGGTGAACAGGTTCGACAGCGTGATGACCAGAAGGTGTGGGTTGCCGCGGCTGTTCTTCACCTCGAGGAAGGCTTCGGCGCCGGCCCCGCCCGGCTTGTTCTGCACCACGATCGGCTGGCGGGCGAGGTTGTGCTTGGAAACGATGCCCTGGATGGCGCGCGCCATCTGATCCGCCCCGCCACCCGTGCCGGCGGGCACGAGGATGGTGATCGGCCGCGAGGGCTCCCAGGCTTGCGCCGCCGCCCGCTCGGGCAGGGCGGCGAGCGCGAGCGAGACGGCGAACAAAGGTGCTGCCGCGCCGAACAGCGTGCGTCGAGACGTCATGCCATCCCCTTGCGTGTGGTCGAGCCGGGCTCTCATCGGACAAGGGCGGGGAAATAGGGTTGCGCAGGTGGTAAATCAAACGAAAAGTCCTGTCGCAAATTTACATTGCGGCGCAACAGAATAGCTGTCCGCCGATCCGGGGGCTTGCGCCGCGGGCGGTCCCGCTGCATCCGTCCCGCGCTCCATCGTCGAAAGTCGCCCGATGCCCGCTCACGCCACGCTTGCCGACCTGATCGCCGCCCGCGACCCCGCCTCGGTCGCCTTGCGCGCCCCCGGACGCGCCCCGCTCACCTCCGCTGCCCTCGTCGACTTGGCCGAACGCACGCGCGCGAGGCTGAACGCGCTCGGCATCGGCCGGGGCGATCGGGTGGCGATCGTGCTGCCGAACGGGCCCGAGATGGCGGCCGCCTTCCTCGCGGTCGCCACCGTCGCCACCACCGCGCCCCTCAACCCCGCCTATCGCGAGGACGAATTCGCCTTCTATCTCGAGGATCTGCGCGCCAAGGCGCTGATCGTGCTGAAGGGGGCGGAGACGGCGGCGCGGGCGGCGGCGGCGCGGCTCGATGTTCCGGTGCTGGAACTGGTGCCCGGCGAGGCGGCCGGCGATTTCACGTTGGAAGGCGGCTCACCCGGCTCGGCGGCGAACCCGGGGCCGGCCGGCACGGACGACGTCGCCCTCGTGCTGCACACCTCGGGCACCACGGCGCGGCCGAAGATCGTTCCGCTCACCCAGGCCAATCTCTGCGCCTCGGCCAACCACATCGCCACCACGCTGGCACTCTCGCCCGCGGATGCGTGCCTCAACATCATGCCGCTCTTCCACATCCACGGCCTGGTCGCCGCCGTGCTCGCCTCGATGCACGGCGGTGGGGCGGTGATCTGCACCGGGGGCTTCGATGCGCTGCGCTTCTTCCGCCAGCTCGATGAGGAGAGGCCATCCTGGATCACCGCGGTGCCGACCATGTACCAGGCGATCCTCGCCCGGGCCGACCGGAATGGCGAGGTGATTGCGCGGGCGAAACTGCGCTTCCTCCGCTCGTCCTCGGCGTCGCTGCCCGCGCCGGTGATGCTGAAGCTGGAGGAGACCTTCTCCTGCCCGCTCGTCGAGAGCTACGGCATGACCGAGGCCTCGCACCAGATGGCCTCCAATCCGCTGGCCGGGCCGCGCAAGCCGGGCTCGGTCGGCCTGCCGGCCGGGCCAGAGATCGCGATCATGGACGAGGCAGGAAACCTCCTGCCGCAAGGGGCGACCGGTGAGGTGGTCATTCGCGGCCCCAACGTGACCAAGGGCTACGAGAACAACCCGGAAGCGAACGCCAAGGCCTTCACCAATGGCTGGTTCCGCACCGGCGATCAGGGCGCCTTCGATGCCGACGGCTATCTCACGCTGACCGGGCGGCTGAAGGAACTGATCAACCGTGGCGGGGAAAAGGTGAGCCCGCTCGAGGTCGACAATGTGCTCTCGGCCCACCCGGCGGTGGCGCAGGCGCTCACCTTCGCCGCCCCCCACCCGAAGCTCGGCGAGGAGGTGGCGGCGGCGGTGGTGCTGCGCGACGGCATGGAGGTGAGCGAGCAGGGCTTGCGTGACTTCGCCGCCCGAAGCCTCGCCGACTTCAAGGTGCCGAGGCGGATCGTGTTCGTGCCCGAAATCCCGAAGGGAGCGACCGGCAAGCTGCAGCGCATCGGGCTCGCCGAGAAGCTCGGGGTGCGGTTCTGATGCGGATCTGCATTTTCGGGGCGGGCGCGATCGGCGGGTTGATGGCGGCCCGCCTCGCGCACAAGGGCGAGCACGAGGTGACGGTGATCGCGCGCGGGCCGCACCTGGCCGCCATGCAGGAGAAGGGCCTCGTTCTGCGCTCGGAAGGTGCGGAGATCGTCACCCGCCCGCGCGCGGTGGCCACCGCCGCCGAGGCCGGGCCGCAGGACTACGTCGTCGTCACCCTGAAGGCGCATTCCCTGCCCGGGGTGGCCGAGGCGATGCAGCCCCTCTTTGGCCCCGACACCGCGATCGTTTCGGGCGTGAACGGGATTCCGTGGTGGTATTTCCACAAGCACGGCGGGCCGTTCGACGGCCGTCACGTCGAGAGCGTGGATCCGGGCGGCAAACTCCTGCGCCTCCTGCCACCCGAACGCTGCATCGGCTGCGTCGTCTACCCCGCGGCCGAGGTGGTGGAGCCCGGGGTGGTCGAGCACACCTACGGCGACCGCTTCTCGCTCGGCGAACCCGATGGGTCGAAGAGCGAGCGGGCGCAGAAGCTCTCCGAGGCGCTGATCGGCGCCGGCTTCAAGGCGCCCGTGCGACCGCGCATCCGCGACGAGATCTGGGTCAAGCTGTGGGGCAACCTGACCTTCAATCCTGTCTCCGCCCTCACCCTGCAGACGTTGGATGTACTGACCGGTGACCCCGAATTGCGCGCAGTCTGTCGGGCGATGATGGTGGAGGCGCAGGCGATCGGCGAGGCCTTGGGCATCCGTTTCGGCATCGATGTCGACAAGCGCATCGCCGGGGCGGCGGAGGTGGGGGCGCATCGCACCTCCATGCTGCAGGACCTCGAGCGCGGCCGGCCGATGGAGATCGATGCGCTCCTCGGCGTGGTGGTGGAGTTCGCCGACCTCACAGGCGTTCCGGCGCCGACCTGCCGCACCGTGCTCGCGCTTTTGCGGGCTCGCGCGCGGGCGGCGGGGCTCTACCCGCCGCCCGGCTGAGGCGCGTCAGAGCACGGCCGACGAGGTGAGGCGCGCCACGCCGGCGCGTTCCATCTCCGCCCAGGCGCGGGCCAGCGACCCGTCGAGATCGATCGCGCGGCAGGCATCCTCGATCACGGCGCAGGCAAGCCCGAAGCGGCGCGCATCGAGCGCACTCCAGGCGACACAGAAGTCGGTGGCGAGGCCGCAGAGATGCACCTCGCGGATGCCGCGCGACGCGAGATACCCATCGAGCCCGGTCTTCGTCGCCCGATCCGCCTCGAGGAAGGCAGAGTAGGAATCGACCTCGCGCCGATAGCCCTTGCGGATGACGAGTTGCGCGTGCGGGATGTCGAGACCGGGGGCGAAATCGGCGTCGCGCGTGCCCATCACGCAGTGGTCCGGCCACAGCACCTGCGTGCCGTAGGGCATCTGAACCGTCTCGAACGGCTTCCGCCCCGGGTGCTGCGAGGCGAAGGAGAGATGGTCGGCCGGGTGCCAGTCCTGTGTGAGCAGCACGTTGCGGTAGCGCGCGGCGAGGCGGTTGATCAGCGGCACCACCTCGTCGCCTTTCGGCACCGGCAGGTTGCCACCGGGAATGAACCCGACCTGGACGTCGACCACGATCAGGGCGAGGTCGGGGCGGGCGGTGTCGGGGCGGCTCATCGCGGGGCGAGCGGCGAGCAAGGTTGGCGCGGCGGCCGCCGCCGCGACCAGGGTTCGGCGTGTGGTCGGCATCGTCGCACCTCCGCCTCCGTCTTCGACACCATGCGCGAGCGTAGCGCGAGGGAGGTTCGTCCCGCCAGCATGCTGTGGCCGCGAAGGCCTCAGCCCGGCTCGATCACCGCCTCGACCGGACGGCGCAGCGACATCGGCAGGGCGGGGCCGCTGCCGAGACGAAGCACAAGATCCGGTCGTTTGCCGCCAAGGTCGAGTGCGGCGGCGAGTGCTTGGCGAAGGTCGGGCACCTCGACCGCCTGGTTGATGTGGGCGTGGGCGAGGCCGAGCGCGGTCGCCGCCAGGGCGAAGCGGGCGTGGAGACGGCCGGCGGCCAACCAGCCGGCGGGCTCGTCACGGTCGGAGACCACGATCGCCAGCGCGGAGGAGGAACGGATCGGTCGCGCCAGCCGGGCCAGCGCGGCGCGGCGTCGCATGAGAGTGATCAGCAGGCGTCGGCCAAGCCAGCGCGGCAGGGACGAGTTCGGCGAGCGGGGCCGGGTCGGGCAGGGGGCGGCGGATCTCCGCGGCGAGGCGGGCGATGGGGTCGGCCATGCGGCAGACTGGCACGCGCTTCGCGGAAGGAGTTCGATCGGGCGCAAGCGGCGGTGGCGACGCCACCGCCCGCGCCCCCGCGCCGCGTTTCCCGCGAGGGTTCCGTCCTCGCCCGCTGCCTGACTTCGCCCCGGCGCCTCAGTGCACGCTGACCGGGATCATCTCATGCTGCACGATCGCCGCATCCGCCAGCGGCCGGTTCGGCGCCAAGCCGATCTGCTGCCCGTCCGCCGAGAAGATCGCGTAGGCCGTCTGCCCGTTGACGATCACCGGCCGGACGTACGCGAGGCCACCCACGCCGAGGGCGGCGAGCTGCTCCGGGGTGGGAATGGGGAAGTTGCGGACTGGGTGCTTTTCCTTCTGCGTGTTCATCGCTCGGTCCTTCCGCGCGCCATCATGGCCGCGCCCTGGTTGCCGGTCCCTTGACGAGCCCCGGCTTGGTCATGGTCCGCCCGCTCAGACGCCCTCGGCCGGACGCGGGGTGATCCGGATCGGCTTCACCCGGCTTTCCGGCTGCGGGCGAACGAGGTCGATGTGCAGCAGGCCGTTGTCCAGCCACGCGCCCTTCACCTCGATTCCTTCGGCGAGCACGAAGGTGCGCTGGAACTGCCGCGCGGCGATGCCGCGGTGCAGGAACACCCGGTTCTGCCCGTCATCGGCCTGCTTGCCGCGGATCACGAGCTGGCTGTCCTCCAGCGTGATCGAGAGGTCGTCCATCGTGAACCCGGCCACCGCCAGCGTGATGCGCAGGCTGTTCGGCCCGGTCTGTTCGATGTTGTAGGGCGGGTAGGTGTCGCCTCCGTTCTTCGAGAGGCGTTCGAGCATCTGCTCGAGATGGTCGAAGCCCAGGAAGAGCGGGCTGCCGAAGGGGAAGGTGCGGGACACGGGTCTGCCTCCTCGTCGCGAGCGGGCCTTGCGCGCAGGGCCCCGAAGGCACCCCGCGCATCCGGTAAATGGGAAGATGGTCCGGGCGTTGCAAGGGAGGAGTGCTGCGGTCAGACCGAGCCTCCCGTTGCGAGGGCGCGGCCTCGGCGCTACCTCCCCGGGCATGGACGAAACCCTCGTCGCGGCGGTCGCCGACGCCGCGCCCCTGCCGATCCTGATCGCGCCCGACCCGGCGCTGCGCCGCAAGGCCGCCGTGATCGGCCCTGCCGACCAAGCGACGGTGCGTGAGGCGATCCCCCGCCTGTTCGCCGCCATGTACGCCGCCCCCGGCATCGGGCTTGCAGCACCACAGGTCGGCCTCTCCCTCCGCCTGTTCGTCATCGACCTGCAGACGGACGGGCGGCGGGAGCCGATGGTGGTGATCAATCCCGAGATCCTCGAGCGTTCGGCCGAGGTGGAGACGCGCGAGGAGGGGTGTCTGTCCTTCCCCGACCAATACGCGGACGTCACCCGCCCACGCGCCATCCGCGCCCGATGGCTCGATGAGACAGGGGCCCGGCACGAGGGGGCGCTCGAGGGGCTGCTCGCGCGCTGCTTCCAGCACGAGACGGACCATCTCGACGGCATCCTGTTCGTCGATCACATCTCGGCGCTGAAGCGGAACATGATCATGCGCCGGCTCGCCAAGCGCCAGCGCGAGAAGGACGCCCGGCGAGCGTGAGGCTCGCCTTCTTCGGCAGTCCGGATTTCGCCGTTCCCGCCCTGCGCGCCCTGGCGGAGGCGGGGCACGACATTGTCGCCGTCTACTGCCAACCGCCGAAACCGGCCGAGCGGGGGCTGAAGGAGACGAAGTGCGCGGTGCAGCGCGCGGCCGAAGCGCTCGCGCTGCCCGTGCGCACGCCCGTGCGCCTGAGGAACGACACGGACGAGCATCGTTTCTTCGCCTCCCTCGGGCTCGATGCCGCCGTCGTCGCCGCCTACGGCCTGATCCTGCCGAAGCCGATGCTGGAGGCGCCGCGCCGCGGCTGCCTCAACATCCACGCCTCCCTGCTCCCCCGCTGGCGCGGGGCCGCCCCGATCCAGGCCGCGATCCTCGCCGGCGATGCCGAGACCGGCATCACCATCATGCGCATGGACGAGGGCCTCGATACGGGGCCGATGCTGCTCAAGGAAGCCGTGCCGATCGGTCCGCGGGATACCGCCGCCAGCCTGCACGATCGCCTGGCGGAGGTCGGCGCGCGGCTGATCCTGCGTGCGCTGGCCGAGGATCCGCCCGCCGTGCCGCAGCCCGCCGAGGGCGTGACCTACGCGCCCAAGCTCTCCCGCGCCGACGGTGCGATCGACTGGACGAGGCCCGCTTGGGAGATCGACCGCAAGGTCCGCGCCTTCGACCCCTGGCCTGGTACCACCGCGCGGGTCGGGACGGAGACGGTGAAGGTTCTCGCCGCCGAACCGGTCGAGGAACGATGCGAGGCCGCACCGGGCACCCTGCTCGACGACGCGGGCCGTGTGGCCTGCGGAGACGGCACGGTGCTCCGCCTCCTGCGCCTGCAGAGGCCGGGACGGGCCGCCCAGGAGGCCGCGGCGTGCTTGCGCGGACTCAGGCTCGCCCCGGGCACGCGCTTCTCCTGATGCCGCGCTACGCGCTGCTCATCGAATACGACGGGGCGGGCTTCGTCGGCTGGCAGAGGCAAGCGACGGGGCCCTCGGTGCAGCAGGCGATGGAGGAGGCGGCCGCAAGCCTCGCCGGCGGCGCGGTGCCGGAGATCATCGCTGCGGGGCGAACCGACGCCGGCGTCCATGCCGAAGGCCAGGTCGCCCATCTCGACCTCGACCGCACCCTCGAGCCCGACCGCCTCGCCGAGGCGCTCAACTTCCACCTCGGGCAAGCGCGGATCGCGGTGCGCGCGGCCGCCCGCGTGCCCGACGCGTTCCACGCCCGCTTCTCGGCCAAGGGGCGGGCCTATCGTTACGCGATCCTGAACCGCCGCGCTCGCCCGGCCCTCGCCTCGGGACGCGTGTGGCACGTCAAGCACGCGCTCGATCTCGACGCGATGCGGGACGCCGCCCGCCACCTGATCGGCCGGCACGACTTCACCTCCTTCCGCGCCGCCGCCTGTCAGGCCGCCTCGGCGGTGAAGACGCTCGATCGGCTCGAGATCCTGCGCGAGGGCGAAACGATCCTCGTCATCGCCGAGGCGCGTTCCTTCCTCCACCACCAGGTGCGCAACATCGTGGGAACCTTGAAACTGGTCGGCGAAGGCAGGCTTTCGCCGGACGACATGCCGCGCATCCTCGCCGCTCGCGACCGTTCCGCCGCCGGGCCGACCGCGCCGGCGGAAGGGCTCACCCTGACCGCCATCCGCTATGACCCTGATCCGTTCGCCTGAGGCGGATCAGCCTCAGCGCGCGGTGCCGAGCGAGAGCGTGAGCCCGGAGAGGAACAGCCCCAGCACGAGATCGACCCCGACCACGGCGGCCGCCCGCGGCCCCGGGATGACGAAGGCCTCGCGCGCGACGAACCATTGCAGCCACAGCACGTAACCGAGGGCTGCGAAGGTCACCCCACCCGCAAGGGCGGCCGGCAAGGCGGAGGCGACCACGGCGGCGGCGAGGAAGACGGCGAGCTGCACCACGTTCGACCAGTTCCACGCGGCGACAAACAGCGGCCAGCGCGCCTCGCGATCGAGCACGCGCGCCACCGCCAGCATGACGAGGGCGGTCGCGAACCAGCTGACGACGTAGCCGATCGCCTCCGCCGCGACGAGCCGAACGGGGTCGATGCCGCGCGGCAAGGGCGGGGTGGAGACGACCTTCAGCCCGAGATACATCGGAGCGGCGATCAGCATGGCGAGGAAGCTGCGCCACGCCGTCGCGGCGGAACCGTCGAGCAGGCGAAGCCCCTCGGCCCGGCCGCGCGCCATCAGGAAGGCGCAGGCGAGCCCGGCTGCCGTGTGGCGCACGCTCACGCGACGAAGTCCTCGAGCACGCGCTCGTAGATCGCGCTCAGAGCGCGCAGCTCGGCTACCGGCACCCGCTCGTCGGCTTGGTGCATGGTGCTGCCGACGAGACCGAACTCGGCGACCGGGCAGAGCGGGGCGAAGAAGCGCGCATCCGAGATCCCGCCCCCCGTATCGAGGCGCGGCGTCACACCAGAGGCGGCGGCGATGGCGCGGGTCAGCCGCGCCACCTCGGGCCCCGGTTCGGTGAGGAAGGCCTCGCCCGAGCAGGCGATTTCGAGGGTGAACCGTTGCGCATGTCGTTCGGCCGTCGTGCGCAGCATCGCTTCCAGCGAGGCGCGCGTGTGGCGGTCGTTGAAGCGGATGGCGAGGCGGGCCTCCGCGCGCGCGGGGATGACGTTGCCCACCGGGTTGCCGACATCGATCGAGGTGATCTGCAAGGAGGAGGGTTCGAACCACGCGGTGCCCTCGTCGAGCGGACGCGCGATCAGCTCGTGCATGATCCGCACCAGACGATGCACCGGATTGTCGGCCCGCTGCGGATAGGCGACGTGCCCCTGCACGCCGTCCACCGCGAGCCGGGCGGTGAGGCTGCCGCGCCGGCCGATCTTCACCGTGTCGCCGAGCACGGCGACCGAGGTGGGTTCCCCCACCAGCACGAAGCGCGGCATCTCCCCGCGCGCGGCGAGCCACTCGACCACCTTCGCCGTGCCGTCGATCGCTTCCCCTTCCTCGTCGCCGGTGATGACGAGGGCGATCGCGCCGCGCAAGGCGCGCGTGCGGGAAAGGAGGCGGGCGGTGGCGGCGAGGAAGGCGGCGATGTTGCCCTTCATGTCCACCGCACCACGGCCATAGAGCACGCCGTCGCGAACCTCGGCGGCGAACGGATCGACACTCCAGGCGGCGGCACCGGTTGGCACGACGTCCGTGTGGCCGGCGAAACAGAACGCCGCCGGGCCGTCGCCCAAGCGCGCAGAGAGGTTGCGCACCCGGCCGAACGTCAGCTCCGTGCAGGCGAAGCCAAGACGCATCAGCGCCTGGCGCACGACATCGATCGCGCCCGCGTCTTCGGGGGTGACGGAGGGGCAGCGGATCAGCGCCTGCGCGAGCGGCAGCGGGTCGGCGAGATCCGCACCGGCGAAGGCAATCGTGTCAGTCACGCAACAGGTCGTTGATCGAGGTCTTGGCGCGCGTGCGCTCATCCACGCGCTTGACGATCACCGCGCAGGCGAGCCCGGGCCCGGGCGACCCGTCGGGCAGCGGCCGGCCGGGCAGCGTGCCGGGTACGACGACGGAATAGGCCGGCACGCGACCGATGAAGACCTCGCCGGTCGCGCGGTCGATGATTTTGGTCGAGGCGCCGAGGAACACGCCCATCGCCAGCACCGAGCCCCGCTCGACGATCACCCCCTCCGCCACCTCCGAGCGCGCGCCGATGAAGCAATCGTCCTCGATGATCACGGGGTTCGCCTGCAGCGGCTCGAGCACGCCGCCGATCCCGACGCCACCCGAAATGTGGCAGTTCTTGCCGATCTGCGCGCAGGAGCCGACGGTGGCCCAGGTGTCGATCATCGTGCCGCGATCGACATAGGCGCCGACATTGACGAAGCACGGCATCAGGACGACGCCCGGCGCGACATAGGCGGAGCGGCGCACCACGCTGCCCGGCACGGCACGGAAGCCCGCCTCGCGGAAGCGGGTCTCGTCCCAGTCGGTGCACTTGAGGGGAACCTTGTCGAAAGCGCCCGGGTGGGTGGCGACGGGAACCGAATCGTTGAGGCGGAAGGAGAGCAGGACGGCCTTCTTCAGCCACTGGTGCACGATCCAACCCGAGGGGGTCGGTTCCGCCACCCGAGCGGCACCCGAGTCGAGCAGGTCGAGGGCGGCCTCGACTGCCGCCCGTGCCGCCCCCCCGGTCTCGGGCGAGAGTTCACTGCGCTGGTCCCACAGCGCCTCGATGTCCTGCGCCAGCGTGGCGTGCATGCTCCGTTCCTTCCAGCCGTCCGCGGCGGCACCCTCGCGACGGCCTCGCCCGGTGTCAACGAGGACGGCGGCAACCCCGCGTTAACGATCGCGGCGTTCTACTGGCGTCGCCTCCGCGCTTGGGGAGACCATGACCGTCCAGCTCCTCCCGTCCTCGGCCGACGCGGCGCTCCGCGCCGCCCTGCTCGACAGCCGCCAGCGCTGGCGGGACTTCGTCGCCATGGCCGCGGATTTCGCCTGGGAGACGGACGAGGAGGGCAGACTGACCTTCGTCCATCCCGACCCGGCGCTGGGCTGGGCGGCGGCCGAACTGCTCGGTCGCCCGGCCGAGGATCTGCTTGCCGAGGCGGCGACCGGCAAGCCCGCCTTCAGCCCCTTCCGGCCGGTCGAACAGCGGCGGGGCGCGAGGGCCTGGCTGCGGCGGGCCGACGGCGAACTCGTCTGCCTCTCCTTCGCCGCCGTCCCCTTGTTCGATGGCGCCGGGCGGGTCAGCGGGGCGCGCGGTGTGGCGCGCGACGTGACCGAGGAGGAGAAGCGGTCGGCCTGCCTCGCCGCCGCGCTGCGTCGCGAGGCGCTGATCGACGCCATCCTGCAGGAGGCCCGCACCGAAATCCTGGCCCGCGACATGCTGCGCGCGGCGGTGCGCGCCATGCTCCCCGCGCTCGGCGCGGCGGGGGCGGCGGTTCTGGCCGAGCGCAACGGCGGGCTCGCCGTGGTGGCGAAGGACGGCCAGGGCATCGACGGGCTGGTCGCCGTGGCCACACGGCTCTTGCCGCACCTCGGCGCCGGTGCCTGGACCGAGACACCGCCTCGCTCGGGCCCCTTGCTGGCCGTTGCCGCCCGTCAGCCGGGGGGGGAGCTCGGCATGCTGTTGGTCTGGCGTGCGGTGGGTGGACGCGGCTGGGACGAGGAGGAGCAGCATCTGGTCGCCGCTGCCGGCGATTTCGTCGGCCTCATCCTCGCCCAGGACACCATGCAGGCCGAGATGCTGCGCCAGGCCCGCACCGATCCGCTCACGGGCCTGCTCAACCGACGCGCCTTCCTCGAGGAGCTCGAGCGCCGGTTCGATCGCCTCACGCGCGAACGGCGCCCCGGCGCCCTGCTGTTCGTCGATCTCGACAACCTCAAGCAGGTCAACGATCGCCTCGGCCACGACGCGGGTGATGCCGCCATCCGGGCGGCCGCCGAACTGCTGCGCGCCGCCGTCCGGCCGACGGACCTGGTCGCGCGGCTCGGCGGCGACGAATTCGCGCTTTGGCTCGACGGGGCGGACCAGGCGATCGCGGTGGCGCGCGCCGAACGCCTGGTCGCCGACGCGCGGCTTGCCCTCGCGCACACCGCCCCGCCGGACGTCACGTTGTCCCTGTCGATCGGCATCGCCGTGCGCACGGCCGGCGACGAGACCGTCGGCCACCTGCTCATGCGTGCCGACACCGCGATGTACGCAGTGAAGCGTGGCGGCAAAGCGGGGTGGTCGGTCGCGCCATGATGGCAGCGAGGGCGAGGATGAACGCCAACGAGTACGAGGAGGCGAAGCGCATCGCCCGCGCGGGCACGGTGGAGGAGCGCGCCGCCCTCGCTCGCCGCAGCGACATGCCGCCCGAGCTCCTGTTCTATCTCGCTGCCGATCAGGAAGGCGTGGTCAGAGCCGCCGTCGCCGCCAACGACACCACGCCGGCCCAGGCCAACCGTCTGCTCGCCGAGGATGCCGACGAGCAGGTGCGCACGGCGCTGGCCCGCAAGATCGCCGCCCTCGCGCCCACCCTCGATGCCGAAAGCCGCGACCGGCTGCAGCGGTTGACATACGAGACGCTGCAGAAGCTGGTGGAGGACGCCGCCGTCTCCGTGCGCGCCGCGATCGCCGATGTGGTCAAGGACATGCCGGACGCGCCGCGGGACCTGATCCTGCGTCTTGCGCGCGACGTCGAGATCCCGGTGTGCGGGCCGGTGCTGGAATTTTCGCCCCTGCTGACCACGGAGGACCTGCTCGGGCTGATCGATCAGCCGCCGAACCCCGATGCCCTCGCCGCGATCGCCCGCCGGCCGCACCTGAACGAGACCGTCTCCGACGCGATCGCCGCCACCGCCTCGAGCCCGGCAATCGTCGCGCTGCTGCGCAACGGGTCGGCGCAGATCCGCGAGGCCACCCTGGATTCCCTGATCGCGCAGGCTGCCGATCACGTCGAGTGGCATGAGCCGCTGGTCCGGCGGCCGAAACTGTCACCGCGGGCGGCGCGCGCGCTGGCGGCCATCGTGGCCGACCACCTGGTGCGCGCGCTGGCGGAGCGGCCGGACCTCGACGAGGCCACTGCCGAGTTCTTGCGGCGACAGACCGTGAAGCAGATCGCTTGGCGTGGACCGGAAATCCCGACTCACCGGTCCGACCGCCCGCAACCGGCCGAGGCGATGGCGAAGGCAACCGAGCTCACCACGCGCGGCCTGCTGGACGACACCACACTGCTGGCGGCGGCGACGCGCGGCGAGGCCCGCCTGGTCGCCGCCATGCTGGCGCGCGCCGCTTCGCTCCCCCTCGCGGTGGTCGACCGCGCCGCCACGCTGCGCTCGGCCAAGGGGCTCGTTTCGCTCTGTTGGAAGGGCGGGTTTTCGCCCAAGGTGCTGGAGCCGGTGCAGGCCTTGCTCGGTCGTCTGCCCCCCTCCGGCATGCTGGTCGCTGTCGATGACGGCTGGCCGCTGTCCGAAGACGAGATGCGTTGGCAGCTCGCCTTCCTGATGCGCGAAAGCCGCGCCCGCGCCTGAGCGGGTAGCCAGCCGCGGGCGGCGTTTCCCGACGTCCGCAGCCAAGGCAAGCCTGGTCGGGCCCCGCGGCGGCGGGATGACGAGCGCGGCGTCCTGGGTAGGGCTGGTCGGCGCACCGTTTCCGGCAGTGCTCTGACTCTCCGACCAAGTGACCCGGTGCGGGGGCTGCCGTTCCGTCCCGGTCCGACGCGAGCCGACGGGGCCGCCACGGTCGCGACCAGTGTGGGGCGGACGGTCAGCGCGTTCCGGCTGCTTCAGGGCATGTTGCGACGCCGCCTTGGGACGCCATCACGTCCCGCGGGAAGCACGCGTGGGGGTGGCCGATCCTGCGGCCAGGCGGTGCCGGAACGGCGCCGTGCACGGTGCCCTTGCGGTGAGGAAGCCCTCCCAGCGCAGCGGCCAACGCCTCGCCGCCGGAACGGAGGGCGACGAAAGCCCGACCGGGCGTCGGAAACCTGCCGTCCGGGCGGCAACCACACAGGAAACCCGATCCGCGGCCTTCTCGGTGTGATACGGATCACACACATCGGATGTCCGCTCCGGCACGCTGAACGCGGGTTCTGCCGGGGACGGAAAGACGATGATCGGCACGGAGGGCGAGGCGAGGCTCACCTTAGGAGATTTCGCCGTCGAGCGACCGGGGCGGCCCGTCGCATCGCCCGCGAGCGACCCCAGCGCGGCTTGGGCCGCCGAGGAGGCCGTGCTGTGCGCCGAATTGGTGCGGCAGGGCAAGGACGGGCGTGCGATCGGCCCTCTGATCGTCGCTGCCTTGCGCGCCACCGACGCCTTGGCGCAGACGCCGCTGCCGGCGGAAGTTCGGGCCGCGCTCGAGGCCTCCGCCTGGGAAGCCCTGCGTGCGCTCGCCCGCTCCGACGGACGGCAACGCCGCCGCGACCGCCGTCCTGACTAGGCCGCGCGGTGGGCAGCAGCGGTGGCGTGAGGGTCCAGCAGCCGAACCGCATGGGCGAGTGGCGCGACCGCTGGCAAGCCCGCTACCGCGACGGGCCTTGGCTGTTCGGCCGCGAACCCAGCGCCTGGCTGGCCAGCCTTGACTCCGTCCTGCCGCGGCAGGGGCGCGCCCTCTCGCTCGGCGAAGGCGAGGGGCGGAACGCGGTATGGCTCGCGCGACGGGGGCTCTCGGTCACCGCAGTCGATTTCGCCCCGACCGCGCTCGCCCGCGCCGCTTCGCTCGCTGCCGAAGCGTGCGTTCGCCTGACGCTGATCGAGGCGGACGTCACGCGATGGCGCCCGCCGGCGGCGAGCTTCGACCTCGTGCTGCTGATCTTCCTGCAGCTCTCCGCAGATGAACGGGTCCCGGCGCATCGGGCGGCGTGCGAGGCGCTGGCTCCGGGCGGCCTGTTGGTGCTGGAGGCCTTCGCGCGTGGGCCTTGGCGCGACTGCGGCCCGAAGAGCGACGAGGCGCGCTACGACGCGGCAACCCTGGAGCGGGATTTCCGCGACCTCGACATCATCGAGCTGAGCAGCGGTCGGGCCGTGCTCGGCGAGGGGGAAGGGCATCGCGGCGAGGCCTCGGTGGTGCGGCTGATCGCACGCCGCCCAACCCTTGACGGAGAGGGGCGAGCCCCGACCTCGGGAGCATGGACGAGAACGGCTCCTTCGCCGCCCTGAAGCTGTTCCTGGTGTTCGGCCCTCTCCTCGGCCTCCTGCTGCTCGATCGCTACCACCTGATGCGGGACCGCAAGCGCGAGGAGGAGGCGAGGGCCCGCGCGAACACCGCTTCGGCCGACCGATCGCCCACGGGCTGAACCATCGCGCACAGGCGGCCGTTGCACTCTGGGCGCGCCGGCGGTGCCGGACGCTTGTTCGGTGCTAGGGTGACGGAGTGGAGACCCTCGCCCGCTACGAATTCCTGATCTTCCTCGCCCTGCCCCTGATCTGGGGGCTTCGCGAGCTCTGGCTTCTTCGGCGCGAGCGGCGGCGGGCGGAGCGTGAGAGGGAGCGCTGAGGCCTCAGCCGCGCCGCGGCATGCGGAACGGCAGCAGCAGCTTCACCCAGGCCTGCCGGAAGCGATCAAGCGCCAGCGCCTCGTGCACGCCACGCGCCTCCTTGCCCCACAGCCGGCTCGCCACGTCGCTCCGCGCGTAGAACGGCGCGTCCTCCAGCGTGCGCACGAGGCGCGGGTCGGTTCCGGCGTCGGCTCGGGTGGGGCGCGGCACGCGCCACAGCGTGCCGGGCAACCGCGCGGGGGGAGGGGCCTCGCGCTCCTCGATCCGCCCGTCGGGACGGAACAGCAGGGCGAGCGAGAGGGCCGAGCCGTCGCGGCGTTCGACATCATAGAGCACCCCCGTGCCCGACCCGATCGTCGCCCGGCTCCAGGTCCAGAAGCGGAACCCGTCTTCCAGCGGCTCCGCCCCGGCGTTCGAGTCGAGATACCCATGCCCCGACCAGAGAAGGGCGGGTTCGCGCATCGCCACCTCCACGCGCGCGTGCGGCGCAAGCGGCGTCCAGACGTGGCGGCGGCCGGGATCCAGCACGAAGGGGCTGGCCGGCAGGGCGGCCGGAAGCACCCGCACCACCCCGCGCACCCGGCGGGGCAACGGCACCGCGATCTCGTCGATGGCGATGGTCAGCGCGGCACCGTCCCAGGCCAGGGACGACCGCCCGACCCGCCAGCTGGTCGCGTCGCGGGCGAGCGCGGCCCGCCCGCGTTCCGTCATCGTCCAGCGCGCGCGCGGCCCGTAGAGGGCGACGTTCAGGGCGACGTGGTTTTCCGGCTCGGCTCGTCCCCGCCCCCGCGCCCAGGCGTAGTAGGGCGAGAAGACGGAACCGACGAAGGCGATGACGGTCAGGCCGTGGGTTCCGTCGTCGCTGAGCGCATCGACATACCACCAGGCGTAGCCGCCCGGTGGCACCGCCGCGTCGAAGCGTGGTCCGCCATTAGGGCCGAGGCAGCGAGGCGCCCCGACATCAGCGCCATCGGCACCCCCGGCCCCGGGTGCACGCTCCCCCCCGCCAGGTAGAGACCCGGGAGCCGTGTTCTCGCCCCCGGCCTCTGGAACGAGGCGCGCCACCCCGCGAGGTCCCGCCCATAGAGCGCTCCCCCTGTCGCTGGGAACAGCCGCGCCCACTCCGCCGGGCCGGTCCGCCGCACCGCCCCCGGCTCCCAGGCGATCTTCAACCCGCAGCGTGCCAGAAGCGCGAAGGTCGCCTGTTCGCATCGCTCGATCTCCTCTCGCGTGGGTTGGCCGCGATCGCCGCGGGCGGGGGCGTTGACCAGAACGAGCAGCCGTTCCGGCCCGCCCGGGGGCGACCCGTCATCGCCGCGGTCCTGCGCGCACACATAGACGGTGGGCTCGTTCGGCAGGTGGCCGCGCGCGATGCGGTCGAACTCGTCGCGGTAGTCGCGCGAGAAGAACACCGTGTGCCGGGTCAGCGGGAACCCCTCCGCGCGGGCGAGCCCGGTCCACGTCAGCGCCGAGAGCGAGCGCGGCACCCGCCCCTGGTCGGGCACGGCCCGGCGCGCGGCCTCGCCGAACAGCCCCGCCGAGAGGGCGGCGACGTCGGCGTTCACCACCACCCGTTCGGCGGCGATCCGCTCGCCGTCGGCCAACCGCACGCCGGCCACGCGGCCGCCCTCGATGAGGATCTCCGAAACCTCCGCCCCGAAGCGGAAGGTCGCGCCGGCGCGTTCGGCGAGCAGGCCGAGGGTTCGGGCGAGGGTGTGCATACCCCCCTCCACCGCCCACACGCCGCGCTGTTCGACATGGGCGATCAGCATCAAGGTGGCGGGGGCGGTGAACGGGTTGGCCCCGCAGTAGGTGGCGTAGCGGCCGAACAGCTGGCGCAGGCGTGGGTCGCGAAAGTGCTTGCCGAGCTCGTCCCACAGCACGGCGAAGGGTGACACACCCCAAAGCCGGGCCAGTCCCTCCAGTCCCGCCCGCCCGACCAGGGTGAGCGGGTTGGGGCGGGCGGCGCGCATGAAGGTGCGATCAAGGGTGGCATGGATCGCTGCCGCCCGGGCGGCGAAGCCGCGGAAGCCCCGGGCTTCGGCCGCTCCCGCGAAGCGCGCGATCGCCTCCGCACTCGCCTGCTCGTCGGCGGCGAGATCGAACACGCCGTCCGACCCGTCCCAGGCGTGGCGGGCGAGCACGCCGAGCGGGGTGAGGCGGAGGTGCTCGTCGGTGGCAAAGCCCGCCTCGGCCAACAGCTCGTCGAGGATCCAGCGCATGGTGAACACGGTGGGGCCCCCGTCGACCAGCGTCTCGCCGGCCGGCACGGCGCGCATCTTGCCCCCCGGCTGATCGGCCTTCTCCAGCACCGTCACCCTGAAGCCGCGCGCGGCGAGGCTGAGCGCGGCGGCGAGCCCGCCCATGCCGGCGCCGATCACCGCCACCCGTTCGCCGCCCATCCCGTTCCCCTCCGACATCGTCCCGTCGCAGCGGCGATTGTGCTTGACGCCGCTGTCAACTTTCAATGACAGTTGTACTGACAGGCACGCTTGACAGTCGGGCCGTCGGCGACCCGACCCAGGCGAGGTGGAGGGAACGATGGACGCTGTGAACCGAATCGAGAAGGCGCTGGGCGAAGCCCTCGACATCGCGAACGGCCCGGGCCGTCCGCCCAGGCTGGCCGAAGCCATGCACTATGCGGTGTTTCCGCGCGGCGCCCGCGTGCGCCCGCGGCTCGTGCTCGCCGCCGCTGCCGCCTGCGGCGACGACGCGCCACACCTGACCGACGCCGCCGCCGCCGCGATCGAACTGCTCCACTGCGCCTCGCTGGTGCACGACGACCTGCCGTGCTTCGACGACGCCGCCATCCGCCGCGGCAAGCCCGCGCTGCACGTCGCCTACGGCGAACCGCTCGCCGTGCTGGCGGGCGATGCGTTGATCGTGCTCGCCTTCCAGGTTCTTGCCCGCGCCGGCACCACCTCGCCCGACCGCCTGCCGGCTCTGCTGCACATCATCGGGGATGCCGTCGGCATGCCGTTGGGGATCGCCGCCGGCCAGGCCTGGGAGTGCGAACCGCGCGTCGATCTCGGCGCCTACCAGCGCGCCAAGACCGCCTCGCTGTTCTCCGCCGCCACCATGAGCGGGGCGGCCGCCGCCGGGGCCGACCCCGAGCCCTGGCAGCGCCTCGGCGAGAAACTCGGCGAAGCCTACCAGGTGGCGGATGATCTGCGCGACGCGCTAGCCGACGAGGAGGAGGCGGGCAAGACCACCGGGCGCGACGCCGTGCTTGGCCGGCCTTCCGCCGCACTCACCCTCGGCATTCCGGCCTGTCTGCGCCACCTCGAGGATCTGGTGGGCGAGGCGATCGCCGCCATTCCGCCCTGCCCGGGGCGCGAGGCGCTGGAGCAGCTGATCCTGCTCGAGGCCCGGCGGCTGGTGCCGAAGGCCGCCGCGGCGCACGCCGCGTGAGCCTCGCCGCCGCCGCACCCTCCCCTCCCGCCGTGCCGCGCGGCGGCTTCGGCGGCCGGTTGCGCGACCGGCTTCTCGATTGGCGCGACCGCCTGCTCGCCTCGGCCCGCTTCCGCCGCCTCGCCGCCGCCTTTCCCCTCACGCGCGGCATCGCGCGGGCCGAAACCCGCGCCCTGTTCGACCTCTGCGCCGGCTTCGTCTACTCGCAGGTGCTCGCCGCCTGCGTGCGGCTCGACCTCTTTCGCCGCGTGCGCGAGGCGCCGCGCACGGCCGAGGAGGTCGCGGCGCTGACGGGGCTACCGGCCGAGGGGGCGGCGCGCCTGCTCGACGCCGCGGTCGCGCTGCGGCTGCTCGATCGCCGCTCCGGCGGCCGCTACGGCCTCGGCGCCCTCGGAGTCGTCGTTGCCGCCGACGAGGGGGTGGCGGCGATGGTCGCCCACCACGCCGCGCTCTATCGCGACCTCGCCGACCCGGTGGCACTCCTGCGCGGCGAGCGGGCCACGGCGCTCGCCGAGTACTGGCCCTATGCCGGGGCGGAGGACGCCGCATCGCTCGCCGCCGACCGGGTGGCCGACTACTCCGCCCTGATGGCCGCCTCGCAACCGATGGTGGCGGCCGAGATCCTCGCCGCCGGCCGGCTCGACCGCTTTCGGTCCTTGCTCGATGTCGGCGGCGGCGAGGGGGCGTTCCTCGCCGCGGTCGCCGCCCGCCACCCGGGGCTTTCGCTCGCCCTGTTCGATCTGCCGGCGGTGGCGGAGCGGGCGCGGGCACGGCTCGCCGCGTGCGGCGTGCGCGCCGAAGTGTTCGCCGGCGACTTCCGCCGCGACCCGATCCCCCGCGGCTTCGACGCCATCACCCTGGTGCGGATCGCGCACGACCACGACGACGCCACCGTCTCCGCCCTGTTCCGCGCCGTCCGCCGCGCCCTGCCGCCGGGCGGGACCTTGCTCCTTGCCGAACCGCTCGCCGGCACGAAGGGCGCCGAACCGGTCGGGGACGCCTATTTCGGCCTCTATCTCTGGGCGATGGGGCGGGGGCGGCCGCGCACAGCCGACACCTACCGCCGCATGCTGGCCGAGGCGGGGTTCGCGGCGGTGCACGAGCGCCCGACCCGCATCCCCCTGCTCGTGCGCGTGCTGGAGGCGCGGGCTGGGCAAACCGATGCTCACGGTTCCGCGAGTGTCAATCATGCTTGACCTTATCGAGCGTCAAGTTAGACTGACACTCGTCCCAGGGAGGGAACCGGAGCCCCGGATGGACACCGTCGCCGTCCTGCTCGAAGAGCCGATGCGCCTCAGTCTCGCACGGCTCGACCTCGCCGAACCGGGCGAGGCCGACGTGGTGGTCGACGTCGCCTTCTCCGGCATCTCCACCGGCACGGAACGCCTGCTGTGGTCGGGGCGGATGCCGCCCTTCCCCGGGCTCGGCTACCCGCTCGTTCCCGGCTACGAGTCGGTCGGCACTGTCGTTGCCGCCGGCCCCGGTTCGGGGCGGCGGGTCGGCGAGACGGTGTTCGTGCCCGGCTCGAACGGATTCGTCGGCGCGCGCGGCCTGTTCGGCGGTGCCGCACGGCGCATCGTCGCCCGCGGGGCGCGCGTCCTGCCCATCGACCCTGCCTTGGGCGAGGAGGGCGTGCTGCTGGCACTCGCCGCCACCGCGCGGCATGCCTACCCCGACCCCGCTTGGCAGCCCGAGCTGATCGTCGGCCACGGCGTGCTCGGGCGCCTGTTGGCCCGGCTCGGCGTCGCCCACGGCGCGGCCCCCACGGTATGGGAGACCAACCCTGCCCGGCGCGATGGCGCGATGGGCTACACGGTGGTTCATCCCGACGAGGATCGCGGCGGGCCCTATCGCGCGATCTGCGACGTCTCCGGCGACTCCACCATCCTCGATACGCTGATTGCGCGCCTCGCTCCGCAGGGCGAGATCGTGCTCGCCGGCTTCTATGCCGATCGCCTCGCCTTCACCTTTCCTCCGGCCTTCATGCGCGAGGCGAGGATCCGCATCGCGGCGGAATGGAAGCCCGCGGATCTCGTTGCCGTTTCGCAACTCGTCGGCTCGGGGCGTCTCTCGCTCGCGGGGCTGATCACGCACCACGCCACGGCCGACCGCGCGGCGGAGGCCTACGAGACGGCCTTCACCGACCCGGCCTGCCTCAAGATGGTGCTCGACTGGAGGGGAGTGTCATGACCGTCGTCGTCCGCCCCGAGCCGCGCGATCCGCTCGAACGCCGGAAGGAGGCGCTGCGCGCCGAAGCGGCGGCGGAACAACCCGCTCCCGAGACGAGCACGCCGACCAAGGCGACGCAGATCGTCGCCATCTACGGCAAGGGCGGCATCGGCAAGTCGTTCACCCTCGCCAACCTCAGCTACATGATGGCGCAGCAGGGCAAGAAGGTCCTGCTCATCGGCTGCGACCCGAAATCGGACACCACCTCGCTGTTGTTCGGCGGCCGCTCCTGCCCGACCATCATCGAGACCTCCTCGCGCAAGAAGGCGGCCGGCGAGGAGGTGAAGATCGGCGACGTCTGCTTCAAGCGCGACGGCGTGTTCGCGATGGAATTGGGCGGCCCCGAGGTCGGGCGCGGCTGCGGTGGGCGGGGCATCATCCACGGCTTCGAACTCCTTGAGAAACTCGGCTTCCACGAGTGGGACTTCGACTTCGTCCTGCTCGACTTCCTGGGCGACGTGGTGTGCGGCGGCTTCGGCCTGCCGATCGCGCGCGACATGTGCCAGAAGGTGATCGTCGTCGGCTCGAACGACCTGCAGTCGCTCTACGTCGCCAACAACGTCTGTTCCGCGGTGGAATATTTCCGCCGCCTGGGCGGCCATGTCGGCGTCGCCGGCATGGTGGTGAACAAGGACGACGGCACCGGCGAGGCGCAGGCCTTCGCCGCCAAGGCCGAGATCCCCGTGCTCGCCTCCATTCCGGCCGACGAGGACATTCGGCGCAAATCCGCCGCCTACGAGATCATCGGCAAGCCAGGCGGGCGCTGGGGCCCGCTGTTCGAGAGCCTCGCCCGCGCGGTGATCGAAGCCCCGCCGCTGAGGCCGAAGCCGCTGAGCCAGGACGAACTGCTCGGTCTGTTCAAGGGCGAGACGGTCGGGCGCGACGTCGTGCTCGAGCCGGCGACCGAGGCCGACATGTGCGCGGCCGAAAAGATCGTCAGGCCGTCGCTCGAAGTGATCTACGAGGGCGTGTGATGGAGCAGGGCACCTCCCCCATCCCGCCCTCCACCCCGCCCGAGGTGGCGGCGCTCGCCACCGGTGGGGGTTGCCACGGCGGGCGCGAGACGATGGAGCGCGCCGCCCGCGCCGCCGGCAAGGGCGAAGCCCTTGACCGTCTCGCCGAACTCTATCCCCGCGGCCCGCACGACCAGCCGCAGTCGATGTGCCCGGCCTTCGGCTCGCTGCGCGTGGGCCTGCGCATGCGTCGGGTGGCGACCATCCTCTCCGGCTCCGCCTGCTGCGTCTACGGCCTCACCTTCACCAGCCACTTCTACGGGGCGCGCCGCACCGTGGGCTACGTCCCGTTCAACTCCGAAACGCTCGTCACCGGCAAACTGTTCGAGGACATCCGCGAGGCCGTCCACAGGATGGCCGATCCCGCCCAGTACGACGCGATCGTGGTGACCAATCTCTGCGTGCCGACCGCCTCGGGCGTGCCGCTCGATCTGTTGCCGAAACAGATCAACGGCGTGCGCATCGTCGGCATCGACGTGCCGGGGTTCGGCGTGCCGACGCATGCCGAGGCGAAGGATGTGCTGGCAGGAGCGATGCTCGCCTATGCCCGCGCCGAGGCCGAGGCGGGGCCGGTGGCGCGACCCCGTGATTTGGTCGAGGGCGAACCGACGGTGGCGCTGATCGGTGAGCTCTTCCCCGCCGATCCGGTCGGCATCGGCGCGCTCCTCGCGCCCCTGGGGCTCGGCGTCGCTCCACCGACGCCGGCGCGCGAGTGGCGCGATCTCTACGGCGCACTCGACTGCGTCGTCGCTGCCGCCCTGCATCCCTTCTACGTTTCCGCCGTGCGCGAGTTCCGCACTGCCGGTCGCCCCGTCGTGGGCTCCGGTCCGGTCGGGCGCGAGGGCACCGCCGCCTGGCTGGAGGCGGTGGGGCGGGCGGCGAACGTGGGGGCGGAGGCGATCGATCGCGCCAAGGCGAAGGCGCTGCCCGCCATCGAAGGCGCGCTCGCCGCCAACCCGATCCGCGGCACCGTCACGGTCTCCGGCTACGAGGGCTCCGAGCTGCTGGTCGCGCGGCTCCTCATCGAGGCCGGGGCGCGCGTGCCGTATGTCGGTACCGCCGTGCCGCGCACGGAATGGTCAGAGCCCGATCGCGAGTGGCTCGCCGCGCACGGCTGCCACGTGCAGTTCCGCGCCTCGCTCGAACAGGACATCGCGGCGATGTTGGAGGTGCGCCCCGATCTCGCCGTCGGCACCACGCCGCTTGTGCAGAAGGCGAAGGAAGCCGCCATCCCCGCCCTCTACTTCACCAACATGGTCTCCGCCCGGCCGCTGTTCGGCCCGGCGGGAGCGGGCTCGCTCGCCGGCATCGTCGCCGCCCAGGTTCGCCAGGCGGACCGGTTCCGCCGCATGGTGTCGTTCTTCGACGGCGTCGGTTCGGGGCAGACCGCCGGCTACGGCTTCCGCGACATCCCGCGCGAACCGCCGGGCTTCCGGGAGCGGATGGCGCGCGCGCGCGCCGCCCGTGCGAAGGCCCTCGAGGCGGTGGGGAGCTGAGCCGATGCTGGTGCTCGATCACGATCGCGCCGGCGGCTACTGGGGCTGCGTGTACGCCTTCACCGCGGTGCGCGGCCTGCGCGTCGTCATCGACGGGCCGGTGGGCTGCGAGAACCTGCCCGTCACCGCGGTGCTGCACTACACCGACGCGCTTCCCCCGCACGAGCTTCCCGTCGTCGTCACCGGGCTCGACGAGGATGCGCTGTCGCAGACCGGCACCGAGCAGCAGCTCGCCCGTGCCGACACGGTGGGCGATCAGGACCTTCCTTCCGTCGTCGTCACCGGCTCGATCGCGGAGATGATCGGCGGCGGCGTGGTGCCCGAAGGGTCGAACCTTCGGCGGTTCATTCCGCGCACGATCGACGAGGACCAGTGGCAGGCGGCGGATCGCGCCATCTACTGGCTGTGGACGGAGTTCGGCGCGAAGAAGACCCGCATCAAGCGCGCCCGGGCCGAAGGAGCCAAGCCGAAGGTCAACATCATCGGGCCGATCTACGGCACCTTCAACATGCCCTCCGATCTCGCCGAGATCCGCCGTCTCGTCGAGGGCATCGGCTGCGAGGTGAACATGACGTTCCCTCTCGGCGCGCACATCGACGACATCCCCAAGCTCGCCGAGGCCGACGTCAACATCTGCCTCTATCGCGAGTTCGGCCGCAAGCTGTGCGAGGCGCTGGATCGGCCCTACCTGCAGGCGCCGATCGGCCTCTTCGCCACCACCAACTTCCTGCGCACCCTCGGCGAGCTCACGGGGCTCGACCCGGAGCCGTTCATCGAGCGCGAGAAGCACACCACGCTGAAGCCGCTGTGGGATCTCTGGCGCAGCGTCACCCAGGACTTCTTCGCCTCCGCCCCCTACGGCGTGGTGGCGACCGACACCTACGTGCGCGGGCTGACGCGCTTCTTCACCGAGGAGCTCGGCATCCCGCAGGCCTTCGCCTTCGCGCGCAAGCCGGGGCAGAAGCCGGACAACGAGGCGGTGCGGCGGGCCATCCGCGAGAAGCCCGCGCTCGTGCTGTTCGGCTCCTACAACGAGCGCATGTACGCGGCGGAGGCGAAGTCGCGCGCGATCTTCATCCCCGCCTCCTTTCCCGGCGCGATCGTGCGCCGCGCCACCGGCACGCCGTTCATGGGCTACGCCGGTGCCACCTACCTGGTGCAGGAGTTCTGCAACGCGCTGTTCGATGCGCTGTTCCACATCCTGCCCTTGGGGACCGATCTCGACCGCATCGAAGCCACACCGGCCAAGGCCTCCGAGCCTTGGGACGAGGAGGCGCGGGCCTTGCTCGATCGTCATCTCGAGACCGAACCGTTCCTGGTGCGCATCTCCGCCGCGAAGCGCCTGCGCGACGCGGCGGAGCGGGCGGCGCGCGAAGCGGGCGCCGAGCGCGTGACGGTCGATCACGTCGCGCGCGTGCTCGCCGATCAGACCGCGAGGGTGCCGGCATGAGCGCGCCGCGAGGCCTCGAGCTTCCGGTCCGGAGACGGAACAGACCGACTGCGGACCGGTTAACCCGTCGGGCGGGCGGGATCACCCCCGCCCGATCCCTGCCGCGCGGGAGTAGCGCGGTAACGGCCGCAAGGCCATCAGCCGAGAGGTAACGCTATGGCTGATCAACCCGGTGGCTCGCTGTCGGGGCTGACGGAGAATGAGGCGAAGGAGTTCCACAACGTCTTCTCCTCGTCCTTCGTCATCTTCACGGCGGTCGCCATCATCGCCCACATCCTGGCTTGGACGTGGCGTCCGTGGTTGCCTCCCGTCGGGGGCTACCGCGACGCGTCGTTGATCGACGGTCTCGCCACCGTCGCGACCTACCTGACCTGAGGAGGGCCCCGACATGTGGCGGATTTGGCTGATCTTCGACCCGCGCCGCGTGCTCGTCGCACTGGGCACGTTCCTGCTGGTCCTGGCGCTGCTGATCCACTTCATCCTGCTCAGCACCGACCGGTTCAACTGGCTGGACGGCCCGCGTCCGACGGTGGCGGCGGCGCAGAACACCGCGCTTCCGTCCCGCTAGGGACGCGTGGGCAGGCCGGATGACGGACGCCGCTCTGCGCACCGCACGGCGGCGTCCGTCTCCGGCAACCCGCCCGGAAGCGGGTGTGTCAGCACGAGAGAAGGGTGACGCGTCATGTCGATGCTGAGTTTCGAGAAGAAGTACCGGGTGCGCGGCGGAACCCTGATCGGGGGCGACCTGTTCGACTTCTGGGTGGGGCCGTTCTACGTCGGGTTCTTCGGTGTCACCACGCTGTTCTTCACCGTGCTCGGGACCGCGCTGATCCTGTACGGTGCGGCGCTGCAGGGCACGTTCAACGTCTGGACCATCAACATCGCGCCCCCAGACCTGAAGTACGGGCTCGGTTTCGCGCCGCTGAAGGAAGGCGGGCTATGGCAGCTGATCACCATCTGCGCGATCGGAGCCTTCGTCTCCTGGGCGCTGCGGCAGGTCGAGATCAGCCGCAAGCTCGGCATGGGCTACCACATCCCCATCGCCTATTCGGTCGCGGTGTTCGCCTACGTCACGCTGGTGGTGTTCCGCCCGCTGCTGATGGGAGCGTGGGGGCACGGCTTCCCATACGGCATCTTCAGTCATCTCGATTGGGTATCGAACGTCGGCTACCAGTACCTCCATTTCCACTACAACCCGGCGCACATGCTGGCGATCACCTTCTTCTTCACCACCACGCTGGCACTCAGCCTGCACGGCGGCCTGATCCTCTCCGCGCTCAACCCGCCGAAGGGCGAGCCGGTGAAGAGCCCGGATCATGAGAACACCTTCTTCCGCGACCTGATCGGCTATTCGATCGGCGCGCTCGGGATCCACCGCCTCGGTCTCTTCCTCGCGCTTTCCGCCGGGTTCTGGAGTGCCGTCTGCATCATCATCTCGGGTCCGTTCTGGACTCGTGGTTGGCCCGAGTGGTGGGGCTGGTGGCTCAATCTTCCGATCTGGAAGTGAAGGCAGGAGGAGCTCCTCACATGCCGCTCGAATACCAGAACATCTTCACCCGGGTGCAGGTGCACGGGCCTGCACCGAACCCGGGCGTGCCGCTGCCGCCGGGCGACGAACCGCGCCTCGGCAAGGGCACCTTCGTCCACCTCTTCGGCCGCTTCGGCGAAGCGCAACTGGGGCCGATCTATCTCGGCCGGCTGGGCCTGCTCTCGATCGTGTGCGGGCTGATCGCGATCGTCATCATCGGGCTCAACATGTGGGCCTCGGTGAACTGGGATCCGATCCAGTTCGTCCGCCAGTTCTTCTGGCTCGCGCTGGAGCCGCCGCCGCCGCACTACGGTCTGCGCATCCCACCCCTGCAGGACGGCGGGTGGTGGCTGATGGCGGGCTTCTTCCTCACCGCCTCCATCCTGCTGTGGTGGTTGCGCACCTATCGGCGGGCGCGCGCGCTGGGCATGGGCACGCACGTCGCCTGGGCCTTCGCCGCGGCGATCTGGCTCTACCTCGTGCTCGGCTTCATCCGCCCGGTGATGATGGGCTCCTGGGGCGAGGCGGTGCCGTTCGGCATCTTCCCGCACCTCGACTGGACCGCGGCGTTCTCCATCCGCTACGGCAACCTCTTCTACAACCCGTTCCACGCCCTCTCGATCGTCTTCCTCTACGGCTCGACGCTCCTGTTCGCGATGCATGGCGCGACCGTGCTCGCGGTGTCGCGCTACGGCGGCGAGCGCGAGCTCGACCAGACGATCGATCGCGGCACGGCCTATGAGCGCGCCGCGCTGTTCTGGCGCTGGTGCATGGGCTTCAACGCCACCTCGGAGTCGATCCACCGCTGGGCTTGGTGGTTCGCCGTGCTCACACCGCTCACGGGCGGCATCGGCATCCTGCTCACGGGCACCGTGGTCGACAACTGGTACCTCTGGGCGGTGAAGCACGGGTTTGCGCCGATGTACGAGCCCGTCGTGCCCGGCGGGATCGCCGACCCACTCCTTGCGGCCGGGAGATAGGCCATGAGCAAGAAAAAGGACTTCGATCTCGTCTCCACGGTTGGCTGGACGGCGACCGCGGTGCTCGGGGTGGCGGCGGCGTTCTACCTCGCCTCCACCTTCGAGCGGCCCCCGGTCATCGCCATCCAGTGGGGCCCGCGCGGCACCGCGATGGAGCTCGTCTACAACCCGCGCACGGTGGTGCGCGAACTCCCCCGACACGCGGTGCCGCCGAAGGAAGAGGAGGTCGACAAGTCGGGAATCCCCTCGCGCGAGGCCTACCAGAACGTGCAGGTGCTGGGCGATCTCGACTCGGCCGAGTTCCTGCGGCTGATGAACGCGCTCACCGCCTGGGTGTCGCCGCAGCAGGGCTGCAACTACTGCCACAACCCGGAGAACCTGGCCGACGATTCCGTCTACACCAAGGTCGTCGCGCGCAAGATGTTGCAGATGACCAAGGTCATCAACGAATCCTGGCAGGCGCATGTCGGCCAGACGGGCGTCACCTGCTGGACCTGCCATCGCGGCCAGCCGGTGCCGGCCTATGTCTGGGCGACGGAAACGCCGCAGGCGGAGCGGCGCACACGGGGGCTGATGGCCACCGCGGCTGGGCAGAACACCGTCTCCACCGCGGCGGGCCTGTCCTCGCTGCCGACCGATCCGTTCACGCCCTTCCTGCTCGAGGACAAGCAGATCCGCGTCACCACCACCTGGACCCCGATGTCGCTCGGCGACAACCGGATGTCGATCAAGCAAGCCGAGTGGACCTACGCGCTGATGTTCCACTTCTCGGCGGCGACGGGCGCGAACTGCACCTTCTGCCACAACTCGCAGAACTTCGGGAAATGGGAGGGGTCGACGCCGCAACGCGTCACCGCCTGGCACGGCATCTACATGACGCGGGCGATGAACAACGACTGGATCGAACCGCTCACCCCGCTCTGGCGCGAGAACCCGAAGGGCCCGCCCGAGGCGGGTGCGGCGGCCGCTCTCGCGCGGCTCGGCCCGATGGGCGACGCGCTGAAGATCAATTGCATGACCTGCCACCAGGGCGCGCACAAGCCCATGTTGGGCGCGCAGATGTTGGCCGACTATCCGGAACTGAACGCAGTCAGCCTCTCACCCGTGCCGCTGCGCGCGGCGATGCGCTGATCATCCGACGTCTCCCGCACCGTCTCCGGGGGTGCGCTTGGCGCACCCCCGCTCTTTGTTCAGCCAGCTCGGTCCTGCAGCCGAAGCCAAAGGTCGACCGCGTGCGCGATACCGGCGACCGCGAGGGCAGCACCGATCGCCGCGCCGCCCCCGCCCGCCAGCGCGGCGCGGAGTGCCACCAGCAGCGCAGTGCCGGAGACGAGCATCGGCATCAGCCGCCATCGACGTTGCCATAAGAGAACGATCGCCTCGAGAGCGAGGCAGCCGAGGATCGCGTCGATCAGCCGCGGGTCGGCAAGCAGCGTGCTCATGCCCACGGCTTGTCCGTGCTGCCGTTCCTCGGCAACGCCGCGTCGGCGGAGAGACCGGCTTCCGCCCCGGGTTGATGAGGCGGAAGCGATGGTCTAGGCAGCCGGCGCGCTGGGTCGAACAGGAGGGCTCTCGCCGCCATGAACTCCTTCGAGCTGAACAAGATCGCCGCCGCGGTGCTGACGGCGCTGTTCGTGTTCATGATCAGCGGCTTCATCGGCGAGCTCCTGGTGCATCCGAAGCGGCTGGAGAAGAGCGTGCTGGCGATCGACACCACACGGCGGGAGGCGCCGGCGCAGGCGGCGGCGCCCGCGGTGCCGACCATCGAGCCGATCGCGCCGCTGCTCGCCGCCGCCAATGCCGAAAACGGGGCGGCGATCGCGCGCCGGCAGTGCGCCTCCTGCCACTCCTTCGATCAGGGTGGGCGGCACGGGGTGGGGCCCAATCTGTGGGGCATCGTCGGCGCGGATCATGCGCATGTGGATGGCTTCAACTACTCGCAGGCGCTTCTAGGCATGCGCGGCACGCCGTGGGGCTTCGAGGAGCTCAACCGCTTCATCGCCGCACCGCGCGCCTACGCGCCGGGCACGCGGATGGCGTTCAACGGGCTCGCCTCGGCGCAGCAGAGGGCGGACCTGATCGCCTTCCTCCGTTCGCTCGATACGGATCCGAAACCCCTTCCCTGAGGAGAGGCCTCACGCGGCCCCGAGCCGGGCCAGCACCTCCCGCCACGACTCCTCGCGCGCCTCCGCCGCCCGACGGGCCTCCGCCAGCGCGGCCTCGATCGCGATCAGGTCGAGCGTCTCCGCCAGCGCCGCTTCGCGCAACGCGGTCTCCTTCGCTTCCCAGGCGAGGGTCGCCCGCTCATAGGCGGACAGCGCCTGGGCGAGCGCCTCGCCGGCCTCGGGGGAGAGCCCGGCGAGCCGGTCGCGCCAATCGGGCGGCAGCAGGGCGAGGCGTTCGCTGCCCAACGCCTCGATCCGTGGCGCAAGGGCGGCGGCGGGTGGAAGGATGGGCCCCGCCTCGTCCTCGGCGAACCCCATCAGGCGCAGCAGACGCCGGCGTGAGGCCGCCGGCCCCAGGGCTTGGGGGGCGGCGCGGGCAGCAAGGTCGGGCAACGCTTCGGCGAGCGGCGGGTGACGGGCGGCGAGATCGGCGGCCAGTTCCATGGTTTCGGGTGCGGCGGCGAGGCGCCAGAGCAGAAGGGCGGCCTCGCTCCACAGCGCAGCCTCAATGCAGGCTTCCACGAGGTCGAGCGGGGAGGGGCTGTGGCGGGGGCGCAGAGCAGCGGCGCGGGCTGGGGCCGCCTCCTGCAACACCGCAAGCGCCCGGCGGCGAATGGCGGCGTCCAGATCGAGCCTCCGCTCGGCCGGCGCGACATCGGCCTCGACCAGGGCGGCGGCGCGGACGAAGAGGGCAAGACCCGCCTCCTCCCCGACCAGGGCGAGGAGCCGCTCGCTGAAGGCGGACGCTGTCTCGTCGGCGGCCGGGAAGTGCTGCGGGTCGAGCGCGGCGAGCGCCTCGGCCAAGCGACGACGCAGGGCCGCGCCACGATCGCCGAGGCCGAGCAAGGCGAGCAGCCCGGCAGGGGTGAGCCCCCGCGGCGGGGGGCAGACCATGCCCTCGGCGGGCGGCCTACCTCTGTATGCCATGCCCGCGAGCATGCCACGCGACGGTCCGTCACGCTACCGCGACGAAACCCATCTGTCTCAGGCGGCGGCGATGGCGGCCCGCACGGCGGCGACGATGCGATCCTGCGTCGCCTCGTCCAGGTAGGGGTGGAAGGGGATCGAGAACACCTCGCCAGAAAGCCGCTCCGACACCGGCACGCCACCCTCCGCCACGGGGCAGTGCGCGTAGGCGCGCTGCCGGTTCAGCGGTTTCGGATAGTAGATGGCGGTCGGGATGCCTTCGGCCCGAAGCCTGGTCAGGATGGCCTCGCGGTCCCGTCCCGGCACGCGGAGCGTGTACTGCGCCCACACCGAGCGGTTCCCGGGAGCGACGCGGGGGACGATGGCGACGTCGGCGAGGGCGGCGGCGTAGCGGGCGGCGATGCGGTCGCGGGCGGCGCACTCGGCATCGAAGACGGCGAGCTTCGCCAGCAGCACGGCCGCCTGGATGGTGTCCAGACGACCGTTCATGCCGATGCGCACGTTCTCGTACTTGTCCTCCAGGTGCTGGCCATGCACGCGCAGCGACAACAGCGTCTCCAGCGTCTCGCGGTCGTGGCAGAACACCGCGCCACCGTCGCCGTAGCAGCCCAAGGGCTTGGCGGGGAAGAAACTGGTCGCCGCCATGTCGCCCGTCGCCGCCACCTGACGGCCCTGCCAGGTTGCGCCGAAGGCTTGCGCGCAATCGACCAGCACCTTCAGCCCCTCGGCGGCCGCGAGCGGCAGGATGGCGGCATAATCGGCCGCCTGGCCGAACAGGTCGACCGGGATCACCGCGCGCGGGACGAGGCCGAGCCGGCGGGCGGTGGCGATGCCGCGCGCGAGGCTCTCGGGGTCCATGGTGAAGGTGTCCTCGCGCACGTCGACGAACACCGGTGTGGCGCCGAGCCAAGCCACCACCTCGGCGGTGGCGGCGAAGGTGAAGGCCGGCACGAGCACGGCGTCGCCGGGCTTGATCTCCCAGGCCATCAGGGCGAGGGCGAGCGCGTCGGTGCCGTTGGCGCAGCTGACGACGTAGGGGGCGCCGGTGTAGCGGGCGAGCGCGGCCTCGAGTTCCGCCACTTCGGGGCCGAGGATGTAGCGGCCGGAGCGGACCACGCGGAGCACCGCCTCCTCCAGCGCCGGGCCGAGGGCGCGGCGCTGGGCGTCGAGGTCGATGAACGGGATCGGGGCAGGCGGAGAGCCCTCGGGCATCGCGGTCGTGCTCCGGTCGGCGCGGCGGTGTGCTCGGCTCCCCCTATACGACCGCCGGGTGGCCGGAACGAGGCGGCTTCGCCCAGATGCTGCCGTGCTCAGGGCGCGGGGCGCAGCGCGCCCGCCTCGAGGCGGACGCGGTCGCCGACACCGAAACCGACGGCGTCGCGCAGCACCACCGCGACGACGCTGCCTGCGTCGTCGCGCACCAGCACCTCCGCCGCCGCCCCGCCGAGCGGGCGGATGACGGCGACCGTGCCGGTGCGTTCCGCCGGTCGATCCTCCAGCGCCGCCCGGTCCGTCGGAGCCGGCGGCGGAGCGGGCGTGGCACAGGCGGCGAGCAGAAGCGGGACGAGGGCGATGGCGGTACGCATGGGCGGCGGTGCATCGGTGTCGGGTGTGGCGATGCTGCCACCCCGATCGGCGAAATGCGACCCGAAGCCGTGAAGCCGCCGGCAACGGTTGCCGGTTTCGCCACGATTTCTTAGGAGGTTGTCGGCCACTCCTCGCTCGCGGCGTGAAGCTCGTGCGCCAAGCCGCGATGTTCTCTCTCTGTTCTGGAGGATCGCCTCGGATGCGCAACCAACAGGGCTCGGCTGCAGGATGGGCGAGGGGTGGAGGCTGGCGTCTCGCCGGCCTCTTCGCCCTTCTGCTCGCCGCCGCCTGCGCCTCGCAGCCGCCGCCGGTGCGCACGACCCATCAACCGATCCGCAGCTACGAACCGCCCGGCCCCCCGCACGACCCCTGGGGCCCCTACATCCGCGAGGCCGCCGAACGCTTCGACGTCCCGGAGGTGTGGATCCGCGAGGTGATGCGGGTCGAGTCGGGCGGGCGCTGGGATGCGATCTCGCCTGCCGGCGCGATGGGGCTGATGCAAGTGATGCCGGCGACCTACGAGGAACTCCGTCGCAACCACGGGCTTGGCGACGATCCGTTCCATCCGCGCGACAACATCCTCGCCGGTGCCGCCTATTTGCGTGAGATGTACGACCGCTTCGGCCGGCCTGGCATGCTCGCCGCCTACAACGCTGGCCCCGGCACCTTCGAACGCTACCTCGCCGGCCAGCGTGGCCTGCCGGACGAGACGCGCCGCTACGTCGCCGCCATCGCGCCGCGAATCCGGCACGCGAGCCCGCGCAACCCGGCCCCGCCCGAGGTGTACCGCATCGCCGCCATTCCCGAGACCATTCCGCCCGGGCGCCGTCGCCCCGCGGGTCGCCCGACCCAGCTCGCCTGGTCGGCGCCGACTCCGCCCGCACCGCCCGCGCGCGCGCCTGCTCCCGTCACCGCCCCGGTGCGCGAGCCGGTGGTGGCGCAGGCGGCACCGCGTCCGCCAATCCCGCCCGCCATCGTGCTCGCCGCCGCCCCTGCGCCTGCGCCCGCCTCCGGTGGCTTCCGGCTCGTCTCGCAAGCGGTTGCCGCCCCTGCCGCCTCGGCTGGCCGGCCCAACACCCTGCAAGGCGGTTGGGCGATCCAGGTCGGCGCCTTCCAGCGTGACACCGTCGCCCGCGCCGCGATCGAGGACGCCCGCCGTGCGGCACCGGACGTGCTGGGCCGTGCCCGGGCGGTCACCGCGCCGGTCCGCACCTCCTCCGGCACGCTGGTGCGCGCCCGCCTGGCCGGTCTTTCGCAGGACGCGGCCGTCGCCGCCTGCCGCGCGCTCGCCCGCCGCGGCCAGACCTGCGTCGCCCTCGCCCCCGACGCGCAAGGCTGACCCGCGCGCCGACTCGCCCCGTTGCCGAGGCCGCGGCGTCGCGCCATCCTCGCGCCGACGGAGGGAGACGAAAGGCAGCGCATGACGACGGAGCCAAGCCCGGGGCCCGAGGCCCAGTTTCGCGCCTTCCTGGCGGAGGGCCGGCTGATGCTGCAGCGGAGCCGCACGACGGGCCGCTACGTCTTCTTCCCCCGCATCGCCGTCCCCGGAAGCGGCGAGCGCGACCTCGAGTGGGTCGAGGCCTCCGGCCTCGGCACGGTCTACGCCACCACCGTCACCCGCCAGCGGCCGAACCCGGATGGTTCGTCGGCCGACTACAACATCGCGCTGATCGACCTCGATGAGGGGGTGCGGATGATGAGCCGCGTGGAGGGCATCCCCCCCACCGAGGTGCGGATCGGCATGCGGGTGAAGGCGCGCATCGCGACGATCGATGGCGCGCCACAGGTGGTGTTCGACCCCGCCTGAGGGGTCGTTCTCTCAGGGTAGCGTTCCAAAATCATTCCAGTTGCGAAAGGGGCAGGCATGGCACGCGCGCTGAGGGGCAAGGTGGCGGTGGTCGGCATCGGCACCGCTGGCATGGGCGAAGCACCCGGCCGCTCCGCGATCGAACTGCTCGCCGAAGCGGCTCTCGCCGCCCTCGACGACGCGGGTCTCAGCCTCGCCGAGGTCGATGGGCTGTTCACCGCGACCTCGGTGCACGCCTTTCCGACCCTCTCGGTCGGCGAATACCTCGGCATCCGTCCGCGCTTCTTCGACGGCACGAATGTCGGCGGTTCCTCCTTCGAGGCCCATCTCTTGCACGCGGCGATCGCGCTCGAAGCCGGCTTCTGCGATGTCGCGCTGATCGCCTACGGGTCGAACCAGCGCACGGCGGGCGGCAAGTTCGTCTCGTTCTCGGAACCCTACGCGTGGGAGGCGCCGTACAGGCCGCGCGTGCCGCTCACCGCCTACGCGCTCGCCGCCTCGCGCCACATGCACGTCTACGGCACCACGCGCGAGATGCTGGCCGAGGTGGCGGTCGCCGCGCGCGCCTGGGCCAACCTCAACCCGCAGGCCTTCGCCAAGGGCCCGCTCACCATCGCGGACGTGCTCGCCTCGCGCATGGTGTCGGATCCGCTCACCGTGCTCGATTGCTGCCTGGTGACGGACGGGGCGGCCGCTTGCGTGTTGACGCGGGCCGATCGCGCGAAGGACCTGCGCAAGCCGCCCGTCTACTATCTCGGTGCCGCGGGAGCGCAGTGGCACCGCGCGATCAGCGCGATGCCGGATCTCACCATCACCGCCGCCGCCGAGTCGGGGCCGCGTGCGCTCGCCCACGCCGGGGTCTCGATCGGCGAGGTGAACCTCGCCATGCTGTACGACGCCTTCACCATCAACACGATCCTGTTCCTCGAGGATCTCGGCTTCTGTCCGAAGGGCGAGGGCGGGCGCTTCGTGCAGGGCGGCGCGATCGCGCCGGGCGGCAAGCTCGCGGTCAACACCAACGGCGGCGGCCTCTCCTGCGTTCATCCCGGCATGTACGGCATGTTCCTGATCGTCGAGGCGGTGACGCAGCTGCGCGGCGAGGCGGGGGAACGGCAGGTGCGGCCCTGCGACGTGGCGCTGGTGCACGGCAATGGCGGTACGCTGTCGTCGCAGGTGACGGCGATCCTGGGTTCGGCGCGCACGGTGTGAGCACGGCTGCGGGGCGCGTCGCGGCGATGGCTCCCACGGGCGGGCTCGACGCCCTCCTTCGCCCGGCTTCGATCGCCATCCTCGGGGCCTCCGACGATCCCACGCGAATCGGCGGTCGGCCGATCGCCTACATGCGAGCGCGGAACTTTCCGGGCACGATCCATCCGGTGAACCCGAACCGGCGCACCGTGCAGGGACTGCCCGCCTTCCCGAGCCTTGATGCCGTACCGGGGACGGTGGAGGCGGCGATCATCGCCGTGCCGAAGGAGGCCGCGCTCGAGGCGGTGCGGGCTTGCGTGCGCAAGGGGGTGGGGGCGGCGATCGTCTTCACCGCGGGCTTCGGCGAGACCGGGGAGGAGGGCGCAGCGCTGGAACGCGCCTTGGTCGCCGAGGCGCGTGCGGGGGGCTTGCGCCTCCTGGGCCCGAACTGCCTCGGCCTGTTCGATGCCACGCGCGGCTACTTCCCGATCTTCTCCTCCTCCTTCGAGAACGGCTGGCCGCTGCCCGGTCGGGTCGCCATCGCTTCGCAGTCGGGCGCCTTCGGCACCCATCTCTTCGCCCTGTTCCGCGACCGCGGGGTCGGCACGCCGAAACTCGTCACCACCGGCAACGAGGCCGACGTTTCGGTCTCCGAACTGATCGCCGCCTTCGTCGCCGACCCCGAAGTGGACGTGATCGCGGCCTATCTCGAGGGGCTGAAGGATGGTGCGGCCTTCCGCTCCGCCCTCGAGGCGGCGCGGGCCGCGCGCAAGCCGGTGGTGCTGCTGAAGGTCGGGCGGTCGCGCCTCGGTGCGGCGGCGGCGCGCAGCCACACCGCTGCGCTGGCGGGCGACGATGCCGTGTTCGACGCGGTGGTACGCGCGCACGGCGCCCATCGCGCGCGCGACGCCGAGGAACTGGTCGATGTCGTGCAGGCGGCGACGCGCCGCCTCTATCCGCATCCCAACGCGCTCGGCGTGGTCACCATCTCCGGCGGCGGCGGCGTGCTGATCGCGGATGCGGCGGAGGAAGCGGGGCTCGCCATGCCGCCGATGCCCGAAGCGGCACAAGCGAAACTCCGCGCCCTCGTGCCGTTCTGCGCCCCCGCCAATCCGGTCGATTGCACCGCGCAAGCCTTCAACGACATGCGCCTCGTCGGCGCCTTCACGGAAACGATGCTGGCCGAAGGCGGCTACCCTTCGGCGATCGGCTTCTTCACCCAGGTCGGCGCCTCGCCTTCCGTCGCCCCCGCCTTGCGCGCGCAGCTGAAGGAGATCCTCGCCCGTTTCCCCGACCGGCTGTTCATTCTCTCCATCCTCGCCCCACCCGAGGTGCAGCGCGCCTACGAGGAGGACGGTTTCCTCGTCTTCCCCGACCCCTCGCGTGCGGTGCGTGCCGTCGCCGCCATGGGCCGGTTCGGCGAGGCCTTCGCGCGAATGCCGACGCGGCCGCCCCTCGTTCCGATGCCCGACCTGCCGGAGGGGCCGGCGGACGAGACGGAAGCGAAACGTCTCCTGCGCGCGATCGGCATCGCCACACCTGAGGAGGTGGTGTGCGCGACCGCCGAGGAGGCCGTCGCCGCCGCGCGTCGCTTCGGCTTCCCCGTCGTGCTCAAGGCCGTCTCGCCCGACCTCTTGCACAAGAGCGAAGCGGGTGGCGTGCTGCTCGGCCTCGCGGACGAGGCGGCCGTGCGCGAGGGCTTCGCCCGCATCCTGGCCTCCGTCGCCACCCGCGCGCCGCACGCGCGGTTGCGCGGTGTGCTGGTCACCCCGATGCTGCGCCCGATCGCCGAATGCGCCATCGGCTTCGCGCGCGATCCCGTCTTCGGCCCCGTGGCGATGGTGGGCTTGGGGGGAATCTTCGTCGAGGTTCTGCGCGACTTGGCCCTCGCTCCTTGCCCCTTCGGCACGATGGAGGCGGAAGCGATGATCCGGTCCTTGCGCGGCTTTCCCCTGCTCGATGGCGCGCGCGGGCGGCCGAAAGCGGATGTCGCTGCACTCGCCGAGGCGCTCGCGCGCCTTTCCGCCTTCGCCGCCGCCGCCCCGGCCAACCTCAGGGGAATCGACGTCAACCCGCTCGCCGTTCTCGAACGGGGCCGCGGCGTCGTCGCCCTCGATGCGGCGCTCGAGTTCGCCAGCCAGAACGATCCGGCACGCGCATGATCGACAAGATCGTCGCCTCCGCCCGCGAGGCGGTGGAACCGGTCGCAGACGGCATGACGGTGCTGATCGGCGGCTTCGGCCAGGTCGGAACCCCGAACCACCTGATCGAGGCGCTGTGCGAGAAGGGGGTGCGCGACCTCGTCGTCGTCTCCAACAACGCCGGCACCGGCACGCACGGGCTCGCGCGGCTGATGGCCGAGGGACGCGTGCGCAAGGTGATCTGCTCCTATCCGCGCTCGCGCGGCTCGGTGGTGCTGGAGGAGCTCTATCGCGAGGGCCGCATCGAGCTCGAGATCGTGCCGCAGGGCACGCTGGCGGAACGGTTGCGCGCGGCCGGTGCCGGCATTCCGGCCTTCTACACGCCGACCGCCGCCGGCACGCTGCTGGCGGAAGGCAAGGAGACGCGGATTTTCGGCGGCCGCGCCTGCGTGCTGGAACATGCCCTGCCCGGCGACGTCGCGCTGATCGAGGCGTGGGAGGCAGACCGCTGGGGCAACCTCACCTTCCGCAAGTCGGGGCGGAACTTCAACCCGGTGATGGCGATGGCCGCGCGACTGACCATCGCACAGGTGCATCATGTCGTGCCGCTCGGCACCCTCGACCCCGAGCGCATCGTCACCCCGGGCGTGTTCGTGGACCGGGTGGTACACATCCCCTATGGTTCGCCGAGGCTGACGTGACGGGAGGCTGGGGGGTGGCCGTAAAGACGGAGACGATCGGGCTCGCGCGGCGTGATCGGGCGGCGATGGCGGCACGGGTGGCGGCCGACATTCCCGAGGGCTGGGTGGTGAACCTCGGCATCGGCCTGCCCACCCTGGTCGCCGACCACGTGCCGCCCGACCGCGAGGTGATCTTCCAGTCCGAGAACGGCGTGATCGCCATGGGCCCCGCCCCTCTGCCGGGGGAGGAGGATCCCTGGCTGATCAACGCCGGCAAGCAGATGGTCACGCTGCGACCCGGTGGCAGCTTCGTCTCGCAGGCGGACAGTTTCGCGCTGATTCGCGGCGGGCGGCTCGATCTCGCCGTGCTCGGCGCCTTCGAGGTGGCGGAAAACGGGGATCTCGCCAACTGGGCGCTCGCCTCCAACGAGAAGGCGCCCGCCGTCGGCGGTGCCATGGACCTTGCCGCCGGCGCTCGTCGCGTCTGGGTGCTGATGGAGCATACGACCAAGGACGGCACGCCGCGCCTGGTCCGCCGCTGCCGCTATCCCTTGACCGCGCCGCGCTGCGTGTCTCGGGTTTACACGGACCTCGCGGTGATCGACGTCACCGCCGAGGGCTTCCTTGTGCGCGAGATGGTCGCCGGCCTCTCGCGCGAATCCCTGCAGTCCCGCACCGACGCCCCGCTTCGCTTCGCATGAGCCTTGCCGACACGCCCCCCGTCCTCATCGCCCGCGAGGGGCCGCTCGCCATCCTCACCCTCAATCAGCCGGCGAAACGCAACGCGCTCAGCATGGCGATGCGCGCCATGCTCGCGGAGGCGCTCGAGGAGATCGAGAGCGACGGCGACGTGCGCGCCGTGGTGCTGACGGGGGCGGGCGGGCATTTCTGTTCGGGCGGCGATCTCGGCGCGATGGAGATCGCTTCGCTGGCGGCGGGGCGCGAGCGCATGCGCCGCAGCCATCGCCTGATCAGGGCGATGATCGAGGCCCGCGTGCCGATCGTGTGCGCGATCGAGGGGTGGTGTGCGGGGGCGGGAATCTCGCTCGCCTGCGCCTCCGATCACGTGGTCGCCGCCGGTGATGCGTTGTTCCGCGCCACCTTCGGCCAGGTCGGGCTGATTCCCGATCTCGGCCTCTTGCACACTCTGCCGCGGCGGGTGGGCGAGGGGAGAGCGCGCGAAATCCTGCTGTTCGGCGAGACGATCGATGCCGCGCGAGCGCACGAGATGGGCCTGGTCGACCGCCTCGCGCCACCCGGCCGCGCGCTCGAGGAGGCGAAGGCGCGCGCGCTCTTGCTCGCCGCCAAGGCCCCCCTCTCGCTTGCGCTGACCAAGGCCGCCCTTGCCGCGGGACTTGCCGAATCGCTCGCGCGGGAGCGCGACCTGCAGGCGGCCCTCTTCCTCAGCGCCGACCATGCCGAGGGCAAGCGCGCCTTCTTCGACAAGCGCGCGCCGGACTTCCGGGGAGAGTAGAACGGATGAGCGAACTGTGGCGGCTTTCCGCGCTGGCTCAGGCGAGACTCATTCGCACCCGCGCGGCTTCCGCCGTCGAGGTGATGCGGTCGTTCCTGAGCCGCATCGAAGCGGTCAACCGCCGTGTGAACGCCGTGGTGGAGCTCCGCCCCGAGGAGGCGCTCGCGCTGGCCGAGGCCGCCGATCGCGCCGTGGCGGCGGGCGAGGCGGTGGGGCCGCTGCACGGCGTGCCGGTGACGATCAAGGTCAACGTCGACCAGAAGGGCTACGCGACGACGAACGGCGTCGTCGCTTATCGCGACCTGATCGCTCCCGACGACTCGGCGGTGGTGGCGAACCTTCGCCGTGCGGGCGCCATTCCCGCGGGGCGCACCAACACGCCGGCCTACTCGTACCGCTTCTTCACCGACAACGCGCTGCACGGGCGCACGCTGAACCCCTGGAACCCTGCGCTCACCCCCGGCGGCTCCTCCGGCGGTGCGTCGGCCGCGCTCGCCTCCGGCATGGGAGCGATCGCGCACGGCAACGACATCGGCGGTTCCATCCGCTATCCGGCCTATGCCTGTGGCGTGATGGGTATTCGCCCCTCGCTCGGGCGCGTGCCGGCCTTCAACCCGTCGGCCGGCACGACGGAGCGGCCGATCGCGATGCAGCTCTTTTCCGTGCAGGGGCCGCTGGCGCGCACCGTGGCGGATCTGCGCGCTGCGCTGGTCGCCATGATGGCGCCGGGGCACCCCGACCCCTGGCACGCGCCCGTTCCCTTCGAGGGGCCGCCCGCCCCGCGCCCGCGCCGTGTCGCGCTCGCCCTGCTCGGCGCCGACCCGCCGGTCGCCGAGGCGCTGCGTCGTGCTGCCCGCTTCCTCTCGGAAGCCGGTTGCGTGATCGAGGAGGTCGATCCCCCGCATTGGGACGAGGCGGCCGCCCTTTGGCGCGCCGTGCTGATGGCGGATTCCATGCGCTTCATGACGCCACTGATCGAGGCGAACGGCGACGAGGCGACGAAGCGGTCCTGGCGTGGCTGGTGCGCCAACGTGCCGGCGCCGAAGGACGAGGCGTTCCACGCCGGCCTCGCCCGCCGCACCGCCATCCTGCGCGACTGGCAGCGCTTCTTCGCCCGCCACACCGCCCTGCTCTGTCCGGTGAGCCGGGAACCACCCTTCCCGATCGATCTCGATCAGACTCCGGAAGGCCAGAAGCGCATCCTGCGCGCGCAGGAAACGCTCTACGTGTTCAACTTCCTCGGTCTGCCCGGCGCGGTGGTGCCGACCGACCTCGTGCACGACGGGGTGCGGCTCGGCGTGCAGATCGTCGCCGACCGCTTCCGCGAGGATCTCTGCCTGGAGTTGGCCGAAATCATCGAGGCGCGGGCGGGCGAGGCGGCGGTGACCGACCCGGTCGCATCATGATCCGAACGGACAACGAGCGGGAGAACGAACCATGGCCGTCACGCACCGATTGACCATCGCCCTCGCCGCCTGCGGCGTGTTCCTGCTGGCGGCGCCGCTTGGCGCGCAGGAGCGACGGATCGTCTCCACCCCGAACGCGCCGGCCGCGATCGGCCCCTACAGCCAGGCGGTGCAGACCGGAAACATCCTCTGGCTCGCCGGCCAGATCGCGATCGACCCGGCGACCAACCAGGTGCGCCACGGCACGATCGAGGAGGAAACGAAGCTCGTGCTCGACAACCTCAAGGCCGTGGTCGAAGCCGCCGGCATGACGATGGCGAACATCGTCTCGGTCACCGTGTTCCTGAAGGATCTGGACGAGTTCCCGCGCATGAACGCGGTCTATGCCACCTACTTCCCGACCAACCCGCCCGCGCGCGCCACCGTGCAGGTCGCCCGCCTGCCGCGCGACGTGAAGGTCGAGATCGCCGCGGTCGCGGTGCGTTGACTCGTCGCGCATGAGCGCCCCTTCGCTCTCGCAGCGCGTGCAGAACTGGATCATCGCCAAGCCGCCCGCGCGCGGGGCGAGGGGCGTCGTGGTCGCGCAGGCGGGGCGCGCGGCGGAGGTCGGTGCCGAGGTGCTCGCCGCCGGCGGCACGGCGGCGGATGCCGCCGTGGCGGCAGCCTTCGTGCTCGCCGCCGTCGAGCCGTGGAACTCGGGCTTGGGTGGCGTCGGCTTCGCGCTGATCCATCCGGCGGGAGAGGCGCGCGCCCACGTGGTCGACTTCGGCCCCCTCTCGCCGGCGCGGCTCGATCCGGCCGCCTTCCCGATCGTTCCCGGCACGTCGCAGCACCTGTTCGCGTGGCCGAATGTGGCCGGCGAGCGGAACGTGCACGGGCCTCTTTCCTTCGTCGTGCCTGCGGCGGTGGCGGGCTATGCCGAACTCCATCGGCGCTGGGGCCGGCTGCCGTGGCGCGAGCTGCTTCTTCCTGCCATCGCCGAGGCGCGGGCGGGGCTCGCCGCGGACTGGTTCGTTGCGCTGAAGATCGCCTCCGCCGGGGCCGATCTTCGCCGCTACGACGAGGCTGCGCGGATCTATCTGCCGGACGGGCTTGTGCCCGCACCACCCTATGTCGGGCCGCTGAAGCGGCTCAGGCTGGGGCGGCTCGCCGACACGCTGGAGCGGCTTGCCGACGCCGGTGCCGAGGATTTCTATCGCGGTGAGATCGCGCACGCGATCGCCGCCGACGTCGCCGCACTGGGCGGCGTGCTCGACGCCGAGGACCTCGCGCGGTGTGCGGCGCGCGTGACGGCGCCGAGCCTGCACCCGTGGCGCAACACCGCTGTGCAGGGCGCGGGCGGGCTGACCGCGGCGCCCACCCTCGCTCGCGTGCTCGAGGCACTCGCCCCGCTGCGTTTCGCCGGGCCAGACGCGGCCTTCTTCGCCGCCCTCGCCGAAGCCCTGCAGGGGGCCTACCGCGAACGCCTCGCTTCACTCGGTGACCCCGCCGCGCATCCGCGCGCGGCGGAGGCCTGCACCACGCATCTCACCGCGGTGGATGGCGAGGGCACCATGGTCTCGCTCACCTCCACGCTGCTCTCCTCGTTCGGCAGCCGGGTCGTTCTGCCCGCCACGGGGATCCTGATGAACAACGGCGTGTTCTGGTTCGACCCCCGTCCCGGCACGCCGAACGCCATCGGCCCCGCCAAGCGGCCGCTGTGCAACATGTGCCCGGTGATCGTCGCCCGCGATGGCCGCCCCGTGCTCGCCGCCGGCGCCTCGGGCGGACGGCGGATCCTCGCTGCCGTCGTTCAGATCCTCCTTTTCGTGCTCGAATTCGGCATGGACGCGACCGCCGCCGCCCATCATCCGCGGATCGACGTCTCGGGCGAGACCGGCGTGGCGATGGACCCGCGCCTTGATCCCCTGATTCGTGCCGCGCTGCGCGACCGCTTCGGTGCGGAGGAGATCGAGCACACGGTGCTTCCCGTCAACTATGCCTGTCCGAACCTGATCGTCCGCGAAACGGAGGGAACGTGCACCGGCATCTCCGACGTGATGACGCCGGGTAGCGCCGCCATCGCGGTCGCCTGAGCGCGGCATGAGCGACACCGCCACCTTGTCCGCCACCACCCTCGCCCGTGCTTATGCCCGCCGTGATCTCTCGCCGGTCGAGGTGGCGGAGGCCGCCCTTTCCCGCATCGCCCGGCTCGAGCCGACCCTCAACGCGATGGTGCTGGTGGATGCGGAGGGCGCGCTGCGGGCGGCGCGCGAAGCCGAAAACCGCTGGTTCGCGGGCCGCCCGCTCTCCCCGCTGGACGGCGTGCCGGCCACCGTGAAGGACCTGATGGATCTGGCGGGTTTTCCCACCCGTCGCGGCAGCCGCGTCACCGACCCCCGCCCCGCGTCGCACGACGCACCCGCGGTGGCCGCCCTGAAGGCGGCCGGCTGCGTCATCCTCGGCAAAACGACGACGACGGAGTTCGGCTGGAAATCACCGGGCGACTGTCCCTTGAACGGAACGACCCGCAACCCCTGGGATGCGCGGTGCACGCCCGGCGGCTCCTCCTCCGGCGCCGGGGCGGCTGCCGCCGCGGGCTACGGGCCGTTGCACATCGGCACCGATGCCGGCGGCTCGATCCGCATTCCCGCCGCCTGGTGCGGCATCGTCGGCGTGAAACCGACGTTCGGGCGGGTGCCGCAATGGCCGCTCGGTGCCTTCGCGCAGGTGGCGGTGGCCGGGCCGATGACGCGCAGCGTCGCCGACGCCGCACTGATGCTCGCCGCGATGAGCCGCCACGACTGGCGCGATCCGTTCGCCTTGCCCGATCCGCCGCGCGGTTGGCTCGACGACATCGATGCGCCGATCGAGGGGCTGCGCGTGGCGCTCGTGCGCCGCCTCGGCTTCGACCCGCCCGCCGAGGCCAGCCAATGGGCGGCGGTGGAGCGCGCGGCCGAGGCGCTCGGCGAGGCCGGCGCCATCATCGAGGAGGCCGACCCCGTGATCCCGGATGCGCGGGCGGTGTTCGTGCAGGTCTGGGCCAATGCGCTCGCCCGCCTGGTCGCCTCGATTCCTCCCGAACGCCGCGACCTGCTCGATCCTGCCCTTCTTGCGCTCGCCGAACGCGCCCCGCCGATGAGCGCGGGCGAATATCTCTCCGTGCAGGCGGCGGCGATCGAGATCGCGCATGGGCTCGCCGCGTTCCTCCGGCGATACGACGCGCTGCTCTGCCCTGTCGTTCCCGGCCCGGCTCCGCGCGCCGACGAACCGCTCGAGCGGCCGGAGGAGGAGCTCTGGCAACGCTGGGCGCCCTGGACCTTCGCCTTCAACCTCTCGCGCCAGCCGGCCGTGGCGGTGCCGGCAGGGCTCGGTGAAGACGGTTTGCCGCGCGCGGTGCAGATCGTCGCCCCGCTCTACGAGGACGCCCGCGCGCTCAGGCTCGCGCGCACGATCGAAGCCGCCCTCGCGCCGGCAACACTCGCGCCCCTCTAGCCCATGCACGGGCCGGCGATCGGCGTCCTGGCCAAGGCGCCTGTGCCGGGTCTGGCCAAGACGCGGCTGGCCGCCGCGTTCGGTGCGAAGGCGGCCGCGCAGTTGGCGGCGGCGATGCTCCTGGACACCGCGTCCCTCGTGCGCCGCTGCGGCCTGCCCGCGTACCTGATCGTCACGCCAGCGGAGCATTGCGCGAGCGTGTCGTCGCTCGTCGATCTGCCGGGTCTGCCGCAAGGCGACGGCGATCTCGGAGAGCGCATGGCGGCCGCCTTCGCGGCCCTGTTCGCGCTCGGCCACGCCCCGGTGGTGCTGATCGGCACCGACACGCCGCATCTGCCGCCCGCTCATTTGCGGGAGATCCTCGACCTCGCCACTGGCGAACCGAACGTCGCGGTGATCGGCCCCGCCGAGGACGGCGGTTACTGGGCCATCGCGCTCTCGCGAGCGGCCCCGGCGCTGTTCACGGGCATCCCGTGGAGCAGTGCCGACGTGCTGGAGGCGACGCGCCTCGCCGCAATGCGCGCGGGCGTTGCTCTTCGCCATGGTCCGCTCTGCTACGACATCGACACGAGCGACGATCTCGCCCGGCTGTACGCGTCGGAGGGTGCCGAGCCGGATCGCGCGCCGCGCACGCGCGCCGCCGCCGCCGCGTTGATCGCGCCCGGAGGCGGGGCTAGGCTCGTGTCCGAGAACGTACACCCAGGGGAGGATACCGTGTCATGATGATCCGCCGCCGCAGGTTGTTCGCCGCCTCCATCGCCGCCGCGGCGGCCCTGCCGATGCTGGCGCCGCGCACCAGCCGTGCCCAGCAGCGCTTCGACAGCATCTTCATGTTCATCCCCGCCGGTCCCGGCGGCGGGTGGGATTCGACCGGCCGGGCGATCGAGCAGGCGGCGCGCGCGGCAGGGCTCGTCGGCAGCTTCCAGTTCGAGAACGTGGGCGGTGCGGGCGGCATGGTCGGCCTGCCCCGTTTCGTCAACCAGCGCCGCGGCCAGCCGAATGCGCTGATCGTCGGCGGCTCGGTCATGGTCGGCGCCGGGATCACCAACAAGAGCCCGATCACCATCCGCGACGTGGTGCCGATCGCGCGGCTCACCGAGGAAGCGGGCGTGGTGGTGGTGCCGCCGAACAGCCCGCATCGCGACTGGGCGTCGCTCGCCGCCGCGCTGCGCGCCAACCCGGGCTCCGTCCCGGTGGGCGGGGGGTCGGCCGGCGGCACGGACCACATCGCGCTCGGCCTGATCCTGAAGGCCTTGGGGCGCAACCCGCGCGAGGCGTCCTACGTCGCCTTCGCCGGTGGCGGCCCCGCGCAGGCGGCCATCCTCGGCGGGCAGGTGGCGGCCGGCATCAGCGGCTACTCGGAGTTCGCCGAACAGATCAAGGCCGGCCGCATGAGAGCCCTCGCCACCACCGGCAACGAGCGTATTCCGGGCACCGACATTCCCACCTTGAAGGAGCTCGGCGTGAACGTGACGGCGGCCAACTGGCGCGGCGTGTTCGCCGCCCCCGGCATCACGCCCGCGCAGCGCCAAGCGCTGATCGACCTCATCACCGCCGTGCACGCCACCCCGCAGTGGAAGGAGATCCTCGCCCAGCGGGCCTGGACCGACGCCTTCCTGGCCGGCGATGCCTTTGCCGCCTTCCTGCGCGAGGACATCGCCCAAACCGAGGCCGTGCTGAAGGATCTCGGCCTCGCCTGATCGGCCTCGCGTGCGCGCGCGCCCGCGGCGGGACGAGCTCGCCTTCGCGCTTCTGCTCGTCGCGCTCGCTTTGCTTTCGCTCTGGCAGACGCTCGCCATCCCGGTCTCGCCGATCTACGCCCGGGTTGGCCCGACCGCGTTCCCCTGGATCGCCTCCGTCGGGCTGCTCGTCTTCTCGGTGGTGCTTCTTTGGCAGGCCTTGCGCGGCGGCTTTCCCGGCGTGGATCGGCAGAAGGCGGCGGACTGGCGAAGCCTCGGCTGGGTCGGGGCGGGGCTTGCCGCCAACGCGGTGCTGATCACCACCTTGGGCTTCGTCTTCGCCGCCATCGCCCTGTTCGCCTGCACGGCGCGCGGCTTCGGCAGCCAGCGGCCCCTGCGCGACGCGCTGATCGGCGCCCTCGTCGGGCTCGCCGCCTTCCTCGGTTTCGCCCGCCTGCTCGGCGTGAACATCGGGGCCGGCGTGCTGGAGGGGCTCCTGTAGGCGGATGGAGACGCTCGCCCTGCTCGCCGGGGGTTTCGCGACGGCGCTGACGCCGCAGAACCTCCTGTTCGCCTTCGCCGGCTGTTTCCTCGGCACGGCCGTGGGCGTGCTGCCGGGGATCGGGCCAGCGCTCACCGTCGCCCTCCTTCTCCCCATCACCTTCAAGGTGCCGGCGACTGCGGCCTTCATCCTGTTCGCCGGCGTCTACTACGGCGCGATGTATGGCGGCTCGACCACCTCGATCCTGCTCAACACGCCGGGCGAGAGTGCCACCATCATCACCGCCCTCGAGGGCTTCCAGATGGCGAAGCGCGGTCGGGCGGGGCCCGCTCTCGCCACCGCCGCGATCGGCAGTTTCGTTGCCGGAACCATTGCCACGGCCGCACTCACCTTCTTCGCCCCCGTGGTGGTCGAACTCGCGCTGAAGCTCGGGCCCGCCGAGTATTTCTCGCTGATGGTGATCGCCTTCGTCGCGGTCTCCGCCGTGCTCGGCTCTTCGGCGGTGCGCGGGCTCGCCATGCTGTTTCTCGGCCTCGTGCTCGGCATCGTCGGCGTCGATCTGCAGACCGGCCAGCCGCGCTTCACCTTCGGCTTGATCGAGCTTCTCGACGGCATCGAGGTGACGATCGTCGCGGTCGGGCTCTTTGCGGTGGCCGAGACGCTGCATCTCGCCGCGCGCCATCGCTACGGCGAGGACGAACTGCTGCCCCTCTCCGGTTCGATTTGGCTCACGCGCGAGGATTTCGCCCGCTCCTGGAAGGCGTGGCTGAGGGGCGCCTTGATCGGCTTTCCCTTCGGCGCCATTCCGGCAGGCGGTGCCGAGCTCCCGACGTTCTTTTCGTATTACGTCGAGCGCAAACTGTCGCGCCGGCCGGAGGAGTTCGGCCGCGGCGCCATCGAAGGTGTCGCCGGGCCCGAGGCCGCCAACAACGCCTCCGCCGCCGGTGTGCTGATGCCGATGCTCACCTTGGGCCTGCCGACTTCGGTGACGGCGGCGATCATGCTCTCCGCCTTCCAGTCCTACGGCATCCAGCCGGGGCCCTTGCTGTTCCAGAACCAGGCCGACCTCGTGTGGAGCATGATCGCGAGCCTCTACATCGGCAATGCGATGCTGCTCGTGCTGAACTTGCCGCTGATCGGGCTCTGGGTGCGCGTCCTGCGCATTCCCCGCCCCCAGCTCTACGGCGGCATCCTGGTCTTCGCCACCATCGGCGCCTACGGTGTCGCCAATTCCGTCATCGACCTCGCCGTGATGTACGCCGTCGGCGTGTTCGGCATGCTGATGAAGCGTTACGACTTCCCGGTCGCTCCCGTCGTCATCGGCATGATCCTCGGCCCCCTTGCGGAGCAGTCCTTCCGCCAAGCGATGACGATCAGCCAAGGCGATCCGACCACCTTCCTGACGCGGCCGATCTCGGCTTCCTTCCTTGCCATCGCCGCCGCCCTGATCCTCGCCCCGCCGCTCCTGCGCGCGATGGCCGCCTCCCGGCGCCGCGCCTGATCCTCGCCACGATCGGCTGGCAGGCGTGCCGGCATGGTTGCGCGACGCCTCGCCTATCTCTGCTTCGTCGTCGTTCTGGCCGCCATCCCGCTCGCGCTGCTCGCCCGTGCTCTCGCCGAGGGTGGCTGGACGGTGGCGGAAGCCGGGATCCTCGCCCTCGCTTGCCTGATCGCGCCCTGGGTCGCCAATCTCGGCGCCTCGGCCCTGGTCGGTTTCGTCGTGCTGATGCGGCGGGGCGATCCCTTGCGCGCAGTATGGCCGGAGGTGGTGTTCGACGAAACGGCCCCGATCACGATCGACACCGCGCTCGTGCTCTGCATCCGCAACGAGGACACCGCGGCGGTGCTCGCCCGACAGCGCCCCCTGCTCGAGGACCTCGCGGCGCGGGGCCTTGCGCAGCGTTTCGCGCTGGCCGTGCTGTCCGACACGCAGGACGCGGCGCACGCCGAAGAGGAGGAACGGGCGGTGATGGCATTCCGCGCGAGCCTGCCCGACGGCCTGCGGCTTCTCTACCGCCGACGGGAACGCAATGAAGGGTTCAAGGCCGGCAACGTGATGGAGTTCGTGCGCCACCGTGCTGCGGGGTTCGAGGCGATGGTGGTGCTCGACGCGGACTCGGTGATGACGGCCGACTGCGTGCTTCGCCTGGTGCGACTGCTGCAGGCGAATCCGCGCGTGGCCTTGATCCAGACCCTGATCGTCGCCCGCCCCGCCCTGTCGCCCTTTCCGCGCCTCTTTCAGTTCGGCATGCGCCACGGGATGCGCACCTACGCCGCCGGCATCGCCTGGTGGCAGGGGCCGGACGGGCCGTATTGGGGCCACAATGCCATCGTCCGCATCGCTGCCTTCCGCGAGCACGCCGAGTTGCCCACGCTCCCCTCCGGCGCCCGCATTCTGAGCCACGACCAGGTGGAGGCGGCGCTGCTGCGCGGTGCCGGCTGGGAGGTGCGGCTCGACCCGCTGGAACAGGGGTCCTACGAGGCGAACCCGCCGACCTTGCCCGACTTCCTCGCGCGCGACCTGCGGTGGATGGCCGGCAACCTGCAGTATTTTGCGCTGCTGCGCCTGCCGCTGTTCCGACCGATGGGCCGGGTGCAGCTCGTGCTCGCCATCCTGCTCTTCCTCTTCTCGCCCATCGTGTGCGCGATCGCTCTCCTCGCGCTGATCAACGCGCACGATGCCGCCGCTGCCGCCGCGGTGTCCGCTCCGCACGGCCTCGTCGCGACCGCGCTGTTCGCGCTCCTTTTCTTCGCGCCGAAGCTGCTCGGTGCGCTCGAGGTCGCACTGAAACCGACGTCCTTGCGCGCCTGGGGCGGGGGGCCGCGCTTTGCGCTCTCGGTCGCCCTCGAGTTCGTCTTTTACCTCCTGCTGCTGCCGATCTCGGCGATCAACCAGACGGCGGCGATGGCGGCGATGGTCTTCGGCAGACGGATCGGCTGGGCACCGCAGGCGCGCGAGGACCGTTCGGTGCCGCTCGCCGATGCCGTGCGCGCGCTCTGGTGGCACGCGCTGATCGGCATCGGGCTCCTCGCAGCGCTCGCTGCAGCCTCTGTCACCGCGTTCCTGTGGGCCCTACCCCTGCTCGCCGGTGCCGCGGTCGCGATCCCGTTTTGCGTGGTCACCGCGGACCCACGCCTCGGCCGCCTCCTCGCCAAGCGTGGTCTCTGCGCGGTCCCGGAGGAGTTCGACCCGGCCTCGCCCTTCCCGCCCCTTGTTCAGCCGGCGACCGGACGGGCGGTGCGGGCGGCATAGAGGTCGCCGGAATTCGCTGCCGCCGGCAGGCCATCGAGCCATCGACGCAACGTTCCGGTATCGACAGGTCCGGGGAAGACGTAAGCGAGGCTCTCGCCGAGCGAGGCGTTGAAGCGGGCGTAGCCGAGGGCGGCGAGGCGGTCGAGTGCCCGGTGCGCGACCGCGCGCGCGATCGTGGTGAACTCGACGGAGAGGGCGTGCGGGGCGAGGTCGAGCCCGGCGAGGGCGGCGTCCTCGAAGCCTTCGACGTCGATCTTGACGAAGTTCGGACGACCGAACCGGGCGGCGAGTGCCGCGAGGGTGGTGCCGCGCACGCTCGTCCGCCGCGTCCAGGCTTGGCCTTCCCAGCCCGGTGCACCGTCCGCCGCGTGGACGAAATCGACCGAGGCGGTGGAGACCGTCGGGTTCGCTTCGTTGAGATGAAGAACGATCCGCCCTGGCGATGCACCGACCGCCGCCTCCACCACCGCCACGCTGCGGTCTCGCGCGAAGCGGGCGCGCAGGAAGCGCGCGAGTGCCGGCTGTGGTTCGACGGCGACGACGCGTGCGCCGAGGCGACGGAACGCCTCCGTGCGGTCGCCGACATGCGCGCCGATGTCGAAGGCGAGGTCGCCAGGGCGGAGGAAGCGCGCGTACCAGCGGATGAGCGCGGCGCGGCGGATCATGCTGCCGCGATAGAGGGCGACGGAGCGGGCGATGACGGCCGGCGAGACCATGGTTCAGACGAACAGGAGCGCAGCCCCGCCCGCCTGATCGGGCGGCAGGAGAAAACCAAGCTCGGTCTCCCGCCCCGATCCTGCGGCGAGACGACGGATCGCCGCCCCGCCGTCCTCCGTCCGCAACACCACGCCAGCGATCCAGGGAACGGTGGAAGCGGCAACGCCGGGGAAGGGCTCGCCGCGCACCACCCGCACGCGCCCGCGCGGAAGCGCGATCACCCCATCGCGCGCCGCCATGCCGGTCAGACGCGCGAGCCGCGCGATCGTTTCTGCCGGGTCGGCCACCACGAACACCACCTCCTCCAGTGCGACGACGCGGTTGGCGTGGGAGAGAAGGTCATCCCGCCACAGCAGTTCCGGCGTCAGGTGGCGGATGAGCTGCAGACGTCCTTCCGGCGCGTCCGGCAGCGGAAGCCTGGCGAATCGCGCCGTTTCCGTCCGGCCGTCGAGGGCGATCGGCCGTTCGAGCCAGGCGACGCCGTCGATCGCCGCACCGGCGTCACGCAGCCGCGCCAGTTCCGCCCGCTCATCGTCGATGCCGAAGGCGACGATGTGCAGCCCCTCGTAGCGGGCGAGCATGCCGGCGAGGGTGGCGGATGGTCGGGCGGGGTCGATCTGCGCGATCAGTTCGAGATAGCCCTCCCGCAACATCGCGCAGCGGTTGCCGGTGCCCGTCGGTTCGGCCGTGCCTGAGGGGCCTGGTGCGTAATGGGCGGCGCGCGGCGTCAGCGAGAAGCCCAAGCGCTCGTAGAGCGCGGCGGTGCGGTCGAGGTCGCGGCAGGCGAGACCGACATGGTCGAGCGACGACGCGCTCATTGCGGAACCGTCATGTACTTGGTGGTCTTCCATGCCGGTGGTTCCGCCGCCGCCGCCGCGTACCAGTCGCGCATCAGCGGGTGATCGAGCACGGCGCGCACATAGGCCCGGCTCTCTTCGGCAAGTTCGGGGCGCCAGGTGGCGAAGCGCGTCACCACCGGGGCGTAGAACGCATCGGCCAGCGTGAAGCGCTCGCCGAACAGGAAGGGGCCACCGTCGCCGAAGCGCGCGCGCGTCGTGCGCCAGATCGTCTCGATGCGGGCGATGTCGGCGAGCGCCTCCGGGGTGCGTTGTTTGCCGGCAGCCTGTTCGGCGAAACGGGAATCGAGATTCATCCACATGGCGGACCGAAGCCCGCGGAAACCCGCGTGCATTTCCGCCACGATCGACCGCGCATGGGCCCGCGCCCGCAGCTCCGATGGCCACAGCCCGGGGGCGAGTTCGGCGCAGAACTCGGCGATGGCGAGACTGTCCCACACCAGCGCGCCGCGATACGAAAGACACGGCACCATGCCCGAGGGCGACACCTCGGCGAGGCGCGCCTTCGTCTCCGGCTGATCGAGCGGGATCACCACCTCCTCCACGGCGAGCCCGGCGAGCCGCACCGCAAGCCAACCGCGCAAGGACCACGAGGAGAAGGTGCGCGTGCCGATCCAGAGCGTGCCATCCGCCATTCAGGGCATCTCCGTCAGAAGCGGACGGACCCTGCCACGGAAGCCCCTGTCCTGCCAGCCCGCTCGCCCTTGCCGCGGCGGGGCGCGAGTGGCACGGTGCACCCACACCCCGGAGGGCCCGCGATGACCGTCTCCTTCCGTCCGAACGACCTCTCCGCCTTCTGGATGCCGTTCACCGCCAACCGGGCCTTCAAGGCCAATCCGCGCCTGCTCGCGCGTGCGGAGGGGATGCATTACTACACCCCCGAAGGCCGCGAGATCCTCGACGGCACGGCGGGGCTCTGGTGCGTGAACGCCGGTCACGGCCGACGCGAGATCGCGGAGGCGATCAAGCGCCAGGCGGACGCGATGGACTTCGCGCCGACCTTCCAGATGGGCCACCCGATCGCTTTCGAGGCGGCCAACGCGCTCGTCGCCTTCCTGCCCGACCACCTGCCGCACGTGTTCTGGACCAACTCGGGAAGCGAGGCGGCGGACACCGCGCTGAAGATCGCGCTCGCCTACCATCGCGCGCGCGGCGAGGGGCAGCGCGTGCGGCTGATCGGGCGCGAGCGCGGCTATCACGGCTCCGGCTTCGGGGGCATGAGTGTGGGGGGCATCGTCGCCAACCGACGCCAGTTCGGCGCCCAGCTTCCCTTCGTCGACCATTTGCCGCACACGCATCTTCCGCAGACGAACCGTTTCGCCCGCGGTGAACCCGAACACGGCGCCCATCTTGCGGATGCGCTCGAGGACCTCGTGCGGCTGCACGGCGACACCATCGCCGCCGTCATCGTCGAACCCGTCGCCGGCTCGACGGGCGTCCTCGTCCCGCCGCGCGGCTATCTGCAGCGGCTGCGCGAACTTTGCACGAGGCACGGCATCCTGCTCATCTTCGACGAGGTGATCACCGGCTTCTCGCGCCTCGGCGCGCCCTTCGCGGCGGATCGTTTCGGCATCAAGCCGGACATCCTGACCATGGCCAAGGGCCTGACCAACGCGGCGGTGCCGATGGGTGCGGTGGCGGTGACCGCCGAGATCCACGACACCATCGTGCACGGCGCGCCGGCGGGGATCGAGCTGTTTCACGGCTACACCTACTCCGGTCATCCGCTCGCCTGCGCGGCGGCGATCGCGGCGATCGCCATCCACCGCGAGGAGGACTTGCCCGGGCGGGCGCGCGACCTCGAGCCCTACTGGCGCGCGCGCGTGCACGAGCTCGACACAGCACCCGGCGTGGTGGATGTGCGCGACATCGGCATCATCGCGGGGGTCGAGCTCGCGCCGCGCGAAGGGCGGCCCGGCGAGCGCGGGGCGGCGGTGCTGCAGCGCTGCTTCGAGGGGGGCCTGCTCGTTCGTGTCACTGCCGATACGGTCGCGCTTTCTCCGCCGCTCATCGTCGATCGCCCGCACATCGACCGCATGGTTGAGACGCTCGATCGCGCCATTCGGGCGGAGCCGGCTTGACCCCTCCGACGACGTTCGCCATGAGAGGGCTCGTCACCCTCCTCTCCCGCCTCTGGCCGTGCCGGCTGGGATTGGCCGCCGCGCTGGTCGGGCTGGTGGCGGTCGCCCTTGCCGCCACCTTCGTTCGTGAGCGGTCGCTCGAGCCGCTGATTCTGCGTGCGATGGATCGCGCACCACGCATCGCGGCCGGGCTGTCGCTGGCGCACGAGCGGCTGACCCTGTCCGCCCTCGAGGCCCGCGCCGATGCCGCCCCGCCGTCGCGCCTGGCCGGCGACCTCGCCACCTTTCACGCGGCGATCGCGAGCCTCGAGGAGGAGAATCAGCGCGCGCTGTTCGCCGACGTGCCGCGCTTCGCCGACCTGCTCGATCGGCTGCGCGCTTTCCGTGCCGAGACCGAGGCGTTGGAGATCGCGCTGCGGCAAGGCGAGGGGGGACCACCCCCAGCGCTGCTTGCCACGCTGGCTTTGGAACTCGCGCAGCTTCGCGATCCCCTGTCCGACCTGGTCGACAGCGCGATCGCCCGGCAGCGGCTGGAGATCGTCCGTCGGACGCGCGAGGTGCGGCAAGCCGACCGCGTGGTGATCGCCACCTCGACGCTTGCGGGTCTGCTCGGCGGCCTTCTCTTTCTGGTGCTGCTGGCAGGGCCCGGCACCGGCCGTGCCGCCGACGCATCCCCAAGTGCCGGGCAGCCGTCAGTCCCCGGGGTCGATCCGCTGCTGGTCGCGCAAGCGGGGCGCGACCTGGCCGCGAGCTTGCACCGCACCGTGGGCCGGCTCGGCCTGCTCGTCGGCGCGGATGGCGCGGCGGCGGAGCCTCTGCGCGCGAGCCGGGAGAGCGCCGAGACGGCGCTCGCGACGGCCGAACTCCTCGTCGACGCCGTCCTTCTGCTCGCCGGGCAGCGCGTGCCGCAATGCACGTCGTTCGAGCCCGAGCTCGCCCTGCGGCAGGCCCTCGAGGAGCCCGGGGCCCCGCAGGTGCCGGTGCAGACCGATGAGGGCATGCCCCGGTTCTGGCGCGGCGACGCCGCCCGCTTCGTCGCCCTGGTGCGTGCCTTGCTGTGCGATGCCGCCTCGACCGGGCCCGTGCCACCGCGCGTGCTGCTCGCAGCCGAGGCGGACGGCCTGGTGGTGACGATCGGCGAGGGGAACGAGGCACCGTTCGAGCCGCTCGATCCCGCCGCCTCAGCCTCGGGCTTCGCCGCAGCGACGCTGATGGCGCGCGCCCTCGGCGGGCGGCTTCTGCGCGTTCGCCCGACCGCCGGACGGGCGGAGCAGATCCGGCTCCATCTGCCGTTCGTCCCGGTGGCGGGGGAGGAGGCCGTGTCCCCCGAGGGCTCCGGCCTGCGTGTGCTGGCGGTCGACGATGTGGCGGCGAATCGGCAGCTCCTCGTCACCTTGCTCGACCGGTACGGTCATCGCTGCGAGACGGCGGCCGACGCTGAAGCGGCACTTGCCCGTCTTTCCGCAGGCGGCATCGACGTCGTGCTGCTCGATGTGCACATGCCGGGCATCGACGGCGTGGCGGCGGCGCAGCTGATCCGCTCCCTTCCGCCGCCCGTCGGCAGGGTGCCGATCGTCGCCGTCACCGCCAAATCCGCGGCCGAGGAGAGGGACGCGCTGCGTGCCGTCGGCGTGGTCGAGGTGATCGAGAAGCCGATCTCGTCCCCCGAGCTTCTGCTCACCCTCTCCCGCGCCGTCGGCTGCGAGGTGCCGCCGGTCCGCCCCGCCGAACCGGTGATCGATCGTGCCGCCGTCGCCCTCCTGCGCTCCACCCTCTCGGATCAGTCCTTCGACCAGTTGATCGTGGAGACCCTGGCGGTGGCGGAGACGGCGCTGGTGGAGGCGGAGGCGGCCGAAGCGGCTTCGGATCGAGCCCGTCTCGATGCCGCCCTCGACCGCCTGTGCTTGGCCTTCGAGCCCTTCGCCGCGGCGCGGCTCGGCGCAGTCGCGGCGGGGCTCCGTCGCGGCGAGCAGGACCTTGCCGAACTCCGCCGCGTGGTGACGGACACGTCCCGCGCCATCGGCCGTCTGCGCTTCATGCCGGCTGCGGGTGCCTGAGTCGCACGGCGCCGGTTTGGCGGGCCGCGGCGCGCTCTCTATATCCGAGCGGTCTTCGCTGCTTCCTTGCTTGCGGATCTCGTTGCCATGACGACCCCTCGCGCACCCGTTCCCGTCACCGTGCTCACCGGCTTCCTCGGCGCCGGCAAGACCACCTTGCTCAACCGCATCCTCTCCGAAACCCACGGCCGGCGCATCGCCGTCGTCGTCAACGAGTTCGGCGAACTCGGCGTCGACAACGACCTCGTCATCGGCTCCGACGAGGAGGTGTTCGAGATGAACAACGGCTGCATCTGCTGCACCGTGCGCGGCGACCTGATCCGCATCATCGGGGCCCTGATGAAGCGGCGGGACCGTTTCGACCGCATCGTGGTCGAAACCACGGGCCTCGCCGATCCCGCTCCCGTGGCGCAGACCTTCTTCGTCGACGAGGACGTGCGCGCCTCGGCGAAGCTCGACGCCATCGTCACCGTGGTCGACGCCAAGCACTTCCCCGCCCGGCTTGCCGACGCACCGGAGGCCGAGAAGCAGGTGGCGTTCGGCGACGTGATCGTGGTCAACAAGACCGATCTCGTCTCGGCCGAGGAACTCGCTGAGGTCGAGCGCCGCATCAGGGCCATCAACCCGGCGGCCGAGCTGCATCGCGCGGAGCGGTCGCGCGTGCCGCTCGAGGTCGTGCTCGATCGCGACGCCTTCTCGCTCGAACGCGTGCTCGAGCGGATGCCCGATTTCCTCGCCGACGAGGCGCACGCCCACGAGCACGACGCGGGCGTGACCTCCGTGTCGGTCGCGTTGCGCGGCGAGGTCGACCCCCGCCGCTTCGAGGCCTGGGTCACCGATCTGCTCGCGCGCAAGGGGCCCGACCTGTTGCGGACGAAGGGCATCCTCGCCTTTCCGGGCGAGGCCCGCCGCTTCGCCTTCCAGGCCGTGCACATGATCACCGATGGCGACTTCGTCGCCCCCTGGGGCGAGGACGAGGAACGCACCTCGCGCATGGTGTTCATCGGCCGCAACCTGAGCCGGCCCGAACTCCGGCGCGGCTTCGAGGCCTGCCGGGCGTGAGGAACGCCGCGCCGGGGGTGGGGGCGGCCGAGGCGGGCGCGCCGGAGGACGTGCTGCTGCGCGAACGCGGGCGTTCCTTTGCCTGGGACGCCTTCGTCGTCGCCTGCGCCTTCGACCCCGGCGGCGGCTTCGCCGCCTGGGGCCTCGGCGACGGCACGGTGCGGCTCGTCACGTTGGAAGAACGAACTGACCCCGTCACAGTCCCGGCGCATGAGGGCGCGGTGCTGGCTCTCGCGCCGGACTGCACCGCGGGCGGCGTGCTCGCGGGCGGCGATGACGGGCGCCTGATGCGCGTGTCTCCCTCGGGGGTGGAGGAGATCGCCGCTTGGCCCGGGCGCTGGGTCGAGCACGTGCTCGCCTGGGCGGGGAAGTCGCCCTGGCGCGCGGCATCGGTCGGCAAGACCGTGCACCTCTTCGAGGCCGAAGGCGTGCGGCGCAAGAGCCTCGACCACCCCTCCACCGTCACCGGGCTCGCCACCGACGCGAAGGGCAGGCGGCTTGCAGCGAGCCACTACGGCGGGGCCTCGCTCTGGTTCGCCGCGGCGAAGGAGGACCGACCGCTCAAGCTCGAGTGGAAGGGAAGCCACATCGGCATCGCGGTCAGCCCCGATGGCCGCTACGTGGTGACCGCGATGCAGGAAAACGCGCTGCACGGCTGGCGGCTCGAGGACGGCGCGCACATGCGCATGACGGGCTACCCCGCGAAGACGAAGTCGCTCTCCTTTTCCGCCAACGGGCGGTGGCTCGCCACCTCGGGGGCGGAGAGCATCGTCTGCTGGCCCTTCGACGGCAGAGGGCCGATGGGGCGCGCCCCACGCGAACTCGCCGGCGGGGATACGGTGGCGGTCACGCGCGTCGCCTGCCACCCGGAGCACGAGGTGGTGGCGGCGGGCTATGCCGATGGCCTCGTCCTGCTCGCCGAATTCGCCTCCGGCACGGTGCTGCCGGTGGCGGGCCCCGGCCGAGGCCCGGTCAGCGCGCTCGCCTGGAGCACGGATGGGCGCTGGCTCGCCTGGGGAACCGAGACGGGTTTCGCCGCCCTGGTCGACTTCGCCCCGCGCTGAGGGGCTGCGGGAGCAAACCGAGCCCCGCCATCAAGATTTCAATCTTCGGAAGATTGCATTTTGTATCCGCATGCCCGACATGCGGTGTCGGCACGTCGGTGCCGAACGGTTCACGGAGAGAGAAGGAGGTTTTCATGCGTTCCATGCTGTTCGCCGGCGCACTCACCGCCGCCATCGCCGTCGCTGCCCCGGCGCGGGCCGATACCCCGCTCAATCTCGGCGAGCACTTCCTGCTCCGCTCCTACACGGGCCAGGCCATCGGCGCGGGGCTGCGCGACGTGCTCGCGCTGCCTTCGGTCGCGCTGATCGCCAACACGTCTTCGATCTGCTCGGCGCTGACCGGCTCCACCGCTTCGCAGGTGCTGATGAAGCTGCGCGGCGAGCAGGTCTCGCTCGCCGCCACCGCCAACGCCGAAGAGGCGGCGAAGGCGGCGAAAGAGGCCACCCGCATGGCCGGTGTTGCGGTGCTCTACGGCGGCCAGACGCCGGCGCCCGAGAACCAGGCGATGGTCACTGCACTCCTGAAGGAGCTCGCCGCCGCCAACTATCGGGGCCCGGTGTTCTTCCACCTCGCCGTCTGGGCCGGGCAGATGGTGGAGAACGCCGCTCTCGCCGACGAGACCATCGCGAAGTGGATCGCCGGCCACGACAAACTGTTCGCGCTTGCCGTCGACGCGCAGCGCTCGAAGGGCATGATCCTCAACGTCACCGTGCGCGACGGCAAGCAGGCCGTGGTGCGCGTCGCGCACGAGGTGGACATGGACAAGCCCTGGCTCGACCTCTTCCGCCGCTCGCTGCTGCGCCGCGCCTGACGCAACTCACGGGAGGTGCCTTCACACGGGGCACCTCCCACCCTTGCGGGGCCGGGCACCTTCGGGTCAGGCTTCGCGCCATGGACCCCGCCGCACAACCGAAAGTCGAAACGCCCCACCTGGCGATGCCCAAGCTCGGCTTGGGCACGTTCGGCCTGCGCGGCCCGGAGTGTGCCCGCGCCGTCGCCGAAGCGATCCGTCTCGGCTACCGCCACATCGACACCGCCGAGATGTACGACAACGAAGGTCCCGTCGGTCAGGGTGTTCGCGATTCCGGCGTGCCGCGCGAGCAGGTCTTCGTCACCACCAAGGTGTGGTGGACCAATCTCGCCGACCCCGAGGCGGCACTCGCCGCTTCGCTGCGCCGGCTGCGCTTCGACTGGGTCGATCTCTTCCTGATCCACTGGCCGAACCCCGCCGTGCCGCTCGCCCACACACTCGCGGCGATGGTGCGGCTGAAGGAACAGGGGCTCGCGCGCGCGATCGGGGTGGCGAACTTTCCTTCCGCGCTGCTGCGCGAGGCGGTGGCGACGGGGGCACCCATCGCCTGCAACCAGGTCGAGTATCACGTCATGCTGGGCCAGCGCGCCATCCTCGAGGTCGCGCGCGACCACCGCATCGCCGTCACCGCCTATTCGCCGCTCGGCAAGGGCGGTCTCGTGAACGACCCGACCCTCGCCGCGATCGCCAGACGCCACGGCGCCACCCCCGCCCAGGTCGCGCTCGCTTGGCTGATCGGCCAGGATCTGGTGGCGGCGATCCCGAAAACGGGCAATCCGCAGCGGATGCGCGAGAACCTCGGCGCGCTCGCCCTGCGCCTGACCGACGAGGACCGCGCCGCGATCGCCGCCCTGCCGAAGGATCGCCGGGTGATCTCGCCCGCCTGGGCGCCGGTGTGGGACGCGGCGGCCTAACGCGCCGCGCGCAGGGCTGCCGTCGCCGCCGCGTCGATCCTGCCTGCCGCATCGCAAACCACACCGTAGAGCTCCCGCGCGGCATCCACCGAGACGAGCCCGTCGCGCACATCCGCCGCCACCAGGGTGGGGTCGCGCATGCGAGGATCGCCCCAGCCGCCGCCGCCCGGCGAGACGGCGTGGAGTTCGGCCCCGGCGGGGAGGGTTCTCAGCCCGTAGCGCGGCGCGGGTTCCTCCCGGCCGTCGGGGAAACGGAGGGTCATCGCGCCCGGCGCCCCGTCCTGCCCGCCGCCCACCCCGTAGCCGCCGCCCGCGCCCGCACCTTCGCCGCGGAAGGACTGGCTCGAGGGGGCAAGGAGGCGCACCGCGTACCGCACCCCCGTCCCGCCCCGCCAACGCCCGGCCCCGCCGGAATCGCAGCGGAACTCCTGGCGCAGCACGCGGACGGGAAAGTCGCGCTCCTGCGTCTCGACGTTCGGGATGGCGAGGCCGCCCAGCGTACAGAGGTGGCCGATGGAGTCGAACCCGTCACGACCTGCGACCGCACCGGCGCCGGCCGCGGCCTGGGCGTGGTAGCCGACCCAGCGCGAGCCGTCCGCGTGCAGCCCGCTCATCACGCCGAACAGGTTCTTGGCCCACCCGGCCGAGGCACGGGAGGTGTCGGCCTGGGCGAGGGCCTTCCAGACCGCGTGGATGATCTCGTGGGCAAGGAAGACCGTGCACATCGTCACCGGCGCGGGCGGGCGCGGGTTGACGCAGGAACCTTCCGGGGCCACGATCGTGATCGCGCGCAGCCGCCCCTCGTTGCGCGGGATGGCGGGGTCGAAGAAGGCGGCGAGAGCGAGCCCCACGGCGGAGACGGTGTTGGCGTAGGGGCTGTTCTTGAACCCCTCCACCTGCGGCGAGGAGCCGGCGAAGTCGAGACCCGCCGCCCCGTCAGGGCCGATGGTGAGACGGGCGCGCACGCGGATCATCACAGCGTTCCGCCCGTCCGTGTCGGTCGTTTCCTCGCCCTCGTAGACGCCCGGGGGAAGGCTCTGGAAGGCGCGGCGTTGCAGGGCCTCGGCATGCGCGAGGATGGCTTCCGCGATCGCGCCCCACGCCTCGCCCACCTCCTCGGCGAGGCGGGCGATTCCCGCCGCACCGAGCTTCGCCGCGCCCAGCATGGCGCGCAGGTCGCCGTCCAAGAGATCGGGCGTGCGGGTGTTGGCGAGCAGGAGCCGCCAAAGGTCCTCGCGCACGCGCCCGGCCTCGACCAGCCGCAGCACGGGCAGCCTGATCCCCTCGTGGAAGATCTCCGTCGCCTCCGGGTTGTAGGTGCCGGCCGCCCCGCCGCCGATGTCGGACTGGTGCGCGCGCACGCAGGCGAAGCCCACGAGCGCGCCGCGCGCGAAGGCCGGCACCGCCACCACCCAGTCCGGCAGGTGGTTGCCGCCGGCGAGATAGGGGTCGTTCAGCAGGAAGGCGTCGCCGGGTGCCAGCCCCGCTGCGTCGCGCAGCACGGCGCGCACGGCGAAGCCGCCCGACCCGGTGTGGATCGGGATGCCGTCCGCCTGAGCCACCACGAAGCCCCGCGCATCGGCGAGGAAGCAGGAGAAGTCGTGCGCCTGGGCGAAGATCGGGCTGCGCGCCGTGCGCGTCATCGCGTGCCCCATCTGGCGCGAGAGGTGGTCGAGCCTGCTTTGCGCCAGCGCCCGCAGCACGGGGTCGATCCGCCCCTTCATCGTTCGGCCTCCAGAAGGATGTCGCCGGTCGCGAGCGTCCGTGCGGTCCAACCGGGCGGGATGACGACCGTGGTGGTGTCGAGCGCGAGGACGGCGGGGCCGGCGAGGGTCGTCCCGGGCGGGCCAGGAGAGTCGAGCACGCGCGTTGCCATCATGCCGTGGCCGGAGAACCAGACCGCGCGGCAGGTCTCGCGCGGTTTCTCCGCGTCCGCGTGGCGGCGTGCGGCCGGTCGCGGCAGGCGGGCGGAGGCGCTGAGGGAGAGTGCGACGAACTCGACCGCGCCCCCTGGCTGGATGTGGCCGAAGCGCGCCTCGTGTTCGGCCTCGAAGGCGGCGCGCAAACCGGCCGTGTCGCCGAACGCCACCGCGAGCGACCAGTGCTGGCCGCGATAGCGCAAGCACGCTTCCCTGTGCACGGCGATCGTCGCGGCATCGAATCCTTCGCCGGCCAGTTCGGCCCGCGCGTCGTGCTCGAGCGCAGCAAGACGTTCGGCCGCCGCCGCCACCGCCCCTTCATCGAGCGGGGCGGAGAAGGGGGCGGAGCGGTCGAGCCGGATGTCGGCCGCGAGCATGCCGAAGGCGCAGAAGGCGCCGGCGAGCCGGGGGACGAGCACGCGGTCGATGCCGAGGCCCGAAGCCGCGTCGCAGCCGAACATCGGCCCCGCCCCGCCGCCCGCCACCAGCACGAAGCGGCGCGGATCGAGCCCCCGCCGCAGCGTGATCTCCTCCACCGCCTGCACGATGGCTTGCGTGACGAGGCGGAGCACGCCGGCCGCCGCCTCTTCCACCGGGATCCCCAACGGTGCGGCGAGGCGCGCTTCGATGGCGTCGCGTGCGAGGCTCGGGTCAAGCGCAAGCGCGCCCCCCGCAAAGGGCCCCGGCGCCAGGCGGCCGAGCACGAGCTGTGCATCCGTCACCGTCGGGTCCGTTCCGCCGAGCGCATAGGCGGCAGGCCCCGGGCGGGCGCCGGCGCCGCGCGGCCCGGCGAACAGGGCCCCGGCCGCGTCGACGCCGGCGATGGTGCCGCCGCCCGCGCCCACGGTGTGGATCGCGACCGCCGGCACGGCGAGCGGGTGGCCGGCGATCGCCAGGCTTTCCGCGAGTTCCACCCGGCCTGCGCGCATCAGCGTGACGTCGCAGGAGGTGCCGCCGATCTCGATGGCGACGAAATCCTCCCCCGTCTCCGGTCCGGCGAGCGCGGCGAGGGCCGCCACCCCGGCGGCGGGGCCGGAGAGGACGAGGTTGGCGGGCCGCGCGCAGGCCTGGGCGACGGTGCAGGCCCCACCGTTCGATTGCACGAGAAGGAGCCGACGCGCGTAGCCCAAGTGCTTCAGGCGCGCCTCCAGCGCCTCGAGGTAGCGCGCAATACGTGGCGCGAGCGCCGCATGCATGGCGACCGTGGCGATGCGCTCGTACTCGCCGACGATCGGCAGGACCTCGCCCGAACAGAGGATGTGCCGCGCGGCCGGATGCTCGCCCAGCACCTCGCGCAGGAGCGCGGCGGCGCGGCGCTCATGCGCCGCATCGGCGTAGGCGTGCAGGAAGCCGATCGCCACCGCCTGCACGTCGCTCGCGCGGATCGTTTCGGCGGCGGCGAGCACGTCCGCCTCCGCAAGCGGCTCCCATTCCGTGCCGTCGGGCGCGAGCCGCCCCCGCACGGGCAGGCGGAGATGCCGCGGCACGAGGGGAGGGGGGAAGGGCGTGCGGTGGTCCCAGGGGTCTTCCCGCATGCCGCGACGGATGGCGAGGGTGTCGCGGAAGCCTGCCGTGCAGAGCAGTGCGACCGGCGCCAGCTTGCCTTCCAGCACGGCGTTGGTGGCGACCGTCGAGCCGTGCACGAGGAGGGCGGTGTCGGCGAGCAAGCGCGGGACGTCGCGGTCGAGGGCCTGGGCGGCGAGGGCGAGGGCGGCGAACACGCCCTCCTCCGGCGCGGCCGGCGTGGAGGGAGCCTTGCGGACGAGGAGATGCCCCTCGGCGTCCGCCAGCACGAGGTCGGTGAAGGTGCCGCCGACATCGATGCCGATGCGAAACGGCGGGCGGAGGGGAAGCGCAGCCGGGGTCGTCACGGGGCAGGGGGTGTGGAAGAGGGATCCTCGATTGTCGAGCCCCCGTCTTTTCCACAAGCCCCGACCCTGCCATCTCAAGGGCGATGGACGGCTCGGCCCGGCTCCGCACCACGCTTGAGGATCTGCGCGCGCTGATCGCGACCGCTCGCCCGCTGGCGCGGATCGAGCACGTCGCACTGGCGGAGGCCCTGGGGCGGGTGCTTGCCGCGCCCGTCGTCGCCCGAGCCCCCGTGCCGGCGCGGCCGCTGGCGCGCCGCGCCGGGTTCGCCGTCGCCTCGGCCGAAACGCTCGGCGCCGGCCCCTACGCCCCGCTGCCCCTCTCCCGCGCCGTTCCCGTCCGCGCCGGTGCGGCTCTGCCGGAGGGCACCGACGCCGTGCTGGCGGAGGAGGAGGCGGGGTCGTTCGGCTGCGCCGTCCAGGCGCTGGCCGCGGTGGCGCCGGGCGAGAACGCCCTGGCGGCCGGGAGCGAACTCGCGGCCGGGGAGACGGTGCTGGACGCCGGTGCGAGGCTGACCGCGCGCGCCCTCGGCGCGGCGGCCGCGGCGGGCCTGAGCGAGGTCGCGGTGCGGCCGCGCCCGCGTATCGCGGTTTCGCTCGACGGCCCTGCCGGAGCGATGCTGCGCGCCGCCGCCGGCCCGGCCCTGACCAACGACACGGATGGCGCCGACGTCGTCATCCACCCCTCGGATGGCCTGCCCCGTCTCGCCTGCCGCCCGTTGGAGGACGCTTCCCTCGCCCGCGATGGCGAGCGCTGGCGGCTTGGCCTGCCGCAGACCGCCGCCGCGTGGCTCGGGTGGGTGGCCCTCGCCCTGCCCTTGCTCGCCCGGCTGGAGGGCCGATCCTCGCCGCCGCCCAGCCCCGCCCGGCTTGCCGGGCGCGTCGCCTCCGCCGTCGGGGTCGCCGATCTCGTCCTGGTCGCGCTCGACGGTGCTCTCGCCCGCCCGCTCGCCTCGCCGGACCTGCCGACCTGGCGCGCGGTCGCCCACGCCCATGGCTTCGTCGAGATCCCGCCCGCCTCGGAGGGCATTGCCGAGGGCGGCGAGGTCGTGGTCACCCCGTTCGCCTGAGGCCCGATGCCGCCGCTCGACGCCCTCGCCGCTGTCCGCGCCGCCGCCCGCCAGGAGCAGTTCCTCGAGGTCGTTTCCGAGCAGGAGGCGCGGGCGCGGCTCGCCGCCGCTTTTCCTCCCGCCCCGCTGGGCGTCGAGACCGTCCCGCTCGCGGCCGCCCTGGGCCGCGTGCTGGCGGAGGACATCGTCGCCGCGACGGACGTTCCGCCCTTCGATCGTTCCGTGGTCGACGGGTTCGCCGTGCGCGCGGCGGATACGCTGACGGCGAGCGAGACCCGTCCCGTCCGGCTTGCCCTCAACCCGGAGGTGATCGCCTGCGGCCATCCGCCCGGCCTTGCGGTGGAGCTAGGCACCGCGACGGTGATCGCCACCGGGGGGATGCTGCCGCGCGGGGCGGATGCGGTGGTGATGGTGGAGCAGACCGAGGCCGTCGAAGATGACGCGGGGCCCGCCATCCTGATTCGCCGTCCCGTCGCGGCCGGTGCGAACGTGGGCGGGGCGGGCGGTGACATCGCACGCGGTGAGACGGTGCTGCGCGCGCGCACGCGGCTCACCGCGCGCGAGCTCGGCATGCTCGCCGCCGTCGGCTGCGCCGAGGTGCCCGTGTTCCGCCGCCCCCGCGTCGCCGTGCTCTCCACCGGCGACGAGCTCGTCCCGCCCGGCACCCCCCTCCGCCCGGCCGGGCTCTACGACAGCAACGGCACCATCATCGCGGCGGCGGCCGAGGAAGCGGGTGCCGAGACGATGCGCTTCGGCATCGTACCGGATGATGCCGATCTGCTCGCGGCCCGGCTGGCCGAGGCCCTCGCTGTCGCCGACATGGTTGTGCTCTCCGGCGGCACCTCGAAGGGGGCGGGCGATCTCTGCTACCGCGTCGCCACGGGGCTCGGCCGCGTGCTGTTCCACGGGGTGGCGCTGAAACCGGGCAAGCCGCTCTTCGCTGCCGAAGTCTCGGGCAAGCCGCTGATCGTGCTGCCTGGTTTCCCCACCTCGGCGGTGTTCACCTTCCACGCCTTCGTCGCACCGATGATCCGCGCCTTCGCGGGGCTGGCCGAGGCCGAAAGCGAGCGGGTGGCGGCGCGGCTTGCGGTGCGGCTTGGTTCCGAACTCGGCCGCACCGAATACGCCATGGTCTCCCTGGTGCGCGGCGAGGAGGGACTCATCGCCTATCCGCTGGCGAAAGGATCCGGCGCCGTCACGGCCTTCTCGCTCGCGGATGGGTTCTTCGCCATCCCCGCCCTCGCCGATGGCGTGGAGGCCGGGGCATCCATCACGGTCACGCTGCTCGGGCGTGGGCTCAGGCCGCCGGACCTCGTCGTCATCGGCAGCCATTGCGTGGGGCTCGATCGCCTGATCGGGCTCCTTGCCGAGGAGGGGGTGACCGCGAAGGTGCTGAACGTCGGTTCGCAGGGCGGCCTTGCCGCCGCCCGCCGCGGCGAGGCGGATCTCGCCCCGATGCACCTGCTCGATGCGGAGACCGGCCGCTACAACGCGCCCTTCCTGCCGCCCGGGGTGACGCTGATCCCCGGCTGGAGGCGGCTGCAGGGCATCGTGTTCCGCCCGGGCGACGCGCGCTTCGAGGGCAGGACGGCCGAGGCGGCGATCGCGACGGCGCTCGCCGACCCCAACTGTCTGATGGTCAACCGCAACGCCGGCTCCGGCACGCGGGTGTTGATCGACCGCTTGCTCGCGGGTGCGAGGCCCCCCGGCTACCTCAACCAGCCGAAGAGCCACAACGCGGTGGCGGCGGCGGTGGCGCAGGAAAGGGCGGATTGGGGGGTGGCGATCGTGCCGCTCGCCCGGGCGTACGGGCTCGGCTTCATCCCCATCGCCGAGGAGCACTACGACTTCGCCGTGCCCGAATCCCGCCTCTCGCGCGCCCCCGTCGTCCGCTTCCGCGCCGTGCTCGCCTCGGATGCGGGGCGGGCGGCACTGCGCGCCTTGGGCTTCGAACCTGCGTCGTGAGGACAACGCGCATGCGTCGTTTCGCGCTCGTCATCGTCTCGCTGCTCCTCGCCGCGCCTGCGGCTGCCGACCTGCGCGGCCACGGCGGGCCAGTGAAGGCGATCGCCGTGAGCCCTGACGGTTCCCGGGTCGTCTCGGGCAGTTTCGATGCCTCGGCCATCCTGTGGTCTCCCGCCCGCCATGCCGCGGAGGCGGTGCTGCGCGGCCATGATGGGGCGGTGAACGCGATCGCCTTCGCCCGCGATGGGCGTTTCGCCACCGGCGGCGACGACGGGCGGATCCTGCTCTGGCGGGCGGACGGCACGGGTCCGGAACGGATCCTCACGGGCCACGAGGCGAAGGTGACCGCGCTCGCCGTCTCGCCCGACGGGCGGCTCCTTGTCTCCTCGGCCTGGGACCGCACCGTCCGCCTCTGGCACCTCGAGGCCGACGCGCCGGCCCGCGTGCTGGAAGGCCATGCCGACAACGCGGTGAACGCGGTCGGCTGGTTGCCCGACGGCTCCGCTGTCGTTTCGGCGGGTTACGACGGCACGCTGCGGCTGTGGCCGCTGGATGGTTCGGCGCCGAAACCGCTCGCCGAGCTCGGCCTGCCGCTGAACGCGCTGGCCGTTCTCCCCGACGGCACGGTGGCCGTGGCCGGGGCGGAGGGAACGGTGAGCCTCGTCGCGCGCACGGGCGGCGTGCTTCGCAGGCTGGAGGGGGGGGCGGCACCGGTGATCACGCTGGCCGTCGATGCCGCGGGCAACCGCCTCGCGGCGGGCGGCATCCGCGGTTCGGTCGCGATCTGGTCGCTGCCCGATGGGCGGCTCTTGCGCACTCTCTCCGGCCCCGGGCTTCCCGTCTGGGCGGTCGCCTTCGCCCCGGACGGCGTGCTGTGGACGGGCGGGACGGACCGGATGGTGCGGCGCTGGGATGCGGAGACGGGGGTGCATCTCGGTGCGGCAGGGCTCGCCGAAGTCGAGGTCGCCTCCGACCACCCGGGCGCACGGGTGTTCCGCGCCTGTGCGGCCTGCCACACGCTGAAGGGCGACTCCGCCAACCGCGCCGGGCCGACCCTTGCGCGCCTGTTCGGCCGGCGCATCGCCACGGTGCCCGATTATTCCTACTCCGAAGCGTTGCGGCGGATGGACATCGTCTGGACGCGTGAGACGGTGGCCGCACTCTTCACCTTGGGCCCTTCCGCCTACACGCCGGGGACGAAGATGCCCGAGCAGGTGGTGGGCAGCCGCGAGGATCTCGAGGCGCTGCTCGACTTCCTCGAGATCGCCACCGGCGGCTGAACCGTGGCAGCGACCCTGCTCGACAAGCTGTGGCAGGCGCATCGGATCGCTCCGGCCGGCGGTGGCCGGGACGTGATCCACATCGATCGCATCCTGCTGCACGACCTCTCGGGCGCGCGTGCGCTGGCCGAGGTGGCGGAGAAGGGGTATCGCGTGCCCAACCCTGCTCTCGTTTTCGCCACGCCCGATCACGCCGTCTCCACCGCGCCGGGTCGCACCGCCGACACGTTCCGCGCCGGCGCGGCAGGGGTGGCGATGCTGCGCGACGGAGCACGGCGGCACGGCATTCGGTTGTTCGACCTCGGCGAGGACGGGCAGGGCATCGTGCACGTGATGGCGCCGGAGCTCGGCATCGCCTTGCCGGGGCTCTCCATCATCTGCGGCGACAGCCACACCTGCACGCAGGGCGGGCTCGGCGCGCTCGCCTTCGGGGTGGGAAGTTCGGAACTCGCGCATGCGCTTGCCACGCAGACACTGCGGCTCGCCAAGCCGCGCGCCATGCGCGTGCGCTTCGAGGGGCGTTTTCCGACGGGAACGACGGCAAAGGACGCGGTGCTCGCCGCCATCGGCCGCTTCGGCGCCGGCGCAGGTGCCGGTTGCGCGATCGAGTGGGCGGGCGAAGCGGTGCGCGCCCTTCCCGTCGAGGCCCGCCTCACGCTGTGCAACCTCTCGATCGAGATGGGGGCGAGGATCGGCTTTATCGCTCCCGACGAGACGGTGTTCGCCTGGATCGCAGGGCGCGACTTCGCGCCGCGCGGGGCGGCGTGGGACGAGGCCGTCGCCGCCTGGCGGAACTTGCGCAGCGACGACGAGGCCGTGTTCGACATCGATCTTGCCGTGGAGGCGAGCGGGATCGCGCCGCAGGTGACCTGGGGCACGAGTCCCGAGCACGTGATCGCGATCGACCGACCCGTCCCCTCGCCCGATGAGGCGCCGGACGCGACGCGGCGCGAGGCTTGGGCGGCCGCCCTCGCCTATCAGGGGCTCGAGCCCGGCCGACCGCTCGAGGGCGTGCCCGTCGACTGGGTGTTCATCGGCTCCTGCACGAATGCGCGGCTCTCCGACCTGCGCGAGGCGGCGGCGATCGTCGCCGGGCGCAAGGTCGCGCCGCACGTCACCGCTTGGGTCGTGCCCGGCAGCGAACGGGTCAAGCGCGCTGCCGAAGCCGAGGGGCTCGATCGGATCTTCCGCGCCGCCGGCTTCTCCTGGCGCGAGGCCGGCTGTTCGCTCTGTGTCGCGGCGAACGGCGAGGCGGTGCCGGCCGGGGCGCGCTGCCTCTCCACCTCCAACCGCAACTTCATCGGCCGTCAGGGCCGCGGCGCCCGCACCCATCTCGCCTCGCCGGCGACCGCCGCGGCCTCCGCCATCGCCGGGCGCATCGTCGACATCCGCAAGCCGTTCTGAGCATGCAGCGTTTCGACCGCGTCACGGGGCCGGCCGCCCCACTCCTTCAGCCCAACATCGACACCGACGTCATCATCCGTGCCGAGCGCCTGGTCGGCACGCCGAAGGAGGCGATGGGGCGCTTCGCGTTCGAGGTCTGGCGCTTCCGCGCGGACGGATCGGAGGAGCCGGATTTCGTTCTCAATCGCGCCCCGTTTCGCGGCGCCCCGATCCTGCTCGCGGGGCCGAATTTCGGCTGCGGCTCGAGCCGCGAGGCGGCGGTGTGGGCGCTTGCCGGCCTCGGCATCCGCGCCGTCATTGCGCCCTCCTTCTCCGACATCTTCGCCGGCAATGCGCTGCAGAACGGCCTGTTGCCGGTCGTGCTGCCGGAACAGACGGTGCGCGGCCTCGCCGCGCAGATCGAGGCCGACCCCGACCATGCGCGCGTCACGGTCGATCTCGAGCGACAGGCGGTGGTCGGCCCCGACGGCGCGGCGCACGGCTTCGTCATCGACCCCGATCGCCGCGAGGCTCTGCTGCTCGGCCTCGACGACATCGGGCTGACGCTGCGCCAAGCCGAGTTGATCGAAGCCTGGCAGGCGGAGGACCGTCGCCGGCGGCCCTGGGTGTGGCTCGGCGCGGCGGAAACATGACGCGATGTTCATCTTTCGGCCCAACGGCGGAAAGGTGCCGCCGGATACGCTTGAGTTGTTTGGGCGATCGTCTTTCCCGGCGGATGGTCGCCCGCAGAAGGGGCCGGCGGCAGTTCGACCTCCCAGCCGCCGGCCCATTTTCTTGCCAGCCTTCGCCATGCCAAACTGAACCCGCAGGGCGAGGATCGATCGGGCGACCGTGAGCACCGTCGAGAGGCTTCCGCGAGGGGACGATACGCTCTGGGCCGTGGTGGCGACGGTGGCGAAGACCGACCGCATCGCCGAGGTCTATCGCACGCGCGCCGCCGCACTGGCCGATTGCGCGTGGCGGGTGCAGCAGGTTCGCGCCTACGAGCACCTGCTCATTCGCCAGCGCAAGCCGGTGCCGCACTATTCGGTGGCGCCGATCCGCCGCTCCGACATTCCCAAGCGTTGGCGGCCGCTGCCGGCGCTCGGTTTCCTGCTCTCCACCGCCTGATCACCCGCTTCGCCGGCGGCCAGCCACCAGTCCGGGTAGGCGGTGCGGAGCCTGCGCTCGGCGGCGCGGGCTTCCTCGGCCGTGGCGAACAGGGCGAAGGCGGTGGGGCCCGACCCCGAAAGTCGGGCGAGCAGCACGCCTGGCAGGACGGACAGCGCGTCGAGGACCTGGGCGACGGCTGGGCAGAGCGCTCGCGCCGCCGGCTCAAGCCCGTTGCGGAGCCGCGCGAGATCGCGTGCCATGCCCACCACCTCCGGCCACCCCGCGGGGAGGACGGCCGGTGCATCGAAAGGCCCCTGGCGAGCGGCGAACACGGCGGGCGTGGCCAGCGGCACGCCGGGATTGGCGAGCAGGAGCCCGAAGCGGGGCAGGCGTGGGGCGGCTGCGAGCACCTCGCCGATGCCGCCCATCCGTGACGGACGGGACGCGAGGCAGACCGGCACGTCGGCCCCGAGGGACAGCGCGATCGCAGCGAGCCGGGCCTCGTCGAGCCCGAGGCCCCAGAGGCGGTCGAGCGCTCTGAGCGTGGCGGCGGCATCCGCCGACCCGCCGCCGATGCCCGAGGCGACGGGCAGCCGCTTGTCGAGGGTGAGACGCGCCCCAGCACCCGTTCTCGCGGCTTGGGCGAGGGCACGCGCAGCGCGCAGCACGAGGTTGCCACCCCCCGTCTCGAGGCCGGCGGCGAACGGCCCTGTGACGGTCAGAGACAGGGTTTCGGCCGGTGCGGCGGTCACGAGGTCGCCGGCCTCGGCGAACACGACCAGCGAGTCGAGAAGGTGATAGCCGTCCGCGCGGCGGCCGACCACGTGCAGGAACAGGTTGACCTTGGCCCGTGCGAGCTCGGTGACGGCGCCGCTCTCCCGTTCCGACATCGCAGGGCGCGTGAGGGGGCCTCGGTTCAGCGCGGTGTGGGTGCCGCGCTGTCGGCCGCGACCGCCGCCGGTGGGAGGGCGAGGCCGCTGCGCAGCTTGCTCTCGATCTTCGGGATCTCCTCCGGCTCCGGGCCGAGGGCAAGCGCTCGCTGCCACTGGAAGCGCGCCTCGACCTGTCGGCCCACCGCCCAGTAGGCGTCACCGAGGTGGTCGTTGATCACCGGATCGCGCGGTAAAAGTTCGACCGCGCGTTCCAGCCAGCGCACCGCGCCGCGATAGTCGCCCTGGCGGAACAGCACCCAGCCGAGGGAATCGACGATGTGCCCGTCATGCGGCCGAAGCTCCACCGCGCGTTCCAGCATGCGCCGCGCGCGGGCGAGTTCCCGTCCCTGATCCGCCCAGGAGTAGCCGAGGTAGTTCAGCACGTAGGGCTGGTCGGGCGAAAGCTCGAGCGCGCGCAGGAAATCGGCCTCGGCGCCCGGCCAGTTCTTGGCGCGTTCGTGCGCGATCCCCCGCGCGTAGTAGAGCACCCAGTGCCGACGTTCGGGCGGCCCGAGGCGAGCAATCGCGGCGTCGTAGGCCTCCACCGCCTCGCGAAACCGGCTTCTCCCGCGCAGGATGTCGCCCTTGCGGGCGAGGGGCTCCGGGCGGCCCTCCTCGGCGGCGAGCGCGTCGAGCAAAGCGAGGGCCTCGGCCGTACGGTCGAGCCGATCGAGCACGACGGCGAGACGGATTCGGGCGAGCGGCGCGTAGGGGCTCGAGCGATCCACCGCGCGCAGCAGGGCGGCGGCCGCTTCGAAGCGGCGTTCCCCCTCCAGGATGTCGGCGATCAGCAGCTTGGCGGGCGGAAAGTCCGGGCGAAGAAGAAGCGCGATGCGCAGCAGCGCCAGCGCGAACTCGGACGCCTCCTGCTGTCGCAGAGGTGCGGCGAGGGAATAGAGCGCCTCCGCCATCCCTTCCGCTGCCGAATTGACGGCGCGACGGTTCGGAGCGCGCGCGAGGCGTGCCTCGGCGAGAGCCGCCTCCTCGCTGCCGGCGATGGCCGAGGCGAGGATCCGCCCCACCTCCTCCGGTCGCCCCTCGCGGTTGGCGAAACCGGCGAGAAGCTCGGCCGTGCGCAGCGACGGCGAGCCTTCCGCCTCGGCGGCACGGAAGAATCGCTCCGCCTCGCGCGGGCGGCCGGCGAGGTCGGCGATCAGCCCGGCATGCAACGCGTAGACGGCGCGGAAGCGCGGCCCTTCCGCGAGTGGGCGGAGGGTGGCCAGAGCCTGGTCCCAAGCCCCCCGACCGGCTTGCGCCCAGGCGAGCAGAAGAGGCTGCAGCAGCTGGCCTGCTCCCTCGCGCGGCAGCGCCCGCGCCCGGGCCTCGGCGAGGTCGAACCGGCCGGCGCGCACCTCGGAGGCGAGCACCACCAGGTTCGGCATCAGCGCCTGGGGCTGGCGCTCCAGGATCCGGCCGGCGAGCGGAAGCGCGTCCCGCCCGTCGGCGAGTTCGGCGGCGAAGCTCCGCTGCAGGAGTTCCGGATTGGCCGGATCGGCGGCGAGGGCGGAGGCGAAGAAGCGGGCGGCCGCCTCGGTGTCCGCTTCGGCGGTCGCGAACCGGCCGGCGAGATAGGCACCGAAGGCCCCAGTGGGACGGAACCTGGCCTCGCTGCCGGCGCTGATGGATGCCCCACCCGTCGGCGGCGAGGCGGAGGCGCAGGCGGTGAGGAGGACGAGCGCCAGCAGGGCGAGCCGACGCTGCGAACGGGCCTGCGGCGAAAGGCGTCTGCTGAAAGGAAACCCTGCCATGCCGTAAGGCTATCGCAGCGCGGCAACGAGCGCCACGACCCTGCGTCCCTCACATCATCGCATAGGCGGGGCCGCCCCCGCCTTCGGGGGCCACCCAGGTGATGTTCTGCCGAGGGTCCTTGATGTCGCAGGTCTTGCAGTGGACGCAGTTGCCGGCGTTGATGACGAGCCTCGGTTTGCCCTCCTCGGCGCCGACGATCTCGTACACGCCCGCCGGGCAGTAGCGCGTCTCCGGGCTGCGGTAGCGCGCCCAGTTGTGGCTGATGGCGAGGTCCGGGTCGGCGAGCCGCAGGTGCACCGGTTGGTCGTCCTCGTGCGCCACGTTGGCGAGGGCGACCGAGTCGAGCTTGCCGAAGGTGAGCGTGCCGTCCGGCTTCGGGTAGTCGATCGGCGCGGCGCGTGCCGCCTCCTCGAGCGTTTCGTGGTCCGCGTGGTGGGAGAAGGTCCACGGCGCGCGGCCACGCAGCAGATAGGTGTCGAGCCCAGCGTAGACGAGGCCGCCCCAAAGGCCGAAGCGGGCGAAGGCGGGACGGATATTGCGCGCACGGCGAAGCTCGTCCCAGACCCAGGATTTCTCGAGGGCGGAAGGATACGCTTCGAGAACGTCTGGGCGGCTGCCGGCAAGCGCCTCCGCCACCGCTTCCGCCGCCAGCATGCCCGACTTCATCGCCGTATGCGTGCCCTTGATCTTCGGCACGTTGAGGAAACCCGCGGCACAGCCGATGATCGCGCCACCCGGGAAGACGAGGCGAGGAATGGCCTGCAGCCCACCCTCGTTCAACGCGCGCGCCCCGTAGCCGATCCTGCGACCGCCCTCGAAATACGGCCTGATCTTCGGGTGCAGCTTGAAGCGCTGCAGCTCGTCATAGGGCGAAAGCCAAGGGTTGCGGTAGTCGAGCCCGATGACGAAACCGTACGCCATCAGGTTGTCACCGAAATGATACAGGAACGAACCGCCATAGGTGTGCCGATCGAGCGGCCAGCCGATGGTGTGCAGCACGAGCCCGGGCTCGTGCTTGTCCTTCGGTACCTCCCACAGCTCCTTGAGCCCGATGGCGTAGGTCTGCGGGCTTCGCCCCTCGCGCAGGCCATAGCGTGCCTCGAGCGTCTTGGTGAGGTGGCCGCGGCAGCCTTCGGCGAACAGGGTATAGGTGGCGCGCAGTTCGATTCCCGGCTGGTACGAGGGCTTGCGCGTGCCGTCGCGGGCAAGGCCCATGTCGCCGGTGGCGACACCGACCACGCGGTCGCCCTCGTACAGCACCTCGGCGGCGGCGAATCCCGCGTAGATCTCGACCCCGAGCGCCTCCGCCTGGTTCGCGAGCCAGCGGCACACCTGGCCGAGGCTGACGATCCAGTTGCCCTCGTTGTGCATCTGCGGCGGCGTGGGCAGCGGGATGGCGCGGCTTTCGGTGAGGAACAGGAAGCGGTCCTTGCGTGCCGCCGTGGTGATGGGAGCGCCGAGCGCGCGCCAATCGGGCAACAGTTCGTCGAGCGCACGGGTCTCGATCACCGCACCCGAGAGGATGTGCGCCCCCACCTCCGCTCCCTTCTCGAGCACACAGACGGAGACCTCGCGGCCGGCCTGGGCGGCGGCCTGCTTGAGGCGGATCGCGCAGGCGAGCCCGGCGGGCCCCGCACCGACGATCACCACGTCGAACTCCATTCGCTCGCGCGTCATCTCCGCACCCCCGATTGCGCCCGGCCCAGATAAGGCCATTCTGCGCGGTTGGGGAGGGCAGGAGGTGAGGATGCCCGGCGAGACGGTGGGGCGGAGCGGGTCGGAGGCGACGGAGATCCTGTGGGCCCTTGCGCTTCAGATCGCCTGGGGGGCGGACGAGGCGCTCGCGGACGCCCCGCAGGACCGTTTTCGTGCCGTGGCGGCCCGCGGGCTGGTCGCGACGCCGCCGCCGTCTCGGCGCGTCGCTGACGCGTCCGCTGGTCCTGCCGTGCTGCCCGCCGCCCAGCCCGTCGCCGGCCCGGTCGCCGGCCCGGTCGCCGAGGCGGAGCGGCTGGCCGCCTCGGCCGAGACGCTCGAGGCGCTGCGCGAGACCTTTTCCCGCTTCGAGGGCTGCGCCCTGCGCGAGACCGCGACCAACTTCGTCTTCGCCGACGGCTCGCCGGCTGCGCCGGTGATGCTGGTGGGCGAGGGGCCGGGGGCGGAGGAGGACCGCGAGGGATTGCCCTTCGTCGGGCCGTCGGGGCAGCTGCTGGATCGGATGCTCGCCTCGATCGGGCTCTCCCGTCGCGACGGCACGGTGTACATCACCAACGTGTTGCCCTGGCGCCCGCCCGGCAACCGCAGCCCGACCGACGGCGAGATCGCCGTCTGCTTGCCGTTCCTGCGCCGGCACATTGCGCTGGCGCAACCGAAAATCCTCGTGCTCGCGGGCGGGGTGCCGGCGCGGGCGCTGCTCGGCGCGCGCGAGGGCATCACAAGACTGCGCGGACGGTGGCGCCTGTTGGACATCCCGCCTCTCGCCGCGCCGATCCCGACCTTGCCGACGCTGCACCCGGCCTACCTGTTGCGCAACCCGGGAGCGAAACGAGAGGCGTGGGCCGACCTGATACTGTTGCGTCGCCGCCTCGATACGCTGCTGCCACAAGTTGGGCGAAACTAAGGCACACGAGGATCGCTCGATAGCGGATTGATTGCGCGAGGCGGATCTCGATCCGCGGGATTCGTCCCACACATCGGCGTAGACGCCTGCTTTCCCCGTCGGTTAACGCGAGAGTGTCATGCAGGGGATGGATCACGCCGGGCTGCGCGGGCGTACCGCGCGGCTGATCCTGGGGGCGGCTCTCCTTGCCATCGCCGGCGGGCCACCCGCCGCCCGCGGGCAGGATCAGATGGCGCTGATGGTGCCGCGCCCGCACGCGGGACCTTCGGGGCTTCCCGCCGTGCTCGGCCCGACGGACGCAGCGGCCTATCGGCGCATCTTCGCTGCGCAGGCGCAGGGGCGCTTCGCGCAGGCCGATGCCGAGATCGCCAAGCTGCACGATCGCCTGCTCGTCGGTCACGTGCTGGCCGACCGCCTGCTCGGGCCCCATTGGCGGGCGCGCCCCGACGAGCTTACGGCGTGGCTCGCCAATCACGCCGACCATCCCGACGCCGGGCGGATCCATCGCCTGCTCAGGGCACGCAGCCCACGTGGCGCGGTGCTGCCGCCGGAGCCGGAGGAGCCGCTGCTGCCGGATCCGGACGCCTCGGTCGACGAGGCGCCCCAGCCGCCGCGATCGATCGCGCGCAACCCGGCGCTCGACCGGACGATCCGCGCGCACCTGCGCAACGACGATCCCGCCTCCGCGCTCGCCGTCCTGCGCACGGCACGCACCCTCGATGCCGCCTACGCCGCCAGTCTCGCCGGGGAGATCGCCTTGGGCCTGTTCCTGCGCAACCGGGACGCCGAGGCGCTCGCCGTCAGCCGGGAATTCGCCCGCGGGGCAGGTCTCGAGGTCGCCGATCTCGCCTGGGCGGGCGGGCTGGCCGCTTGGCGCCAGGGCCGCATCGAAGACGCGCGTCGCCTGTTCGAGCGCGCCGCCCGCGCCCCCGTCGGCTCCTCGGCGCGCCGCGCGGCGGCCGCCTTCTGGGCGGCACGCTCCGCCCTTCGCCTGCGCGACCATCGCGCCTATGTGCCCTGGCTTCTCGAGGCGGGGCAGGCGACCCGAAGCTTCTACGGCCTGCTCGCCCGCCGCGCCCTCGGCTTGCCGTCCGGCTTCGCCTGGGAACGTGAGATCGTCGGCGAGAACGAGGTCGCGGTGCTGGCCGAGACCGCGCAAGGGTTGCGCGCGCTCGCCCTGCTGCAGGTCGGCCAGGCCGAGCGAGCGGAGGGCGAGCTCCGGCGTCTCGCCGCCGCGGCGCCGGAGAACGCCGCCCTCGCCCGCGCCATCCTGGTCGTCGCCAGCCAATCCGGCATGGCCGATCTGGCGATGCGCATCGCGCCGCTGGTGGAGAGCCGCGACGGCCGGCCGCGCGACTACGCCCTGTTCCCGCTGCCCGCGTGGCGGCCGGACGAGACGGCGGTCGATCCCGCCCTCGTGCTCGCGATCGCCCGTGTCGAGAGCAACTTCAATGCGGGGGCCGTCAGCCGCGCCGGGGCGCGCGGCGTGCTGCAGATCATGCCGCTCACCGCAAGCTACGTCGCCGGCCAGCCGGAGCTCGCCGGCCGCGCCCGGCACCGCCTGCACGAGCTCGAACTCAACCTCGACATCGGCAGCCGCTACATCACCTACCTGGCACGGCGGCCGGAGATCGACGGCGATCTGTTGCGCCTTCTGATCGCCTACAACGCCGGGCCCGGTTCGCTCGTGCGAATGACGCAGTCGATGGTCCATGGGAACGATCCGCTCCTGTTCCTGGAGGCCATCCCGGTGCACGAGACTCGGGCCTACGTGCAGCGCGTGCTCGCCTTCTCCTGGATCTATGCCAGCCGGCTGCGGCGCCCCGCTCCCTCGCTCGACGCCCTCGCCTCTGGGCGCTTCCCCCGCTATGCTCATGCCGAGCAGATGACGGCCGGAGGAATGGGCGGCGATGGCCTGGCCGGACGCCAACGCCTGAACTGACCGCCACGCTCCCACCCGCCGGGAAAGGCAGCAACGATGGCGCGGATTGACGACACGCGACCCTTCATCCCCGTCAACATCGCGGTGCTGACCGTCTCCGACACGCGGTCGCTCGAAACGGACCGTTCCGGCGATACGTTGGTGGAACGGATCACCGGGTCGGGGCACCGCGTGGTCGCGCGCGAGATCGTGCGCGACGAGGCGGATGCGATCGAGGCGGTGCTGCGGCGCTGGATCGCCGACCCCGCGATCGACGTCGTCATCAGCACCGGCGGGACGGGCATCACCGGCCGCGACGTCACACCGGAAGCCTTCGCGCGGGTGATCGAGAAGCCGATCGACGGCTTCGGCGAACTGTTCCGCATGCTGAGCTACCAGAAGATCGGCACCTCGACGATCCAGTCGCGCGCCTTGGGCGGGGTCGCGGCGGGAACCTACCTGTTCGCGCTTCCGGGGTCGCCCTCCGCCTGCCGCGACGCCTGGGACGAGATCCTGCGCTTCCAGCTCGACAATCGCCACCGCCCGTGCAACCTGGTCGAGCTGATGCCGCGCCTGAAGGAGCACCTGCCGGCGGCGGAATGATGCTTCCTGCGAATGGTCTTCAGTAGAGGCGAGCGAGCAGGCGCGGCGGCACCCCTGCGACCCACAGGCCCAGCAGTACGAGGTTGCGGGCGCTGCGTCGCAGGTAGCCGTCGCGGCGGTGACGCGCCGCGCTGGTCACCGCCTCGGCCTCGAGGGCGACGAGCCTGGCGCGCCCGAGGCGGCGGACGAGGTCGACATCTTCCATAAGGGGGATGGGGCGGATGCCGCCGATGGCGCGGAGCAGGCTTGCCGCGATCAGCAGGCCCTGATCGCCATAAGGCAAGGCGAGCACGCGGCAGCGCCAGGCCACCGCGCGCTCGAGCCGCCGCGCCACCGGTGCGTCATCGTCGAGGCGAAAGCGGAAATAGCCGGCCTTGTCCGGACGGGCGGCCATGTGCTGCGCGGCGGCCTCGGCCCAGCCGGGGGCGAGGCGCGTGTCGGCATGCAGGAGGAGGAGCCAGGGTGCCTCTGCCGCGGCGACGCCGGCGGCGAGCTGGCTTCCCCGCCCGCGGGGGGCGACGACGCTTCGGCAGCCGAAGCGGCGAGCGATGTCCAGCGTGTCGTCGCATGAGCCGCCGTCGGCGACGATGATCTCGCGCGGCACGCCGCCGATCGCGCCGAGCGTGGCGGGCAGAGACCGGCCCGCGTTCAGGGTGGGAATGACGACGGCGAGGTCCATGGGCCGAGCCTGCCAGAGCATCAGGCGCGGTTCGAGTTCCCGACCTGGAAGCGTTCTTGTTTTGTTCTTGACCGGTATGGCGCGGGTCGGCATCCTTCCGCCATCGGTTCGCGGGGAGAGGGGAGAGATGGACGGCTCTCTGCATGGGTCTCCGATGGCGCAAGTCCGCAAGGGGCGCGGCGCGGTCTCGAGCCCACCCTGCCGTTATGACCGTTTCGTCTCCGTTGCGGTGGACGACGGCTGGGGCACGCTGGAAGAGGAGATGCGCGACCCTCCGCCGCTGCCCACGACGCTGACCCGCGATGCGACCCGCAGCGTGATCGCCTGGAACGACAGCCCGGACATCGGCTTCGATCGCGCGGTCAACCCCTATCGCGGCTGCGAGCACGGCTGCATCTACTGCTACGCCCGGCCCTCGCACGCTTGGCTCGGCCTGTCGCCCGGGCTCGACTTCGAAACGAAGCTGCTGTTCAAGCCCGAGGCGCCCCGCTTGCTCGCGCGCGAGCTCAGCCGGCCCGGCTACGTGCCGCGTCCGATCGCGCTCGGCTCGAACACCGACCCCTATCAGCCCGTCGAGCGCCGGCTCGGCATCACGCGCGCGATCCTTGAGGTGCTGCTCGGGGCGCGCCACCCCTGCACCATCGTCACCAAGTCGGCTCTCGTGCTGCGCGACCTCGACCTGCTGACCGAGATGGCGCGGCATCGCCTGGTGCGCGTCCACCTCTCCGTGACTACCCTCGATCGGCGACTCGCCCGGCTGATGGAGCCGCGTGCCGCCACCCCTGGCCGCCGACTGCAGGCGATCAACGCGCTTGCAGCGGCGGGCGTTCCCGCGGGCGTGCTCGCCGCGCCGATGATCCCGGGGCTGAACGACGCGGAACTGGAACGGATCCTCGAGGCTGCCGCGCGCGCGGGCGCGACCTCGGCCGCCTACGTGCTGCTGCGCCTGCCGAACGAGTTGCGCGAGCTGTTCACCGAGTGGCTCACCACCCACTACCCGGAGCGTGCGGCGCGCGTGCTTGCGCTCATTCGCGAGACGCGGGGCGGCAAGCTGAACGATCCGCGCTTCGGTACGCGCTTCTCGGGCGAGGGGGTCTACGCCGCCACACTCGCGCGCCGGTTCGAAATCGCCGCGCGGCGTCTCGGCCTCGACGGCCCGCGCGCAGGCCTCGATTGTTCCGCCTTCACGCCGCCCCGCAGGTGGGAGGGGACCGAGGCGCGTCAGCTCGCCCTGCTCTGACGCGCCCTCAGCCCCGCGCCCGCCGTGGTTGCCGGTGGTGGCGCGTGGCGGGGTCAGATGGTCAGCGTGCCGGCCTTCGCGGCAGCATAGCGCTCCGCGATCTTCCCCCAGTCGAGCACGTTCCACCAGTTGCGCACGTACTCCGCCCGGCGGTTCTGGTAGCGCAGGTAATAGGCGTGCTCCCAAACATCGTTGCCCATCAGCACGCGGTTGCCGTCCATCAGCGGGCTGTCCTGGTTCGGCTTCTGCACGATGGCGAGCCGGCCCTCGCGCGAGACGGTGACGAACGCCCAGCCGGAGCCGAACAGCGTGTTCGAGGCGCGCTCGAACTGTTCCTTGAACGCATCGAAGCTGCCGAAGTCGCGGCTGATGGCGGCAGCGAGTTCACCGGTGGGTTCGCCGCCCTTGCCGCCCATGATCAGCCAGAACATCGAGTGGTTGACGTGCCCGCCGCCATTGTTGCGGATGGCGGTGCGCACGCTCTCCGGCATCTCGGCGAGCTTCATCAGGATCTGATCGACCGGCATCTGCGCGATCGCGCTGTGGCCGGCGACGGCCGCGTTGAGGTTGTTCACCTGCGCGCCGTGGTGGAAGCGCCAGTGAATTTCCATCGTCCGCGCGTCGATCGCGGCCTCGTTGGCGTCGAACGGGTAGGGCAGCGGGGGAAGGGTGAACGGCCCCTGCGCCTGTGCGACGGCGATGCGGGCCGAAGGGGCGAGCGCGGCGGCAGCGAGGCCGAGGCCGAGCCGGAGGCTGGTGCGGCGGGTGAGCGTCATCTGGCGTGGTCTCCCGTGCGTGGTCGTGTTTGTCGCCTCTTGTAGCACCGGGCGGCGGCATTGTCCGCCGGCGGCCGACGTCCCTTCACGAAACGCGGATCACACGCTTCCGTGATCGAGTGCGCGGCCGGGCCGTCATATCGTTTCGTTTCCGGGAAGAACGAAGATTGGCGTGGCCGTCGCGGCGGTCGCGCCGGCAGCAACGGCAAGGAGGTTCGTCATGGCAGACGTCATCGTCGGGCACGGGGTCGCCCCCGGCGATGTCTCCCCGACCATCCGGCGGATCACGGTCGCAGACCTCCGCGAGGCGCTCGCACGCGGTTGGCAGGATTTCCGCGCCATGCCGACGCAGATCGTGTTTCTCGGGCTGCTCTACCCGATCGTCGGCTTCATCGCCGCCCGTTTCGCCACCGGCGGCCTGTTGCCGCTGCTCTTCCCCCTGCTCGCCGGCCTGTCGCTGATGGGGCCTCTCGTCGCGCTCGGCCTTTACGAGATCAGCCGCCGGCGCGAGCGCGGCGAGCCCGTCTCCCTGCTGACGGCCTTCGCCGCCCTCCGTTCGCCAGCGCTCGGGTCGATCCTCGTGCTCGGCGCGATGCTGTTCGCGATCTTCCTCGCCTGGCTGGTCTCCGCCCGGCTGATCTGGCTCGCCACTCTCGGCGACGGGCCGCACGGCGAGACGATCGGCGCCCTGCTCGGCGCCGCCCTGTCCAGCCCTGAGGGCTGGCGGCTGATCCTGATCGGCAACGGGGTCGGCTTCCTCTACGCCGTTCTCGTGTTGAGCCTGACCGTGGTCTCCTTCCCGCTCCTGCTCGATCGGCCGACCTATCCGTGGACGGCTGTGCGCACCTCTCTCGCCGCCGTCGCCCGCAATCCGGTTCCCATGATCCTGTGGGGACTCACCGTTGCCGTGCTGCTCGTCCTCGGCGCGCTGCCCCTCCTCATCGGGCTTGCGGTGGTGTTGCCGATCCTCGGCCACGCCACCTGGCACCTGTATCGGCGCGTGGTCGCCTGGTGACACCGGCGGGCCAAGTGGCGGTGAACACGCAGGCCGGCGCGCCGGCCGCCTGGCAGGCCGTCTCCGTCACCTTGGCCTCGGGGTGGATCAAGGCGCGGAAGAGGCCTTCGAAGGTGGCGGCGAAATAAGCGCAAGCGGGAGTGGTGGTGTGCAGCCCGCGGCCGAGCGGGCCATCGGCGATGACGAAGGCAAGCGGTGGCCCGCGATCGACTCGGAAACGACCGGAACCCGCGAAGGTCCAAGCATGGCGCGCGATCGCCCCGGCCAGCACGCCCGCCGCAAGCGCGGGCGGCAGCAGGCGCAAAAGCCGCTGAACGGCCAGGGGAATGCGATGGGCGAGCAGGTAGCGCGCAGTGCGTTCGCCGGCATCGCGCGCCACCGCCTCGAACACCTCGGGCGGGAGCAGCGCGCGGGCGGCCCGATGCAGCGCGACGACGTCGCCTTCCACCACCATCGCCTCGGGCGGGCTGAGGAGGTGGTGCGTGAGGCCCGCTTGCGCGAACACCCGCGCCGTCATCCCTGCTCCGCAGCCCGCCTCCAGCGCTTCGACGAACCGGGTGATCGCATTCGGGCCAATCCGGCCCGCCTGCGGCGCTTCGTTGCCCGCCGGGCGGGGTGCGGCGCCGCCGTCCATCGCCGCCTCAGGCGTTCGGGCGGCTGTCCGCGCTTTGCGGCAACTGCTCGCTGCCGCCGCCGCAGACCTTGACGAACTCGATGCGCTTCGCGGGCTTCGGCGCTTCCGCAGCTTCGGATGCGGTCGGCGCAAGGCTCTCCTCGAGTTGGTCGACCCCGCCACCGCAGACCTTCACCATCTCCGCCGGGCGCAGCGTGCCGCCTTTCGGCTTGCGGCGATGCACCGTCTTCCACACCGCGTTCGGCGGTGCGGCATCGGGCAGGGCCTCGAGCTTGCGCGACATGTCGAAGCCCCACTTCAGCCGCTTCTTCGTCTGCGGGCCCCAGTAGCCGAACTTGCCGAGATCGTAGAATTTCCGCTGGAAGCCGGACTTTACGTACGCCTTCAGGCAGCCCAGCATGTAACGCCGCTTCTCGCGATCGCGGATCCACGGGTAGCCGAGTAACGCCTTGCGCATGTAGAAGCGCCGGTAGTTGTGCATCGTGCGGTCGAGCAACGTGCCGCGATCCATCGCGTCCGGCTTCATGATCGGGGTGACGAAGTTGTACTTCTCGAAGTCGAACACCTCGACCTTGTCGCCGAGCTCCTGGAACAGGTCGCTGAACGGCCAGGGCGTGTACATGGCCCAGTTCGCCATGTCCGGGTCCCAGTCCAGCGCCATGCGATAGGTCTCTTCCAGCGTCTCAACCGTTTCGTTCTCGAGACCGACGATGAATTGCGCCTCAGAAACGATGCCGTTCTTGCGCAACAGTTCGATCGCCTTCTTGTTCTGCGCGATCGTCGTCTCCTTGTTGAAGCGATCGAGCTTGAGCTGGGCGGCAGCCTCGGTGCCGAGGCTGATGTGGATCAGCCCCGCCTTGCGGTACATCGGCAACAGATCCTCGTCGCGCAGGATGTCGGTCACGCGCGTGTTGATGCCCCACAGCACGGGCAGCTTGCGGGCGATCAGCTCCTCGCAGAAGGCGACGAACTTCTTCTTGTTGATGGTCGGTTCCTCGTCGGCAAGGATGAAGAAGCCGACCTGATGCTCCTTCACCAGGTGCTCGATCTCGTCGACCACCTTCCTCGGATCGCGCACGCGGTAGTCGCGCCAGAACTTCCACTGGCTGCAGAAGGTGCAGGTGAAGGGGCAGCCGCGGGCGAAATTCGGGATCGCCACCCGCGTGTTCATCGGGATGTAGATGTATTTCGGCCAGTCGAGGATGCCCCAGTCGGGCGAGATCCGGTCGAGATCGGCGATCGGGGGCTCGGCCGGGGTGGCGACGATGCGATCCTCCTCGCGATAGGCGATGCCGCGCACCGTGTGCCGCTGCTGCGGCCAGCGGCCCTCATCGACGGTACGGACGAGGTTGAGGAACACCTCCTCGCCCTCGCCGCGCACCACGGCATCGATCCACGGCGCCTCGGTCAGCACCTGCGCGTACATGAACGTCCCGTGGATGCCGCCGAGCACGGTGACAATGCCCGGATCAACTTCCTTCGCGATCTGCAGCGTGCGTTCCGCCCGGTAGATCGAGGGCGTGATCGCGGTCACACCGACGACGTCGGGCGAGAATTCGCGCAGACGCTCGCGCAACTGGTCCTCGGAGAGATCGTCCGTCATCGCATCGATGAAGACGATGTCCGAGTAGCCGCCGGCCTTCAGGTAGCCGGCCAAATAGGCCACCCAGGCGGGCGGCCAGTTGCCGGCGATCTCGGCACCGCCGGAGTGGTAGTTGGGGTGGACGAGAACGATACGCATTCGGTTCATCCTTCCCGCGGATCGGCGGGTAGGAGAACCGTAACGAAAAGGCCGCACGTCGCCTTGCGATGGATCAAGCGCGCAGCCTGCTGCCGGTGCGTTCGACGGGCGGCGCGCCGGCCCGACAGGGCTCAGGCGGCGGCCGATGGACCGAGCCGCGGGGCAGGTGCGAGCGTCTCGGCGGCTACGGGGGCGGTGGCGACGGCCGGCATCACCCAGCCCTCCGGCATCGGGCGATACTGCGTCTTCCAGCGCAGCCACACCCCGTAGGCGGCAAGCAGGCCGAGCGCACCGACGAGATCGAGCAGGCCGACACCCAGTGCCTCGCCCGCCACCGCGTAGGCGAGCGTCAGCTTGAGGCCGAGAAAGACGAGGCCGCCCATCATCAGCGGTGGCACGACGTCGCCGATCACCACGAGCGAGGGGTGAAGCGGCGGCCGGGGATCGGGCAGGCCGGCAGCGGCGATCGCGCGTTCCGCCGCGAGGATCTTGCGCCGGCGCGCATAGGCGAACCAGACGATGACAGCGGCGATCAGAAGCAGGGGAGGGCCGATCAGGTTCTGCATGGGTCTCCTCCATCGATCGGAGACGCGGGTGCGTCGATCGGCAATGCTGCAACCGTCGGACCCGTTCAGGTCAACAGGAAACTGGTCAGCGTGCGGCGCGGGCAAGCAAGGTGCGCGGGGCGCGGTCACGCCGTTCCAGCCGGTCGTACAGCGAGACGAGCCAGGCGACGCGCGCATCGAAGCCGCGCGCCGGTGCTGCTGCCGGCGAGGCGGAGGCGGCGGCTTCGACCAGATAGCGCGTGGCCTCGAGCGGCGGGGCGCGCAGATGGGTGAGCGGCCAGAACAGGCTTTTCGCACGGGCGGCCGCGAGCAGCATCACCTTGCGCGACTTCGGCACCACTGCGCGGGCGGAGACGGAATCGAGGCCGTTCCGTTCCACCGCCCGGCCGATCTCGGCGTAGATCAATCGCGCCGCCCCGATCCCTGCCCGGCAATTCGCCGGCAGGCGCGCGATGCCGGCTTCGGCGCGCAGGTACAGGCGCTCGGCCTCGGCGAGCAACCGCGCCACCACGCGCCCGAGGGCCGGCGTGAAGCGCGGCGCGGCCAGGAAGGCATCGGGGTCGATCCCCTCCTCGGCAAGCCAATCGAGCGGCAGATAGAGGCGCCCGGCGCGAGCATCCTCGCCGACGTCGCGCGCGATGTTGGTCAGTTGCATCGCCACCCCGAGGTCGCAGGCGCGGGCGAGCACGTCGGGGTCGCGCTGGTCCATCAGCAGCGCCATGATCGCGCCCACCGAGGCGGCCACACGCGCCGCATAGGCGTGCAGGCTCGCGAGATCGGGGTAGCGTCGCGCCTCGGCATCCCAAGCGAAGCCTTCGAGCAGCGCCTCGGGCAAGGTGCGCGGAATGCCGAAACGCCACACGGCTTCCGCGAAAGCGCGGTCGGCCGAGATCGGGAACGGCCGCCCGGCATAGGCGCGATCGAGCCGTTCGCGCAGGCGCGCGAGCGCGCCGAGCCGACCCTCCTCGATGTCGATCGCGTCATCGGCGAGGCGGCAGAAGGCGTAGATGGCGCAGGCCGGGTCGCGTACGCGCGGCGGCAGCAGAAGCGAGGCGGCGAAGAAGCTCTTCGAGCCCGCGCGCAGGAGTGCCCGGCAGTTGGCGTGGTCGGCCCAGGTGGGCAGGTCAGCGGAAGCGGGCGGCATCGGGCACCACCGTATCGAGCACACGCGCGGAAGAGAGGACACCGGGCACACCCGCGCCGGGATGGGTGCCGGCCCCGACGAGATACAGCCCCGCCACCTCCTCGCTTTCGTTATGCGGGCGGAACCACGCGCTTTGCGTGAGGATCGGCTCAAGCCCGAACCCCGCCCCGCGCGGGGAGAGGACGTCGCGTTCGAAGTCGACCGGGGTCGCGACGTGCGAGACGACGATCTCCGACGACAGCCCGGGCAGCAGCGTCTCCTCGAGGTAACGGGCGATGCGGGCGCGGAAGGGTTCGGCTTCGCGGCCCCAATCCGTTCGCGACTCCAGATTGGGCACCGGGGCGAGCGCGTAGAAGGTGTCGCAGCCGGGAGGGGCCAAGGTCGGGTCGGCCGCGGTCGGCCGGTGCAGGTACAACGAGAAGTCGGGGGCGAGGACCTTGCGGCGGAAGATGTCGCGCAGATGCTCCTCGTAACGCGGCCCGATCATGATGGTGTGGTGGCCGACCGTCTCGTAGCGTCGACGCGTGCCGAAATACCAGACGAACAAGCCGTTCGAGTAGCGGGCGCGGGCGAGCCGGCGGTCGGTCCACCGCCGGCGGGGGAGATGGGCGAGCAGACTCGCGTAGGTGAAGGCCGAATCGGCGTTGGAGACGACGATGTCGGCCGGAACCGTCTCCCCGTCGGCGAGGCGGACGCCGCGCACGCGCCCCGCCTCGACCTCGATCCGCGACACCTCTGCGCGATAGCGGATCGTTCCGCCAACGTGTTTGACCAGGTCAGCGAGGCCCCGCACCAGCGCCCCCGTGCCGCCCATGGCGAAATGCACGCCCCAGCGCGCCTCGAGGGCGGGGATCAGGCAATAGACCGAACTCGCCGCCAGCGGGTTGCCGCCGATCAGCAGCGGGTGGAAGGAGAAGACGATGCGCAGCTTCGGATCGCGGATGTGGTCGGAGACCACCGAATAGACGCTGCGCCAGGCGCGCAACCGGATGAGGTCGGGTACGACGCGCAGCATGTCGGCGAGCGTGCCGAACGGCACGTGGCCCAAGCCCTCGAAGCCGATGCGGCAGGTCTCCTCGGAAAGGCGCATGTAGCGTTCCCAGCCCGGAACGTCATTGGGCGAGAAGCGCGCCACTTCGGCCCGCATCGCCGCCTCGTCGCCCGAGTAGGTGAAGATCGCGCCGTCGTGGAAGCGGATGCGATAGAAGGGCTCGCAGGGTACGATGCGCACGTCGTCGGCCAGCCGCCGGCCGGCCAGCGCCCACAGCTCCTCGAGCAGGAAGGGCGCGGTGATGATGGTGGGGCCGGCGTCGAAGGTGAATCCGTCGCGCTGGAACACGCGAGCCCGGCCACCGGGACGATCGAGCCGCTCCAGCACCGTCACCCGGAAGCCGCGCGCGCCGAGCCGCACCGCGGCGGCAAGGCCGCCGAAGCCCGAGCCGATGACGATGGCGTGCGGGCGTCGATCCTGCGCGATCGTAGGGGCGGGGCGGACGGGCGCTTCGGTCAGCATGGCGCGATCATGGCGAAACGGTTTCCGTTGCCGCCTCGGTGATCAGCGCGGCGACGAGATCGGGGCGCTCCTCGTGCGCGAGATGACCGAGGCGAGGGAGGCGAACGATGCGGGCATGCGGCACGAGGGCCCGCACGCGGTCGGCATCGCCGGGTGGCACGGTGCGGTCGTTCGCGCCGACGACGAGCACGAGGTCGGGGCGAAGCCGCGGCAAGTCGCGCGTCAGCCCGTGCAGGTCCCAGGCCGCCATCATGCCCAAGGCAGCGGCGACATGGCCGGGCCGGCGAAACAGGCGCGTGTAGAACTCGAGCGACTCGCGGCCGATCTCCGACCCTGTGCCGCGCAACACGCGCTCGACCGTGCCGCGATCGGCCGCCTGCCAGGAGAGGAACCACGGCACGACCGGCAGGCTCACCATGAAGCGGGCGAGATCGGAAAACCAGGCGAGATCGCCGGGCCCGTTGCGGATCGGCACGATGGCGCCGTTGATCGAGACGATGACGCGCGGGTCGAGCCGATCGTCGAGCGCGGCACGACAGGCGATCGCCGCGCCGGCGGAATGGCCGGCGATCAGGACGGGGCGAAGGCCGAGGGCGCGCATCAGGTCGCCCACCCCGCGCGCCATGCCGGGCAGGGTGAGGAGCGGTTCGGGCGGTTCGTCGGTGAAGCCGTGCCCCGGCAGATCGGGGGCGACCACGGTGAAGCGCCGCGCGAGCAGCGGCAACACACGCGCCCAGGAGTGCGTCGCCGCCCCCGTGCCATGAAGCAGCAGCACGCAGGGGCCCTCGCCCATCACCTGCACGTGCCAGACGATGCCGGCGGCGGGGAGGAAGCGGCTCGCCTCGCGGTTCGGCCAGTCGCGCCCGTCATGCGCCCAGTCGGGGCGGCGGCTCATGGGTGCAGCTCCATCCCCGCCCGGACCGCGCGCGAGAGACGCTCGGCGTCGGCGTAGGGCAGCGCGAGGTAGCGGGCCCCCATTTCGGCAGCGATCCGTTGCGCCATCGGTTGCGGGCGGGGCGCGGTGTCGATCAGGATCGCCGGCAGCCGCTGCGTACGCAATTGGCGCGCCGCGGCGAGCGCGTCCTCCTCAGCCTTGGGCCGGCCAGGGGTGCCGTCGCGCGCGACGTTGGCGCGGCCGTCCGTCAGCAGCACCGCGATCGGCGTGCGTCCGCGCCGCGCCACCTGGTCGGCGAGCTTGCCGACGAGGTCGAGGGCCGAGGCGAGCGGCGTGCCGCCGCCGCCGGGCAGGCCGGCGAGCGCCCGACGGGCCCGCGCCAGCGCGTTGGTCGGCGGCAGCACGATCTCCGCCGCACTGCCGCGGAAGGCGATGAGGGCGACGGTGTCGCGACGCACGTAGCAGTCGGACAACAGCATCTCGACGGCACCCTTCGCCTCGGCAAGCCGAGCGAGGGCGGCGGAGCCCGAAGCGTCGACGGCGAAGATCGCCGTCCGTTCCGTCGGCGCCTTGAAGCGGACGAGGCGAATGTCCTCGCGGCGCACGATGACGCGCGGCGTGATGCCGCTCGCGGGCCGTTCGGCGCGGCGCAGCCGCTGCCACGGTGCGGCCACCCGGATGGTCTCGACCAGGGCCAGGCGTTCGCCGGGGCGCAGGGCGCCAGGTCGGGTGCCGGCAGGGCGGCCGCGACGGCGCGCCTTCCGTTCGGCACCGAGACGACCGGCCGAGCGTGCGCCACGCCGCGCCCCGAGCCCCGCCTGCAGGTCGGCGAGGAGATCGGGCGGGATCGCCGCCTTGGCTGCCTCGAGGACGAGGTCGTCGAGCGGGCGGGGATCGGTCTCGGTGGTCGGGTCCTCCTCCGGCGGCGGTGGGGGCGGTTCCTCGGGCTCCGGGTTGTCCGCTCCTTCCGGCGGGGCGGGCAGACGGGTGGCGCGGGGGGCGAGCACCAGCCGGGCGGCGAGCGCGATGTCGTCCTCGGCGAGCGCGCTGCGGCCGGCGAGAGCGGCGGCGGCGCGGGCGACGGCGAGCGCGTGCAGGGGAGCGCGCAACGTGTGGATCCCCAAGGCGAGGCCAGCCGACACCAGGGCGGTGATCGCACGCTCATCCGCCGTCACCCGCGGCAGGAGGGCACGCGCGGCATCAAGGTCCGTCTCTCCCATCCGCGTGGGCAGGAGGGCCTCGTCGAGCGCGAGGTGGATGGCGAGACGATCGGCGAGCCCGCGGGGCACGACCTCGTCTTCGGCCAGGCCCTCGTCGAGGGCGACGACGCCGAACCGCGCCGGCAGGCGCCGCGTCAGCCCGTCGCGCTCGAGCACCACCTCGCCCTCATCGATGGCGCGCGCGATCCGCGCCGCGGTGCCGGGTTCGAGACGTTCCGCCATCGCGAGGATGATCGCGCCCCCATCGCACTCGGCGAGCACGCCACGCTCGGCCACGGCACGGCCGGCGGCGAGGGTGGCGGCGAGATCGAGCCCGCCGAGCAGCCGGCTGTCGGGGATGCCGACGGGCACTCGGCGCAACGGGCGATTGTCGGGCCAAAGGCGGCGCAACAGCGCGAGCCAAGCATCGCGCGCAGGGCCGGGGCGGGCGCGCAGCAGCACACCGCAGCCCCTGGGGTCGAGCGCGAACAGGCAGGCGGCCATTGCGGCATCGGCAGCGGGAGAGGCCGGTCCCGCTTCCGCCATGGTCAGCCTCCGAACACTTCGGCGAGCGCCCGCTCGACCCGCGTGGTGGAGGCGGTTTCATCGAGCGGGTTGCGACGCAGCCGATGCCTGAGCGCCGATGGGGCGACGATGCGCAGGTGGTGATCGGTCACTGCCGGGTCGCCCTCGAAGGCGGCAAGCGCGCGGGCGGCGCGCATGAGCGTCAGTTCACCGCGCAGCCCATCCGTGCCGAGGGCGAGGCAAAGTCGGGCGGCGCGATCGAGCGCGCCATCCGGCACCGCGACCTTGCCCAGCCGATTGCGGGCCGAAACGATCTGCCGGCGTAGCTTCGTCTCTTCCTTCGCCCAGGACGCAGCGAAGCCCACGGGGTCGCGCTCGTAGGCATCGCGACGCTTCACCACCTCGATTCGCGTGGCGATGTCCTCGGGCGTGCGGACCTCGACCGAAAGCCCGAAGCGATCGAGAAGCTGCGGGCGCAGCTCGCCCTCCTCCGGGTTGCCGGAACCGACCAGCACGAAGCGCGCAGGGTGGCGGATGGAGATGCCCTCGCGCTCGACCACGTTCTCGCCCGAGGCGGCGACGTCGAGCAGCACGTCGACGAGGTGATCCTCGAGCAGGTTCACCTCATCGATGTAGAGGAAGCCGCGATGGGCCCGAGCGAGCAGGCCCGGTTCGAACGCCTTCACCCCTTCGGCCAGCGCGCGTTCGATGTCGAGCGCACCGAGCACGCGATCCTCGGTCGCACCGAGCGGGAGGTCGACCACGGGCACGGGAACCGAGGCGACCTGCGGTTCGCCCCCGTGCGTGCAGGCCGGGCAGAGGCCGGCGGCATCATCGGGGGCGCAGTTGTAGGGGCAGCCCTGAACGACGCTCATCGGCGGCAGCAGGGCGGCCAGCGCGCGCACGGTGGTCGATTTCCCCGTGCCGCGATCGCCGAAGGCGAGCACGCCGCCGACCGACGGATCGACGGCGGCGATGAGGAGCGCCCGCTTCATCTCCTCCTGGCCGACGATGGCCGTGAAGGGGAAGGGCGGGCGGCGCGTCGGCTTGCGGGTGGCGACGACGGAGGCGCCGCCGCGGCGAGGGATCGCGTCGTCCGGCACGGGAACTCCGCGCGCGCCGCGCCTCAGGCGGCGCGCTTGAGGGCGAGGTCGGACCAGATGGCGGAGAGGGCGCCGACCAGGTGGTCGATGTCCTCCTCGGTGTGCAGCGGCGAGGGCGTGATGCGCAGACGCTCCGTCCCGCGCGGCACGGTCGGGTAGTTGATCGGCTGCACGTAGATGGCGTAGCGCTCGAGCAGGATGTCGCTGATCCGCTTGCACAGCACCGGGTCGCCCACCATCACCGGCACGATGTGGCTCGGGTTGGCGAGGTGCGGCACGCCCACCTCGTCGAGCCGGCGGCGAACTAGGGCGACGTTGGCGTGCATCGCCTCGCGCTCGGCCGAAGAGCGCTTGAGGTGTCGGATGGCGGCAAGCGCGCCGGCGGCGACGGCCGGCGGAAGGGCGGTGGTGAAGATGAAGCCCGAGGCGTAGGAGCGCACGAAGTCGACCAGGTTGGCGGAACCGGTGATGTAGCCGCCGACCACGCCGAAGGCCTTGCCCAGCGTGCCTTCGATGATGTCCACCCGGTGCGCCACCCCGTCGCGTTCGGACACGCCGCCGCCGCGCGCGCCGTAGAGGCCGACCGCGTGCACCTCGTCGAGATAGGTGAGGGCATTGTACTCCTCGGCGAGGTCGCAGAACGCGGCGATGGGGGCGATGTCCCCGTCCATCGAATACACGCTCTCGAAGGCGATGATCTTCGGCCGGTCGCGATCGAGCGCGGCGAGGTGGCGGCGGAGATCATCCACGTCGTTGTGCTTGAAGATGATCCGCTCCGCCCTGGAGTGGCGAATGCCTTCGATCATCGAGGCGTGGTTGCCGGCATCCGACAGCACCACGCAGTTCGGCAGCCGCGCGGCGAGGGTGGAGAGCGTGGCCCAGTTCGACATGTAGCCGGAGTTGAACAGGAGTGCCGCTTCCTTGCCGTGCAGGTCGGCGAGCTCCTTCTCCAGTGCCACGTGATAGATGTTGGTGCCGGCGATGTTGCGCGTCCCGCCGGCGCCGGCGCCGCAGCGATCGAGCGCCTCGTGCATGGCGGCGAGCACCGCCGGATGCTGCCCCATGCCGAGATAGTCGTTCGAGCACCAGACGGTGACCGGCGCGCCGCCTTTCAGGCGATGATGCGTGGCGCGCGGGAAGCGTCCCGCATGGCGCTCGAGATCGGCGAAGGTTCGGTAGCGCCCCTCGCGACGGAGCTGGTCGAGTTCGCGGCGGAAAAAGCCTTCGTAGTTCATGACTGTCCCGTCTCCTCGCCGAATGGGGCTTGTCCCGACGCAGTCGAATGCTCCGCCGGGGGTGTGGTTCTTGCGTTGATGTGGATCAGACCGCAGCGCTTCATGGCACCCGTCTCATGGTGCTGCGGCAGTGCCGTTGCGCTGCGCCCGCTCGCCGAGGGACCAGGCCCAGAGCGCTTCGGTGCGCAGCGGCAACATCAGGAAGGCGTGCTCGATCGCGCCCAGAGCCGCGAGCGTGCCGAGGATGGCGAAGGCGGAGGCGGCGAAGGACCCTTGCTCGGCCGAGAATGCCGCCGCGAGCAGGACCACCGCCAGCACGCCCGCCGCCGTGACCGCCGTCGGAAAGAGTGGGTTCATCTGCGCGCGCGTGAAGTGGCTCGCGATGTGGTGCAGCGCGGGCGGCAGGAGCTGGGCGTAGGTGTTGCGCACGCCGAGGAACAGGTTGAGCTTGGTCGAGGTCCGCATCGCCCAGAGGATGGCGACGGTCCAGGCGCCGACCAGGTTCTCCCCACCCCACGACAGCGCGAACACGACGACGGCGAGGGCGAGGATGAGCAGTTCGTGCCAGAGGATGGCGCCGACCGCGAGCCGGAAACGGCGAGAGAGCGACAACCCGGGCGGGCGTGGCGTGCGGTTGGGCCCGGTGATCAGGCCGGTGAGGAAGGTGAGTTCCACCCAGGCCCAGACCATCAGCCCCGCGGCGAAGGAAAGGTAGGCCCCCGAGGGGGTGGGGTCCTGCGCGGTCGCCGAGATGCCCCAGAGGGCAACGCAGAGGAGGGCGGTGGCGGCACCCACCGTGATCCGATGCGTGCGGCGCGGCAGACCGTCGAGCCAGAAGATCGCTCCGGTGGAGAACCACCAGACGAACAGGGTCGCGAGCATGGCGGCCGCGATCTCCGTCATCGGTGGTGGCTCCCGGGACCGGACGTCATGCGGCGCCTCGCCTCACCAGGCCGGAGAGAGGCGCGGGTTCGCCGGCAAGTCCGCGTGCTTGCCGGGCAGGAGATAGAGGCGGAGGAAGGTCGCAGCCGCCGCGAGCCCGAGCCCGAGGCGGCGCAGCCGACCGGCAAGGCCGCCTTGCTTCTTCGCCTCCCCGAGCTTCTCCGAGATCTCGAACAACCGCTCCATGCCGCGCAGGAAGGCGGGGTTGTCGATGTCGAGCGTGACCGGGAACACCTGCTTGCAGATCTCGCTCGTGATGCGGAAGACGCGCATGTCGTAGTCGGTGGGATCCATGCCGAGCGCCTTGTGGAACTCGGGCCGGCCATGGTCGCGCACGAACATGGTGGCGAACACGGCGAGCTGGAAGAAACGCACCCAGAGCTTGTTCAGGCCGGAGAGGAGTTCCGGATGGGCGCGCATCAAGAGCGCGAAGGCCTCGCCGTGGCGGAACTCGTCGTTGCACCACTTCTCGAACCACTTGAAGATCGGGTGGAAGCGGAGTTCCGGGTGCCGCTCGAGCTGGCGATAGATCGTGATGTAGCGCGCGTAGCCGATCTTCTCCGAGAGGTAGGTGGCGTAGAAGATGAACTTCGGCTTGAAGTAGGTGTACTTCTTTGCCTTGGTGAGGAAGGAGAGATCCACCCCCACACCGCAGTCCTTCAGCGTGTCGTTGATGAAGCCGGCGTGCCGGCTCTCGTCGCGCGCCATGAAGCCGAACAGCTCCTGCATGTCGGGGTTCTTGGTACGCTTCTTGATCTCGGCATAGAGCACGCAGCCGGAGAACTCGGCGGTGACGGAGCTGACCAGGAAGTCGAGGAACTCGGCGCGCAGGCCTTCCGGCAGGTCCTCGAGACGGAAGCGGTCGAACTCCTCCGTGCGCGTGAAGTGGCCCTTGTTCGGGTCGGAGCGGAACTCGGCCATCAGCTTGTCCCACTCCTCGCGGATGGCCGAGACGTCCATCTTGTCCATCGCGTCGAAGTCGGTGGTGTAGAAGCGCGGCGAGAGCACCGTCTCGCGCAGCGCCATGCGCGTGGTTTCGTTGATCTGGCGCGGACCATGCGCGACGCGCTCGGCGACCGCTTCCATCGTCTCGGCGACCGCCTTCTCGGGAGCAGGGCTCACGTCATACATGGACCGCCTCCTTCGGCTCGAAGCCGACATGCCAAAGCTCGGCGAGGTCGAAGATCGCGCTGAACTCGGTCAGCCAGCGATCGAGCCAGCCCGCGCGCAGCACGGTGGCACGGCAGGTCAGTGTCCGCCGTTCGTTCCAGCCAATGCGCGTCGGCACGTCGTGCAGGTAGACCGTATCGCCGGGATTGATCTCGATGCCTTGCGGGATGGCATAGGCATGCAGGCTGTCGGGCGACTGTTCGATGTCCACCTCGCAGGTGATTTCGACGGCTCTTCGCCCGAGCAGGCGATCGATCAGGCTGGGCGTCATCACATGTTCCTCCCCGTTGCGACCAGACGCGCGAAGGTCTGCACCTGAGTCTGACCGAAGGCGCCGAGATCGACCAGACGCCCCGTCGCGGTGTCCTCCAGCGTCAGGCGGCCATCTTCCCAGACGCTGACCCGGAACGGAACGTCCGCGCCGCCGGCTTCGTGCAGGCGTCGCTCGCGGGCGAGTCCGCGCAAGGTGGCACGCACGAACCCGCCCTCGCCGGGTGGGATGAGGGCGACGACCGCCCCGTTGCGCGCATCGACGATGGCGACCGCGCCGTCGGGCCGGTCCTCGAAACGCAGGTCGCGCGTCGCGATCCGTACCCCGCTCGGCGGGTCCTGCGGCTGATGGAAGCCCGGGCCGAGCACCGCGGCGAGCGTGATCGCGATCATCGCGCCGCCCACAACGAGGGGGTTGGCGATCAGACGATCGAACCGCGTGCGCGCCATGGGCGAGCCTCCCTCAGGTTATGCCGGCACCGGGGCGGGGCCGAGCGGTTCCGCCGCCGCGCCGGGCTCAGCCACCGCCGGCACGGGCTGGCCCGCCGCCTGGGCGAGCGCGCGGGCGAGGATGGCGGCGACCTCATCGGCCTGACGGAGGGCGCGCAGGCTGGGCTCCGGGTCGCGCCAGTGCCAGGGCCGCACATGCGGCCAGAGCAGCACGTAGGAAACGCGATGAGGCGGGATCAGCCGCAGCGCGATGTCGCCCGTGCCGTCGCCGAACCGCTTCAGCCCGGCGGAAGCGACGAGGGCGTAGGGCAGGTTCACCGTCACCGGCAAGGCCACCCCGCAGCGGATCACCACGCGCCGGTTGGTGATCGTGTACACGGCGAGCCGTGCGGCGAGCACGGCGAAGGTGAGGATCAGCCCGAGCGCGACGAGGGCGAGGATGGTGAGCGGCACCAGCGCCAGCAAGGCCTCGCGCACCTCCGCCCCCTCGCGCAGCTCGGCATAAAAGCCGATCAGCCAGAGCACCGCGAAGTAGATCGCGACCGCACGCAGCCGATAGGCGCGCAGCGCGAGCGGCCACCAGGCCGGGCCGCCCTGCCAGAGGATGTGTTCACCCTCCGGCAGCGGGCCCGGCAGGCCGCGGATCGGCTCGCTCTCGTGCTTGAGGTAGACCGGGCGGCTCACAGCAGGGGCTCCGAACGGTCGGGCGAGGCATAGAAGTGCCCGCCGCCGAAGTAGGCCGAAATGCGATCCTCCTCCAGGCGCGTGATCTGCTCGGGGTTCTTCAGGGTCGGCGCGGTCGCGAAGTGCTTCGCCATCACGGAGACGACGTTCACCTGGCCCTTCTCGGCATCGATCGTGGTGAGGTTCCACGGCACGACGACGGTGCGCTTGCCGGTGGGCGTCTCCACCTCGACCTCGAGGTAGCGCAGCAGGCACTCCATCTTGTCGACCCAGACGTCGCGGCAGGTGCCGACCACCTGGCCATCCGCCGCGACCACCTTCATCCCCCGCGGGTCGGGGTCGCTCTCGTCGAGATGATAGTCGTTCGCCACCCGCATCGGCACGATGCGGGGAACGTTGCTCATCCACATCGTCTCGGGCTCATCGTCGCGCAGCGCATAGGCGGCGGGCCCCACACCGTCCTGCATGGGGTCGCCCGTCGGCTGCAGCGGCGAGCCCTGGTACATGTAGGCCGGGATGGCGGCGAGCGGCGGTTCGTTGTTCGGCTTGGGCACCGTCACCGTACGCCCGTCCCACAGCAGGAAGGTCTTCGGCGGCGGCGGCTCCGGCCAGCCGCGCACCGTCACACGCCCTCCCGTCCGATCCTCCGCGATCAGCGGATAGCCTTCCCGCTTGTTCTCGCGCAGGAGATAGAAGATCAGCCCGGCGAAGAACGCCCAGAAGATGTAGAGCGTGACGAACGCCAGGTCGTAGTGTTCCGAGAGACCGGCTGTGCCTAGGCTCATGGGTGGTCACCTCGCTGGTTGTGCGGCGACGGCGGAACCCGCCTGCGCCGGGGTTGGGGCGGTCGCGTCCGCCCATGCGGGCTGCACGAGCGGGCCGATCGCCGCCAGGGTTGCGAACAGGAGCGCGATCTCGAGCAGATAGACGGCGCCGTAGCCGACTTCCGGCCCGCTGAGGGCGGGGCCGAGCGCGCCGCCAACGGCGAGGGCAGCCACGGCATCACGGATGAGCCCGCCCGCCGCCATCGCGACACCGGCCGAGGTGGCCGCGACCGCGCCCCAAGCGCCGAGGGCGAGCCCCGTTTCGCTCGCCGGTGCGGTGCGGATGCAGGCGGTGAGCAGACCGACCGAAAACAGGCCGCCGCCGAAGCCGATCAGCACCGTGCCGGCGGCGAACACCGCAAGCGAGCCGGAGGGGGCGGCGGCGAGCACGAAGGTGAAGGCGACGATGCCGGCGAGCGCCCCATGCGCGGCGAGCCGGTGCGGGTCGCTGCCGCGGGCGAGCAGTCTCGCGCCGGTGGCGAAGGCGGCGACACCGCCCGCCGCGAACAGCGCCGTCAGCACCGTCGTCGTGCCCACCGCCAGGCCGAGCACCTGCCCGCCATAGGGCTCGAGCAGAATGTCCTGCATGGTGAAGCCGAGCGTGCCGAGCCCGAGGGCGACCAGGCGGCGATCCCACCGCGCCGTGCGTCGCAGCCGCCGCCAGCTCTCGGCGAAGGAAGGGATCTCGCGGTCGTGCCGCGTCCGTGCCGGATTGCGCGGCTCCTGCTTCCACAGCGCGACCACGTTGAGGATCATGGTGAGCGCCGCCGCGCCCTGGATGACCTGGATCAGCCTCAGCTGGCTGAACTCGGCGAGCGCGGCGCCGAACCCGAGTCCGGCGATCAGCATGCCGAGGAGCAGCATCAGCGACATCAGCGACACCACCGCCGGGTGCTTCTCCCGCGGCGCGAGGTCGGTCGCGAGCGCGAGCCCTGCCGTCTGCACCGTGTGCAGGCCCGCGCCCACCATCAGGAAGGCCAACGCCGCGCCGGCCTGCCCGATCCACATCGGCCCCGTGGTGTCGCCGGAGAGGAGGATGAGCGCGAACGGCATGATGGCGAGGCCGCCGAACTGCATCAGCGTGCCGAACCACAGGTAAGGCACGCGGCGCCAGCCGAGGTAGGACTTGTGGTGGTCGGACCGGAAACCGATCAGCGCGCGCAAGGGCGCGAACAGCACGGGCAGGGCGACCATGGTGGCGACGAGCCCCGCCGCCACGCCGAGCTCGACGATCATCACCCGGTTCAGCGTGCCGAGGAGGAGCACGCTGCACATCCCGACCGAGACCTGAAAGAGCGAGAGGCGAAGCAGGCGCGGCAGCGGAAGGTCAGGGCTCGCCGCATCGGCGAACGGCAGGAAACGGGGGCCGACCCGCTTCCAGGCATCGATGAAGGCGGCCTCGAGCGCTCTCATCGCCGCGCGAGCTCCATCGCTTGCGAGGTGTAGAAGCCGCGGTGGATGCGCTCCGTCCGCCCGATCGCGATGTCGGCCAACGCAGGTTCGGCAGCGATCAGACGGCGCAACGTGCGCTCCGCGACAGGTTCGATCGAGGGCGCGCGGTCGCTCTTCGGGAAGGCGCGACCGACGGCGTGCATGACCGAGAGGAGGGCGGTGCGCGGGGCGAAGGTGAACAGGAGCGAGACGCGGCTGCGCGCGGCGAGCCCGGCGAGGACGCGCACGACGTCGGCGGCGCGGTAGTGGATCAGGCTGTCCATCGCCACCACGTGGTCGAAGGTGCCGAGGGCGGGGTCGAGCATGTCGCCGACCACCCACGCGATCCGCCCCGCGTGAGGTGCGCTTGCGGCGCGCTCGCGGGCAAGCCCGACCAGGGTCGGCGACAGGTCGACCGCCACCACCTCCGCCCCCCGCTTCGCCGCCTCCACCGCCAGCGCGCCCGTGCCGCAGCCGGCATCGAGCACACGGCGTCCCGAGAGGTCCTGCGGCAGCCAGGAAAGCAAGGTGGCGCGCATCCGCTCGCGCCCTTCGCGCACGGTGGCACGGATCCCAGAGACGGGCGCGTCCGAGGTCAGCCTCTTCCAGGCCTCGACCGCGGTGCGGTCGAAGTAGTCGAGGAGCTGGCTGCGGCGCGTCTCGTAGGTCGCGGTCGGCATCAGTCGAACCCCAAGAGGTCGAAGATCTCGCGATCGCGCAAGGGTTGCGCATCGAGCGGTTCGACCCCGGCCCAGAGGGTCTCGGCGAGGCGGATGTACTCGTTCTGCACCCGAATCACCTCGGGGGTCGGCTCCATCTCGAACAAGGTCATCTTCTTCAGCCGCGACTGGCGGATGACGTCCGCCGCCGGCAGATGGGCCAGGAGTTTCATCCCGGAAGCGCGGTTGTACTTCTCGATCTGATCCACGCTCTCCGAACGGTTGGCGATCACGCCCCCGAGCCGCACCGGGTAATTGCGCGCTTTCGCCGCAATGGCGGCGACGATGCGGTTCATCGCGAAGATGGAATCGAAGTCGTTGGCGGCGACGATCAGGCCGCGATCGGCGTGCAGCAACGGTGCGGCAAAGCCGCCGCACACCACGTCGCCCAGGACGTCGAAGATGACGACGTCGGTTTCCTCGAGCAGGTGATGCTCCTTCAGGAGCTTGACCGTCTGCCCGACCACGTAGCCGCCGCAGCCCGTGCCCGCCGGCGGACCGCCCGCCTCGACGCAGAGCACGCCGCCGTAGCCCTCGAACACGAAATCCTCGGGACGGAGCTCCTCGGTGTGGAACTCCACGCTTTCCAGCACGTCGATCACGGTGGGGCAGAGCGACTTCGTCAGCGTGAAGGTGGAATCGTGCTTCGGGTCGCAGCCGATCTGCAGCACCCGCTTGCCGATCCTGGTGAAGGCGACGGAGAGGTTGGACGAGGTCGTGCTCTTGCCGATGCCGCCCTTGCCGTAGACGGCGAACACCTTCGCCCCTTCGATGCGATAGGCGGTGTCGGGGTGGACCTGGACCGAGCCCTCGCCATCGGGGCGGGAGGGAAGGACGCGGGTCCCCTTGCGCTTGAGGTCGATCGTCGTCATGCGCTCGCTCCCGCGGTGATGCCCTCGAGCCGATCTTCCAGTTCCTCTCCGGCACGGCGCAGGCGGTCGATCACCTCCTGCGGTGGCGACCAGTAGCGCCGCTCGTGCGCCTCGATCAGCCGATTGGCGATGCGCGCCGAAGCGGTGGGGTTGAGGCGGGCGAGCCGTTCGCGCATCGCGTCATCCAGCATGAAGGTCTGCGCGAGATGGTCGTACACCCACGGGGCGACCTGCCCCGTCGTCGCCGACCAGCCCATCGTGTTGGTGACATGCGCCTCGATCTGCCGCACGCCCTCGTAGCCGTGGGCGAGCAGCGCCTCGTACCATTTCGGATTGAGCGCGCGCGTGCGCGTCTCCAGCGCCACCTGTTCGGCGATGGTGCGGATTTTGCCTTCGCCGCGCGTCTGATCGCCGATGTAGACGGCGGCGTCGCTGCCCCGCACGCGCTTCACCGCGCGTGAAATGCCGCCCAGCGTGTCGAAGTACTGATCGATGGTGGTCAGCCCCACCTCGATGCTGTCGAGGTTCTGGTAGGTCACCTCGACCTTGGCGAGCAGGTGGTTCAGCACGCGGTCCTGCCGCACGGGCCTGCCATCCGTGCCGTAGGCGAAGCCCTTGCGCCGCACATAGGCCTCGGCCAGCTGATCCTCGTCCTCCCAGGCACCGGAGTCGACGAGCTGATTGACGTTCGCACCATAGGCACCGTCGGCATTGCCGAACACGCGGAGCGCGGCCTCCTCGATGGTACCGCCGTGCTCGGCGAGATAAGCGAGAGCGTGCTTGCGGATGAAATTCCACTCGAGGGGTTCGTCGGCCTGCGCCGCCAGCAGGGCGGCTTCGGCGAGCAGCTTGGTCTGCAGCGGCAACAGGTCGCGGAAGATGCCCGAGAGCGTCACCATCACGTCGATGCGCGGCCGCCCGAGCCGCTGGAGCGGCACCAGTTTCGCGCCGCAGATGCGGCCGTAGGAGTCGTGCCGCGGCTCCGCTCCCATCAGCCACAACGCCTGCGCGATCGGGCAGCCTTCCGTCTTCAGGTTGTCGGTGCCCCACAGCACCATCGCCACCGTCTCGGGCAAATCATGCCCGTCGGTGCGGTAGCGCTCGAGCAGACGTTCCGCCTGGCGCGCGCCGTCGGCAAGCGCGAAGGCGGAGGGGATCTTGAACGGATCGAAGCCGTGCAGGTTGCGCCCCGTGGGCAGCACGTCGGGCGAGCGCAGGAGATCGCCGCCCGGGGCGGGGCGGATGTAGCCGCCATCGAGTGCGTGCAGGATGGCGGGGATCTCGTGGTCGGCGGCGAGCAGCGCATCCAGCCGCGCGCGCTCCGCCTCGTCCGTGATGCCGGCCGCATCCAGAATTTCCGCTCGCTGTTCCGCGGTCGGCGGTTCGCCCACCACGTGCAGGCCGTGCGGGATCAGCGTGTATTCGAGTTCGAGCAGGGCGTCGGTCAGTTTGCGGATGGCGCTCTCCGGATCCGCCCACGGCGGCTCGGCTTCGGCAAGGCCGACCGCGTGGGCCTGCGCCTGGATCAGGCCGGCCAGCGCCAGCTGCGCATTCGGGTCGGTGTCCGGGTCCTGGCTGCGCCAGCGGTCGAGCGAGGCCTTGAGCTCGAGTAGGCCGCGATAGAGCCCGGCATGCGCCACCGGCGGGGTGAGGTGGCTGATCAGGATCGCGCCCGCACGGCGCTTGGCGAGCATGCCCTCGGAGGGGTTGTTCGAGGCGTAGAGATTGATGTTCGGCAAGTCGCCGATCAGCCGATCCGGCCAGCAGGCGGAAGAGAGGCCGGCCTGTTTGCCCGGCATGAACTCGAGCGCGCCGTGCGTGCCGAAGTGCAGCACCGCATGCGCGCCGAAATCCTCGCGGATCCAGCGATAGAAGGCGGAGAAGGCGTGGGTCGGGGCGAAGCCGCGCTCAAAGAGGAGCCGCATCGGGTCGCCCTCGTAGCCGAAGGCGGGCTGCACCAGGACCGAAACGTTGCCGAAACGGGCGCCGAGGACGAAGATCGATCGTCCGTCCGTCTGTGCCCGTCCGGGTGCGGGCCCCCATTGGCGTTCGATCTCGGCGAGATGCGGCTCGCGCCGGACGTGATCGTCGGCCGGGATGGCGGCGAGCACGTTCGCGGGCATGCCGTAGAGGGCGGCATTGCCGTCGCAGACCGCCTTCTGCAGCGCTTCCGCACTTTCCGGCACCTCGACGGTGTAGCCGGCTTGCTTCATCGCGGCGAGCACGTTGCGCACCGAGGCGAAGACGGACAGATACGCCGCCGTGCCGACCGCGCCGGCGTTGGGCGGGAAGTTGAACAGCACGATCGCCACCCGCCGTTCGGCGCGGGAGGACTTGCGCAGGGCGACAAGGCGGGCGACGCGCGCGGCAAGGGTGGCCGCCCGTTCGCGGTGCGAGACCATGTCGCGCAGGCACGCGACGCCGTCGCAGCCGGGGCATGCGGTGCCGTCGGGCGAGGGCGAGCAGCGCCCGCCGAACGTCATCGGCCAGATCGCGCCATCGAGCTCCGGGATGGCGACCATCATGGTCGCTTCGACGGGGGTAAGACCGCGGGGGTCGTTTTCCCAGTGGCGCAGGGTCTGGAACTCGAGCGGATGGGCGGCGAGGTAGGGCACATCCAGCCGAGCGAGGATCTCTTCCGCCGCGCGCGCATCGTTGTAGGCGGGGCCGCCGACCAGCGAGAAACCGGTGAGCGAGACGACCGCATCGACGATCGGCCGGCCATCCTTGATGAAGAAGCGTTCGATCGCCGGTCGCGCATCCAGCCCGGAGGCGAAGGCCGGGATGACGCGCAGCCCGCGCGCCTCGAGGGCGGCGATCGCGCCGTCGTAGTGCCCGGTGTTTCCGGCGAGGAGATAGGAGCGGAGCATCAGCACGCCGACCGTGCCGGCCGATCCTTCCGCCGGCAGATCGGCCAGGCGCTCGGTGATCCGCCCCCGCGCGCGCGGGTGGTAGAGCCCGACCTCGGGGTAGTGGATCGGCGCGCCGACCGAGAGCGTGCCGGCAAGCGCGGCGCGCGGCCCCATCGCGTAACGGTTGACCAGCAGGCGCACCAGGTTGGCGATGTTCTCCTCGCTCCCCGCGAGCCAGTACTGCAGGGCGAGGAAGTAGGCGCGCACGTCCTGCGCGGTGCCGGGAATGAAGCGCAGGAGTTGCGGGATGCGCCGCAACATCGCCATCTGGCCCTGGCCGGACGTGCCGTTGCCGGAACCCTTGCTGCCGCGGAGCTTCTTCAGCAGCGCAAGCGGGCCCTTCGCTTCCCCGCTCATCGAGAAGCGGCCGAGGCGCGTGAGCCGCATCACTTCGCCCGCCGACATCATGCAGAGCATGGCGTCGCAAGCCTCGCGCCGCGCCGCGAGGTCGGGCAGGACGAGGCGGATGTGCTCGTCGAGGAACAGCATGGTGGCGACGACGATGTCGGCCCGCGCGATGTCCTCGCGGCAGCGGGCCAAGGCCGTCTCGTCCGATGCCCACTCGTCGGCGGCGTGGACCGACAGCACGAGCCCCGGCAATTCGCCACGTCGCAGCGTCGCGGCCGCGCGCATCGCGGCCGAGGTGAGATGGCTGTCCATCGTCACGATCGCGACGCGCACGGACGTCGCGTCAGCGTGCGAAGTGCGCTTTGGCATCGTACAGCGTCTCGACCGTGATGGTGCGGATGCCGCGCTCGGCGGCGTAGCGTTCGGTATTGCGGCGCGCCTTGCCGCGGACGAAGAAGGGCACCTTGCCGAGCTCCTTCGTCGCCTCCGGGGTCCAGACCGGTGCCGCGGACGCCTCCTCCGTCGGCTTGGAGAGTGCCACCGCCGCCGCGACCGGGGAGGAGGCAGCCGCGGCGACGGTGGCCGTCGCGCCGAGGTGGGATGGCGCGGCTTCGTCGTGGAACTCGAAGTCCTCGCGGAACATCGCGAGCAGGTGCTCCTCGAGTCCCATCATCAGGGGATGGACGAAGGTGTCGAACAGCACATTGGCACCTTCGAACCCCATTACGGGGGAGTAGCGGGCTGGGAAATCCTGCACGTGCACGGGGGCGGAGATCACCGCGCAGGGAATGCGGTGCTTCTTCGCGATGTGCCGCTCCATCTGCGTGCCCAGCACCAGTTCGGGCGCGGCTTCCGCGATCTTCGCCTCGACCTCGAGATAGTCGTCGGTGATCAGCGCCTCGACGCCGTAACACGCGGCGGCTTCGCGCACCTCGCGCGCGAACTCGCGCGAATAGGTGCCGAGGCCCACCACGGTGAAGCCCAACTCCTCGGCCGCCACACGGGCGCAGCCGATGGCATGCGTGGCATCGCCGAACACGAACACGCGCTTGCCGGTGAGATAGGTGCTGTCGACCGAGCGGCTGTACCAGGGCAGGCGCGAGGCCTCCTCCTCGAGCACGGACGAGGGGTCGACGCCGGCGAGTTCGGCCACCTCGCGGATGAAGTCCCGTGTGGCGCCAACACCGAGCGGCACCGTACGCGTCGCCTTCTGCCCGAAGCTGCGAGCGAGCCAGGACGCCGCCGTGCCCGCGATCTCGGGATAGAGGACGACATTGAAGTCGGCCTCGCCGAGGCGGGCGATGTCGGCGGGCGAGGCACCGAGGGGGGCAACCACGTTGACCGCGACACCGAGGCGCCCGAGCAGGTCGGTCACTTCCCGCAGGTCGTCGCGGTGGCGGAAGCCGAGCGCGGTGGGGCCGAGGATGTTGGCCCGCGGCGGGCGGTCTGCCGGGCGCGGCGGGCGTGGCGTGCCCGGCGGCGGCGCATGGGGCCCGGCGAAGGCGCGCACCACGCGGTAGAAGGTTTCCGCCGCGCCCCAGTTCTCCTTCTTCGCATAGGAGGGGAGCTCGAGCGGCACGACCGGCACCGCAAGCCCCGCCGTGCGTGCCAGGCCTTGCGGATCGTCCTGGATCAGCTCGGCGGTGCAGGAGGCGCCGACCAGGATCGCTTTGGGACGGAAACGGTCGTTCGCCTCGATGAGCGCGTCGCGGAACAGGTTCGCCGTGTCGGCGCCGAGGTCGCGCGCCTGGAAGGTGGTGTAGGTGACGGGCGGGCGCGAGGCGCGCCGCTCGATCATGGTGAACAGCAGGTCGGCGTAGGTGTCGCCTTGCGGAGCGTGCAGCACGAAGTGGACGTCGCGCATGGCGGAGGCGATGCGCATCGCGCCGACGTGCGGTGGCCCTTCGTAGGTCCAGACCGCGAGCTGCATCGGCCTACACCTTCAGCCTCTGCGCCCGATCGACCGGGCGCGCGAACAGGCCGGCGAGATCGCCCGCCTGGTCGTAGCCCTGGATCGGGGTGAAGACGAGTTCGATCGACCACTTCGTCGTGTGGCCCTCGGCCTCCAGCGGGTTGGCGAGGCCGAGTCCGCAGACGGTGATGTCGGGACGAGTGCGGCGGCAGCGGTCGAGCTGGCGATCGACGTGCTGGCCTTCGCTGAGCGTGACGCCCTCGGGCAGGAGCGGCAGTTCGGCGGCGAGCAGGCCGCGATGCAGGTAGGGCGTGCCGATCTCGAGCGGACGCATGCCGCATTCGCGGGCGAGGAAGCGGGCGAGCGGCACCTCGATCTGGCTGTCGGGAAAGAGGAACACGCTCTTGCCCTCGAGCAGCGGGCGGTGCGCGGCGAGCGCCTTCTCCGCCCGCGCGATGCCGAGCGCGGTCGCTTCGCGGAAGCGGGAGGGGGCGACGTCGAACGCCTCGGCGGCGGCGCGCAGCCAGCCGGTGGTGCCTTCGGCGCCGAGCGGGAAGGGGGCGGGGAGGTGGCGGCAGCCGCGCGCTTCGAGGGCGCGGGCGGTGTCGCCGAGCCAGGGCTGGGCAAGGAGGAACAGCGTGCCGGGGGCGATCGCCGGCAGACCGGTCGATCGCCGCGGCGGCAGCACATCGACCCGGTCGAGCCCCATCGCGGCGAAGAGGCGAAGCATCTGGTCCTCGACCACGTCAGGGAGAACGCCGACGACGAGAAGGCGCGGCCCGGGATCCTTCGCTTCGGGGAGTTCCGGCACCAGCGCGGCGAGGCAGGCATCCTCGCCTTGGGTGAAGGTCGTCTCGATGCCGGAACCGGAATAGTTCAGCACGCGCACGCGCGGCGCGAAGCGGCGGTCGAGTCGCTCCGCCGCCCGCTTGAGGTCGAGCTTGATCACTTCGGAGGGGCAGGAGCCGACCAGGAACAGCAACCGGATGTCGGGCCGGCGAGCGAGCAGACGTTCCACCACCCGATCGAGCTCGGCATTGGCGTCGGCCAGCCCGGCGAGGTCGCGCTCCTCGATGATGGCGGTGGCGAAGCGGGGTTCGGCGAAGATCATCACCCCCGCCGCCGACTGCATCAGGTGGGCGCAGGTCCGGCTGCCGACGATCAGAAAGAAGGCGTCCTGGATCTTGCGATGCAGCCAGACGATGCCGGTGAGCCCGCAGAACACCTCGCGCTGGCCGCGCTCGCGCAGCACCGGCAGGTCGGTGCAGCCGGGCGCGGCGCGCGGGGCGGCGGCGGCGCTCATACGGCGGCCCGGGCAGAGAGGGCGGCCTCGTCGCGCCGCGCCTGGCGCAGCTTCAGCACGAACTGGGCGGCGTTGACGACGTAGGCCGCATAGGCGGCGAGGGCCACCGCCATCTGCTCGCGCGCATCGCCGATCGCGAAGATCAGCATGACGAGATACGCCGTGTGCAGGGCGATCACCAGCATCGAGAAGACGTCTTCCCAGAAGAAGGGTCGGGCGAACAGGTAACGCCCGAAGACATCCTTCTCCCAGATCGCGCCGGTGATCATGATCGTGTAAAGAACGATCGTCTTGGCGATCACCGAGATCTCGGCCAAGAGCTGTCCTTCCCCAGTGACGAGGAAGCGGATCACCAGGGCGAGGCTGACCAGGAAGACCGCGAACTGAAGGGGGGCGAGGATCCCCTGCACCACCGTCCAGGGTGAGGCGTCACGCCGCGCCCGTTCCTCCGGCGTGTAGAGCGGCGGGCGGGGGCGTCGGTCGGCGCGGGGCTTGGCGAAGTGCACCTGGGCGCACCCGGCGGAGGCGCCCCACGGGCAGGCGTCGACCGTGTCGATCAGACGATTCAGGCTGCCGAGTGTAAGCATTGCTTGACAAGATCCCCCTCGGTTGGGTCACGCTGGCGTGAGGTCGGGCGTCGCGGAGGCGACAGGTCGTCGTCGATCGCGTGGGGACGGCGGCGGCGACGGCAAATCGTTTCGGTCCCGCAGCATGTACTCCTCCCGGCGCCCGATCGGGCGCGCAGGGGAGAGGCTAGGAAAGGCAGAGGCGGAGTGTCAAGCAGGATTGACGTAAGGCGCGCTTGACAGAGGTCGCCGCATCACGGCTAGATGATCAGCACGGAGGAAGGGTGCCATGGCCGCAGTCCAGGACAGCCAACCGAGCGGCAGAACCGACCGGGCCGACGCCCTTTCCGGGCACCGCTCGCCGCTTCCTCCGCCGATCCTGCCCGATGGGGCCGCTCAAACCGGCCAAGGAGCCGGCCAAGCCCCGCACCCCGGCCTCGCCGCCGCCGTCGAGACCCGCATCCTGCCGTGGATGGTGCTCGCCCACCGCACGCCCAATCACGCCGGGTGCTGCTGCGATGCCGCCGGCGGCGTCAGCGCGGCCGACATCGCCGCGCTCGCCGACGAGGCCCGCCGCAACGACCTGGCCGCCGCCCTCGCTCGGGTCGAGTGCCTCTGGCAGGCGGGGCTGCCGCTTGATCGTCTCTACCTGGAACTCGTTGGTCCGGCCGCCGTCCGACTCGGCCAGATGTGGCACGACGACACCGCGAGCATGGCCGAGGTGACGGTCGGTCTCGCCTGCCTGCAGCGCCTGATCCACGCCCTCGGCCCCGCCTTCCACCAGGACGACCTCCGTCCCGACCCGAAGCGGCGCATCCTGCTCGCGCCGATGCCGGGCGAGCAGCACAGCTTCGCCCTCGTCATCATCGCCGAGTTCCTGCGCCGCGCCGGCTGGGACGTCGATTGCGGCCGCGTGCTCTCGCTCAGCGCGCTGTGCGCCCTGCTCAAGCGCGAGTGGTTCGCCCTGGTCGGCCTTTCCGTCAGCTGCACCGGACGGGTCGATGCGGTCGGCGGCGTCATCCACGCGCTGCGTGCCGCCTCGCGCAACCGTTCGCTCGGCGTGCTGGTCGGCGGGCCGATGTTCGTCGCCAGCCCCGACCTCGTCGCGCAGGTCGGCGCCGATGCCATGGCGGTCGATGCCCGGCACGCGGTCGCCCAGGCCGAAAGCTTGCTCTCGCTGCTTGCGCCGGTGAGTTGAGGATGCGCGGCTCATGCCGTACCCCTCCGCCCCTCACCGAGCCCAATGCTTGGGCGCATGCCGAGGTCGGAGGACGTGATCAGCTTTGCCGCCGCCCGCGAGTCGCTGGGCACACTCGATCCCGAAACCACCGCACGCCTGCTCACGGCGGCCGCGGACGTCGCCCTGGTCGTCGATGAGGATGGCGTGATCCAGGACATCGCCTTCTCCTCCGACGATCTCGCGCGCGACCTCGGCGCGGCCGAACCCCTGCGCGGCCGGCTTTGGGCCGACACGGTGGCGGAGGACAGCCGCGCCAAGGTGATCGAGCTGATCCGCGAGGCCCGCCCGGACGAAGCGACACGCTGGCGCCACGTCAATCACATCGGTGCGGGGGGCACGGCGGTGCCGGTGATGTTCTCGGCGATCAAGGTCGCCGACGCGCCCCGCGCCGTCGCCTTCGGCCGCGATCTCCGCCCGCTCTCCGCCCTGCAGCAGCGACTCGTCGAGGCGCAGGCCTCGATGGAGCGCGACTACTCGCGCCTGCGGCAGGCCGAAACCCGCTATCGCCTGCTCTTTCAGACCGCCACCGAACCGGTCCTGATCCTGGATGCCACTTCGGGCCGCATCGTCGAAGCCAATCCGGCGGCGGCCTCGCTCGCGCGCGACAAGCGTCTCGTCGGCACGCCCTTCGCCGATCTGCTCGACCCCGCCAGCCGCGACACCCTCGTCGCCCTGGTGGCCCAGGTGCGCGCCACCGGCCGCGGCGACGACATCACAGTGCGGCTCGCCACCGACCAGCGCGCGGTGCGGCTCTCCGCCACCCTGTTCCGCCAGGACGGTTCGCTTCTCGTGCTCGTCCGCCTCTCCGACGCACCCAGCGCGGAGGCCGGGCTCGTCCTGCCGCAGGACAAGACCAAGCTCCTGAAACTGGTCGAACGCGCGCCCGATGCCTTCGTGGTGACGGAGACGGACGGGCGGGTGATCACCGCCAATGCCGCCTTCCTCGACATGACTCAGGTCGCGGCCGAGGAACAGGTGCGCGGGCAGTCGCTCGAGCGCTGGCTCGGTCGTTCCGCCGTCGATCTCGATGTGCTGCTCGCCACCTTGCGCGGCGGCGCTCCCGTTCGCCTGTTCGCCACCCAGCTGCGCGGCGAGCTCGGTGCGACCACCGAGGTCGAGATCTCCGCTGTCTCTCTTGTCAACGGCGGCAAGCCCTGCTTCGGCTTCGCCATCCGCGATGTCGGCCGCCGCTTCGCCCCCGCCCAGGCGACGCAGACGCCGGTGACGCGATCGGTGGAGCAGCTCACCGAACTGATCGGGCGCGTCCCGCTCAAGGACCTGGTGCGCGAGGCGACCGACGTGATCGAGCGGCTCTGCATCGAGGCCGCGCTCGAGCTCACCAACGACAACCGCGCCTCCGCCGCCGAGATGCTCGGGCTCTCCCGGCAGAGCCTGTACGTGAAGCTGCGCCGCTACGGTCTCGTCGGCCCCGAGGACGGGGGGGAAGGCTGATGCCGGACGGATCGGCCGCGCTGCGCCTCCTCGCCGCCGAGACCGCGCTGCCTGCGCCGCGCCGGCCCGACCCGCGCGCGGTGCTCGAGCTCCTCAAGCCGATCACCTGGTTCGCGCCGATGTGGGCCTTCGGCTGCGGCGTCGTCTCCGCCGGTGGCCCATCCTGGGCTCAGCTGCCGTGGGTGTTGCTCGGCGTCATCCTCGCGGGGCCGCTCGTGTGCGCGATGAGCCAGGCGGTGAACGATTGGTTCGACCGCCACGTCGATGCGATCAACGAGCCGCACCGGCCCATTCCTTCCGGGCGCCTGCCGGGGCGGTGGGGGCTCTGGGTCGCGCTCGCCTGGACCGCGCTCTCGCTCGCGGTGGCGGCCCTCTTGGGCGGCTTCGTGTTCTGGGCGGGCGTGGTCGCGATCGCCGCCGCCTGGGCCTATTCCGCCCCGCCCATCCGGCTCAAGCGTGAGGGCTGGCTGTCGGCGACCGTGTGCGCCTTCTCCTATGAGGGCCTGCCGTGGGTGACCGGGGCCGCGCTCGTCTCGGGCGGGGTGCCCGATGGACGGATCTTCGCCCTTGCCGCGCTCTACTCCGCCGGCGCGATCGGCATCATGATCCTCAACGACTTCAAGTCGGTCGAGGGCGACCGCGCGTCGGGCCTCGCCTCCGTGCCCGCCGTGCTCGGCATCGACAACGCCGCCAACGTCGCCTGCGTGCTGATGAGCGCTCCGCAGGTGGTGGTGATCGCGCTGCTTGCCGATTGGGGGCGCCCCGTTCATGCCGCGATCGTCGCCGCCCTGCTTGCCGCCCAGGTGGTGTTGATGGCCCGCCTCCTCGGCAACCCGGTCGAGCGCACGCCCTGGTACAACGCGACCGGAACGAGCCTCTACGTGCTCGGCATGCTCGCCTCGGCGTTCGCGGTTGCTCCTCTCGCAAGGGGAACGATCGGATGACGGCACGAAGCCTGTCCTGGGCCGGCATCGTCCGCCTCGGTCTCGTCCAGACCGCACTCGGCGCCATCGTCGTGCTGACCACCTCGGCGCTGAACCGCGTCATGGTGGTCGAACTGGCGCTGCCTGCCACCCTGCCCGGGCTGCTGGTCGCCCTGCACTACGCGGTGCAGATGCTGCGCCCCCGCCTCGGCTACGGGTCGGACATGGGGGGGGCGCGCACGCCCTGGATCATCGGCGGCATGGCGGTGCTCGCGGTAGGCGGCACGTTGGCGGCGGTCGCGACCGCGTGGATGGAGACCGCCCGTTGGTCCGGCATCGCGCTTGCGGTCGTCGCCTTCCTCTTGGTCGGGCTCGGCGTCGGCGCGGCCGGCACCTCGCTCCTCGTGCTGCTCGCCTCGCGCACCGTGCCGCAGCGACGGCCGGCTGCCGCCTCCATCGTCTGGATCATGATGATTGCGGGCTTCGTGGTGACCACCGCCGCCGCCTCGCGCTTCCTCGACCCCTACTCTCCGGCGCGGCTGATCACCGTCTGCGCCGTGGTGTCTCTGGCCGCGTTCCTCGTCGCTTGCCTCGCGGTGTGGGGTGTGGAGCGCGCGACCGCGCCGCAGGCCGAAGAGAAGAAACCGCCCAAGGTGCCGTTCTTCGAGGCGCTGCGCGAGGTCTGGCAGGAGCCGGAGGCGCGGCGGTTCACCGTCTTCGTCTTCGTCTCCATGCTCGCCTATTCGGCACAGGATCTCATCCTCGAGCCGTTCGCCGGCGCGGTGTTCGGCCGCTCCTTGGGCGAGAGCACGCAACTGACGGCGATGCAGAACGGCGGCGTGCTGGCGGGGATGATCCTCGTTGCGGTCGCCGGGTCGGCGTTCGGCGCGCACCGCGTGGCGGCGCTGCGCGGCATCACCATCGCCGGCTGTCTCGCCGCCGCCGCCGCGATCATCGGTCTCGCCGTCGCCGGCTACCACACCGAGGTCTGGCCGCTCGCCACCTCCTATTTCGCGCTCGGCCTCGCCAACGGCGTCTACGCCGCCGCCGCCATCGCCACCATGATGCAACTCGTCGCCCGCGGCCGCGAGAGCCGCGAGGGCCTGCGCATGGGGCTGTGGGGAGCGGCGCAGGCGATCGCCTTCGGTGTCGGCGGGCTGGTCGGTGCGGCGGCGCTCGACGTCGCGCGTCTCGCCACCGGCTCGACGACCGACGGGTTCGCCGCCGTCTTCCTCGTCGACGGCGCGCTGTTCCTGATGTCCGCTTGGCTTGCCTGGGGCATCGCTCGCGACCGCGGCACGGCGCCGGCGATGACCTCGATCAAGGCCGCGCCGTCGCATTGAGCGGAGGATCACGCCCATGACCGGAAACGACTGTTTCGATGTCGTGGTGGTCGGCGGAGGGCCTGCCGGGGCGACGGCGGCGGCCGATCTCGCCCGCGCGGGGCGTCACGTCCTGCTGCTCGACAAGGCGGGGCGGATCAAGCCGTGCGGCGGCGCCATTCCGCCGAAACTCATCACCGACTTCGCCATCCCGGACTCGCTGCTCGTCGCCAAGGTGCGCTCGGCACGCATCGTCTCGCCTTCCGCCCGCGAGGCCTCGATGCCGGTGACGGAGGGGGGCTTCGTCGGCATGGTCGATCGCGAGCATTTCGACGAGTGGCTGCGCAACCGCGCTGCACTCTTGGGCGCGGAGCGGCGGGCCGGCACCTTCGAGCGGGTCGAGCGTGACGAGGACGGAACGACGCGGGTTCTCTACCACCCGAAAGGTGCCCCGCCCGACGCCCCGCTCGAAGCTGTACGCACGCGCGCCGTGATCGGCGCCGACGGGGCGAATTCCGCCGTCGCCCGCCAGTGCATTCCTGGAGCGGAACAGAAGCGGCTCGTCTTCGCCTATCACGAGATCGTCCGCTCGCCGAAGGACGCACCGCGTGCGCAGTTCGATGGCGAGCGCGCGGACGTCTACTACCGTGGCTCGCTGTCGCCCGACTTCTACGCCTGGATCTTCCCGCACGGCGAGACCACCTCCGTCGGCACCGGTTCGGCGCACAAGGGGTTCAGCCTGAAGGGCGCGGTGCGCGAGCTGCGCGAGATCGCGGGGCTTGATCGGGTGGAGACCATCCGCCGCGAAGGGGCGCCGATCCCGCTCAAGCCGCTCAAGCGTTGGGACGACGGACAGAACATCCTGCTCGCTGGTGACGCCGCGGGCGTGGTCGCCCCTGCCTCCGGCGAAGGCATCTACTACGCCATGCTGGGCGGACGTTTCGCCGCCGAGGCGGTGAACGAGTTCCTCGCCACCGGCAAGGCGGCGGCGCTCGCCCAGGCCCGTCGGCGTTTCATGCGCCTGCATGGGCCCGTGTTCTGGATCCTCGGCATCATGCAGGACTACTGGTACGGCAACGATGCGCGCCGGGAACGGTTCGTCTCGATCTGCCGCGACCCCGACGTGCAGTACCTCACCTGGGATGCGTACATGAACAAGGAGCTGGTGAAGGCCCGGCCGCTTGCGCATGTGCGCATCTTCTTCAAGAACCTCGCGCACCTGACCGGCATCGTTCCCGCCTGGTCGCGTGCGCGGACCGCCTGATCCGACCTGCGGAGTGCGGTGATGCCCCCTCTTTCCCCCGACCTCGAGACGAAGCAGGTTCATCTCCACGAGGGGCTGCTCGGCCCCTGCACGCGGGGCATGCCCGATGGCGCGATGGTGCCGCCGCACGGGCCGGACCTGCCCTTGCGCGTCGGCACCCGCGGCTCGCCGCTCGCGTTGTGGCAGACGCGCGACTTCCTCGCCCTCATCACGCGCTTCTGTCCGCTGTTGCGCGAGTTCGAGGCGTTCCGCGAGCACATCATCACCACGACCGGCGATCGCATCCAGGACAGGCGGCTTGCCGACATCGGCGGCAAGGGGCTGTTCGCGAAGGAGATCCACGAGGCGCTGCTCGATCGCCGCATCGACTTCGCGGTGCATTCGCTGAAGGATCTGGAGACGGAATTGCCGCCCGGGATCGTGCTCGCCTGCACGCTCAAGCGCGAGGATCCGCGCGACTCGCTGATCCTGGGCCCCGCCTGCGGTGCGATCGACCCGGCCGATCCCTGGTCGTCGCTGCCGCAGGGCGCGGTGGTCGGTACCTCCTCCGTGCGTCGGCAATCGCAACTGTTGCACGCCCGGCCCGATCTCACCGTCGTCCTCTTGCGCGGCAATGTGCAGACGAGGCTCGCCAGGGTGCGGGACGGGGCGGTGAATGCCTCGCTGCTCGCCATCGCCGGCCTCAAGCGGCTCGATCTCGCGCACGAGGCGGGCTGCGTGATCGACCCCGAGATCATGGTTCCGGCCGCCGGCCAGGGCATCGTCGGCGTCACCGTGCGCGAGGAGGACGAGGAACTGCGCGAACTCCTCGCCGCGATCGCCGACTGGGAATCGACCATCGTCGCCACCGCCGAACGCGCCCTGCTCGCCACGCTCGACGGCTCCTGCCGCACGCCGATCGGTGCCCACGCCGTCATCACGCCCGAACGCACCCTGCGCCTGACTGGCCTGGTGGCGCGCGCCGACGGCTCCTTCCTGCTCAAGCGCACCATCGAGGGTTCGCCGAAGGACGCGGCCCGGCTCGGCCGCGAGCTCGGCCGCAGCCTGAAGCGCGACTCGCCGGCGGACGTGTTCGCGTGACCGCTGCCTCCGCCGCCCTGCTCGACGCGCCTGCCACGCTGCCGCAGGACGAGCGCGTCGTGCTGGTCGATGAGCAGGATCGGGCCGTCGGCACGATGGAGAAGCTCGCCGCGCATCGCGAGGGTCGTTTGCACCGTGCCCTCTCCGTCGTGCTCCGCTCGCCCGAGGGGCGGCTCCTGATGCAGCGTCGCGCCGCCGGGAAGTACCATTCGGGCGGGGTGTGGACGAACACCTGCTGTTCCCACCCGCGGCCCGGTGAAGAGCCGGAGGCGGCGGCGCGACGGCGTCTCGCCGAGGAAATGGGGATCCACCTCCCCCGCCTCGAGCCTCTGTTCGAGACGGTGTATCGGGCCGAGGTGGGCGACGGGCTCGTCGAGCACGAATACGTGCACGTGTTCGGCGCCGTCTGGGATGGTGCGGTCGATCCCGATCCGTCCGAGGTCGAGGACTGGGCCTGGGTCGATCCCGTCGTCCTGAAGCAAGACATGGCGCGCAACCCCGAGCGCTACTCGGCCTGGTTCCGTCGCTACGCCGAGGTGTTCTGGGACCGCATGATCGGCTAACGCCCTCCCGGGCTGAACGGGGGAGGACTACATGGCCGATCTGGCCGTGGTCGGAGCCGGCATCGTTGGTCTCGCCCACGCTCTGGCCGCCACGCGGGCGGGGCTCTCCGTCGTCGTGATCGATCGCGAGGCGCGGGCGAACGGCGCTTCCATTCGCAATTTCGGCTTCGTCACCGTCACCGGGCAGGGATGGCCGGACACGTGGCGGCGATCCCGTCGCGCGCGCGAGATCTGGGCCGAGGTCGCCCCCCGCGCCGGCATCCCGATCCTGCAGCGGGGGCTGTTCGTCGCCGCGCGACGGCCGGACGCGCTTGCGGTGCCGCAACGTTTTGCCGAAGGGACGATGGGCGGGGGCTGCCGTATCCTCTCGGGGGATGACATTCCCCCGCCGTTTCGGCGGGATCTCGCCGGTGCCCTCCACTCGCCGCACGAACTCCGCATCGAGCCCCGCGAGGCGATCCCGCGCCTCGGCGCCCGGCTGGAGGCTGAGTACGGCGTGCGCTTCCTCTGGCGGACCCATGTGCGGGCGATCGATCCGCCGCGGCTCGACATCACCGCCGGCACGATCCGCGCCGACCGCATCGTCGTCTGCCCCGGCAACGACTTCCTCTCGCTCTACCCGGAGACGATCGCGGATCACGCGCCCGTGCGCTGCAAGCTTTCGATGCTTCGGCTTGCTTCTCCCGGCTGGCGGCTGCCCGGGGCGGTGATGAGCGATCTCGGCCTCGTTCGCTACGCGGGCTACGCTGATCTGCCGGGGCTCGATGCTCTCGGCCCAGGAGCTGGCCGCCCTGCCCGAGGAGCAGCGGGGGCCGCTTCGCGCCCGTGCCGAAGCCCCGCTGCCTACGGCGGGCGCGCGCTGGGTGATCGAGTCGGTCGTCGAACTGCCGGCCCTGCTGCCGATGATCGACGCGGCGCTGGCGCGCGGTGAAACACCGTGACGGCGCCGCATATGGTCACGGAACTGCAACCGATCCGTCACGGAACTGACGCCGGCCCCATGGGAGAGTGGGGCGGGCGGAATGACCCGCCCGGTCTTGCCGCAAGGGGAACGCCGGATGTTGCGTCGCACGCTTCTCGCCGCCGCGCTCGTCGCCATTGCTCTGCCCGCCGAGGCGCAGCGCACGCGGCTCACCGTCTACACCGCCTTCGAGAACGACCAGCTCCCCGTCTTCAAGCAGGCGGCGGAGGCGGCGCTGCGCGACGTCGAGATCGTCTGGGTGCGCGACAGCACCGGCGTGGTGACGACGCGCCTGCTTGCGGAGAAGGACAACCCCCGCGCCGACGTCATCTGGGGCCTTTCGGTGTTCAGCCTGATCCGGCTGGAGGCGGAGAACATGCTCGAGCCCTACACGCCGAAGGACGCAATGGCGTTGCGCCCGCAGTTCCGGTCCGCCCGCGACCCGATGACCTGGGTCGGGCTGGATGCCTTCGTCTCCGCCGTCTGCTTCAACACCGCGGTCGCTCGTCAGCGCAACCTGCCGCGCCCCGCCACGTGGGACGATCTGCTCAACCCGGCCTTCCGCGGCCTGATCGCGATGCCGAACCCGGCCTCCTCCGGCACCGGTCTGCTCACCGTGGCGGGCTGGCTCGCCACGCGCGGCGAGCAGGCCGCGTGGGACTACATGACGCGGCTGCACGAGAACATCGCCGTGTACACCCATTCGGGCAGCGCGCCCTGCAACAACGCCGCGCGCGGCGAGTACGCGATCGGACTCTCCTTCGACATGCGCGCGGTCGCGCTGAAGAACCAGGGCGCGCCGATCGAGATCATCGTGCCGACGGACGGTGTCGGCTTCGACCTCGAGGCCGCCGCGATCCATCGCGGCACGCGCCAGCTCGAGGCGGCGAGGCGGTTGATGGATTTCGCCGTTTCGAAGGAGGCGATGGCGCTCTACGGGCGGTACTACGCGCTCCTCGGTCGCGAGGACGTGCAGCCGACCGTGCAGAACTATCCGCCCGAGTTCGCCCAGCGCCTTGCCGCGGTGGACTTCGCCAAGGTCGCTGCCGATCGCGACCGCATCCTCGCCGAGTGGTCGCGTCGCTTCGACGCCAAGTCGGCACCGCGCAACTGACGACGCCCGGCTGTCCGGAGTTGTCGCCGTGGAAGGCTCGGTCGCCCGCCCATCCGTACGGGAGGTGCGCGCGACCGAGCCGGCCCTGATCGTCGAGCGGGTGACGAAACGCTTCGGCGCCTTCGTCGCCCTCGACGACGTGTCGCTCGAAGTGGGCCGCGGCGAGTTCGTCTGCTTCCTCGGCCCATCGGGGTGCGGCAAGACCACCTTGCTTCGGGCCATTGCCGGGCTTGATCCGCAGGATGCGGGACGAATCATTCAGGACGGACGCGACGTGTCCGCCCTGCCGCCGTCGGCACGCGACTTCGGTATCGTCTTCCAATCCTACGCCCTGTTCCCGAACATGACCGTGGCAGCGAATGTCGGCTACGGGCTGGTGTCGCAGCGCAAGCCGAGGGCCGAGATCGAAAAGCGCGTGCGCGAGCTCCTTGAGCTCGTCGGGCTGGCCGACCAGGCATGGAAATATCCGGCGCAGCTGTCGGGGGGGCAGCAGCAGCGCGTGGCGCTTGCGCGCGCGCTTGCGATGGACCCGGGCCTCCTCCTGCTCGATGAGCCGCTTTCCGCCCTCGATGCCCTCGTCCGCGCGCACCTGCGCCTGGAAATCAAGGCCCTGCAGCGCCGGCTCGGCATCACCACCATCATGGTGACTCACGACCAGGAGGAGGCGCTCTCCATCGCCGACCGCGTGGTGGTGATGAACCGGGGTCGAATCGAACAGGTCGGCACGCCGGACGAGGTCTACCGCCAGCCGCGCACCCTGTTCGTCGCCGGCTTCGTCGGTCGGATGAACAGCCTTCCCGCGACGGTGATCGATGCGACGACCGTCCAGGTCGGCGCCGTGCGGTTCGCCTGCACGGCCGCAGCCGGACGGGAGGCGGGGCAGCCGGTGCAGATCTGCCTCCGTCCCGAGGACATCCTGCCCGCGGTGACTGCCGAGGCCGGCACGCGGCTGGCGGCAACGGTGCGCGGTGTCGAGTATCTGGGCTCGATCGCGCGCGCCATGCTCGATGCCGCCGGCCTGCCTCTGGTGATGGAGGTGCAGGACACGGCGTTGCGGCGGCTCGCCCTTCATTCGGGTGCCGCGATCGAGATCGTCATCCCGCCCGACCGCGTGCTTTTGTTCGATCGCGCGGCGTGAGACCATGGCGGTCGCTGCTGCCGTAACCATCCGGCCGGTCTGGTCGGTCGACGACAGGCTCCTCTTCGGTGTGGTCGCGGCGGCCGGCTCGTTCCTCGCCGTCTTCCTGCTCTTTCCGCTCGCCACGCTGTTCCTCGAGAGTTTTCGCGATCAGCGTGGCGCCTTCGTCGGGCTTGCCAACTACCTCCGCTACGTCGAGACACCGGCCCTCGTCGACAGCCTGTGGAACAGCGTCTGGACGGCCGTGCTCACCACCGTGCTCGTCATCCCGGCCGCCTTCGTCTTCGCCTACGCGATGACGCGAAGTGCCATTCCGGGCAAGGCGCTGTTTCGCGCCATTGCGCTGATCCCGATCCTGGCTCCCTCTCTCCTGCCGGCCTTGGCCCTGATCTACCTGTTCGGCAACCAGGGCATGCTGCGCGACCTGCTGTTCGGACACTCGATCTACGGCCCGCTCGGCATTGTCGTCGCCCAGGTGTTCTACACCTTTCCGCATGCGTTCCTGATCCTCGCCACCGCGCTCAGCGGTGCGGATGCGCGTCTGTATGAAGCGGCGGAAGCGCTGCGCGCCTCGCGGCTTCGCGTCCTGCGCACCGTCACCTTGCCCACCGCCCGTTACGGAATCGTCTCGGCCTCGTTCGTCGTCTTCACCCTCGTCATCACGGACTTCGGCATCCCGAAGGTGATCGGGGGCTCGTTCTCCGTGCTGGCGACCGAGGTCTACAAGCAGGTGGTGGGGCAGCAGAACTTCCAGATGGGTGCCGTGGTCGGCGTCGTTCTGCTGATTCCGGCCCTGGTCGCTTTCGCGGCCGACCAGTGGGCGCAGCGCCGCCAGGTCGCGGTGGTCGGGGCGCGGGCCGTGCCCTACGTGCCGAAGCGGCGGCCGTGGCGCGACGGCCCTCTTCTGGTGTTTTGCGTGCTCGTCGCCGCCCTGATGATCGGCCTTGTCGGCGTTGCGGTTTGGGGCAGCCTGGTCACGTTCTGGCCCTGGAACCTTGCGCTGACGTTGCGCAACTATGCCTTCGGTTCCTTCATTGCCGAGGGGTGGGGGACGTGGTGGACCTCCGTCCGCCTCTCGCTCTGGACGGCCCTGATCGGGGCGCCCCTCATCTTCGTCTTCGCCTATGCCATGGAGCGGGCGCGCAAGGGTGCGGTCCTTGCTTCCCTCGTCCGCTTCCTTGCCGTCGTCCCTCTGGCGGTACCGGGGCTCGTGCTCGGCATCGCCTACATCCTCTTCTTCAACGCGCCCGCCAACCCATTGGTTTTCCTGTACGGCACGCTCGCCATCCTGGTGCTCAATTCGATCGTGCATTTCTACACGGTCGGGCACCTCGCCAGCCTGACCCAGTTGAAGAGCCTCGATCCCGAGTTCGAGGCGGTGTCCGCGTCGCTGAAGGTGCCCGTCTGGCGCACCTTTGCCGCCGTCATCCTGCCGATGTCGTTGCCCGTGCTGCTCGACGTCGCGATCTACCTGTTCGTCAACGCGATGACGACCGTCTCGGCGGTGGTTTTCCTCTACGCGCCGGGCATCATGCCGGCTTCGGTCGCGGTGGTGCAGATGGACGAGGCCGGCTTCGCTTCGCCGGCCGCTGCGATGGCGACGGTGATCCTGCTCACCTCCGCCGCGGTGAAGGGGCTGCACGTGGCGGCGGACGGTTGGCTTTCCGCCCGCACCCAGGCCTGGAAGCAACGCTGAGGCCTGTTCCGGCCGGGCGTGCCGCGCGCTAGCCTGCCGGCATGGCAGGGCAGCCCAGGCTGAAACGACCGGACCCCGGCGCCGTAGAGAGCGCGCTTGCCGAACTCCGTCAGCGCTTCGGCGAGCGATGCACGACCAGTTCAGCCGTGCGGGAACGGCACGGCAGCGACGAGTCCTGGCACCCCCCGTCGCTGCCCGATGCGGTCGTTTTCGCCGAGAGTGTGGCCGAGGTGCAGGCCGTCGTCGGCATATGCGCGGCGCACCGCGTTCCGCTTGTTCCTTACGGGACCGGCACGAGTCTCGAGGGCCACGTCGCCGCCCTCGCCGGCGGCATCTCGCTCGACCTGTCGCGGATGAACCGCGTGCTGGCGGTGCGGGCCGAGGATCTCGACTGCACGGTGGAACCCGGCGTGACCCGCAAGCAGCTCAACGCCCATCTCCGCGATACGGGCCTCTTCTTTCCGCTCGATCCGGGGGCCGACGCCTCCCTCGGCGGCATGGCCGCCACCCGCGCCTCGGGCACCAATGCGGTGCGCTACGGCACGATGCGGGATGTCGTCCTCTCCCTCGGCGTGGTGCTGGCCGACGGGCGCTTCATTCGCACCGGGCGACGCGCACGCAAGTCCGCCGCCGGCTACGATCTCACGCGGCTGTTCGTCGGCTCCGAAGGCACGCTCGGCATCATCGGCGAGCTCACGCTGCGCCTGTTCGGCATTCCGGAGCGGATCGCCGCCGCGGTGCTGCCGTTCGCCACCATGGAGGGCGCCGTGCGGACGGTGATCGAGGCGTTGCAGATGCAGATCCCGCTCGCCCGAATCGAGCTCCTCGACGAGGTGCAGATGGCGGCCTGCAACCGCCACTCCGCCCTCGGCCTTGCCGAGGTTCCGACCCTGTTCGTCGAGTTCCACGGCAGCCCGGCTGCGGTCGAGGAGCAGATCGCGCAGCTGCGCGATCTCGCCGCGGCGAACGGGTGTTCCGGCTTTGCCTTCGCTCGCGACGAGGAGGAACGGAACCGGCTCTGGCGCGCGCGGCATGAGGCCTATTACGCCGCCTTGGCGCTTCGGCCGGGGGCGAAGGGTTGGCCGACGGATGTCTGCGTGCCGATTTCGCGGCTGGCCGAGTGCATTCTGGAGACGAAACGGGATCTCGTGCGCTCGAACCTCCTCGCCCCCTTGGTGGGCCATGTCGGCGACGGCAATTTCCACCTCGTCTTTCTCGTCGACCCGAACGATGCGGAGGAGATGGCGCGCGCGTCGGCGGCGAACGATCGGCTCGTCGCGCGTGCCCTGGAGATGGACGGCACCTGCTCCGGCGAGCACGGCGTGGGCTACGGCAAGGCCGCCTTCCTTGCCCTCGAGCATGGCGAGGCGGTCGACGTGATGCGCGCCATCAAGCGCGCGCTCGACCCCTTGGGGCTCCTCAATCCCGGGAAGATTCTCCCCGGCTGATCAGCGCGCCGTTTCGCGCAGACGTCGTCTCTCCGCCTCCGCTGCGGCCGTGATGGCGGGGTCGCCGGCGGCGCGGGCAAGCCGAATCGCGCGTTCGAGCCGCCGCTCGGCCTCGGCGCGCGCCCCGTCGGCGGCCGCACTGCGCCCGGAACGGAAGGCGAGGTCGGCGGCATCGGCAAGCCGTCCCTGGCGCTCGGCCGCCTCCGAGGCGAGCGCGAGTGCACGGGCGAGGCCGGGATAGTCGCGCGCCGCCTGGCGCAGATCGGCCGCGCGCAGGAAGGCGGCGAGGGCTGCGGCGGGATCGCCGGCGAGCAGGGCGTCGCGGCCGGCAAGTTCCGCCGCATCGGCAGCGAAGTCGGGGTGGGCATCGTCGGGCAAGGCGGCGCGAGCCAGCGCGAGCGCGGCTCGATCGCCGCGGTCGGCCGCGATCAGCCCTTCGATGAACCGCGCCCGCGCGCCCGCGTCGCCGGTCGTGATCGTCGCCGTCAGCGCGGAGGCGGCGGCACCGTTGCCCAAGCGATACAGGGCGGCCGCTTCGGCGAGGACGAGTTCGGCCGGCACGGGGACACCGCGGCGAACGAGCTCGGCGCGCGCATCCGACGCCGTGTCGCGGGCCCGGGCCGCCTCGCCGAGCCGCAGTTCGGCCGCGGCAAGGGAGGCCGCCAGATTGCCGATCGCCACCGCGTCGTCGCGCGCGTAGGCGCGCTGCAGGGCATCGCGGAACAGCTCCGCCGCCTGGGCCGGTCGGTCCTGGCTCCAGGCCGCGAGCCCGGCGCGGGTGAGCCGGGCGAGGGTCGGGTCGGGTGGTTCAGGCGGCAGGTCCCGGCTGCCGCAGGCGGCAACGAGCAACGCGACGAGAACGATCCGCTTCACGGACGAATGTCACGCGCCGGCACGCGTGGCTCCTCTTCCGGCGGGCGACCGCCGCCGATCAGCGGATGCGTGCGCAGGGCGACGACGAGCCGCTCGAGCTCGGCCGTCGCCTGCTGCACCTGAACGAGAAGCCCGGGCAGGACGGCAACGGCGGCGGCGGCGTCCCGCGCAAGGCGTGGTGCCTGCGGCGAGGCGCGGGCGAGATCGCCGGTTGCGCTGCGCAGGTTGGCGAGCGCCCCTTCTGCCGCCGCAATCAGGCGCGGCAGTCCCTCGGCGGCCGCACCGGCCGAGCGGACGACACCGCGCAGATCGGCCACCGCGGCTTCGCCCTGCGCCAAGGTGCGATCGAGCTGGGCGGCGGCCGTTTCGAGCTCGCGCACCAGGGTGTCGTCGGCAAGCAGACGGCCCACGGCGCCTTCGCCACGCGCCAACCGATCGGAGATGACGGCGGCGGCGCGCGTGATCGTCGCGACATCCTCGAACACCGGCACGAGGCGCGCCCGGAGATCCTCGATCAGTTCGCCGAGCGATTCGGTCGGTGCCTGTTCGCGCGTGACCTCCAGCACGGCATAGTCCCAATCCAGCGGCTCCCCCGAGCCGCGGGTGATCTCGAGGAAGGCCGCGCCGGCGACGCCGAACTGGCGACGGATGAAGACGCGGGAATCGCGGCGCACGAAGACGTCCATGCCCTTGTCGAGCCGCACGTCCGCGTAAAGCTGCGCGCGCGGGTCGATCACGATGCGGCGCACCTGGCCTGCCCGTGTGCCCAGCACTTCCACGGCGGCACCGGCGGACAACCCCGCCGTGCCCTCCGGGGGCAGGATGACGCGCAAGGTGAGTGCCGGGCGAAGCAGAGGGCCGAGCACGCCCGCCTGCAGCACCGCGGCGACGAACAGCACAAGGGCCGCCAGCACCACCGCGCCGGCGATCTCGTTGGTGCGCGAGAAGCGGGCAGGACCGCTCACGCCGCCACCCGGTCGGTTGGTGCGAGGCGATTGCCGATCAGACGCAGGCGCCTGGTGGCGGGCACGGTGGCCGACACCTCGAGGGCCTCGCCGTAGACGAGCCACAGCACCGCCCCGCCCTCGTCGCGGATGGTCCGCGCCAGCCGAAGGATGGCACCGACGAGCGCCGTGCCGAGCCGCTCGGTCGGGTGCTCGAGCACGACGAGACGCGGCGTACCCACGAAGGCGCGGGCCAGCGCTGCCAGACGGAGATCCTCCTCCGTCGCCTCGCTCGGATAGCCGGACGGAACGCCCGGCAGGCCGAGCAGACGGCAGAGCCGCGACGACTCGATGAGCAGCCCCGAAGGGGAGGTGCGCGTGTGATAGGCGGGTCGCAAGATGATGTTGTCCGCCACGCTGAGGAAAGGCAGCCAGAGATCGTCGCGGAAAGCGCGTCCGATCCGACCGCGCAAGGCCTCCGCAGCGAGCTGCGGCATCTCCTGCCAGTCACGCCCTTCGAACAGGACCCGCCCGGCGAGGGGAGGTACGAGACCCATGAGCGCATCGGCGAAGGCCGCCGCACGGCGAGAATCGCCGAGATCGACCAGGACGAGGTCACCCGCCGTCACCGCGACATCGATCGGGGCGGTGGCACCACCGGCCGGTTCGATCGCCAGGGCCGCCCCTTCGAGGTGCAGGATCGCTTCCGGAACGGACATGAGCGCTCAAAGGAGGATGGAAACGATGCCCGAGACGAGAAGGACGGAGAGAAGGGTGTAGGCGAACCCGCGCGGCACGAGACGGGCCGGGACGCTGGCAAGGGAAGGCGCGCCGACCGGCACGGCACAGCAGACGAGCGCCACGACCGCACCGATCAGGACACCCTTCAGAGGGACGAGGATGAAGTCGTTCGGCGCCATCGCCTGCAGGATATCGTCGAGGAAGGACGGCAGGTCGAGCGGGCGGGCACTGACCAGCACATCCATGGTCCAGCCGCTGACCAGAGCGATGGCGACGAACAGGACCGTCAGCGCCGGTGCGGCAATGGCGAAGGCGACAACGCGCGGCAGGACGAGCAGGAGAAGCGGATCGATGCCGCTCGCCGCGAGCAGACGGAAGCGAGCCCCACCTCGAATTTCGCCCACTTCGATCAGTGTCGCGGTGCCGCTGCGCCCGGCCAGCAGCAGGCCGACGACGAGGGGAGCCACCTCGCGGATCAGCAGACCGGCGATGACCTGGTTGATCAGCGTGTCCTGCCCGGCGGCACCAAGCCAGTAGAGCGCCTGAAACACCATGGCGATGCCGACGAGGATCGCCGCGCCGAGGGTGATCGGGAGAGTTCCTCCCGCTGCCCCGGCAAGCAGGCGGCGCAGCTCGGAACGGACAGGGCGGCGCCAGGAGAGGGGGTCCGCCGCCGCGCGGACGGTGGCGAAAGCCATGCCGGTGACGAAACAGGGCCAACGAATGGCGGCGATCACCACGGCACCGACGGCCGCGAGTTGGCGCCTGACGGTACCGCGATGGGCGTCCAGTGCCGCCGAGCTCATCATGTCCGTGCCATCAGATAGTAGGTTGCCGTCTCGCCGCGTCCCTCCAGCCAGAAGCGACCGCGCGGTCGAACGAAGAAAGTGTCCGCCGCGAGAGCTTGGGTCCGCTCACCGACCTGGATCATGCCCTCGGCGGCCGACTCGGCGAGAGCCGTCGCCGCTTCCACCGCCTCGCCCCACAGGTTGAACCCGCCGCCGTCCTCATCGACCACGACGCCGAGGGCATCTCCCGTTGCGATGCCGATTCGGAATGCCGGGCGCCGGTCGGCCTCCAGGAACAGACTGGTCATGGCTTCCTGCAGGGCGAGCGCGGCCTGGCTCATGCGTCGCGCGCCCGCGGCGGGATCGCCGTCGAGACCGGACGCTGCGATCACGCCTTGCCCGGCAAGCCTGAGATAGCCGACTCCTTCCCGCTCGAGCACGCGGCGGATCGTGCTGACGGCTTCGGCTGCAAGCGGGCGGTCCGACGCGCTGCGGGCTGCAAGGGCGGCAGGATCGGTGAACAGCAGGACGAGGACAGTGGCATCGGTGAAGAGTTCGACGTCACCCTCCTTGGACCGGACGCCGAGAGCGGCGAGACGGCCCAGGAACCCGGTGCCCGGCCGCCGTGCTTCCGCCGTGGCGTGGCCGACTGCGGCGGGTTGAGACACCGGGGCGGTCGAGGAGCGGAGCCCGACCCCGTTTCCGGCCTCCCGGCGGAAACGACGCGCCAGAATGGTGGCGGCCGCCTCAGCGAAGACACGCGCGCCATCGGGCGCAGCGGCGGCATCCTCGATCCAGAGGAGCACGACCGTCTCGCCAGCGGATCGGATCGGCACCGAGAGAAGGCGACGGGTGCCGTTGGTCGCGAGGTAGAGTCGCGTCAGGGCGGCGGATCGCGGCTCGGGGCGCGCGGCATCGACCTCAAGCCGGCCCGTCGCCAGCGGGGCGATCGCCTCGCCGATCGTTTCGGCGGAGAGCTGCACGGCGGCGGAATGCAAAGCTGTTTCGGCATCGAAAATGTCGGCGGCGGCCAGACTGCGCCGGCCGGCGCCGATCCGCCACAGACCGACTCGGCGGGCGGAGACGGCGCGCGCGACCGTCTCCGTGATGCGCTGAAGTCCGCGCGGGGCCTGCGGGTCGCCGACATCGGGATCGGTGGCCAGCAGTGCGAGGGCGTTCGTCTCGGCCTCGGTCTCGCGCCGGTAGCGATCGAGATCGCGGGCCCGCGCATCGGCCCGCAGCCCCTCGCGCATCGACAGGGCGGCGAGAATGAGGGCAAGGAGTGCCACGACCGCGCCGGCAGCGAGGACGACGCGGCTGTTGCGGCCGACGAAACCGACGAGGTCGTCCTCCGGCACGACCAGCATCAGCACCCAGTCCCGGCCGACCAGGGTATCGAGCGGCGTGGAGAGGCTGATGTAGCGTTCCCCGCCGATGGCCATCACCCGCCGCCCCGGGCCCTCGAGGCGAAGCGCGTCGAAGGCGCGGGTGAGCACGGGATCCTCGAGCTGGTCGAGCCGCACCGGCTTCAGCGCCTCGCCGTCCTGGCGGATGGTGCGGTCCGCTTCGGGAAAGGCGACGAGGCGGCCGGCACGATCGAGGATCATCGCCTTGCCTGAGCTGCCGACGCGCAGGCTGGACAGGAAATGGCTCAGCGCATCGAGCCGGATGTCGGCCCCGACGACGGCGGCCGGCCGATCCTCGCGCTCGGGCAAGGCGAGGGAAACGGTGAGGCCCGGGACGCGATCGGTGAAGAAGACGTAGATTTCCGTCCAGTGGATGCCGGCACTCGCCATCGCTCCCTTGAACCAGGGACGGGTGCGCGGATCGAAACCATCATCGACGGCATCGCTCTCACGCACGCTCTCGGCGCCGAGGTCGCGTACCTCGATGAAGACCCGCCGTTGCGGATGGGGCTCGATCGTCTTGATCGCGATCGTCTTCTCCCCCTCCCGCCGCGCCATCACGAAGGCGCCGTCCGCACTGCCGTAGAACACGGCGGCGATCTGGGGCACGGCGCTGAGCAGGCCTGCGCCGAAATCGCGCATCCGCGCCGCATCACGACCCAGCGTCTCACCGGCGTGCAGTTCGGCCATGAGCCTGACCGCCCGCTCAGCCGGGCCGAGCCAGGCCGCGACCTCGGTCTCGATCCGTTTCTCGAGCGCCTCGAGCACCGTGTCGGCAAGACGCAGCGCCTCCGCCCGGGTGCCGATGTGACCGATGGCGACCATGCCGAGAGCAGCGGCAACCAGGGCCGCGGCGGCAAGGAAGGGAACCGCGACCCGGAGCAGGCGACGACGCGAGGCGACTTTGGCCGCGCGCGGATCGCGCGACACGTCGATCACCTCCTCGCCGAGGACGGCACGGCCCTCCCGCATGCGACAACCCTATGCCAGATCACGCGCCGGCGGGAATGCCCGCTTCAGCGGCCGAACAGGGCGCGCGGCAGCCAGGTGGCGAGCGGGGGATGCAAGGCGGTGAGCGCAAGCCCGAGCAGCTGGAGGGCGACGAAGGGCACGATGCCGCGGTAGATCTGCGCCGTACGCACCTCGGCCGGTGCGACGCCACGGAGATAGAAGAGGGCGAAGCCGAAAGGCGGGGTGAGGAAGGAGGTCTGCAGGTTCACCGCGATCAGCACACCGAACCAGATCGGGTCGACGTCCATTTGCAGGATGATCGGACCGACGATCGGAATGACGATGATCGCGATCTCGACGAAGTCGAGGAAGAAGCCCAGGGCGAAGACCACAGCCATCACCGCGGCGAGCGCTCCCGTCACCCCACCGGGCAGGGCGGAGAGGGCGGCATGCACCATGTCATCCCCGCCCAGGCCCCGGAAGACGAGGGCAAAGACCGTCGCCCCGATCAACATGGCGAAGATCATCGCCGTGATCGTCAGCGTGGAGCGGGCGACGGTGGCCAGCACGCCGGCGCGCAGGCTTAGCCACACCGCGTGCGCCAGGGAGACGGCGAGGCCCGCGGAGGCGGCAAGGGCGGCGAGGATGGCGAGGCGTTCGGTCGCGGTAGGTGCGGCGCGCCCGAGCCGAAGATCGAAGGAAGAGGCAAGCGCAACGAGCGCGACGGCGGAAAGCACGGCGAGGAGGGAGGGCCAGCGGGAAGCCGAGAGGCGTCGTGCGGCGAGCAGCAGCGCCCCGGCGGCACCGACGGCGGCAGCCTCGGTCGGCGTGGCGATGCCGCCGAGGATGGAACCGAGGACGGAAACGATCAGCACGATCGGCGGGGCGAGGGCGGCGAGCAGCGCGCCCCGCTCGACCGTGCCGCGGGCATCGGGCGGCAGGGGAGGAGCGAGCTCGGGACGCAGCCAGGCGGCGGCCAACTGGTAGGCGATGTAAAGCCCGACGAGCAGGAGCCCCGGGATCAGCGAACCGGCGAAGAGCTGGCCGACGCTCACCGTGGTGATGGAGAACTTGCCCTGGGCGAGCTGCGCCTGCTGGTAGGCGGCGGAGATGATCTCGCCGAGGATCACCATCACGGTCGAGGGCGGGATGATCTGGCCGAGGGTGCCGGCGGCGCAGATCGTGCCGCAGGCGAAACCCGTATCGTACCGGTTGCGCAGCATTGCCGGCAGGGCCATCAGCCCCATCGTCACCACGGTGGCGCCCACGATTCCGGTCGAGGCGGCCAGCAGGGCACCGACCACCGAGACCGAGACGGCGAGACCACCGCGCACGCCACCGAACAGCCGCCCCATCGTTTCCAGGAGGTCCTCCGCGATCTTCGACCGCTCCAGCATCATGCCCATGAAGACGAAGAGCGGGATCGCGATCAGCACCTCCGAGGTCATGATGCCGAAGATGCGGGGGGCGAGCGCGCCGAGGAGAGCCGGCGAGAACACGCCCATCAGCCAGCCGAGCGCGCCGAACAGGATCGCCGAGCCGGTAAGGATGAAGACGACCGGAAACCCGGACAGGATGCCCGCGCAGAGCGCGAGGAACATCAGGAGATCGAGCACACCGCCGAGCCAGTGGGTCATGGTTCAGCGGCGGGCAGGCGCGAAGGCAGGGCCCCGGTGGTCGGGGCGGTGGCCGGCAAGCGTCAGGACGCAGCGGCAGCCATGCGCGATGGCCTGCAGGAGCAGCAAGATCGCCATCGCCGGGATCAGCGACTTGAGGAGATACTGGAACGGAAGCCCACCATAGGCGATCGCCCCTTCGCGGATTCGCCATGAGGCCGCGACGAAGGGCCAGGACGTCCACAGCACGAGAAGCGCGAACGGGATCGCGGCGAGAAGGACGCCGGCGAAATCGATCAGCGCGCGCCGTTTCGGCGACAGCCCCGCCTGCAGGATGTCCACCCGCACATGGCCCTCGTGCAGCATGGTGTAGGCGATGCCGAGCATGAACAGGGTGGCGTGCGTGTACACCACGCTTTCCTGCAGCTGGATGAAGCTCGTCGAGAACCCGTAGCGCAGCAGGACGACGGCGAGCTGCAGGAAGACGAGCAGGACGGCGAGCCACATCACCACGCGCCCGACCGAGTCGCCGATGCGGTCGAGCCCACGGGCGAGAGCGGCGATCAGCCCCACCGCTGCAGCGCGCGACCGGCGTGCGTCGGCACGTAGGCGGTGCCGAAATACTCCACGCCTTGTTGGCGATAGGCGATGATGCTGCGCACGATGGCGCGCTCGAGCGGGTCGGGGATCTCGGCGAGCTCCTGCATCACCGCCCAGGCCGCCTCCGCCATGGCGCGCACGAGGGGCTCCGGCACGGCGCGGACCTGCACGCCCTGACGCTCGACCATCTCGGCGAGCGCGCGCGGGTTCATGTGGTCCCACTCGGCGATGCTCTCCTCGTTCATGCTTTCGCAGGCGAAACGGACGGCGAGCTTCAGATCCTCGGGCAGGGCATCGAAGCGCGGCTTGTGGATCACCGTCTCCAGGCTGGCGGACGGTTCCTGCCCGCACGGCTGATAGTAGAAGCGCGCCACACGGCCGAGTCCCAGCGGCCCGTCCGACCATGGGCCGGCGAATTCGGCCGCGTCGATGGTGCCGGCCTGCAGGGCCTGGAAGACCTCGCCCACCGGCATCTGCTGCACGGCGGCGCCGAGACGCTGATAGACGGCGCCGATCAGCCCACCCGCCCGGATGCGCAGGCCGCGGAAATCCTCCGGACCCGTCAGTTCGCGGCGGAAGAAGCCGGTCCATTGCGGCCCCGAATTGCCGCAGAGAAAGGGTTTGAGGTTGAACCGCGCGTAGAGCTCGTCCCACTGCGCCTGGCCGCCGCCGAAGCGAAGCCAGCCGACGAGTTCGCTGTTGGTCAGGCCGAACGGGAAGCTGCCGATGATCGCGGCGGCGCGCGAACGGCTGAACCAGAAATGCGAGGTGGCGTGGTAGAGATCGGCCGTACCCTGGCTCACCGCGTCGAACACACCGAAGGGAGGCACGATTTCGCCGGCGGCGAACAGGCGGACCGTGATGCGCCCGCCGGTGAGCTGGGTGATGCGGTCGGCCACCTTCTGCGCCTGCGTGCCCGGGCCCGGCAGATTGCGCGGCCAGGACGTGACCATCCGCCACTCCACCCGCCCTTGCGCGATGGCGGGTGCGGCGAGTGCCGCCGTCGCACCAGCAGCACCCGCACGCAGGACCGTTCGCCGTCTCATCGCCGCCCTCTCCTCCCTCGTCGTCGCGTTCGTTCGCACGCTCCCTCAGCCCCAGCGGATCGGCAGGTCGCGCGCGGCGAACTGGCCCGCGTAGGAGTAGCGCATGTACTCGGCCGACTGGTTGCGGAACGCGACATAGGCCTCGGCGATGCGACGGGTCAGCGGATCCTGGTCCTCGCGCAGGCTCTGCAGCACCTCGCCGGCGGCGTTGCCGAGCGCGATGAGGAGGTCGCGCGGGGCCTCGCGCACCACCACGCCGTGGCGGGTGACGAGTTCGCGCAGCGCGACGGCGTGGCGATGGTCGTATTCCGTCACCACCTCGTCGTGCAGGCTCTGGCAGGCCATGCGGATGGCGAGCTTGAGATCGTCCGGCAGGCGATCATAGGCGGCCTTGTTCACGCCGCATTCCTCGGCCGAGGAGGGTTCCTGCACCCCCGGCCAGTAGTAGTTCTTCGCCACCTGATGGAAGCCCAAGGGCGCGTCCGTCCAGGGTCCGACGAATTCCGCGGCGTCGATGGTGCCCGACTGCAGGGCCTGGAAGATCTCCCCACCCGGCAACGTGACCACCGTCGCCCCGACGCGGCGGAACATCTCTCCGCCCAAGCCGGCGGTGCGGAACCTGAGGCCCCGGAAATCCTCCACGCTGCGGATCTCGCGGCGGAACCACCCGAGCCACTGCGGCCCGGAGTTGCCGCAGAGGAACGGTTTGATGCCGAAACGCGCATAGGCCTCGTCATAGAGCGCCTGGCCGCCGCCATGGTTGATCCAGGCCGACTGCTCCTGCGCGGTGAGACCGAAGGGGAAGGAGCCGAAGAAGCCGATGCCGCGCAGCTTGGAGAGCCACAACGACGGCACGGAGTGATACATCTCGGCCGTGCCCTGGCTCACCGCATCGAACACGCCGAGGGCGGGCACGATCTGGCCGGCGCCGAACACGCGCACCGTCAGCCGGCCCCCGGACAGCGCGGTGATCCGCTCGGCGAGCTTGTTCGCCGCCGTGCCCGGCCCGGGCAGGTTCATCGGCCAGGAGGTCACCATGCGCCACTCGAGCCTGCCTTGCGCGATGGCTGGTGTGGCGAGGGTCGCGGCGGTGGCGGCCGCGGCGGCGGAGAGGACGTTCCTGCGACGCATGGGGGGGGCTCCTTATCGCTCGCTCGCCGTGCTCTGGGGTTTCCGGCGCGATGATAGTCCGACGCGCGGCCGGGGCCAGCCCCCGCTCAGCCGGATCGCGACGGCAAGGCGATGGGAGCGAGCGAGGCGAGCCCCCCTTCCGCCACCAGAGCGCGCAGGGCGGCGATGTCGGTTGCGGCCACACGGTCCTCCTCCCAGCGCGGGGCGCGGGTGCGGATCAGGCTCAGCGCCTGCTCGAGCGCCTCCGAGGAGCGGAGCGGGCGGTGCGCCTCCACCGCCTGGGCGGCCACGAGCGCTTCGATGGCGAGGATCGCCTCCAGGTTGTCCAGCATGGCGCCGAGGCGATGTGCGGCGGCGGTCGCCAAGCTCACGTGGTCCTCCTGGTTGGCGCTGGTCGGGATGGTGTCGGTCGAGCGTGGGTTGGCGAGCGCCTTCGTCTCGGCGGCCAGCGCGGCGGCGGTGACGTGGGCAAGCATGAAGCCCGAATCGAGCCCCGGATCGGCGGCGAGGAAAGGCGGAAGACCCGACAGGGCGGGATCCATCAGCAGGGCGATGCGCCGCTCGCTCAGGTTGGCGATCTCGGTGGTGGCGAGGGCGAGGATGTCGGCGGCGAAAGCCACCGGTTCGGCGTGGAAGTTGCCGCCCGAAAGGATCTCTCCCGTCTCGGCGAAAACGAGCGGGTTGTCGGTGACCGCGTTCGCCTCCGCCAGCAGCGTGGCGGCGGCGAAACGGATCAGATCGAGCACCGCGCCCATCACCTGCGGCTGGCAGCGCAGCGAATAGGGGTCCTGCACACGGGGGTCGCCGACCCGGTGGCTGTCGCGGATCGCGCTGCCCGCCAACAGCTCGCGCAAGCAGGCCGCCACCTCGGCCTGGCCGCGATGCCCCCGCAAATCGTGGATGCGTGCATCGAACGGCGTGTCCGCTCCGCGCGCGCCATCCACCGCGAGCGCACCGGTGACGAGCGCGGTAGCGAAGCAGGTCTCGAGCCGGAACAGGGCATCGAGGGCCAGCGCGGTCGACACCTGCGTGCCGTTCAGCAGCGCGAGCCCCTCCTTCGGGGCAAGCACCAGAGGTTCGAGGTCGGCGAAGAGCAAAGCTTCCGACCCCGCAACGATACGCCCGGACGGCAGCCTCGCCTCGCCTTCGCCGATGAGCACCAGAGTCAGATGCGCAAGCGGAGCGAGATCGCCCGAAGCGCCGACCGAGCCTTGCGAGGGGATCACCGGCAGCGCGTCTGACGAGAGGAGGCCAAGCAGCGCCTCGATGACCGCGGGGCGGACGCCGGAGTAGCCGCGGGCGAGGGCGGCGGCTTTCAGAGCAAGAACGAGACGAACGACCGCGTCGGGCAAGGGGGGGCCGACACCGGCGGCATGGCTGCGCACCAGGTTGAGCTGCAGCCGCGCCAGCTTCTCTTCGGCGATGCGCGTGGTGGCGAGACGTCCGAAGCCGGTGTTCACGCCGTAGGCGGGTTCGCCGCGGGAAACGAGGGCGGCGACGGCGGAGGCGGATGCCTCAACCCCCTCGCGCCAGCCCTCGCAGAGCCCGACGGGCCCGGCCTGACGCAGATCGCGCAGCAGGCGAAGCGGCATCGCCCCCGGAACGATGACGCGGCTCATCGCGCGCCCTGCCTGAGCATCGGCAGATCGAGGCCATGCTCCACCGCGCAGGCGATCGCCTCCTCGTAGCCCGCGTCGGCGTGCCGCATCACGCCCGAGGCGGGGTCGTTCCACAGCACGCGCGCCAACCGCTTGGCCGCCGCCGCCGTACCGTCGGCGACGATGACCATGCCGGCGTGCTGCGAGTAGCCCATGCCCACGCCGCCGCCGTGATGGAGCGACACCCAGGTCGCGCCGGAGGCGCAATTGAGCAGCGCGTTCAACAGCGGCCAGTCGGAAACGGCATCCGAGCCGTCGCGCATCGCCTCGGTTTCCCGGTTCGGCGAGGCGACCGAGCCGGAGTCGAGATGATCGCGCCCGATCACGATCGGCGCGGAGACCTCGCCGCGCGCCACCATCTCGTTGAAGGCGAGCCCGACGCGGTGACGCTGGCCGAGACCCAGCCAGCAGATTCGTGCGGGCAGGCCCTGAAAGCGGATGCGCGCTTGCGCCATGTCGAGCCAGCGATGCAGGTGCGGGTCGTCGGGGATCAGTTCCTTCACCCTCTCGTCGGTGCGCCGGATGTCGTCCGGGTCGCCGGAGAGCGCGACCCAGCGGAAGGGGCCGATGCCGCGGCAGAACAGAGGGCGGATGTAGGCCGGCACGAAGCCCGGGAAGGCGAAGGCGTCCGCAAGTCCCTCGTCCTTCGCCATCTGGCGGATGTTGTTCCCATAGTCGAGCACGGGCACGCCCATGCGGTGCCAGGCGAGCATCGCCTCGACCTGCGCCACCATCGAGCGTTTCGCCGCCTTCGCCGTGCCTTGGGGGTCGGTCCGTCGCCGCTCCTCCCATTCGGCGAGCGTCCAGCCGGCCGGCAGGTAGCCGTTGGTCGGGTCATGCGCGCTGGTTTGATCCGTCACCGCATCGGGGCGAATGCCGCGCCGGACGAGCTCTGGATAGATCTCGGCCGCGTTGCCGAGCACGGCGACACTCTTCGCCTCGCGCTTGGCGCAGGCGTCGCGGATCATCGCCAGCGCCTCGTCGAGATCGCGCGCCCAGGCGTCGAGATAGCCGGTGGCGAGCCGCTTCTCGATGCGCGAGGGCTGGCACTCGACGGCGAGCAGCGCCGCGCCGGCGAACACGGCGGCAAGCGGCTGCGCCCCCCCCATGCCGCCCAAGCCCGCGGTCAGGATCCATCGCCCGGACAGATCGCCGCCGTAATGACGGCGACCCACTTCGGCGAAGGTCTCGTAGGTGCCCTGCACGATGCCCTGGCTGCCGATGTAGATCCAGGACCCCGCCGTCATCTGCCCGTACATCATCAGCCCCGCGCGATCGAGCGCATCGAAATGCTCCCACGTCGCCCAGGCGGGAACGAGGTTGGAATTCGCGATCAGCACGCGCGGGGCGTCCGGGTGCGTGCGGAACACGCCGACGGGCTTGCCCGACTGCACGAGCAGCGTGTGCTCCTCGTCGAGGCGCTTGAGGGTGGCGACGATGGCGTCGAACGACGCCCAGTCCCGCGCCGCCTTGCCGATGCCGCCGTAGACGACGAGTTCGTCCGGCCGTTCCGCCACCTCCGGGTCGAGGTTGTTCATCAGCATCCGCAGTGCGGCCTCGGTGGTCCAGGAGCGGGCCGTGAGCGTGGGGCCGCGCGGGGCGCGGATCTCGGGGACGTTGCGTCTGGCGGGCGATGACATCGCGGGCTCCTCGGAGCAGGAAGGGGACGACGGCGAGGGGGCGATTGTCCAGTCTGGTTCAGGATCGGGTTGTCATCGAGACGTCACTGCCAGGTCACCGTGCTGAAACCGGCGGTTGGTAGGCGACGGTGTCATCGATCGGGAGACGGAGCCATGCCCCACCGCCTGCCACGCCGCGGCCTGCTCGCCGCTGCCGCCAGCCTGCCCATTGCGGCTCTCGCGCAGGAGGAGGATTGGCGGCGTCAGTTCCGGGAACTCCGCTTCGCCATGATCAGCTCGGAGAACGAGCGCGACGTGCTTGCCCGGTTCGACGCCTTCGCGCGCCACTTCACGGAGGCGCTCGGCGTGCCGTTCCGCGTCTTCCGTGCCACCGACTATGCCGCGACCGTCGAGGCGCTGCGCGCCGATCAGGCCGAGTTCGGCTATCTCGGCCCGGCGGCGTACGCGCTCGCCCGCCGTGTGGCGGGGGACAAGATCGTGCCCATCGCCTCCGGCACCGACCTCGACGGCGGGGCCGGCTACCATTCGGTCATCATCGTCCGTGCCGACTCGCCCTTCCGCAGCCTCGCCGACTTGCGCGGGCGCACCCTCGCCTGGGCCGACCCGAACAGCGCCTCCGGCTTCGCCGTGCCGCAGTTCTTCCTTCGCCGCGAGGGCATCGACCCGGCGACGTTCTTCGCTCGCACGCCGTTCTCCGGCAACCACGAGCAGAGCGTGATCGGGCTCCTCAACGGCACCTACGACGCTGCCGCCACCTGGTGGACGAACGAACGCCGCAGCAACCCGCAGCGGATGGAGGAGAAGGGCATGATCCCTCCCGGCCAGTGGCGGATCATCTGGACCAGTCCGCTGATCCCGAACAGCCCCTACGTGATGCGCGCCAACCTGCCCGAGCCGCTGAAGGCGCTCTTCGTCGAGACGCTGATGAACCTGCCCGACCGCAACCCGGAGGCTTGGCGTGGTCTCACCAGCGGGCAGTCGCGCGGCCTGATTCCGCGCAGCCACGACGACTACAAGGACATCGTCGAGATCACCGAGGAGCTCGACCGGCTGCGGCGCCAGCGTCGGACCTGAGGTGTTGCGCACGGCGGCGGGCGACGCCGCGGTCGCCCGCTTCGAAGCGCGGTATCGGGCGGAAGCGCGCCGCAAGGCGCTGACCACGGCACTCGGCGGCGCGCTCTTCCTCGCCGCCTGTACCGCTTCGGCCATCGTCGGCGAGATCGACCCCGCCCGCTTCGCCGCCGGCCTGCCCAACATCGTCGACTACGTCGCGCGCACCCTGCCGCCCGTCTCGCGCGAAACCCCGCTCGCCGATCTCGGCGAGTGGTTCTGGGCAATGGACATCTGGCTCGTCTTGCTGGCGGACACGGTGCTGATGGCGATCGTCGGCACGCTGGCCGGAGCGGGCATGGCCTTCCTATTCTGCTTCCACGCCGCGGCCAACCTCGCGCCGAATGGTTGGTCGTTCTTTCTCGCCCGCCGCAGCTTCGAGCTCGCGCGAACGGTGCCCGAACTCGTCTTCGCCCTGATCTTCGTCTACGCCTTCGGCCCGGGGCCCTTCGCCGGCGTGCTCGCGATCGCCATCCACTCCGCCGGCGCCCTCGGCAAGCTGTTCGCGGAGGCGAACGAGAACGCCGATCCGCGCCCCATCGAGGCGCTCAGCGCGGCCGGCGCGACCTGGGCAGAGACCATGCGCTTCGCCGTGCTGCCGCAGACCTTGCCCGATCTCCTCAGCTACAGCCTGCTCCGTTTCGAGATCAACGTGCGCGCCGCCTCCGTGCTGGGCATCGTCGGCGCGGGCGGCATCGGCGAGGAGCTCTACCTCGTCGTCCGTCGCTTCCTCTACGCCGACATCAGCGCGATCGTGCTGCTGATCCTCGCCACCGTCGCGCTGATCGATCTCGTCTGCGAGCGTCTGCGCAAGGGGCTGATCGAGGCAGGCGAGCGCAAGAGGACGCGATGAGACGGCTGGTGATCACGGAGGATGCGGTGGCGGCGATCCGCGCGGCGCATCCGCGCGTCTTCGCGCGCCCGGCTGCCGAGTGCCTTCGCCTCGCCGCCCTCTGGACGCTGGCGGGGCTTGTGCTCGCGATTGCGCTGTGGCGCGTGCTGCCGGACCGGCAGACCTTCATCGCCGGCTTGGGCAAACTCGGTTTCCTCGTGCGCTTCATGATCCCGCCGGCGCATGGCGGGCATCTCGATCAGATGCTCGCGGGGCTGGCCGAGACCTTGACGATGGCCTTCCTCGGCACGCTGCTCGCCGCGCTGGTGGCCGTCCCTTTGGGTTTCCTCGGCGCGCGCAACGTCGTTCCCGTCGGCCTGTTCCACTTCGGCCTCCGGCGCCTGTTCGACGGGCTCAGGGGCATCGACAGCCTGATCTGGGCGATCGTGTTCGTCGCCGCCGTCGGCATGGGGCCGTTCGCCGGCATCCTCGCCATCGCGGTGCCGGATGCCGGGACGCTGGCCAAGCTGTTCGCCGAGGCGATCGAGAACGTGGAGAAGCGCCAGGTCGAGGGGGTGGAGGCGGCGGGCGGCTCGCCGGTCGAGCGGGCGCGCTTCGGCATCCTGCCGCAGGTGCTGCCGCTGATGCTCGCCAACGTCCTCTATTTCTTCGAGAGCAATACGCGCTCCGCCACCATCCTCGGTGTGGTGGGCGCCGGCGGCATCGGGCTTCAGCTGGCGGAGCGGATCCGGCTCGATGATTGGCAGGAGGTCGCGTTCATCATCCTGCTCATCCTCCTCACCGTTTCGCTGATCGACTGGGTGTCGGGGCGGCTGCGCCGGCGTATCATCCTGCCTTGAACGGGTAGCGGCGAAGGAGGCGGAACGGCGCGCCGGCTTCGGGCTCGACATAAAGCGCGACTTCGCGGAAAGCGGGCGGTGCGGCGAGGGCGGGGGCGAAGCGTTCGGCGAGCGCGGCCCGCAACGGCGCGACCCGATCATCGGGCAGGCGCACCGTCAGCGTCATGTGAAACCGCCACTCCTCCATCACATAGGGGTAGCCCCAGGTGTCGAGCAGCCGTTGCTGGCGCGGGGTGAGACCATTCCGCACGCGTTTCGCCAACTCCTCCGCCGTGGGAGGGGCGCGGAAACGGTCGAAGGCGCGCACGGCGTCGTCGGCGAGGGCGGAGAGGGCGGCGGAGGGTTCGCCCGGCACGACGGCGAGGAAGCCGGCGAGCGAGGCCACGATGAGGGGAGGCGACGGAAAGGGCGTGCGTTCTGCGGCGAACTGCGCGAGGGCCGCGTCGAGCCCGGCTTCGGTTTCCCCCTCGGCGAGGCGGAACGGCGCCTTCAGCGTGGCGTGCCAGCCGTAGCGGGCCGCATCCGCGATCAGGCGGGCATGCTCCTCGCGGCGCGCGATCGGTTCCGGATGCGGATCGATCGTCTCGCCGGTCTCCGGATCGCGCCCGAGCCAAGCGCAGCCGGCCCGCCACAAGGGGTGGTCGCGCGGCGGCGCCCAGTAGATCGCATAGCGATAGGCCACGCCGCCCGCTCCCTCCGCTCCGCCGCCCGACTCAGGCGATGCGGCGGCCTTCCCGCCAGACCTGGCGGACGAGCGGATGGCCATCGGCGAGGTGGACCTGCACGAGATCCGCCCTCAGCCCCGGCGCGATCTCGCCGCGATCGGCAAGCCCCACCATGCGAGCGGGTTCGCGGGAGACGGAGGCGATCGCCGCCGGCAGCGCCACGCCGTGCTTCTCGTGCAGCAGGATGGCGGCCGCAAGCATGGACGCCGGGACGTAGTCGGAGGCGAACACGTCGACTAGACCGCGGCGGACGAGATCGGCCGCCGCGACATTGCCGGAGTGGCTGCCGCCGCGCACGATGTTCGGCCCGCCGGCGACCACGCCCATGCCGCGCGCCTTCGCCGCCTCCGCCGCCTCCAGGCTGACCGGGAACTCGCTGATCGTCACCCCCGCCTCGTGCCAGTGCGCGACCTCCTCCGCGGTGCGATCGTCGTGACTGGCCACCGCCACGTCGCGCCCGCGCACATGGGCGAGGATGATCTCGCGGTTGCGTTCGCGCACGCGCTCGCGCGTCTCCCACCGGCGCTTGGCGTAGGCGCGCGCCTCGTCCTCGGTCATGCCGTAGAGGCGCGCGTGCTTCTTCACATACCGATCGAGGTCGGCGAACTGGCCCACGCCGGGCGTGTGATCCATCAGGCTCACCATGCGCACGAGCGGATCGTCCGCCACCGGCTCGAAGGCCTCCGCCATCGCCTCGACGGAGATCTCGCAGCGCAGGTGCAGGAAGTGCTCGGCGCGCAGAAGCCCGCGCGGGGCGAGCGCGCGCAATTCCGCCACCCCCTCGCGGAACATCTGGTCGCGATAGTCGGCGTGCTCGACCTCGCCGACGCAAAGCGCATCGAGCACGGTGGTGACGCCGGCCGCGGCGACCTGGGCGTCGTGCGCGAGCAGGGCCGCGCGGGCCGACCAGCGAACGCCCGGCCGCGGCATCATGTGCCGCTCGAGATTATCTGTGTGCACGTCGACCAGGCCGGGCAGGAGCAAGTCCCCCTCGAGGTCGAGGGCCGAGGTGAGGTGACTGCGACCACGCTCGACCGCACCGATGCGATCGCCGCGCACCACCACCGTGCCGAGGAAGTCCTCCTCGCCCGTCACCACGCGCGCGTTGGTGAGAACGAGTTCCGCGCTCATGCCGCCTCCGCCAGCGGAGCGAGGGCGAACTCGCGCGTGGCGACACGCCGCCGCACGGCGGGGTCGTGGAAGATGCCGACGATGGCGGCCCCGCGCACGCGCGCCTCTTCGATGAAGGACAGAGCGATGTCGGCGTTCACGGCATCAAGGCTCGCGGTCGGTTCGTCGATCAGCATGATCGGATAGGGGGCGATGAACCCTCGGGCGAGATTCACCCTCTGCTGTTCGCCGCCCGAGAAGGTCGCCGGGGGGAGATGCCATAGCCGTTCGGGCAGGTTCAAGCGCGCGAGCATCGCATCTGCCGCGCGCAACGCCGCCTGCTCGCTCTCGCCCCTGTGAACGAGCGGTTCGGCCACGATCGCGCGCGCCGGCACACGGGGGATCACGCGCAGGAACTGCGACACATAGCCCACCGTGTCGCGCCGAATGGCAAGGATACGCCGCGGGTCGGCGGAGGCGATGTCGATCAACTCGCCGTGGTGGCGAACGAGGATCCTCCCCCCGTGCGGCAGGTAGGTGCCGTAGAGCGCGCGTAGCAGCGTGCTCTTGCCGGCCCCCGAGGGGCCGACGAGGGCGAGGCATTCGCCGGGAAACACGGCGAGCGACAGGTCGCGCAGCACCGGCAGCCGCACACCGCCCTGCAGGTGCAGGGTGAAGGTCTTCGCCAGGCCTTCGACGACGATCGCGGGGTCGCTCATGCGGCAAGCACGGAGGAGACGAGCAGCTGGCTGTAGGGGTGCTGCGGATCGTCCAGCACCTGGTCGGTCAGCCCCGCCTCGACGACCCGGCCACGCTGCATGACCAGGATGCGCTGCGCGAGCAGGCGCGCGACACCGAGGTCGTGCGTCACCACGATCACCGAGAGCCCGAGCTCGGCGACGAGGCGACGGATGAGGTCGAGCAGGCGTGCCTGAACGGAGACGTCGAGCCCGCCGGTCGGTTCGTCCATCAACACGAGGCGCGGATTGATGACGAGCACGCGGGCGATCTGCAGCCTCTGCTGCATGCCCCCCGAAAAGGTGCGCGGCAGGTCATCGATCCTGGCTTGGTCGATCTCGACCCGGTCGAGCCAGACGAGCGCCTGGGCGCGGATGTTGCCCCAGTGCCGGGCGCCGGCGGCCATCAGGCGCTCGCCGACATTGGCACCCGCCGAGTGGGAAAGGCGAAGCCCGTCGCGCGGGTTCTGGTGCACGAAGCCCCACTCGGTGCGGGCGAGCAGGCGACGGCGCGGCTCGTCGAGAACCGTGAGCTCGACTTCGCCGAAGCGGTCGGAGCGGTAGCGGATGGAGCCGGCCGTGGGCCGGAGGAAGCCGTGGATCGCGCGCAACAGGGTGGTCTTGCCCGATCCGCTTTCGCCCACGATGGCGAGCACTTCGCCGGGCCAGAGGTCGAAGGAAACGCCATCGACGGCGGCGAGCGCGCCGAAGCGCACGGAAAGATCGTGCACGGAGAGCAGGGGGGCGTCCGTCATGCCGCCTTGCCTTTCGCCCGGCGGCGTTCGCACCAGTCGGTGTCGCTGCAGATGAAGCGACGTGTGCCGCGATCGTCGATCAGGATCTCATCGAGATAGGAGTCGGTGGCTCCGCACAGCATGCAGGCGGCGTCGGCCTTCCAGGGGCGGAACGGATGGTCCTCGAAGGCGAGCGACACGACATCGGTGTGCGGTGGCACGGCGTAGAGCCGCTTCTCGCGCCCCGCGCCGAACAGGTGGATCGCCGGCGAGCGGTGGAGCTTGGGGTTGTCGAAGGCCGGAATGGGGGAGGGCGCCATCACGTAGCGGCCGTGCACCAGCACGGGATAGTCGTAGGCGAGGGTGATGCGGCCGTGCCGCGCGATGTCCTCGTAGAGCTTGACGTGCATGATGCCGTACTCGGCGAGGGCGTGCAGGCGCCGCGTCTCCGCCCGCGAGGGTTCGAGCCGCCACAGGGGCTCCGGCTGCGGCACCTGGTAGACCATGATCTGGCCCGGGCGCAGCGGTGTTTCGGGGATCCGATGGCGCGTCTGGATGATGGTCGCCTCCTCGGTGCGCGTGGTGGTGCGCACGCCGGCCACCCGGGTGAAGAACTGACGGATGGAGACCGCGTTGGTGGTGTCGTCCGCCCCCTGGTCGATCACCTTCAGCACGTCGTCACGGCCGATGACGGCCGCCGTCACCTGCATCCCGCCCGTGCCCCAGCCGCGGGCGAGCGGCATCTCGCGCGAGGCGAAGGGCACCTGATGGCCGGGGATGGCGAGCGCCTTGAGGAGGGCGCGCCGGATCTCGCGCTTCGTCTGCTCGTCGAGATAGGCGAAATTGTAGGGGGTCGCGCTCATTCCGCAGCCTCGCGGATGGTTTCGGCGCGCCCGGCCGCCTCCGCCCGCAACGCCCTGATCAGTTCGAGTTCGGACTGGAAGTCGACGTAGTGGGGCAGCTTCAGATGCTGCACGAAGCCGGAGGCCTCGACGTGGTCGGCGTGCGAGAGGACGAATTCCTCGTCCTGGGCGGGGGCGACGACGTCCTCGCCGAGTTCGCGCGCCTGCAGCGCGCGATCGACCAGTGCCATGCCCATCGCGCGGCGTTCCGCATGGCCGAAGACGAGGCCGTAGCCGCGGGTGAACTGCGGCGGTTCGGTTTTCGAGCCCTTGAACTGGTTCACCATCTGGCACTCGGTGACCGCGATGTCGCCGATCTCGATCGGGAACCCGAGCTCCTCCGGCACGATCTCGACCGCCACCGTGCCGTAACGGATTTCGGCGGCGAAGGGGTGGGTGCCGCCGTAGCCGCGCTGCGTGGAGTAGCCCATCGCGAGCAGGAATCCCTCGTCGCCGCGGGCGAGAGCCTGCAGGCGCAGCGCGCGCGGGGCCGGAAACAGGAGCGGCTCGCGGGTGAGATCCGGCGGGGGGGTGCCGTCATCCGGCTCGCGGGCGAGCAGCCCTTCTGCTTCGAGCGCGGCGGTGGCGCGCGGCATCTCGGCATCGACCGGGGCGTCGCCGGCGGGCGCGGGGGGAGGCTCCTCGTCCGTGAGCAGACCGAAATCGAGCAGGCGATGGGTGTAGTCGTAGGTCGGGCCGAGAACCTGGCCACCCGGCAGGTCCTTGTAGGTGGCGCTGATGCGGCGCGTGATCGTCATCCGCGCCGTGTCAATGGGCTGGCTCGCGCCGAAGCGGGGCAGGGTGGTGCGGAAGGCGCGCAGCAGGAATGCCGCTTCCTGCAGGTCGCCCTGCGCCTGTTTGACGGCGAGCGCGGCGAGTTCGCGATCGTAGAGGCTCGCTTCCCCCATCACGCGGTCGACGGCGAGGCCGAGCTGCTCTGCGATCTGCGCCACCGCGATTTGCGGCACGGTGCGGTCGCCGCGGCGGGTGTGGGCGAGCAACGTGCGGCTGGCCTCGATCGCCGCCTCACCGCCTTTCACCGCGACATACATCGGCTCAGCCCTCCCGCACCGCGGTGGTGCGCGGCAGGGCGGCGGCCTCTGTCCCGCTGACAAGAATGACGTCCACGCCGCGCGGATAGAGGGCGAAGTTGCACGCGCGCCAGCTCACGAACCCGTTCGGCAGGCCGGCCACCCGCAGCACCGTCTCCCCGGCGATGCCCGGTCCGCTGAGCCGAAGCGCGCAGCCGGTGCCGAAGGCCTCGACGAGGAGGACGAGGGTCGCCGACCGTTCGGGCGCCTCATCCGTGCCGGTGGCGAGCGCATCGAAGGGCGCCGCGACGCCGCAAGCGAAGGCGAAGGTGGCCGCGCCGGGATCGGCAACGATCGGGCTCGCGGCATGAAATCGCAGCCACGCGCGCACGGGTGGGCTGGCCAGCCGGCCGTCAAGCCACACGGGCGTGTCGCCATCGCACAAGGCGAGCGCGATCGCCGCCGCCGCCGGAGGCAAGGGGGGCGGCGTGTCGGGTTGCGGCAAGGAGACGACGGTGCCGGGCCGGGCGGTCGCTTCCAGCAGGGCGCGGAAGGCCGCCTGCGCGTCGTGGACCGGATCGGCGAAGCCGCGCGCCAGCACTGCTCACCCCATGCGCGCGAGGGTTTGGAAATCCACCCGGGTCGCCGCCGCGCGTCGCCGCACCTGCTCGCGTTCCATCGCCTGCCGCCTTTCCTCCGGCTCGATCAGCGCCTCGTTGAGCCGGGCGAACAGCGCGGTCTGCAGCAGGGCGTCGCACACCGCCGCCAGTTCCGCCCGACGCTCATCCCGCCCGGCGAGCCAGGCGTGCCCGACGGTGCCGCACGGCAAGGCGACCGAGCAGCGGGTGACCGTCATCTCACCGAGGTTGAAGGGCGACCCATCGCCGCCGATGCGACCGCGCACCATGATCATGCCCGTTTCCGGCCCGCGCAGCCGTGTCCAGGCCGGGGCCGGGTCGAGGGTGGCGAGCGCCGCCCTCAGGCTCTCACGCGGGGCGCGGGCGAGCACGCCGAGCCAGCGGCGTCGGGGTGCGGACGGATCGGTGGCTTCGGCCGAGGGGTTGGCAGACTGGGTCATGGGCGGTTGAGGCCGAAAAGATCTAGACGTTCGAACATTGGCATGACTACACTGCCGCGACAATAACCGAGCCGTCCGCGCAAACACGTGACCGTATCGTGACAGGCGCCCCCGACGACGCAGCAGGACCGCTCGATGCGGACGACGGCGTGGCCGCCACGGCCATCGCCCGCCGGGCCGGGGTGACGCTTTGGCGCCAGATCGAATCCATCCTCGCCGGCGAACTCGCCTCCGGCGCGATCAAGCCGGGCCAAAAACTGCCGACGGAACAGCAGCTCTCCGCCCGCTTCCGGGTCAACCGCCACACCGTGCGCCGTGCGATGGTGGAGCTGGAGCGGCGCGGTCTGATCCGCATCGAACAGGGCCGCGGCACCTTCGCCGCGGACGACGTGATCGACTACGCGCTGAGCCCGCGCACGCGGTTTTCCGAGATCATCGCCCGGCAGAACCGCGAACCCTCGGGGCGCATCCTCCGCGTGGCGGAGGTGCTGGCCGACGAGGCGGCGGCGAAGGCGCTCGGCGTGCGGTGCGGGCGTCTCCTGTGGCGGATCGATCGCCTCGGCTCCGCCGACGGCAGGCCGGTCAGTTTCGCCCGGCACCACTTTCCGCAAAGCCGCTTCCCGAGGCTGCCGGATGCCGTCTCGGACTCCGGCGGGTCGATCACGCGCGCCCTCGCCGCCAGCGGTGTCGCGGAGTATTTCCGACGCTCGACCCGCATCGGCGCCCGTCTGCCCATGCCTGAGGAGGCGGAGCTCCTCGAGCATCCGCGCAGCCGCGCCGTGCTGGTCACCGAAGCGGTGAACGTCGATGCCGAGGGCGTGCCGATCGAGTACGGGGTCGCCGTCTATCCGGCCGGGCGGGTGCAGCTCTCGGTCGAGTTCTGATCCTTCGCCTTGGGCGGCGATCACGACCGCTCTGTCATCGAACGATCATTCCCCCTGTGCGCCGACTGCGGCTATCTGGCCAGCCGCCTGCACACGCGAGGGAGCATGTTGGAGCTCGTCGGTCTGACCAGACGTTTCGGTCACGTCACTGCTGTCGACTCGGTGTCCCTCGCCATCCCGCAGGGGCAGATGGTCGGCATCATCGGCCGATCCGGTGCGGGCAAATCCACCTTGCTCCGCCTGATCAACCGCCTGATCGAGCCGACCGCCGGACGGGTGGTGTTCGAGGGCCGCGACGTCACCGCGCTGCGCGGGCGCGCCTTGCGGAACTGGCGTACCGACTGCGCGATGATCTTCCAGCAGTTCAACCTGGTCCAGCGGCTGGATGTGCTGACCAACGTGCTGATCGGCCGGCTCAATCACCGCGGCACGCTCTCCTCGCTGTTCAAGCTGTTCTCGGCCGAGGAGCGCGCACTCGCCATCCGCACCCTCGATCGCTTCGACCTCGCGGAGGCCGCTCTGCAGCGCGCCGACACGCTGTCGGGCGGGCAACAGCAGCGTGTGGCGATCGCGCGCGCGCTGATGCAGGAGCCGCGCGTCATCCTCGCCGACGAGCCGATCGCCTCGCTCGATCCGCGCAACGGCAAGGTGGTGATGGATGCGCTGAGGCGGATCAACCGCGAGGACGGGCTGACCGTGCTGTGCAACTTGCACACCCTCGATACCGCCCGGCAGTACTGCGACCGCATCGTCGGCATGAGCCGCGGCCGCGTCGTGTTCGATGGCGTGCCCGCGCAACTGACGGCCGAGATGGTGCGCGAGATCTACGGCATGACCGAGGACGAGCTCGAGGCGGCGGAAACGGTGACCAGCACCGCCCTCGACACGGTCGCGCGAGCCGCTGCCGCCGCCTGACCCCTTCATCGATCTGCAACGCTTTCGTCATCGAACCGCAAGCCTCGCCGGGTAGACCGCGCGGGCAGTTTTGGAGGGAGACCGAACCATGCTCACCCGCCGTCATCTGCTCGCCGGCACCGGCGCCGCCGCCCTAGCCACCCCGGCCATCGCGCAAGGTGCGGCGCCCGCCTGGGCACGCGAGGTGCCGCAGATCCGCCTCGGTCTGCTCGGCGGCGAGAACGAGGCCGACCGGCTTGCCCGCTACGGCGGCTACGCGCGTCTGATCGAGCAGACCTTCCGCGTGCCGACCCGCGTCTTCCCGGCCGGCGACTACGCCGGTGTGATGCAGGGCTTCGCCGCCCGCCAGCTCGAGATCGCTGGGCTCGGTCCATCGGCCTATGCGGGGATCTGGCTCGACACCAACGGCAACATCGAACCCCTCGTCATCACCAAGGAAACGGACGGCTCGATCGGTTACTTCGCGGTGATGTACGTGCGGGCGGACAGCGGCATCACCAGCCTCGAGCAAATGCGCGGGCGGAGCCTCGCCTGGGCCGACCCGAACTCGGCCTCAGGCTACCTCGTGCCGCGTTCGGAACTGCGCGAGGCAGGCATCGACCCCGAGCGGTTCTTCTCGCGCACCGGCTTCGCCGGCGGGCATGAGCAGGCGGTGATTGCGGTGCTGCAGCGCCAGTTCGACGCCGGCGTCACCTGGACCTCTGGCATCGGCGACGAGAGCCAGGGCTTCACCCGCGGCAACCTGCGCTCGATGGTGGACAAGGGGATGCTGAACATGGCCGACCTGCGCATCATCTGGCGGTCGCGTCAGATCCCGAACGGGCCGCTTGCCGTGCGCAAGGACCTGCCCCAGGCGTTCAAGGACGACATGCGCGCGTTCCATCTCCGGCTGCCGACCGAGCATCCGGACATCTTCCGCCAGATCGAGCGCGGGCAGGCCGCCGGTTACGCGGTGGCGAGCCACGAGATCTTCGAGCCGATCATCGCCATGCGCCGGGCCGAAATGGCCGCCCGCCGTCAGCGCGGCTGAGGTGATGGAGCGGGCGCGGTTCGGGCGTCGTTGGCAGCGGCCATGATGACCGGCGCCACCGTCGCCCTGCTCGATTCGATGGACGCCGTCGCGCGCATCGAACGCGCGCGGGCCGAGGCGCGCCAACGGCGGCGCCTCGCCACCTGGGGTTATGGCGCCCTCTTCATCGGCCTCGTCCTCCTCTCCGCCTGGGTGAGCGACTTCTCGCCCGCGACACTCGCCGCCGGCCTGCCGCGCATCGGCGAGTACTTCAGTCTGATCCTGCCCGACCTGCGCGCCGATCGCCTGTTCGCCGACAGCGAGACGGAGGGTAGTCTCGCCTACTGGATGTACCGCCTCGACGAGTGGGCGTGGCTCCTGTTCGAGACCGCGAACATGGCGGCCATGGCCACCCTCGGTGCCTCGGCGGTGGCCGCCCTCCTTGCCTTTCCGGCCGCGCGCACCGTCTCGCCCTCGCCGTGGCTCGCTGCCGCCGTGCGCCGCTTCCTCGAAATCTGCCGCACCGTGCCCGAGATCGTGTTCGCGCTCATCTTCGTCTGGGCCTTCGGGGTGGGGGCCTTCGCCGGCATCCTGGCGATCGCGATCCATTCCGCCGGCGCCCTCGGCAAGCTCTTCGCCGAGGTGGTGGAGAACGCCGACCTTCGCCCCGTCGACGGCGTGGTCGCCTCGGGCGGCACCTGGGTGCAGGCGATGCGCTTCGGGGTTCTGCCGCAGGTGCTGCCGAACTTCGCCTCCTACGCCTTGCTGCGCTTCGAGATCAACGTGCGCGCGGCTTCCGTCATCGGCTTCGTCGGTGCGGGCGGCATCGGCCAGGAACTCTACAAGGTGATCAGCTTCAACTACTACGAGGAGGTGAGCGCCATCCTCGTGCTGATCATCCTCGTCGTCGCCGCGATCGATCTCGCTTCGGAACGGGTCAGGCTCGGCCTGATCGGCGCGGCCCGATAGGGAGCCGAGCCTCGTGCGCCGACCCGTTCCGATCGATCCCGCCGAAGTCGCCCTTTGGCGCGCACGCCTGCCTGAAGCCTTCGGCGTCGGCCCCGCGCGTCGCGCGGCACGGGTCGGCGGTTGGCTCGCGCTCGCTGCCCTCGTCGTGTCCTGGCACGTCTGGTTCGACATCACGCCGAAGCGGATTCTCGAGGGTCTGGGCGGGCTCGGCACCATCGTCGTGCTGATGATCCCGCCCAGCCCCGGCGAGCACTGGGATCAGATCGCCAAGGACCTCGTCGAGACGGCCGCGATGGCCTTCCTCGGCACGCTGGTCGCCGCCAGCTTCGCCGTCCCGTTCGGCTTCCTCGGCGCGAAGACCATCGCGCGCAACCCGCTGTTCCACTTCTCGCTGCGCCGCCTGTTCGACGGCTTCCGCGGCGTGGATCAGCTGATCTGGGCGCTCGTCTTCGTCCGCGCGGTCGGGCTCGGGCCGCTCGCCGGCGTGCTCGCGATCGCCGTCGCCGACGTGATGGTGCTCGCCAAGCTCTACGCCGAGGCGATCGAGAACATCGAACATCGCCAAGTCGAGGGGGTGGAGAGCACCGGGGCACCGCACCCTCTGGTTCTCCGCTTCGGCGTGTTGCCGCAAGTGCTGCCGGTGATGGTCGCCCAGGCGCTTTACTTCTTCGAGAGCAACACGCGATCCGCCACCATCCTCGGCATCGTCGGCGCAGGCGGCATCGGGCTCGCCATCGCCGAGCGCATCCGGATCCGCGCCTGGGACGAGGTGGCGTTCATCATCCTCTGCATCCTGGTCCTGGTCGCGGCCATCGATGCCGTCTCCGCCCGGATCCGGGCCCGCCTGATCGGACGCATGCATCCGGCGCTGGCCTGACCGACGGCCGACCCCCTCTTGCCTTCGGCGCTGTCCACCGGGACCATCCGTACAGGCAGGGAGGGCGAGAATGGCGGGGAGGCTTGCCGGCAAGCGCGCGTTCATCACCGCGGCGGCGAAGGGAATCGGGCGGGCGATCGCGGTGGCGTTCGCCGCCGAGGGGGCTGAGGTCGTCGCCACCGACATCGACGAGACCGCACTCGCCGAGATCGCCGGCTCCGGTGTCGTCACGCGTCGCCTCGACGTGCTTGACGCTCCGGCGATCGCCCGCGCGGCGGCAGAGGCCGGGCCGGTCGACGTCCTGGTGAACTGCGCGGGGTACGTGCACCAGAACACGATCGAGACCTGCAGCGAGGAGGACTGGGCCTTCGCCTTCGACCTCAACGTGCGCAGCGCCTTCCGCGTCACCAAGGCCTTCCTGCCGGGCATGCTGGCGAAGGGGGCGGGCTCGATCATCGTCATCTCCTCCGCCGCCTCCTCCATCAAGGGCGCGCCGAATCGCTTCGTCTACGCAACGACCAAGGCGGCCCTGCTCGGCTTCGTCAAGAGCATCGCCACCGACTACGTGAAGCGCGGCATCCGGGCGAACGCGATCTGCCCAGGCACGATCGACACGCCCTCCCTCGCCGACCGGATTTCCGCCAATGCGGCCGAGGCGGGCAGTGTGGAGGCGGCGCGGGCGGCCTTCGTCGCCCGCCAGGCGATGGGCCGCCTCGGCCGGCCGGAGGAGATCGCCGCGCTCGCCCTCTATCTCGCCTCGGACGAGAGCGCCTTCCTCACCGGCCAGGCCATCGTGATCGATGGCGGCTGGACCCTCTGAGCACGCAGCAGGAAAGCGAATGCGATGAAACTGGTTCGTTTCGGACCGCGGGGGCTGGAAAAGCCAGGGATCCTCGATGCTGAAGGACGGGTGCGCGATCTTGCCGGCATCGTCGAGGAAATCGGACCCGAGGAGCTCTCGCCCGCGGGGCTTGCTCGCCTCGCCACCGTCGACGTCTCCGCCCTGCCGCTCGCCGACCCGGGCGCTCGTCTCGGCGTGCCTTTCACCGGCACGCGAAACTTCGTCTGCATCGGCCTCAACTACGCCGACCATGCGGCGGAGAGCGGGGCCGCGGTGCCGACGGAACCGATCATCTTCCTCAAGGCACTGACCGCGCTTTCGGGCCCGAACGACCCGGTCGAGATCCCCCGCGGCTCGACCAAGACCGACTGGGAGGTCGAACTCGGCGTGGTGATCGGCTCGCGCGCGAAATACGTCACCGAGGCGGAGGCGCTCGATCACGTCGCCGGCTATGTGATCGTCAACGACGTCTCGGAGCGCTCCTTCCAGCTCGAACGCGGCGGAACCTGGGACAAGGGCAAGGGCCACGAGACCTTCGGCCCCGTCGGGCCGTGGCTGGTGACGAAGGACGAGATCCCGGACCCACAGGATCTCGAGATGGGGCTCGAGGTTGATGGGCAAGTGATGCAGCACGGCTCGACCAGGACGATGATCTTCGGCGTGCGCACCCTCGTGTCCTACGTCTCGCAATTCATCACCCTGATGCCGGGCGACATCATTTCCACCGGCACGCCACCTGGCGTGGGCATGGGCAAGAAACCGACGCCGATCTACCTGCGGCCAGGGCAAGACATGCGGGTCTGGATCAAGGGGCTCGGCGAGCAGCGGCAGCGGACGGTCGCCGCCTGAGACGCGGGCGGCGGCTCTCGGAACGAGACCGCAGCGGGCGAGGCCGCGCGAGATTGCCCGCGTGGCCCGTGGAAGAGAGCCCAGCCGCGGCCGCGCGATCAGCCGAAGTGGCCGGTGGTGTACTCCTGGGTCTTGTGGTGTTTCGGCGCGGTGAAGGGTTCGGCCGCTGGCGCGCATTCGATCAGTTCACCGAGGAAGACGAACGCGACCTGGTCCGCACAGCGCGCCGCCTGCTGCAAGTTGTGGGTGACGATGACGATGGTGAAGTCGCGCTTTCAGCTCATCGATCCGTTCCGCGATCTTCGCCGTGCCGATCGGATCGAGCGCGGAGGTCGGCTCGTCGAACAGGATCACCTCCGGACGTACGGCGATGGTGCGCGCGATGCAGAGCCGCTGCTGCTGCCCGCCCGACAGGCCCATGGCGTTGGAGTCGAGACGATCCTTAACCTCGTTCCACAACGCGGCGCGCGACAGCGACGACTCGACGCGCTCGTCCATTTCCTTCTTCGACAACTTCTCGTGCAGGCGCACGCCGAAGGCGATGTTCTCGTAGATGGTCATCGGGAACGGTGTCGCCTTCTGGAACATGATGCCGATCTTGGCGGGCAGGGCGTTGAGATCGACCTTGTTGTCGATCAGGTTCATGCCGTCCATCATCACCCTCCCCATCGGGCGCTGGCCAGGGTAAAGGCTGTACATGCGGTTCAGCACGCCGAGCAGGGTCGACTTGCCGCAGCCCGAGGGTCCGATCATTCCCGTCACTTGCTTGTCGGGGAAGGTGATGTTGATGTTCTTCAGCCCCTTGTTCTCGCCGCAGTAGAAATCGAGGTTCTCACAGACGATCTTCGGGCGGTTCAGCTCCTCGGCCGAGCGCGCCTGCATGCCACCGAAGCTGCCCGTGTCCTCCGCGCCGATGATCCCCTGCGGCAGCATCGTTCCCGCCGCCCCCCCGTCACCCGTCATCGCCTGCTGCATCGGTCACTTCCCTTGCCGTATCTCCATCTGTCGTGCCGTCGCTGGCCGCTTCAGACGCGAACGCCACGCAGGAAGGCGCGCGCGATGGCGAGCAGGATGCCGGTGACGATGCCTTCGCGCGCGGCGCGATAGCAGCCGAAGGTGATCATCCTCCACTTCGGTGCACCGAGCCTGATCGCGGCTTCGCGCAACGTTTCGGGGATCGGTCGCAGCATGTCCTCCGTGGTGCGCACGACGATGGCGATGACGATGATCGCGAGCGCGATCGCGCCGGCCCAGGCGGAGAAACCGCCGGTGTTCACCACGATCAGCGTATAGACGAACAGACCGATCAGGATCGACGGTGCGGAGAGCAGGATCTCGGACACGAACCGCACTGCATTGCCAAGAAACGTGCCGCGGGCAGTCTCCGCGAGGTACGTTCCCACCATGATGCCGATCGGTGTGCCAAGGGCGGTGCCGATCGCGGTCTGGATCAGCGTGCCGACGATGGCGTTGAGGAGCCCGCCCGGCTGATCGGGCGCGCCCGCGATCTCGGTGAACACCTAAACGTTGAGCCCGGCGAAGCCTTTCCAGAACAGCGTGGCCGGGATCCAGGCAAGGAAAGCCACACCGATCATGGTGGCGAGCGTGCACAGGACCTTGAGCACGCGATCGGTCATCGTGCGGCGCCGCGCCAGGCCGAGATCGCGCGTGCCGGAGAAGGTGGCGGTGGTCATGGCGGCCTCCCTCAACCTTTCAGCTTCGGCCGCAGCAGCACGCGGCTGATCGCGAGCACGATGAGCTGATGACGAACAGGATGAAGCCGATCGCGAGCAGGGCGGAGAGCTTCAGGCTGCCCATCTGCGCTTCCGGGAATTCGAGGGCGAGGAGTGAGGCGATGGTGTTGCCGGGGGCGAACAGGCTGGCGGAAAGCCGGTTGGCGTTGCCGATGACGAACGTCACCGCCATCGTCTCACCGAGCGCGCGGCAGAGGCCGAGCATGATGCCGCCGACCACGGAGGTGCGCGTGTCCGGGATGACGACGTGGCGCACGACTTTCCAGGTCGTGGCGCCTAGGCCGTAGGCGCTTTCCTTGGACATCGTCGGCACCTGCATGAGCACGTCGCGCATGGTGGCGGCGATGAACGGCAGCACCATGATGGCGAGCACGATGCCGGCCGTGAGCACGCCGATGCCGAAGGTGGGGCCGCTGAAGGGCGTGTCGAAGATCGGCCAGCCCGCAGTGTTGTCCTTCAGGAACGGTTGGATGTCCTGGCCCAGGATGGGCACAAGCGCGAGGAAGCCCCACATGCCGGAGATGATGGACGGTACCGCGGCCAAGAGTTCGATCGCGACTCCCACCGGGCGACGGAACCACTCGGGCGCGAGCTCGGTCAGATAGAACGCGATCCCGAAACCGAGCGGCACCGCGAAGATCGGCGCGATGACGCTCGTGTCACGGTGCCGAAGATGGACACGAGGGCGTCGTATTCGTCGCTGACCGGATCCCAGATGTCGCTCCGGAGGAAGCCGATGCCGAAGGTCTCGAAGGCCCGCAGCCCGCCCAGGAACAACTCGGCGATGATGCCGCCAAGCAACAGCAGGACGAAGATCCCTGAGGCGGTGGCAAGGCCGCTGAAGACGGCATCGCCGACCCCCCCTCGCCGCACCTGCCGACCGGGGGCGGCGATGACCGCGGTTTCCGCTGCGGCGACGGTCTGTTGCACGGCTTTGTCCTCGATCGCCTTCACATCGCTCGGGCCGCGAACGGCAGGTCTTGGCCGACCGGCCGCCGCGTCAGCCTCGGCTCCTCAGGTCACTCGCTGCGGAAGTTGAACTTGGCGGCCCACATCTGTCGGATCGTGTTCTTCGTGCTGTCCGGCAGCGTGATGAACACCAGCTCTTCCGTGATGCTGTCGCCGTTGCGGAACGCCCACTCGAAGAAGCGCAGCACATTGCGCGTCCGCTGCGGGTCAGCCGCATGGAGGGGAACAAGAATGAACGTGGGGCGATGATCGGCCAGCTGTCCTTGCCGGGCTGGTCGTTCAGCGAAATGCCGAAATGGGGGGCAGAGGACCAGTCGGCGTTGTCCACCGCGGCCTGGAACAACGCCTTGCTCGGCACGACGAAGTTGCCTTCGCGGTTCTGCAGCTGGGTGGAAACGAGCCGGTTCAGCTTCGCGTAGGCATACTCGACGTAGCCGATCGCCCCCCGTGTTGCGCACGGCACCGGCGACACCATCGTTGCCGTGGGCGCTGATCCCCGCAGGCCAGCGAACGGACGTCCCTACCCCTACGCGCGACTTCCACTCCTCGCTCACCTTGGCGAGGTGGTCGGTGAACTGGAATGTGGTCCCTGATGCGTCGGCGCGATGGACGGGCGCGAACGGAAGATTGGGCAGGTTGACGCCCGGATTGAGCTCCGCAATCCGCCGGTCATTCCAGCGGCTGACCTTGCCCATGAAGATCGCGGCCACCAAGGGGCCGGTGGGATTCAACTGCTTGTCCTCGATCCCCGGCACTTTGACGGTGAGGACGATGGCGCCCATCGCGGTCGGGAACTGCTCAAGACGGCCCTTTTCGATGTCTTCGGCCGAGAGCGGCATGTCCGAGTTGCCGAAGTCGACCGTGCGGTTGCGGATCTGATGTATTCCGTAACCGGAACCGATCGCCCGTTAGTTGAGCTCGGGGGCGATGGCAGCCTTCGCCGCCTCTCCCCAACGCTGAGAGAGCGGGGCGGGAAACGCGGCACCGGCACCGCTGATCTGTTGCGCCCCACCGGAGGTGATCGAGAGGATGCCCAGCCCAAGGGCGGCCGCAATCGGGAAGAGTTTCAAGGCACGCTCGTTCCCACCGTGAATGCTCCCGAACCCTAGCCCCTCCACGCGACATGAGGGCTGCGGTTTGATGAAAGTTCCTGGCTGAAAACAGCGCCGTGTTCAGCGCGACGGACCGCGCGACACGTCAGCCAGGATCGCCTCGGCGGCCGCCTGTGACGGGTTGAGCCCGCCCGGGGGGCGGAGCTTGGCGACGATGTCGGCGAAGTCCGTGCGCTGTTCCTTTCGCGCCGGGCCGCCGTCCATTAGGGGGTGCAGTGCCTCGGCCAGTGCCTCTGCCGTGCAGCGTTCCTGCAAACGCTCCGGCACCACCTCCCGCCCGGCGAGGAGATTGACCAAGCTTGCGTACCGGACGCGCACGAGGCGGCGCACGATCGTGGCAGTGAGTGGATTGGCGCGATAGGCGACGACGTGCGGCAGGCCGGCGACCGCGAGTTCGAGCGACGTCGTGCCGGACTTGGCGAGGGCGGCGGTTGCGGCTGCCCAGCCGTCGTGCTTCGTCTGCGCGTCGGTGGCGATGATCGGTGGCACCGGCCAGGGGGCGGCGCGCACGATCGCTTCGAGATGCGGCAGCGTGGGCACGAACAGGGCGAGGTCGGGGTGGCGCTCGCACAGGAGCGCGCAGGCGCGGGTGAAGAGCGGCAGGTGGCGTGCGAGTTCGCCACGCCGGCTGCCCGGCATCACCGCCAGCACCGGCTGCTTGCCCTGCACTCCGAAGCGAGAGCGGAAGGAGACGGCATCGCCACGATCCGCCCCGGACTCGATCACCGGATGGCCGACGAAGTCGGTCGGGATGCCGGCCGCTTGGAAGAATGGCGGTTCGAACGGCAGCAGCGCGAGCATCCGGTCGATCTTGCCTGCGATCTTGCGCACCCGCCCGGGCCGCCACGCCCAGACCTGCGGTGCGACATAGTGGATCGTGCGCACGCCCTTCGCATGCACCCGACCGGCGAGACGAAGGGTGAACGACGGCGCATCGATGGTGATGAGGGCGTCGGGTCGTTTCGCCAACACATCGGCTTCCGTCTCAGCCAGACGTCGCAGCAGCCGCGGCAGCTTGGGCACCACCTCGGCGAGGCCCATCAACGACAGCTCCTCCATGGGGAAGAGCGAGACAAGCCCTTGTTCCGCCATGCGCGCGCCACCGATGCCGGCGAAGGTGAGGTCGGGCTGGCGCGCCCGAAGAGCCTGCATCAGCCGTGCACCCAACACGTCGCCGGAGGCCTCGCCGGCGACGAGGTAGAGAAGGGTCATGCGGGCGAGATGACGGCGGCTTGAAGATCACCGCCCGGCCAATCGGCGTGGTTGCGCACCGCGCCGTCGCGGCGCACGCGCGCGATCGCGGCGGGATCGAGTTCGGCGACGACGAGCCCGGGCGTGTCGAGACGCCCTTCGGCGAGCACGCCGTCGGCGGGAAAGCCGCGATCGGCCGGGCCGTAGATGCCGGCCCGGCCGTGGTTGCGGTCGAGGCTCTCGCACCAGGGCGCCGCACCCACGGTCGGGGCGACGGCGACGAAGACCTGGTTTTCGATCGCTCGTGCGCGGGCCGAGATGGTCACGCGCGTGGCCCCCGCGGGCGTGTCGGTGCAGGCGGGCACCAGGATGAGCCAAGCGCCCGCTTCGACGAGCGCGCGCACGATGGGGGGGAATTCGCAATCGTAACAGATGGCGATGCCCAGGCGGCCCCAGGGCGTGTCGATCGCGCACGGCTCACCGGCGCCGCTGACCGCCCAGCGTTCCGCCTCGAAGCGGGTCATCGTTCGTTTGCGTTGCACGGCGCGCCGTCCATCGGGCGCGAACAGCGTGGCCCGGTTGACCACGCGCTCCCCCTCACGCGCCGGCAGCGAGCCGCCGACGAGCCAAAGACCGTGATGCGCGGCAGCGGAGGCCATCGCGGCTTCGATCGCTTCCGCCCGCGCCACCGTCTCGGCGACTTCCGCCGCCGCGCCGCGCCCGGCCGCGACCGTCGCCCCGACCTCGACCGCGGCGTATTCGGGGAGCAGGACGAGATCGGCGCCGGCCGCGCGCGCCTGTGCCAGCCATGCATCGAGCCTAGCGGCGAAGACGTCGACCGAAGGCGACCGCTCGATTTTCCAGGCGAGGGCGGCGAGCCGCAGCATCACGACGTCTCGCGCAGCCGCTTGAGCCAGAAGGTGAGACGGTGCGGGATCTCCTCCGTCCCGTCCACCTCGCGCCACGCGAGCGTGCAGGCGAGGTCGGGCCGCTTCTCGTAGCCGCGCTTGCCCCAGAAGGAGTCGAGCGGTGTGTAGCCTTCGGGCCGCCGCGGATCGGCCGCATCGCGTTCGACGGCGCAGAAGGTCGACCACAGGATGCGCGGAAACCTGAGCGCCCACGCTTCCCGTTCGGCGAAGAAGGCGACGCCGATGCCACGCCCGCGATACTCGGGCAGCAACACCGACTCGCCGAAATAAAACACCGTATCCGGATCCCATCCCGCCTGGCGGAACGGCGCGCTGATCTCCTCGTCCTCCTCGGCGAGCGGCAGACAGGTCGAGGCGCCGACGACGCGTCCGTCATCCATCGCCAGCACCACCGCCGCACCCGGCGCCTCCGCGTAGCGTGCGAGATAGCGCCGCTCGTACGCCTCGTCGCCCTCGTAGAGATACGGCCACTCGCGGAAGACCGTGATGCGCAGGCGCGCGAGGTCGTCGAGATGCGCGCGGAGCGCCTCGCCCGAGACCGTGCGCAGCGAGATGGCGGTGGACGACATCGCACCGTGGTTTAGGGTGCCGACGGGTGCTGGGCAACGGGAGAGCGTGAGCGTGGATGCGGTGGAGCTGGTCGGGGTGGCGGCCGGAACCTTGACCACGGCGGCCTTCGTGCCACAGGCGGTGAAGACGCTGCGCACGCGTTCGGCCGGCGACTTCGCGCTGCCGATGCTGCTGATGTTCAATCTCGGGCTTGCGCTCTGGCTCGCCTATGGGCTCTTGCGCGCGGCACCGGGGCTGATCCTCGCCAACGGCATCACGCTCGCACTCGCCCTCGCCATTCTCTGGGTGAAGCTGACCACGCGGCGCTGACCGCCCGCCCGTTCACCCGGCGCGCAAGGCGGCGGCCTGGTCCGCCGCCGCGAGGAAGGCGTTCAGCCCCTCCTCGATCACCGCGCGGTCGAGGTCGCGTACGATGAAGACGAGGCGCGACCGCCGCGGCTCGCCCTCGGGCCAGGCGGGCAGCGCTGCCGGCGGGTGGAAGAGATGCTGCACGCCGTGGATGGCGACGGGTCGGTCGTGGCCGATCAGGTCGAGCACGCCCTTGATGCGCAGGAGCGACTCGCTGCGCACGGTGACCATCATCTCGAGCCAAGTGGCGAGCCCCTGCCAGGGGAGAGGCCGGTCGAAGGTGAGGCAGAAGGCCCTGATCCGGTCGTCGTGCCGGTTCGGGTCGTGGTGATGGTGGTCATGGTGGAGGTGGGCACGGCCGTGTTCGCCTTCGCTTGCCACATAGGCCTCGGCGCGCAGCCAGCCGGCGACGTCCGGCGATTTGCGCGAGGGGTCGAAGAGCCCGGCATTCAGGATTGCGGCCGGGTCGAGCCCGCCATGCCGGGCCTCCAGGATCGGTGCGGCCGGGTTGAGCGCAGCCAAGCGAGCGCGCAGGCGCGCCACGCCATCACCTTCCGCGAGATCCGTCTTGCTCAGCACGAGCCGATCCGCGACCGCGGCCTGCTTCACCGCTTCGGGCTGGGTGTCGAGCGTCGCCCAGCCGTTCACCGCATCGACCACGGTGACGATGCCGTCGAGGCGATACGAGGCGAGGACGGAAGGCTCGCCCATCAGCGTGTGCAGGATGGGGGCGGGGTCGGCGAGGCCTGTGGTTTCGATGATCACCCGCTCGAAGGCGAGCTCTCCCGCAGCGCGCCGGGACGCGAGACGGCCGAGGGCGGCGACGAGATCGCCACGTACGGTGCAGCAGAGACAGCCCGAGGCGAGCAGGACGAGATCGTCCGCGACGTGCTCGACCAGCAGGTGATCGAGCCCGATCTCGCCGAACTCGTTGATGAGCACCGCGGTGCGCGCGCCGTCGGGTCGGGCGAGCAGGGCGCGCAGAAGCGTGGTCTTGCCGGCCCCGAGGAACCCCGTGAGCACGGTGACGGGAACGGCGTCCATCAGCGCGCGGCCCCGTAAAGCGTCGCTGGGTCGATGATCGGTTGTGCGATCTCCGCCAGCTCATCGTTGCGGATGGCGGTGAAAAAGCACGACCGCCGCCCGGTATGGCAGGCGACTCCCGTTTGCGCGACGAGGAGCAGGATGGCGTCGCCGTCGCAATCGAGCCGCAGATCGATGAGCCGTTGCACTTGCCCTGAGGTCTCGCCCTTGCGCCACAGCCCGGCGCGCGAGCGCGACCAGTAGCAGACGCGTCCCGTCGCCAGCGTCTCTGCCACCGCATCTCGGTTCATCCAGGCGAGCATCAGCACCTCGCCGCTCGCGTGGTCCTGCGCGATCGCCGGCACCAGGCCGTCGGCATCGAAGCGGATGGCGGCGAGCAAGGCCTCGCGGGCAGCCGGGCTCGGTGGCACATAGTCGACGGGCATGGGCGGCGCTCCTCGCTCCACAATGTTATAGTGTAACGCGCTTCGGTCCAGGAGCGACAGGACGGCAGTGACGACCAGCGGCTTGACCTTTTCCCCCGAGATCGAGGCGCGGCTCGACGCCGCGGCTCGCCTCTGCTCGCAACAGGGGGCGACTCTCACCCCGCTCAGGCGGGAGGTCCTGGGGCTCGTGCTGGCGTCCGACCAGCCGATCGGCGCCTACGCCCTGCTCGACCATCTGCGCCGCAGTCGCGCGACGGCCGCCCCGCCGACCGTCTACCGCGCACTCGAGTTCCTGCTCGAGCGGGGCTTCGTGCACAAGGTGGAGCGGCTCAATGCGTTCATCGGCTGCCCCAGTGCGACGGACCATGCCGGCCACGACCATCCCCACGCGGTCCAGTTCCTGATCTGCACCTGCTGCGGCCGAGTGACGGAGACGGAGGATGAAGGGATCGCATCCGCGATCGCGCGGGCGGCGGAACGAGCAGGCTTCCGGCACACGCGGGCGACGGTGGAGATCGAGGGAGTCTGCCGCGCTTGCGCGGGGTGAGGAGAACCGGGGCTTCAGTCGCGGTGGGCGCGCAGCGCGGCAAGACCGCGTTCGAGATCGGCGATCAGGTCGTCGACGTCCTCGAGACCGATGTGCAGCCGGACCGCCGGGCCGCCCAGATCCTCGCTTGTGACCGTGCGCGTGATGAATCCGGTGGTCGGCAGGGCGAGGCTTTCGTAGCCGCCCCAGGAGGCGCCGATCCCGAACAGCTCCAGCGCATCGACGAAGGCGTGACTGGCGGCGACCGAGTACTCGGGGCGGAAGACGACGCCGAACAGCGAACAGGCGCCGGTGAAGTCGCGTCGCCAGAGGTCGTGTCCGGGTGCGCCAGGAAGCGCGGGATGCAGCACGCGCAGCACCTCGGGTCGTGCGGCCAGCCAACGCGCCACCGCAAGCCCGCTCGCCTCCTGCGCGGCGAGCCGAACGGCGAGCGTGCGCACACCGCGCAGCGCGAGCCAGCAATCGTCCGGCGAGGCATACTGGCCGAGCTGCAACGCGGCGGAACGCACCGCCCTCCAGTCCTCCTCGCAGGCCACGGTGATCGCGCCGAGCAGCACGTCGGAGTGGCCGACGACGTATTTGGTCAGCGCCTGGATCGAGACGTCGACACCGTGGCGGAAGGGCTGGAAGTGATGGAGGCCCCAGGTGTTGTCCATCAGCACCTTGAGCCCTCGCGCGCGGGCGGCGCGCGACAGCGCCGGCACGTCCTGGATCTCGAAGGTGTGGCTGCCGGGGCTCTCGAGATATAGGACGCGCGTATTCGGCCGGATCAGGGCGGCGAGACCCGTTTCGTCAACGCAAGGGTCGTAGTAGGTGGTCTCCACGCCCATGCGGGCGAGGAAGTGATCGGCGAAACCGCGCGTCGGCCCGTAGACGCTGTCGGGCAACAGCAGATGGTCGCCCGACTTGAGGTAGGCGAGCAGCGCGGTGGTGACGGCGGCAAGCCCCGAGGAGACGATCTGGCAGCGCGTGCCCCCTTCGATCTGCGCCACCACGTCCTCGAGCGCGTGGTGGTTGGGTCCGCCGAGCACGCCGTACACGAGCGCCTGGTCGTACCGTTTCTTGCCCGCAGCGGCCCGCTCGGCGCAGGTGGGATAGAGCACGGTCGAGCCGCGCGCGACGGGAAGGTTGACGAAGCCGTGCGTCTTCGTGCCCGGCCGCCCGAGATGGGAGAGGCGGGTGCGCAGGCCGATCTGCCGATGGGGGGGGCGCGTGTCGTCGGGCACGTTCGGTCTCCTCAGCCGATCTCGACCGGCGTGTCGTCGCGTCCGCCCCACTCGGTCCACGACCCGTCATAGACCGCGACCTCGGGCAGGCCGACAAGGTGGGCAGCGAGCGCGATCGCGCAGGCGGTGACACCGGAGCCGCACATGGCGATCGCCGGACGCGTGCCGTCGAGCCCGGCCTGGGCGAGCCGGGCGCGGAGTTCCGCGGCAGGGCGGAAGAGGCACGCGTCGTCGAGCAGGTCGAGATGCGGCAGGCTGCGCGCGCCGGGCACGTGACCGCCGCGGATGCCCGGCCGCGGTTCGGGCGCCTCGGCCCGGAAACGCGCGGCCGGCCGGGCGTCGACGAGCACGAGGTCGCCGTCCGCGAGGCCGCGCCGCACCCGGGCGAGATCAGCGACGAGTTCGGGCCGGAACGAGGCCCGGAAGCGGACGGGTGGTGGGGGCGGAACCTCGCCGGTCTCGAGCGGCAGGCCGGCCGCGCGCCAGGCGGGTAGTCCGCCGTCCAGCACCGCCACGCGGTCGTGGCCGAAGACGCGCATCATCCACCACCCGCGTGCGGCGGAACTCATCCCCTTCTGGTCGTAGAAGACGACGCGGGTGTCGTTGCCGATGCCGAAGGCGCCGATCATGCGCGCGAAGTCCTCGGGCGAAGGCAGCATGTGCGGCAGCTGCGTCGTGCGGTCCGCCACCTCGTCGATGTCGAGGAACAGGGCAGCCGGGATGTGGGCCGCGCGCCACGCCGCGCGATCGTCGCGGTTCTCGTTCGGCAGAGACTTTGTGATGTCGATCACCACGAGGTCCGGCGCGCCGAGCGCAGCGGCGAGCGCGGCGGCGTCGATGAGCGCCTCCGGGTGCGCGAAGCCCCGCTCCGTCACGGCTCGAGCACCAGGACGATGCGGCGGTTCTGCCGCCCCTTGTTCTCCACCTTGGCGATGCTCACGCGACCGATTTCCGCCGTCGCGCGCACATGCGTCCCGCCGCAGGGCTGCAGGTCGACCGGCGGGTCGCCCGCGCCGATGCGCACGAGGCGTACGCGTCCCGCCCCGCGCGGCGGCTTCACCGACAGGGTGCGCACGAGGTGCGGGTTGGCGTCCAACGCCTCTTCGCCGATCCAGTGTTCGCTCACCGGATGGTTGTCGGCGATCAGCCGCGCGAGCCCTTCGTCCAGCGCCGCGCGGTCGGGGGCGGCGGGAAGGTCGAAATCGAGCCTGCCCTTGCCGTCGCCGATCGCGCCTCCCGTCACCGCCGCGCCGGGGATGAGCGCACAGAGGAGATGGAGCGCCGTGTGCATGCGCATCAGCCGGTGCCGCCGCGGCCAATCGATCGCCGCCATCACCTCCTCGCCGGGTTCCGGCACGGCCGCCCCTTCGGCGAGCCGATGCAGGATCGAACCGTTCTCGCCCTTCACCGTGTCGATGACGGCCGCTGCAGTTCCATCGGCGCGGCGAAGCACGCCCGTGTCGCCCGGCTGGCCGCCGGCGGCGGCGTAGAACACGGTGCGGTCGAGCACCACGCCCATCGGTGTCGCGGCGACGACGCGGGCGGTGGCCTCCGCGAGATAGGCATCGGCGCGGAACAGGAGCTCGGTCATCGACCGCCATCCTCGCGCAGGCGGCGAATGCGCAGGGCCTGCAGCGCGATCACCGTGGTGGCGTTGACGATCCGCCCGGCGTCCAGCCAGGCGAAGGCGTCGTCCTCGGCGACGGCGAGCACGCGGATGTGCTCATGCTCGTGCGCCATGCCGGTGAGGCGCAAGGTCCCGTCGGCCGGGGCTGGGGGGATCTCGGTCTCGGCGAGGAAGATGGCGATCGTCTCGTCGGCGACGCCGGGTGTGAGGATGAAGCGCCCGACCGGCTCCAGCGCGCCGACCGTGAGCCCCGTCTCCTCGAGCGTCTCGCGTCGCGCGGCGGCCTTCTCGTCCTCCTCGCCGTCGACCAGGCCGGCGGCGGCCTCGATCAGCATCGGGTCGAGCCCGGCGGCGAGGGCGGGCAGGCGGAACTGCTCGATCAACACGACGCGGCGGCTGCGCGGGTCGTGCGGCAGCACGGCGACGGCCCGGCCACGCCGCACCACCTCCCAGGTGGCGGGGCCGACGCGGCGGCCGTCGAAGCCGGTGAGGCTGTAGCGGACGCGTTGCACCGCCGTCCGTCCGCGCCAGACGGTCTCGATCGCTTCGATGGCGACGGCGGGATGCGGCGGAAAGGAGAGGTCTGCCATGCGGGCGCGGACCGTAGCCCCATCCGTCTGGCGCGGCCAGAGGGGGCGCGCTTAGGCTGGCGGGAAAGGGGGAGGGGGTGCGGCAGGCGGCGGATCAGGCCGAGGCGGCGGGGGAAGGCGAGACGCGGCGACGCCGTGCCCGCGCCATCGCCGCCGTCATCGGCGCCTCCGCCACCTTCGCGGTCGCCGCGGCGATGGTGAAGACGGTGGCCGAGCGCATCCCGACCATCGAGATCGTGTTCTTCCGCTCGATCATCGCGCTCGTCGCGCTGTGGCCGATGATCGCGCGCCAGGGCGGGCTGCGCACCCTCGCCACGCGGCGGCCGTTCTGGCACGTGGTGCGGGTCACGTCGGGCGTGGTCGGCATGGTCACCGCCTTCTACGGCTACGCCGTGCTGCCGATCGCCACCGTCACCGCGCTCGGCTTCACCATGCCGCTCTTCCTCACCGCGCTTTCCATCCCGCTGTTGCGCGAGAAGGTGGGCATCCGGCGCTGGAGCGCGGTGATCGTCGGTTTCGGCGGCGTGCTGCTCATCCTCCGCCCCGGGGGAGGAGAGATCGCGCTGATCCCGGCGCTGATCGTCGTCTTCGGCGCGTTCTGCTGGGCGCTGGCCATGGCGGCGATCCGGCGCATGGGCGAGTTGGGCGAGAGCAACGTCACCATCATCGCCTGGTTCTCGGTCGGTGGCGCGGTGGTGGCGGGGCTCGCCATGATCCCGGTCTGGGTCACGCCCGATTGGTGGGATTTCACGCTGCTGGTCCTGATCGGCGTGATCAGCACGGGGGCGCAACTGTTGATGACGGAGGCCTATCGCCGCGCCGAGGCGTCGATCGTCGCGCCGTTCGAGTATATCGGCATCCTCTGGACGGGCCTCCTCGGCTTCGTGATCTGGGGCGAGCGGCCGTCGCTCTGGACACTCGCCGGCGTGGCCGTCCTCGTCGCTTCGGGCCTTTACATCCTTCACCGCGAGGTGGTGCGGCGCCGGTCGCAATGAGGCGGGTTCAGCGCTCGCGCAACGACAGGATGTAGGCGATCAGGTCGTCCGCCTCCCGGTGGGTGATCTGCAGGTCGGGCATCTGCCCGTGCGGCGTCTGCAGGAACACGCGCAGCGACAGTGCGGTGGTGGAGGCGCGGTCGGCGATCGACTGGAAGGGTTCCGCCCCGTCGCCCGCGGGCCCGACGGGGCGTGGCGAGACGAGGTGGCAGGAGGCGCACCAGCGTTCCGCGAGCTGGCGCCCGACGAAGGGATCGCCCGGCAAGGTCTGCGCGGCGGCGAGGCCCGGGGCGAGGGCAAGGCCGAGCAGGGGAAGAGACCGCAGGCTCACATCCGCCTCCAAACGGTCGTCGGTCGCGCGATCATAGCCCGAACCGCCCGAGCCCGGCGATCGCGCTCGTGAACAGGCCGAGCCCCAGGTTGAGCGTGATGAGCAGCCGGATTCGCCCCAGCGCCTCCGCCGCCTCCGCCGGGCGGCCGGCGGCGAGCGCGGCGCGGAAGGCCTGATGGGGCCCGCTCCAGAGCACGACGAACACCGCGCCCATCACGAGCCCCGTCAGGTTCATCAGGTGCACCGTCCAGTGCGCGCCGGCGAAGCCGCCGTGGAACAGGAACAGCATCGCCCAACCGGAAGCCAGCGTGATCGGCATCGCGTGCCAGACGATGAGGAAGAAGCGGCGGAACACCTCGCGATGCAGCGCGAGCCGCTGCGGTGGCTCGAGCACGGCGAGGGAGGGGCGGAGCACGAGCATGGCGAAGGCCATCCCGCCCACCCAGACGATGGCGCCGAGCAGATGAAGGACGAACAGCAGCGCGTGCATCAGGTCGAGCCCAACCAGTCCGATAGCTCGGCGATCAGGGCGCGCACCTCCGCGGCCGCTTGGCCTTTCGGCGCGCTTTCCGTCACGCCGAGCCCCCTTTGCATGGCAGCCGGATAGGCGCTGCGGTTGCGGAGCGCCGCGGCCAGCACGGGCGCTTCGGCGCGCGCGAGCTCGGCGCGCGTCGCGTCCAGAAGCCGTCCGCGGGCGGGCGCGCGGTTCAGCACCACCCGGACCGCGCGTTTCTCGGCGTGCGCGAGCGCAAGGGTCGGTTCGGTCGCCCAGAGATCGAGCGGGCTCGGCTGGAGGGGAACGAGGACGAGATCGGCCGCGCGCACGGCGAGCCGGGCTTCGGTTTCGGCATGCGGCGGGCTGTCGATCAGCACCACGTCATGGCTGCGGGCCAAGCGCGCGATTTCGCCCGCAAGACGCCAGCCCGCGCAGTCCGCCACGGTGAGCCCTGCCGCCGCAGCCTTGAGTGCCGACTTGCGGGCGGCCTGCCAGCGCATCAGGCTCGCCTGGGGGTCGACATCGAGGGCAGCGACCCGTCGGCTCGCCGCCAGCGCCGCGGCGAGCTGGGCGACGAGCGTGGTCTTGCCCGCTCCACCCTTCTGCTGCGCCACCGTGACGACGATCGCCATGGTGCGAGGCTTAGCGCGACGACTCGCCGCCCTCCAAGCGCGCCGGCCCGTCAGAACCGGGAGGGGGCGAAGGGGGTGGCGTCGATCGGCGGCGGGGAACCGGCGAGGAGGCTGGCCAGCAGCAGAGCCGAGCCGCAGGCGAGCGTCCAGCCGAGCGGGCCGTGCCCGGTATTGAGCCACAGGCCGCGGATGGAGGTGGCACCGATGAGTGGCCGCCCGTCCGGCGTCATCGGCCTCAGCCCCGTCCAGTGCTCGGCGCGCGCGTAGTCGCCGCCATCGGGGAACAGCCTGCGCAGCCGTTCGAGCGTGGCGGCCGCACGCGCGGGCGAGGGGGTGGGGTCGAAGCCTGCGAGTTCGAGCGTGCCGGCGATGCGCAGCCGCTCGCCGAATCGCGCGACGTAGACCTTGTCCGCCTCGTCGATCACCGCATGGCGGGGCGCACCGTTGCGACCGGCGATCGGCACGGTGACGGAATAGCCCTTGCCGGGGTAGATCGGCAGGCGAAGCCCCAAGCGCAGCGCGAGGCGGACGGACCAGGGCCCGGCGGCGAGCACGACGGCATCCGCCGCCACACGCTCTCCGCCCGCGAGGGCGACCCCGCGTGCCCGACCGCCCTCGACGAGGATCTCGGCCACGCGCGTGCGGAACCGGAACACGACGCCGCGCCGTTCCGCTTCGGCGGCGAGGGCGAGGGTGAAGGCGCGGCAGTCGGCGGTCTCGGCATCGGCGGCGAACAGCGCGCCGGCGTAGCGATCCGCCGCCGCGGCGAGCGCGGGTTCGCGCGCGACCATCCCGTTGCGATCGAGCAGCTCGGCCGCGATGCCCTGCGCGGCGAGGCGGTCGCGTTTCTTCTCCGCTGCCGCCAGCGCGCGCGGGTCGCGGTAGAGGGTGAGGACGCCCTCGCGATTGACGTCATCGGCGATGGCGAGTTCTCCCCGCAGCCGGATGGTTTCGTTGAACGACAGCTGCGCCAGGGTGCCGATCGCGCGCGCATTCTCCTCGTGGGCGCGCGCCGTGCAGTTGGCGAGAAACCTCAGGCCCCAGCGCCAGAGCGTAGGGTCCCAGCGTAGGCGAACGAGGAGCGGCGCATCCTCCTGCCCCAGCCAGCGCAGCAGTTTGCCCGGTACGTCGGGCGCGGCCCAGGGCCCGCTCGCGACCGCCAGGTGCCCGGCATTGGCGAAAGAGGTTTCGAGCGCGGGACCTTCCCGGGCTTCGACGACGATGATCTCGGCACCGGCACGCCGGAGCGCCCAGGCTGCCGCCACGCCGACCACGCCGGCGCCGATGACCACGATGCGCATGGCCCTACCCTGCGCTGCCCGCTGGGCAACGCAAGAGCCTCACGGCTGGGGTCAGGCCGGCCGCGGGTTTGCCGTGGCGGGCCGGCTCAGTTGCTGGCGAAGGGATTGGTGAAGGCCGGGCCGCGCTGGCGCCGCGGTGGATAGGCCTGCGCGAGGTAATTGACGATGGTCTCGCGCAGTTCGCCCTCGAGCGGGTTCATGCCATGCCGCTCGGTCATCCAGTCCATCAGCTCGTCCCACTGCTGGCGGGTGAAGCCCGAGCGGCGGATGAGCGCCGTGTTGTGGCAGGCGATGCAGTAGTAGAACGTTTCGTCCCTGCCTTCGCCGGGGGCCAGAACCTCCGGCGTTTCCTCCTCGGCTGAGATCGAAGGTGCCGTGGAAACAAGGGGAACGGCGAGAAGTCCCGCCGCAATCGCCGCAAACAGTCCCTTCACCGTTCCCCGTCCCATCAGTCTCTGCTCTTTCGTTTCGTGGTTAACGTCAGACGCAGTTTCAGCCGACCAGGATCGCGATCCGGCTGATCGGGTTCGCGCCGTAGCCCTGCGGGTTCCAGTTCGCCGGCGCATGCGGCTGCATCCGGCCCTGGCTGTCGGTCGCCCGATACCAGATCTCGAAGTAGCCATCCGAGGGCAGGCGGACGGTGCCGCTCCAGCGCTGCCAGGCGTACTTGTTGGCGGGCGGCTTCACGTCCATCGCCGTCCAGGTCGCGCCGAAATCGACCGACACGTGGACGGCGCGGACGCTGTCCTCGCCCGCCCAGGCATGGCCGCGCACGGCGATCTCGCGCGTGCCGGCGGGGAAGCGACTGCCGTTCGGGATGTTGGTCAGCACCGACCGCACCCACATCGAGTGGATGTCGCGGAAGGTTTTGCCGTCGTCGCGCGAGCCGGGAACGATCGGGATCACCGGCACGCGGTACGAGGTGCCGCCCATGCCTGGCCCGTCATGCTCGCGGTCGCGCACCCACAGCCGCGTCAGCCACTTCTGGCTCAGCGAACCGGGCCAGCCGGGCACGATCAGGCGCAAGGGCGCGCCATGGATGTGCGGGATCGGCTCGCCGTTCATCCGCACCGCGACGATGGTATGCTCCTCCATGCACTTCTCGATCGGCGTCGCGCGGCTGATCACCACGCGATTCGGGTCGCCGGAGAGATGCATGTCGCTGGCATAGGGGGCGACGTGCTTGGCACTGTCCTTCACGCCGGCCGCGCGCAGGAGGTCGCGCAGCCGCACGCCCGTCCACTGGCAGTTCGAGATCGCGCCGTTACCCCACTGGTTGCCGCGGGTCTCGGGAACGAAGAAGCCGCGTCCGTTGCCGCCGCACTCCATTTGCAGCTGGTAGGTGACGAGCGGGAAGCGGCTCTCGAGCTCGCCAACCGTCAATTCGAGCGGCGTGTTCACCTCGCCGTCGATGCGCAGCTTCCATGCCTTCGGATCCGCCGCGGGTTCCGGCGGCAGGCCGTTGTTGCGGACGAAGAACTTGGAGGCCGGTGTGATCTCGTCGTCGAGCAGGTGTTCGGGGGTCTCGAGCACGAGCGGGCGCTGGCCGAGATCGATCAGCGCCTCCTTGCCCTCGAAGCGGAACAGGCGGCGCTCGCCCGCCCCTTGCGCCAGGGCGGCAGGGACGAGGCCCGTCGGCATGCGGTTGGCGAACGGGATGGTCGCCCCGACCGCAGCACCCATGGCGGCCAACGCCGTGCCCTTCAGGGCACCCCGGCGGCCGAACACGATCCAGTCGGCGCGTTCCGGGTCGTCGCGATAAAGTTCGGAGAGGCTCCGTTCAGGCTTGCCGATCCGTGCCATCGACGTTCACTCCCGCTTCGTTGATCTTTCCGTGCGGGAAGATCGCTCCCCGCACATGTTCTAATCATCGAAGAAAGCGAGGGTCAAGCGAATGCGCGACGCCGCGGTGCTGACGGTGGCAGAGATGGGCCGCGCCGATCGGCTGACCATCGCGGGCGGTACGCCCGGAATCGCGCTGATGGAGAACGCCGGCCGTGCGGTGACGCGCGCGATCCTGCGCCGCTTTCGCCCCTGTGCCACGGTGGTGCTCGCCGGGCCCGGCAACAACGGCGGCGACGGGTTGGTGGTCGCGCGCCGGTTGGAAGAGGCGGGTTGGCCGGTGCGGGTGGCGCTGTTGGGGGAGCGGAACGGTCTGCGCGGTGACGCCGCCCTCGCCGCCGCGCGCTGGCGCGGACCCCTCGTTCCCCTCACGCCCGCGGCCCTGGTCGGTGCAAGTCTCGTCGTCGACGCCCTGTTCGGCGCGGGGCTTGCCCGCCCGATCGAGGGTTTGGCGGCCGAAACGATCCGCGCGATCGCCGCACCGGTGGTGGCGATCGACCTGCCCTCAGGCGTGTCGGGTGACACGGGAGCCGTGCTCGGCGTCGCCCCGCAAGCCGTCCTCACCGTCACCTTCTTTCGCCTCAAGCCCGCGCACCTGCTGCTGCCGGGGCGGGATCTCTGCGGCGAGGTGGTCTGCGCACCGATCGGCATCCCGGACGACGTGCTGGACCGGATCGGGCCGACGACGTTCCGGAACGATCCCACGCTGTGGCGACAGTTGCTCCGCCCCCCCGGGTCGGCGGACCACAAGTACAGCCGCGGCACGGTGACCGTCGTGGCCGGCCCGGCCATGACCGGCGCGGCCAGGCTTGCCGCCCGCGCCGCCCGGCGCGCCGGCGCAGGCCTCGTCACCATCGCCGCGCCCGACGCCGCCTCCGCCGCCGCCTGTCGGGCGGGCGAGCCGGGCGTGATCGTCACCGAGGCTTCGCTCCAGGCTCTGCTTGCCGATGAACGCCGCCGGGTCTGGCTGGTCGGCCCGGGCGGAGGGGAGCGCGCTGCGGAGATCGCACGCGCCGTCCTGGCAGCGGGGCGACGCCTGGTGGCCGATGCCGATGCCCTACGCGGGGCGCCGGAGGATCTGCGCGGCACCGCCATCGCGACGCCGCACGCCGCCGAGTTCGCCCGCCTGTTCGGCCCGTTGGGGGCCGACCGGCTCGCCGCGGTGCGCGAGGCCGCACGCCGGCTCGACGGTGTGGTGTTGCTCAAGGGCAGCGACACCATCGTCGCCGCCCCCGATGGGCGGGCGGCGATCAACCCCGCCGCACCGGCGTGGCTCGCCACCGGCGGCACGGGCGACGTGCTCGGTGGCATCGCCGCCGCCCTGCTCGCCCAGGGCCTGCCGGCGTTCGAAGCCGCCTGCGCCGCCGCCTGGCTGCATGCGCAGGCGGCGGGTCGCGCCGGCCCCCACTTGATAGCGGAGGACCTCGCCGACCATCTCCCTGCCGTGGTCGCCGGGCTATACTGACGACCCGAGCGGCCAAGGGAGACCGCGATGGAAGCCGCCACCGTTCAGGAGGGCCTGTTCGATCGGGCGCTGAAGCGTCTCCTCGGCGCCTGGGCAGCGGTTGCCGGCGGGGCGGAGGATGAGGCGGACATCGCCGCCCAGATGCGCGCCTGCCTCGAGGCGAAGGGCGGCGAGGTCTCGGCCCGCGGCCGCTCGGCCCAGCTCGCGCAGGCCTATCGCAAGGCGGATGCCGACGGGCGCACCGCCTTCCTGCGCACGCTTGCCGGCTTCGACGCCGACCCGGCCGCCGTGCAGGCGGCCTGCGCGGCCTTCGCCGCCGCGACCGATTCCGGCGAGAGGGCCATGGCACTCGCCCAGCTGCGCCGCGCCGCCGCCGCGCCGCGCGTCCGCCTCCTCACCCAGTTCACCTCCATCCCTGAGGGGGTGAAGTTCCTGGTCGACCTGCGCGCCGACCTGATGGCACGCGCCAAGGACGACCCGCTGCTCGCCGCCCTCGACGAGGATCTGCGGGGGCTTCTCGCCGCTTGGTTCGATGTCGGCTTCCTCGAGTTGCGCCGCATCGACTGGAACAGCCCCGCCGCCCTGCTCGAGAAGCTCGTCGGCTACGAGGCAGTGCACGAGATCCGCGGCTGGCGCGACCTGAAGAACCGGCTCGATGCCGACCGCCGCTGCTACGCCTTCTTCCACCCCGCGATGGCGGGCGAGCCGCTCATCTTCGTCGAGGTGGCGCTGGTGCGGGGGCTCGCCGACAACGTGCGGGCACTTCTCGACGAGAAGGCCCCCGTGATCGATCCGGCAGGGGCCGATACCGCGATCTTCTACTCGATCTCGAACTGCCAGCGCGGTCTTTCCGGCATCAGTTTCGGCAACTTCCTGATCAAGCAGGTGGTCGATCGCCTCTCGCGCGACCTGCCCAACCTGAAGACCTTCGCCACCCTCTCGCCGATCCCCGGCTTCCGGCGCTGGCTCGAGGAGCGGCTCGCGGCGGGCGACGAGCTGCTCTCGCCGGAGGAGAGTGCGGCGCTCGCCGAGGCGCTGGCGGAGGCCGAGGAGGAGGGGGCGGAGCAGGTGAGCCCGCTCGCGCGCCTCCTGTCCCGCCGCCAGTGGCATCGCGAGCCCGCTCTGGTCGAGGCGGCGAAGGCGCCGCTACTCCGCCTCTGCGCGCGCTACCTGCTGACCGAGAGCGACCGGCGCGGCAAGGCGCGCGATCCGGTGGCGCACTTCCACCTCAGTAACGGTGCGCGAGCGGAACGGCTGAACTGGCTCGCCGACGCGTCCGACAAGGGGCTGCGCGAGAGTCTCGGGCTGATGGTGAACTACCTGTACGATCGCGACACGATCGAGGCGAATCATGAGCTCTACGCGGGCGAGGGCAAGCGCGCGGCGTCCTCCGCCCTGAAGCGTCTCGCCCGCGGCTGAGGCGAGGGGGAAGGGGATGGCGGACGGGCTGGCACGGGAGACGGTCGCCGCGGGCGGGATCGACCCCCGCCGGCTCGCCGTGCTGGAGGCGCTGGAGAAGCGCGTGCTCTGGCTCGCCGCCTGGATCATTCATCACGCCAACCACGTCCGCCCAAATCGCGACGGGCTGAAGGTCGGCGGCCACCAGGCCTCCTGCGCCTCGGTCGCCACCCTGATGACGGCGCTCTATTTCGACATTCTCCGCCCCGAGGATCGGGTGGCGGTGAAGCCGCACGCCGCCCCGGTGTTCCACGCCATCCAGTACCTGATGGGGCGGGTGAGCCGCGACAAGCTCGAACGGTTCCGTGCCTTGGGCGGCATCCAGCCCTATCCGTCGCGGGTGAAAGACGGCGACGACGTCGACTTCTCGACGGGCTCGGTCGGGCTCGGGGTGGCGATCACCACCTTCGCCGCGCTCGTGCGCGACTATGTCCGCCTCAAGCGTCTCGTGCCGGAGGACGCGCCATGGGGCCGCATGGTGGCGGTCGTTGGCGACGCCGAGCTCGACGAGGGCAACATCTACGAGGCGCTCCTCGAGGGCTGGAAGCACGAGGTCGAGGGCGTGTGGTGGGTGATCGACTACAACCGCCAGAGCCTCGATTCGATCGTGCCCGACCGGCTGTTCCACCGCATCGAGGGCCTGTTCCGCGACATGCGGTGGGAGGTGGTGACGCTGAAGTACGGCCGCCTGCTCGAGGCCGCCTTTGCCCGGCCCGGCGGGGCGGCGCTGAAGCAGTGGATCGACGACTGTCCGAACTCCACCTACGCCGCGCTCACCTTCCAGGGGGGTGCCGCCTGGCGCGAGGCGCTGATCGCCGATCTCGGGCGCGATCGTCGGGTGCGCGCGATCATCGATCCCCTCAGCGACGGCGATCTCGCGCGGCTGATGACCAATCTCGGCGGCCACGACATGGGCCTCGTCGTCGACACGTTGCGCCGGGCGGCGACCTCGCGCCAGCCCACCGCCTTCATCGCCTACACCATCAAGGGCATGGGCCTGCCCTTCGCCGGGCACAAGGACAACCATGCCGGGCTGATGACGAAGGAGCAGATGGAGGCGTTCCGCGCCGCGATGGGCATCGCGCCGGGCGAGGAGTGGGAGCCCTTCGCGGGGCTCGGCGCCCTGGAGGCGGAGGCGCGCGCCCTGGTCGCCAGCGCGCCCTTCGCGCAGCACCGGCAAAGCCGCCGTCTCGTCGCCGACCCGGTGCCGATCCCCTCCGCCCTGCCCATCCCGCCGCTTGCGCCGGGCCGGAAGATCTCCACCCAGGAGGGGTTCGGCCAAATCCTGTCCGAGATCGGTCGCGGCGTGGGCGATCTTGCCCCGCTCGCCGCACGCCTCGTCACCATGAGCCCGGACGTGACGGTCTCCACCTCCCTTGGGCCGTGGGTAAACCGCCGCGGCGTGTTCTCGCGCACGCGGCGCAACGACGTCTTTCGCGACGCCAAGGTCGTCTCGCCGCAGAAATGGGTGATGACGCCCGAGGGGCAGCACATCGAACTCGGCATCGCCGAACAGAACCTGTTCCTGCTGCTCGCGGCGGCGGGCCTTGCGCACGACCTGTTCGGCGTGCGGCTGATCCCGCTCGGCACCGTCTACGACACCTTCGTCGGGCGCGGGCTCGATGCGCTGATGTACGGCTGCTACCAGGATGCGCGCTTCATCCTGGTCTCCACGCCCTCGGGCATCACGCTCGCACCCGAGGGCGGTCAGCACCAGTCCGTCTACACGCCGCTGATCGGCATCGGGCAGGACCGCCTCGCCTTCTACGAGCCTGCGTATGTCGACGAGCTCGCGGCCATCCTGGCCTGGGCGTTCCGTCAGCTGCAGGAGCCGGACGGCTCATCCGTGTGGCTCCGGCTTTCGACGCGGGCGATCGAGCAGCCTGCGCGCCTCCTTGACCCCGAGGCGGTGATCCGCGGCGGGTATTGGCTCGTGCCGCCCGAGCCGGGGGCGGCGCTGGCGCTCGTCACGCAGGGTCCGGTCGCGCCGGAGGCGCGCGCCGCGTTCGACACGATCCGGGAGGATGTCCCTGGCGCGGGGTTGCTGACGATCACCAGTCCCGACAGGCTGCACCGGGACTGGCTCGCGGCCTGCCGTGCGCGGCGCGACGGCGCGCCGGCGACGGCCTGGATCGAAACCCTGTTGGCGCCGATCTCGCCGGAGGCGGTTCTCGTGACGGTGCTGGACGGGCACCCGGCCACGCTGGCTTGGCTCGGGTCGGTGCGCGGGCAGAGGGTGGAGCCGCTCGGCGTCGACCGCTTCGGTCAAGCCGGCGATATCCCCTCCCTCTATGCCCTGTATGGCCTAGACAGCGAGGCGATGGTGTCGGCCGCCGCGGCGGGGCTCGTCGCCCGGCTGCGCGGCGGCCGGCGCGGGTGATGCGGCCTCAGCCGGCGACGGCGGTCGCCGGCAGGGCGGAGGTCACCACCGGCGGCGGCGGCTCCTCGGCCACCCGCTCGTCGGAGGGGCAGGCGAAGGCCGGTAGCGAGAGGGCGGCGAACAGCAAGGCAGCGGCGATCAGGCGCATAGGCATCATCCTTATCCTTTCCCGGTCGGTCGACGAATTCATGACACGAGCGCATGGCTCGCATCCAGTTCGGGAATGTGCCGGATCGCGATGGTGCCCTGCAACTGCGACGGCGCATCAGCGGGACGGACGGGTCGGCGCCGGGCGGGCGGCGGAGACTTGGGCGAGCAAGGCGATCGGCCGCACGGCCGCGATCGGCGCGGCGCGGTAGGAGTCGAGATCACGACCGCGCAAGTTCGCCTCCGGCGCCGCCTCGAGCGGAGCGGGTCGGAGGGCAGGAGCGGCAAGGTGGATGATCCGCCCGGCACCGCCCGCCGTTCGCGCCGCCCAGGCCGCCGCCTGCGCCTGCCGATGCGCCTCCGCCGCGTGCCGCGTTTCCTCCGGCCAGGCCGCAAGCACACGGCGCTTGTAGGCCTCGGCGAGCTCTGGCGTCTGCGAGTGGTAGTGTGCCGCGGCCTGCGTCCAGGAGTTTGCCCGCGCCTGCAAATCGACCAGGAAGCGGGCGGCGTAGTCGGCGTTGCGCGCCGGGTCGAAGGCCTCTTCGAGCGAGGCGAAGGCGTCGGGGTGGTGATGCAGGTTCACCTGCATGCACCCGACGTCGATCGAGCGCACGCCGCGTGCCTGCAGGGCGCGCACGGCGGCAATCGCTGCCTCCTTGGTGGGGAAGAACTGCCCCGTTCCCTCGGCATTGATGGTCCAGGGCCAGGGACCGAAGCGGCCGGTTTCGGGATCCCGCCGCCCGCTTTCCACCCGCCCGATGGCGAGCAGGAGTGCGTGCGGGATGCCATGCGTGCGTTCGGCAGCGGCGATCGCCGGCCGGCAGAGGTCGGCCGGCGAGATGGTGGATGGGGCCGTCGCCGCGGTCGGCCGCGCGGCGGGTTCGCCGGTGGGGCAGACCGTCAGCAGCGAAACGGCGAGGGCGGCGAGGAGATGAGGGCGCGGCATGGGGGGTGATCCGGTTGTCGAAATGCCGCTTGCCACTCGCAAGCCGCGTGCCAGCGGATCCCTGAACCATCGCGCGGACGTGATCATGCGTGCGGCGAAAAGGACCCGCGCGCATGCTGCGGCGCAAAAAACCCCTTGTCTCGGATCCGCGCCCTGCTTATCTTTCGCACTGCAGCATCGTCGTTTCGGCCATGCTGTCTGCCTTTCTTGGACGTTTCCTCCCTAAACTCGGCCGCCCTGCGAAGGGCGGCCCTTTTTTTGCGCCAGGGGCTTGCGACAGATTTCTGAGCCCCATCACGCCGCCGATTGCGCAACTCGCGGTTGCCGGCGGTTCGTCCCGGCCGCCCCGCTCAGGGTTTGAGGGAGGACCAGTCGGCGGCGGCGAGTTCGCCGATCACCTGCCCCAGCAGCGCCTTCATCCTCGCAAAGCCGGCCGCGGGCTCGATTCGCCCCTCGTCCATGTAGAGGTTGCGCGCGATCTCGATCTGCAGCGCATGCACGCCCTCCCGCGGCCGCCCGTAGTGGCGGGTGACGTAGCCGCCGGCGTAGGGCTCGTTGCGCCGCACGCGAAGCCCGCGCCGGCTCAGCGCCTCCTCCACCCGGCGGGTCGCGATCGCCGCGCACGACGTGCCATGCGCATCGCCGAGCACGATGTCGGGCGGCCGCTCCCGCGCCGGCAGGGTGGCGAGAGACGGCATCGAGTGGCAGTCGATCAGCAGGCAGCAGCCGAAGCGGTGCAGCGTCTCCGTGATCAGCGCGGCGAGCGCCTGATGGTAGGGGCGCCAGCAGGTGGCGATGCGCGCCTCCGCCTCTTCGAAGGTGAGTTTGCGGCGGTAGATCGCCTCCCCGGTGGACACCACCCGCGCAATAGTGCCGAGGCCTGCGCCCACCCGGGGGCTTGCTGCGTTGACATAGGCCGGAAGCGGGTCGGCGAACATCGCCGGATCGAGCTCCCAAGGCTCGCGGTTCACGTCGCACCAGGTCCGCGGAAAGGTGGCGTGGATCAGCGGGCAGCCGCGGTCGGGAGCAGAGCCGAACAGCTCCTCGACGAAACTGTCCTCGCTTCGGCGCAAGGTCGCCATGTCGAGACGCGAGTCGTTGAGGAAGGCCGGCGGGTAGTCGCGGCCCGAATGTGGGGAGGAGAAGACGAGGGGGGCGGTCTGCACCGCCGGCCGACGCACGACGACGGGCTCAGACCACGGCGGGACGCCAGGACGGGCGTCCGGACGCGTCGCGGAGCCATGCCTGGGCGGCAGCGTGTCCATCGCAGCCATGAAAGCATCGCCCGGGCCGCGATGTCACCCGGCCGCGCTCCGCCGGGCCGGCGGATGCTTGCGTTGCCGCCGCACCGCCGGTACAGACCGAAAAGGGCGGGCGCGTAGCTCAGCGGGAGAGCACCACCTTGACACGGTGGGGGTCAGAGGTTCGATCCCTCTCGCGCCCACCACGGCCGCATTGCTGCCGATCGATGCGGCGGTATGATCCCGGCCAGCGACGGAGTCGCCATTCGATCCAGCCACTCCAGCGACCGCGAGGTGTCCCCTGGCCCTGTTCAAGCGCCCCCGAAGCGATGGCAGCCCGAGTGGCCGCGAAGCAACGCCGCCTGAGCGAACGACGCTGGCGGCCGAGCCCATCGCCCGTCCGACCCCGACCCGCAAGGAGAGCGGCATGGCCCTGAAGCCGACCATCCCCACCCCCGGCATTCCGCCGCAGCCGACGCCGCTCGCGCCGACCCCCGCGGCCGCCGCGCGGCCCCCTTCCCCCGCCCGTCCGGCGAGCGAGCGTCGGGCCCTGGTGGTCGGGCGCGGCATCGCGCTGTCGGGTGGCGCGATCAGCGACTGCGAACGGCTCGAGGTCCACGGCACGGCCGAGGTGTCGATCCGCAACGCGCTCGAACTGGTGATTGCCGACAGCGGCGTGTTCCGCGGCGAGGCCGAGATCGAGGAGGCTGACATCTCCGGCGCCTTCGACGGCGCGCTGACGGCGACCGGGCGCCTCGTCATCCGCGGCACCGGCCGGGTCACCGGCACCATCCGCTGCGCGCGGCTGATGGTCGAGGAGGGGGCGCAGGTCAGCGGTCGGATCGAGATGATCCCGGCCCTCGGCGCTCCCGCCGCCTCTCCCACCCTGGCACAGGCCGCGATGCCGTCGTCGCCGGCCAGCCCGGTGTCGGTGGCCGCCCAGGCCGCGGCGTCGACAACGACGCCGGCGGAGCCCGCGCTGGCGCGGGGCTGAAACCGCTCCGCTTCGCTGCGCGCCGTGGCACCGCGGGTGGCCGCCGGCTTGCTGGTCGCCACCCTTGCCGCCGCTTGCGCCGGTGCACCTGCGGAAGAGGAGAGGGCGGCGCAGCGTGCGCTGGCCGACATCACCGCGGCGCGCGCCGCGCTCGAGGCGATGCGTCAGGGCCTGCCGCCGCACGCGGTCGCGCCACGCCCGGTCGCGCCCCCGCCGCGGGCCGATCGCCCCGCGGTGTTGGCCCGTTCGCCGCGCTCCGCTTCGGATCTGGCAGGGCTCGGCGAGGCGGATCTGCGCGCCCTCCTCGGCGAGCCCGACCTCGTGCGGGAGGAGGGCGAGGTACGCGCCTGGCTCTATCGCGGCCCGTCCTGCCTGCTCGATGTCTTCCTCGAAGGCGAGGGGGACGCACGCGTGGTGCTCGCCGCCGCCCGGGGCGTGGGGCTCGAGCGGGTGCCGGAGGAGGTCTGCCTCCGCTCGCTCTCGCGCGGTCGGGCCGGGCTTCCCCGGAGCTGACGACCCCGCTCAGGCGAGGGCGTAGTCGGCCTCGGCCGTGTAGTGCGCCTGATCCTTCGCGAGGTGCGAGGAGAACAGCGTGAACCGCTCCACCGGCACCGGCTGGGCGCGGAAAAGCCCGTGCAGGCGAAGGAACTCGCCGAGCCGCACCGGGTCGGGGTTGTCGAGCCGGGCAAGGGTGACGTGGGGGACGAAGCGACGCCGCTCCGGCTCGCAGCCCGCCCGCACCACGGCACTCTCCACCTTGGCGCGCAGGTGTTCGAGCGCGGCGTTGCGCTCCACCCCCACCCACAGCGCGTGCGGCCTGCCGCGGGTTTCGAACGTGCCGACCCCGCTCAAGGTGAGGTCGAAGCCGCGCGCGGCGATGGCGGAGAGCCCGGCGTCGATGTCATCCGCCCGGCCGTTGTCCACCTCGCCGATGAAGCGCAGCGTGAGGTGGTAGTTCTCGGGCGGCACCCATTTCGCGCCGGGGAAGCGGTGCGCGATCAGCCCGGCAAGGCGAAGCCGGAGCTCGTAGGGGAGTGCGAGGCCGACGAACAGACGAAGCATCCCGCGCCCTCCTTCACCACCGCCTTCACCCGCGCCCCGCCCGCGCGATCAGCGCCTCGACATAGGGCAGGATGCGCTCGACCATCACGGCCACCCCGCGCGCATTGGGGTGAATCCCGTCCGGCTGGTTGAGCGCGGGTTCGGCCGCCACGCCGTCGAGGAAGAAGGGGTAGAACACGACGTCGTGCTCGCGCGCGAGGCGGGCGTAGGCCTCGCGAAACGCCTCCGCGTATTCAGCGCCGAGGTTCGGCGGCGCGAGCATGCCGGCGAGCAGGGCGGGGATGTTGCGCTCGCGCAAACGTCGCAGGATGGCGTCCAGGTTGGCGTAGGTGGCGGCGGGGTCGATGCCCCGCAGGCCGTCATTGCCCCCGAGAGCGACGATGGCGACGTCGGGCCTGTCGGCGAGCGCCCAGTCGAGCCGGGCCCTGCCTCCCGCCGTGGTGTCCCCCGACACCCCCGCATCCAGCACCCGGGCGGGAATGCCCTTGGCGCGCAGGGCGCGCTCGAGCTGGGCGACGAAGCCGTCGCTGCGGGCGAGGCCGTAGCCCGCGGTCAGGCTGTCGCCGAGGGCGAGGATCCGGATCTCGCGCGTCTCGGCCCTCGTTCCCGCGCCGCACAACGCCGTGATGAGGAAAGCCGCCGCCGCAATCGTTGCTTCCCGCCGTCGCACCCCCGGGCCATATCGCACGCAGCGAAGAGGGGTCAGATCCGACATGGACGCCATCGTTCATCCCGCGCGGGCCGAGGCCGGCCCCGCTGCCGCCGAGCCCATCGTCGTGGTGCGGGACCTCGCCTTCACCGTGGCCTCGGCGGCCGGCCCGGTCAACATCCTGCGCGGCATCTCGCTCAGCATCGGTGCGGGCGAGGCGGTCGGCATCGTCGGCCCTTCGGGCTCGGGCAAATCCACGCTGATGATGCTGCTCGCCGGGCTCGAGCGGCCGAGTGCTGGGTCCGTGCGGGTGGCCGGCGCCGATCTCGGCGCGATGGACGAGGATTCGCTCGCCCGCTTCCGCCGCGCCCACATCGGCATCGTGTTCCAGGCCTTCCACCTGATTCCGACCATGACGGCGGAGGAGAACGTCGCCGTTCCGCTCGAGTTCGCCGGTCGCCGCGACGCCTTCGCCCGCGCCCGCGAGGCGCTGGCCGCGGTGGGGCTGGCGCATCGGCTTTCCCACTATCCCGCCCAGCTGTCGGGCGGCGAACAGCAGCGGGTGGCGCTGGCCCGCGCCCTCGTCGCCGAACCCGCACTCCTGCTCGCCGACGAGCCGACCGGCAACCTCGACCTCGCCACCGGGGCGGCGGTGATGGAGCTGATGTTCGACCTCCGCGCGAGGCTCGGCACCACGCTCGTGCTGATCACGCACGACCCCGCGCTCGCCGAACGCTGCGGGCGGGTCGTCTCGCTTGCCGACGGGCGCGTCGTCTCGGACCGCAGGCTCGGCTGAGCGCGATGGACGGCACCCTCGTCGCCGCCCCGCCGCGGCCGCTCGCTCGCCCCGCGGCTGACGCGCCGCTCCTCGCCACCGCCTGGCGCTTCGCCCGGCGCGAACTGCGCGCGGGCACGCGGGGTTTGCGCATCGTCATCGCCTGTCTCGCCCTCGGGGTCGCCGCCATCGCCGGGGTGGGGTCGCTTGCCTCCGCCGTGCTCGAGGGCATGCGCACGGACGGGCGGCGCATCCTCGGCGGCGACGTCGAGGTCTCGGTCGGCTACCGCCCGATGTCACCCGAGGCGAGGGCCTGGATCGCCGCCCGCGGCGGGCAGGTGGCGGACGTGGTCGAGATGCGCTCGATGCTGATCGCCGAGAAGGGCGCGCGCGAGCGCATGCTGGTCGAACTCAAGGCCGTCGGCCCGACCTGGCCGCTCTATGGCGAGGCGCGGGTGGCCGGCGAGACCGATGTCTTCTCCGCCCTCCGCCCGCGCGACGGGCTGCCGGGGCTCGCTGCCGAACCCCTCGTGCTCGCCCGGCTCGATCTTCGTCCCGGCGACACCGTCCGTCTCGGCGAGGGCCTCTTTCGGGTGGTGGGGGCGGTCGAGAAGGAGCCCGATCGGGTCGCCTCGCCGGCGGTGCTGGGGCCCCGCGCGCTGATCGCGCTCGATTCGCTTCCCGCCACGGGCCTGATCCAGCCGGGCAGCCTGGTGCGCTACGAGTACCGCATCCGCCTGCCCGAGGGTGCGGACCCGCGCGCCTTCGTGCGCGACCTGCGGGCGGCGTTCCCCGATGGCGGCTGGCGAATCCGAACCTACGCCGAAGCCGCCCCGGGGGTGATCCGCTTCGTCGAGCAGACGGCCCTGTTCCTGACGCTGACGGGGCTCACGGCGCTGCTCGTCGGCGGCATCGGGGTGGCGACGGGGGTGCGCACCTGGCTCGAGGCGCGCCGGCGCACCATCGCCACGCTGAAGTGCCTCGGCGCGCCGGCGTCCGTCATCTTCGCCACCTACGGGCTGCAGCTCGGCGTCATTGCGGCTCTGGCGATCGCGATCGGGCTCGCCGTGGGGGCGGCCGTGCCGGCGGTGGCGGCGGTGGCGCTGGCCGACGTGCTGCCTGTACCACCCGCCCTGGGCTTCTACCCGGTCCCGCTCGCCCTCGCCGCCCTGTTCGGGCTGGTCGCCGCCGCGACCTTCGCGCTCTGGCCGCTCGCCCGGGCGCGGGAGGTTCCCGCTGTCGCGCTGTTCCGCGACGAGGTGGCGCGCGCCTCGGCCCGGCCGCGCTGGCCCGTCCTGCTCGCCAACGTCGCGCTCGCGCTGGCGCTTGCCGGGCTCGCTGTCGCGGTGGCGCAGGACCGCCGCTTCGCCGCGGCCTTCTGCGCCGCCGCCGCCGGTACGCTCCTCCTGTTCCGCCTCGGCGCCTGGGCCCTCTCGGCGCTCGCCGCCCGGGCGCCGCGCCACCTGCCGCCCGCGCTTCGCCTCGGCCTCGCCAACCTGCATCGGCCGGGCAACACGACGGCATTGATGCTCGTCTCCCTCGGCATCGGCCTCTCCACCCTGGCGTCGGTGGCGATGATCCAGGGCAACATCCGATCGCAGGTTACGGAAAGCCTGCCCGAACGGGCGCCGGCCTTCTTCTTCATCGACATCCAGTCGGGCGAGGCGGAGCGCTTCGACCGCATCGCCGCCTCCGTTCCCGGTGTGGGGGCGGTCGAGCGGGTGCCGTCGCTGCGCGCGCGCATCGTCGCCGTCAACGGCGTGCCGGCGGAACAGGTGCGCGCGACCGAGGACACTGCCTGGGCGTTGCGCGGCGACCGCGGCCTCACCTACGCCGCCCGCCCGCCCGAGGGCACGCGGATCGTCGCCGGCGCCTGGTGGCCCGAGACCTATCGCGGCGAGCCGCTCGTCTCCTTCGACGCCCGCCTGGCCGCCGGCTGGGGCATCGGGGTCGGCGACGTGCTGACGGTCAATGTGCTCGGGCGCGACATCGACCTGCGCATCGCCAACCTGCGGGTGATCGATTGGCGGTCGATGGGGCTGAACTTCACGCTGATCGCCTCGCCCGGTCTGCTCGAGGCGGCACCCCACACGCACATCGCGACCGTCCATGCCGCGCCGGAGGCCGAAGCACCGCTCCTGCGCGCGGTGACGGATGCGATGCCGAACGTCTCCGCCATCCGGGTGCGCGACGCGCTGGAGGCGGTGAACGGACTGCTGGGCCGAATCGGCGCCGCGCTGTCCGCCACCGGCTCCATCACGCTCCTCTCCGGTGCGCTCGTGCTGGCGGGTGCGGTGGTGGCGGGGCGACGGCGCCGGGTGCGGGATGCGGTGATCCTGAAGACGCTGGGGGCGACTCGGCGGCAGATCCTCGCCGCCTATCTTGTCGAGTTCGGGCTGATCGGCGCCTTCGCGGGCTTGCTTGCCGCCGGTGTGGCCTCCGCCGCCTCCTGGGCGGTGGCGACTTTTGTGCTGCGGGCCGAGTGGGTGTTCCTGCCCGGCACGCTGGCCGCGACGGTCATCGCTTGCGCGGTGCTCGCCGTCGTCTTCGGCTGGGTCGGCACCGCCGCCGCCCTGCGTGCCAAGCCCGCCCCGTATCTGCGCAACGAGTGAGGCAGGATCGGGAATCCGATTGAATCGGAGGCCCCTTGTCCCATATTCGGGGCGTCTTTCCTTGGGAGGTGAAAGAGACCATGGCCTGGAACCCCGATCCTCGCGCCATTGCGGCGACGCAGACGGTACCGACCGCCGGCGTGGACGCCGCGCGGCTCGATGCCGGTCTGCGCAAGTACATGCTGGGCGTCTACAACTGGATGGCGTCCGGCCTTCTGCTGACGGGCATTGTCGCGCTGCTGGTGGCCACCACGCCCGCCATCTTCGACCTCTTCTACCAGCGTGTGGTCACGCCGCGGGGCGTCGTCGCCGGACCGACGATCCTGGGCTGGGTCGCGATGCTGTCCCCGCTCGCCTTCATCCTCGTGCTGTCCTTCGGCGTGAACCGGCTCTCGGCGACCGCCGCCCAGGCGCTCTACTGGGCCTTCTCCGCGGTCATGGGGCTCAGCCTGTCGACCATCTTCGTCGTCTACACGACGGAGTCGATCGCGCGCGTGTTCTTCATCGCCGCTGGCATGTTCGCCGCGATGAGCATCTGGGGCTACACGACCAACCGCGACCTGACGAAGATGGGCTCGTTCCTGATCATGGGCCTGTTCGGCATCATCATCGCGGCGCTGGTCAACATCTTCCTCGCCTCCTCCGCGCTCGCCTTCGCGATCAGCGTGATCGGCGTGATCGTGTTCGTCGGGCTGACGGCGTGGGACACGCAGCGCATCAAGTCCGACTACATCGCCTATGCCTATGCCGAGGGCACGGAGGCGGCGGCGAAGCGGACGGTGTTCGATGCGCTCGCCCTCTACCTGAACTTCATCAATCTCTTCCAGCTCCTGCTCTCGCTCCTCGGCAACCGCCAGAGCGAGTGACGCGAGCGGGATCAAGTCGCGATCACGCGGCGGCCCGGGGGCGACCCCGGGCCGCTTCGTTGCCTATGCCTCGACGACCTCGAGCACCTCGCCGCCCGGCGCGAAGCACGCGGCAACCAAACGCCCGCCGAGGCCCGAACCGGCATCGAGCGTGACCCCGAAGCCGTGCTCGATGGGTCCGTCGGCGCGGCGCGAAAAGCCGCGCACGAGCCGGGCGAAGCCGCCCCAGGGGCGCCAGCTGCCGTCGTCGCCGGCAACCCCCTCCGCCGCGCGTTCGAACCCGCTGTCGTTCCACCAGAAGGCGTCGCCCTGCGCCTCGAACGGGCGGGCGGGGTCGAGCCCGGCGGCGACGAACAGCGTGCCGGGCGCTTCGCCGGCGAGGTCGCGCGGCACGGTGTAGGCAGCGCGCTTCAGCGAGGTGAGCAACGGCTCGTGGCCCGGTCTCGCCCGGATCGAGGCCATCAGCGTGGTCGTCCAGCGCGCCCGCTCAACCGGGCCCTGGGCAGCGACGCGCAGGGCCTCGGCCACCGTGGTGCCGTAGGCGGCGAGGGTGGGCGCGATGCCGTGATCGGCCATCCAGCGCACAGCGTCGACGGCGGTGGCCGGCCCGGGCGCGAAATGGAGGCGCAGCAGCTGGTGCAGCATCTCCTCCTGCGCCCCGCGCAGCACCACGATGTCCTGCGGCTCGAAGCCGGGCCTCGCGAGCACGGCGCGGCGGAACAGCAGGAGTTCGTCCACAGCGCCGGCGACGTCGGGCCCCACCCCCAGAACGTTGCCGAGATAGACCAGCCTGTCGCCGAGCCAGACACGCCGTTCCAGGGCGCCGTGCAGGGCGGCGAGGCGCGCTCGATCCCCGCGGACGGCGGCGACGGCCCAGACCCGACGCGCGCCGGTGAGGCGGGCGAAACGATCCGACTCGGGTGAGGGCGCGGTCATCCGCCTCGGATGATGCCGCGCGTCACCCCGCGACGCGAGCGATGGATCGACGCGACGGGACGAAGCCCGCGCACACCGACGATGCGCCCGCTTCGCCCCACGCCCGCCGACCGGGCCTTCCCCCGACGGGGGCGCGAGGGCTCAGGCTGCCTTCAGGTAGGAGGCGAGCTTCGCCGCCGCCGTCGCCTTGTCCACCTGCTCGATGGCGGCGAGCTCCGCGGCCAGGCGATCGAGCGCCTGCTCGTAGATCTGCCGCTCGGAGAACGACTGGTCAGGCTGTCCGGCGTTGCGGTGCAGGTCGCGCACCACCTCGGCGATCGCCACCGGGTCGCCGGAGTTGATCTTCGCCTCGTACTCCTGCGCCCGCCGGCTCCACATCGTGCGCTTGATGCGGGCGCGGCCCTTCAGCGTGGCGAGCGCCTGCTCGATCGCCTTGCGCGAGGAGAGCTTGCGCAGCCCGGCCGACTTCGCCTTCGCCACCGGCACGCGCAGCACCATCCGGTTGTCCTCGAACTCGACGACGATCAGCGTCAGCCGATGGCCGGCGATTTCCTCGGTGACGATCCCCGTGACCCGGCCCACGCCGTGGGTCGGGTAGACGACATGGTCGCCGACCGCGAACTCGATCGCGGGGGCTGGCGCAGCCGCCGGTTCAGCCTTGCTCGGCTCGGCCGCCGGCTTTGCGGCCGTCGCGGGCGCTGGCGGAGGCGTGGTGGGCGCCGGCGCCGCCGGAGGCTGCTTGGCGCCTGCCGGAGCCGGCGCGGCCGAGGTGTCGGCGGCGGCCGGCGTCGGGGCGGCGGGCGCGGCGCTGGAACCCTGGGTGGTGACCTCGGCCGCGACCATGGCAGGCGGGGCCGCCTTCTCCGTCGCAGCCTGGGCTGCCGGCGTCTTGGCACGTGCCGCCGTCGCCGGCGAAGCCGGCTTCCGGGGCGCGCTGGTCACCTCCTTGCGCGGGGCCTTTACGGCAACCGTCTTCGCAGGGGCCTTGGCGGCCGGCTTGGTCGCCGGTGCGGACGCCCGCTTGGCCGGCTGCTTCGCGGTGCTCTTCGCCACCGCCCGCGCCGCCGGCCGGGTGGCGGTCTTCGTCTGTGCCTTTGTGGTCTTCGCCGTCGTGTCCCGACCGCGCGTCGGGCGCTGAGCCGCGGTCTTCTTGTCCTTGGCCGTCTTGGTGGTGGTGGTCGCTTTGGTGGCCATCGTCCCGTTCGAACCTGTCAGTCGGCGCTGTCCATCGCCAAAAAGACACCTATGGTCGGCGGCGTCCCGCACGACCCAGGCGTCGGTTGGTCTTTGGAGCGAGCCTTCCGGCTCAGAATTTCAATGTAGCACGAAAACCACGTCTCTTCACCCCTCGCGACCCCCTTGCCACCGTCGGCGACGGAGCAGAAACGGTCCTCAGGGATGGCCTGGTTTTTCGCTGAAATAGGCCATCTTGCCGGGCTTGCCCTTCCACTCGTCGGCGTCCGCTGGCGGCTCCCCCTTGCGCGTGATGTTGGGCCAGGCTTGCGCATACTTCCGGTTGAACTCGACCCACTGCGCTGCGCGCTCGTCGGTATCGGGCAGGATGGCTTCCGCCGGGCATTCCGGTTCGCACACCCCGCAGTCGATGCACTCGTCGGGGTGGATGACCAGCATGTTCTCACCCTCGTAGAAGCAGTCGACCGGACAGACCTCGACGCAGTCCATGTATTTGCAGCGGATGCAGGCTTCGGTGACGACGTATGTCATGGGTCAGGCTCCGGTACGGCCGTGCAGAGGATGGGCGTTCCGTGCTGCGTCGCAAGAGCCCGCCCGTCAAGTGGGATTGACGCTGCCCTGCCCCTCCTCGCCGAGGTCGCGGTAGAGGGTGGAGGCTTCGCGTGACGGGCCGCGACGTGCGCCGAGGCCGATCACCTCGACGACGCGGACTCGCCCGCCCACCACGAAGGTGAGGATGTCGCCCGGGCGCACCCGCGCATGGGGCTTCACCGTCGGCTGGCGATTGATGCGCACCCTGCCGTCGGCGGCGAACCGCGCTGCGGCGGCGCGGGTCTTGAGGAAGCGCGCGCACCACAGCCAGTGGTCGAGCCGCTGCCAGTCCGCGGCGGCGTCTCCCTCCCTCTCGCTTCCGCTCACGCGCGGACGCGCAAGGCGGCAAGGGCGGCGAACGGTCCGTCCGCCACCGGGGTGCTGGCCCGCCCGGAGGGTCTTGCGGCGCGCCGCCGCGCCCGCACCAGGATCGCCCCATCCGCTCCCGGACGCAGAGCGAAGCCGAACGCGCGCAGCACCGCGGGAAGGTCGGCAGCGCGGCAGCCGAGGCGGCACGCGAGGCCAGCGGGCGCCGGTCCTGCGCCCTCGCGGGTGAGGGCGGCGAGCATCGCACCGACCCGCTCGGCGACGTCGAGCCGGATCGCGACGGGGCCAGCCGGCAGGAACCCCACCGCACGCGGCCACCCCTCCGGCCAATCCGGCTGGGGGCGCAGCGCCACCGCGCCCGGCGCCGGGAGAGCGGGCGGCGTCAGGCCTTGTCCGATGGCCCAAAGGATGCCGCGCAGCCGCATCGGCTCGGGGCGCAGCAGCCCGGGCAGCCAAACGGCCTTGTGGCCAGCCCGCACGCCGAGGGCGCGAAGCCCGGCCTTCTCCTCGGTTGCAACCCGCGCATCCCAAGCGATGCCGAGGCCCTCCTCGAGCGCGTGGGCAAGACCGCGCCAGGCGGCATGCCGGTCGGAAGCGGCCGAGACGGCGAAGAGGGGCGCGAACACCCCGCTGATCAGCCCTGCCAGCCAACGCGCGAGCCGCGCCCGAACCCGCTCGCGACCCGCCCCGTCGAGGAACTCGGCGCCGGGGACTTCGATCAGCGGCTTGAGGGGGGACGGTCCAGGGCGAAGTCGCGCCACCTCGGCCCCACGCCAGGTGAGGCGGCCCTGATCGGTGAGCGCGAAGGCCTCGTCCCCGTCCGCCTCCAGGGCGGCGATCCGCCGCGGCACTTCCTGCGCCAGTGCCCGGCGTGCCGCCCGCAGCACGGTTTGCCGCGCGATCGCGTCCGCCTGCGCCTCCGCATGGAAGACGAAGCCGTCCATGCGCCCGACCGGGTGGCCCTCGACCACCACAATGCCATCACGGGTGACGGCGGAGAGCAGGTCGTCCGCCCCACCCTCGTCGAGACGCCGGATCAGGTGCGCCGCTCGGCGATCGACGAAGCGGGCGGTCAGCCGCTCGTGGAGCGCATCGGACAGTCGGTCCTCCAACGCGCGGCAGCGTTCCGCCAGCGGCGCGGGGTCGGCGAGCCAGTCCGCCCGGCCGGCGACGTAGGCCCAGGTACGGGTATTGGCGAGCCGCCCCATCAGCGTCTCGATGTCGCCGTCGGTGCGATCGAGCGCCTCGATCTCGCGCGCGACCCAAGCCGGATCGACCCGGTAAGGGGGTGTGCGCAGGGCGCGGAAGATCCGCCCGCACAGGCGGGCATGGCTCTCGTCGCCGAGCTTGCGGTAGTCGGGGATCTGGCAGGCTTCCCAGAGCAGGCGCACGGAGGCGGGGTCGCGGGCGAGGGCGGCGACGTCGGGATCGCGGGAGAGCGCGACGAGGGCGAGGTGGTCGGCGGCCTCAGGCCCGCGCACCAGCCCGGGCGCCGGGGGCGGCGCGTCGAGCGAGGCAAGGAGGGCGCGCAAAGACGAGAAGTCGAGGGCCGAATTCCGCCACACCAGCGCCTCCAGGGGGTCGAAGCGATGGGTCTCGACCGCGTCCACGGTCTCGGGCGACAGGGGAGGGGCATCGGCCGTGGTGCCGAAACTGCCGTCGCTCATGCCGCGCCCGGCACGGCCCGCGATCTGCGCCACCTCGGCCGGCGTGAGGTCGCGCAGACGCCGGCCGTCGAACTTGGCGAGCCCGGCGAAGGCGACATGGTTGACGTCCATGTTCAGCCCCATGCCGATCGCGTCGGTCGCGACCAGGAAGTCGACCTCCTTCGCCTGGTAAAGCGCGACCTGGGCGTTGCGCGTGCGCGGCGAGAGGCGGCCCATCACCACCGCGCAGCCGCCGCGGCGACGGCGGATGGCCTCGGCGATCGCGTAGACCTCGGCGGCCGAGAAGGCGACGATCGCCGTGCGCGGCGGCAGGCGCGAGAGCTTGATCGGGCCTGCATAGGCGAGGGAGGAGAGGCGAGGGCGGGTTTCGATCTCCGCTTCGGGCACGAGGCGGCGAAGCAGGGGGCGGATCGTCTCCGCGCCGAGGAACATGGTCTCGGCCGTCCCCCGCGCGTTGAGCAGCCGGTCGGTGAAGACGTGACCGCGGTCAGGGTCGGCGCAGAGCTGGATCTCGTCGACGGCGAGGAAGGCGAAGCGTCGCTCGAGCGGCATCGCTTCCACCGTGCAGCAGAACCAGCGCGCGGCCGGCGGGACGATCTTCTCCTCGCCGGTGACGAGCGCGACGCGCGCCGGGCCGAGCCGGGCGACGATGCGGTCGTAAGTTTCGCGGGCGAGAAGGCGCAGCGGGAAGCCGATCACCCCGCTCTCGTGCGCGAGCATGCGCTCGACGGCGAGATGGGTCTTGCCCGTGTTGGTGGGCCCGAGAACGGCACGGACCCGGGCGGACTCGGCACGCGGGCTCATCGACACGGAAGGTGGCCGAGATGGGCGGTGGCGTGCAACGCCGAAACCACCCCCGCGCGGTCAGCGCAGCGCGACGCGCCCGGCGGCGAGCAGGGGGCCCTGGCGCGGCCCATGCAGGAGAACGGCGATCCCGTCGGCACGCTCCGCTTCCGGCACGGTGAGATTGAGCTCGACCGGAGCGGCATCGAGCCGCGCCACCGGCGAGGCCCAGCGCACGACGAAGGCGTGCTGCAGCGTGTGGCCGGCATTCTCCCCGTTCGCCACGTGGACCACCTGGTGGGCGAGATAGGCCGCGACCCAAAGCTGGGCCTCGATCAGCGGCTCCTCGAGGGCGGGAATGCGCAGGGCGAGCACCGGCGGCGTTCGGTTCAGCACGCTCACTCCGATGGTGCCGATGCGCGGGGCGGCGGCGATCAGCCGCTCGACCGCGGCGTGGTCGTGGCCGATCGTCTCCGCCGCCCCCTGCACGACCATCTGCGGCGTATAGATCGACCGCTGCTTCAGGCTGCGCGCATAGGCGCGCTGGCGCTGGGCGGAGACCGGCAGCGCGAACGGATCGCGCCAGCCCATGTGATCCCAGTACGGCACGTGGAAGGCGAGCGCGATGATGCCCTCGCGACGCCCGAGCAGGCCGAGCAGCGCATCCGCCGGCGGACAGGCGGAACAGCCCTGGCTCGTGAACAGTTCGAGCACGACCGGCCCCGTCCGCTCCGTCGCCCCGCCGCGTGCGGGCAGGACGGAGGCGAGGATCAGCACGACGAGGACGAGACGCGGCATGGGGGGACAATCGCGGAGGGGGCAGGGCTGGCCAAGGCAAAGCCGCGTGAAAGGCCGGCCCCGCTTGTCGCACCGGGCTTGGCCCCGGATGCTCGCGCCATGCGCGCCGAGCCACGGGTCGCCCTCTTCTACGCCGCGATTTTCGCCGCCCCCGGCGTGACGCTGCCCTTCCTGCCCCTCTTCCTCGAGGCCCGCGGCTTCACCGCCCGGACGCTCGGTTTCGTGATGGGGGCGTCGCAACTCGCCCGCCTGGTCGCCGCACCCCTTGGTGGCGCGGGAGCCGACGCCTTGGGGGACCGTCGCCTCGCCGCGGCGCTGTCCTGTCTCGCCGGCGCGGTCGCTTTTGCCGCCATGCTGCCGGAGCTGGGGCGGACCGTGCTGGCGTTGGCGGTGATCGCGGCGTCGGCCGCCTTGGGGCCCCTGTTTCCGCTGGCGGATGCCGTCGCCCTCGGCGTCGCCGCGCGCGAGGGAGCCGATTTCGGGCGGATGCGCGCGGCGGGCTCGCTCTCCTTCCTGCTCGCCACGCTGGCCGGCGGCCTCGTGCTGGAGCGGACGGGGGCGGAGGCGGTGCCGTGGCTCGCGCTCGCCGGCACGGCGACGGCGTTCGCCTCGGCGCTGGCCTTGCCGGACCTCGGCTTGTCGCAGGCGCGCGGCTTCGGCGGCGTGTGGGCCGTGCTGCGGCTGCGGTCCTTCCTGCTGTTGCTCGTCGTCTCGGGGCTGATCCAGGGCAGCCACGCCCTCTACTACGTCTTCTCCGCCATCGACTGGGCGGCGGCGGGACTGTCCGCGACGGTGATCGCGCTCCTTTGGGTCGAGGCGGTGGCGGCGGAGATCCTGCTGCTGACGTTCGGGCGGCGGATCGTCGCGCGCCTTGGCCCGATCGGGCTGCTCGCCGCCGGCGGGGCGGGGGCGGTGCTGCGCTGGGCGCTGACGGCGACGACCGCCGACGGGCTCGCGCTTGCGCTCATCCAGCCGCTGCATGCGGCGACCTTCGCCATGACCATGCTGGGGGCGGCCGGGCTGATCGCGCGGCTCGTGCCGGCGGAGCGGGGGGCGACGGCGCAGGCGCTGCACGCCTCGCTCGGCCCTGGTCTCGCCACCGCCCTGCTCACCCCGGTCGCCGGCGCGCTCTATGGCCGCTTCGGCCGCCCCTCGTACCTCGCGATGGGCCTGGCCTCGGCCCTCGCGCTCGCTTTCCTGCCGGCGCTCGCCGCGTTCAGACGGAAAGATACTGCGCCTTGACCTCGGGGGCGGCGTCGAGGTCGGCGAAGCTGCCCTGCCAGCGAATGACGCCCTTCTCGATGATGGCGGCGCGATCCGCCACACGGGCGGCGAAGTGCAGGTTCTGTTCCGACAGCAGGACCGTCACTCCGGCCCGCTTCACTGCCGCGATCGCCTCCGCCATCTGCTCGACGATCACCGGCGCGAGCCCCTCCGACGGCTCGTCCAGGAGCAGGAGCGTGGGGTTGCCCATCAGCGTGCGTGCGATGGTCAGCATCTGCTGTTCGCCGCCGCTCATCCGTCCGCCCGGGCGGTCCTTCATCCGCGCGAGATTGGGAAAGAGCGCGAACAGGCGTTCCGGCGTCCATGGCTCGCGCCCGTCGGGCGGCGGACGGCGGCCCACTTCGAGGTTCTCCATCACGGTGAGGTCGGTGAAGATCCGCCTCTCCTCCGGCACGTAGCCGATGCCGAGACGGGCGATCAGGTGCGGCGCGAGGCCCGCGATCTCGCGCCCGGCGAAGCGGATCGAGGAGCCGGGAGCGGGGCGGACGAGGCCGATGATCGACTTCAGCGTGGTCGACTTGCCCGCCCCGTTGCGCCCGAGGAGGACGAGCACCTCGCCGCGCGCGACCGTAAGCGCAAGGTCGCGCAGGATGTGGGCGCGGCCGTAGAAGGCGTTCAGGTGTGCGATCTCCAGCATGCGCGATCAGTGCCCGCCCGAGGTCGTGCCGGAGCCGAGATAGACCTCGCGCACCGCCGGATCGGCGCGCACGGCGGCCGCGTCGCCTTCCGCGATCAGCCGGCCGCGGTTCATCACCAGGATGCGGTCGGCGTGGCCGAACACCACGTCCATGTCGTGTTCGGTGAACAGGCAGGCGATGCCGCGCTCGCGCACCAGGCGTCGTGTGAGCTCCATCAAGGCGATGCGTTCGGCCGGCGCCATGCCGGCGGTCGGTTCGTCCATCAGGAGGAGCTTCGGAGCGTTGGCGAGCGCGATCGCGAGTTCCACGCGCTTGAGGTCGCCATAGGCGAGCACGCCGCAGGGGCGATCGGCCTGTTCGCGCATGCCGACCTGGTCGAGCAAGGCCTCCGCCTCGGCGACGAAGGCGTGGCGTGCGGCGCGCCAGAACCGCCAGATCCGGCGATGGTGGGAAAGAAGCGCCACTTGCACGTTCTCGCGCACCGTCATCGAGGCGAAGGTGGCGGTGATCTGAAAGGTGCGCCCGACGCCGAGCCGCCAGATCGCACGCGGCGGCAGCCCGGCGAGGGAACGGCCCTCGAGCAGGATCTCGCCGGCATCGGCCCGGAGCTGACCGTTGAGCAGATTGAAGCAGGTCGACTTGCCCGCCCCGTTCGGCCCGATCAGGGCGAGCATCTCGCCCGCGCGCAACGAAAGCGAGACCTGATCGACGGCGACGACGCCGCCGAAACGCTTGACGAGGCCGCGCGCCTCGAGGACGGGAGCGATGCTGCTCACGAGGCGGCTCCGAACCGGGCCTCCCAACGCCTCTGCACGAAGCCCGCGATGCCTTCCGGGAAGGCGAGCACGAGGGCGACGATGGCGAGCCCCAACGCGGCGCGCCACCATTCGACCCACTGCAGCAAGGTGAGGAACAGGCCGTGGAAGGCGACTGCGCCGACGATCGGCCCCGAGACGGTCTGCACGCCGCCCAGGAGAACCATGAGCAAGGCATCGACCGATTTCGGAATCGAAATGTAAGTCGGGAACACGCTGCCCTTGGCGTAGGCGTAGACGCCGCCCGCGATGCCGGCGGCGACGGCGGCGAGGACGAAAGCGACGAGGCGCAACCGCGCGGCATCGAGGCCGATCGCCTCGGCGCGGAGTTCGGAGTCGCGCGCGGCCCTGAGCGCGTAGCCGAAGGGGGCGTAGATCGCGCGGCGCAGGAGCAAGGTGGCGCCCAGGCAGAGCACGAGCGCGAGCCACAGGAACAGCGCCTTGTCGCGCGCCCAAGGGGAGGGCCAGACGCCGAGGATGCCGTTGTCGCCGCCGGTGAGTTCCACCCACTGGAAGGCCGCCGCCCAGACGATCTGCGCGAAAGCAAGCGTGAGCATGGCAAGGTAAACGCCCGAGAGGCGGACGACGAACCAGCCGAACACGACGCCGAACAGACCGGCGAGCAGGGGGGCGAGCACGAGCCCCGCCTCCATCGGCACGGCAAGGAAACGAACGCCCAAGGCGGCCCCATAGGCGCCGAGGCCGAAATAGGCGGCATGGCCGAAGCTCACCACGCCGCCGGGGCCCATCAGCAGATGGAGGCTCGCCGCGAACAGGATGAACACGACGAGCTCGATCAGCACCGTCAGCGCATAGGGCCCGGCATAGAGGGGGGCAGCGGCGGCGAGGGCGAGCGCGATCGCGCCCGCGATCTTCAGCACGCCCGGTGCGGCACGGATGACGGGGGCGACGGAGCCGGTCGGTGCCCGCGCATGCGCCTGCGGGCGGCCGAGCAGGCCGTAGGGGCGAACCATCAGCACCGCCGCCATGACCAGGAAGACGAGGACGAGGGTGGCTTTCGGGACCAGCACGATGCCGAAGGCCTGCACCTCGGCGATCAGCAGCGAGGCGAGGAAGGCGCCCGGCACGCTGCCCATGCCGCCGACCACGACGACGACGAAGGCCTCGGCGATGATGGCGAGATCCATCTGCAGGTTGGCGTTCTGCGAGGGCAGTACGATCGCCCCGCCAAGGCCTGCGAGAGCGGAGCCGAGGAAGAACACGCCGGTGAAGAGGGCGCGCTGATCCACGCCGAGGGCGGCGACCATCTCGCGGTCCTGGGTCGCGGCCCGCACCAGGATGCCGAAGCGCGTGCGCTGGAAGAGCAGCCAAAGAAGGCCGAGCACGACCGGGCCGACGAAGATCAGGATCAGGTCGTAGAGCGGGAAGCGTTCGCCGGCGACCTCGACGAAGGCACGCAGCCAGCGCGGCCGCGGCAGCGGCAAATCCTCGGGACCCCAGAGGGCGAGGGTGACGTCCTGGACGATCAGCACCACGCCGAAGGTGGCGAGGAGCTGGAAGAGTTCCGGCGCGCGATAGATGCGGCGGAGCAGGATCATTTCGACCAGCGCGCCGATCGCGCCGACCGCGAGGGCGGCGAGCAGAAGCCCCGAGACGAACAGCCATGGCTCGCGCCCGCCCCATTCCCACAAGGCACGCACGATGGTCCAGGCGAGATAGGCGCCCAGCATGTAGAACGAGCCGTGCGCGAAGTTCACCACCCGCGTCACGCCGAAGATCACCGTCAGCCCCGAGGCGATCAGGAACAGGGCGGAGGCGTTGGCGAGCCCGGTGAGGAACTGGACGAGCAGGAAGTCCACGCGCGCGACCCCGTAGGTGGGCCGAAGCCGAACGCCTCGGCCCCGGAACGGAAACGGTGGCTTGGGGTGAGGGTCAGGTGGTCTGCGGGCGCATCCGGCGCACCTCGTCGTCGGGCGGCAGGTAGTTCGCCCCGTCGGCGTAGCGCCAGTCCACCATCGTGCCGCGTCCGCCGCGCAGCGCGGTCTTGCCGACGAAGGCACCGAGCGTGGACTGGTGGTCGATGGCGCGGAAGATGCAGCGCCCGAACGGCGACTGGAAGGGCAGGCCGCGCATCGCCTCGACCAAGCGCTCCGTGTCGAGCGAGCCCGCGCGCTTGATCGCCTCGGCGATGGCGGTGATGGTGTCGTAGCCGACCACGCTGCCGAGACGGGGGTAGTCGTTGAAGCGTTGCTGGTAGGCGCTGCGGAAGGCCGCGTGTTCAGGCGTGTTCACCTGGTCCCACGGATAGCCGGTGACGATCCAGCCCTCCGGGGTCTCGTCGCCGAGCGGGTCGAGATACTCGGGCTCGCCCGTGAGCAGGCTCACCACCGTGCGGCGCTCGAACAGGCCGCGCGTGTTGCCCTGGCGGACGAAGTTGGTGAGATCGGCGCCGAAGGTGACGTTGTAAATCGCATCCGGGCGTGCCTGGGCAAGCGCGGTGACGGTGGCACCGGCATCGATGCGCCCAAGCGCAGGCCACTGTTCGGCGACGAACTCGACGTCGGGGCGGCGGGCGGAGAGGAGCTGCTTGAACCACTTCACCGCCGACTGGCCGTATTCGTAGTTCGGTGCCACCGTCACCCAGCGCCGGGCGGGCAGTTTCGCCGCCTCCTCCACCAGCATGGCCGCCTGCATGTAGGTGGATGGACGGAGGCGGAAGGTGTAGCGGTTGCCCTTCTCCCACACGAGCGCGTCGGTCAGCGGCTCGGCGGCGACGAACAGGCGTCGCCGCTGCAGCGCGAAGTCGGAAACGGCGAGGCCGATATGGGAGAAGAACGTTCCGGCGAGGAGATCGACCCGTTCGGCGTCGAGGAGTTCGCCGGCGAGGCGCACCGCGTCCTGCGGCCGCCCCGCATCGTCCCGCCAGATCACCTCGAGCGGGCGACCGAGCACGCCGCCCGCCGCGTTGATCTGCTCGACGCGGAGCTGCCAGCCGTTGCGATAGGGGATCGTGAAGGCGGGCAGGGTGGTGTAGGAGTTGATCTCGCCGATGCGGATCGGCTGCGTGCCTTGCGCTCGGATCAAACCGGGTGCGGCGAGCGTGCCGGCGGCGGCGAGGAACAGGCGTCGCGTCGTCTTGGCCATCGTCGGGGCCTCCTTTCCCAGTCGCGTGTGGTCCACTCTAGCGCAAGCCGTCGCGCCCTTCGATCTGATCCACCGTGAGCCCGCCGACGCGCGGCAAGGGCCGACCGCTATCGGTCAGCACCAGGGCGACCAGAATCTCGTCGCGCCGCGGCGCGTGCGGCAGGCGCACCTCCATGGCGTCGAAATGGCTGCGCACATAGGCGGCATCCTTGTGGCCGAGGGGGACGTCGATCGCAGTGCCGATGCCGCCGCGCTTCTTCGCCGACGGAATGAGCGCCGGCCCCTTCTCCAGCACGGCGCGGACGGGCGCGCCGAACTTCGGATGCAGGATGGCGGCGGCGTGCTCGAGCTCGCCGTCCTCGCCGACGATCGCCGCCTTGCCGAAGGAGTGCACGGTACCGCCGGGAATGCCGAGGGCGGCGACCGCGCGTTCCGCGAGCAGCCGGCCCAGCATCGCCCCCACCTCGATCAGCTCCGAGAGGTCCTCGACGAAGCGGCCCGCAAAGGGGTTGCCGATCACCGCCACCGCCGCCGCCTTGCGGGTGGGCGGGTGGATCGCCCGGTCGGCCTCCCGGTGCGTCTCCTCGAGGATCACCGTCAGCGTGCGGATCAGCGGGTCGGACACGAGCACCTCCTCAGGCGGCGAGGGCGAGCGGGGCAGGGCCGACGACGCGACGTTCGCCGCGCAGGAACAGGATGGCGGCGGCGATCAGGCCGCGCGCGCGAAAGCGTTCCGCCTCGGTCACACCGCGGTCGAGCGCGGCGGCGATCTCATCGCCGGTGAGCGGGCCGAGGCCGACGGTGACCGCGCGCGAGCCGAGATCGCTGTCCGGGTCGAGATCGCAGGCGGGCACGCGACGGACCGCCGGGTGGCCTGGAAGATCGACCGCGTTGGCGATGAGCGTGGCGGCCACATCGGCGGTGGCGGCATCGCGCGCAAGCACCGTCACCGCGTCGGCAATGCCCAAGGAGAAGGAGCGACCGCCCGAGCCCTTGGTGGCGCGCCCCGAGGTGGCGATGCCGCCGATCCGGTCCTCGGCGCGGATGGCGGCGACGGCATCGAGCCCCGGTGCGGTAAGGTCGGCGACGATGCCGCAGCGGAACGACTGGGCGGGGTCGAGATGGAGCGCGATGTCGCCGCCGTCGTTGACGTAGGCGCGCGCGAGGGGAGCGGCGGCGCGCATCGCGGCGAGCAGATGGTCGGCGACCGCGCCGGCCACCGCCGCCATCGGCGTGACGAAGGCGGCGGTGGCGAAGGGGAGTGCCGCCTCGTGCATCCGTTGCGCCACCGGGCCTCCGGGACGCGGCGCCGGCAGCGGACGGCGGAGCAAGGAAAGTTCCGCGCACAACGCCTCGAGCAGGCCATGGAATGCGTCGCACGCAGCCCGATACGCGGCGCGCACGGCCTCCACCTCGCCCCAGGCACGGGCGATGACGTCGATCGGCCCGTGCTGCAGGTGAAGCCGCCCGCCTGGCAGCGTGGTCGCCACCGCGCTCATCGCAGCGCAGGCTCCAGCGGCCAGGGGTTGGCCTCGTTCCAGGCGATCGTCGTCGCCCGGCTCTCATCGCGCAAGGTGCCGAGCGGGCGGATGCGATCGACGTGCCCGCCCATCGCGCGGTAGTCCTCGAGCGGCAGGGTGAACTCGATCGGCGCGACCAGGGCCGGAGTCGGGACGGAACCGAAACTGTTGTCCGGCATCGCCAGCACGTCCGCCATGTAGGTGATGCCGCCGCCCGGCCAGAGATAGACGGGGGCTCCGCCGGCGGTGACCCGGGTGAGGCCGCGGCGCACGCTGCGGGTCAGGCGGATCGGGTTCTCCGTCACGCCTGCGCGCAGCGACCCGCCCGCGCCGGCCATGAACAGGATGGAGACGAGGGCGGGTTCGCAGTTCTCGCCGATGCGCGCGACGACACGCGCGACCGCTTCGGGCATCGGTGCGGGTCGCGGTGTCAGGGCCTCGTCCAGCACGTAGAACGCGGCGTGCTCGCCGGTGGTGGACACCATCAGCAGGCGAAGCCCCGGCCAGGCGATGCGCGGGTCGATGCGCTCGATGATCTCGAGCGGATCCTCCACATCCGTGCCGCCCCAGCCGCGCCCGGGGTTCGCCACCTGGAAGTAGCGCCCCGGCGTCGAGCGTCGGCCGCGCACACGAATGCCTGCCGGCCGCATGTCGAGGAAGCGCCCCGCCTGGTGCTCCGTCAGCACGCCGGTGATGTGGTCGTCGACCACGATCACCTCGTCGACATGGCCGAACCATTGGCGCGCGAACATGCCGATGGCGGCCGACCCGCAGCCCACCCGCATGCGCTCCTCGCGCACGCCGTCGATGATCGGCGCCGCCCCGGCCTGCAGCACGACGCGCGCGCCGCCGTCGATCGTCACCTCGACAGCCTGCTTGTTGGCGAGCGCGAGCAGGGTCTCGCAGGTGACCTGACCTTCCTTCTTCGACCCGCCCGTCAGGTGCCGTACGCCGCCCAAGGAGAGCATCTGCGACCCGTATTCCGCCGTGGTGACGTGGCCAATTTGCTCGCCGTCCACGCGCACCGGCGCGCATTCGGGGCCGAGGAAGCGGTCGGTGTCGATCTTCACCTTCAGCCCGCAGTAGCTGAAGATCCCCTCGGTCACCACCGTCACCATCTCCACGCCCTCGACTTCGGAGGAGACGATGAAGGGCGCGGGCTTGTAGTCGGGGTAGGTGGTGCCGGCGCCGATGCCGGTGACGAAGGCGGTGGCGCCGGAGAGGATGGAGCCGTCCCAGTCGGCGCCGAGGAAGGGGATCATGCCGTCCTTGCCGGCGCGCGCGGCGATGACGAGCGGGTCGAGCCGCGCAAGCCGCCCCGCGACGTTGCCGTAGCGGTCGCAGGCGCCGGTTCGCCCGGGCCGGATGCGACAGAGCACGGGGCAGGCGTCGCAGACGACGATGCCGGCGTCGCGGTCCTTCACGTGCGACAGCGCCTCGGCGTCGGGCGTGTCCGTCGATTGCTGCGTCTCGGTCATCATCGGGTGGCGAGGATGGCGGCGCGAAGCCGATCGGGGGTGGCGGGAACGCGCGTGACGCGCACGCCCGTCGCGTGGTCGATCGCGCCGAGGATGGCGGGCGCGGTGGCGATCAGGGCGGGTTCGCCCACGCCCTTCGCGCCGAAGGGGCCGAGCGGTTCGGCGTCCTCGATCAGGATCACCTCGATCGGGGGCACGTCGCCGATGGTCGGGATCAGGTAGTCGTGCAGGTTGTCGTTGCGACCGGGGAGGTACTCCTCCATCAGAGCGAGCCCGATGCCCTGCGCGATGCCGCCGTGGATCTGCCCCTCGACCAGGGTGGGGTTGATGGCGCGGCCGACATCGTGCGCGGCGACCATGCGCAGAACGCGGGTGGTGCCGAGCTCGCGATCGACCTCGACGAGGGCGATCTGCGCGCCGAAGGCGTAGGTCGCGTAAGGGACACCCCTTCCGTCGGCATCGAGGGCGGTGGTCGGCGGGTCGAAGCGCCCGAAGCCCACAAGCACGTCGCCGTTCGCGTCCCGTTCGAGGCGGGAGAGGTCGGGTCGGAGCGTGCGATCGCCGTCGTGGATCTCGACCCCGCCGGGGACGGGAACGATGCGGGCGTCCGGCCCCGCGTTGGCGAGCGCGAGGATCTGGCGGCGCAGGTCGAGTGCCGCGAGCCGTGCGGCGTTGCCGGAGACGAAGGTCTGCCGCGAGGCCGAGGTCTTGCCGGCGTCGCGCGTGCGCGCGGTGTCGCCGGCGACGAGCCGGATCGCGTGGGGAGCAACACCGAGCGCCTCGGCCGAGATCTGCACCATCACCGTGTTCGAGCCCTGGCCGATGTCGACCGCACCCGAATAGAGCGTGATCGTTCCGTCCGCCGCGAGCCCGATCGTCATCTCGGAGGGGTTCGACATCGCGGTGTTGCCGATGCCGTACCACATGCAGGCGATGCCGACACCGCGGCGGAACGGCCCGCTTGAAGAACGATTGAACGCGTCCGCTTCGGCACGCAGCGCCTGCCAGCGGGGGCGCAACGCTTCGAGACAGGCGACGAGGCCGACCGAATGGTCGAGCACCTGGCCGGTGGCGGTGGCGTCGCCGCGGCGCAACGCATTGCGCAGGCGGAACTCGAGGCGATCCATGCCGAGGCGGTCGGCGAGCGCGTCCATCAGCGCCTCGTGCGCGATCGCCGCCTGCGGCACGCCGAAGCCGCGAAAGGCGCCGGCCGGGGTGTCGGTGGTGTGGATGGCGGCGGTGGTGGCGCGCACGTTCGGTATCCGATACGGCCCCATCGCGTGCACCGGTACGCGCGAGGCCACCGTCGGGCCCCAGGAGGCGTAGGCGCCGGTGTTGAAGTCGCCGTGGAAGCGCACGGCGAGAAGCCGCCCCTCCTCGTCGCAACCGGCTTCGGCGACGATGCGGGCGGGGTGCCGCTTCGTCGTGGTGCGCATGCTCTCGGGGCGGGTGTAGACGCAGCGCACGGGCCGGCCTGTGCGCCAAGCGGCGATCGCGATCATCGGCTGCAGCGAGAGGTCGAGCTTGCCGCCGAAGCCTCCCCCCACCGCGGTCGGCACGATGCGCACGCGCTCGGGCGGAATGCCGAGGATGAGCGCGATCTCGTCGCGATCCATGTAGGGCGTCTGGGTACAGGCGACGATCTCGATCCCGTCGCCGATCCGCTCGGCGTAGCCGGCTTCGGGTTCGATGTAGGCATGCTCGACGAAGCCGGTTTCGATCGCGACCGCGGCGCGGTGGGGGGCGGTGGCGAGGGCGGCATCGACGTCGCCGCAGGCGATGCGGCCGCGACAGAGCACGTTGGCGGGCGCGTGCGGGTGGAGGTCAGGGGTCGAACCGGCGAGCGCGTCGTCGAACGAAACGGGCGGGAGGGGCTCCCAGGCGATGGGCACCTCCTCGTCGCGGATGGCGGCGATGGTTTCGGCATCGCCGACCAGGGCGCAGACCGGCTCGCCCAGCATGCGCACGTAGCCCTCGGCGAACACCGGCTGGTCCTTGCCGGTGGGGTAGATGCCGAACCGGTTCGCGCCCGGCACGTCCGCCGCGGTCAGGATGGCGACGAGGCCTGGGTGACGGCGGCGGAAGGCGTCGAGGTCGCCGAAGCGAAACCGTGCGTGCGGGTAGGGGCTGCGCACGGCGCGCAAGGTGAGCCAGGCGCGTTCGGGAAGCCAATCGGCACCGAAACGATCCTCTCCCGTCACCTTGGCGACACCGTCGACGCGCGCGAGACGGGCGCCGACCCCGCCTCCAACAAGGGGCTCCGCCTCGGCACCGCCGCGCGCCGCCTCCAGCACCGCGGCCACGATCTTGCGGTAGCCGGTGCAACGGCAAAGCACGCCGCCGAGCGCGTCCAGCACCTCGGCCTCGGACGGCGAGGGCACGCGCCGCAGCAGGTCCGCCGCCGCCATCAGCATGCCCGGCGTGCAGATGCCGCACTGGGCGGCGCCGTGGCGGAGGAAGGCGGCCTGCAGGGCATGCAGGCGGCCGTCGCGCGCAAGCCCCTCGACGGTCTCGACCGCACGGCCGACGACCTGAGCGACCGGAACAAGGCAGGCGCAGACCTGCGCCCCGTCGACCAGCACGGTGCAGGCGCCGCAGTCGCCGGCGTCGCAGCCGACCTTGGTGCCCTTCAGCCCGAGCACGTCGCGCAGAACCTCGGACAGCCGCATGGCGGGCGGGGCGATCGCCTCGACGTCGCGGCCGTTGACGAAGAACCGGTGCGGCAGGGCGGGCGAGCGCATCAGGCGAGGTCCGCGATGGCGCGACGGACGAGGGCAAGGGCGGCGTCGCGCCGATAGGCGGCGGTGGCGCGCACGTCGTCGATCGGTGCCAAGGGAGCGAGGTCCTCCTCACGCACGAGCGAAGGGTCGGGGCGGCGCCCGATCAGGCGCGCCTCGAGCGAGGGCAGGCGCTGCGCCACTTCGCTCGCCGCCCCGACCGCGATCCGCGCCGACGCGACGGTGCCGTCGGCGGCGAACTCGGCGACGGCGGCGACCATGACGATGGAGATCACCAGGTAGCGCCGGGCGCCGAGCTTGCGGAACGTCCCGCGCGCGGGACGATCGGGGCGGGGAACGTGCACCGCGACCAGCAGTTCGTCTTCGCGCCGCGCGGTGCGGCGATTGCCGAGCACGAACGCGGCGACGGGGAGGCGCCGGCTGCCGGTGGGTGACGCGAGTTCCACCGTCGCGTCGAGGGTAAGCCAGTTCGGCACGCCGTCGGCGGCAGGGCTCGCGTTGCAGAGGTTGCCGCCGATCGTGCCCCGGTTCTGGATCTGCGTCCCACCCACCTCGCGCGCGGCCGCCTTCAGCCCGTCGAACAGGGGCGGGAGGTCGGCGGCGAGCACGTCACGCCACGTCGCGAGCGCGCCGAACCGCCAGCCGCCGTCCGTCACCCCGATGCCGCGCAGCTCCGCGAGGGCGGAGATGTCGAGCAACGTGTCGTCGATCGCACGCCCCACTCGGGCCGGGTACAGATCGGTGCCCCCGGCCAGGACCGTCGCGCCCCCCGTGCAAAGCGCCGCGACCGCCTCACCAAGCGTGGCAGGACGAAGATATCCCGACACCGAGCCCCCACCTTCTGGCCCTCCCGGGACCGGAATGGCCAGCCAATTTGTTTGTGTGCGAACGATGGCGCGAGGGCCGGGCCGGCGTCAAGCCCGTTCGCGCCCCCCTTACCTGCCGCTTCGGTCTTTCTGCCGGCCTTGACGGCGGGGGAGGGGCTGCCGAGAAGGGCGAGCGAAGGAAACGAGGGACAACGACGGCAGGTCATGGCGCGCATCGGCTTCATAGGCCTCGGCAACATGGGCGCCCCGATGGCGCGCAACCTGCTGCGGGCCGGCCATGCCGTGCGCGTGTTCGATGTGTTTCCGGAACGCATCGGCCGGCTCGTGGCGGAGGGCGCGGAGGCCGCCGACAGTCCGGCCGAGGCCGTCGCCGAGGCCGAGTTCGCCATCACCATGCTGCCCTCCGGGCGTGAGGTGCGCGCGGTCTATGGCGGCCCAGGTGGGCTGATCGAGACCGCAGTGCCCGGTACGCTGCTGATCGACTGCTCGACGATCGACGTCGCCACCGCGCGCGAGATGGCCGCTCTCGCGCGCGAGGCGGGGCTCGGCATGATCGACGCGCCGGTCTCCGGTGGGGTCGGCGGGGCCGAGGCCGCGACCCTCACCTTCATGGTCGGCGGCCCCGAGGAGGAGGTGGAGCGCGCGCGCCCCATCCTCTCCGCCATGGGCAAGGCGGTGGTGCGCGCGGGCGAGGCGGGGGCGGGTCAGGCGGCGAAGATCTGCAACAACATGATCCTCGGCATCTCGATGATCGCGGTGTGCGAGGCCTTCGTGCTCGCCGAACGCTTCGGCCTCGACCACCAGGCGCTGTTCGACATCGCCGCGAAGTCCTCCGGCCAGTGCTGGAGCCTCACCAGCTACTGCCCCGTGCCCGGGCCGGTGCCGTCGAGCCCCGCGAACCGCGACTACGCCCCCGGCTTCACTGCCCAGATGATGCTGAAGGATCTCGATCTCGCGGCCTCGGCGGCGGAGGCCACCGGCGCGCGCGTCGAGCTCGGCGCGCACGCAGCGGAGCTCTATCGCCGTTTCGTGGCGAGTGGCGGGGCGAGCACCGATTTCTCGGGGATCATCCGGATGATCCGGGGGGAGTGAAGAGAGTACGTGCCCAAGCGGCGAGGACTGGCCTCACCGCCCGCCGGGCCTCGCTCGCATCACGGATTGCTCTGCCGGCCGCGCCGCTCCGCCGCCTCCACCTCACGCCGGTGGTAATCGTAGAGCAGGCCACCCGCGGTGCCGACACCGGCGCCGATCAGCGCTCCCCACCCGAAATTGCCGGACATCGAGCCGATCAACCCGCCGGCCGCCGCTCCGGTGGCGGCGCCAACGCCGGCGCGCGTCAGGGTGGGGTCGGCGTTCTGGCAGCCGGCAAGCAGCAGGGCAAGACCGGCGGCGAGGGCAACACGCTTCATCATCGCGATCACCTCCTCTGGGCAGAGGGTTGACCAGGGGGCTGGGGCGGACACGGATAAGCGGAGACGAGGAAGGCGAAGATCCCTTCCACCGCCGGGCCGGCAAGACGTGCCGGGTTGGCCTCCGCCCAAGCGAGAAAGTCCTCCCGCACCTTCGGTTCCGAGACGTTCTGCGGGATGCAGAACAGCGGGCGCGCGTTGCGCGGCGTGACGGCGCGGAAGTGGTCGAGCGCACCGCGCCCGTAGCCGTGGCAGAAGCCCATCGCCTCGAGATAGTGCGGGTGGGTGGCGGGAGCGCGGCAGATCGCGACCAAGTCGGCGAGCGAGCGGAGCTGGAACATGCCGGGCTCGATCTCGCCCTGAGGCTGGCGCGGCTGTGCCGTTGCGATGCCGCCCGCGCCCATGGCGAGCGCGAGGGCAAGAACCGGTAACCGCATGCGCGTCCTCCATCGATAATCTGCCGTGGACGCTAGCCCATCGCTCTGGCGCATGCCACCTCGCACGCAACGACGGCGTGTGCCGACCGTTCGTCCGCCGACGCCTCCGTCCTACCGGCCGGGGCTTCGCCTCTCACACGGTGAACTGCTCGGCGATGATGCGTTCGCTGAGCGAATGATCGGGATCGAACAGCATCGTCAACGAGACGGAACGATCCTCCGCCACCGTCACCCGCGCCACGTCGCGCACCTCCGTGTAGTCGGCGACCGCCGCGACGGGACGCTTGTCGGGCTCCAGCACCTCGAAGGTGACGACGGAGGTGGAGGGCAGGAGCGCGCCGCGCCAGCGACGCGGGCGGAAGGCGGAGATCGGGGTGAGGGGGAGAAGGTTGGCGGAGAGCGGCACGATCGGCCCATGGGCGGAGAGGTTGTAGGCGGTGGAGCCGGCCGGGGTGGAAACCAGCACGCCGTCGCAGATCAGCTCCTCCAGTCGCACGCGGCCATCGACCAGGATGCGGATCTTCGCCGCCTGGCGCTGTTCGCGCAAAAGGCTCACCTCGTTGATGGCGAGCGCCTCCGCCACCCCGCCCCGCACCGTTTCGGCATGCATACGCAAGGGGTGCAACACGGCGGCCTGGGCATGCGCGATGCGTTCCGGCAGACCCTCCTCGCGGTAGTCGTTCATCAGGAAGCCGACCGAACCGCGGTTCATGCCGTAGATCGGGCGATTGCGCCCGAGGAAACGGTGCTGCGTTTCGAGCATGAACCCATCGCCGCCGAGGGCGACGATCGCGTCCGCCGTCTCGGGGTCGCAATCGCCGTACAGCGCGACGAGGCGATCGCGTGCGGCTTTCGCCGCCTCGGTGTCGGCGGCGAGGAAGGCAAGGCGTGGGGCGGTCACGCGAGCACGCGATGGTCCATCAGCGGCATGTCGCGCCGCACCCGCGCCGTCAGGCGATGATCGAGCCGCGCGGTGGCCCAGCCCTCGCCGTCGGACGCCTTGGCGACGACGTGGCCCCAGGGGTCGGCGATCAGGCTGTGCCCGTAGGTGAAGCGTGGTTCTCCCCGCTCCTCGTGCCGGCCCCAGGTGGCGGCGGCGGCGAGCCAGCACTGCGTCTCGATCGCACGCGCGCGGATCAGCACTTCCCAATGGTCCTTCCCGGTCTGCAACGTGAAGGCGGCCGGCACCACGATCAGCTCCGCCCCGGCGCGGCGGAGCGCGAGATAGAGTTCCGGAAAGCGGAGATCGTAGCAGATGGTGCAGCCGACGGTGGTGTCGCCCGCGCGGTAGGTGACGATGTCCGCGCCACGGCCGAAAGTGGCGCTTTCGCGATAGCCGGTGCCGTCGGGAGCGACGATGTCGAACAGATGGATCTTGCGGTAGCGGGCGCGTTCCTCGCCGTCGGGACCGAACACGACCGTGGTGTTGTACAGGCGATCCCCGCCATCCTCGGCGATGGAGCCGCCGTGCAGCACGAGGCGGTGGCGTCGCGCAAGGTCGCGCAGCAAGGTGTACGCTTCGCCACCGCGGTTCGCCCCGCCCGGTTCGGGCAGGCGTTCGGCGGCGGCGCGTTTCGTGTCGCGGTCGCCGCCCAAGCAGGTCCACATCTCGGGCAGGACCACGAGGTCGGGGCGATCCTCCGCGGCGGCAGCGGAGACGAGCCGCTCCGCGGCGGCGAGATTGGCCGCCTTGTCGGCCGAAGGGTTCATCTGCACGACGGTGACGCGCATCGATGGCTCGCCGGCCCGACCCGGCTTCGCCCGCGCCGGGCTCAGCCCCCCGTGAGGCTCATGTGGCGGGCGACGGCGGGTCGGTTGCGCCGACGATCGATGACGAAGTCGTGGCCGCGCGGCTTGCGGCCGATCGCCTCCAGGATCGCGGCCTCCAGCACCGCGTCGTCGCGCGAGGCCCGCAGCGGCGTGCGCAGATCGGCGGCATCGTCCTGACCGAGGCACATGTACAGCGTGCCCGTGCAGGTGAGACGGACGCGATTGCAGCTCTCGCAGAAATTGTGCGTCATCGGGGTGATGAAGCCGAGGCGACGTCCGGTCTCCTTCACCACGACGTAACGGGCAGGGCCGCCCGTGCGGTAGTCCGTGTCCACCAGGGTCCAGGTGCGGGCGAGGCGGGCACGCACGAGGGAGAGGGGCAGATACTGGTCTGTCCGATCCTGGTCGATCTCCCCCATCGGCATGGTTTCGATCAGGCAGAGGTCGAACCCGTGCTCGCCGCACCAGGCGATCAGGCGGTCGAACTCGTCCTCGTTCGTGCCCTTCAGCGCCACCGCGTTGATCTTGATCGCGAGGCCGGCCGCCTTGGCGGCGAAAATCCCCTCGAGCGTCTTCTCGAGCTTGCCCCAGCGCGTGATGGCGGCGAAGCGGTCGGGGTCGAGGGTATCGAGGCTGACATTGATCCGTCGCACGCCGGCGGCAAACAGCTCCTCCGCATAACGCGCGAGTTGCGTGCCGTTGGTGGTGAGGGTGAGTTCGGCGAGCCCGCCCGGTCCGATGCGGGCGCCAAGGGCGCGCACGAGGCTCATCACGTTGCGCCGGACGAGAGGCTCGCCCCCCGTCAGCCGGATCTTGCGCACGCCGAGGCGGATGAAGGCGCTCGCCACACGCTCGAGCTCCTCCAGGGTGAGCAGGTCTGCCTTGGGGAGGAAGGTCATCTCCTCCGCCATGCAGTAGACGCAGCGCAGATCGCAGCGGTCGGTGACGGAGATCCTGAGATAGGTGATCTCGCGGCCGAACGGATCGCGCATCCTCTCCCCCCAAACGCGGTGTTTCTTGGCGGGAAGATAGGGGGAGCGGTGTCCGGTGTCCAATGCAGCGGCGGCTTCGGCCCTGGACAGCGTCCGCGAGGCCGGGAAAATGCTGCGATCGCATCGTCCAGTCCCGCCGGCCCCTGCCTCGGCCGGCTCCGCCGGCGGTCGCGCCGAGGCGGTCGATCGAGGGAACGAACGGTTCGGATGAGCAACCCCTGGGCGGATGCCGCGCCGACGCGCGGGTGGCGGAGTGAGGGCGCTGCCGGCGCCATCGTCCGGCGGTGAGCGGCGAAGCGGCAGCCGCCTGCCTCGCGCTGGCCGAGGCCTTGGCGTCGCGGATGGCGCATGACGCCAGTGGATCGTTGCAAGCCCTGGTTGCTGCGGTCGAGCTTCTCTCCGCCGAGGATGAGGCGGTGCGGGCCGAGGCGAGCAGCTTGGCGGCCGAGGCGGTGCAGCGGCTGCGCGCGCGCATCGGCCTGCTGCGCGCTGCCTGGGGCCGGCCGAGCGCGCCGCTGAGCCTTGAGGCGATCGTGCAACTCGTCTCGGAGGGGGTGGGACCGCCGGCGGTCACGATCGATTTCGGCCGGCTTGAGCCCGGGCCGTGGGCGGTCGAGGGCTACGATCGCGTGCTCCTGAACGCGCTGCTGGTGGCGGCGGAAAGCCTGCCGCGCGGGGGCGGCGTGCTCTGCGCCGGCACCACCCAGGGTGAGATCGCACTCGCCATCCTCGGCGAGGGCGCCGCTTGGCTGCCCGGGCTCGCTGCCGTCGCGGCCGGCGAAGATCCGCTCGGTCTGGTGGAGCCGCGGCGACTTGCCGTGTGCATGCTCGCCCTCGTCGCCCGCCGGCATGGGGTGGCGTTGTCCCTCCTGTTGGGGGGCAGCCTGCCCCTGCTTCTGCTCCGGCCCGCCGCGCCCGGCTGAGGCGGGCATGATTTACCGTTTCTTCGATCTCCTCGCGCCACTCTCCCGCTGCCGAAGCACGGAGTGGCGTGATGGACGATCTGCTCGCCGAGTTCCTGACCGAAACGGCCGAGAGCCTGGCTGAATTGGATACGGCCCTGATCCGGCTGGAGCGCCAGCCGGACGATGGCGCGACGCTGTCGCAGATTTTCCGTCTCGTCCACACCATCAAAGGCACGTGCGGCTTTCTTGGCCTGACCAGGCTCGAGCGGGTGGCCCATGCGGCGGAGAACGTGCTCGGCCGTTTCCGCGACGGCGCGCTCGCCCCCACCCCGGCGGCGATCACGGTCGTGCTCGCCGCCATCGACCGCATCAAGGTCATTCTCGCCGGGCTTGAGGCGACCGAGTCGGAGCCGGCCGGGGACGACTCCGCACTGATCGCCGATTTGAACGCCGTGATGGAGGGGCGCCTGCCGGGCGGCGTCGAGGACAGCGGGCAGCCGGCGGAGACTTCGCCGGTTTCCGACATCGCCCCCGCACGGCAGGAGCCCTCGGCGGCAGCGCCAAGCGAGCCCGCGGATGAAGCCGGCGCGGCCGTCGCCGAGGTCGCCGCCGCAGCCGGATCATCATCCGCGAGCGCGGAGACGACGGCGCCGGCCGAAGTTTCCGTCGCCGCGCAGACCATCCGCGTTTCGGTCGAGGTGCTGGAGCACCTCATGACGCTGGTGTCGGAGCTGGTGCTGGCGCGGAATCAGCTGCTCCAGCTCGCCCGCACGCAGGAGAACAGCCCCTTCGCGGTGCCGCTGCAGAGGCTGTCGCACATCACCTCCGATCTGCAGGAAGGGGTGATGAAGACGCGCATGCAACCGATCGGCAACGCCTGGAACAAGCTGCCCCGGCTCGTGCGCGACCTCGCCCGTGAGACGGGCAAGAAGATCGAGCTCGTCATGCTCGGCGCCGACACCGAACTCGACCGTCAGGTGCTCGAATTCATCAAGGATCCGCTCACCCACATGGTGCGCAACTCGGCCGACCATGGGCTGGAGAAGCCCGAGGAGCGGAGGGCCGCGGGCAAACCGGAAACCGGGCGGATCACGCTGAACGCCTACCACGAGGGCGGTCACATCATCATCGAGGTGAGCGACGATGGGCGCGGGCTGAACACCAAGCGCATCGCCGAGAAGGCGATCGCGCTCGGGCTTGCCACCGAGGCGGAGATCGCAGGGCTCTCGGAACAGGCTATCCAGCAGTTCATCTTCCGCCCGGGCTTCTCCACCGCCGCTCAAGTCACGGCCGTCTCCGGCCGCGGAGTCGGCATGGATGTGGTGAAGACCAACATCGAGAAGATCGGCGGCACCATCGACCTGCGCAGCCGCGCGGGCCTCGGCACGACGATCACCATCAAGATCCCGCTCACGCTCGCCATCGTCTCCGCCCTCATCGTGGAGGCGGCCGGCGAGCGCTTCGCCATTCCGCAAATCAGCGTGGTCGAGCTGGTGCGTGCGGGTGGCACCTCGGAGACGCGGATCGAGCGGATCGACCGCACCCCGGTGCTTCGCCTGCGCGATCGGCTGCTGCCGCTCGTCCGCCTGTCCACCCTCCTCCATCTGGAGGGCGAGCCGCAGAGCCTCGACTCGGAAGCCTTCGTCGTGGTCACGAAGGTTGGCACGCAGAGCTTCGGCCTGATCGTCGATCGCGTCTTCGATACCGAGGAGATCGTGGTCAAGCCCGTCGCGCCGATCCTGCGCGACATCACGCTCTTCTCCGGCAACACCATTCTCGGCGACGGCAGCGTGATCATGATCCTCGATCCGAACGGCATCGCGCGCGCCGTCGGGCTGGCGGCGTCCGGCGGGGCCGAGCGCGCGACGATGACGGACCTGCAGGCGGCGGGATCGGAAGAGGGCAGCAAGACCACCCTGCTTCTCTTCCGCGCGGGTGGCACCGAGCAGAAGGCGGTGCCGCTCGGGCTGGTCGCGCGGCTCGAGGAAATCGAAACCGACCGTATCGAGCGGGCAGGTGGCCGCATGCTCGTGCAGTACCGCGGTCAGCTGATGCCGCTCGTCGCCCTCGGCGACGGTCTGGAGACGGCGGGAGCGGAGCGGCGGCCGGTGCTCGTGTTCAGCGATCGCGGCCGCAGCGTCGGGCTCGTCGTCGATGAGATCCTCGATGTGGTGGAGGACCGCATTGACGTGCAGCTCGTGTGCGATCGGCCGGGCATCGTCGGCAGCGCGGTGATCGCGGGCCGGGCGACGGAAGTGATCGACACCGCGCATTGGTTGCGCTGCGCCTTCGACGACTGGTTTCACCTCGACGCAAACCGCGGCTCCGACCGTCGTGCCCGCCTTCTCGTCGTCGACGACAGCGCCTTCTTCCGCCAGATGGTGGCGCCCGTGCTGACCGCCGCCGGCTACGAAGTGACGGCGGTCGACACGGCCGAGGCGGCGCTGAAGCTGCGCGATCAAGGGCGGGTCTTCGACGCCATCATCTCCGACATCGAGATGCCCGGGCTCGACGGCTTCGCGTTCGCCCGCGCCATCCGGTCCGGACCGGCCTGGTCCGACCTGCCGCTGATCGCGCTTACCGGCCGGGTCTCCGAAGCCGACATGGCCCGCGGCCGCGAAGCCGGGTTCACCGACTATATCGCCAAGTTCGATCGCGACGCCTTGGTTGCCGGGATCGGCCAGGCGCTCGCGGCACGCGAGGTTGTGGAGGCCAACTGACATGGCGACCGCTGAGCTCGAGAGGCAGGGGACGTCGGCCGGTGTGACGCCGTCGCGCGGCACTGGGGCGGATCAGGCGCGTGACGTCTTCGTCACCCTGACGGTGGGCGGACAGCTCTGCGGCATCCCGGTCCTCGTCGTCCGCGACGTGCTCGGGCCCCAGCTGATCACCCGCATTCCGCTCGCACCGCGGGAGGTCGCGGGCAGTCTGAATCTGCGTGGTCGCATCGTCACCGCGATCGACCTGCGCACGCGGCTCGGGCTCGAGCGGGCCGATCCACGGCGGGCGATGAGCGTGGTCGTCGAACACCAAGGCGAGCTCTACAGCCTGCTGGTCGACCAGGTCGGCGAAGTTCTGCACCTCGATCCCGAACTGCGGGAGGAGAATCCGCCGACCCTGGATGCGACCTGGCGCGGCCTGTCGAAGGGCGTGTTCCGCCTGTCCGGCCAACTCGTCGTCGTCCTGGACGTGGCCGCGATCCTCGCGATCTGACCGGCGAGGTTTGGACAGAGGCGACCATGAAAACCGTTCTCGTGGTGGATGACAGTCGGATCGTGCGCAAGGTGGCCCGACGGATTCTCGAGGGGCTGGGCTTCGCCGTCGATGAGGCGGAGAACGGTGCTGAGGCTCTTGCCGCTTGCCGGAGCCGGCTCCCAGACGGGATCCTACTGGATTGGAACATGCCGGTGATGAACGGCATCGAATTCCTGCATGCACTCCGTTCGGAATTCGGCCTCGGCGAACCGCGCGTCGTGTTCTGCACGACGGAAAGCGAATTGGACGCGATCCAGCGCGCGATCGAAGGGGGTGCCAACGAATACATCATGAAGCCGTTTGACGCCGAGATCATCGAATCGAAGTTCCAGCAGGTCGGTCTGCTGTGACACCTTACCCCGCACAGCGCCTTCCGGCGTCGCACGAGACGTCGCGGAGCCGCGTTCTCGTCTGCGACGACAGCGCGGTGATCCGCGGTCTTCTGGTGCGCCTGCTGGAGACCGACCCCTCGATCCAGGTCGTGGGCACGGCGGCGAATGGCCGCGAAGTGATCGCCGCGCAGGCGAGGTTCCGCCCGGACGTCATCGTGCTCGATATCGAGATGCCGGTGATGGACGGCCTCACCGCCCTGCCCGAGCTCCTGAAGGCGGATCCCAATGTTCAGGTCGTCATGGCCTCGACGCTGACGACGCGAGGCGCCGAAGTGACGCTGCGCGCCCTGCAACTCGGTGCGGCAGACTACGTGCCGAAGCCGACGGCGGTCGCCGGCATCGCCTCCGCCGAGGAGTTCCGGCGGGAGCTGCTCAACAAGGTGAAGGCGCTGGGGAGCGCCGCGCGGCGACGGTCGCTCAGGGGCCGATCCGTGCCGGCGCCGACCTTCGCGCCGCCGCCGCGCCTGGCTCCGGCACCGGCCGGGCGGCCGGAAATCCTCGCCATCGGCGCCTCGACGGGCGGACCGCAGGCCTTGTTCCGCCTCGTGCGCGATCTCGGTCCAACCTTTGGGCTGCCGGTGGTGATCACCCAGCACATGCCGCCCGCCTTCCTGTCCATTCTGGCCGATCACATCACCAAACTGGGTGCGCTTCCCTGCCGGGAGGCGCACGACGGAGAACGCATCGAACGCGGAAGGATCTACCTCGCGCCGGGGGATCGGCATCTGCTGGTGAAGGGAGATCGCTCCGCGCCGGTGATCGCCCTGTCGAATGCGCCGCCGGAGAACTTCTGTCGCCCGGCGGTGGATCCGATGTTCCGCTCCGTTGCCGAGGTCTACGGCGGGCGGGTTCTGGCCGTCGTCCTGACCGGCATGGGCCACGACGGTCTCGCTGGGGCGCGCGAAATCGTCGCCCGCGGCGGCACCGTGCTCGCGCAGGACGAGGCGAGCTCGGTCGTCTGGGGCATGCCGGGCGCCGTGGCCCAGGCAGCACTCGCGGCGGCAGTGCTGCCGCTCGACCGCATGGCCCAGAAGATCCTCAGCATCTCTTCCGGCGCGGGAGGGGCGTCGTGAACGCCGCGTCGTTCAGCGCTCTTGCCGAGTTCCTGCACGCCCGCTCCGGCATCGTGCTGACGCCGGACAAGGCCTATTTGGTCGAGACCAGACTCGCCCCCCTGATGCGTCGGGAGGGTTGCGCCGATCTCGGTGCGCTCGTCGCCAAGGTGAAGGCCGCGCTGTCCGGCCCGATCGCGGACGAGGTCGTCGAGCTGATGACGACCAACGAGACGCTGTTCTTCCGCGACGGCAAGCCATTCGAACATCTTCGCCAGCAGGTGCTGCCCAAGCTCGCCGCCGCGCGCGGTCCACGCGGCGTGATCCGCGTCTGGTCGGCCGCCTGCAGCACCGGTCAGGAGGCCTTCTCGGTCGCGATGACGGCGCTCGAGATCGCGCCGGCTCTCGCGGGCTGCCGGGTCGAAATTCTCGGCACCGACCTCTCGCGCGAGGTGCTTCGCCGGGCGGAGACAGGCCGCTTCTCCCAGTTCGAGGTGCAGCGCGGCCTGCCCATCACCATGCTGACGAAATATTTCCGCAAGGACGGGAGCGAATGGGTGGTGAAGGACGAGGTCCGCGCGCTGGTCTCGTTCCGAGAGTGGAACCTGCTCAGGCCGCCTCAGCCGCTCGGCCGTTTCGATGTCGTGCTGCTGCGCAACGTCCTGATCTACTTCGACCAGCCGACCAAGACGCGGGTGCTGGAGAACGTCGCGTCGGTCCTGGCCAAGGATGGCGTGCTCTATCTCGGCGGGGCCGAGACGGTGCTCGGCATCAGCAGCCGTTTCGCGCCGCTGGACGGCGCGCGGTCTGCCTACGCCCTCGTCTGATCGGTCTGGCTCGAATCATCGCGCGGGCCGACATCGCAAACACGCAGGTCGGCGGGCGACCCGGCCGAGTGGCGCAAACCTTCTGCAGCGACGCGCGGTGCTGTCCGATCGCGCGGTGACGTGACGGCCCCGTCTCGCGGAGGCGGACGCGCCGGCGGGGCCGCGACGACCACGCCCGAGAACCGTAACGACGCTTGCATCATGACCCGTTTGGGCCGCACTGACGCCCTCGCTCAATCACGCAGGCGACCGGCGCCCCTCTCCCTCACTCCGCGGCGCGCGCGTACACCTCGACGCTGTCACAGGTGCAGTGCAGGTTGCGATCCCCGAACACGTTGTCGACCCGCTTCACGGGGGGCCAGTACTTTGCGGCCGCCACCCAGGGCAGTGGCATCACCGCCTGGCGTCGGGAATACGGGTGCGTCCACGTTTCGGCCGCGATTTCGTCGGCGGTGTGCGGTGCATTCTTCAGCGGGTTGTCGTCGCGCGGCCACTGCCCCTTCTCGATCGCGGCGATCTCGGCGCGGATCGCCAGCATCGCCTCGCAGAAGCGATCGAGCTCCGCCTTCGACTCGCTCTCCGTGGGCTCGATCATCAGCGTCCCGGCCACTGGCCAGGACATGGTGGGGGCGTGGAAACCGTAGTCCTGCAGGCGCTTGGCGATGTCCTCCACCGTCACGCCGGCCGAGGCCTGAAAGTGCCGGCAGTCGATGATGCACTCGTGCGCCACCAGCCCGCCTGCGCCGACGTACAGCACCGGGTAGGCGTCGCGCAGCCGGTGCGCGACGTAGTTGGCGTTGAGGATGGCGATCTCGGATGCGCGCTTGAGGCCCCGCCGGCCCATGAGCGCGATGTAGGCGTAGGAGATGGGCAGGATGCCGGCGCTGCCCCACGGTGCGGCGGCAACGGGCCCTGGGCCGGTCGCCGGTCCCGCCTCGGCCACCAGCGGATGGTTGGGGAGGAACGGTGCCAAGTGAGAGGCGACCGCGATCGGACCGACTCCAGGGCCGCCGCCGCCGTGCGGGATGCAGAACGTCTTGTGCAGGTTCAGGTGGCAGACATCGGCGCCGACCGCGGCGGGACTGGTCAGGCCCACCTGTGCGTTCATGTTCGCACCGTCCATGTACACTTGTCCGCCCGCCGCGTGCACGATGGCGCAGATCTCCCGCACCGCCTCCTCGAACACGCCGTGCGTGGAGGGGTAGGTGATCATCAGGCAGGCGAGCCGGTCGCGATGCGCGTCGACCTTCGCGCGCAGATCCGCCACATCGACATTGCCGTCCCGATCGCACCCAACGGGAACGACGCGCATCCCCGCCATCACGGCGGAGGCAGGGTTCGTCCCGTGCGCCGAGGTCGGGATCAGGCAGATGTCGCGATGGCCCTCGCCCCGGCTCTCGTGCCAGGCGCGGATGGCGAGCAGGCCGGCGTACTCGCCCGCGCTGCCCGCGTTCGGCTGCAGGCTGACGGCGGCAAACCCCGTGATCGCGGCGAGCCAAGTCTCGAGCCGCTTGATGAGCGTGCGATAGCCCACCGCCTGGTCGGCCGGCGCGAAGGGATGGATGTTGGCGAAGCCCGGCCAGGTGATGGGGATCATCTCGGCCGTCGCGTTCAGTTTCATCGTGCAGGAGCCGAGCGGGATCATCGAGCGATTCAGCGCGACGTCCTTGTCCTCGAGCCGCTTGAGATAGCGCAGCATCTCGTGTTCGGAACGATACGCGTTGAACACGTGCTGGCGCAGGAAGGGCGAGGAGCGGAGGAGGGCGGGGGGGATGCTGTCGTCAGCTGCGGCCAGTTTCATCGACCGACCCGCCGCCGCGCCGATCGCCTCGGCAAGCCGCGCGAGCTCGGCCTCGGTCACCGTCTCGTCGAGCGCGATGGCGACCCCCGTGGCGTCGATGCGGCGCAGGTTGAACCCGCGCGCGAGCGCCTCGGCCACCAGCGCGTCCGCCTTCGGGCCCGCCTCGATCGCGATGGTGTCGAAGAAATGCGGATGGCGCAGAGCGAAGCCCGCGCGCCGTGCCGCCTCGCCGAGCAGGCGGGCGGCGAGGTTGCAGCGGCGCGCGATGCGCGCGAGCCCCTCCGGCCCGTGCCAGACGGCGTACATCGCCGCGATCACCGCGAGCAGCACCTGGGCGGTGCAGATGTTGGAGGTCGCCTTCTCGCGCCGGATGTGCTGTTCGCGCGTCTGCAGGGCGAGGCGCAGGGCCGGCCGGCCGGCGGCATCCTGGCTTACCCCGACGAGGCGGCCCGGCATCAGCCGCTTGTGCGCATCGCGCGTGGCGAAGAAGGCGGCGTGCGGCCCGCCATAGCCGAACGGCACGCCGAAGCGCTGCGCCGAACCCACCACCACGTCGGCGCCCATCTCGCCCGGTGGCTTGAGCAGGGCAAGCGACAGCAGGTCGGCGGCGACGACAGCGAGCGCGCCAGCGCGGTGCGCAGCGGCGATTTCGGGGGCGAGATCGCGGATCGCCCCCGTCGTGCCGGGATACTGCAGCACGACCGCGAACGGCGCGGCACGCTCGATCGCCGCCACGTCACCTGCCGTGACCTCGACCACCGTGATGCCGAGCGGGCGGGCCCGCGTGGCGAGCACGGCGCGGGTCTGCGGATGGAGGTCGGAGGCGACGGCGAGCACGGTCGAGGGAGCCACGCGCTTCTGTCCGCGGTGCGCGGCAAGCGCGAGCGCCATCGCCTCCGCCGCCGCCGTCGCCTCGTCGAGCAGCGAGGCGTTGGCGATGTCCATCGCCGTCAGTTCCGTCACCATGGTCTGGAAGTTGAGCAGGGCCTCCAGACGGCCTTGCGCGATCTCCGCCTGGTACGGCGTGTAGGCCGTGTACCAACCGGGGTTCTCGAGCACGTTGCGCAGGATGACGGGTGGCGTGTGCGTGCCGTGGTAGCCGAGTCCGATCAGGCTCTTGATATCGGGCCGATTCTGCGCGGCGAGTGCGGCGAGATCGGCAAGCACGCCCGCCTCGTCCGCGGGCTCCGGCAGCCCCTCGCCGAGTTCCGCCCGGATGGCGCGCGGCACGGCGCGCTCGATCAGTGCCTCCAGGCTCGGCAAGCCCAGTTCGGCGAGCATGGCCGCGATCTCGCCCTCATCGGGCCCGATGTGGCGTGAGGCGAACGAACCGGCAGCGCAAAGGTCGCGGAAGTCCTCGAGTGCGTTCATCTCACAGGGTCTCCAGGTAGGCGGCGTAGGCGGTCTCGTCCATCAAAGCCTCCAGTTCCGCCGCATCCGAAGGTTCGAGGCGGAAGAACCAGCCCTCCTCCAGTGGTGAGGCGTTGACCAGGCCCGGGTTGTCCGAGAGGGCGTGGTTCACTTCCACCACCTTGCCGGAGATGGGGGCGTAGATGTCGGAGGCGGCCTTCACGCTCTCCACCACCGCGCAGGCTTCGCCCGCCGCAACCATGCGGCCGACCTCGGGCAGCTCGACGAAGACGACGTCGCCGAGCGCCGTCTGCGCATGGTCGGTGATGCCGACGGTGGCGACGTCGCCATCGAGCCTGATCCACTCATGGTCCTTGGTGAACTTCATCTCGCTCATGGCTCAGCCGGTCCGGTTGCTGCGTTTGTAACGGTGGGGGACGAAGGGCAGGGGATGGATGCGGGCGGGAACGAGCCGGCCCCGCAACGAGAGCTCGACGGGGGTGCCGTCGCGGGCAAAAGCGGTTGCTACGTAGCCCATGGCGACTGGGCCACCGAAGGAGGGGCCGAAGGTGCCCGAGGTGAGGATCCCGATCGGCGTGCCGTCGGGGCCGACCACCTCGGTGCCGGATCGCGCCGGCTGGCGTCCCTCGGGCACGATGCCGACGCGCAACCGCGCGGGCCCCTCGTCGAGTTCGCGCCTGATCCGCTCCGCCCCGGGAAAGTCCCAGGCGAGACGGCGGCGCTTGCCGATGGTCCAGACGAGGCCCGCTTCCACCGGCGAGGTGGTCTCGTCGATGTCGTTGCCATAGAGGCACAATCCGGCCTCGAGTCGAAGGCTGTCGCGCGCGCCCAGGCCCGCCGGGGCGACGTCCGCATCCGCAAGCAGGATTTCGGCGAGCCGGATCGCGTCCTCGGCCGCGACGCTGATCTCGAACCCGTCCTCGCCGGTGTAGCCGGAGCGCGAGACGAGGGCGGAGACGCCCGCCACCGTCGTCTCCGCCACGCCGAGGAAGGGCAGCGCAACGGCCGCTTGGGCGCCGGCGCGGGCGAGCACGGCCTCGGCCGCAGGTCCCTGCAGCGCGATCAGCGCGCGGTCCTCGAGCGGTGTGACGGTGATCGCGTGCGGCAGGAGCGTGCGCAGACGACCGAGATCGACCGCCTTGCGCGCCGCGTTCAGCACGAGGAAGAACCGATCGTCAGCCAGGCGGGCGATCATCGCGTCATCGAGGACGCCGCCCGAATCGGTCGTCAGCAGGGCATAGCGCTGCCGGCCGGGAGGCAGCGCGACGAGGTCGGCCGGGGTGGCGCGCTCCAGCGCCTCGGCTGCGCCGGGCCCCTCGACCAAGACCTGGCCCATGTGCGAGACGTCGAACAACGCGGCCTTGGCGCGACAGTGCGCGTGCTCGGCGAGGATGCCCGCCGGGTACTGCACCGGCATCGCGTAGCCTGCGAAGGGGACGAGGCGCGCGCCGAGACGGCGGTGCAGCGACTCGAGCGGGGTGGCGAGCAACGTCTCGGTCACAGGCGCTCCGCAAGGCCCTCGCGCCGCAGGCCCCATGCCCGCGACTCGCTGGCCCCCCTCTGTCCCGTGACCTGAGAGATTCGCGGACCCCTCGAGGCCCGCTTACTCCGTCGGTGCGTCGGCCGCCGGTTGCGCTGGGCAGGCTTCTCGTGAGCCCTCTTGCAGCGCCTGCCGGCAGCCGCCGGCTTTCCAGAGGTCCGATCCCTGGGCGGTCCCTGGTGCCTGAGCGTTTCCGGGGGCCGGTTGCGCCTTCGGCGGCGCGGGCGAGCCCGCGCTCTCTTCCGCCCGGGTGGTCCGGACCCCGCCGTTGTGCCCGACTCCCGGCTGCGGTTCAACTCCGGATCGGCGACGTGCCGCGTTCTGCTGCATGGGCGCCGAGCACGGGGGTGGCGGCAGCAAGGTAGGTTTCCACCTCCGACGCCTCGACGCGCAGCACGCTGGCCGCCTGCTGCGGCGACAGCCCGACCAAGCGGACGAGTCGCCAAGCCCGCCGCCAGGCGGTGGGCAGGGCGGTGAGGCCGGGAGGAGCGGGGGGGGCCGCTTCCGCCGCATCGAGAGCGGCGATCAGACGCTCCTCGAACGTCTCGTCCACGCCGGGTTCGGGCGGCAACGCCTCCGGGCCTTCGGCGGCCTCGGCGGGCGCGGAGGCCAGGCTGTCCAGCCGGTCGACCAGCAGCCGATAAAGCCAGGCGAGGAACGCCTGGTCATCCGCCGGCGCCTCGCCGTGGCGAGAGAGCGCGTCCAGCACGACCTCGTCGATCAGTTCGCGCGCCTCGATCAGGTCGGCGGCCGCGATGCCCCGCTCGGCCATCGCCGCCAGATCCTCGGCGGCGAAGCTCCTGAGGCCAGGCAGATGGCGCGCGATGCGGGCAGAGAGGCTTTCCAGGGCGTCCCGCCGCTCCGGCTGCAGGCCGTGCTTCAGCGCGCGCAGCCGTGCCCGGCGCTCGGTCCGACGCCAGTCGCCCTCGCGGCGCAACGCGGCAAGGTGACGCTCCGCCTGGCGGGCGAGCTCATCGAAGGCCCCGCGCAGGGCGGGCAGCACCGAGTCCCCCTCCTCGTCCGCCGTCAGCACGCCGCCGGGAAGGCGAAGCCTCAGGGCCACGCGGTAGGCTTCGCGTCGGCGGCTCCGTTCCAGCCGGCCGGCGAGGGCGATCCGCTCCTCGCCGAACCCCGCGATGGCGGGCTTCAGCCGACGCTCGGCGAGTTCGGCGACCGTCTGCCGGAGATCGGCCTGGGCGGCGCCGGAGATGCCACCGAAGCGGAGGTCGATGCGCATGGGCGGTTGGGATCGTCTGCTGTCTTGCGGTCGGGCAACACCTCGTCTCGAGCCGAGCGGGCAGGGCGCTCAGCGCGGGCGGGCGGCGATCAGCCTGCGGTTGGTGGCGAGTTCCTCTTCGTTCAGCTGGAAGCCGACGAGCACGGTGTAGTCGGAGGCCCGTTCACCGGGCCTCAGCGGCAAATCGACCGTGACCTCCTCGCCGCTCAGGCGGAGCCGGGAGCGGTTGGCGGGGAACTCGACGGGGATCTCGAACACCTGCTTGGCCGGAATGCGGCCCGAGGGGTCGGCGACGGCCACGAAGTAGGGCACCGTCAGGGTTCGCCCGGGTGCCGCGGGGCCGCGCATCACGTCGATGGTCGGTGCCAGCGCCACCCGCACGCCTTCGCGGCGGCGCTCCAGCGGCTCGCAGCGCCCCGTCACCGCGGTGAGCTTGGCCTCGACCACGAGGTCGGTGAGATCGCGACCGGCGCCGCGATAGCGTCGCAGATCGGAGGTCTCGGCGGTGCCGCCGATCTCGGGGCAGTCGAGCCGCCGGGCCTCCGTCTGGGCACCACCGCCGCCGAACATCCCGCAACCGCCCACGGCGAGGGCGACGGCAAGCCAGACGAGAGGGCGGGGCATGTCAGCGGTCGCCGGCGAGGAGCTCGTTGTGGCTGCCGTCGCAGAAGGGCGGCGTCTTCGTCTTCTTGCAACCGCAGAGCCAGACCGTCTCGTCCTTCTCGGCTTTCCACATCAGCGATTTGAGCCCCGTTCCCTTGTGCGCGCCGTCGCAGAAGGGCTGGGTGGCGGAGAGCCCGCAGGAGCACCACCAATACTTCTCGCCGGCCTTCACCTCCACGGGATAGGGCGCGGCCTGCGCCACCTTCGGCAGGGCCTCCCGCACGCTCTCGCTCATCACTCTTCGCCTTGTGTCCTGCGTCGTCCTTTCGCCCGGGGCGACGATGCCGCTTGCCCCGGCCGCGTTCGCAGGCACTATGGGGGCCGAGGTGCAACCCCGCAACCGGGCCGCGACCGATGACCGACGCCAAGCCCCCGCTCACCGTCCTGCTCGCCGGGCCGAGGGGGTTCTGCGCGGGGGTGGATCGCGCGATCAAGATCGTCGAGGAGCTGCTTCGTCGGCACGGGCCGCCCGTCTATGTGCGGCACGAGATCGTGCACAATCGGTTCGTGGTTGAAAGCCTCGCCGCCAAGGGAGCGGTGTTCGTCGAGGAACTGGACGAGATCCCGGAGGAGGACGTGCGGGCCGGCGCGCCGGTGGTGTTCAGCGCGCACGGCGTGCCGAAATCCGTGCCCGAGGCGGCGCGCGCGCGCGGCATGGTGCAGGTGGACGCGACCTGCCCGCTGGTGACCAAGGTGCACCGCGAGGCGGAGAAGCATTTCGCCAAGCGCCGCCACTTGTTCCTCATCGGCCATGCCGGCCATCCGGAGGTGGTGGGCACGATGGGCCAGCTCCCGCCCGGCGCGGTGACGCTGGTGGAGGACGTCGCGGACGCCCGCCGCGTGGCGCCGCCGCCGGAGGCCGAGGCGCTCGCCTACATCACCCAAACGACACTCTCGGTCGATGACACGGCGGAGATCATCGCCGTCCTGCGCGAACGCTTCCCCGACATCGAAGGCCCCCGCCGCGAGGACATCTGCTACGCGACGACCAATCGCCAAGCGGCGGTGAAGGCAGTCGCGCCGCGCGCCGACCTGGTGCTGGTGATCGGCGCGCCGAACTCATCGAATTCGCAGCGTCTGGTCGAGGTCGCGCTGAAGACCGGGGCACCGGCCGCACGACTGATCCAGCGCGCGGCCGACCTCGCCGCGGTTCCCCTTGATGGCGTCGCCACCCTCGGCCTCACCGCCGGTGCCTCCGCCCCCGAGGTGCTGGTCGAGGAGGTGATCGCCGCCTTGCGCGAGCGCTTCGCGGTCAGCCTCGAGGAGGTCGTGGTCGCCGAGGAGGACGTCACCTTCCGCCTGCCGGCCGCGCTTGCCGTCTGACGCGGTTTCCGAATGGCGGTCTACACGGAGGTTTCGGACGAGGCGCTCAGCCTGTTCCTCGAGCGTTACGACTTGGGCGGGCTCGTCTCCTTCAAGGGCATCGCGGAGGGGGTGGAGAACTCGAACTTCCTGCTCGCCACCGAGCGCGGCCAGTTCATCCTCACCCTGTACGAGAAGCGGGTCGATGCGCGGGACCTGCCCTACTTCCTCGGCCTGATGCAGCACCTCGCCGCGCGCGGCGTACGCTGCCCGCTGCCGGTGCGGGATCGCGAGGGGAGGCTTTGGGGCGAGCTCTGCGCCCGCCCCGCCGCCATCGTCACCTTCCTGCCCGGGGTGTGGCCGAGACGGATCCGCAACGAACACTGCGCCGCCGTCGGTGCAGCACTCGCCGAACTGCACGAGGCGGGCGCGGGCTTCGGGCTCGAGCGGAAGAATGCGCTCGGGCCCGGCGGCTGGCCGCCGCTGCTCGCGGCCTCGCTCGGCCGGGCCGACGAGGTCCGGCCGGGGCTCGGCGAAGAGCTCGTCGACTCGCTCGAGGCCATCATTGCCGCCTGGCCGACGGGGCTGCCGCGCGGGCAGATCCACGCCGATCTCTTCCCCGACAACGTGTTCTTCCTGGGCGATGCCGTGTCGGGGCTGATCGACTTCTATTTCGCCTGCACCGACCTCCTCGCCTACGACCTCGCGGTCTGTCTCAACGCCTGGTGCTTCGAGCCGGACGGCTCGTTCAACCTGACCAAGGGGGCGGGGATGATCGCCGCCTACGAGGCGAAACGGCCGCTGTCGCGCGAAGAGGCCGAGGCTCTCCCCGTGCTGTGCGCGGGCGCGGCGATGCGCTTCCTGCTCACCCGCCTGCACGACTGGCTGAACCACCCGCCCGGCGCCTTCGTCACCCCGAAGGATCCGCTCGAATACCTGCGCAAACTCCGCTTCCATCGCGGTGTGAAAACGGCGGCGGACTATGGCCGCGGCGCGTGAGAAGCCCCTGATCGAGGCGTGGACGGACGGCGGCTGCAGGCCGAACCCCGGCCCCGGCGGCTGGGCGGCGATCCTGCGCTGGCGCGATCACGAGAAGGAGCTCTCGGGCGCGGAAGCGGAGACCACCAACAACCGGATGGAGCTCACCGCCGCCATCGCCGCGCTGGAGGCGCCGAAGCGCCCCGCCCGCATGATCATCCACACCGACAGCGAGTATCTGCGCAACGGCGTCACCCGCTGGCTCGAGGGCTGGGTGCGGCGCGGCTGGCGAAACGCGGCGAAGGACCCGGTGGCGAACCGCGATCTCTGGGAGCGCCTGCTCGCCGCGGCCGCCCGTCACGAGGTGGAGTGGCGTTGGGTGCGCGGGCATGCCGGAGACGAAATGAACGAGCGCGCCGATCGGCTCGCGACGGCGGCGCGCGAAGCCCTGCTCGCGTCGCGCGAGAGGTCGGCGGGCTGACCGGTTAGCCTCCCGCCCCTCTCCGTTCGCTTGCGGACGCTCCGGCGCGCCGGGTCAGAGAGCGGCCAGCACGGCCTCGGCCTTGGATACCTCGAAGCCGCCCGGCTCCTCGACGCCGAGATAGGTCACCACGCCGTCCTTGACGATCATCGCGAAGCGTTGCGCGCGGATGCCGAGCCCGCGCGCGGTGAGGTCGAACTCGAGCCCCAAGGCCTTGGTGAACAGCCCCGACCCGTCGGCGAGGAACATGATCTTGTCGATGGCGTTCTGGCTCTTCGCCCACGCCTCCATCACGAACTGATCGTTCACCGCCATGCAGGCGACCGTATCCACGCCCTTCGCCTTCAACGCATCGAGATGCTCGAGGAAGCCCGGCAGGTGCTTGATCGAGCAGGTCGGCGTGAAGGCGCCGGGGACGGCGAACAGCACCACCGTCTTGCCCCCGAAGATCTCCTCCGTCGTCACTTCGCGCGCGCCGTCCGCCGTGACGTGCATCAGCTTGGCGGACGGGATGCGGTCGCCGACCTTGATCGTCATCGTCTCTGGTCTCCCCTTGATGCGGATCAGCCGCCCTATAGCGGCAAAGTGCCGGCGCGTCAGCGCTGGTCGGCGACCGTGTCGCGGCGCTGCGCCCGGGCGATCGCCTCCAGCACGGCGTTTTCGGAAAGCAACTCGGGCAGCACGATGCCTTGTGGCGCGCCGGGGCCATAGACCGCGTTGAACGGGATTCCCACCCGACCGTGCGCGGCGAGGAAGGCGGCGATCGCCGGGTCGGGCCGGGTCCAGTCGCCGCGCATCACCCGCACCTCGTGCTTGAGCAGGTCGGCGACCGCGCCGCGGTTGAGGACCAACGCCTTGTTCACCTGGCAGGTGACGCACCAGTCGGCGGTGATGTCGACCAGGACGACCTCGCCTGCTCGGGCGCGCTCGGGGAGTTCCTCCGGAGCGAAGGGCAAGGCGGTGGCGTCGGCGTAGGCCGCGCGGGTCGCCGGCCCCACCCCGCTCACCAGCGGCAGGGCGACGGCGGCGACGGCAAGCGCCCCGGCGGCCGGGAGCGCGATGCGACGCCCGCGTGCGAGTGCGAGGACGACCCCGGCGATGATCAGGGTGAGCGCGACGGACAGGGCGGCTGTCGCTCCGACCTGTGCGGCGAGCACCGAGACGAGCCAGACCGAGGTGCCGGCAAGGAGAAGGCCGAGTACGAGGCGGAGCCGAACCATCCACGCGCCCGGCCGCGGCAGCCAGGCGATGGCGCCGGGGGCGAAGGCGAACAGGATCCAGGGGGAGGCAAGCCCCAGGCCGAGGGCGGCGAAGACGGCAAGAATCTCGGCAGGGCCGCGCGACAGCGCCCAGGCGGCGGCGGTGCCGACGAAGGGAGCGGAACACGGCGTGGCGAGCAGGGTCGCGAAGGCCCCGGTGGCGACGTCCCCGAGCAGCCCCCGCTTCGGCGCAGCGTCCGCGGCCACGCCGGCCCAGGCGGGGGCGGGAACCGAGAACAGGCCCCAGAGGTTGTAGGCGAAGAGGGCGGTCACCGCCGCCATGAAGGCGAGGAACAGGGGCTCCTGGAACTGCACGCCCCAGCCCACGGCGCCCCCGGCGGCGCGCACGAGGGCGAGTGCCGCCCCGAGCAGCACCATCGCCCCGACCACCCCGGCCGCGGTGGCCGCGAGCTTCGTCCGCACCACTGTGCGGTGTCGGCCCGCCAGGGCGGCCACGCCGCTCACCTTCATCGCCAGCACCGGCAGCACGCAGGGCATCAGGTTCAGGATCAGGCCGCCCGCGAGGGCGATGAGCAGGATCGGCCACAGCCCCGCCGAACCGCGGGCAACCGTGGCGACCCCCTCGACCGCGAGCCCGCCATCGACCAGGGTCAGGCGAAGGGTCTCGGCCGCAAGCGGTGCGGAGGACGCGAAGTGAAACCGCGCGAGCCGCCCCCCTTCGGCGAGCGAGACCGTCGGCGCCGGCAGGTCGGGCGCACCGGCCGCTTCGACGAACAGGTCGGGCGCGGCGAAGGGAAGCGGGGCCCGTGCGGTCACGGTCAGGCCGCGCGCACCCATCTCCGCCGCGAAGGCGATCGACGCCGCCTCTGCCGGGGCGGGAACGCGGCCGAGGAAGCGACCGATCAGGTGCGCGGCGGCAGACGGCGCGCCCTCGCCGCGATCCAGCGCCAAGAAGAGCGCGGCCGCGCCGGGGACGCAGATCTCGCGGCAGACGAGGTACGACACTTCGGCGCGGAACATCGCCGGCGCCCCGGCCTCGGCGAGCCGGGCCTCGACCGGCAGCACGACCTCGCCCTCGTAGCCGAAGCTCTGCAGGCCGAAGAGGGTGAAACGCCTCGGCGCCGGCCACAGGATGGTTGCCGCGGCAAGGTTCTCCGACCCGTCCCAGGCGATCTCCGGCGGCAGGCCGGCTGTCCCTGGGCTTCGCCAATAGAGTTTCCAGCCCTCGTCGAGGCGCACATGAAGGCCGAGACGCACGGTATCGCGCCGTTCCGCCACACTGTCGACTGCGGAGACCAGCCTGAGGTCGGCGCGTTCGGCGCGCACCCACTCGCCGAGGCCCGGCGCGGCGCGCCCAGCCGTCGCCGCGGCGAGGAGCGCGACGCAAACGAGAACCAAGGTGCAAAGGCGTGCGACGGCCATGGCGTTTCCGAGGCGAGACCGTGCGTGGCGCGCCGCAGGGGCGCAAGTCTGCCCGCGCCGCTCTCGCGGCGGATTGACCGTGTTGTGGCCTGACCATCCCGCGGGGTTGTTCGCCACCTGACCCGCCCGACATGCTAAAGTGCGATCCATGGGAACAACGGCCATGTCCATCAGTGGATCCGGCTACCTGACGGGACAGGTGCTGATCGCGATGCCCGGCATGCGCGACCCGCGCTTCGCCCAGACGGTGATCTATCTGTGCGCCCACTCGGCCGACGGCGCGATGGGCCTCATCATCAACAAGCCGCTCACCGGGCTCACCTTCGAGGGTCTTTTGAAGCAACTCGGCATCGAGCCCGTGCCGCCCTCGCGGACCATCCGCATGCATGCGGGGGGGCCGGTCGAAACGGGGCGCGGCTTCGTGCTGCACACCACCGACTGGATCCAGGAGGGGTCGCTCAAGGTGGACGAGGCGTTCGCGATCACCGCCTCCATCGACGTGCTGAAGGAGATCGCGCGCGGCGGCGGCCCGCGCCAGGGGTTCCTCGCGCTGGGCTACGCGGGCTGGGGCCCCGGCCAGCTCGACGATGAGATCGCGCAAAACGCGTGGCTCTCCGCCCCTGCCGACGAGGCGCTGCTGTTCGGTGCCGATCTCGGCGCGAAGTGGCGCGAGGCGCTTGCACGGCTGAAGGTCGACCCCCTGCTGCTGTCGGGCTCGGCCGGCCGCGCCTGAGCGCGTTGGGCGCGACGGCGAAGCGGCGCTAGAGCAGGGCCCGGCGGCTGCCGACGAACAGGATCGCCTGGCAGAGCGCGGCGGAGGCCAGCATGGCGGCGGCGGTGGCAACGCCGGAGCCGGTCTCCGTTGCACCGACCAGCACGGTCGCCAGCGCGCCGAACCCCATCTGTAGCGCCCCGGCCAGGCCCGAGGCCGTGCCGGCGAGGCCGGGCCGCACGCTGACCGCGCCGGCGAGCGCGTTCGCCTGGGCGATGCCGTTGCCCACCGCCATCAGGAGCGCCGGCCCGAACAGGTTGAGCAAGGAGGGCGGGCGGAGAAGCACCAAGGCGAGCGCGAGTGCCGCGCCGAGGAAGGTCAGGGCCGTGCCGAACCGGAGCAGACGGACGATGCCGAAGCGTTGCGCAAGACGCGCGGTGATCATGTTGCCCCCCGCATAGGCGATGGAGACGAGGGCGAAGGCGAGGCCGTAGGTGGTGGGGGCGAGGCCGAGGCCGGAGACGACAACGAAGGGCGCGCCGCCGAGGAAGGAGAAGAACACGCCCGAGGAGGCGGAGAAGGCGCCTGCGAACAGCAGGAACCCGGGCAGGCGGAGGAGGCCGAGATTGGCGCGCAGGAAGCCCGCCACGCCGGGAAGGGGGTGCGGCGCCGGCAGGGTCTCCTCGAGCCTGAGCAGCACGGCGGCGAGCAGCGCCGCCCCGGCGAGCGCGGTGAGCAGCAGGATCGCGCGCCAGCCGAAGGCTTCGTCGAGCAAGCCCCCGACCACGGGGGCGAGCATCGGGGCTGCCGTCATCCCTGCCAGCACGAAGGCCATGACGGAGGCGGCACGGTCGCGCGGGAAGCAGTCGCGGATCATCGCCCGCGCCAGCACCATGCCCGAACAGCCGCCCACCGCCTGCACGATGCGACCGAGGATCAGCCCGCCCACCGTGGTGGCGAAGGCAGAACCCAGCGAGGCGGCGAGGAAGAGGGCAAGCCCTGCCACAGCGAGCGGCTTGCGCCCGTAGCGGTCCGACAACGGCCCGTACAGCAACTGGCCGACCGCGACCCCGGCGAGATAGCCGGTGAGCGCGAGTTGCGCCGAAGCGGCCGGCACGCCGAAGACGTGGGCGAGCCCGGGTAGCGACGGTACCAGGATCTGCAGGGTGAACGGCCCGATCGAGGTGAGCGCCACCAGAAGCCAGGTCGGCGGGGCGGGGCGTAGGCCTCGGGCCGGAGCGGCCTCGGCGGTCACGTCGGCGCCGGCGTCATCGCGCGGGCTCATCGCGCAAGCCTAAGGGGACCTGTGGCTGGCGGCCAGCCGCTCACCAGCGGAAGGCCGCGAGCGCGGCCACCGGGGCAAGCCCCGCGCGAGCGACCGCTGCCTCCAGGACGGGCGCGGGCGGCAGTCCGCCCGCGGGGGCGCCGAGCTCCGCCGCGTGGATGCCGCCGATCACCCAGGCGGAGTCGATCCCGGCCGCTTTGGCCCCCGCGATGTCGGTGCGCAGCGAGTCGCCCACGGCGAGGACGCGGGCGCGATCCGCCACACCGAGCAGGTCGAAGACGGTGCCGTAGATGGCGGGGTCGGGCTTGCCCACCGCGCGGACATCGCCGCCGAGCCCGGCATAGGCTTCCGCGAGGGCGCCTGCGCACAACACGCGCACCCCGCCGCGTATCACCTCGAGGTCGGGGTTGGCGCAGATCATCGGCAGGCCGGCCGCCCGGCAGCGGTCGAGCAGCGGCAGGAACTGCTCGAGCGTCTGCCCGGCGAGATGGTCGTCGGGACCGGTGTTCAGCACGAAGCCCGCCTGTTCGGGTTCACGCGCCTCTGGCAGGCCGAGCGTGTCGAACACGTTGCGATCGCGCGCGGGACCCAGGTGGTAGAGCGGCGGGGTGAGGCGGGCGAACCAGGGGTCGGTGCGATCACGCAACGCCCGGTGCACCGCCTCGCCCGAGGTGAGGATGGCGTCGTAGAGATCGTCGCCGATACCCATCGCGCGCATCGCCGCCGCCGCCGCCTCGGCCCGGCGCGGCGCGTTGGAGAGCAGCACCACGCGCTTGCCGAGACGTTTCAGGCGTTCAAGCGTGTCGATGGCGCCCGGATAGGGCGCCACGCCGTCATGCACCACGCCCCAGAGATCGACGATGAAGCCGTCATAGGCCTCGGCGAGCGGGGCGAAGCCCTCGAGCAGCCTCATGCCTGCGCCTCGGCGAGATCGGCGCCGACGGCGTCGGTGACGGAGGCGAAGCCGTCGGCAGCGATGCGGGCCGAAAGTCCCGCCAGGATCCGCCCGACCAAGCCCGGCCCTTCGTAGATCAGCCCGGTGTAGAGCTGAACGAGCGACGCCCCGGCGCGGATCTTGGCGTAGGCTTGGTCGGCCGAGGCGACCCCGCCGCAGCCGATCAGGACCAGACGCCCGCGGGCGAGGCGGGCCGCCTCGCGCAGGAGCGCGGTGGAGGGGGCGAAGAGCGGCGCGCCGGAGAGACCACCGGTCTCGCGCGCGGACCGGCTGCGCAACGAGGGCGGCCTTGCGATCGTGGTGTTCGACACGATCAGCCCATCGACACCGTGCGCGATCGCGGTGTCCACGATCGCTGCGAGGGCGGGGCGATCGAGATCGGGCGCGATCTTCACCAGAAGCCGCGCTGTCGCCGCCCCGCGCGCCGCCTTCGCCGCCGCAAGCAGGGCGGCGAGCCGTTCGGCCTCCTGCCAGTCGCGCAGGCCCGGCGTGTTGGGGGACGACACGTTGAGCACGCAGCCTTCGACGAGGGGGGAGGCTTCCGCCACCAGCCGCGCGGTGTCGGCGACCGGATCGGTCGAGTCCTTGTTCGGTGCGACGTTGAGGAAGAGCGGGCCGGGCAGAGGCCCTTCCGCCCGCAGCCGCTCAAGCCGCCGCTTCACCACCGCCCAGCCGGCCGAATTGAGGCCGAGGCGGTTGATCACCGCGCGATCCTCGGTGAGCCGGAAGACGCGCGGGCGCGGGTTGCCCGGCTGGGGGCGGAGTGTGACGCCACCCGCTTCGATGAAGCCGAAGCCGAGACCGAACAGCGGGCGAATCGCCTCGGCATCCTTGTCGAACCCGGCGGCGAGGCCGAGCGGATTGGCGAAGCGGAGCCCCATGGCGGAGACCGCAAGACGCGGGTCCGGGGGCGGCGGGGCGACGGCGACAAGGCGATGGCGCAGCGCGGCAAGCGCGGCGCGGTGCGCGGTCTCGGGGTCGAGACAGCGCACGAGCGGCATCAGGCGCGAGACGAGCGAGGAGGGAACCATCGCCCGCCCTTTGCCCGAGGTGAGGGGCGGGCGGAAGTCTGGACGCGGGCGCGCGCGGCAGGCATGAGCGGCGCGCACACGGTCAAAGGGGGGAGGGGGTGCGCGGGCCCGCGCTGATGCTGACGGCGATCGCCCTGTTCGCCGTGCTCGATACGATCGCGAAGTGGCTTTCCGTGGGCTACGGCTCGGCGCAAGTGATCGCGCTGCGCAGCGCGGTGGGGCTTCTGCTCACCGCGCCCTTCGCGGCCAGGGCGGGGGCGATCGCGCGCGAGCGCCTGTCGCTGCATCTCCTGCGCGGCCTGCTGATCCTCGCCTCCGCCTTCTTCTTCTTCCAGGCCTTCGCGCTCCTTCCCCTGCTCGACGCCTACATCGTGTTCTTCCTCGCTCCCTTCTTCACCATGGGGCTTGCGGTTGCGGTGCTCGGCGAGCGGGTGGGCGCGCGCGCCTGGGCCTGGGCGGGCTTGGCCTTCCTCGGGGTTCTGGTGCCGATCGTGCCTGCGCTGACGGGAGGTGGGCCGCTGGTCGGCTACCTCGCCGCCCTGGTCGGGACGGCAGCGACGGCAGGTGTGATGATCACCACGCGCAAGCTCGGCACGCATGAGGGGTTGGCGGTGGCGATGGCGGTGCCGGCGCTGCTGGGTGCGGTCCTGTTCGGGCCCGTCGCGGTGGCGGTGTGGGTTCCGCCGGGCACGCGCGATCTTGCCTTGCTGCTGGTCAACGGCGTCGTGTGGACGGGGGCCAACCTCGCGCTCACCGCCGCAGTACGGGCGGCGGAGCCGTCGCGGCTCGCTCCCCTCGACTTCACCGCCATGCTGTGGGCGGTGCTGTTCGATGCGCTGGTGTTCGGCCTCGCGCCGGGCGTGCTCGACGTGATCGGTGCGGCCGTCGTCGTCCTCGCCACCCTCGGCCATCAGGCCGAGCAGAGACGGACGCCGCGATGACGGGACGGGCTCAGTCGTGCAGCGGTTCAGCCTCGGTGCGACGTGGGCGGGCGCGCGGCCCCAGAACGTCGAGTTTCTCCTCGATGCGCATCAGCTGCAGCGACATGCGTCGGTCGAGTTCGCGCATCATCTGGATGGGCACGTAGCCGCGCGCGACCTCGAGCTTGAAGGAGGCGATCTCGGCGCGCAGTTCGGCCGTCGTTTCGGCGTGGCGCAATTCGATCCGCTCGATGCGGGCGATCAGATCCTTCTTGATGTCCCACATCAGCTTGAACAGGCCGGCGAGGATGGGCAGTTCGATGAACCGGATCCACCACTCGAAGCTGATCCCGCTTCCGTCCATGGTCGTTGCTCCGTCGCTTGCGGCTCGCCCTTGCGCGACGCGCGGGCCGGGGCGATATCCCAGCCGGGATGTGGAACGAGCCCTACCTGGAAACCTGTTGCCGCTCCGCCCTGCATCGGCTTCGCATGGCGGGCCGCATCGGTCGCCCGCCCGGGATGAAGGATGGGCCCTGCCTCGTGCGCCTCGCCGGCATGGGGTTCTGCCGGGAACGCGCCGATGGCTGGTTCGAGATCACCGCCGCCGGGCTGGAACGCCACCGCAGCGAGATCCTGAAACAAGCCGAACCGGCAGCAGCGTGAGGGCGTCCGCCCTCAGGGCGTGAAGTCCTCGCGGGCGCGAAACCCGCCACCGGGGCGCCAGTCCGTCTCGCGCACGACCGGCGCGATTCGGCCGAGGCGGGCGGGTTCGGCGAGGATGGCGCCGGCCACCGCATCGAGCCCGTCGTCGGCCGCCGCGCGCGCCTCGGGCCGCCACTCGCGCATCTCCTCAATCAGCCGGGTGGCGAACACGCTGCGGTGCGCCCACAGCCTGCGCGCCGCGAGCAGGGGCTCGAAGGCGGCCAGGATCCGTTCCGCCTTCGACTTCGTCGAGGCGCGCTCGAGCACCGAGCACGGCACACGGGCCCGCGCCATCTCCGCCCGCAGCAGGCCGGGCAGGAAGCGGCCGAGACCGTTGTTCTCCACCGTCACCGACGGCAGGTGCAGCTCCTGCGCAAGCCGCGCGACCTGGCGGCAGAGCTGGGTCGCGGCATCGGTCCCCGATTGCGGGTCGTGCGTGAGGTAGGCGACGCGGTGCAGGTAGCGCGTGCCTTCGGTGTCGGTGAACACCGCGGCGAAGACCGAGGCGTCGCCGCGGCCCGGCACACCGAAGGCCGGATCCCAGAAGGCGGAAGCCGAGACCAGGGTGCGCTCGCCGAGGAGAAGCCTCAGCCCCTGGTTGGCGGCGTGCAGGATGAGCTCCTCATCGTAGGGCATGAGGTGCGCCGGATCGAGGCGCGCGTCCTCGGGTGGTTGCGGCTCGAGCTGCATCTGCGCGGCGAAAGCGCGCGGACCGACGCGGGCGCGCAACTCGGCGATCCGTTCGGGCGTGAATCGTTCCGGCCAGGCCGAGCGTCCCTGTTCGTCGAGCAGGGGGATCACCAGGCGTCGGAAGCCGGCGAGGAAGGGAGCCTCGCGACCCGGCCGGGTCTCGGTGGCGTAGATCGTGTCCGGCGTGTGCGGGGTGCCGATGAAGAGCATCTGCCCGCCGGGCACCAGCACGAAGGCGATCTCGGCCAGACGCTCGCGCAAATCGGCCCGCTTCGCCGCCGTGTCGCTGTTGCCGGGCACCTCGACGTCGTCGCAGATCACCACGTCGGCACGGCTGCCCGTGATGTTGGCTTCGATGCCGCGCGCGATCATCGAGGGATCGCGCGACGCACCGGGACGGTTCACGGTGAAGCGATCGGCCGCCCATTCGCCGCCGTGCCTGGGGTGGAGATGCCGGCAAAACGGATGGCGGCGGATGATCTGGCGCACGTTGCGCACCATTCGCGTGGCGAGTCCCTGTTCCGCCGACAGCACGAGCAAGCGGAGGTCGGGGCGCTGCGAGAGGAGCCACGCGCAGTAGAGACCGACCACCGTCGACTTGCCCGCACCGCGGAAGCACATCAGCAAGAGGCGCGTCTCGCCCTCTTCCCAGGCGTGGCCGAGCCATCGCGCGATGCGCAGGTGATGGGCCGGTGTCGCCGCGGTGTTCAGCCGGTTCCAGATCCAGACGAATTCGGGGAAGCGGAGCTCGGTCCGCGCCGTCATGCCTCGTCCTCGCCCGCGTCATCGGAGCAGAGCGCGGCGCGCGCCTCGGCGACCAGGGCGAGGCGTTCGTCGTCCGCTTGTCCTTCCGTCGTCGGAACTTCCGTGATCCTGGCGATCTTCAGGAGCAGGTCGAGATGGGCGAGGGCCGCCTTGCAGGCGGCATGGTGGGCGGCAAACTCTTTCGCATCCGCAACCGTCGGGCCCGAGGCTGCGAAGGCCCGGTAGGAGGACACGACACGCTCGATCGCGCGGTCGATCTCGGCACTGACGAGGCCCTTGAGCCGGCTCACGCCTTGACCACGCGGACCCGAAGCGTGCCTCCCGCGAGGTCGATCGCGATGGTCGAGCGGTTCCAGGCGATCACCGTCACCACACCGCCCGCACCGACGGTGGCGAGAAACACCACGCCGGTGGTGGAGACGGAAAACGAAGCCTGCACGAAGTCGCCCGGAAACGCGCCAGGAACCGAAATGTTGAGCTGCGTTGTCGCGCCCGGATTGAGGGAAGGCGGATCCCAGCTCGTTTCGACCACGATCTCGCGCGACCCGTGCGGGAGGTTCGGCAGTCCGTAAAGGATCGGCGGAGCATGGCGCGGCTCGCAATAGAGCCGAAGGGCGCGAACCTCGTAGTCGCGATCGATGCGCGCGACGCCGATCACTGCGGTGGCGACCTCGGGCGCGAGCCGGATCGCCTGCAGGCGCGTCAGCGTCGCATCGGCAAGATCGGCCGAGCTTTGCCACCAGCGGGCGGTGGGGCTCCAGATGAGCGTCTGGTTCGAGGCGCGCGCCATGCGCCCCGCGGCCTCGGTCAGGATTTGCCCCGCAGCATCGAAGCACTGCACGAACAGGCGGGGCTCGTCGGCATCGACGGCGAGCGCGAAATCCTTGCAGGCGCGTGTATCGACCACGAAACCGAGCCCACGCGAGGGGCCCAGGATGACGCCGCGGGATGTCAGCGTATAGCCATCGAGCCCGGGGAAGACGAAGTCACCGAGCGAAGAGGGACTGCCGGCGACCGCCGTGCTCACACAGGCGAGCTGGTCGAACCCTAAGGTTTGGCCCTGCCAGCGAAAGGCCGCCGTGCGGAGATTGGGCTGGTTGGCGATCAGCCGCGTGGTGGCGATGTGCGCCGCGGCCTGATGACGTGTGCGCAGGATCGCGCCGGCGCGCGTGGTCGCCGCCCCATAGGCCACATCGAGACTATAGGCTTGGCTCGCCCAAGCGACGTCGTAGCGGCAGTCGGTCGCGTTCGCCTCATGTTGGGCAACGATGGGTGAGCAACCTTCCATGCGGATGTCCCGCGCGATGATCGATCGCGCATCGACCTCGACCAGGAAGGGGATCGCACGGTTCGAGCCCTGTTGGCGGAGCTCGAAGTTCTGCGCGTCGAAGACGTGCCGGTCGTGCAGCCGGTAGGCGCCGGGTTCGGCGGAGAAGCGGACCCCGTAGCGGTCGAGCGCCGGCCAGGAGGTCGAACTGACGGCGAAATGGCCGCCATAGTAGCGTACCGAAGCGTTCCATCCTTCGGCTGTGGCGCAGCGGACGTCGAGGCCGATGCGGTTGTCGACGATGCGGCCGAGGATGAACGTGGTGTCCTCCACCCCGCGACGATCGCCCAAGGTCCGAACGCCGATGGTGAAGCGGCTGGCTTCGGCAATGTAGACCAGGCTTGCATCGACATTGCGGACGAGCACGCCGATCTCACGCTCATCCAGCCAGGACGAGAGCGAAGCGCGCGTCACACGGATGTTCCAGTAGAGCTTCTCGCCGTTGCGGGCGGTTCCCCCTTCACCGAGGGTCAGGGCCGGTTCCGGTTGCGCGAGGTCGGCGAGAATCCGGCCTTCCATGATCAGCCCCGTCGCCCCCCCTGGCAGGACGAGCCCGCGGGTGATGCGGAACGTGCCCGCGGGGATCAGGAGCGTGCGCTGCAGAGCGCCGGCTGCGGCGAAGGCGGCCGCCAGCGCCTCGGTGTCGTCAGCGACGCCATCACCGACCGTGCCGAAATCGGCCGCCGAAAGGGCATCGGCGAGCTTGTCCTGCGCGGTGCGCAGAACCGCACCGGCGCCGTCCTGGCGGAACAGCACCTGCCCGCCGCCGGCTTCCGCCGGATAGAGCTGGATCGAGCCGCCCGCGTCGAAGCCCAAGAGGCGCGAGGCGCGCGCCGAGCGTGGCGGCAGGACCAGAGGGCCGCCGAAATCGGTGGGCTCGGTCTGCACGGTGCGCGTCAGATCGTCAGCGAGCTGCTGCAGCGCGGCGGTCTGGTAGTCGAGCTCGTCATTCAGGACGCGAGCCCTGAGCTCGCCGCTTTCCTGGAAGTCGCTGACCCGTTCGATGCGCAACCGGCGCCGCAAGGTGATCACGGACCCGCTGCGCGGCGGATCGACGAAGATGACCGTTCCGCCGTCGGACCGTCCGGCACCGGAGATGGTAAATCCGTCGGTCAGGCGCGCCCCATCGACGAAGACCTGCAGATCCGATGGCTTGAAGATGGGAAACGGAAAGGTGAAGGCGGTCTGCGAGCCTGAGGCCAGATATTGGATGCGCGGCGCGACGTCGCCGATGACGATGTGCTCGGGCATGGTCGGGGCCTCGGGGTCAGAGGTTCAGCAAGCTGCGGATGCTCTGCGACAGGCCGGTCGCGAGCTGGGTTCCGGCGCGGATGAACGGCGTCAGGTTACCGGTGGGCTCGAGCAGCGAGCGGCGGCCAGCGGAAAGCCGCAACGCGAGTTGCTGTTCCTCGAACGCGTCCTGCTCATTCGCTTCCTTCTCGAGACCTGCGAGCAGGGCAGCGCTCGAGCCTTCGCTGGCGCCCACGCCGCTGGCGGCGAGACGGGCACGGGTGGAGGCGATGGTGCGGGCGAGCATCTCGCGTCGGCGACGTTGGGATTCTTCGGTCGCGGCGCGAAGTTGGGCTTCGCGCGCCTCGGCGGCCTGGGCCTGTGCGGCGAGCGCGCGGCGCTGCGCCTGGTACTGCTGCTGGGCCCCGACGAGACCGGCGACCCCGGTGACGATCGAGGCAATGGGGACGAGCTGAGCCATCAGGCGTTGAGCCTCATCTCGGTGGTGACGGAAAGCAGCGTCATCGGCAGCGGCACGTCGCTTTCGATGCGCCAGAGGGGAGAGGCGACGTCGCGGCGCCAGCCGAGGGCACGGATCGTCCGATCGCCGGTGAAGCGCGGCGGGGCGGCGTCGAGCACGCCGGGGCCGAGGCGGCGGAACGGCAGCGCGACCGGCCCGCGGCCGAGATCGACGGAGAGGGCCGCCGTCTCGAGCAGGCGGAAGGTGACCGCGACCAAGCGCACGGGGCCGGTGCGCGCGCCGATGGCGGTCAGAAGCTCGGGCGGCAGCGGTTCGACGATGTGGGTGTAAGGAAGGCCCACTTCGACGCGCTTCGCGGGCGGATGGGTCTCGATCCGGCCGGCCACCACTGTCTCGCGCCCGCGTGGGGCGGAATCGCCGACCACGACGACCTCGCGCCCCTCCAGGTGCGACAGCCCCGACCAGACGGTGGCCCCTGCGGGATTCTCCCCGGTCGCCGCGGCGTCGGTGAGCACGGACTCATCGAAACGTTCGAGCCGAAGCGTGTCGAAACGCTCGACGACGACGTAGACCGCACCGTCGATCTCCGCGATCGACCGAAAAGCCCCTTGCGTCTCCTGCCGCGACCACGCGGTGACCTGTTCGGCGCGGTAGAGGGTGAGGGTGGCGAGCCGGCCGTCGGCCATGACGACGTGCAGCAGGCGACGGGTCTGATCGTAGGCCATGCTGACAGGGTCGCGCACGAGGTGGCGGGCCAGCACGGCGAGATCGGCCGCCTGGTAGGCCTGCTCGATGTCCGTGTAGGCGAATTCGTGGACGGAACGACCCGACCGCGCGACGAAGATGGTCGCTCCGTCGACGTCGACGGGAGGGACGGTGCGATCGACCGGGCTGCCGACGCGGGTCTGGCGGTTGAGCTGGATGTTCGCAGGCGTCAGCGGGTCGCCCGAGACCATCCATTCCGCGCCTGAGGTGAACACCTGCAGGTGGCGGCCGGAGAACACGGCGCGGATCGCGTTCACCTGGTCGGAGACGAGAGCGAACTCGATGGCCTGATCGTCGAGCCCCGTGCCGAGATCGAAGTTGAACAGGTCGCCCGTGCGCGACAGCCAAAGCCGGTTGGGCAAGTCGCGCGAGCCGCCGATGACGAGGCGATCCTGGTGGAAGCAGAGCGAGACCGGCCAGCCCCGGACGGGGGAGAAGGCTGCCTCGTCCCAGTCCGCGGTCGGCACGGTGCCGGAGAGCGGCTCGAGCAGGGTGGCGGTGGCGGAGGTCGGCGAGGCGACGGCGTCGATGCGCAGTCGTTTCTTGCCGATACGGAACGTCACTCCCGCATGGCCGGGCAGGAAGACCGGCGCCGAGGCGGTCACCGTGATGCTTCCCATGGTGCCGGATGGAGTGAGGGTGACGGCTTCGGCAGCGAAGCGGTGGAAGGGTTCGGCACGGAAGACCCAAGGCGCTATGCTCCAGTCCGTATGGCTGGTGCGCGTGATGCGCTGCGGGGGCACGTCCGGGTGGGCGACGAGCAGCGTGTCGGCACTCTGCGTCCAGGAAAGATTGCCGAGCTGCGACGATGTCCACGGTGTCGCGATGGCGGCGATCTCCACGTCGTTCCGCCACACCGCCATGCGCCGGTCGGTGAAGACCAGGAGGTAGGTCTGCTCGGTGGAGAATTCGAACGCGATCAGCCGTGCCGGTCCGGGCAGCACGCCGAGATGCCGCAGGCCGGGCCGACGACGCAGCCCGCCCGTGGGCAGGATGAACACGTTGGTGAGACGAGCGGCACCGTTCTCGTAGGCGCGCAGATCGCTCCGCCCGATCAGTTCGGGCGAAAGCTCGCCGGCGGCGAAGCTCGTCTTGATCCGCCTCACCTGGTTCATCTCAGCCGCGTGCTCCGATCAGGGAGAAGTCCTGCACGGCGAGCGGCGTGTCCTGTTGGCTGTCGGTCAGCCGGGCAGCACGGAACTCGGCCTCGGCGAGACGGAACAGGAATTCCGCCCGCGCCGTGTTCTCGGTCAACGGAATGGTGAACTCGGCGGCAAGCCGCGCGATCAGGGCAGAGTCGAAGAAGGGCGGGAAGTTCTGCTCCGGCGGGCGGAAGATGTAGGTGAGGACGATCTCCGGCGGGTCCGCGTGCAGGCGGTTCTCGGCGATGCGATAGGGGATCCCGCGCCCCTGGCCTGGGCGGCCGGCGGACAGCGCGCGCAGGAAGTCGGCCGGCAGCTGGAAGGCGTGCGCGTAGTCGGCGACAGGAGCAGCGATCAGTCTCGGCAGCGTCGCCTGGGCGGTCGCGAACGACCACGGATAGGCGGAAAGGAGCGAGTCGCGGACGGAAGGATAAAGGTTCGCCGCGACCTCGGCCTCGGCGGTGCCTTCGTCGAAGGAGGCGATCGGGGTCGCGCCGATCTTCAGCAGCGCGCGCGCGCAAAGGGCGAGGGCGGAGAGCGCCATCGGTCGGGCTCCTCGAGGCGAAAGCGGAACGGTCGTGAGAAGGAACCAAGGAGAGGCGGCACCCCGAGCCTTGGCTCAGGGCGCCGCCCGTGGGTCAGGGGCTCATTCCTTGCAGCGCAGGCGCACGACACCCTCGGCGTCGATCAGCACCGCGCCCTGGCTCATCATGTTGTTGACGAACCAGGCCGCGCGTTCGCCATGCCAGGTGATGTCGGTCTGCACCTCGGCCCCCACCGCGTGGCCGATCGCCGTGCGGTGATACCAATAGCAGAAGCGGAGATTGCCGGTTCGCGTCAGCCCCGAATGCGGGATCCAGAGCGTGCCGAGCCAGCGCTTCGCCTGCGTGCCGCGCCAGGGGAGCTCGTCCGGGCCCACGTAGTCGGCATTGGCGAACTCGGGGATCTTGAGCAGATCCGACCACTGCTTCCAGCCGATCACGGCGTAACGCTCGCCGTCATCCGGCACGTCCGCCTGGCCGAGCATCTCGAAGGCGAGCAGGATCTTCTCACGCGTCAGCCCGTCGTTGTCGGTGAGGCCGGGGTCCGTTCCCGTCGCTTCGCGCGTCGCCTGGTCGAGGGCGGCGATGATCAGCTCATCCGTCTTGCGCCCGAGGGCATAGGCGCCGGCATTGGCGATCACCGCACGCTCGTCGTGGTTGACCTTCAGCTCGTCGAGCTTGTCGATCCAGTCGCCGGCGTAATAGTCGGCGAGGAAGCACTCGACCGGCGAGTGGTCGAGGTTCATCACCGGCACGGCGCCGTGGCGGGCCTTGGTGCCGGCGACACCCTTGCCGACGCGCTGGAAGACGGTCGACGCACCCTTCACGCCGGACTTGGAGCGGACGGTGGGGCGGAGCTTGGAGCCGAGGCGCTGGTAGGCCTCGTGCACCTCCGTCTGGAAGTGCTTGACGAAGGCGCGGTCGATGGAGGTGGACACGGGTCGGTCTCTCTCGATCGGGTTGCGGGGGCGGGTGAGGCGGGCCCAGCACGGTTGTCACGCCGCTCTGCTGCGGCGCGGCCGACGATGGGCGCGCGAGCCCGAGGGCCCCGGGACGGGGTTGACCGCGGGCGAAAAGGAAGGCGGCCGGGGCGAGCGCGGGGAGGAGGGAGGCGGGCACGCTCAAGCCCCGGCCGCAACGCCCGCGCGACATGCCAGGCGCGGGCGGAACGAGGCGACGGCGGAGCGAGGCGTTCAGCGCTCCTCGGGGTAGAGACGGCGGAAACCTTCCGTCACCCGCTCGACGATCGCCGGGTCGCGGCGGCGCCAGTACCGCGGGTCGCGCATCAGCGCCCGCAGGTCGTCCTCGTTCATCGCACGGGCGGCTTCCGCATCCTTGAGGATGCCGGGCTCGTTCTTCTCCATCATCTTCTGCATCGCGAGCACGCCCTCGTAGGTGGAGGAGAGGGCGTCGAACACGGCCTCCGGCAGGTTCGCCTTGCCCCAGGCGGCGAGCTGCTTGGCGGCGCGCTGCCAGCGCTCCTCGCCGCCGAAATGGTCCTTCAGCCGCTCGATCTGCCGCTCCGCCTCGAAGATCTGCGCCGCTTCCGCGATCAGAGGAAGCAGCCGCTCGGCGGCAAGGTCGTAGACGAGCTGCACCTGCGCGGGGGTGAACCCCGCCTCGTGCAGGCGGCGATTGACGTCCGGATCGGCGGTCACCAGGGGGTGACGCGGTTCGATGTGATACTCCTCGGGGCTCTCCGGCACGCCGAGCGCGCGCAGGAAACGACGGCGTTCCTCCTCGTCGGAGTCGTCGCCCGGCAGGCTCACCATGCGCGAGAGCTTGCGCTCGAGCTCCCGATAGGACTTGAGCAGCGCATCCAACCGCACCTCGCCCTTCTCCTCGTCCCAGAACTTCTCCGGCACCTCCGGCGGACAGGGCTTGCCGCGCTTCGGCTCGGCGGGTTCCGGCTTGGCGTTGTCGAGTGTCATCTCGATCAGGTTGTCGGCCATGGGTCTTGGTCCTCGTCAGGCGGAAGGATCGGGGGCGAGGGGGGTGGGGGCGAGGGCGGCGAGCGCGGCGCGTTCTTCCGCTGCCGAGACGACGAGGTCGGGCGGCACGCCGTAGAGGGAAGCGAGCCAGCGCGAGGCGGCGGCGAGGTCGGCGGTGCCGGCGGCGGCGGGGCCGAGCGCGCGCACCACCTCGAGCCAGGCGAGGACGCCGGAGGCCTCGGAACGGGCCTGCCACTGCGCGAGGGGCGAGCGCCAGACGATCGCCGCGTCCGTTCCGTCGATCGCGAAGCGCGGCACGAGGCCGCGGCGGCGCAGCACGGCGAGGCAGCGCTCGATCAGCGGGTAGAGGAGCTCGGTCTGCAGGCGGCCGAAGGTGGCCCCCAGCAGGCGCGCCATCTCGGCCGAGCGCTCCATCACTTCGGTCGCGGTCATGCGCGCCCCCTGCACGGGGCCGAGCCTGTCGGCGAGCAGGGCGTGGCGGATGCGCGCGCGCAGATCCTCGAGCACGAGCTGGCTGACGTCGAAGCGGCCGGGGGCGGCGAGCGGCGTGAGGCCCGAGGAGCCGACCGCCTTCGGAATGATCGCGCCCGGGACGAGGCGGATGTTGGCGGGGTTGAGCACCCCGTCGTCGTCCGCCTGCCAGATCCCGGTCACCGCGATCGAGGCGTTCTTCAAGATCAGCTCCACCACCTTGTTGGCGGTGCGGATGTCGGGCAGCGCCTTCATCACCGGGCTGCGGCCGTAGGTTTCGCCGGGCGCCTTCATCCAGCGGAAGGCGATGAAGGGCGAGGAATCGAAGCGGCCGCGGGCGAGCAGGAGGGGCTCGTCATCGGCGCGTAGCACGGCGGCGTAGGCGTAGGCGCCGCCCTCGGGAATCACCGCCTCGATGACGGTATGGCGGGCCGCTTCACCTTCGCCCTGGTGCCGCGTCAGCGCCTCCGGCAGGCGGGCGGCGGGGAAACGGTCCCGGATCTCCGCCACGGTCAGCCGCAAGGTGCGGAAGACGGTGTCGAGCGGGCGGGTCGGGCCATCCTCGAGGGCGAGGTCGGTGAGGGGGACGGCGGTGAAGCGGAGCGCGCTCGGCTCGCCCGGGGGGAGCTCCTCGACGGCGAGGCAGGCGGTGCCGGCGACGACGAGGTCGAGGAAGCACTGGTGCAGTTCGACCACGAAGTTCGAACGGTCGAGTTCGCCAGCGAGCGTCTCGGCCGCACTTTCCAACGCCTCGGCTGCGGCGTCACGGGCCAGCGTGGCGGGCAGGGCGCGGCCGGGAACGAAGGAGAACCAGCGGGTCCAGGGCGGCGTCAGTTCTGCCAGGAGCGAGGCGGCGAGCTGCTCCACCGCGTCGGGGGCGGTGCCGTCGTAGAGAGGAACGCCCCCTTCTCCGGGACGGGCGGGCAGGGCGTGGTCGTAGCAATCCTTCCACACGCTTTCCCAAGCGCGGCGCCGAGCGAGCGCGCGGTCGGCCTGGGCGAGGATCGCCTCCGGCGACAGGGCCATGGTCACTCGCCGAGCAGGGACTTGCGGCCGACGGCGGGCAGCGAGTCGGCAAGCACGCCGCGCCAGGAGGTGGCGAGCGTGCCGGAAAGGCCGCGCCGGCGAGCCTCAAGGGCGGCGAGGCGGCGGGCGCGCTCCTCCTCCTCGGCGTCGGGACGCACCGGCGGAGGCTGCGGGGCCGGTTGGGGCGCAGGCTGCGGCGCAGGCGGCGTCGGCGCGCGGAACAGGCCACCCATCGGGATCACTCCATCGTCAGGCCAAGTTGCGGAGAAAAATCCGGCGGCCGGGTGAGAGGCCCGGCCGCCGTAGTCGTCGGGGGAGGGAGGATGGCGCCGTCGGGGCAGAGAACGCCCCTTGGCGCGATCCTTCTACGCGGAAGGAGAGCGGCTGGTCAAGACTTTTTTCCTATCTACGGTGGCAAGCTGCCGCGCGAGACGGTGGTAGAGCGCACGCGGCGTGAAGACGAAAGCGTCGTCGCGGCCGAGCAGGCGAAGGCAGACCGTGACACAGGTGACGGGCGCGAGAAGGGAGAGCAGGCGGCGTCGCGGCGGGGCAGGACGGAACGGTCCGAGCACGCGAAATCCGGCCCGCCGCCAAAATTCCGGCAGGTCGAAATCCGGCGCGACGGCGAGCCGTTCTACCACAATCCGCCCGGCGAGCGGGTCGACCACCGTCCAGCCCTGCGCGTCGACGAGGGCGGCGAAGCAGTGACGGAAGCCGGGACGGAGCAGGCGCTGCCAGGCGAGGTCGGCCCGCCCGGAGAAGGCGATCCAGACGAGCGACTCGTCGCTGCGACAGGGCAGCCGGCTCACGCCACGATTCCCTTCATCTTCAGGGGCCACTCCAGACGGGACATCGCCTCGCGCCACAGCACGAGCGCGGTGCGATCGCCGGGATGGGTGGGGTCGGGCGCGCGCTGCATGTCGCCGAAGCGGCGCATGACGCGCAAATGCGCGATCTCGATGCGACGCTGGCGATACAGACGGTCGAGGCAGCGGATGATGTCGTCCGGCTCGCAGGGGCGGACCTTCAATCCCTGCCCGGCGACGATGCGCGCCCCCGCATTGCGCGCGGCGAGCGCGGCCATGGTCCAGAACCACGCTTCCTCGACGCTGGCGAAGGGTTCGGCGCGCGAGAGGTCGGCGAGGACAGGTCCGGAGCGGCGTTGGGCTGCGGCTGGCATGGCGAACCTCGTGGGCGGTTGCGAACAAAACAGGAACATTTACCCAGGGTTGCGCCAGGACTGCAAGCCTAAACGGAACTGATTCCTACTGCAGCGCGGGGCGGGATATAGGAGAATGTGCCTACAATGAATCCTCGGCACGAAGACGTCTGGAAGGCGATCGACGCCCTCGCCGCCGAACACGGGCTCACCCCCTCAGGGCTCGCCCGCAAGGCCGGCCTCGATCCCACCACCTTCAACCCCTCCAAGCGCAAGCAAGGAGGCAAGCCGCGCTGGCCCTCCTTCGAGACGATCATCAAGGCGCTCGACGCGGTGGGTGACACGCTGGAGAACTTCACGGCGCTGATGACCGGCAGTGCACCGCAGGCGCGCCGGCCGGGAGCGCCGGGGCCGCGACGGGTGCCGCTGATCGGCCTCGCCCAGGCGGGGTCCGACGCCTTCTTCGACGATGCGGGCTATCCGACGGGAGGCGGCTGGGACGAGATCGAATTGCCGTCCATCAACGACCCGCACGCATACGCGCTCGAGATCAGCGGCGATTCGATGGAGCCCGTCTACCGCGACGGCGACGTCGTCGTCGTCTCGCCCGCCGCTCCAATCCGACGCGGCGACCGCGTGGTGGTCAAAACGCGCGACGGCGAGGTGATGGCGAAGGAGCTTGTGCGCAAATCGGCGCGCAAGATCGAACTCGCCTCGCTGAACCCCGCCTATCCCGGCCGGAGCCTCGACATCGACGACGTCGCCTGGATCGCCCGCATCGTCTGGGCGAGCCAGTAGCGGGGCGTCTCAGGCCGGCTCGCGCGCCGGTTCCGCCGTGCGCTCGAACGCCGTCACCACCGGCAACAGGCGCACGAGGTCGCGCTCCGCCTTGCAGACGAGGTAGGCGCGGGCGGGCGGCGCATCGCCCAGGCTCTCCGGCGCGACCTCGCCCTCCTCGGTGATCGGAAAGGCGGTCAACCCGAGATCGGCATAGACCGAGAGCAACTCCGGGCCGACGCGCCAGAACGCAGGGTCGACCCCCTCCTGGTCGCAGAGGTCGCGAAAGCGCCAGATCGCGGAGACGCGGTCGGTCGCGTCACCCGCCGGGTCGCCGATGGCGAGCCAAATGCCCGGCAAGCGGCGGAACGGGATCGCCGCCCGCCCATCCTCACCAAACACCAAAGCTTCCGCGCGCTCCGGCGGCGGCGCCCCGGCGATCGCCCGCCAGCGCGCCCGCGCGGCGGGCGAGAGGTCGACCCACGCAATGCGGGCCGGGCGGAGAAGACGAACGAGTGCCGCCAGCAGGAGAACGATGCCGAGCAGGATGGTGGCGCGGAGCGACCACGGCGCCTCGCCGGCCAGCACGAACTGCCACCAGGTCTCCGCCATCCAGTCGCGCCTGAGGTGCGTGAACAGGGCGAGGCTCACCGTGCAGACGGCCAGCGCCACGACCGCCGCCACCCAGCCTGCCGTGAACGGTTCCGCGACGAGACGCGTGTCGCGATAGAAGGCGCGGCGGAACGGCACCACCGAAACGGCGATCGCCAGCATCAGCGCCGGCACCGGCCAGCCGTGCCCCTTGGCGGCGGCGAGCCCGGCGGCCAGCACCAGGGTCACCAGCACCGAGGCCCAGGCCATCGTCACTCGACGCCACAGCCCGTAGGCGAGCACGAGCAGGATCGCGCCGAGGAGCGAGGCGACGAAGTGGCTGACCTCGGCGATCGGCGCCCGCATGGTCGCGCCGGCCCAGGCGAACGGAGCCTCGAAAGGCGGCATGGTGCCGAGGAACAGCATCACCAGCCCCGCGAGCGTCACGGTGGCGGAGAGCGCCGGGGCGACGAACGGCGCCCCCCAACGGGCGACCTGGTCGAAGGCGCGCGCCATCGCCACCCGACGCAGCACGATCTCGTTCACCGCAAAGAGGCCGCCGGCCAGCAACAGCGGCAGGATGTAGTAGAGCAGGCGGAAGACGAGCAGCGCGCCGACCGCGGTCGCCGTCGGCACCAGCCCAGAGAGGCCGAGCAGCACCGTGCCGTCGAACACGCCCAAGCCCCCCGGCACGTGGCTGGCCATCGCCGCCGTGTAGGCGGTGACGTAGACGGCGAGGAAGACGAGGAAATCGAGACCGGGGGCTGATGGCAGGAGCGCGTAGAAGATCGCCGCCGTCAGCGCCACGTCGAACGAGGCGAGCGCGACCTGCATGAGGGCAAGCCGCGGTCCCGGCAGCGGCACCTCGGTGCGGCCGAAGCGCAAGGGGCGTCCGCGCAGCCGCCCCGCGACAACGTAGAAGCTTACCAAGCCGAGCATGACGACACCGACCGCATACATCACCGGTGTGGGCATCCACGGCCCGAAGCCGGGGATTGCGTGCGGTACGGCGAGCAGCACGATTCCCCCCAAAGTGAGCCCGCCGAGCACGAAGGTGAGGCTACAGAAGGCGACCACGCCGGCGATCTGCAGCCCCGACATGCCCCAGAGCGCATAGAGCCGGTAGCGGATCGCCGCCCCCGACACCATCGCGAAGCCGATGTTGTGCGACAGCGCATAGGCGGTGAACGAGGCGAAGGCGATCCGCCCGTACGACAGCGGGTGGCCGACGAAGCGCGTGCCGAGCGCGTCGTAGAGCGTCAGCACCAGGTAGGCGGCGACGGTGAGCGCCGTGGCCAGGGCGAGCGAGCGGTGGGGAATCGCCGCCATCGCTGCCAGCACGTCATCGAGGCGAAGCGAGGCGAGTTCGCGCTGGACGACGTAGAGCGCGCCGATCAGGAGCGCAAGGCCGAGCAGGGCCGGCAGGTGGCGCCTGACGCCCGCCGTCCAGCCTGCCCGCATGGTCACGCCTCGCGGCTGCTTCGGCGCCTCAGGCCGCACCCGCCGGCGCTTGCCTGCGCGCCAGCGCGGCCCTGATCAGCGCCACCGTCTCCGCGACACCGTAAAGGGCGACGAAGCCGCCGAAGCGCGGGCCCTCCGCCTGGCCGAGCAGCACCTGATAGAGGCAGCCGAACCACTCGCGCAGCCGCTCCTTGCCGAAGTGGCGCTTGCCCGCTTCGTAGACGAGGTCCTGCAGGGCTTCGGCATCCGCCCCGGCCGGGGCGCTCTCGAGCGCGTCGGCGAGATCGGCGAGCGCCGCGCGCTCTTCCGCCGAGGGCTGGCGAAAGCGTTTCGCGGGCAGCACGAAGTCGCGGTAGTAAGTGACGGCGTGGGACACGAGCCGCGCCAGCATGGGAAACCGCTCGGCCGTCGCTTCAGGGTTGTAGCGGCGGATGAAACCCCAGAGCATGTCGGGCCGATCCGCGTTCACCACCGAGGCGAGGTTGAGCAGCATCGAGAAGGGGATCGGCGAGCCCGCATCGTCGGGAATGTGGCCGAGATGGATGTGCCAAGCGGGGTTCTCCGGCAGCGCCTCGGGTGGTTCGCGCCGTGCGCGGTCGACATTGGCGAGATACTCGTCCACCGTGCGCGGGATGACGTCGAAATACAGACGCTTCGCCGTCTGCGGCTTGTTGTACATGAACTGGGCGAGGCTTTCGGGCGGCGCGTAGGCGAGCCACTCCTCCACCGACAGTCCGTTGCCCTTCGACTTCGAGATCTTCTCCCCCTTCTCGTCGAGGAAGAGTTCGTAGGTGAAGGACTCGGGCGGCTCGGCACCGAGGATGCGGCAGATTCGCGACGAGAGGCGGACGGAATCGATCAGGTCCTTGCCCGACATCTCGTAATCCACGCCGAGCGCGTACCAGCGCATCGCCCAGTCCGCCTTCCACTGCAGTTTGCAGTGGCCGCCGGTGACGGGGGTCTCGACGAGCCGCCCCGTCTCCTCGTCGCGCCACACCACCGTACCAGCGTCCAGCTTGCGCTCGAGGATGGGCACCTGCATCACCCGCCCCGTGCGCGGACAGATCGGCAAGAACGGCGAGTAGGTGGCCCGCCGTTCCGGCCCCAGCGTGGGAAGGATGACGGCGATCACCTCGTCATAGGCCTCCAGCACGCGCGTGAGCGCGCGGTCGAATCGGCCCGAACGGTAGTACTCGGTGGAGGAGGCGAACTCGTAGTCGAAGCCGAACTGGTCGAGGAAGGCGCGCAGCCGGGCGTTGTTGTGATGACCGAACGACTCATGCGTGCCGAAAGGATCGGGCACCGCCGTCAGCGGCTTGCCCAGGTGCTGGGCCAGCATCTCGCGATTGGGCACGTTCTCGGGCACCTTGCGCAGCCCGTCCATGTCGTCGGAGAAGGCGACCAGACGCGAGGGCAGGGGCGAGAGGCGCGAAAAGGCGTGGCGAACCATGGTGGTGCGCACCACCTCGCCGAAGGTGCCGATGTGCGGCAGGCCCGAGGGCCCGTAGCCGGTCTCGAACAGCGCCTCGCGCTTGCCCGACCGGGCGAGGCGATCGACGACGCGCAGCGCCTCCTGGAACGGCCAGGCGCGGACATGCCGCAGATCGGCGGAGGACGGGGCAGGCTCGGTGGTCATCGCGGCAACCTAGGAACGGCCCCCCAGGCGGTCAATGCGAGGGGGCGGGAGTGAGCGCGCGTTCGCCCCCGCGGCTTCTGCTGCCGGACGGGCCGGTGGTCGCCGCGCGCCACGGCCGCGCCGTCCTGCTCGAGCCATCGGGCGAGATCATCACCGCCGACCCTGCCGCCGTGCGGGCGCGGCTGAAGCGAAGCGGCGTGCCGATCGTCTGCCACGCGCCGGCGACGGCACGCCGCCTTGGCCTCGGCGCCTTCCCGGCCGCCGACGTGCTCGAACTCTTCGCCTTCGTCCGCCCCGCCGACGTGATCGTGCCTTCGCCCACGGGGCTTGCCGACGCCCTTGGCCTCGGCCGACCCGTCGGCCTGGAGGCGGAGGCCGGGCTGATCCGCGACGCGGCGGTGGCGCTGCTGCGCGGTCTCGCTGCGGTGCGCGCCGCGCCGGCCAACGCGACTGCGGCCGGACTCGCCGCCCTGATGGGACAGGCGGGGTGGCCCTGGGCGGTTTCCGTTCTCGCCGCGCTCGCCGCCCCCGACGCGACCCCTGACGCGCGGGCGCTTCGGGTTTGGGAGCGGCTTGCCGAGTGGGAGGAGATCCCGCTTCCCCCGCCGCCGGCCCAGAACGCGATCGTGCCGGCTGAGGCGCGACGGCGTCTGGCCGAAATGCTCGGTCCCGAGGCCGAGAACCGACCGGGCCAGGCCGATTTCGCCTCCGCCGCCTGCGCCGCCTTCGCCCCACGGATCGCCGAGCGTGCTCCGCACGTGGTGCTGGCGGAAGCCGGCACGGGAACCGGCAAGACGGCGGGCTACCTGGCGCCCGCAAGCCTGTGGGCGGAACGAAACGGCGCCCCGGTCTGGATCAGCACCTACACCCGAAACCTGCAGCGCCAAGTGGAGGCGGAGACCGCGCGCCTCTATCCGGACGAAGGGGAACGCCGCGCCCGCGTCGTCGTGCGCAAGGGGCGGGAGAACTACCTTTGCCTGCTTAATCTCGAGGAGGCGATCGCGGGGCTCGGCCGCGGCGGCGGCGCGACGGTCGCGCTCGGGCTGATGAGCCGCTGGGCGGAAGCAACGCGCGATGGCGACCTGGTGGGCGGGGATTTCCCCGGCTGGCTGCCGGAGCTGTTGGGCCAAGCCAGCACGCTCGGCCTCGCCGACCGACGTGGCGAGTGCATCCACGCCGCCTGCCCGCACTACCGGGTGTGCTTCATCGAACGCACGGTGCGTCGCGCCCGCGCGGCGAGCCTCGTCGTCGCCAACCACGCGCTCGTCATGGTGCAGGCCGCCTGGGGCGGGCTCGACGACCCTGCCCTGCCCTACCGCTACGTGTTCGACGAGGGCCACCATCTGTTCGATGCGGCGGACTCGGTGTTCTCCGCCGTGCTGTCGGGGGTGGAGGCGGCCGAGCTCAGGCGCTGGATCAGGGGCGCGGAGGGCGGACGGAGCCGGGCACGCGGCCTACGCCGTCGGCTCGAGGATCTGGTGGCCGACAGGCCCGCCCTCGCCGAGGCGCTCGATGCGGCGATCGTCGCCGCCAAGGCCCTGCCAGAGCAGGGCTGGCTCGCGCGCCTCGCGGACGCCGAGCGGCCGGAACTGGGTGGGCTCGACCCCGGCGCGGCGAACCCCTGCGAGGCCTTCCTCCGCCTCGTCCGTGCCCAGGTCCTCGCCCGCTCCCGTGAGGCCGAGGGGGCGGCGCGCGAGACCGAGGTGATGCCGACGATCCCCGGCCTCGCCGAAGCGGCGGAGCGTCTCGAGCGGGCGCTCGCGGGGCTCGAACGGCCGCTCGAACGGCTGCGGCAAGGGCTTCTCGATCGGCTCACGGCGGAGGCCGATATGCTTGAGACCGAGACGCGGCGGCGGATCGAGAGTGCTTCGAAGAGCCTCGCCAAGCGCGCGCTCGAACCGATCGCGGCATGGCGGGCGATGCTGCGCGCGGTGGCGGAGGGGACGGCGGAGAGCGGGGGCCCGGGCGAACGGTTCGTCGACTGGTTCGAGATCGCCTACCGTCAGGGGCACGAGGCCGATGTCGGCATGCGGCGGCACTGGGTCGATCCGACCGTGCCCTTCATTCGGGTCGTGGCCGAACCAGCACACGGACTGCTCGTTACCTCCGCCACGCTGCGTGACTCGGGCGCAGGCAGCGAGGAGGGCGCTTGGGCGGCGGCGGAGGAGATGACGGGTGCGATCCACCTGCTCGCTCCGCCCGTGCGCGCCGCCGTCGCCTCGCCCTTCGACTATGCCGCGGCGACTCGCGCCTTCGTCGTCACCGACGTGGCACGCGACGATCCGGCCCAGGTCGCCGCCGCTTACCGCGTGCTGTTCGAAGCGGCGGGTGGTGGGGCTTTGGGCCTGTTCACCGCGATCGCGCGCCTGCGCGAGGTGCACCGGCGCATTGCGGGCCCCCTCGCCGAAGCGGGCATCACGCTCTACGCCCAACACGTCGACGCGATGGACAACGCCACTCTGGTCGAGGTGTTCCGCGCCGAGGAGAATTCGTGCCTGCTGGGGACGGACGCGATGCGCGATGGCGTGGACGTGCCCGGCCGGTCGCTGCGGCTGATCGTGTTCGACCGCGTGCCCTGGCCCCGCCCGACCATCCTGCACCGTGCGAGGCGGGCGCGGTTCGGTGGCGCCAATCCCAGCGCGATCGACGACCGCATCGTGCGCGCCCGTCTGCGCCAGGCGTTCGGAAGGCTGATCCGCACCGAGACCGATTGCGGCTGCTTCGTCCTGCTCGACGCCCGTGCGCCCTCGCGCCTGCTTGCGGCGCTGCCGGAGGGCGTCGCCGTGCAGCGGGTCGGGCTCGCCCAGGCGGCGGCGGAGATTCGGGCCTTCCTCACCCGCGCTTGACGCGGCGCGCAGTCGGGGCTCACCTCCGGCGCATGGACGGAGGGCGCTTGGGCATGGTCGAGGGAGTTCCGCTGTCGCCGGCGGAGGCGCTGGTGTTCGCGATGGTCCTCGTTTCGGCGGCGGATCGCAACATGACGGATCGGGAACTGACGACGATCGGCCGCATCGTCACCCAGGCGCCGGCCTTCGAGGGGTTCGATACGTCGGGGCTCAGCGCGATCGCCAACCGTTGTGTGGCGGTGCTCGACGAAGAGGACGGGCTGGACAAGGCGCTCGCGCTGATCGCGGACGCCCTGCCCAAGCGCCTGCGCGAGACGGCTTATGCCTTCGCGGTCGAGGTGGCGGCGGCGGACGGAGCAGCCGCGCAGGAGGAACTCCGCGTGCTTGAATTGATCCGCCATCGTCTCGAGGTCGATCGGCTGGCGGCGGCGGCGATCGAACGCGGCGCGCGGGCGCGGCACGCGCGGCTTTGATGCGGTTCCAAGAGGCGACTTGAGCGTCGGCTCAGGGTCGCTGTGGAGGGTAGCCGCGTGGAGCCGGCACGCCGGGGCGGACGATGTAAGCCTTGCCGTCGCGCAGCGGCCAGGCACGGCCAACAATCTCGTCCCGCTCCGGTGGGTCGAAGAGCCCGGTGCCGGCATTGTCGGTCGGGGTGAGTTCGCCGAACCAGTGGCGACCGTTGACCCAGAGGAAATCCACCCGCATCGCATCGAAATCGGCGCTGAGAAGTCGGGCGAGGGCCGCGAGGCCGTCCCAGTCGAAATCTGCGGGCATACGCTCGGTCAGCGGCTCGCGGCCGTTGTGCCGGAACGGCAGGGGCTCGCGGGCCACGAGATCGAACCACGTGGCGCGCGGTTTCGTGTCGCCCACGTGGCGACCACAGACGACCTTGAGGAAGCGCGGCTCGCCGTTGAACACAAACACGGAATGATCCGGCGGCGAGCCGCCGTCGGGGGCGTTGGGCAGGAGCGGCTCGGCGAGAATGCGCGGCGGGATGTCGCGGTAGCGCCACTCGCCCGGCCCCTGGCGGTAGAAGTCGTGGGCGAGCCAGCCGCGAAGGGTCGCGGTGACGCGAGCGCGATCGAGCCTCGCCTTCTCCTCGACCTTCAGGATCTGGCCCGAACTGTGCGAGGGCTTGAGCACGAACGACTCGGGCAGCGCCTCCCAGTCGATGTCCTCGGCCCGCCACCAGGCGCCGAGGAGGGGCAGCACCCATTCCGCGCCGATCCGGGACGCGACGTAGTCGCGCACCGCGATCTTGTCGGAGCAGAGGGCCAGCAGCGGATGGTGGTCGGTCAGGCTCGCCGCGATGATCTTCTCGTTGAAGGTGACGGGCGGGTCGAGCCGCGGCGGTTTGCCGTGCGCCCGCGTGTAGTGCCCGATCAGGCGCCTCCGTTCGCGGAGCCGCTCGAGCGGCGGAAAAGTCCGCTCGGCCAGAAGCCCGAGCTTGCGCCGATACCACCGCCAGCGCGCAGCGAAGGTAACGACCTGCGTCTTGGACGCGGTGGCGGCGGATCCGGTCGTTTCGGCGATGCTGGAGGACGATGGCATGACGTTGGGGTTGCCTGGTCAAGTCCGAGCGCAACGAAGCAGCATGGTTGCTACGCGGCAACAGTCGCACGATCAAGTTAATCCCCGATTGCTGCGGCTCCGGCTCGGGGTCATGCCGGCATCGGCGCGCCGAGCACGCGGTGGCGGAACACCGAAAGGTCGATGTTGCCGCCGCACAGGATCGCGCCGGCGCGCCTGCCCGAGAGCTTGGCCCGCTCCTGCATCAAAGCCGCGAAGGCCGCCGCGCCCGCACCTTCAGCAAGGTTGTGCGTGTCCGTCCACAGGGCACGGATGGCTTCTGCGATCTCGTCGTCGGTGACGGTGACGATTCGCGCCGCGCCGGCGCGAATGATGGCGAAGGCCTCCGGATCGGGGATACGGGTGGCCATGCCGTCGGCGAACGTGTCGGCGCGCTCGGTGGTCACGATTCGGCCGGCGGCGAAGGAGCGTGCATAGGCATCGGCCCCCGCCGCCTGCACGCCGACGATCTCCGTGTCAAGGCCGAGCAGGTCGCGCGTGCGGATCAGCCCGCAGATACCTGAGCCGAGACCGATCGGCACGTAGACGACATCGAGCGCCGGCGTGGTACGGAAGAACTCGAGCGCGTAGGTCGCGACGCCGAGCACGAGGTCGCACGCGAAGGACGGCACGAACAGCAGGTTCCGTTCGGCAGCGAGCCGTTCCGCTTCCGCACGGGCGGCGTCGAAATCCTCTCCGGCCTCGATCAGCTCAGCGCCGAAGGCGCGCATCGCCCGGTTCTTCTCCACCGCATTGCCGTGCGGGACAACGATGGTGACCGGGATGCCGAAACGCGCGCCGGCGAAGGCCAGCGACTGGCCGTGGTTGCCGCGCGTCGCACTGATGATGCCCGCGAGGTCGGGCCGTTCGCGGGCGAGACGGGCGAGGGCGACCAGGCCCCCGCGTACCTTGAATGCGCCCGTGGGCAGGTGGTTCTCGTGCTTGAGCCAGACCTCGCACCCCGCGCGCGCGGCCAGCAGCGGCCAAGCGTATTGCGGTGTCGGTGGAACGAAACGGTGGATGAGTGCGAGCGCGGACTCGAGGTCGTCGAGATCGAACATGCGCGCGGTGTGGCAGAAAGCCCACGCGAAGGAAAAGGGGCCGACCCTCGCGGGCCGGCCCCCTCGTCGTGGCGGGAAGGCGCGCTCAGATCGCGCGCAGCATTCCCGCGGCCGGCTTGCCGCGCTCCATCGAGACCTCGAAGCTGACCTTCTGTCCCTCGTTCAAGCCGCGCAAGCCTGCCGCCTGGACGGCGGTGATGTGGACGAACACGTCCTTGCCGCCGTCATCGGGGACGATGAAGCCGTAGCCCTTCGTCGCGTTGAACCACTTCACGGTACCAGTGGCCATGATGGCCTCCTTCGCTTCTGCACGTTGACGTGAAGCGGAAATGCTCCACGCCGACAACCGGGTCCTCGTCAGCCAAGCGAACCCGGACGTGCGGGAAGCCAAGGCGAGCCAAACGCGATTGCGGGAGGGAGTAGGCGCAGGTTCCGCCCTTGAGGTCAAGCGGGAGAGGCGAGAAACCCGCACACGAAAACGGGGGCGCCCCGAGAGGCGCCCCCGCAGATCGCACTTGGTCGAACGGTCGTGGGCGATCAGAAGTCCATGTCGCCCATGCCGCCGCCCCCACCACCGGCCGGCGCCGTCTTCTTCTCCGGCCGCTCGGCGACCATCGCCTCGGTGGTGATCAGCAGCGAGGCCACGGACGCCGCGTCCTGCAGCGCAGTGCGCACGACCTTGGTCGGGTCGATGATGCCGGCCTTGACGAGGTCCTTGAACTCGCCGGCCTGGGCGTCATAGCCCCAGTTGTAGTCGTCGTTGTCCAGCACCTTGCCGAGGATCACCGGGCCGTCCTCGCCCGCGTTCTCCGCGATCTGGCGCAGCGGCGCGGTGATCGCCCGACGGACGATGTCCACACCGAAGCGCTGGTCGTCGTTGTCGACCTTCAGCTTGCTGAGGATCTGCGAGGCGCGGGCGAGCGCCACACCACCGCCGGGCACGATGCCTTCCTCGACGGCCGCGCGCGTCGCATGCAGCGCGTCGTCCACGCGGTCCTTGCGCTCCTTCACCTCGACCTCGGTCGCGCCACCGACGCGGATCACGGCGACACCGCCGGCGAGCTTGGCGAGCCGTTCCTGCAGCTTCTCACGGTCGTAGTCCGAGGTGGTCTCCTCGATCTGCGCCTTGATCTGGTTGCAGCGGCCCTGGATGTCGGACTTCTTGCCGGCACCCTCGACGATGGTGGTGTTCTCCTTCTCGATGATCACCTTCTTCGCGCGGCCGAGCATGTTCAGCGTCACGTTCTCGAGCTTGATGCCGAGATCCTCGCTGATCACCTGGCCGCCGGTGAGGATGGCGATGTCCTCGAGCATCGCCTTGCGGCGATCACCGAAGCCCGGCGCCTTCACCGCGGCGACCTTCAGCCCGCCGCGCAGCTTGTTGACGACGAGGGTGGCCAAAGCCTCACCCTCCACGTCCTCGGCGATGACGAGCAGCGGCTTGCCGGACTGCACCACCGCCTCAAGGAGCGGCAGCAGCGGCTGCAGGCCCGAGAGCTTCTTCTCGTGGATCAGGATGTAGGGGTTCTCGAGCTCGGCGATCATCTTCTCCGCGTTCGTGATGAAGTACGGAGAGACGTAGCCGCGGTCGAACTGCATGCCCTCGACGACGTCGAGCTCGGTCTGGATGCCCTTCGCTTCCTCGACCGTGATGACGCCCTCGTTGCCGACCTTCTCCATCGCCTTGGCGATCATCTCGCCGATCTCGCGCTCGCCGTTGGCGGAGATGGCGCCGACCTGAGCGACCTCGGCCGAGGTGGTGATCTTCTTCGAGCGCTTCTTCAGCTCCTCGACCACCGCGGCGACGGCCTTATCGATGCCGCGCTTGAGGTCCATCGGGTTCATGCCGGCGGCGACCGCCTTCGCACCCTCGCGCACGATGGCCTGAGCGAGCACGGTCGCGGTGGTGGTGCCGTCACCGGCGACGTCGTTGGTCTTCGACGCCACCTCGCGCACCATCTGGGCGCCCATGTTCTCGAACTTGTCGGCGAGTTCGATCTCCTTGGCGACCGTCACGCCATCCTTGGTGATGCGGGGCGCGCCGAAGCTCTTGTCGATGACGACGTTGCGGCCCTTCGGGCCCAGCGTGACCTTCACCGCATCAGCGAGGATGTCGACGCCGCGCAGAAGCCGCTGGCGCGCCTCGGCGCCAAACTTCACGTCCTTCGCAGGCATGGTTCCTTACCCGTTCGTTTGCGTTAAGGAGTGGTTCTCGGCGTTGCCGGAGAGGCGACCTCAGGCGGCCTTCTTCGCGGCCTTGGCATCCTCGAGGATGCCCATGATGTCGCTCTCCTTCATGATCAGGAGCTCTTCGCCGTCGATCTTCACCTCGGTGCCCGACCACTTGCCGAACAGCACGCGGTCGCCGACCTTCACCTCGAGCGGCACGAGCTCGCCCTTCTCGTTGCGGGCGCCGGGGCCGACCGCGACCACCTCGCCCTCCTGAGGCTTCTCCTTCGCGGTGTCGGGGATGATGATGCCGCCGGCGGTCTTCTCCTCCGCCGACACGCGCTTCACCACCACCCGATCGTGCAGGGGACGGAACTTCATCGATCGTCTCCGTGGCTTGCCAACGTGAGGTTGCGATCTCGCCGGGGAGGGGACCGGGCGGCCCCGGAGTTGTTAGCACTCCCCGCACGCGAGTGCCAGCGATCTAGGGGAGTCGCCCGATCCCGTCAACCCCCGGCAGCACTCGCCCGCCGCTGCTGCCAAGATCCTGATTCCACACGATTTTTATTGGTCGTTCAGCAATCCCGTGTCATCGTTCCGACACGAGGACGCGGAGGACACGCCACCCGACACGGAGAGACGACGGAGACGGAGACGAACGACGAATGCCCACCTCAGCGATCGAACGGCAGCTTCTGGGCTATCGCCTGACCACCGCGAAGATCCTCTACCACCTGCCGGACCATCCCTCGCTGTTGCAGACCTTCATCTGGCAGAACCTGGACCTCGCTCCCCACTTCCCCGAGCTCAACCGCTTCCTCGCCTTCTGGCAGCGCGAGATCGAGGGCAAGCTCCATTCGGTGACGGTCGCGACGGCGGGGCTGATCCGCGGCGCCGAATTGCGCTACGCCGGCGGCCACTTCACGCTGCACTGAGACGACTGGTCGCCCGCCTTCGTGCCGTAAACCCGGCTGTCCGCCGCGGGGCGCTCGTGAGGCGAGATGGGCGGGCGGCGTGCATGGGTGGGTGCACGCCGGCCGGCCGCTCACGCCGCGGCGAGAGCCGGCGGCCGCGCCATCAGCCGGGCGACGATGGCGCGCCGGACAGGCGCGAGCGCTGCGCCGGCCGCCAGCACGGCCGCACGCGCCAGGAACGCCGGCGCCCGTTCGTCGGTGTAAAGCCGGGCGATCGCGTTCGTCGCGTGATACATGGGAAGGCTTGCCCGGCGATGCGCCGCCGCGTAGGCGAGCAAAGGACGTGCCCCGCCGGGGTCGGCGCCGCGCGAGGCCGCCTCGCGCAGGCATTCCGCCAGCGTCCAGGCGCCGGACAGGCCGAGGTTGTAACCGTGCGCCGTGGTCGGGTGCATGCCGACCGCGGCGTCGCCCGCGAGCGCGAAGCGCCGGGCGACGAAGCGGCGGGCGTAGACGGCGACCAGCGGGTAGGGGTGGCGGGTCGAGACGAGCCGCATGCGTCCGAGCCGTCCCTCGTAGCGCCGGGTGACCTCCGCTCCGTAGGCCTCGTCGGACAGCGCCATCAGCCGCGCGGCTTCCGCCGGTGAGACGGTGAGCACGGCGGAGGAGACGTGATCGCGCAGCGGCAGCATGGCGATGGTGTAGCCGTGCGCATACCATTCGGTGGCCACCCGCCCGTTCGGCCGGTCGTGCTCCACGCGGGCGACGATCATGGTCTTGCCGAAGTCGAGGCGGTCGGCGGCGATCCCGGCAAGCCCGCGCAAGATCGAGAAGCGCGTGTCGGCTGCGACCACCAAGCGGGCGTCGATCGCGCTTCCGTCATCGAGGGAGAGCCGCGCCTCGCGACCGCCGAGTTCGAGCCCGACCGCGCTGCGCTCGCACAGGAACCGCGCCTCGCCCTGGGCGACGACCGTCTCGAACAGGCTGCGCCGGATGGCGTGGTTCGGCACGAACCACCCCAGCGGCTCGCCGGCCCGCTCGGGCGGCGACAGCCGAAGGGCGAGCGGCATGTGACCGTTCAGCACCCGCGCCTCGCCGATCGGCGCGATGTCCGCCTCCGACAGTCGTCCCCACGCGCCGAGGCGGGCGAGCATCGCCTGCGAGGCGTGAGTGAGCGCGATCTCGCGCCCATCGAAGGGCGGGTCGGCGAGCACCGTCTCGGGCTGCCGCTCGACCAGCACGATCCCGAGCCCGCTGCCGGCAAGACAGGCGGCGAGCGAGAGCCCCGCAGGCCCCGCCCCGACGATCGCCACGTCCGTCCGCATGCACGCACCTCCTCGTCCGACGGCCCCAGCTGGGCCTCACCCGCGGTAGGTCGGCATCCCTGCCGTGGGCGCAAGGATGCCCTCCGGCCCCGCTTCGGCGACCATGCGCGCCTGGCGGTGGCGGCGGAGCAGAACGAGGCCAAGGGCGCCGGAGACGGCGAACAGCGCCACCCCGACCGCGATCTGCACTGCGCCGTCGACCCTAACCCCTTTTCCCAATAGGGAAAAGACCACGGTCTGCGGGACGTAACCCAGCGCCGAAGCGGCGAAGAACGGCAGCGCGGGGATGCCGGACAGGCCGGCCAGCAGGTTCAGCGCGAGGTTGTTGCCGACCGGCAGGAGCCGGAGCGTGAGGGTGGCGGTGAAGGGGTTCTCGGCCAGGAAGCGGTCGAGCCGGGCGAAGCCTCCTTTGAGCCGTCGCCGCGCCCACTCCCGCCCGATCGCTCTCGCGTAGAAGAAACTCGCCGCCGCCCCCAACAGCATGGCGAGGAGCGAAAGCTGGGCGCCGACCAGCGCGCCGAAGGCGGTGCCGCCGGCAAAGGCGACCACCTGACGCGGCACGCCGACGGCGCAGGCAGCGGCGCCGAGAGCGACGAAGGTGAGCCCGCGCGGCAGCCCCCACAGACCGAGCACGCGGTCGAGCACCCCCGGCTCGAGCAGCCCCTGCGCCTGACCCTCGCGCAGGAGTACGCCCGCCAGCACGAGCCCCGCCATCAGGGCGGCCGGCTTCCACAGACGCAGCAGGATCGCCTTCACGCCTGATCCGGCCCCGGCAGGATTTCGATCTCGGGCCGCTTGCCTCGTCGCTTCAACCACATCACGCCGATCAGGTCGAAGAGCGCGACCGAAGCGCGGTCGAACACACCGTAGTTGGAGCGTCCGCGCACCCGCGGGCGGTGGTTCACCGGCACGCTCAGCACGCGCCCCCCGGCGCGCAGAAAGAGGGCCGGCAGAAAGCGGTGCATGTGGTCGAAGCGCGGCAGGTCGAGGAAGTCGGCGCGGCGGAAGACCTTCAACCCGCAGCCGGTGTCCGGCGTGGCGTCACCGAGCAGCCGCGCCCGCACCGTGTTGGCGATCCGGCTGGTGATGCGCTTGAGCCGCGTGTCCTTGCGGTTGACGCGATGTCCCGCGATGAGGACGGGGGCCGGGTCGCGTTCGGCCTCGGCCAGGGCGAGGGCGAACAGGCGTGGAATGTCGGCGGGGTCGTTCTGGCCGTCGCCGTCGAGGGTGGCGATCCAGGCGCCGCGGGCCGCCTTCACCCCGGTGATGATCGCCGCGCTCTGACCGCAGGAGACGCGATGGCGCCGCCGGACCACGTCACCAGCGGCGGCCGCGCGCGCCAACTCGGCCGCCGTCTCGTCGGTCGATCCGTCATCGACATAGACGATCTCGTAGGGGCCAAGCCCGGCCACGGCGGCACGGATTTCGGCGATCAGGGGCGCGATGTTGGGGCCCTCGTTGCGCACCGGCACCACCACGGAGAGGAGGGGCGCCTCAGCCGCGGCGCGCGGTGCGGCCGGACCGGCCTGGCCGATCGACTGGTCCTGGGCGCTGGCGGCGGTGCGGGGAACGGTGTCGGGCATCGTTGGCGCGCGCCGCGCGGGCAGAGGCGCGTGCCGACGGGGGCGACGCTTGCGTCCTGGCGCGATCCGGCCATACCAGAGGGGGGAGGGGGCGGCAAGGCGATGCCCGCCGCGGATCAGACCGCCCGCACGCGCGGCGTGTGGCCCTTCCCGCACGGCCGAGGACCTCCGAGAGATGCCCTTCGACACCACGGCACCCCCCCTCGCCACCGGGCAGGTGAAGGGTGCGGCTGCACCCGGCGACCGCGCCGTCGGGCTCTGGCTTCTCCTCGTTGCCGCCATGGTTGTCGTCATGGTCGCGCTCGGCGGTGCCACCCGGCTCACCGGCTCCGGGCTTTCGATCATGGAATGGCGGCCGCTCACCGGCTGGCTTCCGCCCCTTTCCGAGGCCGAATGGCAGCGCCTGTTCGACCTCTACCGCACCATCCCGCAGTATCGCCTGGTCAATCAGGGCTTCGGGCTCGAGGGGTTCAAGCGAATCTTCTGGCTCGAATACGTCCATCGCGTTTGGGGCCAGCTGATCGGCGTGGTGTTCGCCGGGGGCCTCGTGTGGCTGTGGGCGTCGGGTCGCATTCGCCGCGCTCTGCTGCCGCGCCTGCTATTGCTGTTCGCCCTGGGCGGGCTTCAGGGCTTCCTCGGCTGGTTCATGGTCGCCTCGGGCTTCTTCGAACACCGGACCGCCGTCTCGCCCTACCGGCTGGTGATCCATCTCGGCATGGCGTTCTTCATCTTCGCGCTGCTGCTGGCGACCGCGCTCTCCTTGCTTCGTCCCGCTCCTTCCACTCCGGCCGAGCCGTGGCTGAGGCGCGGCACCATCGCGGTCGGCGTGCTCGCGATCCTGACCATGCTGGCAGGCGGCTTCGTCGCCGGCACCCGCGCCGGCTTCACCTACAACACGTTCCCGCTGATGGACGGGAGGCTGGTTCCGGCAGGGTACGGTGACCTGTCGCCCTGGCTGCTGAACCTGACCGAAAACCTCGCCGCCGTTCAGTTCAATCACCGCCTTCTCGCCACACTCGCGCTCCTCGGGGCGCTCGTTCTCGCCTGGCGTGCCCTTCGCGGCTCGGAATCGGAGGCGCGCGGCCCGGTTCTCCTCTTCGCCGGGCTGGTCGCAGTGCAGTATGCTGTGGGTGTGGCGACACTGCTTTGGGTTGTGCCGGTCGGGCTCGGTACACTGCATCAGACGATGGCCGTGCTCGTCCTGGCCGCCTTCGTCAACGCGCTCGATCGGCTCGGTACCATCCGTCGCGAGGGGGCGTGAGCGAACAGGAGGCCGCTCGTCTTCGGGCCGAACTCGTCGCCCTGCAGACCGCCTACGAGGCGCTGGCCGAGCGCGAGAAGCGCCTGCTCGACTTCACCGAGGCCTCCGGCGACTGGTTCTGGGAACAAGACGAGCAGTTGCGCTTCACCTTCATCTCCGTGCGCGAGCCCGGACAGGGGGCACGCGCGCTGACGCAGCGGCCGAACGATCCGCTGCTCGGCCGAACGCGCGAGGAGCACGCGCTGCGCGAGGAGGGCGACGAGGAGGCCTGGGCCGCGCACCGCGCCGACCTCGCCGCGCAGCGTCCCTTCCGCGACTTCGTCTACCGCGCCAACGCAGCACAAGGGCCGATCTGGGTGCGGGTCAGCGGCGTGCCGGTCTTCGGCCGCGACGGCCGCTTCCGCGGCTACCGCGGGGTCGGGCGCGAGGTCACGGCCGAGATCGAGGCCGCGCGCGCGACGGCCCGCTCGGAACGTCTGTTCCGCGACACGCTCGATCGGCTCCCCGTCGGCATCTGCGTGTTCGATGCCGAGAAGCGGCTCATCTGGGCGAATCGGACCTACGCCCTCGAGGCGGGCCTCGAGCCCGAGCGGCTCGTGCCGGGCCTCGCGCTTGCGGACGTCGTCCGTCTTTTGGTCGCCGCCGGTTGGTACGGCGAGGTGGCTGACGCCGAGGCGGTGGTGGCGGCGCGACTGGCCGTCGATCGCAGCCGGCCGCTGCGCTGGACACGCCGTCACCCGCTGTCGGGGCGGACCTACGAGATCCGCAGCGAGCCGATCCCAGGCGGTGGGCACGTCGTCTGCTCGGTCGATGTGACTCCGATCGTCGAAGCGGAGGCACACGCGCGACAGGAGGCGGAGCGCCTCGACACCGTGCTGTCGCGTCTGCGCACCGGGGTCTGCGTGTTCGGGCCGGACCGGCGGATCGTGCTGTTCAACCGCCGCTTCGAGGAGCTGGTCGGCCTGCCAGCGGGGTTCCTCAGCCCCGGGCTCGGCTTCGCGGCCATGTTGGAGCATTTGGCGCGGGCCGGCGAATTCTCCGCCTTCTCCGACCCCTGGGCCTACGTGGCTGAGATGTTGGCAGCGGACCGTTCAGTGCCGCGCACGCGACGGCGCCGACGCCCGGACGGGACCGTGCTCGACCTCGCCTCCGTTCCCCTGCCGGATGGCGGGTTCATGGTGTCGGCGAACGACATCACCGCGCTCGCCGTCGCTGAAGCGCAGGCGCAGGAGCGGGCTGGCCTGCTGCAGGCGATCCTGAGCGCTCTGCCGCACGGTGTCGCAGTCTACGGCCCCGACCGACGTCTCGCGATGGTCAACCCGGCCTACAGCCAGATCATGGCCGGAGCGCCGATCAGCATCGGCGAAAGTGTCGAGGAGGTGGTTCGGCGGCGGGCTGCGGCGGGCGAGTACGGGCCGGGCGATGTGGAGGACATCGTTCGACGCGAACTCGCCCGCGACATCACGCGGCCGCAGCGTCGCCGCCGGGTGCGCCCGAACGGCACCGCCATCGACGTGCGCACAGCGCCGCTGCCGGACGGCGGCCACATCTCGGTGGTCACCGACATCACGCCGGTGGTCGAGGCCGAAGAGGAAGCGATGCGGCGCGCCGCCGTGCTCGACACCATGCTGGAGCACATCCGGCATGGCATCTGCCTCTTCGATTGCGACCGGCGCATCGTCGCCGCCAACCGGGTCGCTGCGCAACTGCTCGGCCGTTCGCCCGAGGTGCTTCGCCCCGGCCGGACCTTGGAGGAACTCGCTCGTCTGCTCGACCCGCGCTCCGCCGGGGAAGGCACGCCGGATGCAAGCCTGCTCGTCCCCGATCCCTCGGTTCCCACCGTCACCTGGCATACGCGCCCGGACCAACGGATCCTCGAGGTGCGCTCGGACCCCACGCCGGATGGCGGCTTCGTGCTGACCTGGACGGACGTGACGGAGCAGAAGGCTGCCGAAGCGGCGTTGCGCCGGGCGGCCGACGAGGCGGAGGCGGCGAGCCGCGCGAAGAGCCAATTCCTCGCCACCATGAGCCATGAGCTGCGCACCCCCCTCAATGCCGTCATCGGCTTCTCGGAGGCGCTGCTGCACGAGGCTGCCCGCCGCGACCCGGCACGGATCGAGGAATACGCCTCGGCCATCAACGAGGCTGGCCGCCATTTGCTCGCGCTGATCAACGACATCCTCGACGTCGCCCGCATCGAGGCGGGCCGGCTCGATCTCGCCGAGGACACGGTGGATCTCCTGCGCGTCGCGGAAGCGGCCCGTCGGCTGCTCGAACCCGCCGCGCGCGCCGCCGGCGTGGCGCTGAGCCTCGCGCTCGATCCGGCTTTGCCTCACGTGCGCGGCGATGAACGGCGGCTGCGCCAGGTGCTGCTCAATCTTCTCTCCAACGCCGTCAAGTTCACCCGCGCCGGCGGATCGGTCCGCATCGAGGGCGGCCGCACCGCCGACGGCGGGGTGGAGCTGCGTGTCATCGACACCGGGATCGGCATCGCCAAGGCCGATCTTGCGCGGATCTTCCAACCCTTCACGCAGGTCGATTCCTCGCTTGCCCGCCGTTATCCGGGATCAGGGCTCGGCCTGTTCCTGTCCCGCGCCCTGATGGTGGCGCATGGCGGCACGCTGCAGCTGGAGAGCGAGCCCGGGCGGGGCACGACCGCGGTGCTGAGCCTGCCGGCGGAGCGTGTGCTGGCGCAACCTGAGGCGTCTCCGCTCCGGCGGGTTGGCAGCGGCGACTGACCGGGGCCCGTTTAGAGGGCGGCCTCTTCGAACACCCGGCGCACCTCGCCGCCCCAGGCCTCGTTGCACCGCGCAATCCAGTGGTCCGCCTGGCTGCGGCCCGAGGCGACGATTTCCTCGAGCGGCGCGAGGTAGATTTCCTCGCCCAAGCCGCGGGCGCGCAGGCCACGGTGGGCGATCGCGACCATCTCGCGCGCGAGCCACCGCACGGTGGTGTCGCAAAAGGGCGCCTCGAGGCCGAATTTCGGCACTTCCCGGTGCAGCGTCTGCCAGTCGCGGCAAGGGTGATCGCGGATCAGCGCCGCCGCCTCGCCCTGCGCGCCGCGATCATAGAGGAGCCCGACCCAGAGTGCGGGCAGCGCCAAGGTCATGGCGGGCGAGCCGGCATCCGCCCCGCGCATCTCGAGGTAGCGTTTGAGGCGGACCTCGGTGAACACGGTGGTCAGGTGGTCGGCGAAGTCGCCGATGGTCGGTGTGGCGCCTTCCGTTTCGGCAGCAAGACGCCCCGCCAAAAAGTCGCGGAAGCTCCGCCCCGCGACGTCGAAGTACCGGCCCTGCCGCTGCACGAAATACATCGGCACGTCGAGCACCCACTCGACCCAGCGCTCGTAGCCGAAGCCCTCCTCGAACACGACCGACGGAATGCCGCACCGGTCCGGGTCGGTATCGGTCCACACCTGGGCACGATAGCTGCGGTAGCCGTTGAGCCTGCCCTCGGTGAAGGGGGAGTTGGCGAACAGCGCGATCGCCACCGGCTGCAGCGCGAGCCCGATGCGGAACTTCTCGACCATGTCGGCCTCGTTCTCGGCATCGAGGTTCACCTGCACCGTGCAGGTGCGCAGCATCATGTCGAGACCCAAACGACCCTTGCTCGGCATGTAGCGGCGCATGATCGCGTAGCGGCTCTTCGGCATCCACGGCATCGCCTCGCGCGTCGCCAGCGGGTGGAAGCCCAAGGGGAGGAAGCCGAGGCCCAAGCGGTCGGCGACCGAGCGCGCCTCGGCGAGGTGAAGCTCGAGTTCGGCCTTCGTTTCGTGCAGATCGGTCAGCGGCGCGCCGGAAAGCTCGAACTGGCCGCCCGGCTCGAGGCTGATGTTCGCCCGCCCGCGTGCGAGACCGACGACGTTCGCCCCGTCCCGTACCGGCTGCCAACCATGTGCAAGGTGGCCCTCGAGCAGGGCGCGGATGCCGTCCGGGCCGTCATAGGGCGGGGGGGAGAGGTCGGCGCGGCGAAACACGAACTTCTCGTGCTCGGTGCCGATCCGCCACTGCGCGCGCGGCTTCGCCCCACCCGCCACGTACTCGACGAGTTGGCGGACAGAGGTGATCGGGGTCGCGTCACCCTCCGAGGGGCCGGACATGCGGGTTCCTTTCGCAAGGCGTTACGACGGGACGGACAGGCCGGCAGCCTGCGGGCTTCGCCAGTCTCCCGCCAGCGCCTGGACGAGCGCGAGGCTCGCCAGTGCCGCCGTCTCCGCGCGCAAGGTTCGGGGACCGAGCGAGGCCGGCAGAGAGAAGGGGAGATCGCGCAGCCGGTCAAGTTCGCCCGGCGTGAAGCCGCCTTCGGGTCCGACCAGGATGGCGGGCGGGCGAGGTGAGCGCTCGGCGGCAGCCAGGAGCGCGGCGAGCGGCGGCGAGGTGCCGGTCTCGTCGCAGACGACGAGCTTCCTCTCGGCCGGCCAGTTGGCCAAGCGCCGCTCCAGGGCTTGGGGCGGATCGATCCGCGGCACGGTGAGACGGCCGCACTGTTCCGCGGCTTCGGTTGCGATCGCCGCCAAGCGGGCGGGGTTGGTCCGCGTCACCGCACTGCGGGCACTGGTGGTGAGCAGGATGGCGGCCGCACCGAGTTCGGTCGCCTTCTCCACCATCCACTCGGTGGTCTCGCGGCGCAGGACCGGAGCGAGCAGGATCGGGCCATCCTCGCTGGTTTGCTCCCGAATGCGGGCGAGGAGCAGCACCTCGCCCCCGCGGCGCGAGAGGGTGGTAATGCGCCCTCGCCACTCGCCATCGCGGCCGTTGAACAGGCGCATTGTCTGCCCGGGGTTGCGCCGCAGCACGGTGGCGAGATAGTGCGCCTGCGACTCGTCGAGCCGGATTGCTGCCCCCTCGGCCAGGGGGCTGGCGACGAACAGCCGCGGCTCGGTCACGACCGGGTTGTCGGGTGGGGGATCATGCCGAGACTATAGGGGCGATGAACGGCACGGTGCAGGCGAGCGACATCCGGATCGGTGGCCTTGTCGGGGCGCTGCCCTCGGGGCTTCGCCCCTATGCGCTGCTGATGCGGCTCGATCGGCCGATCGGCACGTGGCTCCTGTTCCTGCCGGGGCTCTGGGGGCTGGCGCTCGGCGGCACACCATGGCCCGATCCTTGGCTGGTCGCGCTGTTCGCCTTCGGTGCGGTGGTCATGCGCGGGGCGGGCTGCGTCATCAACGATCTGTGGGATCGCGACATCGATCGCCTCGTCGCACGCACCGCCGCGCGACCGCTCGCTTCCGGCGCGGTCGATCCGCTGCGGGCCATGGGCTTGCTCGCCCTCCTGCTGGCGATCGGCTTCGCCGTCCTGATCCAGCTCCATCCCTTGGCGATCGTGCTCGGCATCGCCTCGCTCATTCCGGTGACGATCTATCCGGCGATGAAGCGGATCACGTGGTGGCCGCAGGCCTTCCTCGGTCTGACCTTCAATTGGGGCGTTCCGATGGGCTACGCGGCGGCGACCGGGACGGTCGACGCCGCGGCCCTGGTGCTCTATGCCGGCGCCTTCTTCTGGACCCTCGGTTACGACACGATCTACGCCCATCAGGATCGGGATGACGATGCGCTGATCGGCGTACGCTCGACCGCACTCCTGTTCGGTGACGCCACGCGGCCGTTCCTCGCCGTCTGCTACGGGGCCGCGGTCGCGCTGATCGCTGCTGCCGGCATACTCGCCGGGCTTTCGGTCTGGTTCTACGTGGTGCTGGCGGCGGCGGCGCTGCTGCTCGCCCGCCAGGTGGTCGTGCTCGACATCCGCGATGCGCCGCTCTGCGGTCGCCTGTTCCGTGCCAACCGTGAGGTCGGGCTCGTGATCGCGGCGGCGGTCATCGCCGGCCGGGTGGCATGACGCCCGAACGGGCGGCCGCGTTCGTCGAGCGCCACACCCGCATCCTCCACCCCCCGCTGGTACCCGAAATCGCGCTGCGCCTCGCCGACCGGATGATGCCGATCTGGCAGGCGACGGAAGCTTGGCTGGCGCGGGAAGGTGTCGAACCGCCCTATTGGGCCTTTGCGTGGCCAGGGGGGCAGGCACTCGCCCGCCTCGTGCTCGATGAGCCGGCCATGGTCGAGGGGCGGACGGTGCTCGACCTCGCCGCGGGCTGCGGCGTGGCGGCGATCGCGGCGGCGCGGGCCAAAGCCGCCCGTGTCACCGCGGCTGAGATCGACCCGCTCGCCGCGGCGGCGATCGCCGCAAATGCCGCACTGAACCGTGTCGCGGTGGAGGTCGCCCTCGGCGATCCGCTGCATGGGGAACCGTCGGCCGAGGTCATTCTCGCCGGCGATGTCTGTTACGAGCGCGCGATGACATCGCGCGTCTGGCCCTGGCTCCGGGCTGCCGCCGGCCGAGGGGCGGTGGTTCTGCTCGCCGACCCGGGTCGGGCCTATCTGCCGCGCGAGGGCTTGGTGCCGCTCACGCGCTTTCGGGTGCGGGTGAGCCGGGATCTCGAGGATCGAGAAGAGCGCGAAACGACCGTCTATCGTGTGCTGGGGTAAGCGGATTCCCACCCACCGGGCACGGTCACGCCGGCACTGGCGCGAGCGCTGCAGCGAGGGCCTCGACGTCGCGTGCGGCGTCGCTCGTCGGATGGCGAGTCAGGAAGGCCTGTTGGCGACGGATGGCGTCCGGAACGCGGGGATCGCGCCGAATGATGCCGGCGAGCGGCGGCGTCGTGCCGAGGAAGCGGGCGCAGGATTTCTGCAGGATCGAGGCGGTGCGCTCGCCGGCGCTGCGCGAGGAGGCGAAGTTGACGACGATCCGACGATCGCCGTTCGGGTTGTCCAGCGTGGCGAGCTTGAGGCACGCGTAGGCGTCGGTCAGCGCGGTCGGTTCGTCGGTGGTGAGTACGAGGAGCGTGTCGGCCGAGGCGGCGAGGTGGCGCTGCAGGCGCTCGATTCCCGCTCCGAGATCGAGGATGGCGAGATCGTAGGGAAGGGGGGCCGCGAGCGCGGTGATGATCCGCTCTCCCGTCGTTTCGTCAGCCCCCGCGAGCAGGCCGGAGCCGGAACGACCGGCGACGACGTCGAAGCCGAGATCAGGCAGGGGCGTGATGCAGGCGCCGATCGGCTCGCCGCGCAGCAGGGCGGACAAGTCGCGCTTCGGATCAAGGCCGAGCTGCACGTCGACGTTGGCGAGGCCGACATCGGCGTCCACCAGCAGCACGCGGACCCGCTGCGCGGCCAGCGCCTGAGCGAGGCTGATCGCAAGCCAAGTCTTACCCACCCCGCCCTTGCCGGAAGCGATGGCGAGCAGCCTTGGAGGCCGTGGGAGAAGTCGGGATCGCTCGATCATGCGGCAAGCTCCGGTCGTGCGCTCCGCCGCTCGGCCGGCGGCGAAAGGAGCCAGTTGGCGAGGGTCTCGGGGTCGAGGGGAACGAGGCCGTCGGCGGCGCCGGGACCGATGCCGCCCTCGCCGAGGGCGAGCCCCGCCGCGGCGGCGGACACGACGGCGCCCAGGCGGCGCGCGAGGTCGAGCCGGGTCGGCAACAGGTGTTTAACCCCCCGGGCCGACATGGCCGCGGCGATTTCGCCGGCCTCCTCGGCATCGCTTCCCGCCGGGAGCACGAGCACCGCTTCGGCATCGAAGGCCTGAATGACAGCGGCGAGTTCAGTGCCGTCCGGCTCGGAAAACGGATCGGTTCCGGCATAGTCGACCAGCGTCGGCGTCGCCGGGGCGCGTCGCGCAATCGCCTTGGCCAGCCGCGGGATGTCCGGCGCGACGACAAGGTTGAGGCCGAGCAGACGGGTGAACGCAGCAAGCTGGTCGACGGCGCCGGCGCGGCGGCCGTCGGCGGCGATCACGGTCGGGCTGATCCCGGCAAGGCGAAGCCGGGTGGCGAGCTTCGCGGTGGTGAGGGTTTTGCCGGCACCAGGCGGACCGCAGAGGATGAGCACGCGGCCGGGCTCCAGCGGGAGCGGGGCGAAACGGAACGCCCGCGCCATGGCCGCTGCGAGCGGTTGTCCAGCAGGCAGGCGCGTCAGACACTGCTGTGGCACCCCGTGGGCGCGAAGGGCTGAAGCCTCCTTGGTGGCGTGCGCTGCCTCCCTCGCGGGCGGAGCCGGCGACAGCGGCGGCGGTTCGTCGGCATCCGGCAGTGCTGCGGTGACTTCCACCCCGCCTGCGCTGCGTCGGGTGGAGAGGATGAACGCGTCCTCTCCCAGTTCCGCGCGGGCGCGCGCCAGGGCCTGCGCGGAGGTCGGGGCGTGGAAGACGCGCAGCCGCATTGCTCAGATTGATCCCACGGTCCGGACCCGCGCGCGAGGATGGATCTCGGCTTGGCTGAGCACCGGCGTGGCCGGCCGGAACCGCTCGATCACCGCGCGCAGGTGCGGTCGCAAATGCGGACTGACGAGCAGTGCAGCCTGCTCGCCCGCCGCCGCGGCGCGGTCGAAGGCATCGCGCAGACGGGTGAGAAACTCCTGCAGCTTGGAGGGAGCCATGGCGAGCTGACGGTCTTCCGCCGGGCCGGTGAGCGCCTCGGCGAAGGCGCGCTCCCATTCGGCCGACAGGGTGATGAGCGGCACATACCCCTTCGGACCGGTAAGACTGTCCGTGATCTGCCGCGCCAGCCGCATGCGCACCGTGGCGAGAAGGGCGGGGAAACCTCTCGCGGACGGCGCGCCCTCCAGGATGCCCTCGAGAATGGTCGGCAAATCGCGGATGGAGACCCGCTCGGCGAGAAGGGCCTGCAGAACGCGCTGGATCGTTCCGGTCCCAACCTGTTGCGCGGCCAGATCGGAGACGAGCTTCTGGTGCTCGCGCGGCAGCTCGTCGAGCAGCTTCTGGGTGTCTGCGAAGGAGAGGAGCTCGGCCAAGTGATCGCGCACCAGTTCGGTGAGGTGCGTGACCAGGACGGAGGCCGGGTCGACGACGGTGTAGCCGCGCGCCTGCGCTTCGTCGCGAAGGGTCTCGTCGACCCACACCGCGGGCAGGCCGAAGGCGGGCTCCGTCGTCCGTTCGCCGGGAAGCTGCACCGGTGCGCCGGTCGCATCCATGACAAGGAGCATCGTCGGGCGCAGCTCGGCACGTCCCGCCTCGATCTCCTTCAGGCGCACCACGTAGGTGTTCGGCGGCAGCTGAACATTGTCCTGAATGCGCACGGGGGGAAGAACGAAGCCGAACTCCTGAGCCAGGCTTCGGCGAAGCGCCCGGATCTGCTCCGTCAGGCGCTGCCCGGCTTCGCCGGTGGCGAGACGCAGCAGTCCGTAACCGAGTTCGAGGCGAACCGCGTCGATGCGGAGCACTTGCGCGGGATCGTCGACCGGGGTCGATGTCTCCGGCTGAGCCGCCGCATGCTCCGCCGCCGTGGGCTCGACGGATCCCTGCGCACGATGCCGGGCCCACGCCGCGGCGCCGGCGGCGCCAGCGAGGAGAAGGAACGGCAACGCCGGCAGACCGGGCAGAAGGGCGAGGGCGCCCGCGGCGGCGGAAGCGAGCGCGAGTGGTTTTGGCGAACCAGCAAGTTCGCGCGCCAGCGCCTGATCCGTCGCCCCATCCACCCCCGCCTTGGTGACGACGATGCCCGCCGCTGTGGAGACGAGGAGGGCAGGGATCTGGCTGACCAGGCCGTCCCCGATGGTGAGCAGCGTGTAGGTGCGCGCGGCTTCGGCCAGTGGCATGCCGGCACGACCCATGCCGAGCGCGAGCCCGCCGAGGATGTTGATCAGGGTGATGACCAGGCCGGCGATGGCGTCGCCGCGCACGAACTTCGCCGCACCGTCCATGGCGCCGAAGAATGCGCTCTCCTCCTCGAGCTGCTTGCGGCGTGCTCGTGCCCCCGCCTCGTCGATCAATCCTGCGGAAAGATCGGCATCGATGGCCATCTGCTTGCCCGGCATCGCGTCCAGGCTGAAGCGGGCCGCCACTTCCGCGATCCGCCCGGAGCCCTTGGTGATGACGACGAAGTTCACGAGCACGAGGATCGCAAACACGATCAACCCGATCACCACGTCACCTGCCATCAGGAAGCCGCCGAATGCCGCGATGACAGCGCCGGCTGCCTGCGGCCCTTCATGCCCGGCGCTGAGGATCAATCGCGTCGACGCGATGTTCAGCCCCAGCCTGAGCAGGGTGGTGATCAACAACACCGTGGGGAACGACGTGAAGTCGAGCGGCCTCTGCATCAGCACGGCCGTCATCAGCACGAGGATGGAGGCGGTAAGGGAGAGGGCCAAGCCGAAATCGAGCAGGATCGTCGGCAGAGGCACGACGAGGATGACGACGAGCAGCCCGACGCCCGCCGCCATCAGCACGTCCGACCCGGGGCGGACGGCGTTCAGCCGACCGAGCACCGCGGTCAGGGGCGCGCTCGCCTGAACCTCGCCTGCCATCGCGTCGGACCCGTCGTCTCCGCGCGATGGTGTCAGGCTGGCACGCGGTCAGCCACGCCGACGGCATTCGGCGCGGCCGGGATCTTGACGCCCGCGGCTGAATATTCGCGGAGCTTGTTGCGCAAGGTGCGGATCGAAATCCCGAGCAATGCGGCGGCGTGGGTCCGATTGCCGAGGCAGTGCGTGAGCGTCTCCAGGATCAGATCGCGCTCGACGTCGGCGACGGTTCGACCGACGAGGCTTGCGGCGCCAGGTGCTGGGGCGATGCTGGCAGTGCTTGGCCCTCGCGTGATGGCGGGGCCGCCCGCAGAGGTGCTGATTGCCGCCTCGGCGACGGGGAGTTCGATCGCGTCCACGTCGATCACGTCGCCGGAGGCGAGCAGGACCGCGCGATGGATGGTGTTCTCGAGCTCGCGCACGTTGCCGCGCCAAGGCTGCGCTTCGAGCAGCCGCTTCGCCTCTGCCGAAAGTGGCCGATGCGGCAGGCCGTTCACCTCCGCGTACCGGCGGGCGAACATTTCGGCGAGCGGGACGATGTCGCGCGGCCGCTCGCGCAAAGGAGGCAGGGTGAGGGTGATGACGTTCAGCCGGAAATAGAGATCCTCGCGGAACGTTCCCTTGCGCACCTCGGCTTCGAGGGGGCGGTTCGTGGTCGCCAGGATGCGCACGTTCACCTTCACCGGCTCGGTGCCGCCGAGACGGTCGATCTCGCGTTCCTGGATCGCGCGCAGGAGCTTCGCCTGAAGGCGGACGTCCATCTCGCTGATCTCGTCGAGCAGGAGAGTCCCGCCATCCGCAGCCTCGAAACGCCCGATCCGGCGAGCGATCGCGCCCGAGAACGCGCCTTTCTCGTGGCCGAACAGCTCGCTTTCCAGGAGGTTCTCCGGGATTGCGGCGCAGTTGACGGCGATGAAGGGACCGGCAGCCCGGCGCGAACGGCGATGGATGTGGCGCGCGAGGACTTCCTTCCCGGTTCCGCTCTCGCCCCGGATCAGGACCGAGGCGTCTGAGGCCGCGATCTGCTCGGCCCGCCGCAGCGTGGCAACCATGGCGGGATCGACGGCAACGGGTGCCCGGCCATCGCCGCCGAGGGTCTCGAGCAGGGCGGCGATCAATTCGGCATCGGGCGGTAGTGGCAGATATTCCCGTGCGCCGGCTCGGATCGCGGCGGCAGCCCGCACCGCATCGGAGCGCGTGCCGCAGGCGATGACCGGTGCCGCAATCCGCTCGGACGTCATTTGCGTGATCAGGTCTTCGATCGGAAGCTGTACGTCGCACAAGACGACGTCGGCGCCTCGGCCGCTGCGCAGTTCGGCCAGCGCCGAAGGAACGTCGTCCGCCTGCGCGATCTTCGCGCCGCGGGCGATCGCGATGCGCGCCGCTTCACCCAGCTCCGCGGCCATCGATCCGACGATCATCACGCGCATGTGGAGATGCTCCCTGTCCGTCACCCTGTCGGCGGTCACACGCCGCGATCACCCTTGACGATCTCGGTCATCGTCACGCCGAGACGGTCGTCATCGACCATCACAACTTCACCGCGCGCGACGAGGCGGTTGTTGACGTAGATGTCGATCGCCTCGCCGAGCTTACGGTCGAGTTCGACCACTGCACCGCGTCCGAGCTTCAGCAGCTGGCTCACCTGCATCACCGATTTGCCGAGAACAGCCGAGACCTGGACGGGAATGTCGTAGACCGCCTCGAGGTCCCGAGCCGATCTTTGGATGGGCGGATCGCCGGTGCCGGCGGGAGTGGGAAGCGACGGGTCGAGGTCCTTCAGCTCGATCGAGGGTTCATTGCTCATGGCTTCACTCCGCATTCAGGGTCGTCGCTGGGGAGTTGGGGAGGAGATCGGCGAGGATCCGACGCAGCGCTTCGGCGACTGTTGCCAGATCGATCTCCGCCTCGGCGGAAGACCAAGCGATGCGCACGGCCGTCGCAGGCAACGAGGAGTCAACTTCGAGCTTTGTGGGGAGGGTCGGGCCCTCGCGGTGCCGCACGCGTTCGAGGGCGCTGGCGATCGCATCGGCGACGTCCGGTGCCGCGCGTACCAGAAGAGCAACCTCTGCACCGAGGCTTGCGCGGAGTTCGCCAACCAGTCGCTCGACGCGGTCCGCGAGCAGTGTCTGTGCGGAGTTGGGAAGGAGAGTTGCAAAACTGTCGAACACGGCACGGCCAAGGGCGGCCACGGTGGCGTCGGCTGCTCTGCGCGCTTCGGCCACGCTCTCGCCGATGGCTGTGACGCAGGCCTCGAGCGCTGCCGAATGCCGGGCCGCCACGCTTGCCTGCGCTTCGGCCATGCCGGCTTTACGGCCCTCGGCGAAGGCATCGGCGCGGGCAAGCTCCAAGTCCTCAAGCGTGAACGAGGGCGCAATGATCTCCGGCTCCGGCGCTGCGGCCGGGGGCGGCGGAGCGGGGTCGAAGCTCTCCCCGAACAGCACGCGACGCGGCCGTTCCGCCGCCGGGGCGGGTCGGGTGACGAGCGCGGAGAGCGGGACGGGACGCGGTCGTGCGGCTGCTGGCACGGCGGGGCGCTCGGTCATGTCAATACACCAGTTCCTCTTCGCGACCGTCCGAGAGGACGATCTGCCCGCTCGCCGCGAGATCCTTCGCGGTTGCGACGATGCTCGCCTGCGCCTCCTCCACGTCCTTCAGGCGAACTGGTCCGAGGGCCTCGATGTCTTCCCGCAGCATCTTTCCGGCGCGCTCGGAAAGGTTGCTGAAGAACAGCTCCTTGATGGTGTCGGAGGCGCCCTTGAGCGCGAGCGCGAGCTTCTCCTTCTCGACCGAACGCATGAGAAGCTGGATGCCCTGGCTGTTGATGCGCGTCAGGTCATCGAAGGTGAACATCAGGCTCTTGATGCGTTCGGCGGCATCGCGATTGCGCTCCTCGAGGGCGGCGAGGAAGCGCGCCTCGGCGGACCGATCGAGATTGTTGAAGATGTCCGCCATCACCTCGTGCGCGTCGCGGCGTTGCGTACGCGCAAGGTTCGACATGAATTCCTGGCGGAGTGTGCGCTCGACGCCCTCCAGGATCTCCTTCTGCACGGCTTCCATGCGCAGCATGCGCATGATCACCTCCATCGCGAAGGCCTCCGGGAGGAGCTGCAGCACCCGGGCGGCGTGGTCCGGCTTGATGCGGGAAAGCACGAGGGCGACCGTCTGGGGGTATTCATTCTTCAGGTAGTTGGCGAGCACCACCTCGTTGACGTTGCCGAGCTTGTCCCACATCGTGCGGCCGGCAGGGCCGCGGATCTCCTCCATGATTTGCGTCACACGGTCGCGCGGCAGCGTCTTCAGCAGCAGCCGTTCCGTACTCTCGAACGTGCCCACCAGATTGCCCGCCGCACTGATTTGGCTGGCGAACTCCTGGCACAGTCTTTCCACCACGGAGGCCGCGACGGGGCCGAGGGTGGCCATGGCGGCGGAAACCTCCTTGATCTCGTCCTCGTGCATCTGGGCGAAGAGTTTGGCGGCGTTCTCCTCGCCCAGGGTCAGCATCAGCACGGCGGCCTTCTGCGCCCCCGTCAGACTGCGATAATCGTCGCGCACGCGGGCCATCGCTCAGCTCTCCTGCGCCATCCAGCTGCGCACCACGGCGACTGCCTCTTCCGGGTGCTTTTCCACCAGTTCGGCGATGCGACGGATCGAGGAAGCGCGCATCTTTCCTTCGATGTTGGCGACGTTGATCATGCTCTCGGGTTCCGGCGGAGCGCCGAGCGTGTCACCGGCGGCCGCGATCTGCGGTGTTGTGTCGGTCGAAGCGATTGGGGTCGTGATCCCGCTCGGGCCCGGAAGAGCAGCGACCGTGCCGCCCGTCGCGGGCAGGGCGCCGGCGGGCTCGGAACCGGGACGGCCGATCCGCTCCAGAGCACGGCCGGCGAGCGGGCGCGCGACGAGCAGGAGCGCGAGCAAGGCGACGATGCCGAAGACAAGCGTCTCGACCAGTCGCACGAGCTCGGCGCGACCGATCGGCAGGCCGAACAGGCTCTCTTCGGCAGACGCCGTACCGTCCGCGTCGGCGAACCGCAGATTGACGATCTCCACGCGATCGCCACGCGTTTCATCGAAGCCCACGGCGGATCGAACAAGGGCTGCCAAGCGGTCAAGTTCTTCCGCCGTGCGCGGGCGTGGCTCGCCGCCCGCGACCGGAGCGTGGTCCACCAGCACGGCGATGGAGAGGCGGCGAACGGTCGGCGTGTCGCGCGTGATCTGGCGAAGTACCCGGCCAATCTCGTAGTTCGTCGTCTCTTCCGTTCGACTTTCTTGCGACCCGCCCTGGCTCCCTTGCGGCTGCGCATTCGGCAGATTGTTGCCGACGGTGACATTCTCCGCGCGATCGACCGTGCGGCTTTCCTCGGTCACGCTGTGGACCGAGCGGGCGACCTGCTGATCGGGGTCGAAGCTTTCGCGGCTCTCCGTGAACCGATCGAAATCCATCTCGACCGTCGCCTCGGCGCGCACCCGTCCGACGCCGACGGTGCGCTCAAGCATCTCCTCGACCGCACGGGCGAGGCGGAGTTCGTGGGCGCGACGCAGTTCCTCGGCATTCAGCGCAAGACCAAGCCCGCCGACCGCCTGGCCCGAGCGGGCGAGCAGCGAGCCGCGATTGTCGATCACCGAGATGTTCTGCGGCTTCAGGCCGGGCACGGCGGCGGCGACCAGATGAACGATCGCCTGCACCTGTTCCCGATCCAGACGCTGCACCCCGTTCATGGTCAGCACGATCGAGGCCTGAGCGTCGGCCTCGCGGCGGGAGAAGGGATCCCGCCTTGGCAAGACGAGGTGGACGCGAGCGGCGCGCACGCCGGAGAGCGAGCGGATGGTCCGCGCCAGTTCGCCCTCGAGCGCGCGCAGCCGGTTCATTTCCTGCTGGAAGGAAGAGGCCGTCAGGCCATCCGAACGGTCGAAGATTTCGTAGCCCACCGAGCCGCCCGCCGGCAGCCCTTCGGCAGCGAGCGCCAGACGCAGACGAGGCACTTGATCGACCGGGACGAGAACCTGCGTGCCGTTGCCCGCGAGGCGGTAAGGCACGCGCTGGCGTTCCAGTGCCTGCACGATTTGAGCGGCGTCCCGCTGGTCGAGCTCACCATAAAGCAGCGCCAGCGGCGGCTCGCTGGCGCGGACCGCCAGGAACAGAATGACGCCCAGCACCACCGCGCCGACCGCGCCGAGAACCGCGAGCCGGACGGGCCCCAGTGTCTTCAGCCCGATGAGCAGACCGTTCAAGGCACCTTCGCTCCCTCGTGCGCTGCGCCCGCTGACGCCTGGTCGGTGGCGCGGCGCGATCACACGCAAGCGTGGAGGAAAGGTGTTGCGGCAGAGTTAACGCGGCAAAACTTGCCCAGTGGAAAATCTTGCCTGCAGAGCCGTGTCCCCTTCCTCCGGGCGCTCAGCGGTCGGGCGTTACGGACCGGATCGCGCCGGGCTCGATCGCGAGCCGCCCGATTGTGAGCTTCAACCCGCCATCGGCCCGTTCCGCCCCCGTGATGCGGCCGATCACGGTGGTGGGCACGGCCTCAATGGTCGAGCCATACGAGGCCTCGACCCGGATCGTATAGGCCCCATCGGGCAGCCGGCGGCCGACCAGGTCGCGGCCATCCCAGGCGATCTCATGGCGGCCGGCGCGGGTCTGCCCGGGCGATTGGGCGACGATGCGTCCCGAGGCGTCGCGGATCGTTATGGTCGTTGCGGTGGCGTCCGCACGCAGCACGTAAGCGCCGCGCGCCGTCCCGTCCTGCAGCACGATCGAGCCGGACTCCGCTTCCACCAGCCGGCCGATCAGGGGCGTCAGAGCGGTGAGTTGCGACGTCTCCTGCAGCCGGATCAGCCGTTCGAGGCTCTGGTTGGTGGCGAGCTGCTGCTCGACCTGGGCGAACATCACCAACTGTTGGGTGAACTGATTGGTGTCGAGCGGCGCGGTCGGGTCCTGGTTGCGCAGCTGGGTGGTGAGAAGCCTGAGGAAGTCCTGGAAATTCGAAGCGATCTGCCGGCGCGAGGCGATCGCGTTCTGCACGCGCTCGGTCGGCGTCAGGGTGGCGGCAGGGGTGGTCATGGCATCCGTCTCCGTTCAGACCGCGAGGTCAAGCAGCGTGCGTACGGGGGTGGGCTGAGCGGCCTCCGCCGCGGCATCACCAGCCGGTTCTTCGCGCGAACTGGGCCGGCCCGGCCGATCGTCGCCACGCCCACCGGACCCACCGAAGGCGAAAGCGAGACTACGGCCTTCCGCGCCGACCCCGGCCTGCGCCAGCGCGCGGTCGAGCAGGGCGGAATCGCGCTGCAGCAGATGCAGCGTCTCTGGTCGATCCGCCACCACCGTGATGGCGAGCCGCGCTTCGCCAGTGCGTTCGACGGCGACCTCGATCCGACCGAGCTCCTCCGGCTCGAGGGTCAGCGTCAGCCGCGTTGCCGCGCCCTGGTCGAGTGCGGAGAGGGTGATGACGATCGGTGCCAGTTGCAGGGCAGGAGGGATGACGGGGCGGTCGGGAGCCCGCGCCGCTTGCAGAACCGTGGGGGCGGACGGATCCGTCGGGGCGGGGAAAAGGGTCGCGGTTGCCAGCGGGAGGGTGTTGATCGCCCCCGGTCCTCCTGCGGGCAGCGCGACGTTCAGCCCTGCCCCCTCGGTTCCCGCCCCGGGCACGAAGTCGGTCCCGCGGGAAGACTTCGCACCGCCAGCGATGACCGGCTCGTCGCCGCTCCGGCCAGGTGGTGTCGGTGGCTCGTCACTTGCGTCAGCTCCAGGATCGTCGGCGGCCGAACCCCTGAATACGTCCGTGGTCGGGTCGAGAGCATGGTGGTCCGGATCACCGTTGGCGACGGAGGCGCCGCCGGGCGGCGTGAGAGCGGGTGTCCGCCGCGTCGCCTCGGAGACAGTGAGCGGCAGCCCGACGAGCCGATCCGACGTTTCCCCCGCTTGGAGGAACCGAGCCGTCTCGGTCGCTGCCGGCGGACTGGGCTCCAGGGCGGCAGTGACCGGGGCGGGATCGATGGTTGCCGCCGGCGCCGCTGGCGAGCGTGATGTTTCGGTTGGCTCTTGCGCGTCGGACGGCGGCAGCCCGCGCTCTGGCTCGGACCCCATTTCGCTAGACGCGGCGGGGCGTGCGGGGCGGGCGGAGCACGTCTCCGGCAAGAATTCCCCGTCCTGGCTCGTTTTGGTCTCGGTGGCCCGGCGGAGCACCGCTGGAAGATGGGTGGGTCGGTTCGCCGCGGCGGGAGCAGGGGGCGGCAGCGGTTCAGGCGGAGGCGGCGCACCCTCCGACGCATCGGGGCTGCTGGCCGCATCTCCTTCCACAGGTGTCGAGGAAGGAGGTCGCAGTGGAACCGCCTCCAACGTCGGCCTGCCGAGCCGCGGCACCGGCCAATCGGCTTGGGGTGCGACAGGCCCGCGTTCCGAGGACGCATCCAAGGCGTCGGGCAAGGCCACAGGGCTCGGTTGAAGATCGACCGCGACGCGGTCGGCAGTGGGATCGGCGGGGTCGGCGGAGGGAAGGGAGGGAAGAAGGCCGGCCGCAGCGTCTTCCGCCGGTACCGCCGCGGTCGCGGCTGTCTCGGCCGGCTCAGCCGCAAGGGCTGCGCCCAGCAGAGCCTCGAAGCCCGCGCCGCCGGACAAGGGCTGTGCGTCTGCCGTCGCGACAGCCTGCCGCGGCAGCGGAACACCTGGGATGGCCTCAACCTGGGGAAGCATGGCGGCTCCCCCCGCGCAAATCTCGGGCCAGAGCCCACCATCTGCCGAAGAGCCCGCGCGACCCAGCGCATCACTCCCCATGAGGCATCAGGAAGCGGCAAGCTCTTCCCCCCGAGTGCGGCACATCCTGCCCAGTGGGGGCCGAGACTGCCGAGCCGACAGCGTATCGGGCCGCGCGAACCCTCGGTGGGACTGCTCTTCGGATGCGGCACGGCGGTTGCTGCGCCTTGTTGGCCGCAACTGTCGCGGCAGCACGCAAGAAATCTGGAGGGGCAGGATGCCGCTGAAGGTTGTTCTGCGTCCGGGCGAAACCATGGTGGTGAACGGCGCGGTGATCGGCGCCGGTGACCGGACGGCGACCATCTTCCTGCACAATCGCGCGCAGTTCCTGCGCGGACGCGACATGCTTCGCCCGCAGGACATCGACGGCCCTGAACGCGCGCTCTACTACGCCATCCAGTGCCGTTACCTCGGCACCGACGAGAGCGATGTCGACGCCGCGCTGGCCCGAGTCCGCGCCGTTCGCCCCGATGCGACCGAGGTGCTGGAGCGCGTCCGCGCACTTGTGGCCGAGGGCCGCGCCTACGAAGCGCTGCGTCTCTGCGCCCGTCTCTTCCCCGCGCGCGGCTGAGACCGGACGGATCTGCCCGGCAAGCCCTGCCGAGCGGAGCGAAACGACGCGAACCCGTGTGCGGGAGAGGTCGAAAAAAGCGCCATCCTTTCCCCGATCAGCGCTTGGCACGCCGCCTGCTCGACCAATTCCGACCAAGGCGCGAACAGGAGCACGAATCCCATGTCCCTCTTCGGAGCGATGACCACCGCGATCGGCGGCCTCAGCGCCCAGTCCCGCGCGCTCGGCCACATCTCGGACAACGTCGCCAACAGCCAGACCGTCGGCTTCAAGCGGATCGACACCAATTTCGTCAGCTTGGTGACGAACTCCAGCCAGCGGTTGCACTCGCCGGGCGGGGTGGTGGCGCGGCCGGACTTCGCGCACACGGTGCAGGGCGCCATCGAGCAGGTGGAGAACCGCACCGCACTCGCCATCGCCGGCCAGGGCTTCTTTCCGGTTGCGCAATCGAATGGCGAGGTGAACGGGCTTCCCACCTTCGACCCGCGCCCGTTCTTCACGCGAGCAGGTGACTTCGCGCTCGATCGCAACGGCTATCTCGTCAACAGCGCCGGCTATTTCCTGCAGGGCTGGGGCGTGGATCCGACGAGCCGGCAGATTGATCGCACCGGCCTGCAGCCGATCCGGGTCAGCCAACTCGTCTCCAACCCAGTTGCGACCAGCGAAATCACCCTGGCCGCGAACCTTCCGGCCAACCCGCGCGAGGGAGAGACGACCTTTGCCTCCTCGGTGGCGATTTACGACGCCTTGGGTCAGCAGCGGACCCTCGAGCTCGTCTGGACCAAGGCCGGCATGAACAACTGGCGTCTCGACATCGCCGCTCCCGGCTCCACGCTCGATCCCGTGGGTGGTGCGGCCAGCATTCCGGGCTTCAACGATCAGGACATCAGCGCTTACAACATCGCGGCCACCGTGCAGCCCGTGCGGCAAACGCAGGAAGTGAACATCGACACGGTCACCGCCGGCCAAACCTACAGCGTGGTCATCAACGGCATCACCCTCAGCTACACCGCGACCCCGGTCGATACCGCGACCACGATCCGCAACCAACTGATCAGCCGCATCAACAGCGAAAGTGCCACCCTCGGTGTCACCGCCGTGGTGATCGATGCCGATACCTTCGAACTGCGGGCGGTCACGCCCGGCACGCCGTTCACCCTCGGCTCGCTTCCCTCCGTCATGAGCCTCGGGGCGACGACCGCGAATGTGCCGGCATCGTATCAGACGGATGGCTTCATCTTCACGGGCACTGTCGGCGAGGTCGGGGACACGTTCACCATCTCGCTCTCCGGCATCACGGGTGGTTATCCGGCAACGCGGTCCTGGACCTACACCACGACGGGAACCGAGGGCTCGATCAACGCGATCGCCAACGGGCTTGCCGCGCTGATCAACGCCGATCCGGACAGCCCGGCGGTGGCTTCGGTGCAGGGCGGAATCCTCACCCTGAAAGCGAAGCCTGGCGTGCCGATACCTTCGTGGACCGTCGACCCGCCGGCGACGACGAATGGCACGATCCCGCCGCACATCGCCGTCACCTTCGGCGCCCCCGGCGATTCGTCGCGAGCCGGCACGATCACCGGGCTTTCGGCGGCGAACGTCGCCGGCGGCACCGCGACCGTACCGGCGAACCAGCTGACCGGCGACCGCGCCTATGTCGACATCGTCGTCAACTACGGCTCCGGGCCGCAGAACGTGCGCGTCTTCCTTGGCACCTTCGGCCAGGCCGACGGCGTGACGCAGTTCGCCGGGACGGATTACGCGGTGCGCAGCCTGGAACAGAACGGCGTACCGCAGGGCAGCTTCTCCTCGCTCTCCATCCGCGAGACCGGTGATGTCGTCATCAATTACGATAACGGCCAAAGCCGCGTCATCAACCGCATCCCTGTCGTCACCTTCAATGAACCCGACAAGCTCGAGCGAGTGGATGGTCAGGCCTTCATGCGCACGATCGAGTCCGGTGAAGCCCGCGTGCTCGATCCCTCGCGCGACGGGGCCGGCAAACTGGTGGTGGGGTCGATCGAGCGTTCGAACGTCGACATCGCTGCCGAATTTTCCAAGCTCATCCTGGCCCAGCGCGCTTACACCGCAAACACGCGCATCGTCTCGGCCTCCGACGAGATGCTGCTCGACACCATCAACATGAAGCGGTGAGCGGACGGCGGGTCAGGCGACTGAGCGGACGGCGCCATGGGGCTCGATACCTCCCTCGGCATCTCGGTGAGCGGGCTGCGCGCCATCGGCGAGCAGCTGCGGGTGGTGTCGAACAACATCGCCAACGCCGAGGTTGAGGGCTACACGGCGAAACGTCTTGCCCAGCGATCGGTGACGGCGGACGGGCGCGGCATCGGGGTCGCCACCGGGCTTGTCCTGCGCAACACGGAAACCGTTCTGCAGCGTGCGGTCTGGGCCCGGGAGGCTGCGGTGGCGGCGGCCGGCGTCCGCGTCGAGGTGCTCGGCCCCTTGGAGGCCTTGCATGGCGCGCCCGAGGACGGGGCGAGCCTGGCCGGCCTCGTGTCGCGATTGCGCGACGCCTTCATCGGCCTTGACGCCGCGCCATCCTCCTCTGGCGCACAGGTCGCCGTCGTGGATGCGGCACAGGCGCTGGCAGGCAAGCTGAACGCGCTCGCCGAGGCGGTCACCGAGGCGCGCAACCGAACCCAGGGGTTGATCGCCGAAGGTGTGATCGAGGCCAATCGGCTGCTCGGCGAAGCCGGCGAACTGACGCGCGACATCATGCGTCTGAAGGGAGAGGGGCGAAGCACGGCTGATCTCGAGGATCGCCGCGACGCCGTGATCGGACGGCTCAGCGCCTTGCTCGATCTGCGCGTCGTGCTGCGCGAGGACGGGGGCATGCTGGCAGTGACCGCGACCGGCCGCACCGTGCCCCTTTCCGCCGACGCGCTCTCCTTCGTCGCTTCGCCTCTTGCCGCCGGGGCGTTCTACCAACCGAGCGGCGGCACCGTTCCGCCGCTGCTGTTGCGCGACGGTGTCCTGGCCAACGGTGGCACCGACATCACGCTCGGTCATCTCGGCGGGCGCCTCGGCGCCCTGCTCTCGTTGCGCGACCGCGAACTGCCCACGCTGCAGGCGGAGCTCGACGAGTTCGCGCAGAAGCTGGCCGTGCGATTCGATCAGCAGGGGCTCAGGCTGTTCACCGACCCGTCGGGCCAGGTTCCGGCAGAGGGCGGCGGTATCGTGCAGGCGGGCTATGTCGGCTTCGCCGCCACTATTCGGGTGTCGCGCGACGTCGCGGCCGCGCCACGGCTCGTGCGTGACGGCACGCACGCGGTCTCCTTTCCGTTCGAGCCGTTCTATTTCACGCCGAATCCGCCAGGCGGTCCCGCCGGGTTCGACACGCTGACGAAGCGCGTCCTCGCCTTCACGTTTGGCACCGAGCTGGCGCGCGGCACGCCGCACGATCCGCCGTTTCGCACGCTGGGACTTGGGCCGCAAGGGGCACTCGACAGCCGTCTCACCAGCACCGGTACCCTCACCGACTTCGCCACCGCGCTCGTCTCCGGCCAGACGGGGCGACTGGCTGCGGCGCGCGCCGAGCTCGAGAGCGAGCGCACGACGCGCGACCTCCTCGTCAACCGCTACGCCGATGCGGTCGGCGTCAATCTGGACAAGGAGATGGCCTTGCTCGTGCAGCTGCAGAACGCCTACGCGGCGAACGCGCGGGTGATGGCCGCCGCCCAGGCGATGTGGGACTCGCTCATCGCCTCGGTGCGTTAGGAGGGTGACGATGGAAATCGGCTCGTCCTTCGGCACGATCGGGCGTCTTCTCGGTGGGGCGCTTTCGGTGCGTGACCGGCTCGATCTGCTGGTTCGCCAGGCCTCCGACGGACGTCGCGCCGAATCCTATGCTGGCCTTGGTGTGGATGCCCGGCGCAGCATCGATCTGCGGGCGGAGGTTGCGCGCCGCGACTCCTACACGCGGGCGATCGACGTCGCTCAGGCTCGGATTGCCGTGATGCAGGCGGCGCTGGGGCGGATCGGCGAGATTGCCTCGGACATGGCGGCGAAGGCGCTCAGCCTCATCACCCTCGATACGCCCGCGGTCGCGGCGACGGCGGTCGCCGCCCGCGAGGCGTTGCGCGAGGTTGCGAGCCTGTTGAACGCGCAGGCTGGGGAGGTGTTCGTCTTCGGCGGCGCCGACACCGCGCGTCCCCCCGTGCCGAACGCCGACGCCATCCTCTCTTCGCCGTTCTTTCTCGCGATCGAAGCGGCGACCCGTCAGCTCGGCGAGCCGTGGGATCATGACAACGACACCCTCACGCCGGACATTCCGCGCTCCGCTGCGCAGGTTCTGCTCGATACGCGCGACATCGCGGCCTCCGACGACCCTGCGGTGACGCCGTTCTCCCCGTTTCTTTCCGAGCTTTCGCCCGACGGGGCGGTGAATGCGCCGCGCGCCTCGCTTCTGGCGGAAGACGGTGCGCGCGTCACTTACGGCATCGTCGCCAATGCGAATGCGGTGTCCACCGTCGTCTCCTCGGAGCCGACCACGGGTAGCTACATGCGCGACATCCTGCGCGGGATTGCGATGCTCGCCAGCCTCACCGAGGACGAGGCGGCGTCTGAGGAGTTCGCCCCCCTGTTGCAGGGCATTGCTGCCAGCCTGCGCGCCGCCCATCAAGCGCTGGAGGACGATCGGGCCGCCCTTGGCGTGGCCGAGCAGCGGCTTTCGCGGGCGAAGGAGGCGCATGCCGACGTCAAGGTGGTTCTCGCCGCGCAGATCGCCTCCGTCGAGGATGTGGACATCGCGGAGGTCACCGCGCGGCTGCAGCTTCTGCAGGTGCAGCTCGAAATGTCGTACCGTCTGATCGGAGCGCTCCGCGACCTGAACCTCGCCCGCTATCTCTGAGAAGCACCTCTGGCGAAAACAGCCTGCCCGTGCTGCACTCGAAGCCTGGTGCAGAGGGGCAGGGGAGAGAATGAAGCACAAGATCGCCGTGGTGACCGGAGCGAGCTCGGGTATTGGCCGCGCCGCGGCCCTCGCACTCGCCGAAGCGGGGTGGGCGGTCGTGCTCGCCGGGCGGCGGCGCGAGGCGCTCGAAGAGACGGCCGCCCTCGCGCCTGCGGGCGCTCGCACGCTGGTCGTGCCGACCGACGTCGCCGACGAGGCTTCCGTCGAGTCACTATTCGCCGAGACGCGGCGGGTGTTCGGCCGCCTCGATCTCCTGTTCAACAATGCCGGCTCGAACGCGCCCGCCGTTCCGTTCGAGGAGCTTTCGCTCGCGCAGTGGAATGCGGTCGTCGCGGTCAATCTCACCGGCGCCTTCCTCTGCGCGCGTGCCGCGTTCCGCCTGATGAAGGAGCAGGATCCCCGCGGCGGGCGCATCATCAACAACGGTTCGATCAGCGCACACGCCCCACGCCCCCTCAGCGCCCCCTACACGGCGACCAAGCATGCGATCACCGGCCTGACCAAGTCGCTCGCCCTCGACGGGCGCCCGTACGACATCGCCTGCGGACAGATCGACATCGGCAATGCCGCAACGCCGATGACCGAGCGCATGGCCGAAGGGGTGCGCCAGGCGGATGGCCGGATCGCGCCCGAACCGCGCATGGACGTCGCGCATGTCGGGGCGGCGATCGTGCACATGGCGAGCCTTCCGCTCGAGGCCAACATTCTGTTCATGACGATCATGGCGACGAAGATGCCGTTCGTCGGCCGCGGATGAGACGGCGTTCGTTGCTGGCGGCGGCGGTTGCTTGCGCGGCCGGCCCTGCCTTCGGGCGCGAGCCGGTCGATGTCGCTCTCGTGCTGGCCACCGATGCCTCGGGCTCGATCGACGACGACGAATTCCGCCTGCAGAAGGAAGGCATCGCCGAGGCGATCGCCGATCCGCGCGTGCTTGCTGCCATCGCCTCGCAGCCGATCGGACGGTCGACCTTCGCCTATCTCGAATGGGGCTCGCCCGGCGCGCCAAGCCTGATCGTGCCCTGGACCGTGATCGCCGGAGCGGCGGATGCGGCATGCTTCGGCGAGGCAATCATGCGCGCCCCGCGCTCGCTGCAGTCCTGGAACGCGATCGGCGACGCGATCGTTCTGGCGACCGACCTTCTGCGCGACTGCCCGTTCGAGGCGACGCGCGGTGTGATCGATGTCGCCGGTGACGGGCCCGACATGCGCAGTCTCACGCCGGCGTCGCGGGCGCGCGATGCGGCCGTGCGCGAAGGTTACGTGATCAATGCGCTCGCCATTGTGCTTCGGCCGGCGGCGAGAGGGCTCGTCGACCACTATGCGCGCGACGTGATCGGTGGCCCCGGCGCCTTCGTCGAGGTGGCGGAAGGGAGGGGTGATTTCGTCACCGCGTTGCGCCGGAAATTGTTGCGCGAGATCGCCTGAGCACTGGCGAGGCGTGGACGCTTCTCAGCGCCGCGGCAGCAGCGCGAACGCGGCGATGGCGATAAGCCCGGCGCCGATGAACAGGGGGCGATGGTCGCCGAAGGCGGCGAAGGCGGTCGCGGTCGCCCAAGCGCCGAAGGCTTGGCCGACGGCATAGCCGATCGTCGCCCTCCGCCAGGTGCGTGCCGCCTCTTCGGCGCCGGCAAGCTCGACGGCGCGGTTCAACACCAGCGGCGGCAAGCCCGGCGTGAGTGCGCCGACGATCAGGGCGGAGACGATCGCGGCGGGAACCGTAGGCATCGGCGCAGGCGCGGCCACGGCTGCGACCTGCGCCAGGATCGCGAGCGACAGCACGCGCCGGAAGCCGAGGCGATCGCCGAGCCTTCCTCCGAGAACGGAACCGAGTGCTGCACCGAAGCCGTAGGCCACGAAGGCGAACGCGCCGAGCACCACGCCGCCTGCGAGCGGGCGGGCGACGAAATCGGAGATCAGCAGCATGTGCGGAACGAGCGCGACGGCGGAAACGGTATAGGCCCCGACCAAGCGGAGCAGGTCGCCGTGGGCGAGGCTGCGTTCGGCCGGCGCAGGCGGCAGAGCGGGCGGCCAGCCGTGCCAGGCAACGGCGGTCGCCATCGCTCCCCCTGCGGCGAGACCCCACCAGGCGGATGCGACACCGAAACGGAGCAGGACAGGCAGCAGGCTCGAGGCCGCGGCGATGCCGCGCCCGACGCCAGCGAACATCCAACCGCCGGTGCGGCCCCGGCGCGTCGCCGGTACCGTTGCGAGAAGTGCGGGCGGGCCGAGCACCATGATCGCGCCACCCGCGATGCCGGCGAGACCGCGGAGGAGAAGAAAAGGCCACAGGCCCGGTCGTGTCGCGCAGCCGGCGAACGTCGCCGCCGTCATCGCCATCGCGATGCGCATCAGCGACGGCAGCGGGATCAGGCTCGAGGTGGGGCGGGCGAGCGCCGCACCGATGAGATGGGCGATGAGGTTCGCCGCCCCGGCCGATGTCGCTTCCGCCGCGGAGAACCAGCCTTCGGCGACCATTGCCGGCAGGAGCGGCGTGTAGGCGAAGCGACCGAGCCCCAAGCCCACCAGCAAGGCCGCGAGGCCGATGCGGGCGGCTCGCGATGCGTCCTGCGGTTCCGTCGGGCTCGACGTCATGCTGCGCTACGCTAGGCGAACCGTGCCCGGCTTGACGCCCGTTTTCACCACCGCTCACAGTTGCGTTCGCTGCGCACGTCGTCGCACGACGCCATCGTCGGCGACGGCAATCGATCGCGCGGGGAGAGCGTTGCATGGTGCGGATGACGGCAGGGAGATGAGCGAAGGCGCGCGCGCGGAGCTGCTGATCGCGGGCGGCCCGATCTGGTGCGGCAAGCGGGAAGGCTTTGCCGAGGCTCTCGCCATCGGCGGCGGGCGCATCCTTGCGGTGGGAAAGGCGGCGGACGTCGAGGGCATCGTCGGCGCCGCGACGCGCCGCTTCGATCTCGCCGGCCGCCTGGCCGTGCCGGGGTTGGTCGAGGCGCACATGCACCTCCTGCCCTATGGCCTCGGCCTTTCCCAGGTGAACCTTCGCCCGGACAACGGCGTACGCACGCTCGACGAACTCCTGCGCCGGGTGGCGGCGGCTGCGGCGCGGCAGCGGCCCGGCACCTGGGTCCTCGGCCGCGGCTACGATCAAGGCGCGCTCGACATCGGACGCCATCCGACGGCGGAGGAGCTCGACCGCGCGGCACCCGACCACGCGGTCGTCATCAAGCGCACCTGCGGCCACATGCTGGTGGCGAACAGCGCAGCGTTGCGGCTCGCTCGCGTCACGGCGGACACGCCCGATCCGGAGGGTGGTGCGATCGGCCGCGACGGCGGAAGGCTCACCGGCCTGTTCCAGGAACGGGCCATGCGCCTGGTCCTCGACCGCGTACCGCCGCCCGACGTGACGGCGATGGTGGAGGCGATCGCCGCTGCTTGCCGAAGCCTCGCCGCCTTTGGCTTCACGTCCGCGACCGACATGAATGTCGGCGCGACGGCGGGTCTTGCCGAGATCGACGCCTATTCTCGCGCCGAACGCGATGGCGCCCTGTCGCTGCGCCTGTGGCAGGTGCTGGCCGGCAACCCCGAGGGCATCGCGGACGCGGCGTGGGAGGCCGGACTGCGGCCGATGTCGGGCGGGCCTTTGCTGCGCTGGGGGGGCGTGAAGGTGTTCGCCGACGGTTCGGCCGGCGGGCTGACCGCCGCCTTCTCTGAACCCTATCTCGAGGAAGCAGGCGGCGGATCCGGGCTCCTCTGTTTCACAACCGAGACGATGCACGCTCTCCTCGCGCACTACCATCGCCGCGGCTGGCAGCTCGCCATCCACGCCATCGGCGATGCGGCGATCGAGCAGGTGCTGAGCGGGATGGAGGCGGCGGACACGCCCGAGCATCCTGTGACGGGCCGCCGCCATCGCATCGAGCATTGCGGCTTCGTCACGGCGGATCAGCGGCGCCGCATGCAGGCCCGTGGCATCGTCCCCGTCCCGCAGCCGGTGTTCATCCACGAATTCGGTGACCTCTATGTCGCCAATCTCGGGCGCGCGCGTGCCGAGGCCTCGTATCCGATGCGGACTTGGATCGACGAGGGCGCGGATCCTTCCGCGAGTTCCGATGCTCCCGTCTCCACCGTCGATCCTTTCGTCAACCTGCACGCGATGCTGACACGGCGGACCCATCGCGGCACCGTGCTCGGGCCCGATCAGCGGATCACGCTCGCCGAGGCGCTGCACGCCTATACTCGTGCCGGCGCCTTCACCCAGTTCGCCGAGGCCGAACGCGGCACGCTCTCACCCGGCATGCGGGCGGATATCGCGGTGATCGACCGCAATCTGTTCGCCTGCGAGCCGCACGAGATCCTGGGCGCGAAAGTCGATCTCACGCTGCGCGATGGTGCCGTGCTGTTCGACCGGCACGGCGAGCTCGCCGCGGCCGCTGCCTGAGCTGCACGATGCTCGGCCACATCCTTCGCCGCCTCGCCACCGCCGTGCCGGTGATGGTCGGCGTTCTCCTCATCGGCTTCGTCCTCCTTCAGGTCGTGCCGACGGATCCCGCCACCGTCCGCGCGGGGCCGATGGCGAGTGCCGAGACCATCGCCGCCATTCGGGCCGATCTCGGCCTCGATCGCCCGCTGTGGGAGCAGTTCCTGCGCTACCTCTGGCGTCTGGCGCAGGGCGATCTGGGCGTGTCCATCATCAACAACGTGCCCGTCGCGCAGGAACTCGCGGCGACCATTCCGCCGACCCTAGAGCTGATGGTCGCCTCCCTGGTCTGGGCGATCCCCTTGGGCCTGCTGCTCGGCACGGTGGCTGCCTATTGGCGGGGGTCGCTCTTCGATCGCGCGGTGATGGCCTTCGCCGTCGCCGGCGTCTCCGTCCCGGTCTTCTTCCTTGGCCTGCTGCTGATCTGGTTCGTCGGCTTCAAGTGGCAGCTCCTGCCCTTCACCGGACGGGCGGGCCCACTGTGGACGCTCGAGGGACTGCGCGCGATCGCGCTGCCTGCGCTCACCCTTGGCGGCGTCTTCGTCGGGCCCGTGGCGCGGATGACGCGCACCGCCGTGCTGGACGTGCTCTCCGCCGACCACGTGCGCACCGCCCGCGCCAAGGGTTTGGCCGAGCGTCTCGTCGTGCTGCGCCACGCCTTGCGAAACGCGCTCATTCCCGTCGTCACCCTGATCGGGCTTCAGATTGGGTTCCTGCTCGGCGGGGCGGTGGTCACGGAGACCATCTTCTCCTGGCCAGGCGTGGGGCGGCTTGCGGTCGGCGCCATCCTGTCGTCGGATTTCCCGATGGCGCAGGGGACGATCATCGTGCTCAGCCTCGGCTTCATCGTGATCAACCTGGTGGTGGACGTGCTCTACGCCGTGCTCGATCCGCGGGTACGTGCGGCATGACAGCCGGCGTGCAGGGAATGACGGGGGCCTTGCCCGACGTCACACCGCGCGGCCCGAGCCTTCTGCGTCGCGTCCTGGCCGATCCTGGGGCTACGTTTGCCGCGTTGCTCGTTCTGCTCTTCGTCGCCGCGGCCCTGTTCGCCCCGCTGATCGCCTGGGTCGATCCGTACGAGACGAACCTTGCTGCGACCCTTCGCCCGCCTTCCGCCGAGCATTGGTTCGGCACCGATGCGCAGGGGCGCGATCTCGTCGTGCGCTGCCTCTACGGGCTCAGGCTGACGCTCTTGATCGGTCTCGTTTCGGTTGCGATCGGCGGCGGGCTTGGCATCCTCGTCGGCTTCCTCGCCGCCTTCTACCCGCGCCTCGATGGCGTGCTGATGCGGCTGATGGACATGCTCCTTTCCTTCCCCGCCATCCTGTTCGGGCTCGCGCTCGCCGCCATCTTCGGGCCCGGCGTGGTGGCGGTGGTGACGGCGCTCGCGATCGCCACCGTGCCGCTGATGGCACGGATCGTGCGCGGCGCGGCCCTCGTCGTGATGAAGCAAGACTACATCGAAGCCGCGCGCGCGATTGGCATGAGCGATGCGCGGCTGATCTGGCGCCACGTCGCCCCGAATGCGGCGAGCGCGATCTTCGTCTTCGCCACCCTGCGCTTCGGCCAGGTGATCCTGCTCGGCTCCGCCCTCTCCTTCCTCGGGCTCGGCGCGCAGCCGCCGACCGCGGAACTCGGCGCCATGGCGGCCGAGGGGCGCAACTTCCTGTTCTTCGCCCCCCACATCTCCGTGGTGCCGAGCGTGATCATCTTCCTCGTGGTGCTGGCCTTCAACATCCTGGGCGATGCGCTGCGTGACGCGCTCGACCCGAGGCTTCGCGTGTGACGAACAGACGGGAGACGACGATGCGACGGACGACACGACGCCTGCTTCTCGCGGCATCCGCCATGCTCGGGCTCGGTCTCGCGGAAGCCACCGCGCAGACCGCGCCGCGCGACACGCTCGTCATCCTGCGCGAGATCGACGCCGACCGCTACGATCCGCACCGCGCGGTCGCCTTCGCCGCCGGCGAGGTCATCTTCATGATGACCGACACCCTGGTCAGCATGGACTGGGACCAGCAGACCATCCGGCCGGGGCTTGCGACCTCCTGGACGGTCAGCGAGGACGGCAAGCTCTATACCTTCCGCCTGCGCGAGGACGTGACGTTCTGCGACGGACGAAAGATGACCGCGCACGACGTGGTCTATTCGCTCAATCGCTGGATCGATCCCGCCATTCGCGGCCCCGTGCGCTGGCGTGCAGGCCCGGTGAAGGAGATCAGGGCGAAGGACGACTACACCGTCGAGTACGAACTCACCGAGCCCTACGCCGAGCTCCTCTTTCAGCTCACCCTGTTCTTCGCCGGCGTGGTCGATCGGCATACGGTGGAACGGCTCGGCGAGAATTTCGGCACGCAGGGCTTCAACGGCACCGGGCCGTATTGCTGGGTGTCGTGGACGCCGCGCCAGGAGCTCATCCTGCAGCGCCACCCGACCTATTCCTGGGGGCCGCCGATCTACCAGAACCCGCGGCCGCAGATCGAGCGCGTGATCTGGCGGATCATTCCGGATCCGAACACGCGCGTTGCCGCGCTCATTACCGGACAGGGCGACATCACGCAGTACATCCCGAACTTCGCGCTCGAGACGCTGCGCCGCACGCCGGGCATCACGCTCGCCAAGCAGCCGAACTACTTCGTCGACTTCTTCATGGGCTTCAAGATCGACAAGCCGGTGGTGAACGATCCGGCGATCCGGCGCGCGATCAATCTCGCGGTGGATCGCGATGCGATGGTGCGCGCGGTGTTCTTCGGCGCGGCCGACCCGATGCGCGGTCTGATCCACCCGGCCGCACCCGGTCACGACCCGGATCCGCGCGCGCGCGTTCCCGCGCACAACCCGGCCGAGGCGCGGCGAATCCTCGATGAGGCGGGCTGGCGGCCGGGGCCGGACGGCATCCGGGTGAAGGACGGCCAGCGCGCCTCGTTCCTGCTCTACGGCATCACCACGCAGGTCAACCGCCAGATGGCGGAGGCGATGCAGGCCGACCTTCGTCGTGTCGGCATCGAGATGCGCGTGCAGCTGTTCGACGCCACCGTCGCCTGGGGACGGCTCGCCACCCAGGAGTTCGATGCCTTCTTCATGAGCTACCCATACGTGTCGGCAACCGATGCCCTGAACCTCTACTTCCGCAGCGAAGCCGCGCCGACGCCGAACCGGATGAACTGGAAAGACCCGCAGACGGACAGCTGGTTGCGTGAGGCGCGTTCCGCCCTCGACGCCGCGGTGCGGCAGACGGCGGTGGCCAATGTGCAGCGCCAACTGACCGAAGCCGACGTCTGGTTTCCGATCGCGCACAGCCAGCTCTGGCTTGCCTCGGGGCCCCGCGTGGCGGGGGCGCGTCCGCACGGCGTCTACGGCTCCGCCCTCTACCGCGGCCTCGATCTCAGGCTGACGCGCTGAGACGGGAGCGAAGGGCGATGGCGGATCGGACGGCGAGCGGAACGACACTGATCCGCAATGCCGAGGTGGTCGTCGCGTGGGATGCAGCCGCGCGGCGCCACGTTTACCTCGACGGCGGCGATGTCGCCTTTGCCGACGGCACGCTTCGCCACGTCGGCCGCGGCTATGCTGGGCCGGCGGAGCGGGTGATCGACGGGGCTGGGCTCATGGTCATGCCCGGCCTCGTCAACATCCACAGCCATCCATCGTCGGAGCCGAAGAACAAGGGCATCACCGACGAAATCGGCAGCCCCGCACTATACCATTCGACCCTGTACGAGTACCTCCCCGCGCTCGTCATCGACGAGGCGGGGGCGAAGGCAGCGGCGCGCGTGGCGTTGGCGGAGCTCGCGCTTTCCGGCGTGACGACGGTGGTCGATCTCTCCGTCGCCTATGACGGCTGGCTGGATCTTCTCGCCGAGAGCGGGCTGCGTGCCGTCGTCGCGCCTATGGTGCGTTCCGCCCGCTGGTTCACGCGCAACGGCCACGTCGTCGAGTACGAGTGGGACGAGGCTACCGGCGAACGGGCGCTCGTCACCTCGCTTTCGCTCATCGAGCGTGCCTGCCAGCATCCTTCGGGGCGGCTCTCCGGCATGGTCGCGCCGGCGCAGATCGACACCTGCACGCCGCACCTGATCCGCGACAGCTTCGCCGAAGCGAAGCGACGCGGACTCGCCTGGCAGATCCACGCCGCGCAGAGCGTGGTCGAGTTCCACGAGATCACGCGCCGGCACGGTGTGACTCCCATCCAGTGGCTCGCCGAACTCGACGTGCTGTCCGACCGCAGCATCGTCGGCCACGGCATCTTTCTCGACGATCATCCGCGCACGCGGTGGTGGACGGATCGCGACCTCGCCCTCCTTGCCGAGACGGGAACCACCGTCGCGCATTGCCCGACGGTCTTCCTGCGGCGGGGGATCGCGCTGCGCGATTTCGGCCGCTACCGCCGCGCGGGTGTTCGCCTCGGGCTCGGGACCGACACCTTCCCGCACAACATGCTGGAGGAGATGCGCCACGCCGCCTATGTGGCGCGGCTGGTGGCGGAAACGCCGCGCACCCTCTCCACCGCCGATGTGTTCGAGGCGGCGACGGTGGCGGGAGCAGCGGCGCTCGGGCGTGACGACATCGGCCGCCTAGCACCCGGCTGCCGTGCCGATCTCGTGCTCGTCGACCTGCGTCACCCGGCGATGCGGCCGGTGCGCGACCCCTTGCGCAGCCTCGTCTATTCGGCCGCCGAACGGGCGGTGCGCTCGGTCTTCGTCGATGGCGAGGAGATCGTGCGCGAGGGGCGGATGCTGACCATCGACCTCGAGGCGGCTGCGGCGGAGCTCGAGGCGGCGCAGGCGCGCATGCTGGCCCGCGTGCCGGAGCGCGACCGGGCTCGCCGCCCCATCGACGCGCTCGCGCCCGCCGTGTTGCCCCATGCCTGAGGCGCCGCTGCTCGAGATCGACAACCTGCGCACGGTGTTCCGCACGGGGCACGGCGAGTTGCCGGCGGTCGACGGCGTCTCGCTCGTGATCGACACCGGTCGCACGCTGTGTATCGTCGGCGAATCGGGCTGCGGCAAGAGCGTGCTCGCCCTGTCCATTCTCCGCCTCGTCCCAAGGCCGGGGCGCATCGCCGGCGGCGCGATCCGGCTTGCCGGGCGCGACCTCACGGCCCTGTCGGAGGCGGAGATGCGCGGCGTGCGCGGTGCCGAGATCGCGATGATCTTCCAGGAGCCGATGACCAGCCTCAATCCGGTGCACACCGTGGGTTTCCAGATCGAGGAAGCCGTGCTCGCGCATCGTGCCGTCTCCCGCCGCGAGGCGCGGGAGATCGCCATCGAGTCGCTTGCCCGCGTGCGGATCCCCGACCCGAAGCGTCGCGCGGAGGAGTATCCCCATCGGCTGTCGGGCGGGATGCGCCAGCGGGTGATGATCGCGATGGCGCTGGCCTGCCGGCCGAAATTGCTGATCGCGGACGAACCGACGACCGCGCTCGACGTGACCATCCAGGCGCAGATCCTCGATCTCTTGCGCGAGTTACAGGCCGAGACGGGGATGGCGATCCTGCTCATCACGCACGATCTCGGCGTGGTGGCGGAAATGGCGGACGAGGTCGCGGTGATGTACGCCGGACGGGTGGTGGAGCGCGGCCCGGCAGAGGCGATCTTCAGCGATGCGCAGCACCCCTACACGCTCGGCCTGTTCGGCTCGCTTCCCCGGCTCGATGCGGAAGCAGAACGGCTGCTTGCGATCGAAGGGACCGTGCCGCCACCGTTCGCCCTCCCCTCGGGGTGCCGCTTCCATCCGCGTTGCGCTTTCGCCGACGGTCGGTGCGCGAACGACACACCAGCGCTGCGACGCTTCGGCGAACGGCACGAGGCGGCCTGCTTCCGCGCACCGTTGGAGGCGATGGCGGCGTGACGGCCCCGCTGCTCGCCGTTCGCGACCTCCGGAAGCACTTCGCGGTCTCGCGCGGCGTTCTGCTGGCGCGGCGAACCGGCACCGTGCGCGCGGTGGATGGCGTCTCGTTCGAGCTTGCCGAGGGCGAGACGCTGGCGCTGGTCGGAGAGTCCGGCTGCGGCAAGAGCACCACGGCGCGGCTGGTGCTGCGTCTGATCGATCCGACGGACGGCGCGATCCTCTTCCAGGGCAGCGACATCGCTCGGCTGCCCCCGGCGGCGCTCAGGCCCTTGCGGCGCGCGATGCAGCCCGTGTTCCAGGATCCCTTCGCCTCGCTCAATCCGCGCATGACGGTCGGGCGCATCATCGAGGAGCCGATGGAGGTGCACGGTCTCGGCGATGCCGCCTTCCGGCGCGCGCGCGTCGCTGAGCTGCTTCGCCTCGTCGGCCTCGCCCCCTATCACGCCGAGCGGTTCCCGCATCAGTTCTCGGGCGGGCAGAGGCAGCGCATCGGCATCGCGCGCGCGCTGGCGCTGGATCCCAAGCTCGTCGTGCTGGATGAACCCGTCTCGGCGCTTGACGTCTCCATTCAGGCCCAGGTGCTGAACCTGCTCGCCGACCTGCAGGAGCGGCTCGGCCTCGCCTATCTCTTCATCGCGCACGACCTCGCCGTGGTGCGCCACGTCGCCGATCGCATCGCGGTGATGTATCTCGGGCGGATCGTGGAACTGGCCGACAAGCGCTCGCTGTATCGCGCACCGCGTCACCCTTACACCCAGGCGCTGCTTTCCGCGATCCCCGTGCCCGACCCGCGGCGACGGCGCCGAGCACCGCTGCTCACCGGCGATCCGCCGAGCCCCCTCGATGTGCCGGCCGGTTGCGCCTTCCGCTCCCGCTGTTCCCACGCGCGCGCGCGATGCGGCGAGGAGAGGCCGGAACTGCGCGAGGTCGTGCCCGGCCATCATGTCGCCTGCCACTTCGCCGAGACGATTCCGGCGCCCGAACTTGCCTCCCTGGCTCCGGCCCCGACCCCGCCCGCGCTCGCCCGCCGGCTTGCCCTGCATGCGGCGCGCCGGGCGGCCAGGGCCTGAGCCGGCTCAGACGTCCACCGCCTCGGCGTCGAGTTTCCTGGCGTTTTCCTGGATGAAGGCGAAGCGAAGTTCCGGGCGGCGCCCCATCAGCGCCTCGACGATGTCGCGCGTGCGCGCAAAGGCCTCCGGTGGCATGACGACGCGGAGAAGCGTCCGCTTCGCCGGATCCATCGTCGTCTCGCGCAGCACGGCGGGCGGCATCTCGCCCAGGCCCTTGAAGCGACTGACCTCGACCTTGGTCCCTGGCTTGAAGCTCGCCCGTGCGCGGTCGAGATCGGCATCGTCACGGGCATAGACCGTCCGCCCCGCCCCGACGAGCCGATAGAGCGGCGGCTGGGCGAGGAAGAGCCGGCCGCGGCGGACGAGCTCCGGCAGTTCGCGCCAGAAGAACGTCATCAGCAGGGCGGCGATGTGCGCGCCATCCACGTCGGCATCCGTCATGATGATGACGCGACCGTAACGGAGACGATCGAGGTCGGCCTGCGGCCCGGAGCCGCAGCCCAGCGCCTCGATCAGGTCCTTGAGCTCCTGGTTCGCCTTCAGCTTGTCGGCCGAAGCGGAGGCGACGTTGAGGATCTTGCCGCGCAACGGCAGCACGGCCTGGGTTTCGCGGTCGCGCGCCTGCTTGGCGGAGCCGCCGGCGCTGTCGCCCTCGACGATGAACAGCTCCGTGCCGTCGCGCTCCTCGCGCGTGCAGTCGGCGAGCTTGCCGGGCAGGCGCAGCTTGCGGGTCGCGCTCTTGCGGGCGGTGGTCGCCGTCTCCTTGCGCGCGAGCCGCTCTTCGGCGCGGGCGAGGGCGAAGGCGAGCAGGTTGGCCGCTTCCTCTGGGTCGGCGGTGAGCCAATGATCGAAACGGTCGCGCACCGCCGCCTCGACCCAGCGGGCAGCCCCCGGTGTCGCGAGTTTCTCCTTCGTCTGGCCCTGGAACAGGGGCTCGCGGATGAAGACCGAAAGGAGGGCGGCGGCTCCGCCCATGACGTCCTCGGCCTGGATCTGCGCCGCCCGGCGGTTGTTGGTCAGTTCGCCATAGGCGCGCAGGCCCTTGACCAGGGCGGCGCGGAAGCCTGCTTCGTGCGTTCCTCCTTGCGGGGTCGGAACGGTATTGCAGTAGGTGTTGACGAAGCCCTCGCCGGAGAGCAGCCAAGTGACGGCCCATTCGACCCTGCCGCCGCCCTCCAGCGGGGCTTCGCCGGCGAAGGGACGGGGGGTGAGGATCTCCGCCCCCTCGGTGGCCGAGTTCAGGAAATCGACGAGACCGCCCGGGAAGTGCAGCACCGCCTCAGGCGGTGTCGGGTCGTTCGGGGCAAGCAGGGCTGGGTCGCAGCGCCAGCGAATTTCCACGCCGCGGAACAGGTAAGCCTTGCTGCGGCACATGCGGAACAGGCGGGCCGGGCGGAAGCGGGCATCGCCGAAGATCGCGGGATCGGGCGTGAAGCGCACCAGCGTGCCGCGGCGGTTCGGCGCCGGTCCGCGCTCCTCGAGCCGCCCGAGCGGGCGGCCTTTCGCGAAGCGCATCGCCCAGAGTTTGCGATCCCGCGCCACCTCGACTTCGAGATGTTCCGAGAGTGCATTGACGACCGAAGCGCCCACCCCATGCAGACCGCCCGAGGTCGCGTACACCTTGCCGCTGAATTTGCCGCCCGAATGCAGGGTGGTGAAGATCACCTCGAGAGCGGAACGATCCTTGAACTTCGGATGCGGATCGATGGGGATGCCGCGTCCGTTGTCGCGCACCGCCACACGGTTCGCCGCCTCCAGCGTCACCTCGATCACGCTCGCGTGCCCCGCCACCGCCTCGTCCATCGCGTTGTCGAGAATTTCGGCGAACAGATGATGCAGTGCGTTCTCGTCCGTCCCGCCGATGTACATGCCGGGGCGGCGGCGGACGGGTTCGAGACCCTCGAGGACCTCGATGTCCTTCGCCGTGTAGGCGTCGTCCTTGGTCGTGGCGCGGCTGAAAAGATCGTTCATGGTCCGTTCCGGAAGACGCGAGGGACAGTAGGGCAATCAGGGTGATCGCCACAAGCACTTGGGGCGGGCGAAGCCGCCGAAACGAAGGCGGCGGTCTCCAACCTTCCCCGAGCCCGCGTCCGGCGGCGGAGGCAGGGCCAGCGATTACCCCCGCTTAACCGGATTGTCGCCACTCTCGCCGGGGCTCGCGTCGGGAGGGCTAGGTGATGGCGCCGCGTTTGCGCTCGTTGGGACAGACCATCGGGGTCGTGCTCGTCGGTGTGACGGTGGTGATCGCCGCCGGGCTCGTGCTGGTCGCCGAACAGGCGCAGCGGCGGCTGGGCGAGGTCCTGGTCGAGCGGGAGATCGCGGCGATCGATGGGGCGGTCGGTGCCATCGTGCAGGCCGAGGCGGAGCAGGCGGCGTCGGTGGCGTCCGCCGTTGCCGCCATGCCGGCGGTGACGGAGGCCTTCCTCGCGCAGGACAGACAACGACTGCTCGCCCTCACCGCACCGATCTTCGAGGGGCTGAAGGCGCGCGGTGTCGCCGTCGACCAGTTCCAGTTCCACCTGCCGCCGGCCATCTCGTTCCTGCGCGTCCATCAGCCGGGACGCTTCGGCGATGACCTGTCTTCCTTCCGGGCCACCGTCGTCGCCGCCAACCGCGACCGCCGCCCCGTCGTCGGGCTGGAGGGAGGGGTGGCGGGGATCGGCATCCGTGGCGTGGTGCCGATCGCCTCGGCGGGCCAGCACCGCGGGACGGTGGAGATCGGTCTGTCGATCGGGCGGAGCCTCGTAGAGGAGATCGGTGCGCGTCTCGGCGCCGAGGTGGCGTTGACCGCCGCGACGCGGGACGGTCCGCGCCTGATGGCGACGACGCGGCCAGAATTCGGCGGCATTGCGCCGGCCGCGTTCGACGCCGCTCTCGCCACGGGCATCGCCACCGGCGCTCTCGACACCACGGGGGCCCGGCCCGTCATCCGCGGCACGGTGCCGCTGCGCGACTTCTCGGGCCGTCCGGTCGCCCTCGTCGTGCTCGAGCGTGATGCGACCGCCATCGTCGCCGCGCAGCATCGCGCGCGCTTACTGCTGTTTGGCTTGTCAGCCGCCCTCCTCCTGCTCGCCGTGGCGGTGGCGTTCTGGATCGGGCGCAGCCTGTCGCGCCCGGTGCGCGCCCTGGCAGCGGAGACCGAACGCATCACAGGAGGCGAGCTCGAGACGACGGTCAGCGGTGTCGCCCGGCGCGATGAGATCGGCGTCCTGGCCCGCGCTCTCGACGGGTTCCGCGAGGCCCTGCAGGAGAAGCGCCTGCAGGAGGAACGAGCGGCCGAGGCGAAGGCGGAGCGCGAGCGGGCGCAGCGCGAAATGGTGGCCGCGATGCGCAACTTCGGCGGTTCGATCGGCGGTGTGCTGAACGAACTTGGCGAGGCCTCCCGCCGCATGTTGGGCGTGGCGGAGCAGATGCGCGGCATCGCGGCCGCCGTCCAGACCCGTGCGACGCAGTCGCGGTCACGGGCGGAGGAGGCGGCCGTCGACCTCAACGGTGTCGCCGCCGCGACGGAGGAGCTGGCCAGCTCCGCGAAGGAAGTGCGCCGACAGGCAGAAACCACGGCACAGACCACCCGCGATGCCGTGGCGCGGGCGGGCGAGGTGGACCGTCTGGTCGATAGCTTGGCGCGCACCGCCGGCGAGATCGGTGGCGTGGTCAGGGTGATCGACGAAATCGCCGCCAAGACCAACCTGCTGGCCCTGAACGCCACCATCGAGGCAGCTCGTGCCGGCGACGCCGGCAAGGGCTTCGCCGTGGTCGCGCAGGAGGTGAAGACTCTCGCGGCGCAAACGGCGCGCGGCACGGCGGAGATCGCGGAGCGGATCGAGGCGGTCAAGGCCGCAACGGCAGAGGCGGTCGCTGGCGTGCGCGGTATCCTCGCCATCGTGCAGCAGATCGATGAGGTCGCCCGTGGCATTGCAACGGCCGTCGATCAGCAGGCCCTGGCCACCGGCGAGATCACCGAGATCGTCGGCCGCCTTGCCGGCAGAACGGCTGAGGTCGCGCAAGGCAACGCGGCACTTGCGGGGGAGGCGGACCGCGCGACGGGGGCGGCGGACGACGTCCACGAGACCGCCTCGATGCTGTCGAACCAGACTGCGGCCATCGAGCGTGAGGTGCGGACGTTCATCGAGGCCCTGGACCTGGACAGCGATCTGCGCCGCTTCGAGCGCTATGTCTGCGACCTCGCCCTGCGCGTCATCGCGCCGGAGGGAACGGTTGAGGCGAGAGCCATCGATGTCGGCCGGTTCGGGGTGGGTGGTATCGCGCGGTCGGTGCCCGCGTGGTTCAAGCCCGGCCACCCGGTCGAGGTCATGATCGACGGCGTGCCACGCGCGGTGCGCGGCCGCCTTGCCCACGTCAGCGCGGATCGGTTCGGTGTCATGCTGCTCGAAACCGAACAGACCGCGACGGCCTTGGCGGGACTGCTCGATCGGCTGCAGCGGAGCGAACGCCGCGCCGCTTGAGGCTGGGGCGGAAGACTCGCGGGAATTCGCCGCCGCCTGACAACTCCGGCAACGATGGCTTTTCGCCGGTGTCGTATCGGCCCCGCACCGATCAGCGAAGGGCAGGCGCCCTGCAGCAGGATGGGTCGGGCCAGGGCGAGAGGGCCGCTCTCTCGCTACGTGACCGAACACAGCCTGGCGTTGAGGGGCGGTCGATCGCGTCTGCTCCGCCTCAGGCGTCCCGCCGCGCCTAGGCTGCTTCCCGCGGCGCCGGCAAGCGATGCGGCAGGCCTAGCCAATCGTCGCAAGCCGCCAGCGCCCGCTCGCAAAAAGCGCGCTTGCGTTCCTTGCCGCGGACCGACTCAGCGAGTGGGGGAAACAGGCCGAAATTCACGTTCATCGGCTGGAAGGTCTCGGCCTCGGCTCCGCCCGTGATGTGGGCGAGCAAGGCGCCCAGCGCAGTCTCGGCCGGTGGCGGAGACGGAGAGCGACCAAGCGCGTCCGCCACCGCGAAGCGTCCCGCGAGGAGGCCGATGGCTGCCGATTCCACGTACCCCTCGACACCGGTGATCTGGCCGGCGAAACGAAGGTATGGGGCGGCCTTCAATCGCAGTGTTGCGTCCAGAAGGCGCGGCGCGTTGATGAAGGTGTTGCGGTGCAAGCCGCCGAGGCGGGCGAACTCTGCCCGCTCGAGCCCGGGGATCATGCGGAACACCCGCACCTGCTCGGCATGTTTCAGCTTGGTCTGGAACCCGACCATGTTCCACAGCGTGCCGAGCGCGTTGTCCTGCCGCAGTTGCACGACCGCGTAGGGCTTGCGCCCGGTGCGCGGATCGATCAAACCCACGGGCTTCATCGGCCCGAAGCGAAGCGTGTCGAGCCCACGCTCGGCCATCACCTCGATGGGCAGGCATCCTTCGAAATACGGTGTGGACTTTTCCCAGTCCTTGAACTCCGTCTTCTCCGCCGCAAGCAGGGCGGCGACGAAGGCCTCGTATTGCGCGCGGTCGAGCGGACAGTTGATGTAGTCCCGCCCCGATCCCTTGTCGTAACGGGACTGGAACCAGGCGATCTCGAGGTCGATCGTGTCCTGATGCACGATCGGCGCGATCGCGTCGAAGAAGGCGAGCGACTCTTCGCCCGTCATGCGCCGGATGTCCTCCGCGAGCGCCGTTGACGTCAAGGGACCTGTCGCCAGCACACAGAGGCCCCAGGACGGCGGCGGCAAGGCGGTCACCTCCTCGCGTACCACCGTGACGAGCGGGTGACCGCTGAGACGTCGGGTCACTTCGGCCGAGAAACCGTCGCGGTCGACAGCGAGCGCCCCACCCGCGGGCAGTCGATGCGCGTCGGCGACCGCCATGATGAGGCTGCCCGCGCGTCGCATCTCCTCGTGCAACAGACCAACCGCGTTGTACAGCGGATCATCGGCGCGGAACGAGTTCGAGCAGACGAGCTCGGCGAAACGCTCCGTGCGGTGGGCCTCGGTCATCCGCCGAGGGCGCATTTCGTGCACGATGACGGGGACACCGGCATTGGCGATTTGCCAAGCCGCCTCGCTGCCGGCGAGGCCGGCGCCGATGACATGGACGGGTCCGCTCATGCCCGTCACATAGGCGCGGGAGGGATGCCCCTCAATCCGCCTTGGACCGACACGGCACTGGCGGCTAAACGAATGGGGTGGTGGTCTACCGGCGATTCGTCTTACTTGTTTTCGCCGTCAGCGGCTGCGCCGAGCGGGGGCGGTCGGAACGGGCAGCTGGCGGTCGCACGGTCGCCGTCCTCACCCCCGCTGTCGCGCGCGATCCGTCGGCGCCGACGACCTTGCCTTGGTCGCTGCCCTTCGGGACGATCGGACGCTTCGTCGACGTCGCCCAGCAACTCGGTCGCGAACGGATGCTGGCGGAAGCGATTGCGGTGCAGCGCTTTCGCGTGCGCGAGCGTTTCGCCGCCCACCTCGGCGCGGCATTGGAGGCCCGCGGAGACCGTGCGCTGATCGTGCCGGCGGCCCGGTTCGACGCCGACCTTCTACCGCGCCCGCCCCCGTGGCGTGGCGATCTGCTGCTCGACGTCGTGGTCGAGGAGTTCGGCTATGCCGCACCGACTCCGGACGGTCCTTTCGTGCCGTACGCTGTGGCCCTCGTTCGCGGGCTGCGCAACGACGGCACGGTTGCCGTCGCGGGTCGCGTGGCGGTGAACGTGCCCAGGCCGCCGTCGCTTTCTTGGGTGCCGGGACCGCAGGAACCAACCCTGGGCGCGGATTTCGGGGCGCATGTGGACCCCGAGGCAACGGTGGGCGGCATTGATGCCGCCCTGCGCACCCTCGCTTTCGCCGTCGCGGCCAGAATTCCGTGATGCGGAGAAGGCCCGGCTCGCGGGCCGGGCCCTCGTCTCCGCTCGGCGGCGAAGTCCGTTACTCCTTGTTCACCGGCGATTCGGGGTCGAACAGGAAAGCGAGGATGTGGGTGATGTCCTCGATGGAGAGGATCTTCTGCGTGCCGTAGCGCGGCATGGTCGAACAGGCGAGGGTCGCATTGGAATTGTAGATCTTGATGTAGGCGGTCCGGATCGCCTCGGCGTCGTAGTCCCTGATCTTGCCGTATTGCAGGAGCGACGGCCCGAGCGTGCCGTAAGCCACCTCTTGCGGCGCCATCTGATGGCAGGCGTAGCAGTTGCCGCCCACGCCGCGGCGCGGATCGTCGCGCATGCGCAGGCCCTGGCCGGCCAGCGAGAGTTGCTCGCCGCGCCGCCAGTCGCCGAGGAACTTGCCGTCCGAAGGAAACACGACCGCCTCCTCGGATAACTTCTGGATCCGTTCGGCGACATCGGCCGGCGGTTCATTTCGATACTGAGAGCACAGACGTTGCACTTCGTCCTGCTCCAATCGAGCTTTCAGGTCCGGAGGCAAGCGATCGTAGTCGAAGCTCGACCGAATGGCTTGCTCCAGACGTTCCGCGCTGATCTCGGGCAGATCCCGCGGCCGTTCGGCCAAGGCGGAGCCGGCGAGCAGGCCGAGGATGCAGGCAGACAGGAGATAACGGCGCATCACACATCCCCCTTCAGCGCTTGATCGACGGCACTTCGAGTTCGCCGCCCTCGGCGTTCTTCGTCAGCCAGGTGATCAGGGCAATCGACACCTCGGAGCCATGCACGAGATCAGGCATGCGCATCTGCCAGAAGCAGTCCCACATGCGGTGCTGCATGGTGCGCAGCGTCTCGTGTGAGACGCGATAGGTCGGCCAGGAGGTCAATGCGCGTGCCGCATCCTCCTGCTTGCGCATGTTGCCGAGTTCCTGAAGCCGGATCCTCAACCCATCCTGGCTGTGGCACGTGGCGCAGGAGAAATCGAAGAAGGACCCGCGGCGATAGAACACCGCTTCGCCGAGAGCATAAGCCTCCTTTTCCTTCGGATGGGTCAGCGGGATCGAGAACTTGTGCCCGGAGGACTTCTCAGCCACGAACGCGACCAGCGCCTCGAGCTCCGACTTGCGGTCGCGCGTGGAGAAGGCGCGGCGACGGATCTCCGCCTCGTCGAAGCCCTGCAGGGTCACCATGCAGTGCACGATGCGGCTTTCCGCATCCATCACCTTGTCGACATCTGGAAAATAACGCGGCAGCTGCGCGTAGGCGCCATCCAGCACGCCGGGACCGAGGCCGAGATCGCACTGTTCGAGCGAGGCGTTCTTCGGTCCGCGCTTCTCGTTCCAGAGCCGCTCGCCCTCGTCGACCCACAGGAACCCGGGGTTGGCGAAGGGATCCGCCAGCATCCGGCGATATTCCTCGACCGGGTTGTCGGACTGCGCGAGCCCGGCGGAGATCGCAATCGAGGCGCCGGCCGCCGCGCCGATCGCCCACAACGTCACTTTCATTCCGTTCCTCCCCCCAACGTTCGTCTTGCGACGCGTCGGTTCACGATGGTGCGAGTATCGAACCATCGAAGGTCGGAAGGCAAGTGCCTTCCTCGGGTCGGCCGGATCTAGACCCGTTCCGCGACGCGGCTGCCTTTCTTTCCCGGTTTCGCCGCCGACTCCGGCCCGGGGCCGGCGGGCCTCAGGCCGGCAGCACGGTCGCGCTGCAGGATCGGCGCCAGGAAGCGCCCAGTGTGGCTTTCCGGGTTGGCCGCCATCTCCTCCGGCGTGCCGGCGGCCACCACCCGCCCCCCGCCCTCGCCCCCCTCGGGGCCGAGATCGATGATCCAGTCGGCGGTCTTGATGACGTCGAGGTTGTGCTCGATCACGACCACGGTGTTGCCGGCCTCGACGAGCGCGTGCAGCACGTCGAGCAGGCGCCGCACGTCCTCGAAATGCAGGCCCGTGGTCGGTTCGTCGAGGATGTAGAGGGTGCGGCCGGTCGCCCGTCGCGACAGTTCCTTGGCGAGCTTCACCCGCTGCGCCTCGCCGCCCGACAGCGTCGTCGCCGGCTGACCGAGCTTGACGTAAGCAAGGCCAACCTCGTTCAGCGTGCGCAGCTTGTCGCGGATGGCAGGTACGGCGGAGAAGAAGTCGAGCGCTTCCTCCACCGTCATCTCCAGCACGTCGGCGATCGACTTGTCCCGGAACCGGATCTCCAGCGTTTCGCGATTGTAGCGTTTGCCTTTGCAGGCGTCGCAGGTGACGTAGACGTCGGGCAGGAAGTGCATCTCGATCTTGATCACGCCGTCGCCCTGACAGGCCTCGCAGCGGCCGCCCTTGACGTTGAAGGAGAACCGCCCCGGCGCGTAGCCGCGCGCCCGCGCCTCGGGCAATTCGGCGAACCAGTCGCGGATCGGGGTGAAGGCCCCGGTGTAGGTGGCGGGATTGGACCGCGGCGTGCGCCCGATCGGCGACTGGTCGATGTCGATCACCTTGTCGAGGTGCTCGAGCCCCTCGATTCGCTCGTGCGGCGCGGGGTGGTCGCGCGTGCCCATCAGCCGCCGCGCCACCGCCTTGTACAGCGTGTCGATCACCAGGGTGGATTTGCCGCCGCCCGACACCCCGGTGACGCAGACGAAGAGGCCCAAGGGAAAGTCGACGGTGAGGTTCTTCAGGTTGTTTCCCGTTGCGCCGACGACGCGCAGCACGCGTTTGCGATCGACCGGGCGGCGGCGGGCCGGGACCGGAATGCAGGTGCGGCCCGACAGGTAGGCCGCGGTCAGGCTGGTCGGGTGGGCGAAGACCTGCTCAGGGGGGCCGGAGGCGACGACCTGGCCGCCGTGCACGCCGGCACCCGGCCCCATGTCGATCAGCCAGTCGGCCGCACGGATCGCGTCCTCGTCGTGCTCGACGACGATCACCGTGTTGCCGAGGTCGCGCAGCCGTTTCAGCGTCGCAAGCAAGCGCGCATTGTCGCGCTGATGCAGCCCGATCGAGGGCTCATCCAGCACGTAGAGCACGCCCGTCAGCCCCGAACCGATCTGCGAGGCGAGCCGGATGCGCTGGCTCTCGCCGCCCGACAGTGTCGCCGAGCCACGCGCGAGCGTGAGATAATCGAGCCCGACATCGATCAGGAAGCCCAGCCGGTCGGTGATCTCGCGCAGGATCCGGCGCGCGATCTCGCGCTTCTGCGGCGAGAGCTTCTCGGGCAGGGCGCGGAACCAGGCATCGGCCTCGCGGATGGACAGGGCGGAGATCTCGCCGATGTGCCGCCCGTCGATCTTCACCGCCAGCGCCTCGGGCTTCAGGCGATGGCCGCCGCAGGCCTCGCAGGGCGCTTCGCTCTGGTAGCGGGAGAGTTCCTCGCGCACCCAGGCGCTGTCGGTTTCCCGCCAGCGCCGATCGAGATTGGCGATCACGCCCTCGAAGGGCTTCTTCGTCTCGAACGCGCGCAGCCCGTCCTCGTAACGGATCGTCACCGGATCGTCTCCGGTGCCGAACAGGATCGCCCGCCGCGCCCGCTCCGGCAGATCCTTCCACGGCGTGCGCATGGAGATCCTGAGGTGCCGTGCGAGCGCCTCCAGCGTCTGCCGGTAGTAGGGCGAGGAGACGCCCTCCCAAGGCGCGATCGCGCCGTCGGCCAGGCTCTTCGTCTCGTCCGGCACGACGAGGTCGGGGTCGAAGAAGAGGGTGACGCCGAGCCCATCGCAGGCCGGACAGGCGCCGACCGGGTTGTTGAAGGAGAAGAGGCGCGGTTCGAGTTCGGCGATGGTGAAGCCCGAGACGGGGCAGGCGAACTTGGCGCTGAACACCGTGCGTTCGCCGCTGTCGGCGTTCTCGGCGAAGGCGATGCCGTCGGCCAGCGCAAGCGCGGTCTCCAGGCTGTCGGCGAGCCGTGTGGCTAGACCTTCGCGCACGACGATGCGGTCCACCACCACCTCGATGTCGTGCTTGCGCTTCTTGTCGAGCGCAGGCACGGCGTCGATGTCGTGCAGCGTCCCGTCCACCTTGACCCGGGTGAAACCGCGCTTCTGCAGCTCGGCGAGGTCCTTGCGGTACTCGCCCTTGCGCCCGCGCACGACGGGGGCGAGCAGCAGGAGCCGCGTGCCCTCCGGCATGGCGAGGATGCGATCCACCATCTGGCTCACCGTCTGCGCCTCGATCGGCAGGCCGGTCGCGGGCGAATGGGGCACGCCGATGCGCGCCCAGAGCAGCCGCATGTAGTCGTGAATCTCGGTCACCGTGCCGACGGTGGAGCGCGGGTTGCGCGAGGTGGTCTTCTGGTCGATGGAGATCGCGGGCGAGAGGCCCTCGATCGACTCGACGTCGGGCTTCTGCATCAGTTCGAGGAACTGGCGCGCGTAGGCCGACAGGCTCTCGACGTAGCGCCGCTGCCCCTCGGCATAGATGGTGTCGAAGGCGAGCGAGGACTTGCCCGACCCGGAAAGCCCCGTGATGACGGTGAGCGTGTTGCGTGGGATGTCGACGTCGATGTTCTTCAGGTTGTGTTCGCGCGCGCCGCGCACGCGGATCAGGTCGGTCATTCGGGGCACCATCGCAACGTCCGAAGGAGCGAATGCGCCTCAGATGGGCCCTCCGCCGCAAGGGGCGAGGGGCGCGGCACGCGGGGGTGTGACGAGAGGCGGGCGGCAGCCTAAAGTCCGGGACGGAGTCGGAGGGCGAAGGCGATGGCCGGAAGCGTGAACAAGGTGATCCTCGTCGGCAATCTCGGGCGCGACCCCGAGGTGCGCACGACGCAGTCGGGGATGAAGGTGGTGAACCTGTCGGTCGCGACCTCCGACTCGTGGTCGGACAAGGCCACGGGCGAGCGGCAGGAGCGCACCGAGTGGCACCGCGTGGTGATCATGAACGACCGCCTGGCCGAGGTGGCGGAGAAGTACCTGCGCAAGGGCAGCAAGGTCTATCTCGAGGGCAAGCTGCAGACGCGGAAATGGACGGACCAGTCCGGCCAGGAGCGCTACACGACGGAGATCCTGCTTGGTCGGATCGGGGCGGAGATGGTGCTGCTCGATCGCCGCGAGGGGGCGGGGCCGGCGATCGAGGAGGAGGAGCGGGGCTATGGCGGGGGCCGCCAGCCGGCGCCGGCCGGCCGGGGCGGCTGGGACGCTTCTGTGCGCAAGACCGATCTCGATGACGACATTCCGTTCTGAGGGTGATCCCGTCGTCGCCTGCCGTCCGACGTTGGGGCTGAAACGACCCGAGGGTCACGACGAGTGGCCGGACGGTCGCCCCTGGCCCCTCGGCTGCGGGGCGCCCCATCGCCCTGGGCCGAGGCGGGCGGAGCGGTGGATTGTCGCTCGGGCGGAGTGCGGCGAATGCGCCGAACGCCCTGGGTCCATTGGTGCGAACCGCAAACGATGCGGTTGGGGGTCCCCCTATGCGGCCTCCCAGGCATGCGAAGTTTTGCTTTTCGACCGGCCGTCGGGAGCCGGCGTGACCCGAGGCAAATGCCTCACCGCCCGGGCACCAGCCCCGACAGCCCTCGCAGGAACGCCTCGCGCCGGCCCTCCCGCGTCACCTCATACAGCGGGTTGTCCACCGCCAGCCTCTGCCCGCCGTCGCGGATCAGCGGGCGGATCAGGATCTGCCCGCGCGACGGTGTCGCCGCGCCGAACACGTCGAACGGGAAACGGATGAAGAGCCCTTGTCGAAACTGCCCTCGCCGAACTTGTCGAACCCCGCATCCGTCAGCGTGGCGAAGCCGCCGATCTCCACCCCGTTGTCGAACCGCCGGCCGAGCTCCAGCGTCGCCCCCCAGTCCCGCGCGAGATACCGCCCCGCGCGCAGGATGGCGTAAAGATCGCGGTACGGAAGATCGACGTAGAGCGAGAGGTGCCCGGTCACTGTCTCGTCGTCGCGGAAGCGGAACGCCCGGTCGAAGTCGCGCTGCTTCACCCAGGCGAGATCCGCCCCGATCGCGAAGCGGGAGTCGACCGGGCGCCACAGGATCTCGCCCTGCACGCCGCCGTACATCATCTCGAGAAGCCCGGCGGTGACGCGGGCGAAGAGGTCGGTGCCGACGGTCCAGATCCCCTCCGCGGTCAGGCTCAGCACGGGGAAGCGGGTCACTTCCAGATAGGAGCCGATCTCCGTCCGCACCGGGGCGAGCTCGGTGTCCGGAGGTCGAGGCCGGCCGCGCAGGTTGCCGATCAGGTCCGCCCCGGGTTCGCCTCCCACCGAAAGCCCATGGCCGAAGGCGACTCGCCCGCCACCCACCGCCATCAGTTCGCCGGACAGCGGGTCGAAGGGTCCATCAGCGCCAGCACGACATGCAGTTCGGCGCCGACGGCCGAAAGCCGCATCGGCGGCATGCCGTCGGCACGCAGGCGGGCGATCAGCGCGCCTTGCCAATCGGTTGCGAGAATCGGGCCGCGGCGGCGGCGGCAGGACCGGCGTGGGCAGCACGCGCGGCGGAGAGGCCGGGTCGGCGATCAGGCTCGCGCGCAGCACGCGGTCCTTGCCGTGCACGAACCCGGCCGAAAGCTCGACGCCATCGATGGGGCGCCAGACGAGGCGGGCGTTCAGCCGCATCTCGCTCCGCCCGAGACCGCGCCGACGTTCGTCGCGGCGGATCTCGTAGAGCCCGGGGCGGACGAACTCGCCGGCGAGCCGAACCGGTCCGAGGTCGCGGTCGATGAACAGGCGGGCGAAACGGACGGTGTCGCGCGGGCTCACCCGCACCGCGGCGAAGTTGCGCGAGGTGATGTCGAGGGGGAGCCGCTCGATCGGCGCGGTCGTCGCACCGGGCACCGTCAGCACCCGGCTGAGTTCGACGTTGCGCAGGTCCGCCGTGTCCGACACGCCGCCGGCGACGGCAAGGAGGTCGGCGAGGGTGACGTCGCGCGCGACCGGATGGAGACCCGGCCGCTGCACTTCGCCGAGCAGCAGGATGGCGGCTTCGAGCGCGGCGGCGGCGAGGTCGGGGTGATCGCGGAACACCTCCGGGCAGCCGCCCGGGCCGCTCTCGATCATCCCCACCCCGCGGGCATGGACGAAACGTTCGGGCCCGGCGGCGGCCAGCGCGGCGATCCGTGCCAGCGCGGGGCAGTCCTGCTCGGGCGCCTCGCCCCGCACCACCTTCTGCACGGCCGGACCCGACAGCCAAGGCGATGTCGGCACGGCTCAAGATCACCACTTCATGCTCGTCGGCGAGCGGCAGGTCGTGCCGGCCGGCCAGCACCTGGCCGAGGTCGAAGGCCTCGATCCGTTTCACCCGCGTGGTCGGCTCGACCCGCACCACGGCGGCGTAGCGGAGATCGGGATCGGGCCGGATCTGTCTCTGGTCCCCGATCAGCCGGCGCACGGTGCCGGCAGCGCCGCGCGAGCGCACCTGCGGTAGCAGCACGTGACCCGAGAGGCGCACTTGGCCGACCAAGACCGAGAGGGCGGGCAGGACGAGCACGAGATCGCCGCGTCGGAGGTTACGGTCAGGGCCGATCTCGGCGAAGGCGGAGCGGCCAGAGGCGTCGAACTGCTGCAGCAGGAAGCGGACGCCTTGCGGCCGAAGCGAGTCGCCCGCGAGGGCCAACGCCTCGATGAGCGGCAGCACCGGCAGGCCAGGCGGCAGTTCGTCGATGCCGGGCCGGCCCACTTCGCCCGCAATGGCGATGGTCGGGCCGAGCGGCGGGACGACGATGCGATCGCCGGGGCGGAGCGCGAGGTCGGGGGCGGGACCTCGCCCGGCCAACACGCCGTACAGGTCGACCACGCGGGCGCCGCCACGGCCTTCGACGCGGATCGCGCGCAACGAGCCGGTGCGCTTGACGCCGCCGGCGGCGTCGATCGGCGCCTGATCGGGCAGGATCAGCCGGCCGTCGCGATCGATCCGCGCCGAAACCGTGCGGGAGATGCAGCCGCGCAGGGTGACCACGAGCGCGTCGTCACGGCCGAGCACGTTGTCGTCGGGGAGGCCAGCCACGGCCGGCGGACCACCGACGGGAAGGGACAGGAAGGCGTCGTAGCCGAACAGGCGCAGCGGCTGCATGCCGGGTGGCAGGCGCGCGGCATAGAAGGCCTCGACGGGGCTTTCCCGCTCGACTGTGCGAGGCGGCGCGGGGGGCGCGGCTTGGGGAGGCGGCGCCGGGGTGGCCAGGGTAGGGGGTGCGGTGTCGCGGCCCGCCGCGCCGGCAAGGTCGAGGATCTGCTGGATCGTCGCCGCTGCCCTCCCGTCCGGACGATGATCGCCCGTGCCATCGGGTTTCCCTCTACGCCTTCGGCGATGTGCGCCTGGACTGGGAGGGAGGGCGATGGGGCATCTTGCCGAGGCTTGGCTGGCTCGTCCGCACCCTGCGTCACCCCGACCTTCTCGTCCGGCTCGAGCGCGAGATCGCGACCTTTCTGCGCTCTGCCCGCCCTGTCGCGGCGCGATGTGGGCTAGCGCCCAGGAGGCGGCGATCCGTCTTTTGCACCTCGTCGTTGCGGCCCGGTTCATCGATGCCGAGCCGACGGCGGCGGGGCGTGCGCTTGCCGCGTTGCTCGTCGATCGGATCCTGGCCACCCTCGACTACGAACGCTCGCTCGCCAACTACCACGGTCTCGTCTGCGCCGCCGCCTCGGCGGTCGCCGGCGCCTGGCTCGACGATGCGCCGTTGCGGCGCGCGGGACGGCGGTGCTGGTTGCGGACGTGCCGCCGCTGGTGACGGCGGAGGGCGGGTTCGCCCAGGTCTCCACGCGGTATCACCGCATGGCGCTCGATGCGCTCGCGGTTGCGGCCTTGCTCGCCGGCCCTCTCACCGAGTCGGTCTTGCGTGCGGGGCGGGCGATGACCCTGTGGCCCGCGCGGCTCGCCGATCCGGGGACGGGGCGGGTGCCGAGGCTCGGCCACGATGACGGCACCCTGCTGTGCGACGCGCTGGGCGCTGAACCGGACGATGTGCGGCCGAATCTCGTGCGGGCGGAGGCGGCGTTCGGCGGCCGCCGCATCGATCCGCTGGCTGCGCTCGCCGGCATCGGTTCTCCCAGCCGGCCGGCGGAGGGAGGCTGGGCCGATGCGGACGGCGGCACGGCGGGACCGCGACTGAAGCACACCGGCGCCCTCCTCCGACTGCCCTGCGGCCGGTTCACCCCGGGTCAGGGCGACGTGATGCACCTCTCACTGCTGCACGCGGGCGAGGAGATCCTGCGCGACGGCGGCTCATGGCTCTACAACCCTCCGGCGGGGGAGACGGACCTCGCCGGCACCCGCCACCACAACACCGCGCAATGGGGTGACGAGGACCGTCCGCCTCGGCTCTTAGGCTGGCTGTTTGCCCCGCGCCGCGGATGGCCCCGGTCGAGGTCGAGCCGGGGAGGCTGTGCACGCGCGACCGCCACCACGAACGGACCGTGGTGCTGCGGCAGGGGCTTGGCACGGTGATCGACCGGCTCGACCGACCCGGTGCGGTGGTGCGCTGGCGCCTCGCTCCCGCCCTTTGGCGGCAGACCGGAACGGGCGCCGCGAGTTCCCTCGCCTGCCTGACCGTGCGGGCGGACGGCGAGGTTGCGACCGCGCTCGGCCACGGTTGGGAGGCGCCGCGTTACGGGCGCAGGCGATTGATCCCGTTGCTGGAGATCCGCCCCGCGCCGGACACGCGGACGATCATCACCGCCGTGCGGTTTGCCGGCGCCGCGTCCGGCGACTGAGGCCCGATGGCAACGTCGGTCAGCTGCCCACCTTCTCCTCTTCGCTCGCCGCCATGTGCCCGACCTCGCCCTTGCGGCGGCGGCGGGTGCGCTGGGCATAGGCGCCCTGTTCGCGCTGCGGATCGGAACAGGGTTTGACCACCGTCTCCTCATAGGCGGCCCATTCCGCTTCGCCGAAATCCGCGAGACGCAGCTTGAGCTCGACCGACTGCATCGTCTCGTTGCCGTAAAGGGACCGCGGGAGGGGCACCACCTGGAAGATCGGCCAATCGGGCTCGAAACGAATCTGCACGTCGGTCTTGGTGAGGCGGATGTTCGACAGGAGCGGCCCGAACCAGCGGTCGGTCTCGATGATCCCTTCGTACACCTCCCAGTTTCCGCGGGGCATGTTGGCAGGGGCGCGCACAAGGAGCCCCCAGCCGGGAGCGGTGCGGGCGATCAGGCCGGACCAGAACTGCACGACGCCGGGCTCCTTGAGGGCGGAGATGAACGGCGGCGAGAAGCCGCGGCAGGAGGGGGGAGCCACCTCGTCGAACCTCTGCGCGAAGTAGGGGAACTGCGCGCTGCCGTTGAGCGGGATCCAGCCGTCGTGCTCCGCCCCGTCATAGGTCCAGAAAATCTGCGATCCGTCCCAGGTCAGGGTGATGCCGATCGGGGGAAACACGTACCAACCGAAGGCCGAGGCCGTGCACACCGCTTCGCAGTAGCGGAAGGCACGTGTCGGCAGGGTGCCGATCGCCGAGCGGTCCGCCCGCATCGGCGGGCGTGCGGTCTCGATCAGCCGGTGGAAGGTGAGGATGGGGCTGGGTTTCGCGGTCTCGGTCATGGGTCTGTCCTTGCGACGATGGCGCGAGGTGGGCTGGCAGCGACACAACCTAGCGGCGAGCCTGCACGCCTGAAAGCGGTGGCGATCAGCGTCGGCCGAGCGTGGTCACCATCGTGATTCCGAGCGTGGCCGAAATGCCGCACGGGAGGCGAAGAATTCACGTCGGATGATGCGATTCTCACGCGCTTCGAAGAACGGCACGCGTCAGTCTGCGACGCAGCGGGGTGGCCATGGGCGGCCGTCTGGCGAAGCGGACGAGAGGGACTGGGATGGGCGAGGAGGCAGAGGACGCAGCCGCCATCTCGGGCGATGCGGTAGTGATTCAGGTGCTTGCAGCAGCGCAGCGGTTCGCCGCCTGGTACGTCGAGTTCCTCTCCTGCGACGTCACGCCGGAGGGTGACGACGAGTCGGAGAGTGCGGCAGGGCGCGATCATGTGGCGGCCCGAGTGCAGCACGCCGTGTTCGACCTGATCGCCGCGGTCCATGCCATGAACCGCCATTACAGCGGCAGCGACGCGCGGATGGTTACCGCCTCGCCCGGCAAAGGCCGGCGGGTCACGCCCGAACCGGTGCACTGACGCGCCACCGCGAGGCGGCACGGCGGGGCGCGATGGGTCGGCCCGGGACGGTGGCGGCGGGGATGTCCGCGCCCGTCCCGGGCCGCCGGGTCCGCGGCGGCCCCCCGGCCAGGATCCTGAAGATGCGGTTCCGCCGACGAACCCGGCCGATCAGGCGAGCCAGGGTGGAATCGGCAGACCCTTGCCGCGCAGGAACTCCGGGTTGAACAGCTTCGACTGGTAGCGCGCGCCGCCGTCGCAGAGGATGGTTACCACGGTGTGCCCGGGCCCGAGGTCGCGCGCGACCCGGATCGCCGCCGCCACGTTGAGCCCGGCCGACCCGCCGACGCAGAGCCCCTCGTGTATCGTCAGCTCGAACACCTGTTCGAGCGCCTCCTCGTCCGTCACCCGGATGGCGTCGTCGATCGGCGCGCCCTGGAGGTTGCCGGGCACGCGGCTCTGCCCGATGCCTTCGGTGATCGAGGAGCCCTCGAGCTCGAGCGTGCCGTGCTTGACCCAGGAGTAGAGGGCGCTGCCCATCGGGTCGGCGAGCACGATGCGCACATGGGGGTTGCGCTCCTTCAACGCCAGCGCCACGCCGGCGAGCGTGCCGCCCGTGCCGCAGGCGCAGGTGAAGGCGTCGATCCGCCCGCCGGTCTCGTCCCAGAGCTCCGCGCCGGTGGTGGCGCGATGGCCCTCGCGGTTGGCGAGGTTGTCGAACTGGTTGGCCCAGATCGCGCCTTGCGGCTCCGTCGCGGCCAACTCCTCGGCGAGCCGGCGCGAGACGTGCACGTAGTTGCCGGGATCGCGGTAGGGCACGGCGGGAACGAGCCTGAGATCGGCCCCGATCATGCGCAGGAACTCGATCTTCTCGCGGCTCTGCGTCTCCGGCATCACGATCACCGAGCGATAGCCGCGTGCGTTGCCCACCAGGGTTAGGCCGATTCCGGTGTTGCCGGCGGTGCCCTCGACGATCACGCCGCCGGGCCGCAACAGGCCCTTCGCCTCCGCGTCGGCGATGATGGCGAGGGCGGCGCGGTCCTTCACCGACCCGCCGGGGTTCATGAACTCGGCCTTGCCGAGGATGGTGCAGCCGGTCGCCTCCGAGGCGCGCCGTAGGCGGATGAGCGGCGTGCGCCCGATCGCCCCGACCAACCCCTCGACCCAACGCGGCATCACCCCCATCCTCCCCGGCTGTCGTGCGGCGCCACGCGGCGCGCACCGGAGGAGGGTACGATGAGCGACATCCCGGAGGTGACGTCGGCCGAGGCCTGGCGGGCCCTGAACGAGGACCCGCAGGCGATGCTCATCGATGTCCGGACGGACGCCGAATGGACTTTCGTCGGCATGCCCGACCTCTCGGCAGCCGGCAAGCCCGTGTTCCCGATCGCCTGGCAGCTCTATCCGTCGATGGCGGTCAATCCGGGCTTCGTCGAGGAGCTGCACCGGGCGGGGCTCGGGCCCGAGCACAGGCTCTACTTCCTTTGCCGCTCCGGCGCCCGCTCGCTCGCCGCGGCGCGGGCGGCGCGCGCGGCCGGCTACCCGCACGTCTACAACATCGCCGACGGCTTCGAGGGCCCGACCGACCCCGAAGGCCATCGCCGGACCGTCTGCGGCTGGATCAAGGAGGGGCTTCCTTGGCGCCAGCGTTGAGCCGGCGCCAGGGAGAGGGGACGCGGGTCAGGCGGCGATGCGGCGGACGAGGAAGGTTGCTGCCGTGCCGCTGTCGGCCACGCACTCGATCGCGATCTCGTCCCACTGCGCCGTCGTCGCGATCGGCCCTGTGGCCGGGGCGAAGGTGACGCCCGACCCTGCGGTCGCGGTCAGGTTCCCGGTGCCGACCCGGCGCAGCAGGCAGGAGAAGCCCTTGCCGAGCCCTGCCGGCAGGGTGAGGGTGACGTCCGTCGCCCCGCCCTCGAGCACGCGCCCGTTGTCGGCTGCGGTCAGCGTTCGGCTCGCCGTCACAGCCGTGTAGGAGGTGCTGGAAGCGACCACTGCGATGGTGGCCTGGCGGGTCGCGCCGCTGCCCGAGTAGCTGACGGAAATGTTCGCGCCCGCGACCAGCATGCCTTCGACTTGACTCCGCGTCGCCGCGGCGAAGTCGCTGATGTCGGCGGAGGCGTGACCGTGCGTCGCCGGTGCGGCGCCGATGGTGGCGCGGGCCTGGGCGGCGTCGGTGTCGTCGAGCAACGAGCGGGCGAAGGAGGTAAGGGGGGTGAGCGAGGCGGTGTTGGCGCCGGTGTAGAAGGCGATGCGATCGGCCGCCGGGGTGAGGTTGTCGATCGCGTCGATCGCGGCCGGGAGGTCGGTGATGGCGCTCCAGGCGACCGAGCCGCCGCCTGAGCCCGCCTCGTCCGGAGCGGGCGCCCAGGCCGAGCCGTTCCACTTCAGCACTTGGCCGGTCTGCGCGCCTGCCTGGTCGAGCCGGGCGGGCGGGATCTGGCCGACGATGTCGGCGACGCCGTGGGTGTGGGAGGCGGGGGCGAGACCGGCGCGCAGTTGGCCGACCGTCACCTTGCGCGTGGTGCCGGACTGGTTGGCGACGAGCTCGTCGCCGGCCTGGGCGGACGAGGCCGCGGGAAACTGCGAGATCCTCTGGCCAGACATGGAGCGAAATCCTTCTCAGTGGGCGGAGGCGAAAGGGGGAAGGGCGCGCGGCGCGGCTCCGCTCTCGACGGGAGCGGGGGCTTTGCGCTAAGGGGCGCCTAAGCGTCGGCGATCGGGCGGCGCGTCGGGCTGCCGTAGCTCAGTGGTAGAGCACTCCCTTGGTAAGGGAGAGGTCGAGAGTTCAATCCTCTCCGGCAGCACCATCGCCGGTTCGGAGCGGTGGCCTCAGACGATCGGGGCGACCGTCACTGTCGTGCCGGTGTGGGCGGTCACGTGCAGGATGGAGAAGGCATCCGCGCTGCGGGCAAGGATCATGTCACCGCGGCGCACGAGATGGGCCGCCGGGTTGAAATAGCCCGCGGCGAGAAGCTGCGCCCGCGTATCCGTGTCGTTGCGGTAGTGCCACAGCGTGAAGCCGTTGGCGTAGGCGAGCACGGAGAGGCTCTGGATCTCGAAGGGCATCGATCGGCTCCTGCGGTTGGTCGGAGGGCAAGGGGCTGAGGGGGGCGCCGCACCTCAATCGGCGAGGACGAAGGCTCCGTTTTCGGCGAGGATGGGCAGGCCGTTCTCGGCCAGGATGGCGCCCGTCGGGATCGCCGGAGGTGGCGGCGGCTCACCCCCGGTTAGGGATTGCAGCGTGACGCCGGTTGGGCTGGCCGTTGCGACGAAGGCGATCGCTGCACCGTCGCGGGCGGAAATCAGCACCACGTCGTCGCGTCGCAAGCGGGCCAGCGCCGGGTCGAAGTAACCGGGGGCGAGGACGGCGCCGACCGTGTCCTCGACGGAGGAATAGTTCCAGAGCGTGCAGCCGGCCGCGTAGGACAGCACGGCGAGGTTCACCGGCACGAACGCCATCGGCTCGAGGTTCCCGAAAGGGCAGCACCGACCCCGCCCGAGGGGCGGGGCCGGCGGCAGGTTGCGCGGAGGAAGGGAGGGCGTCGGGGCGGGCGGGGACACACCACGCCCGTGACGGTCGGCAGAGTGCCTAGGAGCGACGTCCACGTCAAGGAAAAAAATCACAGAAGCGATGTCGGCCGATGCCGCAATGCTCTTGTCATGGTCCGAGCGTGCAAACGTGCTAGGAAGCGCCGTGGCCGGTTTCGCCGATGCCGTCGCCTGACGACGCCTTCGAGGGAGAGACCCAGATGACGCCAGCCCCTGCTTTTCGCCGCCGTCGCCTGCTCCGCGGGCTTGCGGCCGTCCTCCTTGGTCTCCTTCCGCTCGCCGAGGCGCGCGCTCAGGCGCCGACGCTGAACGTCTTCAACTGGACCGACTACATCGATCCCGCGGTGGTGGAGCGGTTCACCCGCGAGACGGGGATCCAGGTCCGCTACGATGTCTTCGACAGTCTCGAGACGCTGGAGGCCAAGCTGCTCGCTGGGCGCTCCGGCTACGACATCGTGGTGCCGACCAACGAGCCCTCCTTCTCGCGCCTGATCGCTGCCGGCGCCCTGCAGCCGATCGACCGCGCGCGGGTGCCGAACTGGGCCAATCTCGATCCTGCGCTGATGAAGCAGCTCGAGACCTCGGATCCCGGCAACCGTCACGGCGCGATCTACCTCTGGGGCACGATCGGCCTCGCCTACAATGTGGGCCGGGTGCGCGAGCTTGCGCCCGATGCGCCGAGGGATTCCTGGCGTCTCCTGTTCGATCCCGCCGTGGCGCGCCGACTTGCCCCCTGCGGCATCGTGATGATGGACAGCCAGATCGACGTCATCCCCTCGGTGCTGCGCTTCCTCGGCCTGAACGTGAACTCGACCGCCGAGGCCGACCTGCGCCGGGTTGAGCAGACGCTGATGGGGATTCGCCCGCACATCCGCACCTTCGCCTCGGGCGGCGCGATCGAGCTTCTCGCCTCCGGCCAGGCCTGCCTCGCCTTCACCTACTCGGGAGACGCGATCCAGGCGGCGGACCGCGCACGCGAAGCCGGCCGCGGCGTGGAGATCCGCTACGTCGCGCCGAAGGAAGGCGCGCAGCTCTGGTTCGACGTGCTCGCCATCCCGCGCGATGCGCCGAACCCCGCCGCCGCGCACCGGTTCATCGACTTCCTGTTGCAGCCCGACGTGATGGCGGCGATCACCAACGCTGTGCACTATCCGAACGCGGTGCCCGCCTCCAAGCCCTTGGTGGAGGAGGCGATCAAGAACGACCGCAACGTCTATCCGTCGGAGGAGGACTTCGCCCGCTTCTTCACCGTGACCGCCGTGCCGCAGGCGGCGGAGCGGGCGCGTTCGCGCCTGTGGGCGCGCTTCAAGGCCGGACGCTGATCGATCTGCCCTCGGAACGGTGCAGCAGGCGAACATCGCCCGCCCCGGCTCGGCCGAGCCCTGGCGTGACCCGGAGGCCGAGCCCTATGTCCGGATCCTGAACGTCACCAAGCGCTTCGGCGCGACGGTGGCGGTGGACGACGTCTCGCTCGACATCTACCGCGGCGAACTCTTCGCCCTGCTCGGCGGCTCGGGGTCGGGTAAGACGACGCTTCTGCGCATGCTCGCGGGCTTCGAGCGCCCCGATTCGGGCCGCATCCTGCTGGATGGACAGGATGTGGCGGACGTGCCGCCTTACGAGCGGCCCGTAAACATGATGTTCCAGTCCTACGCGCTGTTCCCGCACATGACGGTGGAGCAGAACATCGCCTTCGGGCTGAAGATGGACGGGCTGCCGAGGGCCGAGATCCGCGACCGCGTGGCGGCGATGCTCGACCTGGTCCAGTTGAAAGGCTTCGAGAAGCGTCGCCCGCACGAGCTTTCGGGCGGCCAGCGCCAGCGCGTGGCGCTGGCGCGCTCGCTCGTCAAGCAGCCGAAACTGCTGCTGCTCGACGAACCGTTGGGCGCGCTCGACAAGAACCTGCGCGAGCAGACGCAGTTCGAACTGGTCAGCATCCAGGAGAAGCTCGGCATCACCTTCATCATGGTCACGCACGACCAGGAGGAGGCGATGACCATGGCGACGAGGCTCGCCGTGATGAACCACGGCTACCTCGCCCAGGTGGGCACGCCCGCCGAGGTGTACGAATACCCGCAGTCGCGCTTCGTCGCCGAGTTTCTCGGCACCGCCAACGTGTTCGAGGGGCTGATCCGGGCGGAAGGTCCTACCGGCGCGCTGATCGAATCGACCGAGTTCGACGCCTTCTTCCAGAGCGACACCGATCCGCCCAAGCCCGAAGGGGCACGCGTCTTCGTCGCCGTTCGGCCCGAGAAGATGCGCATCCGCCGCGCGGAAGCGGGCGAGATGGCGGGCACCAACCGTCTGATCGGCACCGTGCGCGACATCGCCTACTATGGCGACTTCTTCATGTTCGTCGTCGAATTGCCCGAGGGGAAGAGCATTCGCGTCAGCCGCCCCAACCTCGCACGCCTGACCGAGCTCCCCATCACCTGGGATGATCGGGTGGCGGTGGAGTGGGAGCCCTTCGCCACCGTGGTGCTGCCGGAATGAGGCTGCGGCTGCCGTCGGGACGGACCCTCGTCCTCGCCCTGCCGTTCCTCTGGCTCGGTCTCTTTTTTCTCGCCCCGTTCCTGATCGTCGCCAAGATCGCGCTGTCGGAAGGCGCGCTCGGGATCCCGCCCTACGCCCCGCTGCTGCGCTGGACCGACGAGGGCGTGCTGACCATCGTGCTAAACTTGGGCAATCTCGCCACGCTCGTTTCGGACTCGTTCTACATCGAGGCCTATCTCCGTTCGCTCCGCGTCGCCGCGATCTCCGGCGTGCTCTGCCTGCTGATCGGCTACCCGATGGCCTACGCCATCGCCCGCGCGCCCGAACATCGCCGCAACCTGCTGCTCATGCTCGTCGTGCTGCCGTTCTGGACGAGCTTCCTGCTCCGCGTGATGGCCTGGATCGGCCTGCTCGCCGACAACGGCGTGGTCAACAATCTCCTACTCGGCCTCGGGCTCGTTTCGCAGCCGGTCGCACTTCTCTACACCGACTTCGCACTCTACGCCGGCATCGTCTACTGCTACCTGCCGTTCATGGTGCTGCCGCTCTACGCCACCCTCTCGAAGCTCGACCCCGTGCTGCTGGAGGCGGCGGCCGATCTCGGCGCACGACCCTGGCGCGCCTTCCTCACCGTCACCCTGCCGCTCTCTCTGCCCGGCATCATCGCCGGCTTCATGCTGGTGTTCATCCCGGCGGTCGGCGAATTCGTCATCCCCGAACTGCTCGGGGGCCCGGGGGCGCAGCTCATCGGCCGCGTGCTTTGGACCGAGTTCTTCCAGAACCGCGACTGGCCGATGGCTTCGGCTCTGGCCGTGGTGTTGCTCCTTCTGCTCGTGCTGCCCATCGCCTGGTTCCAGCACGTGCAGGGGAAGGGGGCGCGATGAGCCGCCGGCTCGGCCGGCTCGGGCTTTTCCTCGGCGTCGGCTACGCCTTCCTCTACATCCCGATCGCGCTGCTCGTCGTCCTCTCCTTCAACGATTCCCGCCTGATCACCGTCTGGTCGGGCTTCTCCTTCCGCTGGTATGTCGCGCTGTGGAACAACGAGCGTCTGATCGACGCGGCGCTGCTCTCCTTGCGCATCGCCGCGGTCGCCGCCACCGGAGCGACCGTGATCGGCATGGCGGCCGGCTTCGCCCTCGCCCGTTTCGGCGCCTTCCGCGGGCGCGGACTGTTCGGTGCCATGGTCGCCGCCCCCCTCGTCATGCCGGAGGTGATCACCGGCCTCTCCTTGCTCCTCCTCTTCGTCGCCCTTGCCGAAAGCGTCGGTTGGCCTGCCGAGCGGGGGGTGACCACGGTCACCATCGCGCACATCACTTTCGCCACCGCCTACGTCGCGGTGGTGGTGCAATCCCGCCTCGCCGACTTCGACCGTTCGCTCGAGGAAGCCGCCCTCGATCTGGGTGCGCGGCCCTGGAAGGTGTTCCTGCTGATCACCCTGCCGTTGATCGCACCCGCCCTGGCCTCGGGCTGGCTCTTGGCCTTCACCCTCTCGCTCGATGATCTGGTCATCGCCTCCTTCACCTCGGGCCCCGGCGCCTCGACGCTGCCGATGGTGATCTTCTCCGCCCTCCGCCTCGGGCTCACGCCCGAACTGTTCGCGCTCGCCACCGTGATCATCGTCGTGGTCAGCCTGGGCCTCTTGGTTGCCTTGAAGCTGGGGCGGGTTGCCTCGGCCCGGGTCGGGGGGTAGCGTCCGCGGCTCGATCCCGCCTCGCTCGGACGCTTGCCATGTCGCTCACCGCCGCCCGTCTCGACCGCATCTCCCCCTCGCAGACGATCGCCATCAGCCAGAAGGCGCGCGCACTCGCCGCCCAGGGGCGCGACATCATCAGCCTCTCCGCCGGCGAGCCCGACTTCGACACGCCCGCCAACGTCAAGCGCGCGGCGATCGCGGCGATCGAGCGCGGCGAAACCAAGTACACCGACGTCTCCGGCACCAAGGCGCTGCGTGAGGCGGTGTGCGCCAAGTTCCGCCGCGAGAACGGCATCGACTACGCGGTCGACGAGGTGATGGTCTCGACGGGCGGCAAACAGGTGATCTTCAACGCCATGCTGGCCACACTCGACCCGGGCGACGAGGTGATCATCCCGACCCCCTGCTGGGTCTCCTACCCCGACATCGTGAGCCTCGCCGAAGGCAAGCCGGTCTTCGTCGCCTGCCCGCAGAACAACGGTTTCAAGCTGCGCGCCGAGGACCTGGAGGCGGCGATCACGCCGCGCACGAAATGGTTCATCCTCAACAACCCCTGCAACCCCACCGGCGCTGCCTATTCCGCAGACGAACTGAAGCCGCTCACCGACGTCCTGCTTCGCCACCCGCATGTCTGGGTGTTCACCGACGACATCTACGAACACCTCGCCTATGACGGCTTCAAGCCGGCCACCGTGGTGCAGGTCGAACCGCGGCTGAAGGAACGCACGCTGACGATGAACGGCTGCTCCAAGGCCTACGCCATGACCGGCTGGCGCATCGGCTTCTGCGGCGGACCCAAGGCGCTGATCAAGGCGATGGACAAGCTGCAGAGCCAATCGACCTCCAACACCTCCTCGATCAGCCAGGCGGCGGCGGTGGAGGCGCTCACCGGCCCGCAGGACTTCATCGCCGAGATGGTCGCCGTCTATCGCGAACGGCGCGACCTCGTCGTCGCCGCCCTCAACGAGTGCCCAGGAATCGTCTGCGGCAAGCCGGAGGGCGCGTTCTACGTCTTCGCCTCCATCCACGGCTGCCTGGGCAAGACCTCGGCGGGCGGGCGCAAGATCGAAACGGACGAGGATTTCGTCACCGCTTTGCTGGAGGAGGAAGGGGTGGCCGCTGTGCACGGCACGGCCTTCATCGCCCCCGGCCACATGCGGATCTCCTACGCGACCTCGACCGAAGCGCTGCGCGAGGCCTGCGCCCGCATCAAGCGGTTCTGCGAGGGGCTGCACTGAGCGACGGTGCGGGGGAGGGGAGGGTGCCCGCGCTCGCCGCACGGCTCGCCGACGTCGCGGTCTCGGCCTCGGTGACGATGACGGTGCGCGCGCGGGCGTTGCGCGCGGCCGGCCACCGCGTGATCAGCCTCGCCATCGGCGAACCCGACTTCGATACGCCCGCGCACGCCATCGAGGCCGCGCATCGCGCCGCCCTCGCCGGCGACACGCACTACCCGCCGCAGGACGGCACGCCCGCGCTGAAGGAGGCGATCCGCCGCAAGTTCGCCCGCGACAACGGGCTCGACTACGCCCTAGACGAGATCATGGTGGCGAACGGCGGCAAGCAGATCATCGCCAATGCCTTCCTCGCCACCATCGATCCGGGGGACGAGGTACTCATTCCTGCACCGTACTGGATATCCTATGCCGACCAGGCGAAGTTCGCCGGCGGCGTGCCGCGCTTCGTCGCCTGCCCGCAGAACAACGGCTTCCGGTTGCGCGCCGAGGACCTCGCGGCGGCGATCACGCCGCGCACCAAGTGGGTGGTGCTGAACAGTCCGAACAATCCCTCCGGTGCCGCGCTCGGCGAGGAGGACCTGCGCGCCATCGCCGAGGTGGTGCGACGCCACCCCCATGTGTGGGTGCTCTCGGACGACATCTACGAGCACCTGATCTACGACGGCTTCCGCTTCGCCACCCTCGCCCAGGTGGCGCCCGATTTGCGCGACCGCGTGCTGACGGTGAACGGTGCTTCCAAGGCCTATGCGATGACGGGCTGGCGGATCGGCTTCTGCGGCGGCCCGCGCGCCCTCATCAAGGCCATGGTCAACGTGCAGGGCCAGCTCACCTCCGGCGTGTGCACGGTGGCGCAGGCGGCGGCCGCTGCCGCGCTCGACGGCCCGCAGGACGTGCTCGGCGAGCGCGCCGAACTCTACCGCCGCCGGCGCGACCTCGTGGTCGCGATGCTGAACGAAGCACCGGGCCTCTCCTGTCACCGCCCGGAAGGCGCGTTCTATGTCTATCCTTCCGTCGCCGGTCTGATCGGACGCACCACGCCGGCGGGGCGTCGGCTCGAGACCGATCTCGATGTCGCGATGGCGCTGCTCGAGGAGGCGCATGTCGCGGTGGTGCACGGCGGAGCCTACGGGATGAGCCCCTATGTCCGCATCAGTTATGCCACCGACGAGGAAAGCCTGCGCGAGGCCTGCGCGCGGATTGCGGACTGGTGCGCGCGGTTGCGGTGACGGGCGTCCAGGTTCGTCCCGGCAGGGACGAGGACGCGGAAGGGTTCATCGCGCTGATCGGAGCGTGCTGGGCCGAGTACCCGGGCTGCGTCCTCGACGTGGACGGCGAGGTGCCGGAATTGCGCGCGCTCGCCTCCCATTTCGCGGCCAAGGGCGGGGCGCTGTGGGCGGCCGAGCTCGAGGGCTCCATCATCGGCATGGTCGGGATTGCGCCCGCGGCCCTGGAGGAGGCGTGGGAACTCTCCCGGCTCTACGTTGCTGCCCGCCACCGCGGCACGGGGTTGGCCGCTCACCTCCTGGCGCTCGCCGAGCACCATGCGGTGGCACGCGGCGCGAACCGGCTCCTGCTATGGAGCGATACGCGCTTCACGCGCGCGCATCGCTTCTACGAGAAGCACGGCTGGCAGCGGACTGGCGAGACGCGGTCGCTCGCCGATCTCTCGGCCACCGTGGAGTTCCGTTTTGAAAAGGCGGTCGCTTGCGGTGGGCGGACCAGAGGGTGAGGAAACGCCGGAGCGCGGCCACCGTTTCCTCGAGCTCCTCATCGGCGAGGTCATGCTCGGAAAAATTGCTTCGCCGCTCGGGTGACGATCGAGCCGGAAACCGGGGGCGGCGCGGAGCAGGATCTCCTGTCGGTGGAGGGACGGGGAAGCGATCACGGAGCGAGCCCGGGGGGAACGACAGGGCGGCGTGCGCGAAACGCTCCGGAATCGGCAGGATCGAGTGGGTCACGGGACGCTCAACCCGCGTCAGATGGCCGAGGGCGATACGGTCTGCGACGCCAGCCGCACGCTCTAGGGTGGATGGGGTGCCGTGGCGGTGCACGACGACGGGATCCGCCCCACGATTTCGCGCGGGCAGCGCTGGCGCCCGGCTGGGCGGCAGGTGGCCGAGGTGAGAGGAGCAAACAGGCAGTCGCGCCATCCAACCGGAGGCCGCATCCTGCGTGATGTGTAAGCGCGGCGACCCGGCGCGAAGATTGATCTCGCGTCAGGCCAAGCGCCCGCGCTGGCGAAGAGCGGCCCGGCGCGACGACGGCATGACCCTCCGAAAAGTCGCAACGGTCAGCTGACGGAGGGTCGGCAAAACGTCGGCACGCGGAGAAAAAAGAGCCCCGCGACCTGGCGGACGCGGGGCAGTCAACAGGGAGGCTTCACGTCTGGGAGACGAAAAGGGTCCGAAGACCCAAGCTTCCGGCGAAACCGCGCCGGAACCTGCACGGCCTAAGGCCGAAACCGGAATGCACTAACGAATGCCGACGTCCCGATCCCTCGTTGTTATCATCGATGCTGCGAAGATAACAAAACATCGGCCGTGTTGCATCGCGAAAATGCAGAGACGGACATGCGGGTGCTGCATAGCCCAGTCCACAACCTATACGAGTGCGAGCGCCGCCTGTCCACCCCTGAGCCGGCGCCCGGCACGCCGCCTCGCGGTCAGGCGGCCGTGCGCTCGGCCAATTCAGCCAGCAGGAAATCGCGGAACACCGCCACACGCTTCGAGTTCCGGAGCTCCTCCGGATACACGAAATAGGCCTCCACCTTCGGCGCCTTGAGATCGGGCAGAAGGCGCACGAGCCCCTCCTCGTGCTCGACCAGGTAATCGGGCAGGGCGGCGATGCCGAGCCCGCTTTTCACCGCGAGCAGCAGGCCGAGGATCGAATTCATCTCCAGCACGGGCTTGCGCGGCGTGCCCGGCCGGCTGCCCGCCTCGAGAAGCCAGTTGATGTCCGGCACCGGCGGGTGGTGGCCACCGAAGACGAGCAGGCGGTGACGGTCGAGATCCTCCGCCCGTTCGGGCACGCCTGCGCTCTTGAGATAGTCGGGTGAGGCGACCACCACCCAGCCCATCGTCATCAGGTGGCGTTGGATCAGGTCGGGCTGACGCGGCGGATGCATCCGGATCGCCACGTCCGCCTCGCGCATCGCGAGATCGAGGTCCTGGTCATCCAGCACCACGGACATGGTGATCTCGGGGTAGCGATCGAGGAAGGCCTTGATCCGCGGCGCAAGCCAAGTCGAGCCGAAGGCGACGGTGGTGGTCACCTTGAGCCGGCCGGTCGGCTTCTCCTTGCTTTCGGTGAGCAAGGCCTCGGTCATCGCCAGCTTGGCGAACACCTCGCGCACGGTGCGGTTCAGAGTCTCGCCCTGCTCCGTCAGGATCAGGCCCCGCGCGTGGCGGTGGAACAGCGGCACCTGCAGCGCCTCCTCGAGGGCCGAGATTTGGCGCGACACCGCGGATTGCGACAGGTTCAGCGCCTCGCCGGCATGCGTGAAGCTGCCGGCCTCGGCCACCGCGTGGAACACGCGCAGCTTGTCCCAGTCGATCATCGCCGCGTCCTACCTCCCTTGTCTTGCTGGCCGGCCGCGCCCCCGTCGCCCCGGGCCTCGACCCGGCTGTCTCCCCTTTCGCGCTCCCCTCGCCCGGCTCAGGCTTCGGCGAGCGCCGTGGCGGGGATGGAGGCGAGGTATCGTTCCGCCTCCAAGGCCGCCATGCAGCCCGTGCCGGCCGCCGTCACCGCCTGGCGGAACACCTTGTCCTGCACGTCGCCAGCGGCGAACACGCCGGGGATGGAGGTGCGGGTCGAGCCGGGCACGGTGACGACATACCCTTCGGCGTCGAGCTCGAGCTGGCCGCGCACGAGGCCGGTGTTGGGTACGTGCCCGATGGCGATGAACACGCCATCGACCTCGATCTCCCGCGTCTCGCCGGTCGTCACGTGACGGAGCCTGAGCCCGGTGACGCCAAGCGGGTCGTCGCTGCCGAGAATCTCGTCCACCACGTGGTTCCAGATCACCGAGATCTTCGGGTTGGCGAACAGGCGGCTCTGCAGGATCTTCTCCGCCCGCAGGGAGTCGCGGCGATGGATGAGCGTGACCTCGGCCGCGTGATGGGTGAGGAACAGCGCCTCCTCGACCGCCGAGTTGCCGCCGCCGATCACGGCGACCTTCTTGCCGCGAAAGAAGAACCCGTCGCAGGTGGCGCAAGCCGAGACGCCGAAGCCGCGAAACTTCCGCTCCGAGGGCAGGCCGAGCCACCGCGCCTCGGCGCCGGTGGCCAGGATGAGCGTATCGCCGCGATAAAGACGCCCCGAGTCGCCGTTCGCCTCGAAGGGCCGGCGTGACAGGTCGACGGAGACGATGATGTCCTCGACGATCCGCGCGCCGACGTGCTCCGCCTGCAGGCGCATCTGCTCCATCAGCCACGGCCCCTGCACGGGTTCGGCGAAGCCCGGATAGTTCTCGACATCGGTGGTGATGGTGAGCTGCCCGCCCGGTTGCAGGCCGCAGACGACCACAGGGCGGAGGGCGGCGCGCGCGGCGTAGATTGCCGCCGTGTAGCCCGCAGGGCCGGAGCCGATGATCAGCACCGGCGTCGCAATCGTTTCGCTCATTCCTCGTCCTTCCCCGGACAGGATATTGCGTGCACCTAGCGCGGGACAAGGCGAAGCGACGAGGCGGCCTTTGCCGGCCGGCAACCTTGTAATAATCTTGCGCGGCCAAGCCACGGAACGAACGGACGATCGCGATGCGCAAGACGCCGCCCGATCAGCCCCCCCTGCTCGACCAGATCGACCGGCGAATCCTCGCCGAACTGCAGGAGGACGGGCGGATGACCAACGTCGAACTCGCCCGCCGCGTGGGTATCTCGGCCCCGCCCTGCCTCAGGCGGGTGCGCCGCCTTGAGGAAGCGGGGGTGATTCGCGGCTACCACGCCGACACCGATCCCGCCCTGCTCGGCTGGCAGGTGATGTTCTTCGCCATCGTCGGGCTGGAGAGCCAGAAGCAGTCCGTCCTCGATGCCTTCGAGCAGATGGTGGGCGCGTGGCCCGAAGTGCGGGAATGTCACATGATTCGGGGCGGCGGAGACTTTATCCTCAAGCTGGTTGCCCGGGACACCGCGCACGAGAACGAGTTGACGCGCAGGCTCACGGGTGCGGCCTCCGTCGCTCGCGTCACCACGCTGCAAACCATCCGAACGGCGAAGGACGCGGCCGGGGTGCCGATACCGCCGGAGTGAGCCGGCCAGAGAGGAAAGGCATCGACCACGATGAGACTGCAGGGGAAGACCGCGATCGTCACCGGCGCCGCGTCGGGCATCGGGCGCGCGATCGCGGAACGTTTCGCCAACGAAGGAGCCAAGGTCGCGCTCGCCGACCTCAACGCCGAGGCAGCGGAAGCCGCGGTCGAAGGGATTCGTGGCGCGGGCGGCGAGGCGATGGCGGTCGCGATGGACGTCGCCGACGAGGGGGCGGTGAACGCGGGCGTCCAGCGGGTGCTCGACGCCTGGGGTAAGGTGGACATCCTGGTCAGCAACGCCGGCATCCAAATCGTCAAGCCGGTGGAGCAGTTCAGCTACGCCGAGTGGCGACAGATGATCGCCATTCATCTCGACGGCGCCTTCCTACTCACCAAGGCCTGCCTGCCGTCGATGTACGCGAACCGGTTTGGGCGTGTGATCTACATGGGCTCGGTGCACTCCAAGCTCGCCTCGCCCTTGAAGGCGCCCTACGTGGCGGCGAAGCATGCGTTGCTGGGCCTCGCCCGCGTCGTCGCCAAGGAGGGCGGGCCGAAGGGGGTGACGGCGAACGTCATCTGTCCGGGCTTCGTGCGCACGCCGCTCGTCGAGCGGCAGATTCCCGATCTCGCCCGCCAGTACGGCCTCAGCGAAGAGGAGGTGGCGCGGACGGTGATGCTGAAGGACACGGTGGACGGCGAGTTCACCACCGTCGACGACATCGCCGAGATCGCCGTGCTGTTCGCCGCCTGGCCCAACGCCGCGCTCACCGGGCAGAGCCTGATCGCCTCGCACGGCTGGTGCATGGAGTGAGGCGGGGGCGGTGGAGGCGGTTACAGACGCCGCACGGCCAGCGCCGCGCCCTCCAGGGCCTCCAGGATTTCCGCCCCGTGCGCCCCGTCGCGCGCCTCGATCAGGAGGTCGAGTTCGGCCGCCCGTACCGAGGGGGCGGCGAACAGGCGCTGGTGCTCGACCTCGATGATGTTGCCGCCCGCGCGCGCGATCCGTCCCGCGATGTCGGCGAGCACGCCCGGGCGATCGGGGATGTCGAGGCTGACGCGCAGGAGACGTCCGTCGCGCACCAGGTTGCGCAAGAGCACGTTGGCGAGGATCCGCGCATCGAGGTTCGCCCCGCACAGGATGGTGCCGACGCGCAGCCCCGCGAAGAGGGGCGCATGGGCGAGCACGGCGGCGATGCCGGCCGCTCCGGCCCCCTCCGCCACCAGTTTCGCCTCCTCGATCAGCAGCCCGATCGCGGTCTCGATCGCGGTCTCGGGCACGACGAGCACGCGCTCGACATGCTCGCGGATGATGGCGAATGGGGCCTCGCCGATGTCGCGCACGGCGATGCCTTCGGCGATGGTGGTGCCACCGACGCGAACCGGCTCGCCGGCGAGGCGTTGCGCGCAGGCAGTCCAGCCCTCGACCTCGACGCCGATCAGGCGAGGGGAGTTCGGCCTCCCCTGCGCGGCCAGGGCAGCCCCGGCGATCAGCCCGCCACCGCCGACGGGGACGACGAGCACGTCGAGATCGGGATGGTCGTCGAGGAGCTCCGCTGTCGCCGTGCCCTGGCCGGCGATCACCGCCGCGTCGTCGTAGGGGTGGATCAGCACGAGTCCCCGCTCGGCCTGCAACCGACGCACCTCTTCTGCGGCTTCGACCAGGGTCTCGCCGGCGAGCACCACCTCCGCGCCGTGGGCGCGGGTGCGCGCGACCTTCGCGTTCGGCGTATGTCGCGGCATCACCACGGTGGCGGGGATGCCGAGCCGGGCCGCGTGATAGGCCACACCCTGCGCGTGATTGCCGGCGGAGAGCGTGATGACGCCGCGTCGCCGCTCCTCCTCCGAGAGGAGAAGCAGACGGTTCAGGGCGCCCCGTTCCTTGAAGCTGCCCGTTCGCTGCAGCGTCTCGAGCTTCAGCACGAGGGAGCCGACGCCGAGGCGTTGCGCCAGGGCCGGCGAGGGAACGGCGGGCGTCCGTAACACACCACCCGCGATCCGTTGCGCCGCTGCGTCGACCGCGCGCGGATCAGCCGCCACGGTCACAACACCCCGCGCCATATGCGCCGGTTGGATCGCGTCGCCACGGCGTTCGGGGAGCGTGTCAGCTTGCCGAGGCCAGGCTCAACCGAAGCTGACCGCGACGATCTCGTAGCTCTTCGCCCCACCCGGTGCGGGCACCTCGACCACGTCGCCGACCTTCTTGCCGAGCAGCGCGCGGGCGAGGGGGGAGGAGATGCTGATCAGCCCCTTCTTGATGTCGGCTTCATCCGCACCGACGATGCGCCAGGTCTTCTCCTCCTCGGTCTCCTCGTCGAGCAGCGTGACCTTGGCGCCGAAGGAGACCGTGTTGCCGGAGAGCTTGGAGATGTCGATCACCTCGGCGGCGGCGATGCGCGCCTCGAGCTCCGCCACCCGTCCCTCGATGAAACTCTGCCGTTCGCGCGCGGCGTGATACTCTGCGTTCTCCGACAAGTCGCCGTGCGAGCGGGCCTCCGCAATGGCGCGGATCACGGCGGGACGTTCGACGGTCTTCAGGTAACGCAGTTCCTCTTCGAGCTTCGCGAGCCCTTCCGCGGTCATCGGAAATTTCTGCACGGCGGAACCTTTCCGTCCTCGTGTCCTGGCGTGACGACCGAACTTTTGATCGTCACCCGGCCACGCTCGGCCGGGCGACGAAACGAACACGCCACCTCCGCCGCCGCGCGGCGGGGCGCGCATCCGCCCTAGAACGATCCGCGAAAATACGACTGAAGGGGGGCCACTTCAAGAGTGCCCGCTTTCAGCGCGGCGATCGCATGCACCGCGGCGCGGGCGCCGGCCAGCGTGGTGTAGTGCGCCACGTGATGGGTGAGGGCGGAGCGCCGGATGTCGAAACTGTCGGACACGCTGCGGCCACCCGACGTGGTGTTGATGACGATCTGGAACGCGCCCGACTTGATCGCATCGACGCAGTGCGGTCGGCCCTCGAGCACCTTGTTCACCACCGCGACCTCGAGCCCCGCCTCGCGGATGGCCGCCGCCGTGCCCCGCGTCGCCGCCACCTTGAATCCCATGTCGACGAGCCGGCGCGCGAGGGCGACGGCCGCCGGCTTGTCGCCGTCCTTCACGCTGATGAAGGCCGTACCCTCGAGCGGGAGCCGCACGCCGGCGCCGATCTGGCTCTTGGCGAAGGCGCGCTCGAAACTCGAATCAAGCCCCATCACCTCGCCCGTCGATTTCATTTCGGGGCCAAGGAGCACGTCGACGTTGGGAAAGCGCGCGAAGGGAAACACGCTCTCCTTGACCGCCACGTGGCGGCTCACCGCCTCGTCGTCGAGCCGGAAGGCGGCGAGTTTCGCCCCCGCCATCACCTTCGCCCCGATCTTCGCCACCGCAACCCCGGTCGCCTTGGCGACGAAAGGAACGGTGCGCGAGGCGCGCGGGTTGACCTCAAGCACATAGATCGCGCCGTCCTGGATCGCGTACTGCACGTTCATCAGGCCGACCACCTTCAACGCCTTGGCGAGCGCCTCCGTTTCGGCGCGCAGTTCGGCGACGATGGCGGGCGAGAGCGAATAGGGCGGCAGCGAACAGGCGGAGTCGCCGGAGTGGATGCCGGCTTCCTCGATGTGCTCCATCACCCCCGCGACGTAGACGGTCTCGCCATCCGCGATGCAGTCGACATCGACCTCGATCGCGTCGTTCAGGTAGCGGTCGATCAGCACCGGGTTGTCGCCGGAGACGCGCACCGCCTCGCGGATGTAGCGGGCAAGCGCCGCACGATCGTGCACGATCTCCATCGCCCGCCCACCGAGCACGTAGGAGGGGCGGATCACCACCGGGTAGCCGATGCGCTCCGCCACCGCTTCCGCCTCCTCCGCCGAACGCGCGGTGCCGTTCTCGGGCTGACGCAAACCGAGCCGCTTGAGGAGCTCCTGGAACCTCTCGCGGTCCTCGGCGATGTCGATCGCCTCAGCCGAGGTGCCGAGCAGCGGGATCCCGGCCTCGGCGAGCGCCTTGGAGAGGCGAAGTGGTGTTTGCCCGCCGTACTGCACGATGCAGCCGAGCAGCGCGCCGCGCTCCGCCTCGCGCCGGACGATGGCGATCACGTCCTCGGCGGTGAGCGGTTCGAAGTAGAGACGATCGGAGGTGTCGGGGTCGGTGGAGACCGTTTCCGGGTTGCAATTGACCATGATGGTCTCGAAGCCGGCCTCCTTGAGCGCGTAGGCGGCGTGCACGCAGCAATAGTCGAACTCGATGCCCTGGCCGATGCGGTTTGGGCCACCGCCGAGGATCACCACCTTGGTGCGATCGGAGGGATCGGCCTCGCATTCCGGCGGCGCGAGCGTGGTCCCCTCGTAGGTCGAGTACATGTAGGGCGTGAGGCTCTCGAACTCGGCCGCGCAGGTGTCGATGCGCTTGAACACCGGGCGCACGCCGAGCCTTTCGCGCAGCCGCGCGACGTCGGTTTCCTTCACGCCGGCGAGGTGGGCGAGGCGGCGGTCGGAGAAGCCCATCGCCTTCAGACGACGCAACGCCGCCGCTTCGCGCGGCAGGCCCGCCGCGCGCACCATTGCCTCAGTCTGCACGATCTCCTCGATCTCGCGCAGGAACCAAGGATCGTAGCGCGTCGCCTGGTGCACTTCCTCCACCGTGAGCCCCTCGCGAAAGGCTTGCGCCACGGCGAGGATCCGATCGGGTGTGGGCGTGGAGAGCGCGGCGAGGATTTCGCCCCTGTCCGCGCCCACGAGTTCCTCCACCTCGTCGAAGCCGGCAAGCCCGGTCTCCAGGCTGCGCAATCCCTTCTGGATCGCTTCGGCGAAGGTGCGGCCGATCGCCATCGCCTCACCGACCGACTTCATGCTGGTGGTGAGAAGCCTCGGCGTGCCGGGAAACTTCTCGAAGGTGAAGCGCGGCATCTTGACGACGACGTAGTCGATCGTCGGTTCGAACGACGCCGGAGTGACCCGCGTGATGTCGTTGGCGAGCTCATCCAGCGTGTAGCCCACGGCGAGCTTGGCGGCGACCTTGGCGATCGGAAACCCGGTCGCCTTGGAAGCGAGTGCGGAGGAGCGCGAGACGCGCGGGTTCATCTCGATGATCACCATCCGCCCCGAGGCGGGGTCGATGGCGAACTGCACGTTCGACCCGCCGGTATCGACGCCGATCTCGCGCAGGCAGGCGATGGAGGCGTCGCGCATCCGCTGATACTCCTTGTCGGTCAGCGTCAGCGCCGGCGCGACGGTGATCGAATCGCCGGTGTGGATGCCCATCGGATCGAGGTTCTCGATCGAGCAGACGATGATGCAGTTATCGGCGCGGTCGCGCACGACCTCCATCTCGAATTCCTTCCACCCGAGCACGCTCTCCTCGATCAGCACCTCGCGCGTGGGCGAGGCGTCGAGACCGCCCGAAACGATCGCCTCGAATTCCTCCATGTTGTAGGCGATGCCGCCCCCCGTGCCGCCCAAGGTGAAGGACGGGCGGATGACCGCCGGCAGGCCGACGAGCTTCAGCGCCTCCTTCGCCTCGGCGAGGCTGTGCGCGATCGCGCTTCTTGGGCTCTCGATGCCGATCCGGCTCATCGCGTCGCGGAACTTCTGCCGGTCCTCGGCCTTCTCGATCGCCTCGCGCTTGGCTCCGATCAGTTCGACGCCGTAGCGATCGAGCACGCCCGCATCGGCGAGTTTCATCGCCGTATTCAGCGCCGTCTGCCCGCCCATGGTGGGAAGCAGCGCATCGGGGCGTTCGCGCGCGATGATCTTCTCCACCATCTCCGGGGTGATCGGTTCGATGTAGGTCGCATCCGCGAGCCCCGGGTCGGTCATGATGGTCGCCGGGTTGGAGTTGACCAGGATGACGCGGTAGCCCTCGGCCTTCAGCGCCTTGCAGGCCTGCGCGCCCGAGTAGTCGAACTCGCAGGCCTGGCCGATGACGATGGGGCCGGCGCCGATGATCAGGATGCTCTCGATGTCGGTGCGCTTCGGCATGACGCTGTCGATTCGGAACGGTGCGTGTGCAGAACGGGTCAGATTGCCGCGGCGTACCCGCCGTCCACGGGGATGGCGGCGCCGGTGACGAAGCCCGCCTCGCGGGAGGCGAGAAAGACGGCGATGCCGCCGAGGTCCTCCGGCAAGCCCCAACGGCCCATCGGCGTGCGGGCGAGCACCTTCTCGTGCAGACCGGGCACCTGGTCGCGCGCGGTGCGGGTGAGGTCGGTGTCGATCCAGCCGGGCAGGATGGCATTGGCGGTGATGCCGTCCGCCGCCCAGGCGACGGCCAGGGATTTCGCGAGCTGCACGATGCCGCCCTTGGCCGCGCCGTAGGCCGGGGCGAAGGCGGCGCCGAACAGCGAGAGCATGGAGCCGATGGCGATGACGCGGCCGCGCCCCGAGCCCTTCAGGGCGGGGTAGGCGGCACGGGCGCAGAGGAAGGCGCTGTCGAGATCGGCGGCGAGCACCGCGCGCCACTCCTCGAAGCTCATCTCCTGGGCTGGCTTTCGGATGTTGATTCCCGCGTTCAGCACCAGGATGTCGAGGCGGCCGAAGCGGGTGAGGGTGGTTTCGATCATGCCTTGCACCGCCGCCTCGTCGGTGACGTCGGCGATCACCGCCGCGGCGCGGTCGGCGAAGGCGGCAAGCGCCGCCGCGTTCTTCGCGTCGTTGCGGCCGGCGATCATCACCGCCGCCCCCGCCGCGTGCAGGGCGCGCGCGATGGCAAGCCCGATGCCGCCATTGCCGCCGGTGACGAGGGCGACGGTGCCGGCAAGGTCGAAGGGGCGGCTCACGACGCCCTCGCGCGGTCCATCATGGCGACGAAACGGTCGAACAGGTGCCGCGCGTCCGAGGGGCCGGGGCTCGCTTCGGGGTGGTACTGCACCGAGAAGGCGGGCCGGTCCTCGCAGGCAAGCCCTTCGTTCGTGCCGTCGAACAGCGAGACGTGGGTAACGCGCACGGTTTCGGGCAGGCTTTCGGGGATCACCGCGAAGCCATGGTTCTGCGAGGTGATCTCCACCCGGCCGGTGGCGAGCTCCTTCACCGGGTGGTTGGCGCCGCGGTGGCCCTGATGCAGCTTGCGGGTCTTGCCGCCGAGAGCAAGGGCAAGCAGCTGGTGGCCGAGGCAGATGCCGAACAGGGGAATGCGCCGCTCCAGCACCGCCCGGATGGTCGGCACCGCGTAGGCGGCGGTCGCCGCCGGATCGCCTGGACCGTTGGAGAGGAACACCCCATCGGGCGAGAGGGCGAACACCTCCTCGGCGGTGGCGGTCGCCGGCAGTACGGTGACCCGGCAGCCGGCGGAGGCGAGGCTGCGCAGGATGTTCCGCTTCGCCCCGTAGTCGATGGCGACGACGTGGAAGCGCGGTGCCTCGTGCCGCCCGTAGCCGGCCGGCCACGCCCACACCGTCTCGTCCCAGGCGTAGCGCTGACGCGTGGTGACCTCGAGGGCGAGATCCATCCCCTCAAGCCCCGGCCAGGCGCGCGCCTGGTCTGTCAGGGCGTCGAGGTCGAAGCGCCCGTCGGCCGGGAAGGCGAGCACTCCGTTCGGCGCGCCCCCGAGGCGGATGCGACGCGTGAGCGCCCGGGTGTCGATCCCGGCGAGGCCGGGCAGGCCCTGGGCAGCGCACCACTCTGGCAGCGACCGCGCCGCACGCCAGTTCGAGGGCGGCGTCGGCTCGTCCTTCACCACCAGCCCGCGCGCGAAGGGCGTGGTCGCCTCGATGTCCTCGGCATTGGCGCCGACATTGCCGATGTGGGGAAAGGTGAAGGTGATGATCTGGCCGGCGAAGGAGGGGTCGGTGAGCGTCTCCTGGTAGCCGGTCATGCCGGTGGTGAAGCAGACTTCGCCCACGGCGGTGCCGTGCGCGCCGAAGCCGCGGCCCCAGAAGACGGACCCATCGGCCAGCACGAGGGCGGCGGTGGCGCCGGGCGGCGGCGCGTCAACCGCCGGGGCGGGGGGCGTCTCGCTACCGGGCATGTCGGTCAGCGTAAGCCCCGTTTCCTTCAGGATCACCGGCCAGTGGCGGGAGGGAATGGCGCGCGCCTGGCGCCATTTGCGCACCGCTTCGACGGTGACGCCGGTCAGGGAAGCGGCGCGCTCGGCGCCGCCGAGCCGGTCGATGATCTTGTCCACGCTGGCCATGGCCGGCGGGTAGCGGAAATTTCTTCCCGCCGCAAGAAGGACGGAGAGGGCGGGAAGGAATTTCCGGGAAACTCAGCCCCCGCCACGGCGGATGTCGCGTCCTGACGCAACTCGACTATAGTGTGCGGCTCGACCGAACACGGGGACCGACGATGGGCCTGCGCGAGCAGTTCATGGAAGCGCTGAAGGCGTCGATGAAATCGGGCGACGCCGCCACCACCTCGACGATCCGCATGATCCTCGCCGAACTGAAGAAGGTGGACATCGAGGCCCGTCCGCGCGGAGTTGAGAAGGTGGAGGATGCCGAGATCCTCGCCATGCTGCGGCGGATGGTGAAATCCCGCCGTGAGAGCATCGAGATGTATCGGCAAGGCGGTCGGCAGGACTTGGTCGACAAGGAAGCGGCGGAGATCGCGGTGATCGAGCGCTTCCTGCCGCCCGAGCTCGAGGGCGAGGCGCTAGAGGCGGCCGTGCGGGCGGCGATCGGCGAGACCGGTGCGGCTTCGGTGAAGGACATGGGCAAGGTGATGGCGGCGCTGAAGGCCAAGCACGGCGGTGCCCTCGACATGGCCAAGGCCGGACCGGTGGTGAAGGCCGCCCTCGGGGGCTGACGGGTCGGGATGGCCCTGCCGCCCGCCTTCCTCGACGAGCTGCGCGCCCGCATTCCGCTCGGCGCGCTGATCGGTCGGCGCGTGCGGCTCACGCGCGCGGGGCGGGAGCTCAAGGGCCTTTGCCCGTTCCACGCCGAGAAGACCCCCTCGTTCCACGTTGTCGAGGACAAGGGGTTCTTCCACTGCTTCGGCTGCGGCGCGCATGGCGACGCCATCGGCTTCCTGATGCGGGCGGAGGGGCTCTCCTTCATGGAGGCGGTGGAACGTCTCGCGGCGGAAGCGGGGCTCGCCGTGCCGCGCCCCACGCCGGAGGCGGCGGCGGCCGCCGAACGCGCCGCTTCGCTGAGCGCGATCGCCGAGGCCGCCGCTGAGGCCTTCGCCCGCCGTCTGCGCCTGCCTGAGGGCCGCGCGGCGCTCGCCTATCTGCACGAGCGTGGCCTGATGGACGAGACGATCGCCCTCTTCTCCCTCGGCTGGTCGGGCGAGGGGCGGGGGGCCCTGCTCGCCGACCTGCGCCGGCAGGGGGTGACGGCGGAGCAGTTGGTCGCGATCGGGTTGATGAAACAGGACGAGCCGTCGCGACCGGCAGTCGATCTCTTCTTCAACCGCGTCATGTTCCCGATCCGCGACCGGCGCGGGCGGGTGATCGGCTTCGGTGGCCGGGTCCTCGGGGAGGGGCAACCGAAGTATCTGAACGGCCCCGAAACCTCGCTCTTTGTCAAAAGAAAGACGCTCTACGGTCTTGATCTTGCGGCAAAGGCGATCCGCTGCGGGGCCTCCGCCCTGGTCGTCGAGGGCTATCTCGACGTGATCGCGCTCCATCAGGCGGGCTTCGGTGGCGCGGTCGCTCCCCTCGGCACCGCACTGACCGAGGAGCAGCTCGCCGAACTCTGGCGCCTGTCGCCCGAACCGGTGCTCTGCTTCGACGGCGACGCCGCCGGCGCGCGCGCCGCGCTGCGGGCGGCCGAGCTCGCCCTGCCGCTGATCGGGCCCGGCCGCAGCCTCGCCTTCGTCTCGCTCCCCGCCGGCGAGGACCCGGACAGCCTGGTGCGACGACGCGGGCCCGACGCGTTCTCCGTCATCCTCTCCCGCCGGCGCAGTCTCGCCGACCTCCTGTACGAGACGATCGCCGGCGAGCCAGGGCCGACGCCCGAGGCGCGGGCGGCGGCGCGGCGGCGGCTCGAGGAGCTGGCGGGCAGGATCGGCGATCGCACCCTACAAGAGGAGTATCGACGCCACTTCCGCGATCGCTGGTATGCCGAGCTGCGGGCGAAGCGAACCGTCGGCCCGTTGCGGGGGGTGGCGCCGCGTCCCGCTCGTCCCCCGCTCGCGCCGGCGCGCACTCGGGCGCTGCGGGAAAGGTCGCTCATCGCCCTCATTCTCGCCCACCCCTGGCTGCTCGCGGAAGCGGAGGAGGCGTTGGCGGCGGAGCGGTTCTCCGCCGCGCCGCTCGAGCGCATCAGGGCCGCGCTGGTCGCAAACGCGGGCGAGATCGCCGCCCTTGATCCCCCGAGCGTGATCGACCACTTGCGCGAGTCGGGACTGGGCGACGCGCTCGAGGCCGTGCTCGCGAAGGGTTTTTCCGACTTGCCGCAGACCACCTTGGCCGGGGCCACACCGGACGAAGTGCGCACGGCCTTCCTCGCCGGCCTGCAGGCGCTCGACCCCGGCCGTCTCGAGCAGGATCTCGCCGAGGCGCGCGCCCGCCTCGCGGCCGAGTTCACCGAAGAGAACGTCCGACGCCTGGCGCGGCTGGTCGAGGCGCGCGAGCGGCTGTTGGCCGAGGAGCATGCGCCCTGAAGCGGCCCGGACGAGGCCCGAAGCGGGCGAAACCCAACCCGTAGAGTAGGGGGCCCCGTGTTCCCCCGAACCGTGAAACCGCATTCGAGGTGACCCGAATGGCGAAGCCCACCACAACCCCGACCGCAGAGCCCGCCGCCGAGGACGTCGCCGAGCAGGCCCTGCTCGACAGCCAGTCGGCCGCCGTCAAGAAGCTGATCGCGCGCGGGCGCGAACGCGGCTACGTGACCTACGACGAGATCAACGCCGCCCTCCCGCAGGGCCAAGTCTCCTCCGAGCAGATCGAGGACACGCTCGCCCAGCTGAACGAGCTCGGCATCAACGTCGTCGAGTCCGAGGAGACCGAGGACCCGGAGGCTCCGCCTGCCAAGGCGATCAAGGCCGAGGAGGACGAGGACGAGGAGGGGTCGGGCGGCAACGTCGACGAGGCCGAGCTCGGCCGCACCGACGACCCGGTGCGCATGTACCTGCGCGAGATGGGGCAGGTCGAGCTCCTTTCGCGCGAGGGCGAAATCGCCATCGCCAAGCGGATCGAGGCGGGCCGCGAGATGATGATCGGCGGCCTCTGCGAATCGCCGCTCACCTTCAAGGCCATCGTCGCCTGGCACGACGCCCTGAAGGAAGGGCGGATGCTGCTGCGCGACATCATCGACCTCGAAGCCACCCACGGCGCGGGCCAGACCCCGGAGGAGGGGGGTGGCCCTCCGGTCGAGGAGGCGGAGGACTTCGACGAGGACGAGGCCGCACTCTCGCTCTCCGCCCTCGAGGAGAAGCTGAAGCCCGAGGTGCTCGCCACCTTCGAGGCGATCGCCGCCGCCTACAAGAAACTCGCCAAGCTGCAGGAGGCGCGCCTCAAGACGCTCTCCGAGGGGGGCACGCCCTCTACCCAGGCCGAGAAGAAGTACGCCAAGGCCAAGGAGGAGGTGGTCGAGCTCGTCAAGAAGGTCCACCTCAACAACGCCCGCATCGAGCAGCTCGTCGAGGAGCTGCGCGAGCTCAACCAGCGGCTCACCCAGTACGAGGGCCAGCTCCTGCGGCTCGCCGAGAGTGCCAAGGTGAAGCGCGAGGAGTTCCTCGAGCAGTATCGCGGCCACGAACTCGACCCGGGCTGGCTCGAGCGGGTGGCGACCCTCTCCAAGACCTGGAAGGCCTTCGCCACCAAGCACGGCGAGGAGGTGGAGGCGATCCGCGCCAAAATCGCCGACATCGTCAACGAGGTGCACCTGCCGGTCGGCGAGTTCCGCCGTGTCGTCACCACCGTGCAAAAGGGTGAGCGCGACGCGGCACGGGCGAAAAAGGAGATGATCGAGGCCAACCTGCGCCTCGTGATCTCCATCGCCAAGAAGTACACCAACCGCGGGCTGCAGTTCCTCGACCTGATCCAGGAAGGCAACATCGGCCTGATGAAGGCGGTGGACAAGTTCGAGTACCGCCGCGGCTACAAGTTCTCGACCTACGCCACGTGGTGGATCCGGCAGGCGATCACGCGCTCGATCGCCGATCAGGCGCGCACCATCCGCATCCCCGTGCACATGATCGAGACGATCAACAAGCTGGTGCGCACCTCGCGCCAGATGCTGCACGAGATCGGGCGCGAACCCCAGCCGGAGGAGCTCGCCGAGAAGCTCGGCATGCCGCTCGAGAAGGTGCGCAAGGTGCTGAAGATCGCCAAGGAGCCGATCAGCCTGGAGACGCCGATCGGCGACGAGGAGGACAGCCATCTCGGCGACTTCATCGAGGACAAGAACGCGGTGATCCCGCTCGATGCGGCAATCCAGTCGAACCTGCGCGAGGCGACGACGCGCGTGCTCTCCACCCTCACGCCCCGCGAGGAGCGCGTGCTGCGCATGCGCTTCGGCATCGGGATGAACACCGACCACACGCTCGAGGAGGTCGGGCAGCAGTTCAATGTCACGCGCGAGCGCATCCGCCAGATCGAGGCGAAGGCGCTGCGCAAGCTGAAGCACCCCTCGCGGTCGCGCAAGCTGCGCAGCTTCCTCGACGACTGAAAAACCGGCGGGGGAAGGGACACGTCCCTTCCCCCTGCACCCCCATCCCGGGAGAGGGGTGCGGGGAGAGGGCCTATCGGCCCTTTCCCCGCCCTTTTAAGTTGGATCCCTCAGCACGCGGTAGACGGCCGGGATCACCAGCACCGTCAGCAAGGTGGAGGAGATTAGGCCGAACATCAGGCTGAGCGCGAGGCCCTGGAAGATCGGGTCGGCGAGGATGAAGGCCGCCCCGATGATCGCCGCCGCCGCGGTGAGCAGGATCGGGCGGAAACGCACCGCCCCCGCCTCGAGCGCGATCGCGCGCACGCTTCGCCCTTCCGCCGGGGTGTGCCGGATGAAATCGACGAGCAGGATCGAGTTGCGCACGATGATGCCGGCGAGCGCGATGAAGCCGATCATCGACGGAGCGGTGAACGGGGCCGAGAATAACCAGTGCCCGCCCACCACGCCGATGAAGGTGAGCGGGACGGGAACGAGAATGACGAGCGGAACCCGGAACGAGGAGAACTGCCCGACGACGAGGGCGTAGATTCCGAGCAGCGCCACACCGAACGCGATCCCCATGTCGCGGAAGGTGACACGCGTCACCTCCCACTCGCCTTCCCACAGCAGGGCTGGGCGCGAGGCGTCCAGCGGCTGCCCGGCGAGGCGGATTTCGGGCACGGCGCGACCCTCGGCGGCCATCTCGCGCAACGCGTCGCGCACCGCGAGCATGCCGTAGATCGGCGCCTCGAAAGCGCCCGCGAGCTCCGCGCTCACCATCTCGGCAGGGAAACCGTTGCGGCGGAAGATCGGGAACGACGCGCGCTCGACCTCGATGCGCACGAGATCGCCGAGCTCGACGGGACCGTTACGACCGGGGACCGGGGTGGCGAGCAGACGCTCCGAGACGAAGAGCTCGCCTTTCGGCAGGCGCACGGTGATCGGCAGCGGGTTGCGGCCCTCGCCGCGGTGCGAATAGCCGATGGTCTGTCCGCCCAGGAGAACCCGCAGCGTGTCGTAGACGGCCGCTTCCTCCACGCCGTGGAACTCGAGCTGATCCGACAGCAATCGGATGCGCAGCCGCTGGCCGGGGTCGGCGAGGGTGTCGTCGAGATCGACCAGGAACGGCACGCGCGCGAAGGCCTCGCGCACGGTGCGCGCCGCCTCGCGGCGGGCCTCGGTGTCGGGGCCGTAGATTTCGGCGAGAAGCGTGGCCAGCACCGGCGGCCCCGGCGGCACCTCCACCACCTTCCATCGCGCGCCCTCCGGCCAGGCGACGTCCTTCAGCCGCTCGCGCACCTCGAGCGCGATGTCGTGCGAGGTGCGCGACCGCTCGGCCTTCGGGGTGAGCCGAATCTCGAGGTCGCCCTGGTTCGGCGCCTGGCGCAGGAAGTAGTGGCGAACGAGGCCGTTGAAGTTGAACGGCGCTGCGGTACCCGCGTGCGCGGTGACGGCCACCACCTCGGGCACCGCGCGCAGGCGGTCGGCGGCGGCGAACAGAACCCGCTCCGTGTCCTCGACCGAAGCCCCACCGGGCAGGTCGACGACGACGGAGAGCTCCGATTTGTTGTCGAACGGCAACAGTTTCACCGTCACGTCGCGGGTGACGAAGAGCGAGAGCGAAGCAAGCGTCGCGATGCCGACGGCGAGCAGGAAGGCCCAGGCGCGAAGCTTGGTTTCGATCAGGGGCGCGGCCACCGCGCGATAGGCGCGGGAGAGGAAACCAGGGCCGTGGTGCTCGGCGCTCGCCGGCGTGCGGCCGGAAAGCTTCACCATCAGCCACGGTGTGAGAATCATCGCGACGAAGAAGGAAAAGAGCATCGCCCCCGAAGCGACCGCCGGGATGGGCGCCATGTACGGGCCCATCAGCCCGGAGACGAACATCATCGGCAGCAGCGCGACGATGACGGTGAGGGTGGCGATGAGCGTAGGGTTGCCGACCTCGGCCACCGCATCGATCGCCGCCTCGATGCGCGACCGCCCGTCCTTCATCGCCCAGTGCCGGTCGATGTTCTCGACCACGACGATCGCGTCATCGACCAGGATGCCGATGGCGAAGATGAGCGCGAACAGAGAGACGCGGTTCAGCGTGTAGCCGAGGATCCAGGCACCGAACAGGGTGAGCAGGATGGTGACCGGGATGACGACGAAGGTGACCATCGCCTCGCGCCGGCCGATGGCGAGCCAGATCAGCGCGACGATGGAAAGGGTGGCGAGCCCGAGATGGAACAGGAGCTCGTCCGCCTTTTCCTGCGCGGTCTCGCCGTAGTCGCGCACCACCTCGGCGACGACGCCGGGCGGAATGACGTTGCCGCGCAAGGCCTCGAGGCGGTCGCGCACGGCATGGGTGAGCACGACGGCGTTCGCGCCGGGTCGCTTCGCGATGGCGATGGAGACCGCCGGCTGGGCGGTCCAGCCGTCGCCCACGCGCGTCAGTTCCCACACCCGCGCCTCGTCGGGTCGTTCGCTGATCGCGATGCGGGCGACGTCGCCGACATAGACCGGCCGCCCGTCGCGCGTCGCGATCTGCAGCAGGCCGACATCGGGGATGCCCTGCAGCGTCTGCCCGCCGTGCACGGGAAGCGTGGCCCCGCCCTCGCGCACGATGCCGATGCGGAACGAGCGGTTCGCGCCCGAGAGCTTATCGACGAGCTGATTGAGCGTGATGCCGAAGCGCGCGAGGGCGGCGGGGTCGGGTTCGACGACGATTTCGGGGGGCGAGCCGCCGACGAGGTAGGTGAGGCCGACATCGGGCAGCTTGACGAGCTCGGAGAGCACGCGGTCGGCGAGTTCGCGCAAGGCGGACCCGGTCCAGCGCGGATCGCGCGGGTCGGCGGCACGCAGCGTGACTACGGCGACGGCGACGTCGTTGATGCCGCGCCCGACGATCAGCGGTTCGGGGATCCCCAAGGGGATGCGGTCGAAATTGGCACGCACCTTCTCGTGCACGCGCAGGATGGCGTCGTCGAAATCGGTACCGACGAAGAACCGCGCGGTGACGATCGCACCGTCGTCGCGCGAGGAGGAGTAGACGTGCTCCACGCCCGGAATGCCGAGCACGATCGCCTCGAGCGGGCGGGTGACGAGCTCGACCACGTCGGGGGCGGAGAGCCCGTCGGCACGGACGTGGATGTCGATCATCGGCACCGAGATCTGCGGCTCCTCCTCGCGCGGGAGCGCGACGAGCGCCATCAACCCGAGCGCGAGTGAGGCGAGCAGCAGAAGCGGCGTGAGCTTGGAGGCGATGAAGGCCTTGGCGAGGTGGCCGGAGATGCCGAGCGGGATCCGGCTCATGGGCGCAGCACCACGTCGCCGGCGCGAAGGCCCGAGAGGATCTCCCGCATCACCACACCGGCCCGGGCGTGCGCAGGGCCGGTCTGCACCGGCACGGTCGCTCCGCTCTCGAGGCGCACCAGATCCACGCCGGCGCCACGGATGAGGAACGCTTCGGGGATCAGGATGGTTTCGCGGCGATCGCCGACGATGGTGACCTCCACCCGTTCGCCGACGAAGAAGTCGCCCAATCCCGCCACTTCGGCATCGGCCACCACCTGGCCCGCCTCGAGTCGCGGATAGACGAGCACGATTCGGCCTTCGCCGAGTGCCGCACCCTCCTTCGGCGCGAGGCCCCGCGCGCCGACGCGCACCGGGTCGCCCGCGCGCAGGAACCGCGCGTGGCGTTCGGGGATCCGCAGGCGGAGCACGTAGCGATCGGTGGCGATGGTGGCGATGGGTTCTCCGGGCATCACCACCGCGCCGGTAACGGCGTGCACGGCGAGCACGCGGCCCGCTTGCGGGGCGAGCACCTCGCCTTCGCGCATCTGCTGGTCCACCACCGCCCGTTCGGCGCGTACGGCGGCCGCCTGGGCGTCGATCACCTGCACGGCGGTCTCGGCCTCATCGAGCCGGGCCTGGGTGGCGGCCCCCGTGAGACGGAGCTGGCGGGTGCGCTCGAGCTCGAGCTGGGCCTGGCGGCGCTGCGCGGCGAGGGCATCGAGCCGGGCGTCGAGGGCGGCGCGCTGCAGGCCGAGCTTGGGGTCGGCGACGAGGGCGACGACCTCGCCCGCCGTGACCGCATCGCCTTCGCGAATGGCGAGACGGTCGAGCGTGCCGGCGATCCGGGTGCGCGCCTCGACGGTGCGGACGGATTCGACGGTGGCGAAGACGGGCTTGAGGTCGTCGACGGTGGTGGGGGCGACGACGAGGCGGTCCTGGGCGAGGGCGGGGGTGGCGGCGAGGGCGAGGAGGGTGAGGGCGGTGACGAGGCGGGGCGCGGGCATGGGCGGCTCCGGATTGTCTTCGGAGCAGTGAAGGTAATCCGGAGCGCCGGTTCAAGCCCGCGCCGCGGGGGGCAGCCCCGCGAGGGGGAGGGGGTCAGGCCCGCCGCAGCCCGGCGGCGGCAAGGCCGAGCAGGGCGACGGCGAACAGGGGCAGCGCCGCCGGGGCGGGAATGGGCTCGGGCCGCGGGTTCGGATCCGTCGTCCGCTCGACGATGAAGCCCTTCAGCCAAAGGTTGGGCAGGTTCGCGAAGTTCGGATCCGAAGCCAGGTAGCCGGCCTCGCGCGCGTCGTTCCAGCCGCCCGGAAGTGGAGATGTGGGGTCGGGTCGCCAGACGAGCTGCAGGTAGTCCTCGCCGTTGGCGTCGCCGAACGGGAAAGAGCTGTTGTTGTCAGGTTGGCCAGAACCCCAGTTGGTGAACGACCAGGGCTCGCCCGTGACCCACGTCCATGTGCCTTCGCTCTCCGCATCGGTGCCGCCGAGCCACCAGGAGCCGCGGAGCGTCTCGTTGAACGGACTGCTGCCCCCGAAGAGGGCGGAGTTGACGAAGAGCTGCTCGCCGGCGCTGGTGATGGTGGCGAGGTCGCCGCCGAACTCCGTCTGCGCTCGCGCGCGCGCCGCGGTCCAGCCGCTCGTGCTGTCCTCGACCAGTCGGTACCAGTTGCCCGTCGCTCCGGGCCCCGTCCACTGCACCCAGGCGGCCTGCGCCGCACCGACGGACAGCACCATCGCGGCGGCGACGGCCATGCCGGTGATCGTTTTCGTTCTCATGCCGACCTCCCCCAACCGGAACGAAACCCCCAGACGCGAAAAAGGTATCGGACCGGACGGATCAGCGCCATCGACGCGGAGTTGCAACCGTATGAGAGAGTTCCCCCTGCCGTTGGCGCAGTCCTCCGCGCCGAGCCCCGCGTCGGTCGCAGGCGTGACCCGTGCCGTCGCCGCTTCCACGGTCGCAGGCCAACGGCGAGCCTCGCCGCGTGTTGCCGCTCGCCATTCTCCTTCCGTTCTTCGCCCTGATCGCGCTCGGCTGGCTGCTCGGCCGCGGCGCTCTCGCCGACGCACGGGCGCAAACGGGGCTTCGGCTGTTCGTCCTCTACGCCGCCCTGCCGGCGTTCCTGTTCCGCTTCGTGGTCGAGGCCGCCGCGCCGCCGGCCTCGGCGCTTCTGGCCCCTCTGGCCTATCTCGCCGCCACCTTGGTCTCGGGTCTGATCGTCGCCGGCTTGGCGCCGCGGGCGCGGCGGCTTGCCGCCATGGGCTCGGTGTCGGCCAATGTCGGCTACATGGGCCTGCCGGCGATCGCGGTCTCCCCGCTCGGGGCCGATCCGGCGGCGGTGGGGGCGGCGATCGCCGTCTTGGTCGCCGACGTGTTCGTGGTGATGAACGCGAACATGGTGCTGCTCGCCTCGGGCGGGCTGCGTGCCGGGCTGCGGGCGGTGATGCGCGCGCCGCTGGTGTGGGCGACGGCGGCGGGGCTTGCCGTGCGCCTCGCCGCCTTGCCCGTGCCGGAGCCGCTCTCACGCCTGGTCGCGCTGCTCGCCGGCGGCGCGATCCCGGGGGCACTCATCTCGCTCGGCGCCGCGCTCGCCTCGGGGGCGGGGGCGCTGGCGCTCTCACCCCTGCGGCCGGTGATTGCTGCCCTGCCCGGCAAGCTCCTGCTGCACCCGGCCCTTGCCTGGGCGGCGGTGAGCGCCCTCGGCCTGCCCCCCGGCGCAGCGAGCGCGGCCGTGCTGATGGCCGCCACCCCGACCGCGCTCAACCATTTCCTGATCGCGGCCGCCGGTGGGGCGGACGCGCGCGCCGCCGCCGCCCTCTGCCTGTGGACGACCATCGGCGCCCTGCCCACGCTCGCCGGCTGGAGTGCGATCCTCGCTCAGGCATAGTGGGCGGCGGCGTTCTTGGCGGCTTCCGCCCGCCTGATGCTGTCCAGGATTAGCCGTTCGGCCACCTCGGGCCCCGCCCACTCGCCAAGGCTCACTTCCTTGCCCTTCTCGAGATCCTTGTAGTGCTTGAAGAAGTGGGCGATCTGCTCCGTCAGGATCGCGGGCAGGTCGCGGAACGACTTCACGCCCGTGTAGAACGGGTGAAGCTTGTCCACCGGCACGGCGAGGATCTTCTCGTCCGGCCCCGCCTCGTCGCGCATCATCAGCACGCCGACGGGGCGGCAGCGCACGATGCAGCCGGGCACCAGGGCGGCTTGCGTGACGATCATCACGTCCATCGGGTCGCCATCCTCGGCCAGCGTGTGCGGGATGAACCCGTAGTTGCCTGGGTAGTACATCGCGGTGTGCAGGAAGCGATCGACCATCAGCGCCCCTGACTCCTTGTCGAGCTCGTACTTCACCGGCACCCCGCCTTGGGGGATCTCGACGATGACGTTGATGTCGGTCGGCGGGTTGCGGCCGATGCTGATGCGGCTGATGTCCACGACGGGATCTCCTCGGCTTGCTCGGCCGCCCATCTAGCGGAACCGCCTGCCGCGCGCCATGGACGAGGCCGCCGCGCCCGGGCAGACTGGCAGCAAAACGAGAAAGGAGGGCCGTCCATGCCAAGACGCCGCACCTTGATCGCTTCGCTGGCTGCGGTCCTGGTCGCCGCCGCGCTGCCCGCCCTCGCCCAGGGCGAGCTTGTGGTCGAGAAGCGCGCCTTCGAGATCCCGCGCTTCACCACTGAGGCCGGGCAGACCATCCCTCGGCTCAGGATCGGCTACCAGACGGCGGGGCAGCTCAACGAGGCGCGCGACAACGCGGTGCTGATCGCCCACTTCTTCTCCGGCACCTCGCACGCTTTCGGCCGGCTTTCTCCCGGCGGCCCGCCCGGCTACTGGGACGCCATCATCGGCCCCGGCAAGCCGATCGACACCAACCGCTTCTTCGTCGTCTCCGCGGATACGCCGGTGAACCTGAATACCGGCGACCCGAGCGTGATCACCACCGGCCCCGCCACGCCGAACCCTGAGACCGGGCGGCCCTGGGGCCTCGCCTTCCCCGTGCTGTCCATCCGCGACTTCGTCGAGACGCAGAAGGCGCTGCTCGACCATCTCGGCGTGCGTCGGCTCGCTCTCGTCGCCGGCGCCTCGATGGGCGCGTTTCAGACCATCGAATGGGCGGCGGCCTATCCCGACATGGTGGTCCGCGCGATGCCGGTCGTCGGCTCCGACCGTGCCGATGCTTGGCTTCTCGGCTGGATGGACATCTGGACCGCGCCGATCCGGCTCGACCCCGAGTGGAAGGGCGGCGCGTACTACGGCGGGCCGGGGCCGGTGCGGGGGCTCGCCGAGGCGCTGAAGATCGTCACCCACCACGCGCGCGACTGGCCCTGGGCCGACACCATCGGGGTGAAAGCGGCGGAGGGGCAGGACCCGCGGGCTTCGGTGACGCAACGTTTCGCCATCGAGAAGTGGCTCGACGATGCGGCGGCGGCGCGTGCGCGGGTGGCGGATGCGAACCACTTCCTCTATCTCGCCCGCGCCAACCAGTTGTTCCTCAAGCAGTACGAGAGCCCCGAGGCGGCGCTCGCGCGCTCGCGCGCCCGCTGGCTCGTGGTCGCGGCGACGGGGGACCGCATCTTCCCGATCGAGGCGAACCGGCGTCTGGCCGCCACGCTGCGCGCGCAGGGGCGGGCGGTGGAGCTTGTCGAGCTCGACGGCGCGCTCGGCCATCTCGAGGGCATCGTGTCGATCGCCAAGGCGGGCGACGCGATCCGGCGCCTGTTGGCGGAGTGACGGCGTCGCACCGGCCGCGCAACGTAACGAACTGTTCAAGGAAGCGTCACGCGGCCCGGCTCCCCCGGCGGTAGTGTGCGCACGCTGACGCACACCTCAGGGGGAGCCATGCCGCGTCTTGTTCTCGCCGGCGCACTCGCGTTCGGCGTCCTCACCTCGTCCGTCATGGCGGGGCCGCTGGTCGATCGTCCGCTGGTCATCGCGCATCGCGGCGCGAGCCAATACCTGCCCGAGCACACGATGGAGGCCTACCGCCTCGCCGTCGCCATGGGCGCCGATTTCATCGAACCCGACCTCTTCATCACCCAGGATGGCGTGCTTGTTGCGCGGCACGATCGTTCCCTCAACGCGACCACCAACATCGTCTCGGTCGCCGCCACCAACCCCGCCCTGTTCGCCAAGGGCACGGGCAGCGGCGCGTCGCGCCAGTACAACATCGACAATCTGACCTACGACGACATCCTGCTCGTCTCGGCCCGCTCGCGCGGCACCACCGGCTACGCCGTGCCGCCGAACGCGTATTACACGGGCAGCGAGAGCTTCGTCGTGCCGCGCTTCACCGACGTGCTCGATTACCTGTTCGACCTCTGGCGGGAGACCGGCAGGGTGGTCGGCGTCTATCCGGAGGTGAAGACGATTTCCGGCCAAGCCGCCTACAACCGCTCGATCGCGGACGCGATGCTCGCCGCGCTCGCCGATCCGCGCTACGAGGGGCTGTTCGACGGCAGCCGCAACAACGTCTTCCTGCAGTCGTTCGACCTCTCGATCATCCAGCACCTGGCCGAGCGGACCAGCCTGCCGCTCGTGTTCCTCACCGGCATCTGTCCGACGGCGGCTCAGCTCGCTCAGATCGCCGAGGTGGCGCAGGGAATCGGCGTCTCGGTGGCGAACGTCAACGAGGCCTGCGTCGATCGCGTGCATCAGGCGGGGCTGCTGATCCATGTCTACACGTTGTCGAACGCCAACCCCGGCCTGCACGAGACCGTCTACGCGCTCGGCGTGGACGGGATCTTCAGCAACGCGCCCGATACCGCGAAGCGGTTCCGCGACGCGCTTTATCCGGAGCCGGTGAGCGAGCCGGCCTCGCTCGCCCTCTTCGGCTTGGCGCTGATCGGGTTCGCCGGCCTCCGTCGCCGCCTCGCGACCTGAGGGGAGGGTGCGGTCGGCCCCTTGTGCGGTCGGCCCCCTGAGTCGACGGAACGGGGGGCTTGCGTAGGCCTGCCCCCTCGCCGCATCAGAGGGGTCAAGGGGGCCGGTAGCTCAACGGTCAGAGCGGGCCGCTCATAACGGCTTGGTTGCGGGTTCGAATCCTGCCCGGCCCACCGCGGCACCGGCGCGATTTCGCCACCCACCGGGCGCGACGCCGGTGCCTCCACCGACGCCGCCAGCGCGCCTTTAGGGACCGACCGAACCGCGCGCGCCCGTGTCCGCGCAAGCGGCAGCCCGCGGCGCCGGCTCCGCCACCTCGCCACCCGGGGCGAGCCACGACAGCGCGGCCTCGGGCCAGGCCCAGGCCTCGCCCGCATGCCAGATGCGGAGCGGGGGGATGGCGGCGAGGCGGGAGAGTGCCTGCACGAAGGCGAGCGGCCAGCCCGCCACGAACCAGCGCCCGTGCGGTGACCGCGCACTCCAGCTTCGGAGCCCCTGGACGAGCCCGTGCCAGTCGGCCCGGCTCAGCGGCGGTCGCGGCGACAGCGGCGCCTCCGCCGATGCCCAGGACGGTGCGATCCAGACGAGGTCGTCGGCGCGCGCCTGGCCGACCGCCTTGAACCACGCGCGCGCCGCGATCGCGGGCGGCGTCGGCGCCCCATCCTGCCACGCCGCGTCGCGCCGCCCGTCGGCCGAACCGCTCGGCAGCCAAGCCGCGTCGTCCCAGCGGTCGGGTGCCGGCGCCGACGGCAACGGCGGCAGGGCATCGAGCGAGCGCTCCTCGCCCACCACGACGAGATAAGGCGCACATGGCCCCGACGGCTCGTGCCAGGCTGGGGGGCCACTGCCGTTGTGGTCGAGCGCCTGCGGCCAGACCGCACCCAGGACGGGCACCATGCCCTTGGCGCGCCAAACCCCCTCGGGCAGGGCATTCGCCCACTCCTCCCACGCCCGCCTTTCGGCCCATTGGCGGACCGGGATGGTTCGTGACCCCATCCCCACATGCGGGGGCACCGCGTCGCCGCAGCGGCGCAGGCTCGACGCGGCGCGATCGGGCGCTCCCGCCAACGTCGCCAGCGCGTCGGGCCAGCGCGCATCGAGCACCCCCGCGTCCCGCCGCCACACGGAGACCGGTCGCGGTCGGTGTCGGCACAGCGCCTCGTTCAGCCGCGTGATCTCGGCAGGCGGCATCTCCTCGGCGGCGGTGACGAAGATCCAGTCGGCCAGGGCGAGCTGCCCCTGCACCGGCGCGAGAGGCAGCCGTTCCCGCCAGGTCGGTCCGTGCACCAGGGCGAGCACGACCAGGTCGGTCAGTCCGTGCGACCGCAAGGCCTCCAGGATCGGGCCGGGATCGGCCAGCCCCGAGCCTTCGATCACCACCGGCCGGTGCTCGCCCCGCGCCAGTCGCGCCACCGCCTCGGCCATCGCACCTCCAACCGCGCAACAGCCGCACCCGCCGGCGACCGATACGACCGGCACGCCGGCGTCCGCCAGACGGTCGGCGTCGAAGTTCTCCGCCCCCGAGTCGTTGACGAGCAGGGCAGGCCGGTGGCGTCGGATAAGCCACGGCAGCAGCACGTGACGGAGGAAACTCGTCTTGCCGGCGCCGAGGAAGCCGGTGACCAGGATCCCCTCCGGCAAATCCCCCCCACCGCCCGCGGCGGCGGGCGCGGTCACGCGAGGACGGCCCGGCTCCCGACGCGCTCGAACACCGCGTAGTGCGTGTTCAGCACCATGCCCTGGGCCTGGCCGCTCGTTCCGGTGGCGATTCGTCCTGCGATCGCCCACTGCGCGGTGTCGACCACCAGCACCTCGTCGCTCCTGCGGTTGCTGATGTAGGCCTTGCGGCCGTCCGTCGTGAAGGCGACGTGCCCGAGATGGCCACCTCGCCCGGCATCGATCGTGGCCACGGTACGGAAAGTCTGCAGGTCGAGGACGGGAACCCGCGTGTCGTTGTACTGGGTGATCAGGGCGAACCGTCCGTCCGGCGTCAGATAGGCGTGTCCGGCGCCCCGGATGCCGAGCTGGAGCGTGGCGAGGCGCCGCCGCGTGCGGGCGTCGAACACTTCGACCGAGCCGCCTTCCAGGGCGCCGCCGCTGCCGCGATTGCAGACGATGAAGGCGTCGCCGGCCGTCGTGAAGGTGCCGTGATGCCCCTCGATCCGCGCGGGATTGGCCACCTCGTCGGCGGAGAGGGTCATCGCGACCTGCCCCGTCCGTCGCAGGGCCATCGGCTGGCTGGCGTCGAAGATGACGACGAGGGGCCGCGAGCGCGCGGTCTTCGGCTCGACCGCCTCGAGCGTGACCCAGAGCTCGCGCCCGAGGCCGTCGAAATAGTGGGGATTGCCCTCGACCGGAACGGTGTGGACCTGCAACGACTCTGCGTCGATCACGACCACCGCGTTGTCGGCGTAGTTCCCGATCGCGTAGTGCCGGCCGTCGTGCAGCCACAGACCGTGCATGGTGACGTCGCCGCTGTGCTGGGTGTTGCGGACCGGGATCTCGACCGTGCGGACCCGGTCGGAGGCGACGTCGACGAAGGCGATGCGGGTCTTGCCGTCATCGAGCCCCGAGTGGTTCAGCGCCACCGTCTGCCCGTCGGGCGAGACCACCGGGTGCTTCGGCCGGTTGCCGGTCTCCAGGGTCGAGGCGACGCGCAGGGTCTGGGCGTCGATCTTGACCAGCGTCCGCTGCCCGGGCGCGTTGTTGGCGACGTACAGCCAGCGCCCGTCCGGGGTGAGGCTGCCGAGCGTTCCGCCCGCGCCGCCGGTGACGATGCGTGCCGCGATGCTGTCCGTCGCGGGATCGATCGCCACCACGGCACCGTCGCCGCGCAGGGCGAACACCGGCCGTAACGACGCCGCTCCGCCCTCGCCGGTCCCGCTCGCGCATCCTCCGAGAGCCCAAAGCGGCACGGTCGCGGACAGCCCTGCCGTGGCCAGGATCCTGCGGCGATCGATCATGGACGTTTCCCCTTCGTTCCTTCGATTGTTTCGAGACGATACGATCGAAGCGGGCGATCGGAAAGGGGTTTGCTCGGCCGGGATGATCCGATCGTGTCTTCCGCCCGGCGGTCGATCGATGCCGAGCCGTTATGGCAGGGCATCGAGCGGAAACATCGCGACCCATCAGCGGTGTCATCCGGCCTCCGACGCCGATCGGGCGATGGATCGCGACGCGCGCGCGACCGCGGGCCGCGCGCGAGCCGGCGAGGGGAGAGTGGGTCGGAGGCGAACGGTCCGCCGTGGAGAACGGACGGCGGCCCGGCGAACGGAAGGCTTTGCGCTAACCGATCGCCCGCATCGCCTCGGGCGATTCGGGCAGCACCTGCCCGCCGTCGACCACGAGCGTCTGGCCGGTGATGTAGGCCGCCTCATCGGAGGCGAAGAACAGGGCGGCGTAGGCGACGTCCTCCACCGAGCCCAGGCGACGCAGCGGGATCGCTGCCGTCATCTCCTGCAGGTAGCTCTCGCCGAGACCAGCGAGCCCCTCGGTCGCGATATTGCCGGGCAACACGGCATTGATGGTCATCCCCAAGGGCGCGAGTTCCATCGCTGCGGTGCGCAGGAACCCGAGCTGCCCGGCCTTCGCCACGCACGCGCGTCAGCCTGATCACGGTGTCGGAGAACGCGACCTTCCGCGCCGACGACCCCGACCGCGACCAGCCCGTGATCATCCGCGTCTATCGCCCGGGCTACCACACGCTCGACGAGATCGAGGGCGAACTCGCCTGGCTGGAGGCGTTGCGGCGCGACCGCATCGTGACCACGCCCGAGGTGCTGCGCACGCGCGCGGGCGAACGCGTGATCGCGGTCGCCGACGGCGGCGAGACGCGGGCGCTGGCGGCCTTCTCCTTCCTGCCCGGTCGGGAGCCGTCGGCCGACGAGGCGCTGGTCGATGGGTTCCGCACCCTCGGCGAAATCAGCGCCCGGCTGCACGCTCACGCCCGCGCCTGGCGGCCGCCGGCAGGGTTTCGGCGCAAGCGCTGGGACTTCGCCACCACGCTCGGCGAATCGCCGCACTGGGGCCCCTGGCGCGCTGCCCTGGGCCTTGAGCGCGAGGGCGAAGCGGTACTCGCCCGTGCCGTCGCCCGGCTGGCCGAGCGACTTGCCGCCTACGGCACGGGGGAGGATCGGTTCGGCCTCATTCATGCCGATCTGCGGCTGGCCAATCTCCTCGTCGACGAGGAGAGGATCGGCGTCATCGACTTCGACGACTGCGGCTACGGCTGGTTCGCCTACGATTTCGCCGCCGCGGTGAGTTTCCTCGAGCACGATCCGATCGTGCCCGCGCTGATGGAGGCCTGGGTCGAGGGCTATGCTCGGGTCGCTCCGCTGGAGGCTGCGGATCGCGCCATGCTGGAAGATTTCGTCATGCTGCGGCGGATCCTGCTCACCGCCTGGATCGCGAGCCACGCCGAGACGCCGACGGCGCGCGAGGCCGGGCTCGAGCGCTACACGGCGGGCACGGTGATGCTGGCGGAGCGCTACCTGCAGCGGCGGTGAGACGGAGCCTTCGCCAGGGAGCGCGTCGAGCGGGAGGATGTCGGGGAATGACCGCGCGGCCGAAGACGATCCTGGAGATGAACGCGTTCCGCGGTGGCGAGGCGCACGATCTGCTCGCCCGCCGCCTCGCCAACACAGGGGCGGCGACGGTGCTGTTCTACCGCGACCCGCTGGTTCTGGTGCGCGGCCGCGGTGCCTGGGTCGAGGCGGCGGATGGTCGGCGCTTCCTCGACGCCTACAACAACGTCTTCCCGCTCGGTCACGCCCATCCGCGGGTCGTGGCCGCCCTTGCGCGCCAGGCGGGCGAGATCGCGATCAACAGCCGATACCTGAACGAAACGACGGAACGCTACCTGGAACGCCTCAAGGCCACCCTGCCGGCCGCCCTCGAGAACGTGGTCCTGGTCTGCACCGGCAGCGAGGCGAACGATCTCGCCCTGCGGATCGCCCGTGCCGCAACCGGCCGCCAGGGCGTCATCGTCACCGAGACGGCCTATCACGGGAACACTGCGGCCGTGACGGAGATTTCGCCGGCGTCCTGGAAGCGCGGTGGGCCGCCGCCGTTCGTTCGTCTCGTTCCCGCGCCGTCGGCCGCGCACTCCGGCGATGATGTCGCCACCGGCTTCGCGCAGGCGATCGCGCTCGCTGCGCGGAGCCTCGAGGAAGCCGGCTACGGCCTCGCCTCCTTCATCTGCGACACAGTCTTCTCCTCGGACGGGGTGCATGTCGATCCGCCGGGCTTCCTCGCTCCTGCCGTGGCGATGGTTCGCCGGCATGGTGGGTTGTTCGTCGCCGATGAGGTGCAGCCTGGCTTCGGGCGGACGGGGCAGGGGATGTGGGGGTTCGCCCGCCACGGCGTCGTGCCGGACGTGGTGACCATGGGCAAGCCGATGGGCAACGGTTACCCGATGGCGGCCGTCGCCACACGGCACGAACTCCTCGCCGCCCTGTGCGAGCGGGCGGGGTATTTCAACACCTTCGCCGCGACGCCGGTGGCGGCGGCGGTCGGGAACGCCGTGCTCGACGTGCTCGAGGAGGAGGGGCTGATCGCCAATGCCGCCCGCCGCGGCCACCAGCTGAAGGCCGGCCTGCTCGCCATGGCGCAACGCTCGCCGCTCATCGCCGCTGTCCGTGGCGCCGGCCTGTTCATCGGGGTCGAACTCGCGGGCGACGACGCGCCCGCCCGGGTGGAGGCACTCGTGGATGCGCTGCGCGAGCGCGGTGTGCTGGTCGGGGCGGCAGGGCGTTACGGCGAGACGGTGAAGATCCGCCCTCCGCTCTGCCTCAGTGAAGAGGAGGCCGGGTTCTTCCTCGACGCCTTTGGCGATGCCCTCGCTGCGGTGGCGCAGCGCGCCCTCGGCTGATCCCGACGCTCACGCCCGCCGGGCGCGGTGCTGTCGAGCAATGCGCCGGCGCGTTGCGTTGCCGTCCCTGCACCGGTCCAGGCGTCGGTCGTCCATTGCGGCGGAAGCGGGAAGGCCCGTGGCCAACCGGGTGAAAGAAGGGCGGCTTGGGCGGGTGGTGGAGCTGAGGGGAATCGAACCCCTGACCTCCTCATTGCGAACGAGGCGCTCTCCCAACTGAGCTACAGCCCCGCCTCCGAGCCTCGGTGTATTGGGCGGAGCGAACAACAAGTCAAGAACACCGCGGGTCTGCCTCGTCTGCCGCCACGCCATGCCCTCCGCCCGGCATGCCTTGCATCGGCCGAGCCCCCGCCGCTAGGGTCCGCCCGCCCGCCAACCGCCGGACTCCACCCGATGTATGCCCTGTTCTGGCTGATCGACACCGTCCTCGAGCTGATGATCTGGCTGCTGATCATCGCGGCGGTGTTCTCCATTCTGCTCGCCTTCAACATTCTCGATACGCGCAACCGGTTCGTCTGGACGGTGGGCGATTTCCTGCATCGGGCGACGGAGCCGCTGCTGGCGCCGATCCGCCGCTTTTTGCCCAACTTGGGGGGGATCGACCTCTCGCCGCTCGTCTTGATCCTGCTCCTGCAATTCCTGCGCATCTTCCTCGCCACCACCATCGTTCCGGCTCTGCGGTGACCTTGCCCGATGCGTTTTTCTTCCCGGTGCGCGTGTCGCCCCGCGCCCGCAAGGCGGGTGTCCTCGGCCGAACAGTGAAGCCCGACGGCAGTGTCGCGCTGCGGGTCGCCGTCACCGAACCGCCCGAGGAGGGCCGGGCGAATGCCGCCCTCTGCGCCTTGCTCGCCGACGCCTTCGGCGTGCCGTCCGCCGCCTGCCGCGTCGTTCGAGGGGCCAGCGCTCGCGACAAGCTGGTTCGCATTGCGGGCGACCCGACCGCCCTGGCCGCGCGCTTCCAGGCCCTCACACGATGACCGCGGTCGTGCTCGACGGCCGGGCACTTGCCGCGCGGGTGCGGGCCCGCGTGCGCGAGGAGGCCCGCGCCGCCGGCGTAGTGCCCTCGCTGGCCGTGGTCATCGTCGGCGAGGATCCGGCCAGCCGCCTCTACGTGCGCAACAAGACGCGCGCCGCCGCCGAAGCAGGCTTCCGCGAGCAGACCATCGCCCTCTCCGCCGACACCTCCGAAGCCGCCCTCCTCTCCGTCGTCCGGCGCCTGAACGACGACCCGGGTGTGGACGGGATCCTGGTCCAGCTCCCCCTGCCGCCGCAGATCAGGCCCCAGGCCGTGATCGAAGCGATCGACCCGGCGAAGGACGTCGACGGGTTTCATCCGCTGAACGCGGGCCGCCTTGCCATCGGCAAACCCGCCCTCGTGCCCTGCACGCCGAAGGGCGTGATGACCATGCTGCGCGAGGCGGGCGTGCCGGTCGCCGGGGCGCGCGCCCTCGTGCTCGGCCGCTCCACCATCGTCGGCCGGCCGATGGCGGCCCTGCTCACGCTCGCCGATGCAACGGTCACCCTCGCGCACAGCCGCACCCGTGACCTCGCCACCGAGTGCCGCCGGGCCGAGATCCTGATCGCCGCGGTCGGGCGGGCGGAGCTCGTGCGGGGGGACTGGGTCGCGCCGGGGGCGGCGGTGATCGATGTCGGGATCAACCGGACCGGCGAGGGGCGGCTGGTCGGCGACGTCGCCTTCGCCGAGGCTTTGCCGCGCGCGGGCTGGATTTCGCCCGTGCCGGGCGGGGTGGGGCCGATGACGATCGCCTCCCTGCTCGAGAACACCCTCGCCGCCGCGCTCGCGCGACGGGGGGGCGCGGTGGGGTCCGCGGCATGATCGGCTGGCGGACCCTGCAGGTGATCGCGGTCGTTGCCCTGATCGCTTGCCTCGATCTCGCGCTGAAGGCGACCCCCGTTCTCGGCCCGGAGTGGAACCCGGGGCGGCTGCTCTACGCCGGCTCCGGCATGGTCACCGCGCTCACCCTGTTCGCGCTCGGCGCGATCGGCATCGGGCAGAGACGGCTCGCGGAGAAGCTCGAGCGGTTGCTTGAGCGTCGCGACCGCGACGACTCGCGGGGCTGAGGGGAAGGCAGGTCAGCCCCAGTCGAGCGGCGGGGCGCCGTGCTTGGTGTGGATGGCGTCGATCAGCGCCCGCTCGAGCCCGAGCCGGCCGGCGAGGCGACGCAGCCAGGCGTGCTCCTCGGCATGCGCGAGATCGATCGCCTCGAGGCTCGCGATGTAGAGCTCGACCGCGCGCAGGCGGGACTCGCAGCAGCCCTCCACCACCGCTTCGATGTCGAGGGGGGCGCGGAATTCGCGCTCGATCCAGTCCATCACGTCGGGGTGGAACTCGGCAGAGCCGATGCGATCGAGCAGACGTTCCCGTTCGGCTTCCGTCAGCGCGCCATCGCATTTCGCCGCCGCGATCATCGCCCGGATCAGGCGCAAGCTGTGATCGGTGGCGGCAGGCCCGTGCGGCATCAGCGTGCCGTCGTGGCCTTCCGCCTGCTCGGTGGCGACGATGTGGCGCGCGCGTTCGGCGATGCGGCCCGCCAAGGATGCGGCGACAGGGGTGGCGCTGTTCATCGGATCGTCCTCCCTCATTCCACCACACTGCGGCGGCGGCTTCGGGTCGGCCTTGATTTGAGTCAGGCGCACACGTGGCCCCTTGGTCCTGCGCCTCGCTTCGTGCGGTCATTCCACGTCCGTGCCGATTTGTTGCCGTTCGGTGACAGGCGTGGCGGGAAGGAGCGAGGCGATGATTGCACGACGCGGCATGATGGTGCGCATTCTGTCCCTGGCAGTGGTCGGGCCGGCCGCTGGTCAGCAGAGGTTGGGGCTCGTGGATCGGCGCGGCATCGCGGCCTACCAGGAGCGCGTGCTGCCGGGGTTGCTGCGGGAGATCCACCGCGTGGCCGGGTTCGAGCTTCCGGTGGAGATCGACTGGGAGAACGTGGTGGTCGAGCCGCTTATCGGTCAGGGCGAGCAGTTCACCGAACCGGAGTTCTTCACCGCGATTTACTTCCTTCCCCTGATCGAGGCGCTGAAGGCGATTGACCGCGATGAGATGGGGCGTGATGCGCTGCGGGCCGGGTTGAAGCGCGTCGTCGTGGCCTACAAGCCGTGGGAGGAGCACCCGCTGTTCGAGAACGGCGTGCTGTCGTTGCGCTGGCGGGCATGAACCAACGCGGCGGATGTGCCGTACTGGACGCGGCAGATCGTCGAGGTGTTGGAGAAGGGGCTGTAGGGCTGCCGTGGTTGCCGGGGCGCGGAGCGCCCTGCCGGGCTGGCGGGCCGCACCGGCGGCCTGCCGGACCGGCCGCTGCGGTTTGCGGCCGCACCGGGCATCGCTACACTCCTTCCCCGCGCCGCCCGCCGATGCCCGCAGCTGCGGTTTGCGGCCGCACCGGGCATCGCTACACTCCTCGTCGTGCAGGCGGCCGAGCGCGCGCAGCTGCGGTTTGCGGCCGCACCGGGCATCGCTACACTCGAGCTTGCGCCGCGCCCAGGGGCCGACGAGCTGCGGTTTGCGGCCGCACCGGGCATCGCTACACTCAAGCGACGGATCGGGATGAGATGTTGCTTGCTGCGGTTTGCGGCCGCACCGGGCATCGCTACACTGGATCTGGCGCGACTTCGTCGAGACCCCCAGCTGCGGTTTGCGGCCGCACCGGGCATCGCTACACTCTGCCGCCGAGGCGCCGCCCGCTGCGCCAAGCTGCGGTTTGCGGCCGCACCGGGCATCGCTACACTCCGCTGCCCGAAGGGCTCTGCGGCTGCCACGCTGCGGTTTGCGGCCGCACCGGGCATCGCTACACTGCTGCGGCGGAGGCCCTCACCATCCTCTCGGCTGCGGTTTGCGGCCGCACCGGGCATCGCTACACTCAGTTCGGTGCGTTCGCCCGAGCCTGGGGCGCTGCGGTTTGCGGCCGCACCGGGCATCGCTACACTCCGACCGGCATCTCAGCCGCCCTCGCTTGCGCTGCGGTTTGCGGCCGCACCGGGCATCGCTACACTGGCGCACCGAAAAGATGGAAGCCTTGGTGCGCTGCGGTTTGCGGCCGCACCGGGCATCGCTACACTACGAGCAACGTATTCATCCGCCGCCGCGCCGCTGCGGTTTGCGGCCGCACCGGGCATCGCTACACTCATAGGTCATGACTCCTTTCAGCGTTTCACGCTGCGGTTTGCGGCCGCACCGGGCATCGCTACACTTGATGTGGCCGCCCACGATCTTCGAGTTCGGCTGCGGTTTGCGGCCGCACCGGGCATCGCTACACTGCGTATCAAGATTGGCGATCCACCACGTTGGCTGCGGTTTGCGGCCGCACCGGGCATCGCTACACTTCATCGCGAACGCGTTTGCTACTTGATCTGGCTGCGGTTTGCGGCCGCACCGGGCATCGCTACACTCGACCTCCCCTGCGTGCCAGTCCGATAGTAGCTGCGGTTTGCGGCCGCACCGGGCATCGCTACACTTTGATGCTGCACTCGCTTGTCATCGTGCCAGCTGCGGTTTGCGGCCGCACCGGGCATCGCTACACTTTGGGGATTAGACGAAAACAAGACCGCCGAGCTGCGGTTTGCGGCCGCACCGGGCATCGCTACACTTTGATGCTGCACTCGCTTGTCATCGTGCCAGCTGCGGTTTGCGGCCGCACCGGGCATCGCTACACTCCGCCGGGCTGGGAGTATCGAACAAAACAAGCTGCGGTTTGCGGCCGCACCGGGCATCGCTACACTTGCCCCTTGCAGCGGCGACCCCGCCTGGGAGCTGCGGTTTGCGGCCGCACCGGGCATCGCTACACTACGATGGCAGAGAACGAGACCGCCGCGATGGCTGCGGTTTGCGGCCGCACCGGGCATCGCTACACTTCAGCCGATCAGCTGGCGCCGCTCCGCGTAGCTGCGGTTTGCGGCCGCACCGGGCATCGCTACACTTGGCGCGGGTGCTCGACCTCTATCCCTCTCGCTGCGGTTTGCGGCCGCACCGGGCATCGCTACACTTGCCTCGAGGCGCAGGAAGCGGCGGCCGCGGCTGCGGTTTGCGGCCGCACCGGGCATCGCTACACTTCCGCGTTCATGACTGCATGCCCCGATTGGGCTGCGGTTTGCGGCCGCACCGGGCATCGCTACACTCGATGGTGGCACGATCCCCCGCCGACAGGCGCTGCGGTTTGCGGCCGCACCGGGCATCGCTACACTCGAAGGCGGCGAGTGCCGCCGCCTCGATCAGCTGCGGTTTGCGGCCGCACCGGGCATCGCTACACTCCTTCCCCGCGCCGCCCGCCGATGCCCGCAGCTGCGGTTTGCGGCCGCACCGGGCATCGCTACACTTGTTCCATTCTGGACCACCAATTGCCCCGGGCTGCGGTTTGCGGCCGCACCGGGCATCGCTACACTGCTACCAATTCCGGGTGAATCTCTCCGGAAGCTGCGGTTTGCGGCCGCACCGGGCATCGCTACACTGTCGCGCTGCCTCGGGCACGGTTCGGGCGGGCTGCGGTTTGCGGCCGCACCGGGCATCGCTACACTCGCGCCCGACCGCGATAGCGACCACGGCCAGCTGCGGTTTGCGGCCGCACCGGGCATCGCTACACTATGGAGGACCCGCATCGCCGCAGGCGACGCGCTGCGGTTTGCGGCCGCACCGGGCATCGCTACACTCACCGGGCGTCGACCCAGGGGTCATCTGCCGCTGCGGTTTGCGGCCGCACCGGGCATCGCTACACTATGGAGGACCCGCATCGCCGCAGGCGACGCGCTGCGGTTTGCGGCCGCACCGGGCATCGCTACACTTCGTTCCTTCGAAAGAACACTCCCGTTCTGGCTGCGGTTTGCGGCCGCACCGGGCATCGCTACACTTCATGCTGTCCGACGGCACGTTGCGCGGAGCTGCGGTTTGCGGCCGCACCGGGCATCGCTACACTGTCACGCACGTAGCGCACCAGCTCGGGGATGCTGCGGTTTGCGGCCGCACCGGGCATCGCTACACTGAATTCGGCCCGCGCTCGATCAACCTGAAAGCTGCGGTTTGCGGCCGCACCGGGCATCGCTACACTCCGCGCGCGCAGCGTGCCACTCGGAAGTCTGCTGCGGTTTGCGGCCGCACCGGGCATCGCTACACTGTGGACGTGCTGTTGGCGGAGCGGCTGGAGGCTGCGGTTTGCGGCCGCACCGGGCATCGCTACACTGGCGCGGCGCGCCCATCCCGTGGGGCGACAGCTGCGGTTTGCGGCCGCACCGGGCATCGCTACACTGCGGAGCTTGCTCTTGGTGCGGGGCTTTGTGCTGCGGTTTGCGGCCGCACCGGGCATCGCTACACTAGTTATTTGTCGCGATGATGGAACATTTCGGCTGCGGTTTGCGGCCGCACCGGGCATCGCTACACTGCCCTCCGGCCAAGCTGTTGAGAGGGCAGGAGAAATCGCCGGCGCAGCTCAGAAGAACTCGAGCTGCGCCGGCGGCGTCTCGGGCGGCCTGCGCCGTTTTCCAGCGAACACCCGAATGCGGGCGAATTGCGCATCCGTCACCACCAGGAACCGAACCTCGCCCTCGGGCGGCACCCGCGCGCCCATCTTGCGAATGTGCGCCTCGGCCGAATCGAGGCTCGCACAATGCCGGAAGTAGATGCTGAACTGCATCATGGTGAACCCATCCGCCAGCAGGTCCTTGCGGAAGCGGGCATAGTCGCGGCGCTGCTTCTGCGTCTCCACCGGCAGGTCGAACATCGCGAACACCCACACGGTGCGCCAGGCGATTGGGTTAAGGAGCGGGGGCCGCTTCGGGCGGGGTAGCGTCGCCATCGGACCCTCCGTCATCTCCGCCGTCGGCGGCAGGCAGGCCCTCCGCGTTTTCCGGCAGGCGCAGCAGCACTCGGCGGGCACCGAAACTCGCCGCAAGCGAGGCGGCACTTCGCCCGAGTGCCAGGCCGAGCGGCATGGCTTTGCCTTCGATGCCGACCGCGAGGTTGAGCACGCCGAGGAGATGCGCCTTCACCTCGCGATCGAGCGCACCCTCCGCGCGGCCCGCTTGCGCGAGGTCCCACACCACCCCGTCGACGAACGGGCGGTAGGGTTCCATCAGGTCGGAGGCGAGGGCGAAGGCGTCGCCGCGGTTGGCGTGGAAGAGGCCCAAGGCCGGCAGCAGCCCGGCCGCGACCACGGCGCGGGCGGTGGCGGCGCGCAGCACGGCGTAGCCGTAGTTGAGAAGCCGGTTCGCCCCCTCGCCGGTGCGGTCGCGCCGGAACCCGGAGCCGAACAGGGCCGGCCAATAGCGCTGTGCGCCTTGGGCCTCCAGGTTTTCCGGGTCGCCGGAGCGCACCCGCCGCGCCATGGCGGCCAAGCCGAGGTCGCTGCCCGCCGCCCGGCGCAACAGGTCGGCCTGGCGACGCAGCTTGGCGGCGACGATCGCCTGCCACAGCCGTTTGGCGAGCGGCCGGGGGCAGCCGAGCTGGGCGCGCTGCCGTTCGCCGGCCAGTGCATTGGCCTGGTAGGGCAGAAGCACGCCGGCCGGCATGTGATCGGCCCCGCAGACGACGAGCGCCGCCTTCGCCTCCATCAGCGCCGCCAGCAGGGCGTGGGTGTAGGTCGCCTGCGGCTCCTCGACGAGAAGAAGGGCAAGGTCCTCCAAAGGCACAGTGGGCGAGGAGCCGTCGGCCCGAGCCACCACGAGCTGGCGATGACGGAGCGACAGCCGGGCGGGGGAGGAGACGACGACGGTGCGCGTCATTTGGCGAACCGCCAGCGGCCGATGGGGTCGACCGCGACCTTGCGCCAGCCATCGCGCACACAACTCGGACCAAACGAAACCTCTGGTCTAGGTTCTTTGGAAGAATGGAGCACTTTATAGAAGATGCGCCCGTTTGCATTGAACTTTCGGACCAAAACGAAGGCTTGCGCCCCATCAACTTCCCGCCGCAGCACATCGCCGGGCCTGAGCGCCATGACGAGCCGCCCACCCTCGGGGTGAACGGGAAGAACCGCGGGCTCGCCGCGCCGCACCCGCTCATAGGCCTCGCGCTTGGTCGCGACCAAAAAGCGCACCGTCTCCCCGTCCCGGTAGATGGCGATGTGGTCGTTGGTGCCGGGGCCGAGTTCGGCGTGGATATTCTTGTGCCTGTGCACCGGCATCACCCCGTCCTTGCGGCGCAGGTTCAGCCGCACGCGCTTGATGATCGGACCCGTTTCCGCCGCCACGCCATGGTCGGCCCAACGACGCTTCGTCTCCTCGCGCAGCGGCAGCCGGATCTCCATCGCGAGCAGGCGTTTGAGCTCGCGCTCGGCCTTGGCGTCCTTCTCCGCCCCGCGCTTCCTCCTCTCCAGCACCACGCCGTGGCGGGCGAGATGGTCGAGGATGGCCTGCCGCACGCCGGCATCGGCGATCCAGACGTCCCGCCCACCGAGGATCTCCGACGCCGTCAACTCCGCCACGGGCTTGCGCTTGGCGTAGATCACCGATCCGTCCGGCTCGCGCTCGCCCGTGTCGCCGAGGCGGGTTTCCTCGTGCAGCGGACCAGAAAGCTTCGCCTGCACGCGGTGGCTGACCAGGATCGACGCCACCTTCGCCTTCGCCTCCTCCCGGAAGCCAGGCCAGGGGAAGTCGAACGGCGGCGGACGAAGCCCCGTCTCCTTCACCTGCCACCAGCGCGACAGCGCCTGCACGGTGCGCGGTTCCGTCAGGGCGACGACGAGGGCATCGACCGCATGGTGGCGCAGGTCGTCGCGCACCTTGTCGCCCTCGTCGCCCCCGCCGAGCAGCTTGCCGAGCCCCACGCCCCAGGCACGGCGCAGCAGCGCCGTGGCGCGGCCGGACACCGGCTGCACCGCATTCAGCCCGGCCTGCCCGCCGCCGAACAGGAGACCGAGATAGTCCCTGGCGGCGCGCGCAATGTAGGCGGTGTCGACGAGCTGGCGGGCGGTGAAGCCCTCCGCGTCGGCCTCCGGGTCCTCGAGCGCCGCCTTCAGGCAGCGCCGCCGCTTCGCCTCCGGCCAGCCCGCCTCCACCATCCTCGGCCAAACCACCTGGGTGAGGTGGGTCCAGCGGTCCGCGTCGGCCGAGAGCCACTCGTGGGGCGTACGCCGACCCTTCGCGGCGTTTTCCCCCGCCAACACCAGCACCTTGTTGGCCTGCGAGTCGTCGAAGCTGCGGCTGACGGGGAAGATGTGGTCGATCTGGGTGGCGGCGGCATCCAACGCCTCCGCCGCCCCGATCGGCTCGCCCGAGTAGGGCGAAACCCCGCCTTGCTCGTGCCAGAGGAGCCAGCGCAGGACGTTCTCCTCCCCTTCCGGCCCCTCGGCGGGCCTGCCGAGCTTGCGCACTTCCTCGCGCGCCTGCTTGCGCAGCCGCTCCCGGTCGGCCTGGGCGCGGTCGGTCTCGTCGCGCTGCTTCGGCCCTTCCTTCAGCCCGCGGGCGAATTCGAGCCGGATCACGTCGGGCCTGCCGTAAACGCGAAGGAGCGTGTTCACCACCTTCTGCAACTCGCCCAGGGTGCGCAGCACGGTCGGGTTGCGGATGCCGGCGAGCAGAGCGCGCATCCGTTCCCGCACCACCGGGTCGCCGATCCTGTGCAGCTCTCCGGCGTTGGGGCCGGGTAGGGCGGGAAGGGGGGCGGTCGCGTCGCGGCGTGAGCCGTATTCCCGCTCGACCGCCTCCATGTAGGTCAGGCCCGCCTCGAGGTGAGGGAGAAGGCGTTCGATCGCCTTCAGGCTGTGCCGCGCCGTGCCGTCGGGGAGCGAGATCGCGGCGAGACGCTCCGCCTCCTCGTGCGCGAGGCCCCACTCCGCCCGCGCGCGTTCGGCGAGTTTCGCCCTCTCCTGCGCGATGCCCTGCCAGTCGCGGATCTCGAGGATGCCGCCTCCCTTCACCGGCCGATACTCGATGCGATGCCAGGCCGGCCCGATCTCGCGGCGGATCGCATCGCGCAAGCCGGGCTCGAGGCGATCCCAGGTCTCGCCGAGCGCGGTGCGCAGCGCGGCTTCGGTGGCGTTGCCGCGCAGCGTCTCCTTCGCTCCCCGCTCGTGGGTGAACCGCTCGGCGCGGGAGAGGCCGATGGCATCGCGCAGTCCTTTCCAGGTCGGCCGCGCGACGCGCTCGAGAAAGTCAAGCGCCTTGGCGCGTTCCTCGGCGTCGAGGCGGCGCTGGTTGCCGCCTTCGAGCCGCAGCGAGTTGACGAGCTGCAGCGTCTCGAAACGCTGCACCAGCCAGTGCGCCTTCAGGGCACGCGGCTCGCCGGGTTCGAGATCGTCCTCGCCGAAGGAGCGGGCGCGGAAGAAGGTGGGGCGCTGGGCGAGGGCGACCGTTTCGATCCGCGCCTTCAGCGCGGGGGTGAAGAGCCCTGGATGATGGCGCGCCTGTTCCGCCCACAATGCCTCGAACTCCGCGCGCACCATGTCGCGCGTCTGCCCAACGCCACGGCGGCGAGCGAGGTCCCACACGGGGGTTTCCTCGCCTTTCGGTCTCAGGTGCTCGTCCGATTGGAGAAAGACGGCAAGCGGGCGACCTGCGAGCCGCGCGGCGAGGGCCTTGCCCCGCTCCTCCGCCTCCCGCTCGTCGCTGTCACGGGCCTGTGTGCCCGCGGAGGCGGACTGGGAACTGCTCTCCTCCGTCTTCCGGCGCCTGCCGCGTTTTGGCGTTTCCCTCGCGGCCAGCGGCTCCGTCGTCGGCGGACCGACCTTGCGGCTGCCGAGAAAGCCTCGGCGCTTGAGAAGGTGAAAGATCGCCCAGCCCGCCTCCTCGGCGCCAAGCGGGCCGGCGAGCCCACGGGCGCGCAGCGCGTACGGGTCTTGCCCCTGCGGCGGCGTGGCGTCCTTTCCCGGCAGGAGCCCCGCTTCGGCGAGCAGGGCGCGCAGATGCACGCGACGCCAGCGCCGCCGCCGCACCTGACGCCGCATGAGCCGTTTCCGCCGCCGCTCGGCGTTCAGCGGCTCCTTGCTCTTCTCGTCGCGCGTCTCGCTGAAGGCGCGCACGCCGAGGGCGAGGATCTCCCCCTCACCGTCGGGGCTTCGCCAGCCGTCCCAGCACACGACGGCGAAGCCGACTGACGCCACACCGAGATCGAATCCCCACGAAGTCCGCACCGCCGCCTCCCTTGGACATGGCCTCGAGACGCGTTAGTGTAATGGATGTGTAGCGATGCCCGGTGTGGCGCCGGCCGTCGCGGCGAAGGCAACCCTCGCCCCGCTCGCGCTCGGCCGCTTGCCGCAGGCAAAACAAAACGTCCACACCTGGTGCGGGCTGGGCCTCCCGCGGACGATCGGGCCCGTCGACCCCCGCCTCGCGCGGGGGTCGTGTTTTCGGCGGCCTGTTGCGCTGCCGCTACAGCGCCCCGCCGCGCCGCCCCGCCATCGCGCCGAGCCGGAGCCTGAGCGCTTGGAGGCGGATGAACCCTTCAGCGTCCTTCTGGTCGTAGGCGCCCTGATCGTCCTCGAAGGTGACGTAGCGGGTGGCGTAGAGGCTGTACGGGCTCTCGCGCCCCGCGACGATCACGTTGCCCTTGTAGAGCTTGAGCCGCACCCGCCCCGTGACGTGCTCCTGGCTCGCGTCGATCGCCGCCTGCAGCATGCGCCGTTCGGGGGCGAACCAGAAACCGTAATAGACGAGTTCGGCATAGCGCGGCATCAGGCTGTCCTTCAGGTGCGCCACCTCGCGATCGAGCGTGATGCTCTCCATCGCCCGGTGCGCCACGTGCAGGATCGTGCCGCCCGGCGTCTCGTAGACGCCGCGGCTCTTCATGCCGACGAAACGATTCTCCACGAGATCGACCCGGCCGATGCCGTTCTCCCGCCCGAGCGCGTTGAGGCGCGTGAGCAAGGTGGCGGGCGAGAGGCGCTCGCCGTTCAGCGCCACCGCATCGCCGCGTTCGAAGTCGATCGCGATCTCGGTGACGCGATCGGGCGCGCTCATCGGCGAGACGGTGCGCTGATAGACGATCTCGTCCGGCTCCACCGCCGGATCCTCGAGGATCTTCCCTTCCGAGGAGGAGTGCAGCAGGTTCGCGTCCACGCTGAAGGGCGCCTCGCCGCGCTTGTCCTTGCTGATGGGGATCTGGTGCTTCTCGGCGAAATCGAGCAACGCCGTGCGCGAGCTGAGCTCCCACTCCCGCCACGGCGCGATCACCGTCACGTCCGGCTTCAGCGCATAGTAGGAGAGCTCGAAGCGCACCTGGTCGTTGCCCTTGCCGGTGGCCCCGTGCGCCACCGCATCCGCCCCGACCGCTTCGGCGATCTCGATCTGCCGCTTGGCGATCAGCGGCCGCGCGATCGAGGTGCCGAGCAGATACACCCCCTCGTAGAGCGCGTTCGCGCGGAACATCGGGAAGACGAAGTCGCGTACGAATTCCTCGCGCAGGTCCTCGATGAAGATGTTCTCCTCCCTGATGCCGAGGAGCCTTGCCTTGTCGCGCGCGGGGCCGAGCTCCTCGCCCTGGCCGAGGTCGGCGGTGAAGGTGACCACCTCCGCCCCGTAGGTCGTCTGCAGCCACTTCAGGATGACGGAGGTGTCGAGCCCGCCCGAATAGGCGAGCACGACTTTCTTCACCGGTTTGCGCATGATCGGAACGGGGTGTGGGTTGCGAGGAGCCGGGACCATGCCAGCGAGGACAGCGTGGCACAAGGCCGGGGCGATGGTCGCCCTGGTGGTCGCTTTGGGCGCCTGGGGCGGGTCGGTCCGCGGGCAGTCGCCGCCGATTGCCGACCCCGCCGGCCCGCCGGGGCTCTCGGCGGAGGCGCGCGCGTTGTGGGCCCGCTTCATCGCCTTCGACGTGCACCGGGCCTTCGCGGTCGGCCCCGGTGGCGCCTTCGGGGCGGCCTGGAACCATCGCTCCCTCGAGGAGGCCAAGCAGCAGGCGCTGCAGAACTGCGGGCGGCGGGCGGGAGCGGCGTGTCGGCTGCTCGCGGTCGATCTCGCCATCGTCGACCCCGCCCGGGCCTGGTCGCCGCCGAAGGACGCGCCGGCTGCCATCGGCATCGGCGGCATGGGGTGGGAGATCGTGCCCGATGCACGCTATCTCTGGCGTGGCCCGGCCGAGGCGCGTGGCGCCATCGTGTTCGGCCACGGCCGCAGCGCGGATGCCGACCCGCGAGGGCTGCAGCCGCAGACGTGGGTGCGGCGGTTCAATCTCGCCGGCTACGACGTGTTCCGCTTCGACCGCCACCCGAACAGCGACGAGACGGAGCGCGCCGCCGGCTGGTTGCGCGACGGTCTCGCCCGCCTGCGGGCCCTCGGCTACCGCCACATCGTGGTGGGCGGACAGTCGCGCGGCGGGTGGAACGCGCTGCAGGTGCTGGATCGGCCCGGGCTTGCCGACGTCGCGATCGCGATCGCGCCGGCCGCGCACGGCCAGGGTGGATCCCTGAACCTGCTCGCGCAGACCGACCAGCTCCGCACCATCGCCGGGCGGATGCATGCGCCGGCGGCGCGGCTCGCCTTCGTCCAGTTCGCGAACGATCCGTTCGTGCTCGACCCGGAGGGGCGGGCGCGGATCGTGCGCGAGCGGATGGCGCCCCGGCTCGAGGCCGTACTGCTGATCGATCGGCCGGAGGGCTTCGAGGGGCACGGGGCAGGCCAGGGCTGGCGCTTCGCCGAGCGTTTCGGCGCCTGCCTTCTCGCCTTCGCCACGGGGCCCGTGCCGGCGGAGCGGTGTTGACGCCCGCTCAGCCTTCCGCCTGCGGGCCGTAGAGCTCGGGCATCAGCCGCGCCCAGAGCGCGTTCGGGATGGTGGCGACGAAAGCGCGGTGGGCGGTGAGTTCCGCCGCGCTCGGCACGATCGGGCGCGGCGTGCGGCGCTCGCTCGGCGCGGCGGACATGGCGCGCAGGCGAAGCCTGGGCGGCGCGGCAAGACCGAGCCCGGGCTGCCGTCCGCCGCGCAGCTGGAGATAGACCTCGGCCAGCAGCTGGCAGTCGAGCAGCGCGTTGTGCGTGGTGCGCATCGACGTGTCGATGCCGAAACGGCGACAGAGCGCGTCGAGGCTGGCGGGAAGCCCCGGGAAGCGTTCGCGGGCGAGCTTCACGGTGTCGATCGCGCGGGCGGCGGCGATCGGCGGCAGGTCGAGCCGCGCGAGCTCGGCGTTGAGGAAGGCGAGGTCGAAAGGGGCGTTGTGCGCCACGATCGGATCGTCGGCGAGGAAAGCGAGCAGCTCGTCCACGATCTCGGCGAAGGCGGGTTTGCCGATCAGCGCCGCCCGAGTGAAGCCGTGGATGCGTTCCGCTTCCGGGTCGACGTCGCGCCCGGGATCGAGCAGCCGATGCAGCACCCGCCCCGTCGGCACGTGGTTGCGCAGCTCGAGGCAGCAGATCTCGAGGATGCGATGGCCGGCCAGCGGGTCGAGCCCGGTCGTTTCGGTATCCAGCAGAACCTCGCGCCCGCTCATCCTCGCCTTCGCCTCCGCCGCCGCAGCGGCATCGCGCCCGCCCGCAACTTCGCCACCAGGCGCCGGATCCGCGCCTGGGCGTGATGGCGCGACAGCCCCGTGCGCACCACCACGTCGGCGCGCCGTCGCCTCGCCGAATCCGGCATCTGGCGGGCGAGGATGGCGTGGAGCCGGTTTTCCGTCATCCCGCCGCGCGCCAGCACGCGCGCCCTCTGCACCGCGGGCGGCGCCGTGACGACGACGACGAGATCGACCCGGGCATCGGCGCCGGTTTCGAACAGCAGCGGGATGTCGAGCACGCAGAACGGGCGACGGGCGCGCCGGCAGCGGGCGAGGAAGCGTGCCTCCTCGCGCCGCACCAGCGGGTGGACCGCCGCCTCCAGCCGAGCGAGCAGGGACGGGTCGGCGAGGGCGTGCCGGCGCAGCACGTCGCGCGACACCGCGCCACCCACCACCGCCTCCGGCACCAGGCGGGCGACCGCCGCCACCCCCGCCCCGCCTTTCGCGTAGAGGCGATGCACCGCGGCATCGGCGTCGTGCACCGGCACGCGCAGGCGGCGGAACACCTTGGCTGCGGTCGACTTGCCCATGCCGATGCCGCCCGTCAGCCCGATGACGATCACGCGGCTTCGTCCGTCTCGGGGATGTCGGCGGCGACGAAGGCCTCGAGTTCGGCATCGACGACGGGGTCGATGCCGAACCAAGCGGCGAAGCCGGGCCGGGCTTGGTGCAGCAGCATGCCGAGCCCGCCCACCGTGCAGAGCCCGCGCCGCTCCGCCGCACAGAGGAGCCCCGTGCGCCTCGGCACGTAGACGATGTCGGCGACGATCGCGTGATCGGGCAGGCGCTCGAGCGGCAGCACCGGGGAGGGCGTGCCCTTCATGCCGAGGGCGGTGGTATTGATCAGAAGATCGGCGGCCGGAAGGAGAGCGTGCACCGCGTCCCAGGCGTGCGCGGCGATCGCGCCGCCCAAGGCGCGGGCCAGTGCGGCGGCCCGGTCGGGCGTGCGGTTGACCAGGGCGACCTGCGCGCCCTCATCGAGCAGGGCGGCGGCAATGGCGCGCGCCGCGCCGCCCGCACCGAGCACGACCGCCGTGCGGCCGGCGAGGTCGAGGGCGGGGATGGCGGTGCGGAGGGATTCGAGGAAGCCCCAGCCGTCGGTGTTGTCGCCCGCGATTGTGCCGTCGGCGTCGAAGACGAGGGTGTTGACCGCCCCGGCGCGCTCGGCGCGGCGGGTCACGCGGTCACAGACGGCGAAGGCGGCTTCCTTGTGCGGGATGGTGACGTTGCCGCCGCGGAAGCCGAGGTCGCGCAGGGCGCGCACCGCATCCGCGAAGCGATCGGGGCGGACGGGAAGTGGGACGTAGGCGCCGTCGATGCGGTGGCGGTCGAGCCAGAAGCCGTGCAGGCGAGGGCTGCGCGAATGCGCCACCGGCCAGCCGAACACGCCGGCGAGCCTGGCCGAGCCGGAGAGGATCATGCGCCGACGATAGGCGAGACGCAGATGGGCGGCGAGGGGGCCGAGCGCCTCCGCAAGCCGCACGGGGGCTCAAGCTGCCGTCTTGACGCTCTTGCTTGCCCTGACGCGAGGGGACCGGTCCTCGGCTCCGGCGGACTGTCGATCACCCGAGATGCACTGACGGGGCAACGGTCACCTTGCCAGATCGGCAGCCCTGCTGCCGGGGACGCGGGCCCACCCCTGGACCACGAGACCCGAAATGCTCCGACGCGGTCTCGGGACTTCCCGTCTGGGACCGCAACGCCCGCGAGGCCCCGCCCCCAAAGTTGGGCCTGGCAGCGTCAGCCCCCCCGAGCGACGGCGGGGGCGCGAAGGCGCAAGGTTTCAAGCAACCGCAGCACCTCGGCCGAGGCCGCCTCCACCTTGGCGATCTCGGCCAAGGCTTCATCGGTTCGGCCTTCACCGAACAGGCGGGCGGCCGCTTTGCCGTGCTCGTGCACCTGGCGGTGCGGCTCCTCGAGCTCGATGAAGGCGGGCTCGCACCGGAAGGCCTTCGAGCCCTCGCCGTAGTACCATTTGCCAAGGCGGCACGCGTGGTGATCGGCGAGCTCCTCCGCTTTCAGCTTCAGCCGTCCCGCCGCCATCGCGATCAGGCGACGCTTCCACATCACGTGGTCGGCCTTGGCGAGAATGATCACCTTCTCGGGGAACTCGGCCGCGGCGGCGCGCTTCAGCTGCCGGCCGATCGTGGTGTCCAGCCGGTCGAACGACTCCGCCATGTCCTCAACCGAGGCGGCGGTCTCACGCGCCATCGCCGCCACCTTGCCGATGCTTTCCGCGATCTCGTTCGTCGCCTGCGACTGCTGTGAGACGGCGATCGCGATTTCGCGGATGCTGCGGGTCGCGGAGTCGATCCGCTCGCCCGCTCCCTGCACCTCCGCCCCGAGCCGTTCCATCCGCGCCCGCCCGTCGCGCGCATGCTCGTCGCAGCGACTCATGCTCTCGACGACGGAGACAACGCGCGAGAGCAGCCCGTCGATCCGCCGCCGGATGTCCTCCGTCGCCTGCGCCGTCTGCTGCGCCAGCGTCTTCACCTCCTTCGCCACCACCGCGAAGCCGCGCCCCGCCTCGCCGGCGCGCGCCGCCTCGATGGTCGCGTTCAGGGCAAGAAGCCGGGTCTGCGCCGCGATCCGCTCGATCGCCCCGACGATGCCGCCGATCTCCTCCGACGCCTTGCCCAGTTCGCGCACCTCGGCGGCGTTCCTCTGCACGAGGCGCGCGAGCTGCTCGATCGCCTCGATGGTGGCGCGCGTCTGATCCACGCTCGAGCGCATCGAGGCTTCCGCCGCCTCCGCCGCCTGCGCGGCGGAACGGGCGGACTGGTCGATGCTGCCGACAGTCGCCACCATTTCCTGGGTGGCCGCCGCCATCGCGGCCGCGCTCTCGCTCACGCTCTTCGCCGGCGTGACGAGGCGGGCGGCGACGATGCCCACCTCGTTGGCGACGATCGCGGTCTCGACGATTTCCGCTGCATTCTCGGCCGCCTCCCGCGCCAGCGCGGCGGCGAGGCGCGCGCAGGCGTCGCGATGCGGCCCAGCCGGGGGTTCGGCGCAGAATTCGCCGCGCGCCACGGCGTCGAGGAAGCGGGCGACGCCACCGTCCGGTCCGCCGCCGGCCTGCCCGAGTGCGGCCACCGGCGCGGTGCCGGCCTGGCCGGAGCCGATGGCGTTGCGGAGCCGTTCGAGTGTGGTCATGGGCGATTCGATCCCCGCTCTCTGCGTTCGCGGTGAACCTCGCACGCGCCTCTCAACCGCCGGTTAATGCGGCGCCCGCAGCGGTGGGGCCCGCATCCGTGGCGATGCCGTTCCATCCGCCCGTCATTTGACTTCGGCCCCCGCCCGACCCACAGTCTCGGCTTCCCCGCCGATCTGCGGGGCGAACCGAGAGGAGGATGGTGGACCGCCCGTGATCCCGCCCCTGATGCCGACCTACGCCCGCGCCGACCTCGCCTTCGAGCGGGGGGAGGGCGCGCGCCTGTGGTCGACGGACGGGCGATGCTTCCTCGACTTCGGCTCCGGCATCGCCACCAACGCGTTGGGTCACGCCCACCCGCACCTGGTGCAGGCGATTTGCCAGCAGGCCGGGCGGGTGATGCACGTCTCCAACCTCTACCGCATCCCCGAGGCCGAGCGCCTCGCCGCCCGCCATGTCGAGGCCTCCTTCGCCGACAGCGTGTTCTTCTGCAACTCGGGGGCGGAGGCGAACGAGGGCATGGTCAAGGCGATGCGCAAGACGATGGCCGAGACCGGACGGCCGGAGCGCTGGCGCATCATCACCTTCGAGGGCGCCTTCCACGGTCGCACCCTCGCCATGCTCGCCGCCACCGGCAACCCGAAATACCTCGAGGGGTTCGGGCCGAAGGTGGATGGCTTCGACCAGGTGCCGTTCGGCAACATGAACGCGGTGCGCGACGCCATCACCCCCGCCACCGCCGGCATCATCGTCGAGCCCGTGCAGGGCGAGGGCGGCGTGCGCCCGGCCTCGCTGCAGTTCCTGCGCGACCTGCGCGCCACCTGCGACGAGTTCGGCCTGCTCCTCGGACTCGACGAGGTGCAGATCGGCATGGGGCGTTCGGGCAGGCTGTGGGCGCACGAATGGGCGGGCATCGAGCCCGACGTGATGTCCTCCGCCAAGGGCATCGGCGGCGGCTTCCCGCTCGGCGCCATCCTCGCCAAGGAGCATGTGGCGAAGCACCTCAAGCCCGGCAGCCACGGCACCACCTTCGGCGGCAACCCGCTCGCCTGCGCGGCCGGCAATGCGGTACTCGACATCATCCTCGCCCCGGGCTTCCTCGCGCGCGTCGACCGCGTCGCGCGCCACCTCTGGCGCTCCCTCCTCGCGCTCAAGGATCGGCACGGCGACCTGATCGAGGATGTCCGCGGCGCCGGGTTGCTGGTCGGGCTCAAGCTGCGTGAACCGGCGACCAACACGGAGTTGCAGGCGCGCGCCCTCGCCGAGGGCTTGCTGACGGTCGCCGCCGGCCAGAACGTGCTGAGACTCGCCCCGCCGCTGATCATCACCGAGGCGGAGGCCGACGAGGCGGTCGATCTGCTGGATCGCGCGCTCGCGCGGCTTCGCGCCGCCCTGCCCGAGCCCGTGGCGGCCGCATGAAGGCCATGGCTCCGCGGTCCGCCCTCCGACCGTCGCCGCTCGCGACCTCCGCCACCGCGGCGGCGCCGCGCCACTTCCTCGACGTCTCTGCGCTGGATCGCGGCACGCTCCGGCGCATTCTCGAGCTCGGCACCGCGTTCAAGCGCGGCGAAGGGCCTGCCGCCACCCGCCCGCTGGTCGGGCGCACGCTCGCGCTGATCTTCGAGAAGCCCTCGACGCGCACGCGCGTCAGCTTCGAGGTCGCCATGCGTCGGTTGGGCGGCGACGTGGTCGTGCTCAGCGCGAAGGAGATGCAGCTCGGCCGCGGCGAGACGGTGGCGGATACGGCGCGCGTGCTGTCGCGCTACGTCGATGCGATCATGCTGCGCACGGACAGCGCGGCCAAGCTTACGGAACTCGCCGCCGCCGCCACCGTGCCGGTGATCAACGGGCTGACGGATCAGTCGCATCCGTGCCAAATCATGGCCGACGTGATGACCTTCGAGGAGCACAAGGGGCCGATCGCGGGCCGCGTCGTCGCCTGGTGCGGCGACGGCAACAACGTCGCGCGCAGCTGGATCCACGCTGCCGCCCGCTTCGGCTTCACGCTTCGCCTCGCGACCCCTGAGAGCCTTCGCCCGCCGGCCGAGCTGATCGCCTGGGCGCGCAACGAGGGGGCGACGATCGAGCTGACCGAAGACCCCGTGGCGGCGGTGCGCGGGGCGGATGCGGTGGTGACGGATGCCTGGGTCAGCATGAGCGACGCACCCGGCACCTCGCGCCACAATCTCCTTCGTCCCTACCAGGTGAACGAGGCGCTGATGAGCCACGCGCCGAACGCGATCTTCCTCCATTGCCTGCCGGCGCATCGCGGCGAGGAGGTGACGGACGGCGTGCTCGACGGCGCGCAATCGGTCGTGCTCGATGAGGCGGAGAACCGCCTGCATGCCCAGGCCGGCGTGCTGGCCTGGTGCCTCGAACCGCTCTCGGCGCGGCCGTGAGCGGCACCGGCCCTTCTCCCCGCGCGCGCACGCCGCCGCCCATCCTGACCGTCCCGTCGGCGGTCCGCCCGTTCTACCTCGAGGGCGCGCCCGTGCGCGGCCAGCTCGTTCGCCTCGGCCCGCTCGCCGATGCGCTGCTCACGCGCCACGATCTGGCCGAGCCGGTGGCACGGCTGCTCGGCGAGGCGCTGGCGTTGACGGCCGGGCTTGCGGCGGCGCTGAAGTTCGAGGGCTCGTTCTCGCTGCAGGTGCGCGGCTCAGGTCCGGTCGACATGCTGCTCGCCGACTGCACGGGGCAGGGCGCGTTGCGGGGCTATGCGCGGGCGGCGGCCGACGGGGTGGCGGCGCTCGGCCCTCTGCCCTCCGCCGCCGCGTTGCTCGGCAGCGGGCATCTCGCCTTCACCCTCGACCAGGGGCCTGGGATGGACCGCTACCAGGGCATCGTGCCGCTCGAGGGCGAAACGCTCGCGGATCTCGCGCTCACCTGGTTCTCGGTCAGCCAGCAGCTGGAAGCCGCGGTGGTTCTGGCCGCGGCCCCCACCGCTTCGGGTTGGCGTGCTTCGGCGCTGCTGTGCGAGCGCATCGCCTTCGCGGGTGGGGAGGGGCGGCGGCGTACGCCGGAAGAGGATGACGAGGCGTGGCGTCAGGCGGCGCTGTTCGCAGGATCCGTCACGCTGGAGGAGCTCCTGGACGACAGCCTGCCGGCGGAACGCCTGCTGTGGCGCCTGTTTCACGAACTCGAGCCGCGCGCGCAGGCCCCCAAACCCCTCTCCTACGGCTGCCGCTGTTCGCGCGAACGCATCGGTCGCGTGCTGGCGGGGTTCGATGCGGCCGACCTCGACGAGATGGCCGAGGACGGCACCATCACGGTTACCTGCGAGTTCTGCAACGTCGACTTCCGCTTCGCCCGCGACGATGTGGCGGTGGTCAGCGGCTCGGCCTGAAACGGAACGAGCGATCCCTCTCCGATGCCTGCATCTCGCCGTACCCTCGTTGTCGCCATCGGCGCCGTCCTCGCCGGCTGTGCCGCACCGGCGGAGCCGCCCAGGCCGGTGCTGCGCCCGTTCGACTACACGCACCTGCTGCCGATCCGGCTCGATGTCGCGGAGGTCGAAATCCTTGAGGCCTGGGTGCCGCCACGCACTCCCCCATACGTCGATCACCGTGCGCCGATCGAACCCCGCCTCGCCGTGCGGCGTATGCTGGAAGACCGCGTGCAGGCCTGGGGCCGGCAGGGGCGGGCGCGTGCCGTCATCCTCGAGGCGTCGCTGATCGAACAGCGCCTGCCGCGCGAGGGGGGCGTCGCCGCCCTGTTCACCACGCAGCAGAGCGAGCGCTACACGCTCACCCTCTCGGTCCGGCTCGAGGTGGAAGGGGCGCCGGGCGGATCGGGGACGGCGCAGGCGACGGTGACGCGCACGCGCACGGTGGCGGAAGGTACCTCGCTCGCCGCCCGCGAGGCGGTCTGGCACGAGATGCTGGTGAGTGCGATGGATGATCCGCAAGGGCTGAACGTGGAGTTCGAGTTCCAGGTGCGCCGCGCCCTGCGCGCCATGCTGGCGCCGGAGGGTGCGACGAGGGCGCCGGCTGGCGGCGGCATCGAGCGGCAGGAGCTCCCGTCTCCGACCGCGCCGCAGCCCACCCCCCAAGTGGTGCCGAGCGGGCTCGCGCCGGCTGCCGGCACGCTCGGAACCATCCCGCTCCGCTGATCGTCGTCGCATCTGCCTCGGTGCGGAGGGTCGGCGCATGGGCGCGGAACTGGAACGCCTGATCGCTGCCCTCGCCCGGCTGCCGGGCTTGGGCCCGCGGAGCGCGCGGCGGGCGGCGCTCGCTCTCGTCGAGAAACGCGAAACCCTGCTCGAGCCGCTGGTCGCGGCCCTTGAGGCCGCCGCGGCAACGATCCGCCCCTGTTCCGTCTGCGGCAATCTCGACAGTGTCGATCCGTGTTCGATCTGCACCGATGCGACGCGCGAGAAGCGCGTGCTCTGCGTCGTCGAGACGGTGGCCGATCTCTGGGCGCTCGAGCGGGCGCGGGCGCATCGCGGGCTCTACCACGTGCTGGGCGGCACGCTGTCGGCGCTGGCAGGGCGCGGCCCCGACGAGCTGCGCATCGATCCGCTGGTGAAACGCGTGGCGTCGGGCGAGGTGAGCGAGGTGATCCTCGCCACCTCGGCCACGGTGGACGGACAGGCGACGGCGCACCTGGTGGCCGATCGGCTTTCGGCGTTCCCCGTAACGCTCACGCGGCTTGCTTACGGCCTGCCGATCGGCGGCGAACTCGGCTCACTCGACGACGGCACCCTCGCCGCCGCCCTGCGCGCGCGCCGTCCGCTCTGAGCCGTCAGCCGGGCGTGAGCACGCCGACCGCAGCACCGGTCATCAGGCAGGCGATGGTTCCCGCCACCACCGCCGGTACGCCGAGGCGCGCGATGTCGTCGCGCCGATCGGGCACGAGCGCGATCAGCCCGCCCAGCATGATGCCGAGACTGCCCGGGTTGGCGAAGCCGCAGAGCGCATAAGCGAGGATGATCCGGCTCCTTTCCGACATCGTTTCGCCACTGCGCGCGAACTCGAGATAGGCGACGAACTCGTTGATGATGGTCTTCAGCCCCAGCAGGCGGCCGGCCTCCGCACTCTCCGCCCACGGGATGCCGAGGGCGAAGGCGACGGGGTGCATCGCCAGCCCAGCCCAGTGCTGCAGGGTCTGTCCGGTGAGCGGAACGATCGCCTCGTTGGCCAGCGCGACGAGGGCGACGAAGACGATCAGCGAGGCGATCACACCGAGCATGATGGCGAGCCCTTCCGCCGTGCCGCGCGCGATCGCCTCCATCGCACTCGCATAGGGCTGCGTGGGAGTGCTCTCCGGCCCGCGATCGACCGCGGCCTCGGCCGGCATCATCAGTCGCGCGACGAGGACCGCGGCGGGCGCGCTGATCACGCTCGCGGTGAGCAGGTGCCCGGCCGCGTCGGGCAGGGCATCGCGCAGGAAGACGGCGTAGATCGCGAGGGTGTTGCCGCTGATCGTCGCCATGCCGGCCGTCATCACCACGAACAGCTCGGGCCGCGACAGCCCCGCGAGATAGGGGCGCACGAGCAGCGGTGCCTCGACCATGCCGACGAAGACGTTGGCCGCGGTGGCGAAGCCCGCAGCACCCGAGAGCGCGAAACCGCGGCGCAGGAGGCGGGCGAGCGCGCCGACGAGCAACGGCAGCACGCCGAGGCGATAAAGCAAGGCCGAAAGCGCGCCGACGACCAGGATCAAGGGCAGGGCGCGGAAGGCGAGGATGAAGGAGGCACCCGGCGCGGTTTCGGCGAAGGGGAGAGGGCCGCCGCCGAGATAGCCGAAGACGAAGGCGGTGCCCGACTCGGTTGCGCGCTGCAGGGCGTCGATGGCAGCACCGATCGCACCGAGGGCGGAGCGGATGGGCGGCAGCGAGAGAACGAGCGCGGCCAGCCCGAGTTGGAGAGCGATCCCGAAGGCCATCGCGCCCCACGGAGGCGCGGCCCAGCGCCGGGTGGCGACGAGCCCCCAAGCCCAGGCGACGGCGACGAGGAGGAGGAGGCCGAACGCCGAGGCGATCTGCGCCGTCACGCCGCCTCCGGCCCCTCGATCAGTGGCGGAAATGCCGCGTGCCGGTGAACACCATCGCCAAGCCGCGTTCGTCGGCGGCGGCGATCACCTCGGCGTCGCGCACGCTGCCGCCGGGCTGGATCACGGCGGTGGCTCCTGCCTCGGCCGCGGCGATCAGCCCATCGGCGAAGGGAAAGAACGCATCCGAGGCGACGACGGACCCGCGTGCGAGGCTCTCGCCGAGGCCCGCCTGCTTCGCGGCTTCGGCTGCCTTCCAGGCGGCGATGCGCGCGGAGTCGACCCGGCTCATCTGCCCCGCCCCGATGCCGACGGTCGCCTGGTCCTTCGCATAGACGATGGCGTTCGACTTGACGTGCTTGGCGACCCGGAAGGCGAAGATCAGGTCGGCGAGCTCGGCTTCCGTCGGCGCGCGCTTCGTCACCACGCGCAGGCCCGCGCGATCGATGCGCGCGGCATCGCGCGTCTGGGCGAGAAAGCCGCCCGAGACGGTGCGCAAGGCAAGCCCCGGGGCGGCCGGGTCGGGCAGCCCGCCCGCGAGCAGAAGGCGAAGATTCTTCTTCGCGGCGAACACGGCCTTGGCGTCCTCGGTCGCGTCGGGCGCGATCACCACCTCGGTGAAGATGGCGGTGATCCTTTCGGCCACGGCGCGATCGAGCGGACGGTTGGCGGCGACGATGCCGCCGAAGGCCGAGACGGGATCGCACCGCAGCGCCCTCTCCCACGCCTCGGCGAGGGTGCGTGCTGCCGCCACCCCGCACGGGTTGGCGTGCTTGACGATGACGATCGCCGGGTCGTCGAACTCGGCCACGCATTCATAGGCGGCGTCGGTGTCGGCGATGTTGTTGTAGGAGAGCTCCTTGCCCTGCACCTGCACGGCGGTGGCGACACCGGGCCGGGCTTCGGTGACGTAGAACGCGGCCTCCTGGTGCGGGTTTTCGCCGTAGCGCAACGTCTGCACGCGGGTACCGCCGAAGGTGAGGCGAGGGGGGAACAGCACGCCCTCCTGGTCGGCGAACCAGGAGGCGATGGCGGCGTCGTAGGCTGCCGTGCGCGCGAAGGCTTCCTGTGCGAGCCGCCGCCGTGTGGCAAGCGTGGTGCCGCCGTGCTGCGCGACCTCCTCGGCGATCCGTGCGTAGTGCGATGGGTCGGTGGCCACCGCGACCGCGGCATGGTTTTTCGCCGCCGCACGGATCATCGCTGGGCCCCCGATGTCGATCCGCTCGATGCAGTCGGCGAAGGGAGCGCGCCCGCGCACGGTGTCCTCGAATGGGTAGAGGGTGACGGCAACCAAGTCGATCGGTGCGATGCCGTGGCGATCGAGGTCGGCCAGATGATCGGGCTTTTCGCGGCGCGCGAGGATGCCGCCATGGATCTGGGGAGTGAGGGTCTTCACCCGCCCCTCCAGGATTTCCGGAAAACCGGTGACAGCGGATACCTCGGTGACGGCGAGCCCCGCCTCGCGCAGGGCACGCGCGGTGCCGCCCGTCGAGATCAGTTCGGCGCCGGACCGGGCAAGTGCACGGGCGAACTCGACCAATCCCGTCTTGTCGGAGACGGAAAGAAGGGCGCGGCGAACGGGAACGACGGATTCGGTCATGGCGCGGACCATAGCGGAACCGCGCCGCGGCAGAAGGGGCTCTTGGCGAGCGTCGCTGTGCCTTCCGCCCTACTTCTCGACGAAGGCCTTCTCGATGACGTAGGTGCCGGGGCGCCCCGATGATCCTTCCTCGAAGCCTTCGCGTTCGGCGATGGCGCGGAGTTCCGCCAGCATGTCGGGCCCGCCGCAGATCATGATGCGATCCTGAGCGGGGTCGAAGCCGCCCCTGTCCAGGTCGCGGAACAGGGTGCCGTCCTCGATGAAGGTGGTGATGCGGCCCTGGCGGTGGAACGGCTCGCGCGTCACCGTCGGGTAGTAGACGAGCTTCGCCCGCACCTCCTCGCCGAGGAACTCGTGTTCGGGGAGCTCCTTGGTGATCCGGTCGCGGTAGGCGAGTTCGCGCTCGAACCGGCAGGTGTGGGTGAGCACCACGCGGTCGAAGCGGGCGTAGGTTTCGGGATCCTTGATGATGGCCATGAAGGGGGCGAGACCCGTTCCGGTGGCGAACAGGAAGAGGGTGCGGCCGGGCAGGAGGTAGGAGACGACGAGCGTGCCCGTCGGCTTGCGCCCGATGTAGACCTGATCGCCGGGGCGGATGTGCTGCAGCCGCGAGGTCAGCGGCCCGTTCGGCACCTTGATGGAGAGGAACTCGAGCTGGTCCTCCCAGTTCGCCGACACCATGGAGTAGGCGCGGAGGAGAGGCTTGCCGTCCACCCGGATGCCGATCATCGTGAACTCGCCGTTCTCGAAGCGGAACGACGGATCCCGCGTGGCGGTGAAGGAGAACAGCGTCTCGGTCCAGTGGTGGACGGAGGTCACCGTCTCGACGAGGAGGGTGCCCGTCGGTTCGAGGCGGGTCTGCAGGACGTCCGTGCTCATGCGAAGGCCATCCGGGTCAGGAGTTTCAGGAAGAGGGCGCGTTCCGCCTCATCGAGCGGAGCGAGGGTGGCATCGCTGATCTCGCGCGCGATCGGCAGCGTCGCCGTGACGAGCGCGTGGCCCGCCTGGGTGGCGGCGAGCAGGCGGGTGCGGCGATCGGAGGGGTCGGCGGAGCGGACGACCAGGCCGCGCGCGACCAGGCGGCGCACCACGCCTTGGATGGTCGCCGGGTCCATGGCGGTGAGCCGCCCGAGCCTGTTCTGCGTCGTTGGCCCGTGCCGGACGAGCGAAAACAGGGCGGCCCACTGCATCGGTGTCAGTGCGGCCGAGCCGATCCGCTCCTGAAACAGCGCGGCGTGCCGCTGATGGGCGCGACGGAGCAGGTGACCCACCTGCCGTTCCAGCACATACTCATCGGCGGCGGACCGGTCGCGGTCGGTGTCCAGTCTCTCGGAGGCGGCGGTGGTCACGGACGGGTCGATCTCGCATTCGTTCGTGTACAAATGATCTCGCAAAAACCTCGGGTTGTCAAAGGCCAAGACTGGGCACATCGAAGCAGCCTACGATGGTATTTGGAACGTCGTGTCCCCGAGGAGAGTCTTGCAGGCAACGGGGCGCTGTGGTTTGACCCAAGTCACCAGCCTCGCCCGGTGATGCCGCGGTGTGCGGCTTCTCCGGCCGGATCCAGGGAGGGAGACGAGATGACCGAAACCAGAATGCCCCGCGCGAACCGGCGCGGCTTTCTCAAGAGTGCCGCGCTCGGCGGCGCGGTGGTGGCCGCCGGCACCTTGGCTGCACCGCAGGTCAGTCGTGCCCAGACGGTGACGTGGCGCTTCCAGTCCACCTGGCCGTCGCGCGACATCTTCCACGAATTCGCCGGCGACTTCGTCAAGCGTGTCAACGACATGGGAGGGGGGCGGCTTCGTCTTGAGCTGCTTCCGGCAGGGGCGGTGGTGCCCGCCTTCCAGCTGATCGATGCCGTGCATGCGGGCACGCTCGATGGCGGCCACGGCGTTTCCGCCTACTGGTTCGGGCGCAACAAGGCCTTCAGCCTGTTCGGTACCGCGCCGCCGTGGTTCCGCGATGCCAACAATTACCTGGGCTGGTTCCATTATGGCGGCGGGCGCGAGCTCTATGACGAGCTCATCCAGGACATCCTGAAGCTGAACGTGGTCGGCTTCCAGAGCGGCCCCATGCCCTGCCAACCGCTGGGGTGGTTCAAAAACCCGATTGAGCGTGTGGATCAGCTGCGCGGACTGAAGTATCGGACCGTCGGCCTCGCCACCGATCTGTTCAACGAGCTCGGCGCCGCCGTCGTCGCCCTGCCCGGTGGCGAGATCGTGCCGGCTCTGGAGCGTGGCGTGATCGACGGCGCGGAGTTCAACAATCCCTCCTCCGACCGCGCGCTCGGTTTCCCCGATGTCTCCAAGGTCTACATGCTGCAGTCCTTCCACCAGCACACCGAGACCTTCGAGATCCTGTTCAACAAGACGAAGTTCGACGAACTGCCGGACGAGCTGAAGGCGGTCATCCGCCACGCGGCGGAAGCCGCTTCGGCCGACATGTCGTGGAAGCTGCAGGACCGCTACCCGAAGGACCTGATCGCGATGACGCAGCAGCAGGGCGTGCGCGCGATCACCACGCCGCGGCCGATCCTGGAGGCCCAGCTGCAGGCGTGGGACCGCGTGGTGGCGCGCCTCGAGGCCGACACCTCCTCGCCCGCTGCAGGTCCCTTCTTCAAGAAGGTCTGCGACAGCCAGCGCGCCTGGTGCCGCACCACCGGCACCTACTTCCTGCGCAACGAGGCGCCATCGGTGCTCGCCTTCAACCACTTCTTCGCCCGCGGCTGAACGCCGCGACGTGCAGGCGCCCGCTCCGGCAACCCCGGGGCGGGCGTTTTGCATGGAGACAGGATCTCCGCCCGCATGCAGCCCGTCCTGCTCGCGATCGACCGCCTCAGTGCCTTCGCCGGCAAGGTCGGCGGGTGGGCGATCGTCGCGCTCACGCTCGCCATCTGCTACGAGGTATTCGCGCGCTATCTGTTCCGCGCACCGACATCCTGGGCCTACGACGTCTCCTACATGCTGTACGGCGCGCTCTTCATGCTCGCCGGCGCCTACACGCTCAGCCGCAACGGGCACGTGCGGGCCGACTTCCTCTACCGCAGCCTGAGCCCCCGCCGGCAGGCGATGCTCGACCTGCCCCTCTATATTCTCTTCTTCGTGCCGGGGATGGTCGCTCTGATCTGGTTCGGCTGGAAGTTTTTCGAACTGTCCTACCTGCAGAACGAACGCTCCTCGGTGAGCCCGACAGGCCCGCTGATCTGGCCCTACAAGTTCCTGATCCCCTTCTGCGGCGCGCTGATGCTGATCCAGGGGGTTGCCGAAATGATCCGCTGCGTGATCGCGATCCGCACCGGGGTATGGCCCGACAAGCTCGCCGACGTGGAGGAGACGGAGACGAAGGCGCTGGCACTCGCCGAGGCGCAACGTGCGGCGGAAGCGGCGCGGGCGAAGGCCCAGGCGGAGGCCGCGCGATGAGCGATCCCGTCCTCGGCATGGTGATGCTGGGCAGCTTCATCCTGGTGGTGCTGTTCGGCTTTCCGGTCGCCTTCACCCTGATGGCGATGGGCATCGGCTTCGGCTACGTCAGCCTTGGCGATCGCGTGTTCGACCTGCTGGTGCAGCGCACCTATTCGGTGATGGCGAACGACGTGCTGATCAGCGTGCCGTTGTTCATCTTCATGGGCTACATCATCGAGCGCGCGAACATCCTCGATCGCCTGTTCCACGCGCTGCAGCTCGCCTCGCGCGCCCTGCCCGGGGCGCTCGCCATCGCCACCCTCGTCACCTGCGCGATGTTCGCCACCGCCACCGGCATCGTGGGCGCGGTGGTCACGCTCATGGGTCTTCTCGCCTATCCGGCCATGCTGCGGGCCGGCTACGACACGCGGCTCGCTTCCGGCATCACCTGCGCGGGCGGCTGCCTCGGCATTCTCATTCCGCCCTCGATCATGTTCATCCTGTACGGCGCGACGGCGGGCGTGTCGGTGGCGCGCCTCTATGCGGCGGCCTTCCTGCCGGGTCTGCTGTTGGCCGGGCTCTACATCGTCTATGTCCTCGTCCTCGCCGTGCTCCGCCCCTCGCTTGCGCCCCGGCTGCCGGCGCACATGGCGGCGGGGTCGGTGGGCGAAGTGATCGTCGCCCTGCTCACCTCCTTCGTCCCGCTCGCGGTGCTGATCGCCGCCGTGCTCGGCGCCATCCTGTTCGGCCTCGCCACCCCTTCCGAAGCGGCGGCGATGGGCAGTCTCGGCTCCCTGCTGCTGGCCGCCGCCTATCGCGGGCTGACCTGGGAGCGGCTGAAGGAGAGCGTGTTCCTCACCGCCCGCACCTCGGCCATGGTGTGCTGGCTGTTCGTCGGCGCCTACGTGTTCACGAGCGTCTTCGGCTGGCTTGGCGGCCACCACGTGGTCGAGACCTTCATCGTCGACTATCTCGACCTCTCCTCGGTCGGCTTCCTCATCCTCACCCAGCTCATCATCTTCCTGCTCGGCTGGCCGCTCGAATGGTCCGAGATCGTGCTGATCTTCGTGCCGATCTTCCTGCCCCTGCTCGACAATTTCGGTATCGATCCGATCTTCTTCGGCGTGCTGGTGGGGCTCAACCTGCAGACCTCGTTCATGACCCCGCCCGTCGCGATGGCCGCCTATTACCTGAAGGGTGTCGCTCCGCCCTCGGTGCGCATCCAGGAGATCTTCGCCGGCTGCCTGCCCTTCGTCGCCATCGTCATTGTCTGCATGGTGGTGATGTACGTCTTTCCCGAGGTTGCGCTCTGGTTGCCCGAGACGCTCTACGCCACGCCGCCCCTGCCGGCGGGCGAGGACCCGATGGCGATCCCCGAAGGCGGGTTCCGCGTCCTCGACGACCTGATCCCGCAACTGCCGTCGCTCGACTGACGCGACCATGCCCAGGCTCTCCGCCGAAGCGGTGCGGGCGGCCGCCGGGCTCGTGCTCGAGGCGGTGCAAGAGGGTGGCACCCTGCCGCCCTTTCCCGCGTCTTGGGCGCCGACTACGGCGGCGCAGGGACGGCGCATCGCTGCCGTCGTCATCGGCGAACTCGGCGTGCCGGTCGTCGGGTTGCGGCTCGCCCCGGTTCCGGCACTGGGTGGCGAAGCCCTCGGACCGGTCCTTGCGCCGCGGCTCTTGCCCGGGCCGGTCGCGGTGCCGAGGGGCGAGCGCCGCACCATCACCCTTGCCCTCGTCGCCCAGCTCGGCGAATCGCTGCCCGCGCGCGAGCGGGCCTACAGCCGGCGCTTCGCGCTCGGCCGACTCGCATCGCTGCATGTCGCGCTCGATCTCGGCGAAACGCGGTTTACCAAGGGCCCCCCCGACCTCCCCTCCCATCTCGCCGATCTGGCGGGGCTCGGCCTCGTCGTCTTCGGCAAGCCAGCGCGGGCCGGCTGGCGCGAGGCGATTGCGGAGCCGCTCGCTGCCACCGTTGCGGGCGACGGGGGAACGGTGTGGCGCGGTGAGATCGAAGGCGCCCGCGCGCTGATCGCGGCTGCCGATGCGGCAAGACTAGCAGGCGGCTTGCCCGCGGGCGCGGTGCTGGTCGTCGCCGGTCTCTCACCGCCGCTGCCCGACGAGGCGATGGAGGCTCGGATCAGGCGCTTGGGGTCGGTACGGCGCGACGCGGTGTGAGGCTTCAGGCCGGAGCGAGAGCGCCGCGCAGCACCCGCGACAGCCAGAGCAGGAACGCCACACCCCAGAACAGGAGTGCCACAGCGGCCGCACGATCGGCGTGCCACAGGTAGCGCTCGCGCAGGACGCCGCCGAGCAGGGCCTGCACGCGATCCCGCGACAGCGGCATCGACCGTCCGACCACGGACCAGAGTTCGGTCCGCCGCACGTCGTAGCGGGGCGCGCGGTAACCGAGATAGAGCAGCGCCACCAGAACGAAGGAGGTGAGCACCGCGCCCACGCGGAACGCGAGCACCACGTCGAAGGAGAGGGCGAGCATGGTCGCGCCGATGCCGAGGCCCGCGAACCCACAGGCCCGCCGGATCGTCTGATCGGCCACCGCTCGGATGTGCTCCATGCTCTCCCCCACCCGAGGTGGGCGGAGTGTGCGCTCAAGCGAAACCGAGCGCCAATCCCGCCAGCGTGAGCAGCACTGCCGAGACGAGCCAGACCGTCATCGAGGCCGTCGTCGCCGCACGCGTGCCGCTCAGCCGCTCGTAGAGGGCCGCCGGCACGCCCGACAGCATCAGGGTGACGGTCGCGATCAGCAGCGACGAGGCGTAGACGAGAACGGAGAGATAGTAGCCGAAGACCTCCGGCCACCACAGCGGCGCGGTGGCGAGGACGATGCGGAACAGCATCGATCCGCCGATCATGTGCAGGAGCGACCCCGCAAGACAGACACCCATGGTCAGCACGAACAGGGTTTGCGGCGTCATCGCGCTCAGCCTCCCTGCATCTGGGACAGACGCGGGGCAAGACCCGCGGCGAACATGGCGAGCGCGATGACGAAGCGCAGCAGGAAGGCCCAGAGCGCACCGAGCAAGGGAAGGAAGACGGGCGCGACATAGGCCGGCGTGATGCCCCGTACCAGCCTCAGCCAGAAATCGGTGAGGAAGCGGAAGCCGCGCCAGATGTAGTTGGGATGATCGGGCGCGAAGAACGCCTGCAGGGCGAAGCGGCCCATGCAGGTCCAGGCCAGCACGGCGAACCCGTACACCACGACCCAGAACGGCAGATAGGACCAGATGAAGTGCGGGTGGTCCATGGCCGGTCAAAGCGAAGGGGCGAGGCGGCGTCCCGCCTCGCCCCGAGCGCGGTGCCGTGCCGCGGCGGTCAGTCGACCGCCTGCTCCTTGTCGAGCAGCTTCACGCCACCCTTGGGGATGCGGATCGATTCGACGAACTCCTGCATCGCCTTCGAGGGGGCAGGCGTGATCTGGCTGACCAGGTAGGTGACCAGGAAGGCCAGAGGCACACCGAAGATGCCGCCCGCGATGTTGTTGATCCCCCAGAGCTGGACGACCACGCGGTTGCGCAGCACCACGCTGTTCGCCCAGAAGAACCAAGAGTGCAGCGGGCCATCGCTGATCGCGGCGGTGTTGTTCAGCAGGGCCTGGATCGGCGCCTTGGCTTCCGCCGAAATCGTGGCGATGCCGACGAACTGGCGGTAGGCGGCGATGATCGCATCCTTCGAGCCGACGAGTTCGATCAGGCTGAGCCCGTAGAACTCCGACCAGATCAGATAGCCGAAGGTGACCGTGTAGCCGACGATCATGCCGAGGATGGCGCCGGCGTTGGTGGTGCGCTTGTACCACACGCCCATCACGAGGGCAGCGAACAAGCCGGCGGCGGCGATCGAGAACGCCCAGGCGACGAGGAACAGGATGTCGGCGCCCAGGTGCCCCGCCGTATAGGCCGCCACCACCGCCACCGAGATCAGCAGCACGCGCGCCACGATGAGACGACGCTTGGTCGGCGCATGCCGGTCGATCATCCGGTAGTAGATGTCGTGGCTGAGCGCGTTGGCGAGAGCGAGTAGGAGCCCATCCGCGGTGGAGAGGGCTGCCGCCAGACCACCCGCCGCGACCAGGCCGGCGATCACGTACGGAAGGCCCGCGATCTCGGGGGTCGCCAGCACGACGACGTCCGGGTGGATGCGGAACTCGTTCCACTGCAGCACGCCGTCGCGGTTGACGTCGACGATGTTCACCCAGTTCACGCCGTAGGGCGACATCAGCTGCCAGTTCTTCAGCCATTCGGGGAGCTGGTCGATGCGCTGGCCGATGACGTTCGAGTAGATCTCGAGCTTGGCGAACGCCGCGTAGGCCGGCGCGGTGAAGTAGAGCAGGAAGATGAAGAACAGCGACCAAGCGACACTCTGACGCGCTTCACGCACGGAGGGCGTGGTGAAGTAGCGCATCAGGATGTGCGGCAGCGAAGCGGTGCCCACCATCAGGCAGAAGATCAAGGCGAAGAAGTTGATCGCCCGATTCAGCTCGAACTGCCCCTGCAGATTGACGAAGGGCGCGGTGTGGAAGGCGACCACGCCCGGCGGCGGCACCATGCCTGCGGCCCGGAACGACGCCTCGAGCGCCTCGATCTTCTCGAGCGCCACGCCGTACATGATCTGCGGCACCGGCACGCCGGTGATCTTGGTCGACATCAGGATGGCCGGGATCAGGTAGGCGATGATCAGCACGATGTACTGCGCCACCTGAGTCCAGGTGACGGCGCGCATGCCGCCCATCATCGAGCAGACCAGGATGCCGGCGAGCCCGATGAACACCGCGATGGTGAAGGAGACGTCGAGGAAGCGCTGGGTGATGATGCCCACGCCGACGATCTGCGCCACCACGTAGACGAACGACGCGGTGATCAGGATCAGCACGCCGATCAGGCGTGCGAAGTTGCCGCCGTAGCGCGCGCCGAGGAAGTCCGGCACGGTGTATTGGCCGAACTTGCGCAGGAACGGCGCGATCAGCACCGCCACCAGCATGTAGCCGCCGGTCCAGCCCAGGATGAACGCGAGCCCGCCGTAGCCCAGGGCGTACAGGCTTCCGGCCATGCCGATGAAGGAGGCGGCGGACATCCAGTCCGACCCCGTCGCCATCCCGTTGTAGATCGCAGGCACGCGTCGGCCGGCGACGTAGTACTCGCTCACCTGCATCGTGCGGCTGAGGATGCCGATGTAGGCGTAGACGCCGATCGTCAGGGCGACGAAGAGGTAGCCGATGACGCGATCGGGAACGCCGATCTGCTCGAGGCCGGCGAGGATCAAGACGAAGACGGCGAAGCCGCCGACATAGCCGCCGTAGATCTTGTTCAGTTGGCGGAGGAAGGCGTCCTGTTGCTGGGCCATGGTGGTTTCCTCACTCCTCCGCCACGTCGAACTCTTCGTCGATCTTGTTTTGGGCGCGGGCGAACCAGAACAGGGCGACCACGTAGATGATCAGGCTGCCCTGCGCCGCCATGTAGAAACCGAGCGGAAAGCCCAGGATGTGGATCGGGTTCAGCGACGGCGCGAAGAGATGGACGACGAAGCTCGCGAAGAACCAGATGCCGAGCGTGATCCACATCAGGCGAATGGTCTTCGCCCAGTAGGCTTCCGCCTTGCGGGGATCGATCTCCACCGGCGGGGGCGCCTTGGTCGGCGGCGCTTCGTCAGGAACCAAAGCCATGCGTTCTCTCCCCACTTGCGCTTCTGCCTGCGCGCTGCCTGGCCGCTGCGCCCCTCCTGCCCCCGGCGAAGGCGGCCTGCGGCATTACTCACGCATCAGTTACCATGCCGTTCCGTGGTATGCAAAGAGCACTCGTTACGAGCCCAAGAGGTGCCGTGAACTTTTTCAACCGACTCGGTCGGCTGGTGCGCCAGAAGCGTTCCGCCAAGCCGGCCGATCTCGCCCTCTTCATCGCACGTTGGGGCGCGTTCGTCGCGCAGAAGACGGTGCTCGACTATTGCGCGGTCAAATTGGGCCTGAACTGGGAACAGGCGAGGCGCGAGCCCGCCTTCGCCGCGGCACTCCGGGATTGTCGCTGGCGCGTCTATTTCGCCACGCAGGGCGACGTGGCCGCCCTGGTGGAAGCCCGTCTGAGGCCCCACGCCCGCGGCGCGGAAGGGCGTCTTGCGGATCGCGTGGCCGCCATGGCGGAGGAGGCGCTGGCGGCGACCGAACCGCCCGAACATCTGCGCGGCGAGGCGCAGGCGGCGGCCGCAGGCTATCGGTCAACCCTTGCCCGACTGCAGATGGCGCGCGAACACGGCGCAACCACCTTGCCGCTGCAGGCCGGTCCGATCCTGCTCGAGACCCTGCCGATTCACCCCGATCTGCGTCGCGGAGAGGCGGTCTCCATCCTGGGGGCGTTGCGCATGCACGTCGTCTCCGCCGACCAGGAGCTCGAGCGGCGGTTCGATCTTGCCGCCCTCGCCTCGGCCCTGCTCGCGGCGGAGGGCGAACGGTGAGCGCGACCACGCTGTTCTCCGGCCGCGTCGCGCCGGCGATGCAGCCGGTGCCACCGATCGTCTCGCCCGACACCCCCGTGGCGGAAGCCTGTCGCCGGATGGCGGAGGCGAAACAGACGAGCGTCCTGGTCGCCGATGAGGCGGGGCGCGTCGTCGGCATCCTGACCGAACAGGACGTCGTCCGTCGTGTCGCCTTCCGGCTCGATCCCGCCACCCCTGTGCAGGCGGCGATGACCTCTCCGGTATTGCACGCCGCGCCGGACGAGTACCTCTACCGCGCGGTCGGCTTGATGCGCACGCGGGGGCTTCGCCACCTGCCCGTGCTCGACGCGGATCGCCGGCCGGTCGGCATGCTGCTACGGTTCGAGACCTACGCCGCCGCCTCGGGCCGTCTCCTTGCGGCGGTGGAACGCCTCGCTCAGCCCGAGGACGAGCGAGGCTTCGCCGCCACGCGCGCTGCACAGGCGGAGCTCGCGCGCACCCTGCTCGATGAGCGCGTGCCGGCAGCGGACGTGATCGGGGTGGTGTCCGAGATCAACATCGATCTGCACCGCCGCATCGTCGAGCGCGCGCTGGCGGCACGGCCCTCGCCGCCGCCCGTCCCGTTCACGCTGCTGGTGATGGGCTCGGCCGGGCGCGGCGAATCGCTGTTGGCCCCCGATCAGGACAACGGGCTCATCCTCGGCGACTACCCGGACGAAGCGCACGGCGAGATCGATGCCTGGTTCATTTCGTTCGCTGAGGACCTCAACGACCGCTTGGCAGCCGCCGGTTTCCCGCTCTGCAAGGGCCACGTGATGGCGCGCAACCCGCTGTGGCGGAAGCGGGCCGCCGAGTGGCGGGAGCAGTTTCGCCTCTGGGCCGATCGGCGCAGCCCGGTCGCGCTCCTGTTCGGCGACATCGCCTTCGATTTCCGGCCCGTTTGGGGAGACCCCGCACCCGCCGCCGCACTGCGCGCCGCACTCGCGCGCATCCTCGCTGCCCGCCCGGCGTTTCTCGCCGCACTGGCCGGCCAACTCGGCGAACTCTCGGTCGGCCTCTCCTTCTGGGGCGGTTTCCGCGACGACGAGGCGGGGCCGGGGGCGCGGACGGACCTTAAGAAGTCGGGACTGATGCCGCTGGTGGCGAGTGCGCGGTTGCTTGCCCTGAAGCACGGCATCGCCGAGACCGGCACCCGGGCCCGGCTCGAGGCGCTGGCGGAGGTCGGAGCGATCTCGCGGGGCGAAGCGGAGGGGCTGATCGCAGCGTTCGGCGATGTCGCCGGCGCTCTCCTTCGCCAGCAGCTCGCCGATGTGGCGGAGGGCCGCCCGCCCGGAACGCTGGTCGATCTGCGCGGTGCCGCGAAGGCGGAGCAGACGGCCGTGCGCGAAGCGTTGAAACGGATCGGCGCCTTCCAGAAGGAGGTGGTGGCCGCGTTCTCAGGGAGCCTGTGGTGAGAGCCGGCCCGCCGGCGCGCGATCCGCGTGCGGGGGTGGGGCGGAGGAACCGAGGAGGTCACGCAACTCGGCAAGGCCAAGAGGCTTCGGTCGCACCGCGATCTCCGTCCGCCCGGCAGCCTCCTGCGGCGTGCCGGTGAGGATCACGAAGCGACAGCCGGGGCAAAGCCGGTGCAGCCGGGCGATGGTCTCGATGCCATCGATCCCGGGCATGATCAGATCGACGATGGCGAGCTCGGGGCAGCGTTCGGCCGCGCGTGCGCAGGCTTGCTCGCCCCCCGAGGCCGTGCGGACGCTGTGACCGAGCAGCCGCGTCGCCCGCTCGAGCGAGCGGAGGAGCGCGTCCTCGTCGTCGACGATCAGCACGTCCATCCGCCGAATCCCTAGTCTGCCGTCGCGGAGCCGACGAGGGCCGTCTTCGCAGGCACGTGCCGGGCAGGCAGGAGGAGCGTCACCGTCGTGCCCTGACCAGGGGCCGACTGGACCCGAACCGAGCCGCCCGCTTCCTCGACGAACAGGCGCACGCTCATCATCCCGATGCCACGGACGCGCTGCGCGGCGTTCAGCCTCTTGGTGCTGAAACCAGGCTCGAAGATCCGCGACACCGTCTCCGGATCGATCCCAAGGCCGCGGTCAATCACCTCAACCGCCACGGTTGCATCGGCATTGCTGTCGGCCGCGTTCACCGTACGCTCCGCCCCACGCAGCCGCAGAACGATGGGGTCGCGTCGTCCCGCCGCTTCCGTCGCCTCGCACGCATTGGTCAACAAGTTCACCACGGCGTCGGCGAAGCGCCAAGGGTCGACCATCACCGTGAGCGGGCTCTCGAGCGCGTTCTCGAACACGACGCGATCGGCGAAACCGATGAGGGAGCGCCGACACTCCGCCACGGGATCGACCGGAACACGCCGCTGTTCGGTCGGCAGCGCGATCGCCTGCAGCCGTCCGGTCAAGGCGCGCGCCCGCTCGAGGACCTGCTTGATGTCGGACACCGCCGCCCGCAGCAGCTCGAGGTCGGGACGATCGGCAAGCCCGTGCTCGATGAAATCGATCGAGAGCTGGACGGTGCTCAGGGTGTTGTTCAGGTCGTGCCCCGCGATGGCGGCGACAGCGGCGATCAGGCCTTCCCGTTCGCGGGCGAACCGTTCCGACTCCCGTTTCTTTTCCTCGGTGATGTCCTGAACCGTGGTCAGCTTGAAGCGTGCCCCAGATGGCGAGACGAGGCGCGCGGCATCGACCAGGATGTCGCGCAACGCACCGTCCTTGCGCAGGACGCGCCATTCGCCGGGCGTCTCATCCGTGCGCCCGTCGAGAAAGTCGTCGTGAAGCCTGGCCGCGTAGGCGCGATCTTCCTCCGGCAGGACGAGGATGAATTCGCGTCCCAAGAGCTCGTCCTCGCGATAGCCGTAGATACGGCAGTAGGCGGGGTTGACCAGGACGAAGCGGCGTGCGCGATCGGTCACGCAAATGCCGATCGGTGCCAAACGAACGAGTTCGTGAAACGCCTCCTCGCTGCTGAACAGGTCTGTCGCGGGCGTGGGCATGGAGGGGGCTGGGCTCTCCGGAACAGGCGCGGCGGGCTGGGACCTTGGCCGCGCGACAGCTGGTGACGCGATCAGCTCGTTTCGCGCCCCGAGGCTGCAGTGTACGGAAGGAACGGCAGCGTTACAACGCTGGCTACGCGCCAGGGTTGTGGCGGCGGCGGCGCGTCAGTCCCGCCGCAGGGCGAAGCGGCCCGAGCCGGCGAGCGCGAGCAGGATCAGAAGGCCCGCCACCGCAATGTTCTTCAGCGCGATCCCGGTCTGCAGGACCTGCTCGGCGGGCGGGAACGTCCACCACCGGTGGGCGATCCAGGTTGCCCACACGGTGAAGATGGCGAGCGCGCCGGCGGCCCAGCGCGTCAGCACGCCAAGCACGAGCAGCGCGGGGGCGACGAGTTCGAGCGCGACCGTTCCGGCGGCGAGAAGGGTGGGGTAGGGCAACTCCTCGCGCTCGAGGAGCCTGATCACCTGCTGCGGCGGCCAGCCGATCAGCTTGCGCCAGCCGGCGACCACGAACATGGGAGCGACGGCGAGGCGGGCGACGAGCAGGCCGAGATCGAGCAGCATGGACGCCTTCCTTCCCGGGCTCTCCGATCGATGGGCGCGCTCTTGTCAGCTTACACCAACCGCGACATGGCGCACGTAGGCGGGGCGGTCGAGCAGGCGGGCGTGGTAGGCGGCGAGGCTCGGCAGCTCCGGGCGCGCGATCGGCATGTGCAGGTAGCGGTAGACCGCGCAGCCGACGGGAATGTCGCCAAGCGTGAAGGTGTCGCCGGCGACATAGGGATGGCGGCGAAGGTGGGCGTCCAATACCGGAAAAACCTCCGCTGCCCGCTCGACGCTGCGCCGGATCACCGCTTCGTCGCGGCGGTCGGGGGGCGTGCGGAACATCTGCACGAAGGCGGGGCCGATCGCCGCCTGCGCCGTGGTCTGCTGCCAGTCCATCCACTGGTCGGCCAGCGCCCGCACCCGCGCCTCCTTCGGCCAAAGCCCGCTCTCCCCGCCATGGGCCTCGCCGAGATAGCGGACGATCGCATTGCTCTCCCAGAGAACGAAGCCATCCTCCTCGAGCACGGGGATCAGCCCGTTGGGGTTCATGGCCAGGAACTCGGGCTCCTTCACCCGGCCGAAGGGGCCGCCCGCGTCGATCCGCTGGTAGGCGAGACCGAGTTCCTCGCAGGCCCAGAGCACTTTCATCACGTTGATGGAGTTCGTTCGTCCCCAGATCCGGCGCATCGCGTCGTCCTCCCTCTCCGTCGAGCATGGATGGCCGTCGGTGATCCGTCCAGGGTGGTGGGCGTGCTAGGGAGGACGGCATGATGATCCGTCCGCTGCTCGTGCTGGCCGCCTCCGCCGCCGCGTTGGCGCTCGCCTTGGCCCATGCGGCCGAACACCTCGCGGGGCTGCGGCCGTGTCCGCTCTGTCTGCTGCAGCGCTGGCCCTATTGGGCCGCGATCGGGGTCGCCGCCGTCGGTCTGCTCCTTCCCGCCCGTTTCGGCGCCATCGCGCTGTTCCTCGTCGCGGCCCTCTTCCTCGGCAATGCGGCGCTTGCCGCCTTCCATGCCGGGGTCGAGTGGCGGTTTTGGCCCTCTCCCGTCGCCGCCTGCGCGCCGCCGGGGCTCGGCACGGCACGCACGGTGGAGGATCTCCTCCAGTCGCTCCCTCCCGTCGCCGCCGTGCCATGCGACGAACCGGCCGTGCGCGTGCTGGGGCTCTCGATGGCGGGGTGGAACGCCCTCTACGCGCTGGCGGTGGCGGGGATCCTCACCATCTCGCTCGTGCGCAGACGGAGCACGCCATGAACGACGCGACCTTCCTGGGCAGCGACGAGGCCCGGCCAGCCGGGCGGCTTCCGGGCGACCCCACGCCCGAGGAGCTAGTGCATCGCATCATCCGGGTCGATCACGCCGGCGAATACGGCGCGGTGCGCATCTATGCCGGGCAACTCGCCGTGCTCGGGCACACGGACAAGGCGCCCCTCCTCGAGCATATGGCGGAGCAGGAGAAGGGGCATCTCGACACCTTCTCCCGCCTCGTCGTCGAGCGCGGCGTGCGGCCGACCGTGATGCTGCCGCTCTGGCATGTCGCCGGCTACGTGCTCGGCGCGACCACGGCGCTGCTCGGGCCCCGCGCCGCCATGGCCTGCACGGTGGCGGTGGAGGAGGCGATCGACGAGCATTATCGTGACCAGGCAGCGGCGCTGGGCGAGGACGAGCGCGAGCTGCGCGAGACGATCGAGCGGTTCCGTGCCGAGGAGCTGGAGCACCGCGACATCGGGCTTGCGCACGAGGCGGAACTCGCCCCCGCCTATCGCCTGCTCTCCGCTGTCATCAAGGCCGGCTGCCGGCTCGCGATCCGGATCAGCGAGCGGGTCTGACCCGCCGCTTCACCTCGCGAGGGTGCTTCAGGGGGCAGGCCAGTCTGGGCGTTCGAAACGCTGCACCTCGAGCAGATACCCTGCCGGGTCGCGAAAGAAGAAGTGATAGACGCGGTAGGTCTCCGACAAGGACGGCGGGTCGGGGATCTCGACGCCGCGCGCGCGAAGCCTGGCGTACCACCCATCCACGTCGTCGGTGACGAAGGTGAACACCACGCCACCGACAACGCGCGGGTTGTCGGTCGCGCGCGGCGCCCGCGCCCGGCAGACGCCGAGGAAGGCGCGGGCCCCGGCCGCGGCTTCGTAGATGCGGCAGGTGCCCTGGTCCTGCACCAGCGGCAGGCCGATCACCTCCTCGTAGAAGCTCCAGCTCGCTTCCGCCGGATCGGCATAGAGGAAGGTGATCGCCTGGGCGAAAGAAGAGGGGTTGGCGGTCATCGGCGCTCCCGCTTCCGCTGGGGGTCATCGGCGGGTTGGCGGCGGCTGTCATCGCACGAGGCGACGAGCGCCTCGCCGCGGGGCCGAGCCGCGCCCCGCCGTGCCTCCTCTCTCATTCCTCCTTGTAGCCGTAAGCCGGCAGTCCCTGCTCTGCACCATAATACTTGTAGGGGAGGAATTTGCCCGACATGGTGATCTTCACCCGATCACCCTTCTCGTGCGGCAGGCGCTCGATCTCCATGTCGAAGTCGATCGCGCTCATGATGCCGTCGCCGAATTCCTCCTCGATCAGCGCTTTCCACGCCGGCCCGTTCACCATCACGAGCTCGTAGAAGCGGTAGATCAGCGGGTCGGTCGGCGGCATCGGCGTGCCGCGCATCGGCACCTCGTTCAGCATCCGCTCCTCGACCTCGGAGAGACCGAACAGCGCGGCCGCCTTCTTCGCCAGGGGTTTGACGAGCTTCATCTGGCCGAGAAGAGCGCCGACGATCAGCACCGGCGACACCCCGCCGATCTGTTCACAAATGTACTTCCACGTCCAGCCCTTCTCGCGCTTGATGTCGAGGATCTTCTCGGTCAGTTGCGCGCGCGTCATCGCGTTCTGTCTCCTCTCTCCCGGGACGGTTGGCGAGTGAATGATCAGGCGGGGACGGCCGGGCGCACCTCGGGGATGCTCCGCGGGTCCCAGCCGGACGGCATGGTTTCGGCGAGCCGCTTCGAGCGGTCGACCAGGAAATCGAGGATGTGGTTGCGCAGTTCGGCGTAGCCCGGCAGATGGTGCACGTCGTGGCGCGTGCGCGGGCGGGGCAGGGTGTTGACCACCACCTCCGCGATCTTCGCGTTCGGCCCGTTCGTCATCAGCAGGATGCGATCGGCGAGCAGGATCGCCTCGTCCACGTCGTGGGTGATCATGAAGGCGGTCAGCTTCGTCTCGGCGACGATCCGGTTCACCTCGTCCTGCAGCGTGCCGCGGGTGAGCGCATCCAGGGCCGAGAAGGGCTCGTCCATCAGCAGAATCTTCGGTCGCACGGAGAGCGCGCGCGCGATGCCGACCCGCTGCTTCATTCCGCCCGAGAGCTGGGCGGGCTTCTTCCCCGCTGCGGCCGAGAGCCCGACGAGGTCGATCCACCGCCGGCACTCCGCCGCCACCTGCGCGCGCGACCAGTCGGGGTGCCGGCTGCGCACGGCGAAGGCGATGTTCTCCTCCGCCGTCAGCCAAGGCAGGAGAGCGTGGCTCTGGAAGATCACCGCGCGATCGAGCGACGGCCCGTCGATCTCGCGCCCAGCCACCACCACCGCGCCTTCCGACGCCCGGTCAAGCCCGGCGAGGATGTTCAGGATCGTCGTCTTGCCGCAGCCCGAATGCCCGATCAGGCAGACGAACTCGCCTTCCTCGATGCCGAACCAGACATTCTCGAACACGGTCTGCGCGGGGCCGCCGCGCGGTCCGGGAAAACGCCGCGCGATCCCCTCGACGCTGACGAACGAACGCCGCATCGCCCCCCTCACTCCTGGTAGGACACCGCGCGCGTCGCCATCGCGAGGAGCTGGTCGAGCACCATGCCGACGAGGCCGATGACCAGGATCGCGGTGACGATGTCGGCGAGCGAGAGGTTGTTCCACTGGTTCCAGACGAAGTAGCCGATGCCCGTGCCGCCGACGAGCATCTCGGCGGCGACGATGACGAGCCAAGCGATGCCGATGGAGATGCGCATCCCGGTCATGATCGTCGGCGCAGCAGCCGGCAGGATGACGCGGAAGGCCGTGCGCAGCGTCGAGCATTCGAGGGTGCGCGCCACGTTCAGCCACTCGCGGCGCACCGAGGCCACGCCGAAGGCGGTGTTGATCAGCATCGGCCAGACCGAGCAGATGAAGATGACGAAAATCGAACTCACCGCGCTGTCCTTGATCGTGTAGAGCGCGAGCGGCATCCAGGCGAGCGGGCTGATCGGGCGCAGCACCTGGATGAAGGGATTGAGCGCGCCGTAGAGCAGGGGGCTCATGCCGATGACGAACCCGAGCGGAATCGCAACGAGGGCGGCGATGCCGTAGCCCGCGAGGACGCGCCCGAGCGAATAGGCGAGCTGCACGCCGATGCCCTGGTCGTTGGTGCCGCGCACATAGAACGGGTCGGCAAGATGCTCGAGGATGCGCGCACCGACCTCGAGCGGAGAGGGGAAGGGCGTCTGTCCGCCCGTCGCCGCCGCCGCGCCCACAAGCGCGGCATACTCGGGGTCGACCGTCGCCTCCCCGCCCCGCGGGGTGAGCGACGAGAGCTGCCATACGCCGACGAAAATGGCGAGCAGCAGAAAGGAGAGGGCGAGCGAAGCGAAAGGGCGCGCGGCGCGCATCGCGACCGTCGGGTTTCAGCTGCGTCGGATGGCGAAGGAGGCGAGGTAGCCCTCGGGGTCTGCGGGGTCGAAGGTCTTGCCCATGATCACGTGCGTGCGGGTGGTCCGCTCGGGCGGGCTGAGGCCGAGCTCGCGCATCGCCTGCGCCGCGTCGGTGGCGAGGAAGACCTGCTCCGCGATCTGGGCGTAGTTGATGTCGCCGCGGATCTGTCCCCAACGCTTCATCTGGGTCAGGATCCAGATCGCCATGGAATGCCAGGGGAACGGATCGAAATCGATCCGGTTCGGCACGCGCTGCACGCGCCCGAGCCCGTCCGCGAAGGTTCCGGTCAGCACCTGTTCCACCACTGTCACCGGCTGGTTCAGGTAGTTCTGGGCGGAGATGGCGGCCGCCACCTCGCGCCGGTTGGCGGGGTTCGAGGCATAGGCCGTCGCCTCGATGATCGCGCGCAGCAGCGCGTGATAGGTGCCGGGGTTCTCCGTGATGAAGGCGCGGCTCACCGCGAAGGCGCAGCACGGATGCCCGTCCCAGAGCTCGCGCGTCAGAATGTGGATGAAGCCCACGCCGTCGAACACGGCGCGTTGGTTGAAGGGATCGGGGCCGAGGAAGCCGTCGATGTTGTCGGCCCGGAGGTTGGCCACCATTTCGGGCGGCGGCACGGCGCGGATCTGGATGTCGCGATCGGGATCGAGCCCTGCTTCGGCGACGTAGTAGCGCAAAAGGTAGTTGTGGATCGAGAAGTCGAACGGCACGGCGAAGCGGAAGCCGCGCCAGTCCTTGGGGTCGCGCCGGTCGCGATGCTTGTTGGCGAGCGTGATCGCCTGGCCGTTGATGTTCTCCACCGCTGGCATCGTCCAGGGGATCGGGTTCGAGCCGACGCCGAGGGTGATGGCGAGCGGCATCGGCGAGAGCATGTGCGCGGCGTCGTACTCGCGATTGAGTGCGCGGTCGCGGATCACCGCCCAGCCGGCGGTGCGGATCACCTCCACGTTCAGCCCGTGCTTGGCGTAGAACCCCATCGGGTGCGCCATGATGATCGGGGTGGCGCAGGTGATCGGGATGAAGCCGATCCTGAGGTCGCGCTTCTCGATCGTGCGCGGCGCCTGGGCGAAGGCCTCCTTGGCGGCATCGAGGGGGAAGAAGGCGGCGAGCACGGAGGCGGCCGTCGCCTTGCCGACGAGGCTCAGGAACGCGCGGCGTCGCGCCTCGGTGCCGAACACCGCCTTGGCGACCGCGGTCTCGACGATGCGGGCGGAGAGGGCCTCCACGTCCGTCTCGGTCGCCTCCGTCCCGGTCTCGACGGGGTCGCAGGCCAGGGCGCGATCATGCTCGACCTGGGAGGCGTGACGGCCGCAGCTGCAGCGCCTGAGCGCCGTCTTCGGGTCGAAAGGATCGGCGAAGGGTCCCGACATGATGCCTCCTGTCCGCTGCGTCGCGCCAAGGTTGCCGGTCGTGAGCCATGCTCCGCCGCGTCCACGCCCCGCGCGCCTCGCCTCTTCAGCCGTCGGGAGGGCTAGCGAAGGGCGTGCCATGCGCGCCCCTCCCCGCTTTCCGCGGACCTGCCAGACCGGGCCCGTCACGGTGCGCCCGTTTCTTGGGCACGGTGACGCTGGAGCGGGCGGGAGGACCACGCCACGCCGACAGGGCGACGGCGGTCGGCGGACGGGCTAGCCTCCTGCCCGATGGGGACTGCGTTGCGCGCCTTCCTTCGTGCCTACGGCCTCGTCGCCCTGGTGATCGCGGCGACGATTGCGGTCGCCTGGCGCTTCGTCGCCCCGCCGCCGCCCCGCGAGGTTGTCGTCGCCACCGGCCCTGCCGATGGCGCCTATCAGGCCGCCGCCATCGCCTGGGCCGCCATCCTTGCCCGCGAAGGCATTCGCTTGCGTATCCGCACCACCGAGGGAACCGTCGAGAACCTGGCCCTCCTGACCGCCGATCCGCCCGCGGTGGACCTCGCGGTGATCCAGGGCGGGGTCGCGAATGCCGACACCGCCCCCGGGCCCGTCAGCCTGGGCGGCATCTTCTTCGAACCGCTTTGGCTGCTCGTGCGCGACCTGCCCGCCGAGACGAGGCTTGCCGATTTGCGCGGTCGCCCGATCGCCGTCGGCACCGAAGGCAGTGGGACGCGGGCACTCGCGCTACGGCTGCTCGCGGTGACCGGTCTCGATCCCGCCGCGCTCGACCTGCGCGCGATCGGCGGGCGCGAGGCGGCGAGGGCCTTGCGCGCGGGCGAGGTCGCCGCGGCCGCCTTCGTCGTCGCCGCCCCGACCGCGGCGATGGCCGAAGCGATGCGCGATCCGTCGATCCGCCTCGTCGATTTCGGCAGCCGCGCCGACGCCTATGTCGCCGCCCTGCCGTTCCTCACTCGGGTGCGGCTGCCGGCGGGAGGGCTCGATCTCGCCGCCGACCTGCCGGAGCGCGACACCACGCTCGTTGCCCCGATGGCCGAGGTGCTCGCCCGCCCCGATCTTCATCCCCGCATCGTTGCGCTGATGATGGACGCGCTGCACGAGACCCATCGCGGCCGCACCCTGTTCGCCCCGGCGGGCCGCTTCCCGACCTCCGACCCCGTCGGTTGGCCGCTGCATCCGGATGCGGATCGCTACCTCCGGCATGGGCCCGGGTTCCTGCAGCGCTACCTCCCGTTCTGGGTCGCGGTCTGGCTCGAGCGCGCCTGGGTCATCGTCATCCCGCTGATCGGCCTCGCCATTCCCCTGCTGCGTCTCGCCCCCGTGCTCTGGCGCTGGCAGATCGACCGCAAGGTGTATCGCTGGTACCGGCAGCTGCGCCTCCTCGAGGCCGAGCTTGCCGCCGCCGCGAGCGAGGAGGAACGACGTCGCGTGCATGCGGAGCTCGATCGCCTCGCAGACCGGGTCGGCCGTGTGCGTGTGCCGCTCAGTCATGCCAACCCTCTCTACGAATTGCGCAACCACATCGCGCTTGTCCGCTCCGGACAGCTGCGTTGAGGCGGCGATCGCGTCGGCTCACCGGCGACGAGGACGCCGCAACTTCCACGCCATGGCAGTCCGTTGCGAAGCCGTGGTGGACAGTTGGCCCGCCGATCTGCCAGCCTCCCCGCCACGGCTTGCAGAGCGGAGCGTTGCGATGCGGACCCTGTCGGCCCTGATCCTCGCCCTGACGCTCTGGCTGGTTTCGCCACCGGCTTCCGCCTTCGAAATCCCCGGTCTTGCCGCCGACGCGGCCGCCTATGCCCGCAGCCTCGCGCCGCGCGCGCCGGCCACCGCCGAGGCGCGCAACGCCGCCGATCGCCGCATCGACGCCGCGATCGCCCGCAACGACTGGGCCGAGGCCGTGCGCGCGCTCGAGGCGCGCATCGCGCTCGGCGAGGTGACGGATCGGCACTGGCTGAGGCTCTCCGAGGCCTGGACCCGGCGCAGCCCGCCCGACGCCAACCGTGCCCTGCAGTCGGCCTGGCAGGCCTTCATGATGGTGCCGGCCGGGACGCCGGAGATCCCCTCGCTGCTGCGCATCGCCGACATCCTCGCGGGCCCCGCCGGGCGGCCCGAGCTCGCCATCGAGGCGATGAACGCGGTGATCGAACGCGACCCTGCGAATGCGGCGCATCGCCAGCGCCTGGCCGAGCTCCGCCGCGCGGTCGGCATCGTGGTGCGCGGGGTGACGCCGGAGGCGGAAAGCGACCCGCCGCGCGCCTGCATCGCCTTCTCCGATGTGCTTTCGCCGCGCCGTGACGTCGCCTGGGCCGACTGGGTGAGGGTCGAACCTGCCGCCGCGGTCGCCGTCACGCGCGAAGACAATCGCCTGTGCGTCGCCGGTCTCGCGCACGGTCGCACCTGGCGGCTGACGCTGCGCGAAGGGCTGCCGGGGGCGGACGGAGCGAGCCTGCGTCGCGCCGCCACCCTCGAGGTGACGATCCCCGACCGGCAGCCGCGCGTCGTCCTGCAATCGGGTGCCTTCATCCTGCCGCGCGGCGAGGCGCCGCGTCTGACCGTCGGCACGGTCAACCTCTCCGCCGTCGCCCTGCGCCTCTACCGCGTGCCGGAGCGCGGCATCGCGGGACAAGTCGGCGAGGACGGCCCGGCTTTCCGTCCGCTCTCGTCCTGGATCGCGCGCGAACTCGCCTCCGAGCGCGCGCGTCTCGTCTGGGAAGGCACGCTGGAGATCCCGTCCTGGCGGCGCAACGAACTCGCTCGCACCGTGCTCGACCTCGCGCCCATGTTGGCCGGGCAGGGACCCGGGCTGTTCGCGCTGACCGCCGCCCCGGGCGACGGCACGCCGTTGCCGGCCTGGAGCGATCTCGCCACGCAATGGTTCATCGTCACCGACATCGGGCTCGCCGTGCTGCGAGGCACGGACGGGCTCACCGTGTTGGCCCGCGCCCTCTCCGATGCGCGTCCCCTCTCGGGGCTGAGGGTCGCGCTGATCGCCCGCGACAACGAGGAGCTCGCGATCGTCGAGACCGACGCCGAGGGGGTGGCGCGCTTTCCCGCCCCCTTGCTGCGCGGTCGCGGCGGGGCGGCACCGCGGCTGATCTCGGCCCGCAAGGCGGAGGGCGACTTCGCCGTCCTCGACCTCGACCGGGCTGCCTTCGACCTCTCCGACCGCGGCGTAGAGGGCAGGGCGCACCCCGGCCCGCTCGATGCCTGGCTGTGGACCGAGCGCGGCATCTACCGCCCGGGCGAGACGGTCCACGTGCTCGCTCTGCTGCGCGACGCCACCGGCCATGCGGCGGACGTTCCGCTCACGCTTCGCCTGCGCCGGCCCAACGGCACCGTCGCCGCCGAGGCCGTGCCGCGGCCTGATGCGGCGGGGGGGCGCGTCTGGTCGGTCCCGCTCTCGCCGGGAGCCACGCAGGGCACTTGGACCGTCGAGGCTTTCGCCGACCCCGCGGCGGCGCCGATCGGGCGCGCCACCGTCACCGTCGCCGACTTCGTGCCGGAGCGCCTCGCGGTGGAAATCGGCGCCGCTGCTGGCCCCCTCGTGCCGGGCACGCCGCTCGCCTTGCCGGTCACCGCCCGCTTCCTCTACGGCCCGCCCGCGTCCGGCCTGTCGGCCCGCGGCGAACTCGTCATCGCCCCAGACCCCGAGCCCTTCCCCCAGCTCGCGGAGTGGCGCTTCGGCTTGGTCGAGGACGCGCCCGACACGATCCGCGAGGATCTTGCGCTGCCCGACACCGACGCCCAGGGTCGAACCACGGCCACCCTGCTGCTGGCTCGCGCTCCGGACACCACCCGCCCACTGCGCGCGACGGTCTCGGTCGAGGTGAGCGAGCCCGGCGGCCGCCCGTCGCGGGCGCGGGTGAGCCTGCCCGTGCGCGCCCAAGGCGCGCTGATCGGCATCCGTCCTCGCTTCGCCGCCGGCGCGGTGCCGGAGGGCGAGGAGGCGGCCTTCGACATCGCCGTCTTCGACGCCGAGGGCCGTGCGGTGGGGCGGCAGGGCCTGCGCCTGCGTCTGGTGCGCGAACGGCCCGACTGGCGGGTGGTGATCCGCGATCGCCTCGCGCGCTACGAGACGGTCTGGCGCGACGAGCCGCTGGAGGCGACCACGCTCGCTGTCGGCGTTGACCAGCCGATGCGCTTCGCGCGCCGCCTCGAATGGGGGCGCTACCGCCTCGAGGTTGCCGACTCCGTAACGCTCGCCGCCACCTCGGTGCGCTTCCGGGTCGGCTTCGTCAGCGTCGCCGGCGGCGGCGACACGCCGGACCTCCTCGACGTCGCGGCCGATCGCGCCGCCTATGCCCACGGGGAGACGGCACGGCTGCGAATCGAGGCGCCCTTCGCCGGCACCGCGACCGTGCTGGTGCTGACCGACCGCGTGCATGCCGTGCGCACGCTCGCGGTGCCGCGCGGCGCGACCACGGTGGAGATTCCGGTCGATCGCGCCTGGGGCTCGGGCGCCTATGCGGCGGTGATGCTGGTGCGCGGCCGGACGGAGGCGGGTTCGGGTCCGGTGCGCGCCCTGGGGCTTGCCTGGCTCGGCATCGACCCCGCCCCGCGCACCCTGCCGGTCGCGATCGAGGCGCCGACCCTGCTCCGTCCGCGCGGCACAGTCGAGGTCGCGGTGCGCACCGCACCCGGCGCACAGGTGGCGCTGGCCGCCGTGGACGAGGGGATCCTTCGCCTCACCGGCCATGCCGCCCCCGACCCTGCCGGGTGGTTCACCGCCAAGCGGCGGCTCGGGCTTGACATCCGCGACGATTACGGACGGCTGGTCCTGCCCGCCGAGGGCGAAGCGGGGATCCTGCGCCAGGGTGGTGACGAGGACGATGCAGGCGCTGCCCTGCCCGCCCTGCCCTTCGTGATCGCCAGCCTGTTCGAGGGGCCCCGGACGGCGGGAGCGGACGGCGTGGCGCGCTTTCGGCTCGAGGTGCCGGACGTGAACACCGCGCTCCGCCTCGCCGCCGTCGCCTGGGAGCCCGCCCGGAGCGGAGCGGCCGCGCTGTCCGTTCCGGTGCGCGATCGTCTCGTCGCCGAACCGGCCTTGCCCCGCTTCCTCGCCCCCGGCGACGAGGCGCGCCTCGCCGTCTCCCTGCACAACGTCGAACTGCCCGCCGGCACGGTGCGCGTCTCGCTCTCGGCCGACGGGCCGCTCGCCGTCGATGGCGCGACGCAATCGGTCCAGCTCGCTCAGGACGCGCGGGCGCGTGCCCTGTTCGGTCTGCGCGGCACGGGGGTCGGCGTGGCGACGCTCCGGCTGGTGGCGGAGGGTCCTGACGGCTTCTCGGCCACCCGCGTGTTTCCGCTCACGGTACGGCCGGCCCGCCCCGTCGAGACGACGGTGAGCCGGCGCGAACTCGCTGCCGGCGCGAGTCTGGATCTCGCCGCCGATACGCTCGCCCGTTTCCTGCCGGGAACGGCGCGGGCGAGCGTGACGGTGAACACCGCCTCCCCGCTCGATCTCGCCGCTCTCGCCCGCGCGCTCGAGGTCTGGCCCTACGCCTGCCTCGAGCAGGTGGTCAGCCAGGGCCTGCCGCTTGTCTTCCTCGGCGAGGAAAGCCCGCTCGCCGCCGACCGCCGCGCCCGGCTGGAGGCGGTGGTGCGGAGCGTCCTCGACAAGCAACGGTTCGACGGCGCCTTCGGCCTCTGGAGTTCCGGCGACCAGGCCGAACCCTGGCTCACTGCCTATGCGGTCGAGTTCCTCGTCCGTGCCCGGGCCGCCGGCGTGACCGTGCCCGAGGCCGCGTTCGCCTCCGCCTTGCGTTGGCTGGCCGAGTTCACCGACGAACCGTCGAACGAGCCATGGTCCCGCGCCGCCCAGGCCTATGCCCTGGACAGTCTGGCGCTGGCCGGGCGCCCGCGGCCGGGAGCGGCGCGCGTGTTGGCCGACCAGGGGGCGGGGCGTCTGCCGACCCCGCTGTCCCGCGGCCTGCTCGGCGCCGCGCTGCTGCGCATGGGCGATGCGGGGCGCGGCGAGGCCCTGTTGCGCGAGGCGGTGACCGACCCGCGGCGAGAGCCTTTCGCGCAGGACTACGGCTCGACCGTGCGCGACGCCGCCATGCTGATCGTGCGCGTCCGCGAGGGGGGCGTGTTGGCCGACCGCGTGCCGCGGTTGCTGGACCAGCTGCCGGCGGATGCCGTCCAGCCCGCGCGCACCAGCACCCAGGAGCAGGCTTGGCTGGTGGCGGCGGCGGCCGTGCTGGGGCGCGACGGCACGCCCGTTCCCCTTGCCGTGGACGGGCGCGAGGTTGCCCCCGCCGTCCTCACCACCGTCCTGCGCGCGCCGTCGGAACTGCCGCTCAGCCTGCGCAATCTCGGGCAGCGGCCGATCTTCGCCTCCGTCGCGTTGAGCGGCATTCCCGCCCAGGCGCCCGGAGCGGCGCGCGACGGGATGGTGGTGCGGCGAAACTTCCTCAACCGCAACGGCACGCCGGTGAACCTCGATGCGCTGAGGCAGAACGACGTGTTCCTCCTGGTCATCGAAGGTCGGGCGGAAACGCGCCTCGCACATCAGGCCCTGCTCGTGCATGGGCTGCCGGCCGGCTGGGAGGCCGAACCGGCCCGCCTTGGACCTGGCGAGGTGCCGGCCTTCCCCTTCCTCGGCGAATTGTCGCGCGCCCGCTCCGTCGCCCTGCGCGACGACCGCCTGGTGGCGCAGATCGACCTCACGCCCGAGGAGCCGTCGTTCAAGCTCGGCTTCCTCGTTCGCGCGGTCACGCCCGGGCGGTTCGAACTGCCCGGCGCCCTGCTGTTCGACATGTACAAGCCGCGGTTCTTCGCGCGTCAGGCCACGGGACGGATCGCGGTCGCCCCGGCCGACTGAGATGCGCCGGACGGCGGCGCTCCTGGTCGCGCTCGGCTTGGTCGCGGGCGTCGCGTTCGCGCTCGATCGCGCCTTTCCGCCCGATCTCTCGCGCGCCCGATCCCTCTCGCTCGAACTTCTCGATCGCGACGGCGCCCTGCTCGCCGTCCGCCCGGCGGAGGGCGGAGTGTGGCGGATGCGCACGACGGTGGCGGACGTCCCGCCCCTCTTCCTCGAGATGCTGATCGCGCGCGAGGACCGCCGCTTTCGCCTTCATCCCGGGGTCGATCCACTCGCGCTCACCCGTGCGGCGCTGCAGGCGATCCGCCATGGCCGCGTCGTCTCCGGTGGCAGCACGCTCACGATGCAGGTGGCCCGCCTGCTCGAGCCGCGCCCGCGCACCTTGGGCGCGAAGGCGATCGAAATCTTCCGCGCCCTGCAGCTCGAGGCGCGGTTCACGAAGGACGAGATTCTCGCCCTGTGGCTCACTCTTGCCCCTTACGGCGGCAATTTGGAGGGAGTGCGCGCCGCCTCCCATGCCTTCTTCGGCCGCCCGCCCGCCGCACTGGACGCGGGCGAACTCGCCCTCCTCGTTGCCCTGCCACAACGCCCCTCCGCCCTTCGCCCCGACCGCCATCCCGATCGCGCGGGGCGGGCGCGGGCGCGGGTGCTGGCCATCGCCCAGGGCGCTGGCCTGCTGAGCGAGGCCGAAATCCGAGCCGTCGGTCCCCTTCCCGAGACGCGCCTTGCCATGCCAGCCCGCGCGCGGCATCTCGCCGCGCGCGTTGCCGACGGCAGCGGCGGGCGCATCGCGACCACCCTCGAGGCCCCGCTGCAAGCAGCGCTCGAACGCCTCGCCGCGGAGGCCGCGACCGAGTTCGATCCGCGCGCCAACCTCGCCGTCCTGGTCCTGCGCAACGCGGACCACAGCGTGGCCGCCGCCCTCTGCGGGCTGCCCGGGGAGAGCCGGGCCGGCGCCCTCGACCTCTGCCGCGCCGTGCGCTCGCCCGGCTCTGCGCTGAAGCCCCTCCTGTTCGCCCTTGCCTTCGATGGCGGCTTGCTTCGGCCCGACACGCGCATCGCCGACCTGCCGCATCGCTTCGGCGGTTACGCGCCGGAGAACTTCGCGCGCGGCTTTGCGGGCGACCTGACCGCGCGGGACGCGCTCCGCCTCTCCCTCAACGTGCCGGCGGTGGTGGTGGCGGACGCCTTCGGCCCGCTCGCCTTCGTCGCCGCCTTGAAGACGGCGGGGATCGCACCGCGGCTACCGGCGGCCGGCGCGCCGGGCCTGCCGGTGGCGTTGGGGGGGCTCGGCGTCACGCTCGAGGAGCTGGTGGCACTGACGGCGGCGCTCGCTGCCGACGGCCGGGTCGCGGCGCCGGTCTGGCGCGACGGCGAGCGGGCGTCGCTGCACCCCTTCGTTTCGCCGGCCGCGGCCGGCGCGGTGCGGGCCATCCTCGCCGCGAGTCCCGTTCCGCCCGGCCTCGCGCCGCAGGCGAGCCCACCGCGCTACGCCTGGAAGACCGGCACGTCCTGGGGTCATCGCGATGCCTGGGCGGTCGGCGTGTCCGCCACCCACACCATCGGCGTCTGGGTCGGACGTCCCGACGGCACGCCGCTGCCGGGCGAGACGGGGCGTCGGCTCGCGCTGCCGCTGCTGCTCCGCGCCTTCGCCCTGCTGCCGGATCCGGGCCCGTTGCCGCCGGCCCAGCCGCTGCCGCCCGCGCCTGCCCTGGCGAGGCTCGGGGCGGGCGAGGCCGACCGCCTCCGTCTCGTCTTTCCGCCCAGCGGGGCGCAGGTGGCGCGCGGGCAAGCCGTCACGCTGCGCGCTGCTGGCGGGCAGAGGCCGCTCACCTTCCTCGTCGACGGCGCGCCGTTGCCGAGCGAGCGGCATCGTCGCGATGCGCTCTGGCTTCCCGCCGGGCCAGGCGCCTATCGTGTGACGGTGATCGATTCATCGGGAGTGGCCGCCTCGGCCGAGATCCGGGTCCGCTGAACGGTGGCCAGCACCGCGTCTTTGGCCTTCGCCGTCCGTCCGCGCGTGCTCGGCCGGCTCATCGGTCGCGCCGCGCTGTTGTTGACCGGCATCAACGCGCCGCTCGTGCTCGTCTCCGCCGTCGATGGCGAGTGGATCGGCGCGGCGGCCCATGCTGCCATCGTCGCGATCCTGCTCGCGCTGTGGGTGGCACTGTCGCGCGGGCAGCCGGCCCCCGTGCCGCAGACCAACGAGGCGATGGCGCTCTCCGTCTGCGCCTTCCTGCTCGGCTCGCTCGCCCTTGCCCTGCCGTGGTGGGCCGAAGGCGTGCCGCTGATCGATGCCGTGTTCGAGGGCGTCTCCGCGGTGACCACAACCGGCCTCTCCACGCTCGATTCCGTCGAGAACAAGCCCTGGTCGTTCCTCTTTGCACGCGCCTGGGGACAGTGGTCCGGCGGGCTGATGATCGTGCTGCTTGCGCTGTTCCTCACGCTGGAGCGCGGGGCGGTCGCCGGGCGTTGGCTCTCCTATCAGCTCACCCCGGAGGAGGTGATGCTGGGGGCCCGCGCCTGGATGCGGACGATGGCGATCGTCTACGCCGGGCTGACGGTGCTCGCCGTCCTCGCCCTGTTGGCGGCCGGGCTCGATCCCGGCGAGGCGCTCCTGCACGGCTTGACGGCGGTGTGCGGCGGCGGCTTCGCGACCGACGACTCCTCGATCGGCGGCGTCGGCGGGCGGGCCGTGCAGACGGTGGCGATGGTCTTCGGCACACTCGGTGCGGTCTCCTTCCTGATCTGGCCGCAGCTGAGGCGCGGGAAGGTGCGGGCCGTGCTCGGCGCGCCGGAACTTCGCGCCTTCGTCGCCTTTTGCGTCGTCGGGTTCCTGCTCCTGTTCGCCACCATGACACGGCTGTCGGGCCTGCCCTGGCGCGAGGCGGCGTGGGATGCGTTCCTGATGTCGCTCTCCTGCCAAGCGACCACGGGGTTCTCGACGCTCGACCTCGGATCACTCGATGCGGTATCGAAATTGATCATGATCGTGCAGATGATCTTCGGCGGCGACACCGCCTCCACGGCGGGCGGCATCAAGATGTTCCGCGTGCTCGGCATGGGCAGGCTGGTGCGCGATGCGATCGCGCGCACCGCGCTTGCCCCGCACGCCGTGATCACCACGCGTTCCGGCGAGGCGGACCTGATCCGCGGCACCGCCACCGTGGTCACCCTGTTCACTTTGATGCTGATCATGCTTTGGGCGATCCTGCTCGCCGGCCATCACGCCCCGGTCGATGCCCTGTTCGACTGCGCCTCGGCGCTGTCCACCTGTGGCGCCTCGGTCGGGGTCGCCTCGCACGGTCTCGGGGCGCCGTTCAAGGCGGCGTTGATCGTCGGCATGCTGATGGGGCGGCTCGAAATCGTCGCCGTGCTCGTGCTTCTGTATCCCCGAACCTGGATCGGTCGGCGGCAAAGTGCGGGAGTGTGAGCATGCGGGTGGTGATCGTCGGCGCCTCCAATCTTGCGGTCGCGACCGCACAGGCGCTGATCCGCCGCGGCCATGAGGTGGTGATCGTCGAGCGCAACCGCGCGCGCATCGAGGAACTGGGTGAGAGGCTCGATGCCGCCTTCGTCGCTGGCGACGGCAACCGGCCCTCCATCCTGCGCGAGACGGCCCCAGAGGAGTGCGAGGCGCTGATCGCGCTGACGAGTGGGGATCAGGACAACATCCTCGCCGCCCTGGTCGGCCGGTCCGTCGGCTTCGCCCGCGTGCTGCCGAAGGTTTCGGATCCGGAACTCGAGAACGTCGCCCTCGAGGTCGGTCTGTCCGAGCTCCTGGTTCCCGACCGCACCATGGCGCAGGCGATCGTCGATCGCCTGGAGGGTGGGGCGGGGGCGGGGGCGGAGCAGATGATCCCGCCGGGGTTCCGGCTGTTCACCTTCGTCGCCACCCAGGAGGATGCCGACAGCAACTGCCTGAAGGATCTGCCGCGCGGCGTGAAGCCGCTCGCCATCTTCCGCGGCGAAAGCTGCGTTCTTCCCTCGGAGACGGATGCCGTGCATCCGGGCGATCGCATCCTGCTCCTTCTGCCGGCGGATCGTTACGACGACATGCTGGCCAAGCGCGCCAAGCGCAAGGCCAAGGTCTGAGGGCGGCGGATCCCGTCAGCCGGGCGCGGGGGCGGCAGCGAACACCAGCCCGCCGCGGGTGGCGATCCGCCCCTCGGCGGCAAGCAGGGCGCGCTGCGCCGAGACGGCGGGGCGTGCGTCCTCGCCCACGCCGAGCAGCCTCAGCGCCGCCGTATCGAGCGCTTCGGCCGCGACGCCGCCCTCCGTCGCCTCGAGCGCGGCGACCAGGGCGGCGCGGATCTCCTGTGGCGGCAGCCAAGCGGGACGCCGCCACTCGGGTGGGAGGGCGCTGCGGTCGCGCACCACCACCTCGCCGCCCTCCGCCCGCCAGAACGGGCCGTCGGCGACGAGCCCTTCCAGTTCGGCGCCGAGACGCAGCGCCTGTTCGAGTGCCGCGCGCGTCTTCGCGGTCGGGTTCGCCACCTCCCAGAGCGCGAGCGCCCGAGCGATCACCGCCTCGGTGTGGATCGGCCCTTCGGCGCGCACGATATCGGCGAGGATGCGCGCCAGCCGCGCGAAGGGCATCGCCTCGGGTGGCGTCTCCTTCGGCACCGCGATCGCCGCCGGTTCGTAGGCGCGTGAGAGGGTGGTCGGGAGGGGCGCTTTGCCGGCCGCATCGGCGGGGGCGGCGTCGTCGACCTCAGCCCCTGCGAGGGTGGCGAGACGCCGGGCTTCGGCCTCGGGCCGCACCAGCCAATCCGCCGCCCAGGAGCGCGTCAGCCGCCAGCCCATCATGCCGAGTGCCGCTTCCTGCAACCGGTCGCGGTCGCGCGCCGAGCGGGCGGAGGCGTAGAAGTCGCCATCCGTCAGGATGCCGAGACCATAGCCGTCGCCGGAACGATCGCGCACCGCAACGTCGACGAACAGCCCGGCAAGCCCCACCCGACGTTCGACCTCGAGCCCCGCCTTGGCGAGGGCGGTGGCGATCGCGTCCGACAGCGCAGCATCCCCGTCCTCGCGCCGTGCGGTCGCAGCCTGCACCGAACCGCCGGCGGCGAAGGCAAGGAACTCCTTCAGCACGGCCACCCCCCGCGCGGAGGAGCGCGAGAGGTCGATGTCATCGGCGGTCAGGCCGGAGAATACCACGCAGCGCTTCTTCGCGCGCGTGATCAGCACGTTGAGGCGTCGTTCCCCCCCTTCCACCGCGAGCGGGCCGAAGCGCATCGCCACCTTGCCATCGGGTCCGCGCGCGTAGCCGACCGAGATGAAGATGACGTCGCGCTCGTCGCCCTGCACGTTCTCCAGGTTCTTGACGAAGAACGGCTCGTGCGGGTGGGCGGAGAAGAAGGCCTCCGTCTCGGGGCTCTCGCGCCTGAGCGCCTCGAGCGCATCCAGGATCGCATCGCGCTGGCGCACGCTGAACGCGGCCACACCGAGCGTCTCCTGCGGCCGTTCGCGCGCATGCGCCATCACCGCCTCCGCCACCGCCCGCGCCTCGACCGCGTTCGTGCCGGAACCGCCGCTGTCGAAGGTGCCCTCGACTCGCACGAGCGAGAGCCCGAGATCGCCGGACCGCGGCTTCGGCGAGGGGATGACGAGCAGACGGTTCTCGTAGAACGCGCGATTGGACACCGCGATCAGGCTCTCGTGGCGGCTGCGGTAGTGCCAGCGCAGCATCTGGTTGGGGAAGCCGCGCGCGGTGCAGAGGGAGAGGATGCTCTCCACGTCGCTCGTGGCCACCATCTCCTCCTCCGCCGGGTCGCGTTCCTCCTCGTCGGAGGTCATGCGCGCGAAGAAGCGGGTGGGCGGCATCTGGCGATCGTCGCCGACCACGACGATCTGCCGCGCGCGCGCAATGGCGCCGATCGCATCCACCGGTTCGATCTGGCTCGCCTCGTCGATCACCAGCAGGTCGAAGTCGATCGCTGCCGGGTCGAGATAGGCGGCGACCGAGAGGGGGCTCATCATGAACACGGGCTTGATCTGCTGCACGAGCCGCCCTGCCCGCGCGAGGAGGGTGCGCACCGGCAGGTGGCCCCGCTTTTTCGCGATCTCGCCGCGCAGCACCGTCATTTCGCGGATGAAGTCGGGGCCCTCGGCGATGCGCAGTCGCGCGGCGTGGGCGGCGGCGGCCTCGGCGCGGGCGAGCTGGAGCCGGGCGATGTCGGCCGTTCGGAACTCTTCGACCAGGCGGGTGAAGGCCGGCCCGTCGAAGGCGGCGAGGGATGGGTTGGCGCGCATCGCCGCCGCGAGCAACGACTCGGCGAGAGCATAGCGGACGGCGAGGGGAGCATCCTCCGGCGCGAGCGATCCGTCGGCGAGACGATCCGCCACCGCAGCGAGTCCCGCCGCGCGCGCCTCGGCCGCGAGACGCGACCAGGCAAGCCACTCGGGCAGGGTGGCGACCGAGCCGGCCCAGAGCGCCAACCGCTCCGCGATCCTGCCGAGCGGCGGGTCCTCGCCCCCGAAGGCCAAGAGGGGATCGACCGCGAGATCGGCGAGCAGGGGATCGAGCGTGGTCCGCACGCCGTCCAGGGCGGCGGCGAGCGCGCTCTCCCGCGCCGGATCCGGCGTCGTCGCTACCGCCGCCGGGTGTTCGGCGACCAGCGCCTGGCCCTCGAGGACCGCATCGAGGACGGGCAGCGGATCGGGGGGAGGGGGGCCGGCGAAGAGCGCCGCCACCGCCGCGCGGGCGGCACGATACGACGCCGAAAGGGAACGCAGGAGCCCCCCACCTTTCGCCAGTTCCGCCCGGGCTTCGGCGAGGCCCGGCGTGGTCCAGGCAGTCTCGCACACGCCAGGAGCGCGCGCCTTGATGGCGGCGAAGCGTGCGGCGGCGCGCAGATCGGCCAAGCCGGCCTCCGCGTCGCGTCGCGTCGCTTCCGCACCGACGAGGCGGCCGAGCGCGCCGACGGCCTCGATCGCGGCGACGATCCGCGCGGGCAGGCGGTCGAGTTCCGTCGGCGGCAGGGCGTAAGCGGACACCCCGCGCCAGACGCTGTTGGCGGGCGATGCCGCCCGCGCCGCCTCGGCCAGTTCCCGCGCCAGGCGCGTTGCTTCGCGCACCTGCTGCGCCGTCCAGCCTGCCGCCTCCAGCTTGAAGGGCGGCGGGGCGACGCCAGCCTGTTTCAGCCGCGCCACCTCGCCGATGGCGCGGAACGCCGTCCAGCCGGTCTCCCGGATCGGCGCGTGCATGGCTGCGGCGTGGCGATTGAGACGCCCACGCAACGCGCCGAGGGGGCGGATCACCGCGTCCCGATCGGGCGGCTTCGCGCGCGGCGCTTTCAACGTCGCATCCAGCTCCGCCACCAGCGCACGACGGCCCACACCCTCGCTGTACAGGGCGAGACAAGCCGCCCCGAGCCCCACGCTGGCGAGGCGTCGCTGCACCACCTCGAGGGCGGCGAGCTTCTCAGCGACGAACAGCACCGTCTTCCCGTCCAGCACGGCCTGGGCGATCACGTTCGTGATCACCTGGCTCTTGCCCGTACCCGGCGGCCCCTGGATCACCAGCGAACCGCCGCGGCGAACCGCTTCCGCCGCCAGCGTCTGGCTGCCATCCGAATCGAGCACGAAATCGAGCCGCTCGACGGGGATCAGCGCGTCGATGTCGGCATCGTCCGGGAAGGTTTCGGCCGGCGGCGGCGGGGCGGCGCCGAGGAGGGCGCGCACGAGCGGGTGACGCGCGATCTCCTCCCGCCCCAGATCCTTGAACATCAGGAACTTGGCGAAGGAGAAGAGCCCGAGCGCGATCGCGTCGCGCGCGACGGTGAAGCCTCGCTCGGCGACCGATTTCGCCACCGCATCGAACCAGGCGGCGATCGCCGTCCAGCCATCGGCGCCGAAATCGGGCGCCTCGGGCAGGTTGAGCTTGAACTGGTCGGCGAGGAAGGCAGCGAGCGTCAGGTTGCCGACGATCTCGCCCCCGTCCCAGCTCAGGTGGAACGCATCGCGCGCATGCCGTCGCGCGAGCCGACACGGCACGAGCACCAGCGGCGCTCGTCTCGCCTTCCCGCCGTTGCCGTCGTCGCGCCACTCGAGCTGGCCCAGGGCGAGGAAGAGGATGTTGATACCCTGCTCGTCGATGAAGCTCCGCGAGTCGCGCTCGATCCTGGTCAGCGTGCGCGCGAGCAGGGTGGGCGAAAGCCCGGCGGAGAGGATCTGGTCTTCGGGGTCGGGCACGCTCGCCGCACCGGGGGCGGCGATGGCGCGGCGCCGGGTGCGAGAGGACGCCGCTTTCGCGCCGGACTTGCTCTCTGTCGTTGGCTCCTCGACGTCGTTCTCCGCCGCTGCGAGCCCCATCGCCTTCCCTTCCGCGACCAGCCGGCCGAACACGGTTTCGGCGCGTTCACCGACGATCGGCACCACGCCGGCGCTGCGACCGGGCTCCGGCAGCGACAGCAGGCGATTGCGCAAGGAGAAGTCGAGAAGCTCGCGCTGCGCGCGACGCAAGGCGGCCACAACCGGATCGTCCATGCCTCATCCCCTGAAACTCGGCGGCACGAGTTTAGCCGCTCCGCACGTCGGGTGCTTGACGGTGCTGCGGCGAGGGGCCTTCACTTCCGGCAACGGCGCCTGAGGCGTCGAACGAACAGGGAGACGTCCGTCATGCTCACACGCCGCTCGCTCGGTCGCGCCGCCGCCCTCGCCGGTGCTGCCGCTCTCGCCCGCCCCGCCTCCGCGCAGGCCTACCCGGTGCGCCCGATCCAGTTCATCGTGCCGTGGGGTGCCGGTGGCGGCACCGACTACCACTCGCGCACCATCGCTGCGCTGATGGAGCGGGAGCTCGGCCAGCCGGTGAACGTGGTCAACCGCACGGGCGGTTCCGGCGTGGTCGGGCACAGCGCGATCGCCGAGGCGGCGCCCGATGGCTACACGATCGGCGCCGTCACGGTGGAGATCGGCATGATGCACTGGCAGGGGCTCACCCGCCTCACCTGGCGCGACTACACGCCGATCGCGATGATGAACCTGGTGCCTGCCGGCGTTCAGGTGGCGGCCGACAGCCCGTGGCGGACGCTGAAGGACATGATCGATGCGATCCGCGCCAATCCGGGCCGCTACAAGTCTTCGGGCACCGGCCAGGGCGGCATCTGGCACCTTGCGATCGCGGGGCTGTTGCAGTCGGTCGGGCTGCCGCCCGACGCGGCGCCCTGGATCCCGTCCGACGGTGCGGCTTCGGGCCTGCGCGAACTCGTGGCTGGGGGCGTGCACATCGTGCCCTGCGGCATCGCCGAGGCGGCACCGCTGATCCGTGCCGGGCGCGTCCGTTCGCTGGCCGTGATGATGCCGCAGCGACTGCCGGCCTTTCCGGACGTGCCGACGGTGAAGGAGGCGATCGGCTCCGACTGGACTCTCGCCTCCTACCTCTCGGTGATGGGGCCGAAGGGGTTGCCGGCAGCGATCGCGCGTCGGCTCGAGGAGGCGGCGCTGAAGGCGATGGCGACCGAGCAGTGGAAGGCGGCGATGGAGGCGCGCGGCTTCGGCGTCAACCCGATGCCGGCCGCCGAGCTCGCGGCCTTCGTCGAGAAGTCCGATCGCGATCTCGGCGCGGTCATGCGCGCGCTCGGTCTGGCGAGGACCTGAGGCATTGCGGCTTTCCGACGCCGCGCTGGGTATCGTGCTCCTCGGCGCGGCGGCGGCGATCGCCTGGACGGCGCGAGGCTTTCCGCTCGTTCCCGGGCAGGCCTTCGGGCCTTCGCTGTTCCCTCTGCTGATCGCGGCCGGTTTCGCCGCCTGCGGAGCGGGCCTGATCGTGCGCGAGGCGCGGGCGGGCCTGCGCGGACCCTGGATCGCCGCGGGCCCGTTGCTCGGCGAGGCGCGCGCGCGCTTCGATGCGCTTCTCCTGCTCGGCGCCATCGGTTTCTACCTCGCGGCGGCGCCGCGGCTCGGCTTCGTGCCGACCGCGGCGGTGATGCTGCTCGCGCTGGTGCGACGCTTCGGCGCCTCCTGGTGGCTGGCGGTGGCCACCGCCGTGCTCGGCCCGCTCGCGCTGCACCTGCTGTTCGCCGAGTGGCTGCGCGTGCCGCTTCCGTTGGGGCTGATCGCTTCGATCCGCTACTGACATGATCGAGGCCTTGCCGCAGGCGCTCGCGCTGATCCTCACGCCGCAGACCGTCCTCGTCGGCATCGGGGCGGCGTTGTTCGGCCTGTTCGTCGGCGCGATGCCGGGGCTCTCCGCCACCATGGCGGTGGCTCTCTTGGTGCCGGTCAGTTTCTTCCTCGACCCCGTTTCCGCCCTCACCGCCGTGGTGATGACGACGGCGATGGCGATCTTCGCCGGCGACATTCCGGCCGCCTTGATGCGCATTCCCGGCACGCCGGCCTCCGCGGCGTATGTCGCCGACGCCTATGCGCTGACGAAGCAAGGGCGGGCGGAACTCGCGCTCGGGATCTGCCTCGTCGCCTCCGCCATCGGCGGCTTGTTCGGCACGGCGGTGCTCGTGCTGCTCGCGCCGTGGCTCGCCGAATTCGCCCTGCGCTTTTCGGGGGTGGAATATTTCTGGCTCGTCGCCTTGGGCCTCTCCTGCGCGGTGCTGGTGGCGGGGCCCGATCCGCTGAAGGGCGCGGTGGGGCTCCTCGTCGGGCTCTTCATTGCCACCATCGGGCAGGACGTCACCTCCGGCTACCCGCGCTTCACCGCCGGCATCCCCAACCTGCTGTCGGGCGTGTCGTTCATTCCGGCGATGGTGGGGATGTTCGCGATCGCCGAGATCCTGCGCAACCTGCCGACCATCCGCACCGCGGCGGAAGTGCAGACGCGGCGGCTCGGTTCGATCCTGCGCGGCACCGGTGCAGTGCTGCGGCGCCACCCGGTCAACCTCGTGCGCGGCAACGTCATCGGCACGGCGATCGGCATCCTGCCCGGTGCCGGGGCCGACATCGCGGCCTGGATCTCCTACGCCGTCGGCAAGCGCTTCTCGAAAGAACCCGAGAAGTTCGGGCGGGGGTCGGAGGAGGGGCTGGTCGATGCCGGGGCGGCGAACAACGCCGCGATCGCCGGCGCCTGGGTGCCGGCGCTGGTGTTCGGCATCCCGGGCGATTCCGTCACCGCGATCGTGATCGGGCTCTTGCTGATGAAGGGCATCCAGCCGGGCCCCGACATCTTCCTGATGAACCCCGGCCAGATCGGGGCGGTGTTCCTCGCCTTCGTGCTCGCCAACCTGGTGATGATCCCGATCGGCCTCGTCGCCATCCGGCTCTGCGCCAAGGTGCTGCTCGTGCCGCGCCCCGTGCTCACGCCGCTGATCCTGCTGTTCTGCATGGTGGGCAGTTTCGCGATCGACAACGATCCGTTCGCCCTCGTCATCATGGCGGTGATGGGCGTGCTCGCCTGGGCGATGGAGGAGAACGGCATTCCGATCGCGCCCGCCATCCTCGGCATCGTGCTCGGCGATCCGTTCGAGAAGCACTTCATGACGACGATGATGAAGGGCGACGGGAGCCTCGCCTACTTCGTCTCCCGCCCGATCGCCGCCGTGCTGGCCGCGATCACGGCCCTCGTGTGGCTCGCGATCCTGTGGGGGCTCGTGCGACGGAAGCCGCGGACGGTCACCGCCTAGCCGAGGCGCAGCGCGATCGAGCGCGCATGGGCATCGAGACCCTCCGCTTCGGCAAGCCTGATGGCGGCAGGGCCGATCGCGGCGAGGGCGGAACGATCCGCCGCGATCCAAGTCGTGCGCTTGAGGAAGTCGAACACCGAAAGCCCCGAAGCGAAGCGTGCGGTGCGCGCCGTGGGCAGCACGTGATTCGGTCCGGCGACGTAATCCCCGACCGCCTCGGGGGCGAAGGGGCCCAGGAAAGCGGCACCCGCGTGGCGGATCTTCGCGAACAGGGCAGGAGGGTCGGCGACGGCGAGTTCGAGGTGCTCCGGCGCGAGCCGGTTGGCGATCTCGGCCGCCTCGTCGAGGTCGCGCGTGACGATGATCGCGCCGTGACGCTCCCAGGAAGCCCGCGCGATCGCACTCCGCGGCAACTCGGCGAGCAGGCGTTCGACCGCGGCGGCGACGGCCTCGGCCAAGGCGCGGTCGGGTGTCACCAGCACGGCCTGGGCGGCCTCGTCGTGCTCGGCCTGGGCGAGGAGGTCGATCGCCACCCATTCGGGGCGTGCGGTCGCATCCGCGATCACCAGCACCTCGGAGGGGCCGGCGATGGCGTCGATGCCGACCGCGCCGAACACCTGCCGTTTCGCTTCCGCGACATAGGCATTGCCCGGACCGACGATGCGATCCACGGCGGCGATCGTCTCCGTCCCGTAAGCGAGGGCGGCGATCGCCTGCGCGCCCCCCACTCGGTAGATCTCGCGCACGCCGGCGCGCTGTGCGGCGGCGATGACGGCGGCGTTCACCACGCCGTCCGGGCACGGCACGCACATGGCGATGCGCGCCACCCCGGCCACCCGCGCCGGGATCGCGTTCATCAGCACCGAGGAGGGGTAGGCCGCCTTGCCGCCCGGCACGTAGAGCCCGACGGAGTCGAGCGGGCGCCAGCGCAGGCCGAGCTGCACGCCGGCGGCGTCGCGCGTGGCGAGATCGGACGGCATCTGGGCGCGGTGGAACGCCTCGATCCGGCTTGCGGCGAGGTCGATCGCGGCGGCGAGGTCGGCCGGCACGGTGGAGACAGCCTGCGCGATTTCGCCCTCGCTGAGGGCGAAGCGATCCGGCGAGAGCAAGACGCGGTCGAACCGTTCCGTGTAGCGGATGAGCGCCGCATCGCCCTCCGCGCGCACGGCGGCGATGATGCCGCGCACCGCCTCCGCGATACCCGGCACGGGCTCGTCGCGGTCGGCGAGCAGGGCGGCGAAGGCGGGCTCGAAGCCGGGATCCGCCGTGGTGAGACGACGCGGGCCGGTCATCCGGAAGCGAGTGCCGCGCGGAAGCGCGCGATCCAGGCGCCGATCACCTCGGGGCGCGTCTTCAGCGCGGTACGGTTGACGATGAGGCGGGCCGAGACGTCGGCGACATGCTCGATCTCGACGAGACCGTTCGCGCGCAGCGTGGAGCCGGTTTGCACCAGATCGAGGATCAGGCGCGAGAGGCCGAGCGAGGGGGCGAGCTCCATGGCACCCGAGAGTTCGATCACCTCGGCCTGCACGCCGCGGGCGGCGAAATGCCTCCGCGCGATGTTCGGATACTTGCTCGCGATCCGCACGTGGCTCCAGCGCGAGGGGTCGTCGATCACCCCGTCGCGCGGGGCGGCGATGGAGAGGCGACAGCGCGCGATGCCGAGGTCCAGCGGCGCGTAGAGTTCGGGATAGTCGAACTCCATCAGCACATCGGAACCCACCACACCGATCGCCGCCGCGCCGAAGGCGACGAAGGTGGCGACGTCGAAGGGCCGGACGCGGACGACGTCGAGGGCGGGGTCGTTGGTCGGGAAGCGCAGGCGGCGGCTTCCCTCGTCGGCATAGTCCGGGGCCGGTTCGATCCCTGCCCGCGCGAGAACGGGCGCAAGATCGGCGAGGATCCGCCCCTTCGGCAAGGCGAGCACCACGGTCTCGTCGCGGGGCGAGGGCCGAACCAGGGTTGCGGAGGACAGCGGCAGGTTCACGGCGCGTGGGTTAGCACCGGGGGCGGCACCGCGGCCAGCCCCGTCAGCGGGACAGCGCGATGCCCTCGGCGATGGTCTCGGCCAGCACCTCGGCCAAGCAGGCGTGCAGGCGGTCAGCCACCGCGGCCCACTCGGCCCGCGGCGCGCGTTCGACGTCGATGCGCCCCGCTTCCGCCCAATACCGCATCAGTTCGTAGCGCGGAAAGAAGGTGGTGTGGGCCGAGGTGGCGGCGATCGTCTTCATCGCGTCCCGATAGGGCCCGAGATTCATCGCCGCCCGCCCCGCACGGCTGAACTGCATGTCCATCAGCACGAGGTCGATCTTGGCGGCCTCCGTCTTCGCCACCCCGGCGGCGAGGACGGCGAGGAAGGTGTCGGGGTCGATGCCGCGCACGGCGTCGACCGTTCCCGTCTGCCACACGACGATGGTCGGCCTGAGGGTCGCCAGCGCCTCGTCGAGCTGGGCGAGCATGTCGGAGGCGAGCAGGCCCCTGCCCCCGCGCACGGTCACGGTGATGTCGGCCGAAGGCAGCCGGGCGCGCAGCTCCATCTGCAACCGCGCCGGATACAGGTTGGCGGGGGCGGACGTGCCGCCGACCGTGGAGGAGCCCGACCCGATGACGAGGATCAGCAGCGGCCTGCCGTCCTTCAGCGCTCGGGCGGCGTTGGGAAAGGTGTCGGAGGCGGCGGTGAGCTCGCTCGGCGCCTCACAGGCCGCCGTCCGGGCCTGCAACGGCCCCGCCGCGGCCACGAGAAAGGCGAGGAGGACGCCGAGCCACGTCACGCCCCTTGCCTATCAGCCGCGGCTGGCTTCGCCAAGGCCGAAGCGGCGGTTGCCGTCCGCGTCGCAGCCCGGCCGTCGTACCAGGCCTGAAGGGCCGAGAAAGCCACGAACAGGGCGAGGCCGCCGGCGGCGATGGCGAACTGGGTCGGCAGGCTCGCGTCGTACTCTTGCATGATCAGTCGGCCCAGGAAGGAGAGGAAGATTCCCATGCAGAACACGAGCAGTCCGTGCTGGCCGATCAGCGTGAACACGGACGCCGGCAGCCGCGTCAGCCAGGCCGCGCCGGGACGAACGACCTGCGACACCAGGTAGGCGACGGAGAGGAAATGCAGCAGCCGGGCCGGGTGCAGGCTGGACTTGTCGATGCGCGTGTAGATCGCGACTGCCACCGGCTCGGGCAGCAGCGCGAAGACGGCGGGGATGCGCCAGACCGCGCTGATGGCAAGCCCCACCGCGGCGCCGAGGATGGCGAGCGGCAGCAGGATGGGGCGAAGATGCGCGAGTTGCGCCCGCCCGGCCTCGCCGAGCCGACCGATCGCGGCCCCGAGCATGAACAGGAACTGCCAGGCGAGGGGGTTGAAGAACCAGGTGCCGGTGGTGGTGGTGAAGGTGAGGCCGGTGAGCCGGACGAGAAGGTAAAGGAGTGCCGAAGAGGCGATCAGCCAGAGCGGCCGCCGAAGCAGCGGCAGGAGAGGGACGAGGATGAGCAGGATGACGATGTAAAGCGGCAAGATGTCCATGAAGGCGGGTTGGAAGCGTAACGTCAGCGCCGCGATCACCGCCTCGTGCGGGGTTTCGAGGAAGGCGCCGATGTTCTGCTCGTCGACATAGGCCGGGTTGGCGAAGCGCGCCGCACTCCACGACACCTGGCCGACGAAGGCGAGAAACATGAAGATGTGCGTGACGTAGAGCTGCCACACGCGCAGCAGCACGCTGACCGCGGCGTAGGCATAGCCCTGCCGCTCAAGCGCGCGGCCGTAGGCGAAGGCGGCCGAATAGCCGGCGAGGAAGATGAAGGTCTCGGTCGCGTCCGAGGGCCCGAGCACCTGGATGGTGATCACCCACAGCACGTGCTCGGGGATGTGGCCGATGAAGATGCAGAACAGCGCGTAGCCGCGGAAGAAATCGACCCTGACGTCGCGGTTCTGCCGGATCAGCCGCTGCATTCCCGCGCGCCTCGGTGCTCCTCCCTCCGCGAGGCCGCGCTCAGCCGGGGATCCGTTCGATCGCTGCCCCGCAGGCGGCGAGTTTCTGCTCGATGCGCTCGTAGCCGCGGTCGAGATGGTAGACGCGGTTGACGATCGTCTCGCCCCGGGCGGCGAGGCCGGCGAGGACGAGGCTGACCGAGGCCCTGAGGTCGGTCGCCATCACCGGCGCCCCCGACATCGCCGGCACGCCGCGGATGATGGCGGAGGCGCCGTGCACGTTGATCCGCGCCCCCATCCGGTTCAGTTCGGGCACGTGCATGAAGCGGTTCTCGAAGATGGTCTCGGTCACCATCGCCGCGCCTTCGGCCACGCACATCAGTGCCATGAACTGGGCCTGCATGTCGGTGGGGAAGCCAGGGTAGGGCTCGGTCATCACGTCCACCCCGTGCAGGCCGTTCAGCCGCTTGACGGACAACCCGCCCTCGACCTCGCTGATCTCCACCCCCGCCTCGCGCAGGATGCGCACCACGGCGCCGAGATGATCGAGCCGCGCGTTGGCGAGCACCACCTCGCCCCCCGTGATGGCGGCCGCACAGGCATAGGTGCCGGTCTCGATCCGGTCCGGGATGATGGTGTGGCTGGCGCCGTGCAGGCGCGCCACACCTCGGATGGTGAGCCGATCCGTGCCGATGCCGTCGATGCGCGCTCCCATGGCAACGAGGGCGCGCGCGAGATCCTCGATCTCGGGTTCGCGCGCGGCGTTGGCGAGCACCGTCTCGCCCTCGGCGAGTGTCGCCGCCATCAGCAGGTTCTCGGTGGCACCCACCGAGACGAAGGGGAACACGATGCGCGCTCCCTTCAGGCCTTTCGGCGCGCGCGCGTGCACGTAGCCGCCCTCGAGCGTGATGGACGCCCCCATCTGCTCGAGGCCCTTGAGGTGCAGGTCGATGGGGCGTGTGCCGATGGCGCAGCCGCCGGGCAGGCTCACCCGCGCCTCGCCGCAGCGCGCGACCAAGGGGCCGAGCACGAGCACGGAGGCTCGCATCTTGCGCACGATGTCGTACGGCGCCTCGGTGCAGGTGATGGCGCCGCCGATGGCGAGGCGCCGGCCGTCGTTGTCGCGACGCTCCACGCTCACGCCGAGGGTGGTGAGCAGGTGCGCCATGGTGTCGATGTCGGCGAGCCGCGGCACGTTGTCGAGCACGAGGCGTTCGTCGGTGAGCAGGCCGGCGGCCATCAGCGGCAGGGCGGCGTTCTTCGCCCCCCCGATCGCGATCGTGCCGGAGAGCGGGGTGCCACCGCGGATCCTGATCCGGTCCATCGCGCCTTGCTCGCCTTCCTCGTTCTCGCCTTCTGCGTCCGCCGTGGGCCTCAGAGCCGTGGCAGGGCGACGCCGCGCTGGCGCATGTATTTCCCCGCCCGATCGGCGTAGGAGGTTTCGCACGGCGACTCGCCCTTGAGGAACAGGAACTGGCAGATGCCCTCGCCGGCGTAAATCCGGGCGGGGAGGGGGGTGGTGTTGCTGATCTCGATCGTCACCTGGCCCTCCCATTCCGGTTCCAGCGGGGTGACATTCACGATGATCCCGCACCTCGCGTAGGTCGACTTGCCGAGACAGATGACGAGGACTTCGCGCGGGATGCGGAAATACTCGATGGTGTGGGCAAGGGCGAAGGAATTGGGCGGGATGATGCAAACGTCCGTCGTGCGATCGACGAAGGAAGCCGGGTTGAAGGCCTTCGGGTCGACCACCGCGGCATCGACATTGGTGAAGATCTTGAACTCGTGGCCGACGCGCGCGTCGTAGCCGTAGGAAGAGAGCCCGTAGGAGATGACGCCGTCGCGCGCCTGCTTCTCGACGAAGGGCTCGATCATGCCGTGTTCGAGCGCCATGGTGCGGATCCAGGTGTCGGGCATCAGGGGCATGGACAGGGGCTCCCGCGCGGGCGGTGGCGGCACGGGCCACGCCCCGCCCCGCGAGTCAAGCCTCGCCGTGCGGGTCGCGCGGCGGTGGCTGCCCTGCGGCGGAGGAGGGGCCCGGCTTTTCTCTCGCCCGCGCCTGGGCCTTGCGCTTGCGCAGGTTCTCGCGCAGGGCCGCCGCCTCGCGGGCGCGGCGGGCTTCCGCCTCCGCCCGGCCCGCGTCGCTCAGCGTGGGCTTCTTGCCGCTCATGCGCCGAAACGCCGCATCGCCCGTTCGACGCGCGCGATGAAACGCGCCCGGGTCGCGTCCGTCGAGACGTTCATGTGGTAGTGGGCGAGATAGGTGATGGGGGCGCCGGGCCGAACGAACCAGCGCAGGTAGCGGGTGACGATGCGGCGCGGCGGGTCGCCGATCCACCACGCCATGTAGCGCGGCCGCCCGTAGGTGGCGATGCCGGCCACTGCGCGGATGTGGCGCAAGGTGGGCGTGACCTTGCCGCCTTCGAGCTCGAACGCGACGCCGGGCAGGATCAGCCGGTCGAACCAGCCCTTGAGGATGGCCGGCACGTTGAAGCACCAGACCGGGAAGCCGAGCACCAAGGCCTCGGCGGCCTGCAACCGCGCCACGTAGCCTTCCACCCCGGCCCGGTTGCGCGCGGGGTCGTGGTAGACGAGCCGGGCCTCGCGCGACAGCACCGGATCGAAGCCTTCCGCGTAGAGATCGCAGTGGTCGACCTCGTGGCCGGCCTCGCGCAAGGCGCGCAGGGCGGCCGCGTGCACCGCGGCGTTGAACGAGGTCTCGACCGGATGGGCGGTGATGAAAAGGACGCGCATCAGCCTCCTGCCGCGAGGCCCGTCACCACCGCCCGATCCTCCTCGTCCATCGGCCAGGGCGTACCGTTGCGGATGAGCGCGGCGAAGCCCTCGTCGGGAGCCATCACGGTGAGACAATAGAGACGATCGGGCCCCGGGTTCTCCACCACATGCTCCTCGCCCGCGCGCACGACGAAACAGGCACCCGGCGAGAGGGGGATGGCCTGGCCCGCGACGCGCGCCACGCCGCGCCCGCGCAAAACCATGAACGCCTCCTCCGCGGCCTCGTGCGTGTTGGGGGGCGTCGCGCCGCCCGGGGCGAACACCTCGACCACCCAGGTGAAGGAAACGCCATCCGCCACCGGGTCGAGCAGCGGGATGAACCAGTTCGTGTCCGCGGGCTTGATCTTGAACGCGCGATAGGTGTCGGGGCTCTTGGCAATCGCAGGGGCTGGCATCATGGCTGCATCTCCTCTGCAGGGTTGGTTCTCGGGAAGGAACGATGCGCGTCCTCGTCGTGTACTGTCATCCCCGCGCGGACAGCTTCTGTGCGGTGCTGCGCGATGCCGTGGTGACGAGCCTGCAGAGCCGGGGCCATGCGGTGGACCTGGTCGATCTCTACGCCGAGGGGTTCAACCCCGCGCTTTCCGCCGAGGAACGCAGGCGTTACCACACCGAGGGCGACAACCTCATCGGCATCGAGGACCATGTGGCGCGCCTGCGCGCGGCCGAAGCGCTGGTGCTCGTGCACCCGACGTGGTGGTACGGCATGCCGGCGATGCTGAAGGGCTGGTTCGACCGCGTCTGGGTCCCTGGCGTCGCCTTCTCGCTCGGCCCCGGCGCGATCAGACCGGGGTTGCCGAACATCCGCCGGCTCGCGGTGGTGACCACCTATGGCAGCCCGCGCTGGCTGCTCCTCGCCATCGGTAACCCCGACCGCAAGCTGATCGGGCGCGGCATCCGGCGCCTGTGCGCGCGGGGCTGCAGGCTCGAGTGGCTGTCGCTCACGCGCATGGACCGGCGCACACGCGCCGAATGCGAGGCGTTTCGCGATCGCGTGGCGGCCCATTTCAGCCGCTGGTGAGGCCGACCAGGGCATCGAGTTCGCGATAGTCCGGCAAGTTGGTATCGATCGCGCGTCCCGCCCGGATGACGATGCGGTCGGCCTGGCGGCGGGCGAGGAGTTCGTGCCAGAAGCGGGCGCGGAACAGCACGAAATCGGCCGGCGCACCGGGACGCAGCACGCCGCGCTCGGCCAGACCCATCACCGCGGCCGGCGTACGCGTCACCGCCTCGGGCCAGCGGCCGAGCGGGGCATCGAGCTGCGCGATGCGCACGGCGGACTGGAACACCTCCACCATGTCGTGATCGCCGTAGGCGTAGAACGGATCGCGACAGTTGTCGGAGGCGACGGAGACCGGCACGCCGGCGGCGGCGAGCTCGTGCAGGAGCGTCACCCCGCGCCAGCGCGGCGTGCGACCCGGGGCGCGGTCCTGCAGGTACATGTTGCACATCGGCAAGGACACCACCGCGATGCCGGCGTCGCGCACGAGGCGGATGGTCTCCGCGATCACCGCATCGGGCTGCAGGCTGAGCGAGCAGATGTGCCCGACCTGGATGGGTTGGCGGAAGCCGCGCCGGATGGCGGTGCGCGCGATGATCGGCAGGGTGGCGGCGGCCGTCTCCCCGCTCTCGTCCACGTGCAGGTCGAGCGCAAGACCGCGCTCTTCGGCGAGCTGGAAGGCGCGATCCAGCAGGTCCTGGAAGCCGGGGGGGATCGCGTCGTGGCCCTGGCCGGTGAAACGGGTGACGAAGCCGAGCACCCCGCCGTGTTCGGCGACGAGATCGGCGAGAGCGACCCCCTCATCGCCGGCGAGACGGTCGATCGGGCAGATGGAGGAGGCTTGCAGGTCGATCCTGCCGGCCCAGGCATCGCGCAACTCGGCGAACACCCGCCAGGTGGTGCGGCCGTGCGGCAGGTAGGTGTCGAGATGGGTGCGGATCGCCGCCGTGCCGTGCGCGTAGGCGCAGCGCAGGCCGAACTCGAAGCGTGCCCGCGTGTCCTCCGCCGACCAGTTGGCGCCGCGATCGTTCGACACTGCCGTGATCGCACCCATGAAGGTGCCGTCCGGGTTGGGGCAGCGCGGCCAGATGTGGCCCTTGTCGAGATGCGTGTGCACATCGACGAAGCAAGGAAGCACCATACCGCCATCGGCCGAGGGGCCCTCGGTCGCCGTCCCGAGCGGTTCGATCGCGACGATCCGCCCGGCCTCGATTCGCAGATCGGCGCGGTCGAGCTGCTCGGGCGGATCGCCCGGCAGGCGCACGTCGCGCAGCCAATAGGCCCCGGTTTCGGGCAAGGCACACCAGGTCATCGCAGGTCAGCCTTCGCGGCGAATGGCGCTCTCGTGCCAGTGGCGAAGAAGCAGGTGCTGGACGAGGCCGAGGACGAGGAAGATCACGATCCCCGTCACGCAGATGAGGAACAGGGCGGCGAACATGCGCGGGATCTGCAACTGGTAGCCGGCCTCGAGGATGCGGTAAGCGAGCCCCGACGCCCGCCCGCCGGTGCCGGCGACGAATTCGGCGACAATGGCGCCGATCAGCGCAAGCCCACCCGAGATGCGAAGCCCGGCGAGGAAGAGCGGCATCGCCGCCGGCAGGCGAAGATAGAAGAGCTCCTGCAGGCGAGAGGCGCGATAGAGACGGAACAGGTCGCGCAGGTTGTGATCGGCCGAATTCAGCCCGAGCGTGGTGTTGGAAAGGATGGGGAAGAAAGCGACGATCCAGGCGCAGATGAGGAGGGCAAGCCGGACATCGTCGACCCAGATGATGATCAAGGGCGCGATGGCGACGATCGGCGTGACCTGCAGCACCACCGCGTAAGGAAAGAGGCTGAGTTCGATCCACTTCGACTGCGCGAACAGGATGGCGAGAGCGAGGCCGAGGCCGGCAGCGACGGCGAGGGCGGCGAAGGTGATCTGCAGCGTGATCCAGAGCGAGACGGAAAGCGTGTGCCAATCGCGCAGAAGCGTGGCCCAAATGACGGAGGGCGCGGGTACGATCCAGGGCGGCACCTCGTTCACCCTCACCGCGATCTCCCAGGCCGCGAGCGAGGCGATGCCGATCAGGAGCGGCATCAGGATGCGCGGCCAGGCGTCACGCGGCAGGCCCAGCACCCGTCGTACCGCCGGGCGCGGCCGAGCCTCCTCCTCCTCGAGCCGAGGCAGCGCGATCGCCTCGCTCATGCCGCGATCGCCTCGCCGAGGCCGAGGCTGACCGTGCGGCAGAGTGCTGCGTACTCGGCCGAGGTGCGGAAAGCCTCATCGCGCGGGTAGGGTGCGGCGATCGCGATCTCGCGCACCACGCGGCCGGGACGCGCGGCCATGACGACCACGCGTTCGGAGAGATAGACGCTCTCGAACACGGAGTGGGTGACGAAGACCACGGTGAAGCGGGCCTCCTGCCAGATGGTGAGCAGGTCGTTGTTGAGGCGGAAGCGGGTGATCTCGTCCAGTGCCGCGAACGGTTCGTCCATCAGCAGGATGTCGGGGCTGGTGACGAGGGCGCGGGCGATGGAGACGCGCATCTTCATGCCGCCCGACAGCGCGCGCGGATAGGCCTTCTCGAACCCGGCAAGCCCGACCCGAGCAAGAGCGGAGGCGGCGCGATCCTCCCGCTCGGCGCGCGGCATGCCTTCGAGCCGCAACGGGAGCGCGACGTTGGCGAGCGCCGTCGCCCACGGCATCAGCGTCGGCTCCTGGAAGACGAAGCCGAGTTTCGGTTGCGCCGCCCCGCGCGCGTCGTAGGGCGCAGTCGGCCAATCCAGCGAGCCGGCCGAGGGCGCGATCAGCCCGGCGAGGATGCGGAGCAAGGTCGATTTGCCGCAGCCGGAAGGACCGAGGAGGGAGAGGAAATCGCCGCGTCCGATGTCGAGATCGACACCGCGGAGCGCGAGCGTGCCGTTGGCGAACCGTTTCTCCACCCCGCGCAGCCGGACGAGCGGGCGGCGTGTCGGCGCCGCCCACTCCGCCGCAGGCGCTGTCGTCGTCGTGCTCAGAGGCCGACCCGCTTGTTGACGAACTCGAGCGTGTAGGCGTTGCGGAACGGCATGCCTTGCGGATAGACGCCGGCGTTCGCCATCGTGGTGTAGAAGCGCTCCCAGCGCTCGTCCGTCATTGCCCCGATGCCGAGGCGTTCGGCGTCGCCGGAGAGGACGATGCCGTGGCGGTTCATCGCATCGATCGCGTAGTCGATCTTGTCCTGCGTCATTTCGGGATTGTCGCGCATGATGAGGCGGTTCGCCGCCTCGATGTCCTGGCGACGCATGTACTGCGACCAGCCCTCGATGGTGGCGTTGACGAAGCGCTGCACGAGATCCCGCTTCTCGGTGATCATGCGCCGGGAGACGTCGATCGTGGTCTGGTAGTTCTCGAAGCCGGCATCGGCGATCAGGAACACCTTCGGGTTGGCTCCCGCTTGGCGCGCGGCGTAGGGTTCGGAGGAGAGGAAGCCCTGCTGGATGGCCATCCTGTCCTGCAGGAACGGCGCGAGATTGAAGGTGTAGGGACGGATCTGGTCGTCGGTGAAGCCGAACTTGGTGCGCAGGAAGGGCCAGTAGGTCACGCGCCCTACGGCGCCGACCAGGATCGGCCGGCCGCGCATGTCCTCGAAACTGTTGATGCCGTTGCCCTCGTGCGTCATCAGGATCTGCGGATCCTTCTGCATGATGGCGGCGATGCACAGGAAGGGCAGGCCCTCGCGCACGTAGTTCAGCGCCGAGAAGCCGCCGGACATGATCATGTCGACGCGGCCGGCGACCAGGAGCTGGCCGGGGTTCTGCTGCGGCCCGCCCATGCGCAGGTCGCAGTCGATGCCGTAGCGGCGATAGATGCCGGCCGCGACCGCCTGGTAGTAGCCGCCATGCTCGGCCTGGGCGCGCCAGTTGGTCTGGAACGACACCTTGTCGAGCACCTGGGCGTTGACGCGCGCGCCGGGCACCGGAACCAAGGCGGCGCCGCCGATGAGGCCGAGGGCGCGCCGCCGATCGATTCGCCACTTCATCATCGTCATCGCTTCGTCTCCCGTTCCCGCTAAGATTCCGCGCCGCTCGTTCGCGCGCGCTTAACCATTCCGCAGCATGCAAATGGGATGCAACGGTCATGCGCGCGAGAGGTCACGCCAATCTGAACCGCGTCCTGCCGCCCTGCCCGCCGGAGAGGCAGGATGCCGCCCCTTTCGGCACTCTTGCCCCCGTCAGCGGCGCGTCGCAGGGTCGCGCCGCCATGTCCGAGGCCTGTCCCTGTTGCGCGCCTCTGCCACGCCGGCTGCTGCTGGTGGCACCCGTCGCCGCGTCTCTCGCGGCTCCCGCCTTCGCTGGCGGGGAGCCGAGGCGCCTTGCCCTCTTCAACCTCAACACCGGCGAACGCTTCGAAGGAGTCTATGCCTGGGGGGCAGAGCACGATCCGGCCGCCGCCGCCCGCCTCGCCTGGCTGCTGAGGGATCATCGCGCGGACCAGGCGCATCCGATCGACCCCGCCCTTCTCGACACGCTTTGGCTGCTCGATCGGCGCATCCCGGGCCGGGGCTTCGAGGTCATTTCCGCCTACCGTACGCCGGCCACCCAGGCCGAACTCGCCGCGCGTTGGGGGCGGGCGGCGGAAACGAGCCTGCATACGGAGGGTCGCGCGATCGATATCCGTCGTCCCGGCCTGCACCCGCTCGGCCTCGTCGGCGCCGCGCGGCAGCTCGGTCGCGGCGGGGTCGGTCTCTATCGCGGGGCGAGCCCGTTCGTGCATCTCGACACCGGCCCGAGGCGTCGGTGGTGATGCTTCCTCGCAACGAGAGCGAACCGAACCATGGCAGAAACGTTCCTCGTCACCGGCGGCGCCGGCTTCGTCGGCTCCCATTGCGTGCTGGCCCTGCTCGCGCGCGGGCATCGGGTCATCGTGCTCGACGACCTTTCGACCGGGCATGCCGCCGCGGTTCCCGAAGCCGCCGTGCTGGTGCGCGGCCGGGCGGACGATCCGGAGGCTCTGCGCCGTGTCTTCGCCCTCGGCCCGATCGATGGCGTGCTGCATTTCGCTGCCCTCTCCCTCGTCGGCGACTCGATGCGCGAGCCCTACCGCTACATGGCCGAGAACGCGCGCGTCGGGCTCGCGCTCATCGAGGCCGCGGTCGCGCACGGCGTGACTCGGTTCGTCCTCTCCTCGACCGCCGCACTGTTCGGCAACCCCAGACGAATCCCGATCGACGAGGACGAGCCGATCGACCCCGGCTCTCCCTACGGCGAGAGCAAGGCCTGGCTCGAGCGCGCCCTTCTGTGGGCCGAACGGATCCACGGGCTGAAATCGGCCTCGCTCCGCTACTTCAACGCCGCCGGCGCCGACCCCGAAGGCAGGCTTGGCGAGGATCATCGGCCGGAGACGCACCTCATTCCCCTCGTGCTCGACGCGGTGGCGGGGCGCCGCCCGCCGCTCACCGTGTTCGGCGACGATTACGACACGCCCGACGGCACCTGCATCCGCGACTACATCCACGTCGCCGATCTCGCAACCGCGCATCTGCTTGCGCTGGAGGCGATCCGGGAGCGCAGCGTGCGCTACAATCTCGGCAACGGGCAGGGGCATTCGGTGCGCGAGGTGATCGCGGCGGCGGAACGAGTGACGGGGCGGAAGGTGCCGCACGTGATCGGCCCTCGCCGGCCGGGGGATCCGCCCGCGCTCGTCGCCTCGTCGGACCGGATCAGGCGGGAACTCGGCTGGACACCGCGCTTCCCGGACCTCGACACCATCATCGCGCACGCCTGGGCCTGGCGGCAGGCGAACCCGGACGGCTACGGGTCGCGCGCCTCGGCCGCGGCGAGCGGGCCCGGGATGGCGAGATAGGCGATGCGCTTTGCTTCCTGCCGCCCGCGCGTCACGGTGTCGAGGATCAGCCCGCAGGCAAGCGAAAGGAAGGAGAGCAGCACGAGGCCGAGCGACAGGATGGCGGTGGGCAGCCGCGGCACCAGCCCCGTCTCGAGATAGGTCAGCAGCACGGGCCAGAACAGCGCAAGCCCGATGAGGAACAAGAGCGCGGCGGCGATCGAGAAGAAGGGCAGAGGTCGCTCCTCCTTCACGAGCTGGAGGATGGTGCGCAGGATGCGCACACCGTCGCGGATCGTGTTCAATTTGCTTGCCGTGCCGGCAGGGCGTTCGCGGTAGCGCACCGGCAGCTCGCCGATCGGCATCGCGAGTTCGAGCGCGTGCACCGTGAACTCCGTTTCGGTCTCGAAGCCGGACGCAAGTGCGGGAAAGCTCTTGACGAAGCGGCGCGAGAACACGCGGTAGCCCGACAGCATGTCGCTGACGCGATTGCCGAACACGAGAGACACGAGGCCCGTGAGCACGCGGTTGCCGAAGCGGTGGCCGCGCCGATAGGCGCCCCCTCCTTCCGCCACCCTCACGCCGGTGACCATGTCGAGCCCCTCCGTGCGCGCGAGTTCGAGCATCGCCGGGGCGGAAGCGGCGTCGTAGGTCGCATCGCCGTCGACCAGCACGTAGAAGTCCGCCTCGACGTCGGCGAACATGCGACGGATGACGTTGCCCTTGCCCTGCAGGGGCTCGCGGCGCACCACCGCGCCGGCGGCGCGGGCGACCTCCGCCGTGCCGTCGGTCGAGTTGTTGTCGTAGACGTAGACGGTTGCCCCCGGCAGCGCGGCGCGGAAATCCCGCACCACGGTGGCGATGGCCGCCGCCTCGTTGAAGCACGGGATGAGGACGGCAATGCGTGGGGGGCTCGTGACGTCGCTCGTGAGCAGCGCGCGGGGAGCCGTCATGCGCGCCCCGCGCGGAAGGCGATGGTGCGGGCGGTGATGAAGTTCAGCACCATGCCGGCGAGCGACCCGGCGGCGACCGCCAGCACGGGGTGTTCGCGCGCCAGGGCAACGAAGGCGATCAGCCCGGCATAGGTGCCGCGGTTGACCAGGAAGCCGAGCGTCTGCGTGGCGACGAAGCGCGCCCATTGCCGCCCGCGCGCCTGCCCTTCCGCCTCGGGAAAGGTGAAGCGCCGGTTCATCGCCCAGGTGAAGGTGGCGGCGACCAGGAAGCCGAGCACCCCGGCGACGTAGAGCCCGAGACCCAAGCCGAAATGCACCGCGTACACGGTCGCCGTATCGACCAGGAAGCCGAGGCTGCCGATGACGCCGAAGCGCAGCATCTGCGAAGCGAGCGGCAGCGGGGCGGGGACGCCCTCGGTCGGCGCGGCGGGTGAGGGCGGGCTCGGGGGCACGTTCGCCTCAGCCGCGCTCGGGCGGATAGACCTCGTCGACGAAGGAATCGATCTCGATCGGTTCCGCCTCGGGAATGGGAAGGATTTCTGTCTCGACCTCGTCGTCGCGGAACACGTGCCGCATCAGGCCGAGCTGGCGGGCCCCGCCCCGCGGATCGGGCAGGAGCTTCTCGCCGACCAGGAACCCGGTCGCCGGGCACCAGGCGAGGGTGGCAGGGCCGTGGGCAGCGAGCCGCGCGACGTGCAGATGTCCCGAGGCGACGAGGCGCAGCGCAGGATGGGTGAGCAAAAGAGCGAGCGGGCCGCGCGCCGCGGGCGGCACCGCCCAATAGCCGACCTCGCCCTCCTCCAACGCTTCGATCAGCGCCGGTTTGTGCAGGAACACCGCAAGCCGGCGGTCGCCGAGGCTCCGCAGGGCCTCCCCGACGGCCTCCGCGACCCCGCGATCGAGCCCGTCGCCTGCTCCCATCGCCTGGCTGTTCAGCCCGATCAGCCGCCATCCCGGCCGATCCTCCGTCCACAGTGCGGGGCCGAAATGGCGCTCGAATCGCGCCAAGCGGTCCTGTGTGGCCGGCTGGCAGCGCGAGCCTCCGTCGCCGACGTCATGGTTGCCGGGCACCACCCGCACGGGGGACGCGATCGCGGCGAGGCCACGGGCGGCGAAGGCGCAGTCCTCCTCCGAGTCGGCCCCGTCCAGCGTCGCGTCGCCCGTATGCACGACGAGATCGGGCGAAAGCCGGTTCACCGCCGCCACCGCCGCCTCCCAGTTCGCGTTGAAGCGCGGAATGCGTGGCGAAACGTGGCTGTCCGATACCTGCACGACGCTGAACATGGACCGGCCTCCAAGGTCGCCCGCGGTATAGCAGGGTGGGGGCGATGCGGAAGCGGGGGCGGCGATCACGCCGCCGCGCCTGCCCCGCTACCGCTGTCCCGCCTCCCGGCCTAGCCTCGGCGCGATGATCGAGCGCGCGATCGTGATCACCGGGGCGGCGAGCGGCATCGGGGCGGCGACCGCGCTCCGCATCGCCCGCCCGGGCGTGGCTCTCCTCCTGCACACCCGGGCCAGCGCGGAGCGGCTGCGCCGGGTGGCCGCTGCGGCCGAGACGGCCGGTGCCCGGGTCGAGACGATGCTCGGTGACCTCGCCGACCCGACCATCGCGCCGGCGCTGATCCGCGCCTGCCGCGACCGCTTCGGCCGTCTCGATGGGGTGGTCGCGAACGCAGGGTTCGCCGACCCGACCCCGTGGGGCGCGCTCGCGCCCGCCCGGCTCGACGCCTCCTTCTCGCCGATCGCGCGCGCCTTCGCCGCCCTGGCCGAGGCGGCGCTGCCGCTGCTCGGCGAGGGCGGGCGGGTGGTCGCGATCGGGTCCTTCGTCGCGCATGCGATGCGGCCGCGCCTGCCGCAATTCCCGGCCTCGGCCGCCGCCAAGGCGGCGCTCGAGGCGCTCGTCCGCTCGCTCGCCGTCGCCCTTGCCCCGCGCGGGGCAACCGCCAACGCGGTGGTGCCGGGCTTCATCCGCAAGGACCAGCGCGTTCCTTCCGCCCTGCCGCCCGGCCAGCCGGTGGAGATCGAGATCCCGATGGGCCGCAAGGGCGAGCCCGACGAGGTGGCGGCGGTGATCGCCTTCCTGCTGTCGCGCGAGGCGTCCTACGTCACCGGCCAGGTGATCGGCGTGGATGGTGGTTTGTGCCTGTGAGGGAACCATGGACGTCGCGGTGATCGGCCTCGGCCGGATGGGGCTTGCCATGGCACGCCGGCTCGCCGAGCGGGGGCATGCCGTGCGGGGCTGGGACACCGCGCTCGGTCGGCGCGACGAGGCTCAAGCCGCGGGGATCGCGGTGACGGAGGAGGCCGCGGCAGGGGCTGAGGTGGTCGTGCTCTCGCTGCCCGACGACGCGGCGGTGCGGGCGGTGGCGGAGCGGCTGCCGGCGGCAGGGCTGCGCGCGAACGGCGCGATTGTGGACACGTCAACTGTCTCGCCGGCGACACCGCGCGCGCTCGCCCCGCGCTTCGCCGCCCGGGGCCTCGGCTGGATCGACGCCCCGGTTTCTGGGGGCCCAACCGGCGCTGCGGAAGGCAGGCTCCTGGTGATGGCCGGCGGCGAGGCCGAGGCGCTCGCCGCCGCCCGGCCCGTGCTCGCGGATCTCGCCGCGCAGGTGGTGCATGTCGGCGGACCCGGCGCCGGCGCGGTCGCCAAACTCGCCAACAACCTGCTCTTGGGCGCGAACCTGATCGCGGCGGTGGAAGCGATCGGGCTTGCGCGTCGCGCCGGGGTCGATCCCGCGCGCGTGCTGGAGGCGATCAACGGCGCCTCGGGCCGGTCGGCGGCGACGGAGCTGAACCTGCCGCGCTGGATCCTCTCGGGTCGCTTCGATTCGGGGTTCACCGCCGGGCTGATGCGCAAGGATCTTCGGCTCGCCGCCGAACTCGCGGCGGCGGTCGGCCTGACCGACGGGCTGGTGCTGGAGGCGGTGCGGCGCTGGCTCGCGAGCCCGGTGCCGGATGTTGCCGACTTCAACCGCGTTCCTGCCGCCCTCATCGCGGAGCCTGAGGATGAGTGAGACCGGCCCGATGCGATCCTCGCGCGCCGTCGCGCTGGCGCGCTGGCGGGAGTTGATGGGCGAGGGGGCGGTCCCCGGAGCCTGGATCGCGGGCTCCCTCGTCGCCGGCGAGGAGGAGGAGATCGCGCTCGTCGACCCCGCCACCGGGGAGGAGATCCTGCGCTACCGTGACGCTGGGGCGCGTTTGGCCGCCGAGGCGGCGCGGGCGGCGGAAGCGGGGTTCCGCGCCTGGTGCCGACTGACGGCGGCAGCGCGCGGGCGTCTTCTCTGGGGCTGGGGCGAGGCGGTGGCGGCGCACGGGGAGGCGCTCGCCGAACTCGAGGCGGCGGCCTCCGGCAAGCCGATCCGCGATTGCCGGCGCGAGGTGGCGGCGGTCGCCGACATGCTGCGCTACTGGGCGGGTTGGACGGACAAGTTCGAGGGGCGCGTCGTGCCCGTCCCGACCTCGCATCGGGTTCTCGTCACCCACGAGCCGCAGGGCGTGGTGGTCGCGATCACGCCGTGGAACGCCCCGCTGTTCACCGCCGGCTGGAACGTCGCCCCCATCCTTGCCGCCGGCAACGCCTGCATCCTCAAGCCGTCGGAACTGTCGCCGCTCACCTCGGACGCCTTCGCCGCCCTGGCCGAACGGGCGGGGTTGCCGGAGGGCGTGCTGACGGTGGTGCCCGGTTACGGCGCGACCACCGCGCAGGCGCTGCTCACCGACGCGCGGGTGGCGATGGCGACCTATGTCGGTGGCGCCGAGGGCGGGGCCGCCGTCTCGCTCGCCTGCGCGCGGCGTGGCATCCCCGTCCTGCTCGAACTCGGCGGCAAGAGCGCGAACATCGTCTTCGCCGATTGCGATCGGGAGGCGGCGCTGCGCGGGGCGCAGGCGGCGATCTTCGCCGGTTGCGGCCAGTCCTGCGTCGCGGGCTCGCGCCTTCTCGTCGAGCGCACGATCCTCGAGCGCTTCCTTGCCGACCTCGCCGGCGGGGCCTCCCAGATCGTCGTCGGCCCTCCGCTCGACCCGGCGACCGAGATGGGCCCGATTGCCAATGCGCGCCAATTCGCCAAGGTGCGGGGGATGGTGGCGGAGGCCGTGGCAGAGGGCGGGCATCTGGTCTGCGGCGGGGAGGCACCGGTCGGGATGCCGAAGGGTGGGTTCTGGCTCGCGCCGACCATCCTCGCCCCGGCTTCGGCGCAGGCGGAGGTGGTGCAGGAGGAGGTGTTCGGCCCCGTGCTGGCGGTGCTTCCCTTCGCCGACGAGGCGGAAGCGATCGCGCTCGCCAACGGCACGCGCTTCGGCCTTGCCGCCGGAGTGTGGACGCGGGACGTTTCGCGCGCGCATCGGGTCGCCGCGGCGCTGCGGGCGGGAACGGTGTGGGTCAACGGCTACCGTACCATCCACGTCTCCGTCCCCTTCGGCGGCTTCGCCGCCTCCGGCCATGGCAGGTCGTCAGGACGCGAGGCGCTTGCGGCCTACACCCGCACCAAGGCGGTCTGGATCGAGACGGCCGATCCGCCCGCGATCCCGTTCGGTCACCTTCCGCCGTAGACGGGATGGCCAGGCCGCGTCATTCTCTGGCGTGGAGCGCAACCGCCCCGACTGGGAGACCGGACGATGAAGCGACGCACGTTTCTCGGTGCCGCGGCCGCAACCCTGGCTGCCCCCTCGCTGCCGCGCGCGCAGGCCGCCCGCACGCTGAAGTTCATTCCGCACGCCAACCTCACCGTCGTCGACCCCATCTGGACGACGGCCTATGTCAGCCGCAACCACGGTTTTCTCGTCTGGGACACGCTCTATGGCCTTGACGAGCAGTATCGGCCGCAGCCGCAAATGGTCGAGGGCCACACGGTCGAGAACGACGGCAAGCTCTGGACCTTCACGCTGCGCGAGGGGTTGCGCTTCCACGACGGGGAGCCGGTGCGGGCGCGCGACTGTGTCGCTTCCATCGCGCGCTGGGCGAAGCGGGATGCGATGGGCGCGCGGCTCGCCGCACTCACCGACGAGATGGTGGCGCTCGACGACCGGCGCTTCCGCATTCGCCTCAAGCGACCCTTCGGCCTGATGCTCGATGCGCTGGCGAAACCGCCCTCGAACGTGTGCTTCATCATGCCCGAACGGGTGGCGGAGACGGACGCCTTCACCCAGATCAGGCCGGAACAGATCATCGGCTCCGGCCCCTTCACCTTCAAGCGCGACGAGTTCGTCGCCGGTTCGCGCGTGGTGTACGAGCGCTTCGCCGGCTACCAGCCGCGGGCCGGCGGCACGGCCTCCGGCACGGCGGGGCCGAAAGTGGTGCATTTCGATCGCGTCGAATGGCACATCATCCCGGACTTCGCGACCGCCGCCGCCGCCATCCAGTCCGGCGAGGTCGACTGGTGGGAGAATCTCACCGCCGACCACATCCCGATCCTGTCGCGCAACCGCAACGTCAACATCTTCACCCCCGACCCGCTCGGCTCGATCTCCATCCTGCGGCCGAACTTCCTCACCGTGCCGACGAACAACAAGCTGTTCCGCCAGGCGCTGCTGCGCGCGGTGAACCAGGCCGACTACATGGCGGCGGTGATGGGGGCCGATCCCAAGTACTGGAAGACCGGGGTTGGCGTGTTCACGCCGGGCACGCCGCTTGCCACGGATGTCGGGCTCGACGCGATGAAGGGCGATCTGAACGAAGCCCGCCGGCTGATCCGCGAGAGCGGCTACAATGGCGAGCGCATCGTCCTGCTCGCCACCACCGACATCGCCTCCCTCGTCGCGCTGAGCCAGGTGACGGGCGACCTGTTGCGGCGCCTCGGTCTCAACGTCGACTACCAGGCGATGGACTGGGGCACGGTGGTGCAGAGGCGCGCCTCGCGCGAGCCGATCGACCGGGGCGGCTGGAACATCTTCTGCACGAACTGGGCCGGGCTCGACCACATCAATCCCGCCGGCCACCATGCGATGCGCGGCTCCGGCGCGCAGGCTTGGCCCGGCTGGCCGGACATCCCGCGCATCGAGGAGCTGCGCGAGGCATGGTTCGATGCGCCCGATCTCGAGGCGCAGAAGCGGATCGCCGCCGAAATCCAGAAGGTGGTGCTGGAGGAGGTGCCCTACATCCCGCTCGGCCAGTTCTTCCAGCCGCTCGCGCACCGGCGCAGCATCACGGGCGTGATGCAGCCGTTCGGCATTCCGGTGTTCTGGAACGTGCGTCGCGCCTGATCGTTCGCACACCTCCGATTGCCCCTTGGCGACGGCCGAAGCGGGGCGCTACTGTGTTTCGCAACGAATGCCACCCGGCGCATGTGCGAACGGGATGGTCACAGGGAGGCCTACGCGGTCGCGCAGGCCGGTTGCGTCACTGGGCAGGCGGGCAAGGGACCGAAACATGAATCGTCGCAGCGTTCTCAAGGGGGCGGCAGCGTTCGCGGCCGGGGCGGCGGCAGGGTTGCCGCGCCCGGCGATCGCGCAAGGAGCCACCCGCGTGCTCCGTTTCGTTCCGCAAGCGAACCTCGCCAATTTCGACCCGATCTGGGGCACCCAGTTCGTCGTCCGCAACGCCTCGATGCTGGTGTGGGACACCCTCTACGGCATCGACAACACCTTCACGCCGCGCCGGCAGATGGTGGAGTCCGAGGAGGTCTCGGCTGACGGCCTGACCTGGACTTTCCGGCTCCGACCCGGCCTGCGCTGGCACGACGGCGAGCCCGTGCTGGCGCGGGACTGTGTGGCGAGCCTCGAGCGCTGGATGGTGCGCGACGGGATGGGGCAGATGATCCGCGCCCTGCGCCAGGAACTGGTGGCGGTGGATGACCGAACCTTCCGCCTCAGGCTCTCCGCGCCCTACCCCAAGCTCCTGTTCGCGCTGGGCAAGAACAACACGCCGATCGCCTTCATGATGCCGGAGCGGATCGCCAAGACGGATCCGTTCCAGCAGATCACGGAGTTCGTCGGTTCGGGCCCGATGCGGTTCAACCGCGCCGAGTGGGTGCCGGGCGCGCGCGCGACCTGGAGCCGCTTCGAACAGTATGTGCCGCGCGAGGAGCCGCCGAACTGGCTTTCCGGCGGCAAGCGCATGCTGGTCGATCGCATCGAGTGGATCATCCAGCCCGACCCTGCCACGGCCGCGGCGGCGTTGCAGGCCGGCGAGGTCGATTGGTGGGAGACACCGCTCACCGACCTCATCCCGGTGCTGCGCCGCAACCGCAACATCCGCATCGACATCGCCGACCCGCTCGGCAATGTCGGCTGCCTGCGCTTCAACCATCTCCACCCGCCGTTCAACGACGTCCGCGCGCGCCAGGCCGTCGCTTGGGTGGTGAACCAGGCCGACTTCATGCGCGCGGTCGTCGGCGGCGATGACGGCCTGTGGCGGCCGATGTACAGCTACTTCACGCCGGAGACGCCGAACTACACCGAGGCCGGTGCCGAGATCCTGAAGAACCCGCGCGATCCGGCGACGGCGCGAAGGCTTCTGCAGGAGGCGGGCTACACCGGCGAGCCGGTGGTGATGCTGGTGGCGCAGGACCTCGCGCCACTCTCCGCCATGGGCCAGGTGGCGAATGCGCTCCTGCGCAGCATCGGCATGAATGTCGACTACGTCGCCACCGACTGGGGCACGGTGGGCGCGCGGCGGGCGAGCCGCGAACCGCGTGAGCGCGGCGGGTGGAACATCTTCTTCACCTGGTTCGCTGGTGCCGACTGCACCAACCCGGCGAGCTACTTGGGGCTTCGTGCGCACGGCGAAGGGGCGTGGTTTGGCTGGCCGAACGATCCGGCGATAGAACGGGGGCGCGACAAGTGGTTTGCCGCGCGCAACGCGGAGGAAGAGCGCGCCGCCTGCGAGGAGATCAGCCGCGCAGCGATGATCAGCCAGCCCTTCACGCCGACCGGCTTCTACCGCGCCTACCAGGCGTGGCGGACGAACGTCTCGGGCATCGTGCCAGGGCCCCTGCCCTGGTTCTGGGGGGTGTCGAAGTCCTGACGGGGAGGCTCTCATGAGGCGGCGAGACTTCCTCGGCGCGACGGTCGCGGGAGCGGCGGCACTCGCCGCGCCGGCGGTGCACGGTCAGGCGTCGGCGGCGCGCGTCCTGCGCATCGTGCCGCAGGCCAACCTCACCAGTCTCGATCCGATCTGGACCACGGCCACCATCACCCGGACTCATGCCTATCTAGTTTATGACACGCTGGTGGGCATGGATTCTTCGTTCCAGCCGCGGCCGCAAATGGCGGAAGGCTGGACGATCGAGGACGACGGCAAGGTCTACACCTTCACCCTGCGCGAAGGGCTGCGGTTCCACAACGGCGAGGCGGTGACCGCGCGCGATGTGGTCGCCTCCATCAAGCGATGGTGGGCCCGCGACGGCTTCGGCCAGGAGATCGCCAAGCGCCACGCGAGCCTCGTCGCGCTCGACGATCGACGCCTGCGGCTGACGCTGCAAAAGCCGTTCGCGCTCACCCTCAAGGCGCTCGGCAAGGCGAACGCGTCCCCTTGCTTCGTGATGCCGGAGAGCGTCGCCAACACAGACCCGCACACGCAGATCACCTCGGCGATCGGATCGGGACCGTATCGGTTCGTGCGCGAGGAGTGGAACCCGGGCTCGCGCGTCGTCTATGCGCGGTTCGAGGGTTACGTGCCACGGCAGGAGCCGACGGATTGGACGGCGGGCGCGAAGCTCGCCAACGCCGAGCGCATGGAATGGCACATCATTCCCGACCCGGCGACGGCGGGAGCGGCGCTGCAGTCCGGGGAGGTCGATTTCTGGGAGATCCCCCTCCACGACCTGCTGCCCGTACTCCGCCGCAACCGCAACATCGAGGTGGTGGTGCGCGATCCGATCGGGTCGGTCGGGATGCTGCGCTTCAACCACCTGGTGCCGCCCTTCGACAATCCTGCTCTCCGTCGTGCCCTGATGCTGGCGGTCGATCAGGAGAACTACCTGCGCGCCGTGGTGGGCGACGATCCCGGGATGTACGCCACATCGTACAGCTTTTGGTCGCGTGGCAGCCCCATGCATACCGAGGAAGGCTCCGAGCCCCTGCGGGTGAAGAGCCTGGAGCGCGCGCGGGCGGCCCTGCGCGAGGCGGGCTATGCTGGGCAGCGGGTCGTGCAACTTCATGCCTCGGACTTTCCGACCCTGGCCGCGCTCAGCCAAGTGACCGCCGACCTGCTGCGACGCCTCGAGATCAATCTCGAGTTCGTCGCCACCGACTGGGGAACGGTGGTGCAGCGGCGCGCCTCGCGCGAGCCGATCGAGCGCGGCGGTTGGAACATCTTTCACACCACCTGGTCGGGGCCGGATTGGTTCGACCCCGCCTCGACGCTTGCGATGCGTGCGAACGGCACCGGCGCGTGGTTCGGCTGGCCGACCAGCGAGCGCATGGAGGCCTTGCGCGAGCAATGGTTCGAAGCGCCGAACCAAGCCGAGCAGAAACGGATCGCGACGGAGATCCAACGCGAAGCGTTTCGCGTCGTGCCCCACATTCCGCTCGGGCACTTCCTCAGCCCCTCCGCCCACCGGCGCAACGTGACGGGCGTGATCAAGAGCCCGATCGTGCTCTTCTACAACATGGGCAAGAGTGCCTGAGAGACGGTGCGGCGCTGGTATTGGCCGGGGCTCGGGGGTCGAGGGGCCTTGCTTGCTTGCCACCTTGAGGCGACTTCGATGACGACACCGGCAATCTGAAGAGACACGCAGAGCCATGCTCGCCTATGTCGTCAGACGCGTCCTCGCCACCATCCCGGTGATGCTGGTGGTCGCGTTCGTCGTCTTTTCCATGCTCATGCTGGCACCGGGCGACCCTGCCGCGGTGATCGCCGGCGACCAGGCGACCCCCCAGGACGTCGAGCGCATCCGCCAGGCCCTCGGGCTCGATCGTCCGTTCTTCGTGCAATTCGCCGATTTCCTCTGGCGCCTCGTGCATCTCGACCTCGGCACCTCGATCTTCACCAACCTCCCCGTCACGCACATGATCGCGCAGCGGATCGAGCCCACGCTTGCGCTCATGGTGCTGACCATCGTGCTCGCCGTTTCGGTCGCCGTGCCGCTCGGTGTGGTGGCCGCCTGGAAGGCGGGCTCCTGGATCGACCGCGGCGTGATGCTGTTCGCCGTGTTCGGCTTCTCCGTCCCCGTCTTCGTCGTCGGCTATCTGCTCGCCTATTTCGTCGCGCTCGAATGGGAGCTCCTTCCCGTTCAGGGCTACACGCCGCTGAGCCAGGGTTTCCTGCCCTTCCTCGAGAACCTGATCCTGCCGGCGATCGCCCTCGGCACCGTGTACATCGCGCTGATCGCGCGCATCACGCGGGCGACCATGCTCGAGGTGCTCGCGCAGGACTACATCCGCACCGCGAGGGCGAAAGGGCTCGGCACGCGGCCGATCCTGTTCCTGCATGCGCTGAAGAACGCCGCGGTGCCCATCAGCACCGTCGTCGGCATCGGCATCGCGCTCCTCATCGGAGGCGCGGTGGTGACCGAAAGCGTGTTCGCGATCCCGGGGCTCGGGCGGCTGACGGTCGACGCCATCCTCCGCCGCGACTACCCCGTGATCCAGGGAGTCGTGCTGTTGTTCAGCTTCGTCTACGTGCTGATCAACCTGCTGATCGATCTGCTCTACACCCTGTTCGATCCGAGGATCCGCTATTGAGCCCCGATACGGCCGTCGCTGCCGCCCCCGCCGCGGTCGAGGTGTTCGCGGAGGAACCGCGGCGCGGGCGCGTGCGCACCTTCCTCCGCCGCCACCCGTCGATCGTGCTCGGCGGCGCGATCCTCGCGCTGATGGTCGCAATCGCCATCCTCGCTCCCTATCTCTGGACCACCGATCCGCAGGCACTCGCGCCACGGCTTCGCGTTCGCCCGCCGTCGGCCGAGTTTTGGTTCGGCACCGACATGCTGGGGCGCGACATCTACTCGCGCGTGCTCTACGGCACGCGGGTGTCTTTGATCGTCGGGTTTTCGGTAGCACTCCTCGCCTCCCTCGCGGGCCTCGCCATCGGCCTGATCTCGGGCTTCATCCGGCTCGCCGACGGCATCATCATGCGGGTGATGGACGGGCTGATGTCGATCCCGCCCATCCTGCTCGCGATCGCCCTGATGGCAGCGACGCGCGGTTCGGTCGAGAACGTCATCATCGCCATCACCATCGCCGAAATCCCGCGCGTCTCGCGCCTGGTTCGGGGGGTGGTCCTTTCGTTGCGCGAACAGCCCTATGTCGAGGCGGCGATCGCCGCCGGCACCACCACGCCGCGCATCATCATCCGGCACATCCTGCCGAACACGCTCGCGCCGCTCACCGTTCAAGCGACCTACATCTGCGCCTCGGCGATGATCACGGAGGCGATCCTTTCCTTCATCGGCGCCGGCACGCCGCCGATCATCCCGTCCTGGGGCAACATCATGGCCGAGGGAAGGGCGCTGTGGCAGGTCGCGCCCTACATCGTGTTCTTCCCGGCCGTGTTCCTCTCGCTCACCGTGCTGTCGGTGAACCTGCTCGGCGATGGGCTGCGGGATGCGCTCGATCCGCGGATGGCGAAGCGGGTATGACGACTTCGATGGCCGACCGTCTGCTCGAGGTGGAGGATCTGCGCACCCACTTCCGCACGCCCGATGGCGTGGTGCGGGCGGTCGACGGGGTGTCTTTCCACATCGCGGCCGGAGAGACGCTCGCCGTCGTCGGCGAATCGGGCTGCGGCAAGTCCGTCACCTCGATGTCGATCCTGCGCCTCATTCCGGAACCACCGGGCAAGGTGACGGGGCGGATCATGTTTCGCGGCCGTGATCTGCTGTCGCTTTCCGAGCGCGAGATGCGGCAGATCCGCGGCAACGAGATCAGCATGATCTTCCAGGAGCCGATGACGTCGCTCAACCCGGTGCTGACGGTGGGGCGGCAGATCCGCGAGACGCTGAAGCTGCATCAGGGGCTGGATGATCGGGCGGCGGAGGCGCGCGCCATCGAGATGCTCGACCTCGTACACATCCCGGAAGCCCGGCGGCGCGTGAAGGAGTACCCGCACCAGCTTTCGGGCGGCATGCGCCAGCGCGTGATGATCGCCATGGCGCTCGCCTGCAACCCGAAGCTCCTGATCGCCGACGAACCGACCACGGCGCTCGACGTCACCATCCAGGCCCAGATCCTCGACCTGATGCGCGAATTGAAGGCGAAGGTGGGCGCGGCGATCCTGCTCATCACGCACGATCTCGGCGTGGTGGCCGAGATGGCGAAGCGCATCGTCGTGATGTACGCCGGCCGCAAGGTCGAGGAGGCGCGCGCGAACGATCTGTTCCGCACGCCGCGCCACCCCTACACGCGGGGGCTCCTCGGCGCAGTGCCGAAGCTCGGCTCCTCGCTCGCCTCCGACGCGCCGTCGCGTCTTGCCGAAATTCCCGGCATCGTGCCGAACCTGAAGAAGCCGATCATCGGCTGCGCCTTCGCCTCGCGTTGTACGGAGGCGACCGAGCTCTGCCGCAAGGTGGCACCTCCCATCGAAGCGAAAGCGCCCGGACATTTCGTCGCCTGCCACCACGCCGCACGCGAGGCGGTCGCTGCATGAGCGCCACCACCGCCTCGCGACCGCTGCTCGAGGTCAACGACCTCAAGAAGCACTTCCCGATCCGGGCCGGCTTCTTCTCCGGCATCACCGGCTACGTCTACGCCGTCGACGGCGTGTCGTTCTCCATCGCGCGCGGCGAGACGCTCTCGCTCGTGGGTGAATCGGGGTGCGGCAAATCCACGGTGGGGCGCACCGTGCTGCGGCTCCTGGAACCGACGGCAGGCCAGGTGCTGCTCGACGGCGTGCGCATCGACGACCTCTCGCCGGGCCGGCTGAGGCCACTGCGGCGGCGGATGCAGGTCGTGTTCCAGGACCCGTTCTCCTCGCTCAACCCGAGGCTGAAGGTGCGCGACATCCTGGCCGAGCCGATCACCAATTTCGGCTTGGCGACATCACGCTCCGAACTCGACGACCGCATCGCCGACCTCTTGGACAAGGTGCGCCTGCCGCGCGATGCGATGAACCGCTTCCCCCACGAATTCTCCGGCGGTCAGCGGCAGCGGATCGGCATCGCCCGCGCGCTCGCCCCGGGGGCGGATTTGATCATCTGCGACGAGGCCGTCTCCGCCCTCGACGTCTCGGTGAAGGCGCAGATCGTGAACCTGCTGTCCGACCTTCAGCGCGAACTCGGCCTCTCGCTCCTGTTCATCAGCCACGACCTGGCGATCGTCGAGCATCTCACTCATCGGGTCGCGGTGATGTACTTGGGCAAGATCGTCGAGATCGCCGACAAGCGCACGCTGTTCTCCGCGCCGAAACACCCCTACACGGAGGCGCTGCTTTCGGCCGTTCCGGTGCCGGATCCGACCGCGAAGCGCAACCGCATCATCCTGTCGGGCGACGTGCCGAGCCCCATTCGCCCGCCCCCCGGCTGCCGTTTCCATACCCGTTGCCCGCGCGCCTTCGACCGCTGCCGGGTCGAGGAACCGCCCTTGCGCGCGGTCGGGCCGGGTCACGTGGCCGCCTGCCACCTGCACGACCCGCGTGGCCTCGCGCAGGCCGCTTGACGCCGCTCCCCCCCGCTGGCGACACTCGCGCCCAACGGAAGGCGGCCGAGGCGCGAGGGCCGCGACAGCGAAGAAGGGAGACGCCGCATGCCGAAGGTCTCGCTGACCGTCAACGGCAAGCCTGTCACCGTCGAGGTGGAGAACCGCACGCTGCTCGTCGAGATGCTGCGCGAGCAGCTCCGTCTCACCGGCACTCATGTCGGCTGCGACACGAGCCAGTGCGGGGCCTGCGTGGTTCATGTGAACGGGGCGTCCGTGAAGTCGTGCACCATCCTCGCGGTGCAGTGCGAGGGCGCCGAGGTGCTGACCATCGAGGGGCTCGCCTCACCGGACGGCACCCTGCATCCGATGCAGGAGGCGTTCCGCGAGTATCACGCCCTGCAATGCGGCTTCTGCACGCCCGGCATGGTGATGAGTGCGATCGATCTCGTGCAGCGCAACCCGCAAGGCCTGTCCGACCGCGAAATCCGCGAGGGGCTCGAGGGCAATCTCTGCCGCTGCACGGGCTACCACAACATCGTCCGCGCCATCGCCGCCGCCCAGGTGGTGATGCACGGCAAGGCGAAGGAACTTCCGCGCGCGGCCGAGTGAGGGGCCGCATGCCGCGCGCTCGCGGGGCGCGCCAACAACGACGGAAGGCGGCGCGATCGACGCTGTCATGAAAGAACCGAGGGAGACCGTCCATGGGCTTCGAGGGCATTGGCGCGAGTGTGCGGAGGCGTGAGGACCTCCGCTTCCTCTCCGGGCGCGGCACCTACACCGACGACATCAACCGACCCAATCAGACCTATGCGGTGATCCTGCGCAGCCCGCATGCGCATGCGCGGATCCGTGCCATCGACACGACCCGCGCACGCGCTGCCCCGGGCGTGCTGGCGGTCTTCACCGGGGCGGACATGGCCGCCGACAAGGTCGGTGGGCTGCCGTGCGGCTGGCAGGTGAAGAACAAGGACGGCAGCCCGATGGCGGAACCGCCGCACCCGGTGCTCGCGGTCGGCAAGGTGCGCCATGTCGGCGATCCGGTGGCGGTGGTCATTGCGGAGACGAAGGCTGAGGCGCGCGACGCGGCCGAACGGATCACCATCGAGTGGGAGGTGCTGCCGGCGGCGGCGACCATCGAGGCGGCGTTGCAGCCCGGTGCGCCGCTCGTCCACGACGATGTTCCGGGCAACGTCTGCTATGATTGGCACTTGGGCGACAAGGCCGCCGTGGAGGCGGGCTTCGCCAAGGCGCACAAGGTCGCGCGGCTCGAGCTCGTCAACAACCGCCTGATCCCGAACGCGATGGAGCCCCGCTGCGCGGTCGGCGAATACGATCCCGCGACCGGTGACTACACGCTGTGGACGACGAGCCAGAACCCGCACGTCATCCGGCTGTTGATGGGCGCCTTCGTGCTGAACATCCCGGAACACAAGCTGCGCGTCGTTGCGCCCGACGTCGGCGGCGGGTTCGGCTCGAAGATCTATCATTACGCCGAGGAGGCGATCGTCACCTGGGCGGCGGGCAAGCTGAAGCGGCCGGTGAAATGGACGGCCGACCGGACCGAATCCTTCATGTCGGATGCGCACGGGCGCGATCACGTGACGCACGCCGAACTCGCCCTCGATGAGCACGGGCGGTTCCTCGCGCTTCGCGTGCGCACGCTCGCCAACATGGGCGCCTATCTTTCGACCTTCGCGCCCTGCGTGCCGACCTACCTCTACGCCACGCTGCTTGCGGGTGTTTACACCACGCCCGCGATCTATGCCGAGGTGAAGGCCGTCTTCACCAACACCGTCCCCGTCGACGCCTATCGGGGTGCGGGGCGGCCTGAGGCGACCTTCCTGCTCGAGCGCCTGGTCGACATCGCTGCCCTCGAGATGGGCATGGACCGGGTGGAGATCCGCCGGCGCAACTTCATCCCGAAGGATGCGTTTCCGTATCAGACGCCGGTCGCGCTGCAGTACGACAGCGGAGACTATCACCGCACGCTGGACGAGGCGCTGCAGGCCTCCGGCTGGCATACCTTCGAACAGCGTCGGGCCGAGGCGGCACGACGCGGCAAGCTGCGCGGCATCGGCATCTCCACCTACATCGAGGCCTGCGGTATCGCGCCCTCGGCCGTCGTCGGCTCGCTCGGCGCACGCGCGGGTCTGTATGAGGTGGCGAACATCCGCGTGAACCCAACCGGCAGCATCACGGTGTTCACCGGCACGCACAGCCACGGCCAGGGGCACGAGACCACCTTCGCCCAGCTCATCGCCGACCGCTTCGGCGTGCCGATGAGCCAGGTGGAGATCGTGCACGGCGACACCGCCAAGGTTCCCTTCGGCATGGGCACCTATGGGTCGCGCTCGCTCGCGGTGGGCGGCTCCGCCATCGTCAAGGCCTCCGACAAGATCATCGCCAAGGCGAAACGGATCGCTGCCCATCTGCTCGAGGCCTCGGTGGACGACATCGAGTTCAAGGACGGCATGTTCCGTGTCGCCGGCACGGACCGAGCGAAATCCTTCGCCGAAGTCAGCCTCGCCGCCTACGTGCCGCACAACTATCCGATCGAGGAGCTCGAGCCGGGGCTCGAGGAGACCGCGTTCTACGATCCGAAGAACTTCACCTTCCCGGCCGGCTGCCACATCTGCGAGGTGGAGATCGACCCGGAGACGGGCGAGGTGGAGGTGGTGAACTTCACGGCGGTGGACGACGTCGGCCGCGTCATCAACCCGATGATCGTCGAGGGCCAGGTGCAGGGCGGGGTGGCGCAGGGCATCGGCCAAGCCCTGCTCGAGACCTGCGTCTATGACGACGCGGGCCAGCTCCTCTCGGGCAGCATGATGGACTACACCATGCCCCGCGCCGATGACCTGCCCGACATCCGCGTCGGCACGGCGGTGACGATGTGCACGCACAACCCGCTCGGTGTGAAGGGCTGCGGCGAGGTCGGCGCGATCGGCGCCCCACCGGCGGTGATCGGTGCGGTGGTCGATGCTTTGCGCGACTGGGGCGTTCGCCACATCGACATGCCGGCGACCCCGCAGAAGATCTGGCGCATCATCGAGGCCGGGCGGCAGCGCCGCGCGGCCGAGTGAGGGAAGGGGAGAGCACGCGATGTACGATTTCGCCTATCACCGTCCGGCCACGGTCGCGGAGGCCGTGAAGCTGCTCGCGGCCGATCCGGAGGCGAAGGTGATCTCCGGCGGCATGAGCCTGATCCCCGTGCTGAAGCAGCGGCTGGCGCGGCCTTCCGCGCTGATCGATCTCGGCGCGATCCCCGATCTCGTCGGCATCGCCGTCAGTGCCACCACGGTCACCATCAGGGGACGCACCACCCACGCCGCCGTCGCCGCCTCGGCCGAGGTGAAGCGCGCGATCCCGGCGCTTGCCGAGCTCGCCTCGCACATCGGCGACCCGCAGGTGCGCAACCGCGGCACCATCGGCGGCTCGATCGCGCATCACGACCCGACGGCCGACTATCCGGCGGCGGTGCTCGCGCTCGGTGCGACCGTGCACACCTCACGCCGCAGGATCGCGGCGGACGACTTCTTCACCGGCCTCTTCGCCACCGCCCTCGAGCCCGACGAGATCGTCACCGCGGTCGAGTTCCCCATCCCCGAGAAGGCGGCCTACGTGAAATTCCCCAACCCCGCCTCGCGCTACGCCATGGTGGGCGTGTTCGTCGCCAAGGGGCCGATGGGCGTTCGCGTGGCGGTGACCGGCGCAGGCGCGCACGGCGTGTTCCGCCACGCCGCGATGGAGGAGGCGCTGGCCAAGTCGTGGTCGCCGGAGGCGCTGGAGGGCATCACCACGCCGGCCGCGGACCTGAACAACGACATCCATGCGTCGCGAGAGTATCGCGCCCACTTGGTCGGCGTGATGGCGAAGCGGGCGGTGGCGAAGGCCGGCTGAACAGGCTTCCGTCGCGGCGGCCGTCCAGCGCCGGCCGGGATCGGGCACGAGGCGGAGAGCGGGCGACGGAGGGGAAGATCGGCGGGGCGGCGGCGCCTCAGGTGTCGCCGAAGCAGATCCCCAAGCCTCGGGCGACGCGAACGAGATCGCCCTGCGGGTCGACGGGGCGGGCCGGCTGGGCGGCGGTCTCCACCGGTGCATCCCCAACCCGGCCCTCGCGCCAGACCACGATCCGTCCGAACCGCCCGCTCATGGCGAGATCGACAGCATGCACGCCCATGGAGGAGGCAACCAGGCGGTCGAGCGTGCCGGGAGAGCCGCCGCGCTGCACGTGGCCAAGCACGGTGACGCGCGCCTCTGCTCCGGTGGCGCGCTCGAGGGCGGCGGCGATCCTCGCCCCCACGCCACCGAGGCGTGGCATCGCCCCCGCCGCCGAGGGCCCGGCGAGCACCGTCTCGCCCTCAGGCGACGGCACGGCCTCGGCGACCACGACGAGGGCGAAGTTCCGCCCGCGCGCGCGCAGATCGAGGATCGCGCGGGCGACCACCTCGACTCGCCAGGGGATCTCCGGGATCAGGATCACGTCCGCGCCCCCTGCCACACCGGCCGAGAGGGCGATGTGACCGGCGTCCCGGCCCATCACCTCCAGCACCATGATCCGATTGTGGCTCGCCGCCGTCGGCTGCAGGCGATCGAGCGCCTCCATCGCCACCTCCACCGCCGTGTGGTGGCCGATCGCGTATTCGGTGGCGGCGAGGTCGTTGTCGATCGTCTTCGGGATGCCGACGAAGGGAAAGCGGCCGACCTGCATCAGCCGATGCATGATGCGCATCGAGCCGTCGCCGCCGATGCCGATGATGGCATCCAGCCCCAGCCGCTCGACCCCGCGCAGCACGAGGGCGGAACGGTCCTCCTCGCCGCCACCCTCCACCGGGAAGCGGAACGGGTTGCCGCGATTCACGCTGCCCAGGATGGTGCCGCCGGCGCGCAACAGGGCGGTGTCGTTGGTCTGCCCATCGAGGGGGATGGCGCGCGGCGGATCCTCCATCAGGCCGAGCGTGCCCTGCAGGATGCCGAGCACCTCGGCCCCGTAGCCGCGGGTGGCGCGGATGGTGACGGCCCGGATGGCCGCATTGAGGCCGGCGCAATCGCCGCCGGTGGTGAGGACGCCGAGTCGCTTGATGGTGGTCATCGCCTGAACATGCCGTTGTCGGGGCCCCTCCATGCAACCCTGGCGCCGGCCGCCGCCGCCCCACGCCGACGGTCCCCGCTGTTGCGCCGTCCGCCCGCTTCGGCTATGGGGCCCGCCTCGCGCGGCGGTCGGCATCGCCGCGGCGTATCCTTGAGAGGGCGCGGCCGATGAAGAAGGACATCCATCCCGACTACCACGAGATCACCGTCGTGATGACGGACGGCTCCTCCTTCGTCACCCGCTCGACCTGGGGCAAGCCCGGCGACACGCTGCGCCTCGACATCGACCCGAAGTCGCACCCGGCCTGGACCGGGCAGCAGCGCGTGGTGATCGAGACGGCCGGTCAGGTCTCGAAGTTCAACAAGCGCTTCGCCGTCGACCTGTCCAAGATGAACATCAAGGCCGCCGCCACGGTGAACAAGGGTGGCAAGGCGCCGGCCGCCGCGGCCGCCCCCGCCAAGGGCCAGCCCGCGAAGAAGAAGAAGTGAAGCGGGCCCTGGCGGAGCTCGCCGCCGGGGGTTGAAACCGTCGCATCGCTTGCCTATTTCGGAGGCAGTCGGGGTGCCTTCGGGGCCCCGGCGGTCTGGTCAGGCTTCGGCTGACCACGGCGCTCGCAGCGCACGGGCCGAGCGGAGCCTGACCGGGCGGACCTTGCTTCGAAGAAGGAGGACCGACGATGAACACCCTCGATCTCACCCCCCTGTTCCGCGCCACCATCGGCTTCGATCGCCTCACCCGGCTGATGGAAAGCGCGCTCGCCGCCGATGCCGGCTACCCGCCCTACAACATCGAGAAGCTCGGCGAGGACCAGTATCGGCTGACCATGGCGGTCGCGGGCTTCAGCGAGAACGATCTCGAGGTGACGGTGAAGGACAACGCCCTGGTCGTCACCGGCCGGGCGCCGAAGGACGCCGAACCGCGGCAGTTCCTGCATCGCGGCATCGCCCGCCGTGCCTTCGAGCGCCGCTTCGAGCTCGCCGACCACATCGTGGTGGAGGGCGCGACCCTGGAGAACGGACTCCTGCACATCGCGCTGAAGCGCGTGGTGCCGGAGAGCCTGCGGCCGCGGCAGATCCCGATCGGCCGTGCCGCGCCCCAGGTGATCGAGACCGAGGCCAAGGCGGCCGCCTGACGGGGGACCGTTCGGCTCAGTCCGACGAGGTGACGGAGCCTGCGGCAGCCGCTGCAGGCTCCTTCGTTTCTTTGCGTGCCGCCGCACCACGCCGGGCCAGCCGACCCGCCAGCAGGAAGGCGAGCGGGTTGAGCGCGATCGAGATCAGCACGGCGGCGACGGCGAGGTCGCGCCCCGTTGCGGGCAGTAGCCCCAGTTTCAGCGCCTGATCCGCCATCACCAGCGTCAGTTCCCCGACCTGCGCGAGGGCGGCGGCGACCGTCCAGATCACCGGCCGAGGCTGGCGGAACACGACCAGGATGGCGATCGCCGCCGCCGACTTGCCGAGCACGACGATCGCGACCGTCGCTGCCACCACCAGCGGGTCGTCGATGAGGATCGCGGGGTCGAACATCATCCCGACCGCGACGAAGAACAGCACGGCGAAGGCATCGCGGAACGGCAACGACTGTTCGGCCGCGCGCGTCGCCATCCCCGAGCCGTGCATCACCATGCCGGCGAAAAAGGCGCCGAGGGCGAAACTGACGCCGAACACCTTGGCCGAGAGGAAGGCGATGCCGATCGCCATGCTCAGCACGGCGAGGGTGAAAAGCTCGCGCGACTTGAGGTGCGCCACCATCACGAGCAGCCACGGCACGGCGCGCCGGCCGAACGGGATCATCAGCGCGACGAAGAGGGCGAACTTCCCCACCGTCAGGCCGAGCGCCCAGGCGAGGTCCTCCGTCTTCGCCGCCGCGAGGCCGCCCGGCGTGCCGCCGAGGAAGCCCGCCACGCCGGGGAGCAGGACGAGGGCGACGACGACGACGATGTCCTCGACGACCAGCCAACCCACCGCGATGCGGCCCTGCGGGGAGGCGAGCGCGCCGCGCTCGGTGAGCGCGCGCAGCAGAACGACCGTGGAGGCGACGGAGAGGCTGAGGCCGAACACCACCGCGGCGGGCCAAGACCAGTCCCACTGGCGCGCCACCACGGCGCCGAGCGCGGTCGCGGTCGCCATCTGGGCGATCGCGCCCGGCAGGGCGACGCGGCGGACGGCGAGAAGCTCGGCCGGGGAGAAGTGCAGCCCCACCCCGAACATCAGCAGGATCACGCCGAGCTCGGCGAGTTCGAGCGCGGTCGCCTGGTCGCCGACGAAGCCCGGCGTGTGCGGGCCCAGCATGATGCCGGCGGCGAGATAGCCGACGATCGGCGGCAGCCGCACCAGCGCGGCGAGCGTGCCGCCGACCAGCGCATAGACGAGCCCGAGGCCGATCGTTGCGATGAGCGGATGGGCGGCGTCCATGCGGAGCGTATGCCGGAGCGGGGGGCGGGGCGCAACGCCGATGCCGCCCCCACACCTCTCCCGCCGCCGCGGCCTGCGTGCTAGAGGCCCGCCTCTGCCGCGGAGGGAGCCCGTGAGCCGCAAGTTCTACACCGTCACCTGGGACCAGTTGCATCGCGACGGCAAGGCGCTCGCCTGGAAGCTCCTCCCGCTCGGCCCCTGGCGGGGCATCGTCGCCATCACCCGTGGCGGGCTGATCCCCGCCGCCATCGTCGCGCGCGAACTCGACTGTCGGCTGATCGAGTCCGTCAGCGTCGTCACCTACGAGGAGATGGATCGCGGCGAGCCGCGCGTCACGAAACCCCCGGCGGCGGCGGGCGACGGCGCCGGCTGGCTGATCGTCGATGATCTGGTCGACACCGGCACCACCGCGCGCGCCGTGCGCGAGCTGCTGCCGAAGGCGCATCTCGCCACCGTCTACGCCAAGCCCGCCGGCAAGCCGATGGTCGACACCTACGTCACCGAAGTGAGCCAGGACACCTGGATCCTGTTTCCCTGGGACACCGAACCGCAGTTCGTGCAGCCGATCGCCAAGGCGAACGGGGTGCGCTGATGCCGGGGCTGTGGTTCGAGGAGTTCCGCGAGGGGATGGTGATCGACCATCCGATCCGCCGCACGGTGACGGATGCCGACAACGTGCTGTTCTGCGCGTTGACCATGAATCCGGCCGCGCTGCATCTCGATGCCGAGGCGATGAAGGCCTCGCCGTTCGGCCGGCCGATCGTGAACTCGCTCTACACGCTCGGGCTGATGGTGGGGATTTCCGTGCACGACACCACGCTCGGCACGGCGGTGGCCAATCTCGGCTTCGAGGAGGTGGCGTTTCCCGCGCCTCTGTTCCCGGGCGACACGATCGGCGTGCGCACCACCGTCGTCGGCGTGCGCGAGAGCCGCTCCCGCCCGGGCGAGGGCATCGTCACCTTCCTGCACGAGGCGATGAAGCAGGACGGCACGGTGGTGGCGCGCTGCCGGCGTGCCGCGCTGATGCGCAAGCGCCCCGCCGAGACGGCCTCGGCATGATCGCGCGCTCCTGGCTCTTCGTCCCCGCCGATTCCGAACGCAAACTGGCGCGTGCGGGGGAGAGCGGGGCGGGGGCGGTGATCCTCGACCTGGAGGACTCGGTCGGCCCCGACCGCAAGCCGGACGCGCGCGAGATGGCGGCGGCCTGGCTACGCGCGCGCGCCCCTCGGCCTTCCGCCTGGGTGCGGGTCAACGCGCTCGACACCGGGCTCGCCATGGCCGATCTCGCCGCCGTCGTCGCTGCGCGGCCCGACGGCATCGTGCTGCCGAAATGTTCCGGCCGCGAGGATCTCGTGCGGCTCGATGCCGCGCTCTCCGCCCTCGAGGCGCGCGAGGGGCTGGCCGAGGGGGCGATCGCGGTGCTGCCGATCGTGACCGAAACGCCTGCCGCCATGTTCGCGCTGCGCGACTACGCCGGCGCCCCGCGCCTCGCTGCCCTCACCTGGGGGGGCGAGGACCTCGCCGCCGCCTTGGGCGCGAAGGCGAACCGGCGGGAGGACGGCAGCTGGGACGAGCCCTATCGGCTCGCGCGTTCTCTCACCCTCATCGCCGCCGCCGCCGCCGGCGTGGCCGCACTCGACACCGTGTACGCCGATGCCCGCAACCTCGAGGGCTTTCGGCGCGACTGCGCGGAGGCGCGGCGGCTCGGCTTCGCCGGCCGGCTCGCCATCCACCCGGCGCAGGTTCCCATCATCGAGGAGGCCTTCGCCCCGACGGCGGAGGAGAGGGCCTGGGCGGAGGCCGTTGTCGCCGCGTTCAAGGCCGATCCCGGCGCCGGTGTCGTGTCGCTGGAGGGGCGGATGATCGACCGCCCGCACCTCGTGCAGGCGCGGCGGATCCTCGGACTCTGAGAGGTTCCCGAGCGCCGCGCGTCAGTCGACCCGCGCCCCCGCGCGCCGCACGACCTCGGCCCACGTCACGAGGTCCTTGGCCAGCATCGCGCGCGCCTCCGCCGGCCCCTGGCCCATCGGTGTGAGGCCGAGCTCCTCCACCCAGGCGACGAAATCCGGGGCCGAGATCACGTCGCGCACCGTGCGTTTCAGGCGCGCGATGATCGCCTCCGGCGTGCGCGCCGGCACGGCGAGCAGGTATCAAGTGGTGGAGACGAAGCCCGGCAGGCCGCAGGCCTCCGCCATGGTCGGCACGCCGGGAAAGGCCTTGAGGGGCGCGCGGCTGGTCACGCCGAGCAGTCGCACCTGGCCCTGGCGGAAGGGTCCGACCAGGGCCGGAGTCTGGTGCAGGAAGATGTCGACGTCGCCCGCCAGCAGCGCCTGCATGGCGAAGGGGCCGCCGCGATAGGGCACGTGCACCATCTCGACCCCGGCGGCGGCGGCGAACTGCGCCCCCGCGAGGTGGGTCGAGGTTCCGTTGCCGGTGGAGGCATAGTTCAGCGCCCCCGGCCGCGCCTTGGCTGCCGCGATCACCGCCTTGCAGTCGGTGAACTGCGGGCGCTTCTCGGGCGCGACGGTGAGCGCGTTCGGCACCTCGGCGAGCGCGATGACGGGCGCGAGGTCGCGCACCGTATCGATCGGCATCCGGGCATAGAGGGCCGGGTTGATCGCCAGCATGGCCGAGGTGGCGAAGAGGATGGTGTGGCCGTCCGCCTCCCCCTTCGCCACATGGTCCATGGCGATGTTGCCGCCGGCACCGACGCGATTGTCGACGATCACGCTCACCCCCAAGGCGCGGCCCAGCGGGTCGGCGAGGCGTCGCGAATAGATGTCGGTGCCCGAGCCGTTCGGGAAGCCGCCAACGATGGTGATGGGCTTGCCCGGCTGCGGGAACGTTTGTGCCGCGGCCGGTTGGATGAGCAACGCCGCCAGGGCGATCAGGACGAGGGCACAACGAACAGGGCGCATCGGCACCTCCCGCCTCAAGGCTTCGGCGCGTATTGTGCCCGTGATGGCGACGCACGCAACGAGCCACCGATGACCCTCTGGAACACCCCTGCCGGCCCGGTCGCGCGCGGCGGCAAGAGCGTATACGGCTGCCCGGTCGGCATCCTGATGCTGGAGGCGCGCTTTCCGCGCATCCCCGGCGACATGGGCAACGGCCTGACATGGCCGTTCCCGGTGCTGTTCCGGGTCGTGCGTGGCGCGAGCCCCGAGCGCGTGGTGCTGGAGGGGGCGCGCGGCCTGTTCGAGGACTTCGCCCGTGCCGCCGAGGAGCTCGTCTCGCTCGGCTGCGAGGGGATCACCACCAATTGCGGCTTCCTCAGCCTGTTCCAGGCTGAGCTCGCGGCCCGGGTGAGGGTTCCCGTCGCCGCCTCCAGCCTGATGCAGGTGCCGCTCGTGCAGGCGCTGCTGCCGCCGGGCCGACGGGTCGGCGTGATCACCATCTGTGCGACGACCTTGAGCGAGGCGCATCTTCGCGCCGCCGGCTGCCCGCCGGATACGCCGGTGGTCGGAGTCGAGAACGGGCGCGAACTGTTTCGTGTGCTTATCAAGGGCGAAGCCCAGGAGCTCGACCTCGGGCTCGCCCGCGAGGACATCCTGGAGGCGGGCCGGACCCTGCTGCGCAGGCACCCCGAGGTGGGCGCGGTGGTGCTGGAATGCACCAACATGCCGCCCTACGCGGCCGACTTGCAGGAGGTGCTCGGCCTACCGGTGTTCGACATCGTGAGCTTCGTCACTTGGTTCCAGGCGGGGCTTCGCCCCCGCCGCTTCCCGCCGCCGTAACGGGGGAGTCAGCGGCTACAGGCGGCGCCACCGAGCACGCAAAACTTGGCGCAGTGCGGGTGGTTCAGCGACACGGGCCCTGAGGCGCCGGCGAGGGTGTCGGCGAGCTCGAAGCGCGGGTCGTAAGCGAGGAGGGTGCAGGCGAGCACCGCGGGGCGCTCCGCTCCCTTGCGTCTCACCACCATGCGCGAGGTGGCGCACATCACGCTCGCCGGGCTCTTGCCGAGGATGCTCCAGCAGGCCTCGGTGATCTCGGGCACATCGACGGTCGGGTCCATTTCCGGGAACAGCGTCAGCGCGACGGGATCGCGCGCATCGATCGGGATCGCGTGATCCGCGAACAGGCGGGCGAAGCCGTCGCGTAGTTCGTCCTCGGTTTCTTCGGTGAAGCCGGCCCGACCGGCGACGTGCACGGTGAAGCCCTCGCGCGCGAGCCAGACGAGACCTTCGAGCGACTTGGCGAAGCTGCCGGGGCCCCGTTCGCGGTCGTGGCGTTCGGCGGCGTAGTGGTCGAGCGAGACGCGCAGGATCAACCGTTCTGGGCCGAAACGATCGCGCAGGGCGAGGAGGGCGGCGCGCTTCTGCTTGAGCGGCGCCATGGCGTTGGTGAGCACGATGGCCGTGAGGTTCTGCGGGCGGGCGAGCACGTCGGCGAGCATCGCGGGAAGCGCGCGGTTCATGAACGGCTCGCCGCCGGTGAAGCCGACCGTCTCGAGCGGCGCGCCGAGCGACACCGCCTCATCGAGGAAGGCCGCGACCTCTTCGGCGGTGAGGTAGGCGAGGCGATCGTTGCGCGGGCTCGATTCGATGTAGCAATGCTTGCAGGTGATGTTGCACAGCGTGCCCGTGTTGAACCAGAGCGTGCGCAAAGCCGCGAGCGGCACGTGCGCGCGAGGTTCGCCCTTCGCCGTGCGCAGCGGGTCGCGGAACTTCGCGGGGTCGAGCGGCTTCGGCGCGGGGCGCGAGCGGACTGACATCGGGAACACCTCGACGCGGAGTGTGGCCGCGGGCTCGCCCGCCGCGAAGTGACGGCTGCGTCAGCGGAAGCGTAGCGGGCTGTAGGGTGTGGGGTCGATCGTGGGTGAGCGCCCGGCGATCAGGTCGGCGATCAGCACGGCGGTCTTTGGCGCAGCGGCGAGCCCGACATGGCCGTGCCCGAAAGCGTAGAAAATGTCGGGCGAGACGCGAGAAGCGCCGATCACCGGCAGGCCGTCGGCGACCGAGGGGCGATGTCCCATCCAGACCGTGATGCGCTCGCGCGGCAGCGGCTGCGGCAAGCCTGGAAGGAGTTTGAGCGCCGCCCGCTCCAGGATGGCGGCGCGACGCCAGTCCGGCGGATCGTCGATCCTCGCGAGCTCGACCTGGCCGGCGACCCGCAGCCCGGCCTGCATCGGTGTGAGCGGCGCCTTCAGCTCTGCCGCCATGACCGGCATGCGCACGGTCACCTCGGGGTCGCGGATCATGACGTGGTAGCCGCGCTCCGAGGCGAGCGGGATACGCTCGCCGGCGGCGCGCGCGAGGGCGGCCGAGCGGATCCCGGCAGCGATCACGGCGGCGTCGGCGTCGATCAGGCCACGCTCCGTCTCCACCGCGCGCAGGCGCCCGCGCTCGAGCCGAAAGCCGGTGGCCCGCGTGCAGAGATGCTCAGCGCCCAGACTCTCGGCCGCCTGGGCATAGGCTTGCACCAGCGCGCCCGGGTCGCGCACCTGCCCGCCCGCCTCGACCAGCACGCCGAAGCGCCAGTCGCGGGAGAGAGCGGGCTCGCGCTGCGCCAGTTCCTCGGCCGAGAGTTCAAGCCACGCCACGCCAGCTGAGCGGCGCAGCGCCCACGCGAAGCCATCGGCCGCGAAGCCGGCGCGATCGCGCCAGATGTAGAGGTGCCCCGAGCGCGCCACGAGCTCCGGTCGGCCCGCGGCGGCGGCGAGGGCCTGGTGGCGATCGACCGCGTCGTGCAGCAGGGCGGCGAGCGCGCGTGAGGTGCGGCTCGCGCGGGGCGCGGTCGCGTTGGCGGTCATGAACCGCCAGAGCCAGGGCATCAGGCCGGGCAGGGCGGCGGGGCGGATGGTCAGAGGGCCTTCGGGGTCGAGCAGCAGGGCGGGGATCTTCCGCCACAGGCCCGGCGTGGCGACGGGCACCACGCTCTCGGGGCTGATCCACCCCGCGTTGCCGTAGGAGGCCGCCTGTTCACCGCCCGCCGGACCGGGTTCGACCAGTATGACGCGGTGGCCTTCGCGGGCGAGGAGGAGGGCGCAGGCGGCACCGACCGCGCCCGCGCCAATGACGACGACGCGACGGGACATGCGCGCGGCTCAGCGCTCGATGGCGGTGCCCGGCGGCGCGAGGGAGACGTGGGCGGAGACAATACGCCAGCCAATACCGGGCAGGCGGGCGAGGATCTTGGTTTCGCGCCCGATCGTGCCGTCGCCGAGGCGGCGGAAGACGATGTTGGTGACGGCGATGTCGCGCCCGAAGGTCGTGATCAGCGTTTCCAGTCTCTCGCGCCGTGGATACCCGCTCCCGGCGCGCGAGCGGCGGAAGCGGCGGATGGCGTCGGCGCCGAGCAGGATCTCGCCCACGCCGAAGCGGACGGTGCGCGGATCGTCCCAGAAGAGTTCGTCGAGCACGGCGACGTCGTTCGCCATCAGCGCCGCCTCGTAGCGGTCCAGCACGGCGCGGGCTTCGGCGAGCGTGTCGGCGTGATCGACGTCCATGGGCGGCACCTCCGGTTGGCAGCTTCGGAGTGCGCCCGGACGATGCGCCGCGCAAGGGGGCGGAGCGCGGTCTGGCGCGCGCTCCGCCGCGTTGGGCGCTATTCCGCTGCGGCCGGCAGTTGCACCGCCTTGGCGCGCCGGCGCCCCTCCTCGTCCACCGCGCGCAGGGCGGCAACGACGCGACGGGGGCTCACCTCGTGCGGCATGTTCCAGATCGTCTCGCCTTCGGCGCAGGCGCGCTCGGCGACGCGCAGGAGCGCCGTCTCGTCGGCGTCGGCAAGGCCGATCTGGGCGAGCGTGGTGGGCAGCCCGACCGACTCGCAGAAGCCGAACACCTCGTCGATCAGCGCGGGCGGACGATCGGCGAGCATCAGCAGCGCGAGCGTGCCGATCGCGACCTTCTCGCCGTGCCAATAGGCGTGCGTCTCGTGCAGCACGGTGAGGCCGTTGTGGATGGCATGCGCGGCCGACAGCCCGCCCGATTCGAAGCCGAGGCCCGAGAGCAGGGTGTTCGCTTCGACGATGTGCTCGAGAGCGGGGGTGACCACCTTGCGCGCGCAGGCGGCCTTGGCCAGCACTCCGTATTTCAGCAGCGTGTCGTAGCAGAGCCGCGCCAGCGCGTAGGCCGTCATCGGCCCGAGCCGGCCCGTCATGTTCGCCCCCCTCTTCACCCGGCAGTCCTCAGCCTCGAACCAGGTGGAGAGGGCGTCACCCATGCCGGCGACCAGGAAGCGCACTGGAGCGCGGGCGATCACGCCGGTGTCGACCAGCACCAGATCCGGGTTGCGGGGCAGGATGAGGTAACGCTTGAACGCGCCATCGGGGGTGTAGATGACGGAGAGGGCCGAGCAGGGGGCATCCGTCGAGGCGATGGTCGGCACGATGGCGACCGGCCGGCGCAGCGTGTGCGCGACCGCCTTCGCGGTATCCAGCGTCTTGCCACCGCCGATGCCGACGACGACGTCCGGGGTGACGGCCTGAGCCTCATCGGCGAGGCGGCCGATCTCCTCGTCGCTGCACTCGCCCGCGAAGCGTTCGGCCGAGAGGCGAACCCGCGTGCCGATGCCGGCCTCGATCTCGTCGCGCAGCGAGGCCATGGCGAAGGGGTCCATGATGGCGAAGGCGCGCTCCCCGAAGCGGGCAAGCTCCTCGCCGAGCACCGACAGTGCGCCGTCGCCCTGCACGTAGCGACCGGGGAAGATGGCGGTCGTGAGCATGTGTGCCTCCTCGTTGTCGGTGGTGTTCTCTTGTCAGCTGTCAGCAACCGCCTCCGGCACGTGGGGTTTCCGGCGCGGCGTCGCAAGCGAAGCGCCGACGCCGGGGCGGCGTTGAACAAGCAAAAAAAGGGGCGCGACCGAGATCGCGCCCGAGTGGCAGCCCGATTGCGACTGCCGCGCCGATCGCGGTGGGGAGAAACCGGATCGTGCGCCGTGGACCGAGTGGGTCCGTCGCATTCCCTTATTGTGAAGAAGGGTTTCCGAAGCGTTGCTCTGGATCAAGATCGCCGCAGCGCAGCACAAACTTGCCGCGCCCCTCACGCACCTGTGATCACCGCTGATGGCTCGCGCCCGGCCAAGGCCACCGCGGAGGCGGCCCGCGGCGCAGGCAAGGCGACGCGGGCCCCCGCTCATGCTATGAGATGGCGCACGAGGCGGGCGATTCCGCGACCGGGGGTTGCGACCCCGAGATCAGAGGCAACAGAGGCCGGCATGGACAAGAACAGGGCGCTGGATCAGGCGCTGGCCCAGATCGAGCGGGCCTTCGGCAAGGGCTCGGTCATGCGCATGGGCGCGCGCGACGCGGCCGAGGCGATCGAGACCATCCCGACGGGCTCCTTGGGGCTCGATCTCGCGCTCGGCATCGGCGGGCTGCCGCGCGGGCGCATCATCGAGATCTACGGGCCAGAGAGCTCGGGCAAAACCACGCTTGCCCTCCATTGCATCGCGGAAGCGCAGAAGCGCGGCGGCACCTGCGCCTTCATCGACGCCGAACACGCGCTCGATCCGGTCTATGCCCGCAAGCTCGGGGTCGATGTCGACAACCTGATCATCAGCCAGCCCGACTCGGGCGAGCAGGCGCTGGAGATCGCGGATACGCTCGTGCGTTCGGGCGCGATCGACGTGCTGGTGGTCGACAGTGTGGCGGCCCTCGTTCCCCGCGCCGAACTCGAGGGCGAGATGGGCGACTCCCATGTCGGCCTGCACGCGCGGCTGATGAGCCAGGCCCTGCGCAAGCTCACGGGCTCGGTGTCGCGCTCGCGCACGATCCTGATCTTCCTCAACCAAATCCGCCTGAAGATCGGCGTCATGTTCGGCAACCCGGAGACGACCACGGGCGGCAACGCGCTGAAGTTCTATGCCTCGATCCGGCTCGAGATCCGCCGCATCGGCGCGATCAAGGACCGCGACGAGGTGGTCGGCAACCAGACGCGGGTGAAGGTGGTGAAGAACAAGCTCGCCCCACCGTTCCGCCAGGTCGAGTTCGACATCACCTACGGCGAGGGCATCTCCAAGGTCGGCGAGCTGATCGATCTCGGCGTCAAGGCCGGTGTGGTCGAGAAGTCGGGGGCGTGGTTCAGTTTCGACAGTCAGCGCATCGGCCAGGGGCGGGAGAACGCCAAGGCTTTCTTGCGCGAACACCCCGAGGTGGCGGCCAAGATCGAGGAGCGGATTCGGGCCCAGGCCGGGCAGGTGGCCGGTGCGCTGATGAGCGCGGGCGGCGAGGAGGCAGACGCCGCCGACTGAACCGGCCGGGTTCCGCTCGGGTGCCGCGGCCTTGGCGGCCGAAGGCGCGCTCGCGCATCTCCTCTCGGCAGCAGACCGCGCGCTGGTCGAGGCGGCGGTCGAAGCCGTGCGAAGCCGCTACCGCTACGGGCGACACACCGTGGGGGCGGCGGTGCGCGGGGCCACGGGGCGCATCTACGCCGCGGTCAATCTCGACGCCACGGTGGGCCGGGCGGCGGTCTGCGCCGAGGCGGTCGCGCTGGGAGCGGCGATCATGGCCGGCGAAAGCACCATCGAGGCGGTGGTCGCCGTCCGCCACCCGAGGCCCGACGAGCAGGGGCCGATCGCCGTCGTCTCCCCCTGCGGGCTCTGCCGCGAGCTCCTCTTCGACCACGCGCCGGGCTGCCAAGTGATCCTGCCCGGGCGCGGACGGGTGCCGATCGGATCGCTGCTTCCGGCGCCGTATCGCCGCTGACGCGGCCAGGCAACGCCCGGGGGGCGGGGCCTTTCGGGCGAAAAGATGCGGGGCTATCTAGCCCGCATGCCCTCCTCGAACGACATCCGCGCCGCCTTCCTCGACTTCTTCCGCCGCCACGACCACACGGTGGTGGAGAGCTCGCCGCTCGTGCCCCGCAACGACCCCACCCTGATGTTCACCAATGCGGGGATGGTGCAGTTCAAGAACGTCTTCACTGGGCTCGAGCACCGCCCGTACAAGCGGGCGGTGACGGCGCAAAAATGCGTGCGCGCGGGCGGCAAGCACAACGACCTCGACAACGTCGGCTACACGGCCCGGCACCACACCTTCTTCGAGATGCTGGGCAATTTCAGCTTCGGCGACTACTTCAAGGACGTGGCGATCGAGCTCGCCTGGACTCTCGTCACCCGCGAGTTCGGCCTGCCGAAGGAGCGGCTCCTCGTCACCGTCTACCACGACGACGACGAGGCGGCGGCAGCCTGGCGCAAGATCGCGGGGCTGCCGGAGGAGCGCATCATCCGCATCGCCACCTCCGACAACTTCTGGGCGATGGGCGACAGTGGCCCCTGCGGCCCCTGTTCCGAGATCTTCTACGACCATGGGCCCGAAATCCCGGGCGGGCCTCCGGGCAGCGCGGACGCCGACGGCGATCGGTTCATCGAGATTTGGAACCTCGTCTTCATGCAGTACGAGCAGCTGCCCGACGGGCGGCGCGTGCCCTTGCCCAGGCCCTCGATCGACACCGGCATGGGGCTCGAGCGGACGGCGGCGATCCTGCAAGGCAAGCACGACAATTACGACACCGACACGCTCCGCGCCCTCATCCTCGCCTCCGCCGAGGCCTCGGGCACCGACCCGGACGGGCCGCACCGCATCAGCCATCGTGTGGTGGCGGACCATCTGCGCGCCTCCTGCTTCCTGATTGCCGACGGCGTGCTGCCCTCGAACGAGGGGCGCGGCTACGTGCTGCGCCGGATCATGCGGCGCGCGATGCGGCACGCGCATCTGATGGGCGTGCGCGAGCCGCTGATGTGGCGCCTCGTTCCCACCCTGATCCGCCAGATGGGGGTGGCCTATCCGGAACTCGGCCGCGCCGAGGCGCTGATCACCGAGACGCTGCGCACGGAGGAGACGCGCTTCCGGGCGATGCTGGAGCGTGGCCTGCACCTGCTCGTCGAAGAGGCGGCGAAACTGCCGCGCGGCGTGCCGTTGCCCGGCGAGGTCGCCTTCCGCCTCTACGACACCTACGGCTTCCCGCTCGACCTCACGCAGGACGCGTTGAAGGCGGAAGGGCGCGGTGTGGATGTCGAGGGCTTCGAACGGGCGATGGCGGAGCAGCGCGCGCGGGCCCGCGCGGCCTGGGCCGGCTCCGGCGAGGCGGCGACCGAAGCGGTGTGGTTCGACCTGAAGGAGAAGCTCGGCGCCACCGAATTCCTCGGCTACACGGCGGAGACGGCGGAAGCCGAGATTCGCGCCATCGTGGTCAACGGTCAGCCGGTGAACGAGGCCCGCGGCGGCGACGAGGTCGCGATCATCCTCAACCAGACGCCGTTCTACGGCGAATCCGGCGGCCAGGTCGGCGATAGCGGAACGATCCGCGCGCAGGACGGTCTGATCATCGACATCACCGATACGCAGAAGAAACTCGGCGACCTGTTCGTGCATGTCGGCCGCGTGAGGCAAGGCATCGCCCGCGTCGGCCAGGCGGTGGTGGCGGAGATCGACCATGCGCGGCGGGCGGCGATCCGCGCCCACCATTCCGCCACGCACTTGTTGCACGAGGCGCTGCGACGCCGCCTGGGGCTTCACGTGGCGCAGAAGGGCTCGCTCGTCGCGCCCGACCGCTTGCGCTTCGACATCAGCCACCCCAAGCCGATCACGCCCGAGGAGCTCGCCTGGGTGGAGGCGGAGGTGAACGCGCGGGTGCGCGAGAACGCGCCCGTCGTCACCCGGCTGATGGCGCCGGACGAGGCGGTGAAGCAAGGCGCGATCGCGCTGTTCGGCGAGAAGTACGGCGAGGAGGTGCGTGTCGTCTCCATGGGCTCCGATCCGGAGGCGACGGCGCGCGGCGGGCTCTATTCGGTCGAGCTCTGCGGCGGGACGCATGTGCGCGCCACCGGCGACATCGGGCTGTTCAAGATCGTCTCCGAGGGCGCGGTGTCGGCCGGCGTGCGTCGCATCGAGGCGGTGGCGGGCGAAGCGGCACTCGCGCATGTCGCCGAAACGGAACGCGCGCTGTTCTCCATCGCCGCCGCCCTGCGCGCCCCCCCGCCCGAGGCGCCGGCACGCGTGGAGGCGCTGATCGAGGAGAAGCGCCGGCTCGAGCGCGAGATCGCCGAGCTGCGCCGCAAGCTCGCGACGGGAGCGGCGGGTGCGGCGGCGGGGCCGGAACGGATCGGCGACGTGTCGTTCCTCGGCCGTGTCGTCGAGGTGGCGGCGAAGGATCTGAAGGGCCTGGCCGAGGAGATGCGCAAGGGCCTGGGCTCGGGGGTGGTCGCGCTCGTCTCGCCGATGGACGGCAAGGCGTCGATCGTGGTTGCGGTGTCGCCTGATTTGACGGCGCGCTTCTCCGCCGTCGACCTCGTGCGCGCGGCAGCCGCCGCCGTCGGCGGCAAAGGCGGTGGCGGTCGTCCCGACATGGCGCAGGCCGGCGGGCCGGAGGGCGACAAGGCGGAGGCGGCGCTGGATGCCGTGCGCGCGGCCCTCGCGGCGGCACCGGCTCTCGCCGGCTGAGGAGAGGCGCGCGCGATGGGCGAGGACGAGGTCCTGCTCGTCTACGTCACGGCGGCGACGGCCGACGAAGCCAAACGCATCGGCCGCACGCTGGTCGAGGAGCGGCTTGCGGCTTGCGTGAATGTGCTGGCCCCGCACACCGCGATCTACCGCTGGCAGGGTAGGCTGGAGGAGAGCGCGGAGAGCGCCTTCCTTGCCAAGACGACCCGCGCCCGCCTTGCCGCCCTGGCTGCGCGCGTGCGCGCCCTGTCGTCCTACACCTTGCCCGCCATCCTCGCCCTGCCGGCGGTGGGCGGTGATGCCGAGTTCCTGGCCTGGGTGAAGGTGGAGACAGCCGACCCCGTCGCCTGACGGATCCCTCCCCGCCGTCGCTTGGCGGTCGCGTGCGTGCTGTGGTCTCATCGGGGAAACGAATGATCGTGGGGAGACCGTCCATGAAGCGCCGCACGCTGCTCACCGCCGCCGCTGCCGCCGCCGTGCCGTTCGCCCGGCCGCGTGCGCAAGCCTGGCCGGCCCGCCCGTTGCGGATCATCGTGCCGTGGCCGCCAGGCGGATCGACCGACGTGCTGGTGCGGCTTTATGCGGAACGGATCGCACCGATCCTCAACCAGACCATCGTGGTCGAGAACCGTCCCGGCGCGGGCGGCAACATCGGGGTCGATGCGGTGGCGAAATCCCCTCCCGACGGCCACGTCATTGGCATCGCCGCGGTGGGGCACCTCGCCATCAACCCCTTCCTCTACGCACGGCTGCCCTACGACCCGGCGAGCCTCGTGCTGGTCGGTGTCGCCTGGGAACTGCCGAACTGCGCGGTGATCCCGGCCGAGCACAACCCCTCGCGCACGCTTGCCGAGTTCATCGCCTGGGCGAAACGGAAGCCGGGTGGCATCACCTACGGCTCGCCCGGTGTCGGCACCACGCCGCACCTGTCGGGCGCCCTGTTCGCCAAGCGGGTCGGCATCGAAGCCACCCACGTGCCGTTCCGCGGGGCCGCGCAGACCATTCCGGCCATGCTGTCGGGTCAGCTCGACTTCGCGCTCGACAACCTCACGAGCTACGCTTCGGTGCTCAAGGCCGGCCAGGTGAGGGGGCTTGCCGTCACCTCGGCCGAGCGCGTGCCGGGCTTCCCCGACATCCCGACCATGGCCGAAGCCGGCGTTTCGGGCTTCGTCGTCACCTCCTGGCAGACGTTCTTCTTTCCGCAGGGCACGCCGGAGGCGATCGTCGCGCGCTTCGCCGAGGCCCTGCGCGAGGCGAGCCGCGACGAGGCTTTGCGCAAGCGCTTCCTCGAGATCGGCGCGTTCCTGACCTGGACCACGCCGGAGGAGGCGCGGCGTCGGGCCGACGCCGAGACCCCGATGTGGCGCGAGGCGGTGGCGATCTCGGGCACTCGGCTCGAGTAACCGAAGCTCAGAGCACGCCGCGCAGCCGCTCCTCCTCGCGGAAGCGGGCGACGAAGGCGCGGAACCGTTCCGTTGGCGGATCGGCGAAGAGAGGGGCTGGAGGCCCCTCGCACTCCACGCGTCCCTGGTGCAGGAACACGATGCGGTCCGCCACCTCGCGCGCGAAGCCCATCTCATGCGTCACCAGCAGCATCGTCCGCCCTTCCTCGGCGAGCGCACGGATGACGCGCAGCACTTCGCCAACGAGTTCGGGGTCGAGGGCGGAGGTCGGTTCGTCGAACAGCAGCACGCGCGGGCGCATGGCGAGCGCGCGGGCGATCGCCGCGCGCTGCTGCTGTCCGCCCGAGAGATGCGCGGGGTAGTGGTTGCGCTTCTCCGCGATGCCGACCTTGGCGAGCAGCGCCTCGGCCTCGGCGATCGCGTCCGCCCGCTTCCTTCCCTGCACGTGCACGGGGGCTTCGATCACGTTCTCCAGCACGGTCAGGTGGCTCCAGAGGTTGAAACTCTGGAAGACGAAGCCGAGCGAAGCCCGGATCCGGTCGAGCTGGCGTCGGTCGGCCGGCGCACGCCCGCGCCGCGTGGTCTTGAAGCGGATGGCTTCGCCGCCGACCAGGACCTCGCCCTCGTCCGGCACCTCGAGCCCATTGATGCAGCGAAGCAAGGTGGACTTGCCCGACCCCGAGGCGCCGAGGATCGCGATCACCTCGCCCTCCTGGGCGGCGAGCGACACCCCTTTCAGCACCTCGAGCGCGCCGAAGCGCTTGACGAGGCGGCGCAGCTCCACGGCGGGGACGGGCGGGCTCAATGCACGAGCCTCATGTCCGGCGCGGCGTCGAGCTCCGGACGGTGGTCGGGCGACAGGCGCCGTTCGACCACCCAGACGAGGCCGGCGAGGGTGAAGTTGATGGCGAGATAGATCACGGCGGCCACCGCGAAGGCCTCGAACACCCGATACGTCGTCGAGATGATGCGCGCGGCAAGCCCCGTGACCTCGACCAGAGTGACCATGGAGGCGAGCGAGGTCGCCTTCACCATGAGGATGATCTCGTTGCCGTAGGCCGGAAGGGCGTTGCGCAGCGCGATCGGGCCGACAATGCGACGGAACAGTAACAGGCCCGACATGCCGGCCGCCCGTGCCGCCTCGACCTGCCCGTGCGGGACGGAGAGGAGACCACCGCGCACGATCTCGCTGCCGTAGGCTGCCGTGTTCAGCATCAGTGCGAGGAAGGCGCACCAGAAGGGCTCGCGCAGGTAGGGCCAGAGGATCGAGGCGCGAATCCACGGGAACTGCGCGAGGCCGAAATAGATGAGGAACATTTGGATGGCGAGCGGCGTGCCGCGGAAGACGAAGACATAGGCGCGCGCGACCAGATCGAGCGGGGGGATGGCGGAGAGCCGGGCGAGAGCGAGCAGCACCGCGAATACGAAACCGACCGAGACCGAGAGCGCCATCAGGCCGAGCGTGGTCGGCACACCGGGCAGGATCGTGCGGAAGCACTCGAGCAGGAAGGCGGCGTCGATCATGCGCGCTTGAGGCCTCGCAGCGCGCGGCGCTCGGCGGCGGCGAACAGGGCCGAGGAGACGGTGGTGATGACGAGGTAGAGGGCGGCCCCGGTGAGCAGGAAGGAGAAGAAGTCGCGCGTCGATCGCCCACCGATGAAGGACTGGCGCAAGAGCTCGACCAGCCCGGTGACGGAGATCAGCGCGGACTCCTTCAGGCAGAGCTGCCAGCAGTTGCCCAAGCCCGGCAGGGCGAAGCGGAGCACCTGGGGGGCGACGATGCGGCGGAAGGCGAGGGCGCGCGGCATGCCGAAGGCGGCCGCCGCCTCGATCTCGCCGCGCGCGACGGTGCGGAAGGCGCCGCGGAACACCTCCGCCTGATAGGCGCCGTTGCAGATGCCGACGGCGATGAAGCCGGCGACGAAGGCCGGCAGCGAGACGAAGCCTTCGCCGTCCCAGAACGTTCGCCAGATCCAACCCAGCACCACGGCACCGCCGAAGAAGACGAGATAGATGACCAGGAGCTCCGGAATGCCGCGGATCACCGTCGTGTAGGTGGCGGAGATCACCGCCGCGATGCGGCTGCCGGAAAGCCTGCCCCAGGCGGCGAGCGCGCCGAGCACGCTGCCCAAGGCGAAGCCGGCCGAAGAGACGGCGATGGTCATGCCGGCGGCGCGCAGCATGGAGAGGCCCCAGCCCGTGGGGCCGAAGCCCATCAGCGCCCAGTAGTCGATCAGCCACTGCGGCATCGCGCGCGGGCGGGCACGGCGCGGCCTGCCCCGGGCGGGCTGGCCTCAGGACCGCGGCGAGATGTCGGTCTTGAACCAGCGTTCGGAAAGCCGCCGGATCGTTCCGTCGGCAAGGGCGGCCTCGATCGCGGCATCGAAGGCGGCCTTGAGGTCGGTGTCCGCCTTGCGCAGCCCCACCGCCACGCCGCGGCCGAGAATGCCGCCCGAGAGCAGAGGGCCGGACGGTGCGAGGCCGCGGAACTCGGGCTTCTCGGCGGTCGCCGTCATCGCGGTGACGGCGGCGAAGATGGCATCGAGACGCCCGGCGGCGAGGTCGAGGTCGTGCTCCTCGGTGGTGCGGTATTCGCGGATGGTGGCCCCGGCGTTGGCGAAGAACTGGGCAAGGAAGGCGGAGTTCGTCGTCGCCGTCTGCACGCCGATGGTGCGGCCGCGCAACAAGGGCCGGATCTGATCCAGGAGGGCGCGGATCTCGGCCTCCTCGGTCGCGAAGCTCAGCGTGCGGCCCGCCCCGGGCAGGTTGCGCAGCGGCGAATTTGGCATGGTGCCGAAGGCGTGCGGCCCGGCGGCATAGACGCGGGAGAAGTTGATCACCTCGAGCCGGCGGTCGGTGATGTTCATCCCGGCCATGATGGCGTCATAGCGGCCGGCGGTGAGGCCGGGGATGATGCCGTCCCAGTCCTGCGCGACGATGGTGCAGCGCGCGTTCATCCGCCGGCAAAGGTCGTTGGCGAGGTCGATCTCGAAGCCGAGGAGCTGCCCGCCGGGCCCGGTGAAGTTCCACGGCGCGTAGGCGCCTTCGGTGGCGATGCGGATGGTGCGCTGCTGCGCCCGGGCAGGTTGGCTGCCGGACGCGACGACGGCCGCTCCCGCCGCGGCCAGGCGCACGAACGAACGACGAAACAGCATACCCGATCTCCCTGACGAACCGTTCGCGCCGCAGGCCGGCCGTCTTCTCCCTGACCCTTCCAGCCTAGCGAGTCGCTTCAGCCGCGCAAGCGCGCCTCAGGTGCGGGGGCGAAACGAGGGCGCCCGCACCATCAGGCAGAGGATCTGGAACAAAATCTGCGCCGCGGCCTGCGCGGTGACGGTGGTCGGGTCGTATTGCGGTGCGACCTCGACCACATCGCCCGCCACGATGTCGAGCCCCGCCAGGCCCCGCAGGAGCGCGATCGCCTCGCGCGTGGTGAACCCCCCGACCTCCGGCGTGCCGGTGCCGGGAGCGAAGGCCGGGTCGAGGGCGTCGATGTCGAAGGAGAGGTAGCAGGGACCATCGCCGATCACGGCGCGGGCTCGCGCGATCACGCCGGCGATGCCGAGCGTCTCGACCTCATGCATCGGCACGATGGTCATGCCCGACTCGCGCGAGTATTCCCATAGCCAGGTGACGCCGCCGCGGATGCCGATCTGGATCGTGCGCTTCGGATCGAGCACGCCGGCGAGTGCGGCTTCGCGGAAGGGCGCGCCGTGGTGGCCGCCCGTGCCCTCGTAGGGCCCCGCGGTATCGGCATGGGCGTCGATCTGGATCAGCCCCAAGGGGCGTCCACGGCCGAGCGCCTTCAGGATCGGCCCGGTGATGGAATGGTCGCCGCCGACGACGAGCGGGCGGATGCCGGCTCTGGCGAGACGGCCGATGAAGGCCTCGATCGCCTCGTGACAGCGCTCGAGCGAATAGCGCGACGGGAGGGGAATGTCGCCGATGTCGGCGACGCGCGCAAGCGCGAGGGGAACGAGATCGAGCACCGGCTCGTGCGGACCGATCCGCTCGATCGCGCGCACCGCGCGCGGCCCAAGCCGGGCGCCGGCGCGATTGGTGACGCCGAGATCGAACGGCACACCGAGCAGGGCGATGTCGAGCGAGGAGGAGGCGGGATCCTTCGCTGCCGCCTCGTCGAGCGGAGCATCGAGCAGGGTGGCGACCCCCTCGAACGGCCAGCGCCGACGCCCATCCTCGGTGTAGTGCACGCGGGCGATCTGTTCCGCGCGCGTCTCGGCCTTGGGTGTTGCGGCGGGGGGCGTGTCGGTCATGGGCTGAGGCGGATCCTTCCGATGGTCGTTCGGATCAGGCGCGGCAGCGGATCCTGACGGTGGCGCGGGCCCCCGACAAGGCGGGAGGCGGCCAGGACATCGGGCGCGTCCCGCCGCGCCTGGACAACGGTGGTCCCGTCGGCTTGTGTGCCCGCGAGGAAATTGGCGGTCCCATGCAAAGCGATCAGGCGCCCTTGATGTTGTCGGTGTTTCCGACCTTCGCGGTCGGCGGCGCGCAAGTGCGCTTCGTGCGTCTCGCCGCCGCGTTCGGGTCTGCTTGGCGGCATGCCGTCATCGCCATGGACGGGGTGCGGGAGTGTGCGGAGCGTCTGCCGCGCGACCTCGCCGTCACCTTCCCCGAGGTTTCGGTGGCGAAGGGCGACGTGATCGGCAACGTCCGTCGCTTTCGCGCGCTTCTGCGTGCGTTGCAGCCTGATCTTCTCGTCACCCACAACTGGGGCTCGATCGAGTGGGCGATGGCGAACCTGCTGCCGGTCGCCCGCCATGTGCACATCGAGGACGGTTTCGGGCCCGAGGAGCGAGCGCGGCAACTGCCCAGGCGGGTGTGGACGCGCCGTGTCGTGCTGCGTCGCGCCACCGTCGTGCTGCCGTCGCGCACCCTGGAACGACTCGCGCGGAAGGTTTGGCGCTTGCCAGGAGAGCGCGTGCTCTATCTGCCGAACGGCATCGATCTCGCGCGCTTCACTCCTCGCGCTCCCTCGCCCTTGCCGGCGGAGCCGGTGATCGGCACGGTGGCGGTGCTGCGGGCGGAGAAGAACCTGGGGCGGCTGCTGCGCGCGGTGGCGATCGCGCGGGCGAGGCGCCCGGTGCGGCTCGAGATCGTCGGCGACGGGCCGGAGCGGGCCGAACTCGAACGGCTGGCAGGGGAGCTCGGCATCGCCGAGGCGGTGACCTTCCACGGTCGCCAGGCCCACCCTGCACCGTTCTACGCCCGGTTCGACCTCGTCGCCCTCTCCTCCGACACCGAACAAATGCCGATGTGCGTTCTCGAGGGCATGGCCTCGGGGCTGCCGGTGGTCTCGACCGATGTCGGCGATGTGCGCGCCATGGTGGCGGCGGAGAACGCGGCCCTGATCGTGCCGAAGGACGAGGCCGCCCTGGCCGAGGCGATCCTGCGCGTGCTCGACGACGACGCGCTGCGGCGGCGCATCAGCACGGCCAACCGCGCCAAGGCGGAAGCGGAGTTCGACGAACGGGTGATGATCGAACGCTACCGGCGTCTGTTCGCGGGCGAGATCGGCCACTGGTGAGCCGACCCGGCTTCAGAACGACCCGAACAGGCTGCCGAGGCCGATCAGCACCGCGAGCGACAGCAGAGGGCCGACCATCCCCGTCATCGCGATGTCGCCGTAAGCCTCGCCGTGCTTCAGGCGACAGATGGCGAGCAGGGTGATGACGGCGCCGTTGTGTGGCAGGGTGTCGAGCACACCCGTCGCCACCACCGTCACGCGATGCAACAGGTCGGGCGCGATGCCGGCCGCACGGCCCATCTCGAGATAGGTCGCGCCCAGCGATTGCAGGGCGATGGTCATGCCGCCCGAGGCGGAGCCTGTCATGCCGGCGAGCACCGAGGCGGCGAAGGCGAGGCTGATCAGCACGCTGCCGCCGCCGACGCCGAGCACGAGGTCGCGGATGGCGGCGAAGGCGCCGAGTGAGGCGACCACCGCACCGAAGCCGACCAGCGAGGCGGTGTTGAAGATCGGCAGGGCGGAAGCGTTGGCGCCGTCGTCCAGCGTGCGGGCGAGCGAAGCGAGGCGCGAACGATTGGCGACGACCATGACGACGATCGCCACCAGAAGCCCGGTGATGATCGCCCAGATGCCGCGCACGGCGGAAATGTCGGTGGCACCGAACCGCGCTTCGGCGAGATAGGCGGTATCGAGGCGCGGAATGACGAAGGCGGTGACGATCAGGTTGACCGCGACCACCAGCACCACCGGCAGGGCGGCGAGCCAGACGGGCGGGAAGGGCGTGCCGGGAGGGGCCGGATGGTCGCCGATCTCCATCAGGTCGAATCCCTCATCCTGCGCGGCTTCGCGCAGGCGCTTGTCCGGCTTCACCCGCTCGCCGTCGGCCGCGCCATAGCCTTCGCCCTTCGCCTTCAGGCTGCGCTCGCGCCAGGTCAGCCAGGCGAGGCCGAAGCCGAGCATCACCAGCGCCGCGATGATGCCGAGGCCCGGTGCGGCGAAGGCGGTGGTGCCGAAGAACGGCATCGGGATCGCGTTCGGAATGGCCGGCGTGCCGGGGAGCGCCGACATGGTGAAGGTGAAGGAGCCGAGCGCGATGGTGGCGGGAATGAGCCGCTTCGGGATGTCGGCCTGGCGGAACAGGGCGGCGGCCACGGGGTAGACGGCGAAGGCGACGACGAAGAGCGACACGCCGCCATAGGTGAGCACCGCACAAGCCAGCACCACGGCGAGGATGGAGCGCTCCGCGCCCAGTTTCGCCACCATCCCCCGCGCCAGGGCCTCGGCGCTGCCGGTGTCCTCCATCAGCTTGCCGAACACGGCCCCGAGCAGGAACAGCGGGAAGAATTGCGCGATGAAGTTGGCCGCCGCGCGCATGAAGATCTGCGTGTAGGTGGCAAGCAGCGGCATGCCGCCATCGAAGGCGGCAGCGAGCACCGCCATGGCCGGCGCGAGCAGCAGGACGGTGACGCCACGGAAGGCGAGGACGATCAGAAGCCCGAGCGCGAGCGCGACCCCGAGGATGCCGATCATGACGCGTCCGTCCGGACGTCCGTCTCCTCTTCCCCGCTGCAGGCGGCCTCGGCGGCGGCGCGCATGACGCGATCGACACCCCACAGCACGTGCTCGAGCGGATAGGTCGAGCGCACGCCGAGATCGTCGCGGTGATCGGCGAGGAAGCGGTCGGCGGCACGCCAGCCGACATCGTGCAGGTGCTGGAGGAAAGCCCACTCGGCGTTCATCTTCGACGACACGCCGAGCTCCGCCATCTCCTCCTCGGCATGGATGCGGTGGAGCATCAGGTGGGAGAGACGCTCATCGGCGAACCCTGCTTCGCCGGCCAGTTCCTTCAAGAGCAGGATGGTGCGGATGCCGTTCAGCAGCGCCGAGTTGAAGCTGATCTCGTTGACGCGATTGAGGATGTCGCGTGCGGTCTTCGGCGTGCCGGGGCGCACGAGGGGGTTGATCTGCACGACGACGAGGTCGCGCGCATCGGTGCGCTCCACCAGAGGATGGAGCACCGGGTTGCCCATGAAGCCGCCATCCCAATAGGGCTCGCCGTCGATCTCGACGGCGTGGAAGAGGAAGGGAAGGCAGGCCGAGGCCATCACCGCATCGAGCGTGATCTCAGGCCCCGCGAAGGTGCGCGGCCGTCCCGTCGGCACGTGCGTGGCGGTGACGAAGATCTGCACCGCCTCGCACGCATGCACGCGGTCGAAATCCACCACCTCGGCGACGATCTCGCGCAGGGGATTGAAGTCGAACGGATTGAACTCGTAGGGCGACACGAGCCGGGTCATCAGGTCGAGGGCTAGGAAGCCCGGCGAGAAGTCGAGGGTCCAACGGCCGAGCAGCTGATCGAGCGGCGTGCGTTGGACGGGGGAGAAGCGGGCGGCGTCGCTCACGCGCTTCCAGAACAGGGCGAGGCGCTCGCGCGCGCCCTCGCGCCCGCCGCGTGCCAGCCCATCCGCCAGCACCACGGCGTTCATCGCGCCGGCCGAGGTGCCGCTGATGCCGTCGATCTCGATGCCGTCGTCGGCAAGCAGCCTGTCAAGCACGCCCCAGGTGAAGGCGCCGTGTGCGCCTCCGCCCTGCAGGCCGAGATCGATCAGCTTGCGCTCGGACGAAAGGGGACGGGCGCGGCGGGGTTGGCGGGCCATGGCGCCCGCGCTCTAGCCTCGCCGCATGCTGCAACGCAACAACAAAACCGAGTTACCGCCCGCGCCGAAGGACCTCGGCATTGACCACGAACCCGGGATCGATCCGCCCCGCCAGGGCATCGAGGATGTTGTGCGCGGCGCGCACCGCCATCTTGGCCAGCGTCTCCTGCGCCGAGGCGGCCGAGTGCGGCGTCAGGATGACATTGTTCATGGCAAGCAGCGGGTTGTCGGGCAGGGCGGGCTCGACGCTCAGCACATCGAGCCCGGCGGCGGCGACCTTGCCGGAGCGCAGGGCTGCGACGAGTGCCGCCTCGTCGATGATCGGGCCGCGCGCGGTGTTGATCAGCCACACCCCGGGCTTCATGCGGGCAAGCGCGTCGGCGTCGATCAGGTGGCGCGTGGTGTCGTTCAGCGGGCAGTGCAGCGTGACGACGTCGGCCTCGGCCAGCGCCGCCCGCCAGTCCGGGACGGGGATGTGGCCGTCGGCGGCGATTCGGGGGGTCGGGAAGGCCGGGTCGTGCACCATCACCCGCATGCCGAAGGCCGAACAAAGCCGAGCGACACGGGTGCCGATCCGGCCGTAGCCGATGACGAGCACGGTGCGGCCGGCGAGCTCACCGATGACGGGGCCGTCGACCGAGCGCCACTCCCCGCGCCGCACCATGGCGTCGTACTCGGTGAGCCGGCGGGCGACGCCGAGCAGGAGCGCCATCGTGTGTTCGGCCACACCGAGATCGTTGGCGCCGTTGGTCACCGCGACAGGCAGCCCGCGCTCGGTGCAGGCGGCGATGTCCACCGTGTCGAAGCCGACCCCGTAGCGGGCGACCACCTTCAGCTTCGGGCAGGCGTCGAGAAAGGCGCGATCGACCCGGGTCAGCCAGAGCAGGATCGCCTCCGCCTCGCGTGCACGGGCGGCGAAATCGGCCGGGTCGGTGGCGACCGCGACCGTCACGCCGGGGGCGGCGTCGAGAACGGACCGTCCGGCCGGATGCAACGGCCGTTCGAGCACGATCAGGGTCATCGGGGCGTTTCCTCCGCGGAGTCGGGGTCGGGTGATGGTTCCGCCTGTCGACGCGCGCGGCAAGACGACGTCCTGGACGACGGCAGGCGATTTCGCTATCGGTTCAGGGCCATGTCCTGTCGCCGTGCCCAGGCCCCCTCGCTGTCGCGCCGCCCCGGCGCGGGCCTCGGCGCGCTTCCGCTGCGACTTAGCCGCCCCTGGGCGTGACCGGGCCGGGCGAGGTTTCGCCCGCCCTACCGCTCAGGGGGCCTCGGCAAGACAGTCGCAACCGCGGAACGGAACGGAATCGAACCATGTCCAGCATCAACCACCCGTCTTTCGGTACCATCGCGCCCGATCGCGTCATCGTGTTCGACACCACGCTGCGCGACGGCGAACAATCCCCCGGCTTCTCGATGAACCTCGAGGAGAAGCTGCGCATGGCGGAGGCGCTGGAGGACCTCGGCGTCGACGTGATCGAGGCCGGATTCGCCATCGCCTCGCCGGGCGACTTCGAGGCCGTGCGCGCGATCGCGGAGAAGATCCAGGGCGCGGTCGTCTGCTCGCTGGCCCGCGCCGCGAGGAACGACATCCTCGCCGCCGCCGAGGCGCTGAAGCCCGCCAAGCGCAAGCGCATCCACACCTTTATCAGCACCTCGCCGCTGCACATGAAGTACAAGCTGCAGCTCGAGCCCCACCAGGTGCTGGAGCGGGTGACGGAGAGCGTCACGCTCGCTCGCAACCACGCCGACGACGTCGAATGGTCGGCCGAGGACGGCAGCCGCACCGAGCCCGATTTCCTCTGCCGCTGCGTGGAGGCGGCGATCAAGGCCGGCGCCACGACGATCAACATCCCCGACACGGTGGGCTACGCCGTGCCGGAGGAATTCGGCGCTATCTTCACCATGCTGCGCGAGCGCGTGCCGGGGGCCGATCGCGTCATCTTCTCCGCCCATTGTCATAACGATCTCGGGCTTGCGGTCGCCAACACGCTGGCTGCGATCCGCGCGGGCGTGCGTCAGGTCGAATGCACCATCAACGGCATCGGCGAACGCGCGGGCAACGCGGCGCTGGAGGAGATCGTGATGGCGCTGAAGACGCGCCCGCAGGTGTTCGGCGTCGATACCGGCGTGGTGACGCGCAACATCGTGCGCACCTCCAAGCTCCTCTCAACCATCACCGGCTTCGACGTGCAGCCGAACAAGGCGATCGTCGGCCGCAACGCCTTCGCCCACGAATCGGGGATCCACCAGGACGGCATGCTGAAGCACGCCGGCACCTACGAGATCATGACGCCCGAAAGCGTGGGCTGGGCGAAATCGAGCCTCGTGCTGGGCAAGCACTCGGGCCGCGCCGCCTTCCGCGACAAGCTCAGGCAATTGGGCTACGGCGACATCGGCGAGAACGCGCTGAACGACGCCTTCCAGCGCTTCAAGAAGCTCGCGGATGCGAAGAAGGTGGTGTTCGACGAGGACATCATCGCCCTCGTCGACGACGAGGTGGTGCGCGCGCACGATCACATCCGCTTCGTCTCGCTCGAGGTGTGGGCGGGGTCGAAGGGGCCGCAGCGCGCGGTGCTGGAGCTCGACATCGACGGCGAGACGAAGCGGGCGGAAGCGACCGGTGACGGGCCGGTGGATGCGACCTTCAAGGCGATCCGCGCCCTGTTTCCGCACGAAGCCGAATTGAAGCTCTTTCAGGTGCACGCGGTGACGGAAGGCACCGACGCCCAGGCGAAGGTGACGGTGCGGCTGGAGGAGAAGGGCAAGCTCGTCGACGGCCAGGGGGCGGACACCGACACGCTGGTGGCCTCTGCGCGGGCCTACATCCATGCGCTGAACAAGCTGATGGTGAAGCGGCTGCGCACCGCGCCCGAGCCAGAGGTGACGGACGCGGCCGCGCGCGTCGTGGTGGTGTGAAGGGGGGAGGGGCGGCCAAGCCGCCCCTCGCTCGAGGGTCAGCGCCGCCAGACCGGGCGGCCGAGGTTCACGTCCTTCTCGGAGGTGAGGGCGCCAGCCGCAGCCCCGACGGCGCCGCCGACCACCGCGCCGCCGAGGACGCTGCCGCCCGTCGCCGCCGCCACACCCGCGCCGGCCGCGCCGCCGAGCGCCGCCCCCGACAGGGCGCGATCGGTGGTCGAGCTGCCGCACCCGCCGAGAGCGAGCGCCAAGGGGGCCACGAGGAGCAGTGTCGATGTGCGCATGGTGCCGTCTCCTTTCGCGCGAATCGTGACTTGAAACCCGATCGAATCCGAGAATCACGGCGATGCCAAGGCATCATTCTGGCTTCACCGCAGCGTGATCGCGCCCCGAGGCTGCGCTTCAGGCGGGCGCGCTCCGATGCAAACCCGGTTGAGCAGGCGGGGCTTGCGCCGTAAACCCCCGACCCGGCCGCGCGCGTGACGCGCCGATGAACGGTGCCCGCCGGCCCCGCGGAAAGGTCGATCACCCATGATGTCGCGACTGCTCGGGATCCTGTCGGCCGACATGGCCATCGATCTCGGCACGGCCAACACCCTGGTCTACGTCAAGGGACGGGGGATCGTGCTCGATGAGCCCTCCGTCGTCGCCATCGCCGATGTGCGCGGCAAGAAACAGGTGCTGGCGGTGGGCGAGGAAGCGAAGCAGATGCTCGGCCGCACGCCGGGCAACATCCAGGCCATCCGTCCCTTGCGCGACGGCGTGATCGCCGACTTCGAAGTCGCCGAGGAGATGATCAAGCACTTCATCCGCAAGGTGCACAACCGGCGCAGCTTCGCCTCGCCGATGATCATCGTCTGCGTGCCCTCGGGCTCGACCGCGGTGGAACGGCGCGCCATCCAGGAGAGCGCGGAATCGGCCGGGGCCCGCAAGGTCTACCTGATCGAGGAGCCCATGGCGGCGGCGATCGGGGCGGGGCTTCCGGTCACCGAACCCTCGGGCTCGATGGTGGTCGACATCGGCGGCGGCACCACCGAGGTCGCCGTCATCTCCCTCGGCGGCATCGTCTACTCGCGCTCCGTCCGCGTCGGCGGCGACAAGATGGACGAGGCGATCATCTCCTACATCCGCCGCAACCATAATCTGCTGATCGGCGAGGCCTCGGCCGAGCGGATCAAGATCGAGATCGGCGCCGCCTGCCCCCCCGACGACATGGAGGACGGGCCGGTGAAGGAGGTGAAGGGGCGCGACCTGATGAACGGCGTGCCGCGCGAAGTCATCGTCTCGCAGCGTCAGATCAGCGAGAGCCTGGCTGAACCGGTCTCCGCCATCGTCGAGGCAGTGAAGGTGGCGCTCGAGAACACGCCGCCCGAACTCGCCGCCGACATCGTCGACAAGGGCATCGTGCTGACGGGCGGGGGCGCGCTCCTGCATCGCCTCGACCACGTGATCCGCATGGCGACGGGCCTGCCCGTGCTGGTCGCCGAGGATCCGCTCTCCTGTGTCGCCCTCGGTACGGGGCGGGCGCTCGAGGAGATGAAGAAGCTGCGCAACGTGCTCTCCACGATGTACTGATCGCGCGAGGCCGGCGGCACGGTTGCGGCGGCGCTGAGGCGAGGCGGCAGAGGGAGCGGAGCGCGATGCGGGCGGCGGCATGATCCGGCTCAGCGTGCCGTTGCGGCAGGCGCTGGCCCGGCTCATGCTGCCGGTGCTGATCGCCGCCTCCTTCGGGCTGATGCTGATCGGCAAGGCGGACACGGTGTTGATCGAACGCGCGCGCACGCAGCTCGCGGACCTCGTGGTGCCGCTCTACGCCGCGCTGGCGCGCCCGATCGGCACCCTGCGGGAGGCGATCGCGGAGGTGCGGGGGCTGATCCTGCTGCGGTCCGAAAACGCCAGGCTGCGCGAGGAGAACGAGCGGCTGCGGCGCTGGTACGACCGTGCGTTGGCGTTGGAGGCAGAGAACCTGGCGCTCAGGCGCGTGCTGAACGCGCCGGCCGACCCCACGCCGATCTTCACCACCGCGCGCGTGGTCGCCGATGTCGGCGGGGCCTATGCCCGCTCCGCTCTGCTCGCCCTCGAACCCAACCACAGCGTGCGCAAGGGTCAGGTCGCGGTCGATGCCGCCGGCTTGGTCGGGCGGATCAGCGAGGTCGGCGACCGTTCGGCGCGCCTGTTGCTGATGACCGACATCAACTCGCGCATCCCGGTCCAGGTCGAACGCACGGGCACGCGCGCCATTCTCGCCGGCACCAACGGGCCGCGACCGCGAATCCAGCATTGGACGGGGCCGGAGCAGCCGCAGCCCGGCGACCGCATCGTCACGTCCTCCGAAGCGGGCGCCATGCCGGCGGGGTTGCCGGTGGGCATCGTGCGCGAGGGCCGCACCGGGCTCGAGGTCGAACCCTTCGCCGATCTCGACCGCCTTGCCTTCGTCCGTCTGCACGATTTCGGTCTCGGCGGCATCCTTCCGCCCGACCAGGTGGTGCGGCCGCCGCGGCCGCGGGGCCGCGGTGGCTAGCCCGGTCGCCCGCCCGCCGCGCCCCCGCGGGTTCTGGGCACGGCTCGATCGGCTCGCCCGCGATTCGGCTCCGGGCGCCGTCGCCGTCCTGCTCCTGCTCGCCACCGGCCTGCCGCTCGGCTCGGTCGCCCATCACGGCGGCATGCCGCTCACCACCCTCGCCTCGGTCTACTTCTGGACCCTCTATCGGCCGGGCCTGATGCCGCCCTGGCTGGTGTTCGGCCTCGGCGTCATGGCCGACCTGCTCAGCGCCGCCCCGCTCGGGGTGAACCCGCTCACTCTGCTGCTGCTGCACGGTGCCGTGTTGACGCAGCGGCGTGTCCTGGCGCGGCAGTCCTTCCTTCTCGTCTGGGTCGGCTTCGCCCTGTTCGCCACCGCCATCCTCGCCTTGCACTGGACGCTGCGGGTCCTGCTCGCGCTCAGCCTGCAGCCGCTCGGCCCGGCCTTGCTCGAATGCGGGGTGACGATCGCCGTCTACCCGCTGCTTTCCTGGTTGTTCGTCCGCGTCGAGCGGTCGCTCGAGCCTGTGTGAGGGTGCAATGAAGCGGGAGAGCGCGCGCCGTGCCCTGTTCACCCGCCGCGTGTTGCTGCTCGGCGCCGGCAAGCTCGCGCTCACCGCCGCCCTCGGCGCGCGGCTCTATCAGCTGCAGGTGGTGGAGAGCGAACGCTACACGCTGCTCGCGGAGGAGAACCGCATCAGCGTGCGCCTGATCCCGCCGCCGCGCGGGCGCATCCTCGATCGTTTCGGCGAGCCGATCGCGGCGAACCGGCAGAATTGGCGGGCGATGCTGGTCGCCGAGCGCACCGACGACGTCGCCGCCACGCTCGCCAACGTGGCGCAGATCGTGCCGATCTCGGAGGCCGAACGGGCGCGCATCGAACGGGAGATCCGCCGCCGCCGCCGCTTTGTTCCCGTCATGGTGCGCGATTTCCTCTCCTGGGAGGAGATGGTGCGGCTCGAGGTGAACGCGCCTGACCTGCCGGGCATCCTGACCGATGTCGGCACCCATCGCGTCTACCCGGGTGGCGAGGCGTTCGCGCACGTGGTCGGCTATGTCGCGCCGCCGGCGCAGGCCGATCTCGACGGCGATCCGATGCTGGAACTGCCGGGGATCAGGATCGGGCGTGCGGGGCTCGAGCGCGCGCATGACCGCGTGCTGCGTGGCCGCGCCGGTACGGTGCAGCTCGAGGTCAACGTGGTGGGGCGCGTCATCCGCGAAGTCGGCCGAGAGGAGGGGGCGCCCGGTCAGGATGTCACCACGACGCTGGACGCCGGCCTGCAGCGCAAGGTGGCGGAGCGCATCGCAAATGACTCGGGGGCGGCCGTGATCCTCGACGTGCGCAACGGCGAGGTGCTGGCGATGGCCTCGTCGCCCTCCTTCGATCCGTCCCTCTTCGAGTCCGGGGTGTCCGCAGCGCAGTGGCGGGAATGGACCACCAATCGTCGCGCGCCGCTGATCAACAAGGCGATCGCCGGGCTCTATGCCCCGGGCTCGACCTTCAAGATGGTGGTGGCCCTTGCCGCGCTTGAGGCGCGCACCGTCACCCCCGGCGAGCGCATCGTCTGCACGGGGGTGACGGAACTGGGCGATGCCAAGTTCCACTGCTGGCGCAAGGGCGGGCACGGCGCGCTCGACATGCGCGAGGCGATCAAGCAGTCCTGCGACTGCTACTTCTACGAGGTGGCGCGGCGGACGGGGATCGACCGCATCGCGGCGATGGCGAACCGGTTCGGGCTCGGCGTTCCGCTGGCGATCGAACTGCCCGGAGCCCGGTCGGGCCTGGTCCCGACCCGTGCCTGGAAACAGGCCACCCTCGGCAAGCCTTGGGCGCTCGGCGAGACGCTCGTGCACGGCATCGGCCAGGGCTACATCCAGACCACGCCACTGTCGCTCGCCGTGATGACGGCGCGAATGGTGAATGGCGGGCGTGCCGTCGAGCCGCATCTGACACGCGCCATCGGCGGCCAACTCGTGCGCGGTCATCGCGCCGAGGACTGGCCGGCCATGGGCATTCCGGAGGCGCATCTGCGCATCATGCGCGAGGCGATGGACGGGGTGGTGAACGAGCGGCAGGGGACGGCCTGGGCCTCCCGCCTGCCGCCGGAGGCCGGCGCGCGCATGGGGGGCAAGACCGGCACCACCCAGGTGCGTCGCATCACGCTGGCCGAACGCGAGCGGGGACTGAGGCGCCAGCAGGACCTGCCCTACGAGTGGCGGCACCACGCGCTGTTCGTCGGCTACGCGCCCACCGATCAGCCGGTCTATGCCTGCGCGGTGGTGATCGAGCACGGGGGAGGGGGAGCGGCCTCCGCGGCGCCGGTCGCGCGCGACATCCTCACCGAGGCGCTGGCCCGGGATCCCGCCCGCCGCCGCACGCCGCCGGCACCGTCCCTGCAAATGGCGGAGGTCAGTCGCCCCGCGGAGGAGGGGCGGCGATGATGGAGCGGCGGCTCGCGCGCGAACGCGGCATGAGTCTCACCGAGAAGCTCGCTGCCGTGTCGTGGCCATTCGTCGCCCTGCTTTGCGCGCTCGCGGCGGTGGGCTACGCGATGCTCTACTCCGCCGCGGGCGGCGCGGCGGAGCCCTGGGCGTTTCGCCACGGGCTTCGCTTCGGGTTCGGGCTTCTCTTGCTGATCGGAATCGCCCTGATCGACATCCGCCTCATCCTCCGCTTGGCGTGGGTTCTCTATGCGGTTGGGGTCGGGCTCCTCGTGCTGGTGGCGTTGCACGGCGAGGTCGGCAAGGGGGCGCAGCGCTGGCTCGATCTCGGCGGCTTCCAGCTTCAACCCTCGGAGCTGATGAAGATCCTGCTGGTGATCGCGCTGGCGGCCTGGTTCCACCGGGCGAGCCTGGAGCGGGTGGGCAACCCGCTGTTCTTGATCCCGCCCCTGGTTGCGACCGCGATTCCGGTGGTGCTGGTGCTGCGGCAACCGAACCTCGGCACCGCCCTGATCACGCTGATGGTGGCGGGATCGGTGTTCTTCGCCGCCGGGGTGCGGTGGTGGAAATTCGCCCTCGTGCTGGCGGCGGTGGCGATCGCCGCTCCGGTCGCCTACGAGAGCCTGCACGACTATCAGCGCCAGCGCATTCTCACCTTCCTTGACCCGTGGAGCGACCCGCTCGGCTCCGGCTACCACATCATCCAGTCGAAGATCGCGCTCGGTTCGGGGGGGCTCTTCGGTCGCGGCTGGTTGCAGGGCACGCAAGGCCAACTGAACTTCCTGCCCGAAAAGCAGACCGACTTCATCTTCACCATGCTGGCCGAGGAGTGGGGCTTCGTCGGCGCTGTCTCGGTGATGCTGCTCAATCTCACCGTCGTGCTCTATGGGCTCGCCATTGCGCTCGGCTGCCGCCACCAGTTCGGCCGTCTCGTCGCCACCGGGATCTCGGTCAATTTCTTCCTCTACATGTTCGTCAACATCGCGATGGTGATGGGGATGATCCCGGTCGGGGGGGTGCCGCTGCCGCTGATCAGCCACGGGGGGTCGGCGATGCTGACGGTGCTGATCGGGTTCGGCGTGCTGATGAGCGTGCACGTGCACCGGGCGGTGGAAATCGAGGCCGGCGAGGACGCCTGACCGGGTGACGACGAAGGGGGACAGAGCGGCGTGCGGGCGTTTGATGGGGCTGCGGGCCGGCTTTGCGCCTGCTGCACCGGGCGCGCTATCGACACTGCGGCGTGGCTTTGCTATCCGCGCGGACCTGGTGGGGCGCATAGCTCAGTTGGTAGAGCAGCTGACTCTTAATCAGCGGGTCCTAGGTTCGAATCCTAGTGCGCCCACCATGCCGTGGCCTGCCCATGGGTGACGTGTCGCCTCCGCAGGCGCTCGCTGTCGGAGGGGTCCACCGCGCCGTAACTGGGGCGCGGGTTGGATGGATCGGCGGGCGTGCAAGCCGGCGCAGGTAAGCCTAGGCCCACGTTTCATCGTGTTGGTTGCCAGCCAAGGGGCCGCCCGCCGGATGTTTGGTCGGCGGAAGATGGTGTCGGCTTGGCACGCGGAAACCGAATGGATCATGCCTCAGCTATCGGCGTTTCGCGGAGCCGAACCTTCAACGCGTCATTCGCGCCGCGCCGGCGCGACCACCCCTCGCCATATGTCACTCGAAGCGTGAGAGCGGCCGACAACCGCCCGGCTCGCCACCCTACCCCGGGCGCAACCCCGCGGTCTTGGCGCGCTGCGATGGACATGCGCATCCGACGCTCCCCTGGCAAGGCGGCCGCCCTCAGCCGGCGCCGCCATCGGGTCATGCAGCGGGCGGAAAGCCGGTGAGCCGGCGCGTTCATTGCGCTGAGAGGGCTTGGCCTAAATTTCGGGCCGCGTGATCCAGCCGTGACCCGCCAGGCTGCCCCGCGCTGGTGCTCGGGAGCAACGACCATCAGGGAATGCGCGGAAATGCTCGGGGTGGCTGGGGGACCTGGATTCGAACCAGGGCTGCCCGGTTCAGAGCCGGGAGTTCTACCGCTAAACTATCCCCCAAGCGCCGGCGTCAGCCCCCGAGCATTCTCTCGCCTCGGAGCCCGGCGCCTGCGGGAAGCGTGGCGTCCCGTAGGGGATTCGAACCCCTGTTGCCGCCGTGAGAGGGCGGTGTCCTAGGCCTCTAGACGAACGGGACGTCGTCGACGCGCACATAGCCGCGCCCGCGCTCGCGATCAAGCGCCTCCGCCGAGGGGGCAGCACCGCGTTCAGGCAGCAGCGCGGACACCGGCCGCGGCGGCGAGAAAGCGGCTGACATCCTCCTCCCGCGTGTTCCACGCCGTGACCAGCCGAACGAGCGAGGGATCCTCCGGTCGCGGTCGCACCGCGAAGCCGGCGGCGGCGAGGCGTTCGCGCACCGCGTCCGGCAGGACGACGAACACCTCGTTGATCTCCGTCGGATGGACGACCCGCACCCCGGGGAGTGCGGCGAGTCCGGCCGACAGCCGCGCTGCCATCGCGTTGGCGTGGGCGGCGTTGCGCGCGGCCGTACCGTTCTCCACCATCGCCAGAAGTTGCGCCGACAAGTATCGCATCTTGCTGAAAACCTGTCCCGCGCGCAGCCGCCTCTGCCCCATGAAGCGGTTCAGCAGCTCGGCATGCGGCGAGGCACGGAAGATCACCACCGCATCGGCGCACATCGCCCCATTCTTGGTCGCCCCATAACTGAGGATGTCCACGCCGACCCGCCACGACGCCTCCGCCGGCGACACCGCGAGCGAGGCACGGGCGTTCTCGAACCGCGCCCCGTCCATGTGCAGCACGAGGCCGCGGCTGCGGCAGACCGCGGAAATCGCGGCGATCTCCTCCAGCCGATAGACCGTCCCGGCTTCCGTTCCTTGCGTGATCGAGACCACCGTCGGCGGGGCGGACTGCAGCCGATCGGGCGGCAGCGCGGTGAGCCGACGGGCGATCGCCTCTGCCGAGAGCTTGCCGTGTTCGCCGGGCAGGGTGATCAGCTTGCCGCCGCCGGAGAAGAATTCAGGCGCACCCGACTCGCTCGTGTTCACGTGCGCGTTCTCATGGCAGACGGCCGCACCGGGGGGCGGCATGGCGGCGGCGAGGGCGAGCGCGTTGGCGGCAATCCCCGTCGCCACCGGATGGACGAACACCTCGGTGTCAAAATAGGTGCCGAAGGCGGGGTCGAGGCGGGCGGTGACCTCGTCCGCGCCGTAGGGGGCGGCATCACCCTCGTTCACGGCCAAGATGGCCGCGATCACCTCCGGGCAGACGGCGGTCACGTTGTCGGACCGGAACAGCATCACCCCCCTCCCGCTTCGGCCGGCGTCCCCGGCAGGACTCGGAACAGTACTTCACCTCATCCCAGACCTTGGCCCATTTGCGCCGCCAAGCGAACGGGCGACCGCAGACGGCGCAGATCTTGGTCGGCAGGTCGCTCTTGCGGCGCATGCGTCGCCATCAGGCCATGACGAGCCGGGCGGGGACGAAGCCGCCCCCGCGCGCAACCCAGGCGGTGGTCTCGGCTCCGGCGGTGATCAGCCAGATCAGCCCGTCCTGCCAGGCGCCCGCCGCATCGCGGGCGGAGGGCAGCGCCGCGCCGGAGGGATGGCTGTGCCACACCCCGACCACGGCCTCACCCCGCGCACGCAGACGACGCTGCAGGACAAGATGAAGGGACGTGTCGATTTCGAAGGCATCAGGGGCGGCAGCCAGGTTGCGCGAGGGCGCGAAGCCGGTGATGCGCACGCTTTCCTCGTCCGTCCGACCGACCAGCAGCCCGCATGCCTCGCGCGGCAAGGCGAGGTCGGCCAAGCGGGGGAGGGCTGCGGCAACTTCGCCCGGCAGCACGACGATCACGGCTCGACCGGAAAGATCCGCCCGACCACGCGGTGGGTGGCAGGGTCGACCAGCAGGATGCGATCGGGCCGCCCCCCGCCTGCGACGTGCACGGCGAGCCGATCCCCGGCCCCGGCGATGGTGACGATGCGCGAGCCTTCCGGTTCGGCGAGGGTGGCGACGGCGGGGGGAGCGGCGCGGCCGCCCAGACGGTTGGCAATCGCCACCGCCAGCGCCACCGTGCCGACGACGATCAGCACCCCCATCACGATCACGGCCGCCTGCAGCGCCCGCATGTCGCACTCCTCCGTCCTGTCGACCCCGCACGCCACCCCCTCGTGCCGCGAGATGGTGGCCGACGCGACCGCCGCCCACCAGCGCCTCGATCGCTGGCTCGCCTCCACCTGGCCGGACCTGTCGCGCTCGCGGCTCAAGGCACTCATCGAACAGGGACAGCTCACGCGCGACGGCGAGGTGGTGCGCGATCCGGCCGAATCGGTGCGTCCCGGCGCACGCTACGTTCTGACCCTACCACCGCCCGCCCCGGCCGCGCCGGCGGCGGAGGCAATTCCGCTCGCCATCCTGTTCGAGGACGAACATCTGATCGTGCTCGACAAGCCGCCCGGGCTGGTCGTGCACCCCGCCCCCGGCAACGAGACGGGAACGCTGGTCAACGCCCTCCTTGCCCATTGCGGCGACGCCTTGCCCGGCATCGGCGGCGAGGCGCGGCCGGGGATCGTGCACCGGCTCGACAAGGACACCTCCGGGGTGATGGTGGTGGCGAAGACGGAGGCCGCGCACCGCGCCCTTTCCGAGGCCTTCGCCCGGCGGGACCTCGAGCGGACCTATCTCGCCCTCGTCTGGGGCGTGCCGGCCAAGGCGGAGGGGCGGGTCGAGGCGCCGATCGGAAGGCACCCGGTGGATCGCAAGCGCATGGCCGTGGTGGCGAAAGGCAAGCCGGCAGCCACCCGGTATCGTTTGCTGCGCGCCTTCGGCACGGCTTGCGCCCTGCTCGAGTGCCGGCTCGAGACCGGGCGCACCCACCAGGTACGGGTGCATCTCGCGCATCTTGGCCATCCGCTGGTCGGCGACCCGGCCTATCTGCGTCGCCTTCCCGCGGCCGCCGCTCGCCTGCCGGCAGAGCTGCGCGCCGCCCTCACGGGCTTCCCGCGCCAAGCGTTACACGCCGCCTCGCTCGCCTTCCGCCATCCCGTGACCGGCGAGCGACTGGCCTTCGCCGCGCCCCCTCCCGCCGATCTGGCGGCGTTGCTGGCGGCGCTCGGGCGCACGCAGATGTGAAAAGATGAACATCTCGTAATCAGGACCGATCTTGTCCGATTTTGATTGCAGGGCAGTCTGCCGAACGCCAGAATGCGCGCGTTGGCAGTCGCCGGGTCCGCACACCATCGCGCCGCCGTCAGCCGCCGTCGCCAGGACGTGATCCGACGACCGGCGCGGACGTGCGACAGTGGATGCGCGGACCCCGCGGCTCGCACGCCCGCCACGGCGTTTTCAGGCTGGGAGAGAGGTCGATGAGCGTGTCCTATGCGATCCCGGTGGCCCCCGAGGGCAACCTCACGCGCTACCTGCAGGAGATTCGCAAATTCCCGATGCTCACGGCCGAGGAGGAGACGGCGCTCGCTCGGCGCTGGCGCGACCACGGCGACCTCGAGGCCGCGCACAAGCTGGTGACCAGCCATCTTCGGCTGGTGGCGAAGATCGCCATGGGCTATCGCGGTTACGGCTTGCCGCTCGGTGAGCTGATCTCCGAGGGCAATGTCGGCATGATGCAGGCGGTCAAGCGTTTCGACCCCGACCGCGGCTTCCGCCTCGCCACCTACGCCATGTGGTGGATCCGCGCCGCGATCCAGGAATACATCCTGCACTCGTGGTCTCTGGTGAAGATGGGCACCACGGCGGCGCAAAAGAAGTTGTTCTTCAACCTCCGCCGGCTGAAGGGGCAGATGCAGGCGATCGAGGACGGCGACCTGAAGCCGGAGCAGGTGGCGAAGATCGCCCGTGCGCTCGATGTGCCGGAACAGGACGTCATCCAAATGAACCGCCGCCTCTCTGCGCCCGACCATTCGCTGAACGCGCCGTTGCGCGCCGACAGCGAGGGCGAGTGGCAAGACTGGCTGGTCGACGAGAGCGGCAACCACGAGGAGCGCTTTGCCGAGGACGAGGACCTCGGCCAGCGCCGGGCGCTGCTGGACAAGGCGCTGGCGACGCTGAACGAGCGCGAGCGGCACATCTTCATCGAGCGCCGGCTGAAGGATGAGCCCACCACGCTCGAGGACCTTTCGCAGCAATACGGCATCAGCCGCGAGCGTGTGCGCCAGATCGAGGTCCGTGCCTTCGAAAAGGTGCAGAAGGCGATGAAGGCGCAGATGGAGGAGTTGCGGGCCAAGACGGCCGAGCGTCGCGCCGAAGCGGCCGCCTGACCGCGCGCGGCGCGCGGTCGACGCCGGCGGACGGAGCGGGGGACTAGGCGCGGCCCGGTTCTCAGCTCACGGCCTCCGGCCGAAAGTACGGCGATGAGACGCTGCTGGCGTCGCCGAACGGGCGTCAGTCCTCGCCCGCCTTCCCGATCCGCCCCACCGTATTGGGGGCGAGAGACTCGCGCGCGTTGCCGTCAGATGCCGTGACCGCCGGTCGAGCGAGCAACGCTGCGGTCAAGCGCCGGCGCGACCTCGTCAAGGTGCCTTGGGAGCGATCGCCTTCGCCAACGGTTGCACCGGCAGCCGCTCGACCTCCTCCCCCCAGGCCTCACGCAAGGCGGCCCGCTTCTGTTCCAGCCGCGCGATGTCGATCGCGGCGCGCGCCTCCAGCACCGCCAAGATCGCCCACGACGCGACCACGGGCAGCACGGCACCGATCGCCGCTGCGCCATAGGCAAGCGCCAGCCCGTCGAGGCGTGCCAGCACGACGACGAGCGTTCCCAGCGTGTGGCCCTCGAGCCAAAGCGCTCGCAAGGACGGCACCAGCCCCGCGAGGTTGAACACGAGCACGGAGCGCGCGGTCCAACGGCCCGCGGAGCGGTCGGCCAGCGCGGCCAGCGCCGCCGGAGCGAGCCCGATTGCGAGCAGAAGCCCCGTCGGCAGCGCGAGACCGAGCAGCGCCCCGGTGACGACGCCGAGCGCCCAGAAGCCGAGCGGCGCGCGCCCGCCCCCCCGTCCCTTGCGCGCCGTCGTCGCGTCGCCGCTCATCTTCGCAGACGACTTGCCCATCGCTCACACCCCCGACAGCGACAGCAAGGTCAGCGCGAGCACGACGAGCCCCGTCGCGTGCGAGAGGCGCGCACCGAGGCGGCGGGCTTCCGCCTCGCGCGCCGCCCGATCGTGGCGGAGGCGGGCGATCGCCTGTGCCGCCTCCTGTGCCTCTCGCCGCGCCTGGGCGAAAGCGATCGAGTCGCGCGCCCGAGCCTGCGGGTCGGCGAACAGGGCGTGCAGCCGCGCCAAGTCGCCGCTGGCGGCAACCGCAGCGGCCTCTGCCGTGGCCCGCTCGCGCCGCGCTCGCTCCCGCCACTGCGCCAGGGCTGGCATGGCGAGGTCGGCGAGCAGACCGGCCAGAGCCGGCATCGGCGCGGAACGGTGTGTGGTCTGCAACTGGGCGAACACGGCCATGGCGGCGACCGCCGCCTCCGCGGGCGTGGTGGCGGCGCCGACGGCGGCCAGCGCGTCGTCGAGCCGCCCGTCCATGTGCACGGCGATGAAGGCGGCGAGGTGACGGTCGATCGGCAGAGTGCCGCGCGCCAAGCCGCCGGCACGCCGCTCGAGGGCGGCAAGTGCGGCCGGCACCGTCCCGGCGGCCTCGCCGGCGATCAGCGGCGACAGGCAGGGCAGAGCGGGATTGAGGGCGTAGAGCAGGCGTTCCGGACCCGACCCCAAGTTGGCGTTGCGCCAGACCAGGCGGTAGCGCCGCGCCGCCCGATCGAGCGCCATAGCGTCGTGCGGACGCTCGCCCGGCACGGAGGCCCAGCGCGCGATCACCATGTCACCGATCAAGGCGTCGAGCGCGGCGAGCGGCAGGCCGGACGGCGAAGGAGCGAGCAGCGTTTCGGCCAGCACGGCACCGATGCCATCCGGCATCAGGGCCTTGCCCTGCCAGAACAGCGGTGCGTGCGGGTCGAGCGCCGCGATCGCCCGACACATCGTACCGTCGAACGGCTCGTCACCACGAGGCAGCGGACCCGTCAGCTCGCGCAGCCTGGCGGCCAGCACAGGCTGGCCCAACCCGCGCTCGACCCAGACCGCGACGGCGCCGGAGCGCAGCGCTTCCGCCCCCTCGGACCAGTTTCGGCCGAGGGCGAAGGCGAGGCTGCGGAGATCGCGCACCTCAACCTTGCCGATGCGCAAGCCGCGCGAAGCGCGCGGCAGAGGGCGGGCGGATACGGGACGGACCTTCGCCGTGCCAGGCCAGCCGGCGAGCTCCGCCGGCTGCGGCCGCCGCGCCGGATCCTCGGCGAGCAAGCCCCGCACCAGGGTGGCGATCCCGCCCGGCAAACGGTTCTCGCCGACGACGGCGACCAGATTGCCGTGCTCGAGTTTGGCGCGGATCACGGCGGCGTCGTCCCGCCCGGCAAGCGGCCACTCCCCCATGGCCAGGGCGACCAGGGTGACGCCGAGGGCGTAGAGGTCGTCGGCGATCGTCCCCTCACCCCGCCCGGCGGGCAGACAGACGGCGGTGGCCGGGTCCTCGAAGGCGGCCGGCTGGGCCAGGGCAGGCGGGGTGCAGAAGCCGTCGCCCAGCAAGACGGGGCCGTTGCCGGCCCGAAACAGGTTGTCCGGCCGGATGCCACGATGGGTGAGGCCGAGATCACCGAGCGTGAGCAGGGCGCGGCCGATCGGTCTGACCACGTTCTGGATCAGGTCGCCTTCCCGCATCGGCTCAGCCCGCTGGCCCGGGCGCAGCAGGGCAGGTCCCGGCGGTGCCTCATAGACCACGGCGCGCAGCGCCGACCCGCTCCAGACCACGACATCCTGCGCAAGCGGCCGCAGCAGCCCCGGGAGGTCGGGCTCGTCGATCAGACGCAGGATGGCGCGCAGCCGCGCCGGATGCTCGTTGCGGCACAGCACGGCGACGACTTGGGTTCCGTCCGCGCCCAAAGCACGGAAGCATGGCAACCCCGCCGGGGCGAAGCCGGCGACCGGCGCTTGGGGATCGGCCGTGAAACCTCCGATCTCGAGCCGCTCGTTCGCCACGCGCCCTCCGCTCCCTTTCCCCCGCATGCTCGCGCATGGAGGGTTGCGGTGCGGTTAACGGCGGCCGGAGCTGGGATCAGTCGGCGAAGGGGTCGCGCATGACGATGGTGTCGTCGCGCTCGGGGCTGGTGGAGAGCACCATCACCGGCGCCTCGACCAGTTCCTCGATGCGGCGGATGTACTTGATCGCGGCGGCCGGCAGGTCGGCCCAGGAGCGGGCGCCCCGGGTCGAGCCCTGCCAGCCCTCGATGGTTTCGTAGATCGGCTGGGCGGCGGCCTGCGCCCCCGGCGCGGCCGGAAGATGGTCGAACCGCCGCCCGGCGATCTCGTAGCCTACGCCGATTTTCAGCTCCGGGAGCCCATCCAGCACGTCGAGCTTGGTCAGCACCAGCGCCTCGATCCCGCCCACCTTCACCGCTTGGCGCACCAGGGCGGCGTCGAACCAGCCGCAGCGGCGCGGCCGGCCGGTGACGGTGCCGAACTCCCGGCCCCGCTCGCCGATCAGCCGGCCCGTCTCGTCGTGCAGTTCGGTCGGGAAGGGGCCGGCGCCGACCCGCGTGGTGTAGGCCTTGGCGATGCCGAGCACCCGCCCGATCGCGGAGGGGGCGATGCCGGAGCCGGCAGCGGCGTTGCCCGCAACCGTGCTGGAGGAGGTGACGAAGGGGTAGGTGCCGTGGTCGATGTCGAGCATCACGGCCTGCGCCCCCTCGAACAGGATCCGGGCACCTTCGCGCCGCGCCCGATCGAGCCGCTGCCAGACGGGCTCGGCGTAAGCCAGCAGCCGCGGGGCGAGGTCGAGCAGTTCGGCAAGCAATGTCTCCTTGGAAAAAGGTTCAGCGCCAAGGCCTTGCAGAAGTGTGTTGTGGTGGCGCAGGAGCTCGTCGAGCTTCGCCGACAGCGTCTCGGGCTCGGCGAGGTCGCAGAGGCGAATCGCGCGGCGCGCCACCTTGTCCTCATAGGCAGGGCCGATCCCCCGCCCCGTGGTGCCGATTTTCGCCGCCCCCCGGGCCGCCTCGCGCGCGCGATCGAGGGCGGGATGCAGCGGCAGGATCAGCGGCACGTTCTCGGCGATCCGCAGGTTCCGGGGCGTCACCGCCACCCCTTGCGCGCCGAGCCGGGCGATCTCGTCGAGGAGGGCCTGGGGGTCGAGCACCACGCCGTTGCCGATGATGCCGAGCTTGCCGCGCACCACGCCTGACGGCAGCAGGCTCAGCTTGTAGGTCTGATTGCCGACAACCAGGGTGTGGCCGGCGTTGTGCCCGCCCTGGAAGCGCACGACGATGTCGGCGCGCGAGGCGAGCCAATCGACCACCTTGCCCTTGCCCTCGTCTCCCCACTGCGCGCCGATGACGGCGACGTTGGCCATGTTGTCACTCCTCGATCGGGCGGGCAGAGGCGCCCACGGCGACATGGCTGCAGCCGAGGCGCCGGGCCTCGGCGACCGCGTCGGCCACCGGGTCGAGCCCCAGCACGGTGGCGAAGCCTTGCTGGCGCAGAGCGGCGGCCTCGGCCGGCGGCGTGCCGGCAGGCACGAAGACGCGGGGGCGCGGCGGGCGCGGCGCGGCGGCGGCAAGCGCGGCGTCCGGATAGAGCGAGACCCCCGTGGCCGGCTCCTCGCCCGCGCGGTAGGCCCCGCCGCGGCCCAACTCGTCCGCCACCGCGGCGGAGAAGATCGTGAACGCCACCCCGCGGTGATAGCGGAAGCCACGGAATTCGAGCGGATCGGCGGTGAGACGGATGGCGGGGTCGCGGGCGCGCACGGCGGCGACGGTGGCGGCGAGGCGGTCGGCCAGAGCCCGCGCTGCCGGGGGCAGGTTGGCCGCGGCCAGCGCCTCGAGGGCGCGATCAGCGGGGCCCGCGGCGTGCAGGAGCTCATCGAGCGTATCGGCGAGCGGGCCGGCCAGCGCCGCCACTTCGGCCGCGTCCTTGCGGTCGATCGCGTGCCGCAGCGCCTGCTCGCGCGCGGGGGCAAGCGCGAGCGGGGCGAGAAGCTCGTCCACCAGCGTGGGCAGGGTGAGGTCGAAGCTGACGGCCGGCACGCCGAGGGCGGCGAGTGCTTCGGCGGCGACGGCGATCACCTCGGCGTCGGCCTCCGCGCAGTCGCTGCCGATCAGCTCGATGCCGGCCTGGGACATCTGGCGGGCGCCGCGCAGGTCGGTTCCCCGCACGCGCAGCACCTGGCCGGAGTAGCAGAGACGAAGGGGGCGGGGCGCGCGGGCGAGACGGACGGCGGCGATGCGGGCGACTTGGGGCGTGATGTCGGCGCGCAACGCCAGCATGCGGTGGCTGACAGGATCCATCAGCCGGAAGGCGACCTCGGCGGTGGAGGCGCCGGCGCCACCCAAGAGGCTCTCCTCGAATTCGAGCAAGGGCGGCTTCACCCGCTCGTAGCCGTGGGCGGCGAACACCGCTGCCATGGCCTCGATGGCGGCGGCCTCGATCTCGGCCTCCGGGGGCAGGAGGTCGCGCAGGCCAGGGGGGAGGAGGGCAAGGGCGCGGTCGTTCATGGCGGAGCGCGCGGGTGTAGCAAGGAAGGGGGCGCGCGCGGAGGGGGAGCATGGACCGACAGGATTGGGTCAGGCATGGGACGAAGGATTTTCCGAATTTACGAATTATGTAGCCATGGCAGCGGAGCCTAAGCCGCTTCTTCTGAAGCCAGATTACGTAAAAAGTCTAACACATGCTCCGAATATTTAAAAATAGTTGTCTTACCATACTCGATCTTTATTGAAAATTGTCGTTTTTCTTTGATCCTATATTTGTCAAAAATTTTGCGAAGTGACTTGCCTTTAATTCTCGTTTTTTCCTCTAGCTGCTTATAGGTGTAAGGATACAGCGGCGAGAGATCAGGAATTCCCAGAGGAATAGCAGAATTGTCGTCGACGAGCTGAACCGGTAGGCCTTCTGACGAGTCCTTCAGTTTCTGTGCAAATAAAACTAACTGGTCACCAATACCTTTTATCTTAGCGATAAGCTTTTCTTCAAAAATCTTTTGGAGGTCGTTTGCATCGGCAGGCTCTGTCTTCGAAGAATGTCGGACTACGATTTGTCCAGGGTAAAAGTAATTCTTTTGTTTACCATCAAACAGAAAATTTCCAGCGGTCTTGAACACATGCGGTCGCAATGGGGATTTAGGAATTGAAATTAAGATCCCTTTTTTTCCATCAGATTGACTCTGAATATTTGGCAGCGGCGGCGCGACATACCTGCGGCATAAGTCATCGATTCGTGCAGAATCGAGATCTTTTAGGTTACATCCCTCAAGTATCTCGAAGTGTATAGTGCCTCCTGCGGTGTTTGCGAAAGCTGTAAGCGTCTTGACGGGCTCTAGGTCAGACTCATTATTGCTTTGTGATCGAAAAAATTTTGACTTGCGCTCAAAATTTTCTCCCTCAGGCCGAATAGGATCTCCCTCAGGCCCAATAGGATTTGCCAACCCACTTCGCTTGCTTTCAATCATTCTTAACCTGCTCCAGCGGCAATCGGCTGCGCCTCGGTGCCGGCGACCCACCATTGCCCTCCATTTAACTTGACATCGCCGATTCGCGGACGCATCTCGCATTCAGGACCGCTGAGGTCCGGATTGCGTCTCGCCCGCCGAACCAGCAGGAAGGAAGGAGGCGGGGCGCAGCATGGGGAATGGTGGGCAGCATGGGGAATGGTGGTTGGCCGTGCTTCGGCTGTCGAAATTGAGCGACTACGCGGTGGTTCTGTTGAGCGAACTCGGCACGGCACCGGACGGTGCCGTGCGCAACGCTTCGGCGCTCGCGGTCGCCACCGGCATCGCGGAACCCACGGTGGCGAAGGTGCTCAAGCTGCTCGCCGCGGGTGGCCTCGTCGTCAGCCAGCGTGGCCCGCATGGTGGCTATCGCCTCGCCCGCCCGCTCGCCGAGACCGCGATCAGCGACGTGATCGACGCCGTGGAGGGCCCGATCGCGCTCGCCGCCTGCGTGGAGCACGCAGGGGGCTGTGAACACGAATGCACCTGCCGGGTGCGCGGGCGCTGGGACCCGGTGAACGCGGCGATCCGGCGCGCGCTCTCCGAGATCACGCTGGCCGACATGGCCTGCCCGGCCTGGGCTCCGCCACCGCCCGCCGTGGCGGCAAGCGTGGGCTGACCGCGCGAGGGGAACCGAAAGAAACGGGAACGGATCACGACATGCCCGCAGCGACCGACACGCTCGAGACCGTCCGCGACGTCACCGAAGGTGGCTACCGGTGGGGCTTCGAAACCCCGATCGAGCAGGAGCTGATCCCCAAGGGGCTGAATGAGGACATCATCCGCCTGATCAGCGCCAAGAAGGAGGAGCCCGCGTGGCTGCTCGAATGGCGGCTGAAGGCCTTCCGTGCGTGGTGCGCGATGGAGGAGCCGCGCTGGGCGGCCGTGCGTTACCCGCCGATCGACTACCAGGATCTGCACTACTACGCCGCACCGAAACGGAAGGCCCAGCCGAAGTCGCTCGACGAGGTCGACCCCGAGCTCCTGCGCACCTACGAGAAGCTCGGCATCCCGCTGCGCGAGCAGGAGCGGCTCGCCGGTGTCGCGGTGGACGCCGTGTTCGACAGCGTCAGTGTCGCCACCACCTTCAAGGAGAAGCTCGCCGAAGCCGGCGTGATCTTCTGCTCCTTCTCCGAAGCGGTGCGCGAGCACCCCGATCTCGTCCGCCGCTTCCTCGGCACCGTGGTGCCGCCCTCGGACAACTTCTTCGCCGCGCTCAATTCGGCGGTGTTCTCGGACGGCTCCTTCGTCTACGTGCCGAAGGGCGTGCGCTGCCCGATGGAGCTCTCCACCTATTTCCGCATCAACGCGCGCAACACCGGCCAGTTCGAGCGCACGCTGATCGTCGCCGAGGAGGGCGCTTACGTCTCCTACCTCGAGGGCTGCACGGCACCGCAGCGCGACGAGAACCAGCTGCATGCCGCGGTGGTCGAACTCGTCGCGCTGGATGAGGCGACCATCAAGTACTCAACGGTGCAGAACTGGTACCCGGGCGACGCCGAGGGCCGCGGCGGCATCTACAACTTCGTCACCAAGCGCGGCGCCTGCCGCGGGGCGAAGAGCAAGATCTCCTGGACGCAGGTGGAGACCGGTTCGGCGATCACCTGGAAATACCCCTCCTGCATCCTGCAGGGCGAAGGTTCGGTCGGCGAGTTCTACTCGGTCGCGATCACCAACAACCGCCAGCAGGCGGATACGGGCACCAAGATGATCCACATCGGGCCCCGCACCCGCTCGACCATCGTCTCCAAGGGGATCTCGGCGGGCGAGGGGCAGAACACCTATCGCGGCCTGGTGCGCATCCTGCCCAAGGCGCAGCACGCGCGGAACTTCACCCAGTGCGATTCCTTGCTGATCGGCGATCGCTGCGGGGCGCACACCGTGCCCTACATCGAGTCCCGCAACCCCACCGCCCGCGTCGAGCACGAGGCGACGACGAGCCGCATCGCCGAGGATCAGCTCTTCTATTGCCGCCAGCGCGGCATGACCGAAGAGGAGGCGGTTGGGCTGATCGTCAACGGCTTCGCCCGCGAGGTGCTGAAGGAGCTGCCGATGGAGTTCGCCGTCGAGGCGCAGAAGCTGCTCGCGATCAGCCTCGAGGGCAGCGTGGGCTGACGCTTCGGGAGCGATGGCGGCGGGCGAAAGCGGAACGGTGGCGGATCGCTGCGACAAGGCAATGGAAGGCGCGATGTTGAAGATCGAAGGGCTGAAGGCCTCCGTCGAAGGCAAGGAGGTGCTGCGCGGCATCGACCTCGAGGTTCCGGCGGGCGAGGTGCACGCCATCATGGGCCCGAACGGGTCGGGCAAGTCGACCCTCGGCTACGTGCTCGCCGGCCGCGAGGGCTACGAGGTGACGGCGGGAAGCGTCACCTTCCGCGGCCAGGACCTGCTCGCGATGGAGCCGGAGGAGCGCGCCGCGGCGGGGCTGTTCCTCGCCTTCCAATACCCGGTGGAACTGCCGGGCGTGGGCAACGCCAACTTCCTCCGCCAGGCGCTGAACGCGGTGCGCCGGGCGCGCGGCGAACCGGAACTGGACGCCATGCAGTTCCTCAAGCTCGTGCGCGGCAAGGTGAAGGCGCTCGGCATGACCGAGGAGATGCTGAAGCGCGCGGTCAATGTCGGTTTCTCGGGGGGCGAGAAGAAGCGCAACGAGATCCTGCAGATGGCGATCCTCGAGCCCGCCTTCTGCATCCTCGACGAGACGGACTCGGGGCTCGACATCGACGCGCTGAAGATCGTCGCCGAAGGCGTGAATGCGTTGCGCAGCCCGGAACGCGGCATGCTGGTGATCACGCACTACCAGCGCCTGCTCGACCACATCGTGCCCGATCGCGTGCACGTCCTGGTGGGGGGGCGCATCGTGCAGTCGGGCGGGCCCGAGCTCGCGCGCGAGCTGGAGGCCAAGGGCTATGGCGAGCTCCAGGCGGCGGCCTGAGGCGGGCATGGTCGAGGTGCTGGACGCCCCCGCCGCGGCCGGGTCCGACGCGGTCGCGCATCTGCTCGATCGCGCGCGCGGTCTTGCCGAACGCCTACCCGGCGCGCGCCACCCCGTCGTCGCCGCCTGGCGCGCGCGCGGGGCGGAGACCTTCGCGTCCCAGGGCTTTCCCACGCGCCGTGTCGAGGCCTGGAAGTACACCGACCTCGCCCTGCTGCGCGAAACGCGGTTCGAGGAGCCGATCCTCGCCGCCGACATCCGTCCCCCCCTCGACCTCGAGGAGGAGGAGGGCCCGCTTCTCGTCCTGATCGACGGGCGGGTGCGGCGCGACCTCTCGGCGGTCAGCCATCTCGCGCCGGGTGTCGCGATCGCAAGCCTCGCCGACCTGCTGCGAGCGCGCGACGAGGAGACCGTCGCAGGCCTCGGCGGGCTTGCGCCCGAAACGCTGCCGCTGCCCGCGCTCAACGCGGCACTCGCCGAGGACGGGGCGGTGGTCCGAATTGCCGATGGTGTGGACGGCGGAACGATCCGCATCCTCTCCTACGCCACCGCCCGCGCTGGCCACCCGGTCGCCTTCCATCCCCGCCACCTGATCCGGCTCGGCCGCGGCGCACGGCTCGTGCTGGTCGAGGAGGCGCGCGGCGAGCCGGAGGCCTTCGCCTGGCAGAACGTGGTGAGCGAGATCCAGCTCGGTCCGGGCGCGCGCCTGATCCACATCCGCCTGCAGGACGAACCGCTCTCGGCCGTTCACACCGCCACCCTCGCCGTGCGCGTCGAGCAAGGCGCGGAGTACGACAGCTTCACGCTGATCAAGGGGGCGCGGCTCACGCGCAACGAGGTGCACGCGGTGCTGGCCGGGCCGCATGCCGCGCTCCATCTCAACGGCGCCCAGCTCGTCGACGGCGTCCGCCACGCCGACACCACGACGGTGATCGAGCACGCCGCTCCCGACTGCGCCTCGCGCCAGACGGTGAAGACCGTGCTCGCGGGGCGCGCGCGGGGGGTGTTCCAGGGCAAGATCCACGTCCATCGCGCCGCGCAGAAGACCGACGGCTATCAGATGAACCAGGCGCTGCTGTTGAGCCCCGAAGCCGAGATCGACGCCAAGCCGCAGCTCGAGATCTACGCCGACGACGTGAAGTGCAGCCACGGCGCGACGGTCGGCGAGCTCGACCTCGAGGCGCTCTTCTACCTGCGCAGCCGCGGCATCCCCGAGGCCGAAGCGAAGTCGATCCTCGTCCAGGCCTTCCTCGACGATGCGGTGAGCCTCGTGGCCGACGAGGGCTTGCGCGAACGGCTGCACGCGGAGACCCTGGCCTGGTGGCAGCGGGTGGAGCACGGCGGATGAGCATGGGCGGGCAGCGGGACATCGCGGCTCGGATGCGGAAGGAGGCCAGCGCATGAGCCGGGCGGCCACCGCGGCGCGGGCGCCGGGCTTCGACGTGCTCGCCATCCGCCGCGAGTTCCCGATCCTCGACGAATCGGTGCGCGGCAAGCCCCTCATCTACCTCGACAGCGCGGCTTCGGCGCAGAAGCCGCGCGCGGTGATCGAGGCGATGGTGCACGCGATGGAGCACCAGTACGCCAACGTGCATCGCGGCCTGCACTGGATGAGCGAACGCACGACCGAGGCGTTCGAATCCGCGCGCGATGCGGTGGCCCGCTTCCTCAACGCGCCTTCGCGCGACGAGATCGTGTTCACCAAGAACGCCACCGAGGCGATCAATCTCGTTGCCCATGCCTACGGTCGCGGGGTGATGGATCCCGCGAAGGCGGTGCTGATCAGCGCGATGGAGCACCACGCCAACATCGTCCCTTGGCAGCTCTTGCGCGACGCACGGGGCGTTGAGCTCCGCGTCTGCCCGATCACGGCGGAGGGCGAACTCGATTGGGAGGCGTTCGAACGCCTGCTTGCCGATGGCCGGGTTGGGCTCGTCGCCATCACCCACATGTCGAACGTGCTCGGCACCGTCACCCCGGCCGAGCGGATCGCGCGCGCCGCCCACGATGCCGGCGCCCTCGTGCTGTTCGATGGCAGCCAGGCGGCGGTGCACCGGCGGGTCGACGTGCAGGCGATCGGGGCCGATTTCTACGTCTTCACCGGCCACAAGCTCTACGGCCCGACGGGGATCGGCGTGCTGTGGGCGCGGGCGGAGCTGCTCGAGCGCATGCCGCCTTTCCTCGGCGGTGGCGACATGATCGCCTCCGTCTCCTTCGAGAGGGCCGAGTGGGCGCGCATCCCGCACAAGTTCGAGGCCGGCACGCCGCCGATCCTGGAGGGGATCGGGCTCGCCGCCGCCATCGCCTGGGTGGAGCGGGTCGGCATCGATGCCATCGAGGCGCACGAGCGGGCGCTGACCGACCATGCGCTGGCTCGTCTCGCCGCCATCGAGGGCGTGCGCGTGTTCGGCCGCGCGCAGGATCGCGGCGGGGTCGTCGCCTTCGCGCTGGATCGTGCGCATGCGCACGACGTCGCCACCCTGCTCGACCGCCAAGGGATCGCCGTGCGCGCCGGCCATCACTGCGCGGAGCCCCTGATGCGTGTGCTCGGCGTCGACTCCACCGCTCGCGCCTCCTTCGCCGCCTACACGACGCGGGCGGAGATCGACGCGCTCGCCGAGGCGCTCGAGCGGGTGCGGAGGTTCTTCGCGTGACCGACGCGTCTGCCGACTTCGCCGACCTGCGCGACCTCTACCAGGAGGTGATCCTCGATCACGGGCGGCATCCGCGGAACTTCCGCCGCCTTGCCCCACCCGCGCGCCACGCCAGGGGCGACAATCCGATGTGCGGCGATCGGGTCGAGGTCTGGGTGCGGCTCGACGAGCAGGACCGCATCGCCGACGCCGCCTTCGAAGGCCGGGGCTGCGCCATCTCCGTCGCCTCCGCCTCGCTGATGACCGAGACCGTGCGCGGCAAGTCGGCTGCTGAGGCCCGGGCGCTGGCGGACGCCTTCCGCAGCCTCGTTCGCACCGGACGCTGCCCCGTTTGCGGCGCGGTGCACGCGGAGGATCTCGAGCGTCTTCGCCCGCTGTCGGGCGTGGCCGAGTATCCCTCGCGGGTGAAGTGCGCCACCCTCGCCTGGCACGCGCTGGAAGCCGCACTCGCCGGCGAGGCGTCGGCGACGACCGAGTGAGCGGGGGAGAAGGGGAGGGGCCATGGCGATGATGGCACCGGACGGACATGGCGGTCAGGACATGCGGGGCGAGGCGGGGCAGGGCGACCGTTCCGTGGCGACCGTCTGGACCCCCGAGGGCGAGATGCCTGCCGCGCCGCCGTCGTCCGCCGCCGGCCCGACGGGCGGCGGGGCGATCGGCGAACAGGCGCTGATCGACGCCATCGCCACCGTCTACGACCCGGAGATCCCGGTGAACATCTACGAGCTCGGGCTGATCTACGCGATCGAGATCGGCGAGGACGGGGCGGTGAAGGTGGAGATGACGCTCACCGCCCCCGGCTGCCCCTCGGCGCAGGAGCTGCCGGCGCAGGTGCAGAAGGCGGTGCTCGGCGTGCCCGGTGTGACCCGCTGCGATGTCGAGGTGGTGTGGGATCCGCCTTGGGACCCGTCTCGGATGAGCGAGGAGGCCCGGCTCGCCGTCAACATGTTTTGATCCGGGTCAAGCGCTGTTGCTCGATCCGTGCTATCCTCGGCGACATGAGAATGAGTGTCACTGACGCCAAGCCCGGCCGCACCCTCCCGCCCCTCCTGCGTCTGACCGACGCGGCGGCGGAGCGTCTGCGCGCCCTCTATGCCCGGCCCGGCGCCAAGCGCTACCTGCGCATCGGCGTGCGCACCCGCGGCTGTTCGGGGCTCTCCTACGACCTCTCCTACACCGACGAGATCGGGCCGAACGACGAGGTGGTGGTGGACCACGACCTCACGCTGCTGGTGGATCGCCGCGCCGCCCTGTTCCTCATCGGCACGGTGATGGACTGGCGGGCCGACGCCCTCTCCTCGGGCTTCACCTTCGTCAACCCGAACGAGAAGGGCCGCTGCGGCTGCGGCGAGAGCTTCCACGTCTGATCGGTCCGTCCCTTCCACTGCCGAGACGGGGAAAGGGACCGCGCGGCACGTCCTGCGAGGGGGCAAGCCCTGCGGTCTCGAGCGGGCGTCAGTCGGTAAAGTAGAGCCGGGCGGGATTGTCGACCAGAATGGCCTGCCGCACCTTCGGGTCCGGCACGAAGTCGAAGAAGAGCTCGAGCTCCTTTGCATCGTCCGGCTTCGGGTCCCGCCGCGGGTGCGGCCAGTTCTGCCCGTAGATGAGACGGTCGGGCCGTTCCTCGACGAGCGCGCGCACGCGCTGTTCCACATCCGGATAAGGCCAAGGGAAAGCCGAGGAGTAGTAAAGCCCCGACAGCTTGACCCAGACATTGCCGCCTTCGACGGCGCGCAGGAGCGCCTGGAAGGCGGGGTGGGTGGCGGTGGCGAGCCGCCCGGGCCCGGGCGGCACGCGGCCGAGATGGTCGATCACCACCGGGCAGGGCAGGGCGGCAAGGGTGTCGACGAGATCGGGCAGGACGGACCCATCGCGGATCTGCAGCGCGAGGTGCCAGCCGAGTTCGGCGCAGAGCGGCGCGAGTCGCGGGGCGTCGTCGAGCGACAGCCGGCCTGGCTGGCTTGCGCGCGTGGTCAGCCGCAAGCCCCGCGCGCCCTGGCGGTGCAGGTCGCGCAAGGCATCGAGCGTCACGTCCGGGGCGGTGGTGACCACGGCGCGTGCCCGTTCGAGCCCGATCCGCGCCACCGCATCGAGGGTGCAGCGATTGTCCGCCCCGTAGGCGCCCGGCTGGACGACGACGATTCGCGAGAAACCCAAGCCCTCCATCAGCACCGCGCGGTAGGTCTCGAGCGGATGGGGCGCTTCGCCGAGTTCGGAGTCGAGGAAGGGAAAGCGGTCCGGGTCGTAGACGTGGGAGTGGCACTCGGTCGCCCCCTCGGGCAGCACCACGGACGGGCGCGGCAGGTCCATCGGCTCGGGTTCCCTCTCTTCGGCGCGCCGACTGTAGAGGGGCGGGGGCGCGGCCGGAACCGGCGGCGGCGAGAAAGGAGTTGCGAATGACTTGCAACTGGGCTACGCATGCAAATGCGAACCACTCGCAATTGGATCTCGGCCAACGACGCAGGAACAGACCGATGCCCACACTCTCCCGCCGCCACCTCCTCGCCGGCACCGCCGGCCTGCTCGCCGCCCCCGCCGTCCTGCGCGCGCAGGAGCGGGTGGTGAACGTCTACTCCTCCCGCCATTACGACACCGACCGCGCGCTCTATGACGGCTTCACCGCCGTCTCCGGCGTGCGCATCCGGCTGATCGAGGGCGAGGCCGATGCGCTGATCGAGCGCATCCGCAACGAGGGGGCGAATTCCCCAGCTGATGTGCTGGTGACGGTGGATGCCGCCCGTCTCGTGCGCGCGGCGGAGATGAACCTGCTGCAGCCGGTGCGCAGCCCTGTTCTCGAAGCCCGCGTGCCCGCGCATCTGCGCGACCCGGACGGGCTGTGGTTCGGGCTTTCGGTGCGGGCGCGCATCCTGATGGTGGCAGCGGACTGGACGCCGCCGAAGCCGATCGAGCGCTACGAGGACATCGCCGATCCGGCGTTCCGCAACACCATCCTCACCCGCACCTCCAACCACCCCTACAACATTTCCCTTGCCGGATCGATCCTGCACTACAACGGTGCCGACGGGCTGGAGGCTTGGGCGCGGGGCGTGGTCGCCAATCTCGCGCGGCCGCCGCAAGGGGGAGATACGCCGCAGATCCTCGCGGTGGCTGCCGGCCAGGGCCGCATCGCCATCGCCAACACCTACTATCTCGCGCGGCTCCTGCGCTCGACCAACCCGCGCGAACGCGAAGCCGCACAGCGCATCCGCGCCATCTTCCCCAACCAGGGCGACCGCGGCACGCACGTCAACATCTCGGGCGCGGGCGTGGTGCGCACCGCCCCCAACCGCGAGGCGGCGGTCGGCTTCATCGAGTACCTCACCTCGGTGCGCGCGCAGGAGATGTTCGCCAACGGCAACAACGAGTACCCCGTGGTGGCGGACGAGGTGAACGTGGTGCCCGAGGTCGCCGCCTGGGGCCGCTGGAAGCAGGACCGGCTGAACGCCGCCACCTACGCGAAGCTCGGCCCGCAGGCGCTGATGATCATGCAGCGCGCGGGCTGGCTGTGAGGCGAGTGCCGGTCGGCGCGGGCTGCACGATGCGGACGTCGCTCGACGCCGAGAAGGGCGCAGCCCTGTCGGAGGCCGGCGGTGAGGCGACGGCGCACGTTCTCCTTGCTGCGCGAATCGCGGCGCGCGATGCGGGCCGGGCAGCCGTGGTGCTGAGCCGCGCCGGTGCGGCGGGCGAGGGGGCTGCAGCCTTCCTCGCCGCCCTGGCGCTCCTCCGCCTCGGCACCCGCGAGACGATCGGCCTGCTCCGGCCGGACGCTCCCGCCCCCTCGCGGGACGAGAGCCTGCTCGTCGCGGCGCTCGCCGGGCTGCAGCGCGGTGCGCCTTGGGTGGCGCAGCGCGCGCTTGCCGAGTGGCTGCCGCCCGATCTCGCGGTGCGCGCGATCGCCCTGTTGGCCAAGGCTGCCGCCGCGCTGGCGCGGGCCGGGCTGCGCGTCGAACCCTTCGCCGTGCCCCGGCCGCGCCGCGGCCTCGCCTGACCCCGATCGTCGCGGCGTCAGCCCCGTTCGGCGCCGCGACGCTCCCCGGGCGCCCGGCTTCGTTCCCACCCATGGCGCCCCAACGATCGCTCCGTTCCCACCTCGCGCCCCGCCAGCCGGGGCGCCTTTTTCTCGGCGGATCGTGTCAGAACCGTCCCGGCTCGTCGAGACAGAGGAGAAGCCGCGGACGGTCGGGCGAGGCATCGGGCGACCGATGCACCACCCCACGCCCGGCATTGCCCGGCCAGGCGTGGCCCTTGAGGATGGCGACCGCGAACCGCGGCAAGCGCCGCACGGCGGCCGGGTCGCGCAGAGCGGCGCGATTGTCGCCGAAACGGGCGCGATCGACGGCTGCATCGGGGACCCACTCCGTGCCGGCCCCTGCGTAGGTGCAGAGGAGACGCAAGCCCACATGGTCGGCGTGGAACAGCCGGCAGGCGGGGCTGTCGATCGCCTCCAGTCGTCCGCGCACGGCAGTCGTGCCGAGGAGCGCGGCGAAGAGCCGGGCAAGCCGGGCGATGTCGGTGGCGAGGCGGGTGCGGGCGCACGGATCCGGCGGCAGGTCGGCGACCAGGGCGGCACCCAGCCGGTCGGGCCGTTCCTCCGCAACGCGGCAGAACGGCGCGCGGGCGGCCAGACCCTCCGTGGCGTCCAAGAGTCGCGGCGGCGGAGGCCGGGTCCAGATCGCGAGGGTGATGCCGGGGTGGAGAATGGTGCGCAGCACGCCGGCGTGGCGAGCGGCGCGGGCGTGGGCAGCAGGGGATAGGGTGGTCGCCTCGCGCATCATGCTGTGTTATGTTATATTATAACATGTCAGCCGCAAACCTCACCCCTGCGGGAGACCTCCAACCATGCGCGACCACCGCCTTCCCGTCACCGTCCTCTCCGGCTTCCTCGGCGCCGGCAAGACGAGTCTGCTCAACCACATCCTCGCCAACCGCGAAGGGCGCCGGGTCGCCGTCATCGTCAACGACATGAGCGAGGTGAACATCGACGCCGCGCTGGTGCGCGAGGGCGGGGCGCTGTCGCGCACCGAGGAACGCCTCGTCGAGATGAGCAACGGCTGCATCTGCTGCACCCTGCGCGAGGACCTGATGGTCGAGGTGCGCCGCCTCGCCGCCGCGGGGCGGTTCGATGCGCTGCTGATCGAGGCGACAGGGATCGCCGAGCCGATGCCGATCGCCGCCACCTTCGACTTCCGCGATGCCGAAGGCCGCTCGCTCTCCGACCTCGCCCGCCTCGACACCATGGTCACGGTGGTCGATGCGGCGCGCTTCCTGCATGACTACGCCTCGACGGACAGCCTCGCCGCGCGTGGCGAGACCGCGGGCGAGGGCGATACCCGGCTGCTCGTCGATCTGCTCGTCGAGCAAGTGGAGTTCGCCGACGTGATCGTGGTCAACAAGATCGACCTCGTGACGGAAGCGGAACGGGAGCGGCTCGTCGCCATCCTGCGCAGCTTCAACCCTGAAGCGAGGATCCTGACCGCAAGCCACGGGCGCGTGCCGCTCGACGCCGTGCTGGACACCGGGCTGTTCGATTTCGGGAAGGCCTCGCGCGCGGCGGGTTGGGCGAAGGCGCTCGCCGGCGAGCATCTGCCGGAGAGCGAGGAATACGGCATCCGTTCCTTCGTCTGGCGCGCCCGGCGGCCGTTCCACCCCGCTCGTTTCCATCGTTTCATCGCCTCGGACCTGCCGGGCGTGATTCGGGCCAAGGGCTTCTTCTGGCTCGCAACGCGCATGGACTGGGCAGGGGTCTGGCAGCTCGCCGGCGCGATCGGGCGGCACGAGGCGGCCGGGTTCTGGTGGGCCGCCGTGCCGCGCGAGCGCTGGCCCGACGACCCTGAGTGGCGCGCGGGCGTGCGCAAGCTCTGGTGCTCTCCTTACGGCGATCGGCGGCAGGAGATCGTGTTCATCGGCCAGCACATGGACGAGGTGGGGATCCGTCGGGCGCTCGACCACGCGCTCTTGACGGAGGCCGAGTTCGCCATGGGGCCGGCCGCCTGGGCGCGGCTGCCCGACCCCTTCCCCGCCTGGCGCCGCGAGGCGGCGTGAGCGGGCTTGCCGGCTCCGGTCCCCCGCCGCCGCGCTTCGCCGAGGCGGTGGAGGCGATCGAGCGGGCGCTGATCGCCCTCGATGCGGCGGGTGTGGGACGCGAGGCCCAAGCCGCCGCCCTGCTCGCCGCGCTCTTGCCGCGTCTCGTCGCGCTGCACGGCCCGCATGCGGTGGCCGCCGTGTTCGGCCGCCTCGCTTCCGCCGTCGCCGAACAGGCCGGGACGCCGGGCAGGGCCTGACCTGCCGCTCAGTGCCCGGCCCGTCGCATGGCGCGGGTGAGGATGACCACGGGGATCAGCCCGACGGCAACGATCAGCAGGGCGGCGGTCGAGGACTGCGCGAGGCGTTCGTCGGAGGCGAGGTTGTAGACGCGTACGGCGAGGGTGTCGAAGTCGAACGGCCGCACGATCAGCGTGGCCGGCAGTTCCTTCATCGTGTCGACAAACACCAGCAGAGCTCCGGCGAGCAGGCTGCCGCGGAGCAAGGGGAGATCCACCTGCAGGAGCGTGCGGCCGGGCCCGCGGCCGAGCACGCGCGCGGCATCCTCCACCGAGGGTTTGATCTTGGCGAAGCCGGATTCGACGGCGGAGAGGGCGACGGCGAGGAAGCGCACGACATAGGCGAAGACAAGGGCAGCGATCGTCCCCGACAGGAGAAGCCCCGTCGAGACGCCGAAGGTCGCCCGCATCCAGGAGTCGAGCGCGTTGTCGAAGGCGCCGAAGGGAACGAGCACGCCGACGGCGATCACCGACCCCGGAATGGCGTAGCCGAGGGAGGCGAGGCGGACGGCGAAGCGGATCGCCACCCCGCCGGCCGTACGCAGAGCATAGGCGAGCAGCACGGCAGCGCCGACGCAGACCAGGGCGGCAAGGCCGGCGAGGATAAGGCTGTTGCGCGCGAAGGGCAGGATGGTGGGACCGAGCAGCGGATCGCCCTCCGTCACGGCGAAGTGCAGCAGCACGCTGGCCGGAACGGCGAAGCCGCCCAGCACGGGCAGCCCACAGATGAGCACCGCGGCCGCCGCGGCTGCCCGTGACAGCCGCCGCCGCTCGAGCGCCTGCTGCTTGGAGGAGGTGTTGTGGAACCGCGCCCGCCCGCGGGCGAGACGCTCGAGCGCGAGCAGGAGCGCAATCACGCCCATCAGGCAGGCGGCGAGCTGCTGGGCGGCCACCCGGTCGCCCATGGAAAGCCAAGCCTGGTAGATGCCCGTGGTGAACGTGTCGACGGCAAAATGCTTCACCGCGCCGAAATCGGCGAGCGTCTCCATCAGCGCAAGGCCCGCCCCGGCGGCGATGGCAGGGCGCGCCAGCGGCAGGGCCACACGGAGGAACATGGCACGCCGGTCGCACCCCAGCGTGCGCGCCACCTCGCCGAGACAGACGGACTGCTCGAGGAAGGCCGTCCGCGCGAGCAGATAGACATAAGGATAGTTGGCGAGGGCCAGGATCACGATCGCGCCCGGAAGCGAGCGGATCTCGGGGAACCAGTATTCGCCCCAGCCCCAGCCGAAGGTCGCACGCAGCCAGCTCTGCACCGGTCCGGTGAACTCGAGCAGGTCGGTGTAGACGTAGGCGAGCAGGTAGCCCGGCACGGCAAGCGGCAACAGCAGCGCCACCTCGAACAGGCGCCGGCCCGGAAAGGCGCAAGTGGTGACCAGCCAGGCGCAGGCCGTGCCGAGCACCACGACGATCACACCCACCCCGAGCGCGAGCAGCACCGAATTACGAACGAAGAGGGGAAGCAGCGTGCCGGCGAGATGGCGCCAGGTTTCGCCCGCCGGGGCGAGGGCCCCGGCGAGGACGGCGAGGACGGGGGAGGCGACCGCGAGGGCGACGAGGAGGGCGGCCGCCACCCAGCCGTTGGCCCGCCGGGGCGCGGCGCGTGGCAGTGCCGGTGGCAGGGGCAGGGCGAGGTCGCGCGGCACCGGGAGGGTCGTCGGTGGTTCGTCTGCGGTTGCGATTGCGAGTCGTTTGCAGTCGCATTTGTAGCATGTCTGCTGGGCCGGGGCCAACCCCGGTGTCGCGCCCCCGTCTCCCCGCCATCCGCCGGGAGGGACGCCGGTCGGGCTTCCGCGGCCCCGGCCGGGGAGACGCCGCGCGCTACTCCGCCGCCGTCCGGCGCGCCTGCCAATCCGCCACCGTCAGGCGCGGGATCTCGATCCGGTCCGTCGTGCGCGCGTACCAGCCTCGGCCGTGCATGCGCCCGATCAGGCCCAGTTTCGGCGTGTCGATGTAGGCCTTGGCGGCATCCAGCACGCAGTCGTCCCGCACGTGCGCGGCGAGCACGCGCCCCAGCACCACCGCCTTGCCGTTGCCGACCTCCACCACCGCCAGCCGCTCGCACTCCAACGCCACGGGGCTTTCGGCGATGCGCGGCGGCGTCACCTTGGTCGAGGCGAGCGGGGTCAGCCCCGCCATGGCGAGCTCATCGACTCCGGGTTCGACGTCGATCGCGGTGATGTTCATCGCCTCCGCCAACTCCTCGGAGACGAGGTTCACCACGAACTGGCCGGTCTGGCGGATGTTCTCCCCCGTATCTTTCAGCCCCTTGCCTTTGGAGCCGATGCCGATCGCCACCACCGGGGGGTCGGAGGAGACGGCATTGAAGAAGGAGTAGGGGGCGGCGTTGACCCGCCCTTCGGCATCCACCGTCGTCACCCAGGCGATCGGGCGCGGCACGATGGTGGAGACGAGCAGCTTGTAGGCGAGGTCGGGGCCGATGGCGGCGAAGTCGAACAGCATGCGGGGCTCCGGAGGTTGGCCATGCCGGACATAAGGCACCCGAACCGTTCCGGCGAGGGGCCGACGGACGTGCGGAGGGGCGAGCGCCGATCAGCGACGCGTGAGCCACCGTCTGGCACGCCGATCGTGCCGCCTCAGGGCCCTTTCCGCCCGCGCCGCCCGCCCCCCTTGCGTTTGGCCGGGTCGTACCCCCCGCCGCCGGGGCCGAGCGGCTTCGGCTTCCAATCCGACGCGCGTGCTCGTGCCACCGGCGGCGGCTCGAGACCGAGTTCCATCGCCTCGAGCCGGCGGATCTCGTCGCGCAGCCGGGCGGCGGTCTCGAACTCGAGGTCGGCCGCCGCCTCGCGCATCTTCCGCTCGAGCTCGGCGATGGTCGCGCGCAGGTCCTTGCCGACGAGCTCCGCCACCCCGCCCTGCTCGACGGGGGCGACGGTGACGTAGTCCTGCTCGTAGACGGAAGCGACGATCTCCGCCACCTGCTTCTTCACCGACTGCGGCGTGATGCCGTGCGCCTCGTTCCAGGCGATCTGCTTCGCTCGCCGCCGCTCCGTCTCCTCCAAGGCGCGCCTCAGACTCTCCGTCATCGTGTCGGCGTAGAGGATGACGCGGCCCTCGACGTTGCGCGCCGCCCGGCCGATGGTCTGGATCAGCGAAGTGGTGGAGCGCAGGAACCCTTCCTTGTCGGCATCCAAGATGGCGACCAGCTGGCATTCCGGGATGTCGAGCCCCTCGCGCAGCAGGTTGATCCCCACCAGCACGTCGAACACGCCCAAGCGGAGGTCGCGGATGATCTCGATCCGCTCCAGCGTGTCGATGTCCGAATGGAGGTAGCGCACCTTCACGCCGGCGTCGTTCAAGTATTCGGTGAGCGTCTCCGCCATCTTCTTGGTCAGCGTCGTCACCAGCACGCGCCCGCCCTTCGCCGCCACCGCCTTGCACTCGGCGAGCAGATCATCGACCTGGTGTTCCACGGGGCGGACGATGCAGACCGGATCGACGAGCCCTGTGGGACGGATCACCTGCTCGACGAACACCCCGCCCGTGCGCTCGAGCTCCCACGGCCCCGGCGTGGCCGAGACGAAGATCGTGTCGGGGCGCATCGCGTCCCACTCCTCGAACTTGAGCGGGCGATTGTCGACGCAGGAGGGCAGGCGGAAGCCGAACTCGGCCAGGATGGACTTGCGGTTGAAGTCGCCGCGGTACATCCCGCCCAATTGCGGCACCGTGACGTGGCTCTCGTCGACGAACAGGATCGCGTTCTCGGGCAGGTACTCGAACAGGGTGGGCGGGGGTTCGCCCGGCGCGCGGCCCGTCAGATAGCGCGAGTAGTTCTCGATGCCCTTGCAGCTGCCCGTCGTCTCCAGCATCTCGAGATCGTAGAGGGTGCGCTGCTCCAGCCGCTCGGCCTCGAGCAGCTTGCCTTGCGCGCGGAGTTCGGCGAGGCGCTCCTTCAGTTCCGCCTTGATGCCCCGGATCGCCTGGCTGATGGTCGGGCGCGGCGTCACGTAGTGGCTGTTGGCGTAGACGGTGATCGCCTCCAGGCTCGCTGTCCGCTCGCCCGTGAGGGGATCGAACTCGTGGATCGCCTCCACCTCGTCGCCGAACAGGGAGATGCGCCAGGCGCGGTCCTCGAAATGGGCGGGGAAGATCTCCACCACGTCGCCGCGCACGCGGAACGATCCCCTTGCGAAGGCGAGATCGTTGCGCCGGTATTGCAGCTCGACGAGCGCCCTGAGCAGCCGATCGCGATCGATCCGTTCCCCGACTGCAACCTTCACCACCATCGCCGAATAGGTCTCGACCGAGCCGATGCCGTAGATGCAGGAGACCGAGGCGACGATGATCACATCGGGGCGTTCGAGCAGGGCGCGCGTGGCGGCATGGCGCATGCGGTCGATCTGTTCGTTGATCTGCGCGTCCTTCTCGATGTAGGTGTCGGTGCGCGGGACGTAGGCTTCGGGCTGGTAGTAGTCGTAGTAGGAGACGAAGTACTCGACCGCGTTCTCCGGGAAGAAGGACTTCATCTCGCCGTAGAGTTGCGCGGCGAGCGTCTTGTTGGGGGCGAGGATCAGCGCCGGGCGGCCGGCATTGGCGATCACATGCGCCATGGTGAAGGTCTTGCCCGAGCCGGTGACGCCGAGCAGCACCTGGTCGTGCTCGCCGCGCTCGAGCCCCTCGGTGAGGGCGGCGATCGCCTGCGGCTGATCGCCCGACGGCGCGTAGTCGGAGACGAGCTTGAAGCGTGCGCGCTCGCGCCAGGCGGGGCGCCGGGGCGGCTTGAACACCGGGCGGCGAACGTCGATCAGACCGTGCGGGGGCATCGGGTCTCCTTCGCCCCGTGAGATAGGGCCGCCGTCCCGCCTTGGCCATGGCGGAGGCGGCCAGGGCGGGGCAGGATCGCGAGCATGACCGCCCTCCGCTTCGCCCTCGCCCTGTTCGTGGTCGCTGTCGTTGCGGTGCCGGTTGCCGCGCGCGGGCCCGAGATCGCCACCCGCCACATGGTCGCCGCCGCCCACCCGCTCGCCGCCGAAGCGGGGCTTGCGGTGCTGCGCCGCGGTGGCGCGGCGATCGACGCCGCCGTCGCCGTGCAGGCGGTGCTTGGCCTCGTCGAGCCGCAGTCCTCGGGCATCGGCGGCGGCGCCTTCCTCCTGCACTGGGACGCCGCGACGCGCGCCCTCTCCGCCTGGGACGGGCGGGAGACCGCGCCGCGCGCCGCCGGGCCCGATCTCTTCCTTCGTCCCGACGGCTCGCCCATGGGGTTCCACGAGGCGGCGGTCGGCGGCCGTGCGGTCGGCGTGCCCGGCGTGGTGGCGATGCTCGAGGCCGTGCATCGCCGGCACGGGCGGCTTCCTTGGGCCGACCTGTTCGCTCCTGCGATCGCGCTCGCCGAGGAGGGCTTCCCGGTCTCGCCGCGCCTTGCTGCCGCCATCGCCGCCGACCGCGAGCGCCTGGCGCGCGACCCTGCCGCCCGCGCCTACTTCTTCCTTCCCGATGGGTCGCCGCTGCCGGCGGGGCATCGCCTGCGCAACCCGGCCTATGCCGAGACGCTGCGGGCGATCGCGCGCGACGGCGCCGAGGCGCTGAGGGAGGGGCCGATTGCGGAGGCGATCCTCGCCGCGGTGCGCGGCGCTTCCTGGAACCCTGGCCTGCTCGCCGCGGAGGACCTGCGCGCCTACGCCCCGCGCGAGCGCGACCCGGTGTGCATGCTCTACCGTGTCTGGCGCGTCTGCGGCATGGGTCCGCCCTCCTCGGGTGGTGTCGCCGTGGGCCAGATCCTCGGCCTGCTCGCCCACACCTGGCTCGGCGCGATGGACCCGCGCGGGGCGGAGGCGGCGCACTGGCTGGTCGAGGCCGGCCGGCTCGCCTTCGCCGACCGCAACCTCTACCTCGCCGATTCCGACTTCGTGCGCGTTCCCGTGCGGGGCTTGCTCGATCCCGCCTATCTCACCGTGCGCGCGCAGGTGATCGACCCGGCGCGGGCGGCGGAGACCGTCCGCCCCGGCAACCCGCCCTGGCGCGAGGGCGGCCTCGCCCCCGACGACACGGCGCGCGAGTTCGGCACCTCGCACCTCTCCATCGTCGACTCGTCGGGCAATGCGGTGGCGATGACGACGACGATCGAGGACGTTTTCGGCGCCCGCGTGATGGCGGCGGGGTTCCTGCTCAACAACCAGCTCACCGACTTCGCGTTCCGCCCGGAGATCGATGGCCGGCCGGTCGCCAACCGGGTCGAGGGCGGCAAGAGGCCGAGGAGTTCCATGGCCCCGACCATGGTCTTCGACCCCCAAGGCGCGCTGCGCGTCGTCGTCGGCTCGCCCGGCGGCGCGCGCATCATCGGCTACGTGGCGCAGACCCTCGTCGCCATCCTGGATTGGGCGATGGACCCGCAGGCCGCGATCGAGCTCCCGCGCGTCGTCACCGTGGGGGCGGGGGCGGAACTCGAAGCGGGAACGGAGGCCGAGCGCCTCGCTCCGCTGCTCGAGGCGCGCGGCCATCGTGTGACCGTGCGCGCCCTGCCCTCCGGCCTCCATGCCATCGTCATCACCGCCCGGGGCCTTGAGGGCGGGGCGGATCCGCGGCGGGAAGGGGTCGCGCGCGGCGACTGAGCGCCTCCGCCGCGACCAGCGCAAGCGCGAAGGGAAAGAGCCACATCAGCCGCGCCGCGTAGCGGTCGTGCACCGCTCCGCCCATGCCGACCGCCACCGCATTGCCGATGGCGGCGGCGAGCGCGGCAAGCGCGAGCACCGCGACGGGCGAGCGGCGCGCGCCGGGCGAGACGGCGAAGACCAGGGCGAGCAGGGGCACGGCGGCGAGCGAGAGCGGACCCGCGACGACCGCCGGCCAGGCGCGCGCGATCTCCTCGTTCGTCTGCCGCGCGCGATCGAGGGCTTCCCCGGCCGCCGCCCCCAGCGCCTCGGCGAAGCGGGGAATGACGAGGCGGGCGAGCAGGGCGCGGTCCTCGTTCACCCGCACCGACAGGTCGGTCCCCACCCGGGCGGTGACCAGCTGTCGCGCGGCACGAGCGAGCCCACTCGCGACGAACTCGGGCCAATGGGCGGCGAGGACGCGCGGGTTGATTGCCGCGAGCTCCGCCTCGAGGCGGAAGAAGTTCAAGTCGCGCCAGACCGGCGAGCCGGGGTTCCAGAGGAAGTGGTCGGAGTCGGCGATCAGCGCGTCGCGGTCCTCGCAGAGCGTCACACCGGGCAGCGGGCAGTGGGCGTCGAGCCAGCGCTGCATCAGCCCATCCCCGACCAGGCGGGCGCCGAGGAAGACGGAGGAGCCGAAGGCAAGGCGGGCTTCGCCGTGCGCGAGACGGTTGGCGGCGAGGTTGAGCGCCGGGGCGAGGAGCAGAGCGGCGAGGATGGCGCCGAGCCCGGCGAGGCGCACCGGCGCCGCCCGCCAGGCAAGACGGAGGAGCAAGAGGGCGCCAAGCAGGGCGGCGAGCGCGGGCAGGTGGGTGAGATGCACCGCCGCCGCGGCGACGAGGGAAAGCCACACGCCAACCGCCTCGCGGCGGGAGAGCCCGCCGAGTGCGAGCAGCACCGCCGCCAGCACCATCGGCGCCGACAAGGCATCCGCCATCACCCAGGAGGCGAACCAGGGCGCGCCGGAGCAGAGGGCGAGCACGCCGACGATGGCGAGGTAGGCGGTAGCGCCCAGCCCCACGCGCCGCGCGGCGAGCCACATCAGCCACGCCGTCAGCAGCGCCTGCGCCGCCACCACGGGCCAGAGCGTGCGCCCCTGATGCAGGGGCCCGATCAACCAGCCATAGGCCGGCGGGCGGATCGGGCGGAACCATTCCGGCTGCGTCCACACCCAGAGGTAGTCGGGCGTGTCGGAGAAGATCAGCGGCCAGCCGTTCCAGACCGCCGGCCAGAGGAGGAGGGCGGCGGCGAGCGGAATGGCGAGCAGGGCAGGTCGTCGCATGGGAGGGGCGCTACGGGCGAAACTCGGCGCGGGCAAGGCGGCTGGCAGGAGGCTTGCCTGGACTCCCCTGGCGTCGCCCCGGCTTGCCGCGGGGCGCGTCTCGCCTGCACGCTTGGTCATCGGATGGACGGTACCCTGCACACCACGGAGGCAACGGGCACGCTGCCGCTGCGCTCGCGCTGGCTGATCCCGCCACTCGCGCTTCGTCGTCCGCGCGATGTCGACGAGGCAGCGGCGATGCTCGCGGAGCCGGACGCGATCGCCATGGCCGGTGGGGTCGAGGTGATCGCAGGGCTGAAGTTCGGCGGCCCGCCGCGCACGGTCGTGTTGCTGCGGGGGATCGCGGGCCTCGACGGGATCGAGCCCTGCGAGGGGGGCGTGCGCATCGGCGCGCTCGCCACGCATGAGCGGGTGGCGCGCGATCCTCTCCTGCGGGCGGCGGTGCCCGGCTTCGCCGAGGCGTGGGGAAGCATCGCCAACATCCGCATTCGCCACCAGGGCACGCTCGCGGGCTGCCTGCTCGCCGGCCTGCCGCAATACGACGCACCGCCCGCCCTTGCCGCCTTGAATGCCCGCCTCGTCTGTCGCGTACGAGGCGAAACGATCGTCGCGCCCTGGCACGCCCCGCGCGGCCTGGTGCTCGGCATCGACATGCCCGCCGGCGTCCGTTTTGCGCACGACCGCAGCCTTCGCCCCTGGCTGGTCGTCTCCGCCGCCGCCCGGTTCGAGGGGGGGCGCGTGCGGACGCTTCGTCTCGCGCTGGGTGGCGCGCATCGGTGCGCGGTCGTCGCCGATCTTGCCGACGCGGCGGAGCTCGACCGCGCGGCTCTCGGCCGCGAGGCGCAACGCCTTGCGGAAGCGTGGGCGCGCGCCCTGCCCGAACCCGATCACCTGCCACCCGGCACGCCCGGCGCGACCTGGCGCCGCCGCGCCGCCGCCGTCCTCGCCACGCGCCTGATCACCCGCCTCGCCGATGGTTGATCACACGGAACGGATCACCTTCGACCTCGACGGTCGCGCCGTCGTCGCCACCGTCGCGACCAACCGGCTGTTGATCGACCTCCTGCGGGAGGAGTTCGGCATCATCGGCGTGCGCGCGGGCTGCGACGGCGGGGTGTGCGGTGCGTGCACGGTGCTGATCGACGGCGTTCCCGCCACCGCCTGCCTGATGCTGGCCGTGGAGGCGGATCGGCGTCGCATCACCACCATCCGCGGCCTCGAGCGGGCGGACGGCACCCTGCATCCCGTGCAGCGCGCCTTCCTCGAGGAACGTGCGCTGCAGTGCGGCTCCTGCACTCCCGGGATGGTGCTGCTCGCTTCCGCCCTGCTCGCCGAGAACCCTGACCCCGACGAGGGGACCATCCGCGGCTGGATGAGTGCCGCGCTCTGCCGCTGCGGCGGTGGGGCCGCCATCCTGCGGGCGGTGCGCCGGGCCGCCGAGCTGATGCGCGAGACGCCATGACCGCCGCCAACGATGTCGCGCGGGTGCGCGGCACCTTCGCCTACGCCATCGACCTCGCCTTGCCCGGCATGCTGCATGCCGCGCTGGTGCGCTCGCCGCATCCGCATGCGGAAATCCTCGCCATCGACACCGCCGCCGCACTCGCCGACCCTGACGTCGTTGCGGTGGCCACCGCCGACGACCTCGCCGGGCTCGACCCCTGGCAGGGTGTGGTCGTGCGCGACCAGCCGCTGCTCGCCATCGGCAAGGCCCGCCACACGGGCGAGCCGGTGGCCGCGGTGGTGGCGCGCGATCCGGCCGCCGCCGCACGGGCTGCCGCCCGCATCACCGTGCGCTGGCGCGTCCTGCCGCCGGTGCCGAGCATCGAAGCCGCCCTCGCCCCGGATGCGCCGGCGCTGTTCGACCAGGGCCCGCCCGAACACCTGCCCAAGGGACCGGGGGCCGAGGCCTGGCGCGAACCGGCGCGCAACGTCCTCTGGCGCTTTCGCTTCCGGGCAGGGGACGCTGACGCCGTGTTCGCGCGCGCCGCGCACGTCTTCACCGACACCTACCGTTTCCCGCGCATGAGCCACCTGCCGATCGAACCCCTGTGCGCGGTGGCGCGTTGGGACGGCGATGGCGGAGAGGTGTGGTGCAACAACCAGGATCCGTTCCTGCTGCGCACCGATCTCGCCCGCATCTTCGCCCTGCCGGAGGCCGCGATCCGCGTGCACGCCCTGCCGGCCGGAGCGGGGTTCGGGGCGAAGTCCTACCCGAAACACGAAGCGCTCACGCTGCTCCTCTCTCGGCTCGCCCGCGCTCCCGTGAGGCTCGCGCTGACCTGGGACGAGATGATGCTGACCCTCTCGCAGCATGCCGCGGAGGTGACGCTGACGACGGCCGTCTCCGCCGAAGGCCGGCTGCTCGCCCGCCGCGCCTTGCTTCGCCTCGACGGCGGCGCCTACGCGGATGCCTCGGTCATCGTCTGCGAGAAGGGGGCCTATCGCAGCCTGCCCGGGCCCTATCGGTGGCAGGCGGTGGAGAGTGTCGGCGAGGTGGTGCGCACCGCGACCGTTCCCGCCGGCTCCTTCCGCGGCTTCGGCGGCCCTCAGGCCTGTTTCGCCGGCGAACGCCAGCTCGATGCGATCGCGCGTCGTTTGTGCCTCGACCCGGTCGAGTTCCGGGCGCGCAATCTTCTCCGTCCCGGCGAGGCGCCCTGGCCCGGCGAGACGCCGATGGACTCCGACCTCGAGGACGGTCTCGCCACTGTGGCCAGTCGCATCGGCTGGAGCAGCGCGCGCGCGCCGGGGCGCGGGCGCGGCATCGCCGTCGGCATGAAGGACGGCGGGGGCTTCTCCCGCCGCAGCCTTGCCGTGGTTAAGCTCGCCCGCGACGGCTCCGCCCTCGTGCTCTCGGGCATCGCCGATCTCGGCCAGGGTCCCGAACGGGTGGCGGCGGCGATCGTCGCCGAGGTGCTGGGCATCGATCCCGCGCGAGTCAGGCTCGCCCCCATCGACACCGACCGCACGCCGCACGATCAGGGCACGCATGCCTCGGTCGGTGCGGCGATGGTCGGGCTCGCCATCCGCCGCGCCGCCGAAGCCGTACGCGAGCGCCTGCTTGCCCTCGCCGCGGAGGTGATCGACGAGGCCTCGGGCGAGATCGCGCTCGAGGCCGGCATGATCCGTTGCGGCAACGTTGTGCTCTCGATCCCGGCCCTGTTCGACCGCGCCTTCGGCGCCCAGGGCAGCGAACTGATCGGCGAGGGCGAGGCGCGCAATCCGTTCGACGCCGCCGCCCCCTTGGGATCGCGCTGCGGCTTCTGGATGCCCTCCTTCGCCGCTGCCGAAGTGACGGTCGACGCCGAGACGGGACGCGTTGTGGTCGAACGCCTCGTCGTCGCGGGTGACGCCGGCCACGCCATCGACCCCGCCGGCTGTCGTGCGCAGACGGAAGGTGGCGCAGTGCAGGGCCTCGCCCAGGCGCTGATCGAGGCGCTTGCCTTCGACGGCGAGGGGCGTCTCGCCAACGGCGCGCCGCTCCTCTACCGCATGCCGAGCGTGCTCGACCTGCCGCGAGACTTCGAGGCGATCACGCTGGAACACGGGCTCGGGCCAGGGCCGCATGGCGCGAAGGGCTTGGGCGAGCACGCCATTCTCGCCGTGGCGGCGGCGATCGCCAATGCGGTGGCGGACGCGACGGGGGCGGACATCCGCTCTTTGCCGCTCAACCCCGACGCGGTGCTCTCCGCCGTTGCGGAAGCCGCAGGCGAGGGCTAGCGTTCGCGTTGCCACAGCAGGAGAGAGCCATGCGGAACGGACGTCGGCGCGTGTTGGGGGCTGCGGCCTTCGCCCTGGCAATCGGTGCTGCCCTGCCGGCGGCCGCGCAGGCGCCGCAGTTCTTCCGCATCGGCACCGGAGCGGCGGGTGGTACCTACTATCCCGTCGGCGGCATGATCGCGAACGCGATCTCCTGCCCGCCGGGGGCACCCTGCCGCGAGGCGGGCGGCACCGCCGGCGTGCCCGGCCTCGTCGCGGTGGCGCAGGCGACCCAGGGCAGCGTGCAGAACGTCAACCTGATCCAGTCGGGCGCGGCCGAGAGCGGCTTCTCGCAGTCGGACGTCGCGCACTGGGCCTACACCGGCACGGGCCTGTTCGAGGGGCGGCCGAAGCTCGATCGCCTGCGCTTCATCGCCTACCTGTTCGGCGAGCAGCTCCATGCCGCCGTCCGCCGCGACAGCCCGATCACCCGTTTGGAGGACCTCGCCGGCAAGCGCGTGACCGTGGGGCTGCAGGCCTCCGGTGCCCGCATCGGCTCCGAACTCGTGCTCGAGGCGGCTGGGCTGAGGGGCCGCTACACGCCGGAGTTCCTCTCCGCCGCGCAGGGGCTCGAGCGGATGCAGGACCGTGGCATGGACGCCGTGCTGCAGGTGGTGGCCGCTCCCGCCGCCGCCTTCACCGAGTTCTGCGCCCGCGCTGGTTGCCGCCTCCTTCCCTTCTCCGACGAGGTGATCGCGCGGGTGAGCGAGCGGGCACCCTTCTACACGCGGGGTGTGATCCCGCGCGGCACCTACGAGGGGATCGAGGAGGACGTGCCGACCCTCGTCGTCGGCGCGGTGTGGCTGGTCGGTGCCCAGGTGCCGGAGGCGCTCGTCTACGAGATCACCAAGTCGCTGTGGTCGGACACCACCGCCTCGCTCCTGCAGCGTGGGCATGTGCGGGCGCGCGACATCCGCCGCGAAACCGCATTGCTCGGCCGCGGCGAAGTGCCGCTCCATCCGGGTGCGGAACGGTTCTATCGCGAAGCGGGCATGCTGCGCTGAGGTGCTGCGGCACGGCAGGCGTGCGCCGCAGGTCGGCAAGGGCCGGGTGACGGCGCGCGGGGCGGCGAGGCCGCCGTGAAGCGCGAGATCGACGCCGATCGCGCAGCGGAACTCGAGCGGCACTACGACAGCGAGCTTGCCTTCCGCGAGCCGGCGGGCTTGCTCAAGCCGCTCGCGTCGCTCGTGCTGGTCGCCCTCTCCGTCTACCAGATCTACACCGCCGGCTTCGGCCTGCCGCCCGAGCACTGGCACAACGCGACCTACCTCGCCGCCGTGCTCGCTCTCGTCTTCCTCTTCTTCGACGCCCGAGTGCCGCTCGGGCCAAGCCTCGGCGGTGTGGCGATCGTCGATTGGCTGCTGGTCGCGCTCGCCGTCGCCGCCGTCCTCTATCTGCCGCTCAACTTCGACGTACTCACCTTCCGCATCGGTGTGCCCAACACCTGGGACCTGGTGATGGGCATCGCGCTGATCGTCGTCGTGCTGGAAGCCACAAGGCGCACGATGGGGCTGGTGCTGCCCATCATCGTGCTCGTCTTCATCGCCTATGGGCTCTACGGCAACCACGTGCCCGGCGTGCTCGCCCACCCGGGGGCGACGGTCGAGAACTTCGTCAGCCAGATCTACATGACGCAGGAGGGGATCTTCGGCATCCCCCTCAAGGTGGTGGCGACCTTCGTCTTCCACTTCGTGCTGTTCGGCACGATCGCGACCAAGATGGGGCTCGGCCAGTTCTTCATCGACGTCGCGACCGTCATCGCCGGGCGCTTTCCGGGCGGGCCTGCCAAGGTGTCCGTCGTCGCCTCGGCCTTTTTCGGCTCGATCTCGGGCTCCTCGATCGCGAATACGGTGACGACGGGAAGCCTCACCATTCCCGCGATGAAGCGCATCGGCTACCGCCCGCACTTCGCGGGCGCGGTGGAGGCGGCGGCCTCGGCGGGGGGGCAGATCACGCCGCCGATCATGGGGGCGGCCGCCTTCGTGATGACCGAGTTCCTGGGCGTGCCGTACACCACCATCATCACGGCCGCCCTCGTTCCGGCGGCGATGCATTACCTCGGCGTGCTGATCCAGGTGCATCTCGAAGCCAAGCGCGAAGGGCTGCGCGGGCTGACGGACGACGAGATGCCGCGGCTCGGGCCTGTGCTGTGGCGCGGCTGGCCGACCGTGATCCCGCTCGTCATCCTGGTCGCCACCATCATGCAGGGCTACACGCCCTATCTCGCCGCCTTCAACGGCATCATCGCCTGCATCGTCGTGGGGCTTCTCAACCCGCTGCAGCGGATGACGCTGCGTGAGTTGTGGGAGGCGCTGGAGACCGGGGCGAAATACGCCCTCGCCGTCGGCGTCGCCGCCGCGGCGGTCGGCATCGTGGTCGGCGTGATCACGCTGACCGGCGCCGCCTTCCGCCTCTCCTTCATGGTGACCCAGGCCGCGCAGAACGTCGCCGGGAGCGTGCTGCCGCTCCTCTCCTGGCTGCCGTTCGAACTCGCCTCGCTTCAGGGGCTCGCACTCTTCTTCACCCTCGTCTTCGTCGCCCTCACCTGCATCGCGATGGGGGCGGGGGTGCCGACGACGGCGCTCTACATCGTGCTCGCCGCCATCGCCGCCCCGGCGGTGACGCAGCTCGGCGTGCCGGCGATCGCCGCCCATCTGTTCATCTTCTATTATGGTCTGCTCGCCGATCTGACGCCGCCGGTGTGCGTCGCGGCGTACGCCGCCGCCGGCATTGCGGGCGCCAATCCGTTCCGCACCGGGCTCACCGCCTTTCGCCTCGGCTCGGCCAAGGCGCTGGTGCCCTTCGTGTTCGCCTATTCGCCGGCGATGCTGATCGTCGCGCCCGGTTTCGCCTGGGGCGACTTCCTGCTGGTGACGATCTCCTGCGCGGTCGGGGTCTGTGCGCTCGGCGCTGCGCTGACAGGCTACGCCTTCGCCCCGATGGGCTGGCTGGCGCGCGCGCCGCTGCTCGCCGCTTCCGTGCTGATGATCGCGCCGGGAACGACGCCGACGCTGATCGGCCTCGCCGTCGTCGTCCCGGTGCTCGCCGCCAACTGGTTCGCCGCGCGACGCCGCGGTGTTCAGGCCTTCTCCGGGTAGAGCGAGAGAAGACCCGCCTCGGAGGCCGCGCAACGCCCGCGCTCGGTGATCAGCCCGGTGACGAGGCGGGCGGGGGTGACGTCGAAGGCCGGGTTGGCCGCCCGGCTTCCCGGTGAAACCACACGCACGCGCCGCACCGCGCCGTCCTCGGCGAGCCCCGCGATCTCGGTCACTTCGGCCTCCGATCGTTCCTCGATCGGGATGAGCTCGCCGGAGGCGAGCGACCAGTCGATGGTGGAGAAAGGCAGGGCGACCCAGAACGGCACGCCGGTATCGGCCGCGGCGAGGGCCTTGAGGTAGGTGCCGATCTTGTTGGCGACATCGCCGTTGCGCGCCACGCGGTCGGTGCCGACGAGGACGAGATCGACCTCGCCGCGACGCATCAGGTGCCCGCCCGCATTGTCCGCCACCACCGTGTGCGGCACGCCGTGGCCGCCGAGTTCGAAGGCGGTGAGCGCGGCGCCCTGGTTGCGCGGCCGCGTCTCGTCCACCCAGACGTGCACGGGGATGCCGGCATCGTGCGCGCGGTAGATGGGGGCGGTGGCGGTGCCCCAATCGACCGTGGCGAGCCAGCCCGCGTTGCAGTGGGTGAGGATGTTCACCGGATCCCCGCCCTTGCGTTCGGCGATGCCGGCGATGAGGGGCAGGCCGTGGCGGCCGATCGCCTCGCAGCAGGCGGCATCCTCGTCGGCGATGGCGGAAGCCTCGGCCCAGGCGGCGTCGAAGCGATCCCCGCGCGGGCGGTTGCGCACCGCTTCCGCCACCCGCGCCACGGCCCAGGCGAGGTTCACGGCGGTGGGGCGCGTGGCGATCAGGCGGGTGGCGGCGGCCTCCAGCGCCTCGTCTGACGCATCCTCCCGCAGGGCGAGCGCAAGCCCGAAGGCCCCGACCGCGCCGATCAGCGGCGCGCCGCGCACGCGCATCGCCGCGATCGCCTCCGCCGTGTCCTCGAGCCCGGCGAGCCGGATCCACACCACCCGCCAGGGCAGCAGGGTCTGGTCGAGGATCGCGATCGCGGAGCGATCCTGCGCGGGGCGGATGCTTCGCGTCCATTCGGCCCCGAGCCGCATCAGTGGTTGATCCTCTGGTGCAGCACGCAGATCAGGGTGAACAGCCGACGGGCGGTGTCGAAATCGACCTCGATCTTGCCTTCGAGGCGGCGCTGCAGCAGTTCAGCCGCCTCGTTGTGCAGGCCGCGCCGGCCCATGTCGATCGCCTGGATGCGGGCCTCGTGCCCGTCCGCCACCGCGGCGTGATGCGCGCCGAGCAGCATCAGGTAGTCCTTGATCAGGCTGCGGAAGGGGCCGAGGGCGAGCACGACGGCGGTGATCGGCGTGCCGTCGAGGCGGCGGATGTCGAACACGAGCCGCCCGTGATCGAGCCCGAGCCTGAGCGAATAGGGGCCTTCGGGAGCGCCCTTCGGCACGAAGCGGTTGTCGTGCAAGAGGTCGGCCACCGCGGTGGCGCGATCGGCCTCGAGCTCGGCGGAGAGGCGGGTCAGCGCCTCCGCCTCGAGCACGATCTCCGCGATCCGCGTGCGCTGCGGCACCTCGGTCAGGCTCCACCAGAGGCCTGGTCGTCCCCCGAGATGCCGAGATGGAGCATCAGCCCGATCGTCGCCCCTTTCACCGGCCGAATGAGCGCGAGCGACAGCAGCGCGGCGAGCGGCAGGAACAGCGCCGCCATCTGCCACAGCGGCGGTGCGAGGTCGCGCTCGGCCATCAGCATCAGCGGCACGACGACGTGGCCGACGATGAACAGCGTCACATAAGGTGGGGCGTCGTCGGAGCGGATGCGGGCGAAACCCGTGCCGCAGGCGGAACAAATGGGAGCGGGGCGCAGGAAGCCGCGGAACAGGCGCCCCTGGCCGCAGGACGGGCAGCGCCCGCCGGCGCCGCGCAGCAGGGCAGGCAGCAGGGGAGGGGGCGGTGGACCGCCGGCGGGAAAGGCCGAAGCAGGGGGCGGGACCATGCCGTCTGGCGTCTCGGTGTTGCGTTGCAGCAGAGTGACGCCTTGCCGGCCCGTGATCAAGCGCGCCTGTGCCCGGGGGCCCGCCCTCGCCCCCCTCTCACACCGTCGGCGGCTCGACCGCGCCGACCTGCGACGTGATCCGCCCGTAATGTTCCGGCCGGCGGTGGCGGGCGAAGTCGAAGATGGAGACGCGCCCGAGCCGGCAGCGGTCGAGGTCGATGTCGTAGGTGACGAGCTGGTCCTCCCAGGTGTCGGCCATGGCGACGATCTCGCCCTGCGGGTTGACGATGATGGAGTGGCCGAAGAGTTCCGCCCCGTCCTCGATGCCCGCCTTGGCGACGGCGACCGACCAGCAGGCGTTCTGGTAGCAGCCGGCCTGCACGGAGAGGTGGGAGTGGAAGACGCGCAGGTGGTGCGCCTCCCAGCCCTTGGCCTCTTGGTTGATGGAGGGCGTGTTGTAGCCGAGCAGCACGAGCTCGACGGACTGCAGCCCGAGCACGCGCCATGCTTCCGGCCAGCGGCGGTCGTTGCAGATGAGGAGGCCGACGTTCACCCCCTCCTCGCGCTTGCCGAGCCTCGTTTTCACCACCGGGAAACCGAGGTCGCCGACCTCGAAATAGTACTTCTCGAGGTGCTGCACCTTGCGCGCGGGGTCGAAGGCGGCGTGCCCGGGCAGGTGCACCTTGCGGTACTTGAGCACGATGCGGCCTTCGGCATTGACCAGGATCGCCGTGTTGAAGCGGCGCGTGCGTACCCCGCCCGCCCCGTCGGGCTCACGGACGAGTTCGGCGTAGCCGAGATGAAAGGCCATGTTCAGACGCCGCGCGGCGTCGAACAAGGGCTGGGTCGCGGCGGAGGGCATCTCGGTCTCGTACCAATGGTCGGCCTCCTCGATTCGCTCCACCCAATGCCGTGGAAAGAAGGTGGTGAGCGCGAGTTCGGGGAAGACGATCAGCTCCACGCCGCGGCGATGCCCTTCCTCCATCAGGGCGAGCATGCGCGCGACCGCCACCTCGCGCCCCTCGCTCTTCTGGATTGCGCCGAGCTGGGCTGCACCCACCGTCAGTCGTCGTGCCATTCCCGGTTCCTTCCTGATGCGTGATCGTGTGGAGTGGTCCGTGCTGCGGGCTCAGCGCGCCTGGCGCGGCACGAAGCGGCCCTCGCCCGGCGCGTTCAGCACGCGCGCGCCGTCCCAGATCGGCCGTCCCCGCAGATAGGTGGCGGCCACACGGGCGCGCATGGTGCGGCCGTGATAGGGGCTCCAGCGGCATTCCGCGCGATCCACGATCGTGCTCTCGTCGAACACGAAGCGCCCCCGCTCCATCACGCAGAGATCGGCATCCGCCCCCACGGCGAGCCGGCCTTTCTTCGGCGCGAGGCCATGGAAGCGGGCGGGCTCCTCGGCGCAGTACTTGGCGAGCAGGGTGAGCGGCAGCCCGCGCTCCTCGAGAAGCGTGAGCATGAGCGGCGCGAAGGACTGCAGCCCGGTGAGCCCGGCCGAACAGGCGAAGATGTCGGGGCTCGTCTTGCGCTCGATCGGCCACGGCGCGTGGTCGGTGGAGACGTAGGCGACCTCGCCCGCGAGGAGGCTCGCCCACATCCGCTCCACCTCCTCGGCGGTGCGCAGGGGCGGGTTGCACTTCGCCTTGCCGCCCTGGCGGACGAGATCCTCCTCGGTGAGAGAGAGGTATTGGATGCAGGCCTCGGCCGAGGCCGTCACTCCCATCGCGCGGTAAGCGCGGGCGAGTTCGAAGCCGCGCGCGAGCGAGGAGTGGGCGATGTGCGCATGCGCCCCGGTGGCGCGGGCGAGTTCGAAGATCAGCACGTTGGCGAGGTTCTCGGCGAGCGGCGGGCGCGTGCGCGCGTGCTGGATCGGGTCCGTCCGCCCCGAGGCCTTGGCCTCCGCCGTCAGCGCCTCGACGAGTTCCTGGTCCTCGTTGTGCACGGCGACCATCAGCCCCGTCTGCGCGATCAGGCGAAACGCGTGCTCCATCTCGCGATGGTCGATCCGGGGGAACCGGATGGGGTCGTATTCGTAGGTGGAGAGCTTGAAGGCCGAAGCCCCGGCGGCGGCGAGTTCCGGGATGCGCGCGACACCACCGGTCTTGGTGATGGTGCCGTAGAGCGCGACGTCGACATGCGCGGTGCGGTTCACCACCGCCACCTTCTCCGAGAAGATCGTCGCGTCCGTCACCGGGCGGGGGATGTCGTAGGGCATGTCGCAGACGGTGGTGACACCGCCCGCTGCCGCCGTGCGCGTGGCGTGCTCGATGCCGCCCCAGCCGATCGCGGAGGAGGTGTGCATGTGCCCGTCCACGAGGCCCGGAAAGATCAGCCGCCCCGCGTGATCGTCGATCGCGCGCGCGGGCGGTGGTGCGCCTTGGCCGATGGCGGCGATCGTCTCGCCGCGGATGGCGACGAAGCCGCGCGCGAGGATGCCTTCGGCGGTGACGAGATCGCCGCACACCACGCGGTCGAAGGGCGCGGAAAGGTCGCTCATCGGGGCGGGCAACTCCTGGTCGGCGGCTTGCGTGCTGCAGGCGCGAAGTCTAGGAAGGTTTCGCCAGTCAAGACCGGCCGTCCCGCGCGTTCAAGACACCTTGGTTTCGTTGCGCGGCCGGTCGCACCAAGCAAGAGGAAGACCGATGGAGCTCCATCCCGTCCGCGTGCACCGCTCGAAGGACCTCCTGCCGCGCGAGGCCCAGCTCGCCTGGAAGATCGCCGGCGTGGCCGCCGACCGCGTGCCGGTGCAGAAGGACGTGGCGGAGATGATCATCAACCGCATCATCGACAACGCGGCGGTGGCGATCGCGGCGATCAACCGCGGCCCCGTCGTCTCCGCGCGGATGATGGCGCTCGCCCATCCGCGCAAGGGGGGCGCGACCCTGTTCGGCCTGCCGGTGGCGCGCACCGTCAGCCCCGAATGGGCGGCCTGGGCGAACGGCACGGCGGTGCGCGAACTCGACTTCCACGACACGTTCCTCGCCGCCGACTACTCGCACCCGGCCGACAACATCCCCCCCGTGCTCGCGGTGGCGCAAACGGTCGGCGCCTCGGGCAAGGACCTCATCCGCGGGCTCGCCACCGCCTACGAGATCCACATCGACCTCGTCAAAGCGATCTGCCTGCATGAGCACAAGGTCGATCACATCGCCCATCTCTGCCCGGCCGCCGCCGCCGGCATCGGCACCCTCCTCGGGCTCAAGCAGGAGACGATCTTCCAGGCCGTGCAGCAGGCGGTGCACGTCTCCATCACCACCCGCCAGAGCCGCAAGGGCGAGATCAGCTCCTGGAAGGCCTTCGCCCCTGCGCATGCCGGCAAGCTCGCGGTGGAGGCGGTCGATCGCGCGATGCGCGGCGAAGGGGCGCCGAACCCGATCTACGAGGGCGAGGACTCGATCATCGCCTGGATCCTCGCCGGCCGCACGGTGGCCGATCGCGAAGGTCGCGAGGCCGTATACGGGCGCGACTACTACCACGTGCCGCTTCCCGCCAAGGGCGAGCCCAAGCGCGCCATCCTCGAGAGCTACACCAAGGAGCACTCGGCCGAGTACCAGGCGCAGGCGCTGATCGACCTCGCCCGGCGGATGCGCGAGAAGATCGAGGATTTCGAGGCGATCGAGCGCATCCTCATCCACACCTCGCACCACACGCACACGGTGATCGGCACAGGCGCGAACGACCCGCAGAAGATGGACCCGAAGGCGTCGCGCGAGACGCTCGATCACTCCATCATGTACATCTTCGCCGTCGCCCTGCAGGACGGCACCTGGCACCATATCGAGAGCTACACCCCGCGCCGCGCCTCCCGGCCCGACACCGTGCGGCTGTGGCACAAGATCGAGACCCGCGAGGACCCGGAGTGGACGCGGCGCTACCACGCGACCGACCCGCGCGAGAAGGCGTTCGGCGGCCGGGTGCAGATCTTCCTCAAGGACGGGCGGGTGATCGAGGACGAGATCGCCTTCGCCGACGCCCATCCGCTCGGTGCGCGTCCGTTCCGGCGCGAGGACTACATCCGCAAGTTCCGCACCCTGACGGAGGGCCTGATCTCCACCCGCGAGGCGAACCGTTTCCTCGAGGCGGTGCAGGACCTCGCCGCCATTCCCGCCGGCGGGCTCGATGCGCTGAACGTCGCCCTGCCGGCCGGCCGGCTGACGCTTTCGCCGGTGCGGGGGATCTTCGACGCTCCGGTCCGCTCGGCCGAACCCGCCGCGGTGCGTCGCGTGGCGCGCAAGGCGGAGGCGAAGGCGCGCACCACGACCCTCAAGCGCGCGCGCACGGCAAAATCCGCCCTGACCGGCAAGCCGGCGAAGATGCGGCCGGGCCGCACCACGGGGCGAACGGTGGCGCGGCGCCGCAAGGGCTGAGCGCGCGGGGGAACGAGGACGGGGAAACGCCATGAACCACATCGCAGCCGAAGGCGCGCCGCAGGTCTTCAAGGGCCTGGTCGGCGTGCATGCCGACGTCACCGCGATCTCGAAGGTGATGCCGGAAACCAACAGCCTCACCTATCGCGGCTATCCGGTGCAGGACCTCGCCGAGCAGTGCCGCTTCGAGGAGGTCGCCTACCTCCTGCTCGAGGGCGAGTTGCCCAACCGGCGGCAACTCAGGGCCTTCGAGAAGGAGGAACGGGCGAACCGCGGCATTCCGAAGAAGCTCATCCGCATCATCGAGGAGTTTCCCCGCCGCGCTCACCCGATGGACGCCACGCGGACGGCGGTGAGCTTCCTCGGCATGGAAGACCCCGAAGCCGGCGACAACTCGCTCGAGGCGACGAAGCGCAAGGCGATCCGTCTCTACGCCAAGATTCCGACCGTGATCGCCGCCATCGCCCGGCTGCGCAAGGGCAAGCGGCCCATTCGCCCGAAGGCGGAGCTCGGCTTCGCCGAGAACATCTTCCACATGTTCTTCGGTCGGGTACCGGATGCCGAGATCGTCAAGGCATTCGACGTCTCGATGACGCTCTATGCCGAGCACTCCTTCAACGCCTCGACCTTCGCCGCCCGCGTGGTCGCCTCGACCATGGCGGACATCCACGCCGCGGTCACCGCCGGCATCGCCGCGCTGAAGGGGCCGCTGCACGGGGGGGCGAACGAGGCGGTGATGCACATGCTGAAGGAGATCGGCACGCCCGCCCGCGCCAAGGGCTGGATCGACGACAAGCTGGAGCACCGCGCCCTCGTCATGGGCTTCGGCCACCGCGTCTATCGCAAGGGAGACTCGCGCGTGCCGACGATGGCGAAGTGGCGCGATCGGGTGGCGGAGCGGCTGGGCGGGCAGAAGTGGCTGGAGATCAGCCGCATCCTGGCCGAGGAGATGCTGGCGAAGAAGAACATCCACCCGAACCTCGATTTCCCGGCCGGCCCCACCTACTACATGATGGGGTTCGACATCCCGATGTTCACCCCGCTCTTCGTCGCGTCGCGCATCACCGGCTGGTCGGCCCACGTGCTCGAGCAGATGAGCGACAACCGTCTGATCCGCCCGCTCTCGCACTACGTCGGCGTGCCGGAGCGCGCGGTGGTGCCGCTCGCCGCGCGCTAGAGGCGCAGTTCGCACGCGCATCATCGGCGGGGCGCGGGGAGGGCCTCCTCGCGCCCCGCTCCGTTTCGGCCTACCGTGCCCGCAACGGCTGCAAGGGAGACTGCGATGAGCGAGACCGTTCCGGGCTTTGCATGGTTCGACGGGCGGGTGGTGCCGTGGGGCGAGGCGAAGATCCACGTCTATTCGCCGGCGGTGAAGTACGGCGCGGGCGTGTTCGAAGGCCTGCGCGGCTACTGGAACGAGGCCGAGGGCGAAATGTACGTCTTCCGCCTCGCCGCCCATCTCGATCGCATGCTCTACGGGCTGAAGGTGATGCGCTTCGACTGCAGCCCCGATCGCGCGTGGCTGGCCGAAGCCGTGTTGGAGACCGTGCGCGCCAACGGCTTCCGCGAGGGCGTGCACATTCGCCTCACCGCGCTCCTCGACGGCATCGGCGAGATGGCGGCGACGGGCCCGGTGGTGTTCGCCTGCACCGCGACCGTCCGCCCGCCCGCGCGCGCGCTGACGGAAGGCATCTCCGCCGGTGTGGTGTCCTGGCGCCGGCCGGAGGATTCCGCGATCCCGATGCGGGTGAAGGCGAACGCGAACTACCACAACGGCCGCCTTGCCACGCAGGAGGCGAAGGTGGAGGGCTACGGGGCGGCGATCCTCTTGAACGATCGCGGCAAGGTGGCGGAAGGGCCGGGGATGTGCCTGTTCATCGTCCGCAACGGCGTCGCCGTCACGCCGGCCGTCACCTCGGGCATCTTGGAGAGCATCACCCGCGATACCGTGATCCGCCTCCTGCGCGAGGAGATGGGGGTGAGTGTCGAGGAGCGCGAGCTCGACCGCAGCGAACTCTATGCGGCGGAGGAGGCGTTCTTCTGCGGCACGGCCTGGGAGGTGACGCCGATCACCACGATCGATCGCCTCGCGGTCGGAGCGGGCGTGCCGGGTCCGCTCACCAAGCGGCTGCAGGCCCTCTACTTCGCGATCGCGCGCGGCGAGGTTGCTCTGCATCCGGAGTGGCGCACGCCCGTCTACGGTGCGCGCGCAGCGCGCGCGGCGGAGTGAGGAGGTGACGATGCACCGCAGCGCGTCGATCGCGCTGCGGTGTGCGATGCGACGACATCATCATGTGCGTCGGCGTGCGGAAATGCGCGTCGCGCACATGCTTTTTGTTGACAGCACCACGTGCGACTCGCATAGCGTGATGTTGCGGATGCAGATGCATCGCGATTCGTTTCGACGGTCGTGGCATCTCGAGCATTCGTGGCAGGGAAGGACGGTCCATGGACCGCACGCATGCCGAGATCGCTGGTCCGATCGAGGCAGTCGAAGGCGAAGGATCGAGAGGCGATGCCCCGCCGCTGTCGGCGCGTGCCGGAGCGGGGCGTCGTTCGCTCTCCCCAATCCAGGGTCCTTCCGTTCCGCAGGTCAGGCGGCCTCGTCGGACACCGCATGCGCTCCGCTGCGGGTCGCCTCACACCGCCGCGGCGACGCCGTGGCCTGCGGAGCAGCGCGCGGTCCTGACCCCTCGAACGGAAAGGAGTGAGAGCACGTGTCCATGAGCAAGGACGTGCCGGCGGCGGTGGAAGCCATCCGTGCGGCGCGCGAAACCAACGAGTCGGCCGCGGCGACGCGCGCGCAGCCGATGGCGATGCGGGCGGCGACCCGGAAGGGCGCCACCACGAAGCGCACGACGGCGCGCAAGACGACGGCAGCGAAGAAGCCGGCGGCAAAGAAGGCGGCGCCGAAGCGCACCGCGACCGCCGCCAAGCGCGCCGCACCGAAGCGGGCGGCAGCGGCGAAGAAGACGACCGCCACCCGTCGCACGGCGGCGGCCAAGAAGCCGGCGGCCAAGCGCGCGACCGCGAAGCGGACGACGACGACGCGCAAGACCACCACGCGCGCGGCGGCCGCGAAGAAGACGACGACGCGCAAGACCGCGGCGGCGAAGACGACGACGCGCAAGGCCCCCGTGCGCCGCACCCGCAAGGCGGCAGCGGAGGCGGAGGCGCCGGCGCCGGAGACCCCGTCCTCCGAGACGCCGACGACCTGACCGCCTCGTCGCGTCAGGGTCATGTCCGGGCGCGTCGCGCGATCGTGCGGCGCGCCCTTTCTCTTTCGTCAGCCGAAGGTCGCCCGCAGCTCGGCCACCTGCGCCGCGCTCAGCTGTCGCACCGGCAGGCCGCGCAGCAGCAGGAACAGCTTCGCCGCCTCCTCGAGCTCTTCCGCGGCGTAGACGGCATCGGTCAGCGTTCGGCCGGACACCACCGGGCCGTGGTTGGCGAGCAGCACCGCCCGTGCCTCATGCGCGGCCTCGGCGATCGCCGGTTCCATCGCCGGATCGCCTGGCCGGTAGTAGGGCACGATCGGCAGCGTCTCGCCGATGCGCATGACGAAGTACGGGGTGAGCGGCGGGATCGGTCGCAAGCGATCGACGTCGGCGAGGCAGGAGACGGCCGTCGCCCAGGTGGAATGGAGATGCACCACGGCGCGCGCCTCCGCCCGCGCGGCCAGCATCGCGCGGTGCATGAACACCTCCTTCGACGGCGGATCGCCCGCGACATGGCGCCACGACGCATCGAGCTTGGCGATGCGGGCGGGATCGAGCCGGCCGAGGCAGGAGTTGGTCGGGGTGATCAGCACCCCGTCCTCGAGCCGGGCCGAGATGTTGCCTGCACTGCCGACCGAGAAACCCCGCGCGAACAGGCTTTCCGCGAGGCGGCACATCTCCTCGCGCAGCCGCGCCTCCTCGCTCATGCGCCCTCCTCCAGCATCGCCAGCGCCTTGGTGAAGAAATCTTCCGAGCCGAAATTGCCGCTCTTCAGCGCGAGCAACAGGTCGCGTTCCGGGGCGAAAGTCCAGGGCACGCCCGGATCGATGGTGGGGCCGATGACGAGGCGGGTGAGCCCGAGGCGAGAGACCACCGCGCCGGAGGTTTCGCCTCCCGCGACGATGAGGCGGCGCACACCGCGGGCGATGAGCGCCTCGGCGATGGCGGCGAAGGCCCGCTCGACGATCTCGCCCGCCCGTTCGCGCCCCAGTGCCGCCTGCACCGCGGCGACCCGCTCGGGCGGTGAGGATGCATAGATAAGGAGTGTCGCGTCCGCCGGCTGTCGCTCGCTCCAGTCGATCGCCGCCGCGGCGAGCGTGGCGGGATGCGGGTGGGCGAGCGGGTCGAGCGCGAACGAGGCGCAGGATCCACGCGCCTGCGCCACCTGCGCAAGCGTGGCGCGCGAGCAGCTTCCCGCCAGGATGGCGGCCCGCCCGGCGAGGCGCGGCAGCCGCGCCGCGTCGCCCCCTTCGCCAAGCCAGCCGCGGCGACGCCACGCCGCCGGCAGCCCCAACGCAAGCCCCGAGCCGCCGACGACGAGCGGCGAGTCGGCGATCGCCTCGCCGAGGGTGAGGAGTTGGGTGTCGGACACCGCATCGAGGATGGCATGGGCGACGCCGTCGTTCGCGAGGCTGGCGAGCGCCGCACGCACCGCCTCCGCGCCGCGCTCGACGGTGGCGAAAGGCACGAGCCCGACGCGGGCGCGCGTCTGCCGCCCGAGCACACGCACGAGATTGGCGTCGCGCATCGGCGTCAGCGGGTGGTTCTCCATGCCGCTCTCATTGAGCAACGCCGAACCGACGAAGAGGTGGCCTTGGTAGACGGTGCGCCCGTTGGTCGGGAAAGCGGGGCAGACGGGCACAATGTCGGCGCGCAGGGCGGCGCGCAGCGCATCCGCCACCGGGCCGATGTTGCCCTCATCCGTGGAATCGAAGGTGGAGCAGACCTTGAAGTGGATCGCGCGCGCGCCCCAGGCGCGGAGACGATCGAGGGCGGCGAGCGAGTCGGCGACCGCACGTGTCACGGGGGCCGTGCGCGACTTCAGCGAGACGACCACCGCATCGGCTTCCGGCGGCGCGGCATCCGGCGGGGGCACGCCGAGCAGCTGCACGGTGCGCGCACCGTTGTTCACCAGCATGGCGGCGAGGTCGGTCGCTCCCGTGACGTCGTCGGCGATCGCGCCGAGGATGGGCATCGCTCAGCTCCGCGGCAGGGCGAGAAGGTCGTGATGGCCGATGCGCAGGGCGAGCCGGCCACGCGCGATCTGCGTGAGGCGTCGCTCGCGCCAGGCGTCGATGCGGTCGGCGAACGCGGGAAGAGCGGCCGCGGCGGCGGTGGCGTGGCCGGTCACCATCGTGGTCAGCATGGCGTGACCGACGCGGGGAATGATCCAGTCCGACGGCGCCGCCAGCACGCGGAAGCCGCGCGCGGCGAAGAGCCGCCGTGCACGTGCGGGTGCGCGCGGGCCCAAGGCGGGCCCGAAGCCCTTGTCGCGCCCCATGTCGCGCGCGAAGCCCCGTGCAATCAGACGATCATCGGCATCGCGCGGCAGCCAAGCGTCGCGCCCATCGACGGAGAGGAAGGCGGCGAAGGGCGAGTCGAGCGCGAAGGAGAGCATCTCCAGCCAGTGTGCGGAGACGAGATCGAGCAGCGCCGAGCAGACCACCGCATCGTGCTCGCGCAACGGAAGGCGCTGCGGGTCGGTGGCGACATCGCGCGCCAGCGCCTCGACGCGCCACGCCCCCTGGGGCGTGTGCACCAGCATCGCCCGCCCCGGCGTGGTGACGCGGTACCCTTGCCCTTCCGCCCAGGTCGCGATGCGGAGGAAGGCCTCGTCGAGCAGGTCAGCGTCGGCATCGACCAGCGTCCACGCCTGCGGTCGGGCGAGGCGCGGGGCGAGCCAGCGGAACAGCGAGCCCGTGCCGGCGCCGAGATCGATCAGCCGCGGCCGTGTGGGCAGCACCTCGGCGAGGGCGGCGGCGAGGCGGGGCGAACGCGCCGCCCGATCGAAAGGTTCGCGCAACGACAGCCAGTCGGCGGAGAAGGTCTCGCTCATCGCTCGGCGTGTGCGGCGCGCAGTTCATCGGCGAAACGCCGGGCCTGGTCCTCCCAGCGCGGCAGGCGCTGCCCGGTGGCGTACGCGGCGTCGCTCATGCGACGGCGAAGCTCGGTGTCGAAGATCAGCCGTCGCATGGCGCGCGAGAGCGCCTGCCAGTCGCCGGCGGGAACGACCACGCCCGCTTCCGGCGGCACGAGGTCGGCCACCGCGCCGCCGGCGGTGATGGCGCAGGGAATGCCGCGCGCCAACGCCTCCGCCACCGCCATGCCGTAGCCCTCGAACCAGGTGGCGAGCGCGAAGACGTCCGTCCGCCGCCACAGGGCCTCGAGGGAACTCTCGTCGATCTCGCCGGCGAAGGTGACGCGCTGCGCGATGGCGAGCTCCTCGGCGAGGGCGGCGAGCCCCCGCGCATGCACGGGGTCGCGCGTGAGCGAGCCGACGATGGTGAGGTGCCAGTCGAGATCGAACAGCCGAGCCAGCGCGCGGAGGAGAAGATCATGGCCCTTGCGCGGCACGCAGGCACCGATGGACAGGATGGCGCAAGCGTCGCTGCCCGAGCCTTCGGCGCGCGGCGCGGGGTCGGTGCCGGGTTCGACGATTCCGATGCGCTCGCGGGCGATCCCCATCTCGCCGAGACGGTCGGCGGTCGCTCGGCTGGTCGCGATCACGCGGGAGAGCAGAGGGAGGAGGCGAGCCTCCTTCTCGCGCAACAGCGCGGCTTCCGCTTCGGAAAGCCCCTTCTCCAAGGGCGTGGGGTGATGGATCAGCCCGACGGTGGTGCGCGCGGCGATCGCCTCCGCCGCCGCACCGAAGGAGGGCAGGCAGAGCCCGTCGATCACCGCGATCTCCTCCGCGCCGAGATCGGCGATCGCCTGCCAGGCGGCGGCTTCGGCGGTCTCGTCCGGCAGCGGGTGGCGGCCCGCGAGTTCGACCGCGCGCACGCGGTGACCGATCTCGGCGAGGCCGCGCAGGATCCGCCGGTCGTAGCCGTAGCCGCCGGAGACGGTGTCGATCGGCCCCGGAACGATCAGCGCGACGGATAGGTCCGCCCCGGCAGCGATACTCATGCGATCGGGGCTTCGTAGGCGGCCCAAGCGACGGGGCTTTCCCGCAGCAGCACCTTGAGGGTCGTCACGCGCCGCCCGCCTTCGCCGAGCCGCCCCTCCTTCAGCGCCGCGGCGAGCAGGGCGTGGATGTGCGCGGCCAAGAATTCGGTGGTGGTGTTCGCCCCGGCGAACTGGGGAAGGTCGTCGAGGTTGCGGTAGTCGAACGTGTCCAGCGCGCGGCGAAGCTCGGCCCGCGCCAGCCCGATGTCGACCACGAGCCCGTGCTCGTCGAGCGAGGGCACGCGAAACTCGGCCTCCACCGTGTAGGTCGCGCCGTGCAGACGCTGGGCCGGGCCGAAGATCTCGCCCCGGAACGAATGCGCGATCATCACGTGGTCCATCACGGTCAGGCTGAACACGGGAGAGTCCTTCGAGTCGGAAGGTCAGGGGCCGGGGTCGTAGCGCACGACATGGCAGAGCGCACCGGGGGAGGCGGCGAGCCGCGCCATGGTGGCGGGAAGATCCTCGAAGCGCGACGGCCCGTCCAGCAGCGCATCGAGGCGGGCGTCGTCCAGCATGGCGAGCGCAAGGGCAAGCCTCTCGGCATGCGTTCGCCTCCCCCGCATGCGGGGGGCGACCGCGCCGACCTGGGAGGAGATCAGCCTCAGACGCCGCGCATGGAAGGCGCCGCCCAGCGGCAGCGTGACGGGGCGGTCGCCGAACCAGGAGGCCTCCACGATACGCCCCTCGAAGGCGGCAAGGTCGAGAGCGTGCGCGAGCGCCTCCGGTGAGGCGGAGGCGTGCACGACAAGGTCGGCCTCGCGCCGCACTGCTCCGGGCAGGGCGAAGGCGAGACCCAAGGCACGCGAGGGCGCTTCCTTCGCCGGGTCGCGATCGACCACGGTGACGGCAAGTGCGGGGAAGCGGGAGAGGAGGAACGCGACCAGAAGCCCGACCACGCCGGCGCCGATCACCACGGCCCGCTCCCCGGGCACGGGCTCGGCGTCCCACACCACGTTCAGTGCCGTCTCCATGTTGGCGCCGAGCACGGCGCGGGGCGTCGGCACGGCATCGGGGATGGGGATGACCGCGGCGGCGGGGACGACGAAGCGGTCCTGGTGCGGATGAAGGCAGAACACGCGCCGGCCGAGCAGGGGCCCCGGTCCTGCCTCGACCACGCCGACCGTGGCGTAGCCGTATTTGACGGGGAAGGGGAACTCGCCGGCCTGGAAGGGGCAGCGCATCCGGTGCCATTCGCTCTCCGGCACGCGCCCGGCGAAGACGAGGGCTTCGGTGCCGCGCGAGACGCCCGAGGCGAGGGTGCGCACGAGGACCTGGTCCGGCCCCGGTGCCGGAAGGGGCTCGACCCGGAGCTCGCCGCAGCCCGGGGCGACGGTCCAGAAGGCGCGGGCGGTCAGCGCCATGTCGGGCGTCGGCGCGCGATCGCGCAGTCGAACAGCACGTCCTCGCCGAGGCGATGCAGCACGACCGCGAACCGCAGGCCGTCCTCGGGGGCGGCGATCTCGGGCAGTTGCAGGGCCGGCACGCCGGAGCCGATCAGGAGCGGCGCGACCGCGACATGAAGGCGGTCGATCAGCCCGGCGGCGAGGAAGCGGCCCACCGTCACCCCCCCACCCTCGACGAAGAGGTGGCTGATGCCGCGGGCGCGCAGGGTGCGCAACAGGGCGGCGAGGTCGATCCCTCCCGGTCCGCGTGGCACGGCGATGAGCTCGGCGCGGCCGGGGGGCTGGGCTCCCGCGCGGTCCTCGGCGCAGACGAGCCAGGTCGGTGCCTCGCCGTCGCGGAATACGGCGTGGCGGTCCTCGAGACGGCGCTCCGGGTCGAGAATGATTCGCACCGGGTTCGGTCCGGGCACGAGACGGACGGTCAGCCGCGGGTCGTCCGCCCGTACCGTGCCGGCGCCGACCAGCACGCCCTGGGCAAGGGCCCGCATGCGGTGGGTATGGGCGAGATCGGCCTCGCCGCTGATCCAGCGCGAGGCGCCCGAGGCGGTGGCGATCCGTCCATCCAGGCTCTGCGCGAGGTGGGCGGAGACGAGGACGCCGTCGGGGGCGGCGGGCGGTTCGGTGAGCGGCGCGAACAGCGCCTTCAGCGTCGCCGCCTTCTCGTCCGCCGGTTCGGGCAGCACGCGCGGCCCGCCGCCGCGGCGGGCGATCAACGCCCGCCACATCGCCGCCGCATCGGCCGCCCGTTCCGCCCCGTCCATGGCGGCCCGCTTTAGCGTCCGACCGTGCCAGGGGGAAGCAAGGCGAGAATCGCCTCCGCCGCCAACCCGGAGGCCAGCGGCAAGGGCAAGCTCGCCACGAGGCGAAGGGCGGCGAAACGCCAGCCCAAGAGCGGCCCTTCCCAAACCACCAGCCGGTGCACGGCGAGCACCGACCAGGCCGAGATCAGCGTGACCATCTGCGCCGTCCCTGCCCCCGACTGCCACAGCGCGAGCACGACGGGGAAGGAGACGAAGGGACCGCCCGGCAGGACGGCGCCGACGAGGGTCGCCAGCAGATGCCCAGCCAGCCCCGTCTCGGCGCCGAACAGGGCGGCGGCGAACCGGTCCGGCACCAGAACGGTGAGGAAGCCCGCCGCCGGCAGGGCGAGGGCGAGGGTGGGGAGGACGGTGCGCAGGCTGGTGCCGGTCTGCAGCGCGGCTGCGCGCAGGGCCGGCCGCCCGCGCCGCACCACCACGGCGAGCGCGACCAGTGCAGCCGCCCAGACGATGACGGCGGCGGCACTCACCGCACCCTCCCCTCGAGCGGCAGCCGCCGGGCGAGGGCGCCCGCAAGCACGGGCAGCGGAAGCGAGGCGGCGAAGCGGAGCAGAGCGAACTCGGGCCCGAGCAGAGGAGCCTCGAAGACGAGGATCCGGCTCACCCCATTCAGCGCCCAGGCGGAGACGTAGGCGACCAGCGCGCCGCGATCCGCCCCACCGGCAGCGAGAGCGGCGACGAGGGGGAAGGCGGCCATCGGCCCGCCCGGTGTCGCCATGCCGGCGGCGGAGGCCAGCAGAAGCCCCCTGAGCCCGGAGTCGGCGCCGAGCAGGCGGCCGATGCGCTCGCGCCCCACCCCGCCTTGGATCACCGCGGCAAGAAACAGGGCAGGCACCATCACCGGCAGCACGGCCAAGGCGAGATCGGCCGCGGTGGCGAGGCCCTCGCGCAGCCCCTCCGTGCCGCGGAGGAGGTAACAGGCCGTCGCAGAACCGAGAGAGAGCAGGGCGACGAAGGCGAGGCTGGCGAGGCGGGACGACGGCCGCGCGGGCGGAGACGGGGGTGGGCGCATCGGGCGGGCGGCATGGTGCCCCAGGCCGCCCGCGCCGGTAAGACTGCCGTCAGCGGGTGTCGTCGCCGCAGTCGAGCCGGCGATGGATCACCCCGCCGATCACCGCGCCGGCGATGGGCGCGAGCCAGAACAGCCACAGCTGCGCGATGGACTCGCCCCCCGCGAACAGGGCGGGGCCGGTGCTGCGCGCCGGATTGACGGAGGTGTTGGTGACCGGGATGGAGACGAGATGGATCAGGGTGAGCGCGAGCCCGATCGCGATCGGGGCGAAGCCGGGCGGTGCGCGCGCCGAGGTCGAACCGAGGATGACGACGAGGAAGATCGCGGTCAGCACGAGTTCGGTCAGCAGGCCCGAAACGAGGCCGTAATTGCCGGGCGAAAGTTCGCCGAAACCGTTGGCGGCGAAGCCGCCGGCGAGGAAGCCCGGCTTGCCCGAGGCGATCAGGAACAAGAGCGCGGCGGCGGCCACCGCACCGATGACCTGGGCGATGATGTAGGATGCGACCTCCGCGGCCTTGGCGCGGCCGGCCACCGTGAGCCCGATGGTGACGGCGGGGTTGAAGTGGCCGCCCGAAATGTGGCCGACCGCGTAGGCCATGGCGAGCACGGTGAGGCCGAAGGCGAGCGAGACGCCGACGAGGCCGATGCCCACTTGCGGGAAGGCGGCGGAGATGATCGCGGAGCCGCAGCCGCCGAAGGTCAGCACGAAGGTGCCGAGGAATTCGGCGCCGAGCTTGCGCGGAAGGTCCATGGTCGTTCCCCTGCCGGATGAAAGCTGCGCGACCATGGCGCGGACGGGGGCATGAACCAAGCACGAAACGGTGACGCGCGCGCAACGCAGCCGCGGGTGGTTACGTTGCGGCGCCGTTTCAGAGTTGCGCGCTGAAAGAGAGGGCAGGCATCTCGCGGCAACGCGGGTGGCCTGCTCCCGGTGCGGCGTAGCGGCCGTCGGCCGGGCGGGCGGCTTCGATCAGCAGCCGGACCACCGTGTCCTGGGCGGCGAGCGCGCGTTCCAGCATGCGCCGGTTGGTGGCGGCGAGGGCGTTGAGCCGTTCACCCAAATCCTTCACCGCCTCGCGTTCCTGGGCGGCCGCGCGGGTCCCTGCCTTGCGCAGCGTCTGCTCCGCGGCGATGAAGCGATCGACCGCCGACCGTTTCCGCTCCGCCAAGGCCGCGGCGGCGGCGAGGTCGAGGGCGGCAAGGGCGCGGTTCTCCTCCTCGAGCAGGGCGGCGAGGGCGACGCCGGCATCAACCAGGGCGGGGATCATCGCCCACCTCCCGCCGCGGCGCCCGTCTGGCGCAGCACCAACTCGGCGATGCCGACCCCGCCCGCTTCCGCGATCGCGCGCGCGATCTCGTTCACCAGCACGGGCCGCCACATCGCCTCCGCCGCCCCGCCACCGAACGCACCCCCCTTGCCCAAGCCCTCGAACATCGGCTGCAGCAAGGCCCCCAAGGCCATCGCCTCGAACGCGCGCGCGGCCTGGGCGGTGCGCGGGTCGGGCGCGGGCTGGCGGGAGGTGGTCAGGCGCGGGTCGGAGACCGGCGGAAGGAGCGGGGAGAGCATCACATCACCTCCAGTTCTGCCTGCAGCGCACCGGCGGCCCGGATCGCCTGCAGGATCTGGATCATGTCGCGCGGGCCAACCCCGAGGGCGTTCAGCGAGGAGACGAGGTCCTGTAGCGTGACGTTGCCGCGCACGATGCCGAGCCGGCGGTTCTGCTGTTCGTTGACCTCGATCTCGGTGCGCGGCACGACCACCGTCTCGCCCTGGCCGAAGGGGTTGGGCTGGCTCACCTGCGGCGTCTCGGTCACGCGGATGGTCAGGTTGCCCTGGGCGATGGCGACGGTGCTGATGCGCACGTTGGCGCCCATGACGATGATGCCGTTCGCCTCGTCGATCACCACGCGCGCCACCTGGTCGGGCTCGACGCGGAGCTGCTCGATGTCGGTGAGGAAGCCGACGAGATCGTTTTCCCGCCCCGGCGGGGGGCGGACGACGACGGTGCCCGGGTCGGACGGGGTGGCGACGGGGGAGCGGGCGAAGGCGTTGATCGCGGCGGCGATGCGGCGGGCGGTGGTGAGATCGGGGTTGCGCAGCGCGAGCCGCACGGCGGGGCGTTCGCCGAAGGCGAAGCCCGTCTCGCGTTCGACGATGGCGCCCGAGGGGATGCGGCCGGCGGTCGGCACGCCGCGCGTCACCGTCTGCGCCGCGCCGCGGGCGGCGATCGCGCCCGTCGTCACCTGGCCCTGGGCGACGGCGTAGACCTCGCCGTCGGCGCCGAGCAGAGGGGTGACGAGCAGCGTGCCGCCGGTGAGGTTGGTCGCATCGCCCAGCGCAGCCACCGAGACGTCGATGCGAGACCCTTGCCGGGCGAAGGCCGGCAGCGAGGCGGTGACCATCACCGCGGCGACGTTCTTGGTGTCCAGGCGGTTGGCTTCGTCGCGGGTGTTGACGCCGAGCCGCTCGAGCATGCCGATCAGGCTCTGCCGGGTGAACACGGCGGACGACAGTCGATCGCCCGTACCGTTCAGCCCGACCACGATGCCGTAACCGACGAGCTGGTTCTCGCGCACGCCCTCGACGTCGGCGATGTCCTTGATCCGCACCTGGGCCGAGGCGGTGGTGGCGAGGAGAGAGAGGAGGACGGCAAGGGCAACGCGACGCATGGGGCTCCTCGACGGGCTGTCCCCGGGTGGGGACCTCCGGCAACGAAGAGTTAGCGAACGGCGTGCCAGGAATGAGGCGCCGTCGTTCCCTCCCGCGCCGCGGGTTTCGCCTCGGCGCAGGCGGGAGGGAGGCCGGCAGGTTTTGCCGGCAGGGGCGATTCCTGCCGGGTCGCCGCGAAGGAAGGGGTCGATCGCATGGTGAAGATCGTCGGGCTCGGTTCGCCGCCTGTGCTGCAGCCTCGGCCCGTCGGGCGGAGTGCGGCCGGCGGCCGGTTCCGCGTTGCCGTCGAGCCGGGGGTGGAGGAGAGCCGCGAGGCGGCGCCGGTCGAGAGCGTCAGCATCGCGCCCTCCCTGCTTGCCATCCAGGAGAGCCTCGAGGCGGCGGAACGCGATGCGCGGGTGAAGCGGAGAGCGGAGGCGATGCTCGACGAGCTGGGCGCCATCCAGCTCGGCCTGCTCACCGGGCGTCTGTCCGAGTCGCGGCTGACGGCGCTCGCCAAACTCGCGCGTGAGGGGGAGAAGGCGGCGGATCCGCGGCTTGCCGCCATCGCCGAGGAGGTCGAGGTGCGCGCGGCGGTGGAGCTTGCTCGCCTCGAACGGGCGCGCGGGTCGGGGGACTGAAGTCAAAACCGTTGTTTTCCAACGCGTTGGGCGGAGCGGGGGCGGCTTGGCGGGGCGGGGGGCCGTGAGTATAGTCCGCGCGCCTTCGCCCCCCCGGGCTTGTCTGTCGCGAACAGGAACGAGCGATGATCGTCACGTTGCCGCCGGACTATCGCCCCTCGGAAGACGAAGAGTTCATGAACCCGATGCAGCTCGAGTACTTCCGGCAGAAGCTGTTGCGGTGGCGTGCTGAACTTCTTCGTGAGGCCGACGAGACCCTGTCCAGCCTGCAGAATGGCGGGTTGCAGGAACCGGATTTGACCGACCGCGCCTCGATCGAGACTGACCGCGCGCTCGAGCTGCGCACCCGCGACCGCGCGCGCAAGCTGATCGGCAAGATCGACGCCGCGCTGGAGCGGATCGAGAACGGCACCTACGGCTACTGCGAGGAGACGGGCGAGCCGATCAGCCTGAAGCGGCTGGAGGCCCGGCCGATCGCCACCCTCTCCATCGAGGCGCAGGAGCGGCACGAGCGGATGGAGAAGACCCACCGCGACGACTGAGCGGTCGTCTCCGGCGCCATCGCGCTTCCGTTTTCGGTGCGGCGATCGGCGACACGCGGTGCCGAATGGTCACCGGCCAGTGCAGCGGGCGGCGCGCATCGCCTCGTGGGTTCCCTGCGACCCGGCGGCCCTCCCCGTCAGAACGGCAGGATGATGTCGAGCAGCTGCTGGCCGTAGCGCGGCTGCTGCACGTCGCTGATCATGCCGCGCCCGCCATAGGCGATGCGGGCCTCCGCCATCCGGTCGTGGCGGACGGTGTTGTCGGAGGCGATGTCCTGCGGCCGGATCACGCCCTGGATGGCGAGCTCGCGCAGCTCGTTGTTCACCCGCACCTCCTGCCGCCCCGACAGCACCAGGTTGCCGTTGGGCAGCACCTGCGTGACGACCGCGGCCACGCGAAGCGTGACGGTCTCGCTGCGGTCGATCTTGCCCGATCCGGTCGAGCTGCCGGTTGAGTTGGCGCGCACGAGTTCGGCCGGGTTCACCGTGTTGGGCAGGATCCGGGTGAGGCTCGATTCGAGGCCGAGCAAGGCGGGCAGCCCCATCGATTCGCCGTTGTTGCGGCTGCGTGTGGAGCTGTTCTCGAGCTGCGCCTCGTCGCGGATGGAAACGAGCACGGTGACGATGTCGCCGACCTGCGCCGCCCGCTGGTCCTTGAAGAAGGCGCGCGCTCCCGGTCGCCAGAGGCTGTTCGCGGTGCGCACCGGCTCCTGTGGGGCAGGCATGGGCAGCGAGACCGGGCGCCAGTCGGGCCGCGCGGTCGGGTTCTCGATCGCCGACAGCTGGGGCCCGCGGCCGATCTCGGACAACCGCTGCGGTGCATTGCAGCCGACGAGCGCCAGCGCCGAAGCGAGAAGGAGAAGACGAAGCCCGATCATCGCGACAGCTCCGCGCGGGTGTGGGGACGAGGGGGAGAGGTCGGGCGCGAGAGGGGCAGCGAGCCGGGCGCGACGGCGACCCGGCCTGGGCCGAGAACCTTCGCCTCAACCACGGCACGGCTCGCCAGGTTCATCACCTGGATCACGTCGCCCGGCGCGCCGTCCTCCAGTGCCCGGCCCTGCGCGGTGACGACAAGCCCCGGCAGGGAGACGCTCATCGTCACCGCGCTGTTGCGCGCGACCACCGCCCGCCCGCCGAGATCGGCAGCCAGGATCGGCGCCCCGGCCGCCACCGGCCGCTGCACGATGCGGCCGCGCAGGCGGGTTTCGTCGACGATCGCCTCCTCCGGCACCCGATCGAGCGGCAGCGCGACCTGACGCAGATCGGTGGCCTGGATGGTCGCGCCGGGCGCAAGACGGCGCGCCGCCACCGGCACGGTGATGGTGCGTGCCGCGACCCGCCCGCTCAACCGCGTCCGCAGCGGCGGCTCGCCGGCCGCGACCACGGCGAGCGTGGCGGTGAACCGTCCCGTCGCCGGGTCGAGCTGGAGATCCTCGGCGACCACCCGGAGGTCGGCGGCGAGCGGCACCATCGGCGGGGCGTAGGGAGCGAGCTCGATCTCCCGCTCCCGCTCCACCCCGAGCGCGTCGCGCAGGGCGACCAGCACCGCCTCGCGCGACAGGGCCCGGCCGGGCCGCTCGACCACGGTCGGTCCGCCGCCGGCGAAGCGCAGGCCCTGGCTGCGGGCGATCGCGGCCAGTTGCTGCGGCGGCACCACGTAGCGGCTGCCCGGCGCCGGGGCGGGGCCGAGCGGCCGTTCGGCGCCGGCGCCGACACCCTCGAACAGGTCGCCGAGCCTGACCACAGGACCCGCCACCTCGGCATGGGCCCGCGCCACCACCTCGGCGGCGGCGGCCGGAGCGGCGAGCAGGAGGGGGAGGGCGAGCAGCAGCGCACGCATCGCGGGCCTCAGCGCAGGCGGGTGAGGGTGGAGAGCATCTCGTCCGAGGCGGTGATCACCTTCGAGTTCATCTCGTAGGCGCGCTGGGCGGTGATCAGCGCGGTGATCTCGGACACCACGTTGACATTGGAGGTCTCGATGAAGCCCTGCAGCACGTTGCCGAAGCCCGGTGAACCGGGCACGCCGACCTGAGGCTGGCCGGAGGCGGGCGTCTCCAGCAGCAGGTTGTCGCCGATCGCCTCGAGCCCCGCCTCGTTGGCGAAGATGGCGAGCGTGATCTGGCCGACGTTCAGCGGTTGGATCTGCCCATCGAGCTTCACCAGTACCTCGCCGTTGGCGTTGATCGTCACGTCGCGCGCCGCCTGCGGGATCACCACCCCGGGCAGCAGGCGGAAGCCGTCGGCGGTGACGATCTCGCCCTCCGGAGAGAGGCCGAAGGTGCCGTCGCGGGTGTAGGCCTCCTGGCCGTTCGGCAGTTCGATGCGGAAGTAGCCCGGGCCGCGGATCGCGAGATCGAAGCGGTTCTCCGTGTTCTGCAGGTTGCCCTGCTCGTGGATGCGGTAGACGGCGGCGGTCTTCACGCCGAGGCCCAACTGCACGCCCGCCGGCACGATGGTTCCGGTATCCGAACTCGTCGAACCGACCCGGCGCAGGTTCTGGTAGATCAGGTCCTGGAACTCGGCACGGCGGCGCTTGAAGCCCGTCGTGTTCATGTTGGCGATGTTGTTCGAGATCACCTCGACATTGGTCTGCTGCGCGAGCATCCCGGTCGCGGCGATGTGGAGCGAGCGCATCGGGTTGGGCCTCCGGAGGTGGATCAGCTTCTGCGGCGCGTCAGCCGTTCGATCGCCTGGGCGCGGCGTTCGCCTTCCTGCTCGACGAGCTGGGTGGTGAACTGGAACTCCCGCAGCTGCGTCATCAGCGTGACGAGCTCGACCACCGGCTCGACGTTCGCCTCCTCCACCATGCCTTGCGCGATCTTCGGCTCGGCCACCGGCACGGGGGCCTCCTCCGCGGCGTACAGATTGGCGCCTTCCGCCTTCAGCGCCTGCGGATCCTCGAAGCGGACGACGCGCAACCGCCCGATCGGGCCGTTCTCCGTGCTCACCGTGCCGTCGGGGGCGATGCTGATGCGCACGTCGGTCGGCGCGACGACGATCGGCGCCCCGGCCTCCGACAGCACAGGCGAGCCGTCCGAGCCGACGAGGCGCCCCTCGGGGTCGATGGCGAGGCGACCATTGCGGCCATAGCGTTCGCCGCGGTCGGTGGCGAAGACGAGGAAGCCCTCGGCGCCGAGCGCGATGTCGAGCGGGTTCTCCGTCTTCTGCATCGCCGCCGGCGAGAAGTCGCGGTGCGTGCCGCGGTCCTGCACGAACTGGACGGGCCGGGCGCCGATCGGTTGCGTCACGCGGTGCTGGGTGACGAGGTAGTCGCTGAACAGCATGCGTGAGGCCTTGAAGCCGGGCGTATTCGCGTTGGCGATGTTGTGCGCCGTCATCTCCGTCTGCCGCTGCAGGGCGACCAGGCGCGAGAGGCCGACATAGGTCGTGGTGTCCATCGGACGGTCCGCCGTTGCGGTTACGATCGCATCGAGAGCAGCAACGCGCGTGCCACGGCTTGGAGCGGCTGAAACCGTGCCCCTTCCGAAGTGCGCACCGCCGGCCGGGCAAAGCCTGCCGGGCAAAGCCGGCCAGGCGACCGTCCGTGCTCCGCGGCTTCAGCTTTCCTTAACCGGCCGTGGTGCAGATGCATGTCTGCGGCCGCGCACGTCGCGGCCGGTTCGGCGAACGGGGTCGGGCGCATGGCATCGGGTGCGACGGCGGAGGCGGCAGACGGGGGCGACGCGGCAGGCGGGGCCGGCAAGCGCAAGCTCATCCTGCTCGCCGCCCCGCTGGTTCTGCTCGCTGCCGGCGCCGGGGCCTGGTTCTCCGGCCTGCTGCCCGGCCTGCTCGGCCTCGGCGCTCCGCCGGAGGAGGCGGCACCGGCTGCGCCGAAGCGCGCCGTGTTCGCGATGCCGGATATCATCGTCAACCTCTCCGTGCCGCCCGGGCGCCGTCCGTCGTACCTGAAGGTCGCCATCCGGCTGGAAATCGCGGATGAGCGGGATCTGCCGCACGTGCAGGCGAACCTGCCGCGGCTGCAGGACCTGTTCACCACCTACCTGCGCGAACTCCGCCCCGAGGAGCTTCGCGGCTCCGCCGGCACACACCGCTTGCGCGAGGAGCTGATGGCGCGCGCCACCCTTGCGGTGGCGCCGGCGCAGGTCACCGACGTGCTGTTCGTCGAGATGCTGGTGCAGTGAGCGGGGGTCGGCGATGAGCGAACCGACCGACAGCACTCAAACCGACGACGATGCCCTCGCCGCCGCCTGGGGCGAGGCGCTCGCTGCCGAAGGCGGGGAGTCGCAGGCAGCACCGGATGCCGCGCGCGTGCTCAATCAGGCCGAGATCGACAGCCTGCTCGGTTTCGACTCCGGTCCATCCGCCGAGGTCGAGCTTTCGGGCATCCAGCGCATCATTCAGCAGGGGCTCGTCACCTACGAGCGCCTGCCGATGCTCGAGATCGTGTTCGATCGGCTGGTGCGCATCATGAGCACCTCCTTGCGCAACTTCACCTCGGACAACGTCGAGGTCTCGATCGACAACATCGTCAGCCTGCGTTTCGGCGATTATCTGAACTCAATCCCGCTGCCCGCCATGCTCGCCGTCTTCAAGGCCGAGGAATGGGACAACTACGGGCTGATGATGATCGATTCGGCGATGATCTATTCCATCGTCGATGTCCTGCTCGGCGGCCGCCGCGGCACGGCACCGATGCGCATCGAAGGCCGCCCCTACACGACGATCGAGCGCACCCTCGTCGAGCGCATGATCCACGTCGTGCTCGCCGACCTGTCGCAGGCCTTCGATCCGCTCTGCCCGGTGAACTTCCGCTTCGAGCGGCTGGAGACCAACCCCCGCTTCGCCGTCGTCTCCCGCCTCGCCAATGCCGCTGTGGTGGCCAAGTTGCGCGTGGAGATGGAGGATCGCGGCGGCAAGATCGAACTGCTGTTGCCTTACGCGACGCTCGAGCCTGTGCGCGAACTGCTCCTGCAGCAGTTCATGGGCGAGAAGTTCGGGCGCGACAGCATCTGGGAAACCCACCTCGCCGAGGAGCTGTGGGAGACCGAAATCGAGATCTCCGCCGTGCTCGACGAGCAGTGGCTGAAGCTTTCCCAGATCCTCTCCTGGCAGGTCGGCAGCCGCCTCGTGCTGAACGCGACCCCCGACAGCCTGGTCAGCCTGCGCTGCGGCAATGTCCCTCTCTTTGAGGGGCGGATGGGACGGCGCAATGGCCGCATGGCGATCGGCATCGAGCGTGACCTGTTGCGCCGGCAGGGGCGCGGCTATGCGGAGGGGCGTGGTTGATGATCACGACGGCGCAATGGGCGCTCGAAATCCTTCTCGCCGTGCTGCTCCTTCTCACGCTGTGGTACGCGATCCGGCTCGAACGTCGGCTCGGCGTGCTGCGGCGCGACAAGGCAGCGCTGGAGCAACTGATCGCCGGCTTCAATGAGGCGACCGCCCGCGCCGACACGGCGATCGTGCGGCTGCGCGGCGCGGCCGAGGATGCAGGCGCGCGGGTGGCGCAGCAGATCGAGGCGGCGGAACGTCTGCGGTCGGACCTGCAGTATCTGGTCGAGCGGGCGGAAACCCTGGCCGACCGGCTCGATGTGCGCGTGCGTGAGGCGCGGGGTCTTGCCCAGTCGGAGCACCGTTCCCCGCTCAGGGCGGTTCCCGACCCGGGCGAGCCGGCGCGCGTGCGCAGCCAGGCGGAACGCGATCTGCTGCAGGCGTTGAGGTTCGGCCGATGACCGAAACGAAGCGTATGAACGCGGCCAACACTCGGCTCGGCATCCGGCTGCGGGTGCTGCCGTTCGTGATCGTGACCGCGGCGTCGCTGCTCGCGGTCCGGGTGATCGGCCTTGCCGTGAGGGCTCCTGCACCGGACGCCGCGACGCCGGCTGTGGCAAGCCTGCCGATGGTTCCAGTCGCGCAGGCCGCCCGTGCCCAGGCCCCTTCAGCACCGCCGCAGCCGACGACGGGCGGCACGGCCCAGCCGCCCGCCGAATCGCCGGCGCAGCGCGAGGGGGTTCGTGAGGGAGCGAGCCTCGGCGAACTCGCCGTGCTCGAGGACCTGCGACGCCGTCGCCTCGCGCTCGAGGAGCGGGAGCGAGCGCTGGCCGAGCGCGAGGCGCTGGTGATCGCGGCCGAACGGCGGCTCGCCGCGCGGATCGAGGAGATCGCCGCCCTGCAGCGGAGCCTCGAGGCGCAGGATCGCGCCGCACGCGAGCGCGAGGAGGCAGGCTGGCGCGGTCTCGTGCGCATCTACGAGCAGATGCGGCCGCGCGACGCCGCGCGAATTTTCAACGAACTCGAAATGGGTGTGCTGATAGAGGTCGTATCCCGCATGCGTGAACGCCTCGCAGCCCCGATCCTCGCCGGCATGGAGCCGGAGAAGGCGAAGGCGCTGACGGCGGAACTCGCGCAGCGTCGAACGCGACCGGGCGGCGAGGCGGCGAGCGGCGGCTGAAGGGCTGCGCGCCGCTCAACCGAGCGAGGCGAGAGGAGAGACCGAAGGCGATGGACAAGAACATCAACGTCCTGATCGTGGACGACTACAAGACGATGCTTCGCATCATCCGCAACCTGCTGCGCCAGCTCGATTTCAACAATGTGGACGAGGCGACCGACGGCGCGCAGGCCTTGTCCATGCTGCGCGCCGGCAATTACGGGCTGGTGATCTCGGACTGGAACATGCAGCCGATGACCGGGCTGCAGCTCCTGCAGGAAATCCGCGCCGACGCCAAGCTGAAGCACCTGCCCTTCATCATGGTCACGGCGGAGAGCAAGACGGAGAACGTCATCGCCGCCAAGCAGGCGGGCGTGTCGAACTATATCGTCAAGCCCTTCAACGCCGAGACGCTGAAGGAGAAGATCGAGAAGGTCCTCGTCCATGCTTGAGGTGTCGAAGGAGGCGATCTTCGACCGGATCGGCAATCGGCTGGAGGAGATCCGGCAGCGGCATCGCGAGGCGACGTCGCCGGAGGCGGTGGCGGACATCGTGGTGCAGGTCCTGTCAACGATGCGCGGGGACCTCTCCGGTCCGGAGGCGGCGCTGCTTGCCGAGGTGGAGCAGATCGGCCGCACCATCGCCGCCGCCAAGCGCGAGATCGCGGCCCTGCGGGTCGAGGACATCAAGCAGGCTTTCATCCCCTCCGCCACCGACGAGCTCGATGCGATCGTCGAGGCGACGGCGAAGGCCACCCACGAGATCCTCGACAGCTGCGAGGCCCTGGAGGGAGCGCTGTCCGTCCTGGAAGGCGCGGCCGCCGAGGCGGCGCAGTCCGCCGTCACGCGGATCTATGAGGCCTGCAGTTTCCAGGACATCACTGGGCAGCGCATCACCAAGGTCGTGCGCACCCTGAAGTCGATCGAGGAGCGGATCGAGCGCATCGTCGCCACCTTCTCCGAGCGGCTTCCGGTGGCCGACGCGCCGGCGCCCGAGGTGCCCACGCCGATGCAGGATCCGGCGGCGTCGCTGCTCAATGGGCCGCAACTGCCCGGCAACGGCGTCGATCAGGCCGAGATCGATCGCCTGCTCGCGAGCTTCGACTGATGCGCCTCCTGTCCGCGCTCATGGTGGCGCTTGCGGCGCTGACCTGGCCTGCAGCGGCGGCGGACGAGGTGGCGCTGCGGGTTGGGGCGCATCCCGGCTTCGGCCGGGTGGTGTTCGAGTGGCCGGCCGCGGTCGGCTACACCGTCGTGCGTGAACCGGGCCGGGTTCGGGTGGTGTTCGATCGGCCGGGAAGCTTCGGGCAGCCCGCGCTGCCGCGCGTCCTGCCACCGCCCATTCTCGGGGTCCAGGCTCAAGGCGAGGAGGCCGTCATTCTGGTGGCCGAGGGGGCGACCGCCCGCCATTACCGGCTTGATCGCCGGATTGTGGTCGATGTGTCGCCCGCTGCGCAGTCCTCCAGCGTCGCTTCCGCCGCCGCTGCCCAGGCTGCTGCCGCCTTGCCGTTGCCGCCGCCCTGGCCAGGGGTGGCGAGCGACCATCGAAGCGATCCATCGGATCCTGCCGCCACTCCGGCCGGGCGCCCCCCGGCGACCGCGGTGGAGACGGCCGCCATCCGCCCGGAGCCGGCAGCGGCGCCACCGCAAGCTCCTTCAGCGGAATCGAGCATTCGGGGCGACCAGGCGGAGCGATCCGTCGTTCCGACGGAGCTCCGCGCACCGCAGGCCGACGGGGGACTGACCCGGGCCGCCGGAGCAGCCTCACAGGCCTCGGGCCGCTCCCCCGGCGCCGGGCAACCGGTTTCGTTGCTGGTGCGCCCGCTGCCCGATCGGAGCATGCCCGCGATGCTACTTCCGTTCCCGGCGGAGACGGGCTTCGCCGCGTTCCGGCGTGCGGGCGCCTTGTGGGTCGTCGCCGACGAAGCGAGGCCGCTCGATCTGCGCGGTCTGCGGGGGCACCCGACCTTCGGCGAAGCGGAGGTGACGGTCACGGCGACCGCCACCTTGCTCAGGTTGCCGAGCGCCGGCGTGTCGAGCGTTCGCGTGACGCGCAGTCACGACGGTTTCGAGTTGACGCTGGGTGCTGCCGAGCCGGCTACGGGGTCAATCAGGGTAGAGGTCGGCCGCGACGGCGACCGGACCGATTTGCGTCTTCGCGTCAACGGGGCCCATCGCGTGCTGCGGCTGACGGATCCCGAAACGGGGGAGAGGCTTCTCGTCGGCACGCTGGTCGGTGAGGGCGCGGCGATCGGGGTGGGACGGTCGGGTCCCGAGTTCACGTTGCTGCCGAGCGAACGCGGCGTCGTCGTTCTCGCCTGGTCGGAGGCCGTGCAGATGCGACCCACGGCGGACGGGTTTCGAATCGAGGCGACGCCGCAGGTTCCGGACGGACTCGCCCTGACGCGCCTTGCCGGCAGCCCGGATTTCGCGATCGCGTCGCGGGCGCCGACCCGCTCCTTCGACCTGCCCGCGCTTCCCGCGGAAGCCTTGGCCGAACGCCTGAGACTCCTTCGAGCCGAGGTCGCGGCGGCCCCGCCGCTGGCCCGATCCCGTCCGCGTTTGCTTCTTGCCGAAACGATGCTCGCCGCCGGTCTGGGTGCGGAGGCGCATGCGCTGCTCCTGCTCGCGGCGGCGGAAGATCCGCTCTTGGCCGTCTCACCCCGCTGGAAGGCATTGACTGGTGCAGCCGCGTTGTTGGCGTCACGGCTGGCCGACGCGCGTGGCCTGCTGTTCGACGCCGCCATTCCGGAGACGGACGAACTGTCGCTGTGGCGTACGTGGCTTGCCCACGAGGAGGGCGCGTCGCCGACCGACACCGCGCCCCGCTTCGCCGCCGTGGCCCCGCTGATTCCCGCCTATCCGCGTGACCTGTCGCGCCGAGTTGCCCCCTTGGCCGTCGAGGCCATGCTTGAGGGAGGCGAGGTCGCCGTCGCGCAGGCCCTGCTTCGCCACTTCGCCGACTGGCCCGAACTGACGCTCGCGCGGGCGATGCTCCATGAGCAGCTGCGCGAGGTCGACCGGGCGTTGGAAGCGTATTCTCATGCTGCGTCCGTGCGTGATCGGCGCCAGCGCGCGCGGGCGCTGTTGCGGGCAACGGAACTTGCCCTGCGCCAGGGGCGTATCGGCGTTGCCGAGGCGGCAGCCAGGCTCGAGCCGCTGCTCTACGCGTGGCGCGGCGATGCCTGGGAGCGCACCCTCCGTCTCCGTGCCGCTGACCTGCGGGCGCAGGCGGGCGACTGGCCCGGTGCGATGGCGCTGCTGCGGGAGACCGCCGAACTGTTCCCGGAGGCGGCGGCGCCGGCACGGGAGCGTTTGTCGGCGGCCTTTGCGTCACTGTTCCGGGACGGGGCGGCGGAGGGTCTGCCGCCCAGTCAGGCGATCACGTTGTTCGAGGAAAACCTCGACCTCCTGCCTGCCGGCCCGGCCGGCGATGAGATGGTGGCACGGTTCGCTGATCGACTTGTTGCTTACGACCTGACGGCGCGCGCCTCTGCCGTGCTGGCGCGACTGATGGAACGGCAGTCCGAACAGAGCCTGGATCGTGCCCGAACCGGCCTTCGGCTGGCGCGCCTCCGGCTGGAGGATGGGGATCCCGCCGGCGCGCTGGCTGCCTTGGAGGCCAGTGAACCGGCACGATCGGTCGCCGGCCTGAGCGAGGAACGGGCTCTCGTCCGGGCGCGCGCGCTCGCGGCGACGGGGGCGACGAGGGAAGCGCGCGACATCCTGCGCGGACTCACGCACCCCGCGGCCCGGGAGCTCGAAGCCGAGATGGCCTCTGCGGCGGGAGACTGGGCGGAGGTGGCCTCTGCGCTGACCGCGATGCTGCGCGAGGTGGCTCCGGCCGGCGCGCGGCTCGACGCGGCACAGCGCCGCGTGGTGTTGCGGGCTGCGGTGGCTGCGACGCTGGCGGAGGACCAGACGCGCATGCGGTGGCTGCGCGAAACCTACGGCCCCGTCATGGCGGACGGTGCGCTCTCGGAACCATTCCGCCTCCTTCTGGCGGATGGCGCCGAGTCTTCGGGCAACGCACGCCAACTGGCCGCCGAGCTTCAGCTCGCGCGCTCGGTCCAGCGCAGCCTCGCCGGCGGCTCGAGCATGACCCGAAACTGACGCGGACCAGCCGCGCGTGCCGCGGCGCGATTTGGTCTTGCATCGCGGGGGGTCTTGCCCCAGATAGCGCGGCCTGACCGCGCCCGCTGGTCATCTGCTGGTTGGAAAGGGGTTCGCCATGAACGCTCTCACCCGACTGGGGATGGTCTCGGACCCTCCGAGCAATGCCCAGACGATCGATCACCCCGAGGCATCCGGCTCGGAGGAACGGAAGGACTATTTCGTCGAGCGCAACGGCCTGCGCTTCGCTGGCACGCACCTGCTGCTCGACCTGTGGGGTGCCTCCGGTCTCGACGACCCGGAAGCGATCGAGCGCGCGCTGCGCGAGGCGGCGGTCGCCGCCGGGGCGACGATCCTGCATGGCCACTTCCATCACTTCTCGCCCAACGGCGGCGTGTCAGGCGTGCTGGTGCTCGCTGAGAGCCACATTTCGATCCACACTTGGCCTGAGCGGGACTTCGCCGCGATCGACATCTTCATGTGCGGCGCCTGCGATCCCTACGCCTCCATTCCCGCCCTGAAGAAGGCGTTCCGGCCGGAGCGAATCCTGCTCGGCGAACAGCGGCGGGGCCTCGTCGGCTGAGCCGTACGTCGGCGTCGGACGGCTGAGCGGGCCGGTCGTCCGACGACGCGCCGCCGACGCCAACCGGCGGAGCCCAGGGCCGCCCGTGCTCCGAAACGATCCGCCACCGCAAGCAGCCATGACCAACGCCGACATCTGGCTGAACGAGACCCTTCACCCGAACTGGGGGCAGCGTTTCCTCATCGTGCGGGAGATCGCGCGCGAAACGTCACCCTACCAGAAGATCGTCATCATCGAGACGGCGTCGCACGGGCGGGTCCTCGTCCTCGATGGCGTCGTCCAGATCACGGAAGCGGACGAGTTCGTCTACCAGGAAATGCTGGTACACGTGCCGCTGATCGCGCATGGCGCGCCGCGTCGTGTGCTGATCATCGGGGCCGGCGACGGCGGCGTCTTGCGGCGGGTGCTGCAGCACCCGAGCGTCGAGCGCGCGGTCATGGTCGAGATCGATGAAGCGGTGATCAGGCTGTGCCGGCAGCACATGCCCATGATCGGCGGCGAGTGCTGGTCCGACCCCCGCGCCGAGGTGGTCATCGGCGATGGCATCGCATTCGTGCGCGAAGCGCCCGAAGCGAGCTTCGATGCCATCATCGTCGACAGCACGGATCCGATCGGGGTTGGCGAAGTTCTCTTCACCGACGCCTTCTACGCCGATTGCGCGCGGATCCTCACACCTGGCGGGGTGGTGGTCAACCAATGTGGGGTGCCGTTCATGCAGGCCGATGAGCTGCGCGAAACCAGCCTTCGGCGTGCCCGCGCATTCAGCGACGTCTCGGCCTATGTCGCCGCCGTGCCGACCTACGTGGGCGGACTCATGACGCTCGGCTGGGCATCGAACCGGCCGGGCTTGCGCCATCTCGGGGTGGAGGAGGTGGCCCGGCGGGCGGAAGCGGCCGGCATCCTCGGCAAGACTCGGTACTGGACTCCCGCTGTGCACGTCGCTTCGTTCGCTCTGCCGCCGTACATCGCGGAGCTGTTGCCCGGCTGACGCGGCCGGGTTCGGCGCCGCCGGGCAGCCCCCGCGCGAGCCGACACGTCGCATTTCGCCAACCCAACGAGCCCTGAGACGCCCTCTCAGGTGCCGGTGAAGCTCTGCGCGAGGCTGCCCGAAACCAGTCGCCAGCCGTCGATCAGCACGAAGAAGATCAGCTTGAACGGCAGGCTCACCACTGTCGGCGGCAGCATCATCATGCCGAGGCTCATCAGGACGGACGCGACGACAAGGTCGATGATCAGGAACGGCACGAACAGGAGGAAACCGATCTCGAAGGCGCGACGCAGTTCGCCCACCAGGAAAGCCGGGACCAGCACCCGCCACGGGGCCGTTTGCGGGTTTTCCGGTGGCGGCAAGTTCGCGAGGTCGAGGAAGAGCGCCAAATCCTCCGCCCGCAGATTGGCGAGCATGAAGGTGCGGAACGGCTCAGCCGCCCGTCGCAAGCCCTCGATCTCGTCGATCCGTCCTTCGCTCATCGGCAGGATGCCGGCGGTCCACGCGGCATCGAACACCGGCTGCATCACGAAGAAGGTGAGGAAGAGGGCAAGGCCGATGAGGACCGTGTTGGGCGGTGTGCCTTGCGTGCCGAGGGCAGCGCGCAGGAGCGACAGCACGATCACGATGCGGGCGAACGCCGTGATCATCACCAGCAACGAAGGGGCCAGGCTGAGGAGGGCGATCAACGCCGACAGCTGAATGATCCGGCCGGCAGTCTGGGCGTCGCCGACCTCGCCGAGATCGACCGTGATCGACTGCGCCATGCCGGGCTCGCCGGCCGCCAGCGCTGCGAGCAGGACGCCGATGCCGACGAGGGCGTTGCGCATCGTCACGCCTCCCGTCCCGCCAGGGAGCAGACGACGAGATCGTTCGGACCGCCGACGAGGAGCACGACCTCGGTGCCGTCGCAGCGCGCCAGCAGGAGGCGTCGCCGCGAATCGAGAGGGAGGGTCTCGATGATGGACAGCCGGCGCCCCTGTCGCGGCCCGGCACCAAGACCCAGGCGCGCCGCCAGCCGGCCGCTCAGCAGCACGGCAAGCAGGGTGACCGCCAACGCGGCGATCGCCCAAGGAAGGGAGGAGAGGGGGTCTGTCATCGCATCCGGCCTTCTGCCGCGGGGAGGGCTGATCAGGGTGGCGAACGATGGACGAGGGCGGACTCCAAGGCAGCCACCTCGTCGAGAAGTCGGGCGAGCGGCGCGACCAGATCGCGACCGAGCCGACGCGGCAGGCTCACCGCGTCCGCGCACAGGTCCGACACTTCGCGATCCAGCCCTTCGAGATCGATGGCAACGCCCGCGTCGACGAGAGCACGCGCGACCGACACGGTGGACCGCATGGTCTCGACCACCATTTCGATCATGGCGGCACGTGCCGTCTCGTCGTCTTCATTCATGCGGTTGCACCTGGCCAGCTGCGGTCCGACCGCCGAGGTGGCGGGCGGCGCTCACGTGTTGAGGGTGCTGCGCCGGGCTTTGAAAAACTCTTAAGCGCCCGGACGTTTCGGCGCTTTACGCGTTGTTAAGCGTGCAGCCTGCAGGGTCTGGTGGCTGGGGCGGTCGCGGAGAGCAGGCCGAACCGCAAGGAGGCGCCGATGGACCCTGGAAAGCTGCCGCTGTTCCGGCTTGCCGAACAGAGACTCGCTTGGCTTGACCGGCGGCAGGAAGTGCTCGCGCAAAACATCGCCAACGCCGATACCCCAGGCTACGCTGCGCGCGACGTCCAGCCATTCGCGCGCTTCCTCGCGCGAGCGGGGGCAATGGCGCCGTTGCGGACGCATCCGCAGCATCTCCCAATCACCGTGTCGGCGGCACCCGCTGCCCGTGCCGAGCGGCTGGCGGCGGAGCGCACGCCGGTCGGGAACGCGGTGCAGATCGAACGCGAGCTGATGAAGGTGGCGGAGACGGAGACGCACCACTCCCTCACACTCGGGCTCTATCGCGGGTTCGCGGGTCTGTTGCGGACGGCGCTCGGCCGGTCGGGGTGAGCGGCCCGCGCGGTGCGGAAACCGCTCGGAAAGGTTTGCCGGCTAACGTTCGCCGTAACCGGCGGATGCCGGCACGGAGGGTGGCATGGACCTGTTCAAGGCGCTCAAGGTCTCGGCGGCGGGAATGGATGCGCAGGCGATGCGGCTGCGCGTGGTCGCCGAGAACTTGGCCAATCGCGATACGACGGCGAGCACGCCGGGCGGCGATCCCTACCGGCGCAAGACGGTGACGTTCCAGTCACGGCTCGATCGCTCGCTTGGGGTCGAGACGGTGCGCGTGCAGCGGGTGGGGCGCGACGAGAGCCCGTTCGGCACGCGCTTCGATCCCGGGCATCCGGCAGCTGACGAACGCGGTTACGTCAAGACCCCCAACGTCAACTCTTTCATCGAGCTGATGGACATGCGCGAGGCCCAGCGTTCCTACTCCGCCAATCTGTCCGTCCTCGAAGTGACGCGGGGCATGCTGACCCGCGCGATCGAACTGCTGCGCTGACCGCCGGAGGGCTGGCGATGGCAACGGTGAGCACCGCCGCAGCCGCCGCGCGCTACGCGGCGGCGGCATCTGCCGCCACCGGCGAGACCGGCGCTACGCCGGTTCCAGGGCCGGAGGCGGTCGGGTTCGGCCAAGTGCTCGAGAACGCGCTTGCGGCCACCGTGCGCAGCGTGAAGGAGGCCGATGCGAAAGCGATGCAGGCGGTGGCCGGTGCGGCGGACATCACCGACGTCGTGACGGCCGTGGCACGGGCGGAGTTGGCGCTGCAGACAACCGTCGCGATCCGTGACCGCGTCATCCAGGCCTATCAGGAGGTGATGCGGATGCCGATCTGACTGTGGCCGGCGCACGGGTCACCCTTCGGCTGACCGCTGCGCGCCAGGTCACGATCGGTTCGTTCGCCGTGCGGTCGAGGAACGAGAGAGAGCCCAGGAGGGGCGCGGATGACCGATAGCGACGCGATCCTGCTGATCCGCGAAAGCCTTGCCGTGACGCTGCTGGTCGGCGGGCCGCTAATGCTGACCGCGCTCGTGGTCGGGCTCGTCGTCTCGCTCCTGCAGGCACTCACCCAGGTGAATGAGGCCTCGCTGATCTTCGTGCCGAAACTGCTGGCCGTGGCGGGGGTCGCCGCGCTGGTGGCTCCGTTTCTCGGCCGCACGCTGGGCGATTTCGCCCGATTGTTGTTCGATCGCATCGTTGCCGTCGGCGGGGGGTGAGCGGTGGTGACGGAGGGGCTGCCGCTGCCGGACTTGCTGCCTGCCTGGACGTTTTCGTTCCTGCTCGTCGTCTGTCGCGTCGGGACAGCGATCGCGCTGCTGCCCGGTCTAGGCGAACCCGAGTTGCCGGTGACGGTGAAGGTGGCGCTCGCCCTCGCCATCTCCGCCCTGCTCTGGCCTCCCCTGGTGCAGGCGCTGCCCCCACCAGCCGACACGGTCGCGCAAGCCATGCGCCTGGTGGTCGGTGAATGCCTCGTTGGGCTGTGGCTGGGGCTGCTTGCGCGCATTGCCGTCCTCTCGCTCGCCATGGCGGCGCAGTACCTCGGCCTCCTGCTCGGGCTTTCCAGCGCGATGCTGTTCGACCCGTCCTTCGGCCCGACGGGCACGGCGCTGTCGCGGCTGATCGGCCTCGGTGGGATCGTGGTGCTGTTCGCGACCGGGCTGCACGTGGTGCCGATCGCGGCCCTGGGCGGATCCTATCGCCTCTTCCCGGCCGGCGGGGTCGTTCCGACGGAGGCGGCGGTGGAGAGCGTGGTCGCCGCCACGGCGTCCTCCATCGCGCTCGCCTTTGCGCTCGCCGGGCCCTTCGTGCTCGCCTCCGTGGTGTTTCAGCTCGCGCTCGGCTTGCTGTCACGGCTGGTGCCGCAGATGCAGGTCTATTTCGTCGCCTTGCCGCTGCAGCTGGCCGGCGGGCTTGCTCTGCTCGCCGCGCTCGCGGGCACGATGACAGGGGTGTGGCTCGAGGCCGTGCGGGGGCTGCTTGGCGGCCTGCCGGGGCTGTGATCCGCCATGGCGGAAGACCACGAACCCTCCGGCGAGCGGACAGAGGCGCCGACACCGCGGCGGCTCGAAAAGGCGCGCGAGGAAGGTCAGGTCGCCGTCTCGAAGGACGTCGCAACCGCGGCCGCCCTCGCCGGGGCAACGGTCGGGCTCGCCCTCGTCGTTCCGTCCGCCGCCGGTTCCCTGTTCGCCGCTCTGCAGCCTCTCATCGAGCGGCCGCACGCGATCGACGCTGGCCTGTTCGGTCCCGCGCTCGAGGCCGCCGCCACGGGATCGCTGTTTGTCGTGCTCGGCGTCGCCCTGCTGGCGTTGCTTGCCGGCGCCGCTGCCACCGTGCTGCAGACCGGTTTTCTCGTCTCGGCCAAACCGCTTGCTCCCAAACTCTCCAAGATCAGCCCACTCGCGGGCGCGAAGCGGCTCGTCTCGCCGGAAAACCTGATGGAGTTCGTCAAGAGCCTGGCGAAGCTCGTCGTGCTCTCGGCGGTCGCCGCCTTCGTCTTGTGGGATGCTCCGTCGCGCTACGCGCGCGCGGTCGGGCTGGACGTGGGGCCCCTCCTTCGCCTGCTCGCCGCCGATTCGCTCAAGCTCGTCGTGGTGCTGCTCGCTGCCCTTGCGGTCGTGGGTGCCCTCGATCTGCTCTGGGCACGATACCGACACATCGAGCGGCTGCGGATGTCGCGCCAGGACATCAAGGAGGAGCTCAGGCAGAGCGACGGCGACCCAGAGGTGAAGGCGCGACTGAAGCGCATCCGGGCCGAGCGCGCGCGCAAACGGATGCTCGCGGCGGTGCCGCAGGCGACGGTGGTGGTGACCAACCCGACCCACTATGCGGTGGCGTTGAAATATGACCGCGTCAGCCAAGCCGCGCCCAAGGTCGTCGCCAAGGGCGTCGATCACTTGGCGGCCCGCATTCGCGCGGTCGCCGAGGAGAACCGGGTGCCGATCGTCTCCAACCCGCCGCTCGCGCGCGCCCTCTACACGGTGGAGCTCGATCGCGAGATCCCGGAGGAGCACTATGCGGCGGTGGCCGAGATCATCGCGTATGTCTGGCGCATGAAGGGGCTCGTGTCGCGCCATGCCGGCTGAGGGCGGCGGTCGGGTTGGGCTGATCGCGCGTCTCGTGGGTTCCGATGGCGGGGGATGGCGTCTCCTGTTCGAGGACTCGCCGATGGGGATTGCCATCGTCGATCGTGCCGGCAGGATCCTGCTCGCAAATCGGGCGGCGTACGCCTTGGCCGGTCACGTCGGTGCGCCGCCCCCGCCCGGCACGGCCCTGGCCGAGCTCTTCCATCCCGAGGATCGCGCCAAGTTGGAGACGGAGACGGCGCGGGCGTGCGGGGGCCTCGGGCCTCGGCTCGGTCTCGAACTGAGGCTGGCGGAACGGCGCGGCGCCGACGGCGCCGCCCTCGGCTGTTCGGTGGCGATGGTTGCGATCAGTCCGCTCGCCGAAGACGATGGCTCGATCTGCGGCGCGGTGGTGCGCATGACCGACATCACCCGCCACCGCGTCATCGAGACCCAGCTTGCGCAGAACCAGAAGATGCAGGCCGTCGGTCAGCTGGCCGGCGGCATCGCGCACGACTTCAACAACCTCCTCACGACCATCATCGCCGCGACGGATTTCTGCCTCGCTCGCCGCCCGCTGGATGAGGCGACCGAGGCCGACCTCCTGCACATCCGGCGCAGCGCCGAACGCGGCGCCGCACTCGTGCGCCAACTCCTCGCCTTCAGTCGGCGCCAGACGCTGCAGCCGAGGGTGCTTCGGCTCGCCGAAGCGATCGAGGACGTGGCCTCGCTGCTGCGCCGCCTGCTCGGCCACCGCGTGGTGCTGGAGCTCGATCTCGACCGCCCGGGCCCATTCGTCCGCGTCGATCCCGTCCAGTTCGACCAAGTGATCGTCAATCTCGCGCTGAATGCGCGCGACGCCATGCCGCAGGGGGGGGCGCTCGCGGTGCGCACGGCAACCCTCACCGTGTACCGACCGATGGTCCGCGGTCAGGAGGTCATTCCGCCGGGGCGGTACGCGGTGGTCGAGGTGGCGGACAACGGCATCGGCATTCCGCCGGACGTGCTGCCGCGGCTGTTCGAGCCGTTCTTCACCACCAAGAAGGACAGCGGCGGCACCGGCCTTGGCCTTGCCACGGTCTATGGCATCGTGCGCCAGACGGGCGGCTTCATCGCGGTCGACAGCAAGCAAGGGGAGGGTACGACCTTCCGCATCTACCTGCCGATCGCCAGCGGTGAGGACGCGCCGGCCGCGCCCGAGACACCTCGGCCGGCGAGCGTGCGCCACGTCTCGCTTCCGCAACCACCGGAGGCGGCCGCCGGCAGCGCGGCCGGCGAGCGCGGCACCGTGCTTCTGGTGGAAGACGAGGAGGGGGTTCGTCGCCTCACCGTGCGCGCGCTGGAGAACGCGGGCTGGCGCGTGCTGGTGGCACCCACGGGCGATATCGCGTTGCAGCTGCTCGCGCGCGAGCCCGAGCCGCCGCGCGTGGTGGTCACCGACTTCGTCCTGCCCGGCATGGACGGGGCGGAGGTGGTGCGCGCCGTGCGTGCGCTGCACCCGAGGGTGCCCGTCATCCTCGTCTCGGGCTATGCCGAAAGTGCCGCGCGCGAAGGCCTTCCCGACGCCGACCTTCGCTTCCTCGCCAAGCCGTTCACCTTCCGCCAGCTCCTCGAGGCGATCGAGCGATCGCTCGAAGCGGCGGGGTGACGGTGCTGCCAATGCGTCGGCTCAGCGGCCGACCGCATAGCCTTGCATGCCGCGCGGGTTGGCGCCCCCCTTGAGCACGCCGCCCTCACGGCGTGCCGCCGAGAGGCGGCCCTCGCTCCAGGGCGGGCCCACCACCACGTCGTGGCCGCGCGCGCGCAGTGCTGCGATCGTCTCCGGCCCGAACCGCTCCTCGACCAGGATTCGCCCCGGTTGCGCCGCGCGTGGCCAGAACGAGGACGGCCAGTGCCGAGAATGAAACGCTGGCGCATCGATCGCCTGCTGGATCGAGAGCCCGTGGTGCAACATGCGCAAGAGCATCACCACGCTCCACTGGTCCTGCTGGTCGCCCCCCGGCGTACCGTAGGCCATCCAGCCCTCGCCGTCCTTCAGCGCGAGCGAGGGCGAGAGCGTGCTGCGCGGGCGCTTGCCGGGCGCGAGCCCGTTGGGGTGATCGTCGCGCAGCCAGAACATCTGCGCCCGCGTTCCCAGCGGGAAGCCCAAGGCCGGGATCGCGGGGGAGGACTGTAGCCAGCCGCCCGAAGGGGTGGCGGAAACCATGTTTCCCCAGCGGTCGATTACGTCGAGATGGCAGGTGTCTCCCCCCACGGCGCCGAGCCGGGCCAGTGTGGGCTCTCCGGCCGCGGCCTCGAGCGGGGCAAGCGCCCGGGACGCCGCTTCATGGTCGACCCAGGGCGTGGTCCGGCCGGGCACGGAGCCCGGGCGCAGCGCGTAGGACGCCTCCTTGCCGATCAACGCGCGCCGCGACTCGTTGTAGGCAGGCGAGAGGAGGTGGGCGAGCGGCACATCGACGAAGGCGGGGTCGCCGTACCAGGCCTCGCGGTCGGCGAAGGCGAGCTTCTCCGCCTCGACGACGAGATGGACGAAGTCGGCCGAACAGGGGTCGAGAGCATCCAGGTCGAAGCCGGCGAGCAAGGCGAGGGTTTGCAGCTGCACCGGGCCCTGGGTCCAGGGGCCGCATTTCAGCACCGTCACGCCCGCGTAATCGAAGGCGAGCGGCTCCTCCCAATGGGCGCGGTAGCGCGCCAGGTCGTCGGCCGTCAGCACGCCGCGGTTGCGCCGCCCCGAGGTGTCGAAGGCCTCCGTCTCCTGCACGAAACGGTCGATCGCCTCGGCGACGAAGCCTTCCGCCCACACTCGGCGGGCACGGTCGATCCGCTCCTCCCGGCTCCCCCCTTCCGCTTCCGCTTCGCGGGCGATCCGCTCGTAGGTCGCGGCGAGGGCCGGATTGCGCAACAGCGTGCCGGGGGCGGGCACCGAACCGTTCGGCAGGAAGAGGGCGGCCGAGGTCGGCCACTCCTGCCGGAACAACGGCTCGACGGAGGCGATGGTGGCGCTGATCCGTGGCAGCACGGGAATGCCGTCGCGGGCGTAGGCGATCGCCGGGGCGAGCGCCTCGGCAGGGCCGATGGTGCCGAGATCGCGCAGGAGCAGCATCCAGGCGTCGAAAGCGCCGGGCACGCAGGCGGCGAGCAGCCCCGTGCCGGGGACGAGATCGAGCCCGAGTGCGTCGCGGTAGTGCGCGATCGTCGCCGCCGCCGGCGCCGGCCCCTGACCGCACAGCACGCGGGCGCGCCTCGGCTTCGCCTCCCACACGATGAGCGGCACCTCGCCCCCCGGCCCGTTCAGGTGCGGTTCCACCACCTGAAGCACGAAACCCGCGGTGACGGCGGCATCGAAGGCGTTGCCCCCCTTCTCCAGCACGCCCATGGCGACGGCGGAGGCGATCCAGTGCGTCGAGGCGCACATGCCGAACGTGCCGAGGAGTTCGGGGCGGGTGGTGAACTCGGGGGACCAGGCGGTCATCGCGGCTCCTTCCGGGTGAGGCCGCCGACGGTAGGCCTCACGGTGACGGTCCGGAAGGGGCCCCGGTTGACGGGCGGGGTCGGGCGGTGGGAGACAACGTCGCGCCACGTCCGACCCGCCTTGCCCTCTTCCCCTTCGTCAGCCGGGGCCCAGCCGCCGCATGGTCAGCGCCGATCGGCCGCGTCGCGCCGGCTATGGGGGGCAGAGGTCGCCGGCCGTGCGCCAGCCGCGGAGGAGCCGATGCCGAAATTCGCCGCCAACCTCTCGATGATGTTCACCGACTCGCCGTTCCTCGAGCGCTTCGCGCGGGCCGCGGCGGCAGGGTTCCGTGCGGTCGAATTCCTGTTTCCCTACGATTACTCGGCCGGCGAGGTGACGCAGGCGGTGCGCGCCTCCGGGGTGGAGGTCGTGCTGTTCAACACCGTGCCCGGCGACTGGGCGAAGGGCGAGCGCGGCATCGCCGCCATCCCGGGGCGCGAGCAGGAGTTCCTCGCCGGGGTCGCCAAGGCGCTCGAATACGCCGATGCCCTGGGCTGCCGGCAGATCCACGCCATGGCCGGGCTCGTGCCGGAGGGTGTCGATCGCGCGGCGATGCGCGAAACCTATGTCGCCAATCTGCGCGAGGCGGCGGCGATGGCGGCCAAGACCGGGGTGACCGTGCTGATCGAGCCGATCAACACCCGCGACATCCCGGGCTACTTCCTCAACCACACGGAGGAGGCGGCGGCGATCATCGCCGAGGTGGGTGCTCCCAACCTCAAGCTGCAGTTCGACATCTATCACCGCCAGGTGATGCAGGGCGACCTGACGCCGGCGATCGAGAAACACCTGCCGCTGATCGCCCACATGCAGGTCGCCGACACGCCGGGGCGGCACGAGCCGGGCACCGGCGAGATCAACTACCCCTTCCTGTTCGAGGCGATCGACCGGATGGGGTACGGGGGCTGGATCGGCTGCGAATACCGCCCGAAGGGCGACACCGAGGCGGGCCTCGGCTGGTTCGCCCCCTACAAGGGCTGAGACCGCGCGACCAGGCGAGAGGAAGGAGAGGGGAGACAGATGAAGGTCGGGTTCATCGGGCTCGGCATCATGGGCCGTCCCATGGCGCTCAATCTCAAGAAGGCGGGGCACGCGCTCTTCGTGCCCGAGCGCGCCTCGCTCACCGACGAGATCCGTGCCGCCGCCACCGTGCTCGCCGATGCGGCCGCGGTGGCCCAGGCCGCCGAAGTGGTGATCACCATGGTGCCCGACACGCCGGACGTCGAGCAGGTGCTGTTCGGCCCGCGCGGTGTGGCCGAGGGGCTGTCCCCGGGCAAGCTCGTGATCGACATGTCCTCGATCAGCCCGACCGCGACCAAGGTGTTCGCCCGTCGGATCAACGAGAAGGGCTGCGACTATCTGGACGCCCCGGTGTCCGGCGGCGAGGTGGGGGCGAAGAACGCCACCCTCACGATCATGGTCGGCGGGCCGGAGGCGGCGTTCGAGCGGGCGAGGCCGCTGTTCGAGGCGATGGGCAAGAACATCACGCTCGTCGGCGAGAACGGGGCGGGCCAGACCTGCAAGGTGGCGAACCAGATCATCGTCGCGCTGAACCTGCAGGCCGTCTCGGAAGCCCTTGTCTTTGCGGCAAAGGCAGGAGCGGATCCGGCCAAGGTGCGGCAGGCGCTCATGGGCGGCTTCGCCAACTCCCGCATCCTCGAGGTGCATGCGGAACGGATGATCAAGCGCAGCTTCGCGCCCGGATTCCGCATCCGCCTGCACCAGAAAGACCTCAACATCGCGCTTCAGGCCGCGCGCGAGATGGGCATAAGCCTGCCCAACACGGCCCTGGCGCAGCAGATGTTCTCGGCGGTGGCCGGGGCGGGTGGCGCCGATCTCGACCACTCGGCGATCGTGCAGGCGATCGAGCGTCTTGCGGGGACCGAGGTCGCCGCGGGCGGCTGACGGCCGTCCGGGCGCGCTCACCGGCGTCTGTCGCACGCGCGGGAACGGGACGGGCACCACCCGTCCCGTGGCATGACCTCTCCTCTTGCGGTGGTGCTTGCGCAGGGCTAAGAAAGAATCGAAAGACGATGTGTCGCTGGACGAGACGCCGTCTCGCTTGGGGAGGAGGATCGACGTCCGGCGACAGGACTCGCGGAGGGCTGCATGCGCTTTGCCGAAATCGGTCAGCAGTTGCGTCAGTATCGTCTCGAGTCCGGGCTGCGGGCGGAGGAGATCGCAGCCAGGCTGGGCGTGAGCCGGGCTGCCCTGTATCGTTACGAAAAGGGCGAGGTCATCAAGCTCGACACCATCAAGCGCCTGGCCGAGCTGCTGAAAATCTCGCCGCTCAGCCTGCTCGGCATCGGCGTCGAGTACATCTCGCGCCCAGCCTTCTACTACGAGCGGATCAGGGCGATCGAGGAGACCTGCGACCAGATCCTGCAGGTCTTCGGCCCCGTCGCCTATCTCGTCACCACCGATGCCTTCGACTCCGCCCTCGCCGAGGTCTATGCCGAGGCGGCCGAAGCGGCCGGCACCGACCGGGCCGCGCTGCGCGCGCAGTCCGACCAGCTGCTGAACGTGCTGGCCGCACGCAAGAAGATCTACCAAGCGCGCAAGCCGGCGATCACCGCCATCCTCTCGGTGCCCTCCCTGAAGCGCTTCCTGGAAGGCGGGGTTGCCGCCGGGGTGCCGGTTTCCGAGCGCACGCGGGCCCGGGCGAAGGCAGCGGCACGCGCAGAGGTGGAGCACATCGCCGCCCTGATGGAGGCGGAGCCGATCGGCGTCCAGCTCGGCCTGATGGCTTCGGTCGAGCCGAACGGCAACTTCAAGATCTTCCGCTCGCGCGAACGCGCGAACCTTGCGATCAACCCGTTCCGGCTCGACGCCCATCCGGCCGTGCAGACCGGCGTGGCGATGATCACGGCGGCCGACGAGGCGATCAGCCTGCATCAGAAGTGCGCCGAGCAGCTCTGGCGCGAGGCGCTGAAGGGCCACACCGCGGCGGCCAAGGTGCGCGAACTCCTCGCCTCCGTCGCCGAACCCGCCTGACGCGGCGGCGGTCGGCGTCGTCAGCTGCGAGCTTCGCCCCTGCCCGCGCGCGCAGGGCGGGCACCGATGGGGGCGGTCGGGACGTCCTCGTCCCCACGACTCGCCGCCGGGCTCCGCAACGACCGCGGCGTTCAGCGCAGCGGAAGACGCGCGATCCTGAGCTCGGGGTCGTCGGGGTGCGGCGCGAGGCTGAAGCCGAGCCTCTGCACGAAGGCGAGCATGGGACGGTTCTCCCCCAACACCTCGCCGACCACCGCCGCCAGTCCCGCCGCCTTCGCCCAGGCGATCGCCTTGCGCATGAGCAGGGTGCCTAGCCCCGAACCCTTCAGGTCGGAGCGCACGATGACGGCGAATTCGCCCTCCTCGCCGCCCGGTTCGCGCACGATGCGCACCACGCCGAGCGTCTCCGGCATGCCCCCCGGTCCCTCGGCAACGCCGATGAACGCCATTTCGCGATCGTAGTCGATCTGGGTGAGGCGCACGACCTGCTCGGGTGGCAGGTCGCTCACCGGGGCGAAGAACCGCAGCCGCACATCCTCGGGTGAGAGGCGGCGGAAGAAGTCGAGATGCGCCTCGGCGTCCTCCGGCCGGATGGGGCGGATCAGCACCGCGCGCCCATCCTTCAGCCGCACCGTCTCCTCGAACTCGGCCGGGTAGGGCGCGATCGCGAGATGCGCCGTGCCGGAGGCGGGCTCGGGCGCGACCGTCGCTCCCGCATCCAGCGCGATCACGCCCGCAGGGCCGGCCAGCAGGGGGTTGATGTCGAGGGCGAGGAGGTCGGGCCGATCGACGACGAGCTGGCTCACCCGCACCAGCGCCTCCGCCAGCGCCTCGAGGTCGATCGCCGGCTGGTCGCGCAAGCCCTCGAGGACCCGGCTGATCCGGGTCCGGGAGACGAGGTCGCGCGCCAGCGCCAGGTTGAGCGGCGGCAAGGCGGCGGCGACGTCGCCGATGACGGAGGCCTTGGTGCCGCCGGCGCCGAACAGGAGGGCCGGCCCGAACAACGGATCGCGCCCGACGCGGATCTGGAGTTCCTGCAGACCGCGCAGGGGCGCCTGGCGCTGCACGACGAAGCCTTCGAGCCGAGCCTCCGGGGCGGCGGCCCGCACGCGCACGAGCATCTCCTCGCCGGCGCGCCGCACCGCGTGGGCATCGGCGAGGTCGAGCACCACCCCGCCTGCCTCCGTCTTGCGCGGCAGGTCGGGCGAGCGGATCTTCAGCACGGCCGGAAAGCCGAGCTCGGCGGCGGCGCGGGCGGCCGAAGCCGGGTCGGCGGCGACACGGGTCGGCACCACGGCGATGCCGTAGGCGGCGACGAGGGCGAGCGCCTCGTCCTCGGTCAGCGCCGTCCGGCCTTCGGCGCGGGTGGCGGCGAACAGGGACTCGATCGCCGCGCGATCCGGCTCGATGCCGACCACGCGGCGCGGCGGCAACTCGCGCGCCGCCTCGCGCGCCCGCCGATGCTCGACCAGCAGTGCCGCCGCCGCCGCCGCCTCCTCGGGCGTGGGAAAGCTCGGAATGCCGGCCTGCTCCAGTCGGGCGCGATCGACCCCCGCGGCGGTCTCGCCGGGCCAGACCGCGAGCAGGGGGAGGCGGCGGGTGAGCCCGGCGGCGGTGGCGAGCGCCTCGGCGACGGGTGACACCGTCTCGGCCGTCCCCGGCCGCTCCGGCACATGGACGACGATCGCGGCATCGGCGAGGTCGAGTTGGGCCAGGGCCGCGGCGAGCTCCGCCTGGCGGGTCGGCGGGGTGCGGGGTGGCAGGACGAAGGGGTTCTCCGCCGCCTGGGCCGGCGGCAGGAGGGTGGAGAGGGCCGGCACCGCCACCGGCGGGGGCCGGGCCAGGGCGAGGCCGTGGCCGGCGAGCGCCCGTTCCGTCAATCGGGCCAGGGCCCTGCTGCGCGCGATCACCGCGATCCGCTCGCCGCGCAGCCCGCGCGCGCGCGGCAAAGCGGCCACGGCGGCGAACATCTCCTCGAGCCCTTCGACGCAGAGGGCGCCCGCGCGGCGCAGCGCGGCGGCGAAGACCTGGTCGGGCGAAAGGTCGGTCGTGCGGTCGCGCGGGTCGGGCGCCGTGCGGATCGCCACCACGGGGCGCGTCCGGGCGATGCTGCGGAGCGCGGAGAGGAAGCCGCGGCGGTCGCGGATCCGTTCGATCTCGAGGAGCACGACCCCGACCGAGGGCTCGCGCGTCAGCCAGTCGAGCGTGGAGGCGAAGCCGACCCCCTCGTTGCGGCCGAGCCCGGCGATGAAGGCGAACCCCAAGTTGCGCGCCGCCGCGTAGGCGATGACGGTGCGCAACACGCCGCGGGATTGGCCGATGAGCGCGATCGGGCCCGCGGGCGGGGTCGGCACGAGCGGGGAGGCGTTGAGGTTTCGCCCCGGCACGATGAGGCCGAGCGAGTCGCCGCCGAGGAAGGGCAGCGGCGAGGGGCCCTCGGGCGGGGCGGGGCCGGGCAGGACGGCGCCGCCGACGCCGAGCCGGGCGAGGGCGGCGAGGATGGGGCCGGGCTCGCCCTCGGTGGCGACGATGGCGAGATCGGGCGGCGGCTCGCCGAGGGTTTGCGCCACGGCGAGGTGGTCGGTGGAGATGGTGGTGATGGGGCCTGGGAAGTTGCCGGCGGCGAGGCCGGCGCGGAAGGCAGCGAGCGGCGCGGCCTGCGCGTGGCCGACCAGGAGGACGGAGGCGGGGCGATAGAGCCGGGCCAGGGTCGCGCTCGGGAAGCGGGCGAAGGGCTTCATGGCCGGCAAGCCTCGCGGGGGAGGGGGGCGGGTGCAACCGCGGGGCGGTGACGGGGGGGCGGCCGAAGGGGCGGCGCGGTCGAAGGCGTTCGGCGTGGCGGCGCCGGCGGCTACGCGGCTTGCACGGGGGGCGTCGGTTGCGTGTTCGTCGCGGCGGAAGGCCGGGTGAGGCTGCGCGCGAGTGCTGCGTCGATGGCGGCGGGCAAGTCGCCGAACAGGCGGCGGACGGTGGCGCGGAGGCCGTCGTCGGTGCGCAGCGCTTGCAGGGCGCAGGCAAGGAAATCGCTTTCGGTGCGGAACCGTAAGGCCTCTGCCACGGCTTTGCCGAGCCCGGTCGCCGCCTTGACGGGATAGCGTGCGACGAGGCGTGGCAGGTCGTCGTTTCGGATCTCGGTCGGGAATGCTGCTTCCTCCTCGGCGTGCAGCGCCGCCGGAAGGCCCTCGACGCGGATTTCGTTCCGGCTCCAGAAGCCCGCCTCCTTCACGTTGATGGCGCGCAGTAGCCGCTCGGGCAGACGTTGTTCGCAGCGCGCACCGATCAGCCGGTCTCGGGCAGCGCGCAGGATGTCGCGGGCGCGAGCGAGGGCGGCCTCGCCCAGACTTTCGTCATCATAGCCCAGGTGCTCGGCCTGTCCGTTCGCGACCGCGGCAATGACGTCCGGGTGGAAGACGACGCCTTCGATGGCGCTGACGGCGAGGGCGTGGACGCCTCTCGTCGAGAGCTGCTGGACCTCCTCGTCGCTGCGCGCGTCGCGGTCGATCAGGCCGAAGGCTTCGATCCAAGCGGCTGAGGGGTCTCGGGCTCGGAGCGCGCGAACGGCCTCCACGGCGCGGATCACGTGTTCGCACCCGCCGCGGGGAACGACGGTGACGCCGGGGAACAGGATTTCCGCGACCCGCCGGTCGAGGCTCGATTCGTTGCCTTCGACGAACAGGATCACGCGCCGCGCGCCGAGGATCGCCTCGAGCACGTCGTCGGGGATCGGGCCCGCGGGATCGAGCAGGTGGGCGTCCCAGCGGTCGTCATTGCCGTTCTCGCTGAGACGGCAGTCGCGCAGGATCAGGACGCGGGCGCCGGGGTGGGCGGTGACCAGCGAGAGGTCGTGGGTGAGGACGATGAAGGCGCAGTCTGGCCGTTCGGCGAACAGGGCGGCGAGAAGCGGGGCGGAGATGGCGCGGTGCAGGTGCCGTTCCGGTTCGTCGATGATCAGCAGCGTGTCGGCTCCGGCGGTCAGGATCTCGGCGGCGAGCAGCACGGCGGCGCGTTCGCCGTCGGACATTTCGTCGGCGCCGAAGGTCTTCCCGGCACGGGTGGCCTCCAGCGCCCAGCCGGACGGGCGGATCGCGATGCGCAGGCCGGCTGAGCCCAGGAGGGCGTTCAGCCGCTCCGACGGACGGGGCTCGCGGCAGAGGTCGGCGGCCGCTTCAGGGTTGTTGCGGACCTCATCGCGGAATGTGCGATCCGACGCCTGGTCGGCTTCCAAAAGCCGGAACAGGGCGGACTGGATGGGTCCTTCGTTGGAATAAGATCCAAGTTCCCGAACGCGGCTGTAGCGGTTTGTCGATTCTTGACTGAGATAGTTCTCGACTTCCGAGGCGGCGGCCGGAGGAATGTTCAGGCGCGCGGAGGAGAACCAGTTTCGCCGGAGTGCCTTGATCCAGCGCGCCCGGCCTTGGAAGGCGGCGGCGAGCCATCGTGCCAAAGCGGACTTGCCCGACCCGTTCGGGCCGACGACGAACAGGAGCTCGCCTCTCCGGAGCGGGACCTCAAGCGGTTTCTCGGGCTTCCCCGGCTCCGGTCCACCCATCAGCGGGATGGTGATCGCGAACGTTTGCGGCACCGTATTGTCGGTCATGGCCGAATGCTTCCTCCACGCGATGCCGAACTCCAAGGCGTCGCGCCTCGCCCCTGGCGCGTCACGCGGCGGCGGTTTATAGGACATCAATCCTAAAGGCAAGCGCGTTTCGGCGCACGTCGCCGGCCTGCCCAAAGGGCCAAAGGGCCAAAGGGCCAAAGCGGGAAAGGCACGAAGCTCGCCGCCCGGGCCGACCGCCGGGCACCGGTGAACCGGCGCCTTGCCCGGTCGCGACAGCCAAGGGGTGTTCCCGGAGGATACGGCCGATGGCTCCCCGAGCAGGGCTCGAACCTGCGACACGCGGATTAACAGTCCGCTGCTCTACCAGCTGAGCTATCGGGGAACGCTTGGCAAGGAGATACGGCAGCGAGCGCGCGGTTGCAAGGACCCGTGACGCGTGGAGGCCCGGGCCGGAATCGAACCGACGTCCGGGGATTTGCAGTCCCCTGCATGGCCACTCTGCCACCGGGCCGCCTCTTGCCGCGAATAGGCGCGCGGGCGAAGGCGGTCAATGCCGCCGTGCGAGACCCTGGGGGGCTGCTGGCGCGGCACGCCGCAAGCCCGTATAAGCCGCGCCGATCCTGCCGGTCCCGTTCGGAAAGCCTCAGCATGGATTTTGCGCAAGCCCGCCTGAATATGGTGGAGGGCCAGCTTCGGCCCAACGGCGTGGTCGATCCGCGCGTGATCGAGGCGATGCTCGCCCTGCCGCGCGAGGCCTGCCTGCCGCCGGCCAAACGCGCCATGGCCTACGTGGATGCGGACGTCCCGCTGACCCCCGGGCGGTGGCTGATCGAGCCGATGGCGCACGCCCGCCTGGTGCAGGCGGCCGAGCCCGCTGCGACCGACCGCGCCCTCGTCATCGCCGCCGGTGCGGGATACGGCGCTGCCCTCCTCTCACGTCTCGTCGCCTCGGTCATCGCGCTGGAAAGCCCGGAACGGCTGGCGGATCTGCAGGCCGGCCTCGCCGCCCTCGGCGCCGATGACGTCTTGGCCGTCGCCGGGCCGCTCACCGAAGGCTGGCCACCGGAGGCACCCTACGACGTGATCCTGATCGACGGCGGGGTCGAGGTCGTGCCCGAGACGATCCTGAACCAACTCGCCGAGGGCGGGCGACTGGTGACGGTGGAGACGACCGGTCAGCCCGGGGTGCTGGGACGGGCGGTGCGCTGGGTGCGCGTTGCCGGGGTGGCGACGCGGCTCGAGCTGTTCGATGCCGGCACCCCGCTGTTGCCGGAGTTCCGCCGCAAACGGGGCTTCGTGTTCTGAGCCGGCCGCGGCGGCATCGCCACCGCGTGGCGGAGCGCGCCGCAACATGCGATGGTGCGGTTGCTCTGGCGACGGGAACGCTTCGTTCATACTCGCCGGTGTAGGGTGCCGGCGGTCGGCGAGGCGTCGCCCGCGCGGCATGGTGACGTTGGGGCGAAGGCGAGCCGACGGATGAGGACGATGCGGCACTTGGGTCTGGCGGGTGCGGTTCTCGGGGTGGCGGTCGTGCTGGCCGGGCAGCCGGCCTCGGCGCAGACGCTGCAGCAGGCCCTGGCCCAGGCCTACGCCAACAACCCGACCCTGCAGGCGGCGCGCGCCCGGCTGCGGGCGGTGGACGAGAACGTGCCGCAGGCCCTGTCCGGCTGGCGCCCGACCGTCACGGTGCAGAGCCGCGCCGGTGCCGCGGAAGGAACGACGCGCGTGCGCGGCGTGTCGCGTGATGACGATCGCGGCCTGTTCTCCGCCTCCGCCACCCTCGTGCAGCCGCTCTATCGCGGCGGGCGGACGACGGCGCAGATCCGCCGGGCCGAAAACCAGGTGCTGGCCGAGCGGGCCAACCTGATCGCGGTGGAACAGCAGGTGCTGTTCGACGCCATCACGGCCTACGTGAACGTGATCCGTGACCAGGAGGTGCTGCGGCTGGCCGAGAACAACGTGCGTGTGCTCGAACGCCAGCTGCAGGCGGCGCGCGACCGCTTCCGGGTGGGCGAAATCACCCGCACGGACGTCGCCCAGGCGGAGGCCCGGCTCGAGGGTGCGCGGGCGCAGCGTCTGGCCGCCCTGGGCGAGCTCGAGGCCAGCCGCGCGTTCTACGAACGCGTCATCGGCGAACCGCCCCGCAATCTGGTCGCCCCGCCCGCCATCCGCCCCATCGCCGCCACCGCCGACGAGGCGGCGCGCCTCGCCGAGGCGAACAACCCCCAGGTGCTGCGCGCGCTCTATGACGAGCAGGCGGCGATCGCCAACATCGACGTCGTCTTCGGCGAACTGCTGCCCAGCGTGAACCTGGAAGCGAGCGCGTTCCGCAACGACAACGTCGCCCAGGAGCGCACCCGCGCCACCGGTTCGCAGATCGTCGCCGCCCTGTCGGTGCCGATCTTCCAGGGCGGGCAGGAGCACGCCCGGGTGCGCCAGGCGAAGCAGGAGGCGGCACGGGCGCGCGAAGCGGTGCTCGATGCCCGCCGCCAGGTGGTGGAGACCGCGCGCCGGGCCTGGGAAACGCTGAACTCCAGCCGGGCGCAGATCACCGCCCGTCAGGCTCAGGTGCGGGCGAACGAGATCGCGCTCGAGGGCGTGCAGCGCGAGGCCCTGGTCGGCAGCCGCACCACCCTCGACGTGCTCAATGCCGAACAGGAACTCCTCGATTCGCGCGTGGCCCTCGTGCGCGCAACACGGGATCTGGTGGTCGCTTCTTACGCGCTCGCCGCCACCGCGGGGCGTCTGACGGCGCGCGATCTCGCCCTGCCCGTGACCCTCTACGACCCGCTCGAACACTACACCGCGACGCGCGACCGCTGGTTCGGCACCGATCCGACGGTGCCGCGCTCCGGCAGATGAGGATCGGACGATGACGACACCGGGCAGCACGCCGGCACCGGCGGGAGGCCAGACGAAGACGACCACCGACGGCGACCCGTCGATGGAGGACATCCTGGCCTCCATCCGACGCATCCTCGACGACGAGGTGGCCGCCGAGCCGAAGCCCGCCCCGTCTGCCACCTCCGCCGAGGTGGTGGAGCTGACGGAGCAGATGCTCGTTGCCGAGGATGCGGCGGGCGAGGGCCGCGACACGCGGGCCGGGATCCCGCCACCATCCGCCCCACCTCCCTCCGCCCCGGCGCCGGCGGTCGGCGAGGGGCTGATCGGCGCCGCCGCGGCCGGGGCAGCCGCCGCCTCCTTCGCAGCGTTGCGGGCCGCGACCTCCGGTGGTGCAGCCCCGCTGCCGCCAAAGCCGGAAACGCCGATCGGGCACGCCACCCTCACCCTCGAGGAGATGATCCGGCAGGAGATCCGCCCGCTCCTCAAGGCGTGGCTGGACGAGAACCTCCCCCCTCTCGTCGAGCGTCTGGTCAAGGCGGAGCTCGAACGCATCGCGCGCGGCTGAGCGGGCGTCGTCCGGCGCAGGGCGGGCGGACCGAGGCGGCAAGCCGAGGTCGACCGGCAACGCCGTGGCGGGGAGGGGGCGCGAGGCCGTCCTGCCCCCCCCACCGGCCGGGGATCGCGGGTGGGCCTGCATGCGGAGGTGGATCGCCGGGCTTCGCGGGCCGACAGGGGCCGACCGGCCATGACCCCGTGCGGCACGCCACCCCGCCGCGTCCCTTGACTCGCCCTCCCACCCGTCTCCCTATCGCCCGCCGAACGGATGCCCGCTGACCGCCGCACGATGACCGACAAGACGTTTCCGCACGCCGAAGTCGAACCGCGCCTTTACGCCGCCTGGGAACGCTCCGGCCTGTTCGGCGCCAAGCCGAACTCCACGGCGCGCCCGTACTGCATCGTCATCCCGCCGCCGAACGTGACCGGGTCGCTGCACATGGGGCATGCGCTGAACAACACGCTGCAGGACGTGCTGATCCGCTGGCGCCGGATGAGCGGCGACGACGTGCTGTGGATGCCGGGCACCGACCACGCCGGCATCGCGACCCAGATGGTGGTCGAGCGCATGCTCGCCGCCGAAGGCACCTCGCGCCAGGCACTGGGGCGCGAGGCGTTCCTGGAGCGGGTGTGGACGTGGAGGGAGCAGTCGGGCGGCACCATCACCCGCCAGTTGCGCCGCCTCGGCTGTTCGCTCGATTGGCCGCGCGAACGCTTCACCATGGATGCCGGGTTGTCGCGCGCGGTGACCGAGGTGTTCGTGCGTCTGTATCGCGAGGGCCTGATCTACCGCGCCAAGCGGCTGGTGAACTGGGATCCGAAGTTCCACTCCGCGATCTCCGACCTCGAGGTCGAGAACCGCGAGGTGAAGGGCAATCTCTGGTACATCCGTTATCCCATCGACGGCGAGGACGGGCGCTTCATCGTCGTCGCCACCACCCGGCCCGAGACGATGCTCGGCGACACCGCTGTCGCGGTGCATCCCGAGGACGAGCGCTGGAAGGACCTGATCGGCCGCCACGCCATCCTGCCGCTCGTCGGCCGTCGCATCCCGATCGTCGCCGACGCGTACTCCGACCCGACCAAGGGCTCGGGCGCGGTGAAGATCACGCCGGCGCACGACTTCAACGACTTCGAGGTGGGCCGGCGCCACGGGCTCGAGGCGATCAACATCCTCGACCGCGACGCGCGCCTGCTCGACGGACCGCCCGTTCCGGAACCGTATCGGGGGCTCGACCGCTTCGAGGCGCGCAAGCGGATCGTCGCCGACCTCGAGGCCTTGGGACTCATCGAGAAGGTCGAACCGCACACGCACATGGTGCCGCACGGCGACCGTTCGGGCGTGGTGATCGAGCCCTATCTCACCGACCAGTGGTTCGTCGACGCGAAGACCTTGGCCGGCCCCGCCATCGCCGCGGTGGAAGCAGGCCGCACCCGCTTCGTGCCCAAGCAGTGGGAGAACACCTACTTCGCCTGGCTGCGCGCGATCGAACCCTGGTGCATCTCGCGCCAGCTTTGGTGGGGACATCAGATCCCCGCCTGGTACGCCCCGGATGGGGCGATCTTCGTCGCCCATGACGAGGCGGAGGCGAAACGTCTCGCCGCCGAAGCGTACGGGCACGAGGTGGCGCTGGAGCGCGACCCTGATGTGCTCGACACCTGGTTCTCCTCCGCGCTGTGGCCCTTCTCCACCCTCGGTTGGCCCGACAAGACGCCCGAGCTCGCCCGCTACTACCCGGGCGAAGTGCTGGTGACGGGGTTCGACATCATCTTCTTCTGGGTCGCGCGGATGATGATGATGGGCCTGCACATGATGGGCGAGGTGCCGTTCCGCACCGTCTACGTGCATGCCCTGGTGCGCGACGAGCGCGGGCAGAAGATGTCGAAGTCGAAGGGCAACGTCATCGACCCGCTCGACCTGATCGACACCTTTGGTGCGGACGCGCTGCGTTTCACCCTCTGCGCGATGGCCGCCCAGGGGCGCGACATCAAGCTCTCCACCGCCCGCGTGGAGGGCTACCGCAACTTCGGCACCAAGCTGTGGAACGCCGCCCGCTTCTGCCGCATGAACCTTTGCGTCGCACCGGTGGGCTGGGATCCGGCTTCCGCGCGGGCCACCCTCAACCGCTGGATTCTGGGCCGGCTCGCCGAGGCGGCGCGCCATGCCACCGAGGCGCTGGAGCAGTTCCGCTTCGACGCCTACGCGGGCGGCCTCTACCAGTTCGTGTGGGGAACGTTCTGCGACTGGTACCTCGAGCTCGCCAAGCCCGCGCTTGCCGAGGAGGGGGCCTTGCGGGAGGAGACGCGGGCCACCGCAGGCTTCGTGCTCGACGTCATTCTTGCGCTGCTCCATCCGGTGATGCCGTTCATCACCGAGGAGATCTGGCATCTGCAGGCCGATCGCGGCCCCGGGCCCTGCGAGGGGCGGCGCACGCTGATGGTCGAGCCTTGGCCCGATGCTGCCACCCTGCCGCGCGACCCTGCGGCCGAGGCGGAGGTCGATTGGGTGGTGCGCCTCGTCTCCGAGGTGCGCGCCATCCGCGCCGAGACGAACGTGCCGCCCGCCCGCGCGATCCCGCTCTTTCTCAAGGACGCCTACGGCACCACGCTCGATCGCCTCGCGCGCTGGAAGGAGCCGATCCTCAGGCTGGCGCGTCTGTCCGACGTCTCGCCGCTCGCGGGCGAGGTGCCGAAAGGCTCGGCGCAGGCGGTGCTGGACGAGGCGACCCTCGTGCTGCCGCTCGCCGAGGTGATCGATCTCGAGGCGGAACGGGCGCGGCTTGCCCGCGAGGTGGCGCGGCACGCGGAGGAGATCGCGCGGCTCGATGCCAAGCTCGCCAACCCGGCCTTCGTCTCGCGTGCGGCGGAGGAGGTGGTGGAGGAGAGCCGCGAACGCCGCGCTGCCGCCGCCGAAGCCAAGGCACGCCTGGAGGCCGCGCTCGCCCGCCTCGCCGGCTGATCAGCCGGCCGCAGTGCCGGCCTCCGGGTCGGCCGGGAACAGGATGGCGAGATCGAGCACGAGACCGGGCGGGTCAAGGGTGAGGGACCCCTCGCTTACGACGCGCGTCTCGAACGCCTCACCCTCGGCCCGCCGGTGGTGCAGCACGAGCGTCTCCAGGGGATCGACCACGAGGTAGTGCCGAACCGCGGGGTGGCGGGCGTAGAGGGCGAGCTTCACCGTCAGGTCGCGTTGCGCCGAGGAGGCGGAGAGAACCTCGGCCACGATCACCGGGCAGGGCACGATCATGGTGTCGCCGGGGATGGGGCTGCCGCAGTGCACGATCACGTCGGGCTGAAGCACGGTGCGGTCGTCGATCTTCACCACCGGCCCGTCGATCAGCGCCTCGCAGGGGAGATCGGTCCCCACCAACGCCCGATCGAAGGCCACGCAGAGCCGATATTTCAGCCGCGCATGCCGCACCAGTTCCGGCGCCATGTCCTCCACCACCCGCCCGGCGATGAGCTCGAGCCGGCCTTCGCGCGCTTCCGCCCAGGCGAGGAAGGCCTCGGCCGTCATCGGCTCCGTTCGCATCGGCGGCAGCGTCTCGTTCATCGCCCGCACGCACCTCCGCCCGGCACTTTAGCCGTGTCCGCCCGTCTTGTCGTGCGCGAGGCCGCGGGGGAAAAGACGAGCGGGGACAACGCCATCGGAGCGACATCGACCATGGGTGCCTGGGACAAGAGCCGCCTGCCGAGCCGCCACGCCACGGAAGGGCCCGGTCGGGCGCCGCACCGCAGCTACTACTACGCGATGGGCCTCTCCAAGGAGGACATCGCGCGGCCCTTCGTCGGTGTCGCCACCTGCTGGAACGAGGCCGCCCCCTGCAACATCGCGCTGCACGACCAAGCGCAGGACGTGAAGCGCGGCGTGCACGACGCGGGCGCAACCCCGCGCGAGTTCTGCACCATCACCGTCACCGACGGCATCGCGATGGGGCATCAGGGCATGAAGTCCTCGCTCGCCTCGCGCGAGGTCATTGCGGATTCGATCGAGCTCACCGTGCGCGGCCACGGCTACGACGCCCTCGTCGGCCTCGCCGGCTGCGACAAGACGCTGCCCGGCGTGATGATGGCGATGCTGAGGCTGAACGTGCCGTCCGTCTTCATGTACGGCGGGTCGATCATGCCGGGCCGCTACCAGGGGCGCGATGTCACCGTGCTCGACGTCTTCGAGGCGGTCGGTCAGCACGCCGCCGGCAAGATCACGGACGCCGAGCTCGAGGAGCTGGAGCGGGTCGCCTGCCCGGGCGCCGGTGCCTGCGGCGGACAGTTCACCGCCAACACGATGGCGATGGTCTCCGAGGCGCTCGGGCTCGCGCTGCCCGGCTCGGCGGGGCCGCCCGCGCCGCATGCCGAGCGTGCGGCTTACGCCCGGCGCTCCGGCGAGGCGGTGGTGGAGGCGCTCAGGCGCAACCTTCGCCCGCGCGACATCGTCACCCGCGAGGCGCTGGAGAACGCGGCGACCGTGGTCGGTGCGACGGGCGGTTCGACCAACGCGGCGCTCCATTTGCCGGCGATCGCGCACGAGGCGGGGATCAAGTTCACGCTGAAGGACGTCGCCGCCATCATGAAGCGCACGCCCTACATCGCCGACCTCAAGCCGGGCGGGCGCTACGTCGCGGCCGACGTGCACCGCATCGGCGGCGTGCCGGTGATCATGAAGACCCTGCTGGATGCCGGCCTGCTGCACGGCGATTGCCTCACCGTCACCGGTCGCACGCTCGCCGAGAACCTGCGCGACGTGGTCTTCCCGACCGACCAGGACGTCGTTCGCCCCGCCTCCAACCCCCTCTCGCCCACCGGCGGCGTGGTGGGCCTGTTCGGCAACCTCGCTCCCGACGGGGCGATCGTGAAGGTCGCCGGGCTGAAATCGCTCCGCTTCGAGGGCCGCGCGCTCTGCTTCGACTGCGAGGAGGATGCCTTCGCCGCCGTGCAGGCCCGCGCCTACCAGGCAGGTGACGTGATCGTCATCCGCTATGAGGGGCCGAAGGGGGGGCCGGGCATGCGCGAGATGCTCTCCACCACCTCGGCGATCTACGGCCAGGGCATGGGCGAGAAGGTCGCGCTGATCACCGACGGGCGGTTCTCGGGGGCGACGCGCGGCTTCTGCATCGGTCACGTCACACCGGAGGCGGCGGTCGGCGGTCCCATCGCTCTCCTGCGGAATGGTGATCGGATCATCATCGACGCCGAAGCCGGCACGCTGACGGTCGATCTCTCCGAGGAGGAGCTCGCGCGACGCCGCGCCGAGTGGAAGCCGCGCGCGACCCTCTACACGTCGGGCGCGCTTTGGAAGTACGCCCAGCTCGTCGGCCCCGCGCACGAAGGGGCGGTGACCCACCCCGGGGCGGCGGCCGAGTCGCACGTCTACGCGGATCTCTGAGCCGCGGCGGGCGGGGCGGGGAGGGCGGTTCCGCTCCCCCCTTCCGCCGCGGCGCCGTCCCCCACCGACGTCAGACGGAGAACGAGGCGCCGCAGCCGCAGGAGGCGGTGGCGTTGGGGTTGCGCACGGTGAAGTGCGCTGCCATCAGCCCGTCCTCGTAATCGACCTCCGATCCCGCCAAGAGGTCGAGCGAGACCTCGTCGACCACGAGCTTCTGCCCGTCGCGTTCGAACACCCGGTCGTCCGCGTTCACCGTGGTGTCGAGCGAGAACTGGTACTGGAAGCCCGAACAGCCGCCCCCCGCGACGGAGAGGCGCAGCATCAGCCCCTCGCGCCCGTCGGCGGCGACGATTTCGGCGAGGCGGCGCGCGGCGGAGGCGGTGAGCGACACCACCCGCGGCGGCGCGGTTTCGTCGGCAACGGTGGGCGGCAGCGTGTCCATCGATCGCATCTCCCCGGCTCCAACATCGGGAGCCATCGCCGCGCTGTCAAACGCCCATGGCCTTTGACGGGGGCGTCTCTCCCTGACACAACCCCGCCCGCCCGTGACGCCACCGCTGAGCCGACGGAGCCGATGAACCTCTTTCATGCCTTGCGCGAGAAGATCGCGCGTCTGGTCGAGGACCCGCTGCCGGATGCAGTGACGGTCGAGCCGCCGCGCGACCCCGCGCATGGCGACGTCTCGACCAACGCCGCGCTGGTGCTCGCCAAGCGCCTTGCGAGGCCGCCGCGCGCGATCGCCGAGACCATCGCCGAGGGCCTGCGCGCCGACCCCGCTGTCGCCTCGGTCGCGGTCGCCGGCCCGGGCTTCGTCAACCTGACGCTTTCGCCCGATTTCCTGCGCGAACGCCTGGGCGACATCCTCGAGGCCGGCACCGACTACGGGAACTCCACCCTCGGGGCGGGGATGAAGGTCAACGTCGAATACGTCTCCGCCAACCCCACGGGGCCCCTGCACATCGGCCACTGCCGGGGCGCGGTGGTCGGCGACGCGCTCGCTCGCCTGCTCGCCAAGGCGGGCTACGACGTCACGCGCGAGTACTACATCAACGACGCCGGCGCCCAGGTCGAGGCGCTCGCCTGGGCCGCCTACTGGCGCTACCTGCAGGCGCTCGGCACGACGCTGACCGAGGAGGCGTTCGACGCCCTAGTGCCCGGCGGGCTGCAGTATCGCGGCGACTATCTCATCCCCGTCGGCCAGGCTCTGGCACACCGCCATGGCACGCGCCTCGCCGCCGAAGGGGCGATGCCCGCCGAACCCGATGTGTGGCTCGCCACCGTGCGCGAGGAGGCGGTGGCGGCGATGATGGAGACGATCCGCGACGACCTCGCGGCGTTGGGGATCCGCCACGACGTGTTCGTCTCGGAAGCGGAACTGGTCCGTTCGCGCGCGGTGGAGCGCGTGCTCGCCGAACTCGAGGCGCGGGGGTTGATCTACGTCGGCGAACTTCCCCCGCCCAAGGGCCAGAAGCCCGAGGACTGGGAGCCCCGGCCGCAGACCCTGTTCCGCGCCACCGCCTATGGCGACGACACGGATCGGCCGCTGAAGAAGTCGGACGGGTCCAACACCTACTTCGCCAACGACATCGCCTACCACGCCGACAAGATCGGTCGGGGCTTCGTGCGCCTGATCGACGTCTGGGGGGCCGATCATGGCGGCTACGTGCGGCGGATGCAGGCTGCCGTCGAAGCGGTGGCCGAAGGGCGCGCCCGGCTCGAGGTCGTGCTCTGCCAGATCGTGCACCTCGTCAAGGGCGGCGAGCCCGTGCGCATGAGCAAGCGCGCCGGCACCTTCGTCACCTTGCGCGAGCTGATCGACGAGGTCGGGCGCGACGTCGTGCGCTTCATCATGCTCACACGGCGGGCGGACGCGCAGATGGAGTTCGACCTCGACCTCGTGCGCGAGCAGTCGAAGGACAATCCGGTGTTCTACGTCCAGTATGCGCATGCGCGCTGCCGCTCCGTCCTCCGTCATGCGGCGGAGGTGTTCGGGGCGGAGGCGGTCACGCCGACCGCGCTCGCCGCCGCCCCGCGCGACGCGCTGACCGACGAGGCTGAGCTCGCGCTGATCAAGCAGCTCCTCCTCTGGCCGCGCGTGGTCGAGCAGGCCGCGCTGGCGGCGGAGCCGCACCGAATCGCCTTTGCGGTCTATGATGTCGCCGCGGCCTTCCATGCGTTGTGGAACAAGGGCCGCGAGGAGACGGAGCTCCGCTTCATCCGCGCCGACGACCGGAGGGCGACGATGGCGCGGTTGGCGCTGGTGCAGGCGACCGCGACCGTGATCGCCTCCGCCCTTGAGGTGATGGGGGTCGAGCCGGTCGAGGAGATGCGCTGACGGCGCGGGGCTCCGCGAGGAGGCGCTGATGGCGACCGAGGTCGATCGGCTCGATGGACGCTTGCAAGGCCCCGTATGGCGCGAGCGCGAGGGCAGGGGGCGCCGCGGCGTGGGCCTGCTCTGGGCAGGTTTGCTCGTTCTCCTGCTGGCCGGTGCGGCGGCGATCTACTTTGCGACTCGCGGTGGGGGCGAGGGCGAGGTGCCGATGATCCTCGCCGACGACTCGCCGTTGCGCGTGCGCCCGGCGGAGCCTGGCGGCTATCGGGTGCCGAACCAGGACATCGAGGCCTATCCGGGGGCCCGGGCGAGGCAGGCCGAGCGTCGCGTCGAGGTTCTGCTGCCGCCGCCCGAGGAGCCGAAACCGCTGCCGCGTCCCGCTCCGGCCGCGCCACCGCCTGCGGCCGCGCCGCCGCCCCCGCCGTCCGCTCCCGCCACGGCACAAGCGGTCGCGCCAGCCACCCAAGCTGTCTCCGCCGCACCCCCGCCGGCGACGCCCTCGGCCCCACCCTCACCCCCGCGCATCGCCCAGCCCGAGCCGCCTCGCCCTGCCCCGGCTGCGCCGGCCACCGGCCCGGTTTCGGTCCAGCTCGCCGCCGTCACCGCCGAAGCCCAGGTCCAGCCGGAGATCGCGCGACTCCGCGCCCGCCTCGCGCAGGAACTGGGCGCGCGCCAGCTGACGGCGAGCCGCATCGACCGCGACGGGCGGCCGCTCTGGCGCATTCGCGCCGGCGGCTTCCCGGACGAGGCCTCGGCGCGCGCGTTCTGCGAGACGGTGCGGGCGAAGGGCATGGGCTGCCTCGTCGTCTCGGGCTCCTGATCCGTTGGCCGATCCGACCCCGCGGGCGGCGATCGTCGGTCTCGCCGGCCCGGAGCTTACCGCCGACGAGGCCCGCCTGTTCCGTCGCTTCCCACCCTTCGGCGCCATCCTGTTCGCGCGCAACGTGGTCGCCCCCGCCCAGGTCGCCGCCCTGGTCGCCGCCTTCCGCGCCGCCGTCGGTCGGGCGGAGGCGCCGGTGCTGATCGATCAGGAGGGCGGGCGCGTGGCGCGGCTTCGCCCCCCGCACTGGCGCCTCCCGCCTCCCGCCGCCCACTTCGGCGCGGCGTACGGCCGCGACGCGAGGGCGGCCCGCCGCGCCGCCTACCTCAATGCTCGGCTGATCGCCGAGGATCTGCGCGCCCTGGGGCTCACCGTCTGCTGCGCTCCCGTGCTGGATCTGCCCGCCGAGGGGGCCGATCCGGTGATCGGCGACCGCGCCTTCGGCCCCGACCCGCGCGTCGTGGCGAGTCTCGGCCGGGCGGTGATCCGCGGCCTGCAGGCGGGGGGCGTGGTCCCGGTGATGAAGCACATCCCCGGGCATGGGCGGGCGCGCGTCGATTCCCACCTCGCCCTGCCGGTGGTCGAGGCGGCGGCCGAGGATCTGCTTGCTCATGACGCCCGACCCTTCGCCGCTCTGGCGGGGGAGGGGGCCTGGGCGATGACCGCCCACATCCTTTACACGGCGTGGGATGATCGGCTGCCCGCCACCCTCTCGGCCCGCGTGCTGCGCGTCATCCGCCGCCGGCTCGGCTTCCGGGGCCCTATCCTGTCGGACGATCTCGCCATGAAGGCGCTGAGCGGATCGCCGGGGGAGCTCGCGCGGGCGGCGATCGCCGCCGGTTGCGACGCCGTGCTCGAATGCCCCGGTGATCTCGCGCGCAGCGAGGCGGTGCTCGCCGCCGCCCCGCCCGTCTCGCGCGCCTCCGCCGCCCGCTTCGCCGCCTCGGCGCGCCGCGCCACGGCTTCCCCCCGCTTCGACCGCGCACGCGCCGAAGCCGCACTCGCGGCCCTCATCGGATGATCGAGAACATCCTGATCGCGCTCCTGGTCATCGCGCCCGGAGCGCTGATCGCCATCATCCTGCATGAGGTGGCGCACGGGTGGGCGGCGGATGCGCTGGGCGACCCCACGGCACGCGAACGGGGCCGGCTTTCCCTCAATCCCCTTCGCCACCTCGATCCGTTCGGCACCGTCGCCCTGCCTCTCCTGTTGTTCGGCCTGCAGATGCTCTCCATCGGGCGGGTGGAGTTCCTGTTCGGCTGGGCCAAGCCGGTGCCCGTGGATCCGCGCAATTTCCGCCGCCCGCGCCAGGACATGGCGCTGGTCGCCGCCGCCGGGCCGGCGATCAATCTCGCTTTGGCGTTCGCCATCGCCGCACTCGGGCATGTCGTCGACCTGCTGCCGCGCCCGGCCGACATGCTGGCCGTCGAGGCCATCCTGTTCGCCGTCCAGATCAACCTGCTGCTCATGCTGTTCAACCTGATCCCGATCCCCCCGCTCGATGGGGGGCGGATCCTGGTCGGCGTCCTGCCGCTCGGCCCTGCCCGCGCGCTCGCCCGCCTCGAGCCCGCGGGGCTGATGCTCGTGCTCTTGGGCCTGTTCGTCCTGCCGGCCTTCCTCCGCCTATCGGGGGTTCCCTTCGATCCCCTCTCTCAGCTTCTGCTGCCGCCGCTTGCGGCGCTCAGGCGCCTGGTGTTCACCGCGGTCGGCCTATGACGCATCCCGGCACCGATCCGTTCGAGGAGGCCCCGCCCGTCCGTCCCGGTCCTCTCACCGTTTCCCTCGAGGGCTGGGAGGGACCGCTCGATCTGCTGCTCGAGCTCGCGCGCGACCAGAAGGTCGATCTCGCCCGCATCTCCGTCCTCCGCCTCGCCGAGCAGTATCTCGACTGGATCGCGCGGGCGCGCGCCCTCGACCTGGAGATCGCGGCCGATTACCTCGTGATGGCGGCGTGGCTCGCCTACCTGAAGTCCCGGCTCCTGCTGCCGCCCGCCGAACGGCCGGCGGACGAACCGAGCCCCGAGGCGGCGGCCGAGGCGCTCGCTTGGCAGCTTCGCCGCCTGGAGGCGATGCGCGAGGCGGGAGCGGCGCTGATGGCGCGGGTGCGGCTCGGGCTCGACGTCTGGCCGCGCGGCGCGCCTGAGGCGCGGGTCGAGCGCGTGCCGGGCGGCTGGGCGGTTTCGCTGGCCGACCTGATCGCCGCTTACGCGGCGGCGCGGCGGCGCGCGCTCGGTAAGCGCCGCTACGCCCCGCCACCGCTCGATCTGATGAGCGTGCAGGACGCGCTGGCTCGTCTCACCCGACTTCTCAGGGTCGTTCCCGATTGGGCCGTTCTCACGCGATTCCTGCCGCCCAACCTGGCCCCTGGTTTGCCGACCCGCGCCGGCGTTGCCTCCATGCTCGTGGCCGGGCTGGAGCTCGCCAAGGGCCGGGCGCTCAGCTTGCGCCAGGACGAACCGTTCGGCCCGATCTGGATCAAACCCCGCCGCGAACCGGAGCCCGAGGCGTGACCGAACAGCCGCCGCCGGATGCCGCGCTTGCCCTGCCCTTGCCGGAGCCGCCCGTGCGCCCCGAGTGGCTGCGCATCGCCGAGGCGCTTCTGTTCGCCTCCGCCGAGCCCGTCTCCGAGAAGGCGCTGGCGGAACTCCTTCCCGAGGGGGCGGACGCCGCCGCCGTGCTCGCCGCCTTGGAGAAGGCGTTCGCCGGCCGGGGCGTGGAACTCGTCCGCGCCGGCGGGGGCTGGATGCTGCGCACTGCCGAAGACTTGGCCCCCGTGCTGCGCAAGCGCTTCGAGGTGCCGCGCCGCCTCTCCCGCGCCGCGGTCGAAACACTCGCCATCATCGCCTATCACCAGCCGGTGACGCGGGCCGAGATCGAGGACCTGCGCGGGGTGGCCCTGAGCCAGGGCACGCTCGAGACGCTGATCGAGGCCGGGTTCGTCGAACCGAAAGGCAGGCGGGAGGTCCCGGGCCGCCCCACCACCTGGGGCACGACGAAGGCCTTCCTCGTCCACTTCGGGCTTGCTTCGCTGAAAGAGCTGCCGCGCCTCGACGAACTCAAGGCGGCGGGGCTTTTGACCGCGACCCCGCCCCTCCCCATCTCTGCGACTGCGTCGCAGGATCAACACCGCGACCCACCGGGGGAGGAGAGGCTGCCGCCGCTCGATCCGGAGGGCGAGGAGAGGCGAGGGGAATGAGCAGGACCGCGCTCAGGCTGGAGGGCGTGCGCCACCGTTTCGGGCGGACCGAAGTGCTGCGCGGCATCGATCTCACGGTCGGCGAGGGCGAGATCGTCTGCCTGCTTGGCCCCTCGGGCGACGGCAAGACGACGCTTCTGCGGATCGCCGCCGGGCTCACCCCCCTGCAGGAGGGGCGGGTGTGGATCGATGACGTACTGGTCGCCGAACCGGAGCGCGAGGTGGCGCCGGAAGCGCGCGGGGTCGGGCTGCTGTTCCAGGACTTCGCGCTCTTTCCTCACCTGACGGTGGCGGAGAACGTGGGCTTCGGCGTGAAGGGGCCGAAGCGGGCCGAGCGCGTGCGCGAGATGCTGGCCCGCGTGCGGCTCGAGCGCTTTGCGGATGCGATGCCGCACACGCTGTCGGGCGGGCAGCAGCAGCGCGTGGCCCTGGCTCGGGCGCTTGCTCCGCGCCCGCGCGTGCTCCTGCTCGATGAGCCCTTCTCGGGGCTGGATGCCCGACTGCGCGACCGCGTGCGCGACGACACCCTGCACGTGCTGCAGGAGGAAGGCATCGCGGTTCTGATGGTGACCCACGATGCCGAGGAGGCGATGTTCATGGCCGATCGGCTGGCACTGCTGCACGAGGGGCGCATCGTGCAGGAGGGCCCGCCGGCCGAGATCTATCTCCACCCGACCTCGGCCTTCGTCGCCTCCTTCCTCGGCGAGGTGAACCGCGTGGTGGGCCAGGTGCGGTTCGGCATGGTGGCGACGCCGTTCGGCCCGGTGCCGGCACCGGGCCTGCCGGAGGGGCAGCCGGTGGAAGTGCTGATCCGCCCCGAAGGCATCCGCCTGCTGCCGGCCGAGCGCGCCGAACCCTGCCATGCCCGGGCCCGCGTCGAGGCCTCGCGCCTCCTGGGGCGCACCTCGCTCGTCCACCTGTCGGTCAGCGAGGGCGGGCGCGAGGTGCACATCCATGCCCGCGTGCCGGGCGAATACCTGCCGGCCCGGGACGCCACCGTCGCGGTGGCCCTCGACCCCACGCGCGCGCACGTCTTCGCGACCGAGGCGCGGGCGGCGGCCTGACGGCGGCTTTTCGGCCGGGCCGCGCGTTGCGGGCCGTCCCCCCCTCTGCCATGATCCTGCGGGTGGCTCGCGATGCGCGGGCCACGCCGAGGTGGGCGTTTCGATGACGATCGGTCTGTGGCAGATCCTGCTCGTTGGCCTGGTGGTGGCGGCACTGTTCGGCTCTCGCCACATCCCGGCTCTCGCCGCGGAAGCGGGGCGCGGTGTCGCGTCGTTGCGCCGCCAGCTCGCGGGCAAGGCGAGCGCCGACGAGCCCTTCGACGAGCCCACCGCCGACCGGACCCGTTGACGGCGGGCCCGCCGCGGCGGAAGGCGGGAAACTGAGGCGGCATGTTCGATCTCGCTTGGACCGAAATCGCGCTGATCCTCCTGGTCGCGCTCATCGTGATCGGGCCGAAGGACCTGCCGCACGCCATTCGCGGTGTCGCCGACTTCATCAAGAAGGCGCGGCGGATGGCGGCCGAATTCCAGGTCCACGTCGACGAGATGATGCGCGAATCCAAGCTCGACGAGGTGAAACGCCAGATCGACGAGGTTCGCGCCGGCGCCTACGACTTCAAGCGCAAGTTCGAGGAGGAGCTCGACCCGAACCGCGAGATCGCGACGACCTTCTCGGATCCTTTCGCGACCACGTCACCGGGCTACGACAGCGCCGCACACGCCCCGCCCCCCGAGCCCGAGCCGGCCGCGCTGACGGCGGAGCCGGCGGTGGCCTCCGCCACCCCCGCGGCGGAACCGCCGCCGCCGCCCGACGAACCCCCACCCTTCCTGCCTCCTTCCGTCAAGCGCGAGGGGGCCTGACCCGCCATGCGGCCCGAGGACGACGTCATCGACGACAAGCCGATGCCGCTGATCGATCACCTGATCGAGCTGCGGCAGCGCATCCTCTACGCCCTGGGCGGCTTCGTCGCCGCCTTCATCCTCTGCTACGCCTTTTCGAAGCAGATCTACGGCTTCCTCGCCGCCCCGCTGGCCGACATCCTCGCCTCGCAGACGGGGCAGGAGCGGCGGATGATCTTCACCGCCCTCTACGAGGCGTTTTTCACCTACCTCAAGGTCGCCTTCTGGGGCGCGTTGATGATCTCCTTCCCCTGGTGGGCGATGCAGCTCTGGCTGTTCGTCGCCCCTGGGCTCTATCGCAGCGAGAAAAGGGCGATCCGTCCTTTCCTCATCGCCACCCCGTTCTTCTTCGCGCTGGGCGCCGCGTTCTGCTACTTCTTCGTCATCCCCGCCGCCTGGCACTTCTTTCTGTCCTTCGAGAGCCCGGAAGGCGCGGGCGGCCTGCCCATCCAGCTGGAAGCCAAGGTCGGTGAGTATCTCTCGCTGGTGATGCGGCTCATTTTCGCCTTCGGCTTCGCCTTCCTGATGCCGGTGGGCCTCGTTCTGCTGGCGCGGGTCGGCATCATCACGCCCGAGGGCATGGCGTCGAAGCGGCGCTATGCCATCGTCGGCATGTTCGTGCTGGCCGCGATCATCACGCCCCCCGACGTGATCAGCCAGATCGGGCTCGCCCTGCCGTTGATCCTGCTCTACGAGGCGTCGATCATCGCCGCCAAGCTCGCGCGCCCCAAGCCCGAGCCCGCCGCCGCCGACTGACCTCCGCCGCCCGACACCGAGCGCACGCTTTCGATGCATGACCTGAAACGGATCCGGGAGGCCCCGGACGCCTTCGACGCGATGCTGGCCCGCCGCGGCCTCGACCCGGCTGCCGCACGCGTGCTCGAACTCGATCGCCTCCGCCGCGCCGCCCAGACCGCGTTTCAGGAGCTGCAGGCGCGTCGGAATGCGCTCTCCAAGCGCATCGGTGCTGCACGGGGCGCTGGCGAGGACGTGGCACCCCTCTTGGCGGAGTCGGCCGAACTCGCCGCGGCGATCGCGCGCGAGGAGGCGGAGGAGAAGCGGCTCGCCGCCGAACTCGAGGCTCTGCTCGCCACCATCCCGAACTGGCTCGACGACGCCGTGCCCACGGGGGCCTCGGCCGAGGACAACGTGGTGCTGCGGGCGTGGGGCGAACCGCGGCGGTTCGACTGGACGCCGTTGCAGCATTTCGAGCTCGGCGAACGGCTGGGCCTGATGGACTTCGAAGCGGCGGCGAAGCTCGCGGGGTCCCGTTTCGTCGTGCTGAAGGGGGCGCTCGCGCGGCTCGAGCGGGCGCTCGCGCAGTTCATGCTCGACCTGCAGGTGGGCGAACACGGCTACACCGAGGTGAGCCCGCCTCTGCTCGTGCGCGAGGAGGTTCTCTACGGCACCGGGCAGTTGCCGAAGTTCCGCGAGGATCAGTTCGTCACCACCGACGGGCGCTGGCTGATCCCCACTGCCGAGGTGCCGCTGACCAACCTGGTGCGTGAACGGATCCTCGCCGAAAGCGAGCTTCCCATCCGCGTCACCGCGCTGACCCCTTGCTTCCGTGCCGAGGCCGGCAGTGCCGGCCGCGACGTGCGCGGCATGCTGCGCCAGCACCAGTTCCTGAAGGTCGAGCTCGTCTCCATCACCGCCCCCGAGCAGTCCGAGGCCGAGCACGAGCGCATGACGCGCTGCGCGGAGACCGTCTTGCGCCGGCTTGGCCTTGCTTATCGGGTGGTCGATCTCTGTTCCGGCGACATCGGCTTCTCGGCCGCCCGTACCTTCGACCTTGAGGTGTGGCTGCCCGGCCAAGGGGCGTGGCGGGAGATTTCGTCCTGTTCGAACTGCCGCGACTTCCAGGCCCGGCGGATGGAGGCACGCTACCGCCCCGCCGACGGCAAGGGCACGCGCTTCGTGCACACGCTGAACGGCTCCGGGCTCGCGGTCGGGCGAACCCTGATCGCGGTGATGGAGACCTACCAGCGCGCCGATGGCGGCATCGACATCCCCGACGTGCTCCGACCCTACATGGGCGGGCAGGAAGCGATCCTTCCCTCCTGACGGGGGCGGGCGGCGGTTGCGGCGGGGCGGCGCCATCGCTAGGGTCCGCGCCGGTCGGGGCGTAGCGCAGCCTGGTAGCGCGTCTGCCTTGGGCGCAGAAGGTCGTCGGTTCGAATCCGGCCGCCCCGACCAGCGGAGACCGCGCAGGCGATGACCAAGGCCCGAATCTATCGGCTGCCCAAGACGGCGACTCAGTCCGGCAAGGCGCGCACCAAGGAGTGGTGGCTCGAGTTCGAACCCACCGAGCCGCTGCGGCATGATCCGCTCACCGGCTGGGTGGGGGGTGGCTCGACGCTGGAACGGCAGGTGCGGCTTCGCTTCCCCTCGCTCGAGGCGGCGAAGGCCTATGCGGAGAAGCACGGGCTTCTCTACGAGGTGGAGCCCGTGCCGGAACAGCAGGTGAAGCCGAAGAGCTACGCCGACAACTTCGCCTACACCCGTCGCGAGAACTGGACGCACTGATCCTGCGGCTCCGGCCTTGGGCAAGCTCGGTCCTCCGTGTCGAGATCGCCTGAGGTTCGGGCGCGTGCAGTATCTCCGTCGCCTATCCCACGTCTGAAGCTGACGCACTGCGTCGTTAGCCTCTTCGTCGATCCGGTCGAACGGAGGAGGAGGACATGCGCTGCAAGGCGTTCGGCGTGGCCGTGAGCATCGCCCTGATCGGCCTGACGGGCTGCGCGACCATGATCCGCGGCACCGAACAGCAGGTGTCGATCAACACCATCCCCGTCGGCGCGCAGGTTCAGCTCTCCAACGGGATGTCCTGCGTCTCTCCGTGCACGCTCACCGTGCCGCGCAACCAATCGCTGACGATGACGATCACCCGCGAGGGCTGCGCGCCGCAGACCGCCTCGATGGTTCCCGTTCTGGCGGGGGCCGGCGTGATCCTGGGCGGGTTGATCGACTACGGCACGGGGGCGGTCTATGACCTGCAGCCCAACCCGCTGACGGTGACGCTGATTTGCCGCGACACCTTGACCGCGCGGTGATCCGCCCGCGCGCCTGGCGGCTCGTCGCGGGCGGCGGCGCTCTGAGGACAGGCCGCCGCGCGGTTCTGTCCTCGCGCGCTCCTGCTATAAGGGTCGGCAGTCCGTGCGCCCTTAGCTCAGCTGGATAGAGCGGCAGCCTTCTAAGCTGCGGGTCGGGGGTTCGAATCCCTCAGGGCGCGCCATGCCCTTGGCCGCGACGACCCCTTGAGGGCCGGTACCGCCGAGCGGCAGTTCGATCCGCTGTCGCATCTAAACCGTTCCGTCATCGGCCCGTCACCGGCGTGACCCGACCCGTGCGTAGCGTTAGGCGCACAGAGGTCCAGATGTCTGTCGTCGGTCTCACCCGCATCGGCGGCGCCCCCCTCTACCGCCAGGTCGCCGATCGCCTGGAGGAGGAGCTGCGCGCCCACGCCAGCCCCGGCCGGAAACTGCCGGCCGAGGAGGAGCTCGCCGCCCGTTTCGGCGTGCACCGCCACACCCTGCGCCGCGCCATCGACGAACTGGTCGATGCCGGTCTGGTCGAGCGCCGCCACGGCCTCGGCACCTTCGTCGTGCGCGCCCCCGTCACCTACGCCCTCTCCGGGCGCACCCGCTTCACCGCCACCCTCGCCACCCTCGGCCGCGAAGCCGACAGTGCGGTGCTGCGCAAGCAGCGCATCCCGGCCGAGGGCGGGGTCGCCGCGCGCCTCAACGTCATCCCCGGCACCCTTGTCACCTGGGTCGAGACGCTGCGGCGGGTCGATCGCGCGCCGTTCTGCGTCATCTCGCACTTCGTCGCCGACCCGTGGGGCGAGGCCGTGTTCGCCGACTACGAGGGCGGTTCGCTGCACGGTTTCCTCGAGACGCGCTTCGGGGGCCTTCGCCTGCGCCGGTCGGAAACCCTGCTCTCGGTCAGCCTGCCGCGCGGCGACGACGCCGCCTTGCTCGAGATGCCCCGTCACCGCCCGGTGCTGCGCGCGAAGAGCGTGAACCTCTGCGCCGCCACCGGCACTCCCGTCGAATACGCGCTCACCCGCTTTCATGGCGAACGCGCTCAGCTCCGCCTCGACTTTCCCGACCGAGGAGAACCGTCATGACCGCCCGCTTCACCCGCCGCGCCGCACTCGCTGCTGCCCTCCTCCTCACCGCCCCGCACCTTGCGGAGGCGCAAGCACCGCGCGACGGCTCCGCCGCCCGCCCACTCCGCGTCATGCTCGTGCCTTCCGACGGCGGCACCGAGGACGGCACCAAGGCCGACTTCGCGCCCCTCTTCGCCGCCGTCACCCGCGCCACCGGCCTGCATTTCGACGTCCGCGCCGGCCAGTCCTACAGCGCGGTGGTGGAGGCGATGTGCGCCGGCGTGGCCGAGATCGCCTGGTTCGGTGCCGTCTCCTTCCTCGAGGCGGCGAAGCGCGGCTGCGCCGAACTCCTCGCCGTCGACGTGCTGAACGGCGAGAGCGTCTACTACTCGGGCCTCTTCGTGCGCGCCGACTTCCCGGGTCACGACATCGCCGCGCTGAAGGGACGTACGCTTGCGCTCGGCGATGTGATCTCCACCTCGTCCTTCACCTACCCGGTGGCGATGATGATCCGCGCCGGGCTCGATCCGGTGAAGGATCTCGCCCGCGTGCGTCTTGCCGGCAGCCATGCCAACGCGCTGGCCGCTTTGCGCGACGGGCTCGTCGATGCCGCCGGCGCCTCGTTCGACTCCTTCGAGAAGGCGGTGCGTTCCGGCGCGCTCGATGGCAGCCGCTTCCGGGTGCTCGCCAAAAGCGAGCCGATCCCCAACCCCCCGCTCGCCATGCACCCCGCCCTGCCCGAGGAGCGGAAGCGTCGGCTCCGCATCGCCTTCGATACCGTGCACCTGAGCGAAGGTGTCAGCCGCGAGCAGATCCGCGGCTATGGCGGCAAGCGCGTCGACCGTTACGACGCCTCCGTCACGCTCGCCGATCTTCGTCCTGCTCTCGAAACCATCGCGCTGGTGGACGAGCGCGTGCGCGAGGCGCTGATGCGCCTCGCCGCCGAGCGCTGAGCGAACGACCGGCCGGCCGCCCGGATCCCGCCCGTGCTCGTCTTCGACCGCATCGGCAAGACGTGGCCGGGCGGGGCGCGCGCCCTCGATGACGTGTCCTTCGTCGTCCCCCGCGGCGCGTTCGTCGTGCTGCTCGGTCCCTCGGGGGCGGGCAAATCCACCTTGCTGCGGATGGTGAACGGGCTCGTCTCGCCGTCATCCGGCGCGGTGGTGGTGGACGGCATCCCGGTCCAGCGCGACACGCTCACGGCGGTGCGGCGTCGCGTGGCGATGGTGCACCAGCAGTTCAACCTGGTCGAACGCCTCTCGGTCGCCGCCAACATCCTCTCCGGCGCCGTCGCCGTCGTGCCGGGCTGGCGCGTGGCCTTGTGGTGGTATCCGCCCGATCTGCGCCGGCGTGCGTGGGAGCTCTGCCGGGCGGTGGGGCTCACCGAGCGCGAGTTCTTCCGCCGCGCCGCCACGCTTTCGGGCGGGCAGCAGCAGCGGGTCGGCATCGCGCGGGCGCTGATCCTGGAACCTGCACTCCTGCTCGCCGACGAGCCGGTGGCGAGCCTCGATCCGGTGATCGCGCGCGAGGTGCTCGCGCTCTTGCGCGAGCTTGCCCGCGCGCGCGGCACCACCGTGCTCTGCTCGCTGCATCAGATCGATCTCGCCCGCGACTTTGCCGATCGCATCGTTGGCCTCGGCGGAGCGCTCGCCAAGCTGTGGCGGCCCCAGCTGTCCGAACAGTCCGAGGTCGCGCGTCTTGCCGCGTTCCATCCCGACCGCCTCCCGTTGCTGGCGCGGATCGAGGTGGAGGAGCGGGTCGAACGCCGCCTCGACCCGGCCTCCTTGCGCTTCGTCGAACACGTGGAGCGGCGGGAGGTTCTGGTCGAGCCGTTCGGTTACCTCTTCGTCGTGCTCGGCAAACTCGCCGAGACGATCGAGATCGCGCTCTGGGCCACGCTGCTTGCCGTGCTGCTGAGCCTGCCGCTCGCCGTGCTGGGGGCGGCGAACTACGCGCCGAATCGCGCGCTCTATTACGGCTCGCGTGCTACGGTGAGCCTGCTGCGTGCCTTGCCCGAGCTCATCTCCGCGCTCTTCCTCGTCCTTGCCTTCGGTTTCGGCCCCGCTGCCGGCGTGCTCGCGCTTGCGCTGCACTCGGCGGGGTTCCTCGGCAAGTTCTTCGCCGAGGACATCGAGAATGCCGATCGCAAGCCGCAGGAGGCGATGGACGCGATCGGTGCGGGACGGCTGCGCACGCTCTGGGTGGCGGTGCTGCCGCAGGTGCTGCCGCAATACGTCGCCTACGTGCTCTACATCCTCGATCGCAACCTTCGCATGGCGGCGGTGATCGGCCTGGTCGGCGCCGGCGGCATCGGCCAGGAACTGAAGGGTCGGTGGGACATGTTCCAGTACGGACACGTCTCCACCATCCTGACCGCGATCTTCCTCGCCGTCCTCGTGCTCGACCAGGTTTCGGCCCGGTTGCGCGCGCGGCTGATCGGCCCGTCTGCGATGCGGCCCGCCTGAGCCGAACGCCGATTACGGGCAGCAGACGGTACCGGAGCGGCGCGCCGGGTGGTGGCGGTCTGCGAGCGTTACGCGAGGCCCGGCTGTTCCATCGCGGCGAGTTCGAACAGCCGCTCGATCACCTCCGGCTCCTGCGCCCCGGCGACGGCATGGCGACCATTGATGACGAAGCACGGCACGCCATTGATGCCGAGGCGATGCGAGCGGAGGTTCTCCAGCATCACCCGCTCGGTCTCCTCGTCGTCGGTCGCGAACGCCGCGACGGCGGCCTTCTCGAGCCCCGCCTCGGCAGCGATGGCGGCGAGCACGGTCCGATCGCCGATGTCCTGCCCGTCGCGGAAATGGGCGGCGAACAGGGCATCGATCACCGGCCAAGCGCGCCCTTCGCGAGCGGCGAGCCGAACCAGGCGATGCGCTTCGAGCGTGGGCGGCGTGCGCTGGATGCGGTCGAAGCGGAACACGATCCCCTCCTGCCGCCCCACTTCGAGGATGGCCGCTTGCAAGCGCCGCGCCCTGTCCTCGCCGCCGAACTTGCGCTGCAGGTACTCGCCCTGCGGCATGCCGCGGGCCGGCATCTCGGGGTTGAGAAGGAACGGCCGGAACGTCACCTCCACCGCCAGGTCGGGGCGCTGCGCGAGCGTTCGCTTGAGGCGCCTCAGCCCGATCCAGCACCACGGGCAGACGAGGTCGAACACGACCTCGCAGCTGAGCCGGACCGGCGGTGGCGCCAGCATGTTCATGGCGGAACTCTAGCCCGAGGGCGCTTGGGGCACAAAACCCGAGGCGGAGAGGAATGCATGCGCGGCGTGCGGATGGCGATGGCCACGGCGTGGAGCCGGCAACGGTTCTTTAGCGTTTCCCGCTGAGGCTCCGCAGCCAGCGTCGTCGAGGAAAGGTGTCTGAACCGATGGCTCTGCTCTCCGACCGCCCGATCGCGGCCAAGCTCTCGCTCGCTCTCGGCGTCGTCGCCCTGGTCGCGTGCGGGGTTCTCGCCGGCGCTGCCGTCGGCTTGCGGACCTACGACCGCGCCGTGCGCGACCTGCAGAACGCCTCCGAACGCGCCCAGCTCGCCGAGCGCCTGAACGGTCTCGTCTATGCCGTGGTGATGGACAGCCGCGGCATTTACATGTCGGTCAACACCGAACGCGCCCGCCCCTTCGCCGAGGGCATGCGGCGCTTCCTCGCCCAAATGGAGCAGGACGTCGCGCGTTGGCAGGCGCTGTTGCCGGCCGACCGCCACGACTCGATCGCGCCCCTGATGGCGTCGGCGCGCGATTTCATCCGGCTGCGTACCGAACTCGCTCGGGTCGGCGTGGAGGAGAGCATCGAGGCGGCCAACCGCCTCGGCAACAACGACGAGAACCGCCGCAACCGTCAGGCCTTCAACGCCGCGCTGGACGCCGCCGCGCGCGCGACCGCCGCCGAGGTCGCGGCGGCCACCCGGGCGGTGGAGGGGCTGGCGACGCGTCTCGCCTGGTGGCTCGCCGGCGGCACCGCCGCCGGGCTTGTGCTGGCCTCGCTGTTGGCTTGGTTCACCGTCGCGCGCGGCGTGGTGTCTCCCCTGCGCGGCGTGACTGCGGCGTTGGAAGCCTTGTCCACCGGCCGCACCGACGTCGCCGTGCCGGGGTCGCAGCGTCGCGACGAGGTGGGGCAGGTGGCGCGCGCCGCGGAACGGTTCCGGGCCGCCATCGAGGAGCGCGCCGCGCTCGAGGAGGTCCGGCGCGCCGAAGCCGAGGCGAAGGAGAAGCGCGCGCTCGCCCTGGCGGAGGAGGTTCGCCGCTTCCATGCCGAGGCCACGAAACTCATCGGCGAGGTCGGGCAGTCGGTCAGCGGGCTCGAATCGACCGTCTCGGCCCTGCGCCGCTTCGCAGCCGCCGTCGCGGACGGTTCGGGCGCCGCCGGCGTGGCGGCGGATCAGGCGTCGGGCAATGTGGCGACCGTGGCCTCGGCGGCGGAGGAGCTCTCCGCCTCGATCGCCGAGATCACCCGGCAGGTGGCGGAAAGTGCCCAGGTTGCGGCGGCGGCGGTCGCCAAGGCGCGCGAAACGGACGCGACGGTGCAGGGTCTTGCCGAGGGGGCGAAGCGCATCGGAGACGTGGTGCGCCTGATCGGCGACATCGCGGGCCAGACGAACCTGCTGGCCCTGAATGCCACCATCGAGGCGGCGCGGGCGGGAGAGGCGGGCAAGGGGTTCGCCGTCGTCGCCTCGGAGGTGAAGAACCTGGCGAGCCAGACGGCGAAGGCGACGGAGGAGATTGCCGGCCAGATCGCCGCCATCCAGGGCGAGACGGAGAGGGCCGTGCAGGCGATCCGCGCCATCGGCGGCGTGATCGACGAGGTGAGCCGGATCGCCTCCGCCATCGCCGCCGCGGTGGAGGAGCAGGGGGCGGCGACGCGCGAGATCGCGCGCAACGTGCAGGAGGCGGCGCGCGGCACGCAGGAGGTGTCCGGACGGGTCTCGGAGCTCGCGCGCATCGGTGGCGAGGCCGCTGGGCGAACGGAGGAGGTGGCGACCGCGTCCGCCGCCGTCGCCGCCTCGGCCCAGGGCTTGAAGGATGAGATCGAGCGGTTCCTGGCGGAGGTGCGGGCAGCCTGACGAAAGGGTCGCGCGACGGTGCGACCGACTGCGGGGGAAACGGGCGAGGGCTGAGGTTCAGGGAGCCGGGTGACCGCTGCTCCCGTCGGCACCGCCGCTCCCCGCGCCTCCGTCCACGCTCGTCCGCCCGGCTTGGACTATCGGTCCGGGCCAGGCGCGAGGCGATCCCCGTCTTGTCAGGCCGCGCGGCGAAGGCGGCCGAGCAGGCGGAACGGGTCGGGCAGCCGCGACACGACGGCGTCGATCCGCTTCTGCAGGCGGGGGATCAGCATCAACGACTCGATGCGGCGATCGAGGAAGGCGCGGGTGCGCTCCGCGCCGGGGCTGTCGTCGCCGAGCCAGAACAGCAGGGTGGCGCCGTAGACCGCGGCGAGGGTCGCCCGCTTGGTGTACCAGTTGAAGTCGGCCGAACGGTCGCCGATGGCGCGCCAGACCGAATCCACGGTGCGCGCCGTGATGCGCGCCGCCGCCGCCGCATGGACCGGCAGGGCAAGCAGGGCGAGGGCACGCCGGGCCGCTTCCTTGTGGGGCTCGACTTCGCCAAGCCGCGCCATGACGGCCGCCGCGACCTTGTCGCGAACCCGCAGGGTCTCGAGCGGCATCTGCCGAACCCGTTCGACCATGCGCCGGTCGACCAGGTCAGACCAGACTTCGATCGCTTCGATCGGACCGCGCGGGAACAGGAACGACACATCTTCCGGCGCGAAGCCCGCCTCGGCGAGCCCGGCGCGCAAGGCGCGCTGCGTCCAGCCGTCGACGGCGACGTGGGGCAAGGCCGCCTCGATCGCGCGATCGCGCTCTTCGCTTCGTTCGATCTCGCTCATTCGCTCCTCCTCGCTCCCCCGTTTCGCGTCGCTGCCGTCAGCCGTCCCGCCCCCCGCCGTGCGGGGCGCCGATCGAACGGTGGGCGGCGCGGGCGAGCTCCTCGGTGAAGCCGAACAGGGCGAAGTCCTCCATCCGCATCGGGTAGAGGATGCCGTCGAGATGGTCGACCTCGTGCTGGACGACCCGGGCGTGGAAGCCGCTGACCGTCCGCTCGAAGGCCTCTCCCTCCAGCGTCTGTCCGCGATAGCGGATGCGCAGATGGCGCGGCACCGCGCCGCGCAACCCGGGGATGGAGAGGCACCCCTCCCAGGCCGTCTCCATCTCGCTGCCGATGGGCTCGAGCTCGGGGTTGATCACCACCTCGACGTCCGGCCCCGTCGGCCGATCGTCTGGATCGGCGCCGAGGCGCTCGGCCCGGCAACGAAAGACGAACAGGCGCAGCGGCACATGCACCTGCGGCGCAGCAAGGCCTGCGGCGTCGGCATCGAGCAGGGTGTCGATCATGTCCGCGACCAGGCGACGAACCTCCGGCGCGGACGGGTCGGGCACCGGGTCGGCGCGCGCGAGCAGGATTGGGTGACCCATGCGGGCGATTTTCAGGATGGCCATCGCGATCCCACGGTGAGGCTCGCATCACATGGGATGCAGGCGGTTCCGCGCAAACGGGGGCGCCTTGGGGGACCGGCCTTCCGCGAGGGGGCCCAGTGTGCTAGAAACACCCTCCCCGAGCCGGCTTGCCGGCTCGGCCTGTTTTTGCGCCCGCAGGTGACCCGAATGGTCGGGAGGGCGCGTCCTCAAACGATGGAGGTCAGCCGCACGTGCAGGTTCTGGTTCGCGACAACAACATCGATCAGGCGCTGAAGGCGCTCAAGAAGAAGATGCAGCGGGAGGGGATCTTCCGCGAGATGAAGCTCCGCCGCCACTATGAGAAGCCGTCCGAGCGTCGTGCCCGCGAACAGGCTGAGGCGATCCGTCGGGCCCGCAAGCTCGAGCGCAAGCGGCTGGAGCGGGAAGGCTTCTGAACCCCATCTGTCCCGCCGGGCCACAGATCCGCGCGGGTTGACCCTCGGCTGGACGGGCGCGGTCTCGAGCGCACCGCCAGCCGGCGACGGAAAGAGTTTCGGGGGCGACCATCCGGACGGCGATCGCATTGCTCTGGAGCCTCGTGTCCATGGTCTGGCACGGGCTGCTCTGGGTGTTGACCCCCTGGCGGTGGTTCCGGCGTTCCTCAGCAGGGGTTACGGCGGCGCAGGCGCCCGTCGCCAATCATCCTGATCCGACCCCCCCCGATGCGCAGCCCGCCTGGCGCGAGATGCCAAGGGTGGGCCGGGCGGGCAGCGCGACCGACGAACAGGTCGAGGCGCTGATGGCCCTGCGCCTCGTGCCTGCCCCGCCGTGCCGCGACCTGCACGACTATTCGACCGAGGAAGCGCAACTGTTCCTCGACGCCATCGCCTATGCGCGCGCAGTTGCCGCCCAAGTGACCGGCGGTGAGGACGAGCAGGCTCCGCCCGAGGTTCTGACCGAACTCCTCAACGACCTGATGGCGGAAATCCTCGCCGACGAGGAACTCCGCGCCGCCGCGCAGCGATGGGTGCGCAACGGTTCGCCGCGCCCGCTGCGCGAGAACACCACCTTCGCCAAGGCGCGCGCCGTCGTGCTGCGCTACTGGCAGCCGGCCTGAGATTTACCTGAGCCAGACCAGCTCCACCGTGCCGGCAAGCGGCAGCCAAAGGATCGCGTTCTGGCGGAAGGCGCGGCCCAGCCGCTCGGCTTGGGTCCTCGAGTCGAGCGCGACCAGCAGGCTCGGCTCGGCCGGCCAATCGCCGCGCGCGCTGCCTCCGGCCCCCGGCAGCGCCGGCCAACCGCGGGCGGCGACCAAGGCGCGCAGGCGCCCGATCGCGTCGGCGTTCTCCGCCTCCGCGGCAAGCCTGCCGTGCGGGTTGCAGGCGGTGACGAAGGCCGCCCCCGGCTTGCGCCCGCTCGCGATCCAAGCCGCGACCCGAGGCGGCACGGGCTCGCCCACCCGCAGCGGCTCCTCACCGTCGGTCAGCTCGACTCGATACCACGCCGTCTCGTAGGCCACACGCAGGGCGTCGGTCCCGGCACTCAATCCGCCGTCTCCACCCGTTCCAGCCACGCCACCCATGCCGGGCTCAGCAGGTCGCGCGCGGCGAGAAAATGGGCCAAGTACCAGCACGGTGGCTTGAGGCCGTCCGCCAGCCGGGCGGGGTTGGCGAGATAGGTGACCGCCGCCAGGGCAGGGCCGCCGGCGCGCGGGATGACCTCGACGATCGCGCGGAGATAGTGCCCGGGTACCCCTTCCACCCGGTCGAGCCGCGCGAGCTCGTCGTCGGTCAGGTCGTAGGCGATCCCTTCGGCCTCCGCAGCGTGCTCGGCGAGCAGGGTTGCGAACCCGGTACCGTCGTCATTGCGCTTGGCGAAGGCGAGCCGGAAGCCGCGCAGTCGGACGGCGTATCGGGCCGCGACGCGTGCCGGGTCGGCGCCCGTCCGGGCGGCCAGCCGGGCGGGATCCATGTTGCTGCCGTAGGAGACGTAGAGCGGCACGGGCGACAGAGGACCACCCTCCGATCCGCGCGACAAGCGCCGTTGCCTGCCGCGCCGCGCCGTCGCACCATGTGCACGGGCTCACGAACGGGAGAGGATGATGATCGCGATCCGCCGCACGCTGTTCGCCGCCGCAGCCGCCTTCGGCTTGGCCACCCCAGCTCCGGCCTCCGCCCAGACCTACGAGATGGTCGCCGGCGCCCTCGGTGGCGGCTGGTTCACCATGGCGACGGGGCTGTCCCAGATCCTGCAGGAGAATATCCCGGGCCTCACCATCCGGGTCGTTCCCGGCGGGGGGCTCGGCAACCCGACCCGGGTGCAGAACGGCATCTCGCAGATCGGCTTCGGGCTCGACTTCCTCGTCTCCTCGGCCATCAAGGGCGAGGAGCCCTATCGCGCCCCACACGACAAGATCAGCCATATCGGCGTGGGCTGGAGCCCGACCGAGCATCACATGCTGCGCCGGGTCGACGGCGGCCCGACCGACATGCGCGCGATCCTGACCATGCCGGGGCTGCGCATCGGCGCCCCGCAGGGAACCTCCTCCGACACGCTGACCTTGATCTACATCCTGCGCTACTTCGGCACGAGCTTCGACAGGATCCGCGCCGAAGGCGGCCGTGTGGTGCAGGGCTCGTACAACGATCTCGCCGCCGCCTACATGGATGGCCAGGTCGATTACGTGTACGTCGCCCTCGCGCGGCCGGCGGCGATGGTGAACGAGATCCAGCGCGGCCGTCGGCCCGCCACCCTGGTCGCCTTCCCGCAGGACGTGCGCGACCATCTGAGCAGGACCTACGGCTTCTCGCAGGGCGTCATCCCGGCCGGCACCTACCCGCCGCCGATGCAGACCGAAGAGGTGCCCGTCACCACCTTCGACACCGTGCTCGTCGTCGCCAACACCATCCCCGAGGAGACGATGTATCGGATGGTGAAGGTTCTGATCGAGAACCGGTCCCGTCTCGGCTCGATCCATCCGTCGATGGCCGCCTTCAACCCCGCCGTCGCCTGCAAATATCCCGGCGCGCCGCTGCATCCCGGCGCGCGCCGTGCCTATGCCGAGGTGGGCTGCACGCCCTGAGCCGTCCCTCCTTCGGCCGGATCTCCCTGTCCCGCGGTGCGTGACCTCGCGGGGGCGTGGCGCTGGCTGATCACCGCCTACGCGGCGCTGATCGGCTTCGCGCATCTCTGGCTCGGCGGGGCGGGGCTGATGGAGAATGTCGCGCGCCATGTGTTCGGCGCCGGGGCGTGGACGCGCGACGTGTTCTTCGTCCCCGAACCGCTCGCCTTGCGGGGCTTCCACCTCGCCGCCCTGCTCCCGCTCTGTTTCCTCGTTTTCCCGGCGCGACGCAGTGCCGGGCTCCGCGAGAGGCCATCCGCGCCGGACCTCGTCCTCGCCCTGCTTGCTCTCCTGCCAAGCCTGCACATCCTCGCCGAGGCGGGGTCGATCAACGCGCGGATGGAGTTCATCGAACCCTTGAGCCCGCGCGAGTTCTGGCTCGGCGTGATCGCGATCGTCACGCTGCTCGAGGCGATCCGTCGGGCCGTCGCGCCGGCCTTCGCCGCGATCGTCGCGGGGGCGTTGCTCTACATGCACCTGGGCGAACACCTGCCGGGCGTCTTGCACACCCGGCCGTTTCCGCTCGCGATGATCGTCGAGACCGCCTTCCTCGTCCCCATCGTCGGCGGCATCTACGGTCCGCTCACCGGGATCGTCGCCGGCACCATCGCGATGTTCATCCTGTTCGGCGCCTTCGTGCAGGCCTCCGGGACGGGGCGGCTGTTTTCGAATTTCGGCGCGGCGGTTGCTGGCCGCTTCGCCGGGGGGCCAGCCAAGGTCGCCGTCATCACCTCGGGCCTGTTCGGCACGATGAGCGGATCGACGGTGTCGAACGTCGCCACGACGGGCGCGATCACCATTCCGATGATGAAACGCCTGGGCTACGCGGCCGCGGTCGCGGGCGGCATCGAGGCCGCGGCCTCGACGGGCGGGGCGCTGATGCCTCCCGTGATGGGGGCGGCGGCCTTCGTGATGAGCGAGATCACCCAGATCCCCTACGGCGAGATCATCATCGCCGCCTCACTCGGCGCCGTGCTCTACTACTTCGCCCTCTTCGTCTCCGTGCACTTCGAGGCGAAGCGCCGCGGCATCGCGGCGATGACGGAGGCCGAGATCCCGTCGTGGCGAGAGGTTGCGCGCGACGCCCATCTCGTCCTTCCCATCGTGGTGCTCGTCTGGCTGCTGGTGACGCGATGGAGCGGCAACGCCGCCGCCTTCGCCGCCACCGTGTTGATGGTCGTCATGGCCGCCTGCCGCCGCCGCACGCGCATGCGCCCGGGCGCGATCGTCGCCGCGCTGGCGGAGGCCGCGCGCACGATGGCGGTGTTGGCAGCGGCGGTGGCGGGGGCGGGGATCGTCACCGCCGCGCTCACCGTCACCGGGCTTGCCGTCGCCTTCGGCGGCATCGTGAAGGGGCTGGCGGGTGGGTCGCTCGCGCTGCTCTGCGTGCTGCTGATGATCACCGCCCTCGTGCTCGGCATGGGCGTGCCGACGACGCCGGCCTACATCATCACTGCCGCCCTCGGCAGCCCCGTGTTGCGCGAGTTCGGCGTCGAGCTGCTGCCCGCCCATCTCTTCATGTTCTATTTCGCGGTGCTGGCGGATGCGACGCCCCCGGTGGCGGTGGCCTCCTTCGCCGCCGCCGCCATCGCCGGGGCCGATCCTTTGCTCACCGGGCTGCAGGCATTTCGTTTCGCCCTCGCCGGCTTCGTCGTGGGTTTCGCGTTCATCTACGACCCTGGCATTCTCTGGCGCGGTGGTGTGCTGACGATCGCCCTCGAGACGGTGACACTCGTCCTCGCCCTCAGTCTGATCGCAGCGGCCTTCGCCGGCTTCCTCCGCCGTCCGCTCGCTGTGGCGGCGCGCGGTTTCGCGCTTGCCGCCGGCGCTGCCGCAGCCTTCGGCCACGCGCTCGCCGACCCTCTGCGCCTCGGCCTGGCGGCCCTGTCCTTCGCCACGCTCTGGTTCGGCTCGGGCTTCGCTCGCGCGCGCCGTGCGGGGGGCGCGTGAGGGGAACGAGGCGTCGTCAGAACAATCGGCCGCCGTTCGGCACCGGAAAGTCGGGACGGATCAGCACCACGTGGCCGAATTCGTCGGGGAAGCCGAGGACCAGGAACTGGCTCTCGAAGCCCGCGATCCGCTTCGGCGGGACATTCACCACCCCGGCCACCTGTCGACCGATCAGCGCATCGGGCCGATAGTGCTGCGTCAGTTGGGCGGAGGTCTGCAGCGTGCCGCGCTCGGGTCCGAAATCGACCCAGAGCTTGATCGCGGGCTTGCGCGCTTCCGGGAACGGCTGCGCATCGACCACCGTGCCGACGCGAATGTCGATGCGCGCGAAATCTTGCCAGGTGATCGTCGTCGCCTCCGTTTCCTCCGCCATCATTCCTCCCCTTTCCTCGGCATTTCGTGCAGGCCCGACTTCTCCCGTGGTCGTCTGGACCGGAGCAAGCCGGCATGGCATCACCGCTCGAGCGAGCGAGAATGCCACGGGGAGCGTCACCGGACCATGCCCGTTCCCTCTTCCGAAACGCGGTTCCCGACCACGCCGTCGTTTCGTCTCGACGGCAAGCGCGCCTTCGTCACCGGCGCCTCGCGCGGGCTTGGCCGGGCCATCGCCATCGCCTTCGCCGAGGCCGGAGCGGAAGTGGTGCTCGCGGCGCGTGCGCTCGAGGAGATGGAACGCACCGTCGCCCATCTCGCCCAACGCGGCCTGCCGCCGGCGCGCGCTGTGCGCCTGGACGTGACGGATCGTGCCGAGGTGCGCCGCGTGGTCGCCGAACTGGGGCCGTTCGACATCCTGCTCAACAACGCCGGCACCAACATCCGAGAGCCGTTCCTCGAGGTGAAGGACGAGAGCCTGGATGCGCTGATCGACCTCAACCTCCGCGCCGCCATCACGGTCGCGCAGGCGGTGGCACGCGGCATGGTGGAGGCGAACAGGCCCGGCGCGATCATCAACCTCTCCTCGGTGAACGGGCATGTCGCCGGTATCAACCGCTCGATCTACACCGCGACCAAGCACGCGATCGAAGGGCTGACCAAGGCGATGGCGGCCGAGCTCGGGCCGAAGGGAATCCGCGTCAATGCGATCTGCCCGACCTACGTCGAGACCCCGCTGACGGCCGGCGTGCTCGCCGACCCGGCGTTCCGGGAGCGCGCGCTGCGCGCGATCCCGCTCGGGCGCCTCGGTGAGGTGGAGGACGTGATGGGGGCGGCGGTCTTCCTCGCCTCTCCGGCGGCGGCACTGATCAACGGCGCATCCTTGCTGATCGACGGCGGGATGACGTGCCTGTGAGCGACGTCACGGTCGCGGAACCATCCGCTTTCGGCATGGGCTAGTGCGCCATGCCGATGCGCGCTTGGCAGGGCGACATCACGCAGCTTGCCGTCGATGCGATCGTCAATGCGGCGAACGAGGCGCTCGCACCGGGCGGGGGGGTGTGCGGTGCGATCCACCGCGCCGCGGGGCCCGAACTCTGGGAGGCTTGCCGGCCGCTCGCTCCGGTGTCGACGGGGGATGCGGTGCTGACGCCCGGGTTCCGCCTGCCGGCACGGTTCGTCATCCATGCCGTCGGCCCGCGCTGGCACGGGGGAGGGCAGGGGGAAGCCGCCCATCTCGCCTCCTGTTACCGCGCGAGCCTTGCCCGGCTGCGCGAGGCGGGCGGACGATGGATCGCCTTCCCGGCCATCTCCACCGGCATCTTCGGCTATCCGCCGGATGAGGCGACGGCGGTCGCGGTCGAAACCGTGCCCGAGGATCTCGCCGCGCACGGCGACGACCTCGACGTCATCTTCGCCTGTTTCGACGAGCCGATGTTTTCCCGCTACCGCCGCGCCCTCGGAGAGACCGCATGACCGACTCCGCGCTCTGTGACCTCTCCGCGCTCGAACTGAGGCGCCTGATCGGACGGCGGGAGATCAGTCCGGTCGAGCTCTTGGACGCCTGCCTCGCGCGCATCGCCGCGATCAACCCGGCGGTGAACGCCATCGTCGCGATGGATGTCGAACGCGCGCGGGCCGAAGCGAAGGCGGCCGAACAGGCGGCACGGTGCGGCGACCGGCTGGGCCCGCTCGCCGGGCTGGTGATCGGGGTGAAGGATCTCGACGAGACGGCGGGGCTGCGCACCACCTACGGCAGCCGCCAGTTCGAGACCTTCGTGCCGGAAGAGGATTGCGGCATGGTGGCGCGGCTGCGCGCTGCCGGGGCGATCGTGCTCGCCAAGACCAATACGCCCGAGTTCGGCGCCGGCGCCAACACCGTCAATCCCGTGTACGGGCCGACCGGCAATCCGTTCGACCCGGCCCTCTCCTGCGCCGGTTCCTCGGGTGGGTCCGCCGTCGCGCTCGCCACCGGCATGCTGCCGCTCGCCACCGGCTCCGACACCGGCGGCAGCCTGCGCAACCCGGCAGCCTGGTGCGGCATCGTCGGCTTCCGCCCCACCCCCGGTCTCGTTCCGTCGGAAAAACGAGGCTCCGGGTGGTCGCCCCTGCCGGTGCTCGGGCCGATGGCGCGGAACGTGCCCGACCTCGCGCTGTTCCTCTCCGCGATGAGCGGGGAGGACGCGCGCGACCCGCTCGCCGCCCCGGTCGATCCCGACACGTTCTTCCCGCTCGCCGAGTGCGACCTCGCCGGGCTTCGCGTGGCGGTGACGGAGGATTTCGGCTTCGCCCCGGTTTCGGCCGAGGTGCGCGGGCTGTTCCGCGATCGCATCGACCGCATTCGCCACCTGTTCGGCGCGGTGATCGAAGCAAGCCCCGACATGAGCGGGGCCGATGAGGCCTTCGCCGTGCTGCGCGCGGAAGGGATGCTCGCGCGTCACCTGCCCACCTACCGCACACGGCCGTACATGCTGGGGCCCAACCTGATCGCCAACATCGAGGAGGGGCTCGGCTACAGCCTGGCCGACCATGCGCGCGCGCACGCGCTGCAGACCGCGATCGCGCGACGCGTGCATGCGTTCTTCGATCGGGTCGATCTGATCCTGTCGCCGGCGATGGCCCTGCAGCCGATGCCATGGACGGTGCTTGCGCCGATGGAGATCGACGGCGTGGGGCTTCGCTCCTACTATCACTGGCTTGCCCTTGCATACGGGGTGACGCTGGCGGCGCACCCCGCCGTCGTGCTGCCGTGCGGGACGGATTCGCGGGGTCTGCCGTTCGGCCTTCAGGTGGTGGGGCGACGGCGTGGCGACGCTGCGCTGGTCGCCGCCGCCGCCGCGCTGGAGCGGGCGTTCGCCGGCATCCCGGGCTGCGGTCGGCCGCTGCCCGATCTCGCCGCGTTGGCCGCCATGCCGCCGATCCGAGATCGCCCGGGCGCCGACATGCTGGCCCATGTTGGGCGAAGCTGAGGCCGGTGGTCTCGTCATACGACCGCCGCCTACACTCGCGACACGCCTGTCGCCTTGGGGGAGGGGAGACGATCATGCGCACGACGAGACGGAGCATCCTGGCCGCAACGGCAGCCCTGCCGGCCCTGGGGCTCGCGCGCCCCGCGATCGCGCAGCCGGAGGCGGTCAAGATCGGCATGATCACCACCCTCTCCGGACCGGGGGCCGCGCTCGGCGCCGACATCCGCGACGGGTTCAACCTCGCGGTGAAGAACGCGGGCGGCCGGCTCGGCGGAGTTGCGGTCGAAGTCGTCGTCGCCGATGATGGTCTGCGTCCCGAGAACGGCCGGGCCATCGCCGAACGCATGGTGCGGCGCGAGCGCGTGCAGGTGTTGACGGGGATCGTCTTCTCCAACGTCCTGCTCGCGGTTGCCCCCGTCGTGCTGCCCGCCGCGACGTATGTCAGCGCCAATGCCGGCCCGAGCCAGCTCGCCGGCGAGGGCTGCCATGCCAACTACTTCAATGTCGCCTGGCAGAACGACAACCTGCACGAGGCGGTCGGCCAGTACATGACGCAACAGGGCGTGCGGCGCGCCTTCATTTTGGCGCCGAACTATCCCGCCGGTCGCGACGCGCTGACGGGCTTCAAGCGCTTCTACAAGGGCGAGGTGGTTTCCGAGACCTACACGCGGCTCGATCAGCTCGACTACGCGGCGGAACTCGCCACCATCCGCAACGCCTCCCCCGAGGCCGTCTACATCTTCCTGCCCGGTGGTCTGGGGATCAACTTCATCAAGCAGTACGCCGCGGCCGGCCTGCGCGGTCGTATCCCGCTCTATGGCCCGGGCTTCTCCTTCGATCAGGACGTGTTTCCGGCCGTGGGCGAGGATGCGCTCGGCTGCTTCAACGCCGCGCAGTGGGCGCTCGATCTGCCCAATCCGGCCAACCGGACCTTCGTCGAGACCTTCGAGCGCGAGTATGGGCGACTGCCGAGCCTCTATGCGAGCCAAGGCTACGATGCGGCGAATCTGATCGGCTCCGCACTCGCCGCCACACGGGGCGACGTGTCCGACCGCGCGGCGTTCGCCGCCGCGCTGAAGCGGGCCGACTTCGCCTCCGTGCGCGGGGCGTTCCGCTTCGGCAACAACAACCATCCGATCCAGACCATCTACATGCGCGAGGTCGTGCGCGACGGCCAGGGGCGCATCGTCAATCGCACCATCGGGGTCGCTTTCGAGAACCACCAGGACGCCTACGCCGCGCTGTGCCGGCTGGGCTGAGGCGGGACCGACCGCACGGGTCCGCTTCACCCGCGCGGGGGTGTTGATTGCCCTCCGATTGCCGTTGACCGCGCGCCTTCCCTCCGCTCGCGATGGATCCCTCCCTCCTGCTCGAACAGACTCTGAACGGGCTCACGCTCGGGGTGATGCTGTTCCTTCTCGCCGCAGGCCTGACGCTGATCTTCGGCGTGATGGACGTGATCAACCTCGCGCACGGCTCGCTCTACATGGCCGGTGCCTTCGCCTCCGCCGCGGTCACGGCACGAACGGGATCCTTCGCCGCTGGCGTGCTCGCCGGCATCGCGGTCGGCGCCGCGTTCGCCCTTGTGCTCGAACTGGCTTTGATCCGTCGTCTGTACGCGCGGGCGCATCTCGATCAGGTGCTCGCCACCTTCGCCGTGATCCTGATCGCGAACGAGACGGTGAAGATCCTGTTCGGGCCGCAACCGATCTTTGCCGCTCCTCCGCCCGCTCTCGCCGGCAGCGTCGAGCTCCTGCCCGGCGTGCCGTACCCCGCCTACCGGCTCGTCATCATCGCCGTGGGTCTTCTCGCCGCCCTGTTCCTGTGGTGGCTGATCGGACGGACGCGGCTTGGCATGTTGATCCGCGCCGGCACCACCCATCGCTGCATGGTCCAGGCGCTCGGCGTGAACATCGAGGTGCTGTTCGCCTTCGTGTTCGCGATCGGCGGGGCGCTCGCCGGGCTGGCCGGGGCAATGGCGGGCCCCATCCTCGCCGTCCAGGTCGGCATGGGCGAACAGATCCTGATCCTCGCCTTCGTCGTCGTCGTCATCGGCGGGCTTGGCTCCGTCCGGGGCGCGTTTCTCGCCGCGCTTCTGGTCGGGCTCACCGATACGATGTCGCGCGCCCTTCTGCCCTCGCTGATGCGCGACCTTCTGCCGCCTGCGGCAGCCGACCAGGTGGCGGCGAATCTCGGTTCCGTGGCGGTCTATCTGCTCATGGCCGTGGTGCTCGCGGTTCGCCCGCGTGGGCTCTTCCCCGCCCATGGCTGAGGCTCAGGCGACGGCTCGCGTCGGGTTGGACGGCGTCGTCGCGCTGTGCGGGCTGTGCCTGCTTGCCGCGGCACCGCCCGTGCTCGAGCATCTGCAGGCCGATTATCTCCTGCCCACGCTCACGCGCATGCTCGCCTACGGGCTCGCGGCGGCCGCGCTCGATCTCGTGCTCGGCTATGGTGGTCTCGTCAGTTTCGGCCACGGCGCGTTCCTCGGTACCGGCGCCTATGTCGCGGGTGCTCTCCTCCAGCACGCGAGCCGTGGCACGCCCGTGCTTGCGTGGCCGATCATGGTTCCAGGCTCGACCGAGGCGCTGGTCATCCTGCCTGCGGCGGCGGCAGTCGCCGGCATCCTCGCCTTCCTGATCGGTGCCATCTCGCTGCGCACGCGCGGCGTGCACTTCATCATGATCACGCTCGCCTTCGCGCAGTTGGTCTATTTCCTGGTGCTCGCCGTGCCGGAATACGGCGGCACGGACGGGCTGATGCTGTCCGCGCGTTGGCGATTGGCGGGGCTCCCCGTGCGAGGGGATGCGCCGCGCTACTGGATCGCGCTCGTGCTCCTCGTGCTGTTCCTTCTGGCGGCACGCCGTGCCATGGAGGCCCGGTACGGGCTTGCGCTGCGCGGCGCGCGGCAGAACGAGCGGCGGCTCCTGGCGCTCGGTTATCCCGTCTATGCCATCCGGCTGCTCGCCTTCACCGCGTCGGGCGCCTGTACGGGGCTCGCCGGCGCCCTGCTCGCCGACGTCGCGATGTTCGTCTCGCCGGATCTCCTCTCCTGGCAGCGATCGGGCGAACTGATCATCATGGTGGTGCTGGGTGGGCAGGGCACCTTGATCGGCCCTGTGGTCGGGGCCTTCACCCTGCTTGCGTTGGAGGAGGAATTGTCCGCGCTGACGGAGCACTGGATGCTCGTGCTGGGGCCTATCCTTCTTCTCTGCGTGCTCCTGTTCCGTCGCGGCATCTGGGGGCAGGTGATCGGTGCTGCGTACCCCGGGTGAGCCCGTGCTGGAGGCCCGGGGCCTGACGCGACGCTTCGGCTCGCTGGTCGCGGTGTCGGAGGTGTCGCTCGATCTCTTGCCCGGCGAATGTCATGCCGTGATCGGGCCGAACGGAGCGGGCAAGAGCACGCTGATCGGCCTGATCGCCGGCGAGCTCGTGCCCGACGCTGGCACCGTGCTCCTGGGTGGGGAGGATGTCGGCCGGCTCGATCCTGCGGCGCGGGCACGGCGGGGGCTTGGGCGCACGTTTCAGATCGCCGAGCTCTGCCTCGAGTTCTCGGTCCGCCGGAATGTCCTGCTTGCGGTCCAGCCGCGTTTTGCAGGCCCGTTCCACTTCCTCCGCCGCGCCGAGCGCCTGTCGCAGCTCGCCGCTCATGTCGATGCCGCCCTCGTCTCCGCCGGACTGATCGACCGCGCCGACCTTCCCGCCGCGACGCTGAGCCACGGTGAGCGGCGCCAGCTTGAGCTTGCCGTGGTGTTGGCCTCCCGCCCGCGCGTGCTCCTGCTCGACGAGCCGGCGGCAGGGCTCGGCCCGAGCGAGACGGAGGCGCTGGCCAACCGCCTCGCCGCGCTGAAGGGCCGGTTCGCGATGCTGCTCGTCGAGCACGACATGGATACGGTGTTTCGTCTTGCCGACCGCATTACCGTGCTCGCCGAGGGCCGGGTCATCGCCTCCGGCCTGCCGGAGGACATCCGTGCCGATCGCACGGTGCGCGAGGCGTATTTGGGCGAGATGGTCGATGCTTGAGCTCGAGGGCGTGTCCGCCCGCTACGGGGCGAGCCCGGCCTTGTTCGACGTCTCGCTTCGCGTCGGCGAGGGCGAGGTGGTGGCGCTCGCCGGGCGCAATGGCATGGGCAAGACCACGACCATCCGCGCGATCCTCGGCCTGGTCGAGCGATCGGGAACGATCCGCTTCGCGGGCGAGGCGATCGCCCAGGCTTCCCCGCATCGCATCGCCCGGCGGGGCATCGGCCTCGTGCCCGAGGGGCGGCAGGTGTTCCCCACGCTCACCGTGCGCGAGAACCTGATCGCCACCGCCCGGCCGGGAGCCTGGAACCTCGACCGCGTGTTCGCGCTCTTCCCCCGTCTGGCGGAGCGCGAGCGCCAACCGGCGCGCACGCTGTCGGGTGGCGAGCAGCAGATGCTCGCGATCGGGCGGGCGCTGCTGACCAACCCGCGGCTGTTGATCCTGGACGAGGCGACGGAGGGCCTCGCCCCCCTCGTGCGTGCCGAGATTTGGTCGGTGCTCGGGCGGCTGAAGGCGGAGGGGCTCTCCATCCTCGTCGTCGACAAGGACGTTTCGGCGCTCGCTTCCCTCGCGGATCGGTTCGTCGTGTTGCAGAAGGGCCGCGTGGTTTGGGTCGGCGATGGCGGCTCGCTGCTCGCCGACGCGGGCCTGCTGCATGGCATGCTCGGGGTGTGAAAGGGGGAGGGGACGGGGCCGTCGATGATGTCCGGTTGGCTCGAGCGCGAATACGCCACCGTCGCCGCGGTGCCCGACTATCCGGCGATCGAGGCCGGTTGGGCCGATCGCATGGTGCGGGCGCTCGCGCAGCACCCGCCGACGGTCGTGCCCTATGGCGAGGGCGAACGACGCGCGATCGACCTCTACCGGCCCGCGGGTGTGTCCGATCCGCCGGTGCTGATCTGGATCCATGGCGGCTATTGGCAGCGGCGGCATCGGCGCGAGTTCGCTTGGATCGCGGCACCTTGGCTTGCGCGCGGCGTGGCGGTCGCCCTGCCCGGCTACCCGCTCTGCCCGGAGGTGACGCTCTCCGCGCTGGTGAACGATGTCCGGTCTGCCGTCGCGCTTCTCTGGCGCGAGGCTTCGGCGGTCGGGCTGTCGCGGCGCTGGGCGGTCGGTGGGCATTCCGCCGGCGGGCATCTCGCGGCCATGCTGGCGGCGGCCGACTGGTCGGAGCGTGGTGTGGCCGACCTTCGCTTCCGCGCCGTGCTGCCCTCCTCGGGCCTGTTCGATCTCGCCCCTCTGCTCGGCACCACGCACAACCGCGCCTTGGGCCTCGATCTCGCCGAGGCGACACGGCTTTCGCCCATCCTGCTTTCCCCACCCGCCGGCACCCGGCTGCTGGCGGCGGTCGGGGGGGCGGAGAGCGGGGAGTTCCGACGCCAGTCGCGCGACTTCGCCGCTGCCTGGGGAGAGCGCGGGGCGGTTGCCGCCTCGCTCGAACTGCCAGGCCGCAACCACTTCACGGCGCAGGACGCCTGGGCCGAGCCGGCGAGTCCCCTGTTCGCCGCCGCCCAGGCGTTCCTCACCTGCGACTGAGCCCGCCGTTCAGGCCCTCCCGCTTCCCCTCGTTGCACGATCGTAGAGACGCCATACGGGGGGCACGAGCAACGTGCACAACAGGACACGCACGAGGTGAAAGCCCAGCACCAGCGGCGCGCCGAGATCGAGCACCTTGGCGGTGATCGCGAGCTCCGGCATTCCGCCCGGCGCGGTGCCGAGCAGCACCGCCGGAAAGGGAAGCCGCCAGACCGCGACGATGGCGAGCGCGAGCAGAAGGCACAGCACCGCAACGATCGCCATCGACACCACGGCGGCGAGCGCAAGACGGGGCGCGCGCAGCACCACGCCCCGCTCGAGCCGCGTGCCCAGCGTCCAGCCGAGCAGGAGCTGGGCGAGATCGACCAGCGCAGGCGGCAACCCTGACAGCGGCTCTCCCGCGACCGCAAGGCCGAGCGAAACGAGCACCGGCCCCATCATCCAAGGATTGGCGAGCCCCACGCGTCGCAAGAGGAGGGCGCCGAAGGTGGCAGCCGCAAGCAGGACGGGCAGGAGCGGCCAGACGACGGCAAGCGCAGGCAGGCTGAACGCGTCGCGCCCGCGCTCGACCACGGCGACGACGAGCGGCGGATAGAGCAGCACCACCAGCATCATGCGTAGCGTCTGGGTGAGCGTGACGATGCCGACCGAGAGCCCCGCCCGCGCGGCGAGCACCGCCATCACCACCACCCCGCCCGGCACGGAGGCGTAGTACGCCGTGTGCGCATCGATCGCGCCGATGCGGGCGGTGGCGCGCGACGCCAGCGCCCCGGCGAGGATGGTGCCGATGCCCGCCGCCACCATGGCGGGGAGGGACACCGCGAGGGCCGCGAGCACGGGTGGGGTGAAGCCCTGGCCGAGCCCCGTGCCGAGCACGATCAGCCCGGCGGGACGCACCACCTCGGGGGCCGCGACGCGGGCTCCGGCCAGGGCGGCGGCCACCACCGCCACCATCGCCCCCACCATCCAGGCGAGCGGCACGCCAAGCCGTGCCGCCACCCAGCCCCCGCCCGCCGCCAGCGCGAAGGTCGCCGCCTGCCGAATGAGCAGACGGGCCCGATCGGCGGGCACGGTCAGCGCGGACGGTCGGTGGCGAAGGCGTTGAAGGTGATCAGGGTGAAGGTGTCCTTCACGCCGGGCAGGCGCTGCACGGTCTCGGTGACGAACAGGCCCGGGTCCTGGTCGGGCGCGAGATAGAACTTGCCGAGCAGGTCGTATTGGCCCGAAATCGAGTAAATCTCGCTCACTTCCGGAATGCGGTCCACCGCCTCGCGCGCCGTCTCGTAGGCGCGGCCCATCTCGCATTTGATCAGCACGAAGAGCGGGCGCATCCCTCTCGACCTCCTCACGTCTCCAAGGATGCTAGGCGGGGCAGGGGAGACCGACAACGCCCCGCGCTGCGGCATGCGGGTTGCCTGCCTGCAGGCGCGCAGGACAGGATCACGCCCGCCATGAGCCCCGTTTCCGCTTCCCGCGACCCGCGCGATCGCGGTGGTTCCGCCCAGCCGCTGCTCGCCGTACGCGACCTCACCCGCCACTTCGTGCTCGCGCGCGGCTTCTTCGGCCTTGGGCGTAGCGCGGGCGTGGTGCGGGCGGTGGACGGCGTGTCCTTCACCGTGGCCAAGGGCGAGACGCTCGGCATCGTCGGCGAGTCGGGCTGCGGCAAGTCCACCACCGCGCGGCTGTTGATGCGGCTGATCGAGCCTGATTCGGGCGAGGTCGTGTTCGACGGCGAAAGCGTGGGCCCCGGCGGGATGGAGCTGCGCGAGATGCGCCGGCAGATGCAGATGGTGTTCCAGGACTCCTACGCCTCGCTCAACCCGCGTCTGCCGATCGAGGACAGCATCGCCTTCGCGCCGATCGTGCATGGGGTGCCGAAGGCGCGCGCGCGGGCGAAGGCGCGCGACCTGCTCGCCGCCGTCGGCCTCGCGCCCGATCAGTTCGCGCAGCGCTACCCGCACCAGCTCTCCGGGGGGCAAAGGCAGCGGGTGAACATCGCCCGCGCTCTCGCCCTCGAGCCGCGGCTGATCGTGCTCGACGAGCCGGTGAGCGCGCTCGACAAGTCGGTGGAGGCGCAGGTGCTGAACCTGCTGCTCGATCTCAAGCGCGACTTCGGCCTCACCTACGTTTTCATCAGCCACGACCTCAACGTGGTGCAGTTCGTCTCCGACCGCGTGCTGGTGATGTATCTCGGCCGCGTGGTGGAGCTGGGCCCGGTGGAGGCGATCTACGGCGCGCCGCGCCACCCCTACACGCGCGCCCTGCTCGCCTCCCGCCCGTCGATGGACCCGGCGCGGCGGATGACGGAACCCCCGCTCACGGGCGATCCGCCGAACCCGATCAACCCGCCCTCGGGCTGCCGCTTCCGCACCCGCTGTGCCTTCGCCGAAGCCGTGTGCGCCGAGCGCGAACCCGCGCTCGCCGGTGCCTTCGCCGGCGATGCCCACCTCGCCGCCTGCCATATGACGGCCGCCGGCTCCGGCCACAGCCGTGCTCCCGGGAGGGCCTGATGACGACGACGACGGTGACGCTCGGCAACGACACGGCGACGGAACGAGCGCCGGCGCCGCTCGCCGAGGTGCGCGACCTCACCGTGCGCTTCGTCTCGCGCGAGGCCACGGTGCACGCGGTGAACGGCGTGTCGTTCACACTCGCGCCCGGCGAGGTGCTGGTGATCCTCGGCGAATCCGGCTCCGGCAAGTCGGTCACGCTGCGCGCGCTGATGCGGCTCTTGCCGCCCAAGCGCTCGATCATCGAGGGCAGGGTGCGCATCGCCGGGCACGACGTGCTCGCGCTCTCGCCCGCGGCACTCGAGGATTTCCGCGGCGGTGTCGCGTCGATGATCTTCCAGGAGCCGATGACCGCGCTCGATCCCGTGTTCACCATCGGCACGCAGATCGCCGAGACCATCATCCGCCACGAGGGAGTGAGCCGGGCGGAGGCGGACCGGCGCGCCCTGGAACTCCTCGAACTCGTGCAGATTCCCTCCGCCAAGCGCCGGCTTGCCGCCTATCCGCACGAGCTGTCGGGCGGGCTTCGCCAGCGCGCGATGATCGCGATCGCGCTCGCCTGCCGCCCCAAGCTCCTGCTTGCCGACGAACCCACCACCGCGCTCGACGCCACGGTGCAGATCCAGATCCTCCTTCTGTTGCGCCGACTGAAGGAGGAGCTGGGGATGGGCGTGATCTTCGTCACCCACGACCTCGGCGTTGCGGGGGAGATCGCCGATCGGGTGGCGGTGATGTACGCGGGCCGCTTCGTCGAGGCGGGCGAGGTGGCGGAGGTGATGAAGCGGCCGCTCCATCCCTACACCCAAGGGCTGATGGGGAGCACGGTGCACGCGGGGCTGCGCGGTTCCCGCCTCGCCGCGATCCCCGGTGCGCCGCCGGATCTCTCACGCCTGCCGCCGGGCTGCGCCTTCGCCCCGCGCTGCGCCTTCGCCGAAGCCGCCTGCCGCGAGCGCCTGCCTCAGGAGAAGCATCTGCCGCCGCGGCACATGGCGCGCTGCATCCGGGTCGCGGCATGAGCGATTGCGCGGGCATGGGCGGCTTCGGGGTCGGCCGGCCGGTCCGCCGCGTCGAGGACGACCGCCTCCTGCGCGGCCAGGGTCGTTTCGCCGACGACCTCGCGCCGCGCGAGGCCCTGTTCGCCCGATTCGTCCGTTCGCCGCACGCCCATGCCGACATCGCCGGCATCGATGCGTCGGCCGCACGCGCGGTTCCGGGCGTGGTCGCCGTCGTCACCGGCGAGGATCTGCGCCGGGCGGGCAGGGGGGCCTTGCCGTGCCTCCTTTCCTTCCCGCAGGCCGACGGGACGCCGGCGCGGTATCCGCCGCGCTTCGCCCTGCCGCACGACCGGGTACGTTTCGTCGGCGAGGCGGTGGCGATGGTGGTGGCGGAAACCCCAGCCGCGGCGGCCGACGGGGTGGAGGCGGTGGCGGTCGACTGGCGCCCGCTCGACCCGGTGATCGGTCTCGACGCCGCGCGCGAGGCCCCCGCCATCCATCCCGAGGTACCGGGCAACCGCGTCCACCTCTGGCAGGCGGGAGACGAAGCCGCGGTCGACCGCGCCTTCGCCACCGCCGCCCGCCGCGTCACCACGCGCGTGCCGATCAGCCGCGTCACCGCCGCCCCGCTCGAGACCCGTGGCGCGATCGCGCAGTGGGACCCCGTTCTGCGGCGCTTCACCCTCATCACTGCCACCCAGGGCACGACGGAGGCGCACACGGAACTGACGCAGCACGGCCTCGGCGGCCTGCCGGCTTCCGCCTTGCGCGTGCTCACCCCCGATGTCGGCGGCGGGTTCGGCATGAAGAACCACGCCTACCCCGAGCACGTGGCGCTGCTGCACGCGGCAGAACTTCTGGGCCGGCCCGTGCGCTGGCAGGCCGAGCGCACGGAAGCGTTTCTTGCCGACAGCGCGGGCCGCGCGCACGAGATCACCGTCTCCCTCGCCCTGGATGCCGAGGGGCGCATCACCGCCGTGCGCTGGCTGTGGCTGTCCGATCTCGGCGCCTACTGCGTGGGTTTCGGCCCTGCGGTGGGCACCATCGGCGGGCCGCGCATCGCCGTGGGGCCCTATCGCATCCCGGCCTTCCACGTCCGCTCCGAGGGCTATCTCACCACCACCGCGCCGATCGACGCCTATCGCGGTGCCGGCAAACCGGAGGCGGCCTACGCGCTCGAGGTCGCGATCGATCAAGCGGCGGCCGAGCTCGGCCTCGACCCGGCCGAGCTTCGCCGGCGCAACCTGATCCCGCCCGAGGCGATGCCGTATCGGACGCCGACCGGGCAGGTCTACGACAGCGGCGACTTCCCCCGCCTTCTGGAGCGTGCACTGGAACTCGCCGACCGAGTGGGCTTTCCGGCGCGTCGTGCCGCCGCCGCGCGCCAGGGCCGGCTGCGGGGCTTCGGCATCGGCTGCTATGTCGAGCCGTCGGGCTTCCGCGACGGTCGCATCCAGCTCGCGTTCGACCGTCAGGGGGGCGTGACGCTCGTCACCTCGGCCGTCTCCAACGGCCAGCCGCACGAGACGGTGTTCGCCCAAGTGCTGCATCAGCGGCTCGGCGTGCCGTTCGAGCGCATTCGCGTGGTGCAGGGCGATTCCGACCGCACCGGTTACGCCTCCGGCACGGCCGGGTCGCGCTCGCTCACCCTGGCTGCGGTCGGGGTGTTCCGTGCAGCCGAGACGATCGAGGCGAAGGCGAAGCGGATCGCCGCCGCCCTGCTCGAGGTCTCGCCGGAGGACATCGCGGTCGAGCGCGGCACGTTCCGGGTCGCCGGCACCGACCGCGCGGTCACCATCGAGGAGGTGGCGCGCGCCGCCTGGAACCCGGCCTTCGTGCCGGAGGACGAGAGCCTCGGCCTCGAGGCGTCCGCTCACCCCACGCAGCGCGTGGCCAATTTTCCGAACGGCTGTCATGTCGCCGAGGTGGAGATCGACCGCGCGACCGGTGCGGTGCGCCTCGTGCGCTACACGGCGGTGAACGACTTCGGCGTGGTGGTGAACCCGCTGACCTTGCACGGCCAGGTGGTGGGGGCGATCGCGCAAGGTGCGGGCCAGGTCCTGCTCGAGGGGCTCGTCTACGACGCCGAGACCGGACAGCTCGTCACCGCCTCCTTCATGGACTACGCCCTGCCGCGGGCGGATGATCTGCCCGAGATCGTCCGGGAGACGGTCGAGATCCCCTGCCGCACCAACCCGCTCGGCGTGAAAGGGGCGGGGGAGGCGGGGTGCGCGGGGTCGCTGCCGGCGGTGATGAACGCCGTGTCGGATGCGCTCCGATCCGCCGGCGTTCCGTCCTCGGCCCTGCCTCTCGCCATGCCGGTGCGCGCCGAAACCCTCTGGCGCCTGCTCGCGGCCGCGTCATGATTCGTTACGTCCGGCCGCGGCTTTGTGACCCTTTGGGAGATTGTTCCTCCCTGGCGTGAGTGTCATCGTCGCGGCCGAACGCGAAAGGGACCGCGCGCGGATGCGCCTCGCGACACAAATCGTGCTGCTCGCCCTCGCCGCCGGAGCCGGCGCCGGGTGGTGGATGTACGGCGACCGGGTCGGTCTGCCCGATCCGATGAAGTTGCTCGGGCTGATGCCGGCGCAGGACGCGGGGCCGCCGCGGCCTCCCGCCGGGGCGCGCATCGAGGTGGTGACGGCGCCGGTGCGGGTCGCCCCCCTCGTTGAGCGGGTGGAGAGCATCGGCACCGCCCGCGCGCGTGAGGCGGTCACCGTAACCAGCCGCGTGTCGGGGATCGTCGCCGCCATCCATTTCGAGGAAGGCCAGAAGGTCAGGGCCGGCGACATCTTGGTCGAGCTCGACCGCTCGGCCCAGGTCGCTGCCTACGATCGGGCGCGGGCGGCCGCCGACGATGCACGAACGAGGCTCGCCCGCGCCCGCCAGCTGCGCGCCACCCAGTCCGTGCCGGAGGCGCAGATCGACCAGCTCGAGGCCGCGTTGCGCCAGGCGGAGGCGCAGGTGCGCGAGGCGCAGGCGAGGATCGAGGAGATGAAGATCATCGCCCCCTTCTCCGGCCGGGTGGGCCTGCGCCAGGTGAGCCTCGGCGCGCTGATCCAGCCGGGAACCGCGATCACCACCCTCGATGACCTCTCGAAGATCCGCGTCGAATTCGCCGTGCCCGAGGTGTTCGTCGCCCGCCTCGCCCTGGGCCAGCCGGTGCTGGCGACTTCGCCTGCCTTCGGCGCGCGCAGCTTCGCGGGCGAGGTGACGGCGATCGACACCCGCATCGACCCCGCCACGCGCTCCATCCGCGCCGTTGCCGAGTTCGACAATCCGGACGAGACGCTCCGCCCGGGCCTTTTCCTCAACATCGTGCTCACGCTCGCGGAACGGCCCTCCGCCCTGCTCGTGCCCGAGGAGGCGATCGATCCGGTGGGCGACCGCGCCTATGTCTTCGCCGTGCGCCAGGGCCGCGCCATTCGCCAGGAGGTGAAGCTGGGCACGCGGCTGCCGGGCGAGGTGGAGATCGTCGAGGGGCTGGCGCCGAACGAGGAGGTGGTGGTGCGCGGCCTGCAGCGTCTGCGCAACGGCGTGCCGGTGAACGTCACCGAAACGATCCGCCGGCCGCTCAGCTGAAAGACGGAGGGAAGGAGTAGCGCGCAGCATGGTCCTCTCCGACGTCTCGATCAAGCGCCCCGTCTTCGCCACCGTGATGTCCCTGCTCCTCGTCGTGCTGGGCATCGCCTCCTTCCTGCGCCTGCCGGTGCGCGAACTGCCGGCGATCGACCCGCCGATCGTTTCCGTCACCACCACCTATCGCGGCGCTGCCGCCCCGGTGGTGGAGACGCAGGTGACCGAGATCATCGAAGGCGCGATCGCCGGCATCGAAGGCGTGAAGATGATCTCCTCCACCTCGCGCGACGAACGCTCGCAGGTGACGATCGAGTTCCGGCTGGGGCGTGACGTCGATGCCGCGGCGAACGACGTGCGCGATCGGGTGGCGCGGGTGCTCAACCGGCTCCCCGAGACGGCGGATCAGCCGGTGGTGGCGAAGCAGGACGCCGATGCGCGCGCCATCCTCTGGGCGACCCTCGTCTCCGACCGCCACAGCGGGCTCGAGCTCACCGACATCGCGCGCACGCTGATGGTCGATCGCCTGTCCACCGTGGACGGCGTGGCGAACGTCATCATCAGCGGTGAACGGCGCAAGGCGATGCGGATCTGGCTCGATCGCCGAGCTATGGCCGCACGCGGCCTCACGGTAGACGACATCGAGGCCGCGATCCGGCGCGAGAACGTCGAACTTCCGGGCGGGCGGCTGGAAAGCCTCGCGCGCGAGTTCACCGTGCGCACGGATACCCGGCTGTCCACGCCGCAGCAGTTCCGCAGCGTCATCGTCGCGCAACGGGGGGGGACCCAGGTGCTGCTCGGCGATGTCGCGCGGGTCGAGATCGCGCCGGAGGACGAGCGGGGCGAGCTTCGCCTGATGCGCCGGCCCGGCGTGGGCTTGGGCATCCAGCGCCAGTCCACCGCCAACACGCTTTCGGTGGCGCAAGGCGTGAAGGCGGAGATCGAGCGGCTGAAACCCGCCCTGCCGGAGGGGGTCGACGTCGTCTACGGCTACGACGAGAGCCTGTTCATCGCGCAGTCCATCTACGAGGTGTTCCACGCCCTGTTCATCGCCATCGCCATGGTGATCGGGGTGATCTTCGTCTTCCTCCGCTCGCTGCGTGCGACCTTCATCCCGGCGGTGGTGATTCCCGTCTCGCTGATCGGGTCGTTCATCGGGCTCGCCCTGATGGGCTTCTCGCTCAACGTGCTCACGCTCCTCGGCATGGTGCTCGCGATCGGCATCGTGGTCGATGACGCGATCGTCGTGCTCGAGAACATCCACCGCCGCATCGAGCAAGGCGAGGAGCCGCTCGTCGCCGCCTTCCTCGGCGCGCGGCAGATCGCCTTCGCGGTGATCGCCACCACCCTCGTGCTCGTCTCCGTGTTCCTGCCGATCTCCTTCCTCGAAGGCCAAGCGGGGCGTCTCTTCTCGGAGTTCGGCTTCGCGCTCGCCGTCTCCGTGCTGATCTCGGGCTTCGTCGCCCTCTCCTTCACGCCGATGCTCTGTTCGCGCTTCCTCAAGCCGCACGAGGGCGAGGGGCGGCTCGTGCGCTGGACGGAGCCGGTGTTCCAAGGCCTGAACGCTGGTTTCCGCTGGACGCTCGATCGCGCCTTGCGTGCCCCTCTCCTCGTGCTGGCCGGGGCCGGCGTACTGTCGCTGCTCGCCGTCTCGCTCTTTCAGGTGCTGCCGAAGGAATTTGCGCCGACGGAAGATCGCGGCGTCGTCGTCATCCCCGTCACCGCGCCGGAGGGTGCCTCCTTCGCCTACACCCGAGAGCACGTGATGAAGATCGAGGACATCCTGATCCCCTACGTCGAGCGCGGCGTGGGCTCGGTGGTGTTCGCCTCTATCGGCGGCTTCCAGCGGCCGGCGGTGTCGAACACGGCGAACGTGTTCCTCCGCCTCGTGCCCTGGGAGCAGCGCACGGTGAAGCAGCAGCAGCTCACCGCCGAGATCTTCCCGCGCGTGGCGAACATTCCCGGCGTGCGCGCCTTCGCCGTCAACCCGGGCTCTCTCGGCACGCGCGGCTTCCAGGCGCCGATCCAGCTCGTCATCCAGGGCCCCGACTACGACACGCTGGTGCGCTGGCGCGACGCCGTCATCGAACGTGCTCGCCAATCGCCCTTGCTCGTCAACCTCGACAGCAACTTCAAGGAAACGAAGCCCGAGGTGCGGGTCGAGATCGACCGCCGGCGCGCGGCCGACCTCGGCGTGTCGATCCAGACCATCGGGCGGACGCTGGAGACCATGCTGGGCGCGCGCGAGGTGGGCACCTTCGTCGAGCGCGGCAATGAATACCGCGTGCTGATCCAGGCCCAGGCGGAGGATCGCGCGACACCGTATGACCTGCAGAACCTCTTCGTCCGTTCGGGTTCCGGCGCGCTCATTCCCCTGTCCAATCTCGTCACGCTGTCGGAACGGGCTCGGCCGCAGGCGCTCAACCGTGAGGACCGGCTGCGCTCGATCACCATCACCGCCAACCTCGCCCCCAACGTCGCCCTCGGCGACGGCATGGCGGCGATCGAGGCGGCAGCGCGGGCCGTGCTGCCGCCCGAGGCGCGCCTCACCTGGCGCGGGCAGAGCCGCGAGTTCGTCGAGGGCTCCTCGGCGCTGCTGGTCACCTTCGCGCTTGCCCTGATCATCGTCTATCTCGTGCTCGCCGCGCAGTTCGAGAGTTTCATCCACCCCTTCATCATCCTGCTTTCCACCCCGCTCGCGGTGACGGGGGGCCTCCTGTCGCTGCACTTGCTCGGGCTTTCGCTGAACATCTTCAGCCAGATCGGCCTGGTGCTGCTGATCGGGCTGATGGCGAAGAACGGCATCCTGGTCGTCGAGTTCGCCAACCAGCTGCGCGACGAGGGGCGGAGCGTGCGCGATGCCGTGCTGGAGGCCTCGGTCGCGCGTCTGCGGCCGATCCTGATGACCACGATCTCCACCATCCTCGGCGCCTGGCCGCTTGCCGCCGCCACCGGCGCCGGGGCGGAGAGCCGCGAGGCGTTGGGTGTGGTGGTGATCGGCGGCATGACGCTCTCCACCTTGGTCACCCTCTATGCCATCCCGGCGCTCTATCTCCTGCTCGCTCCCTACACGCGGCCGGTGGGCGAGATCGCGCGCCGGCTCTCCGCGCTGGAGAGGCCTCAGGTCCGCCCCGTGCCGGCGGAGTGACAACGGACGCGACCACCGGAGCGGCGCACGCGCCCGGAGCCGGCCGCGCCGACACCATCTGGCCGGCCCTCCGGCGCATCTCGCTCCCGCTTGCCGCCGGTGCCGGGCTCAACCAGCTCAACCGCGCGATCACCGCGGTGATCGGCCCCGAACTTGCCGCCCGCTTCGGTCTCAGCGCGGCCGACTTGGGCTTTCTCGGCGCGGTGTTCTTCGCCGCCTACGGGCTGGCCCAGCTTCCCGTCGGCGCCGCACTCGATCGCTTCGGGCCGCGACGGGTGCAGACCGCGCTGATGGGGGTGATCGCCGCCGGCGCGGTCGTCTTCGCCACCGCCTCGGGCTTGACGGCTCTGATCCTCGGGCGCGTGCTGATGGGTGTCGGCGTCGCCGCGGCGCTGATGGCGCAACTGAAGGCGACGCGCACGTGGTTTGCGCCGGAGCGCGTCCCGGCGGTGACGGGTTGGTGCGTGGCGCTCTCGTCCTTGGGCGGCATCGTCGCCACCGTGCCGGTGGAATGGGCGAACGCCGCCATCGGCTGGCGCGGCGTGTTCCTGGCCGATGCCGCGGTGGCCGCTGCGGCCGGGCTTTGGATCTGGCGCTCGGTGCCCGACCTGCCGGGCCGCGAGCGCTCGGTGGGAGGGGTCGCGGAGGAGCTGCGGGTCATCGGCCGCATCGTTCGGCACCCGGCGTTCATCCGCCTCGTTCCCCTGGTGGCCATGCTGTCCGCTTTGAACTTCGTCTGGCAGGGCTTGTGGGCGGGGCCGTGGCTGCGCGACGTCGCCGGGCTCGACGCCGCCGCGCGCGCACAGGTCCTATTGGTCTACGCCGTCGGTCTCACCCTCGGCTCGTTCGCTTCCGGCAGCCTGCAGTCCGCCCTCGTGCGCCGTGGTGCCAATCCGCTGGCTCTGCTCGTCGTCTGCGCAGCGGGGCTGCTCGTCATGCACGCGCTGCTCATCGCCCGCGTGCCCGCGGCGTGGCCGTGGCTCTGGTTCGCCTGGCCCTTGCTCGCCTCGGTCGGGCCCGTGGGGTACATGCTGGTCGGCGCACGCTTCGCGGGCAGCGAAACGGGGCGGGTGTCGACCACCATCAACGCGCTGATGCTGCTGATGGTGTTCGTCATGCAGCAGGGCATCGGCTTCGTGCTCGACCTCTTTCCGCGCAACGAGTGGGGCGGATGGGATCCGCGCGGCTACGACACGGCGATCGCGATCTCGGCCGCGTGCCTCGCAGCGTCGCTCGTCTGGCTGGTGGCGCGGCGCGATGGGCGCAGCAGCGGCTCTGTTCCGCCTCGGCCGGCGCGCTGATAAGGTCTGCGCGCGAGAGGGAGGAGTTCGGGGCGATGGGTTACGCCGAGGCGAAGGGCGCGATCGCGACGGCGACGCACGGGCCGCGCATCGTGCCGCGGCAGGGTGGGCGCGTGCTGGCCGATGCGTTGCGTGCGCTCGGTGTGACGCACGTGTTCCAGGTGGCGGGTGAGAGTTTCCTCGCCCTGCTCGACGGTCTTTACGAGAACCGTGCCGCCATCCGCACCATCACCTGCCGTTTCGAGGGCGCGGCGGTGAACATGGCCGAGGCCTACGGCAAGCTGACGGGGCGGCCCGGTGTCGCGATCGTCACGCGGGGGCCGGGTGCCTGCCACGGTTCGGTCGGGGTGCACATCGCGCAGCAGGACAGCACGCCGCTCGTGCTCTTCGTCGGGCAGGTGCCGCGCGGCGACATGGATCGCGACGCCTTCCAGGAGGTCGATCACCGCCGGTTCTTCGGTGCGATGGCAAAATGGGTGGTGCAGATCGACGATGCCGCCCGCATCCCCGAACTGGTCGCGCACGCCTTCCAGGTCGCGGTCTCCGGCCGGCCTGGCCCGGTGGTGGTGGCGATTCCCGAGGACATGCAAATGGACGTGGTGACGGTCGCCGACCCGCGGCCCGTGATCGTTCCCCGCGCCCTGCCCGACCCGGCGGCGATGGCGGAACTGCGGCGGATGCTCCTGCGCGCCAAACGCCCGCTCGTCATCCTCGGCCAGGGCGCGGCATGGACGGAGCAAGGGCGGCAGGATCTCGCGCGCTGGATCGTCGCGAACGATCTGCCCGCCGCGGTCGGCTTCCGTCGCCAGTCCTGCTTCGACAATACGCTCGACCAGTACGTGGGCGATCTCGGCAATGGCGGCGACCCCGCCCTGTTCGCTGCCGCGCGCGAGGCCGATCTCATCATTTCCGTCGGCTCCCGCCTCGGCGAGCCCGTGACCCAGGGCTACACCCTGTTCACGCCGCCGGCGATGGGTGTGCCGTTCGTGCACGTGATGCCGGACGGGGCGGAACTCGGCCGCGTTTATCAGGCCGATCTGCCGATCCTTGCCGATCTGAACGCCTTCGCCGCCGCCGCGGCGGCGATGGAGCCCGTTGCTCCCGCCTGGCACGGTTGGACGAAGGCGTTGCGCGCCAACCGCCTCGCCTGGTCCACCGAAATTCCCGAGTATGACGGGCCGCTCAACCTTGCCGCCTGCATGCGCGCGCTGGAGGCGATGCTGCCGGAGGATGCGATCGTCACCACCGATGCCGGCAACTTCTCGGGCTGGGGCGTGCGCTTCATCAACTACCGCGCCAGCCAGCGCCTGATCGGGCCCTGTTGCGGCTCGATGGGCTACTCCGTGCCGGCGGGAATCGCGGCCAAGCTTCTCCATCCCGATCGTGTCGTGATCAGCATGACCGGAGACGGGTCGATGCTGATGACGGGGCAGGAGATCGCCACCGCCTTCCACCATGGCGTCAATCCGGTGGTGATGGTGTTCAACAACCAGATGTACGGCACCATCCGCATGCATCAGGAGCGCGAATTTCCCGGCCGCGTCTCCGGCACCGCGCTCACCAACCCCGATTTCGCCCGCTTCATCGAGGCCTTCGGCGGTCACGGGGAGGTGGTGCAGGCGACGGAGGAGTTCGTGCCGGCAATGGAACGGGCGCTCGCCGCCGGCAAGCCCGCCGTCGTCGAGATCCGGATGAACCCCGATCAGATCACCACCCGCACCACGCTCTCCGCCATCCGCGCCGCCGCGGTCAAGCGCAAGCCGGCCCCGAAGAAGGATCCCGCCAAGTCGAAGGCGGCGTCGGCGCGCGCCCGCGCGCTCGGCAAGGGCGGCGCCGCCAAGAAGGCGCGTTAGGCGGTCACGCTCGGCCGTACACGTCCTCGAGGCGGACGATGTCATCCTCGCCGAGATAGGCGCCCGATTGCACCTCGATCAGGGCAAGGGGGATCTTCCCAGGGTTCTCCAGCCGGTGCACGCACCCCAACGGCAGGTAGACGCTCTCGTTCTCGCGCAGGAGGATCTGTTCGTTGTCGCGTGTGACGAGCGCCGTGCCGTTGACCACCACCCAGTGCTCGGCGCGGTGGTAGTGCTTCTGCAGCGAGAGCTGCCGGCCCGGGCGCACCACGATCCGCTTCACCTGGAACCGCTCGCCGGCGATCAGCCCCTCGTAGAAGCCCCAGGGGCGGTAGATTCGGCGATGCTCGGTCGCCTCTCGCCGCCCTGCTGCCTTCAGCCGATCGACGATCCGCTTGACGTCCTGCGCCCGGGCGCGGGGAACCACCAGCACCGCGTCGTCGTCGGCGACCACGACGGTGTCCGCAAGCCCGAGCGCGGCGACGAGGGGTCCGTTGCTGCGCACGTACGACCCACGGCAGTCCTCCAGCAGCACCGAGCCGATGGCGGCGTTGCCGGCACCATCGCGCGGCGCGAGCTCCCACAGCGCGGCCCAGGAGCCGACGTCGGACCAGCCGAAGCCGCAGGGCACCACGGCAGCCCGGTCCGTCTTCTCGGCGACCGCGTAGTCGAGGCTGATCGCCGGCGAGGCGGCGAAGGAGGGGCCGAGGCGGAGGAAGTCGAGATCGGCCCGACGCTCCGCCACTGCCGCGCGCACCGCGCCCAGCACCTCCGGCGCCAGACGCTCCATCTCGGCCAGCAAGGTTTCCGCGGCGAAGACGAACATCCCACTGTTCCAGAACATGCCGCCCGCTTCCAGCAGCTGCCGCGCCGTCGCCGCATCGGGCTTCTCGATGAAGCGGGCCACGGCGAAGCACCCTTCGACGCCGGGGACCGGCTCGCCGCGGGCGATCCAGCCGTAGCCCGTCTCCGCCCGGGTCGGGGCGATGCCGAAGGTGACGATCCGTCCGGCCCGGGCCGCCCGAGCGGCGGTTGCCACCGCCACATGCAGCGCGGCGAGGTCGTCGATCACCGCATCGGCGGCCATCATCCACAGCACGGCGTGCCGGTCGGTCTCGGCGGCGAGCAGGGCGGCGGCCGCGATGGCGGGGGCGCTGTTGCGCCCTTGGGGTTCGAGCACGATGCGCGCGCCCTCGATGCCGGCCTCGCGCAGCTGCTCGGCGATGATGAAGCGGTGCGCCTCGTTGCAGACCACGATCGGGGGCGCGAAGCCGGCGGAGGCCGGCGCGCGCAGCGCGGTCTCGACGATCATCGGCCGCTCGGAGACCAGCGGGAGAAGCTGCTTGGGGTAGGTCTCTCGGCTGGCCGGCCACAGCCTGGTGCCCGAGCCGCCGGAGAGGATGACGGGGATGATCGCGGCGAGGTCCGACATCGGGCAACCAGGGCTGTTGGCGGGGCAAGCGGGTGCGCCCCCGTATAGCCGCGGCACTCGGGGCCGAACAGGCCGCCGCTTTCCTCTCCCGCGGCGAGGCCCCACCTTGGCGACATGGTACGCTATGCGGTCGACCCCGCCACGCTTGCCCGCCTGCAGAGACGGAACCGGCTCGAAACGGCGCTGACCCTGCTCGTCCTCGTGCTCCTTGCCGCCGCCATCGGCTGGCTGGCGGCGGGGCCGGACGGGCTCGTGCTCGGTGCGGCGATGATGGCGGGAGGGCTCGCCTTCGGCGCGCTGCCGGCCGATGCGGTGTTCCGTCAAGGCTTCGGCGCGGCGCGTCTCACCCCGTTCGTCGCTCCGGGCCTGTTCGCCCTTCTCGGCGAGCTGTCGCGGCGGGCGAACCTTCCCGTCACGCCCGCCCTATACCTCCTGCCGCAGCCCGTGCTGCAGGCGGTGGCCGCCGGCACCTTGGACAAACCCGGCATCGGCGTCACGCGTGCCCTGGTCGAAACGCTGACACCGGCGGAGCTCGCGGGCGTGCTCGCGCATGAGGTGAGCCACATCCGGCACGGCGATCTGTTCGTCATGCGCCTGGCCGCCCAGGCCTCCGCCATCACGCGGGCGATGGCGCAGGCAGGGGTTCTCGTTCTGCTGCTGTGGGGCACCGGTGCGGTCGGGGCCCACCCGTTGCTGCCCGCCCTTCTCGTCGTCGCCCCCCTGCTCTCCGACCTGTTGACCCTGTCACTCTCGCGCACGCGCGAGTTCCTGGCGGACGCCGGCGCGGTGGAGCTGACGGGCGACCCGCAGGGCCTCGCCTCGGCCCTGCTCACCCTGGAGCGCCTGCAGGGCGACGATTTCGAGCGGCTGGCGAGCCGTGGCCCTCGCTGGCTCAGGTTCTTCCGCACCCATCCCACCATCGCCGAGCGGGTGGCCGCCCTGCGCGAGGCGACCGTGGTGGTGCGGCCCGCCTTGCCGGTCTGGGCCGGCTCACCCTGGGGGGAGGTCCTGCCCAGCCCGCGGCGTCGCCTGCCCTGGCGGCGCTGAGCCGGCGGAGGCTCTTGGCAGGCCGGCCGAGGGCCCGCATGTGGTGATCATGAGCTGTCCCCTCGTTCCCGGCATGCGCGTGCGCAACCCCGCCCGTCCCGACTGGGGCGAGGGCCAGGTGCAGTCGGTGGTGGGCGCACGGGTGACGGTGAACTTCGAGAACGCCGGCAAGCTCCTGGTCAATGTCGCGGTGGTGAGCCTGGAGGCGGTCGAGGAGCCGCGCGACGCCCGTTAGGCCCGACGGCGGGGTCTTGGGGCACCCCCTCGCCAGCGAAGCGGGGCGGTGGCATGCAGACGGCGCGCAACCCCGAGCCCTCGACCGGCATGACCATCCGCGACGCGACAGACGCCGATCTCGACGCCATCCTCGAGATCACCAACGACGCGATCCTGAACTCGACGGCGAACTGGAACATCCGCCCGGCCACGCGCGAGGGGCGAGCAGCCTGGATGGCGGAGCGACGCGCGGCCGGCTTCCCCGTGCTCGTTGCCGAGGAAGCAGGGCGCGTCTGCGGCTTCGCGAGCTACGGACCGTTCCGCCCCTTCGAGGGCTATGCGCATACGGTGGAGCACGGGCTCTACGTCCATCCCACCGCGCAAGGCCGCGGCCACGGCAAGGCCCTGCTCGCCGCCCTCATCGCGCGCGCCGAAGCCCAGGGGATGCACGTGATGGTCGCCGCCGTCGAGGCCGGGAACGCCCCCTCCCTCGGCCTGCACGAGCGTTTCGGCTTCGTCCGCGTCGGTTTCCTGCCAGAGGTCGGCCGCAAGTTCGACCGCTGGCTCGACCTCGTGCTGCTGCAGCGGATCCTGGGGTCGCGCGGAGCGGAGGTCAGGTGAGCGGGAGCGTGCGCACCCGGTAGCCGTGCCGGATCACGCGCCCCAGTACCGGATCCTCGAGTTCCATCTCGAAGCGGCACGATGGCCTGATGCCGCCGCGCGCCGCGAAGGTGCCGCCGAACAGCACGGTGCCGACCGGCAACGGGGCCCCGCCGGTGAAGCCGGCGATCAGCTCGGCGGGCGGGCGGATGGCGGCAGCGACCCCCTCCTGGTAGGGCACGAGCCGGGGCGGGCTGCCCTCCTCGATCCAAGAGCGCAGGACCAGGCTGTCCCAATGCGGGGCCACCTCGTCGAAGCGCCAGAGCAGCGGTGCCATCGGCTTGGGGCAGAGCTGCTTCGAGACGTCGATGGCGTAGGTCTCGACCCTGCGGTCCGTGTGGTCGGAACCGAGGCCGACCCAGAGCCCGTCCGGCAGCGAGACGAGCACGAACTCCACCTCCCCGGAGCCGTCCGCGCCGAGGGTTTCGATTTCGGTGTCGGTGGTGAGCAGGTTGGCGCCGTTGCGGAAATAGGCGGGGATGGTCGCCGGCGGGCGAACGCCGAGGGCACGCAGCTCCTCCACGTGGTGCTCCACCGCCGCGCGGTCCCGCCCCGTCAGCCCGGCGATGACGACGGCGCGGGGAACGAACGACACGAGCATTTCCCCGGCGCGGGAGAGGCAGCGGAAGGCGAGGGGCGTCATGGCGAGCGGCTCCGGGCTTGCGGGCGCACTTTAGGGACTTGGCTTGCGGTCGAGGAGCGCCCGGCCTGGGCTTGGCGGATGCGTCGCGGCCGGGCAGGGTCGCGATGATGCCGTTCCGCTTTCGCCTGGCCGAACTGACCGGCGCCGAGGCGCGCGCCCGCCTCGCCGCCCGGCCCACCCTTCTGCTGCCGCTCGGCAGCCTGGAGGATCACGGGCCGCACGCCCCGATGGGCGACCACCTGCTGGTCGAGGCGATCGCCTTGCGGATCGCCGAACGCGCCGCGGCGCGCGACGCCGACACCCTGGTCGTTCCGGTCCTGCCTTTCGGTGGGGCGGATTTCTTCGGCCCCACGCCCGGCGGGATCGCCCTCTCGCCGGCCACCTTGCGCGCCGTGCTTGCCGACATGATCGCGCGTCTCTCAGCGCATGGGCTCGATCGCCTGCTCGTCGTGAACGGGCACGGCGGCAACCGCGCGGTCATCGAGGAGGTGGTGCGGGATGTGCGCGAGAGCCGCGGGGTGATCGTGCCGACGGTCCACGTCTGGGCGGTTCTTGCCGCCGCCTGGCCACGACTGGCGGGAGAGGGTGCCACGGCACGACTTGGTCATGGCGCCGACCCCGTGTGGTCGGTCGCGCTCGCCCTTCGCCCCGACCTCTGCCGCCCCGAGGCGATTCCCGCTCCGGCTGCACCGGCCACGGTGGCGGGCCTTCCCGTCAGCGGCTTCGGCACCGCGTGGTTCGGCGACCTCGAGGTCGCCCTGCCGGTTGCGATCGACGAGATCGCGCCCAGCGGGGTCGCGGCCGGCGCCCCCCGGCTCGGCGATGCGGCGACCGGCGAGCGGGCGGTCACGTGGCTCGCCGAGGAGGTGGCGCAGCTCATCGTCCACCTCCGGAGCAAGCACTAACCCTTTGATTTTGGGACATCCATCCGCCCGAGCATCCACCCCTCCCAGGCCCGGACGTCGGCCGGCAAGGCCGGCCCCTCCGGGTGGCGGCCCTCCGCGACGGGGATCATGCCGAGCGCGCCGAGGCACGAGTCGAAGGCATCCTCGCCGTCGGCAGACGGGCCGAAACCACCGCGCACGGCCGTAGCCGCCTCCGGCGTGAGCGAAACCCGGTGTTCCGCCGCGAAGGCGAGGATCGCCTCGGCCTGCGCCGCCCGCCAGGTGGGGTCGCGCTTGCGGGTCGGCCGGGCGAGGCCGATGCGGGCATAGGCCTCGGCCGGATAGGCCTCGGCCAGCACGACGCGGCCGGGGTGGGCGAGGGCGGCGAGATCGCCTTCGAACGGCCAGACCGCGACCGGCAGGCCGTTGCGTCGCGCGGGCAGCAGGAGGTCGCGCCAGCCGGCGATCGCCGCCTTGCCCACCTGATCGGCGCCCAGGGTCCAGAACACGCCGCAGGACGCGCGCACCGTCTCGCCACGCCGGTCGCAGAGGCGGAGTGCCGTTTCGGCATCGAGGCCGAGCCGGGCGAGGAAGTCCGCCTTGAGCCCCCGCCCGGCCAGGGGACCGGCCGGGAAGAACGGACGGGCGGCGGAGACCTCGTCGAGCGCGGCGGCAGGGGTGAGGAACGCGCCGTCGCACGCCCGTTCCAGGAAGGAGAGGAAGCCCCCCTCGCGCAAGCCGGCCGCGCGCACGAAGCCGAGCGGCAGGCCGATCGGGAAGTCGAGCCCGAGCACGGCCGCCCCGCCCGCAGCCTCGGCCGCGCGGGCGAGGTCGGCGACGAGCCGGAGCGGATCGGGCACCGGGGCGGGCGCCTCCAGCCGCCAGCCTTGCCCGGCTCGGCGGGCGATCGTCACCCGGCGCTTCGCCGCCGCACCGGTCTTCGCCCCGCTCCAGTCGGCATGGGCGACGATGGGGTAGGGAAGAGGGCTCAGGCGGCGTAGGCGGCGTCGAAGAAGGCGCGCTCGAGCGCGACCGCCCGTCGGAACAGGCTGGCGATGCGCTCGCGCCCGGCCTCGTCCGCCGCCTCGAAGGCGCGATCGAGTTCCTCGCGCAGGAAGCCGACGAGCGCCTCGAAGCCGGGCCCGGAATGCAGCGTGATCCACTCGCGGAAGACGAACCAGCCCGGGTCGCGGTCGGCGACCGACGTCGCCCAGGTGAGGTAGGACCACTCGGCCACCGTCAGCACGGCGAGCATCTCGCCCCACCGCCCGCCTGCCGCCGCCTCGCGCATCAGCGCCCGGAACCCGGCGGTGGGCGGCAGCAGGGCAGGGGCGGTGCGGTCCGCCTCGGGCACGCCGAGGGCATCGAAACTGCGCTGGAAGTAGGTGTTCTCCTCCGACACCACGAGGCCGAGGAAGCGGCCGAGCACGATCCGCTGCGGCAAGCCTGGCGCGGCGTGGATGGCGGCGCCGAGCAGGGCGACGAAGGAGTCGAGGAATTGATAGTCCTGCACGAGGTAGCGCCGCATCACGCCGTGATCAAGCGTGCCGGCGGCGAGTTCGGAGACGAAGCGGTGTCCGACGGCGGCCGACCAGTCGGGTTCGGAGAGGGCGCGCAACCGCTCGGTCGGTCGTGCCGTCGTTTCGGTCATCGGTGTCGTGCCGGTCATGTCACGGAGGCTACGCTTTCGCTCCACCCTGCCCAAGTGTATGCGCCGAAGGGGATCGGCAGCGGAGAGGGACGACGATGAGCCAGGCGACGGCGCGCTTGCTGGAGGGTACCGACGCGGCTCACCCCGACGGGCAGTACTCCACCGTCGCCAAGTGGTTCCACTGGATCACGCTCGGGCTGATGCTGATCGCGCTGCCCACGGGGTTCGTCATCAAGTACATCAAGCCCGACCCCTTCGCGACCAAGCTCGTCTTCTACGCCATTCACGAGAGTGCCGGACTCACCATCCTGTTCGTCTCCGTGGCCCGGCTCGCCTGGCGGATCGCCAACCCCCCGCCACCCTTGCCCGCCCACCTGCCGGTCGCCATGCGGGTGGGCGCGCAGGCGGTGCACGGCATGCTCTACGCCGCCCTGATCCTGCAGCCGATCTTCGGCTTCCTCGCCACCAACGCCTGGGGTTTCCCGATGCAGGGGGCCACCGCCTACTTGGGCTTCATCGACATCCCCGCGGTGGTGGCGAAAGACGAGACTCTGGCGCGGGCCCTGCAGGCGACGCACACCTGGATCGCTTACGCGCTCGTGGTGCTGCTCGTGCTGCACGTGGGGGCGGCGATCTGGCATCATGCCATTCGTCGCGACGGCACCCTGATGCGGATGCTCTGAGGCGTGAGCCGCCGGCTCAGCCCTTACCGCGCCCCAACAGGCGGCCCAAGACGCCGGACCTCTTGGCCGTCCGCACCGGCGTCGCGCCCGCGGCAGATGCCGCTGCTTCCGCGCGCTTGGCCTTCTCTTTCTGCGCCAGCCACTTCTCGAGGCTCATGCCGGCCTTCTCCGCCCGGCGCGCCTCGTAGGCGCGTTTCGCCTCGCTCATGCCGGCGGTCGGATCCTTCTCCGACTTGGTCTTCGCCATGGCTCTCCCTTCGCAGCGCGCCGGGTGTAACGGCCGGCTGAGCGTGCCGCAAGCCGCCGGCCATCGGGTGTCGCCGTGGATCCGCGGCTGAAGACGGCGCTCTGGGTGCAGGCGCTCGTTCGGCAGTGCGACCGGGCGGCGCGCACTGCCGTCGTCCTGCGCAAGGGCGATCCGGATTCGGGTGGCGTCGTCCTGGTCCTGCGCGCGCGGGAGGGCCCGGTGCCGCTCGTGGAGGCGTTCGACGGGCAGGGACGGCCCGCCTGGCTGCGCGCCCTCGGCGAGGGGCCGGCGGATGAAGCGGCGCTCGACGCGTATGTCGCGCGGGCGCTGCGGCGCGACCCCGATCTCTGGGTGGTGGAGATCGAGGCTCCCGACGGCACCCTGCCCTTCGAAGCGCGGATCGTCTGACCCGGCGCCGCAACGTCATGCCATCGTCACCCACGCCAGCGTCGGAGCGGGTAGATCGGTGTGCAGCGGAAGCCGTGCACGCCGAGGGGAGAGGGGAGCGCATGCGCAGGTCTTTGCTTGCCGGTCTGGTAATCGCCGGCGCTGCAGGCATGGGCCCTGATGTGACGGCCGGTCCCCTTGTGGAGCGGCCGATCGTGATCGCCCATCGCGGCGCTTCGGGCTATCTCCCCGAGCACACCATCGAGGCCTACCGGCTCGGCATCCGTCAGGGGGCGGATTTCATCGAGCCCGACCTCTTTCTCACCCGTGACCGTCGGCTCGTCGCCCTGCACGACGACACGCTGAACGCGACCACCAACATCCAGGAGGTCGCGGCGGCAAAGGGGTGGACCGATCGCGCCCGCATCGTGGGCGGGCGACCCCTCTATTACGTGTTCGACTTCGATCTCGCCGAGATCCGGCAACTGACCGCGCGCTCGCGCGGCACCGCCGGTTATTCGCGCCCCGGTAACGGTTTCTACGACGGCAGCGAACCGTTCAAGGTTACGACTTTCACGGAGGTTCTTGAGATCGCCTATGAGCATTGGCGCGACACGGGTCACATCGTCGGCGTCTATCCCGAGCTGAAGTTCACCCAGGCGCTCGGCCCGGCCGCCGGCATCGCCTACCTCACGGCGATGGCCGATGCGTTGCTCGCCGAACTCGCCGACCCACGCTGGGACGGGCTGTTCGAGCGACCGGAGGCCGTGTTCATCCAGTCCTTCATCCCGGCTGTCCTGCAGTATCTGCGGCCGAAGACCGCTCTGCCGCTGGTGGCGCTCACCTTCACCCTGCCGGACGGGTCGGGCTTCCCGCCGGTGCCGACCTGCCCCGCCACGGCCGAGGCGGCGGCTGCCCTGCGCGCCTTCGCCGACGGCATCGGGGTGAACGCCCCGGCGGCGACCGAGGCCTGCATCGGTACGGCGCAGGCTGCTGGCCTTCTCGTGCACGTCTACACACTGACCGACGATCCGGCGGCGTACCGGTTGTTTTTCGGCCGCGGCGTGGACGGGGTGTTCAGCAACCACCCCGACATCGGGGTGGCCGTTCGCAATGAACTCTTTCCGGTGCCGGAACCGGCCACTGCTGCGCTGTTCGGGCTCGCCCTCCTCGGCCTCGCCGCGGCGCGTCGGGTTTCGGCCTGAGGCCGGACGTCACTCGGCCGGGCGACGGCCGGGCAGCCGAACCCAGGGCCGCTCGCCGCGCCAAGCGGCGTCGGAGACGATCTCGGGGCCGTCGAAGCGGATCGCGTAGGCGCCGTTGCGCCATGGGGCGAAGCGATCGAGCACCACCGAGGCCGCACAGCGCCCGCGCACCGGCTCGAGCGAGACGATCAGCGGCGCGCGCCCGCACCAGGGTGAGACGGGGCCCTCGCGCAGGAGCAGGATCGCTTGCGGTCGCTCCTCGGGGCCGATCAGACACGCATCGCGATCGCACCGGAGGGCGGGCGAGGGAGAAGAGGCGAGGTCGAGCGGGAGGAACGCCACGTCGCCCGCCCGCTGACGCCACTGCGCCAGCACGAAACGGTCGGCATCCGGCCGAGCGTGCAGGTGCCACGTGCGCTCGACCCGCAGCGCGAGCGCCCTGCCGTCCGGGGCGATCAGCAGGTCGGGCTGCGGCAGGACGAACGCGGCGACTGGCCCGGCAGCGAGCAGCACGACGCCGACGAGCTTGAGCACGGGGCGGGCGAGGCAAAGAAGGACGAGCCCAATCCCGGCTGCGGCCGGCGTCCAGGACGGCGAGGCGGGAAGGGCCGGGGCAGCGAACGGCCAGGATGAGACGACCTCAGCCACCGCCACCACGGCGGAAATCCCCCAGCCCATCGGTGCGAGGGCGAGCCGCTCGAGCCCGAGCGGCATCAGGCCGAGGGCCACCAAGCCCCACGGCATGATCCAGACGCTCGTCAGGGGCACGGCGAGCGCGTTCGCCGCCACACCGTAAAGCGGCACGCGCTGGAAATGGTGCGCGACGAAGGGTGTGGTGGCGGCCGAGGCAACGAGCGAGGTGACGAGCAGGGCGGCGAAACCGACGGCGAGGCGGGCGGCGTGACTTCGCTCCCGACGGGGGCTGAGCCAACTCCGCCGCAACCCCTCCCAGGCGGCGACGAGGGCGAGCACAGCGGCGAAACTCATCTGGAACGAGGCGCCGACCAGCGCCTCCGGCTGCAGCGCCAGCACCACGAGGGCGGCGAAGGCGAGCGCGCGCAGGGCGGACAGCCGACGATCGAGCAGCACGGCGAGCGCGAACAGCGCGGCCATCGCCACCGCCCGCCGCATCGGCACCTGGCTTCCGGTCAGCAGCATGTAGCCGAAACCGGCCGCGACCCCGATCAGCACGGCCACCTTCTTCGCCGAAAGGTGCAGCAGGAGCGGCGGCCAGAGCGCGAGGGCGAAGCGGCAGACGAGGTAGGCGAGCCCGGCGACGATGCCGACGTGCAGGCCCGACACCGCAAGCAAGTGAGCGAGGCCCGATCGTCGGAGATCCTCCAGCACGGGCTCGGGGATCGCCTGACGCTGGCCGGTGAGCAGGGCGGCGGCGACCGCGCCTTCCACCCCGCCGAGGGTGGCGAGGACGCGGAGGATGATCGCCTGGCGCAGAGCGGCAAGGCTGGTCGAGGTTGGCGGGGCGGCCTCGGACGGCAGCCGCTCGGCCGGGGCGAGCGCGAAGCCCACACCGCCGAGGCCGGAGAAGAAGGCGTGGCGCTGGAAGTCGAAGGCGCCCGGCGCGGCCGGTGGCGCGGGCGGGCGAAGCAGCGCCCGCAGGTGGATCCTCTCGCCGGGAGAAAGATCCAGGGAATCAGCGCGATGCAGGCGGATCCTGAGGTCGCGCGGAAGTTCCGCCCCGTCCCCCTGCAGGATCGGCCGCGTCAGCCTGACCCGCCTGCCCTCCGGCAGGACGTCCACCGACGCGACCACCCCCTCCACCAGCACGGCGCGCGGCGGCAGATCGGCAAGGGGCGGTTGGCCGGCGGTGCGCAGCACGGCGGCGGAAAAGCCGAGCGAGGCGGCCAGCACGACAAGCGTGAGGGCGAACAGGCGCGATCGGCGCGTCATCGCGGCGAGGCCGGCGGCGATCAGGACGCCGGCGACCGCTGTCCAGACCGGGGGTTCGCGGGCCAGGGCGAAGTAGAGGGCGATGCCGCAGCCGAAGGCGACGGCGAGCCACGGCAAGCCGGGCGCGGCGGCGAGCGGCAGAGACCGGGCGAACTGGACGGGCGGGACCTGAGCCCCGAGGGCCGGAGGCGGGGAGGGGACCTGCAGCACGCTCAACGGCCTGCAACCTTCGCGTGCAGCTTACCGTGCCTCGCCCCGGTATGCTAACGCCGGCTTCGGAGATCAGCCCCGATGACGGTCGTCACCCGCTTCGCGCCCTCGCCCACCGGCTTCCTGCACGTCGGCGGTGCCCGCACCGCCCTCTACAACTGGCTGTTCGCGCGTCGCCACGGCGGGAAGTTCCTGCTGCGGATCGAGGACACCGACACCGCGCGCGAGGTGCCGGGCGCGGTGGAGCAGATCCTGGAGAGCCTCGCTTGGCTCGGCATCACGCCCGATGAGCCGCCCCTCTTCCAGCGCCAGCGGGAGGCGCGCCATGCCGAGGTGGCGCGCGCCCTGGTCGCCGCCGGCAAGGCCTACTACGCCTACGAGACGGCGGAGGAGCTGCAGGCCATGCGCGAGCGGGCGCTGAAGGAAGGTCGGCCCCCGCGCTACGACGGCGCTTGGCGCGACCGTGACCCCGCCGAGGCCCCGCCCGGGGTGCCGGGCGCGATCCGGCTGAAGGTGCCGCGCGAGGGCGAGACGGTGGTCGAGGACCTGGTGCAGGGCACGGTGCGGGTCGCCAACAGCGAACTCGACGACATGATTATCCTCCGCTCCGACGGCCGCCCCACCTACCTGCACGCCGTGGTGGTGGACGACCACGACATGGGCATCACCCACGTCATTCGTGGCGACGATCACCTCACCAACACCTTCCGCCAGTGCCAGCTCTACGATGCGCTCGGCTGGCAGCGCCCGGCCTTCGCCCACATCCCGCTGATCCATGGCCAGGACGGCACCAAGCTCTCGAAGCGTCACGGCGCCGTCTCCGTGCTCGAGTTCCGCGACCAGGGCTATCTGCCGGAGGCGGTCGCCAACTACCTGCTTCGCCTCGGGTGGGGGCATGGTGACATCGAGGTGATCGGCATGGATGAGGCGGCGGCGATCTTCGACCTCTCGGACGTCGGTCGGGGTGCCGCGCGGTTCGACTACGCCAAGCTCTTGCACCTGAACGGGGTTTGGCTCAGGCGGGCGGACGACGAACGGCTGGTCGCCGAGACGCTGCCGCGGCTCGAACGACGCCTCGGGGCCCCCCCGGGGGCGGAGGTCGCCGCCCGCCTGCGCGTGCTGATGCCGGGGCTGAAGGAGCGGGCGCGTACGTTGGAGGAGCTCGCCGACTCGGCCGTCTTCCTCGCCCATCCGGTGCCGCTGCCGTTCGACCCCAAGGCCGAGGCGTTGCTCACGCCGGCGTCCTGCGCGGCGCTCGGCGCGTTGCTCGAGGCATGGCGGGACACGGCATGGGAGCCCGGTCCGCTCGAGCAAGCCGCCCGCGCCTTCGCCGAGAGCAAGGGCATCAAGCTCAAGGACGTGGCGATGCCGCTGCGCGCGGCGCTGACCGGGATGACCACCTCGCCGCCGATCTTCGACGTTGCGGCAGCCCTCGGCCCGGCGGAGACACGCGTGCGGGTCGAGGCGGCGATCGAGCGTGCGGGGCGGCTCGCGGCCAGCGCGGTCGGCCCCTGAGCGCTCAGGGTCAGGCGAGCGCGGACGGCAGGCGGCGATGCACCCAGGCGATGACCGGCGTGCCGAGGAGATCGATCGGCCCCTCGCGCACCGCGCCGAGCTTCGCCGCCACCCGCTCCGAGGCGGTGTTGCCCGGCGCGATGTAGCTGGCGAGCCGCTCGAACGGAAACCGAGCCCACGCCCACTCGAGCACCGCGCGGCAGGCCTCGGTGGCGTAGCCGCGGCCCCAGGTGTGGCGCACGAGGGCGTAGGAGAGTTCGGGCTCGGGCCAAGCGGGAAGATGCACGATGCCGGCGCGCCCGACGAATCGACCGCTCGCGCGCTCCTCGACCGCCAGCATGCCGTACCCGCGCAGCGTCCACTGCCCGATCAGCGTGGCGAGCAGCGTCCAGGCCTCGTCGAAGCGGCGCGGTCTGCCGGCTTGGGTGCCGGTGCCGAGGAAGCGCACCACCTCGGGGTCGGCCATCATCGCGCACCAGGGGCCGAGATCCTCGGCCCGAAAGGGGCGCAGGCGAAGCCGCGGCGTCTCGAGAGTGGGCGGCAGGTCTGGCATGTCCGTCATGCCGGCACCCTGGCACGCCGCCCGTGCGGCGACCATCGCCTCTTTGCCGGCGCGAGGCCATGACCGAATCGTCCCGCATCGCGCCCTGGCTCGAACGCTGCCCGTTCGTCGCCATCCTGCGCGGCGTCACGCCGGACGAGGTGGTGCCGGTGGCGCGGGCCGTGGTGGCGGCCGGCTGGTGCGTGGTCGAGGTGCCGCTGAGCGCGCCGGCCGCGCTCGCCTCGATCGCGCGCCTGACGGAAGCCTTGCCGGCCGACATCCTCGTCGGTGCGGGGACGGTGCGCAGCGTGGCGGAAGTCGAGCGGGTGGCGGAGGCGGGAGGGCGGCTGATCATGATGCCGCACGCCGACCCGCGCGTGATCGCGCATGCCGATCGACTGGGGCTCGTCGTCCTGCCCGGGTTCTTCACCGCCACCGAAGCCCTGCTCGCCATCGAGGCCGGGGCGGACGCCCTGACCCTGTTCCCGGCCGAAACCGGGGGCCCTGCGCATCTCGCCGCGGTGCGCGCCGTGCTGCCGCCGTCCCTGCCGGTGCTTCCCGTGGGAGGCATCGTCGCCGACTCGATCGCCGCGTGGCGGGCGGCGGGGGCGGCCGGCTTTGCGGTGGGGCGCGCCCTGTTTCGGCATGGCGAGCGTCCTGAGGACGTGACGCGCCGGGCCGAGGCCTTCCGCCAAGCGCTCCGCTGACGGTCCAGGGGCGCAGGCGAGCCACACTGTGCTCTTGGTGCAACAGCCCGGGAAAATCCTCCGCCCCCCGCTGCACCGCGCGGCCGGCTTCTGTATGGTGCGGTCGACCGTAAGATTGCGAGGCGGTTGGGCGCGCGTGGTGCCGCCCGGCGTCTCGCCTCAGTTGGGGTAAGGAGAGAGAGGATGAAGCTGCGCACCGCGCTTCTGGCCGCGACGATGGGGGTGGTTCCTGCCCTGGCCAGCGCCCAGCCGGTCGACGGGCTCTACATCGGGCTGATGGGTGGGTACAACATCGTCCAGGACACGGACATCGGGACGAGGCCGACCGCAAATCCCAACAGCGAGGTCTCGTTCGACGGCGGCTGGGCGATCATCGGCCGCATCGGCTACGGCTTTGGCCGCCTCGCGCCCTGGCTGGGCGCGCGCGTCGAGCTCGAAGGCAACTACCGCGACAATAGCGTCGACGAAATCCGCTTGAATCGGGTTCGGCAGACCGGTGTCGGCGGCAACCAGCGCACCTATGGCGTGATGGTGAACGCCATTGCCGACCTGGATCCCGGCCTCGGCTTCCTGTACCCCTATGTCGGCGGTGGCGTCGGTTGGGCCTGGACGAATTGGGATGGCGTGCGTTGGGGCGGAGCGCAGCGCGTTGACGATACCGACAACAACTTCGCTTTCCAGGGTATCGCTGGCCTGTCGGTGCCGATCGACGCTGTGCCGGGTTTGGCGATCAACGCCGAATATCGGTTCTTCGGTACGCTTCAGAACGAGTTCGCCGTCCGCAACACGCCGGGCGTGAATCGGGTCGAGGCGGACAATTACAACCACACCTTCCTGATCGGCCTGCGCTACGCCTTCGGCGTCACGCCCCCGCCGCCGCCGGCCCCGGCTCCGGCCCCAGCCGCTGCGCCGGCTCCGGCCCGCACCTACCTGGTGTTCTTCGACTTCGACAGCGCCGCGCTGACCGACCGTGCGCGCGAAATCATCGCCGAGGCCGCCGCCAATGCCCCGCGCGTGCAGGCGACTCGCATCGAGGTCACCGGCCACACCGACACCGTCGGCACCGCCGCCTACAACCAAGCGCTGTCGCTGCGCCGCGCCAATGCGGTTGCCGCCGAGCTCGAGCGGCGGGGGATCCCGCGTTCGCAGATGGTCATCACCGGCCGTGGCTTCACCCAGCCGCTGGTGCCCACCGGGCCGAACGTGCGCGAGCCGCAGAACCGCCGCGTCGAGATCGTGCTTCGCTGACCCGATCACGAGGCCGCATTCGCAGGGGGCGCTTCGGCGCCCCCTTTCCTTTTCGGGACCGTGCGCATGGCGGCATCGAACACCCGCCGGAACCCCGACGGCTCCCGAGCACGATCCTCGCGGCGTGCTTGAGTGCAGACGAACGAAAACAAGCGGGCCGCTGGAGAGCGGCCCGCAGCACGTATGGGACTGGTCGTGAAAGCTCAGACGGTCAACGACGCTGCGTCGTCGGCTGCGCTGGCGTCTGCGCCGTGCGCACTTCGCACGGGGTCACCGCATAGGCCTGCGGCAGATTGGCTTGCGCCGCGAGCAGGGCAAGATCGTTGCCGCCCGACGAGGCCATGACCCGATCGAACATCGGGGCCACCCGGGCGCAGAACGTGTTGCCGTGCCGGATACCCTCCTGCGACTGCGCGTTGGCGAGCGCCGTGATGTACTCGTTCAGGTCGCGCTGGCCGCGGGCACCGTGCACGCGCGTGAAGTAGGCAGAGAGGTGGCGATGGGCCCCGGCCAGATCGCTCTGGAACCGGGTGACGAAGGCATTGTAGCGGTCATGCATGCCGCAGGAGAGCGCCCCGACCATCAGGTGCGTCTGCAGCGCACGCAGATCGAAGGCTGCCTTTTCCCGCGGGTTCGCACAGGCCTGCGCCGCGGCTTCCGCGGCACCGAGCCCGATTGCCGCGAACGCTGCGGCACTGAACAGGATCTGGCGCATCGTTCACTCCAGGGGTGACCGCGGCGCGAACCCGCCGCCGGCGATACGTTGAAGGTTATCAGGGAAAGCCCGCTCCCGTTCAAGGTTTCGCCTTGGCCGCAGGCACGATTGCGCTCTACTGTGACGTTTGGGAAACGCCGGCCACCGGCGCGGTGACCGGGAAGAGAGATGTCCACCGAACTGCGCGCCAGACTCGATGCCCCTGCGCTTGCGCCGTCTGCGGGCGTGTTCGACGGCTATGACCCCGGCCCCTATTTCTGCGAACTGACCACGCCGCGGCCCGGCGACGGGGGAGCGCTCGCCCTCATCGTGCGCCGCCTCGCCGCCCTGTCGCTCGAGGACTTCCGCCGTCGCACGGCCCAAGCCGAGCGCGACCTGTTCAATCTCGGCATCACCTTCACCGTCTACACCGAGGCCAACGCCATCGATCGCATCCTCCCCTTCGACCCGGTGCCGCGCGTCCTCACCGCGGCGGAATGGCGGCGGCTCGAGGCCGGCGTCGTCCAGAGGGTGCGCGCGCTCAATCTCTTCCTGCACGACGTCTATCACGACCAGAAGATCCTCAAGGACGGCGTAGTCCCCGCCGACCTCGTGCTCGGCAACCCGAACTACCGCGCGGAGATGCGCGAGTTCCCCGTACCTTTCGGCACCTACGTGCACATCTGCGGCATCGACATCGTGCGTGACGAGGGGGGAACGTTCCGCGTTCTGGAGGACAATGCGCGCACGCCTTCCGGCGTTTCCTACGTGATCGAGAACCGGCACGCGATGCTGCGCGCGTTTCCCGATCTCATGCAGGGGATCACCCTCCGCCCCGTCGACGGCTACGGCGTGCGGCTGCTCGAGGCCTTGTGCGACATCGCCCCGCAAGGCGTTGACGATCCGCAGGTCGTGCTGCTCTCCCCCGGCATCTACAACAGCGCCTATTTCGAGCACGTCTTCCTCGCCCGCGAGATGGGCGTGCCGCTGGTCGAGGGGGCCGATCTCGCGGTGGAGAACGACCGCGTGTTCATGCGCACGACGCGCGGGCTTTCGCCGGTGCACGCGATCTATCGACGCATCGACGACACCTTCCTCGATCCCACCGTGTTCCGCCCCGATTCGCTGCTCGGGGTGCCCGGGCTCATCGGGGCTTGGCGCAAGGGCAACGTCGCGCTCGCCAACGCGGTGGGCACCGGAGTGGCGGACGACAAGGCGGTGTACGCCTACATGCCGCGCATCATCCGCTACTACCTCGCGGAGGAGCCGATCCTCGCCAATGTCGACACGTTGATCTGCCGCGAGCCGGAAGGTCTCGCCGCCACCCTCGCCAATCTCGAGCGGCTGGTGATCAAGCCGGTCGGCGAATCGGGGGGCTATGGCATCACCATCGGGCCGCGCGCGTCGAAGGCGGAGCTCGAGGCGGCGCGCGCCAAGCTGCTTGCCGATCCGGCGAACTGGATCGCCCAGCCGATGATCGGGCTTTCCGTCGCGCCCACACTCACCCCCGACGGGTTGCGCCCGCGCCACCTCGATCTCAGGCCCTACGCCATCACCGGCCGCGACACCTGGGTGTTGCCGGGTGGGCTGTCGCGTGTGGCGCTGAAGGCCGGCAGCCTGGTGGTGAACTCCTCGCAAGGCGGGGGGTCGAAGGACACCTGGGTGCTGGTGGACGAATGAGCGCGCTCGCCGCCGCGCCCTTGCTCGCCCGCTACGCGGAGTCGCTGTTCTGGATGGCGCGTTACCTCGAGCGGGTGGAGAACCTCGCGCGAGTGATCGACGTCACGCAGACCTTCGAGTCGCCAGGCCGTCCCGCTCAGGCCTGGGAAAGCGTGGTTCGCATCAACGCCGACGAGATCCCGTTCCGTGACCGCTACGGTCCACCGGCCCCCGAGACCGTGCGGCGATTCTATCTTCTCGACGCCGACAATCCGACCTCGATCCCGGCCGCGGTCTCCGCCGCGCGGCGCAACGCGCGGACGCTCAGGCCCCTGATCAGCACGGAGATGTGGCGGCAGATCAACGAGTTCCACGGCTGGGTGACCGCGCTTTCGGAGGACGACATCGCGCCCGATCGCCTCTCCGCCCTTTGCACGCGGATCAAGGAGGCAGTGCAGCTGCAGACCGGCATCACCGAAGGCACCTTCTTCCGCGATCAGGGCTGGCTGTTTCTGGAGCTCGGCCGGCAGATCGAGCGCGCCGACCAGACCACGCGGTTGCTCGACATCAAGTACCACCTGCTGTTGCCGAGTGTCGCCGATGTCGGCTCCGCCCTCGATCTCTCGCAGTGGCACGCGCTCCTGCGCGCCGCCGCGGGCTACCACGCCTATCGGCGGGTGCATCCGCGCGGTCTCACTCCGGCCTCGGTTGCCGACTTCCTGCTGCTGAACGATGCCTTCCCGCGCTCGACCTTGCTTTGCCTGCGGCGCGCCGAGGGGATGCTCGACTCCTTGCGCCAGCGTTACGGGCTGAACGTGGCGCGACCGGCGGAGCGGCTCGAGGAGGTGCGGGCAGGCCTCGAGGAACGCTCGATCGAGCGGATCATCGCGGGCGGCCTGCATGAGTTCCTCGATTGGGTGCAGCGGATGCTGATCGCCGTCTCTGCGGAAATCGGCAACGCCTTCTTCCGCGACTGGCGGCCCGACACGCCGTCCCTTTAGCGCTGGCCCCGGCCAATCGCGCGCGGTGCCGGAACGATCTCATGCCGGCTCGGCAATCCGGTAGCGCGCGACGAAGCGGCGGTCGATCGAGTCCTTCCAGCGCCAGACCCACTCGCCCTCGAAGACGAAAGGCCCCCAGATCCCGATCGCCTGTTTCCAACCCGCGTTGATCAGCACGAGAGCCCGGCGCTGCGGCCGCCAGCTGCGCAGCGCCTGCCCTCTTGCCGCCAGGCGAAGATTCTCCGCCAGCACCGGTCCTGCCCGCACCGCCCAGACACCGGCTTTCGGCACCGACGCGCCCTCGATCGCCGCCACGTCGCCGGCGGCGAAGACGCGAGGATCGCTGACGCTGCGCAGGCTGCGGTCGACACGGACGAAGCCGCGCTCATCGAGGGCCAGGGCCGTGCTGCGCAGCCAAGGCGGCGCAGCCACGCCCGTCGCCCACACCACGGCATCGAAGAAGGCGGACTGACAGTAGCCCCGCTGCAGGATCTGCTCTTCCACAGTGACGACCGGATCGCCGGTGTAGGCCCGGCCGAGCCGCCAGCCCAGGCATCGCTCCACCTTGCGGGCGGCGGCGCGGGGAAAGTCCGGGAGCAGGCGCGGCGTGCCGCAGTGCAGGCTGATCTGCGCCGACCGGCGGTAGCGCATGCTCAAGGCCAGGGCGAGTTCGCAGCCCGCCGCGCCACCACCGACGACGGAAATCAACGCCGGCTCGTTGACGGACCGCACGATCTCGTCGAGCTCGCCAATCCGGGCGACGAAGCCGGCGATCGGGCGGGCGGGGATCGCATGCTCCGCCGCCCCCGGCACGGAGAGGTCGGCCACACCGCCGGTGTCGAGGGACACGAGGTCGAACGCGACGGTCTTCCCGCTCACGCAGCGCACCGTGCTCGCGGCCAGATCGAGACCGCAGACCTCGTCCACCAGGAAGCGCGCACCTGCGGCACGGGCGAGCGGTGCGAGCGGGATCGTCGCCTCCTCCAGCTCGTAGTCGCGAGCGATCACGCCCGGCACCATGCCGGAGTAGAGGGTCCGGGGCTCGCGGGCGATCAGGGTGAGCCTGAGGCCGGGCTCCGGTCGTTCGGCGAAGCGCCGCAGCACCTCGAGGTGCGCGTGCCCCCCACCCACCAGCACCAGATGCCGCGTCGTCATCGGCCGCCCCGTGGTTTCACGCCAACGGCGCCGGCCCACGCCACGGAGAGGCTCTTGCGCCACGCCGCCGAGTGGCGGACGGTTTGCATGTCGCGTCGCATGGGAGCCGCACGATGACCCGCTTTCTCACCGCCCTGCTCGCCGCCGGCCTTGCCATATCAGCCGCCCAGGCGCAGACCCTGCGCATCGGCCTGCGCGAGGATCCCGACATCCTCGACCCCACGCTCGCGCGCACCTTCGTCGGTCGCATCGTCTTCGCCTCGCTCTGCGACAAGCTGTTCGACATCAACGAGCGGCTGGAGATCGTGCCGCAGCTCGCCACCCGCTACGTGTGGGACGACGCGCAGACGCTCACCATCACGCTCCGCCCGGGGGTGCGCTTCCATGACGGCGAGACCATGGACGCACAGGCCGTCGTCTACAGCCTGACGCGGCATCTCACCATGCAAGGCAGTTTCCGCCGCGGCGAGATCAACGCGATGACGCGCGCCGAGGTGGTCGATCCGCTCACCGTGCGCATCCACCTCAGCGCGCCGTTCTCGCCCTTCCTCGCCCAGCTCACCGATCGCGCCGGCATGATCGTCTCGCCCAAGGCCGCCGAGGCGGCCGGCGCGCAGTTCGGCCTGCGCCCGGTCTGCGCGGGGCCCTTCCGATTCGTCGAGCGCGTCGCCCAGGACCGCATCGTGGTCGATCGATTCCCCGACTATTGGGATGCCGGCCAAATCCACCTGCAGCGCATCATCTACCTGCCGATCCCGGACGATACGGTGCGCTTCGCCAACCTGCAGGCCGGCGCGCTCGATCTCGTGCAGACGCTGGCCGCGACCGACGTGCCGGCCGCGCAACGCAACCCGCGGCTTCGCGTATCGATGAGCGACGAGCTCGGCTACCAGGGGATCACCTTCAACATCGCGCACGGGCCGCGCTCCGAAACGCCGCTCGGCCGCGATGCCCGGGTGCGGCGTGCCTTCGACCTCGCACTCGATCGCGAGACGATCAACCAGGTCGTGTTCGGCGGCCAGAACACGCCGACCGCACAGGCCGTGCCGCCCGCCTCGCCGTTCCACGTCCGTTCGCTCGCCGTGCCGAAGCGCGATGTGGCGCGGGCGCGCGCTCTGCTTCGCGAGGCGGGGGTCCGCACGCCCGTGCGGGTGGTGCTGACCGTGCCGAACAATCCGGAACTGCGTCAGGTCGCCGAGGTGATCCAGGCGATGACGGCGGAAGCTGGCTTCGAGGTGCAGATCAATGCCATGGAGTTCGCCTCCTCGCTGCAGGCGGCGGCGCGCGGCGATTTCGAGGCCTATCTGCTCGCCTGGTCGGGCCGGACCGACCCCGACGGCAATCTCTGGTCCTTCGTGCACAGCCGGGGTCCGCAGAACGATGGCCGCTACAGCAATCCGGAGGTCGACCGGCTGCTCGACGCGGCGCGGGTGGAAAGCGACGTCGAGAAGCGCGTCGCCCTCTATGAGCAGATGTATCGGCACTATCTGCTCGAGGACCAGGGGCGGATCTATCTCTGGCACCGCAAGAACATCGTGGCTCACACCGCACGGCTGTCGGGTTTCGTCCCGGTGCCCGACGGGCTGATCCGCGTCCAGGGGTTGAGGCTGTCCAACTGAGGCGATGGCGCGTTTCATCGCCGCGCGATTGGGGCAGGCGATCCCCACGCTGTGGTTCGTCTCCATCCTGATCTTCGGCCTGCAGCTGCTGATGCCGGGCGACCCGGCGCTGATCCTGGCCGGGGAGGAGCGCGGCGACCCGCAGGTGCTGGCGCAGATCCGGGCCGAACTCTTCCTCGATCGACCGCTGGTCGAGCAGTACCTGCGCTGGCTCGGCCGCGTCCTCGCCGGTGATCTGGGCTTCTCCTGGCGGATCCGCGAGCCGGTCGCCGCCGTGATCCTCGCCAAGCTGCCGGTGACGGTGCAGCTCGCGCTGATGGCCTTCGCCATCGCCTGCCTGCTCGGCATTCCGGCCGGCATCGCCTCCGCGCTCTGGAAGGATCGGGCACCCGACTGGATCGCCAACGGCGTCGCGCTCGCCGGGCTGTCGACGCCGAATTTCTGGCTCGGCATCATGCTGATCCTGCTGTTCAGCGTGCACCTGGGCTGGCTTCCGCCCTCGGGCTACGTGCCCCTCGCGGAGGATTGGCGGCGGAGCCTCGCCACCACCGTCATGCCGGCCTTCGTGCTCGGCACCGGGATCGCCGCGGTGTTCATGCGCCACACCCGCAGCGCGATGGTGCAGGCTCTCGCCGAGGACTATGTGCGCACGGCACGGGCGAAGGGTCTGGCCGAACGCGTCGTGGTCGCCAAACACGCGCTGCGCAACGCCCTCATTCCGGTGGTCACGCTCGGCGCGCTCGAACTCGGCACGCTGCTCTCCGGTGCGGTTCTGACGGAACAGGTGTTCACCATTCCGGGCTTCGGCAAACTGATCGTCGATGCGGTGTTCAACCGCGACTATCCGATGGTGCAGGGCGTGGTGCTGGTCACCGCCGTGCTCTATGTCGTGCTCAACCTCGTCGCCGACCTCCTCTATGCGGTGATCGACCCGCGGCTGCGCACAGCATGAGGGAGGGGCGGGGAGGGTACGGCGAGGGGCCGTGGCGTCGAGCGCTGCGGCGGTTCCTGCGCCACCGCGCGGCCATCGTCGGCCTCGTCGTTGTGGCGGTGTTCGTCTGCTGCGCCGTCGCGGCACCGCTGCTGGCGCCGCATGACCCGCTTCGTCCGTCGTGGACGGCGATCCGTCGCCCGCCGTCGCCGACGCACTGGTTCGGCACCGACGAGAACGGGCGCGACGTGTTCTCGCGCGTGCTGTTCGGGGCTCGCACCAGCCTGCTCGCCGGCGTCGTTTCGGTCGTGATCGCGCTCCTGCTCGGCGTGCCGCTCGGCATCCTGGCCGGCATGAGTGGGGGCTGGGTCGACGCGCTGATCGGCCGCGCGGCTGATGCGATGCTGGCCTGTCCGTTCCTGATCCTGGCGATCGCGCTCGCGGCCTTCCTTGGGCCGGCGCTCGAGAACGCGATGCTTGCCATCGGCATCAGTGCCGCACCGATCTTCGTCCGTCTGGCGCGGGGGGCGACGCTCGGCGTGCTCGCTCAGCCCTACGTCGAGGCGGCGCGCGCGCTCGGCAACCCTCCTTGGCGCACCGCCAGTGTGCACGTGTTGCCGAATATCCTGCCACCGCTCCTCGTGCAGGCGACGCTGACCATGGCCTCCGCGATCCTTGCGGAAGCGAGCCTCTCCTTCCTCGGGCTTGGCCAGCAGCCGCCCGCCCCGTCCTGGGGCAGCATGCTGAACACCGCGCAGCGCTTCCTGGAGACGGCGCCCTGGATGGCCGTCTTTCCCGGGGTGTCGATCTTCCTTGTCGTCTTCGCCTTCAATCTGGTGGGCGACGGGCTGCGCGACGCGCTCGACCCTCGCCTCGCGCGGTGAGGCTGGCACACAACGACGGTCAGACGAAAAGGAAAGGCCGCACCCCCGGCGAGGGATGCGGCCTGACCTGGTGCCTCTACGGCGCAGTTCAGCTCTGCGGGCCGTTCTGGCGGAGGAAGGCGATCAGATCCTCGAGCTGCTGCGGGTTGCGGATGCCGGCGAAGGCCATGGAGCCGCCGGGGACGACATCCCTCGGGTTGGTCAGATACTTGCGGAGGTTGTCCTCGGTCCAGGTCAGGCCCTGACCGGCAAGCTCCTGCATCTTCGCGGAATAGCGGAAGCCCTCGCGCTTGCCGGCAGGCTGGCCGACGATGCCCCAGATGTTGGGACCCACGCCGTGCCGGCCGCCCTCATTGATGGTGTGGCAGGCGCGGCACTGGTTGAACACGCGCTGGCCAGCCGCCGGGTCACCCGAAGCGGCGGCGGGGGTGGCGACGGAAACGATGGTGCCGGCGGCGAACGCGGCGGCGAGCAGATAAGAACGCATGGCGTCTCCCTTCATCCGGTGCACGCCGGCCTTCGAGACGTGGTGGACGGTCTCCCCTTGCCCGGCGTTGTTCTCAGCATAGGCAAATCTTCGCTTTTGTGAAGGCGGAGGTCGCGCCTGCGTGAGCAGCGGCCGGGTTGGCTGGCGAGGCCCGCCGCCTGCGTCAGTTTCGGACGCACAGGGAACGAACGATGTTCATCCTTTGTTCTGAAATCCGCATGCATCTTGCATAGTGTCCGTTGCCGACGATCCGACAGAACCCGACCGGGTTCACGAGTCGGGGGCGGATCGGGCGAGGGCGGACGGCGCCGTGTCCACGAGACACTGGAGGGTCGCATGTTCCGCTACGCGTTCACCGTCTTGACCGCATCCTTCTCCCTTATTGCAGCCCTCTCCGCTCCCGCGCTCGCTGCCCGCGAACCCTGCCCCCCGCCGGGCACGGTCGCGATCCGCGATGACGGCGCCCGCCTCGAATTCCTGGGGGAGGACGATGCGGAGGCCGGGCTGTGCGTCATCCGCCGCGGCGACCAGGAGGTGAAACTGCTGTTCGGCCTGTGGGCGCCGCCGGGTCCGGACATCGGCCAGGCGCGCGCAGCACTCGCTGCGCTGCTCGCCGGCGCCCCCGGCACCCAGGTCTCGCTCTCCGAACATGTCGCGACCGACACTTGGCACGAGACGTGGCGGCGTGGCGACGAGGAGGAGGTGGTGCTCGCCGGAGGCCGTCGCCGCGCCATCCGCCTTGAGCGGACGATGCGCATGAGCGGCCCCGTACCGCTCGCCGCCGAAGTCACCTATTGGGTGGATGCGGAAACGGGCGTGGTGCTGAAGGCGACGCATCGCCACGTCGCGGGGCTGCGTCTGCCGTACCGCGACCTCGTCATCACCCGCCTCGATCGCCGCGGCTGACGCCCCGGCGGCCCCGGCAGCCGGAGCGGAACGGGCAAGGGCGAGCGCGCCGCCTGCCGAGGCCTGCTTTGCGCGCCATCGCCCTTGCCTTCCGGGCTGGCGGCGGAGGATAACCCCGCAGCATTTGCAGCGGGGAACGGCGGGTGCAGCGTTTCGCCGGGTTCGTCTTGCTGATGGGGGGGCTCGGCGTGCCCTCGCTCGTCGCCTTGGCGATGAGCGTGGCGGCCGTCTTCCGATGACCGCGCCGCCGCCCCCACCTCCGAGGAAGCAGGCCCGGTTCGCGCCGCTCAAGGCCGCCCTCCTGTACCTTTTCGTCTGGCCGCTGCCGCTGGCCGCGCTGTTCGCCCTGTTTCGCGGCGATGGCGCCCTCCTGGTCGGCACGGCGCTGCCGTTCGGCCTGGTGGCGCTCGCCGCCTGGCTGCTCGGTCGGGGGATCGTGGCGCGCGAGCAGGAGAAGCCACCGGAGGGCTTCCCGAAACCCTTCACCGCGGCCGCCCTCCTCACCGGCGGGGCGGCCTTCCTCATTGCCATGTTTGCGGGCGGCTATTCGCCCTTGTTCTCGGCCGGCTTCGCGCTCGCCGCCGGCGCCGGTGTGGCACTCCTGTACGGAACCGACCCGGCCGGTGCGAAACCGCCCCTGCCCGAGGGTGTCGCTCCGTTCACCGCCGACGAACGCCGGCTGATCGAGCAGGCCAAGGCGTGCATCGCTTCCCTCGAGGCCGCCTCCGCCAAGCTCGCCTCGGCCGAGTTCCGCACGCGGCTCGACCGTGTGGCGCGCTGGGCCCGCGCCGTGGTCGACGAGATCGAGCGTGACCCGCGCGATCTCCGCCGCGCCCGCAAGTCGCTCACCGTCTATCTCGAAGGGGCGGAGCGGGTGACGGCGAAATACCTCGCCACCCACCCCCGCGCCGGCGACCAAGCCGGCACGCTCGAGGACGGCTACCGCCAGCTGCTCGACGAGCTCGAACGCGCCTTCGCCGAACAGCACGGCAAGCTCTTGGAGAACGACACGCTCGATCTCGACGTGCAGATCGAGGTCCTGACCAAGCGCCTCAAGCAGGAAGGCGTGATGTGACCTCCAGGGAAGGAGCCAGAGGATGACCGACACGCCCTCCGCGACCCCGATCGCGATCGCGCCCGTGACCACGCAAGTGGAGCGCGATGCCCTCATTTCCTACCGCGACGCCCCGCCCGATCGCCGCGCCCGCATCGAGGCGGCTCTGGCCACGCTCGATCTCAACGACAGCAATGCGATCCTCACCTTCGGCGCCAAGGCGCAGGAACAGGTGACGCTGATCTCCGACCAGATGCTCGAGGGAGTGCGCACGAAGGACGCGGGCGCGGCCGGCAACGCGCTCTCCGAGATGGTGGCCACGCTGCGTGGTTTCGACGTCGAGGAAGTGAGACGCGGCGGCTTCCTCTCCCGCCTGTTCGGTGCGGCGTCACCGATCGCGAGGATCCTGCAGCGCTACGAGGAGGTGCGCGGGCAGATCGACGCCATCACCGACAGGCTCGAGGAGCACAAGACCAGGCTGATGACCGACATCGCCGCGCTCGATCGGCTCTACCAGGCGAACCTCGAGTACTTTCACGCTCTCGCCGACTACATCGCGGCCGGCGAGGAGGCGCTGCGCCGGCTGGACGAGGAGACGATCCCCGCCCTCGAGCGCGAGGTCCAGGCCTCGGGAGAGATGCTGAAGGCGCAGCAGCTGCGCGACCTGCGTGCGCGCCGAGACGATCTCGAGCGGCGCGTGCACGACCTCAGGCTCACCCGGCAGGTGGCGATGCAGAGCCTGCCCTCGATCCGCCTCGTGCAGGAGAACGACAAGGCGCTGATCGGCAAGATCACCTCGACCATCGCCAATACCGTCCCGCTCTGGCGCACGCAGCTCGCCCAGGCGGTCACCATCGCGCGCAGTCAGGAGGCCGGCAAGACGCTGAAGGAAGCGACCGACCTGACCAACGACCTCCTGCGCGCGAACGCCGAGAACCTGCGCCAGGCGAACAGGGAGATCCGCGAGCAGCTCGAGCGTGGGGTGTTCGATATCGAAACGATCAAGAAGGCGAACGAGGACCTGATCGCCACCATCAACGAGAGCCTCGCCATCGCCGAGGAAGGCAAGAAGAAACGCGCGGAGGCGGAGAAGGTGCTCATCCAGTGCGAAACCGAACTGAAGCAGGTGCTCGCCGCCGCCAAGGCCCGCGCCACCCTGCCGGGAGGATCGGGGGCGAAGGGCTGAGGCGATGGTCTGGGATCTGATCCGCGGCCAGTTCGTCGACGTCATTGCCTGGACCGACGACAGCGGCGACACGATGTGCTGGCGCTTCCCGCGTCAGGGCAACGAGATCAAGTACGGCGCGCAGCTCACCGTGCGCGAGGGGCAGACGGCCGTGTTCGTCAACGAAGGCCGCATCGCCGACATCTTCCCCCCAGGGATGTACCGCCTGGAGACGAAGAACCTCCCCATCCTCTCCACGCTTCAGTCCTGGCCGCACGGCTTCGAAAGCCCGTTCAAGGCCGAGGTCTACTTCGTCGCCACCCGGCGCTTTCCCAACCTGAAGTGGGGCACGCGCAACCCGATCATGTTGCGCGACCGCGAGTTCGGCCCTGTGCGGCTGCGCGGCTTCGGCACCTACGAGGTGCGCGTGGCCGACCCAGCCACCTTCCTGCGCGAGATCGTCGGCACCGACGGGCGGTTCACCACCGACGAGATCTCGGAGGCGCTGCGCAACATGATCCTCACCCGGATCGCGACCGCGCTCGGTGCCGGCGCGATCCCGGTGCTCGACCTCGCCGCCAACCAGCAAGCGCTGTCCGAGTATCTCACCAACGCGTTGAAGCCCGACTTCGCCCAGTACGGCCTCGAACTGACGCGGCTTTTGGTCGAGAACATCTCGCTGCCGCCCGAGGTGGAGGCCGCCCTCGATACGCGCACGAAGATGGGCGTGATCGGCGATCTCCGCGCCTACGCCCAGTTCCAGGCGGCGGAGGCGATGGCGAAGGCGGCCGCCAACCCGGGCGGTGCGGCTGGGGCCGGGGTGGGGCTCGGTGCGGGGGTGGCGCTCGGCCAGCAGATCGCGGCCACACTGGCGCACAACCCCTGGGCCGCCGCTCAGGCCACCCCACCGGCGCCACCGCCGCCGCCCGCCGCCCCGCCACCCGTCCCGCCGCGGCAGTGGTTCCTGGCCTACGGCGGCACTGCGCACGGACCGATCGTGGAGAGTGCCCTCGCAGCCGAGGCGCGCGCTGGGCATCTGACCCGTGACACCCTCGTCTGGCGGGAAGGCCTGCCCGGCTGGGTGCGTGCGGGAGACGTGCCGGAACTCGCCTTTGGCCTGGTCCCGAACCCGCCCCCGCTCCCCGGGGCCTGACGCCGAGCCTGGCGGAGGCGCGGCGGAGGAGGGCGAGCGGCTCTCCCGCCTCGCCTGCTCCTCCTGCGGGGCGGAACTCACCTACGCGCCGGGTACGAGCGCGGTTCGTTGCGCCTATTGCGGACACGAGCAGACGATCGTCCCCTCGCCGTGGCAGGTGGTGGTCGAGCGCGACCTCGCCTCCGCCCTCGAGCGCGCCGCCGCCGAGCATCTCAGCGACGAACAGCGCGTGCTGAAATGCGAGACCTGTGCCGCCTCCTTCGAGGCGGACGAGCGGGCCGGGGCGCAATCCTGCCCGTTCTGCGGCAGCGCCATCGTCGCCTCGCCCGAGCGCGCGCGTCTCTTTCGCCCCGACGGCGTGGTGCCGTTCGCCATCCCGCGCGAGACGGCGCGGGAGCGCCTCAGGGCCTGGCTCGCGGGGCTCTGGTTCGCCCCCTCCGACCTCGGCCGCAAGGCGGAGGCCGAAGCGCGACTCGAGGGCCTCTACCTGCCGTTCTGGACCTACGACTGCGACACCGAGACCGAGTATCGCGGCGCGCGCGGCGTGCGCGTCACCCGCCACGTGCCGGTCACGCGCGAGGTGCAGGGAAGGGTGGTGACCGAGCTGCGGCCCGTGGTCGAACTGCACTGGACTCCCGTCTCGGGCCGGGTGGCGCGCCACTTCGACGACGTCCTGGTTCCCGCCACCGCCGCCTTGCCGCTTGCGGATCTCGGCCGGGCGGGGCGGTGGAACACGCAGTCCCTTCGCCCCTACGCCGCCGAGTGGCTGGCCGGCTTCCGCTCGGGCTTCTACGACGTGCCGCTCGATCGCGGCTTCGCCGAAGCCCAAGCCGTGATGCGCGCGGTGATCGAGACCGACATCCGGGCCGACATCGGCGGCGACGCGCAGCGCATCGAGGCGATGCGCACGCGTTGGCGCGCGGCGACCTTCAAGCACGTCCTGCTGCCGCTCTGGGTCGCCGCCTATCGCTACCGCGGGCGAACCTGGCGCTTCGTGGTCAACGGACAGACCGGAGAGGCACACGGCGAGCGGCCGTGGAGCATATGGAAAATCGCTGCCGCCGTGCTCGCCGCCGCGGCGCTGGCCGGCGTCGCCCTCTACTTCGCGGGTGGAGGCTGAAGCATCGGGAGTGGCCTCCTGCCCTCATCGTGCATGGGCGGGTTTGCGTCAGCGCAAGTCGCTGTCGCAGCCGCGTGGTAACGAGGGCTCATGGGTCTTCTTTCGCGCACCGCGATCGTGATCTCCCTGGCGGGTGCCGCCGCCGGCGGGTGGTGGTGGATTTCCCGTCCGCCTCTGGTCGAGACCGAAGCCGTCTCCCGCGGGCCTGCCGTTGAGGCGGTCTACGCCACCGGCACGGTCGAACCGGTGGTCTGGGCCCGCATCGGTCCCGTGGTGAAGGGGCGCCTCGTGTGGCTCGGGGCCCAGGAAGGCGATCGGGTCGAGCGGGGCGAGGTGCTCGCCCGGCTCGACGATACCGTGGCCCGTGCGCAGGTGCAGGAGGCCGAGGCGCGCGCGGCCTTCCTGCGCGAGGAGGCGGGGCGGTTGAGGGCGCTCGCGTCGCGCGAGATCGTCGCCCGCGCCGCCCTCGATCGGGCCGAGAGCGAAGCGAGGGCGGCGGAGGCGATCGTCGAGGCCGCCCGCCGCCGCCTCGACGATTACGTGCTGCGTTCGCCCATCGCCGGCGTGGTGCTGCGCCGCGACGGCGAGATCGGCGAGGTGGTGGACACGACGACAACGGTGTTCTGGGTCGGCGAGGCGCGCCCTCTGCGCGTCACGGCGGAGGTCGACGAGGAGGACATCCCCCGCGTCACACCCGGGTTGAAGGCGCTTCTGAAGGCCGATGCCTTTCCCGGCCGCACCCTGGACGGCACCGTGGCCGACATTACGCCCAAGGGCGACCCCAGGCTGAAGGTCTATCGCGTGCGCATCGCTCTGCCCGACGACACGCCTTTGATGGTGGGCATGACGGTGGAGGCGAACATCATCCTGCAGGCCGACCCCCAAGCCCTGCTCGTACCCACCTCCGCGCTGCGCGACGGCACGCTGTTCGTGGTCGACGGGGCGACGGTGCGGCGCGTGCCGGTGGAACTCGGCGTACGGGGCCCTCTCCGCACCGCGGTGAAGTCCGGGGTGGAGGAGGGGCAGCGCGTGGTGCGCGACCCGCCAGCAAAACTGGCCGACGGCGCGCGCATCCGTCTTCCCTCCGGTGCCGCGGCACGCTGACGCCAGATGTCGCTCACGCTGGCCATCGCGCTCGGGCACCTGAGGCGGCGCAAGCGCCAGACGATCGTCTCGCTGCTCGGAGTCGCACTCGGTGTCGGCTTCTTCATCGCCATCGCCGCCTTGATGCGCGGCTTTCAGACCTACTTCGTGCAGCAGGTGATCGACGTCGCACCCCACGTGGTGATGAAGGACGAGTTCCGCTCGCCCGACCTGCAGCCGGCAGAGCTCGCCTTCGCGGGCGGGGCGGTCGCGGTGCGCGGCGTGCGCCCGCGCGAGGCGGTGCGCGGCATCCGCGAGGCGGGCGCGAAGATCGAGGCGATCGAGGCGATCCGGGGCGTGGCGGTCGCTCCCGTGCTGCGCGGCCCGGTGCTGTTCCGATACGGCGCGCGCGACGTCGCGGTGAGCCTCGCCGGCATCGATCCGGTGCGGGAACGACGGGTGACCAATATCGAGAAGGACATGACGGCCGGGCGCCTCGAGGACCTGCGCGCGACCGCGAACGGTGTCATCGTCGGCATCGGCGTGGCGCAACGCCTCGGTGCCTCGGTCGGCGACACGGTGATCGCGGTCGCGCCTTCCGGGGTGACGACCAGTTTCCGCATCGTCGGGCTGATCGAGACGGGTGTGACCGCGCTCGATGAGCGCGAGGCGTACGTGCTGCTTCGCCTCGCCCAGGTGATCCTCGATCGGCCGAACGTGATCAACCAGATCCGCATCCGGCTCGATGACGTGCGCCAGGCCGAACCGCTGGCGCGCCGGCTCGAGGCGGTGTTCGGCTACCGCACGGAGAGCTGGGAGGAGAGCAACCGCAACGTGCTCGCGCTGTTCGTCATCCAGAACGCGATCATGTTTTCCGTCGTCGGCGCGATCCTGCTCGTCGCCGCCTTCGGCATCTACACCATCATTTCGCAGGTGGTGCACGAGAAGGCGCGCGACATCGCGATCCTGAAGTCGCTCGGTTTCCGGGCTGGCGACATCCAGGCGATTTTCCTCCTCGAGGGGGCGATCGTCGGGCTGGCGGGGGCGGTCGTCGGCTGGGCCGTGGGGTATGGGTTGATCGAAGTGCTGGCCCAGATCCGCTTCCAGTCCGCTGGGGGGCCGTTGCGCGGGCGGGAGGGCTTCATCCTCGCCCGCGAGGCCTGGACCTATCTCGCCGGCGGCGGCTTCGCCCTTGCCGCCGCGATGGTGGCGGCCTTCGTGCCCGCCCGGAAGGCCTCGCGCCTCAACCCGGTCGAGATCGTGCGCGGCGCGGCATGACCGCGCTGATCGCCGCCGAGAACGTCTCCCGCATCCTGCCCGGCCCCCAGCCGGTCGCCTTGGTGCGGGAGGTCTCGCTCGCCGTTCGCCCCGGCGAGTTCGTCGCCGTCACCGGGCCGTCGGGCTCAGGCAAGTCCTCGCTCCTCTACCTCCTCGGCCTGCTCGATCGACCGACCGAGGGCAGGATCCTGCTCGAGGGCAAGGACACGGCGCGGATGAGCGATGACGCGCTGGCCGCGGCACGGCTCGCCCGCTTGGGCTTCGTCTTCCAGTTCCACTTCCTGCTGCCGGAGTTCACGACGCTCGACAACGTGCTGATCCCGATGCGCCGGCTGGGTCGCCTGTCGGAGCGCGAGCAACAGACGCGGGCGAAGGCGCTGCTGGAGGCGCTGGGCCTTGCCGACGCGGCGGGGAAATACCCGGAGCAGCTCTCGGGCGGCATGCGCCAGCGGGTGGCGATCGCGCGGGCGCTCGCCAACGACCCGGCGGTGATCCTGGCCGACGAACCGACCGGGAACCTGGACACGAAGAACGCCTCCGCCGTGTTCGACATCTTCGCCGCCCTGGTCGGTTCGGGAGGGCGGAGCGTGGTGGTGGTGACGCACGATCAGGAGCTGGCCGCCCGGGCGACGCGCCAGGTTCGCCTGGTGGACGGGCGTATCACCTACGACAGCGCCGCCGCGGTGGCCTGAGGCCACTTCTGCCTTCGCTTTGGGCAGGTGGAGAGGCGCTAGGCAGGGCGAGGGCGGGGAAGCGCGGTGCGACTCGCCGCGTCGCAGGCGGCACGCCGCTTGCCTCGCGGCCCTCGAGCGGCCTTGCGCGGCCGCCCGCGACACGTCATCTCGCCCATGCGTGGAGGAGGAGAGGGGAGACGGGGATGCGTCGGTTCCGCATCGCAGCGTTGATCGCTTGCGTCTTTACGCTCTTCGGTGCGCCCGTGCGGGCGACCGATGTACGCTTCAGCCTGGACTGGGCGTTCCAGGGCCCGCAGGCGCCCTTCCTGCTTGCCCTCGAGCGCGGCTTCTTCCGCGACGAGGGGCTGAACGTGACGATGGACCGCGGCTTCGGCTCGGGCGACGTGCCGATCAAGATCCTCGCCGGGACCTACGACGTCGGCATCGCCGACCTCAACCCCACCATCCGGATGAAGCTCGAGCGTCCCGAGCTCGACATCTTTTCGCCCTTCATCATCTACGACGCGACGGCGCTGGCGGTGATGACGCTGCGTCGGGAGGGGATCACTCGGCCGCAGGATCTTGCCGGCAAGACCCTTGCCGCGCCCGAGGTGGATGCGGGGCGGCAGCTCTTTCCTGCCTTCGCGCGCGCGGTGGGCATCGACCCCGCTTCCGTGCGCTGGCTGACGGTCAGCCCGCAGCTCCGCGAGTCCATGCTCCTGCAGCGACAGGCGAATGCGATCACTGGCTTCATCACTTCGGGCATCCTGTCGCTGAAGGCGGGTGGCGCGCGCGCCGAGGACATCGTCACCTTCAAGTACAGCGAGTTCGGGGTGGATCTCTATTCGACGAGCCTGTTGACGACGCGGCGTTGGGCGGAAGCGAACCCGCGTGCGGTGACGGGGCTGATCCGCGCCATCGTGCGCGGCCAGAACGAGGCGCGGCGAGACCCGGATGCCGCCATCGCCGCCCTTCGTCGGCGCGATCCGCTGATCGACCCTGCGGTGGAGAAGGAACGCATGATCCTCGGCTTCACCGAACTGACCTTCACCCCGCACGTGCTCGCCAACGGCTTCGGCGCGGTGGACATGGCGCGTCTGCAGCGCTCGATCGACATCGCGCGCGGCGCTTTCGGCATCGCGCGCGAGATGAAGGCAGAGGAGGTCTATGACCCGAAGTTCCTGCCTCCCGCCGCCGACCTGAGGGTGGTTCCGTGAGAGCCGAACTGAAGTTCGTCGAGCTCGACAACGTCAGCCTCACCTATGGCGGCGGCACGCTCGCCGTCGACAAGCTCGACCTCTCGATCGCACGCGGCGAGTTCGCCGCCGTGGTCGGGCCTTCGGGCTGCGGCAAGTCCACGCTGATGAAGCTCGTCACCGGTCTTGCTCCGGCTTCGAAGGGCAATGTCGTCGTCGCCGGGCGCGAGGTGGCGGGCCCGCTGAAGATCGTCGGCATGGCGTTTCAGAACCCCACCCTGCTGCCTTGGCGCACCACGCTCGACAATGTGCTGCTGCCGCTCGAGATCGTGCAGCCCTACAAGGCGACCTTCCGGCGCGATCGCGAGAAGCATGTCGCCCGTGCCAAGGCCTTGCTCGCCACCGTGGGGCTGAAGGGGTTCGAGGAGCGTTATCCGTGGCAGCTCTCGGGCGGCATGCAGCAGCGCGCGAGCCTCTGCCGCGCGCTGATCCACGAGCCGGACCTCCTGATGCTCGATGAGCCCTTCGCGGCGCTCGATGCCTTCACCCGCGAGGAGTTGTGGGCGGTGTTGCAGGACCTCTGGCTGCAGCGCCGCTTCACCTGCATGCTGGTCACGCACGACCTGCGCGAGGCCGTCTATCTCGCGGACACCGTGCACGTGATGAGCGCGCGGCCCGGTCGGGTGATCGAGACGAAGACGATCGACATCCCGCGCCCGCGCACGCTGGAGACGACCTTCGAACCGCATTTCGTTGATCTCGTCCATCACCTGCGCGCGCGCATCGCGCAAGCGCGCGTCGCCGCCTGAGGAGAAGCCTCCGTGTCGCGTCGCTGGCAGGAAGCGCTCGGCCCCTGGTTCGTCGTGCTCGCGCTGTTCGCGCTGTGGGAAGGGGTGGTGATCGCTGCCCGCCTGCCCTCCTTCGTGCTTCCCGCACCGACCGAGGTGTTCGCCACCCTCGTGCAGTTCGCCGGGCCCATTTCCCAGCACTCGCTGCACACGCTGATGACGACGCTGATCGGCTTCGGCTTCTCCGTCATCGGCGGTGTGGCGCTCGGGGCGGCGATCGGCGCCTCGCAGGTCGCCTACAAGGCGGTGTTCCCGGTTCTGGTCGGCTTCAACTCCATCCCGAAGGTGGCGATCGTGCCGGTGCTGATCATCTGGTTCGGCATCGGCACGGTGCCCGCCGTCATCACCGCCTTTCTGATCAGCTTCTTCCCGATCGTGGTCAATGTCGCCACGGGGATCGCCACCCTGGAGCCCGAGTTGCGCGACGTGCTGCGCAGTCTCGGCGCCTCGAAGTTCGACATCCTGCGCAAGGTTGGCCTGCCGCGCGCCGCCCCGTACTTCTTCGCCTCGCTCAAGGTCGCGATCACGCTCGCCTTCGTCGGGTCCATCATCAGCGAGACCGTGGGGTCGAACGAAGGGGTTGGATACCTCATGTTGCAGGCCTCGTCGCGCTTTCAGATCCCGCTCGTCTTCGCCGCCCTCGTCGTCGTCGCCGCGATGGGCATCACGATGTATGCGATCTTCGCCGGGCTTGAGCGGCGGATGACGGGCTGGGCGACACGCGGCATGGACCAGGCGGCCTACGCGACGGGGCACTGAAGGAATGCCCGCGCGCTTCTGGCACGACCTCACTTGGCCGGAGTTCGCCGCCCTCGACCAGGCGCGCACGGTGGCGGTGCTGCCCATTGCGGCGACGGAGCAGCACGGGCCGCACCTCACCGTCTCGGTCGACACCACGATCAACGAGGGCGTGGTCGCGGCGGCGATGGGTGCGATCCCGGCTGACGTCGAGTGCCTCGTCCTGCCGACCCAGGCCGTCGGCGTTTCGGTGGAACACGGGCGGTTCCCGGGCTCGTTGACGCTTCGCCCCGAGACCGCGCTTGCCGCCTGGGAGGACATCGGCGCCTCCGTCGCCGCGGCCGGCGTCCGGCGTCTTCTCCTGCTCAACTCGCATGGCGGGCAGCCGCAGATCGCCGAGATCGTCTGCCGGAGGTTGCGCATCGCCCACCGCATGTTCGCGGCGACCGCGATGTGGAACCGGCTCATTCGCCTCGATGACCTCGTCGCCGCCGACGAGCTCCGCTTCGGCATCCACGCGGGCCAAGTGGAGACGTCGCTGATGCTCGCGCTTGCGCCGCAGCGCGTGCGCCGGGATCGGGTGCGTCCTTTTCTCAATGCCACCGCGGCCTGGGACAATCTCGTCGCCCTTCGCCGCGGCGGGGCGGTCGCCTTCGGCTGGCAGGCGCAGGACCTCAATCCGGCCGGCGCGGTCGGCGACGCTTCGGCAGCCTCCGAAACACTGGGTCGCGAGATCCTGCGCCGGGCCGGTGAAGCGGTGGCACGGCTGATCGCGGAGATGGCCGCGATCGACGTCGATGCCTTCCTGGCGGAGCAGGTCGGTGCCTGATCTCGACGCTCTTTTGGCCGATCTCGGCGGGATCGAGACCGAAACCGACCCCGTGGTGGTTCGGCTGAAGAGCCGCGACTTCTTCTGGTTCAGCCCGATCCTGAAGGCCGAACTCGAGGGCCGGCGGGGCGATCTCGTCATTCGCCCGCGGGCCGAGGACGAGGTGTTGGCGGCGCTGGGCGCCTGCGTGCGCCACCGTGTTCCCGTCACACCGCGCGGCGGCGGCACCGGCAATTACGGCCAGGCGGTGCCGGTCGCTGGTGGGGCGATCCTCGACCTCACCGGCATGGACCGCATGCTCGCGCTCGAGAACGGCATCGCCGAAGTGGAGGCCGGGGCGACGCTGCTGCAGATCGATGCCTGGGCGAGAGGGCTCGGCTGGGAGCTCCGCCTCTGGCCGTCGACCAAGCGGATGGCGACCATCGGCGGGTTCGTCGCCGGCGGCGGTGCCGGCGTGGGGGGGATCGCGTGGGGAACGTTGCGCGAGCGGGGCAATCTGGCCGGGGTCACCATCGCCACCGCCGAAGCGAGCCCGCGCCTGATCGCGCTGGAGGGAAGGGAGGCCGCACAGGCGAACCACGCCTTCGGCACCACGGGCATCATCACCCGCGTGCGCATTCCGCTCGCCCCCGCCGTCGCCTGGCGCGACCTCGCCATCGCCTTCCCCGATTTCGATCGCGCCGCCCGTTTCGCGGCTGCCTTCGGGCTGGCGGACGGGATCGCGAAGAAGCTCTGCTCGGTCATCGACTGGCCGCTCCCGTCGTACTTCAAGGGATTGGAGGAGGTCGTGCCCGAGGGGCGGCCGCTCGTGCTGGCGATGGTCTCACCGTCAGGTCTCGCTGCCACGCGCGATCTGGCTGACGAGCATGACGGCACCATCGTCGCCGAACAGGAGACGATCGCCGCCGAGCAGCACCACGACCGCACGCCGTTCTACGAATACGCCTGGAACCACACCACGCTGCATGTGCTGAAGCGCGCCAAGGGCGTGACCTATCTTCAACTCCTCTTTCCGCCCGATCGGCTGCTCGAGAGCCTGGCCGCCTTTCGCGACCGCTTCGCCGGCGAGGCATGGCTGCACACGGAGGTGGGCCGCTTCTCGGGCCGGGTGACGATGAGCGCGCTGCCGGTGGTGCGCTGGCAGGGGGCCGAGAGGCTGGCCGAGATGATCGCCACCTGCGAGGCGATGGGCATTCAGGTCGCCAATCCGCATGTCTACACGCTGGAGGAGGGGGCGCGCTGGAAGCTCGTCGCGGCGGATCGTCTCGCCTTCAAGCGCCGTGTCGACCCGTGGGGCCTTCTCAACCCGGGCAAGATGACGAGCTACGTGCCGGTGAGCGAGGATGAGGTGGCAGGATGAGCGGGGTCGCGGCTTTGCTTGCCGAACTCGACGGCATCGCGGTGGAAACCGACCGCGCGCTGGTGCGGCAGAAGAGCCGCGACTTCTTCTGGTATTCGCCGGTGCTGAAGCGCCAACTGAATGCCGTCGCCGGCGAGGCGGTGGTGATGCCGAAGACTGAGGCCGAAGTGGCGCGCGTTCTCGCCGCCGCCTTTCGCCATCGCGTTCCGGTCACGCCGCGCGGTGCCGGCACCGGCAACTACGGACAGGCGATGCCGATCCGGGGCGGCATCGTGCTCGACCTCTCGGCGCTCGATCGCATCCTCTGGGCCAAGCCCGGTGTGGTGCGGACGGAGGCCGGCGCGAAGCTGATCGACATCGACGCGCACACGCGCGCCGCCGTGGGCGGCGAGCTCCGCTTCCATCCCTCCACCCGGCGCACCGCCACCATCGGCGGCTTCATCGCCGGCGGCTCCTCTGGGATCGGCTCCTGCACCTGGGGCATCCTGCGCGAGCCCGGCAACATCCTGGGTCTTCGCCTGCTCACCATGGAGGAGACCCCGCGCGTGATCGAACTGCGCGGGCCCGACATCCAGAAGGCGAACCATGCGTACGGGACGAACGGCGTGATCACCGAGGTGGAGATGCCGCTCGCTCCGGCCTGGGAGTGGATCGACCTCGTCGCCGCCTTTCCCACGCTGATGGACGCCGCCCGCTTCGGCGATGCCTTCACCCGCCAGGACGGCATCCCGAAGAAGCTCGTCTCGATCATCGCCGCCGGCGTGCCGCAGGCGCACTTCAAGGCGCTCGACGGCAAGATCCCGGAGGGGCGCGCGGTGGCGCTGCTGATGGTTGCGGAGCCCTTCCTCGAGCATGCCCTGCCGTTCATCACCGCCCATGGCGGCGAGCTCGTGCACCGGGAACCGACCGAGGCGGCGGAAGTGCCGCTCTACGAGCACTCCTGGAACCACACGACGCTTCAGGTGCTGAAGACGGACAAGACCGTCACCTACCTGCAAACACTGTTTCCCCCGCCTCAGCATCTGGCGAAGGTGGCGGAGATGGAGGCCCGCTTCGGCGACGAGGTGCCGATGCATCTCGAGTTCGTGAAGTTCGGTGGCAAGGTGACGTGCTTCGGCCTGCAGCTGGTGCGCTTCACCACCGAGGAGCGGCTCGCCGAAATCATCGCCATCCACGAGCAGGCCGGTTGCCCGATCTTCAACCCCCACGCCTACACGCTCGAGGAGGGGGGGATGAAGAAGGTCGACCACGTGCAGCTCGCCTTCAAGCGCGAGGCCGACCCCCTTGGCTTGCTCAATCCGGGCAAGATGCTGGCCTGGGAGAACCCGGACTGGCGGCCCACGCAGAGCGTTCACCTCTACGAGACCGCGTAAGGCGGGGCGCGCTCCGCCGGTGGGGGCAGAGTTGCCGCTCGCGCGCGCTCCGGGCTAGAAGCGGCCGCGAACCGAACGGGAACGACCACGCCCCATGCCGTCCTATCAATACGTTTTCGTGATGAAGAACCTCACCAAGTCCTATCCGGGCGGGCGTGAGGTGTTCAAGGGAATCACCCTGTCCTTCCTGCCGGGGGCGAAAATCGGCGTGCTCGGCGTCAATGGTGCGGGCAAATCCACGCTGCTCAAGATCATGGCCGGCCTCGACAAGGACTACGGTGGCGAGGCCTGGGCGGCGGAAGGCGTGCGCGTCGGCTACCTGCCGCAGGAGCCACAGCTCGACCCGACCAAGACCGTCGGCGAGAACGTCAAGGCTGCGCTGGGCGACATCGTCGCCGCCCTCGAGCGGTTCAATGAAATCTCCGCCAAGTTCGCCGAACCGCTCTCCGACGAGGAGATGAACGCACTGCTAGCCGAGCAGGCCGAGCTGCAGGAGAAGATCGACGCCGCCAACGGCTGGGAAATCGACCGCCAGATCGACATCGCGCTGGATGCGCTGCGCTGCCCGCCGGCCGACAGCCCGGTGACGCACCTTTCGGGCGGCGAGAGGCGGCGCGTCGCGCTCTGCAAGCTCCTGCTCGAGAAGCCCGACCTCCTGCTGCTCGACGAACCGACCAACCACCTCGACGCCGAAAGTGTCGCCTGGCTCGAGAAGACGCTGCGCGACTATCCCGGCACGGTGATCGTCGTCACCCACGACCGCTATTTCCTCGACAACGTGACGGGCTGGATCCTCGAGATCGAGCGCGGCCGCGCCTACCCCTATGAGGGGAACTACTCCTCGTGGCTCGAGCAGAAGCGCAAGCGCCTCGAGCAGGAGGAGAAGGAGGAGACCGCGCGCATGCGGGCGCTGGCGGCGGAGCGCGAGTGGATTGCGGCAAGCCCGAAGGCGCGCCAGGCCAAGAACAAGGCCCGCATCCAGCGCTACGAGGAGATGCTGGCGCAGCAGAACGAGAAGGCCACGGGCGTGGCGGAGATCGTCATTCCGCCGGGGCCGCGGCTCGGCAGCGTGGTCATCGAGGCCGAGCACATCAGCAAGGGCTACGGCGATCGGCTGCTGATCGACGACCTTTCCTTCAAGCTGCCGCCGGGCGGCATCGTCGGCGTCATCGGGCCGAACGGTGCCGGCAAGACCACGCTGTTCCGCATGATCATCGGCACCGAGAAGCCGGACAGCGGCACCTTGCGCATCGGCGAGACGGTGAAGCTCGGCTACGTCGACCAATCCCGCGACACGCTCGATCCGAACAAGACCGTGTGGGAGGAAATCTCGGGCGGCGAGGAGGTCATTTATCTCGGCAAGCGCGCGGTGCAGTCGCGCGCCTATGTCGGCGCCTTCAACTTCAAGGGGCCGGATCAGCAGAAGAAGGTCGGCATCCTGTCGGGCGGCGAGCGCAACCGGGTGCATCTGGCGAAGATGCTGAAGTCGGGCGCGAACGTGATCCTGCTCGACGAGCCGACCAACGACCTCGACGTCGACACGCTGCGCGCGCTCGAGGAGGCGCTGATGGACTTCGCCGGCTGCGCGGTTGTGATCAGCCACGACCGCTGGTTTCTCGACCGTCTCTGCACCCACATCCTCGCCTTCGAGGGCGACAGCCACGTCGAGTGGTTCGAGGGCAACTTCCAGATGTACGAGGAGGACAAGCGCCGTCGCCTCGGCGAGCACGCCACCGATCCGCACCGAATCAAGTACAAGCCGCTGGTCAGGGTCTGAGCGGAAAAGGCCGGCGCCACCGACGCGGCGATCCAGGCGTCGCGAACGCCGACGGGTCGTGGGATAGCCTCGGTTCTTCGTTGGCTTCGGCGCGGCAGGTGTGAACCGAGCTCGACCGCCACGAGACGCTTGCGCGCGTCAGGTCAGTTGCCGCGTTCCGATCGTCGGGTCAGCGCACGGAGAGCGTCACGCCGTGGTGCCCAGGGGCGGAATCGAACCACCGACACCGTGATTTTCAGAGCGGGTGAAGTCGAGCCAGGTCAAGGGCTTACGCCAATTCGCACGCAAGCACGACTCCCGCCTCAGCACGCGAAGTTGAAAGACACCCTCTAGCTCTCAATCGGGCAACAATTCCGCGCCCGGATCGACCGCCAGCAGCTCCGCCACCCTCTCCTCCGACCACCCGAGCGTGGCCGCCACGCCCAGTACTCGCGCATCGTCCGACCAAACGTAAGACACCGCCCGCCACAACTCACGGTCGCGCAGCGGCAGCGCTGCGATCAGCGTCTCGAGCGCCGCCAGCTCGTCGTCCGTCATGCGCTCGACCAGCGTGCTGCGGCGCACCTTCCATCGCGCGACCGCACCGCCTTCGCCAGACGGCAGGGCACCGTCCGGCAGCTCCTCCACCCGCCCATCGGGGCCGAGCACCCGCACAGTCATGCACCGAGCCTCTTCGCCAGAACGCGGACCACGCCGGACACCATCGTCAGGTTGCCGCGCCACCTGAACCGCAGGTGCGTAATGGGAGGCTCGGTCGGGTGCGGCACAGGATGCGGGCCGACGATGCCGTGCCCACCGATCGTGTTGGGGCTACTGGTGTCGATGAACGTCGCTGTCGACACATAGTGGCCGCTGTTGCGCACGTCGGTCGATGACAGGCGCGACAGCCACAAGGTGCCGGAGCTCTGGGCGCGACCATCGTAGTTCGTCACGTGTGTGAGCGCCCAGGCGATTTCGTTCGTGTTCCAGGCCGACCCGCCGTGGCTGTTGAACCAGTTGGAGTATTGCCGCGACCACCCATGCGTGACCCACGACGCACCGCCGTCGGTCGAGTAATCGCAGCCGAAGAAACGGTTGCCTGCCAGCGTGACTGCAGGAGCAAGACGGATGTCGTGCCACTCCACGGCCACGGCATAGGGCACCGGCGGCAGCGGCACGATCACCGCCTGCACCGGTTCGCTGATCGTCGCGATGTGGAAGACTTCAGCCTCGCGCTGACCCCATCGCATCGCGTGGTGATGTGCCGTTGCCGCAGGCACGCTGAGCGGCTCGTGCGCCTGCAGGCCGGTGTTCCACAACGTCAGCTTCGGTGAACCGCCGGTGCGCAGTTCAACCACGTCAGCGGACGTCTGCACCATCCCCGTATCAGCATCGCCGGCGAACGCGAGCCCGCCCTCTGCGCCCGGCGCGATATGAAGCCGGCCCGTCATCGCTTGGCTGCCGTCGCGCAGGACTACGGCCGTGCTCGGTGCCACCTCGAGCCGCCCGCGCGCCGCCGCCGCGTCGGCCGACCCGATCAGCTCGGCGCCGTAGGCGGACACCGACACCCCCTCGATGGAGGCGCCCGTCGCCACCACTGGTTGGCCTTCAGCATCGAAGGCCAGCAGCCGGCCAGCGCGCTGTGACGCGAGCGGCAGCGCATAGCTCAGCCCCGCAGGGTCGGAGAGCGGGGGCCGGATCTGCCGCGCAAGCTCCTGCTCGAGCTGCTGGATGGCGATCCACAGCCGGTTGAGTTCACGGTTCAGCGCCTCGGCCGGGAAGGGTCCCGAGGGCGTGTATGCCGTCGTTCGCGCCGACACCTGCCGCGACGAGATGGTGATCACGTCGCCGGCTTGCGCGGCGTCCACCAACACCACCATTCCGCCCGTCGGTACGCCGAGGCCGGAGACGGCGAAATCCACCCCGGCCACGAGCGCCGTCACGGTCGTGTGGCGGCGGCGTTCCACCGCCAAATCCTCCGCCGCGTAGACGAGGAAGGTGAACGGGAACTCCGTCTGCCCTGCCGTTGCCACATACTGGTTGCGCCGCGCGGAGGGCGGCACGCTTGCCGTCATGGGCGCCTCCTAGAACACGTCCAGTTTCTCGCCCAGCCAAGGCAGCGGGGCCTGGCCGTAGTCGCGGTAGCGCTGCCGCTGCTGGCGGGCGAGGAAGCCAGGCGAGGCCGCTTCGCGCAGCTCGTTCAGGATCAGCCAATCGAGTGCCGGCCGCACATACCAGAGGTTGATGAAGGGTGTGTTGCGCAGCGCCCAGTTCAGCGCCTCGGCCGCCTTGGCTTCGCCGTCGCGCGCCCGCTGGAAGAGGTCGATCAGCGCCCCGGCTTCGCTCACCACCGGGCCGGCCAGCGTGCCCAGCGCGCCGGCGCCGAACCGGCTGGTCTCGGCGAACAGGAAGTCGCCGTAGATGCCGAGCCCGCCCGATTGCAGCATGGCGGCGAGGATCGTCTCGCGCCTGGTCGGATCACGCGGCCCGTAACCGCGAACGAAGTCCTTCGCCGTCATCGCCGCGTAGCCGCCGACGGCCAGCCCCGCGATCAGCATGGCGATGTTGCCGATGCCGGCGGAACGCTGGCTTGGCCCGCCGTGCCACTGGCGAGCAAGCGGGCCGACGGTGAACCCCACCGGCCAGGATTTGAACGCGGCAAGAAACCGCATGATCTCGCCGGCCCAGGTGCCGCGTTCGGTGCCCTGCAGCATCAGCCGTCGGATCTGCGCGTTCGGCTCGATCACGCTGAAGGCACGGCCCTCGTCGTACACCATGCCGAGGACGAGCAGCTGCAGCCGCCGCCGTTCCTCGCCGATCAGCCTAGCGCGCGTCGCTGCCGCCGCCTCGCGCCCGGCGCGCTCCGCCTCCGCGATTTGCTCCGCTGTCGCCGTCTGGCGCGTCACTCCGGCCTGTTCGAGCACGAGCCGCCGCGCCCGCTGCGCCGCTGCTTTTTCCGCCCGCGCGAGCTTCTCCGCGATGGCCGGCGCGATCGCGGCATCGGGCAGCGCGGCTACCGCGTCCGGGGTGAGCACGCGTCGGCCGGCTTCCACCGGCACTGCGGCCTTGCTGATCACCGCCCACTCGCGCGGCCCGATGCCGTGCAGGGTGAGCGCGTGCCGCATGCGCTCGTGCACGCCGTTCCAGCCGCCCCGGCGGAACTCGGCGGCGGCCTCGGCCAGGTCCTCGGCAAGCAGGCGGGAGTGCACGCTGCGCAGATGGTCGGTGAACCATGAGAGGCCCTGGTAGCGCATGGTCCAATTCAGCAGGCGCTGCATCACGCCGGGCTGGCCGTCGTGCACGAAGTAGCTCGTGGTGATGCGTTGCGCGAGCGTGTCGAACCCGGCGCCGAGCTTGTAGGCGAGGCGCTTGGCGTCGCGGTCGGTCGCGCTGCCGAGGAAGTCGCGCACATGCCCCGCGATCGCCTCGCCCCAGGTGCGGCCGAGGAAGCGGCTGTTGGCGATGCTGATCCAAGGATCGGTGAAGGCGGAGGAGAGGAACGCGCCGGCGAGTTTCACCACGCCCTGCCAGGCGCGCAGCTCGGAGGCGATTTCGGCCACCGTCTGCGATCCGCCGACGCCGAAGGTGAGCCCCTGCATCTCGGCATAGGCGGAACGGATGTCGCCGCGATCGAGGGTGAGCGCGCGCGCCAAGGCCGCCTTCTTCTCGGCCGGGATGGCGGGGTCGTTGCGGATGTCGAGGCGCAGCCGGTCGAGCGCCGTCTGCAGGGTGTAGGTCGGGTTGGGCCCGAGCACCTCCATCTGCCCTGCCATCCGTGCGGCGCGCTCGAGGTGCTTGATCATCGCGTCGAACACGTGGCCGGACGCGAACTGCTCGCGGTACTGCAGCCAGGCGGTGGCGTCCTTGAAGTGCAGCACGCGCGACCGCGCGAGGCTCCGTGCAAGGTTGGGCGTCGGTGTCACCCGGCTGGCGGCCGTCGCCTGGTCGCGCTCGGGGGCCAGGCGGTCGACATTCGCGGTGATGCTGTCGAACATCTCAGCGAGGATGCCGCGCACCGCGCGCTCGTCGCCTGCCGCGTCGGGAAAGCTGCGCTCAAGGTCGAGGCGAGGAAGAAGGAAGTCGATCCAGGCCTCGCGCCCGGCTCGGGCGATGCGGGCGCGGTCGTGCGCCTGCGGGCTCCAGCCTTCCAGCTCGCCCACCATGCCGCCGAGGCGATTGAGGTCCTGCCGCGCGCGATCAGCCGCTTCAGCGAAGACCACGGCGACCTTCTGCGCGAGCTCATTGCCCGTCACCGGCGGGCCTTGGACCTGCCCGCCGCGGCCGAGCGCGCGCATCTCCCGCACCACGGCGTCCTGGAAACCGGCCCCATCGCGCAGCGCGGCGATCACGCGCGGGCCAAGGGCGTCGAGCTTGGCGAACAGGCCGCCGAGGTAGTCGGCCCGGTAGGCGCCCACCACTTGGGCGACGGAGGCGCGGGCGCCGGGCACGCCGCGCGCCGTGCCTTCCAGCACGGCCAGCACCGCCTTGCGCGGATCGAGCCCGGCGGCGCGGAACACCGCGATCTGATCGAGCACGCGCTGGCGGGCGAGCACGGTCAGCGCAGCATGCTTGCGGGCCAGCGCCTGCTCGAGGCGCAACGCCTCGGCATCCTTCGCCACCCGGGTGCGAATCTCCGCATCCGCCCGTGCGGCGCGGCCCTCGGCCCGCACGCGGTCGATGTGCTTCTGCACGCGCTCGACGAGCTCCTCGACGTCGGCGTCGTCGATAAGGCCGCGGCCGGCGGCGCGGATCGCGGCGATGCAGTCCCGTGCCGCCACCGTTACGCCGCCCTCAGCATGCAGGCCGCCGCGGCATCGAGCGCATCCGCCATGGCGGCGGCCTTGGCGGCGGCGTCGTTGCCCTGGCGGATGGTGGCGAGGTCGGTCTCGTCGAGCCGCCCGAGCCGGGCAAGCTCGTCAACCGCCTCGGTCAGGACGAGGAGGTCGGCGTCGTCTCCGCTTCGGCTTGTGCCGGCGGCGTCAGCCGCGGTGCCAGGATCCGCTGCACGGCGGCGCGGATCGCCGGCTCCAGCCTGCTCGCCCACGGCGTCTGCGGCGCCGCGTCCGGATCCTGCATCCAGTCGAACATCGGCGAGGAGGTCTCGGCTTCCGTCGCGGAAGCGGGGTGGGCTGCCGCGGGGTCCGTCGGTCGTATAGTGCGCATGCTCATCGGCCAGCCCTCGCGTCTCCATGTAGGCGCGTTTCGGCCCATCCGCAACCGAAAGGACGTAGTCGGGGTCGACGAAGCGGCCCGTGGTGCGGAAGCGGTCGATCGCTCGTGCCGCCGCTTGTTCGGCCGGCAGGTCGGCCAGGATGAGGCTCACCCGATAGCCGGCGGTGGAACGCCGAGGTCGATGCCTGGCGCAAGGGCAGGGCGGTTGCCGGCGTGCGCCCGGCGGCGGAGGGTGCGCGGCCGCGCCGCCGCCCTATGCCCGGCACGGTGGCGGCGCTGATCGACGCGTACCAGGCCTCCGAGTACTGGCGGGCCCTCGAACGCTCGACCCAGGCGAGCTACCAGCGCGCGCTCGATCTGATTGCGCACTGGCTCGGCGATGCGCCGGTGCGCGCCATCACCGGGCTGATCGTGCGCAAGTTCCACGATCGCCTGGCGGTGACGGACGGGCGGCCCACGCCGGCCAAGGCTGCGGCCGCGGTGCGGGTGTTGCGGCTTCTGCTCGAGGCCGGGCGGTTTCTCGACTGCGGCACGGGGCAGCCGTTCGTGACGGTGAACCCGGCGGCCAAGCCCGGGCTCAGCTACCGCAAGCGGCGGCAGTCGCAGCTGTGGGAGGCCGAGGACATTCGGGTGATGGTCGCGGCGGCCGACCGGCTCGGCCTGCGTTCGGTGGCGACCGCGATCCTGCTGAACGAGTGGCTGGGGCAACGGCCGGGCGACTTGCTCGCTTTGCCGCCGCCCGATCTGGCGGATGGGTGGTTACGGTTTCGTCAGTCGAAGCGCGGGCGTCAGGTCGAGCTGCCCTTGGCAGTCGTGCCGCACTTGGTGGCGCGGCTGAAGGCGGAGGCGGAGCGGCCCGGCGCGGTGATTTCGCCCACGCATCTGTTGGTCAACGATCGCACGGGCCGGCCCTGGACGGAGGACGCGTTCAAGCGTGCCTTCGCCGAGGTGCGGGCCGAGGCAGCGAAGGAGCGGCCGGCGTGTGCGCGGCTGTGGTTCATGGAGCTTCGGCACACCTGCATCACGCGGCTGCACGAGGCCGGTTTGGATGCGATCACGATCGCGGGGGTGACGGGTCATTCGCCGGAGAGCGTGCAGGCGGTGATCGACCGACACTATCTCATTCGCACGCGCAAGGCGGTGGTGCGGGCGTTCAAGGCGCGGCTTGAGGCTGAAGGCTTGGGCTGAGGTTGTGCCCGCGTTGGTTGTGGTGTCGGCGTTGTGACAGGCGACCGGCCGTGGCGCGGTTGCGTCGGGACGGGAACGGTTCGGCTTCGGTTCGGAAGGGTTTTTCGTTGCGCGGCCGGTTTCGGTGCGGTTTCGTTGTGTTCTCGGTAAAAGTTGGAAGATGGTGTCGTCTTCCAACTTTGACCCCGCTTTGTTCCTGTGGATAAGTTCCGCTAACTCATTGATTGCAAATGGTGCCCAGGGGCGGAATCGAACCACCGACACCGTGATTTTCAGTCACGTGCTCTACCAACTGAGCTACCTGGGCCCACGGCGCGAGGGCGACCGTGTAGCCGGATCGGGCGCCTCTGTCCACTCCGCCTCCGTCGCCTCGGGCGCCTCATCCGTCGGCACGCGATAGACGCCGGCGAACCACCGGCCGAGATCGACATCGGCGCAGCGGCGGGAGCAGAACGGCCGCCAACGCGGTTCGGCCGGCTTGCCGCAGATCGGGCAGGTGGGAGGCCTCCTCGGTTCAGCCATCGCCCGCATCCTCGACCGACCAGGCGAGCGGCGCCAGGGCAGCATCGACCCGCCAGCATACGGCCCGCCCTGTGCGCGCTTCCGTCGCGGCGATCGCCTCGCGTTCCTGCGCCAAGGCCTCACCGACCATCCGTCCGAGTCGGAGGCGAAGCCGCGCTGCAGGCCGTGCCAAGCTTTCCCGCCACAGCGCACGCAAGGCGCGCAACGCCACCGTCGTCGCCGAGGGTCGGAACGCGATGTCCACCGCTCCCAGCACTTCGGCGAGCGGCGGCCTGACCCTCGGCCGCACGATCTCGACCAGGCCCGCTCGCGACACGCCGAGCACCCGCGCGCCCACAGGGTCGCCGGCGAGCGCCTGCGCCATCGCCCGCGCCAAAGCCTCGCGCGCCCCCCGCCGCGACGAGAGCCCGGCCGGGTCGAGCAGGATCACGCCGCCGAGGTTCCGCAGCACGATTTGCCGAGCGGCCTCGGCGATCGCGAGCCGGTTGGCGGCCTCGCGTCGGCGACTCGCCGCCGTACGATCCGATCCGCCGGCGAGATCGACGTCGATCACCGTCGCCCCCGGCGCCATCGTCACCTGCAGGGTGAGCCCGTCAGCGAGGACCACCGTCGGGTCGGTGAGCGCCTCCACCTCGTCTTCAAGTGCGGCATCGAGCAACGGTGCCGGCCCCGTATGCGAGCGGATGCGCGCACCGAGATCGGGCCTCGCCGCGCGCAGGGCCGGGATGAGGGCGGCGTCGTCGCACAGCACCTCGGTCACCTCCGGCTCCTCGGCAAGGAGTGAGACGGCGCGCGCCGGCGCGGCGGCGATCAGGCCCGGGGCGGATGGTGGCGCCGCCGGCACCTCGCCCTCCACGCCGCGTCGGCTGACGCGCAGCCCCTTGCCGCCCATCGCCGCCCGTACGACGCGGACGACGACGAGCTCGCCTTCCCGCACGCAGGTTTCGATGGGGCGGATCGGACCGCCCTCCGGTCGCGCCGGGTCGGCCTCCTCGGCCGGCAGGAAACCCTCCGTGCCGTCGCCGAGGGCGACGAACGCCCCGGCGAGGCCGCGCGCGATCGCCGTCACCCGCGCGGCGTGCACCTCGCCGACGCGGTCGGGCGCGCGCAGGCGCTCGATCTCGACCCGCACCAGGCGTTCGCCGGCGAGGCCGAGCAGCCAACGCTCGCCAGGCGGCGAGGCGATCAACAGCCGGCGCGCGCGATCCACGGCAGCGGCCGCCCGAGCCCGGCGAGTAGGGCGGCGGTCTCCGCGAGCGGAAGCCCGACGACACCGCTGTAGGAGCCGGAGAGGAAACGCACGAAGGCGGCAGCACGCCCCTGGATGGCGTAGGCGCCGGCCTTGTCGCGCCATTCGCCCGAAGCGAGGTAGCCGGCGATCTCAGCCTCCGTCAGCCGCTTGAAGGCGACGATGCTGGTGACGAGGCGCTCGGCCCGCCGCCCGTCCGGTGCCAGCACGGCCACCGCCGCGTGCACGCGGTGTCGGCGCCCGGAGAGCAGGGTGAGATGGCGCCGCGCCTCCTCTTCGCTCTCGGTCTTCGGCAGCACGCGGCGGCCGACGGCGACCACGCAATCCGCCCCCAGCACGAACGCGTCCGGGTAAAGCCGTGCCACGGCGGCCGCTTTCGCCCGCGCCAGCCGTCGCGCGAGCTGCGGGGGGAGTTCGCGTTTCCGCGGCGTCTCGTCGATCTCGGCCGGCACGACCGCATCGGGCTCGAGCCCGATCTGGCGCAACAGGTCGAGGCGACGCGGCGAGGCGGAGGCGAGGACGAGGGGGCCGGCGCCCGGCGCAGGGGAGGCCGGGCTCACTTGAAGCGGAAGGTGATCCGCCCCTTGGTCAGATCGTACGGCGTCATCTCCACCTTCACCCGGTCACCGGCCAGCACCCGGATCCGGTTCTTGCGCATCTTTCCCGAGGTGTGGGCGAGAATGACGTGATCGTTGTCGAGCTTGACGCGGAACATGGCGTTCGGCAGCAACTCCGTCACCGTTCCGTCGAACTCGATCATGTCCTCCTTCGGCATCAGCCCTCTTCGCGTATCTGTCCGTTCCGCCCCGGAACATGATCCTCACCCCCTGCAGGGTCAAGCGCGGCGGCGGGCAAGGCAGGCGTTCGTTCTCCCCGGCCGGCCCTGCGGCCCCTGACGTGCGCCGCCGGCACGCCGCGTCGGCGCTCTCGCTGGGCCTTGCCGTCCTGATCGGTGGCGGCCTGCCCCTCATCGCCTACGGCCCACGCATCCTCGACGTCGATGACATCGGCTGGATGCTGGCGGGTCCCCTCGGCCCCGATCCGGTCGCGTACTGGATCGCCTGGCGCTACTTTCGAACCACGCCGTGGCTGACGCCCCCCGGCCTCAATCCGAACTGGGGGCTCGAGCTCGGCTCCTCGATCTTCTACGCCGACGTCATCCCGCTCCTTGCCTTCGTCCTCAAGGCGCTGCGCGACGTCGTATCGGTCGAGCAGTACTGGGGGCCGTGGCTCGTCGGGTGCGGGGCGCTGCAGGCGGCGGCGGCATGGTGGCTGTTGGGTCGGGCGACCAACGACGCGATCGCGCGCGGCGCCGGGGCGGCGCTGTTCGCCGCCCAGCCGATGATGCTGAACCGCATGGGCGGGCACTTCGCGCTCGCCGCCCACTGGCTGCTGCTCGCAGCGCTCGCCCTCGCGCTTCGCCCGCCGACACGACGATGGCTGCAAGCCATGGGCTGGGCCGCGCTCCTCGGCCTCGCCGGCCTGATCCAGTCCTACCTGCTGGCGATGGTCGCTGCCCTGTGGGCTTCGGACCTGATCGACCGCTGGCGGCGCGACCGCAGCCTGGGTTGGACGGCTGCCGAAGCCTCAGTCGTGTCGGGGTCGACGGCGACTGCGCTCTGGGCCGCAGGCTTCTTCGTCCTCCGCGGTGCCCCGTCGCCGATCGGCGAGGGCTACGGGATGACCGCGCTCGATCTGCTAGCACCGTTCGATTCGGCGGAGTGGGGGCGGTTGCTGCCGGAACTGCGCACCTTGCGGCACTGGGAATATGGCGGCTCCTATCTCGGCCTCGGCTCGTTCCTGGTGCTGGGAGCGGGGCTCGCGGCCCTCGTGTCGGGCCGTCTCGGCTGGCGGACCGCCCTCGCGCGCCACGCCGTCCTGCTGCTCGCCCTGTTCGGCCTCCTCGTCTTCGCCGTCGGCAATCGCCCGGCGATCGCGGGGAAGGTCCTGTTCGAAGTCCCGCTGCCGGAGGCCATCCAGCGTGCTGCCGACCTGTTGCGGGCGTCGGAACGCTTCGTCTGGCCGCTCGCCTATGCCCTCCTGTTCGCCGCCATCGCCGCCGTCGCGGCGCGATGGCGCGGGCGAGGCGCGGCTGCGATCCTCCTCCTCGCGGTGCCGCTGCAGTTCGCCGACATCTCGGTCGGGCTCGAGCGGCTGCGCGGCTTCGTCGCGGCGGCGCCGCGCGAGCCGGCTCCCCGGCTGGTCGACCCGTTCTGGGAGGAGGCGGCCCGCCGCTACGGCCGCCTGCGTGCGGTGCCGGCCGGCAATTTCGGCGACCATTGGGAGTCGCTCGCCCGCCTCGCCGCCGTGCACGGTCTCGCCACCGACGCGGTCTATCTCGCCCGGGTGGATCAGCGTGTCGTCGAGCGGCTGCGCGCGGAGATGACGGAGCGCCTCGGCTCCGGCCGATACGAGCCCGCAACGCTCTACGTGCTGCGCGATGCCGACACGATGGCGCTCGCACGGGCCTCGCACGATCCGGCGCGCGATCTCTTCGCCCGCTTCGACGGCATCGACGTGCTTGCTCCCGGCTGGTTCACCTCGCGATGAGGCGGCTTCTCGACCTTCCCGGCGCGGTGCCGCTCCTGATGCTGCTGGTGGCCGCCGCCGCCCGCGGCTTCGCGTTCGTGCCGGCGGTGATCGACACCGACGAGGGCCTCTACCTGCTCCAGGCGCGCGCTTGGCGCGAAGGCGGTTGGCCGTTCCTCGCGGTGTGGGACATGCATCCGCCCGGCGCGCCTGCCCTGTTCATGCTCGCCTTCGCGGTGTTCGGCGAAAGCGTGCTTGCCGTGCGCCTGCTCGGGGTGATCGCGGTGGCGGCGACGGCGAGCCTGCTCGTCGCGATCGCACGCGCGCTGGGGGCGGGGAGGGCGGCTGCCCTCGCGGCGGGTCTCCTCTACGCCGGACAATCCTCGCTGCTGAGCGGGCTTGCGACCAACACCGAGATCCTGTTTGCGCCCTTTGTCACGGCCGCCCTGCTGATCGCGGTGCGCGCGGCCGGAGACGGGGGCGAAAGGGCGATCGGTTTCGCTGCCCTCGCCGCCATGGGTCTTCTCATCGGCTTCGCGCTGCTGATCAAGCAGGTGGTGGTCTTCGAGGGCTGTTTCGCCTTCGCCGTCGCCGTCCTGCCGGCGCTCGTCAGGCGGCGGCTGACCGGTGGTGGATTGGTTGGGCGCGCCATTGTCTACGCTGTCGCGTGCGGTCTGCCGACCGCCCTCCTGTTCGCCGGCTACGCTGCGATGGGGGCGGCGGGGGTGCTCTGGGATGCGCTCGTCCTTGCTCCGCTGCGGTATCAGGGGGATGCAATCCCGCCCGAGGTGCGGTTCTGGGCGATCACCACGCCGCTCGTCACCCTGCTTCCCGCGATCGGGCTCGCGCTGGTCGCTACCGTCCCGCCGCGTCGCGCGGACGGGACCATTCTGCTGTTCGGCTGGGTGTGGCTCAGCATCGCCTCCCTCGCGATCGCCGCACCGGGGATGTACTTCCTGCATTACTTCCTGATCGCGCTGCCGCCCCTGTCCCTGCTCGGCGGGCTCGGCGCAGTGCGCGTCGTCCTCTCCCTTCGCGCCGGCGCGCCAGGTGTCGCCTGGGGAGTGGTCGTCGCCGTCGTCGCGGGCTACGCGTTGCGGGACGAGGCGCTCTATCGGCTCCGCTCCGGCGCGGGGCTTTGGCGCCCCGACCCGGTGCGCGAGGTGGCGCGCGTGCTCGCTGCCGAACTCCCGCCACGCGCGCCGGTGCTCATGGCCAACTACCACGTCGCGGTGCTGTTCCTCGCGCGCCTGGAACCGGCGAGCCGCTTCGTCTTCCCCGCTCAGCTCACGGGCCATTACGCCGAGGTGCTGCCGGTCGATGCGGACGAGGAGCTCGCGCGCATCCTCGCTTCCCGCCCGGCCGCGATCGTCATCGACCGCGGCTGGATGCATGTGATCCGCGCCGAGGCGCTGGCGGCGATCGAGGCCGCCTTGGCCGAGGCCTACGAGCGCGCCGCCGCAGTGCCGGAGGAGCGCGGACCGGTCGAGATCTGGCGCCTTCGCGCATCGGCGCGCTAGGGGCGGTGCGTGGACACGCTTCTGCACATCCTCTCCAAGACCCTTTGGTTCACGCTGCGCCCCGGAACCTTCGCCCTGCTGCTCGCGCTGATCGGCCTCATCGCGATCTGGCGGGACCGGCGTTGGGGGCGCTGGCCGATCGCCGTCGGCCTAGGGATATACGTCGTGGTGCTTGCCACCCCGCTGCCGCCGCTGGTGGTGATGCCGCTGGAGGAACGCTTCCCTCGGCCCGCCGCTGCGCCCGCGCGCGTCGACGGCGTGATCGTGCTCGGCGGTGCGGTGGAACAGAACCTGACCGAAGCGCGCGGCATCCCCGCCCTGAACGGAGCGGCGGAGCGGATGACCGAGCTCGTCATCCTGGCGCGGCGCTACCCCGAGGCACGGCTCGTCTTCACCGGCGGGCAAGGCTCGCTCGTGCACGGTGCGCTGAGCGAGGCCGACGTGGCGCGCATGCTGTTCGTCGCGCTCGGCGTGCCGGAGGAGCGGCTCCTGTTCGAGAACGAGTCGCGCAACACCTGGGAGAACGCGCTGTTCACCCATCGTCTCGTCGGGCCGAAGCCCGGCGAGACTTGGCTGCTCGTCACCTCGGCAAGCCACATGCCGCGCGCCATCGGCGCCTTCCGCAAGGCGGGCTGGGACATCGTCGCTTGGCCGGTGAACTACCGAACGGGGCGGAGTTTCGCCGCGCTCTACGACGATCCGTTCCCGCAACGCCTGCAGCTCCTCGAGGCGGGGATCCGGGAGTGGCTCGGCCTCATCACCTACCGGCTCCTCGGCCGCAGCGACGCCCTGTTCCCGGCCCCCTGAGGCTCAGAGGGCCAGCGCGCGCTCGGGTTCCACCCGCCCGCGCGCAAGGTCGAGCAGAGCGAGGAGATTGCCCCGCAAGCGCCCGAAGCGGTCGACATGCGGTTCGGGAAAGAGGGACCGCGCGGCATTGATGGCGAGGTGGCGGGCGGCGGACGGGATGGCGTGGCGCCAGGGAAACGTGCCCTTGCGCGCAAGATAGATGGGGTTGACCACCTGGCTGTAGCCGAGCCGCAGCCCCGGCGTGCGCGCCTGCTTCACGCCGAGATGCACGCCGCGCGCCCCGGCCAGCCTGAGGATGGTGCCGTATCGGCCCAAGGCGCGCGTGAAGTCGATGTCCTCGTACCAGGCGTAGAGAGGGAGGCGCTCGTCGACCCGGATTCCCGTTCGCCGCACCACCTCCATCCGCACCGCCATGTTGCAGCCGTAGCCGTTGAAGTGGAGGGCGACGGCAAGGGGATCGTCGGGCGGGCGGTCGGCGGCGAGGATGGCGCGCGCCTCCTCTGGCGTGATGCCTGGGCCCTTCGCGCCGTCCGCGATCACGGTGCCGGTGGCGACGACGCAGTCGGGGTGGGCGGAAAACACGCGCTCCAGCACGGCGAAGTAGGCGGGAGCGGGAAAGAAATCGTCGTCGAGGAAGAGAAGGATGTCGGCCTCCGTCGCCTCCAGGATCGCATTGCGCTGCCGCGGCAGGCCCGGGCTCGTGCGCAGAAAACGGATGTCGGGCCGGCGCTGCGGCAACTCCCCCACATCCTCCGGCCCGACATGGCAGATGAGGAGCTCGTCGGCCCTCCGCGTCTGGCGCGCGAGTTCCGCGATCGTCTCGGCCAGGATCGCCGGCCGGCCGCGGGTGGCGATGCCGATGGCGAGCCGCATGGTCAGCCCCCCTCCCGCGCGAGCAGACCTTCGATCCGCCCCCGCAACGTGGCCGCGAAGTAGCGCGCCTCGAGCGCATCGCCCCGAAACAGCGCGCGCAGCAGGCCGCCGGCCGGGCGGACGAGGAAGGTCAGGATCGACGACAGAGGCGCGTGGCGACGCAGCACGACGCCGAGCCCGGCGCCGTAGACGCGAGCGCGCGCAGCCGCGATCTCCGTCCGTCGCTTGTCCGGGTGGATGACGTGAAGCGCCGGGTCGTAGACGGCACGGTGTCCGGAGCGGATCGCGCGCGCCACCAGGTCGTTGCCCTCGGCTGATCCGAAACGCGTGCCGGGGCCGAGGCGTTCGTCGAACCCGCCCAAGGCCTGCGCGACATCGCGCCTGAACCACAGGTTGAACTCGATCACGCTGGTCCAGACGGTGCGCAGATCGATCGCGCCCCCCTCGCGGCGCCAGCGACCGGACCCCAAGCCGCCGGAGGGCGATGCTGCAGGGCCGGTGAGCACGGGGAGGGTCGGGTCGTCGCGGAAGGCGCGATCGACGCGATCGAGCACGCCGGGGGGGAGGAGGCAGTCGTCGTCGGGGAAGGCGACGAGGTCGCCACGTGCCCGCGCAAGGCCGAGGTTGCGCGCGGCATTGGCGTGCGGACGCGGGGTGCGGAGATGGAGCAAGGGAAGCCGTTCGCGAAACGGCACGAGCACGGGCACGAGACGATCGTCGGCGTTCTGGTCGACCACGATCACCTCGACATCCTCGCGCCCTTGCGTGAGCACGCTCTCCAGCAGGTGGCCGAGCTCGATGTCGCGGCCGAGCGTGGCGACGATGAGGGAGAAGCGCGGCTCAGGCATGAGCAAGGTGGCGGGCGACGGCGTCGCGCAGGCCTTGCCGGAAGCGCGCGATGGAGAAACGCTCGGCGTTGGCGCGGCACGCGTGCGGCGTGAAGCGGGAAGCCTCGGCTTCGAATCGCTCCACCGCGGCGACGATCGCCTCCACCGACTGTTCGGCGAACAGGATCCCGGTCGGCTCGGCTCCCGTCTCCGGTGTGCGCACGATGTCGCGCGCACCACCGCGGCCGAAGGCGATCAGCGGCGTGCCGCAGGCTTGCGCTTCGACGAGCGCGATGCCGAAATCCTCCTCGGCGGCGAAGACGAAGGCGCGCGCCGTGCGCATCAGACGCACGAGCTCGCTGCGCGGCACGTGACCGCGGAGGTCGATGTTCGGCGCGCCTGCCGCCGCCGCATGCACCTGCGCCCTTTGTGGCCCGTCACCCACCACGACGAGTCGGCGGCCGGGCATATGCCGAAACGCGGCGACGACGAGATCGACCCGTTTGTAGGGCGCGAGCCGCGAGGCGACGAGATAGTGCGTGCGCGGTTCGGTGCCGACGGAAAACGCCTCCGTATCGACCGGCGGATGCAGCACCTCCGCCTCGCGCCGCCAGGCCTTGCGGATCCGTTCCGCGACGTAGCTCGAGTTGGCGAGAATCGCGTCGGGCCGTGCCGCACTCGCCTGGTCCCACAGCCTGAGCCGATGCAGGAGCCAGCGCACATAGGCGCCCTTGATGCCGCGCTCGAGCCCTGATTCGCGCAAGTATTGCGCCTGCAGGTCCCACGCATAGCGCATGGGGGAGTGCACGTAGGCGATGTGCACCGTGCCGGGGCCCGTGATCGCCCCCTTGGCAACGGCATGGGAGGAGGAGAGGACGAGGTCGTAGCCTGCGAGGTCGAGGCTTTCGATGGCAAGCGGCATCAGGCCGAGATAGTTGCGAAAGCGTCGCCGCGCGAAAGGGAGGCGCTGGATGAAGGTGGTGCGGGGCGTGCGGCCGCCCAGAAAGCCGCGCTCGCTCTCGGGGAGGAAGTCGCACAGCGCGTAGAGGTCGGCCTCCGGGAACACCGCGAGCATCTGCTCGAGCACCCGCTCGGAGCCCGCATAGGTGTCGAGCCACTCGTGCACGATGGCGACCTTCACCGCACCTCCTCCGGCAGGGCGTCGCGCAAGGCTTCGGCGGCGGCACGCCAGGTGAAGCGCGCCGCACGCCGCCTTCCATCTTCGCGCAAGCGGTGCGCGAGGTCGGCATCCTCGAGGACGCGATGGAGTGCGCCGATCAGGGCGCGCGCGTCCTCGGGCGGAAACAACAGCGCGTCCTCGCCGACCACCTCGGGCACCGCCCCGGCGTTGCCGGCGATCACCGGGCAGCCGCAGGCCATCGCCTCGAGCGGCGGCAGGCCGAAACCCTCATACCGGGATGGAAACAGCAGCGCGGCCGCGTTCTCGTAGAGGGCGCGCAATTCACCGTCTGTCACGCGCCCGACCGACACCGCGCCCTCGAGCGCGCCCGCGGGCCGGAACACCGCCGGATCGGCCCGTCCGGCCACGGCGAGCGCCAGGCCGCGCTCGGCGAGGAAGCCGCGCGCGGCGGCGAGCAGGGAGAGGTTCTTGTGCGCCGCCCCAGTGCCGACGGCGAGCACGTAGCGGGAAGGCAAAAGGCCGTTCCGTTCCAGTACCGAACAGTCCGCCGCCTCGCGCAGGATGTGCTCCGCTCCCTCGGGGATGACGGTGATGGTCGCGGGGTCGAGCCGCAAGGCGGCGGCGATGCGGCCGCGCGAGAACCGCGAGACGGTGACGATGCGCGCGCCGAACCGCGCAAGCGCCCGCTGCAGCAGTCGATACCAGGCGCGGAAGGCGAGGCTGTAGGACTCGGGCGTGTCGAAGGCGCCGGCGTCGTGGATCAGCACCGTCTGCCGCGCACCAACGGCAAGCGGTGCGGTGTTGCCGAGATTGAGCAGCCATGCTTGGCGCGCGGCGCGCGGCAGCACGATCTGTTCCCAAGCCTGACCGGACAGCGGGCCCACGGTTTCGACCGCGATCGCCTGCAACGACGGGTGCGGGGTGCCGGGTGGCGCGACAAGGCGGGACGCTGGCCAGCGTCCTTCCGCGGCGAGGGCCTCGGCGGCGGTGATCAGTTCGCGCGCGACCCGTTGCACGCCCGTGACGGCCTGGGCGAGGAAGCGCCCGTTGATGACGAGCCTCATCGTGCAGTGCGCAGCAGGTGGATGGGGCGGCGCAGGGCGGCGCGCTCGTCCGGCTCAAGCGCCCGCAGGGCGAAACCGACGAAGAGAGCGGCGGCGAGGGCGATCAGGACGGCCTGGCCGGTAGGGGAGAGCACCGGAGCAACCGCCAGCACGAGCCCTGCCGCAGCGACCGGCACCGCCGAACGATGGAGCGCCGCCGCAGCTGCGGGGTAGAGCCGTGCTGCGAGCAGGGTGCGTCCGGCCCACTCGCCGGCACAGCGCAGGGCCCAAGCGAGAGCGGCGCCCTCGATGCCGCCGAGACGGAGCAGCACAAGCAGGAGCGGGATCGAAACGACGGCGACTGCGAGCTGCAGCCGCGCGGTGACGTCTGGCCGCCCGATCGCCTCGAGCAGGCTTCCGGGCGCGAAGGAAGCGCAGGAGAACAGGATCCCCACCGCCAGGGTGCGGAGCACGCCCGCCCCGCCTTCGGCGAAGGCGGGGCCGAGCCAGAGCCGAAGCAGCGTTTCCGCCCCGCCCGAGAGCAGGATCGCACCGGGCAGGACGAGGGCGGCGATCAGCAGCACCCCCCGCCGCGTCAGCCGCGCCGTCTCCTCCGGCCGCGCTCGGAAGGTGGAGGCGAGGGCCGGCATCAAGGCTTGGGCGACGGCGACGGGCAGGATCCACAGCCGCATCGCGAGATCGAGCGGGGTGGCGTAGAAGGCGACCGCCGCGAGCGAGAGGAAGGCGCCGATCAGGAAACGGTCGAGGTAGAGGCTCGCCTGGGTGAGGACGCCAGAGAGGCTGAGCCAGCCGCCGAGCCGCAGCAGCGGAACGACGGCGCCCGGTCGAATGCGGCGAAAGGCGGAGAGCGGCACGAGGTCGCGCGTCAGCCAAGCGTAGCTCAGCGTGTTGAGCAGCCGCGCGGCGACCAGGGCGAGCATCACGCCGGCGAGCGAGTCCCAGACGAGGAGAACCAGGAGCGGCCCCAGATAATACAGCACCGCCACCGGCATGGTGGCGAGATTGGCGGCGCGAAACCGGCCGTGCGCGGCGAGCACGCCCCATAGTGCCGCGTTGACCACGACGAGCGGGGCGGCGGCCACGAGCACCCGGAAGCCTGCGATCGCTTCCGCCTGCAGGGCAGGCGGAACGGTGAGCGCCCGACCCATCAGCCACGGCACGGCGGCCCACAGGGCGGCGGCAACGCCGGCACTCAGCCCGACCAGCAGGAGCAGGGCGGACGCGATCAGCGCGTCCTCGCCCTCACGCTCGCCGCGCCCGAGCCGGTCGGCGATGGTGCGGGTGAGCGCCGCCCCAACCCCGAGGTCGAACACGCCGAACACGCCGACCAAGCCGAGCGCCAGGGTGAACAGGCCCCACCGCTCGATGCCGAGGGCGGATACGAGTGGGGGGGTGAGAGCGAGCGCCACCAGCAGCGGCAGACCGCGGCCGAGCAGGTTCCAGAACGCGCCGCCGAGGATGCGGCGGGTCGCGGTCGGGTCACCCGGGCCGGCGGCGCCGAGGGGGCGGTCTCGCATGGGAGGGAGGGGTAGCGCATCCGGAGCGGTGCCGCAGCACCGCTCCGGCTACGGAACGGCGTCAGTAGGCGCCCTTGCGGGCGAGCACGGCGAACGGCGTGCGCAGGAGGATGGCGAGGTCGGTCAGCAGCGAAAAGCGCTCGACATAGGCGACATCGAAGGCGACGCGCTCGGCGTAGGTGGTGTCGCTGCGGCCGCTGATCTGCCACGGGCCCGTCAGCCCCGGCCGAACGGCGCGGTAGTGCGCGGCGGCCGTGCCGTAGAACTGGGCGAGCTCCGACTGCTGCACCGGGCGGGGCCCGACGAGGCTCATGTCGCCGGCGAGCACGTTGAAGAGCTGGGGCAGTTCGTCGAGCGAGGTCGCGCGCAGAAAGCGCCCGATCGCGGTCACGCGGGGATCGCGTCGCAGCTTGCGGGTGGCCTCCCATTCGGCGCGGGCGAGCGGGTCGCGCTCCAGCAAGGCGGCGAGCCGGGCATCGGCGTCCACCACCATGCTGCGGAACTTCAGGCAGCGGAACGGCACGCCGCCGCGCCCGACCCGGGTATGGCCGTAGAGGACGGGGCCGCCGTCGCGCGCGACCAGGAGCGCGATGATCAGCATGACGGGGGCGAAGACGACGAGCAGGGCGGCAGCACCCGCGATGTCGATCGCCCGCTTCACCGCCCGCGCGATCGGCCCGGGGCGGCGCGTGGCGGCGAGATCGTTGGCGGGGAGGGGGAGGGTGTGGGCGGCGGTTTGCGTGAGCGGCAAACCGGCGGGCTCGACGGCGACGGCCGGCTGCTCGACCGGCAGCACCTGGCGAATTTCGGCGGAGAGCATTCGTTGGACCCCTTTCGCACCGGCGCATCGGCCGGCACGGTCGGGATCTTCGGAGAGACCTTCGTCGAGACGAGGACGGAGCTTTGGCGGGATTGTGGCGTGTTGAGACGGCACGCGTAGTCGGAAGCGGCGCGCTTGCCTACGGTGTGGCAGCGCTCCTCGGCGTGCTCGCGGCCGCCTGGCTGCTGCCGCGCGATTTCGTCCTGCCGCCCGCTCATCCCGATTGGCGAAGCCTCGGCGACATCGCCCAGCACATCATCGCCCAGCGCTCCTTCCTGGCCGAGCCCTGGGGCTGGCCGCCGTTGGTGGCGCGCCGGCTCGGTGAGGGGGGCACGAACATCGCGCTTGCTGACGGCATTCCCCTGTTCGCGCTGCTGCTCAAGGGTTTCCGCTCCCTCTGGCCGCCGGGGTTCCACGGCATCGGGCTTTGGCATGCGGTGGTGATGGTGCTGCAACCGCTCGCCGCGGTGTTCGCGCTGCGTTGCGCCGGCGAATCGAGGCTGCTGCCCGCTCTCGGTCTGGCTCTTGCCGCGCTCTCCATGCCGGCTTGGCTCGCGCGGCACGGCCATGCCGCGCTCATGGGTCATTTCCTGCTCCTGCTGGCCTTGGGACTGTCGCTGTCCGCCGTGCGTCGGCCAAGCGTATCGGTGTGGACCTGGGCCGTCGTCCTCGCCGTCGCGGCGCTGCTCGTGCACCCTTACCTTGCGGCGATGGTGTTGGCGGTGCTGGGTGCCGCACCTCTGACCTTGTTGCTGCGGCCCGACCGACGCTGGCTTGCCGCCGCGGTCGGGGCGGCGGTGGCGGCGGGTGCCGTCGGGCTTGCGCTTGCCCTCCTCGGCTATCTCGGCGCGACCGGGGAAGGAGGCTACGGCAACTACGCGCTCAATCTTCTTTCCCCCGTCTGGCCGGCGCGGTCGTTCTTCTTCCCTGGCATCACCCGCGAGATCGACGCCACCGGCTTCGGCGGCTGGGAGGGCTATGCGTGGCTCGGGTTGGGGCTGATCGCGGCGCTCGCCCTGGTGCTGGTCGGGCGGCTCGCCGCCGTGCTTGTGGTTGTTCGCCGCCACGCCGGCCTCGCCGTCGTACTCCTCGGCTTGACGGCCCTTGCCATCACGCACCGGGTCGGCCTGGGCGAGCACGTCGTGCTCGACCTTGGGCCGCCGCCCGGCTTCCTCGAGCAGTTCCGTGCCTCGGGCCGCTTCTTCTGGCCCGTCCTCTACGGGCTGCTGATCGGGTCGTTCGCCCTCGTCGCGCGGACGTTCCGATCCGGCCCCGTTCTCGTCCTCCTCTTCGGGCTCATCCAGGTCATCGATGCCGCGCCCAACCGGGCGGCACTGGCGGACTGGGCGTCTCGACGCGCGCCGTGGACGGTGGAGGCCGACGTGCTTCGCCCCCTCATCGCGGACGCGGAACGGGTGACGATCCTGCCCTCCTGGCCCTGCATCCCGCCCGAGGGCCACGCGACGCGCGAGCGCGTGCAGGAGCTGTTGCTGCTCGTGTCGGAATTCGTGAAGCCGACGAACACGATGCAGCTCGCGCGCTGGCCGGAGCCCCCCCTGTGCCGCGATGCCGAGACCGCCGCCGTGCCCCCCGTGCCGGGCGAGCTTCGCCTGATCCTGCCCGAGGCGCGGGCCCTACTCGGCGGCGCGCGGGGTTGCCGGGAGGTCGGCGCGCTGCTCGTCTGCCGCGGCGGCTGAAGGGGCGCGGCTCGGCAGATGCCGCTCGACGATGTAGAGCGGGCGGCCCTTCGTCTCGTTGAACACCCGCCCGAGATACTCGCCGATGATGCCGAGGGTGACGAGCTGCACGCCACCCAGGAACAGCACGACCGTGATCAGGCTCGGGTAGCCGGGGACGGGGTTGCCGAACAGCAGGGTGCGCACGACCATGAAGGTGCCGTAGGCGAGGGCGCCCGTTGCACAGAGCAGGCCGAGATAGGTCGCGACCTTGAGGGGGGCGACGGTGAAGCTGGTGATGCCCTCGAGCGAGAGGTTCCAGAGCTTCCAGTAGTTCCACTTGGTGGTGCCGGCCGCACGCGGCGCGCGATGATACAGCACGGCCTTGGACGGGAAACCGATCCAGGCGAACAGCCCCTTCATGAAGCGGTGCTGTTCGCGCAAGGTGAGCAGCGCGTCGGTGGCGCGCCGGCTCATCAGCCGGAAGTCGCCCGTGTCGCGGGGGAGTTTCACGCGCCCGCCGAGCCGTTCCATCACCCGGTAGAAGGCGGCGGCGGTGGCCCGCTTCAGCCAGGTCTCGCCCGCGCGCGCCCGGCGCTGCGCGTAGACGACGTCGTAGCCCTCGCGCCAGGTGCGCACGAGCTCCGGGATCAGTTCGGGCGGATCCTGCAGGTCGGCGTCGATGACGATCACCGCCTCCGACCCACGCGCGTGGTCGAGCCCGGCGGTGAGCGCGATCTCCTTGCCGAAGTTGCGCGAGAGGTTGACCACCGAGACGTGCGGATCGCGCTCGCGCAAGGACAGCATGACGGCGAGCGTGCCGTCGCGCGAGCCGTCGTTGACGTAGACCACCTCCCACGGCAGGCCGAGCCCGTCCATCACCGCGGCGAGGCGACGGTGGAATTCGGGCAGCACCTCCTCCTCGTTGTAGGCGGGCACGACGACGGAGAGGGCGGGCGGCGGCCCGGCGGCGGCCTCCGAACCGCGCCCGGCGAGGGGGAGGGGAAGGTGGGTCACGACCGGCATGGTAGCGCGGGCGAAGCACGCCGTCGCGGCGCCTCCGTGGCGGGACGGCGGCAAGGGTGGGTCGCTCAGCCCGGCGGGGCGGAGAGCGTGCGGCGCACGGCCTCGCGCCAGCGCTCAAGGACGGCGGCCCGCGCCCTCTCGTCGAGTTCGGGGACGAACCGGCGTTCGGCGGCCCAGGCGCGCGCCGTCTCCTCGGGCGAGGGGTAAAGGCCCGCGGCGAAGCCGGCGAGCCAGGCCGCGCCGAGAGCGGTCGTCTCCCGCATGGCCGGCCGATCGACCGGCGTGCCGGTGAGGTCGGCGATGCGCTGCATCGTCCAGTCGGAGACGGCGAGCCCCCCGTCCACCCGAAGGAGCGAGGGGCAATCCCCACCCCAGTCCTCCCGCATGGCGGCCAGCAGGTCGCAGGTCTGGAACGCGATCGAATCGAGCACGGCACGGGCGAGTTCGCGCCGTGTGGTGCCGCGCGTCAGCCCGAACAGGGCGCCACGGGCCTCGGCGTCCCACCACGGCGCGCCGAGCCCGGTGAAGGCCGGGACCAGGACGACGGGCTGGTCGGGGTCGGCCTCGGCGGCGAGGCGGTCGGTCTCCGCGGCGGTGGCGATCAGGCCGAGCCCGTCGCGCAGCCACTGCACGGCGGCACCGGCGACGAACACCGCGCCCTCCAGGGCGTAGGCCGTGCGGCCGGCGAAACGGTAGCCGAGGGTGGTGAGCATGCGGTTGCGTGAGGAGACGGGGGCGGCGCCGGTGTTGAGCAAGGCGAAGGCGCCGGTGCCGTAGGTCGCCTTCACCATGCCGGGGGCGAAACAGGCCTGGCCGATCAGCGCCGCCTGCTGGTCGCCCGCCACGCCGCGGATCGGGATGGCGGCGCCGAACAGCCGAGGCTCGGTGGTGCCGTAGTCGTCGGCGCAGTCGCGGAGTTCGGGCAGGATCGCGGGCGGGATGCGGAACAGGCGGCAGAGATCCTCGTCCCAGCGCAAGGTGGTGAGGTCGAGGAGCAGCGTGCGCGAGGCGTTGGTGGCGTCGGTGGCGTGGATTCGGCCGCCGGTAAGGCGCCAGAGCAGCCAGCTGTCGACGGTGCCGAAGGCGAGCCGTCCCGCCTCGGCGGCCTCGCGTGCACCCTCCACCCGGTCGAGAAGCCAGGCGATCTTGGTCGCCGAGAAATAGGGGTCGAGCAGGAGCCCCGTGCGGGCGGTGACGAAAGATTCGTGGCCTTCGGCGCGAAGCCGCGCGCAGGCCTCCGCCGTGCGGCGGTCCTGCCAGACGATGGCGCGATGGATGGGGCGGCCGCTGGCGCGGTCCCAGAGCAGGGTCGTTTCGCGCTGGTTGGTGAGCCCGATGGCGGCGATGGCGGAGGCGGCAAGCCCCGCACGCGCCAGGGCGGTGCGGGCCGTGGCGAGGGTGGTGCGCCAGAGGTCCTCCGGGTCGTGCTCGACCCAGCCGGGAGCGGGGTAGTGCTGCGGGAACTCCTCCTGGGCGGAGGCGATCAGACGCCGGTCGGCATCGAACACGAGTGCTCGTGTCGAGGTGGTGCCCTGGTCGATGGCGAGGACGAAGCCGCTCACGCCGCGGCCTCCGCCCGAAGGCCGTCGAGGGCGCGAGCGACAGCCTCGCGCCCGGCCGAATCCAGGCGAAGGCCCAGCTTGGTGCGGCGCCAGAGCACATCCTCGACCGTGCGCGCCCATTCGTGGCGGACGAGCCAGAGGAGTTCCGCCTCCGTGAGCCCCGCCCCGAGGTCGCGCCCGAGCTCCTGGGGCGTGCGGGCGTCGCCGAGCACACGCGCCGCGAGGGTGCCGTAGGACCGCGCGAGGCGACGGGTCCTGCGCGAATCGAGGAAGGGGAAGCGGGCGCGCAGGTCGCCGATCAGGGCATCGATGCCGTCGATCGGGAAATCCCCGCCCGGGAGAGGCGTGCGCCCGGTCCAGCCCGAAGCAAGACCGCGCACGGCGGGCAGATGCGGCGCGAGCTTGGCAAGCGCGGCCTCGGCGAGGCGCCGATACGTGGTGATCTTGCCGCCGAAGATGGACAGGAGGGCTGGGGCCCCCACCGGCGCATCGAGGGCGAGCACGTAATCCCGGGTCGCTTCCTGCGCGGCGGAGGCACCGTCGTCGTAGAGGGGGCGCACCCCGGCGTAGGACCAGACGACGTCGTCGGGCGAGACCGGGCGGCGGAACCAGGCGGAGACGGCGCGGCAGAGATAGGCGACCTCCTCCGCCGTCGCGTGCACCGCGGCTGGATCGCCGGTGTGATCGACATCGGTGGTGCCGATGAGGGTGAAGCCCTCCTCGTACGGGATGGCGAAGACGATCCGCCGGTCATCGTTCTGCAGGATGTAGGCCGAGGCGTGCGCGAACAGGCGTGGCACGACGATGTGGCTGCCGCGCACCAGCCGCACCGGGGCTGGGCTCTTGGTGCCGATCACCCGCTCCAGCACGTGCGCGACCCAGGGCCCGGCTGCATTGACCAGGGCGCGGGCGGCGAGGCCGCGGCGGGCAGCGGTTTCCGTGTCCTCGAGCGTGAGCCGCCACAGTCCCTCGCTCCGTTCGGCGGCAAGGAGGCGGGTGCGGGTGAGGATCCTCGCCCCGCGATCGGCGGCGTCGCGCGCGTTGAGCACGACAAGGCGGGCGTCGTCGACCCAGCAATCGGCGTAGGCGAAACCGCGCCGAAGCCCCTGGCGCAGCGGCGCGCCCTCCGGCGCGGTGCGCAGATCCAGCACCCGTGTCGCGGGCAGGCGCCGCCGCCCGCCCAGGTGGTCGTAAAGGAAGAGTCCCAGCCGGAGCAGCCAGGCGGGGCGATGGTTCCGATCATGCGGCAGGATGAAGGTCAGCGGCCGGACGATGTGCGGCGCGATTCCCCACACCACCTCGCGTTCGGCGAGCGCTTCGCGCACGAGGCGGAAGGCGTGGTGCTCGAGATAGCGCAGCCCGCCGTGGATGAGCTTGGTGGACGTCGAGGAGGTGGCCTGGGCGAGGTCGCCCTGCTCGATCAGCGCCACGCGCCAGCCGCGGCCGGCGGCGTCGCGCGCGATGCCGGCGCCGTTGATGCCGCCGCCGATGATCGCGAGATCGACGGGGGGGAGGTCTGCATCGTGAGGGGCGCTTGGCACGAGCTGTGTTTAGGGCCCGCTCGGGCCTACGCGCAACGGCGCCTTGCCCAGCGCACGGGGGTGCGCTAGACGCGCCCTCTCTCTCGCGGGTGGTGCGGTCGGCGCGGGTTCGGCGGGCGTGGCGGAACTGGCAGACGCGCCGGATTTAGGTTCCGGTGACGCAAGTCGTGGGGGTTCAAATCCCTCCGCCCGCACCAGTGCAGGCACCGCCCACGCGGGCGGGGTGAGGTGAGGCGGATTGCTCATGCAGGTGGTGGAAAAGCCGGCGGAAGGGTTGCGGCGCGCGTTCTCGGTGGTCCTGCCGGCGGCGGAACTCGCCGCGCGCAAGGAGGCGCGGCTGGCCGAGCTCGGTCGCCAGCTTCGCCTGCCGGGGTTCCGGCCCGGCAAGGTGCCGCCGAAGATCGTCGCCCAGCGCTATGGCCAGGCGGTAATGAGCGAGGTGCTGGAGCGCTCGCTCGATGACGCCGCGCGCCGTGTGGTTGCCGATCACGGACTGAAGCCGGCGGCGCGGCCGCGGGTCGACATCGTGAACTGGTCGGAGGGGGCGGATCTCGAGTTCACCCTCGACATCGAGGTACTCCCCGAAATCACTATCCCCGAGCTGTCCGAGATCGCGGTGGAGAAGCTCGTCGCCACCGCCTCGGAGGAGGAGGTGGCGCGGCGCCTCGAGGAGATCGCCCGGCGGCATCGGCGCAGTGAACCGATCGAGGAGGCCCGCCCGGCGGCGGTCGGCGACCTGCTGGTGGTCGATTTCGTCGGCCGGATCAACGGCAAGCCGTTCAAGGGCGGCACGGCCTCCGATTTCGAGATCGAGGTCGGGGGCACGGGCTTCATTCCCGGCTTCACCGAGGGGTTGGTCGGGCTCGCGCCCGGCGAGACGAAGGAGATCGTCGTCACCTTTCCCGAGGGCTATCCGGCGGCGGAGCTTGCCGGCAAAGAGGCCACGTTCACGGTGACGGCGAAGGCGCTCAGGCGCGCCCTGCCGCCGGCGGTCGACGACGAGCTCGCCAAGAAGCACGGCTTCGAGACGCTGGAGGCGATGCGCGAGGCCGTGCGCAACGCGATTCAGCGCGAGTACGACCAGCTATCGCGGCTTCGGCTGAAGCGGGCGGTGCTCGACGCGCTGGCCGAGCGCGCCGCTTTCCCCGTGCCCGAAGGCATGGTGGAAGCCGAGTTCGGCGGCATCTGGCAGCGCGTCGAGCAGGAGATGAAGGAGGGCCGCCTCGACGAGGCGGATCGCGGCAAGGACGAGGCCACGCTGAAGGCCGAGTATCGGGCGATCGCCGAACGGCGGGTGCGGCTTGGGCTCCTGCTGGCCGAGATCGGGCGGGCGAACAACCTGTCGGTGTCGCAGGACGAGCTGCGCCGGGCAGTGATGGCGGAGGCCTCGCGCTACCCGGGCCAGGAGCGCAAGGTGGTCGAGTTCTTCCAGCAGAACCCGGAGGCGGTGGAAAGGCTGCGGGCGCCGATCTTCGAGGACAAGGTGATCGACTTCGTGGTGGCGCTGGCCAAGGTGACCGAGCGCACCGTGGAGCCTGCCGAGCTTGCGCGCGACCCCGATGCGCCGGCGGACGCTCCGGCGGCTGGCGCGGCGGCGGGATGAGACTATATTGTTGAAGGTCGATCGACGGGACGATCGACAACCCTCGGAAACGGAAGGAAACAGCCTTGTTCCGCGAGCGTGACCCGCTGGAGGTGTACAGCAACACCCTGGTGCCGATGGTGATCGAACAGACCGCGCGCGGCGAGCGGGCGTTCGACATCTACTCGCGCCTGCTCAAGGAGCGGATCATCTTCCTCACCGGGCCGGTCTACGACCAGGTGGCAAGCCTCCTGTGTGCGCAGCTCCTGTTCCTGGAAAGCGAGAACCCGAACAAGGACATCGCCTTCTACATCAACAGCCCCGGCGGTGTGGTCACCTCGGGCCTCGCGATCTACGACACCATGCAGTACATCCGCAGCCCCGTGAGCACGGTCTGCATCGGGCAGGCGGCCTCGATGGGCTCGCTGCTGCTCGCCGCCGGCGCAAAGGGCAAGCGCTACGCCCTGCCGAACAGCCGGATCATGGTGCATCAGCCTTCGGGCGGTGCGCAGGGCCAGGCGACCGACATCGAGATCCAGGCGCGCGAGATCCTCGCCATCCGGGCCCGGCTGAACCAGATCTACGCCAAGCACACGGGCCAGGACATCGAGACCATCGAGCGCACGCTCGAACGCGACCGCTTCATGTCCGGCGAAGAGGCGAAGGCCTTCGGCATCGTCGACCAGGTGGTGGAGAACCGGCCCGCGCCAGAGGCCGAGAAGAAGTGAGGCGGTGGGGGCCGGTCGGGGTTCGGACCGGCCCACCGTCCTTGTCTCCATCTGCGGTCAGCCCTAACATCAGGGGCTTGGCGGCGTGCCGAGCTCGGGAGCGGGCATGAGCAAATCGAGCGATTCCAAGAACACCCTGTACTGCTCGTTCTGCGGCAAGTCGCAGCACGAAGTCCGCAAGCTGATTGCAGGCCCGACGGTCTTCATCTGCGACGAGTGCGTCGAGCTCTGCATGGACATCATTCGCGAGGAGCACAAGTCGCACCTCGTGAAGACGCGCGATGGCATCCCCACCCCGCGCGAGATCTGTAAGGTCCTGGACGATTACGTGATCGGGCAGGATCACGCAAAGCGTGTGCTGAGCGTGGCCGTGCACAACCATTACAAGAGGCTGGCGCACGGGCAGAAGAACAACGACGTCGAGATCGCGAAATCCAACATCCTGCTGATCGGGCCCACCGGATCGGGCAAGACCCTGCTCGCCCAGACGCTCGCCCGCATCCTCGATGTGCCGTTCACCATGGCGGACGCGACGACGCTGACGGAAGCGGGCTACGTCGGCGAGGACGTCGAGAACATCATCCTCAAGCTGCTGCAGGCGGCGGACTACAACGTCGAACGCGCCCAGCGCGGCATCGTCTACATCGACGAGGTCGACAAGATCAGCCGCAAGTCGGACAACCCCTCGATCACGCGCGACGTCTCGGGCGAAGGTGTGCAGCAGGCGCTGCTCAAGATCATGGAGGGCACCATCGCCTCCGTGCCGCCGCAGGGCGGTCGCAAGCACCCGCAGCAGGAGTTCCTGCAGGTCGACACCTCGAACATCCTGTTCATCTGCGGCGGTGCCTTCGCCGGGCTGGAGAAGATCATCGCCGCCCGCGGCAAGGGCTCGGCGATCGGCTTCGGCGCCGACGTCCGTGCCCCGGATGAGCGGCGCACCGGGGCGCTGCTGAAGGAGGTCGAGCCCGAGGATCTGCTGAAGTTCGGCCTGATCCCGGAGTTCATCGGCCGGTTGCCGGTGATCGCGACCCTTGAGGATCTCGACGAACAGGCCCTGGTCGACATCCTGACCAAGCCGAAGAATGCGCTGGTGAAGCAGTACGCGCGCCTGTTCGAGATGGAGGGCGTGAAACTCACCTTCACCGACGACGCGCTGCGCACCATCGCCGCGCGCGCCATCCAGCGCCGCACCGGGGCGCGCGGCCTGCGCTCGATCATGGAGAGCATCCTGCTCGACACCATGTTCGACCTGCCCGGGCTCGACGGGGTGGAAGAGGTGGTGGTGAACCGCGAGGTGGCGGAAGGCCGAGCAAGCCCTCTCTACATCTACGCCGAACGTCGCGGCGAGACCACCAGCGCTTGAGGAAACGGCGGCGGGTCGCTCCGGCTGCGTCCGCCGCGCAGCCGCCCTGCCACGACAGGGGTGCCGAAGCCCCGCGCGCTCCCCATATGCCGAACTGTCACAGACGGGGCCGGCCGGCGTGACCGAAGGTGCGACGGCAGGGCCGCCGACCAGGAGAGGATAGGATGACCGACCAGCCGAAGACGCCCGCCCAGGGTCCGGAGACCGCGGCCACGCTGCCTGTTCTGCCCCTGCGCGACATCGTCGTCTTCCCGCACATGATCGTGCCGCTGTTCGTGGGGCGCGAGAAGTCCGTCCGCGCCCTCGAGGCGGTGATGAAGGACGACAAGCAGATCCTGCTCGTCACCCAGAAGAACGCCGCGCAGGACGATCCGGGCACCGACGACATCTATCACGTCGGCACGATCGCCACCGTGCTGCAGCTCCTGAAGCTGCCCGACGGCACGGTGAAGGTGCTGGTGGAAGGCGGGCGGCGTGCGCGGATCGTCGCCTTCAAGGAAACCGAGGCCTACTTCGAAGGCTTCATTCAGCCGATCGAGGAGGTGTTCGGGGATGCGCGCGAGCTCGAGGCGCTGGCGCGTACGGTGGTCGGGCAGTTCGAGCAGTACATCAAGCTGAACAAGAAGATCCCGCCCGAGGTCCTGGTCTCGATCAACCAGATCGAGGACCCGGCCAAGCTCGCCGACACGGTCGCCTCGCACCTCTCGCTGAAGATCCCCGAGAAGCAGGCGCTGCTGGAGACCGCCAACGTCGCCGAGCGGCTCGAGAAGGTCTTCGCCCATATGGAGGGCGAGATCGGCGTGCTTCAGGTGGAGAAGCGCATCCGCAACCGCGTCAAGCGGCAGATGGAGAAGACGCAGCGCGAGTACTACCTGAACGAGCAGCTGAAGGCGATCCAGAAGGAGCTCGGCGAAGGCGAGGACGGCCGGGACGAGGCGGCCGAGATCGAGGAGAAGATCAAGAAGACCAAGCTCTCCAAGGAGGCGCGCGAGAAGGCGCTCGCCGAATTGAAGAAGCTGCGCACCATGAGCCCGATGAGCGCCGAGGCCACGGTGGTGCGCAACTACCTCGACTGGCTCCTCTCCATCCCCTGGAAGAAGAAGACCAAGATCAAGACCGATCTGGCGGCGGCGGAGAAGATTCTCAACGACGACCATTACGGTCTCGAGAAGGTGAAGGAGAGGATCCTCGAGTACTTGGCCGTGCAGGCGCGCAGCCAGAAGATCCGCGGTCCCATCCTGTGCCTGGTCGGACCGCCCGGCGTGGGCAAGACCTCGCTCGGCAAGTCGATCGCCAAGGCGACGGGGCGGAACTTCGTGCGCATGTCGCTGGGTGGGGTGCGCGACGAGGCCGAGATCCGCGGCCACCGTCGCACCTACATCGGCTCGATGCCGGGCAAGATCATCCAGGGGATGAAGAAGGCGAAATCCTCCAACCCCCTCTTCCTGCTGGACGAGATCGACAAGCTGGGCGCGGATTGGCGGGGTGATCCGTCCTCGGCGCTGCTCGAGGTGCTCGACCCGGAGCAGAACAGCACCTTCAACGACCACTACCTGGAGGTGGATTACGACCTCTCGGACGTGATGTTCGTCACCACGGCGAACAGCCTGCGCATGCCGCAGCCGCTGCTCGACCGCATGGAGATCATCCGCATCCCCGGCTACACGGAGGACGAGAAGGTCGAGATCGCCAAGCGCCACCTGATCCCGAAGGTGTCGGAGGCGAACGGGCTGAAGCCGTCCGAGTGGTCGATCTCCGACGACGCGCTGCGCGACCTCATCCGCTACTACACGCGAGAGGCCGGCGTGCGGAACCTCGAGCGCGAAATCGCCGGCCTCGCGCGGAAGGCGGTGCGCGAGATCGTGCAGAAGAAGGCCGGCAAGGTCGCCATCACGCGCAAGAACCTCGAGAAGTATGCCGGGGTGCGGAAGTACCGCTACGGTGAGGCCGAGGCCGAGGACATGGTCGGCGTCGTCACCGGGCTCGCCTGGACGGAGGTCGGCGGCGAACTCCTCTCCGTCGAGGCGGTGGTGATGCCCGGCAAGGGCAACGTCAAGCACACCGGCAAGCTCGGCGACGTGATGCAGGAGAGCGTGCAGGCGGCGATGAGCTACGTGCGCTCGCGCGCGTTGCAGTTCGGCATCGCGCCGCCCTTGTTCGAGAAGCGCGACATCCACGTGCACGTGCCGGAGGGGGCGACGCCGAAGGACGGGCCGTCGGCCGGCGTCGCCATGGCGACCGCCATCGTCTCGGCGCTGACGGGGATCCCGGTGCGGCGCGACATCGCGATGACCGGCGAGATCACGCTGCGCGGGCGCGTGCTGCCGATCGGCGGGCTGAAGGAGAAGCTGCTCGCAGCCCTCCGGGGCGGCATCACCACGGTGCTGATTCCGAAGGAGAACGAGAAGGACCTCGCGGAGATCCCCGACAACGTGAAGAAGGGGTTGAAGATCGTGCCCGTATCCTCGGTGGACGAGGTGATCCGCGAGGCGTTGACCCGCCAGCCGACTCCGATCGCCTGGGAGGAGCCGGTCGAGCCGGCGGCGGAGAAGGGTGCGACGGAGGCTGCGGTCGGGCGACTCGCGCACTGACGCGTCGGCCCGCGCCGTGCCGAGCGCCGAGTCGGTGGCCGGAAAGGCAGGCAAAACAAGGCTCCCGCTGCAGGAGGGCAGGGAAAGTGGCGGTTTTCCGCGACTTTTCCTGCCCCTCTGATTGACGGGGGCAAAATCCGCTGCCTAGAGTGCCGATCGGTACGGAGCCGGTTCCGAGTCGGCGCCGGCTTGGCCGATCTCGCAAGGGCAAGAGGGCAGCAGAGGTGAACAAGAACGATCTGGTGGCGCACGTCGCCGACAAGACCGACCTGTCGAAGGCCAAGGCGGCCGAGGTGATCGACACCGTCTTCGCCGCGATCGAGGGGGCATTGAAGAAGAAGCAGGAGGTGCGGATCGTGGGGTTCGGCACCTTCTCGACCTCCAAGCGCAAGGCCGGCAAGGGCCGCAACCCGCGCACCGGCGAGGAGATCAAGATCCCGGCGACCGTCAGCGTCCGCTTCAAGGCCGGCAAGGGCTTGAAAGAGGCGGTCAACTGAGGTTTCTCGCAGGGCACGCGGCCGGTTTCGGCCGGCACGCGCGGCTTCGCGATCGTGCTCGACGTGCAGGTGGGCGGTTAGCTCAGCGGTAGAGCGCCTGTCTTACACACAGGATGTCGGCGGTTCGACCCCGTCACCGCCCACCAGCCCGGTGCGGTGCTTGACTTCGCCGGGCACCGACCGTAGTTCCACATTGATCGCGCGGGTGTAGCTCAGTCGGTCAGAGCGCCGGCCTGTCACGCCGGAGGTCGCGGGTTCGAGCCCCGTCACTCGCGCCACTCTCTTCCGCCATTACGCACGAAACGCTTCGGCAAGCCGCTGGAAAAGCGGGGCGCGCCCCTCTATGCTAACGGTGGGTGAGCCTCGCCTGCTGGCGAGGCCGGGAGGAGCGTCTTTTCGTCGTGAGCGTCGATCTCGCCGAGTATTTCCCGATCCTGGTGTTCATCGGCATCGCGGCCGTCATCGCGGTCGCCATGGTTGTGGGCAGCCTGCTCGCGGCGCGCCAGAACCCCGATGCAGCCAAGCTGTCGCCCTATGAATGCGGTTTCGATCCGTTCGACGACGCCCGACGCCGATTCGACGTCCGCTTCTACCTGGTCGCCATCCTGTTCATCATCTTCGACCTCGAGGTCGCTTTTCTCTTCCCCTGGGCCGTGGCACTCGGCGACATCGGCTGGCTCGGCTTCGGCTCGATGATGGCCTTCCTTGCGGTTTTGACCGTCGGTTTCATCTACGAGTGGCGTAAGGGTGCTCTCGAGTGGGAGTGAGTGCGGGGGAGGATTGGCGATGACGACCTCGATTGCCTGGAACCGGGAGGCGCTGCCGCCGGGCCCCGCGCAGGACGCGGTGCTGAAGCAGGCGACCCAATCACTGGTCGAGAAGGGGTTTCTGGTTGCCCAGCTCGACAAGCTGGTGAATTGGGCCCGCACGGGCAGTCTCTGGCCGATGACCTTCGGGCTTGCCTGTTGCGCGGTGGAGATGATCCACGCCTACATGAGCCGCTACGATCTCGATCGCTTCGGCATCATCCCGCGCGCGAGCCCGCGCCAGAGCGACGTGATGATCGTCGCCGGTACGCTGACCAACAAGATGGCGCCCGCGCTCCGCCGCGTGTACGACCAGATGCCCGAACCGCGCTGGGTGATCAGCATGGGCTCCTGCGCCAATGGCGGGGGCTACTACCACTACAGTTACAGCGTCGTGCGCGGCTGCGACCGTGTGGTGCCCGTGGACGTGTACGTGCCCGGTTGCCCGCCGACGGCCGAGGCGCTGCTCTACGGCATCATGCAGCTGCAGAAGAAGATCCGCCGCAGCGGCTCCATCCTGCGGCGCTGATCGGGCCCTCCAGATGACGAGCACACTGGCCAGCTTGGGCGAGGACATCGCTGCCGCGTGCCCGCAGGCCGTCCTATCCTGGGGGGAACGGCTCGGCGAACTGCGCATCGATGCGCGGCGGGAACATCTGCTCGCGCTCATGCGCACGCTGCGCGACGATCCTCGATTCGCCTTTGTGCAACTGATGGATCTCTGCGGCGTCGATTGGCCGGAGCGGCCGGAGCGGTTCGAGGTCGTCTACAACCTGCTCGCACCGGTGCCGAACCGCCGCGTGCGCGTGGTCACGACGACGGACGAGGCGACCCCCGTGCCGTCGGTGGTCGAGATCTGGCCGGCGGCGGGCTGGTTCGAGCGCGAGGCCTGGGACCTGTTCGGCATCGTGTTCGAGGGCAACCCGGACCTGCGCCGCATCCTCACCGACTACGGCTTCGAGGGGCACCCGTTGCGCAAGGACTTCCCGCTGACGGGTCACGTCGAGCTTCGCTACGATGAGGAAACGAAGCGACTCGTCTACGAGCCGGTGAAGCTCGCTCAGGACTTCCGCAACTTCGATTTCCTCTCGCCGTGGGAAGGCATGACCACGCTGCCGGGAGACGAGAAGGTGTACCGTGGCTGAAGTCGTCATCGGCGCTGGCGAAACGGGGCCTGGGGCGGCGATCCGCACCCACACGATGAATTTCGGGCCGCAGCACCCGGCGGCGCACGGCGTGCTGCGCATGGTGCTGGAGATGGATGGCGAGGTGGTGGAGCGCGCCGACCCGCACATCGGCCTGTTGCACCGCGGCACCGAGAAGCTGATCGAGTACAAGACCTACATGCAGGCGGTGCCCTATTTCGACCGCCTCGATTACGTTTCGCCGATGTGCCAGGAGCACGCCTTCGCCCTCGCGGTCGAGAAGCTCCTCGGCATCACGCCGCCGCCGCGCGCGCAATACATTCGCGTCCTGTTCGCCGAAATCACGCGCATCCTCAATCACCTGCTGAACATCACCACCTATGGCCTCGACGTCGGCGCCATCACCCCGGCACTTTGGGGCTTCGAGGAGCGCGAAAAGCTGATGGAGTTCCACGAGGCCGCCTCGGGCGCGCGCCTTCACGCCAACTACTTTCGCCCGGGCGGTGTCGCGAAGGATCTGCCCGCCGGGCTCACCGATCGCATCGCCGCCTGGTGCGACACCTTCCCGAAGTTCCTCGACGACCTCGAGGGCCTGCTCACCGAGAACCGGATCTGGAAGCAGCGCACGGTCGACATCGGCGTGATGCCGCTCGAGGAGGCGCTCGCCTGGGGCTGGTCGGGGCCCTGCCTGCGCGCCTCTGGCGCGGCCTGGGACCTGCGCAAGGCCCAGCCCTACGACGTCTACGCCGAGATGGATTTCGACATCCCCGTCGGCCGCAACGGCGACTGCTATGATCGCTACCTCGTGCGCATGGCGGAGATGCGCGAGAGCCTGAAGATCATCCGCCAGTGCCTCGCGCGCATGCCCGATGGCCCCGTCAAGGTGCAGGACCACAAGATCACCCCACCCTCGCGCGCCGAGATGAAGACCTCGATGGAGGCGCTGATCCATCACTTCAAGCTCTACACGGAGGGTTACCACGTGCCGGCCGGCGAGACCTACACGGTGGTGGAGGCACCGAAGGGGGAATTCGGCGTCTATCTCATCGCCGACGGCACCAACCGGCCCTATCGCTGCAAGATCCGCGCGCCCGGCTTCGCGCATCTGCAGGCGATGGATCGGCTCGCCAAGGGACACATGCTGGCCGACACGGTGGCGATCATCGGCAGCCTCGACATTGTGTTCGGCGAGATCGACCGATGAGCGGGCCTGCGCACAAGCCGGCGCGCTGGACTCCCGCCCACCCCTTCGAGGGCGGACCGGAAACCTTTGCCTTCACGCCGGCCTATCGCACGAAGGCGGAGGCGCAGATCGCGAAGTATCCGCCGGGGCGTCAGGCCGCGGCCGTGAAAGCGCTGCTCGATCTCGCCCAGCGGCAGATGGAGGAGGAGACCGGCGCGCGCTGGCTTCCCCGCGCGGCAATGGACCATGTGGCGGACATCCTCGGCCTGCCGAAGATCCGCGTCTACGAGGTCGCGAGCTTCTACACCATGTTCAAGACGCGGCCCGTCGGGCGTTTCCATCTGCAGGTGTGCACCACCACGCCCTGCTGGCTGCGCGGCTCAGACGGCGTGCTCGCCGCCTGCCGTCGCGCTGCCGGCAACGTTCCGGACGGAGAAGTTTCTCCCGACGGCATGTTCTCGGTCGAGGAGGTCGAGTGCCTCGGGGCCTGCGTCAACGCGCCGATCCTCTGGGTGGGCGACGACTTCTACGAGGATCTCGACGGCGAGGCGACGGAGCGCATCCTCGAGGCCCTGCGCCGCGGCGAACGCCCCGCACCCGGCTCCGTGCGGCGCCGCCAGGCCTCGGCGCCGGAGGGCTGGCCTGAGGTCGAAGGCGCCACGCTCGTCGACATCGCCAAGACGGATTGAACCGATGCTGGCCGATCGCGATCGCATCTTCACCAATCTCTACGGCCAGCACGACTGGCGGCTCGCCGGCGCGCGCGCGCGCGGCGACTGGGACGGCACCAAGGCGCTGATCGAGAAGGGGCGGGAGTGGATCGTCGAGGAGGTGAAGGCCTCGGGCCTGCGCGGCCGCGGCGGTGCTGGGTTCCCGACGGGGCTCAAATGGTCCTTCATGCCGAAGCAGGTGAAGGACCGTCCCCACTACCTCGTCATCAACGCCGACGAGAGCGAGCCCGGCACATGCAAGGACCGTGACATCCTTCGCCACGAGCCACACAAGCTGATCGAGGGAGCCCTTCTTGCCTCCGTCGCGATGGGCGCGCACGAGGCCTGGATCTACATCCGCGGCGAATTCCACGCCGAGTACAAGCGGCTGCAACACGCGATCGATGAGGCCTATGAGGCGGGGCTGATCGGCAGGAACGCCTGCGGATCGGGCTACGCCTTCGACCTCAAGGTGACGCGCGGGGCGGGCGCCTACATCTGCGGCGAGGAGACCGCACTCCTCGAGAGCCTCGAGGGTAAGAAGGGCATGCCGCGGCTGAAACCGCCCTTTCCCGCCGCGGTCGGGCTCTGGGGCTGCCCGACGACGGTGAACAATGTCGAATCGATCGCGGTCGTGCCCGAGATCCTGCGCCGCGGCGCCTCCTGGTTTGCCTCGATCGGCCGGCCGAAGAACACGGGGACGAAGATCTTCTGCATCTCCGGCCACGTGAACCGACCCTGCAACGTCGAGGAGGCGCTCGGGATTCCGCTGCGCGAGCTGATCGAGCGCTACGCGGGTGGGGTGCGCGGGGGTTGGGACAACCTGCTCGCCGTCATTCCCGGTGGTTCCTCGGTGCCGCTGTTGCCGAAGGAGATCTGCGACACGGTGCTGATGGACTTCGACAGCCTGCGCGAGGTGAAGTCCGGCCTCGGCACGGCGGGCGTGATCGTGATGGACCGCTCGACCGACCCGATTCGTGCGATCGCGCGCCTCTCACGCTTCTACAAGCACGAATCCTGCGGCCAGTGCACGCCCTGCCGCGAGGGCACCGGGTGGCTGTGGCGGGTGATGGAGCGCATGGTCGAGGGCCGGGCGGAGATCGAGGAAATCGATGTGCTCGAACAGGTGACGCGGGAGATCGAGGGGCACACGATCTGCGCGCTCGGCGATGCCGCCGCCTGGCCGGTGCAAGGCCTGATCCGCCACTTCCGCCCGCTGATGGAGGAGCGGATCAGGGCCTACAAGGCACGCCGCGGCGCGGTGCCGCTGGCGGCGGAGTGACGGTGGGGCGGGCGTTGGCAGCCGAGTGAGGGGGCGATGCCGAAACTGACCATCGACGGCACGGAACTCGAAGTCCCCCCGGGGATCACGGTTCTGCAGGCCTGCGAGCTCGCCGGCAAGGAAATCCCACGTTTCTGCTACCACGAGCGCCTCTCCATCGCCGGCAATTGCCGCATGTGCCTCGTTGAACTCGAGAAGGCGCCCAAGCCGATCGCCTCCTGCGCCTATCCGGTAGCCGACGGCATGGTGATCCGGACCGACAGCCCGACGGTGCGTGCCGCCCGCCGCGGCGTGATGGAGTTCCTGCTGATCAACCACCCGCTCGACTGCCCGATCTGCGACCAGGGCGGGGAGTGCGACCTGCAGGACCAGGCGATGGCCTATGGCTTCGATCGCAGCCGCTATCACGAGAACAAGCGCGCGGTGCCCGACAAGGATTTCGGCCCGCTGATCAAGACGGTGATGACGCGCTGCATCCACTGCACGCGCTGCGTGCGCTTCCTCACCGAGGTCGCCGGCGTGCCGGAACTCGGAGCGACCGGCCGCGGCGAGCAGATGGAGATCACCACCTACGTCGAGCGCGCGCTGACGAGCGAACTCTCCGGCAACATCATCGACCTTTGCCCCGTTGGCGCGCTCACCTCCAAGCCCTACGCCTTCATCGCGCGGCCTTGGGAGCTGACGAAGACCGATTCGATCGACGTCACCGACGCGGTCGGCTCCTGGATCCGCATCGACAGCCGGGGCGGGCAGGTGCTGCGCATCCTTCCCCGCGTGAATGACGAGATCAACGAGGAGTGGATTTCGGACAAGGCGCGTTTCTCGCTCGACGGATTGGTGCGCCGCCGACTCGATCGTCCCTGGCTGCGCAAGGATGGGCGGCTTGTGCCGGCGAGCTGGACAGAGGCGCTGGAGACGGTGGCGAAGCGCCTCCGTGGCGCCGCGCCGGAACGGATCGCGGCACTCGCCGGGGATCAAACCGACTGCGAGACGATGGCGGCGGCGAAGGATCTCTTTGCGCGCCTCGGTTCGCCCAATCTCGACTGCCGCCAGGACGGGGCGCGGCTGGATGCCACGCGGCGCGACTTCTACCTGTTCAACAGCACCATCGCCGGCATCGAGCGGGCGGACGCGATCCTGCTCATCGGCACGAACCCCCGCCTCGAGGCGGCCGTGCTCAACGCCCGCATCCGCAAGCGCTGGCTTGCCGGCAAGGTCGCGATCGCGCTGATCGGCGAGGTGCACGATCTCACCTACGACTACGACCATCTCGGCGCCGGGCCGGCCGCGCTGCGCGCGCTCCTGCACGGCAACCATCCCTTTGCGCAGACCTTCCGGTCGGTTGAACGGCCGATGGTGGTGGTGGGGCAGGGGGCACTAGCGCGGCCCGACGGGGCGGCCGTGCTCGCCGCCGCCTGGACGGTCGCGCGCCAGGCCAACGCGCTCCGCCCCGACTGGCACGGCTTCAACGTGCTTCACACGGCGGCGGGTCGCGTGGGCGGGCTCGATCTCGGCTTCCTGCCGGGTGCCGGTGGACGCGACCTCCACGGCATTCTCGACGGCGCGCGCTCGGGCGAGATCGAGGTCGTGTTCTCGCTGGGGGCGGACGAACTCGACCCCGCCGATCTCGGGCGCGCGTTCCTCGTCCACATCGGCACGCATGGCGGCCCCATGGCCGCTCGCGCCGACGTGGTCCTTCCCGGTTCCGCCTACACCGAAAAGGAGGCGACCTTCGTCAATACCGAGGGGCGGGTGCAGACGACGGAGCGGGCGGTGTTCGCGCCAGGCGAAGCGCGGGAGGACTGGAAGATCCTGCGCGCCCTCTCCGACGCGCTCGGCCATTCCTTGCCGTACGACACGCTGGAGGAGCTGCGCGCGCGGCTCAGGCGGGAACCGCGCCTGTCGTCCTCAGTCGGTGCCGGCTGCACCGACCCCGCCGGTCCCTCCGGTGATCCGGACATGATGGGCGAGGCGCCGTTCGTCTCCCCCATCCGCGACTATTACCGCACGGATCCGATCGGGCGGGCCTCGCCGACCATGGCGGCTTGCGCCGCCTTGCGCGCCGCTCCCTCGGCCGTCGCCGCGGAGTGATCACGATGGACGGCTTCCTCGCCACCCCGGTGGGTCACTTCCTGTTCGTGGTCGCGGCCATCCTCGCGATCATGATCCCCGTTCTGGTCGGTGTCGCGTACCTCACCTACGCGGAGCGGAAGGTTCTGGCGGCGATCCAGCTGCGCAAGGGCCCTAACGTGGTCGGTCCCTTCGGGCTCCTTCAGCCGTTCGCCGATGCGCTGAAGCTCCTGATGAAGGAGACGGTCATTCCATCAGGGGCAAACCGCGTTCTTTTCCTGTTCGCCCCGATGCTCACCTTCGCGCTGGCCCTCATCGCGTGGGCGGTCATCCCGTTCGGGCCCGGGCTCGTGCTGGCCGACATCAACGTCGGCATCCTCTACCTGTTCGCGATCTCCTCGCTCGGCGTCTACGGCATCATCATCGCCGGCTGGGCCTCGAACTCGAAATACGCCTTCCTGGGCGCGCTGCGCTCGGCCGCCCAGATGGTGTCCTACGAGGTCTCGATCGGTTTCGTCATCATCACGGTTCTGCTCTGTGTCGGCAGCCTGAACCTCTCGCGCGTGGTCGAGGCGCAGAAGGACCTTTGGTTCGTCGTTCCTCTCTTTCCGATGTTCATCGTCTTTTTCATCTCCGCGCTGGCCGAAACGAACCGCGCACCCTTCGACCTGCCGGAAGGCGAAAGCGAGATCGTGGCCGGTTTTTTCGTCGAGTACAGCTCGATGGCCTTCGCCATGTTCTTCCTCGGCGAATACGCCAACATGATCCTGATGAGCGCGATGACCTCGATCCTGTTTCTGGGCGGCTGGCTGCCGCCCCTCGACATCGCGCCGTTCACCTGGATCCCGGGCCCCGTGTGGTTCGCTCTGAAGATCGCCCTCTGTTTGTTCGTGTTCCTGTGGGTTCGCGCAACGTTCCCTCGCTACCGCTACGACCAGCTGATGCGACTCGGCTGGAAGGTCTTCCTGCCGCTCAGCCTCCTCTGGGTGGTGCTGACCGCAGGCGCCCTGAAGCTGCTGGGCTGGCTGCCGACGGGGGCCTGACGTGCTGGCGGGCTTTGGTCCGGTGCGACAGGCGGCCGTTGCGGGCCGGCCGCTGCACGGCTAGGAAGCGGCAACCCTGGAGGCGGACATGGGCTTCGTCGATCGCAACGCGCGCTCCTTCCTGTTGAGCGAACTCGTCTCCGGACTCGCCCTGACCTTCCGCTATCTCTTCAAGCGGAAGGTGACCATCAACTACCCGCACGAGAAGGGGCCCATCAGCCCCCGCTTCAAGGGCGAACACGCGCTGCGCCGCTATCCGAACGGCGAAGAACGCTGCATTGCCTGCAAGCTTTGCGAGGCGATCTGCCCGGCGCAGGCGATCACCATCGAGGCCGAACCGCGCGAGGACGGCTCGCGCCGTACCACACGGTATGACATCGACATGACCAAGTGCATCTATTGCGGGCTTTGCGAGGAGGCCTGTCCGGTCGATGCGATCGTGGAAGGGCCGAACTTCGAATTCTCGACCGAGACGCGGGAGGAGCTGATCTACACGAAGGAACGGCTGCTTGCGAATGGCGATCGCTGGGAGGCGGAGATCGCGGCCCGCCTGAAGGCCGACGCGCCATATCGCTGATCGCCCTTCCCATCGTGCACCGGCGGCCATCGTGATCGTCACGCTCGCGTTCTACGCCTTCGCTGCGGTGCTGATTGCCGCGGCTGCCATGGTGGTGCTCGCGCGCAACCCGGTGCACGCCGTTCTCTACTTGATCCTCGCCTTCTTCAACGCGGCCGCCTTGTTCCTCCTCGCGGGTGCCGAGTTCCTCGCGATGATCCTGGTCATCGTCTACGTGGGCGCGGTCGCGGTGCTGTTCCTCTTCGTGGTGATGATGCTCGACGTCAATTTCGCCGAACTCCGCGAAGGCTTCGTGCGCTACCTGCCGATCGGGGCGGTGGTCGGCGTGATCCTCGCGGCCGAACTGCTGTTCCTCGCCTCGGTCTGGTCGCTGTCGGCCGAGGCGCCACGGCTGCTCGCGGAACCGGTGCCCGCGGGAGTGGACAATACGACGGCCCTCGGCCTCATTCTGTACACGGACTATTTTTATCTGTTCCAGGCTTCGGGGGTGATCCTGCTGGTCGCGATGATCGGCGCGATCGTGCTGACGCTGCGCGACCGCCCCGGCGTGAAGCGTCAGGACGTTGCGGCGCAAACCGCGCGGCGCGTCGAGGACACCCTGGCCCTGGTGAAGATGAAACCGGGTTCGGGCATGATCGTGGTGCCGAAGCCCGAGGCAAGTCGTGGCGAGGAGCGCGAGCGGGCGGTCGAACACACGCCGCATGGGGGGCACTGAAGCGATGCCGGCAGTCGGGCTCGGGCACTATCTTGCGGTCGCGGCCATTCTCTTCACGCTCGGAACGGTCGGCATCTTCCTCAACCGCAAGAATGTGATCGTGATCCTGATGTCGGTCGAGTTGATGCTGCTGGCGGTGAACCTGAACCTGATCGCCTTCGCCGCGCAGTTGGGCGACCTGACGGGGCAGATCTTCACCATGTTCGTGCTCACAGTCGCCGCCGCGGAGGCGGCGATCGGGCTCGCCATCATCGTCGTCTATTTCCGCAATCGCGGCTCGATCGAAGTGGACGACGTGCGCATGATGCGGGGTTGATCGGGATGCTCGAAGTCGGCGCGGTCTTCCCCCCACTCCTCGGCGCGCTGATTGCCGGGCTGTTCGGGCGCAGCCTCGGCGATCGCGGCGCGCAAGGCGTGACCATCGGCCTGATGTTGGTCGCCGCGCTGTGCGGCACCATCCTGTTCGTCGATGTGGCGCTGCATGGCAACCCCCGCACGGTCGATCTCGCCACCTGGATCGCTTCGGGCAGCCTGGAGGCGCGCTGGTCGCTCAGGTTCGACACCCTTTCTGCCGTCATGGTCGGGATGGTGACGGTCGTTTCGACGCTGATCCACATCTACAGCGTTGGTTACATGAGCCACGACCCGTCGATCCCCCGGTTCATGGCGTACCTGTCGCTGTTCACCTTCGCCATGCTCATGCTGGTGACGGCGGACGACCTCGTTCAGCTGTTTTTCGGCTGGGAAGGCGTGGGGCTGGCTTCGTACCTCCTGATCGGGTTCTGGTTCGACCGCGACAGCGCGAACGCCGCCGCCATGAAGGCGTTCATTGTCAACCGGGTCGGCGACGTCGGCTTCGCGCTCGGCATCGCCGGCGTGTTCGCGCTGACGGACAGTGTCGCTTTCAACGGGATCTTCGCTGCGCTGCCGGAGGTGGCGGCGCGGACGATCACCGCCGCCGGGATCGAGTTCCGAGCGGTCGAGCTGTGCGCGGTGCTGCTCTTCATTGGTGCCATGGGCAAGTCCGCCCAGCTCTTCCTGCACACGTGGCTGCCCGATGCGATGGAGGGGCCGACGCCGGTTTCGGCGCTCATCCACGCGGCGACGATGGTGACGGCCGGCGTGTTCCTCACCGCGCGCATGAGCCCGCTGTTCGAGCTTGCACCCACCGCACTCGCCATCGTCACCGTGATCGGGGCCGCGACGGCGCTGTTCGCCGCGACGGTGGGCTGCGTGCAGAACGACATCAAGCGGGTGATCGCCTACTCCACCTGCTCGCAGCTCGGCTACATGTTCTTTGCCGCCGGCGTATCCGCCTATCCGGCCGCGATCTTCCATCTTTTCACGCACGCCTTCTTCAAGGCGCTACTGTTCCTCTCCGCCGGCAGCGTCATCCACGCCATGGACGGCGAGCAGGATATTCGCCGCATGGGCGGCATCTGGCGCAAGGTGCCGATCACCTACGCGATGATGTGGGTCGGCAGCCTCGCACTCGCCGGCATCCCGATCTTCGCCGGCTACTACTCAAAGGACATGGTGCTCGAGGTCGCCTGGGCCTCCGGCACCACCGTCGGGCGCTTCGCCTTCGCCTGCGGGCTGATCGCCGCCTTCCTCACGGCGTTCTATTCCTGGCGCCTGCTCATCCTGACCTTCCACGGCGAGGCACGGGCGGACGCGCACACCATGAGCCATGTGCACGAGAGCCCGCCCGTCATGACCGTGCCGCTTGCGCTGCTCGCGATCGGTGCCGTCTTCGCCGGGCTCGTGTTCTACGAACCGTTCGTCGGTCACCATTACAGCGGGTTCTGGCGCGAGGCGATCGTGATTGCGCCTGAACACCGCGCCATGGAGCTCGCGCACGACGTTCCGGCCGAGGTGAAATACGCTCCGCTCGTGCTGGCGGGTGCAGGGATTGCGACGGCAGTGTTGTTCTATGGGCTCGCGCCGCGGCTGCCGGCGGCATTGGCCGAGGCCTTTCCGGGCGCGTACCGCTTCCTGCTCAACAAGTGGTACTTTGACGAGCTCTACGACCGCCTCTTCGTTCGCCCTGCCTGCGCGCTCGGCACCGCGCTCTGGAAGGGCGGGGATCTTGGCACCATCGATCGCTACGGCCCGGACGGCGTCGCAGCCGCGGCGCGCGGGATCGGGCGCGGCATCGTCCGCATCCAGTCCGGCTACGTCTACCACTACGCCTTCGCCATGCTGGTCGGGCTCGTCGTCCTCGTCACCCTCGCCGCGACCGGCCGGCTCTGACGCATGAGCACCGTCGGTTTTCCCCTTCTTAGCCTGATCATCTTCCTCCCGCTGGTGGGAGCGGCGATCATCGCCTCCGTCCGCGGTGACGAGCGGACCATCGCCTCCAACGCGCGTTGGACCGCGCTGTGGACCAGCCTGATCGTCTTCTTCCTCAGCCTCGTCCTGTGGGTCCGCTTCGACCGCAGCAGTGCCGATTTCCAATTCGTCGAGCGTGCGGCCTGGTTCGGTGATCTCGCCATCTCCTACCACGTCGGCGTCGATGGCCTGTCGGTCCTGTTCGTCCTCCTTTCCACCGCGCTCACCCCCATCTGCGTGATCGCCTCCTGGGAGTCGGTCGAGAACAAGGTGCGCGAGTACATGATCGCGTTCCTGGTGCTCGAAACCATGATGGTCGGCATGTTCGCGGCCCTCGACCTCGTCATCTTCTATCTCTTCTTCGAGGGCGTGCTGATCCCGATGTTCCTCATCATCGGGATTTGGGGAGGGCCGCGGCGAACCTACGCCGCGTTCAAGTTCTTCCTCTTCACGCTGGCGGGTTCGGTGCTGATGCTGCTCGCCGTGATCTGGCTCTATCTCGACGCGGGCACCACCGACATCCCGTTCCTGCTCGATCACCCGCTGTCGCGCAGTGCGCAAATTTGGCTGTTTCTCGCCTTCTTCGCCTCGTTCGCGGTCAAGGTGCCGATGTGGCCGTTCCACACCTGGCTGCCCGATGCGCATGTCGAGGCGCCCACCGCCGGCAGCGTGATCCTCGCCGGCGTGCTGCTGAAGATGGGCGGCTACGGCTTCCTGCGGTTCAGCTTGCCGATGCTGCCGGAAGCATCCGTCGATTTCGCACCGCTCATCTTCGCGCTGTCGGCGATCGCGGTCGTCTACACGTCGCTCGTGGCCCTGGCGCAGGAGGACATCAAGAAGCTGATCGCCTATTCCTCCGTCGCGCATATGGGGCTCGTCACCTTGGGCCTCTTCACCTTCACCACGCAGGGGATCGAAGGGGCGATCTTCCAGATGCTGAGCCATGGCGTGGTGTCCGCCGCACTCTTCCTCTGTGTCGGCGTGATCTACGACCGGATGCACACGCGTGAGATTGCGGCCTATGGCGGGCTTGCGCACCGCATGCCGCGCTACGCGCTCCTCTTCATGCTGTTCAGCATGGCCTCGGTCGGCCTTCCCGGCACGTCGGGCTTCGTCGGCGAGTTCCTGGCCATCGTGGGGGCGTGGCAGGTGAACCGGGTGCTTGCTCTGGTTGCTGCCTCGGGCATGGTCCTGGGGGCGGCGTACATGCTGTGGCTCTATCGTCGCGTGCTGTTCGGTGCGCTGACCAAGCCGGAGTTGAAGGCGCTGCTCGACCTGTCGCCGCGTGAGGTTGCTGCGTTCACGCCCCTCGCGGCGCTGACGCTGTGGATGGGCATTTATCCGAGCTCCTTCATGCAGTTCTTCAGCGTCTCGGTCGCGAGCTTGCTCGACCGGCATCAGGCGATGCTCGGCGCGTCCCGACAGCTGGCAGGCCTCTGACCGCCATGGAAGGCATCTTGAACTGGCACGCTGCGCTGCCGGAACTCGTGCTCGCCCTCGCGGCGATGGCACTGCTGATGCTCGGCGTTTTTCTGCGTCGAGGTGCGACCGACATCGTGTCGCCCCTTTCGGTCGGAACGCTTGCGCTGACCGCCGTACTCGTTCTGGGCAGCGATCGTCCTCGTGTTGCTTTCGGTGGTCTGTTCCTGGTCGATGATTTCGCCGTCTTCGTGAAGACAGCGGTGCTCGGCGCGGCGGCCTTCGCTCTTGTCCTCTCGCTCGAGTGGAACCGACGGGAGCGGATCGAGCGCTTCGAGTATCCGATTCTCGTGTTGTTCGCCGCCCTCGGCATGCTCATGATGGTGTCGGCGAACGACCTGATGAGCCTCTATGTCGGGCTCGAACTATCCTCGCTGTCGCTCTACGTGCTGGCGGCCGTGCGCCGCGACGATCTGCGCGCCAGCGAGGCCGGGCTGAAGTACTTCGTGCTCGGTGCACTCGCCTCCGCGATGATGCTCTACGGGATGTCGCTGACCTACGGCTTTGCCGGCACGACACGGTACGAGGGGATCGCGTCCGCAATCGGCGCCGGACCGATGGCCATCGGGCTCGTGGTCGGACTCTGCTTCGTCGCCGCTGGCCTCGCCTTCAAGGTCTCGGCGGTCCCGTTCCACATGTGGACCCCCGACGTGTACGAAGGCGCGCCGACGCCGGTAACCGCCTTCTTTTCGGTGGCGCCGAAGTTTGCGGCCATCGCGGTGCTGATGCGCGTCTTGGCGGGACCCTTCGGTGCGGCGGTCGCGCAGTGGACGCAGATCATCGTCCTGCTCGCCATCGCCTCCATGCTGGTCGGTGCCTTCGCCGCACTGAGACAAGTCAACATCAAGCGGCTGATGGCCTACTCCTCGATCGGCCATGTCGGTTACGCGCTGATCGGCTTGGCAGCGGGAGGAGAGGAGGGGCTGCGGTCCGTCCTGCTCTACATGACGATCTACGTGGTGATGAACCTCGGCGTGTTCGGCTGCATCGTCGCCATGCACCGTCAAGGGGGGGCGTGTGAACGGATCGAGGACCTTGCCGGACTGTCGGAAACTGCGCCTGGGCTCGCTCTGGCGATGGCGGTTCTCATGTTTGCCATGGCCGGCATTCCCCCGCTCGCGGGCTTCTTCGCCAAGCTCTGGGTCTTCCTCGCAGCCATCGAGGCAGGGCTTTGGCCCTTGGCTGTGGTCGGCGTGCTGGCCTCCGTCGTCTCCGCCTTCTACTACCTGCGCATCGTGAAGGTGATGTATTTCGACAAACCAGTGGGGGCCTTCGAGGCTCTGCATGGCGGCGTGGCGGTCGTGGTCGCATTCAGCAGCATTCTCACGGCAGGATTCGTGCTGCTGCCGTCGCCGCTGCTGATGGCAGCGGGCGGGGCGGCACGGTCGCTTCTCGTCCCGTGATCACCTCCGGCCGGCTGGAGATCCACGACGTCCTGCCGAGCACGTCCGATCGAGCCATCGCGCTCGCTCAGGCGGGGGCCGCGCCATGGACGGCGGTGCTTGCGCGGGAGCAGACGGCGGGACGAGGACGACATGGCCGACGTTGGCTCGGTGGCCGGGGCAACCTCTTCCTGTCGGTCGTGCTCGACCCGCGCACCGTTCGGCTGGTGACGGCGTGGTCGTTTGTCGCGGCCGTCGCGACGGCGGACGCTCTCGCGCCCCTGCTCCAGGATCCGCGTCTGCTGCGCCTGAAGTGGCCGAACGACCTCCTGCTTGACGGAGCGAAACTCGGGGGCATCCTGATCGAGTCTGCGGATGACGGTGCCTGGGCGGTTGCCGGGATCGGGGTCAACCTCCACTCGGCGCCGAAGCCCATGGATCGGCCAGCGATTGCTCTTTCCGCCTACGCGACCACCGTGCCGGAAGCGGAGGACTTGGCCCGAATGATCGTGCAGCGGTTGCAAGCCTGGGCGGAGGTGCTGGGGGGAGAGGGACTCGCGGCGGTGCTGGCCGGTTGGCAGTGTTACGCCGTGGCTCCGGGCACGGCGATGTCGGTTCGGCTCCGTCAGGAAACTCTCCAGGGCAGCTTCCTGGGTCTTGGCCCCGATGGGACACTCCTCCTTCGCATGGAAGATGGGGGTGTGCGCAGCATCGTCGCCGGCGAGGTTCTTTGACGGCGGGGGCTGACGGTGCTGCTCGCGATCGATGCCGGCAACACGAACATCGTGTTCGCCGTGTGGGATGGCACCACCTGGCGGGGGCAGTGGCGGCTTGCCACCATCGGTGAACGGACAAGCGATGAATATGCCGCCTGGTTGCATCAGGTCATGGCCTGGGAAGGCCTCTCTCCCGCCGACATCGATGCCGCCGTCATTGCGTCCGTGGTGCCGGCTGCGCTGTGGCACCTGCGTCGGCTCTGTTCCACCCGCTACCGCGTTGAGCCGCTGGTGGCGACGGCGGCCCTGGACTGGGGTTTCCGCATCCGAACCGATAACCCGGCCGAGGTCGGGGCCGATCGTCTCGTCAACGCGCTCGCCGCGCGTGCGCGCTTTCCGCGTCCGCTCGTCGTGGTCGATTTCGGCACCGCGACGACCTTCGACGTCGTCGATGCGGAGGGTGACTACATCGGCGGCGTGATCGCTCCAGGCATCAATCTCTCGCTCGAGGCCTTGCATCGGGCGGCGGCTGCCCTGCCGAGGGTCGGCGTGGCGAGGCCAGCCTCCGTCATCGGGCGTTCGACCGTTCCTGCCATGCAATCCGGCATTTTCTGGGGCTATGTCGGACTGATCGAGGGCATCGTGCAGCGCACCGCCGCTGAACTCGGCGCGAGCCCGACCGTCATCGCCACGGGCGGGCTGGCCCCACTGTTCGCGGACGGAACCTCCGTGATCGCGCACATCGTTCCCGATCTCACCCTCGAGGGGCTCGTTCTCCTCGCTGAACGCAACGCGAGGGGCACGGCGTGAGGCTCGATTCCGGCTGCTTCGCCTTCGTCCCGCTCGGCGGGGTCGGCGAGATCGGCGCCAACTTCTACCTCTATCACTTCGACGGGCGTTGGCTTGCGGTCGATTGCGGCCTCACGTTCGGCGACACATCGACACCCGAATTCGAGATCCTCGTCCCCGATCCCGGCTTCATCGCGGAACGGCGGAAACAGCTGGTCGGTCTCGTCATCACCCACGCGCACGAGGATCATCTGGGCGCGGTCGCTTGGCTGTGGCCGCAGCTCGAGTGTCCCGTTCACGCCACGCCGTTCGCCGCCGCCATCCTGCGTCGCAAGTTGGGCGAGCGGGGCCTCGCCGGGCGCGCGCCGCTCGTCGTCTACGAACCGGGAGGGCGGCTCGAGCTGCCACCATTCTCCTTGCGGTTCATTCGGATGGCGCATTCGACGCCGGAGGCGCAGGCGGTCGCGATCCGGGTGCCGGGCCGCACCGTCCTGCACACGGGGGACTGGAAGCTCGACCCCTCTCCCCTGGTCGGCCCACCGACGGATGAGGCTGCCCTGGCGGCCCTCGGGCAGGAGGGGGTCGACGTGCTCGTCTGCGACAGCACGAATGCGCTCGTCGAGGGACATTCCGGCAGCGAGGCTGAGGTCCGCCGCAACCTGATCGCGCTGGTGCGGAGCCTCGAGGGGCGCGTGGCGATCACCTGCTTCGCCACCAACGTCGCGCGCATCGAGTCGATCGCGCGAGCCGCTGCCGCCTCGGGCCGGACGCTGGCGGTGGTCGGGCGGGCCTTCCGCAACGTCATCGCCGCCGCGCGTGAGGTGGGCTATCTCAGCGACCTGCCCGAGTTGGTGGACGAGGAGGATGCAGGGTCGCTGCCCGACGACGCCGTGCTGTTCCTCGTCGCCGGCAGCCAAGGCGAGCCCAGAAGCGCGCTGTCGCGGATCGCCGCCGATACGCACCCGCACGTCGCCCTCGGTGAGGGCGACACGGTGATCTACTCCTCGCGGATGATCCCCGGCAACGAACGCGCCATCCACCGCGTGCAGGAGGCGCTGGCACGACGCGGCGTGCGCGTGATGACGGAACGCGACCACATGGTCCACGTCTCGGGGCACCCTGCGCGGGACGAGTTGCGTCGCCTGTATGCGCTGGTGCGTCCGCGTCACGTCGTGCCGATGCACGGCGAATGGCTGCACATGACGGAACATGCCGAACTCGCCCGAAGTCTCGGCGCCGTCCCGCACGCGATCGACAACGGCGACGTGCTTCGACTGTCGCCCGAGCCGGTCGAAGTGATCGACCACGTCGCCCACGGTAAGCTCGCGGTTGACGGCGAGCGTCTGGTGCCGTCCTCCAGCGAGGTGTTCGATGCCCGCAGGCGCATGCTCGACAGCGGACTCGTGGTGGCCTCTCTCGTCGCCGACTCGGCGGGACGCTTCCTCGGCCGCCCTGTCGTGTCGGCCCCGGGCGTGTTCGACGTGACGATGAACGGTGCGGCCGCCAGCCTTGCGGACGAGTTGGCGGCTGCCGTCGCCTCGCTGCCGCTTGCCGTGCGGCGGGACGACGATGCCTTGCGCGAGGCGGCGCGGGGGGCCCTGCGATCGCTGTTGCGTCGTTTGGTCGGCCCCAAGCGGCCTGCGGTGGAAGTGCATGTGCTCAGGGTGGCCTGAGCCGTGACGTGGTTCACCGGTCTTGTCGTCTATGTGCTCGTTTGGTGGACGGTGCTGTTCGCCGTCCTGCCGTTGTGGACGAGGCCAGTCGCCTCGCCCGAGCGACCGGAACACTTCCCTGGCGCGCCGGAACGCCCGCTGCTCTGGCGCAAGATCGTCCTCACCACCGTGATCTCGGCGCTGGTCTGGGGCGTGATCTGGCTCGTGGTCGAGAGCGGGGTGATTTCGTTCCGCGACCCGGCGTAATCGGGCTCCTCGGTTGGGCTTGACGCCCGTCCCGGAGTGCCGGTCGCCCTACTGACTGCTCACGCAGATCGATGGCTCGCTCAGGGGGAAAGGGGGGCGATGAAAAGATGGGCGGCTCTTCGCTCATTCCGCGCGCAGTAGGCCGAAAAAATGAGCAAGTTGAGCCACGACATGCGTAAAAAACCATCGTCAAGGCCGTTTTCCTCATTGCCTTGCTTTGGGATGGTGCCAAAATAAGCGGCAGGAAGAGGGTCGTCCTCTTCCTGCCGTGTGACTGGCGTTTCCTCCCTGAACTCGGGCCGCGTCGGCACCGCCGCGCGGCCCCTTTTTTTGCTTAACCGTTTGGCAACGATGGGTCCATATGTCTGCAAACGATTTCCCAACGGATTCGTGAAGAAATCGGGGATCCCTTGCGCTGGCGCCTGGCAACGCTCGGACCTCTGCTGGCCTTCGCGGCGGGCGCCGAAGCGCAAACCGTCACTGCGGCCGAATGTCGGTTGATCGCCCGTCACGTTCCGGCGGCGGACGTGGCCTATCGCTCTGGCATCGATGTGCGCGGCCGGCCCGTCGCTCCGGCCGATCTTGCCCCCGCTCCGACCGTGATCCCGGAGCGTTTCGTCATTGCCCTCTCCGTCGATCTTCGGCGCCGCCTCGGCTTGCCGGACGAACTGAAGCCCGAACTCCCGATCGGCGTGATCACGGTGGAGAACGGCACCCTGTTCCTGAACGGACGGCCGATTCCGGCCGACGCCGCCGGCGGTCTCGCTGCGGCCTGCGCCGCCGCCCTCCGCTGATCCGCGCACGGGCGCCGTTTCCGCCTCGGCGAATCCGCACTACTGTGCCGCGCTCCCGAACACCGGAGACGCAGCCCGACGATGCGACTGTCCCGCTACTTCTTGCCCACTCTCAAGGAAACGCCCGCCGAGGCGCAAATCGTCTCGCACCGGCTGATGCTGCGCGCGGGCCTGATCCGGCAGCAGGCGGCGGGCATCTACTCATGGCTGCCCTTGGGTTTCCGGGTGCTTGAGCGCATCGCGCGCATCGTACGCGAGGAACAGGATGCCGCCGGCTGCCACGAGATCCTGATGCCGACCATCCAGCCGGCCGAGCTCTGGAAGGAATCCGGTCGCTACGACGATTACGGCAAGGAAATGCTCCGCTTCCGTGATCGTCACGATCGCGAATTGCTCTACGGCCCGACCAACGAGGAGATGGTCACCGACATCTTCCGCGCCTTCGTCAAGTCCTACCGCCAGCTCCCGGTGCTGCTCTACCACATCCAGTGGAAGTTCCGCGACGAGGTGCGGCCGCGCTTCGGCGTCATGCGCGGACGCGAGTTCCTGATGAAGGATTCGTACTCCTTCGATCTCGACCAGGCAGGCGCCAGGCGCAGCTACAACAAGATGTTCGTCGCCTATTTGCGCACCTTCGCCAGGCTCGGTCTGAAGGCGATCCCGATGCGTGCGGAGACGGGGCCGATCGGTGGCGATCTCAGCCACGAGTTCATCATCCTGGCCGAGACGGGAGAGAGCCAGGTGTTCGTGCACCGCGATCTCGTCGAGCGTGACATCCTGGCCGAGGCCGTCGACTACGACTCCGACCTCCAGCCTCTGGTCGATTCCTGGACCTCGCTCTACGCGGCGACCGACGAGAAGCACGACGAGGCGGCGTTCGCCGCCATCCCGCCCGAGAAGCGCGTAGCGGCGCGCGGCATCGAGGTCGGGCACATCTTCTATTTCGGCACCAAGTATTCGGGGCCGGAGGCGATGAACGTCACCGTGCAGGGGCCGGACGGCAAACCCGTGCACCCCGAAATGGGCTCCTACGGCATCGGCGTCTCCCGCTTGGTCGGCGCGATCATCGAAGCAAGCCACGACGAGGCCGGCATCATCTGGCCGGAAAGCGTCGCGCCGTTTCGGGTGGCCCTGCTCAATCTCAAGGTCGGCGATGCGACGACGGATGCGCTCTGCGCCGACCTCTACGACCGGCTGCGCGCCAACGGCGTCGAGGTCCTCTACGACGACCGCGAGGAGCGGGCGGGGGTGAAGTTCGCCGATGCCGACCTGATCGGCCTCCCTTGGCAGGTCATCGTCGGGCCGAAGGGTGCCGCCGGCGGCATGGTCGAACTGAAGCGCCGCAAGGGCGGCGAGCGCCACGAGCTCGACCGTGATGCGGTGCTCGAGCGGCTGATCGGCTGAACCCTTCGATGTTCGGTCCCTTCGAGCGCATGGTGGCGTTGCGCTACCTGCGCGCGCGCAAGCAGGAAGGGTTCGTCTCCGTCGTCGCCGCCTTCTCTTTCGCCGGCATCGCGCTCGGCGTGGCGACCCTGATCATCGTGATGAGCGTGATGAACGGGTTTCGCCAGGAGCTGCTCGGCAAGATCCTGGGCCTCAACGGCCATCTCGGCGTGTACGGCGCGGGCGTGGCACTGACCGACTACGACGAGCTCGCACGCCGGATCCGCGCCGTGCCGGGCGTCGTTCAGGCGATCCCGATCGTCGAGGGCCAGGTGCTGGCCACGGGGGAGCGGGGAGGGGCGTCGGGCGTGCTCGCCCGCGGCATCCGGCGCGAGGATCTGGCCGCGCGCGCCATCCTCTCGCGCAACATCCTCGCCGGCTCGATCGATCGCTTCGAGGGCACGGACGCGATCCTGATCGGCACCCGTCTCGCCTCGCGCCTCGGCCTCACCGTGGGCGATCGGATCTCGCTCGTCTCCCCGCAGGGGCAGGTGACGGCCTTCGGCACCGTGCCGCGCATCGTCTCCTACACCGTGGTCGCGCTGTTCGAGGTCGGCATGTTCGAGTACGACAGCGCCTACGTGTTCCTCCCCTTCGAGGCGGCGCAGATCTATTTCCAGGAACCGGGCGCCACCCAGATCGAGGTGTTCGTCGAGGACCCCACACGGGTGCGGGCGGTGGCGAACGCCATCCGCGGTGCGCTCACCGGCACACCCATCCGCCTCCTGGATTGGCAGCAGGCCAACTCCTCGTTCTTCCAGGCGGTGCAGGTGGAACGGAACGTGATGTTCCTCATCCTCACCCTGATCATCCTGGTCGCTGCCTTCAACATCGTCTCCTCGCTCGTCATGCTGGTGAAGGAGAAAGGGCGCGACATCGCCATCCTGCGCACCATGGGGGCAACGAAGGGCGCGATCCTGCGCATCTTCGTCATGTGCGGGGCGGCGATCGGCGTCGTCGGCACGCTGATCGGCGTCGCCTTGGGCCTCGTCTTCTCGCTCAACATCGAATCGATCCGGCAGTGGCTGCAGGGGCTGACGGGACAGGAGCTCTTTCAGGCCGAGATCTACTTCCTCTCCAGGCTTCCCGCGGTGGTCGATCCGCGCGAGGTGGTCGAGGTCGCTCTGATGGCCTTGGGGCTTTCGCTGGTCGCCACCCTCTATCCCGCCTTCCGCGCCGCCCGGCTCGATCCGGTGGAAGCGCTGCGTTATGAGTGAGCCGGTGCTTCGGCTCGCCGGTGTGGAACGTCGCTTCCGCACCGGCGAGGGTAGCCTGCATGTGCTGCGCGGGGTCGATCTCGCCATCGCGGCGGGCGAGATCGTCGCCCTCGTCGCACCGTCGGGGGCGGGGAAATCCACCCTCCTCCACATCGCTGGCCTGCTCGAGAGGGCCGATGCGGGGCGCGTGATCATCGCCGGGCGGGACGCGACGGCGCTCGACGATGCCGCGCGCACGGCCCTGCGCCGCAGCGTGATCGGCTTCGTCTACCAGTTTCATCACCTGCTGCCGGAATTCGACGCGCTCGAGAACGCGGCGATGCCGCTGATCATCGCCGGGCGGCCGAAGGCGGAGGCGCGCGAGCGGGCGCGCAGCCTGCTCGAGGCGCTGGGACTCGGCGGGCGTTTGCGCCACCGCCCGGCGCGGCTTTCGGGCGGGGAGCAGCAGCGGGTGGCGATCGCGCGGGCACTCGCTCACCGCCCGCAGGTCCTGCTGGCCGACGAGCCCACCGGCAATCTCGACCTGGAGACGGCGGAGGTGGTGTTCGGCGAACTCCTCTCCCTGGTCCGCTCGCAAGGGACGGCGGCGCTGATCGCCACCCACAACCCCGACCTGGCGTCGCGCATGGACCGTACGCTGCGCCTGAAGGAAGGCCGCATCGTCGTCTGACCTCCCACGCGCGCCCGGCCCTTGCCCGAAGCCTTCCACCCCTGTATCTCCCGCGCCATCCCGGCCGGGGTCCGCCTCGGGCGGGAAATCCACACGCGGCGTGACCTTCCCGGGCCGCAAACCCCGGGGTCCGGTGCGGCGGGGGAGGGGGCGTAGGTGGCCCCCCCACGACCGCGCGGCGCCGCGGAGGCAGAACCGGACGACGGAAGGAAAGGATCCCGCCCCATGGCCATGCCCTCGTTCACCCTTCGCCAGCTCCTCGAGGCGGGCGTGCATTTCGGCCACCACACGCGGCGCTGGAACCCGAAGATGGCGCCCTATCTGTTCGGCGTGCGCAACCAGGTGCACGTCATCGACCTGCGCCAGACGGTGCCGTTGCTGCAGCGCGCGATGCAGGCGGTGCGCGACGTGGTCGCCGGCGGGGGGCGCGTGCTGTTCGTCGGCACCAAGCGCGCCGCCGCCGACATCGTGGCCGAGGCCGCCAAGCGGTGCGGGCAGTACTACGTCAATCACCGCTGGCTCGGCGGCATGTTGACGAACTGGAAGACGATCCAGAACTCGATCAAGCGCCTGCGCGCGATCGAGGAGCAGCTCGTCCAGGAGCAGACGGGGCTGACCAAGAAGGAGCTGCTCGGCCTGATGCGCGAGCGCGACAAGCTCGAGCGCGCGCTTGGCGGCATCAAGGAGATGGGGGGGCTGCCCGACATCCTGTTCATCATCGATACGAACAAGGAGCGGATTGCGGTCGACGAGGCGCGCAAGCTCGGCATCCCCGTGGTCGCGGTGCTCGACAGCAATTCGGATCCCGACGGCGTGACCTACCCCATCCCCGGCAACGACGATGCGATCCGCGCCATTTCTCTTTACTGCGATCTGATCGCCGGCGCGGTGCTGGACGGCATTTCGGCCGAGATGGCGGCCTCGGGGGTGGACATCGGCGCGGCGGAGGAGCTGCCGCCCGAGACCTTGCCGCCGGTGGAGGAGATGGCCGGGTTCGCTGACGAAGGCGCCGGCACGCCAGAGGGCGAGCCTGCCGAGGCGGCCGAGGAGAGCGCGACCCGGCACTGACCGGGATAGAACACCGAGAGATCTGCACGAGGGGACCTGAGGATGGCCGAGATTTCGGCGGCACTGGTGCGCGAGCTGCGCGACAAGACCGGGGCCGGGATGATGGACTGCAAGAAGGCGCTGGCCGAAACGGGGGGCGACCTCGACGCGGCGGTCGACTGGCTGCGCAAGAAGGGCCTGGCGGCTGCGGCGAAGAAGGCTGGTCGGACGGCAGCCGAGGGCCTGGTCGGGGTGCGCGAGGCGGGCGATCGCGCGGCGATCATCGAGGTCAACGCCGAGACCGACTTCGTCGCCCGCAACGAGACCTTCCAGGGCTTTGTCGAGACCTGTGCCGGGCTCGCTCTCGACGCGGGGGGCGACGTCGAGGCGCTGAAGGCGCTGGCCTATCCCGGCGCCGGGCGTTCGGTCGCCGAGGAGCTGACCCGGCTGATCGCCACCATCGGCGAGAACATGACCATCCGGCGCACCGCCGTGCTGGCTGCCCCGGCGGGCGGGTCGGTGGCCACCTACGTGCACGCCGCCCTGAAGCCGTCCTTGGGCCGGATCGGCGTGCTGGTGGCCCTCTCCGGCGGCACGCCCGAGTCGCGGGCAAGCCTCGGGCGCCAGCTCGCCATGCACATCGCCGCCGCCCGGCCCGATTATCTCGACATCGCCTCCGTCGACCCGAGCGCGCTTGCGCGCGAGAAGGCCGTGCTCGCCGACCAGGCGCGCGCCTCCGGCAAGCCCGAGGCGATCATCGAGAAGATGGTCGAGGGTCGGATCCGCAAGTTCTACGAGGAGGTCGTGCTGCTCGAGCAGCTGTGGGTGCACGACGGGGAAAGCCGGGTGAAGGACGTTCTGGCCAAGGCGGGGATGACAATCACCGGTTTTGTCCGCTACCAGTTGGGCGAAGGCATCGAGAAGGACGAGAAGGACTTCGCCGCCGAGGTCGCCGCCGCCGCCCGCTGAGCGCGGCCGGCGACCGGCCGGGCGGAGGGCTCGTGCCGCCGCGAGGCCAGGAAGGCATGCCCGAGGAGACCAGCCCGATGGAGGATGCGCCCCGCTACCGCCGCGTTCTCCTCAAGGTCTCCGGCGAGGCGCTGATGGGCAAGCGCGAGTACGGCATCTGCACCGAGACGGTGGCGCGGATCGCCCGCGACATCGCCGAGGTGGTGGAGCTCGGCGTCCAGGTGTGCCTGGTCATCGGCGGGGGCAACATCTTCCGCGGCGTCTCCGGTGCCGCGGCGGGCATGGAGCGGGCTTCGGCCGATTACATGGGCATGCTCGCCACCGTGCTGAACGCGCTCGCGGTGCAGAACGCGCTCGAGAAGCTCGGCCTGCAGACGCGCGTGCAATCGGCGATCCCCATGGCTTCGGTCTGCGAGCCCTACATTCGCCGCCGCGCCATCCGCCACATGGAGAAGGGGAGGGTGGTGATCTTCGCCGCCGGTACCGGCAACCCGTTCTTCACCACCGATACCGCCGCGGCGCTGCGGGCGGTGGAGACGGGGTGCGACGTCCTGCTGAAGGGTACCCAGGTCGATGGCGTCTACTCGGCCGATCCGCGCAAGAACCCCTCGGCCACGCGCTACGACCACCTGACCTATCTCGACGTGCTGGCGCGGGATCTCGCCGTGATGGATGCGTCGGCGATCAGCCTCTCGCGCGAGAACGGGCTTCCCATCATCGTCTTTTCGATCCATGAGCCCGGGGCCTTCGCCGCGGTGATGCGCGGCAAGGGAATCTACACTCTCGTCGCCGATGCTGCCGCCTGAGCGCGGGGGCCGCGGCACGGAGGGTCGAACGAAGCCTGGGGTGTGAGGCAGGAAAGGGTTGGACATGGCGAAGGCGCCGCCGACACTGGAAGACATCACGGGCGACCTGAAGCGCCGCATGGAGGGCGCTCTGGAGACGCTGCGCAAGGAATTCGCGGGGCTGCGGACCGGCCGCGCCACGCCCGCTCTGCTCGAGCCGATCAAGGTCGAGGTCTACGGCACCGAGATGCCGATCACACAGCTCGGCACCATCGGCGCGCCCGAGCCCCGCATGCTCACCGTTCAGGTGTGGGACCGTTCGGCGGTCGGCGCCGTCGAGAAGGCGATCCGCGAGGCGGGGCTCGGGCTCAATCCCGCTTCCGATGGCCAGCTCATCCGCGTGCCGCTGCCGCCGCTGACGGCGGAGCGGAGGGCCGAACTCGCCAAGCTCGCCGCGCGCTATGCCGAAGCCGCCCGGGTGGCCATCCGCGGTGTCCGTCGTGACGGGATGGAGACGCTGAAGAAGCTCGAGAAGGAGGGCGAGATCAGCCAGGACTTGCACCGGGACTGGGCGGAGGAAGTGCAGAAGCTGACCGATGCCTACGTCCGCAAGGTGGACGAGGCACTGGCCGCCAAGGAAGCGGACATCAAACAGCCCTGATCGCCCGCCATTTCCCCGCGCCATGAACGCGCCGCTTCCCGCCGCCCAGGCCGTTGCCGCCCTCGCCTCCGACGTCGCCGTCCAGCACGTCGCCATCATCATGGACGGCAACCGGCGCTGGGCAGCGGCGCGCGGCCTGCCGGTGCTCGCCGGTCATCGCGAGGGAACGGAAGCGGCCCGCCGGGCTGTCGATGCCGCCCTCGCCCATGGCATTCCCTGGCTCACCCTCTACGCCTTCTCCTCGGAGAACTGGCGGCGCCCCGCCTTCGAGGTGAACGGGCTGATGGGCCTCTTGCGCCAGGGCATCGAGCAGCACATGCGCGAATTCATCGATCGCGGCGTGCGACTGCGCATGATCGGCGATCGGACACGACTCGATCGCGGCCTGCGTCGCCTGATCGAGGATTTGGAGGCGGAGTCGACCGCGAACGACCGTCTCAACCTGGTGATCGCCCTCTCCTATGGCGCGCGTGGCGAGATCGCCGCTGCCGCCCGGCGCGCGGCCTCCCTGGTCGCCGCCGGCCGGCTCGACCCCGACGCCTTGGACGAGACGGCCTTCGCCGGCTTCCTCGAAACCTCCGGCATGCCCGACCCCGACCTCGTCATCCGCACCTCGGGCGAACAGCGGCTCTCCAACTTCCTGCTTTGGCAGGCGGCCTACGCCGAGTTCGTCTTCCTGGACGTGCTCTGGCCGGACTTCGGCCCGCAGCATTTCGCCCAGGCGCTCGCCGCCTTTGCCCGGCGGGAGCGGCGCTTCGGCGGTCGTCTCGGCTGAGGCGGGGCGCGCCCGTTCTCTTCGGGGGGCGCGGTGAACGGCACACTTGGGGGGCAGGACGCGCAACCCGCCCGGCCGCGCCGCTTCGCCGACTTCCGTCTGCGCCTTGCCTCCGCCCTCGTTCTCGGCCCGCTCGCCTTGGCGGCGATCTGGTTCGGTTCGCCGTGGTTCGCTCTCCTGGTCGGGGTGGCGAGCGCGATCCTCGCCTGGGAATGGGTCCACCTGTGCGGTCTGAGGCTGCGGGCCTTGCCGGGCACGGCGGTCGGCGCCTCGCTGCTCGCCGCCAGCATCTGCGCGGGCTTCCATCTCTGGCAGGCGGCCCTGGCCGCGCTCGCGCTCGGCACCGTGCTCGCTTGGCTCCTGGTCGAGCGCATCGCGCTGACCGAAGCGCAGCACCGCGCCGCGGTGTGGCTTGCCGCCGGCGTGGTGTATATCGGACTCGCCGCGGTCGGCCTCGTCTGGCTGCGTGCCGACAGTGCGGCGGGAAGAGCGAATGTCCTCTTTGTCGTCTTGGTCGTTTGGGCCTCCGACATCGGCGCCTATCTGGCCGGGCGCCTGGTCGGGGGCCCGCGTCTGGCGCCGCGGATCAGCCCCAACAAGACCTGGGCGGGAGCGGGCGGCGGCTTGGCCTCTGCCCTCGTCGTCGGCTTGGCTTCGGCTTGGCTTCTCGCGGGGCTGGGCTCGGTCCTGCTCGCCGCGGCGATCGCGCTGGTCGTGGGGGCGGCTTCGCAGGCGGGCGACCTGTTCGAGAGCTGGATGAAGCGCCGCTTCATGGTCAAGGACAGCTCGCGCCTCATCCCCGGTCACGGCGGCTTGCTCGATCGGGCGGACGGCCTGATCGCCGCGGCACCGGTGGCTGCCTTGCTTTCGCTCGCGACGGGACAGGGGAGGGTGCTGTGGCTGACCTGACTCGCCGGCCGCGGCGCGTGAACGTGCTCGGCGCGACGGGGTCCATCGGTCGCTCCACGCTGGACCTGATCGCCGAGGCACCCCCCGGGCAGTTCGAGGTCGAGGCGCTGGTGGCGAACGGCAATGCCCTGGCCCTGGCCGAGGCGGCGCGTCGCGTGCGGGCGAAGCGCTGCGTGGTGGCCGACGCCAGCGCTTGGCCGGCGCTGAAGGAGGCGCTTGCCGGCAGCGGCATCGTCGCGGAAGCCGGACCGGAGGCGGTGCTCGACGCGGCCGCCGCGCCGGTGGATTGGACGATGGCCGGCATCGTCGGCGCGGCGGGGCTGCGCGCGACCCTGACTGCGGTCGAGGCCGGCGGCATCGTCGCCATCGCGAACAAGGAAACTCTGGTTTGCGCTGGGCCACTAATCCTGGCGGCGGCGCAACGCTCCGGGGCGGTCTTGCTGCCCGCCGACTCCGAACACAACGCCATCTTTCAGGCTCTCGACCGGACGGCACCCGGCACGGTGGAACGGATCGTGCTGACCGCCTCGGGCGGTCCCTTCCGCACTTGGCCGCTCGAACGGATGCGCACGATCCGGCCCGAGGATGCGCTCCGGCACCCCGTCTGGCGCATGGGGGCGAAGGTGACCATCGACAGTGCCACCATGATGAACAAGGGGCTGGAGGTGATCGAAGCCGCCCGCCTCTTCCCCGTGCCGCCTGAGCGCATCGACGTGCTCGTCCACCCGGAGGCGGCGGTGCACGGCCTCGTGCAGTACGTGGACGGGTCGCTTCTGGCACAGATGGGGCCGCCCGACATGCACGTGCCGATCGCCCATACCCTCGCTTGGCCGGAGCGGATGGCGGTGCCGGCGCGCCGGCTCGATCTCGCGCGCCTTGGCAGGCTCACGTTCGAGCCGCCTGATCTTGAACGATTCCCCTGTCTGCGCTTGGCCAGAGCCGCGCTGGCGGCAGGTGGCATCACGCCGACGGTGCTGAACGCGGCGAACGAGGTGGCGGTCGAGCTCTTCCTGGCCGATCGCTTGCCGTTCCTCGGCATTCCGGCCCTTGTGGAAACGACCTTGGAGCGATTCGCGGCCGCTTCGGCCGATACCCTGGACGAGGTGCTGGCGGCGGACGGCGAGGCCAGGGAGGTGGCGCGCGATTTGGCTCGCCATCTTGTCGTCGCCTGAACCTCTTTTCGCAAGGAGATTAAGCCGTGTTCGATGTCCTCGGCGGCGCCTTCGGCACGATCGGCCCGTTCCTGGTCGTCCTCGGCGTGCTGATCTTCGTCCACGAACTCGGGCACTATTTGGCTGCCCGCTCCGTCGGCGTCCACGTCGAAGCCTTCTCGATCGGCTTTGGCGGCGAACTGTTCGGCTGGACCGATCGCGCGGGCACGCGCTGGAAGGTGTGCTGGATCCCGCTCGGCGGCTACGTTCGGCTGCACGGGGCGGAGAGCCCGGAGGACCGCGCGCGGCTGGAGGCCGAGGCGCGCGAGAAGGGCCTGCCGCTGCCCGAGTGGCGCCACGGCCAGACCTTCGCCGAGAAGAGTGTGGGCCGACGTGCCTGGGTCGTGGCCGCGGGCCCGCTCGCCAATTTCCTGCTCGCCGCCGTCCTGCTCGCCGCGACCTACAGCATCTCGGGCCGGCCGGACACCGCCCCCATCGTCACCGCGGTGCAGCCCGGCAGCGCGGCCGAACGGGCAGGCCTCGCCCCGGGCGATCGCATCGTCGCCATCGACGGCCGGACCATCCGCCGCTTCGAGGACGTCCAGGCGATCGTCCGTCTTCGGCCCGAGCAAACGCTGAGTGTTGCCGTCGAGCGCGACGGCCGCCCCCTCGTACTGACCGCCACCCCCGATTTGCGCGAGGTCTCCGACCGGTTCGGCAACGTCACGCGCATCGGCCTGCTCGGCGTGGCCGGGGGCGTGCCGGAGGTGCGGCGCCTCGACCCGTTGAGCGCGGTGGCCGCCGGTGCCGGCGAAACGATCCGCATCACCGAACAGACGCTGGTCGCGCTGTGGCAGATCATCGCCGGCACGCGCGGCACCGAGGACTTGGGTGGTCCGCTGCGCATCGCGCAGTTGTCGGGCCAAGTGGCCACAGGGGGGATCGGCCCGCTGGTCGCGCTGATCGCTCTCCTCTCCGTCAACTTGGCCCTGATCAACCTGTTCCCGATCCCGATCCTCGATGGCGGGCACCTCGTGATGTACGCCTACGAGGCGGTGCGCGGGAAACCCTTGCCGCCGCGGGCGCAGGAGTACGCGTTCCGCGGGGGCCTCGCCATCCTGCTCACCCTGTTCGTGCTCGCCACCTGGAACGACCTGATCCAGCTGCGCGTCGTCGACTGGGTGGTGCGGCTCGTCGGGTGACGGCACCGGTGCGCGAGGCTATGGTCCGCCATCCCTGATCGACTTCGGCCGAGGATTCCTGTCGACCGTGCGGTTCCCGTTCCTCCTTTCGCTGCTTGCTGTGCTTGTGCTGCAGCTGGTCGCACCCACGCCGGGCGAGGCACAAGGCACGGCCGCCGCGGCGCGTGCCGCCGGCCAGGGCGGCATCATCCGCTCGGTCCGCGTGGAGGGCGCGCAACGGATCGAGGAGGCGACGATCCGCTCCTACATGCTTGCCCAGCCGGGCGACCCGTTCGAGACCGATCGGCTGGATCGCACGCTGCGCGCCCTGTTCGGCACCGGGCTGTTCCGCGACGTCTCGCTGCGGCGTGAGGGCGACACCCTGGTGGTGACGGTGGTCGAGAACCCGATCGTCAACCGGATCGCCTTCGAGGGGAACCGCGCGCTGGGCGATGAGACCCTGCGCAACGAAATCCAGGCGAGGCCGCGATCGGTCTTCACCCGCTCCCTTATCCAGGCCGACCGCCAACGCCTGCTCGACGTCTACGCCCGGCGAGGCCGCTTCGCGGCGCGGATCGAGCCGAAGGTGATCGAGCTCGACCAGAATCGGGTCGACGTCGTGTTCGAGATCGACGAGGGGCCGACGGCGCTGATCCGCCGCATCAACTTCGTCGGCAACCAGGCGTTTTCCTCGGGTACGCTGCAGGAGGCGATCGCCTCGCGCGAGACCGCGTGGTGGCGTTTCCTGTCCACATCCGACATCTACGATCCCGAACGTCTTGCCTTCGACCGCGAATTGTTGCGCCGCTTCTATCTTCGCAACGGATACATCGACTTCCGCGTCATCTCGGCGGTGGCGGAACTCGACCCCGATCGGACCGGCTTCTTCCTCACCTTCACGGTGGAGGAGGGCAACCGCTATCGTGTGGGCAAGGTCGAGCTCCTCTCCCGCGTTCGCAACCTCGATGCCGAGACCCTGCGCGACGCGCTCAGGGTGCGGGAAGGGGCTTGGTACGCGGCGGACGATGTCGATGCGACCATCCAGGCGGTGCAGACGGCGGCACAGAACGCCGGTTTCGCCTTCGCCGAAGTTCGTCCCCAGGTTCGACGCAACCCTGAGGAGCGTACCGTCGACCTCACCTTCGAAATCGTCGAAGGGCCACGCGTCTTCGTCGAGCGCATCGACATCGTCGGCAATGTGCGTACGCAGGACAAGGTGATCCGACGCGAAATGCGCCTTGCTGAGGGAGACGCGTTCAGCGCCGCGCGCATCGCGCGCTCCCGCCAGCGCATCAACGACCTGCAGTTCTTCGGTGGCGTGAACATCACCAATCTGCCCGGCAGCACACCGGATCGCACCGTCGTACAGGTTGAGGTCCAGGAAAAGGCGACGGGCGAACTCACCATCGGCGGTGGCTATTCGACCGATGCCGGCGCGCTCGGCCTGATCGGGCTGCGCGAGCGCAACCTCGTCGGCACTGGAATCGACGCCAATGTGCAGCTGACGATTGCGCAACGCCGCCAGGCGATCGACCTCTCATTGACCGACCCTTATTTCCTCGATCGCAACCTGGTCGCCGGCATCGACGTCTTCGTGGTCGAGCGGAACGCTCGCGAAACGCTTGCCTTCGATGACCGTCGTGTCGGTTTCGCACTCCGCCTCGGCTACGCCTTCAACGAGGAACTGCGCCAAGTGTGGAGCTACACGCTGGCGCAGCGAGAAATCACCAACATCAGCCCGTTCGCCTCGATCTTCATCCGCGATCAGGAAGGCAAGAGCCTGCTCTCGCAGGTGAGCCAGGTGTTGACCTTCGATCGGCGAAACAGCCGCATTGACCCCACGGAGGGTTTCGTGGTCAGGCTGTTGACCGACGTCTCCGGTCTTGGCGGCAATGTTGGCTTCTTTCGCCCGCGCGTCGACGGCGCCTACTATCTTCCCGTCTCGCCGGTGCTTGGTCTGCGCGAGACCTATACGCTCGTCTTCACGGCAAGTGCCGGCTATCTTGTGCAGTATGGACGGCGGGAGCGGATCATCGACAACTTTTTCCTCGGCGGCGAGAACCTGCGCGGCTTCGAGCCCGGCGGAGCGGGTCCGCGCGATCTCCGCACGACCGACTCGCTCGGCGGGCGCGCGATCTGGACCGCTGGCACCGAGTTCCGCTTCCCGCTGCCGTTCGTTTCGGACGATCTTGGTTTGCAAGGACGCGCCTTCATTGACACCGGTGCACTCTGGGATCCGGGCTTCTCGGGAGCGAACGTGGCGGATGACCGCAGCGTGCGGGTTGGCGCCGGGGTCGGCGTGCGGTGGCGGTCGCCATTTGGCGTGATCAACGTCGATCTCGCGCAGGCGATCGTGAAGAAGGACTATGACAAGACCGAACTGTTCCGGTTCGGCTTCGGCACGAGGTTCTAGGCTCATGCTCGCTTCGCTCCGCCGCGCCGCCCACCTTGGGTCGCGCCTGGTGCTCGCGCTTGCGCTGGCTTTTCCGGCCAGCTCCGTCCTGGCGCAGCAGCAACAGCAACAACAGTGGTTCGTCCCCGGCCAACAGCAGGGCCAGCCGCAAGGGCAGCAGCGCCCGCCGCAGGCGCAGCAGCAACAGCAGCGGCCACCACAGGCCCAGCAACGACCAGCGCAGCCCACGGGGCAGGTTCCCGGGCCGACCGAACCGGGCGCGCCGCGCCTGCCGCCGCTCGATCGCTCACCGCCGCCGCCCCCCGCGGTGATCGGTGTCATCGGGGTGCAAGAGGTGTTCGAGGCCTCGGTCGCCGTGCGTCAGGTCCGTCAGACCATCCAGGAACGGCTGCAGCGGCTGAACGACGATGCTGCGCGCGAGCAGAACGCGTGGCGCGAGGCGCAGCAGCAGCTCGCGGCGCTGCGTGGTCAGCTGACGCCCGAGCAGATGCGCGAACGCGAGCAGGAGCTGCAGGAGCGGATCAGCAACGCGCAGCGGGTGTTGCGCGAGCGCAACGCCGCCATCCAGGCCGCTGGCCAGAAGGCGCTGGCCGAGATCGAACGCGTGATGCTGTTCGTCATCCGCCAGGTGGCCGAGGCGAGGGGCCTCACCATGGTGATCCAGCGCCAGGCGATCGTGCTTGCGGTCGAGCAGCACGACATTTCGGAGGCGGTGGCGAACCAGCTCAACCGCGCCCTCACGTCCGTGCCGATCGACCCGGAGCCGGAACTTCCCGGCGTTTCCCTCGCTCCAGCGAGGCAACCGGCGGCGGCACCCGCGCAGCGGCGGAATTGACCCCGTCGCGCTACCGCAGTGATGACGCCCGATCCGCGCTTCCACCAAGCCCCGCGCGGCCCGTTCACGGTGGCCGAAATCGCGCAGGCCTGCGGCGCGAGCATCGGTGAGGGGAGGGGGACACATCGGCGCCTGGCAGGCGTGGCACCCCTGCAAAACGCCGGGCCGGACGACGTCTCCTTCTTCGACAATCCGCGCTATCTCTCCGCCTTGGCTGAAACCCGGGCGGGTGCGGTCATCCTTCCCTCAAAGCATGCCAATCGGGTGCCGGCCGGAACGGTCCCGCTCGTCGCGGCCGCACCGCATCTGGCGTGGGCGAAAACGGTCGCCCTGTTCTTCCCGCCCGTCACTCCGGAACCGGGGATCCACCCGACGGCCGTGGTGGCCGGTACGGCGCTGCTCGGCCCACGGGTCCGGATCGAAGCGGGCGCGGTCATCGGCGAACGGGCTGCGGTCGGCGCCGGCAGCGTCATCGGCGCCAACGCCGTCATCGGGCCGGGGGTCGTGCTCGGCCGTGACTGCCGGATCGGGCCGGGGGCGAGCATCGTCTGCACCATCGCCGGCGACCGCCTCGTCGTTCACGCCGGGGTGCGAATCGGGCAGGACGGTTTCGGTTTCGCTTCCGGACCGGAGGGGCACGTCCCGATTCCGCAGCTTGGCCGAGTGCTGATCGGCGATGACGTCGAGATCGGCGCCAACACGACCATCGATCGCGGCTCGTTGACGGATACGGTGATCGGCTCGGGAACGCGCATGGACAACCTGGTCCAGATCGGGCACAACGTGCGTCTGGGGCGGGGCTGCATCATCGTCGCCCAGGTCGGTATCGCGGGCTCAGCGGTCGTCGAGGATGGCGCGGTTGTGGCGGGTCAGGCGGGTATCGCCGGGCATCTCACCATCGGCCGCGGCGCGAGGATCGGTGCCCAATCCGGTGTCATGACCGACATTCCGCCAGGGGAGACTTGGGTCGGCAGCCCGGCCCGTCCTGCGGTGCAGACGATGCGGGCGTTCGCCGCCCTGGAGCGTCTCGCCCGGCAGGGCCGCTGAACCAACGCATGACGATGCACGGCACCGAACAGGACACCGCGCAGTGTGGCCCCGCAGCCGAGACCCGGCGGGTCGAGGCGCTCGACATCGCGCGCATCATGCACGCGATCCCGCATCGGTTCCCCTTCCTCCTCGTCGATCGTGTGGTCGACGTGGTGGTGAACGAGAGCGCGGTTGGCATCAAGAACGTCTCGATCAACGAACAGTTCTTCCAGGGGCACTTCCCCTCGCATCCCGTCATGCCGGGGGTGCTGATCATCGAAAGCATGGCGCAGACGGCAGCGGTGCTGGTGGTGGAGACGCTGGGCGACGAGGCCGCCGGCAAACTCGTCTATTTCATGAGTGTCGAGGGAGCGAAGTTCCGCCGCCCCGTCGTTCCGGGAGACCAGATGCGAATCCATGTGCGCAAGGACCGCAACCGCGGGGCGGTCTGGAAGTTTTCCGCCGAAGCGAAGGTCGACGGCTCGGTCGCGGCGGAAGCGACGTTTTCTGCCATGATCCTCGATCGCCGCGCCGATGGCTGAGGTTCACGCGACCGCCACGGTCGCGCCAGGTGCCCGCCTCGCCGAGGGGGTTCGCATCGGGCCCTATGCGGTGATCGGGCCCGAGGTCGAGATCGGACCCGGCGCCGAGATTGGCGCCCATGTCGTCATCGATGGGCTGACGCGGCTCGGCGCTGGCGTACGGGTGTTCCCGTTCGCCACCATCGGCCTGCCACCGCAGGACCTGAAGTACCGCGGCGAACCGACACGGGTCGAGATCGGGCCGCGCACGCTGATCCGCGAACATGTCACCATCCATCGCGGCAGTGTCGGCAGCGGGATCACGCGCATCGGCGCCGACTGCATGATCATGTGCGTGGCGCACATCGCGCACGACTGCACCTTGGGCGATGGTGTGATCGTCGCCAACAACGTCATGTTCGGCGGGCACGTCAGCGTGGGCGATGGAGCCTACATCGGCGGAGGCGCCGCAGTGCACCAGTTCGTTCGCATCGGCCGCTTCGCTGCGGTCGGCGGCATGAGCGGGGTTGAGGGTGACGTCATTCCGTTCGGACTCGTCATGGGCAATCGGGCGCGGCTGTCCGGGCTCAATATCGTAGGGCTCAAGCGTCGCGGCTTCGCGCGGGCCGACATTGCTGTCCTGCGCGAGGCGTTTCGGCTCATCTTCAAGCAGCGTGACGGAACCTTCGCGGAACGTTTTGCCGCCACCGCCGATCGTCTCGGCGGCAACAGACTGGTCGACGAGGTGGTGGCGTTCGTGCGGGCGGGCGGCAAACGTCCGCTCTGCCGGGCAGCGCCGGAAACGGAAATCGATCTCGGCGAGGAGGTCGAGGCGGCGGAGCCCGCTGCCGCCTCGGCGGCCTGATCATGGGGCAGGGCCTGCAGGCGGCACCGCTCGGCATCATCGCCGGCGGCGGTGCCCTGCCTGCGATGCTGGCCGCCGCGGTGGTGGGCTCCGGCCGTCCGGTGTTCGTGCTGGCGCTCGAAGGCCATGCCGACGTGGCGTCACTGGCGCCTTTTCCGCATCAGCCCCTGCGTCTCGGCGCGATCGGGGAGGGGCTGAGCGCGTTGCGATCACGCAACATCGCCGACCTCGTGCTGGTCGGCACCGTGCGCCGCCCGTCGCTGTTCTCGCTGATGCCCGACGCCGAAGGCGCCCGCCTGCTCGGCCGGATCGGACGGGCCGCCTTCGCTGGCGACGACGGGTTGTTGAAGGCGATCGTGCGCGTACTCGAGGAAGAGGGGTTTCGCGTGCACGGCGTGCAGGCGATCCTGTCCGAACTGACGGCCCCCGAAGGTGTGCTGACGCGCCTTGCGCCGGACGCCCAGGCCGAGGCCGACATCGTGCGCGGCGCCGCCGTCTGCCGTCTGCTCGGCGAGGCGGATGTCGGCCAGTCGGTGGTGGTGCAGCAAGGGCTCGTGCTCGGCGTGGAGGCGATCGAGGGCACGGATGCGTTGCTTGAGCGTTGCGCCGCGCTCCGGCGCGAGGGGCCCGGCGGGGTGCTGGTCAAGCGCCCGAAGCCGCGTCAGGAGAGCCGGGTCGATCTGCCGACGATTGGCGTGCGCACGGTGGAGCGGGCGGCGGCGGCTGGGCTGCGCGGCATTGCGGTGGAGGCGGAGGCGACGCTGATGCCGGAGCGCACCGCCACCATTGAAGCGGCGAATCGTGCCGGGCTCTTCCTGGTCGCGCGGCGTTTCACCACCTGATGAGGCGAGAAGGCGGGGAGAGAGCGATGAGCGAAGGCCGTTTCCTGCACACCATGATCCGGGTCGGCGATCTCGACCGCAGCGTCGACTTCTACACGAGGCTCCTGGGGATGAAGGAGCTCAGGCGGCGCGACGTGCCGGAAGGCAAGTACACCCTCGTGTTCGTCGGCTACGATGAGGGAGAGCCGGCGATCGAGCTCACCTACAACTACGGCGTCGACCGTTACGAGCTCGGTAACGCCTTCGGCCATCTCGCCATCGGCGTGCCGGACATTCATGCCACCGTCGAACGGCTGCGCGCGGCGGGTGTGAAGATCACGCGCGAACCCGGCCCGGTGAAATTCGGCACCACGGTGATCGCCTTCATCGAGGACCCAGACGGTTACAAGATAGAACTGATCGAGCGTAAGCCGTCCTGAGCGGGAGACCGGGGATGGACCCCCGCGAACGCTGGTTCGAGGACCATCACGAAGGAGAGGTGCACGAGTTCGGCGACCGTCTGGTCACGGCGGAGGAAATCATCGCCTTCGCGCGGGAGTTCGACCCGCAGCCCTTCCATCTCAGCGAGGAAGGAGGGAGGGCGTCGCCGTTCGGCGGGCTGATCGCCTCCGGCTGGCACACGGCATCGATCGCGATGCGACTTTGGTGCGACCATGCCTTGAGCCGGCATGGCGTCGGCTCGCCAGGGCTGGATGAGCTGAAGTGGCCCGCGCCCGTGCGCCCGGGCGACCGCCTGCGCGCCCGCGCCACGGTGGTCGAGACGCGACGGTCGCGCTCGCGCCCCGAGCTCGGCATCGTCCGCACGCGTCTCGACCTCTTCAATCAGCGTAACGAACAGGTCTGCTCCTGGACCGCGGTCGGGTTCGTGCGCTGTCGCGATGCAGCTCCGCCGCCGAACGGCTGATGGCGTTCGTTCACCTTCGCGTCCACTCCGCCTATTCGCTCTCCGAAGGCGCGATCAGGATCGACGCACTTGCGGCGCGCGCGGCCGAGTTCGGCATGCCGGCGGTCGCGCTGACCGACAGCAACAACCTGTTCGGCTCCCTCGAGTTTGCCCAGGCCTGCGTGAAGCGCGGCGTGCAGCCGATCATGGGGCTGGAGCTCAGCGTACTCGAGGCGCATCGGGGTCGCGAGGCCGGGGTGCGGTCGCCGTCCGTGGTTCTTCTTGCGGCGACGCCGGAGGGCTGGTCGAACCTCGTGCGGCTGGCGTCGCTCGCTCATCTCTCGCCGGAACCGGGGCAGCTCGCGGGAGTCAGCGAGGAGACCTTGGTCGCGCACGCGGGGGGCCTTCTCCTGTTGACCGGGGGCGGGGAGGGGCCGCTCGCCGCCTTCCTGCGCGATGGCCAGACCGAGGTGGGGCGCCGCTGGCTCGAGCGCATGGCCGACGCCTTCGGCGATCGTGTCGCGGTCGAACTGCACCGCCTAGGGCTGCCAGGAGAACAGGACCTCGAGGCGGCGCAGGTTTCGCTCGCCGATTCGCTCGGCCTTCCGCTCGTCGCGACGAATGCCTGCTACTTCCTCGACCCCGATCAGCACGAGGCGCACGACGTGCTGATCTGCATTGCCGAGAAACGGCTCGCCGCGGAGGAGGATCGCCGTAGGGTCAGCCCCGAACAGTGGTTCAAGCCGGAGGCGGCGATGCGGGCCGCCTTCGCCGACTTGGCGGAAGCCTGCGACAACACGGTCGCCATTGCCCAGCGCTGCGCCGTGATGGCGACCACCCGCAAGCCGCTCTTGCCCGTCTGCCCGAAGGTCCCGCAAGGCGTGAGCGAACCCGACGCTTTGCGTGAGCTCGCGCAGCGCGGCCTCGCGCGTCGCCTCGCCGAGGCTCGCGTCACCGGTGATGCGGCCCGGCCCTACCACGAACGCCTCGATTACGAGCTCGGCGTCATCGAGCGGATGGGCTTCTCCGGTTACTTCCTGATCGTCGCCGACTTCGTGCAGTGGGCGAAGAGCAAGGGGATCCCCGTCGGCCCGGGCCGCGGGTCGGGTGCGGGTTCGGTCGTTGCCTGGGCGCTCACCATCACCGACCTCGATCCCCTGCGCTGGGGGCTTCTCTTCGAACGCTTCCTCAACCCCGAGCGCGTGTCGATGCCTGATTTCGACATCGACTTCTGCCAGGACCGTCGCGACGAGGTGATCGCCTACGTGCGCGAGGAGTACGGAGCCGATCGCGTCGCCCAGATCATCACCTTCGGCAAGCTGCAGGCGCGCGCCGTCGTGCGCGACGTCGGGCGCGTGCTCGGCCTGCCCTACGGCCTCGTCAACAAGATCGCCGAGCTCATCCCCAACAACCCGGCCAAGCCGGTCACGCTCGCACAGGCGATCGAGGCGGATGCGCAACTGCGACGCATGCGGGATGAGGACGAGCAGGTCGCCCGTCTGCTCGAGGTCGCGCTCCGTCTGGAAGGGTTGTACCGCCACGCCTCGACCCATGCCGCCGGCGTGGTGATCGGTGATCGGCCGCTGATCGAGCTCGTTCCGCTCACGCGCGATCCGCGCTCCGGCATGCTGGTCACGCAGTATTCGATGAAGCATGTCGAACAGGCTGGCCTGGTGAAGTTCGACTTCCTTGGTCTAGCCACGCTCACCGTGCTGCAGCGCGCCTGCGACCTGTTGCGTGAGCAGGGGATCGACATCGATCTTGCCGCCATCCCCCTCGACGACGAGGCGACCTTCGCCATGCTCCAGCGCGGCGACACGGCGGGCGTGTTCCAGTTCGAAAGCCAGGGCATGCGCGACGTGCTGAGGCAGATGAAGCCCGACCGCTTCGAGGACCTGATCGCGGCGGTGGCACTCTACCGCCCCGGCCCGATGGCGAACATTCCGGCCTACTGCGCGCGCAAGCACGGCGAGGCGTGGGAGCCGCCGCACCCCGCCATCCGCGACATCCTGGAAGAGACCTTCGGCATCATGGTCTACCAGGAGCAGGTGATGCAGATCGCGCAGCGCCTCGCCGGCTACTCGCTCGGCGGCGCCGATCTCCTTCGCCGCGCCATGGGCAAGAAGATCCGCGCCGAGATGGAGGCGCAGCGCAAGGTCTTCGTCGAGGGAGCGGTGGCACGCGGGCTCGATGCCGGCAAGGCGGCCGAGATCTTCGATCTGATGGAGCGCTTCGCCGACTACGGCTTCAACAAGAGCCACGCTGCGGCCTATGCCCTCGTCGCCTACCAGACGGCCTACATCAAGGCCAACCATCCGGTGGCGTTCCTGGCCGCCTCGATGTCGCTCGCCATCGCCAACACCGACAAGCTCGCCGCGCTCAAGGGCGAGGCGGAGCGGATGGGGATCGAGGTGCTGCCGCCCGACATCAATGCCTCGGCAGCGGACTTCCGCATCGAACGGACTGGCGAGGGGAAACTCGCCATCCGCTACGCCCTTGCCGCCATCAAGCGGGTGGGGCGTGCAGCGATGGACGCGGTGGTTGCGGAGCGCGACCGCGCGGGGCCGTTCCGGTCGCTCGCCGATTTCGCAAGCCGCATCGATCCGCACGCGCTGAACCGAATGCAGATCGAGGCGCTCGCCCGTGCCGGGGCGTTCGATCGGCTGGAGGCGAACCGCCGTCGCATCGTCGAGGGGGCGGAGGCGATCGTCGCCCGCGCTCAGGCCGCCGCCGAGGAGCGGGCGGCGAACCAGATCGGGCTCTTCGGCTCGGCGGCGGACGGGGGGCTGCGGCTGCCCGACGTGCCCGATTGGCCGCTGATGGAGCGGCTTGCCCATGAGGCGGAGGCGGTCGGCTTCCACCTCACCCGCCACCCGCTCGATGCCTATGCCGGCGCGCTGCGGCGGCTGAGGGTGACGCGGTCGAACGAGATCGTGGCCAGGGTCGCTGCCGGGGCGGAGCGGCTGAAGCTCGCGGGCAGCGTGGTGGCGGCGAAGCAACGCACGACCCGAACGGGGTCGAAGATGTGTTGGTTGCGCCTGTCCGACACCGCGGGCAGTTTCGAGGTCACGCTGTTCAGCGAGGTGCTGAGCCGGGTGCGCGACCTGCTCGTCGCCGGCGAGCGGCTGGTCGTCACGGCGGACGCTCGAGCCGAGGGCGAAGCGGTGCGGCTGACCGCGGTCGACGTCGAGCGGCTCGATCAGGTCGTGGCCTCGGCCGCCATGGGCGTGCGCGCCCGCGTGAGCGAGAGCCTCGCCCTCGATCGCCTGCGGGCCGTGCTCGACACGGCCGGTCCGGGCCGCGGCCGGGTCCTGCTCACCGCCGTCTTCGCTTCCGGCGAGGAGGTCGAGTTCGACATCGGCCGCGGCTGGGCGGTCTCGCCCGGCCTCATCTCCGCCCTGGAAACCGTGCCCGGCGTGGTCGCGGTCGAGGAGGTGTGAGCGCCGCGGCGGGGACGGCATCGTGCGGCCCCGCGCGCGTTTGTTGTCTCGCCGGGTCTTGGGTGGCAAACCAACCGCCATGGAGCGCACGCGAGTCTCGCGCCGAGTCGCACTGCTGGCCGCCGGCGGCATGCTGGCATCCGGCGATGCGTTCGCCGCCGCCGAACCGTTCGACGCGTGGCTCGCCGGGCTTCGCGCCGAGGCTCGCACCAAGGGCATCAGTGCGGAAACCATCCGCACGGCCCTCGGTGCGCTGCGCCCCAACCCGCGCGTGCTCGAGCTCGATCGTCGTCAGCCAGAACGCACGCTGACTTGGGCCGAATACCGCGCGCGCGTGGTCGCGGAGCCCCGCATCGGCCAGGGGCGCCGGGCGCTTGCCGACAATCGGGAACTGGTGCGCGCCGTGGAAGCCCGCTTCGGCGTAGCGGGAACGGTGATGACCGCGATCTGGGGCATCGAATCAAACTACGGCGCGATACTCGGCAGTTTTCCGGTCGTCCAGTCCCTCGCCACGCTCGCTTATGACGGGCGGCGGGCGACCTTCTTTCGGGGCGAGCTTCTCAATGCGCTGCGCATCCTCGATCAGGGGCACATCGGGCTCGCGCAGATGACCGGCTCTTGGGCGGGCGCGATGGGCCAACCGCAATTCATGCCGTCCTCCTTCCTGGCCTACGCGGTGGATTTCGACGGCGATGGGCGACGTGACATCTGGCAGAGCCGTGCCGACACCCTGGCCTCGATCGGCAATTATCTCGCCCGTGCGCAGTGGCGGCCGGGCGAAGGCTGGGGGTTCGCCGTGCGGCTGCCGGCGGGCTTCGACGTCGGGCTTGCCGATGGGCGCAGCATGCGGCCGCTGTCGGCGTGGAGCGCGCTCGGCGTGCGGCGGCACGACGGCTCGGCTCTCTCACCCGCCGCCGTGCAAGCGGCGATCGCTGCGCCGGACGGCGTGGACGGCGAGGCCTTCGCGCTGTTCGCCAACGCACAGGCGATCCGCCGTTACAACAATTCGACCTACTACGTGCTGGCGGTCGGCCTGTTGTCCGACCTGATCGCCTCGTGACCGGTGCGGGGGTTTCCGATGTACCTGACCCGCCGTCTTGTTCTGGCTTCCGCAACCTCGGGGCTCGTCTTCGCGGCGACCTCGGCGCAGGCGCAACAGCAGAGGCCGGCGCAGCGCCCGCCAGCGCAGCCGTCGCGTCCTGCCCAGCCGCAACAGGCACGCCCGCAGCCCCAGGGCACGCCCGCGACCACGCCGCTCGGCCCCGTCGACACGCTCGCCCGACATGCCTTGATCGTCGATTTCGAGACCGACGCCGTCCTGCTCGAAAAGGAGGCGGATGTGCCGATGCCGCCCGCCTCGATGAGCAAGCTGATGACGGCCTACGTCGTGTTCGAACGCCTGCGCGCGGGTCGGCTGCGCCTCGATCAGGAACTCCCCGTCAGCGAACGGGCTTGGCGCATGGGCGGCTCCAAGATGTTCGTCGAGGTTGGTTCGACGGTGACGGTGGAGAACCTGCTGCGCGGCGTGATCGTGCAGTCCGGCAACGACGCCTGCATCGTGCTGGCCGAGGCGATCAGCGGTTCCGAGGAACAGTTCGCCGAGCTTCTCAACGAGCGGGCGCGGGCGATCGGGCTCACCCGCTCGACCTTCCGCAACTCGACCGGCTGGCCGCACCCCGACCACCGCATGACGTGTCGCGACCTTGCCCTGCTCGCGAAACGCATCATCCTCGATTTTCCCGACTACTACCGCTACTACAGCGAGCGTTCGTTCCGTTATGCCAACATCACCCAGGAGAACCGCAACCCGCTCCTTTACCGCAACATCGGCGCGGATGGGCTGAAGACCGGCCACACCGAGGAGAGCGGCTTCGGCCTCACCGCCTCGGCGGTGCAGGGCGGGCGTCGCGTCATCCTCGTCGTCAACGGCCTGCCCTCGATGCGTGCCCGCGCCGAGGAGAGCGAGCGGCTGATGCGCTGGGCCTTCAGCGAGTTCGAGAACGTTCGCCTGTTTGCCGCCGGCGAGACCGTGGAGGTCGCGCCCGTCCATCTCGGCGTGAAGAGGGAGGTGGCGCTCGTCTCGCCGAAGGATGTCGTGTTCACCATGCCGCGCGGGTGGCGCCGCACCGCCCGCGTCGCCGTGCGCTATACCGCGCCGGTTTCCGCGCCCGTGCAGCGGGGCGCGGTGCTGGCGAGCCTCGAGGTGTCAGGGGAGGGCGTGCCGGCGACGACCCTGCCGTTGGTGGCCGGTGAGGACGTGCCGCAGCTCGGCTTCGTGCCACGCATCTTAGAGGGTCTGCGCACCCTCGCATTTGGTTCGTAACGGCCGCAGCGGTGGTGGCGGGGCGGGGCCTGTTCGTCACGTTGGAGGGCGGGGAGGGGGCCGGCAAGTCAACGCTGCTGCGCGCGATCGCTTCCGCGCTGGACGGGACGGGAAAGGAGGTGGTCGCCACGCGCGAACCCGGCGGCACGCCCGAGGGAGAGGCACTGCGCCGCATCCTGCTCGAGGCCGCACCGGGGGCGTGGGAGCCCATCAGCGAGGCCTTGCTTCACTACGCCGCCAGGGCTCAGCACGTCACACACGTCATCCGTCCGGCCCTTGCACGCGGCGCGGTGGTGCTGAGCGATCGTTTTGCTGACAGTACGATGGTCTACCAGGGATATGGGCTCGGCGTGGCGGGCGAGGCGATCGCGGCGATCCACCGTGCCGTGCTCGGCGATTTCCGTCCTGACCTGACCGTCGTGCTCGACGTGCCCGTTGAGGTCGGGCTTGCGCGCGCCGCGCGCCACCGCACGCCCGATCGCTACGAGGCCGACGAGCGCGCCTTTCATGAGCGGGTTCGCCAAGGCTTTCTCGCCATCGCGGCGGCGGAACCGGAACGCTGCGCGGTGGTGGATGCCACCCGGCCGGCGGACGAGGTCCGCGAGGCCGTGTTGCGTCTCATCGCCCGCCGGCTCGGTCTTCCGCTCGCGGCAAGTGCTGAATGACGGCGAGGAGCATGGCCGACGAGCCCTCGCTCGAGCCGCGGCGGGCGAGCCGCCTTGTGGGGCAGGGGGCTGCCGAGGCGGCATTCCTGCAGGCGTGGCGCGGCGGCCGCATCCATCACGCCTGGCTGCTCACCGGGCCGCCGGGCATCGGCAAGGCGACCTTCGCCTACCGCGTGGCGCGCTTCGTGCTGACAGGCGGCTGCGGAACCGAGGGGCTCGCCGCGCCCCCGACGCATCCGGTGGCGCGCAAGGTGGCCGCCGGGTCGCACCCCGATCTCATCGTGCTCGAGGGCTACGCCACCACGCCGATCGGCGCGATCCGCGAGCGCATCGGGGTGGATGAGGTGCGCGCGGCCGCCGCCGCCCTGCGCAAGACGCCGGCGGAGAGTGCCTGGCGCGTCGGCATCATCGATCCCGCCGAGGCGATGGGGCGCGAGGCGGCGAACGCCCTGCTCAAGCTTCTCGAGGAACCCCCTCCGCGCACGCTTCTGCTGCTCGTCTCCCACGCTCCGGGGCGGCTGCTGCCGACCATCCGCAGCCGCTGTCGTCGCTTGGCCCTGGCCCCGCTTGCCGAGGCCGACGTCGCGGCGCTGCTCGCTGCCCTTCGCCCCGATGCGGATGTTGCGGCGCGCGCCCGCGCGGCCGCGCTTGGCGGTGGATCGGTCGGCCGAGCGCTTGCCCTGCTCGACGATGAGGTTGCAGGCTGGCTCCCGGCGGCGGCGGATCCGATCGCCGCGCTCGCCGCTCTTGACACGCCGCGGGCGCACGCCTTGGCCGAGACCTTCGCGCGGCCCGGTGCGGAGGACTCGCTTGCGTTGTTCTTCGACCTCGTGCGGGCCGGCCTGGTGTCGCGGGCGCGCCGTCTCGTTCGCGAAGGGGGGCACGGGGAGGGGCCTTCGCTTGAAGCCTGTGCCCGGCTGTGGGAGAACCTGGGCGAAGTGTCGCGCCTGACGGCCGGTCTCGCCCTGGATCGCAAGCAGGCCGTTCTGACTGCGCTTGGCGCGATGTCCCGCGGTGTTCCCGTCCCCCTCGACCTCATCCGTCCGCGCGCCGATGCCTAGGCCAACCCGCTACATCACAACGCCGATCTATTACGTGAACGATGTGCCGCACATCGGGCACGCCTACACCACCATCGCCTGCGACGTGTGGGCGAGGTTCTGGCGGCTCGATGGCGCGGAGGTGTTCTTCCTCACCGGCACCGACGAGCACGGGCAGAAGGTGGCGAAGGCGGCCGAAGCCTCGGGCGAGAGCCCGCAGGCCTTCACCGATCGCGTCTCGCAGACCTTCCGCGAACTCGCGCGGTCGATGAACATCGCCAATGACGACTTCATCCGCACCACGGAACCGCGCCACTACCGCGCCTGCGAGGAGCTGTGGCGTCGCATCCACGCCGCGGGTGACCTCTACTTGGGCGAGTACGGTGGGTGGTACGCGGTGCGCGACGAGGCCTTCTATCGCGAGAGCGAAACGACGCTGGGCGAGGATGGCGTGCGCCGAGGCCCCACGGGCGCTCCGGTGGAGTGGGTGAAGGAACCGTCCTGGTTCTTCCGCCTTTCCGCCTGGCAAGAGCGGCTGCTCGAGCTCTACGAGCGCAACCCGGACTTCATCCAGCCCACCTCGCGACGCAACGAAGTGATCTCCTTCGTCCGCGCGGGCCTCGAGGACCTCTCCGTCAGCCGCACGTCCTTCGCATGGGGGGTGCCGGTGCCGGATTCCCCCGGCCACGTGATGTACGTCTGGCTCGATGCGCTGACGAATTATCTCACCGCCGCTGGCTTCCCGGACGAGACGCATCCGCGCTGGCGCTTCTGGCCGGCGGACGTACATGTGGTCGGCAAGGACATCCTGCGCTTCCACGCCGTCTACTGGCCGGCCTTCCTGATGTCGGCCGGACTTCCGCCGCCGAAGCGCGTCTTTGCCCACGGCTGGTGGACGGTCGAGGGGCAGAAGATGTCGAAATCGCTCGGCAACGTGGTCGATCCGCGCGAGGAGATCGCGCGCGTCGGGCTCGATCCGTTCCGCTTCTTCCTGTTGCGCGAGATCCCCTTCGGCCAGGACGGCGACTTCACCCGCCGCGGCCTGCTCAAGCGCCTCAACGTCGATCTTGCCAATGAGTTCGGCAACCTCGCCCAGCGCACGCTCGGCTTCGTCGCGCGCAACACCGGTGGCGTGCTGCCGAGCCCCGATGTGCTGAGTGAGGATGACCGCGCCTTGCTCGACGCTGCGGCGGGGCTGTTGCCGGCGATGCGGATCGAGATCGAGCGTTTCGCCTTCCACGCCGCCCTCGAGGGGGCCTGGCAGGTGATCCGCGACGCCAACGCCTACATCGATCGTGAAAAGCCCTGGGCGCTGCGCAAGGAGGACCCGGTGCGGATGGGCACGGTGCTGTGGGTGCTGGCCGAGACCCTGCGCCGCCTTGCCATCCTGCTGCAGCCGGTGATGCCCGACACGATGGGCCGACTGCTCGATCAGCTCGGCGTCGGCACGGAGGCGCGCGACTTCGCCGCCCTCGCCCACCCGCTGCCCGGCGGACGGCCCCTGCCCCAGCCAGAGCCGCTGTTCCGCAAGGTGGAGGAGACGGTGGGGCAGGGGGGCTGACCATGCTGATCGACAGCCATTGCCACCTCGACCATTGGCGTGAGGACGAGATCCCCGAGGTGGTGGCACGTGCCCGCACGGTCGGGGTGGGCGCGCTCGTCACCATCGGCACGCGCCTTGCCCAGGCCGAGACCGTGCAGCGCATCGCCGCCGCGCATCCGGAGGTCTGGTGCACGGTCGGCATCCACCCGCACAACGCCGCCGAAACGCCCGTGCCGACGGTGGAGGAGATCCTGCGCCTCGCCGACCACCCCCGCGTGGTCGGAATCGGCGAAGCGGGCCTCGACTACCATTACGATCGCGCGCCCCGCGCGGTGGCGGCCGAGGTGTTCCGGGTACAGATCCGCGCCGCCCAGCGGAGCGGTCTTGCGCTCGTCATCCATGCCCGCGACGCCGACGACGACATCGCCGCCATCCTTGAGGACGAGCACGCGCGCGGTGGCCCGTTCCGCTTCGTGCTGCACTGCTTCTCCTCAGGCCGCCGGCTGGCCGAGGTCGGCGTCGCGCTCGGCGGCATGGTCAGCTTCTCGGGGATCCTGACCTTCAAGCGCTCGGACGAGCTGCGCGCCATTGCGCGAGAGATTCCGGCCGACCGCCTCCTGGTCGAGACCGACGCGCCGTATCTCGCGCCGGAGCCCTATCGGGGCAAGCGCTGCGAGCCGGCGATGGTCGTGCACACGGCCGCGAGGCTCGCCGAGCTGCGGGGCATGAGCCCTCAGGCCTTGGCCGAACTGACGACGGCCAATGCCGAGCGGCTGTTTCGCGGGCTTCGTGTGCCGGCCGGGGTCGCATGAGGGCGGTCGGTTGTTTCCATAATCTTGCTTATCGGGCTTTGTGATGTCCGCGTCCGAGGCCTCCGCCGATCCGCCAGCGGCCGAAGTGGCAGATCAGGCTGCGGCCGACGCCTTCGCCCACCTGGTGGCGATCATGCGACGGCTGCGCGACCCTAAGACCGGCTGCCCGTGGGACCAAGTGCAGACCTTCGAGACCATCGCCCCCTACACGATCGAGGAGGCGTACGAGGTCGCCGACGCCATAGCCCGGCGGGACTGGGACGCGCTGAAGGACGAGCTCGGCGACCTCCTGCTTCAGGTCGTCTATCACGCGCGCATCGCCGAGGAGCGCGGTCTGTTCGACGCCGCCGCGGTGGCAACCGCCATCGCGGACAAGATGGTCCGTCGCCATCCCCACGTGTTCGGCGACGGCGCCGGGCGGGACACGTCAGCCCACCGCGAGGCCTGGGAACAGCAGAAAGCGGAAGAGCGCGCCGCCCGCGCGCTCACCGGCGCGCTTGCCGGTGTGCCGGTCGCCTTGCCCGCCCTCACTCGGGCACTGAAACTGTCCAAACGCGCCGCGCGCGTCGGCTTCGATTGGCCTGATGCGGCCGCCGTCCTGGAAAAGCTCGCCGAGGAAACGGAAGAACTGAAAGCGGAACTGGCTGGCGGCACCTCTTCGGATCGCTTGGCGGAAGAGATCGGCGACATGCTGTTCGTGCAAGTGAATTTGGCCCGCAAGCTCGGTCTCGACCCCGAGGCGTGCCTGCGGGCAGCCAACGCGAAATTCGAACGTCGGTTCCAGGCCGTCGAACAAGCCCTTGCCCGAGAAGGAAAAACGCCGAGTGAGGCGAGCCTAGAGGAGATGGAGCGACTGTGGGCTTTGGTGAAACGCGCCGAGGCTCCGGCTGCCGGCGATGAGGAGGATCCGGGGCGGCTCAGCGCTCGAACAGGGCCGACCTGACCGCTTCCCAACTCTCCTGATCGGGTGCGGCGAGCAGGCCACCCGCGTGCACCCCGGCATGGTAGGGCGCGCCGTCGAGCCGGCGCACGAAGCCACCGGCCTCCGCGAAGATCAGCGAGCCCGGCGCGTGATCCCACGGCAGAAGCCGCCAATAGAACAGCGCGTGGACGCGGCCCGAGGCGCCGAGACGCCATTCCTGCGCCGCGCAGCGCAACTCCCAGCCCGCACCGAACAGGCCAAGGCGAGGACGCACCAGCGCGGCACGCTCCGCCGGCAGCATCCGGTGCGAAATCACCGCCGCCATGCGGCCGAGCGGCACCGCCGGGGCGACCCGAAGATCCCGGCGATTCCCTTCCTCATCCTCAACCCAGGCCCCCTCGCCGCGCAGCGCGATCGCCGTGTCGCCGCGGATCGGGTCGTGGATCCAGGCGGCGACCGGCTCGCCGCGCCGGATCAGGGCGAGCATGGTGCCGAACAGGGGCAGGCCCGCCGCGAAGTTGGCCGTCCCGTCCAGCGGGTCGCAGACGAACACGAACTCGGCGGAACCGATCCCGGCCAGCAACCCAGGGTGGGCCGACGCGGCTTCCTCCCCGACCACCGGAATGCCAGGGAACAGCCGGGCGAGAGAGGAGCCGACCGCCCGTTCCACCGCCTCGTCCACCACGGTGACGAGATCGTGCGGGCCGGTTTTCGACCGCACCTCCGCGGCCTCAAGCCGCGTGAAGCGAGGAAGGATCTCGGCCCGTGCGATGTCGGCGAGCGTGCGGGCGACCTCGCCGGCCAGGCGTGCGTCGAGCTTCGGCGTCAGGCCTCGACCCCGAGGATGTCGGTCTCCTTCAGGATCACGTACTCCTTGCCGGCGATCTTCACCTCCGTGCCCGACCACTTTCCATAAAGCACGGTGTCCCCGGCCTTGACGTCCATCGGCAGCAGCCGGCCGTCCTCGTCCCGACGCCCGGGCCCGACCGCGACCACCGTGCCGCGGGTCGGCTTCTCGCTCGCCGTATCCGGAATGATGATTCCCGCCTTCGTCTTCGTCTCCGCGGGCAGGGGCTCGACGAGAACGCGGTCGCCAAGGGGGCGGAACGGCATCGGGATGCTCCTCGGTTGTGGCGGGCGGGATGGCAGCAGCGCGCGGCGCTTGCGTCAATCGGGCACCGTGGTCGCGCGACGGCGCTCGAAGCGGGCCAGGTTCTCGGGGCTGAGGCGAACGGCGAGTTCGATCGCCTCCGCCCCGTCCCGTCGCTCCAGCACCTCGCCGTGCGCATAGAGCCAAGCGAGCGACCCGCCATCCGACGGCGCGACCGCGACCCGGTGCACGACAAGGCCGGCGGAGAGACGCTGGTCGATCGCGCTCCGCAGCCGATCGAGGCCGGCCCCGGTCAGGGCCGAGACGAGCACCGCCCCCCTCGCCCGCTCGGCCAGCGCGATCCGCTCCTCCTCGCTCAGCAGGTCGGATTTGTTCAGCACCTCGATCACGCGCGACGGCCAGTCGGCATCGAGCGTGCCGGCACGCACCATGTCGTCGAGCACGCCGCGAACATCCCTCGCCTGGGCTTCGGTGTCGGGGTGGGCGATGTCGCGCACGTGCAGGATGACGTCGGCTTCCGCCACCTCCTCCAGCGTGGCGCGAAAGGCCTCGACCAGCTGGTGGGGCAGCTCCGAGATGAAGCCCACCGTGTCGGACAGGATGACGCGTCGGCCCGAGGGCAGTTCGAGCCCGCGCATGGTCGGGTCGAGGGTGGCGAAGAGCTGGTCCTTGGCCAGCACCGCCGCGCCCGTCAGCGCGTTGAACAGGGTCGATTTGCCGGCGTTGGTGTAGCCGACGAGGGCGACGATCGGGTACGGAACCCGCTTGCGTGCGGCGCGATGCAGGCCCCGCGTGCGCCGAACCTGCTCGAGCTCCCGCCGGATCTTCGCCATCCGCTCCGCGATCAGGCGGCGGTCGATCTCGAGCTGGCTCTCGCCCGGGCCGCCCAGGAAGCCGAAGCCACCGCGCTGCCGCTCGAGGTGCGTCCAGGACCGCACGAGCCGCGTGCGCTGGTAGTCGAGATGGGCGAGTTCGACCTGAAGCGCGCCTTCGCGGGTGCGGGCGCGCGCGCCGAAAATCTCCAGGATCAGCCCGGTGCGGTCGATCACCTTGCAGCCCCAGGCCTTTTCCAGCGTGCGCTGCTGCACGGGGGTGAGAGCGGCATCGACCACCGCCAGCCCGATGCCACGTACCGCGAGCTCCTGCTTCACCTGCTCGACCTGGCCCTCGCCCAGGAGGGTGGACGGACGGCGGCTGCGCAACGGAAAGATCGCGCGCCAAGCGACGGACAGACCGATCGACTGCGCCAGCGCCGTCGCCTCCTCGAGGCGCGCTTCGGCGGAGCGCTGCGCAGCCCCCTCCCCGCCCTCGTCAATGCGCTGCCCCTGCCGCTCGAACGGCAGGATGACGGCGGCGAGGTCAGCCGCGCGCTCGGGCGCCGCAGCGACCTTGCGTCGGGACCGCCGCGCCGTGTCCTCGGCGGTGACGGGCTCAGTTGCCCGGGGCGGCTTGCGCAGAGACAGGCTCCTTGCCGGCGGCCTCAGCCGCCTTTGTGGCGTCGAACAGCACCACCGGCGCACCCGGCATCACGGTCGAGATCGCGTGCTTGTAGACGAGCTGCGTGTGGCCGTCCCGGCGCAGCAGCATGGAGAAATTGTCGAACCAGGTGATGATGCCCTGCAGCTTGACGCCGTTCACCAGGAAAATCGTGACCGGCGTCTTGTTCTTCCTGAGGTGGTTCAGGAACACGTCCTGAACATTCTGTGCCTTTTCCGCCATTGTTGCCTTCGCTGTCTTTTCGTTCATGGCATGCATCCGTCGGGGAGAATTCGAAGGACGGCACCGATCGTCCGCCTCGCCCCGACCTCTGCATATACCACGCGCTCAGGCGCGAACAAGCCTCGCAAGCCCCTCGGCCAGATGCCGATGATCGGTGAAGCGCACGGCGTAGCCCGTCGTTTCCGCCCCGCCGTCATGCGCGGCATCGCCAATCAGCACCGGCAGCAAGCCGGAGTTGCGTGCCGCGAGCATGTCGAGCGCCGTGTCGCCCACGTACCAGATCTCTTCGCTCGCTTCCGCCCCGATCGCGCCCAGGGCGAGCCGGAACGGTGCAGGGTCGGGCTTGTCGGCCTCGGCGTCCCCGGCGCCGATCAGGGCGGCGAAATACCGCGACCAGCCGAGTGCTTCGGCTTCGCGCCGCAGGTAGCGCCCGGTCTTGTTGGAGACCACCGCGAGCGGAAGCCCCGAGGCCAGCGCCCTTTCCAGGGTCGCGGCCGCCCCGGGCAGCGGGGTGACATGCTGGAGGTGACTGCGCTCCAGGGCCTCGTAGAAGACGTCGCACGCCCGCTCCCACGCCTCGCCGAACAGGGCGGGAAAACTGTCGCGCAAGGAGCGTCGCACCCGGCCGCGCACCTCCGCGATCGACCACGGCCGAAGCCCGAACGCCGCGAAGGTCTCGTTCAACGCCCGCGCCACGCCCGGCCAGGCATCGACCAGCGTGTTGTCCCAGTCGAACAGGATCGCGCGCGGCGGCTTCATCAGGCCGCGGCGCGCTCGTTGCGTCCGCCCTCGACGTGGCGGGAGAAGATGGCGAACAGGCGCTGCGTCACCGGCCCCGGCTTGCCGTCGCCCACCGGTCGGCCGTCGATCGCCACCACCGGTTTGACGAAGGAGGAGGCCGAGGTGAGGAACACCTCGCGGGCATTCCTGAGGTCGTCGACGGTGAACGGTCCCTCCTCGACCGCGATCCCGTTCTCGGCCAGCAGGCCAAGCAGGACTTGGCGGGTGCAGCCGGGCAGGATGTTGGCGGTGAGGTCGCGCGTGCGGAGCTTTTTCTCCGCATCGACGATCCAGACCGAGGTCGAGGCACCTTCGGTCACCGTCCCGTCGGCGGCGACCAGGATCGCCTCCGTCGCCCCCTTCTCCACCGCGGCCTGGCGCGCGAGCACGTTCGGCAACAGGCCGACGGTCTTGATGTCGCAGCGTGCCCAGCGCTGGTCGGGGTGGGTGATGGCGGTCGCGGTCCAGCCTTCGAGCGAGCGCGGATAGGGCTTCAATCGTTTCGCGGTGATGACGAGCGCCGGCGGCACCGGCGTCTTCGGGAAGGCGTGATCGCGCCGGGCGACGCCGCGGCTGATCTGCAGATAGACGATGCCCTCGCTCAGGCGGTTGCGGCGGACGATCTCGCGCAGGATCCTCTCCAGCACGCGGCGGCTCACCGGCATCGGGATGCGGATCTCGCGCAAGGACCGCTCGAGGCGATCGAGATGCGGTTCCTCGTCGATCAGCCTTCCGTCATGCACGTGCACGACCTCGTAGACCGCGTCGGCGAACTGGTAGCCGCGGTCCTCGATGTGCACGGCCGCCTCGCCGTGCGGCACGTAGCGTCCGTTGACATAGGCGATGCGCGACATGGTGACCCTTCCCGCTGTGCTGCAGGATTTACCGCGCGCGCTCCATTCCTGCCAGCCGCGGGTGTGTGAGCCCTTGCCGCCGTCCCGCGGCGAGGCGAGACGACCTTGCGCGCCCGCGAGGGACCTCGTGCGACTACGGATGTGCGCGGCTTCGGCCGGGCGGCCGATCAGCTGCGATCCTCGGCGTGCACGCCGAGGCTCTTCAGCTTGCGGTGCAGCGCGCTCCGCTCCATGCCGACGAAATTGGCCGTGCGGCTGATGTTGCCGCCAAAGCGCGTCAGTTGCGCCAGCAGATACTGCTTCTCGAACAGCTCGCGCGCCTCGCGCAACGGCAGCGCCATGATCTCGCCCGCCTTGTCGGCCCGCAGAGCGGGCGGGGCGGCAAGCCCGATGTCGGCGGGCAGGTGCTCGGCACGGATCGGCTCCTTCGCCTCGCCCGGCGCCATGATGAGCAACCAGTCCATCAGGTTGCGCAGCTGACGCACGTTGCCCGGCCAGTCATAGGCCTGCAGCACGGCGAGCGCATCCTCGGCCAACTCGCGCGCGGGCAGGCCCGACTGTTCGGCGGAGCGCGCGAGGAAATGACGCGCGAGCAGCGGGATGTCCTCGCGGCGTTCCTTCAGCGGCGGCACGCGAAGGGGTACGACGTTGAGGCGATAGAACAGGTCCTCTCTGAAGCGCCCAGCCGCGATCTCGGCCGAGAGGTCACGATTGGTGGTGGCGATCACCCGCACATCCACCTTCACGCGCGTCGCTCCGCCGATGCGCTCGAAGGACTGGTCCTGCAGCACGCGCACGATCTTGCCCTGCGTCTCCAGCGGCATGTCCGCCACTTCGTCGAGGAGGAGCGTGCCGCCGTGCGCGTGCTCGAGCGTGCCGGCACGACGCGGCTGCAGCCGCGGATCCGGCCCCGCCTCGACGCCGAACAATTCGTCCTCCAGGCGCGCCGGGTTCAGGGTCGCGCAGTTCAACACCATGAAGGGCTGTCCGGCGCGACGGGAGCGCGCGTGCAGCATGCGCGCCGCGACCTCCTTGCCCGCGCCGGCGGGGCCCGTGATCAGCACGCGCGAGCCGGTCGGTGCGACCTTCTCGATCGCCGCCCGCAGTTCACGGATAGCAGGCGAGGTGCCGAGAAGCTCGGTCTCCGACCCGGCGCGCAGCCGAAGTTCGCTGTTTTCGCGCTTGAGTTGCGCCGCTTCGATGGCGCGGCGTACGACAAGCAGCAGACGGTCGGCCTTGAACGGCTTTTCGATGAAGTCGTAAGCGCCCTGCTGGATCGCCTGCACCGCCGTCTCGATCGTTCCGTGACCGGAAATCATCACGACCGGAACGACCGGTTCCTCCCCGTGCATGATCTCGAGAATGGCAAGCCCGTCCAGCTTCGAGTTCTGCAGCCAAACGTCGAGGATGACGAGGCTCGGACGGCGTTCGCGGAACAGGGCGAGCGCCTGATCGGAGTTCGCCGCCTCGCGCGTCTCGTAGCCCTCGTCGCGCAGGATTCCTGCCACCAACATGCGGATGTCGGGCTCGTCGTCGACGATCAGGATGTCATGCGCCATGGACGGGCTGGGCGAACTCGCTCACTGAGGACATCGTCTGCTCGCCGGGTGGCATCGGCAGCACCAGGGTGACCCGCGCGCCGGGGCTGCCGTCCGCACGGTCGGTCAGTAGCAGACGACCACCATGGTCTTCCATGATCTTCTTCACGATCGCAAGTCCGAGCCCGGTCCCCTTGGGTTTTCGCGTCACATAGGGCTCGGTCAGCGACTCGCGGCCATCCTTGGGCAGACCCTCGCCGTCGTCCTCGACCGCGATGTGCAATTCGCTGCCGCGGATCTCGACGTCGATCGCGACTCGGCCTGCGCCTTCGCGAGCGGCGATCGCATCGGCCGCGTTGGCCAGCAGGTTGGTCAGCGCCTGGCCGATGAGGCGGCGATCGAATGCGACGGGCGGCAGGCCGGGAGGGATCGAAACGGAATAGTCGATTTCGGGATGCGCCTGGCGCTGCAGGAACACCGCCTCGTGCACCACCTCCTCCACCCGCTCCGGTCGCAGCACGGGCTGCGGCATGCGGGCGAACGCCGAGAACTCATCGACCATGCGCCCGATGTCGCCGACCTGGCGGATGATGGTGTCGGTGCAGGTCTCGAATGTTTCGGGGTCCGATGTGATCTGGCCGCGGTACTTGCGCCGCAGGCGCTCGGCCGAGAGCTGGATCGGGGTGAGCGGGTTCTTGATCTCGTGCGCGATCCGCCGCGCGACATCGGCCCAGGCGGCTTGGCGCTGCGCCAGCACCAGAGCGGTGACATCGTCGAAGGTGACGACGAAGCCGCGCAGCTCGCCGCCGGCCGTCTCCGGGGCGATCCGCACCAGGAGCTGGCGTCGTCCAGACGGCGTCGCGATCCGCACCTCGCCCTGAACGGGGCGAGTGAGATCGGCGGCCGCGGCGTCGAGCAGAGGAGCGAACTCGGGCACCACCTCGGCGAGCGGCGCGCCGTGCCGCACGATCAGATCGAGCCCGAGCAGCTCGCTCGCCGAGCGGTTGGGAAGGTCGATCCGCCCCGCCGCGTCGAGCCCGATCACGCCGGCCGAGACGCCTTCGAGCACGCCTTCGGTGAACCGCCGACGCTCGTCGATCTGGCGATAGGCTTCCATCAGCTCGGCGCGGTTGGCCTCGAGCTGGCTCAGCATGCGGTTGAACGCGCGCGACAGCACGCCGATCTCATCGTCACGCGACCGCTCCGAGACGCGCACGGAGAGATCGCCCGCGCGCACGCGCTCGGCCGCCGACACGAGACCCGCAAGAGGTCGCGCGATCCGTCCGGCGATCAGCAGACCGATGAGCACCGCCCCGAACAGGATGACGAGCGCGACCACCGCGTAGACGAGGGCGAAGGTGATCTGCAGGCGCGATCGGCTCGCCTCGGCCTCGCGATACTGCAAGACCGCCTGTTCGGTGCGCGCGACATGGGCGAGCACATTCGCGTCCACGGGGCGTCCGATCAGCAGGAACGGGTCTCCCGGCAGGTCGAGATCGACGAGCGCGCGCACCCGTCCCCATTCCTCGGTCGGCAGCAGCGCGACCTCGCCCGTGCGCGCAAAGGCGATCGCCCAGGATGGAAGGACCTCGCCCGGCTGCGGCGACAAGAGCCCTCCCGAGGCGAGCACTTGCCCCGTCGTGCCGTCGAACACCACGGCCTCGGTCAGCCCGCGCAAGGCGGCCTGTCGTTCGAGCACGGCCTGCAGCAGGCGCGGGCCCTGGGCGAGAAGCAGCGGGCCAGCGCGCGCGAGTTCCGTCGCCATGGCGAGCGCCTCGCCGCGCAGCGCCTGCTCGTGCTCGCGCAGGTAGATCCGGCTGGCGGCAAGGCTTTCCTCGAGTGCCGTGCGCACGCGTTCGCTGAACCAGGACTCGAGGCCGCGATTGAAGAACACCGCCGAGAAGGCGGTGACGATGATGGTGGGCAGCACGGCGACCAGACCGAACAGCAGCACGAGCCGCACGTGCAACCGAGACCCCGCGATGCCGCGACGGCGCTCGATCCAAACCCGCACCACGCGCGCGGCGAGCACGGCGCCCAGCACGAGCAGCAGCGCGAGATTGAGGTTGACAAGGACCAGGATCGAGCCGGGCGGCAGGCCGAGCGCGCCTGCCCCGGTGATGGCGGCGAAAGTGACGAGGCCCGAGCCGAAGGCGGCGATCGCGAGCGCGATGGTGAGCCAGCGTCCGACGCGCCCGGAGAGCAGCGACGACACCGCCCTTCGCCACGGCCCGGGCCGCTTGAGGGCCCCCTCGGGCGGTGCCGCAGCGGAGGCGGACGCCTCGCTCATCGCTCCCCGCCGCTCAGGAGAGCCCGCGCACGAGCGGGATCTCGAGTTCGCGGATCTTCTTGCGCAGCGTGTTGCGATTGAGGCCCAAGATCGCGGCAGCCTTGATCTGGTTGCCGCGCGTTGCGGCCAAGGTGAGGCGAATGAGCGGCCGTTCGACTTCGGCGAGCACGCGGTCATAGACGCCGGCAGGCGGCAGGCCGTCCTTGTGCGAGGCGAAATAGGCACGCAGATGCCGCTCGATCGCCTGCGCCATGCTCTCGGCCTCGGCCACCGCGTCGGCAATCGCCGCTGGCGCGCTCTCTCGCTGTGCGGTGGTGGCGAGTTCGGCCGCGATCACCTCCTCGCCGATCGTCTCCTGCGGATAGAGCGCGGCGAGGCGGCGCATCAGGTTCTCGAGCTCGCGCACGTTGCCGGGCCACGGGTAGCTCTTGAGCCGTTCGATCGCCTCCGCTGTCAGCGTCTTCGCGGGCAGGCCCTTGGCACGCGCCTGGGCGAGGAAGTGGCGGGCGAGCAGCGGAATGTCCTCCACCCGCTCACGCAACGGCGGCAGCCGGATCGGCACCACGTTGAGGCGGTAGAACAGGTCCTCGCGGAACAGGCCCTGACGGATCAGCGCGCGCAGGTCGCGGTGCGTGGCGGCGACGATGCGCACGTTGACGCGGATCGGCGTGCGTCCGCCGACGGAGGTGAACTCCCCCTCCTGCAGCACGCGAAGCAGCCGCGTTTGCGCCTCGGGCGGCATGTCGCCGATCTCGTCGAGGAAGAGCGTGCCGCCATTCGCCTGCTCGAAGCGGCCCTGATTGCGCGCAAGCGCGCCGGTGAAGGCGCCGCGCTCGTGCCCGAAGAGCTCGCTCTCGATCAACTCGCGCGGGATCGCCGCCATGTTCACCGCAACGAAGGGAGCGCCCCGGCGAGGTCCGAAATCGTGCAGGGCGCGCGCGATCAGTTCCTTGCCGGTGCCGCTCTCGCCGGTGATCATCACGGTGAGATCGGTCGTGGTGACGCGCGCCACCGTGCGGAAGATCTCCTGCATCGCCGGGCTGCGGCCGACGAGCGGAACCTTCTCCTCCTCCTCGTCGGCCGGCGCGTCGGCGGGTGGCGGAGCGGCGAGAGCGCGCCCGACCACGGCGAGCAGCTCGTTGAGGTCGAAGGGCTTCGGCAGGTACTCGAAGGCGCCGCGTTGCGCCGCCTTCAGCGCGGTGGCGAAGGTCGACTGGGCGCTGATCACCACGATGCGCAGGTCGGGGCGAAGCTTGCGGATGCGGGGGATCAGGTCGAGCCCGTTCTCGTCCGGCATCACCACGTCGGTGATGACAAGATCCCCCTCCCCGTCCTCGACCCAGCGCCACAGCATCGAGGCCGTCCCGGTGCTGCGCACTTGGTAGCCGGAACGGGTGAGCGCCTGGGACAGCACGGTGCGGATGGAACGATCGTCATCCGCAACAAGGATGGTCCTGCTCATGCGTCTTCGGTCTTCGACTCCGGAGGCTGAATGGGGAGGTGAACGCGAAAGACGGTGCGGCCCGGGCGGCTGTCGCACTCGACGAGCCCGCCATGGTCGCCGACCAGCTTGGCGACGAGAGCCAAGCCGAGCCCGGTGCCGCTGCGCTTGCCGGTGACGAAGGGATCGAACAACGAGGAACGGATCGCGTCGGGGATGCCGCAGCCATTGTCGCGCACCGACACCACGAGCGGCAGGTGCACGCGCCGCGCCCCGCCGGGCAACGCAAGCCGCACCCCGTGCTGGTAGGCGGTGACGAGCTCGATCACCCCGCCCCGCTCCGGGATCGCTTCGGCGGCGTTCTTCACCAGGTTGAGGAACACCTGCACGAGCTGGTCGCGGTTGCCCCAAACGGGCGGCAGCGAGGGGTCGTAGGTCTCGATGATGCGCGCGTGGCGGGCAAAGCCCGTCTCCGCCAGCCGCCGAACGTGGCCCAACACCTGGTGGATGTTGACGGGACCACGCTCCACCGGACGGTCGGAGAAGATTTCCATGCGATCGACCAGGGCGCGGATGCGATCCGCCTCGTCCTGGATGAGCTGGGTGAGTTCCCGATCCTGGTCCGGAACGACGCTCTCGAGGAGTTGCGCCGCGCCGCGAATGCCAGAGAGGGGGTTTTTCACCTCGTGGGCAAGGATCGCCGCCATGCCGCTGACGGACCGGGCAGCGTTGCGGAACACCATCTGGCGGTCGAGCTTCTGCACCGTCGAACCGTCGGCGAGCGTGACCACCACGCAGTCGGGATGATCGGGGATCGGGGCGACGGTGACCGAAATGTTTCGCCGCGTGAGCCGAGGGCTTTCGAAGCTCATGTCGTGGTCGGCGATGATTCCGGTCTCGGCCCGGGCGAGATCGAGCATCGCGAACAGCGGATGGTCGGGCGGGATCAGCTCCTCGAGCCGCATGCCGGTGAGCGTGGCGGCGGAGAGGGCGAAGAACGCCTCGGCCGCCTGATTGGCGAAGCGGAACCGATGCGCCGCGTCGAGCACGACCACCGCCGGTGCCATCGCGGCGAGGATGGCAGCGGCGGGCGGCGCCTCGAGCTCGACCTCGACCGGCAGGTCGGGCTCGATCTCCGCCAGCGCCTGCGTTGTCGTCGTTTCCCGCGCGAGCGTCATGCCGCCTCCCGCTCGAGCACGAGCTCGCCCGGGCTGCGCTCGCCTTGCCAGCCGCCTTCGATCAGCGGATCGTAGAAGCGATCGATCAGGGCGATCGTTTCGGTGGCGGTCTCCGCCCGGTTCACCGCGGCGCGGAACTCGGCCGAGCCGGGCAGGCCCTTCGAGTACCAGGAGACGTGCTTGCGGGCGAGGCGCACGGCGTAGGCCTCCCCATGATGGTCGAGCATCGCGCGGTAGTGCGCGAGCAGGATCGCCTTCTGCTCGGCGAGCGGAGGATCGGGCAGGCGTTCGCCGGTGGCGAGGTAATGCGCGACCTGGCGCAGGAACCAGGGCCTGCCGTAGGCGCCACGCCCGATCATCACCCCGTCGGCGCCGGACCGGGCGAGAGCCTCGGCCGCGTCCTCCTCCGTCACGATGTCGCCGTTGACGATGACCGGAATGCCGACCGCCTGCTTCACCTGCGCGACGAAGTCCCAATCCGCCGTGCCGGTGTAGAATTGCTGCCGCGTGCGCCCGTGCACCGTCACCATGCGCACGCCGCACGCCTCAGCGATGCGCGCCAGCCGCGGCGCGTTGAGTGAGCCGTGGTCCCAGCCCATGCGCATCTTCACCGTGACGGGGATGCGCACCGCACGCACGGTCGCCTCCATCAGCCGGGCGGCGAGCCTCTCATCGCGCATCAGCGCCGAGCCGGCGTTCTGCCCGTTGGTCACCTTCTTCACCGGGCAGCCGAAATTGATGTCGATGATGGCGGCGCCGCGATCCTCGTTCATCCGCGCCGCCTCGGCCATGGCCTCAGGCTCGCAGCCGGCGAGCTGCACCGCCATCGGCCCCGCTTCGGCATCCGTCTCCGCCATCTTCGCGGTCTGCCGGTTCTGGCGGATCATCGCCCAGGAGGCGATCATCTCGGAGACGACGAGCCCCGCTCCTTGCGCGCGCACCAAGCGGCGGAACGGGAGGTCGGTCACCCCCGACATGGGTGCCAGGATGACGGGCGGGTCGATCACCGCGGCCGGCCCGAGCACGATCGGCGGCGGCAGCTGAGGCTGCGCGCCCCCTGCGGCTGCACGCGCGATGGGCGAGGCTGCCTCGGCGGGCAGCGCCTCGGCCGGGTTGCAGGCGGCCTTGCTCATGATTTGGGCAAACTAGCGGAGGCAGGGCACGGTGACAACGCGATGCGATTGCCCTGCCTCTCTCCTCCCCATAGCGTGAGCCATCATGCGGATCGATGCGCTGATCCTCGCGGCGGGTTCCGGCACGCGCTTCGGGGGCGGCCTGCCGAAGCAGTTCCTGCCGCTCGCCGGGATGCCGATTCTCGCCCGCTCGGTCGCCGCCTTCGCCGCGCACCGGCGGGTGCGGCGGGTGGTGGTGGTCGGCGATCGGGAGGCGATCCGGCGGCATTGCCCGACCGTGGCGGCGCTGCCGGTCGTCGCCGGCGGCGCCACGCGTCAGGCCTCGGCGCGCGCGGGGCTCGAGGCGCTGGCCGAGGATGCACCGGATGCCGTGCTGATCCACGACGCCGCCCGCCCCCTGGTGCCCGAACGCGTCATCGATGCCGTCTGCGACGCCTTGGCACAGGGCGCGGAGGCCGCGATCCCCGCCCTCCCCGTCACCGATACGCTGAAGGCGGCCCGTGCCGGGGTGGTGGAGCGCACCGTGCCGCGCGAGGGCCTCCATCGGGTGCAGACGCCGCAGGGGTTCCGCTACAGCGCGATCCTCGCCGCGCATCGCGCCGCGAGCGTGCCCGACTGCACGGACGACGCGGCCGTCGCCGAGGCGGCGGGGCTCACCGTTCGGCTGGTCGCCGGGGCGGAGGACAACCTGAAGGTGACCACGCGCGAGGACCTCATCCGCGCCGAGGCGCTGGTCGGTGCCCGCCTGCTGCCGCGCGTCGGCACCGGCTTCGACGTGCATCGCTTCGCGGCGGGGCGTCCGCTGATGCTGTGCGGGGTGGCGGTGCCGCACCCGCTCGGGCTTGCCGGTCATTCGGATGCCGATGTCGGCATCCACGCCCTGTGCGATGCGATCTACGGGGCGCTCGGCGAGGGCGACATCGGCACCGCGTTTCCGCCCTCGGACGCACGCTGGAAGGATGCCGACAGCGCACTCTTCCTGCGCCATGCCGCCGGGCGGGTGGCGGCGCGGGGCGGCAGGATCCTGCACGCCGACGTCACGCTGATCTGCGAGAGGCCGAAGATCGCGCCCCATGCCGCGGCGATGCGCGCCCGACTCGCCGACCTCATGGGGATCGACGTCGCCTCGGTCTCGGTGAAGGCGACGACGACCGAGGGGCTCGGCTTCACTGGTCGCGCCGAGGGCATCGCCGCGCAGGCTGCCGCCACCGTGCTGCTTCCCTGATCCCGGTCCCTCGTCGCCTGGAGGACATCATGCCGCGCGTCACCATCGTGCACCGCACCACCTACCACTACGCGAGGCCGGTGCGGTTCGGCGACCACCGGCTGATGCTGCGGCCGCGCGACAGCCACGACCTGCGCCTCGTCTCCGCCACGCTCACCACCACGCCGCCGGCGCGGCTTCGCTGGAAGCACGGGGTGTTCGGCAACTCGATCGCGATCGCCTCGTTCGACGACGAAAGCGACGTGCTCGAATTCGTCTCCACCATCGCGCTCGAGCACTACCCGGCGGCACCGCTCGACGTCGCCTCGCTGATCGAGCCCTATGCCGAGACGCACCCCTTCGCCTACGCGGCCGAGGAGGCGGACGACCTCGCCCCCTATCTTCGCCGCCACGATTCCGATCCGGAACGGACGGTGGATCTGTGGGCGAAGTCCTTCCTCAACACCGAAGGACCGACGCGGACGGCGGAGCTGCTTGCGGCGATCACGCGCGCGATCAAGGCGGACTTCGCCTACGAAGCGCGGGAGGAGGAAGGGACGCGGCCCGCGCCCGAGACCTTGGCGCGACGAAGCGGCGCGTGCCGCGACTTCGCGCTCCTGATGATGGAGGCCTGCCGTAGCCTCGGCATCGCCGCCCGTTTCGTCTCCGGTTACCTCTACGACGACCGGCTGATCGGCTCGGAGAACCCGATGGTCGGCGGCGGTGCCACCCACGCCTGGTGCGACGTTTACGTTCCCGGTGCGGGCTGGGTGGAGTTCGACCCGACGAACGGGCTGTTGGCAGGGCGCAACCTGATCCGGGTGGCGGTCACCCGCACGCCTGAGCAAGCGGTGCCGGTCAGCGGCAGCTTCATCGGCGGGGCAGGCGACTTCCAGGGGCTCGCCGTGTCGGTCGATGTCACCGTCGCCGCCCTGCCGGGAGAGGTGGTTTCAGCGACCGCGGAGAGAGCCGACAGCGACCAAGCGGCTCCCGCCTGACACTCCTGAACGGTGGCGGTGTGCGGCACGGCCTTCCGCCCGCGCACCAAGCCGTGTCGCCACGGCATCGCCGCAAGCCGTCGGCCGCGCGGCCCAGGACGCTCCTGCTTCCTTCGTCTTGCGTTGAGCGGGGCGTACGCCCCGCCCGTCAGTGCCCGAGCGCCTGGACGATCTCCTCCGTCATCTTCTTCGCGTCCCCGAACAGCATCATGGTGTTGGGGCGGTAGAAGAGTTCGTTCTCCACCCCGGCGTAACCGGACGCCATCGAGCGCTTGACGAACAGTACCGTCTTCGCCTTGTCCACCTCGAGGATGGGCATGCCGTAGATCGGGCTCTTCGGATCCGTCTTCGCCGCCGGGTTGGTCACGTCGTTGGCGCCGATCACGTAAACGACGTCGGCGGTGGAGAACTCGTTGTTGATCTCCTCGAGTTCGAACACCTCGTCGTACGGCACGTTCGCCTCGGCGAGCAGCACGTTCATGTGGCCCGGCATGCGGCCGGCGACGGGGTGGATGGCGTACTTCACCTCGACGCCTTCCTTCTTCAGGAGGTCCGCCATTTCGCGCACCGCGTGCTGCGCCTGCGCCACCGCCATGCCGTAGCCGGGCACGATGATCACCTTGGAGGCGTTCTTCATGATGAACGCCGCATCATCGGCCGCACCGGCCCGGACCGCCCGATCGCCCGCCGCCCCGGCAGCCGCGGCGGTCGCGGCGTCGGTGCCGAAGCCACCGAGCAGCACGTTGATGATCGAGCGGTTCATCCCCTTGCACATGATGTAGGAGAGGATCGCACCCGAGGCGCCGACCAGGGCGCCGGCGATGATCAGCATCAGGTTGCCCACCGTGAAACCGATGCCGCAGGCCGCCCAGCCGGAGTAGCTGTTCAGCATCGAGATCACGACCGGCATGTCCGCCCCGCCGATCGGGATGATGATCAGGAAGCCCAAAGCGAAGGCGAGAGCCGCGATCACCCAGAACAGCAGGTGCGATTCGGTGCCGACGAACACCGCCACCAGCACCAGCAGCAGGATCGCCAACACGAGGTTGAACAGGTGCTGATTGGCGAAGATGATCGGCTTGCCGGACATGATGCCCTGCAGCTTGGCGAAGGCGATCACCGACCCCGAGAAGGTGATGGCGCCGATGGCGAGCCCGAGGCTCATCTCGATCAAGGAGGCGGTCTTGATCGCGCCCGGCGTGCCGATGCCGAAGGATTGCGGGCTGTAGAGCGCGGCGGCGGCGACGAACACCGCCGCCATGCCGACCAGCGAGTGGAAGGCGGCGACGAGCTGCGGCAGCGCCGTCATCTGGATGCGCTGCGCGATCACCGCGCCGATGGTACCGCCGATGGCGATGGCGAGCAGGATCCAGAGGTAGCCGCCCATGCCCGGGCGGAGCAGGGTGGCGATGATCGCGATCGCCATCCCCGCCATGCCGAACAGGTTGCCCTGGCGCGAGGTTTCGGGATGCGACAAGCCCCTCAGGGCAAGGATGAAGCAGACGGACGCGACGAGATAGGCGAGCGTCGTCAGCGTGGCCCCCATGACGCTCAGCCTCCCTTCTTGCGGAACATCGACAGCATGCGGTGGGTGACGAGGAACCCGCCGAAGATGTTCACCGAGGCGAGCAGCACGGCGAGGAAGCCGAACACCTGAGCGATGGGATCTTCGGCGAGGCCGACCGCGAGCAGGCCACCGACCACGATGACGGAGGAGATCGCGTTCGTCACGCCCATCAGCGGCGAATGGAGCGCCGGCGTGACGTTCCACACCACGTAGTAGCCGACGAAGCAGGCAAGGAGGAAGATCGAGAGCAGGAACAGGAACGGCTCGATCACTTCGGCCGCGGGCCCGGCGGCGGCGGCCGCCTGGGCGGCCAGCGCCTGGGCGCGTTCGGCCAAAGCGGCCGCGTCGCGCGCGAGATCGGCGGCCGACGATGCGAAGTCGGTCGTGCTCATCGACAGGTTTCCTTTCGTCAGGCGGCTTCGGCGGGCTTCGGCGCGAACTGCGGATGCACGACCGCACCGCCGCGGGTGAGCAGCACGCCGCGCACGATCTCGTCGTTGGCATCGAGTTTCGGAGCCTTCGCCTCCTTGTCCCAGAAGGCGGTGAGGAAGGTGAGCAGGTTGCGCGCATACAGCGCCGAGGCGGCGACGGGGATGCGGGCAGGCCAGTTGCGCCAGCCGAGGATCGACACGCCGTTCTCCGTCACCACGCGTTCGCCGGGCCGGGTCAGCACGCAGTTGCCGCCGGCATCGGCGGCGATGTCGACGATCACGGATCCGGGCTTCATCGAGGCGACCATTTCGGCGGTGATGATCTTCGGTGCGGCACGGCCCATGGTGAGCGCGGTGCAGATGATGACGTCCTGCTTCTTCACCGTCTCGGCCATGAGTTCGGCCTGGCGGCGCTTGAAGTCCTCGCTCATCTCCTTGGCGTAGCCGCCCGCGGTCTGCGCCTGTTTGGTCTCCTCGGTCTCCACGCCGACGAAGGTGGCACCGAGCGACTTGATCTCCTCCTTCGCGGCCGGGCGTACGTCGGTCGCCGACACTTTGGCGCCCAGACGACGGGCGGTGGCGATCGCCTGCAGCCCAGCCACGCCCGCGCCGATGACGAAGACTGCCGCCGGAGCGACCGTGCCGGCCGCCGTCATCATCATCGGAAAGGCGCGCGGATACTCCATCGCCGCCTCGATCACGGCGCGGTAGCCGGCAAGGTTCGCCTGGCTGGAGAGGATGTCCATGCTCTGCGCACGGGTGATGCGCGGCAGCAGTTCCATCGCGCAGGCGTCGATCCCGCGCTGCGCATACGCCTCGGCTCGCTTCGGGTCGGACCAGATGTTGAGGCCGCCGATGAGCAGCGCGCCGCGGGGGATGAGCGAGAGCTGGTCGATCTCGCCCTCGCCAGGGCCGAGCGGGGCCTGCACGCAGAACACGATGTTGGCGTCGGCGAAGGTGGTCGCCGGGTCGGGGGCGAGCTCCGCCCCGGCCGCCAGATACTCCGCATCGGGGATCGCGGCGCCGGCGCCTGCGCCGGACTCGACGACGATGGTGAGCCCGAGCCCGCGCAGCTTCTTCACCGTCTCCGGGGTGGCGGCGACCCTCGCCTCGCCCGGACGACGCTCCTTCGGCACCGCAAGGCGCATTGTCCACATACCCTTGTCTTTGGGAGCGGGGCCGGCCCCCCGCCTCGAACCCCGCTTGTCTGCCCGATCGGGCAACGCTCAGCAAGGGCCGACGACGGACGCTCTCGACAAACGATGACGGATCGGTGATAGGGGATTGCTGCACTGCAACGGAGGGAACGCAGCATGTCGCGCATCACGCTCGCCGGCCTTTCGGTCGCGCGCGAGTTGGCGGCCTTCGTCGCCGACGAGGCGATCCCGGGCACGGGGCTTTCGGCGGAGGCGTTCTGGCAGGGCTTCGCGGCCCTGCTGGCGGAGCTCGCGCCTCGCAACGCTGCCTTGCTCGCGGAGCGGGATCGGCTGCAGGGCGAGATCGACGCCTGGCACCGCGCCCGGCGGGGGCGGCCGCACGACGCTGCCGCCTATGAGGCGTTCCTGCGCGAGATCGGTTACCTCGTCCCCGCTCCGCCCCCGTTCCAGATCCGCACCGAGAATGTCGATGCCGAAATCGCGCTAACCCCTGGGCCGCAGCTCGTCGTTCCGGTCTCGAATGCACGGTATGCGTTGAATGCCGCGAACGCCCGCTGGGGCTCGCTCTACGACGCGCTTTACGGCACGGATGCGCTCGAGCCTCTGCCGGCGAATCTCTCCGGCTATGATGCTGCCCGCGGTGCGAAGGTGATCGCCAAGGGCCGAGCCGTGCTCGATCTCGTCGCTCCCCTCGCCCGCGGCAGCCACGCGGAGGCGGAGGCGTATCGGGTTCGCAACGGCGTCCTCGTCGTGTCGATCGCGGGTGCGGAGACGGGTCTGCGGGAGCCCTCCTCGTTGGTCGGTTTCAACGGTGCGCCGGAGGGCCCCTCCTCCATTCTCCTGCGTCACCATGGCCTGCACGTCGAGATCGTGCTCGATCGTGACCACCCGATCGGGCGGACGGACCGCGCCGGCATCGCCGACATCGTGCTGGAGAGCGCGGTGACCACGATCCAGGACTGCGAGGACTCCGTCGCCGCCGTCGATGCAGCGGACAAGGTCGCGGTCTATCGCAACTGGCTCGGGCTGATGCGCGGCACGCTCACCGCCACCTTCGAGAAGAACGGCCGGATCATCGAACGCGCGCTCAACCCGGACCGCAGCTGGACCGCGCCCGGTGGCGGAACCGTCACGCTGCCGGGGCGCAGCCTGATGCTGGTGCGCAACGTCGGCCACCACATGATGACCGATGCCGTGCTGGATGCCTCCGGTAACCCGATCCCGGAGACCTTCCTCGATGCCGCCGTCACCAGCCTGATTGCGCTGCACGACCTCAAGGGCCTGGGCCGGTTCCGCAACAGCCGTGCGGGGTCGATCTACATCGTCAAGCCGAAGCTGCACGGCCCGGCCGAAGTGGCGCTCGCCAACGACCTGTTCGCGCGCGTCGAGGATCTGCTCGGCCTGCCGCGCTTCACCCTCAAGATGGGCATCATGGACGAGGAGCGGCGCACCAGCGTCAACCTCGCCGCCTGCATCCGCGAGGCGGCGGATCGCGTGGTGTTCATCAACACGGGCTTCCTCGATCGCACGGGCGACGAGATCCACACCTCGATGGAAGCGGGCGCGATGATCCGCAAGAACGAGATGAAGAACGCCGCCTGGATCCGCGCCTACGAGGACGGCAACGTGGATGTCGGGCTCGCCTGCGGCCTGCCCGGGCGGGCGCAGATCGGCAAGGGCATGTGGGCGATGCCGGACCGGATGGCCGACATGCTGGCGCAGAAGATCGCACACCCGAAGGCGGGGGCCAACACGGCCTGGGTCCCCTCGCCCACCGCAGCCACGCTGCACGCCCTCCACTACCACGAGGTGGACGTGCTGGCGCGGCAAAAGGAAATCGCTGCCCAGGGCCCGCGCGCCAAGCTCGCCGACCTGCTGACCATTCCGGTGGCCGATCGGCCGAACTGGAACCCTGCCGACGTCCAGGCCGAGCTCGACAACAACTGCCAGGGCATCCTCGGCTATGTCGTGCGCTGGATCGATCAGGGCATCGGCTGCTCGAAGGTGCCGGACATCAACGACGTCGGGCTGATGGAAGACCGCGCGACGTTGCGCATCTCCTCGCAGCACATCGCGAACTGGCTCGCCCACGGCGTGGTCACCGAGGCGCAGGTGATGGAGACGCTGAAGCGCATGGCGGTGGTGGTGGATCGCCAGAACGCCGGCGACCCCGCCTACCGGCCGATGGCGCCGCGCTACGACGGCCCGGCTTTCCGTGCCGCCTGCGATCTGATCTTCAAGGGGCGGGTGCAGCCGAACGGCTACACCGAGTTCCTGCTCACCGAGTGGCGCCGGGTGGCGAAACAAGCAGCGTGACGTCGCACGCGCGGGAACCGGCTCATCGCGCCTGCGCCAGCACCAACCAAAAAGCCCCCGCCGCGATGGTCGCGGTCACGGCTAGGGACATCGCGAATACGATCCCGTCACGTTCCAGGTATCCAACCGCGAGAACGACCAGCGCCGCGCCGAATGGCACGCCGATGAACGGAAACGGCGCGGCCAGCAGGAGAAGGGCGAGAACGACCACGAGGAGCCCGGTGACGCGCCTCGTCAACGCGAACGGTGTCGGCCAACGCGGTCGCACCTGGCGCTCGAGCCGCACCAGCCACGGCGTTGCGGTGGTCACCATTCGTCTCAGGTTGGCGACCGTGATGCGACGCCTGCCGAGAAACGCCGGAAAGGATGCCCTGTCCCGCCCGAGCATCATCTGCACGCCAGGAAACAGAAGAAGGATGCCCGCGAGAACGCTGACCCCGGGCAGCTGCGACAAGGCTCCCAGAAGGGCGATGATCAAACCGAATGAGCGTTCGCCCAGCCGTCCGACGACCCAGTCGAGGTCTACCGTGTCGCCGCTCGCCTCAACGCTCAGCCGCAGGAGCCGAGCCGAGGTCGGCTCTCCTTCGGTGGGAAGATCGCGCTCGCCCATCTCATCCGGGGCGCCCCGTCAGGCCGCAGCCGGCACCCCCGCTTCGGCCAGGGCCTGCTTCTGTCGCGCATCCACCGCCGCGACGTCGAAGTCGGCGATCAGCTCGTGGAACAGGCGGTGCCAGTTCAGCTTGGCGCGCGTGCGCAGGAAGACGCTGCCGAGCCCGATGGCGGCGCGGTCCATCAGCAGGAATTCGCGCGGCGGTTTCACCCCACCGATGCGCTTCAACCCCGCGTGCACTTCGAGCGCCACCTTGCGGCCGAACTGCGGATCGTCCGATTCCTGAATCAGCCGCTCGCGGTCCTGCATCAGGGGTTCGTACAGGAACTCGGCCCAGATGTTCAGCACCGCCATCTTCTCGCGCGTGAGGTCCTTGAACCCCCAGACGGTGTAGGCGTGGTGCGCCTTTTCCTCATCCTTGTCGCGGATCGCCTCGTAAAGATCGATCACGCCGCGGATGAAGTGGGCGGGGAAGACGCGGATGCAGCCGAAATCGAGCAGGTTGACGGAATGATCCGCCCGCGCCTGGTAGTTGCCGAGGTGCGGGTCGCCGTGGATCACGCCGTAACGATACAGAGGCACGTACCAGGCCTTGAACAGGTTGGTGGCAAGGCGATTGCGCACCTCCTGCGGCGGGTCTTCCTCGATCACCCGCATCAGAGGCCTGCCCTCCAGCCACGTCATGGTCAGCAGGCGTGGGGTGCAGTAGCCCTCGATCGGGGTCGGCACGTGCACGTCCGGGTCGCGTTCGAAGATCCGGCCATAGAGCCGCATCTGCGCGGCCTCGCGCGAATAGTCGAGCTCCTCGCGCAGCCGCTCCGCGATCTCGGCGTAGAGCTCCTCCTGCTGGATCGCGTTGTCCATGCGGCGGTAGAGCGCCATGGCGAGCTTCAGTTGGCGCAGGTCGGCCTCGACCACGCTCGCCATGTCCGGATACTGCAGCTTGCAGGCAACGGCGCGGCCATCCGGCAAGGTGGCGCGGTGCACCTGGCCGAGCGAGGCCGCGGCCGCCGCTTCGCGGCCGAAGGAGGCGAACTTCGCCTGCCAATCGGGGCCGAGCTCGGCCTGCATGCGGCGATTGACGAAGGGCCAACCCATCGCCGGCGCGTTCGCCTGCAGCTGCGACAGTTCCGCCGCGTATTCCTGCGGCAGGGCGTCGGGAATGGTGGAGAGGAACTGCGCCACCTTCATCAGTGGGCCCTTCAGCCCGCCGAGGATCGCCTTCAGCTCCGTCGCGTGCTCGGCGCGATCGGTCTTGAAGCCGAACAGCCGCTCTCCCGCCACCCGCGCGGCGATGCCCGTCACCGCGCCCGAGGTGCGCGCGAGACGCTTCAGTTGCCCGAAGACAGAGGCCTTCTCCTCGGCTGCCATCGCCCGCGTCGCCACAGCCTGGTCCGCCATCACGGCATGTCCTTCTCGAGCTCGTCGATGAAGCCCGCGATCACGTCGAGCCCCTTCTTCCAGAAGGCGGGGTCGGAGGCATCGAGACCGAATGGAGCGAGCAGCTCCTTGTGCCGCTTCGTTCCGCCTGCGCGGAGGAGCTCGAGGTACTTCGCCTCGAAGCCCGGGTGCCCCTCACGATAGAGCTGGTAGAGCGCGTTCACCAGGCAGTCCCCGAAGGCGTAGGCATAGACGTAGAAGGGGCTGTGGATGAAATGGGGGATGTAGGCCCAGTAGTACCGGTATTCGTCGGCGAAACGAAAGGCGGGGCCGAGGCTTTCCGTCTGCACGGACAGCCAGATTTCACCCAGCCGATCGGCCGGCAGTTCGCCGGAGCGGCGCTCGTGGTGCACCTGCTGTTCGAAGCGGTAGAAGGCGATCTGCCGCACCACCGTGTTCAGCATGTCCTCCACCTTGCCGGCGAGCAGGATGCGGCGCCGACGCGCGTCCTTCTCCTCGTCCAGCATGGCGCGGAAGGTGAGCATCTCGCCGAACACCGAGGCGGTCTCGGCCAGCGTCAGCGGTGTGGAGGACATCAGGTAGCCGTTCGAGGCGGCGAGGATCTGGTGCACGCCGTGGCCGAGTTCGTGCGCGAGCGTCATCACGTCGCGTGCCCGCTCGTGGTAGTTGAGGAGCAAGTACGGATGCGCCGACGGAACGGTCGGGTGCGCGAAGGCGCCCGGTGTCTTGCCCGGCTTGAGGCGGGCATCGATCCAGGCGTGGGTGAAGAAGCGATCGCCGATGTCGGCAAGCTCCGGGGAGAAGGCGCGATAGGCCGCGCGGACGCGGCGCGTCGCCTCGTCCCAGGGGATCTTGCGGTCGTCATCCTCCGGCAGCGGCGCGTTGCGGTCCCAGTACTCGAGCTTCTCAAGCCCGAGCCAGCGCGCCTTCAGCGCGTAGTAGCGGTGCGAAAGCCGCGGATAGTCGGCGGTGACGGCGGAGACCAGCGCCTCGACGACCTCGTCCTCGACCATGTTGGCGCGGTTGCGGAAACTCTCTGGGCGCGGGTAGTGCCGCCAAGTGTCGATGATCTCCTTGTCCTTGGCCAGCGTGTTCGTGATCAGGCCGAACAGGCGGATGTTGCGCCCGAGTACCGAGCCGATGGCGCGGGCGGCCGCCTCGCGCCGGGCGCGGTCGGGGTCGGAGAGGCGATTCAGCGCATCCGACAGCGTCAGTTCCTTGCCCTCGACGGGGATGCGCAGATCGGCGAGCGTCTCGTCGAACAGACGGTTCCAGGCCGCCCGTCCCGTGACATCCTTCTCGTGCAGCAGACGCTCGAGCTCGTCCGACAGCTGATGCGGCCGGAACACCCTGAGGTCGCGCAACCAGGGCCGCCAGCGGGCAAGCGGCGTGCCGCGCATCTTCGCCTCGAGCTCGCCGTCCTCGAGACGATTGAGTTCGAGGGTGAAGAAGATGAGGTGGGAGGAGATCGCGGTGACCCGCTCGTTGCAGCCTTGGTAGAAGCGGCCGACCTTGGGGTCGGTCGCGTCCTCGGCGAAGACGAGCTGGGCATAGGACATCACCCGGCCGAGGATCTCCTCGATCCGCTCGAACTCGGCGATCGCCTCGGCAAGCTCCGCCCCGGAGAGGGTCGCCAGCTTGCCCTTGTAGGCATCGGAGAACCGCCGCGCCTCGGCTTCGGCGCGGTCGAGGTCCGCCTTGATTTGCGGGGCGTCCATCCCCGGATAGAGATCGCTGAGGTCCCAGGCCGGCAAGGCGGCAGGCTCGGCCTGGGCGACGGGGGCTTCGGGCGCGGCCGTTGGCATCGGATGGAGAAGCACGGAGGAGTCCTGCACTGACGCGTCTGGCGCCGATATGGCACGGCAGCCGGGGCATGCAACCGGTTGCGAGGACGGTGACGGTCGCAAGGAAGCGAGGAGACCGGGGGTGACGGCGTCCTATCCCGATTGGCCGAACTGCGCGGCAATGATTTTCGAGCGTGCCGAGCGCTGGGGAGCGCGCCCGGTGCTGTGGCGCAAGCGTCCCGACGACTGGTACCCGATGGTCTGGAGCGAGCTGGGCCGGCGGGCGGCCGCCCTGGCCGTCACCTTGCGTTCCCGCGGGGTGGCGCCCGGCGATCGGGTGCTGATCGTCTCCGAGAACCGGCCCGAGTTCCCGATCGCGGATACGGCGGTGATGGCGCTGCGGGCGATCTCCGTCCCCACCTACACCAGCAACCTGCCGGCGGATCATGCCCACATCCTGCGCGACTCGGGGGCTCGGGTCGCCATCGTGTCCAACGTCGCTCTCGCTCGGCGCGTGCTCGAGGGAGCACGCCTCGCCGACGGGCTCGATCTCATCGTCGCCATGGACGACGTGGGCGAGATCGAGGGCGTGCCTGTCGTTACTTGGGGCGAAGCGACGGGCCGGCCGATGAGGATCGACGAGATCGCCGCCGAGGCCGCCCTCATCCCTCCCGAACAGACGGCCTGCCTGATCTACACCTCCGGCACCGGCGGTCTGCCGAAGGGGGTGATGCAGCCGCACCGCGCCATCCGGGCCAACTGCCGCGGTGCGTGGGAACTGCTCTCTCCCTTGGGCCTGATCTACAACTCCGAGGTCTACCTCTCCTTCCTGCCCCTCTCCCACTCCTACGAGCACACCTGCGGGCAGTTCTTCCTGCTCTCCATCGGCACCAACATCTTCTACTCCACCGGCGCAGAACGGCTGGCGGCGGAGATGCTGGACGTGCGGCCGACCGTGATGACGGCGGTGCCCCGGCTGTTCGAGGTCATCCGCGACCGCATCCTGCTTCAGGTCGAACGTCGGGGGGGGGTGGCGCAAGCGGCTGTTCGACCTCGCCCTCGAGGCCGGGCTGAGGCGCGTGCGCGGCGAGCCCTTGGGCTGGCTCGGCCTCATCGACCCTCTGCTCGACCGCCTGGTGCGGCGGAAGGTGCGTGCCCGCTTCGGCGGGCATCTGAAGGGGATCATGTCGGGCGGCGCGCGGCTCGACCCCGAGGTCGGCCGGTTCTTCCTCGCCCTCGGCGTGCCGATCTTCCAGGGCTACGGGCAAACGGAGGCAGGGCCGGTGATCTCCGCCAATCCGCCGGGCGCGATCCGCATCGAGACCGTGGGCAAGCCCCTGCCCGGGGTCGAGGTGAAGATCGCCGCGGACGGCGAGATCCTGGTCCGGGGCGACCTCGTCATGCAGGGCTACTGGAACAACCCCGAAGCGACCGCCGCCGTGCTCGACGCCGAGGGTTGGCTGCACACGGGCGACATCGGCCGCCTCGACGACGGCTACCTGATCATCACCGACCGCAAGAAGGACTTCCTCAAGACCTCGGCGGGCGAGATGGTGAGCCCGGCGCGGGTGGAGGGCGTGCTGATGCGCGACCCCGCGATCGCCCAGGCCGTGGTGGCCGGCGACGGGCAGCCGCATCTGGTCGCGCTGATCGTGCCGGCGGAAGGCGCGGACGAGGCGGCGGTGGCGCTGGCGGTCGAGGCCGCGAACAAGCAGCTCGCCGTGCACGAGCGCGTGCGGCGTTGGAAGATCGTGCCGCCGTTCACGATCGACAACCAGTTGCTCACGCCCACCCAGAAGGTGCGGCGGGCGGCCGTGCTCGCCGAGCACGCGGAAGCGGTGGCCTCGCTCTACCGCTGAGGGCGCCGCTTTACGCCCTTGGCCCTTTGGACCTTTGGGCGTTCCGGCCGCGCCGTCGTCCGGGCGCGCGAAACCCTTCCGCGTGGCGAGGCTACCCCGCGGCTGCGTCAGCCCCGGACGGGCTAGGGGGATGGGGGCATGCGGGGGAAGGGACCCGTCCCTTCCCCCGCGAGGGGATCGGGACGCCACACGGGGGAAGGGCCGATGGGCCCTTCCCCCGCACCCCTATCCCGGGAAACGTCTCCAGGAAACGTCTCCGCCGCCCCAACCCCTGCCGTCGCCCGATGTCCACACCCAGCCCGCTCGACACATCCTGGTGGCACGACCTTCCCGCCGAGGCTTGGTCGGCCCGCAGAACGGACCTTCTCTGGTCTGCCTTCGGGCCGACCGCGGAGGCCGCTTGCCTCGACCGCTTGGCCGAGGCCCTCCCCCTCGCCCGCCGGCCCTTCACCGCCGGCGACCTGGCCCGCTACGATGGCTGTCGCGCCGTCGTGCCACCCACCGAGCCCCCCATCCACCTGCTCGGAGTGCCCGAGGGTGTCGGCCACCTCCTCTTCCAGGCCGACCCGACCGAGGATGGGTTCGTCCTCACGCACATCGTCCCCGACCTGTTCTGCGGGCCGGACATCGGGCTCATCCTCACGCGCACCTGGCTTGCGCCCGATCGCCGGGCGGCCATCCTCGAAGCGATCGGCGAAGAGACCGGAACGATCGCCTTCTACGACCTGTTCTGGCCGCTGACCCGCGACCTCTATCAGCCCCACCGGCCCATCCGGTTCGCCGTCGGTCTCCTCGCCTACGGTGTCGTCTTTCCCGCCACGCCGATGGAAACTTGGCTCACACCCTGCCCCGCACCGGACGAGGCCGTCGTTTGCGGCACCGTGACCCGCGTCTGGGACCCGCTGCCCGAGCCGTTTCTCGGCACCCGGGTGCGGCGCGTCGACGTCGCAGCGGGCGGGCGCAAGATCGGCGTGCTGATGACCGACGCGGTGTCTGGCGGATGTCAGCCTCAAATCGGTGAGGGATTCATGGCCGAAGGCTGGCTCTCCGGCCGCTTCTGGCAACTGCCCTAGCCGGTGGGTCTTGCCGGCGCATGGCGGGGGAAGGGCCGATGGGCCCTTCCCCCGCACCCCTATCCCAGGAGTTCGGCGACGAGCGCGTGCAGCTCCGCCGCCAGCCCGGCCTCGGCCAGCGCCCGGCGGATGGCGGCGCGCTGGGCGCGGAAGTGCCGCGACTCCTCGAGCGGAACAGACGCTGCGATGGCCTCCGCCTGCGCGGCCGCCTCGGCGAGGCGGCGATGGATGCAGTTGCGGGGATCGAACTCGGGGATGGCGAGCACCTGCCAGACCAACTTGTCGAAATGGCGGGGCCCGAACAGCCCCCGGGCCTGGAAGCGTTCGACGCGCTGCCGGGTTTCGTCGGCGTTCAGGATGGCGGTGAGGTAGCGCCCCTCCTCCATCGTCTCCACGGCTGCCCAATACGCTGTGTGGTCGACCAGCGCCGAGGAGCCGCTGAGGATCGCTGCCGCGAGGTGAGTGCCAGCCTTCGCGTAGACAACCCGCAGCGGGGCCGGCGGGTGCTGGATCGAGAGCTTCCGCAAGTGATCGAGATTATCGCGCAAGCCCATCTTCAGCTCCCCGCTTGCCCGCCGCGACGCATGCGCCGCCCACTTCGCCTCCGCATCCCGCAGCCAAGCAGTCAGATTGGGAAACCCCGCAATGTCGGCCGCCCGCGCATCCATCACCGTTCCGTTCTCCCCCATCGGCACCACCGCGGTGGCCGGCGTCCGCAGGAGGAAGGGCAGGATGGTTTCCCCCAGCACCACCGGGCGCAGGAAGCGGGCCTCCACCGGGCCCTGCGGCGGCGTCACCGCGTTCCACGGCGGTTTGTCCAGGTTTCCCGCCCGCCCGCGCACCCGCGGCGCAGCCGGGTTGGCGCCGAGCCTGCCAGCGGGCAACGGTTCGACGAAAAACAACCGCCTCGGATAGATAGTCGCTCCGTCGCGAAAACGCCGTGCGTACGGGCTCCGCCCCTCGTGCTCCACCTCCTGCGGCCAGGGCTCGTCGCGTACGCGAAGCGCCTGCGCCGCCTCCGCCGCCGTCGCGTCCCGCCGCGGCAGGTGCCCCACCCAGGCCCGCACCGTCGCCGGCAGCACCGTCGCCTCCCCATGCCCCCGGGCCGGCCGGGCAACACGCCGCGCGAACAGCACGCAGGCGAGATTCGGAAACACCGGCTCCGCCCCATCCAGGCGCCAGCCCGCCTCGATGACGAGCCGAGTGGTCGCATGCACGCCCTGCCGCACCCCACGAAAAGCCGGGCGCGTGAGAAACCCGTGCGGCAGCACGAACGCGATCCTGCCACCCTCGTTCAGGTAGCGCTCGGCACTGCGCACCCAGAAGAGGGCGGCAAGATCCTGGCTGGTGGCATAGCGTTGCCCGGCCCAGAGGCGCTCGCGCCTGAGCGCCTCACGCAACCGGTCCTGCATCGCAGGGGCGAGGTCGTTGTAGCGAACCCAGGGCGGATTGCCGATCACCACCTCCGCCCGATTCTCCGCCCGCGACAGCCAGAGCGGGCGCACCAAGTTGCGCAGCACGAAGGGCCAGATGTCGTTCCGCCCAGCCTGGTAGAGCGCCCTCAGCCTTCGGAACGGCGCCACCATGGCGCGGGCATCCGCTTCCGACACCCCATTCAGCCGGCGGAGGGCGGCAACAAGGCCCTCCTCGGTCCCCTGCCGAAGCGCTCGCGTAAGCTCGGCGAGCCCCGCGTCGTAGGCCGCCTGGTTCTCGGCGAAGCCGGCCGGAATGGTGATCGGCGCATCGTCGGGCACCGCCACCACCACGTCGCGCCCGCCCACCGCCTCGCGCAGGTTCCACTGCATCGAATCGCCGAGGAAAACCGGAACCGACAGACGCTCCGGCCTCTGCCGCACCGCCTCGCCGAGGGCGAGCAGCCACGTCACGCGGGCGAAGATGACCGCGACCGGGTGGATATCGATGCCGCGCACGCGCTCCGCCGCCAGCGCCACCGCCTCGCGGATGGGCCGCCGGGCCTCGCGTGCGGCCTCCAGCAGGCGGCGCACGGCGCGGAACAGGAAGGTCCCCGACCCGCAGGCCGGGTCGAGCACGGTCTGTTCGAGCGGGCGGGGGATCGCCGCCCGCACCATTTCGGCCGCGAGCCAATCGGGCGTGTAGTACTCGCCGAGGATCCTGCGCTCGGACGGATCGATCAGGTTCTCGTAGAGCGCCTTCAGCACGTCGGTCTCGGCGTCGTGCAGGCGGAAGCGCTCGGTCTGGCGCGCGAGCCGAAGCACGAAGTCATCCCCGCCCGGCGCGTGCAGGACCCAGTCGAAGAAATCGGACTCGACCGCGCCGACGATGCCGGCCTCGGCGAGCGCCCGCCCCGACAGCAGCGCCTCCGCGCTTTCGGCCCGCGTCTCCAGCACGTGCAGGGCGATCGTCTTGGCGACGATGGTCAGGTAGGTGTGCTGCAGGAACAACGCCTCGTCGCCGATGCGCGTGCCGTACACCTCGGCCAGCAGGTCGTCCCACAGCTTGCGCTTGAGCTGGGCCTCCGGGTTGTCGGCGAGCGTGCGCCAGAGCCGTGCGAGCTCTCCCCTCGCCCTGGCCCAAACCAGGCTCTCGCGCCCCAGCTCCTCGCGGACCGTCTGCGCCTCCGGCGCAAGGTCGCCCCTCACCCCCACCGCCGGTTCGAGCCAGCGCAACAGGGCGGCGGGGTCGGCGGTGTCGGCCGCAAGCTCGAAGCGGCGAAGCTCGGCGAGGCCTTCCTCGCCGCGCTCGAAGGCGATCCAGACCGCCCCGTCGGTCGCGATGCCGAGCGCACGGCGCCCCGTCTCGCGCTCGACATCGGCCAGGTAGTCGGGCAGGCGGCGTTCGACCTCCGCCCGCTCCTGCCTCAGGTCACGCTTCAGTTCGAACAGCGTGTCGCCGAACAGGGTGTCGATTCGGCCGCGCACGCGGGCACGCCAGTCCTCCTGGCGGAGCTGGGCGGGGTCGATGCCGAGGCCTTCGCGCAACAGCTCGGCGAGCAGGACGCGCACCTGCTCGTGGCCCGGGCGGCGCGCAAGGGCCGCGATGACCTCCGGCAACCGCGCCTCGCGCCAACGATTCGTCACCGCGCCCCTCCCGACCATGCGACGGAGGGCGAGGATTTCAGCGCAAGTGGCTGATGGCAAGCGGCTGCACGCAGGACGGTTGCGGGCGGGCCGCATGCTGCCTACCCTCTCCGCCATGGCACGACGCAACCAGGCGCAGGGCGACCTGTTCAGCACCACACCCGCCCAGCGCGACCTCTTCGATGCCGACCCGGAGGCGGATCGCAAGCGCGCCGAGCTGCAAGCCTACCTGTTCGACCACATGCGCCGGGAGATGGACGCGATCGACGCCAAGCTCGCCGCGGCGAAGGACGTCTTCCCCTTCCGCGACTACGGCGAGGCGCTGATGACCGAACTCTCCTACAAGCACTGGTGCGCGCAGCTTCCCGAAGGCGAGGAGCGCTACGCCCGCTTCCTCGTCGAGATGCAGCGCGTCTACGACATCGAAAACCGCCGCCTCGGCTATCTCGACGACGATGAAGGAAAAGAGGGATAGGGGTGTGGGGGAAGGGCCGATCGGCCCTTCCCCCACATGCCCCCATCCCGTCACCCCATCCCAAGCGCCCGCTTGTAGAGGTCGAGCAAGGACTCCTGCTCCTGCACCTCGGCCTGGTCCTGCCGGCGCAGACGAATGAGCTGGCGCATCACCTTGACGTCGAACCCGGCCGATTTCGCTTCCGCGTAGACGTCCTTGATGTCGGCGGCGAGCGCCCGCCGCTCCTCCTCCAGCCGCTCGATCCGCTCCACCAGGCTGCGCAGGCGGTCGGCCGCGATGCCGTAGCTCGCGTCGTCCGCCTCCGCCGTGCCCTTGCGGGTCGCGGTCGCCGTCTGCTGCGCCTTGGCCATGCATGGCCCTCCTTCGGAACCCGGGGGCCGGGAGGCATAGTCCGCCCCCGGGGCGGGATCAATGCTCGTGCGGGCGGGCCTTCTCGAAGGCGGCGAGCTGCGCGGCACTCGCCTCGCGCTGATACTTCGCCTGCCACTCCTTGTACGGCATGCCGTAGATGATCTCGCGCGACTCGGGGTCGGAGAGCGCGATGCCGCGCTCCTCAGCCGCCGCCCGATACCACTTGGCGAGGCAGTTGCGGCAGAAGCCGGCGAGGTTCATCAGGTCGATGTTCTGCACGTCGGTGCGCTCGCGCAGGTGCTGAACGAGGCGCCGGAAGGCCGCGGCCTCCAGCTCCACCCGCGTGCGGTCGTCGATCTCGGCAACTGTCATCCTTTCCTCCATGGGCCGGGTCGCTCTCGCCTGCTACATGGCGCGGGCTCAGGCGATCGACCAGACTCCGCCGCAGGAACGGAAACGAGGGAACGGCACGGTGAGGGCAGAGGCGCTGAACGACGACAGGGCGAGGGCCGCACTGCGGGCGATGCTGGACGCCGCGATCGCCGCCGCCGACCCGGCCCCGCGCCTCGCCGCCTGCCTGCCGCCGAAGCCCCCAGGCCGGGTGGTGGTGGTCGGTGCCGGCAAGGCCGCGGCGGCCATGGCCGCCGCCGTCGAAGCCGCCTGGGGCGAGGTCGCGGGCGTGGTGGTGGTGCCGGACGGGCATGGCGCGCCCACCCGGCACATCAGCGTGCTCGAAGCCTCGCACCCGGTGCCGGATGCGCGCTCCGAAGCCGCCGCACGGCGCATCCTCGCCGCCGTGCAGGGCCTCGGGCCGGACGATCTCGTGCTCGCCCTCATCTCCGGCGGCGGGTCGGCGCTGATGGCCCTGCCCGCGCCCGGCCTCACGCTCGCCGACAAGCAGGCGGTGAACCGCGCCCTGCTTGCCTCCGGCGCCACCATCCACGAGATGAACTGCGTGCGCAAACACCTCTCCGCCATCAAGGGCGGGCGCCTCGCCGCCGCCGCCCACCCGGCGCGGGTGGTGACGATCGCGATCAGCGACGTGCCGGGCGACGACCCCGAGGTGATCGCCTCCGGCCCCACGGTGCCGGACCCCACCACCTTCGCCGAGGCGCGCGCGATCATCGATCGCTACCGGATCGAGGTGCCGCCCGCCGTCGCCGCCCACCTCGCCCGCGCCGAGGACGAGACCCCGAAGCCCGGCGACCGGCGGCTTGCTTCCGCCGCGTTCCGCTTCCTCGCCACCCCCTTTGCGAGCCTCGAGGCGGCGGCCGGGGTGGCGCGCGAACGGGGCCTCACCCCGCTGATCCTGGGCGATGCGATCGAGGGCGAGGCGGCCGTGGTGGGGACGGCGCTCGCGGGGATCGCGCGCAGCGTGCGCGACCACGGCGTGCCGGCGGCGGCACCCTGCGTGCTCCTCTCCGGCGGCGAGACCACGGTCACGCTGCAGGGCGCCTCCGGCCGGGGTGGGCGCAACACCACCTTCCTGCTGGGGCTCGCGCTCGCGCTCGGCGGACGGGAGGGCATCTGGGCGATCGCCGCCGACAGCGACGGCAAGGACGGCAACCTGGAGGCCGCCGGCGCCATCGTCGCGCCCGACACCTTGGCCCGCGCTCGCGCCATGGGGCTCGACGCCCGCGCGATGCTGGCCGCCAACGATGCCGGAACGTTCTTTGCCCGGCTCGGCGATCTCGTCGTCACCGGACCCACCCTCACCAATGTCAACGACATCCGCGCCATCCTCATTGCCTGAGCAGGATCCATGTCGCCCTCCCACTCCCCGCCCGCCCCGATGCGCGAGAGGCCCGCGCTCAGGCGCCATCGCCGCACCAAGATCGTCGCCACCCTGGGCCCCGCCTCATCGAGCCCTGAGATGATCGCGGCCCTGTGGCACGCGGGCGCTGACGTGTTCCGCCTCAACTTCAGCCACGGTTCGCACGAGGATCACGCCGCGCGGCTGGAGGCGATCCGGGCGCTCGAGAAGCGCGCGGGGCGGCAGATCGCGGTGCTGGCGGATCTCCAGGGGCCGAAGCTCCGCCTCGGCGTGTTCCGCGGCGGCAAGGTGCAGCTGCAGCAGGGCCAGACCTTCCGCCTCGACCTCTCGCCGGTGCCGGGCGACACGCGACGCGTGCAGCTCCCTCACCCGGAGATCATTCACGCCGCGCGCATCGGCTCCACGCTGCTGATCGATGACGGCAAGGTGAAGCTCCGTGTGGCGAAGGTGCGGCCCGACCATCTCGAGTGCGAGGTGGTGGTGGCGGGCGCGATCAGCGACCGCAAGGGCGTGAACGTGCCGGACGTGACGCTGCCAATTCCGGCGCTGACGGAGAAGGACCGCCGCGATCTCGACTTCGCGTTGCAACGCGGGGTGGAGATCGTCGCCCTCTCTTTCGTGCAGCGGCCCGAGGACGTGGCGGAGGCGCGCGCGCTGATCGACGGCCGGGCCTGGGTGATGAGCAAGCTGGAGAAGCCCTCCGCGCTGGAGCAGCTCGACGAGATCGTCGCCCAATCGGATTGCGTGATGGTGGCGCGCGGCGACTTGGGCGTTGAGTTGCCCCCCGAGAACGTTCCGCTCGTGCAAAAGCGCGTGGTGAAGGCCTGCCGGCGCGCGGGCAAGCCGGTGGTGGTGGCGACGCAGATGCTGGAGAGCATGATCGCCGCCCCCACCCCCACCCGCGCCGAGGCCTCCGACGTCGCCACCGCCGTGTTCGACGGGGCGGATGCGGTGATGCTCTCGGCCGAGAGCGCGGCCGGCGCCTACCCGCGCGAGGCGGTGGCGATGATGGACCGCATCGTCGCCCGCGTCGAAGCCGATCCCACCTTCCGCGAGATCCTGGAAGCCACGCGCTCGCCCCCCGAGCGGCGATCGGCCGATGCGATCGTCGCCGCCGCCCGCCAGGTCGCGCACACCATCGGGGCGCGCGCCATCGCCACCTTCACCATGTCCGGCTCCTCCGCCTTGCGGATGAGCCGCGAGCGGCCTGAGGCTCCGATCCTCGGTCTCACCCCGCGCGAGGAGACGGCGCGCCGGCTTTGCCTCGCCTGGGGTGTGTATCCGATCGTGACGGCGGATGCGCACTCGATGAGCGAGGCGGTGGCGAAGTCGGTGCGCATCGCCGCACAAGAGGGGTTCGCGCAGTCGGGCGAGGAGATCGTCGTCATCGCCGGCATGCCCTTCGGTACCTCGGGCACCACGAACGCGCTGCGAATCGCCACCATGCCCTGAGGCGGAAAACCGTGTAGGCTCGCCTGCCGTGCGCCGCCTCTTCGCCCGCACGGCCGAGGAGCCCCCATGGTCCAGAGCCTTCGCCTTGCGGCGCCCGTCCTGTTCGCCCTGCTTGCGTTTCCGCCGACGCTCGCCGCGCAGGCGCCGTCCGACTTGCGCGGCATCTGGTCGGCCGATCCGGCTTGCGACGAGAACGCGCTGCGCCACGTCATCGGCGAGCGCAGCCTCGAGTGGCGCGAAGGCGGCCGTCGCATCGCGTACGCCGAAACCCGAGTCCAGCTCCGCGGTGATCAGATCCGCTTCGAGATCCGCTCCGCCGACCCGCCCGATGGGCCGATCCGCGTCGGCGACGTCGTGCGCTATCGCCGCGTGCCGGGAGGACTCGTTCCGATCGCGATCGAGCGTGCGGGAGTGGTGATCGATCTCGCCGCCGATCGACCCTTCGTCTCCTGCCGCCGCTGAAGACTGATGGAACGAGGCCCCGGGCGGGGATGACCCACCCGGGACCGGAACGTCACGACGAGGAACGCGGCTCGCCGCTCAGCGCGCGGCGAGCAGCTCCGGTACGCGCAGCAGGATGAACTCGTTGTCGGCGGCGCGATCCAGCGCCCGCCCCGACGAGAACGGCAGGTTGTTGTCCACCGCGACCAGGATGTGCGCGTCGTCAACCTTCATCACGTTCTCGATGGTGAAGAAGGGGAAGGTGAACTTGCCGCGCAGGTCGCGCCGCGCCGCGGTGGGCAGGCGGGCAAGGCCCTCGGGGTCGGCGATGTCCATCAGGTCGATGTGCGCGACTTTGCGCACGAAGCCTTCGGCATCGACGCTGCCCGTGTCGATCAGCACCACGCGCTTGAAGCGCGCGGGCAGCGGGAAGCAGTCGCGGCGCGGCTCACGCGGGTTCTCGCAGGCGAGCGAGGGGTCGCCCTCGCCGTTGTCGCGCTCGATCACGAGAGCCCGGCGGTTGTCGATGAAGTTGAAGTCGCCGATCGCGGTCGCGCCCTCGTCGAGACGGTACTTGAACTCGCGCCCCGTCCAGCGCCCGGCCTTGGGGTCGAACTCGAGCACCGGCACGAAGTTGCCCTCAGGCTGACCGTTCTCGGCCAGCAGCGGCCGCTCGATCATCGCCCACAGCATGCCCGTCTCGGGATGGAGCGCCAGACCCTCGAAGCCCGCCGAGCGCGGCACCACCCACTCACGCCCGGCCTGGGCGGGGATCACGAGCGCCGGATGGTCGGGGCTGCGGATCTCGCGCCCGCCCCGCAGGGTGGGAAAGACGCCGGTGACGCGCCCATCCAGCGTGGCGGAGATCAGGAAGGGTCCGAACTCGTCGCCGATCCACACCGTGTCGCCGACCACCTGGATCGATTCGGGATCGAAATCCCCACCCGTCAGGTAGCGCGCCTCGGTGTCCTCGTTGACGATTCGGAACGGCACCTTCTTGTCCGGGTCGCGCAGCCAAACGACCTCGCGCACCTCCACCGTACCCTGCTGCCAGTTGGGCGCGAGGCGGGTGAAGTAGAGCAGCGCGTCGGGCGAGTTGCGCTTGTTGCCGAACCCGTTGTCGACGAGCGCGTAGATCGAGCCATCCGCGTGCCGCGCCATCGCGAAGCCGGAGAAGCCCTGCAGCGGCTGGCCGAGGAAGGGCAGGCGGATCCCCGTCTCGCGGTGGCCGTGCATCGCCCCCGTGTTGCCCATCACGCTCATCGGCCGCTCGTTGCGCTCATTGCCGGGGCCGGTGAACTTGCCGGAGATCCACGCACCGCGCGGCGCATCGGCCGGCGGGGCGAGCATGCTCATCGCCGGGATGATGGCGTGGCCGGCGAGCACGGCGGGTTTCCGCTCGTTGGCGAAAGCCCCGCACGCGAGCACCGTGCCCGCGAGCAGGAGGGCGGCAAAGATGGAACGACGCATCGGTCTCTCCTCGCGTTCAGGGAGCGCGCCTTCGCGGCGAAGGCGCGGGCAGGCACCCCTAGCGAGGCTCGATTGCACACGCTTGACGCGGGCGTGACCGTTTCGTTGCGCCGCTCCGACGGTCTCGCGGCGGTGTCGGCGAACGCTCAGGCGGCGTCGTAATCGACGGCGAGGCGCTCCGTCTTCGGCCGGCTCTGGCAGGTGAGCACGAAGCCCGCTTCGAGCTCCCAGGGCTGCAGCGACCAGTTGCGGTCCATCGCCACCTCGCCTTCGGTGAGGCGGGCGCGGCAGGAGCAGCACATGCCGCCGCGGCAGGACCACGGCGCATCGATGCCTGCGCGCAGCACGGCCTCGAGCACCGTCTCGCCTTCCGCCATCGGCACGTCGCGCGTCGTGCCGTCGACGGTGACGGTCAGGCGGGCGATGATCGGCGTGTCGGCGGTGACGGGGGCGGGCCGCGGCGCCGGCGCCGCCCCATCGGCCGGAGTGAAGCGCTCGACGTGGATGCGCTCGCGCGCCACACCGAGGCCCGTCAGCGCCTGCTCCGCCGCCTCCGGCAAGCCGACCGGGCCGCAGAGATAGGCGGCGTCGATCTCGGCCGGAGCGACGAGACCCGGCAGCAGGGCGGCGATACGGTCGCGATCGAGCCGCCCGTGCAGGGAGGCGAGCTCCGAGGCCTCGCGCGAGAGCACGTGCACCACGGTGAAGCGCGCGAGATGGCGGTCCTTCAAATCCTCGATCGCCTCGCGGAACATGATGTCGGCGCTGGTGCGGTTGCCGAACAGCAGCACGAAGTGGGAGGCGGGTTCACGCGCCAGCAGCGTGTGCGCGATGGAGAGGATGGGCGTGATGCCGGAGCCCGCCGCGATGCCGACGACGCTGCGCGCCGCCGCCGGATCGGGCTGGAGGATGAACCGGCCTTCCGGCGGAGCGGCCTCGATCACGTCGCCCTCGCGCGCCTCCTCCACCGCCCACGTGGAGAAGCGCCCGCCCGGCACGCGCTTGATGCCGACACGAAGAGTCCCTTCGTCGAGCCCGGCGCAGATGGAATAGGAACGACGCACCTCCTCGCCCCCGATCTCGCGCCTGAGCGTGAGATACTGGCCGGGCAGGAATCGGAACGCCTCCTCGCCGCCGGGCGGCGGAACCAGGGTGAGCGCGACGGCATCGGGGGTGAGCCGCTCGATTTGCGCGATGGTGAGCGGACGGAAACGTGTCGCCGTGGTCACCGCGTTCATGCTGTCGTTCCTCCCTCGTTCCGTCCCGTTCGCGTATCGGCCCGAGCCCCCGTCCTCAGAGGCACTTGAAGGCATGGAACGGCTCGCCGCAGGCGCGGCAGCGTCGCAGCGCCTTGCAGGCGGTGGAGCCGAACTCGGAGATCAGCTCCGTCTCGGCCGACCCGCAGTGCGGGCAGGCGACGGGCGCCTCCGCGCCGAACAGGGCGCGGCGCGAGGCGGCGGGTGGGGGTGGCGCGATACCCGCTTCGAGCAGGGCGGCGCGGCCCGCCGGCGTGATCCAATCCGTCGTCCAGGCCGGGGCGAGCACCAGGTTCACCCGCGGTCGGCCGCACCCCGCGCGTTCCACGGCCGCCTCGACCTCGAGCGCGATCATCCGCATCGCGGGGCAGCCCGAGTAGGTGGGGGTGATGTCGATCTCGACCACGCCGTCCGCGCCGAGCCGGACGTCGCGCAGCACGCCGAGATCGGCGATGGAGATGGTGGGGATCTCTGGGTCGACGACCGAAGCGGCGGCGGCGCGGGCGGCCGCGAGCAGGCGCGCGGGGTCGGCGGAGAGCGTTGCGGGAGCAGTCCGTTCCGCGATCGTTGCCATCATCCCCTCCTTCGCCACGCCGCCACGGGCGTCACCAGGTGCAGCCGGGGTAGGCGCGCTGCAGGTGCTGCATCACCGCCAGCATGTGGCCCAGATGTTCGGTGTGCCGCCCCGATCGCCCGCCCGTCTGCATCCAGCCGTCGGCGGGCCGCGGCAGCAGCGCCTCGTCGAACACGCGCGTCACCGTCGCCTCCCAGGCGGGGCGGAGGGTCGCGGGGTCGGGCAGCACTCCGGCCGCGATCATCGCCCGATCCGCCGCGTCGGCCTCGAACAGCTCCCCGGTGTAGGGCCAGAGCGTCTCGAGCGCGGTGAGCATCCGCCGCCGGCTCTCCTCCGTGCCGTCGCCGAGGCGGATCGTCCACTCCCCGGTGTGACGCACGTGATAGGCCGCTTCCTTCTCCGCCTTGGCGGCGATGGCGGCGAGCTGCGCATCCGCCGAGCGCGCGGCTGCCTGCCAGAACGGATGGGCCCAGGCCGAAAGCAGGAAGCCGCGTAGGATGGTGAAGGCGAAATCCCCGCGCGGCAGTTCCGCCATGAGAACGTTGCGGTACTGCGGGGCATCGCGCAGGTAGGCGAGATCGTCCTCCGTCCGGCCCGCCCCCTCGACCTCGGCGGCGTAGGCGTAGAGCGCGCGCGCCTGGCCCAGGAGATCGAGGGCGAGGTTGGCGAGAGCGAGGTCCTCCTCGATCATCGGCGCATGCCCGCACCATTCGGAGAGCCGATGCGAATGGACGAGCGCGGTGTCGGCGAGGCGAAGGAGCGAGAGGACGAGCGGGGTCTCGGCGACCGCGATGGTGGTCATGGCGCGCCCTCCCCGCTCACATATGCCCGACTTCGGGCGGGATGTCGTAGAAGGTCGGGTGCCGGTAGGGCTTGGAGGCGGTGGGTTCGAACAGGGCGTCCTTGTCGGCCGGGTCGGAGGCGGTGATGGCGGCCGAGGGCACCACCCAGATGGAGAGGCCCTCGCCGCGGCGCGTGTAGGTGTCGCGCGCCGCCTGCAGCGCCATTTCGGCGTCCGCCGCGTGCACCGACCCCACGTGCCGGTGCGCAAGCCCAGAACGCGCGCGGATGAACACCTCCCACAGCGGCATCTTCGGTTCCGTCATCGTCCGTCCTCCCTCCTCCCGTTCCTCACTCTTTCGTGCGGCCCGCCCTGCTCCCGTTGCCGAAGCCGCTCGTTCCGCTTGCCGTCCGTTGCCGGCCCGTTCGACCCTGCAGCCTACTCGCTCAGCACCACGTGCAGCAGGATCAGGCCGATCATGGCGATGACGATCTCGAACACCATCCACTCGCCCATCGGCCCCTCCCCACCCCGCGCCGCGCGCTATTCGGCGGCGATCTTCGCCGCCGCCGCCCGGGCGCGGCGCTTCGCCGCGTGCGCCAGGGCCGCTTCGCGCACCCAGGCCCCTTCCTCATGCGCGCGGCGGCGGGCTTCCATCCGTTCGCGGTTGCACGGCCCGTTGCCGGCGAGCACCTGGCGGAACTCTTCCCAGTCGATCGCACCGAAGCGCCAGTGCCCGCTCGCCGCGTCGTAGCGGAGGTCGGGGTCGGGGATGGTGAGGCCCAAGTAGTGCGCCTGCGGCACGGTGGCGTCGACGAACTGCTGGCGCAGCTGATCGTTGGTGAAGCGCTTGATCTTCCAGCGCATCGACTGTTCGGTGTGCACGCTCTGCGCGTCGGGCGGCCCGAACATCATCAAAGCGGGCCACCACCAGCGATCGAGCGCGTCCTGCGCCATCGCCTTCTGTTCCGCGCTGCCGCGGCAGAGGGCGAGCATGATCTCGTAGCCCTGGCGCTGATGGAAGCTCTCCTCCTTGCAGATGCGGATCATCGCCCGCGCGTAAGGACCGTAGGAGGTGCGGCAGAGCGGGATCTGGTTCATGATCGCCGCCCCATCCACCAACCAGCCGATGCAGCCGATGTCGGCCCAGGTGAGGGTCGGGTAGTTGAAGATCGAGGAGTACTTCGCCCGCCCCGTGAGCAGCTGATCGATCAGCTCCTCGCGGCTGACACCGAGCGTTTCGGCAGCGGCATAGAGGTAGAGGCCGTGCCCGCCCTCGTCCTGCACCTTGGCGATCAGCGCGGCCTTGCGACGAAGCGTGGGCGCGCGGGTGATCCAGTTGCCCTCGGGCAGCATGCCGACGATCTCGGAATGCGCGTGCTGGCTGATCTGGCGCACCAGCGTGCGGCGATAGGCCTCCGGCATCCAGTCGTTCGGCTCGATCCGCTCCTCGGCGTCGATCTTCGCCTCGAAGCGGGCGAGCTTGTCCGCGTCCTCGATGACCTTCGGCCCGGTGTCGGCCTGGTTCAGGGCCTGGGTGTACATCGGCGCTGTTCCTCCCCGTCTCTCGGCTTGGATATTACGGAAAACTGACTGCACCGTCAAGTTTCGTAATATCGGTGGGGCTGCCGAGATCGGCGAACCGTTCCGCAAGGCCGGGGTCGGGTGGCGGCAGGGGTGAGTCACCGCGGCTGCCGTGCGCATCGAGCCACGCCTCGGCGGCCGGCAGCAGGCGGGCATAAAGGGCGGCGCACAGCCCGCGCGCGCGCAGCCCCGGCCAGTCGGGCGGCAGCCAGGCGGGCGGCAGCAGCGGGTCGCGCAGGATGGCGCGCCGGAAGTCGTGGATGAGGAGAAGCCGCGCCACGGCGGCGACGAGCGGTGCGGGCTGCCTCGTCCGTGCCAGGCTTTTCGCCGCTTCCGTATAGGTGTCGAGAAAGTCGGCGTAGCGCGCGGCCACCGCCTCGAGCGGCCAAGCGGAGGCGGCGAGCGCGACGAGATCGTGCCCCCGTTCCGCCCGCGCGATGAGGCGGATCGCTCCCGCCACGTTCGGCATTTCCCGCCCGGCCGGGGCGACCGCCACGGCGGGTGCCGCGAAGCCCCAGCCGGCGTCGGCCAGCTTGGCGCGCGCCTCGTCCCGCCCCTCACCGTCGGCCAGGAGGATCAGCGCGATCTCCTCGGTGGCGGGCGGTGGAGGGCCATAGATGCGGGCCGTGGCGCGGGCGAACTCGGCCCGCGCGGAAGCGGTGAGGCGGTAGACGCCGCGCGCCTTGCCCGCCCGCTCCAGCCACCCTTCCGAGACGAGGCGCGAGACGGCGGTGCGCACGACCGGGCCGCCGATGCCCATCGGCTCGAACAGCGCGATCACGGTGGCGACGGCGAGCACGCCACCGCGCGGCACCACCGCATCGCCGAACAGGGTGATGATCAGGGAGCCGGTGCGCGGCGGGCCATCATGCAGGGCGGCGAGCCGACGCTCGAGCCAGCGGGGGAATTCGGACATGCCGCGCCGGATGCCACAAACGGCGCGGGCGGAAAACGTCAGCGGGCGCCGGCGAGCACTTCTGCCTTCCCGGCGGTGGCGTCGCGCGCGCCGGCGAGCACCATGCGCGCGCACATCCGCGCATACTCGGCGCGCGCCAGGGGCCCGTCGTCGCGAAACCACATGAAGGCCCAGTTCAACATGCCGAACAGGCTCATCGTCAGCGGCTTGAGCAGCCTGCGATTGCCGGCGAGCGCGGGTTCGGCCTCGGCGAGTGCGGCGGCGAAGAGGTCGACGAGACGGCGCTCCAAGGCCTTCAGCGCTTCCTGTGCCTGCTCGGGCAGAAGGCGAAGATGAGCGACCTGTACGCGGTGCTCATCATCGGCATCGCGATAGGCCTCGAGGAGCGCGACCGCCATGTCGGCCAGACGCGTGGCGGGATCACGCGCATCTCGCCGCCCCACCTCCTCCACCACGGCGACGAGGTCGCGCAGATGCCGGCCGATGATGTCGGCCAGCACCGCGTCCTTGTCGGCATAGTAGTGGTACACAAGGCCTTTCGACACCCCGGCCGCCTCGCCGATCATGGCGAGCGAAGTGCGGTCGTAGCCGTGGCGGGCGAACAGCGCGGCGGCGGTGTGCAGGAGGTGGTCGCGTTTGGCTTCGTAGTCGTGTGCGCGCTTGCGGGCCACGCGGGCGTGTCTCCTCGTCTCGTCCGTTCCGTGATCAGGCCGTTCCGTACCCGGTTCGGCCCCCCGATCACTCCTTCGGGCGGCGGTCGATCACCCGCTTCGCCTTGCCGGTCGAGCGTTCGATCGCACCGGGGTCGAGCACGGCGACCGAGGCCGAAACCCCAATCACGCTCTTGATGTGGTGCGCAAGTTCCGCCGCCATCGCGGCGCGCTCCCCAGTCCCCGGCAGGGCCTCGACCTCCACGGTCATCGAATCGAGCCTGCCCTCGCGGGTGAGCACGATGCGGTAATGGGGGGAAAGTCCGTCCACGCGCAGGATCTGCTCCTCGACCTGCGAGGGGAAGACGTTGACGCCGCGCAGGATGATCATGTCGTCGGACCGGCCGGTGATCTTCTCCATCCGCCGCATCGACCGCGCGGTACCGGGCAGGAGCCGGGTGAGGTCGCGCGTGCGGTAGCGGATCACGGGCATCGCCTCCTTGGTCAGCGATGTGAAGACGAGCTCGCCCTTCTCGCCGTCGGGCAGGACTTTGCCGGTCGCGGGATCGATGATCTCGGGGTAGAAATGGTCCTCCCAGATGTGCAGCCCGTCCTTCGTCTCCACGCACTCGTTGGCGACACCCGGCCCGATCACCTCGGAGAGCCCGTAGATGTCGACCGCGTGCATGTCGAAGGCCTCCTCGATCTCGGCCCGCATGGCGTTGGTCCAGGGCTCGGCACCGAAGATGCCCACACGCAACGAACACGCGCGCGGGTCCTTTCCCTGGCGGCGGAACTCGTCGAGGATCGCGAGCATGTAGGAGGGGGTGACCATGATGATGTCTGGGCGGAAGTCCTCGATCAGCGTCACCTGGCGTTCCGTCATCCCGCCCGACACCGGCACCACGGTACAGCCCAGGCGTTCCGCGCCGTAATGCGCGCCCAGGCCCCCCGTGAACAGGCCGTAGCCGTAGGCGACGTGCACCATCATCCCCGGCCGGCCTCCCGCCGCACGGATCGAGCGGGCGACCACCTCCGCCCAGGTTTCGATGTCGCGCCGCGTGTAGCCGACCACGGTGGGCTTGCCCGTGGTGCCCGAGGAGGCGTGGATGCGGATCACCTTCTCGCGCGGCACGGCGAACATGCCGAAGGGATAGGTGGCGCGGAGATCCTCCTTGGTGGTGAAGGGGAACTTGGCGAGGTCCTCGAGCGTGCGGAGATCATCCGGATGCACGCCGGCAGCCTCGCACTTCGCGCGCCAGTGCGGCACGTTGTCGTAGGCGTGGCGCACCGACCACTTCAGGCGGGAGAGCTGCAGCGCCGCGATTTCGTCGCGGCTCGCGATCTCGATCGGGTCGAGCTCCTCGCGGCGCGGAGCGAGGCCCGCGCGCTTCGCGCTCAGCGTGCTCATGACGTTTCCCCTTCTTCCTTGGTGATCCTGCCGCCGATGGTGCGTGAGTGGCCGCGGAACAGCGCGATCACCGCCCCGGTCTCGTCGCGCACCGTCACGTCCGTCACGCCCGACCGTCCCTGCCGCAGCACCTCCACCGCTTCGGCGGTCAGCCGCATGCCGAGGCGGGCCGGGCGGACATAGGTGATGGCGCAGTGCGCGGCCACCGTGCGCTCGTCCGTCCAGTTGCAGGCGAAGGCGAAGGCGCTGTCGGCGAGGGTGAAGATGAAGCCGCCGTGGCAGATGCCGTGCCCGTTCACCATCGCCTCCGTCACCGGCATCGACAGCACGGCGCGCCCTTCGCCGGCTTCCTCAAGCCGCATGCCCAAGCCCCGCGAGGCGTTGTCTTCCGCCCACATGGCGGCGGCGACGTCGGCCGGGTGGGCACGGGTGGCGGTGTCGCTGCTCATGCCGGGGTTCCTTCGTGTCGAGAGAGATTTGCGAAGTTCGGCGTGCGCTTGGCGAGGAAGGCTGCGAGGCCCTCGGCATACTCCGCCCCCTGCCCGGCGGCGCGCTGCGCCTCCGTTTCGCGAGCGAGCGCCTCGATCAGCGTCCCGGTCGCGGCCTCGTCGATCAGCCGGCGGGTGGCGACGAGGGCCGCGATCGGCCCTTCAGCGAAACGGTTCGCCACCGCAAGCGCCTGGTCGGAGAGCGCCGCATCCTCCACCGCCTGCCAGACCAGCCCCCAGGAAGCGGCCTGCTCGCCGCTCAGCGTCTCGCCCAGCATGGCGAGGCCGCGCGCCCGCGCGGGCCCAACGAGGCGCGCGAGCTGCCACGACGCCCCGCTGTCCGGCACGAGGCCGATGCGCGCGAAGGCGAGCAGCAGTTTCGCCGACCGCGCGGCGAGCACGAGGTCGCAGGCGAGCGCCACCGCAAGCCCCGCCCCGGCGGCGACGCCATGCACCGCGGCGACGCTTGGCAGCGGGAACGAGGCGAGGCGCCGGACGAGCGGGTTCCAGTGCCGCTCCAGCACCGCGCCGAGATCGCGCTCGTCCTGCACCGCCTCGAGGTCCTGCCCGGCCGAGAAGGCGCGGCCCGCACCGACGACCAGCAGGGCGCGCGCCGAAGGATCCGCCGCCACCTCGTCCAGCGCCGCGGCGAGGCGCGCGTGCATCGCCTGATCGAAGGCGTTCAGGCGATCGGGCCGGTTCAGCGTGATCCGGCGTACCGCGCCGAGCCGTTCCAGCACCACCGGCTCGTTCATTCCGTTCCCTCCCGCCGATCCGCGCGGCCCTTCGGCGCACGCGACATCGGACTCATCTTCATCGGCCCCACCCGCGCTGCCTGCCGGCGCGCGCAAAATCAGGCTTGCATTCATCGACCGGCCGGTCAATCATTGCGCACCACAACGCCGGGCGTCAACCGCCGGCGGGGGAGGAAACCGGAACCATGCTGCAGCCGACGACGGCAGAGGCGCTGTTCGAACGCCACCGCGCCACGCTGGAGCGGGCGCTCGACGCCATCCGCACCCGCACCTACTGGTCGGCCTATCCGGAAGTCCCCTCCGGCAAGATCTACGGCGAGACGGCGAAGGGCGACGGCGAGGCTGCCTTCCGCGCCCTGCTCGGCACCCCCTTCCCGCTCGATCAGGCGAGCCACGGTGCGCCGATCGGGGCGGAGGTCTCGCCCTGGGGGCTCGAACTCGGCATCACCTATCCGCGCCCCGACCCCGAGGCGCTGATCGCCGCCGCCCGCCGCGCCGCCGACGCCTGGGCGGACGCAAGCGGGGAGGCCCGGGTCGGCGTCGCCCTCGAGATCCTTGCCCGGCTCAATCGCGACTCCTTCCTCCTCGCCAACGCGGTGATGCACACCACCGGCCAGGCCTTCGTGATGGCCTTCCAGGCCGGCGGCCCGCATGCACAGGACCGCGGCCTGGAGGCGGTGGCCACGGCTTGGGCCGAGCTCACCCGCTTGCCCCCCGCGGCGCGCTGGGAGAAGCCCGCCGGCAGGACCACGCTCGTCCTGGAGAAGGAATGGCTCGCCGTGCCGCGCGGTGTGGCGCTCATCATCGGCTGCGGCACCTTCCCGACCTGGAACGCCTACCCGGCTCTCTTCGCCTCGCTCGCCGTCGGCAACGCGGTGATCGTCAAGCCGCACCCGAACGCGATCCTGCCGCTCGCGCTCACCGTGCGCACCGCGCGCGCCGTGCTGCGCGAAGCGGGCTTCGACCCCGACATCGTGCAGCTCGCCCCCGACACGCCGGAGGCGCCGATCGCCCAGCGTCTCGCGCTCGATCCCGCCATCGCCACGGTGGATTTCACCGGCTCGCCCGGCTTCGCGCGCTGGCTCGAGCAGAACGTGCGCCACGCCCGGCTGTTCACCGAAGCCGCGGGCGTGAACCCGGTGGTGATCGCCGGTGCGCAGGATTTCCGCGCCATGTGCACCAACCTCGCCTTCTCGCTCTCCCTCTATTCGGGGCAGATGTGCACCGCGCCGCAGAACCTGTTCATCCCGGCCGACGGCATCGCGACCGACGAGGGCCACAAGACGTTCGACGCGGTCGCGCACGGCATCGCCGCCGCGATCGATGCGCTGCTCGCCGAACCGGCGCGCGCCCAGGCCGTGTGCGGCGCCATCGCCTCGCCCGCCACGCTCGAGCGAATCGCCGATTGCCGACGCCTCGGCACCATCGTCCGCGACTCCGCCCCGCTGGCGGAGGCCGGCAACGCCCGCACCGCCTCCCCGCTCCTCGTCGCGGTCGAGGCGGAGAACGAGGCGGCCTACGGCGAGGAACGCTTCGGCCCGATCGCCTTCCTCGTCCGCTGCCGCAACACCGAGGAGGCGCTCGCCCGCGCCGCCCGCATGGCGGCCGAGAAGGGCGCGATCACCGCTTCGCTCTACGCCACCGAGGAGGGCTTCATCGCGCGCGCGAAACGGGCCTTCGCCCGCGCCGGCGCGCCGCTTGCCATCAACCTGACGGGAGATGTGTTCGTCAACCAGTCCGCGGCCTTCAGCGACCTGCACGTCTCGGGTCTCAACCCCGCCGGCAACGCCACGCTGACGGACGCGGCCTTCGTCGCCGACCGTTTCCGCTTCGTCACCATCAAGCGGGCGGCCTGAACCACCAACCACCAATACGGGAGAACGACCATGCAGAGGAGACAGTTCTTCGCCGGAATGGCCGCAGCGGCCATGCTCGCCTTCGCCGCCCCGGGCCACGCCCAGGCGCCGATCCGCATCGGCTCGGTGCTCTCCGTCACCGGCCCGGCTTCCTTCCTCGGCGACCCCGAGGCGCGCACGCTCCGGCTCTACATCGACCGCATCAACCAGGCGGGCGGCGTGCTGGGGCGGCGGCTCGAGCTCGTCCTCTACGATGACGGCGGCGACGCCAACCGCGCCCGCACCTTCGCCACCCGCCTGGTCGAGGACGATCGCGTCATCGCCGTCGTCGGCGGCACCACCACCGGCACCTCGATGGCGATGATCCCGGTGTTCGAGGAGGCGAAGATCCCCTTCATCAGCCTCGCGGGCGGCATCGAGATCATCGAGCCCGTCAAGCCCTTCACCTTCAAGACGCCGCACACCGACAAGATGGCGTGCGAGAAGATCTTCGACGACCTGCGCAAGCGCGGGCTGACGCGCGTGGGGCTGATCAGCGGCACGGGCGGCTTCGGCGCCTCGATGCGCAACCAGTGCCTGCGCGTCGCCGGCGAGTTCGGCATTCAGATCGTCGCCGACGAACGTTACGGGCCGGGCGATACCGACATGACGCCGCAACTGACGCGCATGCGCAACGTGCCGGGCGGCGTGCAGGCGGTGATCAACGCCGATTTCGGCCAGGGCCCCGCCATCGTCACCCGCAACTTCGCCCAGCTCAACATGGGCGTGCCTCTGTATCAGAGCCACGGGGTCGCATCCCGCAGCTTCATCGAGCTCGCCGGTGCTGCGGCGGAGGGCGTGCGCCTGCCTGCCGCCGCGCTCCTCGTCGCCGAACAGCTGCCCGACAACGACCCCCAGAAGCGCGTGGTGATGGCGTACAAGCAGCTCTACGAGAGCACGCAGAACCAGCCGGTCTCCACCTTCGGCGGCCACGCCTATGACGGGCTGATGATCCTGGTCGAGGCGATCAAGCGCGCGAATTCGACCGACGGCACGCGCATCCGCGACGCGATCCGCGCCACCAGGGGCTTCGTCGGCACGGGCGGTGTCGTGAACATGAGTGCGACCGACCACATGGGCCTCGATCTCTCGGCCTTCCGCATGATCGAGATCCGGAACGGCACCTGGAAGCTGATCGACTGACCTGACGTCCGCGCGGGGGCCGGCCGGGCAGACCGGCCGCCCCCGCGGCTGCCGACACCGCACCCGCGCGAGCCCCGCCGATGGACCAGCTCCTGCAGTTCGTCTTCTCCGGCCTCACCGTCGGCGCGGTCTACGCCCTCGTCGCGCTGGGGTTCACCCTGATCTACAACGCCTCCGACGTGATCAACTTCGCCCAGGGCGAGTTCGTCATGCTGGGCGGGATGGTCACCGTGTTCGCCTATGCCGCCGGCGTGCCGCTGCCGCTCGCCGCCCTGCTCGCGGTCGCGGTCGCGGTGGCGACCGGGCTCGCGCTCCATCGCTTCGCCATCGAGCCCGCGCGCGGCGCCAACGCCGTCACCCTCATCATCATCACCATCGGCGCTTCGATCCTGATCCGCGGCATCGCGCAGATCGTGTTCGACAAGCAGTTCCACCGCTTCCCGTCCTTCTCCGGCGAGGACCCGATCGCGGTGCTGGGCGCGAGCATCCTGCCGCAGAGCCTGTGGGTGCTGGGCGGGGCGGCGATCATCGTCGCCCTGCTGTGGCTGTTCATGGAGAAGACGCTGCTCGGCAAGGCGGTGCGGGCCACCGCGGCGAACCGGCTTGCGGCGCGCCTGGTGGGGATCGACACCGCCCTCGTGCTGGCGCTCGCCTTCGGCGTGTCGGGGGCGATCGGCGCGCTCGCCGGCATCCTGGTCACGCCGATCACCCTGACCTCCGTCACCGTCGGCACGCTGCTCGCGCTGAAGGGCTTCGCGGCGGCGATGCTGGGCGGCATCGGCAACCCGGTGGGGGCGGTGGCGGGCGGGCTCGCCTTGGGCCTGCTCGAGGCGCTCGCCGCCGGCTTCATCTCCTCCACCTACAAGGACGCGGTCGCCTTCGTCGTCATCATCGCCGTGCTGTTCGTCCTGCCGCAGGGCCTGTTCGGCAAGCGGGCGGTGGAGCGCGTCTGAGCCATGCGTCTTGCTCCCCGCCACGCCACGCTTCTCCTCGTCCTCGCGGTCTTCGCCGCGCTGCCCTTCCTGCTGCCCTCCTCGTTCCACCTCCGTGTCGCAACGCTGGTGTGGGTCCAGGCGCTCGCCGCGGTGGGGCTCAACCTGCTGATGGGGCTTGCGGGCCAAGTGAGCCTCGGGCACGCGGGGTTCTTCGGCATCGGCGCCTATGCGGTGGCGCTCGGGCCCCGCCACCTCGGGCTCGACCCACTGCTCTCGGCGCTTGCCGGCCTCGTCCTCTCGGGCTTGCTCGCGCTCGTCGTCGGCCGCCCCATCCTGCGGCTGCGCGGGCACTATCTCGCGGTCGCCACCCTTGGGCTCGGCATCCTCGTCTGGCTCGTGCTGAACAGCGAGGTCGGGCTGACGGGGGGCCCGGACGGGATCCAGGTGCCGCGGCTCGTGCTGTTCGGCTGGCGCGTGGCGGGTGCGGAGACCTGGTACTGGATCACCGGCCTTGCCTTGCTGCTCGGCGTGTGGCTCGCGCTGAACCTGGAGGACAGCCCCCTGGGGCGGGCGCTGCGGGCGTTGCACGACAGCGAGGTGGCCGCACGCGTCGCCGGGATCGACGTCGCGCGTGCCAAGCTCGTCGTCTTCGTCATCGCCGCGATCTACGCCGCACTCGCGGGTTCCCTGCTCGCTCTCTTCAACCGCTTCGTCACCCCGCAGGTGGCGGATTTCCTGCACTCCATCGAGCTCGTCACCATGGTGGTGATCGGCGGCATGGGCTCCACCTTGGGTGCGATCGTGGGGGCCGCCATCCTCACCGTGCTGCCGCAGGCGCTCACCGTGTTCCACGACTACGAGCACGCGGTGCTGGGCCTGATGATCATCCTGTTCATGATCTTCCTCCGCCAGGGCATCGTGCCGGGGCTTGTCGCGCTCCTGCCGCGGAGGGCGGTGGCATGAGCCCGCCCGTCATCGAGGCCCGCGGGGTCGGCATCTCCTTCGGCGGCGTACGCGCCCTCGATGACGTATCGTTCGCCGCCCGCGCCGGCGAGGTGTTCTCCATCATCGGTCCCAACGGGGCGGGCAAGACCACGCTGTTCAACATCGTCTCGGGCCTGTATCGGCCCGATGCCGGAAAGGTTTTGCTCGCGGGCGAGGACGTCACTGCCTTGCCCCCCCATCTCCTGGCCGCGCGCGGGCTTTGCCGCACCTTCCAGAACCTGCAGATCTTCTTCCGCATGACCGCGCTCGAGAACGTCATGGTCGGGCGGCACCTGCACGAGGAGCGGGGCTTGCTTCCCGCCCTGTTCCGCCTGCCCTCGGTGTTGCGGCAGAACCGCGCCACACGGGAACGGGCGCGCGACCTCCTCGCCTTCGTGGGTCTCGAGAAGCGGGCCGATGACCCTGCCGGTGCGCTGCCCTACGGCGCGCTCAAGCGTCTCGAGATCGCGCGCGCGCTGGCCGCCGAACCGCGCGTCTTGCTGCTCGACGAACCAGCCGCCGGCTGCAACGCGGTGGAGACGGAGGAGATCGACCGCCTCATCGTCACCATCGCCGAGCGTGGCGCGGCGGTGGTGCTGGTCGAGCACGACATGAAGCTCGTCATGCGCATCTCCACCCGGATCCTGGTGTTGAACCACGGGCGGATGCTGGCGGAAGGCACGCCGGCCGAGGTGCGCGCGAACCCGGAGGTGGTGGCGGCCTACTTGGGGCGGCACGCGGCGGAGGCGGCGCATGCTGCGGGTTGAGGGGCTCCGTTCCGCTTACGGGCGGATCGAGGCGATCAAGGGGGTCGACCTCGAAGTGCGGGCGGGCGAGATCGTCGCGCTCATCGGTGCCAACGGCGCGGGCAAGACGACGCTGTTGCGCGCGATCTCCGGCGTGCAGCCGATCACCGCCGGCACGATCCTGTTCGAGGGCGAGCGCATCGAGACGCTGCCCCCGCACGCGCGCGTCGCGCGCGGCATCGCCCAGGTGCCGGAGGGGCGGCAGGTGTTCGGCCCGCTGTCGGTGGAGGACAATCTCCGCCTCGGCGCCTTCCGGCGGGGGGGCGAGCATGCGGCCGAGGGCCTGGCCCAGGTCTATGCCCTGTTTCCGGTGCTGGCCGAGAAGCGCCGGCTGCCGGCGGCGGGGCTTTCGGGCGGGCAGCAGCAGATGCTCGCCATCGGCCGGGCGCTGATGAGCCGCCCGCGTCTTCTCTTGCTCGACGAGCCCTCGATGGGGCTTGCGCCCTTGCTGGTCGATCAGATCCTGGAGGCGGTGGCGGCGTTGCGGGCGCGCGGCCTCACTGTGCTCCTGGTCGAGCAGAACGCCGCCGCCGCGCTCGCCATCGCCGATCGCGGCTACGTGCTGGAAACGGGCCGCGTCACCCACGAGGGCGAAGCGCGCGCGCTCCTGCGCGACCCCAGGCTGCGCGAGGCCTATCTCGGCGTCTGACCGGCCGCGAAGGACCGAGGGGCGGCGCGACGACCGCCCCCGCCTGCGTCAGGCCTTCGAGGTGCCGCAGGTGTTCATGCCCAGAAGTGTGTAGGCCGGGCAGTAGCCGAGGATGGAGGTGACGAGCGGCACCACCCCGATGTAGCCCCAAAGCCCGATCTGGCCGAACAGCGCGAGCGCGATCAGCAGCACGCCCACCGCAGCACGGATCGCACGGTCGGCCGTGCCCATGTTCAGTTCCATCTTCATGGCGAAACCCCTTTCCTTCGGTTCGGCGAAGATACCATAGAGCACGGGTGCGTGCCGTGCGACCTTGATGTGGGTCAGCCTCCGTCCAGCGCGAACCCCCACCCCGCGCGCGGTTGACTTGCGCCCTCGCGACCAGAACAAATCAAGAACACACGCGAGGACCCCATGCCGGCCACCCCCCACGCGACGGATGATCGCCGCACCGTGCTCGACCGCCTGCGAGCCCGCCTCGCCCGGCTGGAGACACCGCCCGCGCGCCCGGCCCTCTCGCCGCTGCCGCTCGCCCCGGCGATCGACCGCGCCCTGCCCTGGCGCGGGCTCTGCCGCGGCGCGCTGCACGAGATCGTGGCCGCCGACGAGGGCGCGGGGGTGGCCTTCGCCTGCCTGATCGCCGCCCGGGCGGGGCCCGCCGTCGCCTGGATCGCCACCCGGCCCGACCCCTGCCCGGCCGGGCTGCGGGCTTGGGGGATCGATCCCGCCGGCCTGCTGGTGGTGCGTGCACGCCCCGAGGATCTGCTTTGGGCGGCGGAGGAATGTTTCAGGAACAAGGCATTGGATGCCGTTCTCCTGTTCGCGCCGGCACTTTCCCTCACCACCTCGCGCCGCCTTCACCTTGCGGCCGAGGAGAGCGGCTGCACAGGGCTGATCCTGCAACAGGACATCGAGGGGCGCGCCCCCTCCGCCGCGCGCAGCCGCTGGCGCGTCTCGCCCCTGCCCGGTGCTGCCGGCCCCGCCCACCTGATGCCCGCCCCCCGCTGGCGGCTCGAACTCCTGCGCGCCCGTGGCGGCGACCCCGCCGCCTGGACCGTGCAGTGGGACGAGGCCCGCCGCGCCTTGCTCGTCGAAGGCCGGGCCGATGGCTGAGCCGCGGCGTTTCCTCGCCCTCGTCCTGCCCCGCCTCGCCACCGACCGGCTGGCGCGCCGCGACCCCGCCCTGTCCCGTCGCCCCTGCGCGACCTGGCAGGCCGTCGGGTCGGCGCGGCGGCTGGCGGCAGTGAACGCGGTCGCCGAACGCGCGGGCCTCTCCCCCGGCCTGCCGCTCGCCGATGCGCTGGCCGCCCTGCCCGCCCTCGTCGCCCTGCCCGCCGATCGGGGAGCCGATGCCGCCGCCCTGCGCGCGCTCGCCGCCTGGGCGAGCGGCTTCACCCCCCTCGCCGCCCCCGCCCCGCCCGACGGCGTGATCCTCGACATCACCGGCTGCGCCCACCTCTTCGGCGGCGAGCCGGGCTTGCTCGCGGCTGCCGCCGGCCGGCTCCGCCGCGCGGGCTTCACCGTGCGTGCGGCGCTGGCCGACACCGCCGCCGGCGCGCTTGCGCTGGCCCGCGGTTCGGCCGAAGACCGGATCGTTCCCCCTGGGCAGCAGGCCGAGGCCGTCTCCCGCCTTCCCCTCACCACCCTGCGCCTTCCCCCCGAGGCCGCCGAACTCTGCGCCCGGCTCGGCCTCGACACGGTGGGCGCGCTCGACTCCCTCGCCCGCGGCCCGGCGGCCCGGCGCCTCGGCCCCGCCACCCTCGCCCTGCTCGACGAGGCGATGGGGCGAAGCACCCGCCCGATCAGCCCCCTTCGCCCCGCCCCTCCCCTCCGCGCGGTGCTCGACTGCCCCGAACCCTTGCTGACGGCGGAGGCGATCGCCACCGCGCTTTCGCGCCTCCTCGCCTCCCTCTGCCGGGATCTCGCCGAGCGGGACCTCGGCGCGCGTCGCCTCGGCCTCGCCTGCCACCGCACGGATGCCACTCTCCAGCGCCTCGGCATCGGCACGGCGGAAGCAAGCCGCGACCCCGATCACCTCGCGCGGCTTCTTGTGCCGAAGATCGCGCGCATCGACCCCGGTTTCGGCATCGAGCGGCTGGTGCTGGCGGCGGAGTCGGTGGAACCGCTCGCGGCCCGCCAGCGCGGCCTGCCGGCGACGGGCGGCGAGGCGGCGGCCCGGCGCGAAGCACTTGCCCGGCTGATCGACCGGCTGCGCAACCGGCTCGGGCAGGGGGCCGTCTTCCGCCTCGACCCGTTCCCCGCGCACTGGCCCGAGGCGTCGCTGCGCTCGGCCGACCCCGCCTCGCCCCCGCGCCGCGGCCCCTGGCCGGAGCGGCCGCGGCCCCTCCGCCTCCTCCCCTGCCCCCGCCGCCTGCCCGCCCGCGCGCCCCTGCCCGACGGCCCGCCGGAGACGATCGGGCAGGAGCCCGTCACCCGCGCCGAGGGGCCGGAGCGGATCCTCCCCGCCTGGTGGCTCCCTCCCGCCGGCCAAGCCGCGCGCGACTACTGGCGGGTGGAGACCGCCTCCGGCCGCCGGCTCTGGGTGTTCGCGACCGGCGAGGGAGCCACCCGCGCTTGGTTCCTGCACGGCCGCTTCGGCTGAGGCCCCGCCTCCCCGCCCGCCATGACAGCCTACGCCGAACTGCAGGCCCTCTCCGCCTTCACCTTCCGCGAGGGCGCCTCGCACCCCGACGAACTGGTGCTGACCGCGCGCGCTTTGGGGCTCGCCGCGCTCGCCATCACCGATCGCAACACGGTGGCGGGGCTGGTGCGCGGCCACCTCGCCGCCAAGGCGCAAGGCCTGCGGTTCATCCCCGCCGCCCGGCTCGACCTCGCGGACGGCTCCTCCTTCCTCTGCTACCCCGCCGATCGCGCCGCCTGGGGCCGGCTCTGCCGCCTGCTTTCCACCGGAAAGCTGCGCGCGCCGAAGGGCGAGTGCCGGCTCGACCGCGCGGACCTCCTCGCGCATGCCGAGGGCCAGGTGCTGATCGCCCTCCCCCCGCCCGCGCCCGCCCTGCCCGATGCGGGCTTCGCCCGACGCCTTCGTTGCGATGCCGAGGCGTTGCGCGGCCGCACCGTGCTTCCCCTCCTGCTCGGCGCTTCGGTCGGCTTGCGCGGTGACGATCAGCGCCGCCTCGATGCCCTCGCCGCCCTCGCCGAGGACGCCGGTACCCCGCTCGTCGCCCTCGGCGACGTGCGCTACCACGCCCCGGAACGTCGCGCACTCGCCGACGTGCTCACCGCCATCCGGCTCGGCTGCACGGTGGAGGAGCTCGGCTTCGCGGCGGAGGCGAATGCCGAACGCCACCTCAAGTCGCCCGAGGAAATGGCGCGTCTCTTCGCCCGCCACCCCGAGGCGGTCGCGCGCACGCTCGAGGTGGTCGCCGCCACCCGCTTCTCGCTCGACGATCTCCGCTACGACTATCCCGACGAGATCGTCGAACCGGGCCGCACGGCGCAGGAAACCCTCGTCGCGCGCACCTGGGAGGGGGCGGCGGAGCGCTGGCCGGAGGGGGTGCCGGAACCGGTACGGGAGCGCATCGAGCACGAGCTCGCGCTGATCGCGCAGCTGAACTACGCGCCCTACTTCCTCACCGTGCACGAGATCGTCCGCTTCGCCCGTTCGCGCGGCATCCTCTGCCAGGGGCGGGGGTCGGCGGCGAACTCGGCCGTCTGCTACGCGCTCGGCATCACCGCCGTCGATCCCGCCAAGCACGACCTCCTGTTCGAACGCTTCGTCTCCGCCGCCCGGCGGGAACCGCCCGACATCGACGTCGATTTCGAGCACGAACGCCGCGAGGAGGTGATCCGGTGGATCTACGACCGTTACGGGCGCGACCGGGCGGGGCTCGCCGCCACGGTGATCCACTGGCGCACGCGGATGAGCGTGCGCGAGGTGGGCAAGGCCTTGGGGCTCTCCGAGGACGTGACGGGGCGCATCGCGGCGGCGACCTGGGGGCCTGGGCGGGAATCCTCCTTGCCGGAGATCGCGCGCGCGCAAGGCCTCGATGCCACCGAACCGCGCCTCGCCCTCGCCCTCTCGCTTGCCGAACAGCTCACCGGTTTCCCGCGCCACCTCTCGCAGCACGTGGGCGGCTTCGTCATCACGCGCGGGCCCTTGGTCGAGCTCTGCGCGGTGACGAACGCCGCCATGGCCGGCCGCACCACCATCGAGTGGGACAAGGACGATCTCGATCGTCTCGGCATCCTCAAGGTCGACGTGCTGGCGCTGGGGATGCTCACCTGCATCCGCAAGGCCTTCGACCTGATCGCCACCCATCACGGACGGCGCCTCACCCTCGCCACCGTGCCGGCCGAAGACCCCGCCGTCTACGCCATGCTCTCGCGCGCCGATTCCTTGGGCGTGTTCCAGGTCGAGAGCCGGGCGCAGATGGCGATGCTGCCGCGGCTGAAACCCGCGTGCTTCTACGATCTCGTCATCGAGGTGGCGATCGTTCGCCCAGGCCCCATCCAGGGCGACATGGTGCACCCCTACTTGCGGCGGCGGAACGGCGAGGAGCCGGTGTCCTTTCCCTCGCGCGAGCTCGAGGCGGTGTTGGGGCGCACGCTCGGCGTGCCGCTCTTTCAGGAACAGGCGATGAAGATCGCCATCGTCGCCGCGGGCTTCACGGCGGAGGAGGCGGATCGGCTGCGCCGGGCGATGGCGACCTTCCGCAAGGTCGGCATCATCCACGAGTTCCGCACCAAGCTCGTCGAGGGCATGGTGGCGCGCGGCTATGAGCGCGACTTTGCCGAACGCTGTTTCCGCCAGATCGAGGGTTTCGGCACCTACGGCTTCCCGGAAAGCCACGCCGCCTCCTTCGCGCTTCTGGTTTACGTCTCGGCCTGGCTCAAGTGCCACTACCCGGCCGCCTTCGCCTGCGCGCTGCTGAATGCACAGCCGATGGGGTTCTACGCCCCGGCGCAGATCGTGCGCGATGCGCGGGCGCATGGCGTGGTGGTGCGACCGCCGGACGTGAACGCCTCAGAGTGGGACAGCACGCTCGAATCGTGTGCGGAGAGTGCGGGCGGGGTCGCGCTGCGCCTGGGGCTGCGCGAGGTGAAGGGGCTGGCGGAGAGGGACGGGCGGGCGATCATCGCCGCCCGCGTGCGCGGCAACGGCAAGCCCTATGAGAGCCTGGAGGAGATCGCCCGCCGCGCCGGCGTGGGTCGGGCCGGGCTCGAACGCCTCGCCGAGGCCGATGCCTTCGCCTCCCTGGGCCTTCCCCGCCGGGCCGCGCTGTGGGCGGCGCGCGCGCTCGAAGCGCCACCCCCGCTCTTCGCCGCCGCGGAGGGCGATCTCTTCGCCGAAACCGCCCCCGCCCTGCCCGCCGCGCCCCTCGGCGAGGAAGTGGTGGCGGACTACGCCGCCCTCGCTCTCTCCCTGCGCGCCCACCCGCTCTCCTTGCTTCGCCCGACTTTGCTTCGTCTCGGCTGTCGCGACAGCAGCACCCTCTCTGCCGCGCGCGAAGCCTCCCGCGTGCGGCTCGCCGGGCTCGTTCTCGTTCGGCAACGGCCTGGCAGTGCCAAGGGTGTGGTGTTCGTCACGCTGGAGGACGAGTTCGGCCAGGCGAACGTCGTCATCCTGCCTCCCGTGCTCGCCCGTTTCCGCAGCGCGATCGTCACCGCCCGGCTGATGGTGGTGGACGGCGTGGTGGAGCGGCAGGACTACGGGGCGGCGCCCATCATCCACCTGGTGGCGAAGCGGGTGGTCGACCGCTCGGACCTGCTCGCCACCTTGCGCGCGCGGGAAGGCGACGCGGCGGCGTGGCAGAGGGCGATGGCGCGGGCGGATGAGGTGCGCCGCCCGAACGATCGCGACGCGCGCACCCGCCCACCGCGCCGGGTGTTGGGCGAGGACCCGGCCGCGTTCCTGCCCGATGCCCGCGATTTCCGCTGATCTCTCCCGCGCTCAACGCCCGAGCGGAATGCGCCAGCCGAGCGCGACCACGTTCGAACCGTCGCGCACCCCACCGATCGCGCCGAAGATGCCGCTGCGGTGGTGCCAGCGCAGCACGATCTCCTCGCCTTCGCGGCCAGGGATGCCGAACGCGATCTCCGGCGAGAAGTAGTGCAGGACGTGCGACCGGTTCTCGAGCCGTACCCCGTCATCGAACCGTTCCGCATGGGGAAGGCGCGAGACGACGGAAAGCCCCGTCGAGGCGCCGAGTGCGGTGGGCACGCGGTGGGACCACGGCAAGGCGTCGAAGCGCAGGTAGAGCGCGCTCCAACCCTCCACCCCGCCGAAACGGCCGAAGCGTGCGCCCGCCCCCGCCTCGGCATCGAGCCTCAAGCCCGGCAGGGGCCGGCCGAGCCCCTGGGAAAGGGCCGCGCCCAGGAACACCTCCTGCCCCGCCTCCTCCGCGAAGGGCCGCGTCATGGCCGAGGAAAGCCCGGCACCGTCGATGGACGGACCGGCGAAAAGGGTGAGGGTGGTCTGCGGCACGGCCGCCGCAACCCTCGCCGCCAGCGCAAGGGCGAGCGCGGTCGCGACGCAGAGCCGACGGGCAGGGGGGCACATCAGCCGTAGCGGCCGTGGCGCTGCAGCACCTCGATGCGATAGCCGTCGGGGTCGGTGAGGAAGAAGAACCGCGCCATCAGCTTTCCGTCGCGGTGGAACTCCTTGATCGGCTCCGGCGCGAGCCCCGCTGCCGCAAGCCGCGCATGCTCGGCATCGAGGTCATCGACCGCGACCGCGACGTGGCCGTAGCCCTCGCCGCGCGCATAGGGCTCGGTGCGGCCGTGATTGATGGTGAGCTCGATCTCGAACGGGCTCTCCTCCCCGCGCAGATAGACCAGGGTGAATGTGTCGAACATGAAACGATCGGCCACCTTCAGCCCGAGCGCGGTTTCGTAGAAGGCGACCGAGCGTGCCTCGTCGAGCACGCGGATCATCATGTGGATGGGTTTGGCCATCGGGACCTCCCGGATCTGGTCAATGGGGCGGCGGTTCACGCCGCATCGCGGCGGTTCTCGACCAGTGCCAGCACCTGCGCAAGCCGATCGGCCTCCGCTGCCGGCTTGTCGGTGCGGATGCGGTTGACGCGCGGGAAGCGCAGCGCAACCCCCGAGCGGTGCCGGTTGGAGAGCTGGGCAGCGTCGAAGGCGATCTCGAGCACGAGCGACTTCTCGACCTCGCGCACCGGGCCGAAGCGGGCGACGGTGTGGTTGCGGATCCAGCGATCGAGCCAGGCGAGCTCGGCATCCGTGAAGCCGAAATAGGCCTTGCCGACCGGGACGAGCTCGCCCTCATCCGTCCACACCCCGAACGTGTAGTCGGAGTAGTAGGAGCTCCGTTTGCCATGGCCGCGCTGGGCGTACATCAGCACGGCGTCGATGACGAAGGGGTCGCGCTTCCACTTGAACCACGGCCCCTTCGGTCGGCCGGGCACGTAAGGGGAGGCGCGGTGCTTCAGCATCAGCCCCTCGATGCCGGCCTCCCGGGCGGCAGCGCGGAGGGCGGCGAGCTCGTCCCAAGAGCGGAACGGAACGAGCGGGGACAGATCCATCCGCGGCGGGGAGGCTCGCCTCACCCACGCCTCGAGCCGCGCCCGCCGTTCGTCGAACGGCAGATGCCGCACATCCTCCGCCCCCTCGTACAGCAGGTCGTAGAGGCGGATCATCGCCGGATGGTCGCGCAGCAGGCGCGAGGAGACCGACTTGCGGTTCAGCCTCTGCTGCAGCTCCGAGAACGGCGCGACACGGCCGTCGCGTACGACGAGGAGCTCGCCGTCCAGCACGGCATGCAGGCCGCGCAGCGCCTCGGCGACATCCGGGAAGGCCGCCGTGATGTCCTCGCCCGCGCGCGAAAAGAGCGCCACTCCCCCTGGGCCGGCGCAGGCCTGCACGCGGATGCCGTCCCACTTCCACTCCGCGCGGTAGTCGGCGGGGTCGAGGTCGGCGAGGTCGGCCTCCTCCAGCGGGTTGGCGAGCATCGGCGGGCGGAAGACGGGACGGTCGGCGCTCAGCGGCATCGGCCCGCGCCCTTCGAGCCAGGCGAAGAGGGCGAGGTAGGGCGGGGCGGTCGCGGGCCAGGCTTCCTCGATCGCGTTGACGTCGACACCGTAATGTTCCGCCAAGGCGACCTTCACCAGGCGGGCGGACACACCCACGCGCACCCCCCCGGTGATCAGCTTGATCAGCGCGAAGCGTGCGGAGGCGTCGAGCGAATCGAGCCAGCGCGCAAGCAGGGCGGGAAACTCGGCCCGCGAGACGCCGCCTAGGGCGGCCACCACCTCGGGCAGCGTGGGGGCGGGACCGGGAGGCGTGGCGGGGCTCGGCCAGATCAGGCTCACCGTCTCTGCGAGGTCGCCGACGTAGTCGTAGGACCAGCCGAACAGCACGGGGTCGGTCCGTTCCGCCACCAGGGCGCGGATCAGCCCGGGCTTGGCGGCGGAGAAGGCGAGCTCGCCCGAAATGGCAGCCAGGCCCCAGCCGCGCTCGGGGTCGGGTCGGGTGGCGATCCAGTCGCGCAGGAGCGCGATCTTGGCACTTCGCGCGGGGGAGAAGACCAGGCGTTCGAGCAGGTCGGCGAAGGGGGTCATGCCGCCACCTCGCCTGCCGGCAGCGCTTCGGGGCCGCCGCCCTCGTCCTCCTCGCCGCGGCCGACGAGGGAGAGGGCGCGGCCGCGGATGCCCCGCGCGGCGAGCGCGTGGATCAGTGCCTCCTCCCGCCCATGCGTCACCCAGACCTCGCGTGCCCCGCTGAGCTCGGCGGTGGCGTTCAGTTCGTCCCAATCCGCATGATCGGAGATGACGAGAGGGAGTTCCACGCCGCGCGACTTGGCGCGCTGGCGCACGCGCATCCAGCCCGAGGCGAGCGCCACCACGGGATCGTGCAGGCGCCGCGCCCAGCGGTCCTGGATCGCGCCGGGGGGCGCGATGACGAGCGCGCCCCTCAGCGCCGACTTATCGGCCGCGGTGGCCGGGCGGAGGTCGCCGAAGTCGTGACCGAAGGCGCGATAGACCTCGATCAGCGGAAACAGCGCACCATGCAGGAAGATCGGCGCATCGTAGCCCGCTCCGCGCAGGAGCGCGATCAACCTCTGCGCCTTGCCGAGCGCATAGGCCCCGACGACGTGGGTGCGGTCGGGGAAGAGGGCGAGCGAGCGAAGCAGGCGCGCGATCTCGCCCTCGGCCAGCGGGTGGCGGAACACGGGCAGGGCGAAGGTCGCTTCGGTGACGAGGAGGTCGCAGGGGATCGGGGCGAAGGGCGCGCAGGTGGGTTGCGGGCGGGGGCAATAGTCGCCGGTGATGACGACGCGCACGCCCCGCCATTCGAGCAGGACCTGCGCCGAACCCAGCACGTGCCCGGCGGGGAAGAGGGTGATGCGCACGCCGTTGACGTCGAGGCTCTCGCCATAGGCGAGCGGCTGCTGCGTGAGCCCCGCCCGGCCCTCGCCGAGGCGGCGGGTCATCAGGGCGAGGGTTTCGGGGGTGGCGAGCACTGCGCCGTGCCCCGGCCGGGCGTGATCGGAATGGGCGTGGGTGATGAGCGCGCGCGGCACGGCGCGGGCGGGGTCGATGAACAGGTCGGCCGGTTCGCAGTAGAGGCCCTCGGGGCGGACGGAGAGCCAGGTTTCGGGGTGCGGAGTCATCGCCGGCGATGTGGGCCCCGCCCGCCGGGCCGTGAACCCCGGGGGTGTGGCGGAGGAACGGGGCGCGCCTACACTGAGGGCGTGCCGGAGCCCATCCCTGCCCCGCCCGACCTCGCCCCCCTCCCCGCGCCGCTCGCGGCCTGGTTCGCGCGCCGCGGCTGGCAGCCGCACCCGCACCAGCGCGCCGTCCTTGCCGCCGCCCGCGCGGGCCGCTCCGCCCTCCTGCTCGCCCCCACCGGAGCGGGCAAGACGCTCGCGGGGTTCCTGCCCACCCTCGCCGACCTCGCGGAAACTCCTCGCCCCGGGCTGCACACGCTCTACGTCTCTCCCCTGAAGGCGCTCGCCGCCGATATCGCGCGCAACCTGGAACGCCCCATCGCGGAAGCCGGACTTGCCATCACCCTCGACGTCCGCACCGGCGACACCGATCAGGCGTCCCGGCGACGCCAGCGGGAGGCCCCGCCCAACATCCTGCTCACCACCCCCGAGAGCCTCGCCCTCCTCCTCTCCTTCCCGGACTCCGCCCGGCTGTTCGCCGACCTGCGCACGGTGGTGGTGGACGAGATCCATGCGCTTGCCGGCACCAAGCGGGGCGATCAGCTCGCCCTCTGCCTCGCCCGACTCGGCACCCTCGCCCCCGGCGCGGTGCGCATCGGGCTTTCGGCCACCGCGCCCTGGCCCGACCACCTCGCCGCCTTCCTCTCGGCGGATGGGCGCGGCACGGGGGTGGAGCGGATCGCGGCTCCGCCCGGGGCGGCGCCGGCGATCGAGATCCGCCTGCCCGAGGGCCCGCTGCCCTGGTCCGGCCACATGGGGCTGATGGCGGCGGAGGCGATCTACCGCCTGATTCGCGCCCATCGCTCGACCATCGTCTTCGTCAACACCCGCGCCCAGGCGGAACTCGTCTTCGCCGCGCTGTGGCGGCTGAACGACGACGCACTGCCGATCGCGCTGCATCACGGCAGCCTCGCCCGCGACCAGAGGCTGAAGGTCGAGGCGGCGATGGCGCGGGGCGAACTCCGCGCCGTGGTCGCCACCTCCTCGCTCGATCTCGGCATCGACTGGGGCGAGGTCGATCTCGTCGTCCAGGTCGGCGCACCGAAGGGGGTGTCGCGGCTTTTGCAGCGCATCGGGCGGGCCAACCACCGCTGGGACGAGCCCTCGCGCGCGGTCCTCGTTCCCGCCAACCGCTTCGAGCTGCTCGAGTGCCTCTGCGCCCTGGATGGCGTGCGCGAGGGGGCGCTGGACGGCGACCCGTCCCCCCCGGGCGGGCTCGACGTGCTCGCCCAGCACGTCATGGGCACGGTCTGCGCCGGGCCGATCCATCCGGACGAGCTCTACGCCGAGGTGACGCGCGCCGCCCCTTACCGCGACCTCGCGCGCCGGGATTTCGACGACGTGGTGCGTTTCGTCGAGGACGGGGGCTACGCGCTCTCGGCCTACGAGCGCTACCGGCGCCTCTTCCGCGACGCCGAAGGCCGCCTTCACCTCGCCGATGAGCGGGCGGCGCGGCGCTGGCGGCTCAACATCGGCACCATCGTCGAAGCCCCCCTCCTCAAGGTGAAGCTCGGGCGTGGCTTCGGTGGCGCGACCTTGGGCGAGATCGAGGAGTACTTCGTTTCCCTCCTCAACCCGGGCGACACGTTCCTGTTCGCCGGCCGCCTGCTGCGCTTCGACCGCCTGCGAGAGACGGTGGTGGAGTGCTCGCCAGCCCATGGCGACGACCCGAAGGTCCCGGCTTACGCGGGGGGGCGTCTGCCGCTCACCACCTATCTCGCCGACCGCGTGCGCGCGCTGCTGCAGGATCGCCGCCGCTGGCAGGGGCTTCCGGCGGACGTCGCCGAGTGGCTCGAGCTGCAGCGCCGCCGCTCCCGCCTGCCGGGGCCCGCCGACCTCCTGGTCGAGACCTTCCCGCGCGGCGGGCGGTGGTTCCTGGTCGCCTACTGCTTCGAGGGGCGGAACGCGCACCAGACGCTGGGCATGCTGCTGACCCGGCGCATGGAACGGGCGGGTTTCCGTCCCTTGGGCTTCGTCGCCACCGACTATGTGCTCGCCGTGTGGTCGGCGGCGGAACCGCGCGACGTCGCCCGGCTCTTCGACGAGGAGATGCTGGGCGAGGACCTGGAGGAGTGGATGGCCGAATCGTCGCTGCTCAAGCGAACCTTTCGCCATGTCGCGGTGATCGCGGGCCTTGTCGAGCGCAACCACCTCGGTGGGGCGAAGACCGGGCGGCAGGTGACGGTGAACACGGACCTGATCTACGACGTGCTGCGCAAGTACGAACCCGACCACGTGCTGCTGCGCGCCACCCGGGCGGATGCCGCGCGGGGCCTCGTCGATGTCGGCCGCGTGGCGCTCATGCTGCGGCGCGCGCGGGGGCGCATCGTGCACATGGCGCTCTCCCGCGTCTCCCCGCTCGCGGTTCCCGTGCTGCTCGAGGTCGGCAAGGAGCACGTCGCGACCGGCGAAGGGCAGGATGCGTTGCTCGCCGAGGCCGAAGCCGCCCAGCTTCTCGCCGAGGCGCGCGGCGAGGCCGACCCCCCGGCCGTCACCCCGCCTCCGCTGCGCGCCGAACGCCCCGTCCACCCCGTCCATCGCGCCAACGTGGCGCGCGACCGCAAGCGCCGCCCCGGCGGTATCGCCCTCGGCACGCAGGGCCGGGCCACCCTGCGCACCATCCGCTCCCGACGCCAGGCCTCGCTGCCTTTGCCCGAATGACCGCCGCCCCCGTCCATCTCCTCGGCGAGCGGCTGATGCTCGACCCCGCGGGCGCGCTGTGGTGGCCGGCCCGCCGTCTGCTCGCCATCGCCGACCTCCATCTCGAGAAGGGCTCGGCGCTGGCCGCACGGGGCTCGCTCGTTCCCCCCTACGATTCGCGCGCCACGCTGGAGCGGCTCACCCGGCTCGTGCGCCTTTATCGGCCCGAGCGTCTGCTCCTGCTCGGCGACTCCTTTCACGACCCCAAGGGCGCGGCGCGCCTCGGCGCGGCGGAGCGGGAGGCGCTGGCCGCGCTCTCCCGCCTCACCGCGATCACCTGGCTCGCGGGGAACCACGACCCGGGTACGGCGGAGGAGGTGCACGAGCCTCCTCTCACCTTCCGCCACGTCCCGCGTGGGGAGACGGGGGAGGTCGCGGGGCACCTGCACCCCAAGGCGGCGGTGACCGTCCGCGGGGCGTGGGTGGCGCGGCCTTGTTTCGTCGCCGACTCTCGCCGCGTGCTGCTGCCCGCCTTCGGCGCCTACACGGGCGGGCTCGACGTGCGCGACCCCGCCATCCGCAGCCTTTTTCCGCGCGGGGCACGGGTGTTCCTGCTCGGCAAGGACCGGCTGTTCAGTTTCCCGTTGGCGGCCGCCGCCCCGCTTTCGGAACCAGCCGCCAAGGCCATGTCAGGCGCGTGAACGACGCCGCGATGTCCGCCCCCGTTCTCATCTGGTTCCGCCAGGACCTGAGGCTCGCCGACAACCCGACCGTCTCCGCCGCCGTTGCGGCCGGGCGGCCGGTGATCCCCATCTTCGTGCTGGATCGCGAGAGCCCCGGCCGCTGGGCGCCGGGTGGTGCCTCCCTGTGGTGGCTGCACCATTCGCTGGCGTCGCTCGATCGGTCGCTGCGCGCGCGGGGGTCCCGCCTGATCCTGCGCCGCGGCCGGTGGGAGGAGGCGATCCCCCGCCTCGCCGCCGAGACGGGTGCCACCCTGGTGCTCGCGAGCCGGCTCTACGAGCCCTGGGCCCGCGAGGCCGACAAGCGCACGGCCGAGGCGCTGCGCCGGGTGGGCGTGGATATCCGCGGGTTCAACGCCTCGCTGCTGTTCGAGCCCTGGACGATCCGGACCAAGACGGGTGGGCCCTACGGCGTCTACACTCCCTTCTCCCGCGCCTGTTTCGCCGCCGGGCCGCCGCCGAAGCCCCTGCCGGCGCCCGACCGTCTGCCTGCGCCCGACACCTGGCCCGGCTCGGACGATCTCGCCGCGTGGCGCCTTCTGCCCACCGCGCCCGACTGGGCCGGGGGCCTGCGCGAGACCTGGACCCCCGGCGAAGAGGGGGCGGAGGCGCGGCTCGAACGCTTCCTCGCCCGCGGCCTCGCGGCCTATGCCGAAACGCGCAACCGGCCCGATCTCGACCTCACCTCCGGCCTTTCGCCTCACCTCCATTGGGGCGAGATCTCGCCCGCCCGCGTCTGGCATGCGGTCGAGGCCTCCGCCCACGCCCACAGCCTCTCCGCCGAAACCTTCCTCAAGGAACTGATCTGGCGGGAATTCTCCTACCACCTGCTGTGGCACCGGCCGGAGATGCCCGACGAGCCGCTGAAGGCCGATTTCGCCCGCTTCCCCTGGCGCGAGGACCCGGCCGCGCTCAAGGCCTGGCAGCGCGGGCGGACGGGCTACCCCATCGTCGATGCCGGCATGCGCCAGCTCTGGCACACCGGCTGGATGCACAACCGGGTGCGCATGATCGTCGCCTCCTTCCTGGTCAAGCACCTCCTGCTGCCCTGGCAGGACGGCGAGGCGTGGTTCTGGGACACGCTGGTCGACGCTGACCTCGCCTCCAATTCCGCCTCGTGGCAATGGGTGGCGGGAAGCGGGGCCGACGCCGCACCCTATTTCCGCATCTTCGCCCCCGTCACCCAAGGGCAGAAATTCGACCCGAAAGGAGACTACGTGCGACGCTGGATCCCCGAACTCGCGAAACTGCCGGCGGACGTGATCCACGCGCCCTGGACCGCGCCCCCCGTGGTGCTTCGGGACGCCGGCGTGGAGCTCGGGCGAAGCTACCCGCGCCCGATCGTCGATCACGCCGCCGCCCGCGCCCGGGCACTCGCCGCGCTCGCCACCATCACCCGCGACAAGGTTCCCGCCTGAATGCACGGCACGCTTCCTCCGCCGCGGCGCGAGCGCATCGCGGTGATCGGCGCCGGCATCGCCGGGCTCTCCGCCGCGTGGCTGCTGCGCGACGCGCACGACGTGGTTCTCTACGAGGCAGAGCCGCGCCTCGGCGGCCACGCCGACACACAGGCGGTCGAGGTCGCGGGCGAGCCGGTCGCGGTCGATACGGGCTTCATCGTCTACAACGAGGTGAACTACCCCAACCTCGTCGCCCTCTTCGCCGCCCTCGGCGTGGCGACCGAACCCTCCGACATGTCGTTCTCGGTCGCCCGGCTCGATCGCGACCTCGAATACGCAGGCGGCAGCTTCGCCCAGCTCTTCGCCGACCCGCGCAACGCCCTCTCGCCGCGCTTTTGGGGCATGCTCGCCGACGTGCTCCGCTTCTACCGCCGCGCCCCTGCCTTGCTCGCCTCCGGCGACGATGCGCTCACCTTGGGCGACTATCTCGACCGCGAGAGGTATGGTGCGGCCTTCGTGCACGATCACCTGCTGCCGATGGGGGCGGCGATCTGGTCGGCCTCCGTCGCCGGGATGCGCGAGTTTCCCGCCCGCGCCTTCGTGCAGTTCTTTCAGAATCATGGACTTCTCAGGCTGTCTGACCGTCCGCGCTGGCGCACCGTGACGGGCGGGTCGCGCCGCTACGTGGCGAGGATCGCGGCAGCCCTGGGCCCTCGCGTGCGGGCAGGCCGCCCGGTGGTCGCGGTGCGCCGCGATGGCTCAGGCGTGTGGATCCTCCGCGAGGGCGACGTTCCGGAACGCTTCGACCGCGCCGTGCTCGCCGTTCACGGCGACCAGGCCTTGCGCCTCCTCGCCCCGCCGACGGAGGCCGAAGCCCGCATCCTCTCCGCCGTGCGCTACCAGGAGAACCGGCTCGTGCTGCACACCGACGCGGCCTTGATGCCGCGGCGGCGCAAGGTGTGGTCGTCCTGGAACTACCTCTCGACCGGGGTGGCGGACGAGACGCAAGCCGTTTCCGTGAGTTACTGGATGAACCGGCTGCAGAACCTGAACACGAGCCTGCCCCTGATCGCCTCGCTCAACCCCTTCCGGGAGCCGGATCCGCGCTCGGTCCTGATCGAGCGACTGTATCGCCACCCGCAGTACGACCCCGCCATGCTCGCCGCCCAGAAGGCCCTCCCCGCCATCCAGGGGCGGGATCGCGTGCATTTCTGCGGTGCGTGGTGCGGCTACGGCTTCCATGAGGACGGTATCGCCTCGGCGGTCCGTGTGGCCGAGGCGCTGGGGGCGCCCCCACCCTGGCGCAGCACCTCCGCCCCCGCCCCGGGCGAGGCCCTGCCGTGAGCGTGGCCCCCGCGCAGCTCCTCACCGCGCGGGTGGTGCACGTGCGGCACCGCCCGTTCCGGCACCGGCTCGACTACCGCATCTGGTCGCTGCTGCTCGATCTTGATCACGTTGCCGAGGCGGCGCGTGCCTCGCGCCTGTTCCGGCTCGAGCGCCCAGGCCTCGTCTCGTTCCGGGCGAGGGATCATGGCGCCCGCGACGGCTCCCCCCTCCGCCCGTGGGTGGAGCGCCAACTTGCCGCGCAGGGCCTGCCCGCTCCCGCCCGCATCCGCCTGCTCGCCCTGCCACGCGTGTTCGGCTACGTCTTCAACCCGATCTCGCTGTTCCTCTGTTCGGACGGCGCCGGTCGCGACAGCGCCGTCGTCTACGAGGTGAAGAACACCTTCGGCGACCAGCACGCCTATGTCGCCGCGCTCGCGGGCGAGGGGCCGCACCGCCACGCTGCCGACAAGACCTTCCACGTCTCGCCCTTCATCGGCATGGACGCACGGTATCGCTTCACGCTGTCGCTGAAGGACGACCGCTTCGGCCTGGTGATCGACGAGACGGAAGGGGGCGAGCGGCTGCTCACCGCCTCCATGGTGGGGCGGCTCGAACCGATGACCGACGCTGCCCTCGCGCGATCCTTGCTCCGCTTCCCTTTCGTCACGCTGAAGGTGATCGCCGGCATCCACTGGCACGCCCTCCACCTCTGGCGCAAAGGGGCACGCTACCATCGCTACCTGCCTCCGCCGGAGGTCGAACCCACCCCCGCCCGCTGAGCCTCGCGCATGTCGGTTTCCGAAGACGTCCTGCCCCGCCCAGCCGACGCCCCTTCGCCTCCGCGCGGCCTCGCCGCGCGCGCCCTGCGGCTCGCCGGGCTGATCCGGTCGGGCGAGCTCACGCTGATCCTGCCCGACGGGTCGGTGCACCGGGTTGTCGGCGACCGGCCAGGTCCGTCGGCCGTGGTGCGCCTTCGGAGCTTGCGGGCGGTACGCCGCTTCGCCTTCGGCGGTTCGCTCGGCTGGGCGGAGGCCTGGCTGGATCAGGATTGGACCACGCCCGACTTGCGGGCAGTGATGGCGTTGGCGGCGGCGAACGAGGAGGAGTGGCGGCGCGTGCTGAACGGCCGGCCGCTGATGCGCTTCCTCTCCCGCCTCGCCCACCGTTTCCGGCCCAACACGAAGCGGGGCGCGCGGCGCAACATCGCCGCCCACTACGACCTCGGCAACGACTTCTACGCCGCCTGGCTCGACCCCACCCTGACCTATTCCTCAGCCGAGTTCGCCGACCCGGCAACCGAGACGCTCGAGCAGGCGCAGAGGCGGAAGGTGCACAACCTGATCGCCGCCCTCGAACTCCGCCCCGGGGCCCGGATCCTCGAGATCGGCTGCGGCTGGGGATACTTGGCCGAGACGGCGGCGCGCGAGTTCGGCCTCTCCGCCGTCGCCATCACCCTCTCGAAGGAGCAGCACGCCTACGCCTCCGCCCGCATCGCCGCCGCAGGCCTTGCCGATCGCGTCGAGGTGCGGCTGCAGGACTATCGCGACGTGCGCGAGAGCTTCGACGGCATCGCCTCCTGCGAGATGTTCGAGGCGGTGGGCGAGCGCTACTGGCCGGCCTTCTTCCGCACCGTGCACGAGAGGCTTCGCCCGGGCGGGCGGGCGGCGCTGCAGATCATCGCCATCGCCGACCGCTTCTTCGACGACTATCGGCGCGGCGCCGACTTCATCCAGCGCTACGTGTTCCCTGGCGGCATGCTGCCCTCGCCGGGCCGGCTGCGCGCGGAGGTGGGGCGGGCCGGTCTCGTCTGGGCCTCGGACACCTGGTTCGGCGCCTCCTATGCCGAAACACTCGCACGTTGGCACGAGCGGTTTCGCGCCGCTTGGCCCGCGCTTGCCGCCTCGGGCCGCTACGACGAGCGGTTCCGCCGCCTGTGGGAATACTACCTCCTCTACTGCGAGACCGGGTTCCGCGCCGGCTGGATCGATGTCGGGCGGATCGTGCTCGCCCGGCCCTGATCGGTCGCCATGCCTTCACCTGCGCGGCGTCTGCCGCGCCCGATCCTTGCCGCCTACGGGCTCGCCGCCTTCCCGCTCGCCATCCTCGGCCTGCCGCTGAACGTCTACCTGCCTGCGTTCTGGGGGGAGACGATGGGGCTCGGCTTCTCCACCGTCGGCGCCGTGCTGCTCGCCACCCGGCTGCTCGACGGCATCACGGATCCGCTGGCCGGCGTGCTCTCCGACCGCACGCGCTCCCGCTTCGGCCGCCGCCGGCCCTGGATCGCCGCCGGCGGCGTGATCGCCGCGCCGGCGGTGTGGCTGCTGTTCGTGCCCCCCGAGGGCGCGGGGCCGCTCCATCTCTTCGTCTGCGCCTCCCTGGTCTATTTGGGTTGGACTCTGATCAACGTGCCGCATTCGGCCTGGGGGGCGGAGCTCTCCACCGACTATGACGAGCGCGCGCGCATCACCGCTTGGCGCGAGGCGGCCACCTTGGGCGGCATCGTCGCCTCGGCTCTGGTGCCCGTCCTCGCTCCGGGGGGCATCGCCGCCGACCTGCGCAGCCTCGCCACCGTCACGCTCGCCCTTGCCGCGCCGGCGTTGCTTCTCCTGCTGAGCGCAGTGCCGGAACCACCGCCGCCGGCGCGGCGCGCCCCGCGCCGGCCGCTGCGGGAAACGATCGCCATCCTCGCCCGCAACCGCCCGTTCCTGCGGCTTCTCGCCGCCTGGATCGTCAACGGCGTCGCCAACGGTCTTCCCGCCGCGCTGTTCCTGCTCGTTGTCACCCACCTGCTGCGCGCCGAGGCGCAAGCCGGCGTGCTTCTGCTCGCCTACTTCCTCGCAGGGATCGCCGCCGTGCCGTTCTGGACGTGGCTCGCCACCCGAACCTCCAAGCACCGCGCCTGGTGTCTCGCCATGCTCTGGGCCTCGGTGGTGTTCGCCTTCGTGCCCTTGCTCGGGCCCGGCGACTGGCCGGCCTTCCTCCTCATCTGCGTGCTGACGGGCGCGGCCTTGGGGGCCGATCTCGCCCTTCCCCCCGCCATCCAGGCCGACGTGATCGACCTCGACCACCTGGAGGGCGGCGTGCCGCGGGCGGGCCTCTTCTTCGCCGCCTGGTCGATGGCGCAGAAGGGTGGCAACGCGCTGGCCGTGGGCCTCGGCCTGCCTCTGCTCGAGGCGCTCGGCTTCCGGGTGAGCGACGGCGTGGCGCAGGGGCTCGGCGCCCTTGTCCTCCTCTACGCGACGACGCCGATCGCGCTGAAACTCGGCGTGGCGGCGCTGATGTGGCGCTTCCCGATCGATCGCGCGGCGCAAGGCGCGATCCGGGCCCGCCTCGAGGGGCGGGCGTGAGGCTTGAGCTGCCTTCGCGCTTCACCGGCATCCGCGTCGTCGGTGACGTGCACGGCGAGGCCGCGCCCTTCCGGGCCGCAGTGGAGGGGGCGCGGGCAGCGCGGCTCTTTCTGCTGCAGCTCGGCGATCTCACCGATTACGGCCCCGATTCGCCCGGCGTGCTCGCGCTGATGCTCGACCTTCTCGAGCGGGGCGATGGTGTGGCCCTGCTCGGCAACCACGACCAAAAGTTGGCGCGGGCGCTCGCCGGGCGCCCTGTCCAGATCGAACCGGAAGGATTGGGACGGACGCTGGCGCAACTCGAGGCCCGGCCGGACCGCGCGGCGCTGGTGGCGCGCACCACGGCGGCGCTGGCGCGCGCACCGCTCTGGCTCCTCTGGCGCGATGCCCTGTTCGTGCACGGCGGCTTTCACACCGACATGCTGACCCGACCGTCTCCCGTAGGGGCCGAGGTGGGTCGGCCCGACGCGCTGGCCGCGCGCGCCCTGTTCGGCGAGACGGTGCGGGGCGAGGCGGATGCGCGGGGGTTCCCCCTTCGTCGGATCGACTGGGTGCATCGCATTCCGGCCGGGCTCACGGTCTATTGCGGGCACGACAATCGCGGTGCGGGCGGTCGCCCCCATGTGGTGGAAGGGCGCCTTGGCGGGCGTGCCGTCTTCCTGGACACGGGGGCGGGCAAGGGGGGCGTGCTTTCCTGGCTCGACCTCGCGGTGTGATCGATCGAGGGAACGCATGCGACGCATCATCGCGGGGCTTGCCGCGCTTCTTCTTCTCGCCGGCTGCGGAGGGGGCATGAAAGTCGAAACGTTTGCCGGGCGCACGCCCGAACTGAAGCTCGAGGAGTACTTCGTCGGGCGGATCAAGGGCTCTGGCCTGTTCGAGGACCGCTTCGGCACGGTGCGCCGCACCTTCACCTTCACCATGGAGGGGCGGATGGAGGGCAACACACTGATCCTCGCCGAGGATTTCCTCTATGACGACGGCGAGCGGAAGCAGCGCGTGTGGCGGCTCGCGCGCACCGGCGACGGCACCTGGGAGGGCCGGGCGGACGATGTGGTCGGGGTTGGCATCGGGCGTGGTGCGGGCAATGCCTTCCAGCTCACTTACGTGCTCAAACTGCCGGTGAGCGGGTCGGTGTGGGAGGTGCGGTTCGACGACTGGCTGTTCCGCCTCGACGAGGAGACGGTGCTCAATCGGGCCAACGTTTATCGCTGGGGCCTCTGGATCGGCCAGGTGATCACCACCATGCGCAAGCTGCCGGCGGGCTGATGGCGGCAGCCGCCGGCCGCTGCGCAGGGGTCGGGTCGTGCCACGCGGCGGGCGCGTCGCCCTGGCGCGCGGAGCCGGTGCCTTTCAGGCCGGCGACGCAGGCGCGGCGTGAGGCGCCGGCGTCGTTCATTCGCAGCCGGCAGAACATCGGGTGAAAGGCGCGGATGAGGCGATTTGCCGGGAAGACCCCTTTCGGCGATTCTTGCTTCGGTGCTGCGAGAGATCAGCTGGCGGTCTCGAGCAGGGCGGGTTCCACGCGCGCTTCATTGCGCTCGCGCGCATAGGCCTGCAGCACGCGCTCGGGCGGAATGGTGCGGGCCACCTCGCCCGACTTGTCGAAGAATTCGAGCACCACGACGCCCGCTTCGCTATCGAAACGGAGCGACGGGTTCAGCAGCGGAGGCGGCAGGCCAATCCGCGCCGCCTGTGCGCCCGGCGACGGCGCATCGGCGCCGCCGGCCGGGGCCGTGCCGCTCCGCCATGCGGCGAGGCCGGAGGGGGAGCCGGCAGCACTCGCACTCGATGCAATCATCGTTTTGCCCTCCTGGCCTGGCCGATGACGCCAACGCGGCGCCACCGCAGCCGGCCGATCGGCCTCCGCAGGCGACCGCCCCATAAGGGAACCCGCCCGATGGGCCCGAAGCCGATGGCGCGCCAACCTGCGGAGGCTCACGCGTCAGCCTGCCAGGGAAAGGGTTAACAAAGAGTTAACGGTGCGCCTCAGCGACGCCCGGTCGTCAGCCCCACCAGCGGGAAATAGAGCGCATAGGGCAGCACGCGCAGCGTCTTCAGGATCGCGACGAACCGCCACGGGAAGGCGATCTCGAACCGCCCGCGCGCGAGCCCGTCCGCGATCCGCTCCGCCGCCCGCTCCACCGGTATCAGGAATGGCATCGGAAAGTCGTTCTTGTCGGTGAGTGGCGTCTTCACGAAGCCGGGGTTGACCAGGTTGATCATCACCCCCGTCCGGTCGAGGTCGAATTTCAGGCTTTCGCTCATCGCGATCAGCGCCGCCTTGGTCGCCCCGTAGGCGATGGCGCGCGGCAGGCCGCGATAGCCGGCGACGGAGGAGACGATCGCCACCTGCCCGCCCCGGCGGGCGATCATCGCCGGCATCACGGCGGCGAGCGCGTTCGCCGTGCCCAGCACGTTCACCTTCACCTGCAGGGTGAAGGCAGCGAGGTCGAAGCCTTCCGCACTGTCCGGCAGATACGTGCCGGCATTGAGGACGGCGAGCGCGATCGGTCGTCCGCCCCGCGTCTCCACCTCCCGCACCGCCTGCGCCACCGCCTCCGGCTCGGTCACGTCGGCCGGGGCGGGCAGGATGCGGCCCGCGGGCGCTTCGGCGGCAAGCCGCGCCAGCTCCTCCGCCCGGCGTGCGGTCACCGCCACCGTCCAGCCGCGGCGAACGAGCTCGAGGGCGAGCTGCCGGCCGATCCCCGACGAGGCGCCGGTGATCCAGGCAAGACCGTCCTCGGGCCGGGCCGGTCGAGGCTGGCGCCCCTCGCCCTCAGCCATGCTCGCCCCTCCGTCGCCTCATCGCTTCACGATCTCCACCCGCCGGTTCTGCGCCTTGCCCTCGGCCGTGTCGTTGGACGCCACCGGTGCGGCCATGCCGGCACCGAAGGCAGTGAGCCGGGCCGCGGGGATGCCGAACTCGCGCGTGAGAATCGCCACCACCGCGGCGGCGCGCCGGCGCGAGAGATCGACATTGTAGTCGAAGCCGCCCTGGCTGTCGGTGTGCCCGACCACGATCACGGCCACCTGCGGATTGGCCCGGAGATACTTCGCGATCTCTTCGATCGCGGGCCGCGAATCGGGGCGAGGGTCGGCGCGGTCGGTGTCGAACAGGATGCCGTAGAGCGCGACCTTGCCCGAGGCCGCGATCGCGCGGGCCATCTCGTCGGCCGAGACGACGACCACCTTGTCGCGTTCCATCCCCTTCGTCTCGAGCACGTCGACGAGCGTGGCGGGCCCCCCGCCGGGCGCGTTCGGCACGCCATAGAGCGAGACCCAGACGTCGCCCTCCGCCCTCTCCCAGCGCAGCAGGGCATAGACGCCGCCCTCCCAGTTCGAGGGCATGATCGTCTGCTTGATCGGCGGTTCGTTGACCACGGCGAACCAGAGATCCGACCCCGAACCGCCGCACTCGGCCATGCGGCAGGTGAACACGACGCCGAAGCCGAGCCGCTCAAGCCTCTCTTGCAGGTTGCGCACCACCTCCAGCGGCGAACGGTCGGCCGGGCCCGTGTAGACGAGGCGCGTGAGCTTGCCGGCCACCGCCACCGAGTTGCCGGCATCGAGCCTCGGCTGGCCGCCCTGGCGGTTGCGCACCGCGGCGGTGGGGAAGCGGGTCTCCTCGTAGTCGCGCACCTGGCGGAAGCGCTGCTGGGACCCCTCGTAGCGGCCGACCAGAGGGTGGTCTTGGCCCTGCGCGGCCTGCGCCGGTGCGCGCTGGGCTGCGGGCTGCTGCCGTTGCTGGGCCTCGACCGCGACGGGGGCGGCAAGGAGGGCGAGGGCAAGGGTGGTGATGGTCAGGCGGCGCATGGCGGAGGGCCTCTCCCCTTAGGATGGGCGGTCAGTCTGGCCCAGGGGACGTGAACGGATCCACCACACCGTTCGGTCGGCGTTCGCGACAGGCCGTATCGAGGGGGCGCGTTCGCGTGCTCGTCTCGTTCCGGCGTCGTCATCGCGATGGGCGGCTGGCAGTCCTTGCTCGGTCGGCAAGCGCCGGGGGATCCTCCGTCATTGCCCGGATCGTGCGGCGGATGCGCCTGTCACCGATCGAACCCGGCGACGCGCTGCGACATGGCACGCCGCCGGAGGAGGCGGGGTAGGGGATCATCGACATTGCGCGGCCACAACGTTCCTTCTCCGGAAGGCGCGGACGCCATGGCGTTCTCCTGCTTCCACCAAGAGCGACAGGAACTGACGCACTCGACGACGGCGAGGTTGACCCGATTGCATGCCCGATGACAGTGTCCTGGAAGGACGGATGATGATCGCCTTTTCCCGATCGAGTGTCGCAAGGTTCACGAGGGATCCATCAGGATCACGCACCGGGGGGCGAGGAACGGTTGGGCGCACCCCGCCTCCGCCCTCTCGCGAAGGAGGCGGATCGTCTCGCCAGGCGATGGCCGCCCTCGATCTGCCGGGAGCGAGCCCCGTGCGGTTCACCGGCTGGTCGCGGCGCGCCCGCCACGGTGCCGAGTCGAGGAACGTTTTGATGTCATGACAATGACCTCTCCCGCTCGTTCCGGCGCGAATGACAGTTCGTGCCGTGTCACCTTCGGGACGGCCAGCCGTCCGGCCGTGGTGGAGGTGCCCGTTCGCCGGTTCATCGCGACCGCCACCCTGTCCGGTGGACTTGCTTCGCAACGGTATCAAGGGTCGGCCTGGCGGGGGAAATTCGCGCAAGTCTTCAAACGGCTGGTGTGCGTCCTGCGGCACCGCCCCTGCGCCGGCTGTCCGTTGGAGCGCGTGTGCCTCTATCCGCGACTCTTCGGTCCGACCGAGGAGACGGCGGGGGCCGCACGGCCCTTCATCATCCATCCCCAGGTGGTCGTCGAGCCGAGAGAAGACCGGGCGACGGCCCGCCTTCGGGTCACCCTCTCCGTGTTTCCACCCCTGCTTCCTGCCCTCGGCTATCTCGGGAGAGCCTTCGAGCAGGCGGTCGCGGAAGGACCGGACCGCTATCGAGGTCTGATCGGGAACGTCCGCCTGGAGGAGGAGACGGTCGTTCTCGACCTCTCCGCGCGGGCTGCGCCGCTTTGGGCAGGTCCCGTCGCGGTCACCTTCGAGACGCCGCTGCGCCTGCGGCTGAAGGGCGACCTCGTCGTTCCGGAACGGCTGACCCCTGCCATGCTGGTCCATGCGGCCCTGCGCCGCGCCAGGGCGCTCGGCCTTCCCTTGCCGCAGGAGCTCGCCGTCGCGGCGCGGACGCAGGCGATGCGACTCGCCTTCGACCGCGCTCATCTGCGGTGGTGCGAGACGAGGCGGTATTCCAGCCGCCAGGACATGCTGATGGCGTTCGGCGGAGTCGTCGGCCGGGCGGAACTCGACCTGACCTCGGCCGCGGCCGTCGCCTCCATCCTCGAGGTCGCGGCGATTACGCATCTCGGCAAGGGCGCCTGCATGGGGTTCGGTCGCATCGCCCTTCACCCCGCGAGCGTGGCGGCCGCAGCGACCGCCCCACCGCATCCGACGGTCTTGCGCCAGGATCCATGATCTCGCCGCACGAAGCCGCCCTCGCCGGCCTGCTGCACGACATCGGCAAGCTCGCCCAGCGCGCGCATCTCGACGAGGCGCCGCTTCGCGATCTCTACGGCACGGATCTCGCGGGCACTGAAACCGCTATCCTGCCGCGGTCGGGAGAGGGGCGTTACACCCACCGCCATGCCCTGTGGAGCGATTTCGCCATCCGGCTTGCGGAACGCGACGGCCTGCGCTGGCCGCAGGAGATCGACGGGCCGCGGCTGTCGGCCGTCGCCGTGCGTCACCACCATCCGCGCGACGACGTCGCCGCGGACTGGATCGTGGCGGAAGCGGATCGACTGGCCTCCGGGCTTGAACGGAAGGAGAAGGACGAGATCGAGGAGGCGCGCGGTCTGCGGCTGCGCGAGTGCGAACTGCGTGCGCTCGTTCCGACCGTCCGCATCGGTCGCGGCGATGTGACGGGGCCGCTGTGGCACCCGGCGGAGGAAGCGTCACCCGATGCCCTGTTGCCGCGCTCCGACACGCCGCAGGACCAGCCCCGACGCCTCGGTCTGCTCTGGTCAGCCTGGCAGGCCGGCCTGCTGGCGTTCGGCCGCCACGGCCTGTCGGCGAAACGGTTCGAGCGTGCACTGCTCGCCCTCTCCGAGCGCGTGCTGTGGGCGGTTCCCTCCTCGACGGTCGATCAACCCGACGTGTCGCTGCATGACCATGCGCGGGCGGTGGCGGCGATCGCGGCGGCGCTGGCGGCCTGGCACGCTGCACACGGCGCGCACGAGGTGGCGACGGTGAAGGACCGCACCCTGCCGAAATTCCGGCTGGCGGTGGTCGATCTCTCCGGCATCCAGAAGGCGCTGTTCCGGCTCGCCGGGCAGAAGGGCGCGAGTCGCATCCTGCGCGCACGCTCCTTCCTGATGGCGCAGACGGTCGAGGCGGCGCTCGACCTGGTGCTGGACGAACTGGGGCTTCCCTTCTCCTGTGTGCTGCTCAATGCCGGCGGCAAGGCCGAGTTCCTGCTGCCGGACCTTCCGGACCTCGAGGCGAAGCTTCAGGGCGCGCGCGAGGCCCTCGACCGGTGGATGGTCGAAACGTGGCAAGGCGACCTCGCCCTGGTCCTGGCCGCCGGCCCCCCCTTCCCCGCAGCCCAGTTCCTGCGGCGCGGATCGCACGGCGAAGTGGCGGAAGGCTACCGGGAGGAGCGCGCGCGACTCGCCGCCGCGCTCGAGGAAGCGAAGCTTCATCCGCTTGCGGGCTGGCGCGAGGGGGGCGGTCTCGTCGGCACAGGCGTGATCCCGGCCCCGTTCGATCCCGCCCACGGCGCGTGCGCGAGCTGCGGCGTGCGGCCGGCCACGCTGCGCGACGCGCACGAGGAGGTCTGGCGCTGCCGGGTCTGCGACGCCGCCCATCGCCTGGGCCAGCGCCTGCCGCATGCCGACGGCTTCGCCCTGATCGGCGCATCGACCGCCCCGGCCGATGCCCTGGACATCCTCCCGGGCGGCCTGTCGTTCGCGCCCTGGTCGGAACGCGGGGCGGATGCCGAGATGAGCGTCACCTTCTCACGCCAGGACGTCGGCAGCGCCGTCTTCCGCGCTCCTGCCTACGTGCCCCTGCAGACCGATCCTCAGGATCCTCGTTACCAACACGCGGGGATCGCGCCGGAGGATCGCAGCGACGTCGGCGAGTTGCTGACCTTCGCCGAGATCGCGGCCCATGCCCTCGAGGAAGTTTCCACGGGGGACGGAAGGACACGGATCGTGGGCCGCGATCTCCTCGCCATCGTCAAGGCGGATGTCGATTTCCTCGGTCGCATCTTCGCCGAAGGGCTGGGTGGGGACCGTTCGCCTGCGCGCATCGCCCAGCTGTCGCGCCTGCTCGACGGCTACTTCGCTGAGCGCCTGTCGTGGCTGCTGCGGCGCGATTTCCCGTCGACCTACACGGTGTATGCCGGCGGCGACGATCTCCTGCTCGTCTCGCCGTGGCGGCAGGCGCTGCCGCTCGCTCTCGCCCTGCGGAAGGATTTCGCCGCCTTCGCCGGCGGCAACCCCAACCTCACGCTCTCGGCCGGGGTTGCGTTCGTCCACCCGAAACACCCGCTCGCGCTGGCTGTCGAGGAAGCGGAGGAGACGCTGCAGGAGGCGAAGAGCTCGCCGCCCGAGGAACCGCAGAAGGATCGGATCGGCGTTTTCGGGCGTGTCCTCACTTGGCCAGAGCTGACGGCGACTCTGGATCTCGCCGAGGCGCTGAACGATGCGGTGCGCCGCGGGGACCTGCCGCCGACCATCCTTCATCGCATGCGCTGGTTCGCCGCCCGGCGCCGTGCGGCCGAGCGTGGCGACGCAGATGCGGCCGACTGGAACCCGAAGTGGCGCTACCACGAGGCGCGGTTGCTCTCGCGGGTGCCGCGCGCGGCGCGCGAAGACGTGCAGGCGCTGCTCTTGCGCGCGCTGCCGGCGCCCGCGCAGCCGCAGACGGCGGATGCGGAGATCGCGATGACCATCGCCTTGTGGCGCAACCGATGAACCTGGAGGGGCGAATGAGCGGGCAGGGAAACAGGCCGACGCAGATGATGCCGGGGCACCGGACGGGACACCCCGGTGGCGGGCAGCAGAAGCGGTTCGACGCACCGCGTCCGCAACAGTCCCCGCACGCCCCCGGCGCGCAGGTGACGGTGTCCTATTTCGACAATGGACACATTCGCGAACGCCTGTTCCGTCACGAGGCCGTCGACGCGGCGGAGCGGCTGGAGGGTGTCGACCAGACCCAGATCCGGCGCTACTTCGGCGCCGTCGAGCAGCTGCGACGAAGGATGCGCTCGCAGGAGATGGCGGCCGAGGAGCTCTTGGCGATGCTCGCCCTGATCCAGATGCGCGCGATCTACTCGGCGGCGCGTGATCAGAAGAACAAACCGCTCGCGGAGTTCATCGCGCGCCACGTCAAGGCCATCGCCCGGGAGGCGGACCCCGTGCGCGCGTTCGGCGAGGGCTTCTTCCGCCACTTCGAGGCGGTGATCGGTTTCCACAAGGCCTTGAAGGCGGGCCTTCCGGTCAAGGAGCTCGTGTGATGGCGCAGACGCTGCACCTCGTCCGCTCGATCGCGATCATGGGCAAGATCCGCCTCCTCTCCGGCCTGCACATCGGTGCGGGCAAGGATTCGGTCGAGATCGGCGGCATCGACAACCCGGTGATCAAGCACCCGCACACGGGCGAACCCTACATCCCGGGCTCCTCCATCAAGGGCAAGCTCCGCTTCCTGCTCGAGTGGGCCTTCGGGACAGTGCGCGAGGACGGCCAGGCCTGGGGCTTCAACGACGACCAGCCGGTCGATCCCGCCGACCCGGTGCTGCGGATCTTCGGCAACGCCCTGAAGGACTGGCAGGGCGGCCCGACGCGGCTGATGGTGCGCGACGCACCCCTCTCGGAGGAGGACCGTGCGCGCTTCCGCGAAGCGCCCGACACGTTCTTCGAGGAGAAGACGGAGGTGCTCATCGACCGCATCAGCGGCAAGGCGCATGATCGGGTCGGGCCTCGCCAGACGGAGCGCGTGCCCGCCGGCGTCAGCTTCGATTTCGAAATGGCCTTCCGCCTCTACGACCTCGGCGACGGTGCCGTGCGCGATCTCGAGTGCCTGAACTGGACCCTGCAGGCCCTCGACCTCCTCGAGCAGGACGCCCTCGGCGGCTCGGGCTCGCGCGGCTACGGACGGATCGCCTTCGACAACCTCCACCTGCAGGTGCCGGGGCGGGAAACGCCGATCACGCTCGACAACCGCTTCCGCGGCCACCGCTTCGACCGCGCCTGCCCGGCCGCCATCGTGCAAGCGGAGGAGATCCTCGGGGTGCCGGCCTGATGGAGATCCGCCGCCATCGGCTGACGCTCGACGCGAGCTCGCCCTTCGGCACACCGCCCGGCTCGGGCACGCTGTTCGGGCATCTCTGCTGGGCGAAGCGCTGGCGCGACGGGGCGGAGGCGCTGCGCGCTTGGCTGCGGCGGTTGCCGCACGAGCCGTTCCTGATTTCGGACCTGCTGCCTGCCGATCACCTGCCGAAGCCTCTGCTCGCCCTCGCCCCAACCGAGAGCGCCGCAGCATCCGATGCCAAGGCCTTGAAACGAAGGCGATACGTTTCGCTCGAGGCGTGGCGCACGCTGCGCTCGGCCGTCTCGGCGGAGGCGCTGGCGCAGGCATTGCGCAGCGCGAAAGGCGATCCGCCCCTGTTCGCGTCCGCCCGGTCGCCGCACAACCGCATCGACCGCCGCAGCGGCAAGACGCCCGAGGCGGGCGGCGGCGGCCTCTGGTTCGCCGACGAACTTTGGCCCACGCAGAGGGGCGACCATGCCGGGCCGATCGCGGCAGACCTCTACGTGCAAACCACCCTGCCGGCGCGCGAGGTCGAAGCGCTGCTTGCCGACATCGGCGCTTGGGGCTTCGGACGCGACGCCTCGCTCGGCCGCGGCCGCTTCCGCGTGGAGGGCAGCGAGCCGGCCGGCTGGCTTGCGGACGCACCGACAGGCGCAGGAACCCTGCGCATGCTTTCACTCTCGCAGGGCGTCATCAGCCAGAACATGCGCGAGGCGCGCTGGCAGCGCTTCGTGCTGTTCGGCAAGGTCGGTCGGCCGATGATGGCTGCAGGCAGGCGACCGTGGAAGCTTCCCGTCGTGCTCGCCGAAGCCGGCGCGACCTTCCTCCCCGATGGTGCAGGCCCCTTCGGCGCGTGGCTGACCGGCCTTCACCAGGACGACGATCCGACCGACCCGATCGGCCACAACGCTTTCCACCTCGCCATCCCGTACACGGAGGCGGCATGAACGCCTATGCCGGGCAGCCGCGGTCCCTCGTCCGCATCACCCTGCGCCTCGTGCCGCTGACGCCGATCCACATCGGCGACGGCACCGAGCTGCGGCCCAACGAATACCTGCTGGAAGAGCCGACGCCGGCGAACACGCGATACGACGAATTCGGCGAGGAGGTCGCGACGACGGCCGCTCCGGCCATTTCGATGCTCTGCCGTTTCGATCCGGTGCAGGCGATCCGCCTGATGAGCGCCACCCAGAACAGCGCCTTCCGGGCGGCACTCGACGCCGGCAAGCTCGGCGAAGCGGCGCGGGCGCTGCGCGAGGCGGGCCAAGGCGCGATCATCGAACGCATCCCGATCTCGGCGCGGTCGGCGGCCGAACTCCGCAAGGCCTTCGCCGACCCTGAGGCGCGGTCGGGCCAGGTGAAGCCGTTCATCCGCTCAGGCGGCCGCCCCATCATCCCCGGCAGTTCGATCAAGGGTGCGTTCCGCACCGCCCTCGCTTCGGCCTTTCTGCCAAGAGAGCATCACCCCGTCGATGGCTGGACGCATGAGCGCGCCATGCAGGAGGCCTTCGGCCTGGAACACGGGAAGACGGAAACCGATCCGCTGCGGTTCCTTCACGTGGCGGATGCCGTGCTGCCCCACAGCATGACGGTGATCGATCGCACTGAACTGGTGAAGCTTGGAGGCACGCCCGCAACGTCATCGCGGGGCGGCATCCAGATGCACTACGAGCGCACCCGCGCCCTGACCGACGGCGAACCCGCACCCGTCTTCGACGTTCCGATCGCGATCGATCGCCGCGCTGTCCTGCATGGGCCGCACGGTGTCCGCCGCAGCGAGGCGCGTTTCGACGCCATGCGTCTCGTCCAAGCCTGCCGCATGTTCCATCAGCGCCTGTTCACCACCGAAATGGATCGCTTCTTCCGCGGCGACACGAAGAACATTCTGCAGCGGAAGCTGCTCGGGCATCGCAGCCCCGACGGACGCCATCCGGTCGAGAACAACGCCTGGAACCGCGGGTTCGTCCTGCTCCGCCTCGGCCGCTTCGGCCATTTCGAGAGCAAGTCGCTGGAGGGCGTCCGCCGCGGCCACTTCCCACAAGCGAAGGAGCCGGCGAAGAAGACCCGCGCACCCGACGAATGGGGCACGACGCGCACCGTCACCCGAGACGCGAACGGCAATCCGATCCCCTTCGGATGGGTGATCGGCTGGGTGGTCGAGGAGCGGCAACCGTGACCGACGAGGTCACCGACACCGACGCAAGCGAACATCCCGGCGATCAGGATGGCGCCCCGCCCAAACCGATCATCCTCATCGCCTCGGTCGGCGGCTCGCCGCAACCCATCCGCAGCGCGATCCGCGACCTCCGGCCCGCCTTCGTGCTCTTCGTCGCCTCCGAGAGCGTGGGGGATCGCCCCGGTTCGGCGGCCGAGGTGCCCGCCATCCTCGAGCCGGTGCAGGCGCCCAGCCTGCCGCACGACATCCTCACCGTGCCTCCGGACGAGCCGCAGACGATCTTCCTCCGCTTGCGCGAGCGCATCGCGCAGTTGCGGCGCACCTGGCCCGAGGCCCGCCTCGTCTTCGACTACACCGGCGGCACCAAGTCGATGACCGGTGCCCTCTTCCAGTGCGGCATCGCAACCCCCGGCGCCGAGGTGCAGTTCATGCTCGGCGATCGGCGCGACCTGCAGAAGGTGGCGGACGGCACGGAACGCCCGGCCCCGATCGCCATCGAGTGGCTGATCGCGGAACGCGTGGAGCTCTCGCTGCGCAGGGCCTGGGCCTCCTACGACTACGCCAGCGCAAAGATCGGTGCCGAAGCCCTGCTGGCCGAGCATCGACGGGACCAGACGCCGCAACATGCCGAGCACGCCCGCAAGCGATTGTCCCTGCTGAAGGAGCTGTCGCACGCTTTCGACCTCTGGGACCGCTTCCAGCACGACGATGCCGCGAACGAACTCGGCCGCCCTCTCAAGCGCACCGAGATCAGACAAGACGCGATGGCGGCGCGAACCTTGGACGAGTATCGCGCGCTTGCCGAACGGTGCGCGCGAAGCGAGCCCGCCCGGCTGCTCGACCTCGTCCGCAACGCCGAACGATGTGCGGCGCGCGGCCGCTACGACGATGCCGTCGCCCGCCTCTATCGCCTCGTCGAATGGACCGCGCAGTGGCGGTTGAAGGCGAAGCACGGCATCGACAGCAGCAACGTCGACTGGTCGCGCTTCACGGAGGAGGAACTGCGCACCGCCAAACTCGAGGACCAGAAGTCCCGCAGCGCATCCCATCGCAAGCCCAATCTCGGTGGCCTCGAACGAACGCTCTCGGCCCTGCGCGTGAAGGAGCCCGAGGGGCCGCTCGCGCGCTGGCTTTGCGGCACCGTTCCGGGAACCGACAAGACCGGCGAACACGTCCTGCTGCGTGATCTCATTCCCATCCGCAACAAGTCGCTCCTCGCGCATGGCGAGGCGCCGGTCACCGAACGCGCCTGGGAGCGGTGGTCGGAGATTTGCGCCCTCTGGTGCGACCACGTGCTCTTCCCCTTGCTGCGCGACGCCGGTGAACCGGCGGAACTGCCGCCGCAACTCCCTTCCGATCCCGCGGAACTCGGCCTGTAGGTCCGGCCGTTCGGCCCGCCACGCCCCGCGCCCTGCAGGCGCCCGGGCACGTCAGAAGCGGACGCAGTCCGTTCCGAACGCGCGTCTTTCCGCTTCCGTTCGGCTGAGGGACGCGCAACGACTCAGCCATGCCGGAGCGGGTCCTGTTCGTCTTCGCCTACGACATCACCTCGCCCAAGCGCCTTCGCCGCGCCCTGCACGCCTGCCGCGCCTTTGCGTCGGGCGGCCAGAAATCGGCCCATGAGTGCTTCCTCACCGAGGCGGAGCGGTTTGCCCTGCTGCGTCGTCTCGACGGGCTGATCCACCCTCGTCATGACCGGCTGATCGCGCTGCGGCTCGACCCGCGCTCTCCGCCGCGCTGCCTCGGCATCGCCCGCCCGCCGCGCGATCAACGCGTGCTCATCATCGCCTGAGTGCCGGAGGTCTCGCCCTGTCGATGACCACGCTGTTTCTCGACCGGCGCGACGCCCTCATCGACAGCGAGGCCCGCACCCTGCTCGTCCGCACGCCGGACGGCGACCTCACGCGGCTTCCCCTCGCGCATGTCGAACGGGTGGTGCTGCGCGCGCCGGCACGTCTGACCACCGCCGCCATCGCCGCCATTGCCGAGGCCGATGCCGGGCTCCTCGTGCTGTCGGGTCGCCGGTCCGAGCCGGTCGCCACGATCCTTGGCCGGCCCCATGCCGATGCGGCGATCCGTCTGGGCCAGATGCGCCTTGCCCTCGACCCGGTTTCCCGCCTTGCCGTCGCCCGCGTGATCGTGCGCCGGAAACTGCTGGCCCAGGCGCGCACGCTGAGCGCCGCCCTCGCCCGACGCCCGGACCGGCGTCTGCCTCTCAGCCGCGGTCTCGCTGCCCTCCGAGACACTCTTGCCACCCTCCGGCTTCGTCCGCCGCCGGATGCCGCCACTCTCTCCGGCCTCGAGGGCGCGGCTGCCGCCGCCCACTTCGCGGCCCTTGCCGCCCTGTTCCCGCCGTCTCTCGCGTTTTCGGGGCGAAACCGCCGCCCCCCGCGCGACCCGGTCAATGCCGTGCTGTCCCTCGCCTATACCCTGGCGCACGCCGAGGCGGTGCGCGAGGCGCAGCTCGCCGGGCTCGATCCGGCGATCGGCTTCCTGCATGCGCTTGCTCCCGGCCGCGCGTCGTTGGCCTGCGACCTGGTCGAGCCGATGCGCGGCCCCATCGATCACTTCGTCTGGCGGCTGTTCGCGGAAGAGACGCTGCGCAAGCCGCACTTCACGCGCGACGGGGAGGCGGTGCTGCTCGGCAAGGCCGGGCGGCTGGCCTTCTACACGGCGTGGGAAGCTGCCGCCGCGCCGCTGCGCCGTGCCCTCCGTCGTGGCCTCCGGCCCCTCGTCGCCGCCTGCCGGCAGGCCGCCGCCGACCTGCCGTGGGAGAAGGGCGATGCTGCAGAGCCTGCATCTTGACGGTTCCGAACGTCCGGTCGCGGTGCTGCTCGAAGGCCCTGCCCTTCGCCTGCGCCGGCAGGGGGTGGCGGACGTCTTCGCCCCGCTCCCCCGCCTCGGCCGGGTGGCTGTGCACGGCACGCGGGTGCAGTGGCGCACCGAGGCACTCGCGGCCTGTCTCGAGAGTGGCGTTCCCGTTCTCTTCCACACGCCGCGTGGGGAGTGGCTTGGGACCCTCCTGCCTGCGCGCGTTCCTGCCCATCGTCGTGACTTGGCCGGCCTCATCGACATGGCGGCGGCGGTGCCCGGCTTCCGCCACCGGCTCTCCGACTTCCTGCGTGCCGAGGAGGCGCGCGCCGCGGTGGCCGCCCTAAGTCAGTACACGGGGGCCGAAGCGCTTCCTCAGCCTCACCCGGCCGTCTTGCGTCGCGCCATCCTGGCCGCTTGCCCGGACCCCGCCAAGGCCGAGGCCGTGTGGCGATACCTCGCCGGGCTCGCCGCCGGGCTGGTGGCCGCCGAACTCGCGCGGCGCGGTGTCGGCCCGCGTTTCCTGTGCCGTCGCACCGGCGGCATGGCGCTCGCCGAGGAGATGGGGCGCATCCTCGCGTGGTGCTTCGGCCCGCGGCTGCCGGGGCTCGCTCGGCTGGTCGTCTTCGGCGGCGACGGAGCCCCCGATTCCCGCGCACGGCGCCTGCTGCTGCATGAATTCGAACGCCAAGGCCTGGAGGCCGGTTGCGCGCAGCTCCTCTCTCGGCTCGCCGGCCTTCTGGCGGATGACGTCTAGGGAGGGAGGGGGTGCGTCACAGACGGGTTTGGCTCATCGGCTACGACATCGCCTCTCCCCGGCGGCTGCGCCGGGTTGCGGCGTGGCTGGAGAAGCACGCGATCCGCGTGCAATACTCGCTGTTCCTGGCGGCGTGGACGGAAGCCGAGTTCGCCCGCGTCTGGCGTGGGGTGGCGGAGCGGATCGATCCGCGTCGCGACGATGTTCGGGCTTGGCCCGTGCCGGAGCGGCCGGACGTGGTGGTGATCGGGGCGCCGTTGCCGTCGGGCGTCGTTTTCGGTGATGGACGCCATCCCCTGCTTGGTGAAATCCTGAGTGGGGGACCGGCGGCTGGGTTGCGACGCGTTCGGTCTCGGTCTGGGCGATGACGACATCGCAACGATGGCGCGGTGCTGCGACCGCCTCTTGGAGGTCTTTGACAGGGTTGGTCTTTTCGGGGCGGAGGGGTTCAGAAGCAGACCCGTTCTTCAGGGGGTCAAAACTGGGCGACCCTGTCGGTGACCTTGACCCCAGGCTTGTTCAGAAGCAGACCCGTTCTTCAGGGGGTCAAAACTCGATGGCTCGCTCCATCGGTCCCTCCTCGGTTGTTCAGAAGCAGACCCGTTCTTCAGGGGGTCAAAACCAGCGACCCTCTGCCCAGCCGTCGATGATGGACTGGGTTCAGAAGCAGACCCGTTCTTCAGGGGGTCAAAACCCATCGGTCCCTCCTCGGTTCGCCCGCCGGCCCGTCCGGTTCAGAAGCAGACCCGTTCTTCAGGGGGTCAAAACCCTGCGCCGCCATGATGACGGCCCGCCGCGTTCAGAAGCAGACCCGTTCTTCAGGGGGTCAAAACGCGGATGCCGTGCACAACCAGCTGCCGGATGATCTCGTTCAGAAGCAGACCCGTTCTTCAGGGGGTCAAAACCGCCGAGCCCAGCGACCCTCTGCCCAGCCGTCGGTTCAGAAGCAGACCCGTTCTTCAGGGGGTCAAAACGGGCGACCCTGTCGGTGACCTTGACCCCCTGGCGGGGTTCAGAAGCAGACCCGTTCTTCAGGGGGTCAAAACGCTTGACCCCGGCGTAGGCATCCGCCAGCTTCTGGTTCAGAAGCAGACCCGTTCTTCAGGGGGTCAAAACGAACGCGGTCCCGATAACTGCCGCCCTTTCAGTCAGTTCAGAAGCAGACCCGTTCTTCAGGGGGTCAAAACCACCGGCCGCCAGAATGGCCCGGACGGCCGGCCCGTTCAGAAGCAGACCCGTTCTTCAGGGGGTCAAAACCCGCTCGGCCGCGTGGGGGTCGCTGGCGGCGGAGGTTCAGAAGCAGACCCGTTCTTCAGGGGGTCAAAACCGGCGTGACATGGGCTGTGTGAAACAGCCCGGATGGTTCAGAAGCAGACCCGTTCTTCAGGGGGTCAAAACCCCAAAAGAAGTCCCAAACCGCTGCCCCTATGAGGTTCAGAAGCAGACCCGTTCTTCAGGGGGTCAAAACATTGTCAACGGCTTCTGTCTTGCCGCCATATCGAGTTCAGAAGCAGACCCGTTCTTCAGGGGGTCAAAACGTAAAAAACTTAACATCGCGGGCGGCGTATTGTTCAGAAGCAGACCCGTTCTTCAGGGGGTCAAAACGGGTCATCTCACTGATTGTCGCCTTCAAACGTGTCGTTCAGAAGCAGACCCGTTCTTCAGGGGGTCAAAACATGGTGACGGGGGCACTATGTCAGCGCCTCTGACGTTCAGAAGCAGACCCGTTCTTCAGGGGGTCAAAACGCACGGCTCTCCAAAGCCTGCCATTCCTCATCAGGTTCAGAAGCAGACCCGTTCTTCAGGGGGTCAAAACGCGCAGTGTCAGCCGCCATGTCGGCAACGGCGCCGAGGTTCAGAAGCAGACCCGTTCTTCAGGGGGTCAAAACTCATCCGCTGTTGGCGTCTCGCCGCTGGCCAACACGTTCAGAAGCAGACCCGTTCTTCAGGGGGTCAAAACGCCGGAACCGACCCTCCGTATCGATGTGCTCGGCGTTGTTCAGAAGCAGACCCGTTCTTCAGGGGGTCAAAACACGCCACCCGATGGATTGTGTCCCAATGCGCCAAGGCGTTCAGAAGCAGACCCGTTCTTCAGGGGGTCAAAACCAAGGGAACCCCTTGGTGTTCCGTGCCTCTGGCGCGTTCAGAAGCAGACCCGTTCTTCAGGGGGTCAAAACGGCCGTGCCCCGTTGGGCTTCAGTCCTACCGCTTCGTTCAGAAGCAGACCCGTTCTTCAGGGGGTCAAAACGCAAGATCGCCCGTGTAGTATCGGACCTCACCGGTTCAGAAGCAGACCCGTTCTTCAGGGGGTCAAAACATGCGCCAAGGCGTAGCCATGGCGCTCAAGAACGTTCAGAAGCAGACCCGTTCTTCAGGGGGTCAAAACCAATGCCAGTGTTCGGCTTTCAGCACTGGCAGGGTTCAGAAGCAGACCCGTTCTTCAGGGGGTCAAAACCCGGTCTTGTCGATGGTTTCGACCGGGCCGAACTTGTTCAGAAGCAGACCCGTTCTTCAGGGGGTCAAAACCCTGAGGCGACCAGGGCGTTTGGCGGGTCTTGGTTGTTCAGAAGCAGACCCGTTCTTCAGGGGGTCAAAACGGGATCCCTTGGTGCTCTGTCCCCCGCGCCCCGTAAGTTCAGAAGCAGACCCGTTCTTCAGGGGGTCAAAACTCCTCGAGGAACTTCTCGATTTCGGCTTGCCATTCGTTCAGAAGCAGACCCGTTCTTCAGGGGGTCAAAACCGCATAGTAGTCCATTCTACCCTCCTTGCCTTCGCGTTCAGAAGCAGACCCGTTCTTCAGGGGGTCAAAACTGCCCGTGCCCTCGTTATTGTCCGATGCCCCGACTGGTTCAGAAGCAGACCCGTTCTTCAGGGGGTCAAAACTCGAGAACCCAATCCCTGACCTCAGGCGGGAGTTCAGAAGCAGACCCGTTCTTCAGGGGGTCAAAACGAACAATCTCGGGCTCGTTGTGCTTGCTCATGAGGTTCAGAAGCAGACCCGTTCTTCAGGGGGTCAAAACGTAGGGGCGAAAGGGATAGTCCTCGGAGAGCCCGGTTCAGAAGCAGACCCGTTCTTCAGGGGGTCAAAACAGAAATCCCAAACCGCCGCCCCTACAAGCTTTTGTTCAGAAGCAGACCCGTTCTTCAGGGGGTCAAAACCAGGATAGCTTCTGACGGTGTGACGTGTGTAGTATGGTTCAGAAGCAGACCCGTTCTTCAGGGGGTCAAAACATTTTGTTCCATGTGCGTCCTCCGCTCGGTCTGGCGTTCAGAAGCAGACCCGTTCTTCAGGGGGTCAAAACCAAAAGAAAAGCCCCGCACCGACTGGCACGGGGGTTCAGAAGCAGACCCGTTCTTCAGGGGGTCAAAACCGTTGATGACGCGCAGAGTATAGCGCTCTTCACGCGGTTCAGAAGCAGACCCGTTCTTCAGGGGGTCAAAACCACGGGGCTTGCAAGTTTGGGGCGAGCCCGCTAGTCGTTCAGAAGCAGACCCGTTCTTCAGGGGGTCAAAACCCGCGTCTGACGATGAGGGCGCGTTCAAAATCATGAGTTCAGAAGCAGACCCGTTCTTCAGGGGGTCAAAACAGAAACCATAACGGCCTCCTTTTCTCGATCAACGTTCAGAAGCAGACCCGTTCTTCAGGGGGTCAAAACAAAAGACTACTGCATATTTTCCATCACAATTCTTGTTCAGAAGCAGACCCGTTCTTCAGGGGGTCAAAACAGGCCGTCTCCGCAAAATTTGTAAAAAGACACATTCGTTCAGAAGCAGACCCGTTCTTCAGGGGGTCAAAACCCAACTCCGGCGGCGACTGCGGCAGCGTGAGCCGCGGTTCAGAAGCAGACCCGTTCTTCAGGGGGTCAAAACACTGCCCTTTCTGGCAGGGTCATCTCACTGATTTTGGTTCAGAAGCAGACCCGTTCTTCAGGGGGTCAAAACCCCCCGCGCATATCTGCTATGTTTTCATTGGTCGTGTTCAGAAGCAGACCCGTTCTTCAGGGGGTCAAAACCACTATAGCTGCCTTCAGTCTCATTTTATCTCCCGTTCAGAAGCAGACCCGTTCTTCAGGGGGTCAAAACGCGTGGGACGGCAGCGCGGCCAACAGCCGCGCCGTTCAGAAGCAGACCCGTTCTTCAGGGGGTCAAAACCCTCAAGAGTCTGAATCCTCATCTTTTCCTCCTTTCGTTCAGAAGCAGACCCGTTCTTCAGGGGGTCAAAACGACCGCACCGAGAAAAAGTGACGCCTCGTGGGGCGGGTTCAGAAGCAGACCCGTTCTTCAGGGGGTCAAAACGGGCCGACGCGGTCCCAGTGCCGCGCAAAGGCGCGTTCAGAAGCAGACCCGTTCTTCAGGGGGTCAAAACATGACGCGGCCTTCGTTGTCGCGGACGGCGGTGGGGTTCAGAAGCAGACCCGTTCTTCAGGGGGTCAAAACAGACATCGCGCTGCGGATTGATCGCTACAAGTCGGTGTTCAGAAGCAGACCCGTTCTTCAGGGGGTCAAAACTCCACGATGTCGACGTTGATGAGCCGCAGGCCGCGGTTCAGAAGCAGACCCGTTCTTCAGGGGGTCAAAACCCAGGACCGGGCGGCGGCCACTGCCCAGCGCGGCGCGTTCAGAAGCAGACCCGTTCTTCAGGGGGTCAAAACTCAAGTCGCTGCTCAGTCGTCTCGTTGTCGATAGGGTTCAGAAGCAGACCCGTTCTTCAGGGGGTCAAAACCCACTTTCGCAACGATCATCATTCCGCACTCGCAACAGTTCAGAAGCAGACCCGTTCTTCAGGGGGTCAAAACCCGAAATGCTCCATGAAATGTTTCGCCTTTGCAACAGTTCAGAAGCAGACCCGTTCTTCAGGGGGTCAAAACCCGCTTCCCTGAAGCGGCCTTGTATTCAAACACCGGAGTTCAGAAGCAGACCCGTTCTTCAGGGGGTCAAAACCGAACCAGGCGGCGACCGCCTGGGCGACGCGGTCGCTCGTTCAGAAGCAGACCCGTTCTTCAGGGGGTCAAAACCGTGCTTGGGGTGGCTCGCGTCGAACCAGGCGGCGACCGTTCAGAAGCAGACCCGTTCTTCAGGGGGTCAAAACTCCTTGCCTGGTTAGACTGATGATGGAATCGGTTCAGAAGCAGACCCGTTCTTCAGGGGGTCAAAACCCCTCGCGCCGTGCCCAGAACTCCACCGCCATGTCGGCGTTCAGAAGCAGACCCGTTCTTCAGGGGGTCAAAACAAACCTTCAGCCCCACCGCTTCAAGCAGAGCCTGCAGTTCAGAAGCAGACCCGTTCTTCAGGGGGTCAAAACATGATGAGATCGTCTCCGTAGGGCTCAACGGCAACAGTTCAGAAGCAGACCCGTTCTTCAGGGGGTCAAAACCCCGACGTTGTCGTGTATTCGAAGTTTGGAACGTGTTCAGAAGCAGACCCGTTCTTCAGGGGGTCAAAACGTGCCGCGCCCAAGCGATGTCGGCGGTGACAGGGTTCAGAAGCAGACCCGTTCTTCAGGGGGTCAAAACCACACGGCCTGGCCGACGCCATACTTTGGGCCGAGGATGGTTCAGAAGCAGACCCGTTCTTCAGGGGGTCAAAACCCGGCTTCGGCGATTGCCCTTGCCGCGTCTACGTTCAGAAGCAGACCCGTTCTTCAGGGGGTCAAAACCCTTTGGCGCCGTAGATGGCGCGTGGGTTGCTGGCGTTCAGAAGCAGACCCGTTCTTCAGGGGGTCAAAACGCGTCACGCCTGGAAGGTAGCCCGCCACACGGCAGGTTCAGAAGCAGACCCGTTCTTCAGGGGGTCAAAACATTTCGCGCACGTCCTCGGGAACGCCGGCCACGTCCGTTCAGAAGCAGACCCGTTCTTCAGGGGGTCAAAACTCGGTGATCGCCCTTGCAGCGTCCGCGGGGCGTTCAGAAGCAGACCCGTTCTTCAGGGGGTCAAAACCCGCTTTCCAGAGGCTGCCTTGTATTCGAACGCGGGGTTCAGAAGCAGACCCGTTCTTCAGGGGGTCAAAACCGACGCTCGTCGAGGGGCTTTGGGGTAGAGGCGGAGTTCAGAAGCAGACCCGTTCTTCAGGGGGTCAAAACCCCCGTCGGAGCACTGGATGATCCGTTGGACGACGGCGTTCAGAAGCAGACCCGTTCTTCAGGGGGTCAAAACTCAAATTCCAACCAGTTGACCCCCACAAAAAATTCGGTTCAGAAGCAGACCCGTTCTTCAGGGGGTCAAAACCGGAACATCAGGCTGCGCAACGCAAAAGGCTTTCCCGGTCACCAAACCGGCGGCGCCATCAAGTGATCCGCTGAACCGACGGCGCTGCGAGGCTCGGCCACCAACCCCTCCGCCACGCGCCAACGACGCTCCCGCACAGCGTGCGCAACCCGGACCCTCACGCCGCCCGCTCCGCCGCAGCGCGCCGACGCGGCGCAACGCGGTCGAGAAAGGCCGCCGCCTCGCGCCGCAGCGCCGCCACCCGGGCCGGGTCCATGCGGTCGAGCGTGCGGTACATCTGCGCCATGCGGGGGTTGGCTTCGAAGCGCGGGCGGTGGCGGGCGAGGAAGTCCCAGTACAGGAAGTTGAACGGGCAGGCCCCCTCCCCGGTCGCGCGCTCGACGTCGTGGCGGCAGCCCGCGCAGTAGTCGCTCATCCGCGCGATATACTTGCCCGAGGCGGCATAGGGCTTGGAGGCCATGATGCCGCCGTCGGCATGGATCGCCATGCCGTGGGTGTTGGGAAGCTCCACCCATTCGAAGGCATCGGCGTACACCGCCATGTACCACTCGTTGATCTCCTCCGGGTGGATCCCCGCGAGAAGGGCGAAGTTCCCCGTCACCATCAGCCGCTGGATGTGATGCGCATAGGCGAGCTCGTGCGTCTGGCGCACCACGGCGTCGATGCACGCCATGCCCGAGTCCCCCGTCCAGTAGAACCCGGGCAGGGAACGATCCGCCTCAAGAACGTTCAACGCCTTGTAGCCCGGCATCTGCACCCAGTAGAGACCGCGCACGTACTCGCGCCAGCCGAGGATCTGGCGGATGAAGCCCTCCACCGCGTTCAGCGGCGCCTTGCCCGCCCGCCAGGCGGCCTCGGCGCGGCGACACACCTCGCCCGGCAGGAGAAGGCCGACGTTGAGCGAGGTGGAGAGCAGCGAGTGGAACAAGGTCGCCTCGCCCGCCGCCATCGCGTCCTGGTAGTCGCCGAACCGCGCCAGCCGTTCGGCGATGAAACGCTCGAGTGCCGCTTCCGCCTCGCGCGCGGTCACCGGCCAGGCGAAGGTGTCGAGCCTGCCCCAGTGGTTCGGGAACCGCTCGGCGACGAGGGCCATCACCTCGCGCGTGATCGCATCGGGCTTGGCACAATACGGTGCAGGAACGGCGAGATCCTTCGGCAGACGCTTGCGGTTCTCGGCGTCGAAGTTCCACCGCCCGCCGGCCGGCTCGTCGCCCTCCATCAGGATCCCGGTGCGACGGCGCATCTCGCGGTAGAAGAACTCCATGCGCAGGCTGCGCCGACCTTCGGCCCAGGTGCGGAACCAGGGAAGCGGACAGAGGAAGCGGTCGTCCTCGCGGACGTCGACCGGCACCCCGGTGGCCCGCTCCCACCCCAGCATGTCCTCGTGCACGCGCCACTCGCCCGGATGGGTGGCGATGATGCGCGAGGGCCGATGGCGCTGCACCGCCCGCGCCACCTCGCCCGCCAGCGTGCCGGTGTTGGCGGGATCGTCCAGCCGGACGTAATCGACCCGCACGCCGCGGGCGGCGAGCGCGCGGGCGAAGTGCCGCATGGCGGAGAGCACGAGCACGATCTTCTGCGGGTGGTGGCGCACATAGGTGCACTCGCCCACCACTTCGGCCATCAGCACCACGTCGCGCGTGGGATCGAGCCCGGCGAGCGAGGCGATCGTGCGCGAGCACTGGTCGCCGAGCACGACCCGAAGCGCCCCGCCCGTCGCCTCCGTCACCGTCCCCTCCCCCGCCGACGGTGCCGGCCCTCAGGTCCGCACGTAGCGGATGGTCGAGCCGTCCTCGCCGGTGAACAGCAGCCCCGACCACACGCCGTCGGCGTCGTACCAGATGTCGAGAGTGAGATCCCCCGTCACGCGGAAGCGGCGGGCGGGGCGCATCCCCGCCCCCGCCGGCACGATCTCCTCCTCCACGGGCTCGATGCGGGTGGAAAGGAGCCGCCCGCCCTGGGTGTCGATCACCCGCGAGCGGAGGAAGCGGGCGTGCCAGTACGAGGTCGAGGTGGCGTCGGGCGGGGCGCGATAGGCGCCGGACTGCGAGCCCTCGACCTCGATCCCGTCAGCCACCGCCCGCGCCCGCACCCAATAGGGGCGGCCGTTGCGGTCCGTTTCGCTGTCGATGGAGAGCAGCCGGTCGTGCTCCCACAGCTCCGTGTTGCGATGCCGGTAGCGATAGGCGACGAGGCCGAGGAACCGCACGGCGAGGTCGATCGTGATCCGCACCTCGACGCGCTCGCCTTGCGGCGTGAAATCGAGCACGTGGCTGCCGATCGGGCTGTCGTTGCGCGTCACCCGGAAGGCGAGGCGGTTGTCCGGCGGCACCGCACCCCAAGCCGGACCGACGGGAACGAGGGCGAGGGCAGGAAGGGCAGCGAGCAGCGGGCGTCGTCCGATCATGACTTCGTCCTCACGGTGGAACGGCCGCCATCGACGGCGAACACCTGGCCGGTGATCCAGGAGGCTTCCGATGAGAGGAGGAAGGCGGCAAGCGCGGCCACGTCCTCCGGCTCACCGAGGCGAGGAATGGGATGATGGGCGGCGATCGCCTTCGCGAGAGCCTCGTTCTCCGTCAGCGGTCTTGCGATCCCGGTCCGGGTCAGCGAGGGGGCGATCGCGTTCACCCGAACCTGCGGGGCGAGCTCGGCGGCGAGTGCGACGGCGAGCCCCTCGACCGCCGCCTTGGCCGGGCCGATCACGCCGTGGTTCGGGAAACCCGCGCGGGCGGCGACGGAGCTGAACAGCACCACCGCCCCCTGCCCGGCTTTCAGCGCGGGTGCGGCGAGGGCGACGGCACGGGCGGCGGCCACCACGTTCAGTCGATAGGCCGTTAGGTGATCCTCGACGGTCGCGCGCGCGAGCGGCTTCAGCACGATGGAGCCCACGCAGAACGCGAGCCCACCGAGCGTCCCTCCCGCCGCCGCCTCGGTCACCACCCGGGCGAGGCTCGCCTCGTCGCACACATCGGCCGCGGTGGCAGGAACCCCGAGCTCCGCCGACAGGGCAGCGAGCCTCTCGCCATCGCGACCGGAGAGATGCACCGCCACGCCCTCGCGGACGAGACGCCGCGCCAGCGCGCCGCCGATGCCTCCCGTCGCGCCGAACACGAGAACTCGCCCCGTCATGCCGACTGACCGATCCCTCTCTGCCTTGGTGATCGTCACTCAACCGTTACATGGTCGGGCCAGCGTGGGCGGCGACCGCCTGCCCACAGAGGTGTGATGCGGTCCCGCGGGGCAGACGGAACGGCGATTTCATGCGATGGTCCCAGCTCGGGGATCCGTACGGGCCGCGACCAGACGATGCGTCAGCTTCTGCTCCTTCGCCATGCCAAGTCGTCCTGGGACGATCCCTCGCTGCCGGATCACGACCGGCCGCTCGCCCCGCGCGGCCAGGCCGATGCAGCCGCGATGGGGGCGGAGATGCGCGCCCTCGGCCTCGATCCCGACATCGTGCTCGTCTCCACCGCGCGGCGCACGCGCGAGACCCTCGCGCTGATCGAGCCCTTCGACGAGGCCCCGGTGGTGGACGCGCTCGAGTCGCTCTATCTCGCCTCCGACCAGAAGATCCTCGACCTGTTGCACGCCGTGCCCGAGACCGCGCGCAGCGTGCTGGTGATCGGCCACAACCCGGGCCTGCACAACCTCGCCCTCGCGCTGATCGGCCCCGCCGCCATGGCCCGGCGCGACCCCGATGCGCTGAGGCTCGCCGAGAAATTCCCCACCGGGGCACTGGCCGAGTTCGCCATCGCCACGCCCTGGTGGGGGCTCGAGCCGGGCGGGGGAAGACTGGTTCGCTTCCTATGCCCGCGCGACCTGCGCCAACACGCGTCCTGACCACCCCGTCCGACGAGGCGGACACGCCGCACACGGCCGGTTCCGCCTCCCAGAGCGAGCCGGCCGAAATCTTCGAGTTCCGCCTCGACCCCTCCGCCGTGCCCGCGCTGCTGCGCCACCCTGCCATCGCGCGACGGCGCGAGGGCCGGGCACGCTCCTCTTCCGTCACCCTCCTCTGGCACGATGCGGCCGATGGGCGTCTCGCCGAGGCCGGCGTCCTGGTCGTGCTGGAGACGCGTGGGAGGAGCAGGGTGGAGCGGCTGGAGCGGATCCTGCCGGGTTCCGCCGACCGGCTCGATCCCGCCCGGCCGCTGCCGGTGCTGGCCGAGGCACCTTCCGTCGGGCCGGTCGGCCCGGCGGTGCTCGATCAAGCCGCCCTCGCCGGCATCGACCCCGCCCCGCTCTCCGCCCTCGCCGCGGCGGTCGGCAAGCGTACCGAGATCCGGCTCGGTGGCCCCACCCCGCTGACCCTCACCCTGCATGCTGGGCATCTCAGGACCCTAGCGGCCGAACGCCCCTTCGCCCGTGTGCGGCTGAGCGCGCCCGCCTCGGCCCGGGCGGAGGTCGCGACACTCCTGCGTGCGCTCACCGAAACCGTCCCGCTTGCCGTGCCGCATGTCAGCCTTGGTGAGGAGGCGCGTGCCCTTGCCCTCGGCCTGCCCGCCCGGCCGTTGCGGCGCGGCGCGCCTGACCTGGCCGCGGCTGAGACGGTCGAGGAGGGCGCGATTCGCGCCATCGGCCACCTCGCCCTCGCGCTTGCCGGCGCTGGCCCCGTCGCGGCCGAGGGCAAGGACCCGGAGGGCGTGCACCAGTCGCGCGTCGCCATCCGGCGGCTTCGGTCGGTGATCACGGTGTTCAAGGCGGCCATCGCCTGCCCGGTGATGGACGAGCTCAAGGCGCGGGCGGGCGAGATCGCCCGCACCCTCGGCCCGGCCCGCGACTGGGACGTCTTCCTCACCGAAACCTTTCCCCCGGTGCGCGAGGCCTTCGCGGAGCGGCGGGAGATCCTGGGCCTCGGCAAGGCGGCGCTGGAGGCGCGCGCGCAGGCCTATCGCGCCGTGCGTGCCCTGCTCGAGGGGCCTGGCTTCCGTCTGTTCCTGCTCGACGTTGCGCTCGCGCTGGCGGAGCGGCCCTGGCGGAACCTCGCCGAGGAGGGCGAAGCGGCGGAGGCTCGGGCCGCCCTGCTCGACGGTCCGCTCGGCGCCTTCGCCGTCGCCGCCTTGGACAAGCGCTACAAGCGGATCCGGCGCGACGGCGAGGGTTTCGCCGCCCTCGACATCCCCGCCCTGCACGCGCTTCGCATCGACGCCAAGCGGCTGCGCTACGCGGGCGAGCTCTTCGCTCCGCTCTACCCGGAGAAGAAGGTGCGCCGGTTCCTCAAGAGCCTCGCCGCCTTGCAGGACGCGCTCGGCCACCTCAACGACGGGGCGGTGGCCGGCGCGCTGCTCGAGGCGGTGACGGCGAAGGAGACGGCGCGGGCGCGGGCGATCGGCATCGTCGAGGGCTGGGTCGCGCGCGGGGCGGCGACCGCGCGCGAAGATGCCGCCGAGGCCTGGGAGGAGTTCCTCGACCGCGAACCGTTCTGGCGGGATTGAACGAAGGGGGCGCCGGTGCGGGGCGCCGGCGTCACTTCTGCGCCAGTTCCCGCTGCTCGAGGGCGCTCAACTGCTGGCGCATCGCGTCCAGCAGGGCGCCGACCCGGCCGCCGCCGCGCTGGATCACCGCGCTGTATTCCGACCGTTGCGTGATGCGCAGCGAGGTTCCTTCGGCGACGAGATCGACGATCAGCGGGCGGCCGGAAGCGAAGGAGACCAGCCAGTCGAGCTGCACCGGCGCCTGGCCGGGCTGCTCGACCATGGTGGTCACCAGCACGCCCTCCTCGCCGCGCGGCTGCGATCGCGACACGGTGAACCTCAGGCCGCGCAATTCACCGAAGCGGGCGGAGAGATTGCGGATCAGGGTCGCCTCGAACAAGCGCAGGTATTCCGCCCGTTCGGCCTCGCTCGCCGTGCGCCAATGCCGCCCCAGCACGAACTGTGCCACCCCGCGCACGTCCACCGCCTCGCGCAGGATCTCGGCCATGCGCTCGCGCTTTTCGGCAAGGGGGGTGTCACTGTCGAGCACCTCTTTCAGCGCCGTGCCACGCGATTCGATGAAGGCGGCCGCCGCCTCGGGCGTATTCGCCCGGGCGGTGGGGGCGAGAAGAAGAACCCCGGCAAGGCCGGCCACCAAGCCGCGTCGATGCAGTCTCATGTCGTGCATTCCTCCTCAATGCGCCTGCGGGCGGCCCGCCTGCCGGGGACCGGACGGTCACCGCTCGTCGAAGAAGCGGCGGACCTGCGGCCTGCCCTCGTTGCGAATGTCGCGCTCCCGCCGCTGCTGGTAGACCGAGCGGAGCGCGGCGTAGAAATCGAGGCTTTGCGCGCGCAGCGCATCCCCCGCCTCGATGAACTGTTCGCGGGTGTCGATCGCCTGCGTCACGGTACGGCCGGTGCGCAGCGCCCGCACCTGATCGCCCTGGCCGATCCAGGTCCAGGGATCCATGGCGACATCGATGGGAAGGGCAAAGGTGTCGCGCAGGTTGGAGGGGCCGAGGATCGGCAGCACGAGATAGGGGCCGCCATTCGTGGTGCCGGCCCAGACCGCGAGCGTCTGGCCGAAATCCTCGAACCGAGGTTCGATTCCCATCTCGGAGGCGACGTCGAAGATGCCCAACACGCCGAGCGTGGAGTTGATGATGAACCGGGCCGCGGAGGCCGCTGCCTCGTCCGCCCGTCCCTGCAGCAGCTGATTGGCGGCGGTCTTCGGCACCAGAAGGTTGTCCAGCACATTGCCGATGCCGGTGCGGACGGGGCGGGGGACGAAAATCCGATAAGCCTCGGCGGCGGGGCGGAACAGCAGATGGTCGAACGCCTCGTTGACGGCAAAGACGGCGCGATTGAGCGGCTCGAGCGGGTCGTTGCGCTCGAAATACTCCGCCCTCGCCTCCGGGTCCGACTCGGGCGGGACGGTGGCGCAGCCGGCGACGACGAGCGCGAGGCCGAGAACGGGGGCAACGAGGCGCGACCGCGGCATTCGGTGGTGATCCTTCACTGCGGACTGGACGGTCGAATCGGTGGGGTGCGGTGGCCAGTGCGCTGCATCACACCGAACCTGCCACGATCGGCCGACGAGCCGGATCCGAGACTGCGCCCGAACCCGTAACCGAAGCGTATAGCGCCGCAATGCTCGCGCGACGAGTGAAAAACCGGCTCCACCCGCGTGCGGCAAGCATGTCTCAGCCCCGGGCGCGCAACAGCCGCGCCTTCTCGCGCTGCCAGTCGCGCTCCTTGATCGCCTCGCGCTTGTCCGCCTTCTTCTTGCCTTCCGCCAAGCCGAGCAGGACCTTCGCCAGGCCGCGCTCGTTGAAGTGGATCTGCAGCGGCACCAGCGTCGCCCCCTCCCGCGTCACCGCGCCGATCAGGCTCCGGAGTTGCTTCTTGTGCACGAGGAGCTTGCGCGGCGCGCGCGGTTCGAAGCGCGACAGCACGCCCCCCTGATATTCGGGGATGTAGGCGTTGAACAGCCAGAGCTCTCCGTCGCGTTCGCCCGCCCAGGCTTCGGACAGCGTGGCGCGGCCGTGGCGGAGGCTCTTCACTTCCGGGCCCTTGAGGACGATCCCGGCCTCGATCGTCTCCTTGATCGCGTAGTCGTGGCGCGCCTTGCGGTTCTGCGCCACCACGCCGTGCGCGATAAGCCCCGATTTACCGTCCTTGGCCAAGGACGCCTCAGTTCAACAACCCCACCTCGACGAGGGCGGCCCGCACCTTGGCGCGCGAGGCCTCCGCGAGGGGGGCGAGCGGCAGCCGTGCCGTCTCCTCGCACTTGCCGAGCAGGTGGGCGGCGTATTTCACCGGCCCTGGCGAGGTCTCGCAGAACATCGCATCGTGCAGGGGCGCAAGCCGCGCCTGGATCGCCATCGCGCGCTTCACGTCGCCTTCGGCCCAGGCGGTCTGCATCTCGGCGCAAAGCCGCGGGGCGACGTTGGCGGTGACGGAGATGCAGCCCACCCCGCCCGCGGCATTGAAGGCGATCGCGGTGTGATCCTCGCCGGAGAGCTGGATGAACTCGGGGCCGCAGGCGCGCGCCTGGGCCAGCGGGCGGGCGAGGTTGGCGGTGGCGTCCTTCACCCCGACGATGTTCGGGATCTTCGCCAGCCGCGCCATCGTCTCGACCGTCATGTCGACCGCGCTCCGCCCCGGAATGTTGTATATGAAAATCGGAATATCAACGGCTTCTGCGATCGCCTTGAAGTGCAGGTAAAGCCCCTCCTGGGTCGGGCGATTGTAGTAGGGGGTGACGACGAGTGCCGCATCCGCCCCGGCCTTCTTCGCGTGCCGCGTGAGGTCGATCGCCTCCTCCGTGCTGTTCGACCCCGTCCCCGCCATCACCGGCACCCGCCCTGCCGCCGCCTCGATGCAGAGCTCCACCACCCGTTTGTGCTCGGCATGGCTGAGAGTGGGCGATTCCCCCGTGGTGCCGACGGGCACCAACCCGTGCGTGCCTTCTGCGATCTGCCACGCGACGAAGTCCTGGAAGGCCTTCTCGTCGATCGACCCGTCGCGCCGCATCGGTGTGATGAGCGCGACGAAGGAGCCCCTGAAGCGCATGGTCTCGCCCGTTCGTTCCTGACCCTGTCGTTCACCCTGGACCGCGCGGCCGCCCCTGTCCACCCGGCGCGCGCGCAGGCCGCGCTTGTGCCGTGCCGGTCCCGAACCATACAACCGGAGGCATGAGGGTCCGCGCGAGTCTCGCGCTTCTCGGCTGGCTCGTCCCTGCCGTCGCTGCGGCTCAGGGGCTCGATCCCGGCTGTCGTGCCGCGCTGGCCGCCGCCTCCGCCGGGCGCGCCTTCGAGACGCGCGCCTGCACCGACACGGCGGCCGCGACCGCCATCACCTGGCTGAGGCTCCAGGGCGGGCCGGCCAGCGCTAGCGAGCTCGCCCGTTTCCTCGCCGAGCATCCGGACTGGCCGGCCGGCCCTGCTTTACTCCGCCGCGCCGAGGAGGCGCATGCCGCCCTGCCGGACGATGCCGCGGTCCGTCGTTGGTTCACCGACCACCCGCCGCAGACGGTCGCCGGGCGGCTTCGCTTCGCCGAGGCCCTGGAGTCCGCCGGCCGCGCTGCCGACGCAGCCCTCCAGCGCCGCGCCGCCTGGGTCGATCTCCCGGCCAACCCCGCCGAGGAGCGCGCCTTCCTCGACCGCTGGGGCACTTCGCTGCGTCCCGATGACCATGCGGCGCGGGCCGATCGCCTCGCCTGGGCGCGCGACGCCGAGGGGTTTCGCCGCATGGTTCCGCTCCTCGATGCGCGTCGCCAGGCCGTCGCCCGGGCGCGGCTCGAGGCACTCGCCGGTTCCGAAGGCGAGTTCGGCTTCGCCCCGGAACTGCGCAACGACCCGATCGTCTTCCTCGAGCGCGCGCGCAGCCTGCGCCGCCAGGATCGCGACCTCGAGGCCGCCCGCTTCTGGCTGGAGGCCGGTGCGGCCGCCCAGGCCGCCGCCGGCCCGCCCCGCCTGCAGGCCTTTTGGGACGAACGGCAGATCGTCATTCGCCGCCTGATCCGCCTGCGCGAGGACCGCTTGGCCGACCGTCTCGCCGCCGCGCACGGCCTTGCGCCCCGCGACGGCGTCGCCTTCCTCGAGGCCGAGTTCCTCGCCGGTTGGATCGCGCTGCGGCGCGCGGGCGAGCCCGAGCGCGCGCTCCGCCACTTCGCCGCCCTCGAGCGCGCCGCCACCGCCTCGATCAGCCGCGCGCGCGGCGCCTATTGGCGGGGCCGCGCCCTGCTCGCCGCCGGGCGCGAGGCGGAGGCGCGCGCCGCTTGGGAGGAGGCGGCCCGCTTCCCCTTCACCTTCTACGGTCAGCTCGGCGCGCTCGCCGCCGGCGAGAGCGAGGCGGAGCTTCGGGCCCGGATCCGCGCCGCGACCGACCCCCTGCCCGATCCGGACCACGCCGCCCTGTGGGAGCGGCGCGATCTCGCCCGCGCCGCCGTCTTCCTCGCCGAGATCGGTGATGCGCGACGAAGCCGCCAGCTCCTGCTCCGGCTCGCCGACCTCGCCCCCGACGATGGCGACCGTGCGCTCGCCGCCCGCCTCGCCTCCCGCCTCGGCCAGCCCGACACGGCGGTGTGGATCGCGCGCCGTGTGCAGGCCCGCCACGGCACGCTGCTGCCGGAGGCCGGCTGGCCCGCCCCGTACTCCCCGCCGCCCGGGGTGGAAACGCCGCTCGCACTGGCCCTGATGCGCCAGGAGAGCAACTTCGAGGTCGCCGCGGTCAGCCCCGCCGGCGCGCGGGGGCTGATGCAGCTGATGCCGGCGACCGCGCGGGCAATGGCGCGCGAACTCGGCGAGCCTTCGCTCGCCAACCGCCTGTTCGAGCCCCTGCCCAACATGATCCTCGGCACCGCCTATCTCGCCAAGCGGCTCGAGGAATTCGACCGCGCCGTGCCTCTCGCCCTCGCCGCCTACAACGCCGGGGCGCATCGGGTGCGGCAGTGGCTCGGCCAGTTCGGCGACCCGCGCGTGGGCGAGATCGACCCCCTTGATTGGATCGAGCTCATCCCGTTCTCCGAAACCCGCAACTACGTGATGCGGGTGATCGAGAGCGTGACCGTTTACGAGGCGCGGGCGGGGAGCTCGGGCTCTCCCCACCCCGTTTTGGCGATGCGGCGATGAGCGGGAGCTTGGCGGGCGCGAAGGCGATCGTGCTGTCCGGGCACGGCACGGTGTTCGACAGTGCCGGGGCGGTCCGCTTCGCCGCCGATGCGCTGGGCGAGGCGACGGGCCCTCTCGCCGCGCTGTGGGAAGCCAAGCGCTTCGAGTACGCCTGGATGTCCCAGCTCACCGGCCGGCGCACCGATCTGTGGGAACTGACCGGGGAGGCGCTCGATCACGCGATGAGCGCGCTCGGGCTCCCCGCCAACCCGCTGCTGCGCGCGCGGCTGATGCAGGGCATGCTGCAGGCCCCGCCTTTCCCCGATGTTCGCCCCGCCCTGGTCGCGCTGCGCGAGGCGCGCGGCCGCCCGCTCGCCCTCCTCTCCAACGCCTCCGTCTCCATGCTGGTGGCGGCGGCGAAGGCGGGCGGCCTCTACGCCCTGTTCGATGCCCTCCTCTCAGCCGAACCGACGGGCTCGTTCAAGCCGGCGCCGGCGGTCTACGCGCTCGCCCCGGCCCGCTTCGGGCTCGCACCGGCCGACATCCTCTACGTTTCCGCCCACCCGTGGGACGTGGCGGGGGCGGCCTCGGCGGGGCTCACCGCGGTCTGGCTCGATCGCGCCCGGCGCGGGCGCGGCGAATTCGCCTGGGCGCCGCCGGCAGCGGTGATCGCCTCGCTCGCCGACCTGCCCGCCTTGGTGTCGGATACCGCGCGGGCGGCGTGAGCCCCCGCCTCGTCCGCCTCTCCGCCGCCGACGGGCTCGGGCTCGCGGTGCGGCTCTGGGGCGAGCCGACCGGGCGCACGCCGCTCCTGTGCCTGCCGGGGCTCGTGCGCACGGGCGGGGATTTCGCCCGCCTCGCCGCCCGCCATGCGACGGACCGGCTGGTCGTGGCACTCGATTACGTCGGGCGGGGGCTCTCGGACCGTGCCAGCGACTGGCGGCGGTATCGGCCGGAGCGGATGCTCGCCGACGTGCTCGACCTCTGTGCCGCGCTGCATCTTCCTCGTGTCGTCGTCATCGGCACCTCGATGGGGGGGCTGCTCGCGATGGGGATGGCGGCGGCGCGCCCTCGCCTCGTCTCCGCCGTGCTGCTCAACGACATCGGCCCCGAGGTCGGGAGCGCGGGGCTGGCGGCGGTGAAGGCGCTGGTCGGCCGCGCGCACGTGTTCCCCTCGCTCGAGGAGGCCGCCGCCTGGCTGCGGCTCACTCTGCCCTGGTTGTCGCTCGCCACCGCCGAGGAGTGGCGGGAGTTCGCCGCCCTCACCGTCGCCCAAGCCCCCGATGGCACCTGGCGCAGCGTGTGGGACCCGCGGATCGTGCGCACGCTGGAGGAAGGGGTGGGGCGCGACCTCTGGCCGCTGTTCGGCGCGCTCGCCCATCTCCCGGTGCTGGTCGTGCGCGGCGGTGCATCGGACGTGCTGACGGAGGCGACGGCGCGGCGGATGAAGGAAGTGAAGCCCGATCTCGAGGAGATCGTGCTCGGCGGCGTGGGCCACGCACCCACCCTGTCCGAGCCCGCGATCGCGCCGGCGGTCGATGCCTGGATCGCCGCCCAGCCGTGACGCGACCCATCGCCTCCCTGTTCGGGGTCGGCTTCCTTCGCCCCGCCCCGGGCACCTGGGGCTCCCTTGTCGCCCTCGTCCCGGGCGCGGCGCTACTCGCCTTCGCCGGGCCGCTCGCCGTGCTGGCCGGGGCGGGGCTGATCGGGCTCATCGGCTGGTGGGCGGTGGCGACGGAACTCGCCCGCAGCGACGAGCCCGACCCAGATTGGATCGTGATCGACGAGGCAGCCGGGCAGTGGCTGGCGCTCGCCGGGCTTGCGGGGTTCGGGTGGGCGGGGGTCGCCGCCGCCTTCGCCCTGTTTCGCCTGTTCGACATCGCCAAGCCCGGCCCCGTCGGCTGGGCCGACCGTCAGCCCGGTGCACGGGGGGTGATGCTGGACGACCTGGTCGCCGGCGCGCTCGCCGCGCTCGTCCTGCTCCTGTTGGGATTGGTTTCACCCCCGAGCCTCTTTCCATGATCGACAACACCTTGCTCGCCGACGCCGAGGCCCTGCTCGCGGAGTTCCGCCGTGCGGGGCTGAGGCTCGCCACCGCGGAGTCCTGCACGGGCGGGCTGATCGCCGCCGTGCTCACCGCCATCCCGGGTTCTTCCGACGTGGTGGAGAGGGGCTTCGTCACCTACTCGAACGCGGCGAAGAGCGACCTGCTCGCGGTCGACCCGGCCATGATCGCGCGCGTCGGTGCGGTATCCGCCGAGGTGGCGGAGGCGATGGTGCGCGGCGCGCTTGCCCGTTCGCGGGCCGAGGTCGCGCTGGCGGTGACCGGGATCGCCGGACCCGGCGGCGGGACGGCGACCAAGCCCGTGGGCCTCGTCTTCCTCGCCGGGCTCACCAGGGCCGGGGGCGAAGCGCGGATCGAGCGGCACCTGTTCGCCGGTGACCGTACCGCCGTGCGCCTCGCGTCCGTCCGCGCCGCCTTCGCCCTCGCCCGGGGGCTTCTGCGCCCCTAGGGCCAGTTCGGCTGCCGCTTCTCCAGGAAGGCACCGATGCCCTCGATGGCGGCAGGGTCGAGGAGTTGCTCCACCATGACGCAGGCGGCATCGCGATAGGCCTCGGCCAGCGGGCGGCCCTCCTGGCGCAGGAACGCCGCCTTGCCGCCCTGCACGACGGAGGCCGGCCTCGCGGCGATGCGCTGCGCGAGCGCCTTCGCTTCGGCGAGCGCAAGCCCCTGGGCGACGACGCGGTTGACGAGGCCGATGCGGTGCGCGTGCGCGGCATCCACCATGTCGCCGGTGTAGAGCATCTCGAGCGCGTGCCGGCGCGAGACGGCGCGCGAGAGGGCGACCGCCGGCGTGGCGCAAAAGAGGCCGATCGCCACGCCGGGCGTGCAGAACTTCGCCCCCTCCCCCGCCACCGCGAGATCGCAGGTGGCGACGAGCTGGCAGCCGGCGGCGGTGGCGATTCCCTCGACGGCGGCGATGGTCGGCTGCGGCAGGGTGGCGAGCGCCTGCATCACCGCCGCGCACTTCGCCATCGTGGCCTGGAAGAAGGCCCTTCCTCCGTCCGCATCCGCCCGATGGGCGGTGAGCTCGCGCAGGTCGTGCCCCGCACAGAAGGCCGGGCCCTCGCCGGCCAGGACGACGGCCCGGACGGCCGCATCGCCCCTGAGCTGGGCGAACTCCGCCTCCAGGTCCTCGAGCAGGGCGAAGGAGAGGGCGTTGCGCGCCTCCGGCCGGTTCAGGGTGACGATCGCGACCGCCCCCTCGCGTTCGACCTTCAGCCGTCGTTCGGCGAGCCTCGTTCCCTCGGGCATGGCCCTTCCCTCCCTCGTCGTTCAGCCGCCAAGGATAGCGCGGATCTCGGCCGCCGCCTCCTCCACCATCGCTGCCGTGACGTCGAGATGGGTGGCGGCCCGGCAGCGTCCGCCGAGCACGCTGATGCGGATGCCGCGCTGAGCAAGCCGGGCGGCGAGCGCTTCGGGGCTGAGCCCCGCCCCGCTGGGGTCGAAGAACACGAGGTTGGTCTCGGGGGGCTGCACCGTCACGCCCTCGATCGCGGCGAGCCTGTCCGCGAACAGCCGGGCGTTGGCGTGATCCTCGGCGAGGCGCGCCACGTGATGGTCGAGCGCATGGAGGCAGGCGGCGGCGATCACGCCCGCCTGGCGCATCGCCCCGCCCATGCGCTGCTTCCACCGCCAAGCCTCGTCGATGAAGGCGCGCGAGCCACACAGCACGGCACCCACCGGCGCGCCGAGCCCCTTGGAGAAGTCGAGCCAGACGCTGTCGAAGCCGCGCGCGAGCGCGGCCGCCGGCACCCCGAGCGCGACGGCGGCGTTCATCAGCCGCGCCCCGTCCATATGGGTGGCGAGCCCTGCCGCGCGGGCGACCTCGACCACGGCGGCGAGCTCCTCCGCCCGCCACACCGTGCCGCCCGCGATGTTCGCCGTCTGCTCGACCGACACGAGGCTCTGCGGCGGGGCGTAGCGGCTCTTGGGGCGGATCGCGGCGCGCAAAGTCTCGGCGGAGAAGATCCCCCGCTCGCCGGGCAGGCCGCGCACGGCCGCGCCCGCGTTGGCCCAGGGCCCGCCGTGTTCGGAGGTGACGATGTGCGCCGTCTCGTGGGCCAGGATCTCGTCGCCCGGCCGACAATGCACGCGAATGGCGATCTGGTTCGCCATCGTCCCCGAAGGGAGGAAGACGGCCGCCTCGGTGCCGAGGAGCGCGCACATCCGGTCGCACAGCGCCCACACGGTGGGGTCGTCGCCGAACTGCTCGTCGCCGACCTCCGCCCGCGCCATCGCCTCCCGCATCGCGGGTGTGGGCTTCGTCTGGGTGTCGGAGAAGAGGTTGATCCGCGGCGGGGGAAGGCGCGGATCGGGACGGGGCGGGATGTAGGAGACGGTGTTCGTCATGCTCGCGCGTGCGTGGTGTGGGGAGGTCGCGCGTCTCTGCCCCGAAAGCCGGCCGTCGTCGACGGGGGCGGCGTCACGGCGGCGTCAAATCGCGGCCTGGGGCTTGCCGAGGGCGAAACCGTTCCGTCACACTCCCGCCTCGGCCCGGAACGGTCGGGCCGCGAGAGGAGGCGACGCATGAACGTCCAGCAACGGCTCGCGACCCTGAGCGGCCGCCACGCCGCCCTCGAGGAGAAGCTCGCATCCGAACTCGGCCGTCCGCGCGCGGACGAGGCCGAGGTGGCGCGGCTCAAGCGCGAGAAGCTCAAGCTGAAGGAGGAGATGGAGCGGCTGAAGCGCGAGACGGGCAACGCCTGAGAAACGGCCGGGCGGCGGCCCTCGCGGCTGCCGCGGCCCTCTCGCCCGTCAGGTCCCCGGCGTCGGCAGCGGCGGCGTGGCCACCGGCGCGGTGCCGCGCGGAAGGGGGGCGCCGTAGATCTTCGCCGCGCGGCGTTCGAAGGCCGCGACCATCAGCCGCACCGCCTCGTTGAACACCACCCCGATCGCCGCCTGCAGCACGCGCGAGCGGAACTCGAAATCGACGTAGAAGTCGATCATCGTGCCGCCGTCGCGCGGTTCGAACCGCCAGTGATTGTTCAGGTAGCGGAACGGGCCGTCCAGGTAGCGGACGTGGATGGCGTGCGGGCGATCGAGCGTGACGTGGCTGGTGAACCGCTCGCGGAACACCTTGAAGCCGATCATCAGCTCCGCGATCAGCAGACGCTCGTCCCGATGCCGGATGCGGGCGCCCACACACCAGGGCAGGAATTCCGGATAACGCCCCACATCGGCGACCAGGTCGAACAGCTGATCGGGCCGATAGGGCAGGAACTTGAGCTGGGCGTGGGTCGGCATACGGCCTCAATCTAGGCGCAACACGGCTGAAAGAAAGCGGAAACGTGATCGTCAGCCCGCGCGGGCCAGACTTGCGTCGCGCGCGGCCCGAAGCCGGGCGAAATCCTGATCCGCGTGATAGGACGACCGCGTCAGCGGCGAGGCGGCGACGAGCGCAAACCCCTTGCCGCGGGCCAAAGCCGCGAGTTCGTCGAACTCTTCCGGCGGCACGAAGCGGGCGATGGGCGCGTGCTTCGGGGTCGGCTGCAGGTATTGGCCGAGGGTGAGGAAATCGACCTCGGCCGCACGCAAGTCGTCCATCACCTGCACGAGCTCGACCCGCTCCTCGCCGAGCCCGACCATAAGCCCCGACTTGGTGAAGATGCCCGGGTCCAGCTCCTTCACCCGCGCGAGCAGGCGCAGCGAGACGAAGTAACGCGCGCCGGGGCGGATGGTGGGATAGAGACGCGGCACCGTCTCCAGGTTGTGGTTGAACACGTCCGGCTGGGCGGCGACCACCGTTTCGATCGCGCCCTCGCCCTTGCGCAGGAAGTCCGGGGTCAGGACCTCGACCGTGGTGGCCGGCGAGGCCGCGCGGATGGCGCGGATGGTGGCGGCGAAGTGGGCGGCACCGCCATCCTCCAAGTCGTCGCGATCGACCGAGGTGACGACGACGTGGGCGAGCCCCATCGCCGCCACCGCCTCCGCCACCCGGCGCGGCTCATCCGGGTCGAGGGGGGCCGGGATGCCGGTGGCGACGTTGCAGAAGGCGCAGGCCCGCGTGCAGACCTCGCCCATGATCATCACGGTGGCGTGGCGCCGGCTCCAGCATTCGCCGATGTTCGGGCAGGCCGCCTCCTCGCACACGGTCACCAGGTTCTTCGCCCGCATCAGGCGGCGGGTTTCCAGGTACACGGGGTGGGTGGGCGCCTTGACCCGGATCCAGGCCGGCTTGCGGGGGATCGCGCTCGCTTCGCGCTTCGCCTTCTCCGGGTGGCGCTCCGCCCCCGTGCGCGGGCGGCGGTGGTCGATCTCGATCCGGGTCGTCATGCGCGGGAGGTGGCGGCGGGGGAAGGTCTCGGCAAGTGGCGGCGCGGCGCGTTCAGTAATGGATCGCTCGCCCGTACGCCGCCAGCACCGCCTCGTGCATCATTTCGGAGAGGGTGGGGTGCGGGAAGACGGTGTGCGCGAGCTCGGCTTCCGTCAGTTCGCCCGCGCGCGCGATGGCGTAGCCTTGGATGAGCTCCGTCACCTCCGCCCCGATCATGTGCGCCCCCAGGAGCTCCCCGGTTCTCGCGTCGAACACGGTCTTCACCAGGCCCTCCGCCTCGCCGAGGGCGATCGCCTTGCCGTTGCCGATGAACGGGAAGCGCCCCACCCGAACCTCGTGCCCCTTCGCCTTCGCCGCAGCCTCCGTCAGCCCGACCGAGGCCACCTGCGGCCGGCAATAGGTGCAGCCCGGGATCTTCGTCACGTCCAGCGGGTGGACGTCGTTCAGCCCGGCGATCGCCTCCACGCAGACGATCCCCTCGTGCGAGGCCTTGTGCGCGAGCCAGGGCGGGCCCGCGAGGTCGCCGATCGCGTACACCCCGGGCTCGCCGGTACGACCGTAGCCGTCGGTGACGACGTGGCTCTTCTCCACCTGCACCCGCGTGCCTTCGAGGCCGATGCCCTCGACGTTGCCGACGATGCCGACGGCCGAAATCACGCGCTCCACCGCGATCTCGCGCACGACACCGCCCTCGTCCTCGACGACGACGCGGGCCCCCTCCCCGTTCCGCTGCACACCTTGCACCTTCGCCCCGGTCAGGATGGTCATCCCGCGCTTCTCGAAGGCCTTGCGGGCGAGCGCCGAGATCTCCTCGTCCTCCACGGGCAGGATGCGCGGCATCACCTCCACCACCGTCACCGCCGCCCCCATGTCGGCGTAGAAGGAGGCGAACTCGATGCCGATCGCGCCCGAGCCGATGACGAGCAACGAGCGCGGCATGCTGGGGGGAACCATCGCCTCCTTGTAGGTCCAGATCACCGCTCCGTCCGGCTCGATCCCCGGCAGGGTGCGGGCACGCGCGCCGGTGGCGAGCACGACGTGGGGCGCCTTCAGCTCCGTCGTCTTGCCATCGTTACGGACGGCGACCGTTCCGGGCCCGGCCAGGGCGCCGTGGCCCTCGAACACGGTGACCTTGTTCTTGCGCAACAGGTGCTTCACCCCGGCGGCGAGTTGCGCCGCCACCTTGCGCGAACGCTCGACCACCTTCTTCGCGTCGAAACGGGGGTTGTCGGCGGCAAGCCCGAAGGAGTCGAGGGAGTGCAGGAGGTGGTTCACCTCCGCCGTGCGCAAGAGCGCCTTGGTCGGGATGCAGCCCCAGTTGAGGCAGATCCCGCCCAAGTGCTCGCGCTCGACGAGGGCGACGCGCATGCCGAGCTGGGCGGCGCGGATGGCGGCGACGTATCCCCCCGGCCCCCCGCCGATCACGATCAGGTCGAAACGATCCGCCATCGTGGTCTCCCTGGATTCGGGGGGCCGATGGGCCCCCCGCTCCCCCCGTCAGGGCGCCCCTCCCGACGGTCGGGGCGCGCGTCGCGACCAACGGGGCCGGGGGGCCCATCGCCCCCCCGTGCTCTCACAACATCATCTGCAGCGGGTCCTCGACGATGCCCTTGAACACGCCGAGCCACTCGGCGGCGAGCGCGCCGTCGATCACCCGATGATCCACGCTCAGCGTCACCGTCATGACGGTGGCGATGGCGAGTGCCCCTCCCTTCACCACCGGCCGCTGCTCGCCGGCCGCCACCGCCAGGATCGCCGCCTGCGGCGGGTTGATGATGGCCGAGAATTCCTTCACGCCCATCATGCCCATGTTGCTGATGGAAAAAGATCCGCCCTGGAACTCCTCGGGCTTGAGCTTGCCCGCCCTCGCCCGCGCGGCGAGGTCCTTCATCTCGTTGGAGATCGCCGCCAACCCCTTGCGGTCGGCTTGGCGCACGATGGGCGTGATCAGCCCGTCGGGGAGGGCGACCGCGACCGCGATGTCGACGTCGTCATACAGAACCATCCCGTCCTCGCGCCACGACGCGTTGACCTTGGGCACGCGACGCAGCGCGATCGCGGCGGCCTTGATGATCATGTCGTTGACCGAGAGCTTGAACGCACCCGGCCCCTCGGCGGGCGCCTTGGCGTTGAGCTCGGCCCGCAGTTTCAACAAAGCATCGAGTTCGACATCGACCGAGGCATAGAAGTGCGGAATGCTCGCCTTGCTCTCGGAAAGCCGCCGCGCGATCACCTTGCGCATCGTCGAATGCGGCACCAGGCGGTGCGGGGCCGCCATCGGCGGTGGCGCGGCGGGCGCAGGCGCTGGAGACGGAGTAGGCGCCGGGGCCGGCGCAACGGGAGCCGGCGGTGGTGTGGGGGCAACAGCAGCGGCCGAAGCCGCAGGTGCGGCCGCCTTCGCCATCGCCGCCTCGATGTCGGCCTTGACGATCCTTCCCCCGGGCCCGGAGCCCTTCAGCGCGGTGAGATCGATGCCGGCGAGCTTCGCCATCCGACGCGCCAACGGCGAGGCGAAGAGCCGTTCGTCCGGGGAACGATCCGCCGCCGTTGCGTCGTGCCCGTTGCCGCGCGGCGCAGCGGCCGGCGCCGCGGCAGGAGCGAGGGCCGGAGCGGGCGCGCTTCCCGTCGCCGGCTTGGGCGGCGCAGCAGGAGGCGCGGAAGATCCCGTGGACGCCGCCTCGCCTTCCGCCACCAGCTCCGCGATCGGCGCATTCACCGCCACACCGGTCGTGCCCTCGGGCACGAGGATGCGGGCGAGGATCCCCTCGTCGACCGCCTCCACCTCCATCGTCGCCTTGTCGGTCTCGATCTCGGCGATCACCTCGCCGGGCCGGATGCGGTCGCCCTCCTTTTTCAGCCAGCGCGCGAGCGTGCCTTCCGTCATGGTCGGGCTGAGCGCGGGCATCAGGATCTGGGTCGGCATCGCTCCCCTCCCCGCCTCAGCGATAGAGAACGCGCTTCGCCGCCGCCGCCACCTTGGCGGCGTTGGGCAGCGCGAGCTTCTCGAGGTTCGCGGCATAAGGCATCGGCACGTCCTCGCCGGTGACGCGCACCGGGGGCGCATCCAGCCAATCGAAGCAAGCTTCCGTCACCCGGGCGGCGATCTCGGCGCCGATACCGGCATAGGGCCACCCTTCCTCTACCGAAACGATCCGGTTCGTCTTGCGCACCGAGGCGAAAATCGTTTCGACGTCGAGTGGGCGTAGGGTGCGGAGATTGATCACCTCCGCCTCGATGCCCTCCTTGGCGAGACTCTCGGCCGCTTCCATCGCGTAGCCCACACAGATGGAAAAGGCGACGATGGTGACGTCGCGCCCCGGCCGTTCGATCTTCGCCTTGCCGATCGGCAGCACGAACTCGGGGTCGGTCGGGCAGGGGAAGGTCTGCCCGTACATCACCTCGTTCTCGAGCACGATCACCGGGTTGGGGTCGCGGATGGCGGCGCGCAGCAGGCCCTTCGCGTCCTCCGAACTCCACGGTGCGACGACCTTCAGCCCGGGGCAGTGCGCGTACCAGGAGGCGAAGCACTGCGAGTGCTGGGCAGCGACGCGCGCGGCAGCACCATTCGGGCCGCGGAACACGATCGGGCAGCGGATCTGCCCACCCGACATGTAGAGCGTCTTCGCCGCCGAGTTGATGATCTGGTCGATCGCCTGCATCGAGAAGTTGAAGGTCATGAACTCGACGATCGGCTTCAGACCGGCGAAGGCCGCACCCACGGCGAGCCCGGTGAAGCCGTGTTCGGTGATCGGGGTGTCGAGCACGCGCTTGGGGCCGAACTCGTCGAGCAGGCCCTGGCTCACCTTGTACGCGCCCTGGTACTGGCCGACCTCCTCGCCCATCAGGAACACATCGGGGTCGCGCCGCATCTCGAGCGCCATCGCCTCGCGCAGCGCCTCGCGCACCGTCATCGGCGCCGTCGGGCCCGAGTAAGCGCTGAGTGTGGCCTCGGACGGGTTTACGGCGGCCGCCGGCTGCGCGGTCGAGGCCGATTTCGCCACCGCCGGCGCGGCAGGAACGGGCGCCGGTTCGGGGGCCGCGGCCGGCTTGGGCGCAGGTGTCGCCGGCGGTCCATCCAGCACCGCGATCACGCTGTTCACCGCCACCCCTTCCGTGCCTTCGGGGACGACGATCTTGGCGAGCACGCCCTCGTCCACCGCCTCCACCTCCATCGTCGCCTTGTCGGTCTCGATCTCGGCGATCACCTCGCCGGGGCGGATCGGGTCGCCTTCCTTCTTCAGCCATCGCGCGAGCTTGCCCTCCGTCATCGTGGGCGAGAGCGCGGGCATCAGGATTTCCGTCGCCATCGCGTCCCCTCCTTCAGGCGGCGGTCTCGACGAGGACGTCCGTGTAGAGTTCGCTCTCGGGCGGTTCCGGGCTCGCCTGCGCGAAGTCGGCCGCCTCCTGCACGATGCGGCGCACCTCGTCCTCGATCGCGCGCAGCTCGTTCTCGCCCACGCCGTAGTGCTCGAGCAGGATCTTGCGCGCCCCCTCGATCGGGTCGCGCTCCTCCCGCATCCGCTGCACCTCCTCGCGCGTGCGGTACTTGGCCGGGTCCGACATCGAGTGACCGCGGAAACGGTAGGTGAGCAGCTCCATCAGATAGGGCCCGTTCCCGCTGCGCACGTAGGCGATCGCCTCCTCCGCCGCCTCGCGCACCTTGAGCACGTCCATGCCGTCCACCTGACGGCCCGGGATGCCCCACACCGCGCCGCGCTGCGAAAGGTCCTTCGTCGGGGTCGCCCGCTCAACCGCCGTTCCCATCGCGTAACGGTTGTTCTCGATGACGTAGAGCACGGGCAGCTTCCACAGCGAGGCGAGGTTGAACGACTCGTAGACCTGCCCCTGGTTCGCCGCCCCCTCGCCGAAATAGGTCACGCAGACATGCCCGTTCTCGCGATACCAGTTGGCGAAGGCGATGCCGGTGCCGAGACTCACCTGGGCGCCGACGATCCCGTGCCCGCCGTAAAAGCCCTTCTCGGCGGAGAACATGTGCATCGATCCGCCCTTGCCCTTGGAGTAGCCGCCGATGCGGCCCGTCAGCTCCGCCATCACGCCCTTCGGGTCCATGCCGCAGGCGAGCATGTGGCCGTGGTCGCGGTAGGAGGTGATCACCTGATCGCCCTCGCGCAACACGCCCTGGATGCCGACCACGACCGCCTCCTGCCCGATGTAGAGGTGGCAGAAGCCGCCGATCAGCCCCATGCCGTAGAGCTGGCCCGCCTTCTCCTCGAAACGGCGGATCAGCAGCATCATCCGCCAGGCGGCGAGCAACTCCTCGCGCGTCATCGCGAGCGCGACCTTGCCCTTCCGCTTCCCTGTCGTTTCGGCCGTGGCCATGATCCCTCCCCGAACGCGGCGGCGCGCACCGGGGCGACCTAACCGCTTCGGCCCGCTTCCGGCAAGTCGCGAGGAACGCGTTTCCCTTCGGCCCGCCTTCGCGCAACACCCGATCGCGAAACCGGCGCGTTGCGTTGTGAAACGTGCGCGCGGTGCCGGGTCGGGAGAAAAATCAGTAGAGGCGCCGGCCGGGGCCGTAGGGGATGACGATCTCGTCGGGGGCGGCGAGGTTCAGCATCAGCCGCGCCCGCTCATCCAGCGCGTCGCGATCGAGGCTGCCGGGGCGAAGCGAGGAGACGCGGCGCTCGGCCCGCGCCTGCTCCGCTTCCAGCCGGGCAAGCTCGGTGCGGGCGCGCGCGATCTCCTCCTTGATCTGGGCGAGCGCGATCAGCCCCCGCGTGCCGTGCAGCGTGTGCCAGGCGAAGAAGGCGACGAGCGCGAGCCCGACCAGAGGCGGGATCACGCCGAACAGCAGTGACTTCACCTCGCGCGCGAGTGCCATGGCGGCGAGAAAAGCACCCCGCGCCGCGTCGGGGCAAGCCGCGTCAGCGACGGAGGATGGCGCGGCGGCCGCCGTAGCGCGCCGTCTCGCCGAGCGCCTCCTCGATGCGGATCAGCTGGTTGTACTTCGCCGTGCGGTCGGACCGCGCGAGGCTGCCGGTCTTGATCTGCCCGCAATTGGTGGCGACGGCGAGATCGGCGATGGTCGCGTCCTCCGTCTCGCCGGAGCGATGGCTCATCACGCAGCGCCAGCCCGCCCGATGCGCCGCCTCGACCGCGGCGAGCGTTTCGGTCAGTGTGCCGATCTGGTTCACCTTGATCAGCACGGCATTCGCCGCCCCGTGCTCGACCCCGCGCGCGATCCGCTCCGGGTTCGTCACGAACAGGTCATCGCCGACGATCTGCACGCGGGCACCCAGCGCGCGCGTCAGCTGCACCCAGCCCTCCCAGTCGTCCTCGGCGCAGGGATCCTCGATCGAGACGATCGGGAAACGCGCGCAAAGCCCGCCCAGCCAGTCCGCCATGCCGGCGGCGTCGAAGGACTTCCCCTCGCCGTCCAGCACGTAGCGGCCGTCCCTGAAGAACTCGCTCGCCGCGCAATCGAGCGCGAAGGCGACGTCCTCGCCCAGGCGGTAGCCGGCCTTCTCCACCGCCCGCGCCAGGAACCCCAAGGCCTCCTCCGTCGAGGCGAGGTTGGGGGCGAAGCCGCCCTCGTCGCCGACGTTCGTCGCGTGGCCCGCCGCGGCGAGCTCCTTCTTCAGCGTGTGGAACACCTCCGCGCCGATGCGCACGGCATCCGCGATCGTGCCCGCGCCCAGCGGCACGATCATGAACTCCTGGATGTCGATCGGGTTGTCGGCATGCGCCCCACCGTTGATCACGTTCATCATCGGCACCGGCAGGGTGCGCGCGGCCACGCCGCCGACATAGCGGTAGAGCGGCAGCCCGACCGCCGCGGCGGCCGCCTTGGCGACCGCGAGCGAGACGCCGAGGATCGCGTTCGCCCCGAGGCGCGACTTGTTGGGCGTGCCGTCGAGATCGATCAGCAGCTCGTCGATCTTCACCTGGTCGGTGGCGTCGAGGCCCGAGAGCGCGTCGAAGATCTCGCCCTCCACCGCCTCCACCGCGCGGCGTACGCCCTTGCCGAGGAAGCGCGCGGCATCGCCGTCCCTCAGCTCCACCGCCTCGTGCGTGCCGGTGGAGGCGCCCGACGGCACGGCAGCACGGCCCGTCGCCCCGCCATCGAGGATCACCTCGACCTCGACGGTCGGGTTGCCGCGCGAATCGAGGATTTCGCGCGCGACGATGTCGGCGATCGCGGTGTCGGTCATCGGGCGAAGGCTCCGTTCGGAAAGAACCGCGCCCCGGTAGCGCGCCGCCCCACCGCCGGCAACCCCTGCCCCCGCGCGCGGTGGCCGCAGGGGCCCGCCCTCGGCATACTTCGCCCGCCATGAGCGGTCCCGCCTTCCTGCTTCGCCTCTCCCTCATCACCCTCGCCGCCATCCTGGTCGCGTTCGCCTGGCAGTGGGCGCCGATGCTGCAGTCGATGATCCTCGCCCAGCGCGCCGAGCCTCGTGTGGTGACACCGCGCGGGGAACTGGCCGAGATCGAGCAGGCGACGGTCGCGCTGTTCGAGGCGGCGCGCGGGTCGGTGGTGCACATCACGACCACGGAACGGGTGATCGACCCCTGGACGCGCTCCGCCCTGCAGGTGCCGCGCGGCACGGGGTCAGGCTTCTTCTGGGACGAGTTCGGCCATGTGGTGACCAACCACCACGTGATCGCCAACGCCTCGGCGGCCTTCGTGCGGCTCGCCGACGGGCGGTCCTACCGCGCGGCGCTCGTCGGCGCGAGCCCCGCGCACGACCTCGCCGTGCTGCGCATCGGCGTCGCGCTCGCCCGCCCGCAGCCCTTGCCGATCGGCACTTCCGCCGACCTCCGCGTCGGCCAGAGCGTGTTCGCGATCGGCAACCCGTTCGGCCTGGATTGGACGTTGACCACCGGGATCGTTTCGGCCCTCAATCGCGACCTGCGCACCGACGGCCAGGTGCTGGAGGGGCTGATCCAGACCGATGCGGCGATCAATCCCGGCAATTCGGGCGGGCCCTTGCTCGATTCGGCGGGGCGCGTGATCGGGGTGAACACCGCCATCGTCAGCCCCTCCGGCGCGTTCTCGGGCATCGGCTTCGCGGTGCCGATCGACGTCGTCAATCGCGTGGTGCCGCGGCTGATCGCCACCGGGCGCTACGTGCGCGCGGGCCTCGGCGTGCGGGTGGACGAGGCGCTGAACGCAGCCCTGGCGCAGCGCACCGGCACGACGGGCGTGTTCGTGCTCGGCGTCGAGCCCGGTTCGGCGGCGGCGCGGGCCGGGATCAGACCCGCCCAGGTCGATCGCGACGGCACCATCCGCCCGGGCGACGTCCTGCTCGCCATCGATGGCCAGGCGGTCGGCCGACCGGCGGAGTTGATCGCGCTGCTCGAACGCCTCACCCCCGGCGCGCGGGTGACGGTGGCGATCCTGCGCGAGGGCCGGCGCATCGAGGTCGCGGTCGAGCTCGACGCGGTGCGCTGACGCCGCGCACGTGCTCGCTCACCCTTGCTTGGCGATGCGATCGAAGGCGATCAGCCGCTCGATCAGGGCCGGCATCGCGGCGAGCGGGACCATGTTCGGCCCGTCCGACGGCGCGCGATCGGGATCGGGATGCGTCTCGATGAACACCGCCGCCACCCCGACCGCCACGGCGGCGCGCGCGAGCACGGGCGCGAAACGGCGATCACCACCCGACGCCCCGCCCGCGCCCCCCGGCGACTGCACGGCGTGGGTGGCGTCCATCACCACCGGGAAACCGGTCTCGGCCATGATCGGCAGCGATCGCATGTCGGCGACCAGCGTGTTGTAGCCGAAACTGACCCCCCGTTCCGTCAGCAGGATCGACTCGTTGCCGGTGGAGGCGATCTTCGCCGCCACATGGCGCATGTCCCATGGTGCCAGGAACTGGCCCTTCTTCACGTTCACCACCCGCCCCGTGCGGCCGGCGGCGAGCAACAGGTCGGTCTGGCGGCAGAGGAAGGCCGGGATCTGGATCACGTCCACCACCTCGGCCGCGCGCAGGACTTGCTCCTCGGTGTGCACGTCGGTCAGCACCGGTACGTTCAGCTTGGCGCGGATGTCCGCGAGTGCGGCGAGCCCCCGCTCGAGCCCGACCCCGCGCGCGCCCGCGAGCGAGGTGCGGTTCGCCTTGTCGTAGGAGGCCTTGAAGATCAGCCCGATGCCGGCCCGCGCCGCGATCTCCACCAGCGCCTCAGCCACCTCGAAGGCGTGCGCGGCGGATTCGATCTGACAGGGCCCGGCGATCAGGGCGAGCGGCAGATGGTTGCCCAGCGCAACGTTGCCGACCCGCACCGTGCGCGGCGTGGCCGCCATGGGGGGCGTGAGGGGCGCGTTCACACGAGCCTCGCCTGCTTCACCGCCGCCTCGACGAAGGAGGCGAACAAGGGATGCGGCTTCCACGGCCGCGACTTGAGTTCGGGGTGGAACTGCACGCCGACGAACCACGGGTGACCGGGCAGTTCGACGATCTCGGGCAGTGTGCCGTCCGGGCTCATGCCGCAGAAGAGAAGCCCCGACTCCTCGAGGATCGGCTTGTAGCGGATGTTCACCTCGTAGCGGTGGCGATGGCGTTCCGAGATGCGCGGGGCGTCGTAGATCGCGCGCACGAGCGACCCCGGCTGCAGCACGCAAGGGTAGGCGCCGAGCCGCATCGTGCCGCCGAGATCGCCCCCCGCCTGGCGCCGCTCCACCTCGTTGCCGCGAGTCCATTCCGTGAGCAAACCGACGATCGGGTGCTCGCACGGCCCGAACTCGGTGGAGGAGGCGCCGGAGAGGCCGGCGAGGTTCCGGGCGGCCTCGATCACCGCCATCTGCATGCCGAAGCAGATGCCGAAGAAGGGAATGCGGCGTTCGCGCGCGAACCGCACCGCCGCGATCTTGCCTTCCGTCCCGCGCTCGCCGAAGCCGCCGGGCACGAGGATGCCGTGCACGCCCTCGAGGCGATGGATCGCGCCTGGGGTTTCGAAGATCTGGCTGTCCACCCAATCCAGCTTCACCCGCACGCGGTTGGCGATGCCGCCGTGGGTGAGCGCCTCGGCCAGCGACTTGTAGGCGTCGAGCAGCCCCGTGTACTTGCCGACGACGGCGATGGTCACCTCGCCCTCGGGGTTGCGGATGGTCTCGACGATCCGTTCCCAGGCCGAAAGGTCCGGCTCCTCCTCGCAGGCGAGGCCGAAGTGGCGCAGCACCTCGCAATCGAGCCCCTCGCGGTGATAGGCGATCGGCACGGCGTAGATCGTGTCGACATCGAGGGCAGGGATCACCGCCTCGCGGCGGACGTTGCAGAAGAGCGCGATCTTGCGCCGCTCGCCCTCCGGGATCGGCCGATCGGCCCGGCAGAGCAGGATCTGCGGCTGGATGCCGACGCTGAGCAGCTCCTTCACCGAATGCTGGGTGGGCTTGGTCTTCAGCTCGCCCGCCGAGGCGATCCAGGGCACGAGCGTGACGTGGATGAAGAGGGCGCGGGCGGGACCGAGTTCGTTGCCGAGCTGACGGATCGCTTCCAGGAACGGCAGCGACTCGATATCGCCCACCGTGCCGCCGATCTCGACAATGACGAAATCCGGTTCCCCCCCGTCCGGCATGGTGGCGGGCGCGGTGATCGTCTCCTTGATCGCGTCCGTCACGTGTGGGATCACCTGCACCGTTCCGCCGAGGTAATCGCCGCGGCGTTCGCGCGCGATGACGGTGGAATAGATACGCCCCGTCGTCGCATTATCGGCCCTGGTCGCATCGACACCGGTGAATCGCTCGTAGTGGCCGAGGTCGAGATCGGTCTCCGCCCCGTCCTCGGTGACGAACACCTCGCCGTGCTGGTAGGGGCTCATCGTGCCGGGATCGACGTTGAGGTAGGGGTCGAGCTTGCGCAGCCGAACCCGAAACCCCCGCGCCTGCAGGAGCGCGCCGAGGCTCGCCGCCGCGATCCCTTTGCCCAAGGAGGAGACCACGCCGCCCGTGATGAACACGTATCGCGTCATGGGCCCCCCTGATACGCGCAAGCGCTCGACCGCCACAACCGCGGCGCGCGCAGGTCTGGCGACCGTGGGTTTTCAGTTGATCGGGACGATCGGCGGGGGAGCGGGGGCCGGGGCCACCGGCGCGGTCGGTGGGGGCGAATCGAGCAAGGACGGCGCCTGGCGGCCGCTCTGATTGATGAGCGCGAGCGCGAGGCTGAGCGCGAAGAACAACGTCCCCAAAACGGCTGTGGTGCGGGTGAGCAGGTTGGCGGTGCCGCGCCCGCCCATGAAGGCGCCCAAGCCCCCCGAGCTACCGATGCCGAGCCCCCCGCCTTCGCTCCTCTGCAGGAGCACGACGACGATGAGCGCGATGGTGACGAGAAGGTGGAGGATGAGAAGGACGGTGAACATGGCGACCCCGGGCTGCCGCGGCCGCTTCTAGCGCCGCCTGCCCCGCCGCGCCACCCCGCCTCTGCTCACGCCACGGCGACGGGGGCGGCGGCGATGATGGCGAGGAACTCCGCCGCCTGCAGCGAGGCGCCACCGACCAGCGCGCCCCCCACCTCCGGCACGGCGAGGATCGGTTTCGCGTTCGCCGCCTTCACCGACCCCCCGTAGAGGATGCGCACACCCCGCCCCGCTGCGCCGAACCGGGCGACCAGGCGGGCGCGGATGGCGGCGTGCATGGCGGCGATGTCGGCCTCTGACGGCGTGCGCCCGGTGCCGATCGCCCACACCGGCTCGTACGCGACCACCCCTCCGGCCCGAGCGAAGCCCTCGGGCAGGCTGCCGGCAAGTTGCGCTTCGACCACCGCCTCGGCACGACCGGCGTCGCGTTCGGCGAGCGTCTCGCCCACGCAAACGATCGGGGTAAGCCCGGCAGCCACCGCCGCCTCCGCCTTGGCGCGCACGAGGGCATCGGTCTCGCCGTGGTCGGCCCGCCGCTCCGAGTGGCCGAGAATGACGAAGGACGCTCCGGCATCCTTCAGCATCGGCGCCGACACATCGCCCGTATGCGCCCCCGAGGCCTTCGGGTGGCAGTCCTGCCCGCCGACCGCGATCGCCGAGCCGGCGACCGCGCGTGCCACCCGCTCGATCAGGGTGAAGGGCGGGCAGAGCAGCACGTCCACCCCGTTTCCATCGCCCAGGCCCTCGCGCACGGCCCGGGCCAGCGCAACCCCCTCGGCTCCGAGCCCGTTCATCTTCCAATTGCCGGCGATCAATGGGCGCATCGCGGTTCCTCCTTCGGCCTGCGCCCTTTCCACGGCGGCGGGGGCTCCGCAACCCCCTGCGTTGCGCCCCTTTCCCCCCTTCTGTAGGGTCCGCCGCCCGAAGCCGCCCGGAGACCCCCACCCCGATGCTCGCCGCGATCCGCAACTCGCTGAACAGCTGGATCGTCAAGGCCCTGTTCCTGCTGCTCATCGCCTCCTTCGCGGTGTGGGGCATCGGTGACTTCGTCACGAGCGGCGGGCGTGAGCGGACGGTGGCGCGTGTCGGCGACGCCACGGTCTCGCTCGCCGAGGCGACCGAGGCCTATCAGCGCGAACTCGCCCAGCTGCGCCGTTCGCTCGGGGGGCAGTTCGAGCCGACCGGCCCCATCCGCCAAGCGATCGCGGAAGCGGCCCTCGGGCGGCTCACCGCACTGCGTGCGCTCGATCTCGAGGCCGAGCGGATCGGCGTGGTGGTGCCCGATGACGCCCTGCGCGAGGCGGTGTTCGCCGCCGAGGTGTTCCGCGGCGCGGACGGTCGGTTCTCGCGCGTGCAGTTCCAGGCCTTCCTGCGCAACCAGGGGCTGACCGAGCAGCGCTTCCTCGAACTCTTGCGCGGGGATCTCGCGCGCGGGCAAGTGGTGGGCTCGGTCCGCGTCGGCGCGCTTGCCCCGGATGCGCTGGCCGCCGCGCTCTTCGCCTATCGCAACGAACGGCGGGTGGCGGATCTGGTCGAGCTCCCCTTCGTCGCCGCCCCCGCCCCGCCCGAACCGACCGAGGAGCAACTGAGGCGCCACTACGAGAACAACCCGGACCTGTTCACCGCCCCCGAATACCGCGCGTTGACCTTCCTCCTGCTCACGCTCGAGGACGTCGCGCGCGAGATCGAGATCCCAGAGGCGGCTCTGCGCACCGCCTACGAGGAAAGGCGGGGCGAGTTCTCGTCGCCGGAGCGGCGCGTCATCGCCCAGGTGGTCGTGCGCGACGAGGAGCGGGCACGGGCGATCGCCGAAGCCTGGGCGGCCGGCGCGCCAATGGCGAACATCGTCGCCGAGGCCGAGGCCTCGGGGGGCACCGCCGGGGTGCTCGGGCGGCTCTCCCGCGACGAGGTGCCGCTGCCCGCGCTGGCCGCCGCCGCCTTCGCCCTGCCCGCGGGGCGGGTGAGCGAGCCGATCCGCAGCCCCTTCGGCTGGCACGTGGTGCGGGTGGAGGAGATCGAACCGGCGACCGAGCGCGCCTTCGACGAGGTGCGGGAGGAGCTGAAGGCGCAGCTCGCCCGCGAGCGGGCGGCGGACCTGATCTACGCCCGCGCCAACCGGGTGGAGGATTCGATCGCGGCCGGCATGACGCTCGAGCAGGTTGCGCGCGCGCATGGGCTTCGTCTGCTCTCGTTCGCCGCCATCGACGCCGCCGGGCGCGGGCCCGACGGCGAGCCGCTCGACCTCGACGGGCTGCCCGAGGAGGCGTTGCAGGGCGCCTTCGAGGCCGGTCCCGGCGCCATCCCCCGCCTGACGGAGGCCCGCGACGGCTCGTTCTATGCGCTCCGCCTCGACGGCATCACGCCGCCCGCTCTGCGCCCCTTCGATGCGGTCGCGACCGAGGTGCGCGCCTCCTGGGAGCGCGAGCAGCGCCGGCGCGCGATGGAGGAGGAGGCGGCGGCCCTGCTCGCCGCGGTGCGCGAGGGTGTGGCGCTGGACGAGGCCGCCCGCCGCCGCGGCTGGACGCCGCGCCGCACGCCCCCCTTCCGCCGCGACGGGGCCGAAGCCGGCGCACCGCCGCCGCAGATGACGCAGGCCCTGTTCGCGCTCGCCCGCGGCGAGGCGACGATGATCGAGATGCCCGCGGGCTTCCTGGTTGGTTCCGTGGTGGCCATCGAGGCCGCAGGTGACGACCGCGCCGGGCGCGAGCGCATCGCGCGCGAGATCGCGGGCGCGATCGCGGACGATCTCGAGGCGCAGTTCCTCGAGGCCCTGCGCACGCGGGCGGGGGTGCGGATCGACGCCAACGCCACGCGGCTCATCGCGGGCGACGCGCCGTGACACCCTCCCCGCCCGACCGCGACGCGTTCCGCACCACCTATGAGGCGGGCCGGCCGCAACTGCTCTGGACGACCACGGTCTCCGACCTCGAGACCCCCGTCTCCGCCTTCCTCAAGCTCGCCTCGGGCCGACCGAACGCGGTGCTGCTGGAGAGCGTGGAAGGCGGGGCGGCGCGCGGGCGCTACTCCATCATCATGCTCGACCCCGATCTCGTCTGGCGCGTGCGCGGCGACCGCGCCGAGATCAACCGCTTCGCGCTGACCGACCCGGAGGGCTGGCGGGCGGAGGAGGTGGGCGCGCTCGCCTCGCTCCGTCGCCTGATCGCCGAAAGCCGCGTTGAGATTCCGCCCGGCCTGCCGCCGATGAGTGCCGCTCTCGTCGGCTATCTCGGCTACGACTTCGTCCGCCGCATCGAACGGATCCCCGAGACCAATCCCGACCCCCTGGGCCTGCCGGACGGCATCCTGCTTCGCCCCACGGTGGTGGCCGTGTTCGACACGGTGCTCGACACCCTCACCTTCGCCACCCCCGTCCGCCCCGCCCCGGGGGTGACGGCCGACCAGGCGCGCGAGGCCGCCGAGGCCCGGCTCGCCGCCGCCGCCGCCGCCCTCGCCCGCCCGCTGCCGCCCCCACCCGCCGCCCGGCCAGCGAGCCCCGATCTCGGCCAGGTCGCCTCCAACATGACGCGCGAGGCGTTCGTTGCGGCGGTGGAGCGAGCCAAGGAGTACATCCGGGCCGGCGATGCCTTCCAGATCGTGCTCAGCCAGCGCTTCGCCGTCCCCTTTTCCCTTCCTCCCTTCGCGCTCTACCGCAGCTTGCGTCGCCTCAACCCGTCGCCCTTCCTGTTCTTCCTCGATTTCGGCGGTTTCGCGGTGGTGGGCTCCTCGCCCGAGATCATGGTCCGGCTGCGCGACGGCACCGTCACCATCCGCCCGCTCGCCGGCACGCGGCCGCGGGGGGCGACGCACGAGGAGGACCAGCGGCTCGAGCGCGAACTGCTCGCCGACCCGAAGGAGAGGGCCGAGCATCTGATGCTGCTCGACCTCGGGCGCAACGATGTCGGCCGGGTGGCGGAGGTCGGCACCGTGACGGTGAAGGAACAATTCGTCGTCGAGCGCTATTCCCACGTCATGCACATCTCCTCGCATGTCGAAGGCCGGCTGCGGGCGGGGTGCGACGCGGTCGATGCGCTGATGGCGGGGTTTCCCGCCGGCACGCTGTCGGGGGCGCCGAAGGTGCGGGCCATGGAGATCATCGAGGAGCTCGAACCGGAACGGCGCGGGCTCTACGCCGGCTGTGTGGGCTACTTCGCTGCGAACGGCGAGATGGACACCGCGATCGCGCTGCGCACGGCGGTGGTTAAGGATCGGGTGATGTATGTGCAGGCCGGGGCGGGCGTGGTGGCGGATTCCGACCCTGAGGGCGAATGGCGCGAGACGGTGGCCAAGGCGCGGGCGCTGATCCGCGCGGCGGAGGAAGCGGTGCGCTTCGCCGCCGGGGCAGGACGCTGACCGCTCAGGCTTCGAGCGCCAGCGCCTCCGCCACCGCTTCGGCCAGCGCGAGCAGGGCGCGGTCGCGCCCCGGCGCGGCGAGCAGGCTCAACCCCACCGGCGCCCCGTCAACCTTCGCCGCCGGGATCGTCACCTCGCACGCCCCGGCGAAGCCGGCGAAGGCGGTGACGCCGATCGTGCGCTCCCGCACCTCCATGATCTCCTGGGGCGTGGCGGTGAGCAGCGGTGCCGGGATGGGCGAGGTGGGAAAGACGAGCACCGCGCCGCCCCCGAGCAGACCCCGCAGCCGGAAAGAGGCCTGGGCGCGGAAGGCGCGCGCCCACGCGCTCTTCTGCGGCGTCTGGTGGCGGGCGAGTTCGAAGCGCTGCGCCACCGCCGGCGAAAGCTTCGGCTGCACGGAGGCGACCCAGGGCCCGAGTGCGGCCAGGTTCTCCTCGTTGTTGCAGGCCCGGAACGCATCGAACCAGGCGTGCAGCCCCTCGATCGCGACCTCGACCTGCACCGAACGGCCGAACCGCGCCTCCAGCCGCTCGAGCGCGAGCGACAGCGCCTGCGCCACCGCGGGTTCGGCGTTCATCCACGCCTCCTCGGGCTTGAGCAGGGGCCCGAGCGACCCCTCGCCGCCCGCCGGCAGCAGCACCTCGCCCACCCGGCGCAGCACGGAGGGCGAACGCGCGAACCAGCCCACCGTGTCGAAGCTGGGCGCCAGCGGCATAACCCCGCAGGCGTTCACCGCTCCCCAGCTCGGGCGGAAGCCGTAAAGGCCGCAGTAGGAGGCCGGGATGCGCACCGATCCGGCGGTGTCGGAGCCGAGCCCGATGTCGAACAGCCCCGCCGCGCAGCCGGCGGCGGAGCCGCAGGACGATCCACCCGGAAAACGATCGGGGCAGACCGGGTTCTTCGGCGTCCCGTACCAGAGGTTCTCGCCCGTGAGCCCGGCGGCCAGCTCCACCGTCTTCGTCCGGCCGACGAGGTCGGCGCCCGCCTCGCACAGCATCGTCACTGCCGGAGCGGTGACCAGAGCCGGCGGATGGGTGCGCGCCCAGTCCGGGTTGCCGTAGCCGGTGACGTGGCCCGCGATGTCGAACACGTCCTTGGCGCCGAAGGTGAGGCCGGCGAGCGGCCCCGAGGCCGCGCCGGGAAGCGTGATCCGCTCGCCCGGGACGAAGGCGCCGACGGGATCGTTCCGGTCCGCCACGCTTGCCGCCGTCTCGGTCTTCGCCATCGCGCGTCCTCCTCGATTCCGGCTTACTGTAAGCCGGACGTTCGACGACGGCACCCCCGCCCCCTCGCCGCGGCGGGCTCAGCCGAAAATCAGCTGCAGCAGCGCATCGGCGAGGAAGGCGCCCGGGTAGGCGAACAGGGCGCCGAGCAGGAGCAGGATGAGCAGCCGCCGGCCGCGCCGGCCAAGCCCCGTCAGCGCCCGCGCCACCCGCAACGGCGTGCGGCGCGCCCTGCCGCGGCGCGCCCGTGCCGGCCGCTCGGCCGACCGCCTGGCGGGTCGCTCGGCGACCCGGGCGCGGGCTGAGGCGGGCGGACGGCGACTCGGACGGCGGCTCACCCCATCCCGATAGCGCGGCCGCGGCGCGCGAGCAGTACCGCGTTGCCCACCACCGAGACGGAGGAGAGCGCCATCGCCGCCCCTGCCACGGCGGGCGAAAGGTAGCCGGCGGCGGCGAGCGGCAGGGCGGCGACGTTGTAGGCGAAGGCGAAGACGAGGTTGCCGCGCACCGTCGCCAGAGTCGCCCGCGCGAGCGCGATCGCCTCAGCCGCCAGCACCGGATCGGGCCGCAGCAGCGCGACGGGGGCGGCGGCAAGGGCCGAATCCGCCCCCCCACCCATGGCGATACCGAGATCGGCCTCGGCCAGGGCCGCGGTGTCGTTCACGCCGTCGCCGACCATGGCCACGCATCGGCCGGCGCGACGCAGGCCGGCGATGCGGTCCGCCTTCGCCTCCGGATCGACCTCCGCCTCGATCCGCGCGATCCCCACCGCATCCGCCACGGCGCGGGCCGGCGCCACTGCATCTCCGGTGAGCAGGATGGGCTCGCACCCGAGCGCGCGCATCTGCGCCACCGCCTCGGCCGCGCGCGGACGGATCGGGTCGGCGAGCGCGATCGCGCCAAGGGCGCGCCCCGGCTCGACCAGGAACACCACGGTCGCCCCTTGCCCCTCCGCCTCGCGCACGAACGAGCCGAACGGAGCCAAGTCGGCGGCGAAGGCAGCGGCGAGGCGGGCATTCCCCAGCCCGACCTCCCGCCCGTCGACGACCCCGCGCACACCTTGGCCGGGCACGGTGCGTGCCTCAGCGACGGGTGGCACGATCGCCCCGGCGCGCTCGGCGGCGCGCAGGATCGCCGACGCGAAGGGATGGGCGCTCGCCGTCTGCAGGGCGGCGGCGAGGGCGAGCACGCCATCCTCCCCCCTCACCGCCACCACCTCGGGTTTGCCTTCGGTCAGCGTGCCCGTCTTGTCGAACACCACCGTGTCCAGCCCTCGCGCCCGTTCCAGGGTGGCGGCGTCACGGATGAGGATGCCCCGTCGCGCCGCTGCCCCGACGCCCGCGACCAGGGCAGCCGGAGTGGCCAAGCCAAGGGCGCAGGGGCAGGCAACGACGAGCACGGAGACGGCGGTGACCACGGCGCGGTCGACCCCTGCCCCGGCGGCCAGCCAGCAGACCAGGGTGGCGAGGGCCAGCAAAAGCACCGCTGGGACGAAGACGGCGGCCACGCGATCGACCAGCGCCTGCACGGGGGCCTTGCTTGCCTGGGCCGCCCGCACGCGCGCGAGGATGCGGCCGAGCAGAGTCCCCTCGCCGACGGCGGAGACCCGCACCACCACCGATCCCGAGCCGTTCACCGCCCCCGCTACCACCGCGTCGCCGAGCCGTTTCGGCACCGGCAGGCTTTCCCCCGTCACCAGGCTCTCGTCAGCCTCCGTCTCGCCCTCCGCGATCACGCCGTCGGCGGGGAAGGCCTCGCCGGGGCGGACGCGGATCAGGTCGCCGGGGCGGAGCGCGGAGACAGGCACGCGGCGCTCGCGCCCCTCCGCTTCGAGCCGCACGGCTTCGGCCGGGCGAAGCCGTGCGAGCGCCTCGATCGCGGCGGCGGCGGATCGTTTCGCCCGCTCCTCGAGCGCCTTGCCGAAGAGGACGAAGGCGATGACGAGGACGGACGCCTCGAAGTAGAGGGGCCCGCCCGCAACGAGGTGCCAGGCCGAGAGGGCGAAGGCCGCCGTGGTGCCGAGTGCGACGAGCTGGTCCATCGTGCCGGCGCGGGCCCTCAGCGCGCGCCAGGTTCCGGCGTAGAACCGCGCTCCGGCCAGGAACTGCACGGGGGCGGCCAACGCGAGCTGGAGCCAGCCGGGCAGCAGATGGCCGCCCGCAAGATGCGCGACCATGTCGACCAGGAACGGCACCGCAGCGAGCAGGGAGAGGACGAGCAGCGCCCGCTGGCGGCGCTCGGCCGACGCGCGGCCGTCCTCCGGGGCTGCGAGCGGGGCGGCGCGGTAGCCCGCCCGTTCCACCGCCGCGATCAGGGCCCCCGGCTCCACCGCGCCCCGCGCCACCCGCACCTCGGCGAGCCCCGAGGCGGCGTTCACCGAGGCCCCGATCACCCCGGGCACGGCGGCAAGAGCCCGCTCCACCTTGCGCGCGCAACCGCCGCAGGTGAGCCCCGCGACCTTCAGCGCGATCACCTCCTCCGCCACCCCGAACCCCGCCCGCGCCAGCGCCTCGGCGAGCGAGCGCGTGTCCGTCCGGCCCGGGTCGTAGGCGAGGTCCGCCGTGCGGGTGGCGAAGGAGACGGACGCCGAGGCCACGCCGTCGATGGCGGCGAGCGTGCGTTCCGCCCGCGCCGCACACCCCCCGCAGGCGAGGCCTTCGAGGGCGAGCGAGAGGCGAGGCAGGGCAGCGTCCATGGCGGGATCCTCTCACCGCCGTAGCGGCGCACAAGCGGGGAGGATGGAGCCCCGCCCGTTGACCCGCCTTGCCCCCGCCCGCATCCTCCGCCACCCGATGATCCTGCTGATCGACAACTACGACAGTTTCACCTTCAACCTGTTCCACCTGGTGGGGGGGCTCGGCGAGAGCGTGGAGGTGATGCGCAACGATGCGCTCACCGTGGCCGAGGCGCTCGCGCGCCAGCCGGAGGCGATCATCATCTCGCCCGGCCCCTGCGACCCGGACCGGGCGGGCATCTCGCTCGAACTCATCCGCGCCGCTGCCGGGCGGGTGGCCGTGCTCGGCGTCTGCCTCGGCCATCAGGCGATCGGCCAAGCCTTCGGCGGGCGCGTGGTGCGCGCGCCCGAGCCCTGGCACGGCAAGGTCGATCGGGTGCATCACGCCGGGGAGGATTTGTTCGCCGGGCTCCCTTCCCCGTTCCGCGCCACGCGCTACCACTCACTGGTGGTGGAGCGGGCGAGCCTCCCTGACGCGCTCGTCGTCACCGCGTGGAACGAGGACGGCCTGATCATGGGGCTTCGCCACCGCGCCTTCCCCATCTTCGGCGTGCAGTTCCACCCCGAGAGCATCGCCTCCGAGCATGGGGCGACCATGATGAGCAACTTCCTCGCCCTCGCACGCGGGCGCAATCGCGTGGCGGAACCGGCATGAGCCCCGCTCCCTTGCCTTCGCTCAAGCCCGTCATCGCCCGTCTCGCCGACGGCGCCACCCTGACCGAGGAGGAGGCCGAGGCCGCCTTCGACACGCTGATGGCCGGCGAAGCCACCCCCGCACAGATGGCCGCCCTGCTGATGGCGCTCCGGCTGCGCGGCGAGACCGTGGCGGAGATCGTGGGCGCGGCGCGGGCGATGCGCGCGCGCATGCTCGCGATCGAGGCCCCTCCCGGCGCGATCGATGTCTGCGGCACCGGAGGCGACGCGCAGGGCACGTTGAACATCTCCACCGCCGTCGCCTTCGTCGTTGCCGGCTGCGGCGTGCCGGTGGCCAAGCACGGCAACCGCGCCATCTCCTCGCGTTCGGGCGGGGCCGACGTGCTCGCCGCGCTCGGGGTGGCGATCGACGCCCCGTTCCCCGTGCTCGAGCAGGCCTTGCGCGAGATCGGGGTCGCCTTCCTGATGGCGCCGCGGCATCACGTGGCGATGCGCCATGTCGCCGGCCCGCGCGTCGAACTCGGCATCCGCACGGTGTTCAACCTGCTCGGCCCGATCGCCAACCCCGCGCGGGTGCGGCGTCAGCTGACCGGCGTCTTTTCCCGCGTCTGGGTCAGGCCTCTGGCCGAGACGCTGGGCCGGCTCGGTGCCGAGCGCGCCTGGGTGGTGCACGGGTCGGACGGGCTCGACGAACTGACGGTGACCGGGGAGAGCCACGTCGCCGAGTGGCACGAGGGGCGGGTGCGCGAATTCGTCGTCCGCCCGCAGGACGCCGGGCTGCCGATCTCCCTTCCCGCCGCGCTGAAGGGCGGCGAGGCGGCGGAGAACGCCGAGGCCTTGCGGGCGGTGCTCGCGGGCATTGCGGGGCCGTATCGTGACGCGGTCGTGCTGAACGCCGCCGCCGCGCTGATCGTCGCCGGGCGGGCGCAGGATTTGCGCGAGGGTGCGGCGATGGCGGCGGAGGCGATCGATTCCGGCCGCGCCAAGGCGGCGCTCGATCGCCTCGTCGCCCTCACCCGCGCCGGCACGGAGACCGCGGCATGACCGAGATCCCGGACGCGCTCGCCCGCATCTGCGCCCGCACGCGAGCCGATCTCGCGGCGCGGAAGGAGACCATCGCGCTCGCCGAGCTCGAACGCCGCGCCGCCGCGGCCGACCCGCCGCGCGGCTTCGCCCGCGCCCTCGACGCCGCAGCGGCCGCGCGGGGCATCGGGCTGATCGCCGAGATCAAGAAGGCCTCGCCTTCGGCAGGGCTGATCCGTCCCGAGTTCGATCCGCCCGCCCTCGCCCGAGCCTATGCCGACGGTGGAGCCGCCTGCCTCTCCGTGCTGACGGATGGGCCCTTCTTCCAGGGCGCGCCCGAGCATCTCGTCGCCGCCCGCGCCGCCGTGGGGCTTCCCGTGTTGCGCAAGGACTTCCTGCTCGACCCCTGGCAAGTGGTGGAGGCGCGCGCCATGGGGGCGGACTGCGTGCTCTTGATCATGGCCGCGCTCTCGGACGCCGAGGCTGCTTCGCTCGAGGCCGAGGCGCGGCGTTGGGGGATGGACGTGCTGATCGAGGTGCACGACGAGGCGGAGCTCGACCGCGCCCTCGCTTTGGGCGGAACGTTGCTCGGCATCAACAACCGCGATCTCCGCACGCTGCGCACGGACCTCGCCACCTTCGAGCGCCTTGCGCCGCGCGTGCCGGGCGATCGTCTCCTCGTCGCCGAGAGCGGAATCGCCACCTCGGCCGATGTGGCGCGGATGACGGCCGCCGGGGCGCGTGCGATCCTGGTGGGGGAGAGCCTGATGCGGCAGAAGGACGTGACGGCGGCAACCCGGGCCCTGCTCGCATGAGCGACGATCGCCTCACCCATTTCGATGAGGCCGGCAACGCGGTGATGGTGGACGTCTCCGCCAAGGCGGCGACGGAACGCGTGGCGGTGGCGCGCGGGCGGGTGGTGATGCAGCCCGCCACACTCGAGACCATCGCCGCCCGCGCGTTGAAGAAAGGCGATGCGCTCGCGGTGGCGCAGCTCGCCGGCATCATGGCGGCGAAGCGCACGGCCGATCTTGTCCCCCTTTGCCACCCGCTGCCACTGGCTTCGGTCTCGGTCACGCTCACCCCCGATCCCGCGTCGAACGCGGTGGAGATCGAGGCGACCGTGAAGACCACGGGCCCGACGGGGGTGGAGATGGAGGCGCTGACCGCCGTCTCGGTCGCCGCCCTCACCCTCTACGACATGGCGAAGGCGATCGATCGCGGCATGCGCATCGAGGCCGTTCGGCTCGTGCACAAGTCGGGCGGCAAGTCCGGCACCTTCGAGGCGGCGTGATGCTCTCCGTCGAGGAGGCGCGGGCGCGGATCCTCGCCGCGCTGTCCCCGGTCGGCACGGAGTGGGTGAGCCTTGCCGAGGCGTGGGGCCGGGTGCTGGCGGAGGACGTCACGGCCCGACATGACAAGCCCCCGGCCGACGTGTCGTCGATGGATGGCTACGCGGTGCGGGCGGCGGATTGCACGCTCCCACCCTGCCGGCTGCGCGTGGTGGGTTCGGCGCCGGCGGGGCATCCGTTCGCGGGCCGGATCGGTCCCGGCGAGGCGGTGCGCGTCTTCACCGGCAGCGTCATCCCCGACGGCGCGGATTCGGTGGTGATCCAGGAGGACACCGACCTCGGCGAGACGGCGGTGGAGGTGCGCGTGACGGCGGCGTCGGGCCGGCACATCCGTCGCCGCGGTGGCGACTTCGCCGCCGGAACGGTTCTGCTGCGCGCCCCGCGGCGGCTCACCGTGCGCGACGTCGGGCTCGCCGCCGCGGCGGATCGGCCCTGGCTGCGCGTGCATCGCCGCCCCCGTGTGGCCATCCTCTCCACCGGGGACGAGGTGGCGCGCCCCGGCGACCCGATCCCCGAGGGCGGAATCGTGTCGTCGAACGCGCTCGCGCTGGCGGCACTGGTGCGTGCCTGTGGTGCGGAGCCGATCGATCTCGGCATCGCTCCCGATGACATGGACGCGATCGCGCGCCTGGTTCGCGCGCCGCACGGCGCCGACCTCATCGTCACCTCCGGCGGCGCCTCGGTCGGCGCGCACGACCTGATCCAGGCCTCGCTTCAGCCCGAGGGGCTGGAACTTGCCTTTTGGAAGATCGCGATGCGTCCGGGAAAGCCGTTCCTGTTCGGCCATGTGCGCGGCACGCCCCTGCTCGGGCTGCCCGGCAACCCGGTCTCCGCCCTGGTGTGCGGCCTCCTGTTCCTCGCCCCTGCCCTCGACCGCCTGTCGGGCCTTCCCGGCGAACCCCCTGCCCCGGAGTTTGCGCGGGCTGGTGCGGACCTGCCGGCGAACGATCTGCGGGCGGACCATTTGCGGGCGCGGCTTGAACGCGATGGCGACGGGGCGTGGATCGCCACCCCCTTCCCCGCCCAGGACAGTTCGCAGATGCGAATCTTCGCCGAGGCCGAGGCGCTGATCCTGCGCCCGCCGCACGCCCCCCCGGTGCGTGCGGGCGAGCCGGTGCCCATCCTGCGGCTCGGCCTGCGAGGGTACTGAAAATCGCCCGCGTCGCGCGAAGCCTCTTGCTCCGACGCGGCGGACGAACCTAGAACAGCGTTGCCGGTTTGTTCACGCGGCGACCGCGAGGGGTTCGGGGGCCATGCTCACGCGCAAGCAGCACGAGTTGCTGATGTTCATCGAGCGCCATCTGCGCGAGACGGGGTTTTCGCCGTCCTTCGAGGAGATGAAGGCGCACCTCGGTCTGCGCTCGAAGTCCGGCGTGCATCGCCTGATCACCGCGCTCGAGGAACGGGGCTTCCTCGCCCGCCGGGCGCACCGGGCGCGCGCGCTCGAGGTGCTGCGTCTGCCGGAAAGCGCCTCGGCGCGCGGACGCGAGGCAGCGGCGGCCTTTGCGCCGAACGTCATCCGCGGCAATTTCGGTGCCAAGCTCGCCGGGGCGCGGTCGGCGGCCGAGGCGGGCGCGGTCGAACTGCCGATGCTCGGCCGCATCGCGGCCGGCGTGCCGATCGAGGCGTTGCGGGATGTCGGCAACGTGATCGAGGTCCCCGTCGCCCTGCTCGGTTCGGACGGCGAACATTACGCCCTCGAGGTGGCGGGCGACTCGATGGTGGAGGCCGGCATCCTGGACGGCGACACCGCCATCATCCGCCGCTGCGACACCGCCGAGACGGGCGCCATCGTGGTCGCGCTGATCGACGACACGGAGGTCACGCTGAAGCGCCTTCGCCGCCGCGGCAACTCGATCGCGCTCGAACCCGCCAATCCGCGCTACGAGACGCGCATCTTCGGGCCCGATCGGGTGAAGATCCAGGGCCGGCTGGTGGCGCTGTACCGCCGCTATTGACCGCACGCCCCTCGCGGCGTGGCGTCAGGGCGCTTCGGCGATGCGCCCGTCGAGCAAAGGGCTGAGCGGGCTGCGGCGGGCGAAGAACGCCTCCATCACGTCCTCGAGATTGGGCCCCGAGTCGTAGGGGTCGATCGCCCGGTCTCGCAGCACCGTGTAGGCATCCCCGCCCTGACGGAGGAAGTTGTTGGTGACGACACCGTAGACGCGATCGTCGTCGAGCGGGGCATAGGAGCCATCCGGCTGGCGGACGGAGACGGAAACGAGCCGCGAACCGACAGGAGCGTTCGGGCGCCAAGTGAAGCGCAGCCCGGCGACCTGCGGAAAACGCCCCGCTCCCTGCTCGAAGGCTGAGAGGCCATTCTCAAGTGCGGCGCGGATGTCGGCTCCGCGCAGCTTCAGCGTCGCCAAGGTGTTGGAGAAGGGCAGCACGGTGAGCAGGTCGCCCCAGGTGACCGACCCGGCCGGGAAGCCGGCGCGGATGCCGCCGCCGTTCTGCAGCGCGATCTCCGCCCCGGCCGGGCGCCCTGCCTCGAGCATCGCCTCCGCGATCAGGTTGCCGATCGCGCACTCCGTGCGCCGGCAGAGCGCGTTGGACAGTGCCTCCGTGGTCGACCCGATCACGCGCGCGCGCAAGGCGACAAGTGGCTCGGCGAGGCGAGCGACGATCGCCTCCACCGCGGGGTCGCGCGGGTCGGCGAAGCCAAGCTCCCGCGCATCGCCGCGCGCTTCGAGCACCCGGCCCGCGGCGTCGAGATCGAGGTCGAGCCGACCGTAGTAGCGGTTGTTCGCTCCCGCCTGGACGATGGGGATGGCGAAGCCGGAAGCCCCCTGTTCCGGCAGCGGGTAGCGGGCGAAGGCGCCCTGCGCGGTGTTGGAGAGCAGCGTGTGGCTGTGCCCGCCGACGATGGCGGACAGGCCTGGCACGGCACGCGCGAGCTCGACGTCGCGGCGCAGCCCGACATGGGTGAGCGCGATGATGACGGAGACGCCCTGGTCGCGGGCGGAACGGGAGGCGGCGGCGAGGGCTTCGGCATCCGGGAGGAACCGCACGCGCGGGCCGGGAGAGGAGATCCGCGGCGTGTTCTCCGTGGTGAGGCCGACGATGCCGATCTTCGCGCCACCGCGTTCAAGCACGACAAAAGGGGCGATCCGGTCGGCGAGCTCGGGTTCGGCGGAAGCGTCGATGTTGGCGGAAAGCACGGCGAAGCGGGCGCCGCGCACGAAGCGGCCGAGCACAGGAGGGCCATTGTCGAACTCGTGGTTGCCGACCGCCATCGCGTCGTAGCCGATGGCGTTCATCACCTCGAGTTCGGCCAGCCCGCGCCAGTGCGTGTAGAACAGACTGCCCATGAATTGGTCGCCCGCGTCGAGCACCAGGACCGTGCGCCCCTCGCGTTCGGCGGCGGATCGTTCCGCCGCGAGCGCAGCGGCAAGGCGGGCGGAGCCGCCGAAGCAGCTGCCAGGTGCCTGCTCCTCCGCCCGACAGGCGGCGCCGAAGCGATTGGTCGGCTCGTGGCGTGCGTGGACGTCGTTGGTGTGCAGGATGGTGAGCCGAAGCGGTGCCTGCGCGCGCAGAACGGCGGGTGCGGCGAAGGTTGCCGCGGCGGAGGCCAGAAGGCGACGTCGGCTGAGACGCATCATTCGCTCCCGAAGAATGCCCAAGCGCTAGCGCGACGGCGCGCCCTTGTCAGCCGCAAGACGATGACGGTGCGAAGGCTCAGAACGGCACGGACAGGCTGATCGAGCCGAACTGCACCATGCGGTTGTTCTGCCCGTCGAATTCCTGGCTGCGGAACGTGTGGGTGTAGGTCAGCCGCGCCTGCGGCATGATCAACACCGCACCGAGGATGCCATCGCCGACGACGTACTTTTTGTTCACGCTCCGGCTGTCGCGCCAAGTGTTGCCGTCGAGGAAGATGTCGTGCGCGATGGCGCGCGCTTCGACGCCGGCGAGCACGTACCAGCCCCACGCGCCGTCGTGGCGGAAGAAGGCGGAGCCGACCGCGGCGGGGCGAAGGCGTTGCGGGCCGAAATCGGCATCGACCTTGGAGCCGAATTTGACGATGACGCCGGTCGCTGCCCATGTCTGCACGTTGCCGAGGCTGACCGCCACACTCGGCATGATGCTCCAGCCGAGGCTGTTCACGATCGTCGCCTTCAGCGGGGAGGAGAACCGCCACTGGCGGTTCAGGATCAGGTTCACCCCCGGTTCGTCCTTGAGTTGCGTCGCCCAGCCGGCGGAGCGGTCGATCCGCAGCAGGCGATGGACGTTGTTCTGCACCTGCTCGCCGAGGGCGGAAGGCCCCACCACGCCGAGCTGAAGTTCGACAAGGGCGAGGCTCGTTTCGGTCACGGCCGAAATGGCGGCGGAACCGTAGAGCCAGCCGGCGTAAGGGCGATCGGTGAGTGGCGGAAAGCGGGACCTCGTGTCCTCGGGCGTGTAGATGTTCTGGCCGAGGCCGAACCCCCAACGGACCAGCCCGCCGGCTGGCAACCACAGACCGACGAAGGGTGAGGCCTGAGCGAGAAGGTCGGTCAGCACCGGCGAGGTGGCGCGCCAGGCCACCTGCCAGCCGGTGGTGTAGTAACGATCGCGGCCGCCGAACTGGTCATTTTCGTAGGTGATGGTGAGATTGCTGATCGGGTCGCGCTCGTTGCCGAAGCATGGGGTGGCCAGCAGGCCGGAGGCGAGCACGCCGGCCACGGTCGCTGCCCTGAAACTGGTGCCAGGCCGAAAGCGGCAGAGGGGCGTGCTGATCACGACGTTGTGCTAGCGGGTCGCGGCGCGTTTCGTCCAGCGCGGCGGGCAGCGGGGGGTTGATTGGTCGGCGCCGATCCGTTCCCTTCAGGCGCATGGTCGCGGAGGGGTGGCAGAGCGGTCGAATGCGCCGGTCTTGAAAACCGGAGGGCCTCCCGGCCCCGTGGGTTCGAATCCCACCCCCTCCGCCACCCCTCGGCCGAGGCCCTCCTCGTGCGCCCGCATCACCGAAGCGTCGCGGAGAACACGCGCGATTCAGCCGGCGCCTGCGATGCTTGTGCCGATAGCCGCGCCTACCCGCAGCCCCGCCGCGTCCATAACGACCCTGCCCCAGCGCTGAGGCCAGCTCCTCCTTGACCGGTTCCTCGAGCAAACCGCAAATCCGTTCCCGCACGCTCTCCTCGAGCGGATGGAACCAGCCTTGCCCGGCAAACAGCGCCCCCTCGGCAAGCGGCGTCCTCGTGCTCTCCTCACCACTGCCATGGTCTCTTCTGCCGGCGCCCTGACGCCGGTCGCAGGTTTCTGAAACAGCCAGGAAGCTACGCCACCGCCAATTTCTGCCGCGTCCAAGACGGCACACAGTACGACGACTACGAAGCCTACGAAGCACTCGCGAAGGCGGCAAGGGACAGCACCGGCAAGACAGACCCCGCCCCGATCCTCGCCTCCTGCTGGAGCCACGCGCGACGTAAGTTCTACGGCTTCGCCGAAAGCGGCACCGCCCCGCTCGCCCAAAACAAACCTTGCAGCGGATCGCCGCCCTCTACGCCATCGAGAACGAGATCCGCGGCCTATCCCCGGATCGGCGACGCGCCGTCCGACAACGACGAAGCAAACCCCTCGTCGACGACCTGTTCGCCTGGCTCACCCAGACCGTCCCGCGGCTGTCCCGGAACAGCATGCTCGCCGACGCCTTGCGCTCCATGCTCACCCACGAAGACGGCCTGCGCCGCTTCCTCGACGACGGCCGCATCGAGATGAAGACCCGAGCGAAGCGAGTGGTCCTCCAGGGGAGAGGTCCGACCGGAGGGAGGGTCCTCCCGGGGAGACACCAACACCGTCGAACGCGCCATCCGACCCATCGCCCTCGGCCGCAAGAACGCCTTCCTCGCCGGATGCGAAGAAAGCGCGCAAGCCTGAGCCGCCATCGCCTCTCCGATAGAGACCTGCAAGCTCAACCACGTCGACCCACAACGCTAACCTCACGAACGTCCTATCACGCCTCGCACAAGGCTGGCCAAACCGCAAAATCCACGAACTCATGCGCTGGAACCAAAACACCAACCACGAACCCGGCAGGGCCAAGAAAAAACGCTTACGGATTCGAGATGCCGCAAGGATCCCGGCTCAAACACCTCGCGAGGCTTGGCCCGGTGCCTTCGCCGGCACGTCGAACACGTTCTTTCTGTGCCACGCCAACTGCTCGCGATGCTGTGCAGTCAAGCGCAAGGGGGCACTCCAGCGGAGGGCAGCCCGCGCCTCGGCGCTCAAGCCCGGAGCGAAAAGGGGCATGCCGTCGTCCTCGAAGGTCACGAGGCCCGCGTCGAAGGCGGCGTCCCACAGCGCCGAGAGAAGTAACCCATTGTGCACGTCCAGTCGTTCCGCGTCGCTCTCGCAGCGTGCCCACGGTTTGATGTGGGAGGCGCGAAGCAGCCCAGGCTCGGTGATGCCGGTCAAGGGGCAGCGCCCGCCCCAGTAGGCCATCAGCCCTTCGCGGAAGACGTCCTGCCCGACGCGCTGAACGACGAGCCGTTCGGCCTCGGTCGTGCGGGGAAGCTCGCGCGTCTTTTCCAGGAAGGTCTGCAACGGGCCATCCGGCAGGCTGACGGCCAGTGCGTAGACGCGCGGCAGAACCCGGTACAGCTCCCCCAGCGTGGCGAAGGCGAAGCGGGCGCGGCCGGGACCGGGCATGTCGGCCGGCGGCAGGCCGAGTTCTGCGATGACGCCGGGATGCTCCAAGGCGAGATACCACGGTCCGCCCGCCCCTGCGGCGGCGAGGTGGATGTCGCCCCGCGCCGTGGTCGAACCGTAGCGCGCCCAGCCATCCTGCTGCCCGAGCGCGCGGCGGTAGCCGTTCTGCCAGGCCGCCTTGCGGCACTCCTCGGCAACCACGAAGCCTTGTGGCGCCTCGATCATGGCATGGCCGGGAAGGAACCCGAGGGCTGGTCAGGCCTGCGCTGCGGCAGGCGGAAGCCCGAGCTCGCGAAGAATCCCCAAGGCTTCCGCAAGCCGGTCCTCCCTGGCCTTGGATCCCTTTCGACGAATGATCTCGGCCTTCCAATCCGGCACTCTCTCGCTCGCCACCAGCCAATGCGCCGTTGCGGCGAGTTCGAGGACGGTCGCATTCACCCCGGCGAGACGCTTGACGACATCCCTTAGCCGTTCGTCGCTGAGATAGGAGAATGCCGTCGGCTCCGTATCAGCCCTGCGCGCAAATACGCTGTATCGCGCCCCGTCGAGCCGGCGATGCTCGTATGTCTCTTCCACCAGGCCGAAGGCCTCGGCGTCGAAGATCGCCGCGTCGAGGTCGCGCGAATATGGCCCGTAGTGATGATACACATACCGGAAGCCGCTCCTCGCGCCGAGCTGATCCAGCAGATAGGCGATTTTCTGCAGGCGAATGCGGCTGACCAGCCGGCCGCCGGCGGCGGCGAGGATCTCGTCCACCACGCGCTCGGGTTCAACGCTCATCGGGGCCTCCCTCACTTGCGTGCCGCGTCGCGGTCATCCTTGTCGGCGAAATAGAAGCGGAGGAACGCCTTCTTCGGCTCCAAGGCCTTGATCAGCGCGGAAAGCTGGCTGATCTCCTTAGGCGTGCCGCCGTCGAGGATGTGGAGCCGCTTGTGCATGCGCTCCTCATCGCCGCCGATCTCGGCATAGATGCCGATTGCGGCCTTGTCGTCGCGGATGACCCGGCCGTTCCCGATCTCGTCGGCGAACTCTCTTTCGATCTTGCGTCGCCGGCTGGCCTGTCGGCCCTTGTCGGCGCCGAACTCCGCAAGATCGAGCGTCTTGTAGAGGTTCCGGTCGCGCAGGCGAGCGGCCATCTCCGCAATCACCGGATCGGTGGCCTTCGCCATGGCGTCCAGCGAACCGAGGATCAGCGCGTCATCCAGGGCGAGGTAGTTCTCCACCGTCTCCCCGCCCTCGCCGAAGAAGCGAAGCAGCGGGTGGCCGGCAGGCAGGCCGGTCCGTGCCGGCGCGCTCCCTGCATCGGAGGCGGCGGTGGCGACCGTCTGGAGCAGCCGGCCGATCATCGCCTCCGCGCAGCGTGTCGTCTTGTGGAAATAGACCTGCTCGTGCAGCGTGTAGCGGGCGAGCAGGAACTGCTCCGCTGCCGGCAGGGCCTTGCGGTCCAGGCAGAAGGTCGGCACGCGGCGCGGCGCAGCCTCGTCCCCGTCCGGCGCGTCGAGCGCGATGGGCGAGACGCGGATGTTCTCCACCAGTCAGTCGACATCGATCCCGCCGGCGCCGGTGCCGGTCATCAGCTTGTCCCGCGGCAGATGGTCCAGCCTGTCGGCATCGAAGGAGCTGGAGACAACGGCGTGGTAGATGTCCTCGGGGTCTTCCTTCTCCAGAAGCGCCGCGACGTCGTCGGCGAAGCCCGGGCGAAACGCCTCGAGCAAGGGGCGGATGCGCCCGGCCGGGTTGCGGATGATCTCGGCCGTCCACTGCTCATGGCGCTTCCGCGCACCGCGGCGTCCTGGACATGCTCGAAGCTGTGGCTGAAGGGGCCGTGGCCGAGGTCGTGCAGCAGGGCGGCGATCAGCGCGACCTCGGCCTTGCGATCGTCCTGTGTTTCGCCGTTGCGCGCCATTTCCCGGGCGATGACGCGCACCAGGGTGCGCGCCATGTGGAAGACGCCGATCGAATGCGCGAAGCGCGTGTGAACCGCGCCGGGGAAGGTGAATTCCGAGACGCCGAGCTGGCGGATGCGCCGCAGGCGCTGGAGCTCGGGCGTGTCCAGCAGGCGCCAGGCGAGGCGGTCGACCGGGTCGTTCTCCACAGCGAAGACGATCAGCCCGTGCACCGGGTCGCGCAGGCGCTTGCTCACCGACTCGCCCCTCCCGGGCGGCAGGCTACAGGGACGGGAACGGGGCGTGAATCCTCACGCGAGGTCCAGCGCGCGGAAAGTGCCGTCGGCCTCCATGCGGTCCCAGGCGGCGAGGGTGAGGCGGGCGGTGCGGTACGCGCCGTAGAGGCGGATCTCCTTCTCCTTCAGCACGCGGAAAGTTTCGGAGGGGTAGGCAGGGCCTTTCACCTCGGCGGGGTCGAGGATGTAGCGCAGTTCGTCGCGCGTGAGCCCGTAGGCGCGGGCGTAGAAGGCGTCGAGCTCGGCGCGCAGCTGGGCGCGGCGCGCCTCGTCCCAGGCGAAGGGCGGGCCGGCATGGCCGAGGTCGCGCGCGAAGGGGGCGAGAGCGTGCGAGGTGTAGGTGAGTTCCAGCACGCGCGGGAGGACGAAGGCGAGGCGGGGGCCGGTGTAGAAGGCCGGGGGGAGAATGGGGAGTTGCTGGTAGATGAAGAAGTTCAGATGCGTGCCGCCCACCTTGTGTCGGGCGGCGTAGTCGAGCGCGAGGGCTGACAGATTGGCGGAAAGCGCCGCGAGCAGGTATGGGCTCTGCTCCTCCGTGAACAGCATCAGCGGAAGGTTGTTCCCCACCCCAACCCGCGGAAACACCGTCGCGATCACCGTCCGCTCGTTCGTCGCGTTGGTGATGTCCCGCCAGCCCAGCAGCCAGCCGCGGGTCCAGCCCTTGGCGCGCAGCCGCTGCTCCACCTCCTCCGCCGGCACCCAGTAGCGCGGGGCGGGTTCGAAGCCCGGGTCGCGCTTGCGCTCGGGCGGGGTGTCCAGCGTCGTCTCGCCATCCTCGGCATAGCCCGCCCAGCGATGATCGAACTGGTGGATCATCTTCGCCTCATAGAGCGGCAGGTAGCGCCGGGGCGGGCGCGGCCCCGCCCCCGGCAAGGCGAGCAGGCCATCGCCGCCGCCCTCCGCCGCCAGCACCCCCTGGCGGGGGCGCGCGCCCTCGGCCACCCAATCCGTGCCCTGCCGCACGAAGCCTTCGGCGGCGAGCTGCGCGGCGGTGCGGAACAGGGCGCTGTCGGAGGTCATGTTGAACAGACCCTGGGAGAACTCGACGCCCCAGGGATTGCCCGCCGCGCCCTCGGCTTCCTCCACCAGCACCGGCACGCGGGCGTAGATCTTCGCCGTGAGTTCGGCATCGGCGCGGGAGCGGAACACCGGCGCGGTGCGGGTGTTGGGGTTCAGCCGCGCGATCTGCTCCGGCGAGAGGGTGAAGCGGCGTTCCGCCTCGGCCAGTTGCGCGACATCGGTGAGGAAGAAGGCGAATTCGGCCGCCGGTGCCTCGCGGCCGAGGGTGAGCAGGCTGAACTTGAAGCTGCGGTGCACACCAGGAAAGAGCGGTGCCGAGTTCTCGAAATCCACCAACCGCACCAGCCGGCGTTCCGCCACGAGATGGGCGAAGAAGGGCGCGGTGGTCGCGTCCGTCGCGATGCCCGTCGGCACGATCATTCCCGCCCGCCCCTGGGGCGCGGCGAGGTGGGCGAAGAGCTCGGCGAACAGGGCGTAGGTGTTGATCTTCCCGCGCGCGGTGAGGTCGAAGCGCCCCGATTCCCGCGCGAACTCGTTGAAGGCGTCGAAAGACCGTTTCGCTACCGAATAGGCGCGGAACACCTCCGGTTTTTCCAGCTCCAAGGCCTCGATCGCCTTCTTGCGCGCTGCTCCGCTGAGCTGCGCAATCTCGGGAGCGCGCGCGGCGAAAAACTCCCTCTCGGACAGCTGGCTCACTTCCCACGGCGGGTTGCCCAGCACCACATCGAAGCCGCCGCGCGCCATCACATCCGGGAACTCCAGCGGCCAGTGGAAGGCGCGCGCGGCTTCCGCCGCCTCCACCACCTGCCCGACCAGCGGGCCATACAAGGTGCGGCCCGCCATCGCCTCCCACACATGCGCGGTGGTGGGGATCGTCACCGTGTTCGGGTTCGCCGGCACGCCGCCCGTCTTGGGCAGCAGGAAGGCCGCCACATAGGCATCGCAGGCGACCTTGAAGGCAAACCACGACGGCCCGCTGCGGAGTGCGGCGAACAGCCGCGCGCGTTCCGCCACCTGTTCCGGCGTGTCCTCGGGCAGGGCGCGCAGCCGCCCGCCCAGGGCCGCCAACTGCCGCGCCGCCGGCAGCACGCCGCCGCCGCGTTCGAAGTCGAACCTGCCCTGCCCCGCGCGTTCGCTGCGGTTGCGGGCGGCGAAATGGCGCGCCGTCGCCCGATCATCCCCGGCCAGCGGCTTGTAGGCGCCGTCGGGAATGCCCTTTTCCAGCGCCGCCAGATCGAACACGCCGAGCAAGGAGTCGCCGCAGCGGATCTGCGCATCGAAGAAGCCGAGCGGCAGGCCGGGATCCACCGTCTCGATCCACAGCGCCACCTTGGTGAGTTCCACCGCCATCGGGTTGCGGTCCACGCCGTAGAGGCACCGCCGTGCGACGTCGCGCAACGCATGGCGGAACTCCGCCGCCGACGGCGTACCACCGGCGCGGTGGCGCGCGACGCGGGTGGCGATGCGCCGCGCCGCGGCCAGCAAGAAATGGCCGGAGCCGCAGGCGGGATCGACCACCGTGAGGTTCAACAGCGCCTCGGCCGGGTTTTCGGCCGCGGCCTCCGTGCGGTCGAGCACCGGGTCAAGCGCGGTATCGAGCAGCGCCTGCACCAGGCTGTCCGGGGTGTAGTAGCTGCCGGTGGTCTTGCGCTGGTTGCCGCGCCTCTCCGCCGCGTCGGAAGCGAAGATCAGCCGGCGGCCATCCTCCGCCAACTGGGGCTGCAGTTCGAGCAGGCTCTCGTAGACCGAGCCCAATTCTTCGGTCTCCATCGCCTGCCAGTTCACCGGTGCGAGCCCCGCCCCGTCCGAGATCCAGCCGAGGCGGTAGAGGGCGGAGAAGAACGCGCGGTTCGGCAGGCGCGCCGCGTCCAGGGTGGGCAACAGCACCGGCGCGAAGAGCCCGCCGAGCGCGGGCAGGCCGAGCCGCGGTTCTCCGCCCGCCAGCGCGCGAAAGACGACCTTCAGCCCCTCGTAGCGGTCGTGGTGCCGGTCCCAGGCGCTGCGGCGCACGGCTTGGGCGCGCAGCATCGTCACGCTGTAGCCCTCGGCGTAAAGGCGGCGTGCCTCCGCCCCCGCCTCGGGCGGGTGCAGCAGGTTGCGATCCTCCGCCACCATCAGGAAGATCAGCCGGTAGACGAGGCGCAGGAGCTCGTTGAACCACTCCGTCAGACCGATCTCCCGCGCCGCGAGCTTCTCGCGCAGCTCCCGGTTCGCCTCGAGGAAGCCGGAGCCGAGCTCCGCGAGGGCCTGTTTCACCTGCCCGGCCAGCCGATCGCGGGCCGCTTCGCCGGCCTTCAGCCCGGCCTCGCGCCAGCGTTCCAGCGCGCAGTCGGCCGGCGGCGTGCCCGCCTGGCCGAAGCGCGTGCGGTGCATCAGGAGCCAAACCAAGGCGAAGGAGGCGAGGTCCTCGGTCTCGAAGATCTGGGCGAGATCGGCCTCGATGTAGGCGGGGCGGGTGAGGGAGGCGTTGTCCCGCATCAGGCGTAGCACTTTGCCGTTGGTGGCCAGGCCCCAGAGCGCGCCATCTGTCGCGTTGAGATGGTCTTGCAGCACCAAGGCGGCGGAGCGCGGGCGGTCCGGCGAGAGCGCGGCGCTGCGACGATCCAGCGCGTCAGCGGGCGGTACCACCACGATCGGCACCCTGCCCTCGCCGGCGGAAAGGGCGATCGGCCCCGCCTCCTCGCGCAGGTCGGTGAAGCCGAGCGTCTCGCGCAGGAATTCGCGGACGAAACGGGCGGTCGCCCCGAGCGATGCCGTGCCGGCTGCCAGGAAGTCAGCGCAATGCGCCTGGCCGACCCGGAAGGCGAGCGCGATCTCGTCGCGGATCGAGAGGCCTTTGCGGAGGCCGTAGTCGGCTTCGTCCTGCTCTGCCGCTTCGCGCCGATCGATGCTGGCGATCATCGCCGGCGCGATGAGGTTGCCCTCCAGCGTGAGCGCGGGCCAAGCGGCAATATCGGTGACCGGCTTGCGCGGCATCGCGCCTCAGGCCGCGGCAGGGAGAAGGACGAAGAGACCGATCACGTCGGGCGGCAACACCGCCTCGACCGTGACGCGGGGTGCCGTGCCGGAAGCGGCGCGTAGCCTGGCATGGTCGGCCAGCAGCTCCTCGGCCCGCTGCAGGGCATGGAGGCGGACGGGGCCGTCGAGCAGCCCCGGCAGCTCCGCCTGCGCGGTGCGCAGGAAGCGCGCGCGGGCGACCTCGGCGAGGTCATGCGTGGCGGGGCTGGCCAGAAGCGTTCGCGCCTCCGCCCCGCTCGCGACGACCTTGCCCTCGCTGATGGCGAGCAGCGCCGCCTCCTCGGCGAGGAGCAGCCGCTCGAAACGCGCATGGACCGTGAGCTTCATGCGAAGGCGCAAGAGGAGCAGAGTGGTCTTGCGCGAAACCGCCGGCGTCGGCCAGGCGCCGATCCGCCCCAGGCCGAGGCCCTGCAAGGAAGCGGGGTCGAGCGCGCCCTCGACCAACGCCTCAGCCAGGGTGGCGGTCAGCGGGTGGGTGCGTGTGAGAAGGCACGTACCGGCCGGCGCCGGATCCGATGTGGCAAGTCGCAGGGCGCCGGTGAGCCCCCGCTCCGCGAGCCGCTCGCGCAGCGGCTGAGGCAGCGCGTGCACATGGGCGACAAGGCCCCCCTTGCTCGGCTCGAGCGGGGAGTCGAAACGCTTCATGGCGGCTTCGACGAAGGCCAGCGCGTCGTCCGGTCCGCCCATGAGGTCGCGCGCCCGCGCCCATTCGGGCGCCACCTCCTGCGGCTTCATGGCGTGCTGGGCGAAGCGGGTGCGCGAGCGGCGCTCGTTTTCCTGCACATCGCGCCAACGCTGCTCCATGAGCGCTGCACCGTCGGCGAGCCGCAGGTCGAGCTCGAGCTGCTTCTTGGTGGTTCCGCGGCGAAGCATCATGGCCGCCATCAGCGCATCGGTGACGGGCCCGCGCTCCTCCGGCAGAGGGACGGTGACGCCCGTCGCCTTCCGGATCGCTTCCGCCTTGCGCAGGATCACGTCGAGCACGGCGCCGTCGATGGCGCTGTCGGGGGAGAACATCAGCACCGAGCGCACTTCCGGCGCTGGCTGGCCGAAGCGGTCCACCCGCCCCTCGCGCTGCTGGTGCCGGGTCGGGTTCCAGGACAGGTCGTAGTGCACGACCGTGTCGAAGAGTTTCTGAAGATTGATGCCCTCCGAGAGGCAGTCGGTGGCGACCAGGATGCGCTGGTCGGCCTCGGCCATGTCCGCCACACGGTCGCGTCGCTCGTCCGGCGTCAGCATCCCGGTGACGGCCTCGACTCGGAGCTTCGGAAAGGCCCGGCGCAGGGCGTCGCGGACGTGTTCCGCCGTGCTGATGAAGCGGCAGAAGACGACCGGGTTACGGCCTTCCTCGATGATCGGCTTCAGCAGACCGACCAGCGCCTCGACCTTCGGGTCGGGTGCGCTCAGGAGCTTGCTTGCCGTCTCGATGAGGGCGGCGAGCGGCGCATCGACAGCCATCGCGGCCGCGGGCTCGACATCGACCGCGTCCTGGTCCTCGCCGTCATCGTCGTAGATGTGCGGTTCCAATCGTTCCGCCTCGCCGGTCATGCGGTTGCGCAGCGCGCTCAGCGCTGCGGCCGGGGAGGAACCCACGCAGCGCATCAGCGCGAGTGTCCCCCAAAAGGCGAGCCGTCTCTCCCTCTGCCCGCTACCGGCCCGAGATACGACCTCGAAGCAGTAGTCGAGCACTTTCTCCTGGAAGGCGAGATGGTCGGCTGAGAGGCGGTAGGGGAACTCGGTCGTCACATGCTTCGGGAAGGCCCGCTCCTCGGCCCAATCCGCCGAGGTGAGATCGATGCGCCGCCGCTGCACGAAGTGGCGTGCGAGGCGCTCGCGGTAGCGCGGGTCGTCGAACTGGAGAGACGCGAAGCTCGGGTCGATGAGCGAGAGGAGGCGCGCGAAGGCCTCCTCGTCGCCGCTGTGCGGCGTGGCCGTGAGCATCAGCAGTGCGCGTTCCGGGTCGCGAGCGAGTTCGGAGAGGAGGCGGAAGCGTTGCTGGCGTCCTTGGTGGGTGCCGACGCATGCGTGTGCCTCGTCGACCACGACCATCTTCGGGCACGCCCGGGCGAAGCGGTCGCGCCGCTGATCGGCCTTGATGTAGTCGAGGCTGACGACGGTGAACGGGTGGACGTCGAACAGGGTCTGGGCGACGGGCAAGCCGCGCTCCAGGCGCGGTGCCGTGCTCGCGGTGACCGCGACGGTCTCGAACCCGAAGCGGCTGCTCAGCTCGCCTGTCCACTGTTCGACGAGATGGGGCGGGCAGAGGACGGAGAAGCTGTCGAGCTCGCCGCGATCGAAGAGCTCGCGGAGGATGAGCCCTGCCTCGATCGTCTTGCCGATGCCGACGTCGTCTGCGATCAGCAGCCGTGGCACCGGGAGCCGCAGGGCCATGAGCAGCGGAACGAGCTGGTAGATCCTCGGCTCGAAGGCGATCTGAGCGGCGGAACGGAACGGACCGGCACCTCGGCGCAAAGTGAGCCGCAAGGCATCCGCGAGCAGCAAGGCGTTGGCTTGGGTGGTGACGGCGGCGTCCGCCGGCAGGTCGAAGCGCGCAGGCTCGACCGGCTGCAATTCGAGGTCAGGGTTCAGCAACACCCGATCCGCCTCGCTGCCGGACAGCGGACGCAGGGCGAGCCAGCCCTGCGACGGCGCGGGAAGGTTGACCCATTCCCGGCCGCGGGCGCGCACGATGTCGCCGGGGGCGAAGGCCTTGGGCATCGGCTCAACCCTTCAGGAGAGCGGCCAAACCTTCAGGGATGTCGCCGGTCGGGCTGGCCGGCAGTTCGACGAGGGTCCATCCGGCGGCCTCTGCTTCGGTCCGGGCATGCGCTGGGATCGCTCCGGGGTCGGCCGCGACGAAGTGCGCCCTCCAGGCGAAGGGGATCGTGTGCCCGCCGAAGGTCACACCGGTCGGATCAGGTGTGGGGAGATCAGCCGCCTCGAATGCCGCGGCCCAGCTCCCCTCCTCGTGATGAGCGTCGTTTTTTCGCGGTGTGACCTCGCCGCGGGCGAGGGTCAAAAGAAGGCGTTTCGCGCCCTCGTCGGTGCGGTCGATCAGTTCGTGGTCGGGCTGGTTGTAGTAGGACAGAAGGCAGCGGTAGCAGCCGCGGACGCAGATGCCTTCCGCCGTGTCGTGCAGGGCCGCGGGGTCACCGCTGAGCACGGCATCCTCGACCCTGTCGTAGTGCATCAGGGACAGTGCTTCGCGGGCGATGCGGCCGAGCGCCTTCGGATCAGCAATAACTCGGTTGAGGACGCCCGCGCCGCCCTCTGCGGCCTCGTGGGCGAGGATGGCGCGGCGGTTGTCGCGGCTTGGAAGCGGCTCCCCGAGCACCTCTCCCTCGTCGAGCTGATAGGCGACCTCGATTCCCCGGATGAGAGCGTGTTGGACGGTGGCGATGGTGGTCGGGGAAAAGCGCGCCGGTTCGGCGAACCGGATCAGGAGCGCGTTCTTGCGGTCTCGGACGATGGGCACAATGCGGACCGCCCCTGGCTGGTCGTGGGCGGCATCGTCCTCGTGCTCGTCCTCGGCTTTGCTCCAATATCCGCTGCGCGGGTCGATGTTGAAGCCGAGGACCGTCTTGTCCTTCCGCCGCTTCAGGCCCTTGTTGAGGCGGCTGATTTCCGCGCTGTTCGCATATTGGAGGGTGAGCACGACCTCGTCGTCCGCCTTCAGGACACCTTCCGTCACGACGAGCCGGCCGTTGCGGCGCGGCCAAGCGAACACCGTCTGGATCTCGAAGCCTTGTCGCACCCTCTCCTCGTCGTTGGCGGTGATGCGTTCGGCGGGCGCCGTTTCCACATTGTCGATGCGGAGGGTTCTTCGGATGGACAAAGCCCGAGCCATTGGCGCCCGGCAGGCGTGGCACCGCTCGACCTCCGTGTCGTGGGCGCCTCCGCACTCGCCACAGATGAAGATCTCCTTCGTCGCCAGGCCGTCGCCGTCCGCGCTGCGGGCCTGCGGGGAGAGCTTCGCCTTGACGACGCGGTAGGCGCGCCCCTCGTGGTAGATGAGGCTGCGCGGGCCGAACTCTGAGATGGCCAGGAAGCGGGCCCGCTGCAGAAAGGCGCCCTGCCGGGTGTGGCCTGCCGAGGCGGGCACGTAGGCATAGAGCGGAAGGCGCGGGAAATTGTAGCCGGGCAGGAAGCCTTCCGTCGCGAGGTAGCGGTAGGAGTAGAAGTCGGAGCCGCTGCTCGCTCTTCCCTGCTCCAGGATGGCCAACTGCTCGTTCGCTTGTGCCTGCGCCTCCCTGATACGCTGACGCTCCGCACGGGACAGAGCTGGCGTCTCGGAGCGGGCATTGGCATCGACAAGTTGCCGTCTGGCCGAGCGATAGAGCTCCCGCCAACGGTCGAAGGAACGGTCGAACTCCACGGGTGCCTCGGCTGCGACGCGGGCGACGAAGTCATCCGCGTCCCCGAGCCAGGCGGGCGGGATGTCGCCGAGCGACACGAGCACTTGGTCCAGGACTCTACGCATGGCGATCTGAGCCCGGCCCGGCAGCGCGGGATCGGAGATGACGGCCTGAATCTTCGGCTTCAGTGGAAAGCCGTCCGCCTCGAGATCGAGGATGTCGGGGATGTCGGGTGGCAGCGCCAGGCGCGCTTCCGCGAGCCAAACAGCATGCAGATGAGATGTGACGAGCGCCTCATTGCTGAGATCGATCGCGGGGGGGCGGACTACGCCTGCCACCATTTGCTCACGCCGCGCGAAAAAATACTGGTCGTGCGGGCTCTGCGCCGAGCAGTAGGTGACGACCAGGGCTGCTTGGCCCGAGCGGCCCGCGCGGCCGGCGCGCTGCGCGTAGTTCGCAGGCGTCGGCGGAACATTCCGCAGGTACACGGCGTTCAGGGCCGAGATGTCGACGCCAAGCTCCATGGTCGGCGAGCAGAAGAGCACCGGGAGAAACTGGGTCGGCTCGAAAGCGGCCCGCATCTCCGCCTCATGCTGGGCAATGTTTTTGCGGTCCTCCTCCTCGAAGCGGAACCGCCACTCGCGCCACTCGCGCTGCTCCTGCCGGACCTGCGCCGTATGCTCGCGCCCCTCGAAACCGAAAAAGGGCGTGCTCCCGAGGCCGAGGCTGCCCGCGATGCCGAGGTAGAGGTTGTGAAAGTAGGCATTGCCGAGAGGCCGGCTCTGCTTGGCCGCATCGCCTGGAACCAAGCGCACGGCGGACGGCACCAGCCGCCAGCCCGGGCGGTTCTGCAACGTCCCGACCTGCCGGATCAGTCCCTCCTCCGCAAGCAAAGAGAGGACTTGCTCCATAAAATCGCGGTATTCGGCGGTCCCAAGCTTCGTGCCGTGCCCTAATAGCCGGTTGATCTGCCGCGCGAGGCGAGATCGAGCGCCGCCACGCACGAAGGTCTGCTCGTCGCGTAGAGGCGTCTCACGCCGGGGAGGGGCATCCAGCAGGAAGGTGGTTTTGCCCCGGAGGGTCTCGTTGCGGTCGATGGCCCACGGGTCGCGAAGCAGGGACCGCGAACTCTGCGATAGGGAGTCGAGAGTGGTCTGATCGAGCGACTCGGTGTCGACCGACAACCCTTCCAGCATGGCATCGAGGATCTGACGCAGCACCTCCTCACGCTTCTTCGGCTCCAACCGGTCGAGGATCGGGCTCGCGGCAGTCACACGTTTTCGGTCTGATGCAAGCTCGGCGAGGCCGATGTACTCGACTTGGATCAACTTCAGCACGCCGAGGTTGGGGTTGGTGAAACGCCAGCCGCGCCGGAGGTCCGTCCAGACGCGGTGGGCAAGAACTTTCGTGAGTATCCGCTCAGCGTCCTTCGGCTGAACGCCACCCGCCTTGGGATCCGCCATCCAGTAGCTGCGTGAGGCGGTGTTCTCAGCGGTGAAGCCGAGAGCTTGGCCGACGCATCGGCCGAACTCGTCTTCACGCAGTCCATCTTGTTCCGCATCGAGAACGGCCCTCAGGAGTGCACCGCGCAGCAGGCTGACGAATAGGAAATCATTGAAGTGTCCCGCTTGAAGCGCAGCGTCCTGCCTGTTGTCGGTGAAGACCAGCAGCTTGCGCTTGTCCTCCGGAACGGCGCTGTTCGGTCGATTCATCCACTCCAGCGCGCTGGTGACGATGATCGTCGTGGCGGAGCTGCGACCCTCCGCAGACAGGCCGGCCAATTTCGTGCGCTCGCTGGACTTCGCCTCCGGGATCTGGTGGCAGCACGGGCAGAAGCCGAGCTTTCCCGGAAGGAACCAAAATGGTCGACCGTCCGGCCGAACGGTTCCGTCGACTGCGACGCACATCCGGATCGGTTTTTGCTTGGCGCGGTTCGGTCGAAGAGCCACCTTGCCGGCACGCTCCTCAAGCCACTCGTCGGGGTAAGTTTCGATGTCTCCCGTGAATTTGTATTCGCTGTCGCCGTCGCCAACCGGCGTTAGATAGCCAGCCCGGTCGTCGCCATCGTCACTGGTGAGCGGCGTGTCGTCGATGTCTCGGGCCAGGAAAACCTGCTTGCCGTCCGCCTCCACCAAGGTGACCACATGAAACTCGTGGCCACAGGAGCGACAGAAGCGCGTGGGGTAAAGTCGCGCTTCCGGGTCAGAGGGGTCTTTGATCTGCCCCTCCAGCGAAACGTTGCGAGGTGCCGATCGAAGCGTGGTGTAGACCTCGCCGGATCCTGCGATGAACCGATGCAGCTTGAAAGCGATAAAGGCACGGTCGCCCGACCCGCCACGGGCATACTCCGGAAGGCTGACTTTAGTCAGGAAAGCTTCGAGCGCAACGGCGCACCGCTCCTTCGGCAATCCCGTTTCATCCGCCAGCATTTGGGCCGCTTTGCCGAAGGGGATCGGCTTCTTCCGGCTTAGCTCCCGACCATCCTCCAGGCCGAGTGACAATTCGACCCAGACCGACAGCGGATGCCGGCGGAGGTCCGCGTCGGTGAGGGCGTCGGGCAGCGGCGTCTCGACGGCGCTGCGCAGCAGCGGTCGAACGTCGGCCAGGGAGAGACTGTCGTCCGTCGCGCGCCGAAGGCTCTCGTTGATGACACAATCCGGCCCGATCCTGAGGCCGAAGAGGTGCGACGCGACCTCCGCAACGATCTCTGCCGGAGACGGATCGGTGCCTTCGCTTGCCATGGTCGCCGAGGTCCCGATGCAGATCGGCGATGTCTCCCCTGCGCAGCGGTCACGGAGCCGACGGACGAGAATGGCGACGTCGGCACCCAGGCGCCCGCGATAAGTGTGCAGCTCATCGAGAACAATGAACTCGATACCGTTGGCATTGGCGATGACCTTCCGGTCGAGCGCATCTTGCCGGGTCAACAGAAGCTCGAGCATCATGTAATTTGTGAGGAGAATGTCAGGCGGATTGTCAGCGATCTCCTGGCGCTCCGCCTCCGCCTCCTGGCCCGTGTAACGCCGGACGGTAGGTCGGAGATGCTGAGGAATGTCAGCCTGCGCAACGAATTTTTCGACTTCCTTGATTTGACTGTTGGCGAGCGCATTCATCGGGTAGACGACGATGGCGCGCGTGCGTCGCCGGTCTGCCAGCTTCCGTGCCTTGATGGCAGCGTCAATGATCGGAACGAAGAAGCAGAGCGACTTGCCCGATCCGGTGCCGGTCGTCACCACGAAGCTCCGGCCTGCGCGGGCCTTCGCGATCGCCTGTGCTTGGTGAGCGTGAAACCGGATCGGCTTCCCTTCGACGCGAAATACCAGCGCCGTGAGCGGGTCGAGATCGCCCGAAGCCACGAGATCGTCGACGGTCGGTCCGGCCTCGTAGTGCGGATTGAGTGCCAGCAATGCGTCGGGCCAGAAGACGCCGCTGTCGTACTGCCTGTCGATAGCCGCCTTGAGGTCAGGCGCGCGAACCTTCGAAAAAGATCGGGAGAAGGTCGCATAGCTGTCGACTAGACTACGATCGAGCTCGAACGCCTTCACTTCACGCTCCTTTCTGACGTCGACAGGTAAGTATAACCTGTCTTCCCAGCGGTTGGTGACGGGCCCGACCGAAGGGAGCGTCCTCCAGGGGAGACAGTGGTTTCGACCCTATGCGGCGTGCGCTTTAGGCTCAGGCCTCATTGTGTAAGCCAAAAGATGACGATCGCGCCGAAGGTGATGGCGGCGAGGAAGAGGTGGGGGCATCGGTCGTATCGGGGGGCGATGCGGCGCCAGTTCTTGCGGCGGGCGCACGTGATCTCGACGCGGCGATGCTTTCGGTAGGACGCGGCGTCGGTGGGAAGCGTGTCTTGCGTGAGCGCATCGAGGGAAGGCAGGCGGCGATGCCGCGATCGGCGATCAGCGCGGTCGCGGGGGCAGGTGCGGCAGGATCGGCGCGGCACCGCCGTGGTCGCTCCTCTGCCCTTCGCTCAACAGGAAGATCGGCGGTCGCCCTCGTTCGTCGCAAACGCCATGCAGTTTCGTGTGGTGCGGCCGAGGCAGCGCGAGGTTCCCCCTTTTGCGCAGGCTCGCCGCCGAGCGATGCGCTTTGA
>NZ_QMDI01000001.1 GCF_003336755.1 Elioraea thermophila (ex Habib et al. 2022) | reverse complement strand
ATCCCGAGCGGCTACTCGCTGCCGCGCCCGCCCTCCGGCGACGCGGGCAAAGAGGGAGCGACACGAAGCCGCTCGCGGCGGCGTTGGTCGTCCTCGAGCAGGGCAATCGCTGCATCGTCGTCTTTCCCGCCAAGGCAAAGCACGTGGTGATCCGCGGGCGACTAATACCAAACGCACTATGGAATGACGTGTTGTGCCCACTTGTAGTCGGTGAGTGAGGGGATGCGTCTGGTCTCGGCGATGAGGCTGTTCCAGGCGGCGCAGCAGGCGTCGACGATGGCCTGGGTGCCGCTGAACAACCGGCCCGAGAGGTAGCGGTCGCGCAGAGACTGCCAGACCTTCTCGATGGCGTTCAGTTCGGGCGAGTAGGGCGGCAGGTGGATGAGGGTGATGTTTGGCGGCACCCGAAGATCGTTCGCGGTGTGCCATCCCGCGTTGTCGGTCAGCATCGCCGCGTGGGTGCCGGGCGGCAGTTGGGAGGCGACCTCCGCGAGCAGCAGGTTCATCGCCGCGACCGAGACATGCGTCAGCACCAGCGCAGCGCCGCTGTCGCGCCCGGGGCAGACCGCGCCAAGGATGTAGGCCGACCGATAGCGCTGGTCCTTGACCATCCGCGGCCGCATGCCGCGCTGGAACCAGCGGCGGACCATACGGCCCTTCTGGCCTACCCGAGCCTCGTCCTGGAACCAGACCTCGATGCGCTCGGCCTCGGGGTGGTCAGCCTTGATCTGCGCGAGGGCTGCGGCAAAGCTCTTTTTTGAACGCCTCCTGGGCGGCGCGGTTCGTCTCGGCGTGCCGCGGCCGTGGTGTCTGCCAGGACAGGCCGAGGGCGCGCATCAGACGGCCCATCCCGGTTTCGCTATAGGTCACGCCGAACCGCTCCCGCACGATCCGGCAGAGATCAACCAGCCGCCAGGTCGAGACGCCATCCACCTCCGGGTCCGGCCCCTGCAGGACGATCGCCTTCAGCGTCGCCTGCCGGCCCTCGGTCAGACGACAGGGCCGCCCGTCGCCCCACCGGTCCGACAGCCCGGCCGGACCGCCGCGGTTGTAGCGGATCACCCAGTCCCGCAGCGTCTGCCGGTCCATGCCGGCAATCCGCGCCGCAGCCGCCCGGCTCATGCCCTCCAGCGCCGCGGCAATCGCCAGCAGCCGCCGCGCCACACGCGGGTCGTCCTCGGTCTCGGCCAGCCGCCGTAGCTCGCCTCGCGGCACATCCTCCCGGATCATCAGCGCCCGCATGGTCCCCTCCTCGAAGCCATGCCCGACGATGAATCACGGCCAACCGCGTCGGCTCAACCCCAAGAGCCAGCCCTTTGCGCACCGAGTATGATAGAAGCCAAGAGGGATATCAACAAAAGAAGAACGGTTGTTTCTATGGGGTTTTGGTTTAGGAGGGGCAACCTTTTTGGGGCTGCCGAGAAATGTAAAGGGGCTGTTGAAGCGCAGACGACGGAGTTAAGGCGGGAGGTTAGAGCCTTAGTCGCCACAAAATAACTCTCGGCGGAGGCTTGCGTCTCTACGCGCCTGGATATCTGGAGCTGTCTTTTGTCTTATTGCTTCAATTAGTGTCCACGCGGCCAAACTGATGAGTGACAACCGTAGCAATGAGACTGCAGATATAAAAAGGCGATTTGGTGAATTAGGCTGATTTTCACTGCGGAAACACTGACAAATAGTGCTGTGATTGCCGTATCGGAAGCTAATATTGTTACATGTTTCTGTGCTTGTCCGAGAAGGTCGTAAAGAGTAGCACGAATTGCTGCATCGGGTTCTGCCATGACACGCTCTGCCAGCCTCGAGATTCGGCATGCTACCGTGTTTTCGATTTCTTCACGAAACGCGACGCCCAGCCGTTTAATGTTTTATTGTAAGGATTTCCAATCCAAGAGACGGCTTATGATTGCGAAGCTCGATTTTCCAGCTTGTGTTTGCGGGATGTGGGTTACTGAAGTATTTCGGCCAAGCAATCTAAGAAGGAGATCTTTACTGATTTCTGAATTTAAGAGTAAAAAATCGGCAAAAGCTTTAAGAAAGAAGTTACCTGGCCTATTCTGAATAAATTGAAGGTGTAGCTGCGTGTTTTTGAAGAGCCAATTTGGTACTTTGCATGTATGTAATACAGCTAAATATATCAAAAAAATTTTATCTTGACTTTCGATAAAAAATTGACTATGGTGAAAAATGGAAAGGAGATAGCAACAAGGAAAATATAAGATCAGTCATTTTAGCTAGAACAACTGTAGCGTGAGCTTTATAGGAGCAAAGAATGGCATATATAATTGTAATAAAAATCATCCAGAGAAAGAGTGCGGTTTGCAGGATTTGACGTTTTTTGGTTGACAGGTGCCCGACAACGTTGTGGAACATTGGGGCATGGTTAATCGAGCAGGTCAGCATGCGTCTGGGACTTCAGCTCGTCCAAAAACTCTCCCGTCCCGTGCATACAATCAGGAGCGACATGTTTCGCGTTCGCCGATCATAAGTTTTGCGTTGCCGCGTTGATATACAACTTTGACGAGTGCTTCTCCCGCGGCGACAGGGTCGGTCAGCACTTTACGGTTCATACGCCGTGGGGGCTTCACCCCGGTCTGGTGGACGCGAGAAAGGGCCGTCCAGTGTTGCCTTGGGTCAGCCAAGTGGCGCGCCTCAACCGGCTCGTTACCCGCCGGGAGACACCGGCCGCGTTTGCGTTTCTTGGATAACTAGATACGTAAAAGCCTAAGGGGCCGCATTATAGCCGATGCAAAGGAGGATCAGTTAGGCCTCAAGGCTTTGCTCTTGGTTCCGTCCTACTTGCTTTACATTTGCGCCATCATGGTCTTCTTAGGCATGCTCGTCCAGCGGGCGGGGAGCGGCGCACGCGCCCGCAACTTCGGAGGACTTCCCACTCCGAGTACGGCAACCTCCTCCACGCCATCGGCGCGAAGCTTTACGGTCGACCACAGCCTACGCAACGGGGAGGCGCGCCGCTGGCTCACGCAGCTGAAACGGCGAGCTGAAGGCGACTTTGTACTTCCTCCGCAGCGGACGTGGGCGGCGACTGACGCTGTTGGCAAGCGAAGGCCAAGGGGTACCGACGCTGGTGCTGCACCTTGATCTTCCTACTGTCAATCCGTCTGATAACTGATGTGCGCGACGAGCCATGTTCTTCTCGATTCTTCTTATATTAGGTAGTTACTTGACCACTTCGGGAGACCTATGCGAAATCGTTGTCATGCAGTCTCCTATTTTATTCGTGTTCGTTCTGAGCCTTTGGAAGGGTTCGCTGGTGAGGCAGCGTCGGTTGGTCCAGGTGAGCCTGGTGCAGGGTCCTCTGCCGCCGGCTGTGGAGATGAACCGGCGGCGGGGACGCATCGCGCCACTAAGCGAAGACTGTAGGCCGACCAGGGGCACTAGATGCTTTTGGACCGGATGTTGGCCCCCTGATTTCGCCGGTAGGCAGGCTTGGCTCTCTCCCCTGGAGCACTCATCGCTCCGTTCGGATCTCAGCCGATTGTCCTCTTCTGCGCGCATCTGCTGCCGCAGCGGTACCAACGCTTTCCTCCGGAGACCTCTGCGAAATTCTTGCTTTTGCGGCGCACCCTGACCTTCGTTTGGCTGCTGGTTGGCTCCCTAGCGACTTCGCCGCTTCGAGTCTCGTGCCCGTTCCGAGCATTGGATAAGGGTTTGCGGATCGGGCAGCGTCGTCCGGGTCCGGGCGCCTTATGATCGATCAGCCCTGATGGACCCTGGACGTCGCAGCGAAGCACCCAGTCTTGCACCACCTGCACGGTAACGCAACCAAGCCGCGCCGCCTCCGACGGGGTGCCACAGTCATAGATCGCCGTAAGCGCCAAAAGCCGCCGCGCGCTTGGCAGGCATCATTGCTCCGCCGCGCCAACTAAAGCAGCTCGCTCGCCGTGAAATCAAAAGGAAGCGCAACCGGATGCGACATGGTCAACCTCCTGCAGCTCACCACCATGAATCACACGAACCCTGCGTGAATGACTCCCGCACCAGTCACATACCACAAGATCCCGTGTAAGACCCCGGAAAACAGCGGCAAAACACTCCTCAACCCGCCCTCATCACTCCCTCAAGCGCCGATTCTTCTCATCATAACGCACCAAACAGCCTCTACCCGAAGTTTGGCAGAAGTCTCATTTGGAGTGATTTAGGCAGCTTGAACATTAGGCAGTGAAACTCTGCCGCAGGTAGTACGCTCCAAAATCATAACATTGCGTCTGCGTTTATACTGAATAAATCGATACGCGGCGCGCGCAGCTAAATCGGACAAGGTGCCGCGCGGCGGCAGACCGACGGCCTTCATGATCATGCCCATACCGCGCTCGATGGTGTGAAACCGATAGTAGGTCATCGCCTTCGCCATGTAGGCGGCGATAGCAATCTTACGGTCGTACGGAGCGTCCTGCGGCATGTTGGCACAGTAATAGGCATAAGCGAGTTCGTCATCTTCGCTCTCGCCGATTCGCCCAGCCGCGATGCGAAGCCGTTCAAAGAGCGTGATTTGCTCCCGCGCCAGATAGCGCCGCATGTGATCGTAAAATAATTTAAAATGACGATATTCGTCGGCGGCGATCAACGCGCAGATCTCGCGCAGGACGGGCTCCTCCGACCCCTCCTTCAGGGACGTATAGTAGGAGGACGTACCCGTCTCTACCATGCATCGCGCGATGAGTTCCCCTGTCCGGCTGCCGCGAACGGATTCCTTCGCCTCGAGCGGAATCCGGTAGCCAGCCCGGAAGCGGTCGAAGGCGGCCCTGTAGTCCCATCCAGGATCCGCCAGCATGGCCCAACGCCCGAGCGCCTCTCCGTGTTGAACCTCTTCCACCGCCCAGTTCCGGGCCGCTTGCTGGAAGTCGGGATCGTCGTGGAACACGTTGCAGAGGTAGGTCGCATAGTCGTCGCCGTTGCGCTCGACCATTGCCGCCGCCTTGACCAGAGGCACGATCGCCGGATCGACCCTGCTCGGGTCGAATTTGTCCCAGGCGACCTGATCGATGTGCCAGTGCTTCATGGCCTCGCGATCCGTCCCCGTGTTCGTCCTGATGCCGTTGCCGAACCCCGAGGAGGTAGGAGCCGACTCGCCAGCGGTTCAAGACCGCGGCCGTCCCCGACGGCTCGACACCGTCGGACCGATCCGCTCAGCTGCGGCGAAGCGCGGCGAGCTGGGTCTGCCGGAGGGCATCCTCGCGCGCTTCGACTTCGGCGGTCATCGCGGTGCGGGCATAGGCCGCCTCCGCCGCGCGCACGCGCTCCCCGATCCATTCCGCCGTCGCGTTCTCCGCCGGGACGGCTTCCGTCGCGACCACCGTGCAGCGATCGGGCATGATCTCGGCAAAGCCGCCGACGACGACGAATTCGTGCGCGCTCGCGCCGTTCACCTGCGCGCGCACCACCCCCGGCCGCAGCGACACGATCATCGGTGCGTGCCCCGGAAGGGCGCCGATGTCGCCCTCCACCGCCGGAATGATCGCCATGTCCACCTTCTCCGAGAGCAGGAGCTCCTCGGGGCTGACGATCTCGAGGGTGAGCCCATTGGCCATGGCGGCGACGGCTCGCGTCAGGCCGCTTCGGCCGCGAGACGCTCGGCCTTGGCGACCGCGTCCTCGATCGTGCCGACCATGTAGAACGCCGCCTCCGGCAAGTGGTCGTACTCGCCTTCGCAGATCGCCTTGAAGCTGCGGATGGTGTCGGGCAGCTCAACGAACACGCCGGGCTGGCCGGTGAACACTTCCGCGACGTGGAAGGGCTGGCTCAGGAAGCGCTGGATCTTGCGCGCGCGCGCCACGATCAGCTTGTCCTCCTCCGAGAGCTCGTCCATGCCAAGGATGGCGATGATGTCCTGCAGCGACTTGTAGGTCTGCAGAATGCGCTGCACCTCGCGCGCCACCTGGTAGTGCTCCTCGCCGACGATGCGCGGGTCGAGCGCGCGCGAGGTCGAGTCCAGCGGATCGACCGCCGGATAGATGCCGATCTCGGTCAGCGCCCGCGACAGCACCGTGGTGGCGTCGAGGTGCGAGAAGGAGGTGGCGGGGGCGGGGTCAGTCAGGTCGTCGGCCGGCACGTAGATCGCCTGCACCGAGGTGATCGAGCCCTTCTTGGTCGAGGTGATCCGCTCCTGCAGCGCCCCCATGTCGGTCGCGAGCGTGGGCTGGTAGCCGACCGCGGACGGGATGCGGCCGAGCAGGGCCGACACCTCCGAGCCCGCCTGGGTGAAGCGGAAGATGTTGTCGATGAAGAGCAGCACGTCCTGGCCTTCCTCGTCGCGGAAGTACTCCGCGATGGTCAGGCCCGTGAGGCCGACGCGCATACGCGCACCCGGCGGCTCGTTCATCTGACCGTACACGAGGGCCGCCTTCGAGCCGGGACCGTCGAGCTTGATCACGCCCGATTCGATCATCTCGTGATAGAGGTCGTTCCCTTCGCGCGTCCGCTCGCCCACGCCGGCGAAGACCGAGAAGCCCCCGTGCTTCTTGGCAACGTTGTTGATCAGTTCCATGATCGTGACGGTCTTGCCGACGCCCGCGCCGCCGAACAGGCCGATCTTGCCGCCCTTCAGGTAGGGAGCGAGCAGGTCGATCACCTTGATCCCGGTGACGAGGATCTGCGCCTCGGTCGCCTGGTCGACGAATTTCGGCGCATCGCGATGGATGGGCAGCCGCCGCGTCGTCGGCACGGGTCCGCGCTCGTCGATCGGCTCGCCGACCACATTGAGGATGCGGCCAAGCGTCTCGGGCCCGACGGGAACCGTGATCGGGCCGCCCGTGTCGACCACCTCGTTGCCGCGCACGAGCCCGTCCGTCGAGTCCATCGCGATCGTGCGCACCGTGTTCTCGCCGAGGTGCTGCGCGACCTCGAGGACGAGGGTGCGATCGCCGATCTTCGTGTGCAGGGCGCTGAGGATGGTCGGCAGTTCGCCATCGAACCGCACGTCGACGACGGGGCCGAGCACCTGCGTCACCTTTCCGACCTTGTTCGTTGCCATCGTCGTGCTCCTTCGTCCTCAGTCGTGCGCTGCCGTCGTCCTCGCCTGCGGCATCAGACCGCCTCGGCGCCCGAGATGATCTCGATCAGTTCCTTGGTGATGTTCGCCTGGCGCTGGCGGTTGTAGGCCAGCGTCAGCTTGGCGATCATCTGCCCCGCGTTGCGGGTGGCGTTGTCCATTGCTGCCATACGTGCGCCCTGCTCTCCGGCGGCACTGTCGAGCAGCGCGCGGTAGATCTGCACGGAGAGATTTTCCGGCAACAGGCGGGCGAGGATTTCCTCCTCGGAGGGTTCGTACTCGTAGATCGCGGCCGGATCCTTGCCGCTGGAGTCCTCAGACGCCGCGGGTATCGAGGCCGGAATGAGGGTCTGCTCCATCGGCACCTGCACGATCACGCTCTTGAAGCGGTTGTAGATCAGCGTGCAGACGTCGAAGGCGTCCTGCTCAAGCAGGTCGCGCACCTTGCCCGCGATCGCCTGCGCGTCGGCGAAACCGATCCGCGGCTTGCCGATGAAGGTCACGCTGTCCACGATCAGCTTGCCGTGGTCACGCCGCAGGAGGTCGCGGGCGCGGCGTCCGACCGTGATGATCCGCACCTCCTTGCCTTCGGCGAGCAGGGTCCGGATGCGGGAGCGCGCGAAACGAACGAGGCTCGAGTTGAAGGCGCCGCACAGGCCGCGATCGGCGGCCATCACGATCAGCAAGTGGCGCTCGCTGCGGCCCGTGCCGACGAGGAGGCGCGGCGCATCGGGTCGGCCGGCGATGGAGGCGGCGAGCGAGCCGAGCATGCGCTCCATCCGCTCCGCGTAGGGCCGCGCCGCCTGGGCCTGCGCCTGCGCGCGCTTCAGCTTCGACGCGGCGACCATCTTCATCGCCTGCGTGATCTTGCGCGTCGACTTGACGCTGTTGATCCGCGTGCGGAGCGACTTGAGGCTCGGCATGACGGGCGCCGCGAACGAGGCTGATCAGGCGAAGGTCTTGGCGAAGCCGTCGAGGAAGGCCTTGAGCTTCTCCTCGGTCGCCGGCTTGATCTCCTTGTCGGTGCGGATCGCCTCCAGGATCTCGGGCGCCTTGGCGCGCAGTTCGGACAGCATCAGCCGCTCGAATCGGTTCACGTCCGACACCTTGATCGCGTCGAGATAGCCGCGCGTGCCGGCGAAGATGGACACCACCTGCTCCTCGACCGGCATCGGCTCGTACTGCGGCTGCTTGAGCAGTTCGGTGAGGCGCGAGCCGCGCGCGAGCAGGCGCTGGGTGGCGGCGTCGAGATCGGAGGCGAACTGGGCGAAGGCCGCCATCTCGCGGTACTGCGCGAGCTCGAGCTTGATGCGGCCGGCCACTTGCTTCATCGCCTTGATCTGCGCCGCCGAACCGACGCGGCTGACCGAGATGCCGACGTTCACCGCCGGCCGGATGCCCTTGTAGAAGAGATCCGTCTCCAGGAAGATCTGACCATCCGTGATCGAGATCACGTTGGTCGGGATGTAGGCCGAGACGTCGCCCGCCTGGGTCTCGATCACCGGCAGCGCGGTGAGCGAGCCCGAACCGTAGTCCTTGTTCAGCTTCGCCGCCCGCTCGAGCAGCCGCGAATGCAGGTAGAACACGTCGCCGGGATAGGCCTCGCGCCCCGGCGGCCGACGCAGCAGCAGCGACATCTGACGGTAGGCGACGGCCTGCTTGGAGAGGTCGTCGTAGAAGATCACCGCATGCATGCCGTTGTCGCGGAAATACTCCCCCATCGCACAACCGGCGTAGGGCGCGAGGTATTGCAAAGGCGCCGGTTCGGAGGCGGTGGCCGCGACCACGATGGTGTACTCGAGCGCGCCGTACTCCTCGAGCGTCTTGATCAGCTGCGCGACCGAAGAGCGCTTCTGCCCGATTGCGACATAGATGCAGTAGAGCTTCTGACTCTCGTCGCCGGTCGCGTTGATCTTGCGCTGGTTGAGGATGGTGTCGACGATCACCGCCGTCTTGCCGGTCTGGCGGTCGCCGATGATCAGTTCGCGCTGGCCGCGCCCGATCGGGATCAGCGCGTCGATCGCCTTGATGCCCGTCTGCATCGGTTCGTGCACGGAACGGCGCGGTACGATGCCCGGCGCCTTGACGTCGACGATGCGGCGTTCGGTGGCCTGGATCGGCCCCTTGCCGTCGATCGGGTTGCCTAGCGGGTCGACGACGCGGCCCAGCAGCCCCTTGCCGACGGGCACGTCGACGATGGCGCGCGTGCGCTGCACCATGTCGCCCTCGCGGATCGCCGTGTCGTCGCCGAAGATGACGACGCCCACGTTGTCCACCTCGAGGTTGAGCGCCATGCCCTTCAGCCCCGAGGCCGGGAACTCGACGAGCTCGCCAGCCATCACGTTGGCGAGGCCATAGACGCGGGCGATGCCGTCGCCGACGGACAGCACCTGGCCGACCTCGGCGACATCCGCCTCGGTCTCGAAGCTCTCGATCTGCTGCTTCAGGATCTGCGAGATCTCTGCCGGGCGGATCTCCATCTCAGGCGGCCCCCTTCATGGCATGCGCGAGCCGCTGCAGGCGGCTCCTGATCGAACTGTCGTAGAGGCGGGAGCCGATCTTCACCACGAGGCCCCCGAGGATGGTCGGATCGACGCGCTCAACAAGCCGAACGCGCGCGTGGCCGGCGCGGTTCAGCGCGGCGAGGATCTGCGCCCGCTGCGTGTCGTCAAGCGGTACCGCGGAGACGACCTCGGCCGTCTCCTCGCCGCGACGTTCGGAATCGAGGGCGCGGTAGGCGGCGATGATGCGCTCAAGCAGGGCGGCGCGACGGTTCTTCACCACCACGCCGACGAAGTTGCGCACCTCGCGCGGCACGCCGATGCCCTGCTGCGGGTCGTCAAGCGCGGCCAGCATAAGGGCAAGCTGCCGCTCGGCCGGCAGACGCGGGTCCTCGAGCAGGCGACGGAACCAGGGCTTCGTCTCGATCGCGCGCGACAGGGCGGCCAGCCCGTCGAGGATGCGGTCATGGATGCCGGCGTCGCCCCTCTCGTACGCATCCCGCGCCAGTGCCATCAGACCCGAGGCATAGCGCGAGGGGATCGCGTCCACGGCGGCGCGGGCTTCGCGGGCAAGGCGCAGCGCGGCGGCGACGTCTTCGACGATCGGATTCGATTCCGGCACCCGAACTCGGCCCCTGACAGGAACGCCGCCCGCGAGCGGGGCGGCAAACACGCCTCATCTCGCGGCGAAGCCCCGACGCGAGCGCGCGAGCGGGTAACACAGGCGTCCCTGCGGCGCAACAGGCCCCGGGCCCGTCAGGGCAGAGCCGCGACCCGCTCGGCGAGGCGCAGCAGGAGGGCAGGAGCGGCGGCGAGGTCGGCGATCGCGACCCTTTCCTCGGCGGTGTGCGCGGTCATCAGCTCGCCGGGACCGAGCACGATCGTCGGTGCGATCCGCTGCAGGTGCACCGCATCGGTGCCGAAAGGCGCGGTGACGGCGTCCCGTCCCGTCTCCGCCACGGCGGCGCGCACGAGAGGATGCTCCGAGGGGAGCTCGGGCGGCTCACCCTCCCAGCGTTCCGCGAGCTCCACCCGGGCGCGCTCCGCCGCCGCCCGCACGGCGGCGACGATCGGGCTCGGATCGGTGCGCCGCCCATAGCGGAACTTGACGTGCGCAGTGGCCAGTCCGACCGCGACGTTCGGTGCCGCCCCGTGGTTGTCGATGACGATGTTGAAGTCGCAGAACGGCGGGTCGTAGGCCGCATCGAGGAAGGCGGGATCCTCGCGCAGCCGGGCATGGATCGGCAGCAGCTCGGCGAGGAAGGGGATGAGCCTGAGATTCGCGTTCTCGCCGCGGCCGGAGGCGGAGTGCGCCTGCACGCCGCGCGCGGTGGCGGTGAACTGCACGTGCACGCGGTGGCCGCGCACGCAGCGCATCCCGGTCGGCTCCGCGACGACGATCCCCTTCGGCCGCGCGCGCCGCACGAGCTCCGAGCGTTCCGCGATCAGCCTCGCCCCGTCCTTCGTCGTCTCCTCGTCGAAGGTGAGGAGCAGGGTCACGGCGAGATCACGCGGTGCGGCGCGCGCGGCGACGATCGCGGCGGCGAGCGGGCCCTTCATGTCCACCGCGCCGAGGCCGTGCAGGAAGCCGTTTTCGATGACGGGGCGGAAGGGATCCCGCAACCAGCCGGCAGGCGGCACGGTATCCATGTGCGCGGCGAAGGCCACGCCGCCCTCCCCCGGGCCGCGATGCGCGACCAGCGCGCGCTTGGGCACGCCATTCGGGTCGGTCCAGTCCAGCCGCTCGACTTCGAAACCCGCGAGTTCCGACTCGATCCGCTCCGCCACGGCGAGGTTGGACACGCTCGATCGGCTGTCGATCGCGATCAGGTCGGCGGCGAGACGGAGGATCGGGTCGGCATCGTCGTGCGGCATGGCGGGGAGATGGGGTGCCCTTGCGGCCGATCCAGCCGTCGGCCAAGGTCCCGCCTCGTGTCGTCTCCCGCCTATCTCGACCCGCGCACGGGACGCACGTTCCCGCTCGAGCGCCCGCGCTGGCGGTCCGACGACGGCAACCCGCTGATGATTACGCCGCTGCCGGGGATCGGGCGCGACGACATCGAGCTGGATCTCCGTTCGCTCTGGCGCTATCGGGCGGCGTTCCCCTTCGGCCCCGAGGTCGCGCCGATCACGCTCGGCGAGGGATGTTCGCCGCTGATCAAGGTTCGGCTCGACGGCGCAGGCGTCCTCGCCAAACTCGAATGGTTTTCCCCCACCGGCAGCTTCAAGGACCGCGGCGCCTCGGTGATGCTCTCGGGGCTTCGCGCCCAGGGGATCACGGAGGTGCTGGAGGATTCCTCAGGCAACGGCGGGGCGGCAATCGCGGCCTATGCGGCGGCGGGCGGGATGCGGGCGAAGATCCTCGTTCCCGCCGCCACCTCCCCGGCGAAGACCGTGCAGATGGAGGCCTGCGGGGCCGAGGTCGAGCGCGTGAGCGGAACCCGGCAGGACTGCGCCGATGAGGCCGTGCGCCAGGCGGAGCGCATCTTCTACGCCTCGCATAACTGGCACCCGTTCTTCCTGCAGGGGACGAAGACCCTGGCCTACGAGCTTTGGGAGGACCTGGGCTTTCGGGTTCCCGAGGCGGTGATCGCGCCCTGCGGGGCGGGCTCGATCGTGCTCGGCCTCGAGATAGGCTTCGGCGAACTCCTGCGCGCGGGCGCGATCGAGCGCATCCCCCGCCTCTTCGCCGTCCAGCCCGAGGCCTGCGCGCCGATCGCCGCCGCCTTTCGCGCCGGGGTCGATCACCCCGTGGCGTGCGAGATCCGACCGACCATCGCCGAGGGCACGGCGATCGCGCGGCCGCTCAGGCTGCGCGAGGTGCTGGGTGCCGTGCGTGCCACCGAGGGGGGCGTGATCGCCGTCGCCGAGGCGGAGATCGTCGCCGCCTTCCACGCGCTCGCCGAGCGGGGGCTGTTCGTCGAGCCGACCTGCGCCTCGGCGCTCGCGGGCTGGCGCAAGCTGCGCGCCGCCGGCACGCTCGCCGAGCGGGAGGAGACCGTGCTGATCCTGACCGGGACGGGGCTGAAGGCGGTGCCCCGGATCGCCGAGCTGATCGGGGCGCGGTCATGACCGGCCTTCGCCTGCGGGACCTGCCGACCCCCGCCCTCCTGCTCGACCGCGCCGCACTCCTGCGCAACCTCGCCCGCTTGCGCGAGGCTGTCCGTCGCCACGGCGTGGCGCTTCGGCCCCACCTCAAGACCGCGAAGTCGGTCGAGGTCGCCCACCTCGCCGCGCCGGGCGGGGGGCCGATCACCGTCTCGACCCTGGCCGAGGCGCACCACTTCCTCGCGGCAGGCTTCCGCGACCAGATCTACGCGGTCGGCATCGCGCCGCAGAAGCTCGACGCGGTAGCGGCGCTGAATGCGCGCGGGGCCGCGGTGAAGGTCATCACCGACGACCTCGAGGTGGCGCGGGCCATCGCCGCCCATCCCGGTCCGCTCGCCGCCCTGATCGAGATCGACGTCGGCGAAGGGCGCGGCGGGGTCAGACCGGATGACGAACGGCTACCGGCACTCGCCGCCGCCTTGGGCGCGCGCCTCGCCGGCGTGCTCGGTCACGCCGGCCACTCTTACGCCGCCTTCGACGCGGAAGCCGCCGCCGCGGTGGCGGAGACCGAACGGGCGGGGCTCGTCCGTGCCGCCGAGCGGCTCCGTGCGCTCGGCCACGCCGTGCCCGTCGTCTCTCTCGGCTCCTCGCCGACGGCTCAGCATGCCCGCTCGCTCAAGGGCGTGACCGAGGTCCGCGCCGGGGTCTACATGTTTGGCGATCTCCTGCAGGCGCAGCTCGGCGTGGGCTCGGTCGCCGACATCGCCCTCTCCGTGCTCGCTTCCGTGATCGGCCGTCGCCCCGAGCGCAACGCGGTGCTGATCGACGCCGGCGCGCTCGCCCTCTCCACGGACCGCTCGACCGCGGCCGCGCTAAAGGATTTCGGCTACGGTCTCGTCGTCGGCGAGGATGGCGCCCCCGCTTTCGGCGAGGCGATCGTCACCCGCGTGTGGCAGGAGCACGGCCTGGTCGAAGCCGCGGCACCGCTGCCCTTCGACCGCCTCCCCGTCGGCGCACGCGTCCGCGTCCTGCCGAACCATGCCTGCCTGACGGCCGCGGCCCACGCCCAGTATCACGTGGTGGACGGGGCGGAGGACCGCGTCGTCGCGGTCTGGCCCAGGGTGAACTTCTGGTAGAAGGACCTACTCCGCGGGGGCGGGAACGACGCGACGTGAAGCCCGCGCGCCGTGCACCGTGAGCACGGCGGCGGCAAGCACCACACCGCAGGCGACGAACATCACGGAAGGCAGGTCGACGTCCATCAGCAGCCCAAGGGGCGCCGGCGCCAGGGCCTGGCCGAGCGGCAGCCCCGACGAGACGAAGCCGAACACCTGGCCCGCCGTGCCCGGTGGCGCGGTCTCGCGCACGATCAGGTCGCGCGAGGGCATCACCACCCCAAGCCCGAAGCCCGCCCCAGCCGCGAGCGCGATGATGCCCGCCGCACCGAGCGGAAGCAGGCCGAGGGCGGCGACCAGCACCCCGGCGGAGAGCATCATCGCCGTGACCACCGCGACGTGACGGCCCGTGCGATCGGCGATCCAACCCCCGGCCAGCGTGCCGAGGGTGGAGGAGACGAGCCAAACCGTCATCGCCGTCGCCGCCGTGGCGATGCTCACCCCGTGCAGCTTCGGCAGGGCGGCGACCATGTAGGTCTGCGCGCCGAACCCGCCCATCGCGATCAGGGTCATGAACAGGAAGAGGAGGAGAATGGGACGGGAGGAGAGCAGCCGGTGCGCCGGCGGCAGCTCGCGGCGCGGCTTGGCTTCGCTGCGCAGACGGCGCGCGAACAGCGCGATCGCCACCACGCACGGGATGCCGGCCAGAGCCGCCGCCACCAGCGCCCCGCGCCAGCCGAGCCAGGCCTCGAGCAGGATCATCGCCGGCGGCCCGGCGGCGAACCCGGCATAGCCCGCCGCCGTGTGCAGGGAGAAGGCCCGCCCCATGCGCTCCTGCCGGATCGAGCCCGAGAGGATGGCGTAGTCGCAGGGGTGGATCGTTGCGTTGCCGAGCCCGCCGAGGACCGCGGCCAAGATCAGCATCGTCATGCCGTCGGCGGCGGCGAAGCCGAGCGTGCCCAACACCATCAGGGCGTTGCCGGCCACCAGCCACGGCGCCGCTCCCGTCCGGTCGGCCCAGACGCCGATCGGGGTCTGGCCGAAGGCGGTGACGGCGGACAGGACGGCGATGGCGGAACCGAGCGCCGTGTAGGACAGCCCGAGCTCCGCCCGCATCATCGGCAACAGCGGGGGGAGGACGAGTTGATAGAAGTGCGAGAGGAAATGCGCCGCCGCGATCAGCGCGATCACCGCGCCGTCGTGCCGGCTCCGCCCGCCTGTGCTGTCGCGCTCCGCCACGGCCGAACGCTGCGGGCCGCCGCGATCCCGGTCAAGCCGAAGCTCGCGCGGCCCTGGGGCGCGTCGGCCGCGGGCTCAGAGCTCCTCGTCGAAGACGGCGGAATCGAACCCGGTCTCGTGATAGCGGGAGAGCTCCTCCGCCCCCTCGGCCGCCTGGGCCTCGCCGCCGAGCCCCATCATCGAGGCGATGGCGTTGCCGATCATCAGCCCGCCGAGCACGCCGAGCGCGCTCGCCGCCGCGGTGCCGAGAAAACTCGGCCGCCCCGGCTGCGCGTTGAACAGCCCCGGACGCCAGCCCGGCGCATGGACGGCGGCGGGAGGTCGCGTCTGCGCCGCGCCGCCGCCCAGAAGCCCGCCGAAAAACCCCTTCGGCTGCTGCGCCTGCTCGAGCTGCCATTCGAGCTCGCGGATCCGGTTGGTCGCCTCCGCGAGCGCGTGCTCGCCGAAGAACGCCATCTGCGCGATCCGGTAGCGCGCCTCTGGATACCGCGCGAAGAGCTCGGCGAGCAGGCGATCGGCCTCCGGGTCGATCGGGTCGTTGCGCGCCGAGACGGCGCGCTGCACGAACTCGGTGATCAGTCTCCGTTCCTCTTCGGTCATCCCGGCCTCCTTCCCTGGCGGCCGGGAGATGGTCCGCACCTGCCGCCCGATCAAGCCGAGCGGCGCTTCCCGGAAGCGTCCGTCCTTGCGACGGCGACCGGCGCGTGCATGTCTCGCCGCATGGCCTCCTTGCTTCGCCGGATCCTCTCCCCGCCGCCGGTAGTCGCCGTCGTCCCGCTCGCGGGCCTGATCGCGCCGCGCGCCGGCTTCGGCCGAATGACGCTCAACGTGGAGACCGTGGGGCCTACGCTCGCCCGCGCCTTCCGCGCCCGCCGCCTCGCCGAGGTGGCGCTGATCATCAACTCGCCCGGGGGCTCGGCGACCCAGTCCGACCTGATCGCGCAGAGGGTGCGCCAGCACGCCGCCGAGGAAGGGGTGAAGGTGACGGCCTTCGTCGAGGACGTCGCCGCATCGGGGGGCTACTGGCTCGCCTGCGCCGCCGACGAGATCCTGTGCCGGGAAACCTCCATCCTCGGCTCGATCGGCGTCATCTCCGCCTCCTTCGGCTTCGCCCGCCTGTTGGGCCGGATCGGCGTGGAACGGCGCCTTTACACGGCGGGGGAGCGCAAATCCCTGCTCGACCCCTTCCTGCCCGCGCGCGAGGAGGACATCGCTCGGCTGAAGTCGGTGCAGGCGGACCTGCACGAGCGGTTCAAGGCCTGGGTGCGGGAGCGGCGGGGCGGCAAGCTGCGCGGCGAGGAGGCGTTGCTGTTCTCGGGCGAGGTCTGGACCGGGGCGAAGGCGGTAGCGCTTGGGCTGGCAGATGGGATCGGCGAGGTGCGTTCCACCATGCGGGCGCGGCACGGCGAGGAGGTTCGCTTCGCGGTGTACGGCACCGGCCGGCGGCCGTGGTGGACCCGGCTCCTGCCCAGTCCCGAGGGGATCGTCGGGGCGGCGACCGCAGCACTCGAGGAACGGGCCGCCTATGCCCGGTTCGGGCTGTGAGCGGGCGCGGTTCACCCTAGGCGCGGGATGGCCTAGAACGCGGGCAGGGTGAACCTGAGGGTGCGGCGCGCGTGATCCGTCTCCTGCTGCTCGGCCTCGTGCTGGCCGGGGTCTGGTACCTCTATCGGATGGTGACGAAGCAAGGCCCTGCCGCGCCGACCCTGGGTCAGTCCGCCGGCACGGCGGCCGCGGTCGAGGGGGAGAAGGCCGAGGCGGCGTCGGAACCGGGCGAAGAGGCGGAGGAGATGCAGGAATGCCCGGTCTGCCGCGCCTACCTGCCGAGCAGCGCGACCGACGGCTGCGGCCGCCCCGACTGCCCGATCCCGGCGCTTGCCGCGGCACGGGCGAGCGAACCGCGCGGCGGAACCGCGGCATGAACCGCCATACGCGCGCCGCCTTTCCGTGCGCTTAGCTGCGAACGCTGCCTCCCGCCACCATGACCGTCGCCGTCCGCCCCGCCCCGCGTTCCTTCCAGGAGGTGATCCTGCGTCTCAACGCGTTCTGGGCCGACCGCGGCTGCGTCATCCTGCAACCCTATGACCTCGAGATGGGGGCCGGCACCTTTCACCCCGCCACCACGTTGCGGGCGCTCGGCCCCGCCGCCTGGAACGCCGCCTACGTGCAGCCCTGCCGTCGCCCGGCCGATGGCCGCTACGGTGAGAACCCGAACCGCCTGCAGCACTACTACCAGTACCAGGTGATCCTGAAGCCCGCCCCGCCCGACCCGCAGGGCTTGCTGCTCGACTGCTACCGCGATCTCGGCCTCGACCCGCTTCGGCACGATTTCCGCTTCGTCGAGGACGACTGGGAGAGCCCGACCTTGGGCGCCTGGGGGCTCGGGTGGGAGGTGTGGTGCGACGGGATGGAGATCACCCAGTTCACCTATTTCCAGCAGGTGGGCGGCATCGCTTGCGAGGTGCCCTCGGTCGAGCTCACCTTGGGGCTCGAGCGGCTGGCGATGTACATCCTCGGCGTCGAGAACGTGTTCGACCTTCCCTTCAACGATCCCGCCGCGGCCGCCCCCCTCTGCTACGGCGACGTGTTCCTCCGCGCCGAGCGCGAGTTCTCCGCCTACAACTTCGAGCATGCGGACACGGCCACACTGCTGCGCCAGTTCGAGGATGCGGAGCGGGAATGTTCCGCCCTGATCGCGAAAGGGCTCGCCTTTCCGGCCTACGATCAGTGCATCATGGCCTCGCACCGCTTCAACCTGCTCGATGCGCGGGGCGTGATCAGCGTGGCCGAGCGCGCCGCCTTCATCGCCCGCGTGCGGGCCCTGGCGAAGGCGTGTTGCGAGGCCTGGCTCGCGGGCGAACGCGCCGGCGGACAGCCCGCGCTCGCCGTGGGGTGACGGTACGATGCCGGAACTCCTGCTCGAGCTCTTCTCCGAGGAGATCCCGGCCCGCATGCAGGCGCGCGCGGCCGAGGATCTGGCGCGGCTCGTCTCGGCTGCCCTCGCTTCTCTCTCGCCCGCGGACGTGCGGACTTTCCACGGTCCGCGGCGGTTGGCCCTGGTGGCGCAGGTCGCCGCCGCCACGCCCGAGGAGCGGACGGTCGAGCGCGGGCCGCGCGCCGGCGCGCCCGAAGCCGCGCTCGCCGGCTTCCTGCGCAAGCACGGGGCAACGCGCGAGGCGGTGCGGGAGGAGGGCGGCTATCTCGTTCTCGACCGCATCGTGCCCTCGGTTCCGGCCGCAGAGGTGGTGGCGCGCGAACTGCCCTCCCTTCTCCGCCGCTTTCCCTGGCCGAAGTCGATGCGCTGGTCGGGCAGATCGTCCTTCACCTGGGTGCGTCCGCTCAGGCGCATCCTCTGCCTGCTCGACGGGACGGTCGTCCCCTTCGCCCTCGCCGAGGGTGATGACGACGGGCATGGGTTGCGTGCGGGGAACGAAACGGAGGGGCATCGGTTCCTCGCCCCCGGCGCCTTCGCCGTCGGCGGCTTCGCCGACTACCGGGCCGAGCTTGCCGCCCGGCACGTCATCCTCGATGCGGCGGAGCGCGAGGCGCTGATCCGTCGCGACGCCGCGCGCCTGGCCGAGGCCGAGGGGCTCTCCGTCGTCGAGGATCCCGCCCTCGTCGCCGAGATCGCCGGCCTCACCGAGTGGCCGGTGGCGCTGATCGGGCGGATCGACGAGGCGTTCATGGACCTACCACCGGAGGTCCTGCGCACCTCGATGCGCGTGAACCAGCGCTATCTTTCGCTGCGCCGTCCGGACGGCTCGGCAGCGCCGCGCTTCATCGTCATCGCGAACATCGCCGCCGCCGACGGCGGGTCCGCGATCGTCGCCGGCAACGAGCGCGTGCTGCGCGCGCGGCTGGCGGATGCCCGGTTCTTCTGGAACGAGGATCTGAAGCGCCCGCTCGAAACGCTGCTGCCGAAGCTCGCCGAGGTGACGTTCCACGCCAAGCTCGGCTCGCAGCGCGACCGCGTCGATCGCCTCGTGCGGCTCGCAGGCGAGCTCGCCCCTCTGGTGGGTGCGGATCGCGCCAAGGCCGAGCGCGCCGCGCTGCTCTGCAAGGCCGATCTCGTCTCCGGCATGGTCGGCGAATTTCCCGAACTGCAGGGGGTGATGGGCCGCTACTACGCGCTCGCGCACGGCGAGGACGGCGAGGTGGCGAACGCGATCCGCGACCACTACGCGCCGAGGGGCGCGGAGGACGAGGTGCCGGCGGAGCCCGTTTCGATCGCGCTCGCCCTTGCCGACCGCCTCGACCAGCTCGCCGGCTTCTTCGCCATCGGCGAGAAGCCGACGGGTTCGGGCGATCCCTTCGCTTTGCGCCGCGCCGCCCTCGGCGTCGTGCGCATCGTGCGGGACAATCGCGTCAGGCTCGATCTGGGCCACTTCGTGTCGGCCGACGTGCTCGACTTCATCGCCGAGCGGCTGCGCGTGCAGCTCCGCGCCGAAGGCAAGCGGCACGACATCGTCGCCGCCGTGCTGGGGCGGGGTGTGGACGGAGATCTCGTTCGCGTGCTGTCGCTCGCCGACGCGCTCGAGACCTTCCTCGCCTCGGAGGATGGAGCGAATCTCCGCACCGCGCATGCCCGGGCGGTGAACATCCTGCGCATCGAGGAACGGAAGGACGGCCGCAGCCACGACGATCCGCCCGAAGCCGCGCTCTTCGCCGCCGCCGAGGAGCGGGCGCTCGCCGCCGCACTCGACGCGGTGGAGCCAACGCTTGCGCGCGAGCTCGCCGAGGAACGGTTCACGGAGGCGATGGCCACGCTCGCAGCACTCAGGGCGCCGCTCGACGCCTTCTTCGACCGCGTCACCGTCAACGATCCCGATTCCGCCTTGCGGGCGAACCGCCTCAGGCTTCTCTCCCGCGTGCGTCGCGCGATGGCGCGCGTGGCGGACTTCTCCAAGCTCGAAGGATGACCGTGATGGATACCGTCACAGCGGCGAAGTGGGTCTATGCGTTCGGCGCGGGCCGCAACGAGGGGCGGGCGGACATGCGCAACCTGCTCGGCGGCAAGGGGGCCAATCTCGCCGAGATGGCGGCGATCGGCCTGCCCGTGCCGCCCGGCTTCACCATCACCACCGAGGTCTGCACCGCATTCTACCGCAACGACCGCCGCTACCCCGAGGGGCTTGAGACGCAGGTCGACGAGGCCTTGCGCGGCATCGAGGAGGCCGTCGGGCTCCGGTTCGGCGACCCCGAGCGCCCTTTGCTCGTCTCCGTCCGCTCCGGGGCGCGCGTCTCCATGCCGGGGATGATGGACACCGTGCTCAATCTCGGGCTGAACGACGAGACGGTCGAGGGGCTTGCACGGATGAGCGGCGATGATCGTTTCGCCTGGGATTCGTACCGCCGCTTCATCCAGATGTTCGGCGGCGTCGTGCTCGGCGTCGATCACCACCGCTTCGAGGAGATCATCGACGAGGTGAAGCTCGATCGGCGCATCACCGCGGACACGGCGCTCACCGCCGACGATTGGCGGCGCGTTGTCGCCGGCTACAAGGCGATCGTGCGGGAGGCCACCGGCAAGCCGTTCCCGCAGGATCCGCGCGCCCAGCTCTGGGCCGCGATCGGCGCGGTCTTCGGCTCGTGGATGAACGCGCGCGCCATCACCTACCGCCGCCTGCACGACATTCCCTCGGACTGGGGCACGGCGGTGAACGTGCAGGCGATGGTCTTTGGCAACATGGGCGACGACTGCGCCACCGGGGTGTGCTTCACCCGCGACCCCTCGACCGGCGAGAACGTCCTCTACGGGGAATATCTCGTCAACGCGCAGGGCGAGGACGTGGTGGCCGGCATCCGCACGCCGCAGCCGCTGTCGCGCGCCGCCGCCAAGCCGGGCGAAGTCTCCATGGAGGAGGCGATGCCCGAGGTGTACGCCGAACTGTTGCGCGTGCGCGAGGTGCTGGAGCGGCACTATCGCGACATGCAGGACATCGAGTTCACGGTGCAGAAAAAGAAGCTCTACATGCTGCAGACGCGCAACGGCAAGCGCACGGCGGCGGCGGGGCTGAAGATCGCTGTCGACATGGCGAACGAGGGGCTGATCAGCCGCGCGGAGGCGATCCAGCGCGTCAGCCCCTCGGGCCTCGACCAGTTGCTGCACCCGACGCTTGATCCGAGCGCGAAGCGAACCCTGCTCGGCAAGGGGCTGCCCGCCTCTCCCGGCGCCGCCTCGGGCGCGGTCGTGTTCTCGGCGGATGAGGCCGAAGCGCGGGCGCAGAAGGGCGAGAGCGTGATCCTGGTGCGGATCGAGACGAGCCCCGAGGACATCCACGGCATGCACGCCGCGAAGGGCATCGTCACCACGCGCGGCGGCATGACGAGCCACGCCGCGGTGGTCGCGCGCGGCATGGGCAGGCCCTGCGTGGTGGGTGCCGGCGGGCTCGTCGTCGACTACGCGTCGCAAACCCTCTCTGGGGGCGGACAGGTGGTGCGCGCCGGCGAGACCGTCACCATCGACGGGGCATCGGGCGAGGTGTTCCTCGGCGCGGTGCCGATGATCGAGCCGAAACTCTCCGGCGACTTCGCCACCCTCATGTCCTGGGCCGACGAGGTGCGCACGCTGAAGGTGCGCACCAACGCCGAGACCCCGCCCGACGCGGAAACCGCCCGGCGCTTCGGCGCGGAAGGAATCGGGCTCTGCCGCACCGAGCACATGTTCTTCGACCCCGAGCGCATCCTCGCCGTGCGCGAGATGATCATGAGCGCGGACGAGGCCGGGCGCCGGCGCGCGATCGCGCGGCTGCTGCCGTTCCAGCGCAAGGACTTCGCCGATCTCTTCCGCATCATGGCGGGGCTTCCCGTCACCATCCGCCTGCTCGATCCGCCGCTGCACGAGTTCCTGCCGCACGGCGAACACGAACTCGCCGAGGTCGCCGAGGCGCTCGGCGTCGATCTCGCCGCCGTGCGCCAGCGCCTGATTGAGCTCTCCGAATCGAACCCGATGCTCGGGCATCGCGGCTGCCGCCTCGGCATCTCCTACCCCGAGATCTACGAGATGCAGGCACGCGCCATCTTCGAGGCCGCGCTCGACATCGCCGAAGAGACCGGGGCGGCGCCGATCCCGGAGATCATGATCCCCCTTGTCGGGCTGAAGAAGGAGCTCGAGATCACACGCGGCCTGGTCGAGGCGACGGCGGAGGCGGTGTTCGCCGAACGGGGGCGGCGCCTCGAGTACAGTGTGGGCACCATGATCGAGCTGCCGCGCGCCGCGCTGATCGCCGACCGCATCGCCGAGGTCGCCGACTTCTTCTCCTTCGGCACCAACGACCTCACCCAGACCGTGTTCGGCCTCTCGCGCGACGATGCCGGCAAGTTCCTGCCGCTCTACGTCGAGAAGGGAATCCTGCCGAAGGACCCGTTCGTCACGCTCGACGTCGAAGGCGTGGGCGAGATGGTGCGCATCGCGGTGGAAAAGGGACGTCGCACCAGGCCCGCGCTCAAGCTCGGCATCTGCGGCGAGCATGGGGGGGATCCGGCCTCGATCGCGTTCTGCCAGCGTGTCGGGCTCGATTACGTCTCCTGCTCGCCCTACCGCGTGCCGGTCGCGCGGCTCGCCGCCGCGCAGGCCGCGCTCGGCGAGGGCGGCGTCGACCGCACGGCCTGAGGCGGACGGACCGGGTGCGAGGATGGCTGCTCGCCGCCAACCCCGGCTTGCGCCGCGTCGTCAGATCCAGCGCCTGACGCGACGCAGATAGGCGCGGTAGGGATCGCCGAAACGGGCTTCCAGATAGGGCTCCTCGCGCGCGATCACGAGCCGGTCCATCAGCGCGACGAAGACCGGCACGAAGAGCAGCGTCCAGCCGCTCGCCAGCATCAGGCCGAGACCGGCCAGCAGCAGCACGAGCCCGAGATACATCGGGTTGCGCGTGAAGGCGTAAGGCCCCGAGGAGACGAAGCGTCGCGCCGGGCGGAAGGTGGGGATCGCGGTGCCGGCGCGATGGAAGACCCAGGCCGCCCAGCCGGCGAGCAGCATGGCGAGCGCGACCAGCAGACCGCCGAGGCCGAAGCGGAGCGGGGCCGGCCAGGGCGTGGTGACGAGGGGGGCGAGCCGATCGAGGACGAGCGCAACACCGAGGACGGCCGGAAACAGGATCGGCGGATGGACGGCGACGGGCGGCGGCGACCCGTCCATCACGTCCGGTCCGTCCGCCGCTTCGGCTTGCTGGCGCGCGTGATCGGCGCCCGCGTCGGTCTCGACCTCCCGCCGCCCCGTCATGCCGGGCTCTCGGCCGGAAGTCGCATCCAGGCCGGGATCGCGGGCCGGAGCCGTGCCTCGCCGCACATCAGCGGCTCGGGGCCCGCCAGGGCGTCGAGACGAAGGAAGGCGAGCGCCCGATCCTCCCGGCCCGATCGGATCGTGCCGACCTCAGCCCCGTCGCGCAGGACCGGCGTGCCGGGCGCTGGCAGCGGGCCCTCGACCCGCACGGGAACCAATCGCTTCTTCACCAGGCCGCGGTACTTCGTGCGCGCGGTCAGCTCCTGGCCCATCCAGCACCCCTTGGTCCAGGAGATGCCGTTCAGCTCGTCGAAGCCCGCCTCCAGCAGCACGGTCCGCCCGCTCTCAAGGTCGCGGGAACCCTCCGGCAGGCCGAGAGCGAGACGGTGGTGGTCGTAGTCCTCCGCCGTCGCGTCGGGTCGCAGGGCACCCGGGGAAGCCAGACACCGCCACCCCGCCTCGGGCAGGCGCGGATCGCGCGCGGCAAGCCCGACCGGCGCGCCGTCACGCCAGGCGGCGAATACCGTCCAGCGATCGCTCTCGTCAGCAACGTCCACCTTCGCCCGCAGCCGGTAGCGCGCGAGATGCGACGCGAGCCACGCCGCCTGGGCGCGTTCGCACTCGAGCAGGATCCGCTCGCCATCGGCGAGGAGGAAGAAGTCGGCGAGCCACTTGCCCTGCGGGGTGAGCAGCGCCGCCCACACGGCGGTCTCGCTCGCGCCGACGCGCGCGACGTCGTTGGAGACGAGCCCCTGCAGGAAAGGTCGTGCGTCGGGCCCGGAGACGGCCACGACGCCCCGGGCGGGCAGTTCGGCGATCGGCATGGACGGGAGATGGCGCGCGCCACCACCTCGCGCAATCCCGTCTCGGCTGTGCTAGACGCCCGCGCATGAGCCGGATCCTGTTCGTCACCGCAACCCGGATCGGCGATGCCGTGCTTTCGACGGGCCTCATCGACCATCTGCTGCGCACACACGCCGAGCCGCGCATCACGCTCGCCTGCGGTCCGGCCGCTGCCGGCCTCTTCGCCCACATGCCGGGCAGGGAGCGGGTGATCACGCTCGAGAAGCGGCCCTTCGCCGGGCATTGGCTCGGCCTCTGGGCGGAGGTGGTGGGCACGTGGTGGGACCTGGTGGTGGATCTTCGGGGCTCGGCGCTCGCCTGGCTGGTGCCGGCAGGGCGGCGCGCCGTGATGGGCGCGCGACGGAAAGACCTTTCGCGGCTGGCGCAAATCGGGTCCGTGCTGGGCCTCGACCCACCGCCTGCGCCGGTGGTGTGGACCTCGCAGCAGGATCGCGCGCGGGCCGAGATGCTGATCCCGCCCGGGCCGCCGGTGATCGGGCTCGGCCCGACGGCGAACTGGCGCGGCAAAGTCTGGGCGCCCGAGCGGTTCGTTGCGCTGTTTGATCGGCTGTCGGCGGCGGACGGGCCCTTGCCGGGGGCGCGGGCGGCGGTCTTCGCCGGCCCCGGCGAGGCCGAGGCGACACTCGCCCGCCCCGTTCTCGCCGCCCTGCCGCGCGGGCGGACGATCGACCTGGTCGGCCGCCTCAGTCTCACGGAAGCCGCCGCCTGCCTCGCGCGCTGCGCCCTCTTCGTCGGCAACGATTCGGGGCTGATGCATCTCGCCGCGGCCGCCGGCGCCCCGACGCTCGGGTTGTTCGGCCCCTCGCCCGTCGAGCAGTACGCCCCGACGGGGCGGCTGACGGCGGTCGCCCGCACGCGGGTGCCGATGGCCGAGCTCATCTCGGCCCCCGGCTTCGACCACCGCACCACGGCGAGCCTGATGGGGTCCCTGCCGGTCGAGGACGCCTACGAGGCCGCGGCTGCCCTGCTCGAGCGCGCCCGGCCGGCCCTGGCAGCGACATGAGCGGGCCGCGCCTTTCCGCTCTCGTGGTGGCGCGCAACGAGGAGGCTCGCCTGCCGGGCTGCCTCGCCAGCCTCACCTTCGCCGACGAGATCGTGGTCGTGCTCGATCGGACCACCGACCGTTCGGCGGAGATCGCGCGCGGTTTCGGCGCCCGTGTGCTCGAGGGAGCCTGGGAGATCGAGGGGGATCGGCGGAACGCAGGGCTTGCCGCCTGCGCAGGCGACTGGATCCTGGAGATCGATGCGGACGAGCGCGTCCCGCCGGACCTCGCGGCCGAGATCAGGGCGGTGATCGCAGCCTCCGCCCACGATTGGCACGAGCTGCCGGTGGACAACTGGATCGGCGATCGTCTCGTGCGTCATGGCTGGGGCGGCAGTTTCGGTACCACCGCGGTGCCGCGGCTGTCGCGCCGCGGGGCGAAGCGGTGGGGACGTCAGCGCGTGCACCCCGGCCTGGAGTGGCACGGGAGCCGAGGGCCGCGACTTCGCCACGCGCTGCAGCACCAGGTGGATCGCGACATCTCCGACATGCTGCGCCGCCTCGACCGCTACTCCTCCGCCCGGGCGGCGGATCTGCTGGAGAAAGGAGACATCGGCACGCTCGCGGGCAACCTGCGCCGCTTCGTCTCCCGCTTCTTCAAGTGTTACGTCTCGCGCGGCGGCTGGCGCGAAGGAGGGTGGGGGGTGCTGATCGCGCTCTGTGCGGGGCTCTATCCGCTTCTCGCCCACCTCAAGGCGAGGCTCGAGCCGGAGCGGCATCGTCCGCCGTCCGATGTTCCGGCCGGGCAGCGGCACCCGCCAGCGGGACCGGCCGCGGGTCCGGCTCGGCAGCCCGCCCCCGCAGCATGAGCGCGCCACGCCTGACCGCGCCCGCGCCGCCCGCTCCGGCTGCGCCTTGGCACCAAGCCGTCGCCCTGGGCGAAACCGCATTCGGGTGGCTGGCCGCCGCCCTCCCCTTGATCCTCATCTACGCCCGCGGGTTCGGCGACGTCTACCTGTCGGTCGTGGCGCTCGCTTTCCTCGCGGTTCTCGCCGTGCGGCGCGACGCCACGCCGCTTCTCGCCATCCATGCCTGGCCGGGGCTTGCGGCCTGGCTTTGGTTTGTCGTCGCCACCGCGCTCACGGCCGACCTCGACCGTCTCGGGGTGGCCCTCGCCTGGGGCCGGGTTCCGGTAGCGGTGGTGGCCCTCGGCTCCTGGGTGCTCGCCTCGGGTCGCTTCCGCCGCCCGCTGCTCGCCGCCTGCGGCCTCGCCGCCGGCTGGATCGCCCTCGAGGTCTGGCTTCAGGCGTTGACCGGGCGAAGCCTCTCCGGCTTCACCCGCGCGGTCGGCGGCGAGCACACGGGTCCGTTCCGCCGCCCGCGCGCCGGGGCCTATCTCGTGCGCATCGTCTGGCCGCCGCTCGCCGCGGCGTGTGGTCGGCTCGTGCGGGCCGGCCCGTTCGGCGTCGGCGCGGCGAGCCTGCTGATCGCCCTCTTCGTCGCCACGATCTTCGTCATCGGCCAGCGCATGCCGCTGGTGCACGCCGCGATCGGCGTCGCCCTCCTCGCGCTCGGCATCCCCCGCCTTCGCCTACCCGCCCTGATCGGGGTGATCACGCTGGTCGCGATCGCGGCCATCGCGGCCTCCGCCTTCCCAACCGCCTTCACCCGCCAGGTGACCCAGTTCGTCGACATCATGTCGGGCTTCCCGGACAGCCATTACGGCCAGATCCTGCGCCGCGCGCTGGCACTGGCCGAGGCCAGTCCCTGGACGGGCTGGGGGGCGGATGGGTTTCGTACCTTCTGCGCCGATCCGCGCTTCTTCATCGGCTGGGGTGGGGTGGGAGACGGGGGAGGGGCGCAGATGTGCGTCCCGCATGCGCACCACCCCTATCTCGACATGCTGGTCAATGCCGGCGTGCCCGGCCTCGTCCTGTTCGCGATTGCGGCGCTCGGGTGGCTGGTCGCGGCCGGCCGAGGCCTCCTGCCGCGGCCGGAGCCGCTCCGGCTCGGGCTGTTCGTCTCCGTTCTCCTGCCGCTGTGGCCGCTCGGATCGGTGCACGCCTTCACCTCGCAGCCGACCTCGACGCTTTGGGCGCTGATGACGGGATGGGCGATCGTCGAGGCGTTGCATTCGCGCGAGCCCGCGCGGGAGAGCGCTCGGGTGTGAGCCGGCTGGCCATGGTGATGGCCGGGGCGGCGATGGGCGGAGCGGAAACGTTCTATGTCCGCATCGTTTCCGCCCTCGCTGCTGCCGGCGAGGAGGTGCTGGCGGTGATCCGGCGCGACCCCGCACGGGCGGCTGCCTTGCGCGCGGCGGGGCTCGCACCGGTCGAACTCGCCTTCGGCGGCCCGCTCGATCTCCTCACCGGGCGGCGTCTTGCGCGTGAGTTGCGAGCCTTCGCACCGGGGTTGGTGATGAGCTGGATGAACCGCGCCGCCCGCTTCACGCCCGCAGGGCCCTGGACGCGCGTCGGGCGCTTGGGCGGCTATTACGACCTCTCCTACTGGCGCGGCTTCGATCATCTGGTGGGGAACACGCGGGGGATCGTCGCCTGGATCGTCGCCCAGGGCTGGCCCGAGGATCGGGTGCACCACCTGCCGAATTTCGTCCCCGACCTTGCGGGAGCGGAGCCCGTGCCGCGACGTGCGCTCGAGGTGCCCGACGATGCGCTCCTTGTGCTTGCCATGGGTCGGCTGCATCGCGTGAAGGGGTTCGACACGCTGATCGCCGCGCTTGCCCGGTTGCCACGCGCAGTGGCGGTGATCGCCGGAGAGGGGCCGGAACGATCCGCGCTCGAGACGGTGGCGCGGCGGTCAGGCGTTGCTGATCGCGTCCGCTTCCTCGGCTGGCGAAGCGACCAGGCGGGGCTTCTCGCTGCCGCCGACGTGTTCGTCTGCCCCTCGCGCCAGGAGCCGCTCGGCAATGTCGTGCTCGAGGCCTGGTCGGCCGGCCGTCCCGTCGTCGCCTGCCGGGCGGCGGGGCCCGAGGAGCTGATCGAACCGGGCAGGACGGGGCTGCTCGTGCCGGTCGACGATCCCTCGGCCCTGGCCGAAGCCATCCGTCGGGTGGCGGAGGAGCCCGGCCTTGCGCGCGCGCTTGCCGCGGCCGGCCGCGCCGCCTGGGCGGCCGAATTCGCGCCCCCGCCGGTGGTGGCGCGCTGGCGCGACCTGCTCGGCCGGCTCTCGCGCTGATGTGCGGCATCGCCGGCCTAGCGCGCCTGCCGGGCAAGTCCTTGCCGCCTGACCTTGCGGGCAGGCTGGACGAGGCGCTTGCCCATCGCGGGCCGGACGGTGCGGGGCGTCATCAGGCCGGCAGTGTCCTCCTCGTGCATCGGAGGCTCGCCATCATCGACCTCGCGGGCGGTGCCCAGCCGCTCCATGCACCGGACGGCACGGCGCTGATCGCCAATGGCGAGATCTACTCGTATCGCGAACTGCGCAGCGACCTGCTCGCCGATGTCCGCTTCGCCACCGACAGCGACTGCGAGGTGCCGCTGCACCTCTTCGTTCGCGAGGGGGAAGGGTTCGCCGCCCGGCTGCGCGGCATGTGGGCGATCGCGATCCACGAGCCGCGGTCGGATCGCCTCGTGCTCTCGCGCGACCCCTTCGGCATCAAGCCGCTCTACCTCGCCGAAACCCCGCTCGGCCTCGCCTTCGCGTCCGAACCGCGCGCCCTCGTCGCGGCCGGGCTCATCGCGCCCGAGATCGAGCCCCGCGCGCGCGACGAGCTCCTCGAGCTGCAATTCACCACCGGTCGCGGAACGATCTGGCGGGGGATCGAGCGCGTGCTTCCGGGCGAGACGCTGACCATCGCGGCCGGCCGGGTGATCGCGCGGCGTCGTTGCCATGCCCTGCCGGCGGGTGGCCCCGAGGAGATCGGCGAGGAGGAGGCGCTCGCGCGCCTGGATCGCGCACTGGAGGAGAGTGTCGCCCTGCATCAGCGGAGCGACGTGCCCTACGGGCTCTTCCTCTCGGGTGGCACCGACAGTGCGGCGGTGCTCGCCCTGATGCGACGATTGGCCGAGCGCCCCGTGCTCGCCTTCACCGCCGGCTTCGACGATCCCTCCGCCGCCGACGAGCGGGCGGCGGCGCGCGCGGCGGCGCGGGCGGCGGGGGCGGCGCACGAGGAGATCACCGTCACGGAGGCCGATTTCCTCCGCCATCTGCCGGCGATCGTCGCGGCGATGGACGATCCGGCCGCCGACTACGCGATCGTTCCGACCTGGCTGCTCGCCCGGCGGGCCCGGGCAGAGGTCACGGTGGTGCTGAGCGGGGAGGGGGGTGACGAACTCTTCGCGGGCTACGGCCGCTATCGGGCGGCGATGCGGCCGTGGTGGCTGGGCGGGCGGGCGATGCACTCTCGCGGCATCCTCGAGCGGCTGGGGCTGCGGCGCTCCCCAGCGCGGTCGTGGCGGTCGGGGCTCGAGGCGGCGATCGGAGGGGCGGCGACACCCGGCCGGACGTGCCTGATGGCGGCCCAGGCCGCCGACATCGCGGAATGGCTGCCGAACGACCTGCTCGCGAAACTCGATCGCTGCCTGATGGCGCACGGGGTGGAGGGCCGCACGCCGTTCCTCGATCCGGCAGTGGTCGCGGCCGCTTTCCGGCTGCCCGACCGGCTGAAGGTGCGGGGCCGGACCGGCAAGTGGATCCTGCGCGCCTGGCTCGAGCGGCACTTCCCCGACGCCCGGCCCTTCGCGCCGAAGCAAGGATTCACCGTCCCCGTCGCCGCCTGGATCGCACGCTCGGGCGACCGCCTCGGCGCGCTGGTCGCGGCCGACCCGGCGGTGGCCGAGCTCTGCGAGCCCGACCGGGTTCGCGCCCTCTTCCGTGCGGAGGGCAAGCACGCGGGCTTCGCCGCCTGGACGCTGCTCTTCTACGCCCTCTGGCACCGGGTGCACATTCGCGGCATCGGCTCGGGCGGGGATGTGTTCGACGTTCTCGCCGCGACCGGATGAAACCCGCCTGAGGAGTCGTCGATGGCAGAGCCGCATTTCGACCTGATCATCCGCGGCGGCATGGTGGTGTTGCCGTGGGGGCTCGAGGAGACGGACATCGGCGTGCGGCAGGAGCGGATCGCTGCCCTCGGCGTGGCGTCGCGCGCCTCCGCCGAGACGACGATCGACGCGCGCGGTCTCATCGTCCTGCCCGGGCTGATCGATGCCCACGTGCACCTGCGCGAGCCGGGCGCCGACGAGGTCGAGACGATCGCGACGGGAACCAGGGCAGCGGCGCTCGGCGGCCTAGTCGCGGTGTTCGACATGCCGAACACGCAGCCGCCGATCACGGATTCGGAACGGCTCGCCTGGAAGCGCCAACACATCGAGGGCCGCGCCTTCGTCGACATCGGCCTCTATGTCGGCGCGACCAAGGGCAACATCGCCGACCTCGCCGATCTCGAGGCTGAAGCGGGGGTCTGCGCGATCAAGGTGTTCGCCGGCTCCTCGACGGGCGACCTCCTGGTCGAGGACGACGACTCGATCGAGGCGGTGCTGCGCTCCGGCAACCGCCGTGTTGCCTTCCACGCCGAGGACGAGGACCGGTTGCGCAGCCGTGCGCACCTCTTCCGCGAGGGCGAGCCCTATCATCGTCACATGGAGTGGCGCGACGTGGAGACCGCCTTCCTCGGCACGCGACGCATTGTCGCGCTCGCGCGCAAGGTGGGGCGACGGGTGCACATCCTGCACGTCTCGACGGCGGAGGAGCTGGCTTGGCTGGCCGGGCAGCGCGACCACGCGACCGTCGAGGTCCTGGTCAACCACCTCACCCAGGCCGCGCCCGAGGCCTATGACCGGCTGGGAGGCTTCGCAGTGATGAACCCGCCGATCCGCGAGCGTCGGCATCTCGAGGCGGCCTGGGCCGGGGTGCGCGACGGCACGGTCGACGTGGTCGCCTCCGACCATGCGCCGCACCCGCGCGCGGCGAAGGCCCTTCCCTGGCCGCGCTGCCCGGCGGGGTTGACCGGCGTGCAGACCATCGTCCCCGTCATGCTCGACCACGTGCATGCGGGCCGCCTGTCGTGGTCGCGCCTCGCCGACCTGATGTGCGCCGGCCCCGCGCGGGTTTACGGCATCGTCGGCAAGGGGCGGATCGCCGCCGGCTATGATGCCGACTTCACCATCGTCGACCCCCGCTTGCGGCGCACCATCACGGACGAGTGGATCGTCTCCCCCTGCGGTTGGACCCCCTTCGCCGGCATGACGGTGACCGGCTGGCCGGTGATGACCGTGCTGCGCGGGCGCGTGATCATGCGCGAGGGTGAACTGTTGGGCCCCCCCGCGGGGCGCCTGGTGCGATTCGGCGAGACCCTCGTTCCCGAGCCGGCGTGAGGCCGCCCGCTCAGACCAGCATCTCGACGCAGACCGGCACGTGATCGGAGGCGAGCGGCCAGTCGCGCGCGTCCTTCAGCACCTCGCCGCTCTTCAGCGTGCCGATCATGTCGGGCGTGACCCAGATGTGATCGAGACGCCGTCCGCGATCGGACAGCCGCCAGTCGCGGTTGCGGTACGACCACCACGTGAAGAGTTTTTCCGGTGGCGGAATGAAGTGGCGCATCGCGTCGACCCACCCGCCGGCGGTGGCCTGCCAGCGGCCCAGCGCCTCGGTCTCGACCGGGGTGTGCGAAACCACGTCCAGCAACTGGCGATGGCTCCAGACGTCGTCGGGAAGGGGCGCGATGTTGAGGTCGCCGGCGATGATCTGCCGCGGGCTGCCGCCCGCGCCGTTGGCGAACCAGTGCGTCGCTTCGGCGACGAAGTCGAGCTTGTGGCGGAACTTCGGGTTGCTCTCAGGATCAGGGATGTCGCCGCCGGCGGGAACGTAGAAGTTGTGCAGCCGAACCGGGGCGCCGGGGATGTCGAGATCGACCGTGAGGTGTCGGCTCTCGCCCTTGCCGCACCAGTCCGGGGTGTCTGGCACCACGCTGAGCGGGATCTTCGAGAGCACCGCCACGCCGTTGTAGCCCTTCTCGCCGCGGAAGGCGATGTGGCGGTACCCGGTGGCGCGAACCTCGCGCAGGGGAAACTCCTCGTCCGCAACCTTCGTCTCCTGCAGACAGATCACGTCTGGCTCGAGGCTGACGGCGAGATCGGCGAGCCGGGCGAGGCGGAGACGGATCGAGTTGATGTTCCAGGTGACGAGGCGGAGTCGTTTCGGACGTCGGGCCATGGTCTCGTGGAGCGGGAAGCTGGAGCCTTGAAACTTAGCCACGAGCGTTGCCACTGAGATGCACCGGCTGTGCGACCCTCCTTTGCGAGATTTTCGTCGGCGTAGACGGGCGAACCGTTCAACACCGATCCGAGTCGCTGGTTCACCCCGACGCCGGCTGCGCAGTCTGGTGACACTGACTATCGCAAATCCCTAGTCTGCCACCCATCTCCCGATGACTGCTGCGCTGGGAGCCGGATCAGACGGCACATCGGATGCGACGATTGGGCCAAGGGGTTTCAGGGGAGGGCCCTGATCCGATTGGGGCTGGGAAAAAGCGCCGGGCGGCGCGGGTTGCGCCGCTGATCGACTAGCCGGCCTTGGGGCGGATCCCGCTTCCGCTGTGCTGGCTCGCCTTTGGCCAGTCCTGGCGTTCCTCCGATTGGATTGTTCCGCGACTTTGTGCTGGCGCGGTGGTCGCAGATCCCCGCTGTTCGGTTTCACAAGGCATTTCGGCGATTGCCCTTCTCCCCTGCAGGAGCACTCAGGCTGCTACCCTCAGGTCTCCTTCAGCGTCTCTGCGGTTTCGGACTTGTCGACGGGACGCCCAACTAGCGCCGCTCTTCCGTTTCCACCACCAACTTCTGGCATATGAGCCGAGCTCAGCTGATTAAGCGTCTGTTCTTTACAGCCAATCGGCACAGCGCTGCACAGGGGATCACGTTGAACAGCAGCACGCCAATGGCCGCGACCATGCTCAACGGCTCGGTCAGCTGGACCTTCGCCAACAAGGAGGAGGTTGGTCGCCAAAATCTTTGAGTTGGCTTCACCCGCCAGGGACACAAGAACCTCTTAGCCTCAACAGGGACGTTGCAGTCGACCTCGGCGACAGGCCCGAGCGCCAAGGCCTAGTGACGAGCGCTGTTAAGTCTTAGGATCTTGCCGCAGGTCCGCCGCTCACTCACAATAAACGCACGTGTTTGCCAAAAAATTCTTGAATAATCTTCAATGCTCGTAAATGATGAAAGAAACAAGGAGTGCTGATGGTGCTAGGAATGACAGTCTGTTGTACGCAACGGAATTGGCCATAACAGTTCCGGATGACCATCGTGCTTGCCCTGGTTCCTGCACGGGCGTCGACGCCATCTTCCGCACGGTGGAGCGTAGTCCAACCTCTCGGCGTGGACCAGCCGCCACAACTCAATCGCGACATCAGAAATCGCGGCGAAGAAGCAGACTTCGTCGCGCTCCAGCACCATCCCCGAGAGATATCTTTCATCAAAATCATTGAAGCACCTCGAAAACCAACCCTTCGTGGACATTCGTAAGAAGCCCGCGGCTTTTAAAATCATAGCCCTTATTTTAGAAAATAGATGTAACAGTATCACGAAAATCAAGATTTTTACACGACAACGGTCCTGCCAAACATCAGGCCATTAAGAACAAATCAAGAAAACTACATACACGATACCAACATCTGAAACTTGCAATAATCTTCTTGCCAAAATTCAAAAACATATCACTTAGGTTGCTTCTTAGAAAGAAGAAACAATCCCTGTTCAGCAAATATATTGGCAAGCCAGCGATTACGACGCCAAGGAAGCTTGCGCCCGGCCCCATCAACGCCCATCCAGAGCTCCACAAAGTACCCGTCTTCCTCACAAAGTCGAAAAAAATCTAGGATCGTACACAGATGAATATTTGGTGTATCATACCATGGTCGATCAAGGACAGCCGTACGCGGCATTCGTCCGGATACGAGAAGTTTGAGCCGGACAAGCCAATGACCAAAATTTGGGAACGAGACGATGGCCCGCCGACCAATACGCAACATTTGATGAAGGACTTCCCGCGGCCGCTCAGTAGCCTGAAGTGTGCGAGAGAGGATCACATAATCAAAGGCCTGATCAGGATAGAAAGTCAAGTCAGTATCAGCATCACCATGGATGACTGACAAACCTTGGCCAACTGCCGCTGTCACCAATCCCATGTCAATTTCAATTCCACGGCCATCAACCTCCCTTTCATGAACAAGAATGTCAAGTAGCGTGCCATCGCCACATCCGATATCCAGAACACGAGACCGCGGTTCCACCATTTGTGCAATTAGACGCAAGTCCAAGCGATCAGAAAGCGGCCGACCAGTTCGGGCAGAAGGAATGGGCAAATCAGGCATCAGCGCCAGCGTTCTGCTGCACCAGCGAGAAAGCCAGCAACCGTGCGGAACAGCACCGGTTCATCTAGCAAGAAAGCATCATGCCCCTTATCGGACGCGATTTCGACAAAAGATACATTGGCCGCTACTGCATTGAGAGCCCTCACGATCTCGCGGCTCATCGAGGTCGGAAAAAGCCAGTCGGAAGAAAAAGAGATAATACAGAACCGTACGGGCGTATGCCGAAATGCTTGCGCCAACGAACCTCCATGCTCGGCGGACAGATCAAAATAATCCATTGCCCTCGTGATCGTGAGATACGAATTTGCGTCGAAACGACGCACAAATGTAGATCCCTGATATTGGAGATAGGATTCGACTTCAAATAAGTCGTTTGAAAACGTTAGCATTGGACCTGTTCGCAGGCGTCGACCAAACTTTCGATTTAGCGCTTCTTCTGAGAGGTAGGTGATGTGAGCAGTCATTCTAGCTACCGCTAGCCCCCTTGCCGGCACAACGCCATGTTCCCAATAGCGCCCACCGTGAAAGTTGGGATCTGCATGGATCGCTTGCCGGCCGATCTCGTGAAAAGCGATATTTTGTGCCGAATGATAAGCCGCAGTGGCAATCGGTATGGCAGAAAAGACTTTGGAAGGAAATAGGGAAGCCCACTGTAGCACTTGCATTCCACCCATTGAACCGCCAATTACCGAAAACAACTTTGTAATTCCTAGCGCCTCAACAAGTTTCGCCTGGGCTCGGACCATGTCACGAATGGTGACTGGAGGAAAATCGATACCCCATGGCCGACCTAACGGCTTTCCACTTTCGTCTGTCATTTCAATATTTGGCCCAGTTGAACCCATACAACCACCCAACACATTCGAGCAAATTACGAAAAAATTGTCAGTATTTACTGGCCTTCCCGGCCCTACAAGATGCTGCCACCAGCCTGGCTTTCCCGTGACAGGGTGTGTTTCGGCTACGTATTGATCTCCAGTAAGAGCATGACAGATGAGAATTGCATTTGAGCGGGTTTCATTTAGCCGTCCGTATGTACGATAGGCAACGCGAAGAGGACGGATTCGGGCGCCACAATCGAGCGTGATTCCCTCCTCGAAGACAATTGCTTGGTGCGACAGGGTATCCGCTTGGTCCATGGCCTCGCCCACCATCGCAGACGATTAAACCAAGCCGGTATCGCGGGCCACAGACGACTTGCGTCAGCAAGCCGTTCCGGTATGGCTCCCAAAGCAATGTCCCCCGAGCTCCCGCCGCGTGACGCGACCCCTGAGCGACTTGGGGTCTCCACCCCGGACACGTTGTCGAAGATCCGGCAAGAGATCGACCGACTGGACGATCAGATCCACGACCTCATCGTCGCGCGTGCCGATCTAGTAACGCGTTTGGCCAAATCGGGGGCAAAACAGGGCATACCCTATCGCCCAGCACGTGAAGCCCAAATCCTTCGAAGGTTGCTTAAACGTCATCGCGGCCCCCTCCCTGCGGAAGCCCTAATGGGAATTTGGCGCGAAATCCTCTCCAGCATGACGCTCATCCAAGCGCCCATGTCGGTCGCCGTCTGGAGTGCCGATCACGCGCCGCAGTATCTCGCGCTCACGCGAGATCATTTCGGCGCAGGTGTCCGGGTTCGGGCGCTGCAATCCTCGGCCCAGGTCCTTGCGGCTGTCGAGACGGGACAAATGTCGCTTGGCGTACTGCCGGTTCCGGGCGACACGGCGGCGGCTGAACCGACGGAAGTGCCCTGGTGGCTGAGATTCCTGCGTGGTGATGCCCATGACTTGTCGATTGTTGCGCGCCTCCCTTTGCTCACCGCTTGGGCTGAGGCCCCCCAAAAGGTCGCCGCTTTCGTTGTGGCTCGCCTCGTGCCAGAGCCCTCGGGAAATGACGACTCGCTCGTTGCTTTCGAGTGTTCCCCATCGTTGGACGACACAGCGATCGGAAACCTCGTTTCTGACGCAGGGTTCCAGCTCCGCAGCTTGGTCGTCTATCGGGGTGAGCCAGCCGCGGTTGCTTGTCTTGCCGAAGTGGCAGGGCATGTTTCAGCGGCGGCGCCACGTTTGTCCGACCTGGCGCGCCGCGGGGCTTTGCGGCCGTGTGTTCTCGGCGCTTGGCCGGTACTCTCCGTCAACGTGGCCAGCTCTGTTCCAACGGAGGATCCAACTCGATGAAGCCTTTGCCTCGCCCCTCAATCCTGAACATCGAGCCTTACAGGGGTGGCGAGGCCGAGCTGCCTGGGGTGAACAGGGTCATCAAGTTATCGTCTAACGAGGGTGCGCTGGGCCCCTCTCCCGCAGCGATTGAGGCGTATCGGCGCGAAGCATGCGAAATTCATCGCTATCCGGATGGCGGCGCTTCTGCGTTGCGGAGAGCAATCGCCATAGTCTGGAACCTCGATGCAGAACGCATCGTTTGCGGTGCGGGCTCCGATGATCTCTTGTGCCTTCTCGCTCAGGCCTATGGCGGGCCAGGCACCGAAACGATTGTCACCCGCCATGCCTTCGCCATGTATCCGATTTACGCGCATTATGCTGGATCGACAGTCGTGACGGTGGACGAACGCGAGTACACGGCCGACATCGATGCGATCCTCGCAGCAGTTACAGCTCGCACAAGCTTGGTCTTTCTTGCGAACCCAAACAATCCAACAGGGACCTTCGTCCCTTGGGGTGAGATCGTTCGCCTGCGCCAAGCGCTCCCCGAGTCCGTCCTGCTCGTGCTCGATCTAGCTTATGCGGAATACCTAGCGGACCCTGCGGTTCCAGAAGTCATCAAGCTGATTGACACGACCGCCAACACGGTCATGACAAGAACTTTCTCGAAGATCTATGCGCTGGGGGGGCTCCGGCTAGGCTGGGCTTATGCGCCGAAGCATGTCGTCGATGTATTGAACCGCGTCCGCAGTCCTTTCAATGCCTCTCGCCCTGCGCAGGCAGCGGCCATCGCAGCGCTTGCTGACAGTGATCACTTCCAAGCAAGTCGAACACATAATTTCCAGATGCGGGCCTGGCTCTCCGAAGCTCTGGAAAGTGTCGGGATCCCCGTGCGGGGGACTGAAGGAAATTTCGTGGTTGCAGATTTCGGCTCGATTGGGCGCAGCGCCGATGCAGCGGATCAAGCGTTCCGGGCGTGTGGCATCATCGTGCGGAAACTGACGGGCTACGGCCTGCCCGGCATGCTCCGCATCACGGTTGGTACCCCTGCTGAAATGGAGGCTGTCGCGGAGGCTGCTGCGAAGTTCATGCAGGGGTTCGATCGCGCACTCTCCCATGCATAAAGTGTTGTTTCGCCGTCTCGCGCTCATTGGCGTGGGGCTGATCGGATCTTCGCTTGCGCGCGTCTGCCATGTCCGAGGGGATATCGCAGCCGAAGTCGTTGCTACAGCTCGAACGGCAACCACACGTCAAAAGGTTCTCGAGCTCGGCCTGGCGGACAAAGTCTTCGACTCGCTCAAAGAAACAGTTGCTGAGGCCGATTGTGTAGTGTTGTGCACGCCTGTCGGTTCTTATGGCGAAATTGCCTCGGCTATTGGGCCGGCCCTCTCAATCGGCGCAATATTGACCGATGTTGGTTCGACAAAGCAAAGCGTGATACGCGACGTAGGCCCTTTCGTCCCTGAAGGGGTGCACTTTGTTCCCGGCCACCCTATTGCGGGAACCGAACACTCGGGACCTGAGGCGGGGTTCGCCGACCTGTTCAAGGGTCGATATACAATCCTTACCCCTCCACCCGGAACGGATGAGACTGCAGTCGAAAAAGTTACAGAACTTTGGCGCCGCGCAGGCTCAATTGTTGAAATTATGGAACCAGCTCATCATGATCGTGTTATGGCAATTGTAAGTCACTTACCTCACCTGATTGCCTTTACTATTTGTGGTACAGCTGATGATCTTGAACATCAATCAATGAAAGATGTGTTGCGCTTTGCCGCCTCCGGATTTCGAGACTTCACACGAATTGCAGCATCTGATCCTGTCATGTGGCGAGATATTTTTTTGAATAATAGGGAAGCACTATTAGAGATGACGCAGCGTTTTGTTGAAGATATGACGGCAATGGCGCGAGCGGTACGATGGGGTGAGGCAGAATATATTGTTGATAAGATAGAGCGGGGGCGTCATATTAGAAAAAAACTGATTGCGCTTAAACAAGCATAGGTGGAAACTTCTGAGCTTGACGGCTTATCCAGTATTACAGAAATGTGGCTTGATTTTTACTCTGTGCATACGAAATCAAAAGCAATTTTTTTTGTTTTGTTTTGTGTTTGCTGTGCAAAGAATTCTCCAGGTATACGGGGGTTTGGGCGCGCGTGCGGCTGTTTTCGGGCAGTATCTGTCCATATCTTAGGTTAGTTCATTTTCTTTTCAGTCTGCATCTTGTCCTCCAGCCACGAGTGGGTCAGCGCGCTTTTTCGGCGTGAAGATTTGAGAGGGATGTTTGACGGCCTTGTGGAGCCCTCCGACGGGGCGTTCGGCCGGCTTGCACAGCAGTCTCTTAAGTTCGACGAAGGCGCACTCGATCCGGTTGAAGTCGGGGTTGTCGGCCGGGAAAGAAGAGCGGCCGCTACTTCTTCCACTCCCGGGCTGACCTTGCTGCTGTTGTAACCGCCGGATTGTTGGGGGTGACGAGATCGCTTGGCCTGAGTTCGGGGTCAGCACCTGCTCGACGGAGGCCTGGAATGCTCTGCCGTCGATCAGGCCATCGAGCACCATGGCCGCGACCATGCCGTGGTTGCGCACGCCAGCGACAGAGGTGGTGATCGTCCTGTGCCCGCGCGGGACCGGGCAACGCCGGCGCTCGCCGCGCGGGGTCCGGCCATGGGGCCGGGCCCTGGCGGTCGAGGCCCCGTCAGGCGCTGCGCTTGGACCGGTGGCGTTTGCGCCCACCCATCTGGGAAGACCAATGAATCTGGACTCCAACTGGATTAGGTTCTTCAACCAGGCCCAGCGTTGGCTAAAGACGTCGGGACGATCCTGTTCAAAGGCCGGGGCGGACTTTTGTTAGGCGGGATGTAGTTACGGCCAGACCGTGCTGATTGCAATCGAAAGACCGCGTTCTTTGGCCAGCTCGATCTGGATCTCCGCCGGTGCAAGATCAGGCCGGGGCGCCACCGAGCCCTGCTTCCGAGAACGAGAAAGCGTGGCACCCGAGAACGGTACGCGTCACCCTGACCCCGAGCGATGGGCCGCCGCAGCTTGAGGGGGAGGCCCCTGCGACAACGGCAGCCACACCTGCTCCCGCAGAACGACCGAAAGCTCCTTTATGGCAGCCTCCCAAACCGTGGTTGCAGACACAGAATGAACCGGCGCCGCGTCGGGGAGTTCCCGCCCCCCAATGATCCCATCCGCGAGCAAAGCACTGTAGGCGGCGCTGGAAGAGCAGTATATTTTTTCTAACGTCGTCCTCGCCAAGCTCTACGATCGCAAGACCGCGGTCACCGCGGCCGACCTGCTGAACGACCGGGTTACCCTGTCCTTCGAGGAGCACGACTTGCGCATTGACCACATGTTAAGCGATCGCGGCACCGAGTTCTTCGGCAGCAATGATCGTCACGATGACGAGCCTCCCTCACGGTTGAGAGGACTCAAGGTGACCAGGCGGCATATCGACCACAACCTGAATCAGACCGAAGGTCCCGCACACCAACGGCATCTGCGGGCGCTCCGACAAGACCTCGCTCGATAAGTTCTCCTGTATAGCCTTCCTGAGAAGCTCAAGCGCAGCCTTAAAGAGCTGCGGGCGAATTTCTGTGCCCACCTACGGGAACATGCCGAACAGCCAACCCACCGGGGACGTCGGTTCCTCGGCAAGGCACGATGCAGCTCATTCTGGGGACCGTCAGGTCGCCCAGGGGACACAGCCTGCCGTTGGCAGGTAGATAAAACGAACGTGGCCGTCCCAGCATCATCCAATACGAGAACTTTGCGAGACGTCGGTTTGAGGCTGGTTTGGCGCGTTGCGGTGGGACGGCTGGACGGTTGAGGGGGTGATCGGGGCGGGGTGGGGGGTTTTGGGCGCTGTTTTGCGGATTTCGGCCCCGGTTCGGAAGGACTGTAGGCCGGTTCGGAGGGACTGTAGACAGAATTCGCTCGTCAGGCGGCGGGCAGGCTTGCGGGGCGGCGGCGGCGTGTCCCTTGGCGTCGTGTAGCTGGCAGTGGCCAGGGTGATCCCTGGCAGGGCCGAGGTCATCCCTCGACAGGGGCGAGGCTCACGATAGCCTCACCGCTGACGCTGGCGACGCTTTCCAGCGTCATGGAGAGACAGGTTGAGCCGCCCCTTGGTACTTCTGCTGGAGCAGGATCGCGCCGACCAGCTGGCTGATGGCGGCCTCGTTTGGGAAGATGCCGACGACCTCGGTCCGGTGCTTCACCTCGCCGTTGAGGCGCTCGAGTGGGGTCGTCGAGTGCAGCTTGGCGTGGTGCTGGTCGGGGAAGCCCACGTAGGCGAGCGCGTCGGCCTCGGCGCCATCCATCGGGACGGCGACCTTGGAGAGCTTGGGGCGGAGCTGGTCGGTGACAAGGCGCCATCGCTTCGGGGCGGCTTCGGCGTCGCTCTGAGCGAAGGCGGTGGCCATGAACGCCGACACGATTTGCACCCGCTACGGCCGGCGTGGGCCAGCGCGTTGCGCACAATGTGCATGCGATAGCGTTGCCCCGTGGCGCAGAGGACGCAGGTGATGACGGCCTTCAGCCCCTCGTACGCCTCCGAGATCAGGAGCTTCACGCCCCGCAGGCCGCGGCGGGTGAGCTTGCGGAGGAACTCGGTCCAGAACGGATCGGCCTCCGAGGGGCCGATGATGTCCATGCCCAGCACCTCGCGGCGCCATCGGTGTCATCGGTGTTGACGCCGACCGCGATGATGCCAGCGACCGAGCCGAGACGATCCTGCCGTCCTGGCGCACCTTCACGCAGGTCGCGTCGATCCACAGGCAGGGCGACTCGCCCTCGATTTGGCGGTTGAGGAAGGCGTCGACCTGCTCGTCGATCTCTTCGCCCAGTCGGCTGACCTGGCTTTTCGCCACGCCCGTCATGCTGAGCGCCTTGACCGGATCGTCGGCCGAGCGTGGCGATACCCCGTGGATGTCGGTCTCCTGAGTCACCGCCGTCAGCGCCTGCTCCGCCAGGCGACGCGGTTCAGCGGCCCTTGTGCAGCTTCGGGATGCGCCGCTCCACCGTGCAGCCCGGGTCTCCCAGGCCCCGCGCGGTAGCCGTTGCGCGGTGCCAGACGGTCGGCGCTCTTCTCGCCATGGCTGCGCCGGTAGGCCGCCGACCTCCATCCCCATCAGCCGCTCCGCGGCGAAGCCGATCATGTCCCTAGGCAGTTGCGCATCGGGTGCCTTCTCGACGAGGCTCCGCAGCGTCATCTTCTCGCCGGTCGACGGGGCTCTCCGGGCCGGGTTGGCTCTCGCAAACCCGACCCTGAGAGAGTCCACCCGTTGCCCCCCGCCCCGCCGCCCGCCCACGACGGCACCATGGAACAGCGAGCGGGCGGGCGGCAGTGCTACCGGCGAGCTAAAACCGTTTGCCGGAACCCGACCGTAGGCCGCACAGAGCAGGGGCAGGTGGGTCTACTTGCGGACAATGCCTTGATAACGCGCCTAACGCCGGCCATTGCTGCGCTTGAGCGTAACGAACAGCGCTCGACACCGGTGCGGATCGGCGTCAGCACCATGTCGGTGCAGCGCTGCCAAAGGCAAAGCGTGTGCGCGGTTAGGCTGCGATCGGGATCTCATCGACGATCCAGGCCTCCGCCAGGGCCAATCAGCGACGAAGGCCGTGTCCCCTGGACGACCGCTCTTGCTGACGCCCCCGCGTCTTGTGGGCCCGATCGACAAACACCGCCCGCTGATCGCCCTGGATCAGCGCGTCCGCAACCGTGCATCTCGGCGCTCGTCAGCGCGACCCGGCACACGAGCTCGGAGCCCTGGCCGACGGCGACGTCAACCCTGACGGGCTCCCATCGCGCGAGCGCGATGGGACACGATGCCGAAGACGCTCTTCGCCCCCTTCGCGTGAAGCCCGTGCCAGGGTCTTGCGGAGAGACCAGGGGGGAGGGCGGGTCGCGCAGGGGACAGACCTCGCTCCCGCTGGCCAGCGGACGGCTGATCGAGACCCCGAGCAGGGTGGCGTCGATCAGCGTGTCGCTCTTCAGCATCAGACCCTGGGCGGCCAGCTGCCGACTGGCCTACGCGAACAGACGCCTGTTCAGCCCATGCGCCACCGGCCGGCCGCGGAAGCGGCAGAGGATTGTCTGCCCCCTGGTCGACTTGCGTTCCGGTCGGGCGTGTCGTCGGCCAAACCGAAGCTGCAGAAGCGCCGAAGGAACAGACCATCGGAGGAGGCCTCCTCCAGCTCGGGATCAGGGACGTTAGGGCATCAGCCCGAGTACTCCGCCCGGGGGAGCGAGCAGGTATCCGTGCGCCAGCAAAAGCGCCCGGAAAAGGGCGATCGGCGGGAAGCCGACCTTGCGCGGAGGCAAGCGCAAACAGGCCAGCCTCCGCGCCAAGGCGCGCAGTGCACCCGGTCGACCTAGGCGATCGATCGGCGCTGCGATCCGCTCCCGCCCGCGGTTCATGCCTACACCCGGCGGCAGACGACCCTCCATCAAGCTTCCTTGACCCAACCGACGCTGCCCCACCGGCAAACCCCTCGCAACGCGAGGAACGAACACAAATCGAATACGAGGCCGCGCCGAAAGGGTTTCGCAGAGGTCTCAATACCGAATCTGCAGACGACATCGGCGCGAGGCGCCGACGAGTGAACCAAGGCTACACCCGCCGCGCCTGCACCAACCACCTTTCAGATTGAAATGTGAAGGTCGAGACTCAACTGCGCTCTTGGACCGATCGGACGAGGTGAGCGAAGGCGCGCACAAGCTCCTCGTAGATCGGTCGCTTGAATGAGACGGCGAGGGTGGGAAGGTCGTAGAGGTCAACCCAGCGCCAAGCGTCGAACTCGGGCTGGGGGTCAGCATCGAGTCGGATATCGGCCTCGCTGCCGAGGAAGCGCAGGGCAAACCATTTCTGCCGCTGTCCGCGATAGCGCCCTCCGAGTGCTTTTCCGACCAGCTCAGGGGGAAGGTCGTAGGTCAACCAATCGGGGTGTTCGGCGAGGATCTCGGCACGGTCGGTCCCGATTTCCTCGGCGAGCTCGCGAAAAACGGCAATCCTTGGATCCTCACCTTCGTCGATCCCTCCCTGCGGAAGCTGCCAGCCACCCGGCGCCCCTTCCGCATTCGGAACGTCGGCCCTGCGGCAAACAAGCACTCGTCCCCGCGGGCCGAAGAGCACGGCGCCGACATTGCGCCGGTAGGGAAGCGTCGCCGGATCCATGGCCTCCCGCCACTAAGGTCGTGCCTGCGCCGTCGGACGCGTAACGACGGCACTCACCGGCGCAAGGAGGACACCACGGAACTCGACGCCCTGGCTCCACGCGGCGAGTCGCTCGAGCGTGAGTTGGGAGGGACCGGCGATGCCCAAGGCAACCCCCCGCTCCCTTGCCAAGCGTTCGAGATCAGCCAACCGGGCCTCGATTTCGGGTCGTGACATTCGCTCATCCACAACGAGATCAGCCGTGCGCGAGGGAACCGCCGTCGGAGCACGCTCGCCGGGCCGAGCCTCGATGAAGAGAAGACCCCGTTGCTGCAGGACCTCGTAGACAGGACGCATCGCTTCAGTCGCGGTCATGAAGCGCTCGCCGCGTAAGACGGCGGACGCCGCATTGGTGACCCCGACATAGCCCGTGCCGCGCCCAAGCACCCATTGCAGCCGCGCCAGGTTCTCGGGTGGCGGATTGCCGGTCATCAGGGCGCGCGGCCCGGGATCATTCAGGGGGAAGTTCGCCGGCTCCATCGGGATGCCAAGCAGCACCTCATGCCCCGCCGCGCGCGCCGCCGCCATCTGGGTGTCCAGGTTCAGCCCGTAGGGCGAAAAGGCGAGGCTGATCGCCCCAGGGAGCTGGTCGATGGCGAAGCGCGTCGCCGTCTCGCTCATGCCGAGCCCGACCACGAGGATGGCGAGGCGAGGCCTGCGGTCGGACTCATCGAACGGGCGGGCGAAGCTCCGCCACGCCGGTTGCGCCGCTGGGGCCGGCTCGTTCCCCGGGGCTCCGTCGGCACCGGGGCGACGCTCGGGCTCGATCGGCGGACCGCGACGGGCTTCCGCCGGGGGGTCTTGCGACGGCAGCGGGGCAGACGGGCCTTGTACCGAAACGGCGGGCGCCGCCTCGACGGTCTCGGGCGGCGCGGTGCCGAACTCCGCCCAAAGGGCGAGCCCCCCCGCGACCATGAGCACCACCGCCCAGAACGCAGCCAGGGCGCGCCACCCGCCCTTCCCTACTCGACCCTCGGCCACCGTGCGGCCCGTCGGCTTGCTTTAGGCCTTTGGTCCTTTGGCCAATTCAGTTCGACGCCCGGCGCATCACCGCGAGCCCGCGCACCAGCTCCACCGCCCGTTGCAGCTGGTAGTCGCGGGCGATGTCGCCGAGCTGGATCGGCGGCTGCCCCTCGGTGGGCCGCGGCGGCGGGTTGGAGGACGCCTCGACGAAACCGGGCGGCAGCGCGGGCGGCGGCACCGGACTTTGCCGGGCGGCCTGAGCCTGGTCGTTGCGCAGCGCCCGGTTGAGGTTGGCCTCGCGGTCCCGCGCCTCCGCCCGCGCTTCGCCTTCGAACAGTTCGACCAGCACGTCCGGCTCGATTCCCGTCGCCTGGATCGAGCGGCCGGAGGGGGTGTAGTAGCGCGCCGTCGTCAGCCGGATGGCACCGTTGCCCGGCAGCGGCATCACCGTCTGCACGCTGCCCTTGCCGAAGCTGCGGGTGCCGATCACCACCGCCCGGCGATGGTCCTGCAGGGCACCGGCGACGATCTCGGAGGCCGAAGCCGAGCCGCCGTTGATCAACACCACGATCGGCAGGCCCGCGGCGATGTCGCCGGGCCGGGCGTTGTAGCGCTGGGCGTCCTCGGGCCGCCGCGCCCGGGTGGAGACGATCTCCCCCTGCTCCAGGAAGTCGTCGGAGACCGCAACCGCCTGGTCGAGCAGCCCGCCCGGATTGTTGCGCAAATCGAGCACCAGCCCGCGCAGCCGCGTACCGGCCTGACTGCGGAGTTGCTGCACGGCGCGCCTGAGCCCCTGGTCCGTCTGCTCGTTGAACGACGTGATGCGGATGTAGCCCACGTCGTCGTCGATCAGCCGCGACCGCACGGACTGGATGCGGATCACGTCGCGCACGATCGTCATCTGGATGGGTTGGGGAACCCCTTCGCGGCGGATGGTGAGGCGAATTTCCGTCCGTGGCGGCCCGCGCATCCGCTCCACCGCCTCGTTCAGGGTCAGGCCCTGCACGGTGCGCCCGTCAATGTGGGTGATCAGGTCGCCCGGCTTCACCCCGGCGCGCGCCGCCGGCGTGTCGTCGATCGGCGAGATCACCTTGACGAAGCCATTCTCCTGCGTGACCTCGATGCCGAGACCGCCGAACTCGCCCCGCGTCTGCACCTGCATGTCGCGGAAGGTGCGCGGGTTCATGTAGCCCGAGTGCGGATCCAGGCTCTGCAGCATGCCGTTGATCGCGGCCTCGATCACCTCGCGGTCGTTCACCGGCTCGACGTATTCGGCGCGGATCCGCTCGAACACGTCCCCGAACAGCGACAGCAGGCGATAGGTCTCGGCCCGCGAGCCTTCCTGCGCCTGGGCGCCGAGGCCGAGCCGGTCGCCGAGCCAGACCCCCGGCGGCCCGTTCAGGGCGGCCCCTGCGCCGAAGGCCAGGGCGGCGGCGAGAAGAGCGCTGCGGAAGGTGACCTGCATGCCGGTCCGGTTCCTCGTGGCGCGGGATCCCCCCGCGCGAACATCCTGCGACCCAGCAAGGTATCGTTCGGCGCCGGCGCCGATCAAGGCGCGCGAGGCCCCGGGCGCAACACGATTGCGGCAGGACCGCCGCTTCGGGGGTACGCGCCCGACGCGTCGTGGCAGCGCTCGACTTTAGGAACAAAGTCCTTTAGGCTCTCGTCATGCCGACGGTGCTGAAACTCTCCCCGCAACGCCAGCTCACCCTCTCCAAGGCTCTGGTGGAGACGCTGGGGCGGCCGCGCTTCTTCGAGGTGGAGCTACGGGCGGAGGCGCGGGAGCTCGTGCTTCGCCCGGCCGACAAGCTCACCTTAGAGGAGGCCGAAGTGGCCTACGGGCGGCACGGCATCACCCGGGCGGTGCTGATCGAGGCCTTGCGGATCGTGCGCAGCCGCGAGAGGGCGGAAGACGGCGGGTGAGGACGGTTGCGCCTCGGGGATAAGGGACCGTGCGCCGGCGCCCGCCTGCCGCGGGGCGCGCCCTTCCGCCCTATCCGCCGTGGCGTCCCGCGCGGCATCCAGGCGTCCGAACGTGTCTTGGATACGCCCAGCTGTCGGTCACCCGCCCGTGGAAGGCTGGAGTCATTCCGGCTCGATTCCGGCCGCGCGTGCCAGCGTCGTCCACTTCACGATCTCGGCCGCGATGAAGGAACCAAACTCGTCCGGCGTCGAGGTAAAGCTCTCGAACCCGAGGACCGCGCATTGCGCGCGCACCGCCTCAGTGTCCCAGGCACGGGCGAACGCGGCATGGATCGCGTCGCGGATCGGTCGGGGAACGCCGGCCGGTGCCACCACTCCCGCCCACGCGACGAAATCGAAGCCCTCGAGACCCTGCTCGTGAAGGCTCGGCAGATCGGGAAGGAGGCGGCTGCGCTCGCGGCTGGTTACACCGAGCGGAACGAGGCGGCCAGCTTCGACCTGCGAACGGGAGGCCGCGACGTCGACCACCATGGCATCGACCCGGCCCCCGACCACGTCGACGATCGCGGGCGGTGTCGAGCGGTACGGTACGTGCACCATCTCGACGCCGAGCATGCGCGCGATGGTCGCTCCGCCGACGATGCCCGTGGAGTTGCCGGAGGCGTAGGTGACCTGGCCCGGGCGCCGGCGAACCTCGGCCGCGAACTCGGCGAAACTGCGCGCCGGGAAGTGCGAGCCGACGACAAGCCAGAACACGTAGTTGCCGAGCCGGATGATCGGCGTGAAATCGCTCACCGGATCGTAGTCGAGGCGTTTCATCAACGCCTTGTTGGCCGCGTGCGGCGTGTTGGTGGTGACCATGAGCGTATGCCCATCCGCCGGCGCGCGGGCGACCGCCGCCGCGGCCGGAGCGCCGTTCGCCCCCGGGCGGTTCTCGATCACCAGGCGCTGCGGCCAGATCGGCTCCATCACCTTCTGCAGCAGGCGAGCCACCTGGTCGGTGCCGGACCCGGCGGCGAACGGTACCACGACCTGCACGGGGCGCGAGGGCGACCAGCCCTGGGCGAAGACACGCCCGGCGAACGGCAGGGTGGCCAGGGCTCCGGCGACGACGCGGCGCGAAACGGCCTCGCTTGTCACGACACTGCCTCCTCGGCCAGCCGGACCCGCGCGCGATCCTCGCCGTACGGGGGCGCGTAGATCACCAGGACCTTGACCGGTCGGTCGCCGATCACCGTGAAGCGGTGTGGCTTGTCGGCCGGAAAGAAGCAGGCGTCACCGGGACCGATCTCCTCCTCGCGGCCGTCGCACTCGACCCGCGCCCGCCCTTCCAACATGAAGCACACCTGTTCGATCCCCGGATGGGCGTGCCGACGGGCCTCGCCCCCGGGCTCGAGCTCACCGAGCACGACCTCGAGCATCCGGGCCCCGACCGTGTCGGGACCGATCAACCGCCTGTTGCGTGTTCCGGCGTGGTTCGCCGGCTGGTAGGGCTCCATTGTCCCCGCGCGCACGACGAAGGGGCATCCGCCCGAAGCCATCGCTGCCTCCCAGGTCTTTCGCGTTTTTCTTGAGACTAGGGGACGGTCATGACCACGGCAACCGGCCGTGCTCGCCCGGCCGCGCCACCGCCTGCGGCGCGGCAACGTCCGGGCGTCACGCGATCCGCTTTCGCCTGATGACTGCGGGTCGGTTAGAGTTGGGCCCTCCGCGAGCAGAGTCTCGTCCGATGCATCGCCGCACCGTCGTCCTCGTCGCCGCCCTCGCCTCGCTCCTCGCCGGAGCGGGCCCCGCCCGCGCGGAATTCCAGAATTTCCTCTCGCCCGGTATGTCCTACGACACCATGGCGCTGGCGAACGCGAGCTTCATCCTGTCGCAGGCGCAACAGAACACCCGGCTGCAGGACCTTGCGCTGGACCTGCGCGGCCAACGGCCGGCTCCGCGCCAAGCCGCGCCCTCCGCCGCCCCCTAGGCCCGCGCCTTCGCCGCCACCGACTTCCGCCCCCGCCGCCGCGTCAGCGTCGCCGACCAGTTCGCCGGCCCATCGCTCCCCCCGCGCATCGCTCGCAGCTCCGCGCCCTGGCCGAGGCCGTGTTCGCGGAACTCGAAAACCACCCCGAGTTCCGGCGCAACACCCTGACCTACGCGGTCGGCCTCGCGATCGGCGCCGCCCTCGCCATCGAACGTGGAAAGGACCTGACCGACGCCGAGTCGCTGCGCGTTCTCGACACCGTGCACGGCTTCCTCACCACCGGCTCCGACATCACCCGCCGCACCCCCGAGGAGAGGACGGCGCTCTACGACACCTGTCTCCTCATCACCGGGCTGATGGCGGTGTTCGAGGCCGATGCCCAAGCCAACGGTCATGCGGAGACACGTCAGGCGGCGCGGCAAGTCGCGACCGCCGTGCTCACGCTGTTCGGCTTCGCGGCGCAGGCGGCGCGCTGACGGGGCTACGGGGATAGGGGCCTGCGGGGGAAGGGATTCGCTCCCTTCCACCGCCCCCTATCCCAGCAGACTCGTCCCCGTCATCTCCGCCGGCTTCGCGAGGCCCAGCAGCGCCAACAGCGTGGGCGCGACGTCGGCCAGCCGCCCATCGCGCAGCCGGGCACCTTCGGGCCCGTTGAAGAGGATCACCGGCACCGGGTTCGTCGTGTGCGCGGTGTGCGGCCCGCCCGTTACGGGGTCGCGCATCAGTTCGGCATTGCCGTGATCGGCCGTCACCAACAGCACCCCGCCCACGTCCGCGATCGCGGCGGCGATCTCGCCCAGGCCCCGATCCACCGCCTCGCAAGCCGCGATCGCCGCCGCGAGATCTCCCGTGTGCCCCACCATGTCCGGGTTGGCGTAGTTGAGCACGATCAGGTCGAAGCGGCCGGACCGGATCGCCGCCACCGCGGCCGCCGTCACCTCGGCGGCGCTCATCTCCGGCTTGAGGTCGTAGGTCGCCACCTTCGGTGAGGGGATCAGCACCCTCTCCTCGCCCGGGAACACCGCCTCCCGCCCGCCGTTCAGGAAGTAGGTGACATGGGGATACTTCTCGGTCTCGGCGAGGCGAAGCTGGGTGCGGCCCGCGGCGGCCACCACCTCGCCCAGCACGTTGACGAGCGGTTCGGGCGGAAACAGCGCCGCCATGAACCGATCGAGCGCCTCCGAATAGGGCGTCATCCCCACCGCGGCGGCGAAGCGCGGCAGGCGCGGGCGCGGGAAGGCGTCGAACGCGGGGTCGAGCAGGGTCGTGAGGATCTGCCGCACGCGGTCTGCCCGAAAGTTGAAGCATAGGATAGCGTCGCCATCGCGCATCCCGGCGAAGTCGGCGATCACCGTCGGCAGGATGAACTCGTCTGACAATTCCCGCTCATAGGCCGCCCGGATCGCCGCCGCCGCGCTCTCCGCCCGCTCGCCCTGGCCGAGCACCATCGTGGCCCAGGCGCGCTCGACGCGGTCCCAACGATGGTCGCGATCCATCGCGTAGTAGCGCCCCGAGAGGGTGGCGACGCGCGCGGCTGCGGGGAGAGCGCTTTCGAACCGGGCAAGGAACGAGTCGGCCGACCGCGGCGGGGTGTCGCGCCCGTCCGTCCAGGCATGCACCGCGACCGCGACCCCCTCCCCCGCCAGCGCGCGCGCCAGCGCCACCGCGTGGTCCTGATGGCTGTGCACCCCGCCTGGAGAGACGAGGCCCATCAGGTGCACCACTCCGCCCGTGGCGCGCACGCGCGCGATGAGCTCGCGCAACGCAGGGCGCTCCGCGATCGACCCATCGGCCACCGCGGCGTCGATGCGCGGCAGGTCCTGCAGCACCACCCGCCCCGCCCCGAGGTTGAGGTGGCCGACCTCGGAGTTGCCCATCTGGCCTTCGGGCAGACCGACATCCGCTCCCGAGGTGCGCAGGAAGGCGTGCGGGCAGGTCTGCCAAAGCCGGTCGAAGGTGGGCGTGTGCGCGAGGCGGACGGCGTTCGCCTCCTCCTCCTCGCGCCAGCCCCAGCCGTCGAGTACGACCAGCATGACGGGGCGGCGGGTCATGCCGCGCGGCCTAACCCGCCCGAACGGTGACGGCAAGCGCGCGCATTCGCGTGCCGCGCCGGGCTCAGCGCCTGGCTTCGGCGAGTGCGGCGCGCAAGGACGCCACCTCCTCGCGCAAGGCCCGCACCTCCTTCAGGATGGTGAGTGCGTCGCCGTGCAGCTCGGCGCGCATCTCCGTCTGCGCCTCGAGCTGCGCCTCATCGGCCTGCTCGCGCGCCTTGCGCAGCGTCTGGATGCTCTCGACGATGATGCCGATGAAGAGGTTGAGCACGACGAAGGTCGCCACCAGCACGAAGGGCACGAAGAAGGCCCAGGCCTGCGGGTGCTCCTCCATCACCGGCCGGGCCACGCCGGTGGACCAGGATTCGAGCGTCATCACCTGGAATAGGGTGAACATGCTCTCCCCGATGGTGCCGAAGAGCTCGGGGTGGGTGTCGCCGTAGAGCTTGGTCGCGATCACGGCGGCGACGTAGTAGAGGATCAGGAGCAGCATCGCGATCGCGCCGATGCCCGGGATGGCGTGCAGCATCGCCTCCACCACGATGCGCAGCCGGGGCATCATCGAGATCAGCCTGAGCACGCGCAGCACGCGCAACGCGCGCAGCACGGAGAGCGGGCCGGTGGCCGGCATCCAGGCGATGGCGACGACGAGGAAGTCGAACACGCCCCACGGGTCGCGGAAAAATCGGCCGCGAAAGGCGTAGATGCGCAGCGCGATTTCCGCCGTGAACACGCAGAGGAGCGCGACGTCGAGGCCGGTGAGCCACGCACCCCAGCGGCTCATGACGGAGGGGGCGGTCTCGAGGCCGAGGATCACGGCGTTGAGCACGATGAGCGCCATGATCGCATTCTGCACCGAGGGGCGAAGGATGAACCGCGCGGCACGGGCGCGGAGAGACGAACCGGCCTCGTCCTCCGCGGTGAGGACTTCCTGCATCGTGACGACCCCGAAGCTTGGATGACGGATCGGGGCGGGAGATGGCCCAGGCCTGCGGCGAAAGGAAGGTGGGGCGCGATCAGGGCCTGCCGGCGCGATGGTAGGGGTGGCCGGCGAGGAGGCTCGCCGCGCGATACAGTTGCTCGGCGAGCATGGCGCGCACCAGGAGATGCGGCCAGGTGGCGCGGCCGAAGGCGAACACCCAGGCCGCGCGGTCGAGCACGGCGCGATCGAGCCCCTCGGCGCCGCCGATGGCGAAGGCCGCGGTCCGGCCGGCCTCGGCCAGGCGGGCGAGGCGGGCGGCGAAGGCCGCCGAGGCGAGGTCCTCGCCGCCGAGGTCCAGCGCGATGAGGTCGGCCCCCGCGGGAAGGGCGCGCAGGATCGCCTCCCCTTCCCGGCGGCGGATCTGGGCGGGGCCGCCGCGGGCCTCCGCGATCTCGACGAGGCGCGGAGCGGGCCTCAGCCGGGCGGCATAGCGGTCGAACAGCGCCTGCTCCGCGCTCCCCCTGCCCCGCCCGACCGCGAGCACGACGAGAGGCGGGATCACGCCCGCCGTACCTCCCCGTGCGACGCCTCCTCGCCGGGCAGGCTCATCCCCCACATCTTCTCGAGGGCGTAGTGGGCGCGCGTCTCGGGTCGAAACAGGTGGACCACGACGTCGCCGACATCGAGCAGCACCCAATCGGAACTCCCCAGGCCCTCTGCCCGCACGCGCAGTCCCTCGCCCTCGAGCAGATCAAGCAGGTGTTCCGCCATCGCTTTCAGCTGCCGTCCCGAGAGCCCGGAGGCGATCACCATCCGGTCGGCGAAGGCCGCCTTGCCAAGGATGTCGAGCACGACGACATCCTCGGCCTTGTCGTCCTCGAGACGGGCGACGATGCGTTTCACCAGTGCATCGAGCGCAGCCTCAGGCAGTGCGGCTGCGCGCCGGCGACGGGGTCGGGGCACGGCTGCCTTGCCGGCGCGGATGGCGGTGGCCGAAGCCGGGTGCTCGCGCATGGGCAGCAGGGTCCAGGCGGGCGGTGTCGCGAACCGGAGGGCGCCCGCGCGCGCAGGGGGAACGAAACGGGATCGGAACAGACGCGCCGCGCGCGACGCGACGGCGGCACGCGTGAAGCCAGGGCGCGGAAACACCGCGACAGGAACGTGACGGAAGATCGCGCGCCAGAACTGCCAGCGCGGGATCTGGATCAGGTTGTCCGCTCCCATCAGCCATACGAAGCGAACGCGGGGAAATCGCGCCCGCAGCCGCCGAATCGTGTCGATCGTGTAGCGGGTGCCGAGACGGGCCTCGAGGTCCGTCGCGATCAGCCGCGCGTTGCCGGCCACGACATCGCGCGCGGAGGCGAGGCGTCGGTCCAACCGCGCCATGCCGCGTGCCGGCTTGAGCGGATTGCCCGGCGAGACGAGCAGCCAGACGGCATCGAGACGCAATCGTTTCCGTGCCGTCTCGGCAATCGTGCGATGCCCCTCGTGGGCCGGGTTGAACGAACCGCCGAGCAGCCCGATGCGCACCTTCCGCCCGTCACCCCACCGTCCCGGTGCGCCGGGTTTGGCGAGCGGCGCAGGCCGGCGGGAACGGCCGCGGCGGACTGCCGTCATGCGCGGACTTGGCCCGTGCCGATCACGTGGTAGCGGAAGGTGACGAGCTGGTCGGGCCCGATCGGCCCGCGGGCATGGATGCGGCCCGTCGCAATGCCGATCTCGGCGCCGAAGCCGAACTCCCCGCCGTCGGCGAACTGGGTCGAGGCGTTGGCAATGGCGATCGCACTGTCGATCCCGTTCAGGAACGTTTCGATCGCCAGCGTATCTTCCGCCACGATCGCGTCCGTATGCTCGGAACCGAAGCGGCAGATATGCGCGATGGCGCCCTCCACGCCATCGACGATCGCGACATTGAGGATCGCATCGAGCCACTCGGTGGCGAAGTCCTCTTCCGTCGCCGCCGGAAGGTCGGGGCGCAGGGCGCGCGTTCGCGGGCAGGCGCGGAACGCGCAGCCGAGAGCGGCGAGATCGTCCAGGATGGGGTCGAGGTGCGTGGCCGCGCAAGCGGCATCGACGAGGAGCGTTTCGGTTGCGCCGCAGATCCCGGTGCGGCGCATCTTCGCGTTCGCCACGATCGCGCGCGCCTTGGCGAGATCGGCCGAGGCGTGAACGAAGGTGTGGCACAGCCCCTCGGCGTGGGCGAGCACCGGCACGCGCGCCTCGGCCTGCACGCGGGTCACGAGAGATTTCCCGCCGCGCGGAATGATGACGTCGATCAGCCCCGACGCGCCGAGCATGGCGGCGACGAATCCCCTGTCCGCCGTTGGCGCCACCTGCACGGCGGCCTCCGGCACGCCGGCCGCGGCGAGACCCGCGACGAAGGCAGCGTGGATGGCGCCGACCGAGCGGAGGCTTTCCGACCCGCCGCGGAGTACGATCGCATTGCCGGATTTGAGCGCAATCGCCGCGGCATCCGCCGCCACGTTGGGGCGGCTTTCGAAGATCATGCCGATCACCCCCAGCGGTTGTGTGACGCGGCGGATGCGCAACCCGTTGGGGCGCGTCCATTCCGCGAGCACGCGCCCGACCGGGTCAGGCAACCTCGCCACCGTCTCAACCCCCGCTGCCAAGGCCTCCACCCGCGCGGGCGTCAGCGCCAACCGGTCGAGGAAGGCGCCGCTCTGGCCGGCAAGACGCGCCGCCGCGAGGTCGGCCGCGTTCGCCTCGAGGATGGCCGACTCGGCCTGCCGGAGCGCGCGCGCGGCCTCGCGCAGCCCGGCCGCACGGGTCTCGGCCGGCAGGCGGGCGACAAGGCGGGCAGCATCGCGCGCGGCCTTGGCGAGGACGGCGAAGTCGCCAAAGGCATCGGCCTGCGGTCGGAGTTCGGGGGCGAGGTTGACCAGAACAGCCATGGCGCGACCCTAACGCAGCCTCGCCGTTGGCGGAACGGCCGCCCCGACCATTGATCGAAACGCAAATCTGCCCCACGTTACCGGCATGCCGCGCCGGAGAGCGCGGTCGGGCGCCCGGCACACGGCAGTGAGGCACGAACGAACTGGGGACGAGGGTTCCATGCACACTGCCATGCGCGCCGGTGCCCTGGCACTGGCCATCGCCCTGCCGGCCGCCGAAGCGGTCGCGCAACAATCGCCGACGCTGGACGCGATCCGCGCCCGCGGCCAGGTGGTCTGCGGCGTCACCACGGGGGTTGCCGGCTTCTCCAACCCGGACAGCCAGGGGGTGTGGCGCGGGCTCGACGCCGACGGCTGCCGTACCGTCGCCGCCGCCATCTTCGGCGACGCGAACCGCGTGCGCTTCGTTCCGACGACGAGCCAGAACCGTTTCCCGGCCCTGCAGTCGGGCGAGGTCGATCTCCTCTACCGCAACACGACCTGGACGCTCGGCCGCGAGGCCTTCTTGGGCTTCCAGTTCGCGGGGATCAACTTCTACGACGGCCAGGCCTTCATGGTGAAACGCGCGCTCGGCGTCACCTCGGCCAAGCAGCTCGACGGGGCCACCGTCTGCGTGCAGCCGGGCACCACGACCGAGCTCAACCTCGCCGACTTCTTCCGCACCAACCGGATGAGCTTCCGCCCGGTGGTGATCGAGAGCCTCGAGGAGATCCGCGCCGCCTTCATCTCGGGCCGCTGCGACGTCTACACCTCCGACGCCTCGGCCCTCGCCTCCTTCCGCTTCACCCAGGGGCCGAACGCGGAACAGTACGTGATGTTGCCCGAGATCATCTCGAAGGAGCCGCTCGGCCCCGTGGTGCGCAAGGGCGACCAGCGCTTCTTCGACATCGTGCGCTGGTCGCTGTTCGCGCAGATCGCGGCCGAGGAGCTCGGCGTGACCAGCGCGAACGTCGATCAGATGCTGACGAGCCAGGTGCCCGACATCCAGCGCCTGCTCGGGGTGACGGGCGGCATCGGGCAGATGATGGGGCTCGACAACCGCTGGGCCTACAACATCATCAAGCAGGTGGGGAACTTCGGGGAGATGTGGGAGCGCAACATCACGCCGATGGGCGTGCCGCGGGGCATCAACGCGCTCTGGACTCAGGGCGGGCTCATGTACGCGCCGCCGATCCGCTGAGGAGGCAGGGGACGGGCGGGAGCGGCGCGATCGCCTCCCGCCCCTCCCCATCCGCGACCGACGCCGATGCAGACTCCGACCACCACCGATCCCCGCTTCCTCCGCGCCCCGCCACGGCGGGGCATCGCCCTTTCCTGGCGTGACCCGACAGTGCGCGCGGTCTTCTGGCAGGTGGTCATCCTGGGCCTCGTCGGGCTCGGAATCTGGTGGCTGGTCGACAACACCATGCGCAACCTCGAGGTGCGCAAGATCGCGACCGGTTTCGGCTTCCTCGAACGCGAGGCGGGGCTTCCGATCGGCGAGAGCCTGATCCCCTACTCCCCCGCCGACACCTACTTCCGTGCCCTCACCGTCGGCGTGCTGAACACGCTGCGCGTGGCGATCATCGGCGCGGTGCTCGCCACCATCCTCGGCACAGTGATCGGCATCGCGCGGCTGTCCCGGAACTGGTTGGTGGCGAAGTGCGCGGCCGTCTACGTCGAGGTGCTGCGCGACCTGCCGCTGCTGTTGCAGCTCCTGTTCTGGTACGCGTTGCTGCAGGGGTTGCCGGGGCCACGCCAGGCGCTCAACCCGTTCGGGTCGGTCTACCTCTCGAACCGGGGCATCAAGTTCCCTTGGATCGAATGGCAGGAGGCGCACACCGCGGCGCTGATCGCGCTCGTCGTCGGCGCGATTGTGACCTGGGGCCTCTCGCGCCTCTTCACCGCACGGCAGATGGCCACGGGGGTTCGGCCGCGCCTTTGGCCGTGGGCCATCGTGCTGCTGGTCGGGCTTCCCCTCGGCGTGTGGTGGGCCATGGGCGCGCCGTTCACCGTGGATCGCCCCGTGCTCAGGGGTTTCAACTTCCGCGGCGGCGGCACCATCACGCCCGAGTTCGCGGCCCTGCTGTTCGGCCTCGTCCTTTACACCGCGGCCTTCATCGCCGAGATCGTGCGCGCGGGCATCCTCGCCGTGCACCAAGGGCAGTGGGAGGCGGCTGCCGCCCTCGGGCTCAGCCGCGGCCAGCAGCTGCGCCTCGTCATCCTGCCGCAGGCGCTGCGCGTCATCATCCCGCCGATGACCAGCCAATACCTCAACATCACGAAGAATTCGTCGCTCGCGGTCGCCATCGGCTATCAGGACATCGTCTCGATCGCGAACACGACGATCAACCAGACCGGCCAGGCGATCGAGGGCATCGCCATCATCATGATGGTGTACCTGACGATCTCGCTCTCCATCAGCCTGTTCATGAACTGGTACAATGCGCGGATCGCGTTGAAGGAACGGTGAGACCGCAGATGCTCGTCACGGGATCGGATCGATGACGCCGCCCTCCGCCGAAGCAGCCACGCTCGGCGCCGCGCCGGCGATCGAACGGCGGCCGCCGAGTTTCGCCCTCGGCCCGATCGCGTGGCTCAGGGCCAACCTGTTCTCCTCCTGGCTCTCCACAGCGGTCACGCTTCTCCTCGCCTACTTCCTCGTTTCCTGGACCCTCTCCTTCCTCAATTGGGCGGTGGTGAACGCGATCTGGGACGTGCCGGGGACGGGGCAGCAGGTCGATACCTCCGCCTGCCGCGCGGCACGCGGCGAAGGCGCATGCTGGGCGCTGATCGGTGAGAAGTACCGCTTCATCCTGTTCGGCCTCTATCCGTTCGACGAGCAGTGGCGGCCGGCCCTCGTCGTCGTCATCTTCGTCGCCCTCTACGTCATCTCCGCCATGCGCCGCTTCTGGCGCAAGGAACTCGCGCTCATCTGGCTCGCCGCACTGACGGCGATCGGCGTGCTGATGTGGGGGGGCGTGTTCGGCCTGCCGTATGTCGAGCAGGAGCGCTGGGGCGGGCTCGTCATCACCCTCATCCTCGCCACCTTCGGCATCGCGTTCGCTTTCCCGCTCTCCATCCTCGTCGCTCTCGGGCGGCGGCAGACCTCGATGCCGGCGGTGAAGGCGCTCTGCGTCGTCTACATCGAGCTCATCCGGGGCGTGCCGCTCATTTCGCTCTTGTTCATGGCCTCGGTGATGTTCCCGCTGTTCCTCCCCGAGGGGATGAACATCGACAAGCTGCTCCGCGCGCAGATCGCGATCATCCTGTTCGCCGCCGCCTACCTCGCCGAGGTGGTGCGCGGCGGGCTGCAGGCGATCCCGAAGGGCCAGTATGAGGCCGCAGACGCGCTCGGGCTCACCTACTGGCAGAAAACGGGGCTCATCATCCTGCCGCAGGCGCTCAAGATCTCCATCCCGCCGCTGGTGAACACCTTCATCGGCATGTTCAAGGACACCTCGCTCGTGCTGATCATCGGCATCTACGATCTGCTCAACACGGCGAAGACCTCGATCATCGAACCGGCCTGGCAGGGCTTCGGGGTGGAGGCCTACCTGTTCGTCGCCGCGATCTACTTCGTGTTCTGCTTTGCGATGTCGAAGTACAGCCAGGACCTCGAGCGCGAGCTCGACAAGGGGCGCAGGCGGTGAGAGGGGACGAGGCGAGCGGAGGAGCGGCGATGGCTGAGGTGGGCGAGCTCGGCAAGGTGCAGGTGCGAAGCGCGGTGCAGCCCGACGCCAAGCCGATGATCGAGCTGCGAAAGGTGAACAAGTGGTTCGGCGCGCTCCATGTGCTGCGCGACGTCTCGCTCACCGTGCGCGAGCGCGAGCGGGTCGTCGTCTGCGGACCCTCCGGGTCGGGCAAGTCGACGATGATCCGCTGCATCAACAGGCTCGAGACGCATCAGGAAGGGCAGATCATCGTCGACGGCATCGAACTGACCGACGACCTGCGGAACATCGACGCCATCCGCCGCGAGGTCGGAATGGTGTTCCAGTCCTTCAACCTCTTTCCGCACCTCACCATCCTCGAGAACTGCACGCTTGCGCCGATCTGGGTGCGCAAGATGCCGAAGAAGGAAGCCGAGGAGCTCGCGATGGAGTTCCTCACCCGCGTGCGCATTCCAGAACAGGCGAAGAAGTATCCGGGCCAGCTGTCGGGCGGGCAGCAGCAACGGGTGGCGATCGCGCGCGCGCTCTGCATGCGGCCCAAGATCATGCTGTTCGACGAGCCGACCTCCGCACTGGATCCGGAGATGATCAAGGAGGTGCTCGACGTGATGGTCGAGCTCGCCGAATCGGGCATGACCATGGTGGTGGTCACGCACGAGATGGGCTTCGCCCGCACGGTGGCCGACCGCGTGGTTTTCATGGACCGCGGCGAGGTGGTGGAGGTGGGGCCACCGAAGGAGTTCTTCGGCAACCCGAGAAGCGAACGGCTGCGCACCTTCCTCAGCCAGATCCTTGGCCACTGAGGCGACCGAGGGCGGGCGGGCAGCGTCGAGGGTGGCGCGGGGCGATCGTGACGGGGCGGTGCGGAACGGCTCCCCGGGACTGCGGGGCGAGACGTCAGGCCTCTGTCGCGGCAGCTGGCAGTTTGGCGTTCGTGCCGGCTGCCTTCGCCTTCTCCTTCTTCCCGTAGCCCTCGAGCCGGTCCATCACCGCCATGGCGATGATGCCGACCAGGAACACGCCATGGATCGCCATCATCCAGGTGATCTGGCGGTCGGTGTAGCTGTCGACGTTGAGAAAGATCTGCAGCAGGTGAATGGAGGAGATGGCGACGATCGCCACCGCGAGCTTGATCTTCAGGTTTGAGGGATCGACCGCGCCCACCCACTCGAGGCTCGCCGCATCGTCCTTGCCCGACAGGCGCGCCACCAGGCTGTCGTAGGAAGCGATCAGCATCATCACCACGAGGCCGGCGACCAGGGCGGAGTCGAGCAGATAGAGAAGGCCGAGCAGCGTCTCGCCGTCGCTCATGGTGAACAGGCCCTCGAAGTACTTCTTCAGCTTCCACAGGAAGCGCACGGCATAGAAGCAGAGCGCGACCGCGAGCCCGACGTAGAAGACGACGAGCACCCAGCGGCTGGCCAGGATCAGACGGTTGAGGAGCGTGATCATCGCTGGATCTCCGGGCGCGGAGTGGTAGCCGCCGCGCTGACTTGAGGCCAGCCCCCTGCCGCCACCGCCCCTGCGGAAGCCTCAGCCGCGCTGTACGAAACCAGGCGGCACCGTCGCCTCAGTCTCCTCCACCACGACCTCGTTCACCCGCGCGGCGACGGGGCCGCGACGGAGGGCGCAGACGAACTGCGCGACCGCGTCTTCCCCGCCTTGGGCGACCGCCTCCACCCGTCCGTCCGGCAAATTGCGCACCCACCCATCGAGCCCGAGCCGGGTCGCCTCCCGCACAGCGAAGGCGCGGAACCCCACCCCCTGCACGCGGCCGGAGACGAGGATGCGCACCGTCTTCATGCCGGGGCTTCGATGCGCGCGAGACCCATCAGACGGTGGGCAGTCGTCACCTCGGCTGCGATGCCGGCCAATCGCGCCTCCGCTTCCGCATCCTTGCCCCATTGCTCCGCCTGGTAGGCCTCCTCGAGGAAGGCAATCGCATGCGCCTCGTCGGGGCCGAGCCGGCCATGCGCGAGCGCAAGCCCGAGCACGAGCGAGCCGAGCGCCGGCACGACGACGCCGAGGGCGGCGAGCGAAAAGGCGTTCTCCCGGGCGAGCGCCGCACGGAGTGCGGCCAGAGCCGCGGGGCTCTGCACGACATGAGCAAGCCCCGACGTCACCACGAGCGGGGCGTCGAGCGCGAGCGCTGCCCAATCCAGGAGAGGCTGCCAGGCTCGGGCCTGCCGGGCAGCAAGTTCGGGCGGGTGCGCCGTGCGGTAGCACAGCAGGTCGGTCTCGCCGTATTTCGCCAGCGCATCGATGGTCGGGCCCGGGTCGGGTGCGATGCGATCGAGCGCCGTCGCCACCATGCGGGTGAGCACGAGCTCGGCGAGGCGGATCTCCGCCCCGGCTTCGCCGGCCGCCGCCCACTCCTCGGCCACGGCCTCGGCCACGGCGCGGGCGGGGACCCGGAAGGGCGCGCCGCCGGGGGTGCGCATCGGCCGCCCATCGAGCAGGACAAGCCAGCCGTCGTCTCCCTCCATCACCCCGGTCGTCGTCCAGAACCGCCTCATCGGCCGAGCCTCGGCAAAATCTGCTGCAGGGGCGCGGGCAGGCGGTCCTGAGGCTCGCGCTGCGCCGGGGCGGACGGCGGCGTCGCCGGCGCCTCGGCCGGTCGTTCCGCCGGCGCGGCCTCCGCCGGCGCGGCTTCCGCAGCCGGCAGGGCTCCCGCCCGCCCGCCGCGCGCCACCGCGAGCTGGGTCGCGCAATCCTCGGCGGCCCCCGCACCGGCCGCTCCGCCACGCGCCGCGCCCAC